>NZ_JARLUL010000001.1:0-3371361 GCF_037162085.1 Vibrio sp. M60_M70
TTCCTGTTGAGCTTTGCTCAAAACAGGACGGCCATTTTAGCGAGTTAAAGTTTAGTGTCAATCACTTTTTTCAAACTTTCTTCAAGCGTTTCCGCTTGGCTAATTTGGCTTGCTAACCTCGACTTCGTTTCTTTCGAAGCGTTGCCGTGTCAGCGAGGTGGCATTATAGAGATTGCGATCACATTGGCAAGCCCTTTTTCACGTTTTTTTTGATTTTTTTATCGTTTGGGTGTTTTTTATTCTAAAAGGCGAGTTTTCACTACTATTCTACCTCCATATCCCCAGTAATCGCCCCTAATAAGGAGAAAAGATGAGCTCAATTAGAAGCTACAAAGGTATAAAGCCCCAACTTGGTGAGCGTGTTTACGTTGACTCAACCTCAGTGTTAGTCGGAGATATCCGTATTGGGGACGATTCTAGCATTTGGCCATTAGTAGCGGCACGAGGCGATGTGAACCACATTCACATTGGTGATCGAACTAATATTCAAGATGGCAGTGTTTTGCATGTCACCCATAAGAACTCTGAAAACCCAAACGGCTATCCACTTATTATTGGCAATGACGTTACGATTGGCCACAAAGTGATGCTTCACGGTTGTGAGATCCACGATCGTGTTTTGGTTGGTATGGGAGCTATTGTTTTAGATGCTGTTGTAATTGAGTCAGAGGTGATGATTGGAGCGGGCAGTTTAGTGCCGCCAGGAAAGAGATTAGAAAGCGGCTATCTTTATGTCGGTAGCCCAGTAAAACAAGCTCGCCCTCTATCAGAGATAGAACGAGCTTTTTTGCAAAAGTCTGCCAATAACTATGTTCAAAACAAAAACGACTACTTACATGAAGTAGAGGACTTGAACTAAAGGTCTGTTAACCAATGATGATATGGCCTTCTTCATTGAAGGCTTCATCTTCTATTAACTCTTCTGCTATTTCTTCCAGATCAAATCGGTAGTCAATAAAAGCAGAGAGCACGACCTGCTCCGTATCTAACTCTGAGCCAGATAACTTTTCTAACTTTTGTTTCGTCACAAAGCATTCTATTAGCGCGCCTGATTGTTGCGCCGCAAAATTTACTGATTGTGATACTTCATCCCATGATTGCATGTCTGGGAATAAAATGGATTGATTCATCGCTTATTGACCTTCAAGGTTCTTTCTTAATTCACGCAAAATCTGTTTGGCTCCTGGACGAAGACCGCGCCATAACATAAAACTCTCAGCAGCTTGGCCAACTAACATACCTAAACCATCATAAGCATATGCCGCACCGTGTTGCTTAGCCCATTGGTTAAATGTGGTATCACCTTTGCCATACATCATGTCGTAGCTTGTACTATTGGTGGCGAATACCGAGGAAGAGATTGCAGGTAACTCACTACTCAATGATGCAGACGTAGAGTTGATTATGACATCGAACTCTTCAGCAATGGTATTCATCTCTTTTGCTGTAATAGGGCCATACGCAGAAAACAATTCTGCCAATTCTTCGGCTTTGGAAAATGTACGATTAGTTATCGTTAGAGATATTGGTTTTTGATCGAGCAATGGTTTAATCACTCCTCGAGCGGCACCACCAGCTCCTATGATCAGGATGCGTGCGCCTTCTAAAACGACTTGATGTTGCAACAAGTCCTGCACTAAGCCTGCACCATCAGTGTTATCACCAATGATTTCACCATCATCAAGCTTCTTAAGTGTATTCACTGCTCCAGCAAGCTGAGCACGCTCGGTCAAACGGCTAGCAAATTGATAGGCATCTTCTTTAAAAGGCAAGGTCACGTTACAGCCTTTGCCGCCGTCAGCAAAAAATGCTTTCGCCGCCTCGATAAATCCACCCACAGGCGCACACTCTGCGGTGTATGTTAGGGACTGATTAGTTTGACGAGCAAAGAGTGTATGGATAAATGGCGACTTGCTGTGCCCGATAGGGTTACCAAACACGGCGTAACGATCGATTTGCAGGGTCATTTCCTTACCTTTATTCCTTACTTAGATATAGAGAGAACAGGGCCATCTGATTACAGATGACCCTATCACTATCTATCTATATAGAAAAGGAGATTCCGTGCTTACCATTCGCGTGGTTTCAGGTATCGATCGTAAAGTTCGGCTTCAGGCGTTCCTGCTTCTGGTTCGTAGCGGTACTCCCATCGCGCTAACGGCGGCATCGACATCAGAATCGACTCGGTACGCCCACCACTTTGTAAACCGAATAAAGTGCCACGGTCGTACACTAAGTTGAACTCAACATAACGACCACGACGGTAAAGTTGGAATTCACGCTCGCGCTCGCCATATTCGATGTCTTTACGACGAGACACGATCGGCAAGTAAGCTTGGCAATAGCCTTCACCCACCGCTTTGATGTAATCGAAACACTTATCAAACTCCCAGTGGTTCAAATCATCAAAGAACAAACCACCGACACCACGAGTTTCGTTTCGATGTGGCAAGAAGAAGTACTTATCACACCACGCTTTGTGTTCTGCATATACTTCTTTACCAAATGGGGCACAGATTGCCTTAGCTGTATCGTGCCATGACTGACAATCTTCTTCGAAAGGATAGAAAGGAGTCAGGTCGAAACCACCACCAAACCACCAAATTGGTTCTTCGCCCTCTTTCTCAGCGATAAAGAAACGCACATTAGCATGAGAAGTTGGGACGTAAGGGTTTTTGGGATGGATAACCAAAGAGACCCCCATCGCTTCAAAACGGCGACCCGCTAGCTCCGGACGATGTGCCGTCGCAGATGCTGGCATTTCTTTCCCTTCTACATGCGAGAAGTTCACCCCACCTTGCTCGAAAACAAGGCCATCACGCATAACACGTGAGCGCCCACCGCCACCAAGACGTTCGCCCGGTTCACGATGCCATGCATCCTCGACAAAGACGGCCTCTCCATCTTCTTGTTCTAACTGCTGACAAATGGAGTCCTGAAGTGACATCAGGAACTGCTTTACGGCGTGCTTATCGATTGCTGACATACGTTATTACCTATTACGTGATACCGGTTGATGGCTGGCAAGCAGGGTTAGCCCTGTCTTAATATTTGTGAAGTCTTGGCGTCACGAATCTCGCTGGGTTTATCACGACCGCTGGTTTCACCACGAAGAATGGCCACCAACTTGTCACCCAATTGCTCTTCGACTTCTTCCGTGGTCATACACGGTGGCAAGCCGGAAAGATTCGCGCTGGTAGAGGTTAACGGCTTTCCGAATGCATTACACATCTTTTGAACCAAAGGATGATCAGTCACACGAACTGCAATTGAATCAAACTGCCCTGAAACCCAGTTGGAGACTTTATCGCTCGCAGGCATGATCCAAGTGTATGGACCAGGCCAAGTTGCATGAACGGTCGCTAATTGTGCTTGAGTCAGTTGAGATTCATCAATATACGGCAAGAGCTGCTCATAACTTGCGGCGATCAGAATCAACCCTTTTTCCACCGGACGCTGCTTGAGCTCCAGCAGTTTTTGAATTGCTTCTGGGTTATCTGGATCGCATCCGACACCAAAAACCCCTTCTGTTGGGTAGGCAATCACTTCGCCTTGTTGTAGTGCGTTGAGCACTTGTTCAAAGTTATCCACCGATTACTTCCTGATTGTCTGACTGTATTATTTTCACTAAGTGTACAAATATTCATTCTCAGACACTAAAGCAATTTTTTTATAAAATGTATCAATAGCGTCAACAACAAGACGCAAACGTTTGCTTGAGATAAAAATCCCCGTATAATGCGCACAAATTTATCAGCTCACCTAATTTTGCAGCTTGAAGGAGTTTGAGATGAAAGTCGGTATCATCATGGGTTCTAAATCCGATTGGCCAACCATGAAACTAGCAGCGGACATGCTAGACCAATTTGGCGTACCTTACGAAACAAAAGTCGTGTCAGCACACCGAACTCCTCAATTACTGGCGGACTACGCCAGCAGCGCAAAAGAACGCGGCATCAAAGTTATCATCGCAGGCGCAGGTGGTGCAGCCCACCTACCAGGTATGGCTGCTGCGTTTACTAGTTTGCCAGTGCTTGGTGTTCCCGTTCAGTCTCGCGCACTAAAAGGCATGGACTCTCTGCTATCTATTGTACAAATGCCAAAAGGCATTGCCGTCGGTACGTTAGCGATTGGCGAAGCGGGCGCAGCAAACGCCGGTATCCTAGCGGCGCAAATACTAGGCACTCATGACGAAAACATCATGGCGAAGGTAGAAGCATTCCGTAATGAGCAAACGGAAACAGTACTCGCAAATCCAAACCCTGCAGAGGATTAATCAGATGCATGTACTGGTTCTTGGTGCGGGTCAGTTGGCTCGCATGATGTCTCTGGCTGGTGCGCCACTGAATATTCAAATTTCAGCTTACGATGTCAGCAGCGGTGATGTCGTTCACCCTTTAACTCAACAGGTACTTGGCCATGGCTTGGAAAATGCGATTACGCAAGTTGATGTGATTACTGCCGAGTTCGAGCATATTCCACATGACGTGCTCAAGGTTTGCGAAGCGAGCGGCAAGTTCCTACCAAGTACGCAAGCCATCAAAGCAGGTGGTGATCGCCGTATTGAAAAAGCACTGCTTGATGATGCTAGCGTGCGCAACGCGAAATACTACGTGATTGAAACTCGTGAAGACTTTGAGCGCGCAATTGAACACGTTGGTATGCCAATGGTTCTGAAAAGTGCATTGGGTGGTTACGATGGTAAAGGTCAATGGCGCTTAAAAGACGCTTCTCAAGTCGACGACATTTGGACTGAGATGGCAGAGTGCATCGCGGCAACACCTACTCAAGCGATTGTTGCTGAAGAGTTTGTTCCTTTTAACCGCGAAGTATCACTTGTAGGTGCTCGCGGTAAAGATGGCAGCGTTGAAGTGTACCCTCTAGCAGAAAACGTTCACATCAATGGCGTACTGAGCTTATCCACCGCAATTGATGCGCCAGAACTGCAAGCCCAAGCCAAGCAGATGCTCACGGCCGTCGCAGATAGCCTAGATTACGTTGGTGTATTGGCGCTCGAATTCTTTGATGTCGATGGCACACTGTTAGTGAATGAGATTGCCCCACGAGTGCACAACTCCGGTCACTGGACACAGCAAGGTGCAGAAACCTGTCAGTTCGAGAACCACCTGCGCGCCGTATGCGGCTTGCCGTTAGGCAGCACCAAACTGATTCGCGAAACCTCGATGGTGAATATTCTTGGTGAAGATACGTTGCCAGAAGCGCTTCTCGCCATGGATGGTTGTCACATCCATTGGTACGGCAAAGAGAAGCGTGAAGGGCGAAAAATGGGTCACATCAACGTATGTGGTGACTACCCAGGAGAATTGCACCGTAGGTTGTGCGCTCTCGCGGATGCCTTAGATCCAATGGCATTCCCAGCCGTACACGAGTTTGCGAAACAAGCATAACTCTAAAATCTAGCCCCAAAAACCACAAAGGGTCGCACGATGCGACCCTTTTTAATTCCTTTGATGTATTTACCCTTGCTGAGTGTGCTGGCACTTACGGTTGGCACATTGCAATTTCACACCTCTGGCGAGTTTCTTCTCCACCAACAGAGTAAAACCACATTCTTCGCACCTCCCCTTTACCGGAGGGAGATTCACTGCAAATTTACATTTAGGGTAGTTATCACATGCGTAGAAAGTTTTACCAAAACGCGTCTTACGTTCAACTAAATGACCTTTACCGCATTCAGGACACGCGTGGTGCTCTTGCGACTGCTTTTCTGGCTCTGGTTGATTAATCGACTCAATATGATGGCACGCCGGATAGTTACTGCAACCAACAAACATCCCATAACGCCCTTGGCGTAATACCAACTCGTTACCACAATCTGGACAAGGAACGCCAAGCTCTTTGACGATGTGTCCATCATTGTTGTGCAGGGCTTTGATGTAATCACAGCTTGGGTAGTGGCTACAGCCAAGAAAGGGACCGTGTTTGCCATGTTTGAGGATCAATTCACTGCCACATTTAGGACACGGCTCGTGTTCCAATGCGTGTTCATGGACAGAGAAAAGGGTGTTGTCTATTTTACTACTCATACTTACCGTTTCGTGAAAAACACACCAAAAGACAAGCTCGCGTTCTTACTAGCTAAACTCGAACTTGCCTAGATTGGGTTAGTGAATAATCCCTTGTTCCTTGGTGTACAACAGCTCTTCCATTAGCGTGTAAGCGTTTTCGTTGCCAGGCACATTAAACAACACCATCAAAATGATCCATTTGAGGTCTTCAAGCTCAAACTCACTCGTTTCTAGACCCATCACTCGGTCAATCACCATTTCGCGAGTTTCTGTGGTTAACACATTGATTTGCTCGAGAAACAATAAAAACCCTCGGCATTCCAAATCTAAACGCTGCATCTCTTTCGCTGTGTAGATACGAGTTGATGACGAAGCCATGCAAGTCGAGATTGCAGAAGAGGTGTCACTTTGCTGCAATGCGGCAAGCTCTTCTAACCAGACAAGGGCTTTGTAGATATCTTTTTGTTGGAAGCCTGCACGGAGCAGCTCTTCTTCCAACTCGTCTTGTTCGACCTGTAACTCTGCATCGCTATGGATGTAGGTTTCGAATAGATACATCAGTATATCCATCATCATAGCTAGCCCCTCCCCTTTCGAATATAGCCACCTGAAACCGCAACGACATGCCCAGAGAGTTCTAACTCTAAGAGCTGCATCATGACTTCCTGGACAGGTATATTGGTCCTGTTTGCAAGAATATCAACCGGTGTAGCTTCTCTTCCTACGTTAGCTAACAGCTGAGGAAATGGCAATTCTTCTTCATCATTTAACGTAGAAAATAAATCGGTACTCTGATTAATAGACCAATCAAGCAAAGACTGTATTTCATCTAAGACATCTTTCGTCTTTTCTACGAGGCAAGCACCATGACGTATCAACTGGTTGCCACCGCTGGCATTAGGGGCATTTATCGAAGCTGGCAGCGCAAACACTTCTCGACCTTGCTCAAGCGCGTAACGAGCAGTAATTAACGAGCCACTCCTTTCCGCCGCTTCCACAACTAACACACCTAGCGATAATCCGCTAATAATGCGGTTTCGACGCGGGAAGTTTTCCGGGCGCGGCTTGGCGTTGGGACGAAATTCAGACACCAAAGCCCCATGTTCAATAACACGTTGCGCTAAACCACGATGACGTGCCGGATAAATATTTTCTAAGCCAGATCCCAGCACCGCAATCGTCTTACCTTTTGCTTGCAACGCACCATCATGCGCATGGCCATCAATGCCTAAAGCGAGACCACTGGTGACAATAAAGTCGTGCTGAACAAATTCGGCGGCAAAGTGGCGTGCATGCTGTAAGCCATCAATACTCGCATTTCGGCTGCCAACCATTGCTATTTGTGGCTGCGAAAGACAAGTAGAACTTCCTTGCACAAAAAGCAGAGGTGGCGGCGCAACGATTTGTTTGAGTTGAGGTGGATAAAGCGGGTCAGTCAGTGTCAGGATATGATGATTTGTAGAAGCCTCAAGCCAACTTAAACAGGCTTCAACTTCTTTATCTGTTGAAGCCCAAGCTTGAATTTGCTTAGTTGTTAACCCAAGTTGTTGTAGCTGTTCGGGAGAGAAGTTTACGATGTTACGCGGCGTGTCTCTTGCCAGTAGCTTATTCATTTTGACCCCGCCAATGCCTGGTAAACAACTCAGTTTTAACCAGGCAGCGAGATCATCGTTATTTCGTCGATTCATCGATGGTTAATTCGTTCGCCAACGGTGACACCACCGAAACATCTTGGTTAATGGGTTTCGTACTGTTAGTGATCAGTGCCAAGCTAAAGTACTGATACGGACGAATCACAAGCAATTCGCCAACTTTACTCTGTGGCAGAGTAATTTTCTTATCAAGCACGCCAAACTCTTTCTTGAACTCATCGCCGTCTTTGTAAACTGGGTGCGCGTCTTCTTTTAAATCAAACACACTGCCTTGTTTCAGATTGTCTGACGTGCCTTTATCAATCACCACGACTTGGTTAGTTGAACTAAAGCGAATACCTTCGATATTGCCCAACAACTTTGCAGAGCTGCCTCGTGGCGACGGCAGCGGGTAGAACGTTGTTGTGAAGTCAGTGTTCTCAACCGATTGATTTGGCAATGCGATATCGTTACGCAGGATTTCTTGCAATTGAGACGTGATCTTCAAACCAGAATAATCGCTCGAAGCTTCAACGAGTTCGCCTTTGGCAATCAAACGCAGCGCAGTGATCTCTTTAGACACATCGTCACGCGAAAAGGTTTCTACCGGTCGGTAAATAGCCCAGCCTGTAGCGGTCTGCTTGCCATCGATGTAAAGCACATCTTCTGCCGTCAGATACTTACTGCCTTTGCTGCTACCCATCACTTTTGCTGCACTGTTCAACGCATCTTTATCTAGCAACCGATCCGATTTGAGGTACGGCATCACCAAACCTTCCGCGACCGTTGGTACTGCTTTCTTTTCCGTGATGCGTGCTTTCGGGCTAAGCTTCTTAACTGGTTTTAGGCTCAATACGGGCTGACCGTTAATCCACACCAAAGACAGCTTGTCACCGGGATAAATTAAATGAGGGTTGTCGATTTCCGGGTTTACTTGCCATAAACGAGGCCACAACCACGGGCTATCCAAGTACATGGCCGAAATATCCCATAGCGTATCGCCCTTCACGACTACATATGTTTGTGGCGCATCATCTTTAACAGTCAGTGGTTTCGCATCCACATTTGCTACAGCGTTGAAAGAGAAAAGTAACGGCAACGTAACACTGGCAACGTTGCGGAAAATTCGATTCATGACCCTCGTCCTTGGTCTATTAAGCAGGAACCAGAATGGAAATTGGTGCAAGGATGCTGTCATTTAGGCTATAAAATGTCTAGAATTGAGCCAACAAGGTTTGTGCTGTTTCGGCACAGTTCAATATTTCGAGTGAATATGTCTGTATTACAAGTATTAACATTCCCGGATGATCGCCTGCGCACAGTCGCAAAGCCTGTTGAAGCGGTGACGCCTGAGATTCAAAAAATCGTCGATGACATGATTGAAACCATGTACGACGAAGAAGGTATTGGCCTTGCTGCAACGCAGGTTGATATCCACAAACGTATCGTAGTGATTGATATTTCAGAAACTCGTGATGAGCCGATGGTGCTAATCAACCCTGAGATTCTGGAAAAGCGTGGCGAAGATGGCATCGAAGAAGGCTGCCTGTCGGTACCAGGTGCACGCGCACTTGTGCCTCGCGCTGCAGAAGTTACCGTTAAAGCACTGGATCGTGATGGCAAAGAGTTCACCTTTGAAGCCGACGACCTGCTAGCGATTTGTGTTCAACACGAGCTTGATCACTTACAAGGTAAGCTATTCGTGGATTACCTATCTCCACTGAAACGCAAACGCATTCAGGACAAGCTAGCAAAAATCAAACGCTTTAACGAGAAGCAGCAAAACGCTTAATCTCGACCCATACCAATTAGAAGGAAGTCTACCTTGAGTCAGTCTTTACGTATTGTCTTTGCAGGTACTCCGGATTTCGCCGCCCGTCACTTGGCGGCGTTGTTGTCTTCGGAGCATGAAGTCATCGCGGTTTATACAAACCCAGATCGTCCAGCGGGTCGTGGCAAGAAATTGGCTGCGCCACCGGTAAAACAACTGGCGCTAGAACACAACATCCCGGTTTACCAACCTGAAAGCTTTAAGTCCGACGAAGCGAAACAAGAACTTGCCGATCTGAACGCCGATCTCATGGTTGTCGTGGCGTACGGTATGCTACTGCCACAAGCGGTTCTTGATACCCCTAAGCTGGGTTGTATCAACGTACATGGTTCTATCCTACCTCGTTGGCGTGGTGCGGCTCCAATCCAACGCTCTATTTGGGCGGGCGATGCAGAAACTGGCGTGACCATCATGCAGATGGACATCGGTCTCGACACTGGTGATATGCTGAAGATTGCAACTCTGCCAATCGAAGCAACAGATACCAGCGCTTCAATGTACGAAAAATTGGCTGAGCTTGGTCCAGAAGCCCTGATTGACTGCCTAGCAGACATTGCTGCGGGTAAAGCTGTGCCAGTGAAGCAAGACGATGAACTCGCGAACTATGCGAAAAAGCTCAGCAAAGAAGAAGCACGCATCAATTGGAACGACGATGCGGCTCACATTGAGCGCTGCGTTCGTGCCTTTAACCCATGGCCAATGAGCCACTTTGAGGCGGCAGAAAACAGCATCAAAGTATGGCAAAGCCGTGTGGCAGAGCAAACCAGTGACAAGCCAGCCGGCACCATCGTGCAAGCAGATAAAACCGGTATCTATGTTGCGACAGGCAACGGCGTACTGGTGCTAGAGCAACTGCAAGTTCCTGGCAAAAAAGCCATGTCAGTTCAGGATATTCTGAACTCACGTGCAGCTTGGTTTGAAGTCGGCACTCTGCTGGTTTAAGCCATACTAGGGGTAATCATCCCCAATAATACGAACTTTTAGAGGGCAGAGATGCCCTCCTTTACTTTAAGGTACTCATCATGAATGTTCGCGCTGCGGCTGCTAACGTCCTGTATCTTGTCGTCGACAAGGGCCACTCACTTTCAAGCGCTCTTCCAGCGGCTCAACAAACGGTACGACCTCGTGACCACGCTCTGCTACAAGAGATCTGTTACGGTGCGCTACGTTACCTACCTCGCCTAGAAATGATCGCAAACCAGTTGATGGATAAGCCGCTCAAAGGCAAACAACGTGTATTCCATCACCTAATTCTGGTTGGCATTTACCAACTGAGCTTCATGCGTATTCCTGCGCACGCAGCAGTCGGTGAAACGGTTGAAGGCACTAAAGAGCTGAAAGGTCCTCGTCTGCGTGGTTTGATTAACGCTGTATTGCGTAACTACCAACGCAACCAAGAAGAACTCGACCAAATGGCTGTCAGCAACAACGCTGGCAAGTACGGTCACCCAAGCTGGTTACTAAAACTGCTGCAAGAGGCCTACCCACAGCAATGGGAAAGCATTGTTGAAGCGAATAACCAAAAGCACCAATGTGGCTGCGTGTGAACCATCAACACCACACTCGTGATGAATACCTTGCGCTGCTCAAAAATGAAAACATTGATAGCACGCCACACACAGAAGCAATGGACGCCATAAAATTGGCCGCACCATGTGACGTGATGAAGCTACCTGGCTTTGATAAAGGTTGGGTTTCGGTACAAGATGCGGCAGCGCAGCTCTCGATCAACTATCTAAAACCACAAGACGGCGAGCTGATTTTAGATTGCTGTGCTGCGCCAGGTGGCAAGACGGCGCACATTCTAGAGCGCACGTCGGGCAGTGAAGTGGTCGCGATTGACTGCGACGACACACGCTTGAAACGTGTGCATGAAAACCTGAAGCGTCTCAACCTTCAGGCAAAAGTGGTTTGCGGTGATGCGCGTAATCCACAAGAATGGTGGCAAGGCGAGCAATTTGATCGCATTTTGCTGGATGCCCCATGTTCTGCGACTGGCGTGATTCGTCGTCACCCAGACATCAAATGGCTACGTCGTGCAGACGACATCGCCGCATTAGCAGAGCTACAAAGTGAAATTTTTGATGCCATGTGGACGCAACTGAAACCCGGCGGCACAATGGTTTACGCGACTTGTTCAATCACACCGCAAGAAAACGTGGAGCAAGTAAAAGCGTTTTTAGCACGTACCGCGGATGCGCAACTGCTGGATTCTGATCCCGACCAGCCTGGTCGTCAAATTCTACCAGGCGAAGAAGACATGGATGGTTTCTACTACGCAGTGCTAACTAAAACACACGCGTAACAGCATGCTAAATAGGGCGATTGGAGTGATTTCAATCGCCTTTTTCAGATAACGAGAAAAGAGTATGAAGATCATTATTCTTGGTGCAGGTCAGGTTGGCGGCACACTGGCAGAAAACCTAGTGGGTGAAAACAACGACATCACCATCGTCGATAACAATGCCGATCGACTGCGTGAATTGCAGGACAAATACGACCTGCGTGTGGTCAATGGCCATGCGAGCCACCCCGACGTGCTGCACGAAGCTGGTGCGCAAGACGCCGATATGCTCGTCGCAGTAACCAACACTGATGAAACCAACATGGCCGCCTGTCAGGTCGCGTTCACTCTATTCAACACCCCAAACCGCGTTGCACGTATTCGCTCTCCAGAATACTTGGCAGAAAAAGAAGCCCTGTTTAAATCTGGCGCTATTCCTGTTGATCACCTTATCGCCCCAGAAGAACTCGTTACGAGCTACATCGAACGCCTGATCCAATACCCGGGCGCGCTGCAAGTGGTGAGCTTTGCTGAACAGAAAGTCAGCCTAGTGGCGGTGAAAGCCTACTATGGTGGCCCGCTGGTGGGTAATGCGCTGTCTGCTTTGCGTGAGCACATGCCGCACATCGATACCCGTGTGGCAGCTATTTTCCGCCAGGGTCGCCCGATTCGCCCACAAGGCACCACGATTATTGAAGCCGACGATGAAGTGTTCTTCGTTGCAGCAAGTAATCATATTCGCTCAGTGATGAGTGAGCTTCAGCGCCTAGAAAAACCGTACCGCCGCATCATGATTGTTGGCGGGGGTAACATCGGTGCCAGTCTCGCAAAGCGCTTAGAACAAAACTACAGCGTGAAGCTGATTGAACGTAACTACCAACGTGCAGAAAAACTGTCAGAAGAGCTAGAAAACACCATCGTGTTCTGCGGCGACGCGGCAGACCAAGAGCTTCTCTCGGAAGAGAACATCGACCAAGTCGACGTCTTCATCGCGCTGACCAACGAAGATGAAACCAACATCATGTCTGCGATGTTGGCAAAACGCATGGGCGCGAAAAAAGTAATGGTGCTGATCCAACGTGGCGCTTATGTAGATCTGGTACAAGGCGGCGTAATTGATGTGGCGATCTCACCACAACAAGCGACCATTTCCGCCTTGCTGACGCACGTTCGTCGCGCTGATATCGTGAACGTATCCTCACTTCGCCGCGGCGCTGCGGAAGCAATTGAAGCCGTCGCTCACGGTGATGAAAGTACATCCAAAGTGGTTGGACGTGCGATTGGAGATATTAAGCTCCCACCTGGGACCACCATTGGTGCTATCGTTCGTGGCGAAGAAGTCCTTATTGCCCACGACCGTACGGTCATCGAGCAGGATGACCATGTGGTGATGTTCCTGGTCAACAAAAAATACGTATCAGACGTCGAAGCGCTATTCCAGCCGAGTCCATTCTTCCTCTAGGATTTTCCTATGGTCAACTTACGTCCCGTACTGTTTGTTATCGGGCTGGTTTTATCCAAACTGGCCCTGTTTATGTACGTGCCGACTTTGGTCGCTTTCTTTACCGGTACGGGGGATTCCTCGATTTCGCCCAAGCCGTTGTGATCACGCACCTTGCCGCCTTCATTTGCCTAACGATCGGTCGAACCGCCAAGTTCAAACTCAGCGTACGCGATATGTTCCTCATCACCAGTTTGGTTTGGACCATCGCCAGTGCGTTTGCCGCCTTGCCGTTTGTGTTTATCAACCACATCAGCTTCACTGACGCCTACTTCGAAACGATGTCGGGTATCACCACGACGGGCTCAACGGTGCTCAGTGGCCTGGACAACATGGCGCCGAGCATCTTGCTGTGGCGCTCTATTTTGCAGTGGCTTGGGGGGATTGGTTTTATCGTAATGGCGGTGGCGGTGCTACCTATGCTCAATGTCGGTGGTATGAAGCTATTCCAAACCGAATCATCCGATTGGTCGGATAAAAGTAGCCCGAGAGCAAAAACGGTCGCCAAAAACATCGTAGCGGTTTATTTGATGCTTACTGGCTTATGCATTGTGGGCTACTTGGTCACCGGCATGAACCTGTTTGAAGCGATCAATCACGCCTTTACCACGCTATCAACGGGCGGATACTCTACATCCGACGGGTCGATGAACCACTTCTCTAATGGCGCACACTGGGTGGCCACTACCTTTATGTTCTTAGGTGGCTTGCCATTTTTGCTCTTCATCGCCGCGTTACGTAAACGCCGTATTGATGTGTTAGTTAACGACGCTCAAGTTCGAGGATTCGCGTACCTGTTCGTGTTCTCAAGCTTAGTGATTTCAGCCTGGTTAGTGATTCGAGACGGATACACCATTTTGGATGCGCTACGAGTGTCGATGTTTAATATCGTCTCTGTCGTCACCACAACCGGCTTTGGCTTAGAGGACTTCACCGCGTGGGGCGCATTACCCACAACTCTTTTTGCCTTCTTAATGATGGCGGGGGCATGCTCAGGATCAACGTCTGGTGGGATCAAAATCTTCCGTTTCCAAATCGCAATGACACTGCTGAACAAACAGATGATGAAATTGATTCACCCTTCAGGTGTGTTTGTACAGCGCTACAATCAACGCCCAGTGAATGATGACATTGTTCGCTCGGTGGTCGCGTTTGGCTTGATGTTCTTTATCACCATCATCTTTATCGCGGGTTGCTTGAGTGCGCTGGGTTTAGACCCCATCACTAGCATCTCTGGTGCCATCACTGCGGTAGCCAACGTCGGCCCGGGTATGGGAAGCATGATTGGACCGACGGGTAACTTCGCGCCTTTGCCAGATACCGCCAAGTGGCTTCTGAGCTTTGGCATGTTGATGGGCCGCTTGGAAATTCTGACTATTCTTGTACTGTTCTTCCCTGCGTTTTGGCGCCGTTAAGCAGACACAAATAAAAGGTATAACAATGAAAACATGGATCACTCTGGCGCCCCTACTTGCCGCCTCATCCACATACGCCGCTGAAGTCATCACTTTAGCCGATGGTCGAGAAGTGAAGTTAAACGATGACTTTACTTGGGAATACGTCATGAAAAAACCTGCGCAGCAAGCAACAGAGACACAAGCGACAATAGGCGCGGTTGAAACGATCGCAGCTCCCGCAATTGCGACAATTCCAGTTGTGACGAAAACTGTTGGCACTACCGTGGTGGTAAACGCCAAAAAGCCAACCATGCAGCTGTCTGACTCTGGTGTCGACGTACTGATTGGCTCCGCGAGCTATCAAGATGGTGAGCTCGTACTGCCAACGTCCATTACCAATCAAAGCTCACAATCGGTGATTCAAGTTGAAGTGGAAGTTCTGGTATTTGATATGTCTGGAAAGCAGCTGACCAAGGAAAACGTGACGGTTTGGCAATCCATCAAGCGAATGGCGGATACTTACCTGCGACCAAAGCGGGCAGAACAGGGTAAAAGCATCAAACTGGCAGTGCCGCAGTCTCAGCAATACCAGTTTTCAGCCAAAGTGTTAGAAGTGAAAACTCGTTAATGTGATAACACATGTTTTGTCGAGTTTATCTCTATCCGTTAGATAGGCTCGACAAAATAATAAATCGCGAAGAAATGGCACACACAACCCGCCAAAACGAAGCCATGCCAAATCGCATGATTGAATGGAATACGCTTCGCAACGTAGAAAATCACCCCCAGTGAATACACTATCCCACCAGCTGCGAGTAATGTCAGTCCGCCAATATCCAAGTTGATCGCCAACTGATAAATCACAATCAACGACAGCCAGCCCATGACCAAATACGTCATTAAGGAAAGCTTTTTAAATCGGTAAACAAACGCTACTTTCATAATGATGCCGAGTAGAGCAATGGTCCAGATGACAATCATCAAACCAAACGCGAGCGGCGTACGTAAACTCACCAACAAAAAAGGCGTATAACTGCCAGCAATGAGCAGATAAATGGCGCAGTGATCGAAAGTTTTTAGCCAGCGTTTGGCATTGGGGTGCGGAATTGCGTGATACAGCGTCGAAGCCAAAAATAGCACGATAATACTCGCACCATAGACAGCCATACTGGCCAGCGTCAGCGTATCAGCTTGCTGGTCTATGGCTTTGATTAGCAGCAGTATCAAGCCAACAATACCAAAAATCATCCCAATGCCATGAGTGATGGTATTAGCCAGTTCTTCGCGTTGACTGTATTGAGGTTTCTGCAGTTCAGACATCAATGCGCCTATACTAGAGTTTGAAATTTGCTCTAGTATGGCACATTAGGCTTACACGTGTAAGCTTAAATTAAGACTCATGAACGGCCGTGGTTTGATCGAGATAATTAAGTACAAGTTCACCCACTTGATCAAGCTTAGTCGTGGCTGGAATGGTCAACTCTCGTTTGAGTTTTCCGCTACCCAGTAAGCTTGCGAGCATGCCACCCTCGCCCTTGCGTGTGCGGTCAACTTCAAACCATAATTTGAGTTCTTGCTCGCTACGATGAGCGACAAATTCTAACTCACGCCACACACCATGGTATGGCCCGTCAGTCGGCACCATCTCAAATTCTTGCACAAATGGTAGGTCGAACCCTTTTACTTCCTCACACTCCACTTGGCGAATACGCAAACCTTGCGCTTCAAATGCGGATAACACCGCATCCATTAGTGGATCAGGTCGAACGGTGAGGATGTCTTTATCGGTCGGGTCTAAAGCAGCAGCAACGTCCAAGCCGGTTTCGAGCCACACTTTGGTGTCACCAATGGTGACAGGCGTATTCCAAGGCACATCGAGCTGAACATCGAAGGTACGCTCTTCGCCGGAATGGATGGTAAACGCATAAGGGAGGCTCCACTTAGCAAGCACATGAGTCTGAGGTACTCGGCGCATGCTGTGTCCTTCTCGCGCACCACGGTCATCAGGAGCTTCCGCGATATAGCGACAACACAGTTTTAAATCGATGTTGTCGATCGCTTGTTCAGTGGCACCACCATAAACGTGGATAGACACATCCACACTTTGACCAGGATATAGCACGTCTTGATTTAGGATTGAGTCGACCTTAGCGCTCCCAATCCCAAAACTGGCAAGTGTCTTCTTCAAAAATGACATAGGCACCTCCTTCGTCGAGATCTCATACTACTACTGCTGATCGAGGGATCAAACAAAAATTGCCTCGATCATCGCGACAAAATGACAAAATCTAAACAATTCAATTGCTCAACTATCGACCAATTATTACAAGGATGCTAATCTTATACGTGATATGCATGCATATCGGTATTCCTGATTCATTAACTGGATTGGCGAGAGCCAGAAGAGTGATTCTTCAATCTTGTTGGAGCCTAGCTCATAATGATTCAGGCCATTACATCGGCAATGGATATGCCTGACAGTTAGGTAAATTAATGCGCCCAACAACAGTCAGGTTCGCACACACTAATACTAGTGCAATGCGCCGCCGCAGTGGCTTTACTACTGCACCAAAGGCAAAGCAAGTTGCGCCAGCAATGACATTGGTTGAGAAGACAGCAATGATGTCGAGTGTTCCGGCCAAAGTTATCAAAGCAGCTTAATCAAAAGCGCGGCGCCAGCTGCGCTTTTTTCTTTGCACGCGACTCAAACCACCTCAACGACTTAGAACAAAACACAGTGAAATAGATAGTTTTTCCTATTTGGTCTTCGTAAAGCAATTTGGTACCTTTACAGCTAATTACACCTATAAATTCTGTGGAGAAAGAAATGAAGTGTCATCGCATTGAAGAGCTGCTTGAGCTACTAGAGCCTGAATGGCATAAAGACCAAGAAATGAACCTAATACAGTTCATCGTGAAGCTAGCGAAAGAAGCAGGCTACGAAGGCAAGCTAGAAGATCTGACCGACGACGTGCTGATCTACCACCTTAAAATGCGTAACAGCAGCAAAGACGAAATGATCCCAGGTCTTAAGAAAGACCAAGAAGATGATTTTAAAACTGCGATTCTGCGCGCTCGTGGCATCATCAAATAACCGGTTCAACAGCCCAGTATTCTTTAAGCGACTCCCTCAAATGAGTCGCTTTTTTATAACTAAAATTTTTAGTCCCACAGTTGGTTATAACTGTTCAGCCAATTATCAGGTTAACTGTACTGACTTTTGTTGTTAAACGTTGACTGCGTTAAAGAAAAGGAATTGTTATTGATTGTATAATCGCCGTTCATCAGTATTTACTAAAATAATTATGTCCGGTCATGATTTATGATAAGGACGAAGTAGCAATGTCATCGAGCGACATCAATAGAAATGACGCCGTACATTATAAAAGCCTAAGAAGGATGAGTGCATGAGTCAGGATAAGATCGATATCAAAGATGTGACTCCTAAAACCTACAACCCTAAGACTCATAAAGGGAATGGGGATCGGTTCAACCCAAGTAATCGCATCTATGTACGCGAAAGCAAAGGGACTTACCAGAAACTGCGTCGTTACGGTGGTTGGTTCTTACTGCTTCTCTTCGCTTTGATACCGTGGATTCCTTACGGTGAACGTCAAGCGATCTTGCTCGATATTGGCAACCAGCAGTTCAACTTTTTCGGTACCACGTTGTATCCGCAAGATCTTACCCTACTCGCCTTGCTATTTGTGATCGCGGCGTTTGGGTTGTTCTTTATTACCACCTTCTTAGGTCGAGTTTGGTGTGGCTATCTCTGCCCACAAACCGTCTGGACCTTCATGTATATCTGGTTTGAAGAGAAGCTAGAAGGCAGCGCCAATAAGCGTCGTAAGCAGGACTCCAATAAGCTGACGGCAAATTTAGCGATGCGCAAAACCGTCAAACATATCGCTTGGTTTGCCATTGCGCTCGCCACTGGTTTTACTTTTGTTGGCTACTTCGTACCAATGAAGCAATTGGTTATCGACTTTTTCACCTTTAACGCCAACTTCTGGCCCGTCTTTTGGATCATGTTCTTTGCCATTTGTACTTATGGTAATGCTGGTTGGATGCGTTCCATCATGTGTATCCACATGTGTCCTTATGCGCGCTTCCAGTCTGCCATGTTTGATAAAGACACCTTCATCGTTGGCTATGATGCCAAACGTGGTGAAAAACGTGGTCCACGTCCGCGCAAAGCCGATCCAAAGCAACTTGGTTTGGGTGATTGTATTGATTGTGATTTGTGTGTACAGGTGTGCCCAACAGGTATCGATATTCGTGACGGCTTACAATATGAATGTATTAACTGTGGTGCCTGTATTGATGCGTGTGACAACACCATGGATCGCATGGGTTACGAAAAAGGCCTAATCAGCTACACCACAGAGCATCGCTTATCGGGTAAGAGTACCAAAGTCATGCGTCCGAAGCTGCTGGGCTATGGAGCTGTGCTACTGGTCATGATTGGTCTGTTCTTTGCCCAAATCGCAGCGGTAGACCCAGCAGGCATGAGTGTTATTCGCGACCGTAACCAACTGTTCCGCGTTAATAGCTCGGGCGAAGTAGAAAACACCTACACCCTCAAAGTGATCAACAAAACCCAGCAAGTGCAAGAGTACTCGTTGGATGTTGAAGGGCTATCCGATGTAAGCTGGTACGGTAAGCAGACAATTCAGGTACAGCCAGGTGAAGTATTGAACTTACCAATGAGCCTTGGCGCCGATCCTGACAAGCTAAACTCTGCGATTACGACAATTCAGTTTATACTCACCGATAAGAGCAACGAATTCACCATTGAAGTGGAAAGCCGCTTTATAAAAAAACTATAGCGTCTACTTCAGTGACTAATGGAAAAAGGCTCAGCAATGAGCCTTTTTGTTTATATGTCCCAAAGTATGTTTAACTTTGACGCCCTTACCCCAGATTTTATGTGGTACGCGTTAGAAAGCATCGGCGTTCGCGCAGAATCAGGCTTTCTTCCCCTCAATAGCTACGAAAACCGTGTTTATCAATTCACTGACGAAGAGCGTCGTCGTTATGTCGTCAAGTTCTACCGCCCTGAACGTTGGAGCAACGAACAGATCCAAGAGGAGCACGACTTCACTTTAGAACTGATTGGCAACGAAATCCCCATCGCACCACCTGTGCGCATCAACGGTGAAACCCTTCATCACTATCAAGGCTATGCATTTGCGCTGTTTGAGAGCGTAGGTGGTCGCCAGTACGAGGTTGACAACTTAGATCAGCTCGAAGGTGTAGGGCGTTTCCTTGGCCGAATCCATAAAGTCGGCAGCCGCCAAGCCTTCCAACATCGCCCAACGATTGGCTTGCAAGAATACCTGTATCAACCAAGAGAGATTCTGCAAAACGCCAACATGATTCCAATGCACTTGGAGAACAGCTTCTTCAATGACTTGGATATGCTGATCAAATCGATTGAAAGCCACTGGCAAGAAAGTTTCAATATCATTCGTTTGCATGGCGATTGCCACCCAGGCAATATTTTGTGGCGAGATGGCCCTATGTTTGTTGATTTGGATGACGCTCGTAACGGCCCTGCTGTGCAGGACTTATGGATGCTACTGAACGGTGAACGCCAAGACAAACTTATGCAGCTGGATATTGTTTTAGAAGCTTATCAAGAGTTTTGCGACTTTAACCCCGCAGAATTGAAACTAATTGAGCCACTTCGCGGTCTACGAATGGTGCACTATATGGCATGGCTAGCAAAACGTTGGCATGACCCTGCGTTTCCTCTCGCTTTTCCATGGTTTAATGAGCCAAAATACTGGGAAGGTCAGGTCCTTGCATTTAAAGAGCAGATCGCCGCTTTAGAAGAAGCACCGCTGTCTTTAATGCCTCAATGGTAAGTCAGGCCACAAATTCAAAAATGGAGATATTTCGATGAAAAAACTGTTCGCACTGTTTTCTATGCTGATGCTAAGCCTGTCGGCACATGCAGCGCAATTCAAAGAAGGTGAACATTACAAAGTATTGGATCTTGAGGCATCAAAAAAACCTCTTGTGACGGAGTTTTTCTCTTTCTACTGCCCGCACTGTAATAGCTTTGAACCTGTTATCCAGCAACTGAAAAAGCAGTTGCCAGAAGGCACTAAACTACTAAAAAACCACGTTTCTTTCATGGGTGGCAACATGGGCCCATCAATGAGCAAAGCCTACGCGACCATGGTTGCACTAAAAGTGGAAGACAAAATGGTGCCAGTGATGTTTAACCGCATCCACAATCTAAAGAAGGCGCCACGTAACGATGAAGAGCTTCGCCAAATCTTCCTTGATGAAGGTGTAGACGCGAAGAAATTCGACTCTGCATTCAAAGGCTTTGCGGTTGATTCCATGGTTCGCCGTATGGACAAGCAATTTGAAAACAGCGGTCTAACCGGCGTTCCTGCGGTTATCGTTAACAACAAATACCTAGTTCAAGCACAAAGCATCAAGACAATGGATGAGTACTTCTCTCTGGTGAACTACTTGCTGACACTAAAATAAGCGCATCGATATCAATCAAAAGGGAGCTCATCGCTCCCCTTTTGTTTATTTGTAAATCTCTTGTAGCAACCGATCTTTTTCTTGCCACACATCACCCAACCATTGCTGAAATTGTCGCTTATAGGGCTTATCGTTAAAGTAATCACCAAGCACTCGTTCATCGACGGGCAACACATTCACACGCACAACAACTTTGCCCATTCGGCCCATTAATAAATCCTTGAATGGCTTATTTGTATTTTCTGGGTACGCCAGCGTCACATCGATAATGTTCTCGAACTGCTCCCCCATTGCCGCTAACGTGTATGCGATCCCGCCCGATTTTGGTTGCAGCAAATATTGGTAGCTCGTCTTGCTCTTACGCTGTTTTTCTTCGGTAAATCGAGTGCCTTCGACATAATTAACCACTGTGGTTGGTGCATGTTTGAACTTGGCGCACGAGCGACGTGTCGTCTCTAAATCTTGACCTCGTTTGTGCGGGTTGCGGATCAGATACTCTCGCGAATAACGACGCATAAATGGCATGTCGAGCGCCCAACACGCCATCCCAATGAAAGGCACATACAACAGTTGTTGTTTGAGGAAAAACTTCGGCATAGGAATGCGGTCTTTAAACACGCAGCAAAGCACCACAATATCGGTCCAACTGAGATGATTACTGATCAACAGATACCACCCGTCTTTTTTCAGCGCCTCACCGCCCTGAACATCCCAGTCAACACGGTTAGAAACCGCCAGAATGCCCGCATTAACGGTAGCCCATAACCACATCACCTTGTTGGCACAAGCGGTCGCTTTCGCTTTTAGCTCCACGCTTGGAAGCACTACTTTAAACACAGCGATAATACAAATTGCGAGTGAACACAGCGCAGAATTGAGAATCACAAAAGAAGCGTTAAAAAAAATAACAAATATGCCAACATGATAGTCAAACAACAGTGATAATGTGTGAAGAATAAAACAGCGTGTAATTATACTGCGCCTTTGCCACATTGGAATATGCGTGGGAATGGTCAGATTTGTTACCTCAACCAATATTTGCACCACTCATTCGACAATAAGGAGATAACGAATGAAACCAAGGCTAATTCTCTTGCCTTTGGCCTTTGTCGTCAGTTCTGCTCAGGCTCAACTCGCTGAAACCGCAGGTTTTGGCGGTGAAATTTCGCTGAATGCCGGATTTGTATCATCAGAATCCAACTTCAATACGGAAAATACTAACACCATCGATTCTCTCGATAAGCGCGCCGATAGTGACAGTTCCGTTATCGCTGCGCCGCTAGGAAGCATTACTTACACTTTTGGTAACCGACTCAATCACCAAGTGTACGCGGGTACCACACGTTCCGATGTCGCGGTTGGTACACTCGCTTTTCAGTTGGGCTATCAACACGAGTTGCCATCCGGCACCGTGCTCGATATTTCCTATCTACCGACCGTGCTCAAAAGCGAAACTTGGCGTAACCCATATCAAGTCGGAATCGCCCGTCAAGAAACGGATGTGGACGGCAATGCCTATCGCTTTCAAATCAAGGGATTGATTGATAAAAACTTCAACCTTGATCTCGCTTATGCTGATAAAGACATTGAGCAAGAAGAAGTAACGGACCGTTCACTCGCTCGCGATGCGAGCCTTTACTACGTTAAAGGTGACTATCGGATTTCACTTAATCAAACATCCATGTTGCAACCGGCGTTTACCTACATTAATCAAGATGCCGACGGTAAGGCGGAATCATTTGATTCGTACGGGTTTGACATCAGTTGGTTTAAATTTATCAACCGCCATCGGTTGGCCCTCACCGCAGGTTATGCATGGAAAGACTATCAAGCCGCTAGCCAAACTTTTGCTAAAACACGAAATGACGACACCGTCAGCCTATTTGCAGCCTATGAATATCAAAACGTATTTGACTGGCAAAACTGGTCGTTCATCTCTTTAGCTGGCTACAGCCAAACGGACTCAAATATCACGTTCTATGATGAGAAAGAGTACCTGTTGTCTCTTGGTCTCAACTACACCTTCTAACGTCCTTCATCGCAACAAGGCACTTACAACACTTGTTGCGGTGATATTTACACGTCTCTATACCGCTTGCGCCGTGAGTTGTTTCAGTAAGCGATCCATCGCTCGATACCCAAGCGCCTCGGCTAAGTGCGCTCGTTCAATCTGCTCCACCCCATCAAGATCGGCGATCGTTCGTGCTACTTTGATAATGCGATGATACGCGCGAATCGAAAGCCCCAAACGATGTAAAGCGGTTTCAAGAAACTCCGCATCACTTTTGTGTAAGGGGCAAAACGCCTCGATTTCTCGACTGCCTAACAGTGCATTTACCTTACCGCTGCGGTTCAACATATTGGTACGCGCATGATTCACACGTTCTTTAACGATAGCGGTCGGCTCACCGCGATCACCACCTTCTGCTAATGTCCCTTTGGGCAAAGCTGGGATTTCTAAAGACATATCAAAGCGATCTAACAGTGGTCCGGATAATCGACCAAGGTAACGCAAAATGGCTTGTGGATTGGTGCGGGCTTGATTGCCTTCGTAATATCCTGTCGGACTTGGGTTCAGTGCACCAACTAATTGGAAGCGAGCCGGAAAACGTGTTTTACCTTGCGCCCGAGAGATAATGATCTCACCAGATTCGAGCGGTTCGCGTAACGAGTCCAGCACCTTTCGGTCAAATTCGGGCATTTCGTCGAGAAACAACAAGCCGTTGTGGGCTAAAGAGATCTCCCGGGTCTGGGTACCGAGCCACCGCCAACTAATGCCGCCATTGAACTTGAATGATGCGGCGAACGAAACGGACGCGACTTCCAATTATGCTCATTAATTTCACTTTGTGTCAGCGATGCCACCGAAGCGGTTTCCATTGCTTCTTCGTCACTCATTTCCGGTAATAAGTCACACAAACGCGAAGCCAACATGGTTTTCCCGGTACCTGGCGGGCCAAGGAAAAGTAAGTTGTGGTTTCCAGCGGCAGCAATCTCCAGTGCGCGCTTGCCTTGTTGTTGGCCAATAATATCTTGTAAGTCTCGACCATGTTTTTCGACTATTTTGCGCTTAGGCGTTTGAAAAAGATTCAGCCGATGTTGGCCACAAAGCTCGGCACATACTTCCAGTAGAGATTGAGCCGATTTATGTTGTTCTTTCCCCACCAGCGCCGCTTGATCGCCATTCACATGTGGGACCACTAAATGACGCAGAATCTTACTGGCTTCCAGCGCAGCAGGCAGCACACCTTTTACCGGTCTCAGACCACCAGATAGCGCTAACTCACCCACAAATTCGTAGTTTTTAAGCTTATCTGTCGCGATTTGCTCCGAAGCGGCCAAAATTCCCAATGCAATAGGAAGATCAAAACGCCCTCCCTCCTTGGGTAGATCTGCCGGAGCCAAGTTCACGGTGATCCGCTTAGCTGGAAACTGAAAATTAGAATTAATGATCGCGCTACGAACGCGATCTTTGGACTCTTTTACCGTCGTCTCTGGTAGCCCTACCAAGGTAAACCCGGGCATACCATTGCTAATATGAACTTCTACACTAACCGATGGCGCTTGCACCCCGACGCTTGCTCGACTATGAATGATTGCCAGCCCCATACGTTCCTCAATTTATTGAACACTCTGTAAACAAATGTTTTATCTAGTTGGTTATGTTATATACCGCGTCCCAATTGAGAGTTAATGTGAAAAAAGAATGACTTTTTGCTTGTCATGCAGCGGAATTGTGTGATACCACTAATGACGCAAACAATTTCGTAGAACATTACACAACATTTTTTAACGAAAAAAGAACGACAGACAGATGAACCTTTTCGCTCATATCAACGCACTGCTAGCCCTGATTATCGTGGTCATTATTGGCACCGCGCGGGGTATTGTGGGCGAAAGGTAACCACAAATTACAAAAAACCCCCGCACTGAAAAGTCCGGGGGTTTTTTTACAACTACAAGTTGTCATCTGTCTAACCCTCGGACAGTTTAACGGGAAGAATGGGAGTGCACATGAAGTGCAATAAATATGGCAATCGCTACGAGCCACAACGTAGCAAAGGAGGTTTACGATGACTGGTGCACAACTTGTCGTAGCCGCTTTAAGACAGCAAGGCATCGAAACCGTTTTTGGCTACCCTGGCGGGGCCATCATGCCAATCTACGATGCTTTGTATGACGGAGGGGTGGAACACATCCTATGCCGTCATGAGCAAGGGGCCGCCATGGCCGCCATTGGTATGGCTCGTTCCACTCAAGACGTTGCTGTATGCATGGCAACTTCCGGCCCAGGGGCCACTAACCTTGTTACCGGCCTTGCCGACGCTTTCCTTGACTCCGTACCTCTAGTTGCCATCACAGGCCAGGTTGCTAGCTCTCATATCGGTACCGATGCATTCCAAGAAATGGATGTGATCGGAATGTCCCTAGCCTGTACTAAGCACAGCTATCTCGTGACCGAAATTGAAGACCTAGCGCCAACGCTAGCCGAAGCGTTTGAAGTGGCCAAAACGGGTCGTCCGGGTCCAGTCATTGTCGATATCGCCAAAGACGTTCAACTGGCTCAAACCCCAACAGATCTACTGCCTCCATACGTAGCGCCTGCAATCGAAGATGTCAGCGCTGAAGATATCAAACGTGCACAAGATGTACTGGCAGCATCAACTCGCCCAGTGTTGTATGTTGGTGGTGGCGTGCAACTCGCGAAAGCAACCGATGCAGTACGCGAGTTCCTTCGCTTAAACCCAATGCCAGCAGTTAGCACACTAAAAGGCCTCGGTACCATTGAACGCCATGACCCTCACTATCTTGGTATGTTGGGCATGCACGGCACCAAAGCCGCTAACCTAGTGGTTCAAGAAGCCGATCTATTGATCGTGGTTGGCGCGCGCTTTGATGACCGTGTGACGGGTAAGCTCGACACGTTTGCACCAAATGCGAAAGTGATTCACATCGACATTGATGCTGCGGAGATTCATAAACTGCGCCACGCCAACGCACCATTGCGTGGCGACATCAACACCATTCTTCCTCAGCTAGAGCTGACTCAAGATATCTCACCGTGGGTACATCACAGTGAAAGTCTGCGCAGCGGCTTTAAGTGGCGTTACGACCACCCGGGCGAGTTAATCTACGCACCGCTATTGCTTAAACAACTGTCAGACATGATGCCAGACAGCTCAATTGTCTCGACTGATGTAGGTCAGCACCAGATGTGGGCAGCGCAACATATCCAGCCACGCGAACCACAAAATTTCATCACTTCTGCTGGCCTTGGCACCATGGGCTTTGGCTTGCCAGCAGCGATGGGTGCAGCAGTCGCACGTCCTGATGATCAGTCTATCCTTATTACAGGTGACGGTTCATTTATGATGAACGTGCAGGAATTGGGCACGCTGAAGCGTCGTCAGATTCCAGTGAAGATTGTCCTTCTTAATAACCAACGTCTTGGCATGGTTCGCCAATGGCAATCGCTGTTTTTCGACGGTCGCCACAGTGAAACCATTCTTGATGACAACCCAGATTTCGTGATGCTAGCAAAAGCGTTCGATATCCCGGGCAAGACCATCACCAAGAAAGAAGAAGTGGAGCCAGCGCTGAAAGAGATGCTAGCGAGTGAAACTTCTTACATGCTTCACGTTTTGATTGATGAAGAAGAAAACGTGTGGCCATTGGTGCCACCTGGCGCATCAAACAGTGATATGTTGGAAAATACATAGGAGACAATCGCATGGACAGATATTTACTCGACATCAAAGCCGATGACAAACCGGTACTGTTGGAGCGCGTTCTACGTGTGATTCGTCACCGAGGCTTCGTGATCAAACAAGTCGCTGCTACGCAAAACCATGAAAGTAAAGTAGCCAGCGTCGAGATCATCGTCGACAGCGATCGACCAATCTCGTTTTTGATCAATCAAATAGAGAAGTTGTGGGACGTTCGTAAGGTTGAGGTGCTAAAAATCCGCAACGATGAACTGCCAAATCACAACTTACAACAACACGTAAGTGCATAAGGAAGGCAACAAATGGCAACGAAAACTGCAGATTTCATTTGGTTTAATGGTGAGATGGTTCCATGGGCAGAGGCGAACGTTCACGTTCTAACTCACGCAATGCATTATGGTACATCCGTGTTTGAAGGCGTGCGCTGTTATAACACACCAAAAGGCCCAATTGTCTTCCGTCACCGTGAGCATGCACAACGTTTAAAAGATTCCGCCAAGATTTACCGTTTCCCGATCCCTTTTTCTGTAGAAGAAATCATGGAAGCGACCCGCGAAACACTGCGCCAAAACAAACTCGATAGCGCCTACATTCGCCCATTGGGTTTTGTGGGTAATGTCGGTTTGGGCGTGTGTCCACCAGTTGGCACTGAAATGGATCTAATCATTGCGGCATTCCCTTGGGGCTCTTACTTAGGCGAAGAAGCGCTAGAAAAAGGCGTGGATGCGATGATTTCAAGCTGGAACCGCGCGGCACCAAACACCATCCCGACAGCAGCTAAGGCCGGCGGTAACTACCTATCTTCACTACTGGTTGGTGGTGAAGCCCGTCGTCACGGATACGACGAAGGTATCGCACTGAGCGTTGATGGTTACCTATCAGAAGGGGCTGGCGAAAACATCTTCGTTATCAAAGATGGCGTGATCACCACACCACCAGCAACCAGCGCGATTCTTCCGGGCATCACGCGTGATTCGATCATGACGATTGCACGCGATAAAGGCTACGAAGTACGTGAAGCCAACATTGCTCGTGAAGCCCTTTACCTTGCCGATGAAGTCTTCATGACAGGTACTGCGGCTGAAATTGTGCCAGTGGCAACCATCGACAAAATTGAAGTGGGCACAGGTAAACGCGGCCCAATCACTAAAGAACTACAAGCAGCCTACTTTGGCCTATTTGACGGCACCACGGAAGATAAGTGGGGCTGGTTAGACTATGTGTACCCAGAACAGAAGTAAGAAGGATTTAAGAAATGCCAAAATATAGATCAGCAACCACAACACATGGTCGTAACATGGCGGGTGCACGAGCACTATGGCGTGCAACGGGTGTGAAAGAAGAAGACTTCGGTAAACCAATCATCGCCGTGGTGAACTCGTTTACTCAATTTGTTCCGGGTCACGTACATCTTAAAGACATGGGTCAGCTTGTAGCGCGTGAAATCGAAAAAGCCGGCGGCATCGCAAAAGAATTCAACACCATCGCGGTTGATGATGGTATCGCAATGGGTCACGGCGGCATGCTGTATTCACTGCCATCGCGTGAGCTGATTGCAGACTCAGTAGAGTACATGGTGAATGCGCATTGTGCTGATGCCATGGTATGTATCTCTAACTGTGACAAAATCACTCCGGGAATGTTGATGGCATCGATGCGTCTTAACATCCCTGTTATCTTTGTTTCTGGTGGTCCAATGGAAGCGGGTAAAACCAAGCTTTCTGATCAGATCATCAAACTAGACCTTGTTGATGCAATGATCCAAGGCGCGGATCCAAAAGTATCTGATGAGCAAAGTGAGCAGATCGAACGTAGCGCATGTCCAACCTGTGGATCGTGTTCAGGCATGTTCACGGCAAACTCAATGAACTGTCTAACGGAAGCACTGGGCCTTTCTCAACCAGGTAACGGTTCTATGCTGGCAACGCACGCTGACCGTGAACAGCTGTTCCTTAATGCGGGCAGACGCATTGTTGAACTGACTCGCCGTTACTACGAGCAAGATGACGAATCAGCACTACCTCGCAACATTGCTACGTTTGATGCGTTCGAAAACGCGATGGCACTGGATATTGCAATGGGTGGCTCGACCAACACCATTTTGCACCTACTGGCAGCGGCACAAGAAGGCGAAGTGGATTTCGATATGGAAGATATCGATCGCCTGTCTCGCCAAGTACCGCACCTATGTAAAGTGGCACCATCTACTCAGAAATATCATATGGAAGACGTACACCGCGCTGGTGGCGTAATGGCGATTCTTGGTGAATTGGATCGTGCTGGTCTACTGCACAATGATGCTCGCACCGTACTGGGTCTTTCAATGAAAGAGCAGTTGGCAAAATACGACATCATCCAAACGGAAGACGAAGAAGTACTTAAGTTCTACCGTGCCGGTCCGGCTGGTATTCGTACCACCCAAGCATTCTCGCAAGATTGTCGTTGGGATCGCCTTGATGACGACCGTGCAGAAGGTTGTATTCGCGCGAAAGACAACGCCTTCAGCCAAGAAGGTGGCCTAGCCGTTCTATCAGGCAACATCGCATTAGATGGTTGTATCGTTAAGACAGCTGGTGTTGATGAAAGCATTCATAAGTTCACTGGCCCAGCCGTGGTATTTGAAAGCCAAGAAGACGCCGTAGAAGGCATCTTAGGCGGCAAAGTAAAAGCAGGCGACGTGGTTGTTATCCGTTACGAAGGCCCTAAAGGTGGTCCGGGCATGCAAGAAATGCTTTACCCAACCACTTATCTAAAATCGATGGGCCTTGGCAAAGAGTGTGCACTTCTGACTGACGGCCGTTTCTCTGGCGGCACATCAGGTCTGTCAATCGGTCACGCCTCTCCTGAAGCCGCTAACGGCGGTGCTATTGGACTGGTGAAACCGGGCGATATGATCGCGATTGATATTCCGAACCGTTCAATTTCACTCGAAGTGTCTGAACAAGAACTTGCAGATCGCCGTGCAAAACAAGATAAACTTGGCTGGAAACCTGTTGATCGTCAAAGAGAAGTTTCCTTTGCACTTAAAGCGTACGCGAGCATGGCCACCAGTGCTGACAAGGGTGCAGTACGAGACAAGTCGAAGCTAGAGGGCTAGCAATGATGGAATCTCAACCCGAAAAGAAAGTAAATCAAACTGGCGCAGACTATCTGCGCCAAATCCTCCGCGCTCCGGTGTATGAAGTCGCAACAGTAACACCACTGCAAGAAATGCCACGATTGTCTGCACGTATTGGTAACAATGTGCAAATCAAGCGCGAAGATCGCCAACCCGTGCACTCATTTAAATTGCGCGGTGCGTACAATATGGTGGCAAGCCTAACTGAAGCACAAAAAGCCGCTGGTGTCATCGCAGCATCGGCAGGTAATCACGCTCAAGGCATGGCACTGTCTGGCACCAAGCTGGGAATCAAAACCACTATCGTGATGCCAAAGACCACGCCGGATATCAAAGTCGACGCCGTACGCAGCTTTGGTGGCAATGTGGTGCTGCACGGCAGCAACTTTGATGAAGCAAAAGCAGAAGCCGAACGTTTGTCAGAGCAATATGGCTATACTTTTGTGCCCCCTTTGATCACCCACTGGTGATCGCAGGTCAAGGCACCATCGGTATGGAAATGCTGCAGCAAAATGGTCACCTTGATTACATCTTTGTTCCTGTCGGTGGCGGCGGTTTGGCCGCTGGTGTTGCGGTACTCGTGAAGCAGTTAATGCCAGAAATCAAAGTCATTGCCGTAGAGCCGGAAGACTCATCTTGTCTAAAAGCCGCGCTGGATGCTGGTGAACCTGTCGTACTAGACCAAGTCAGCATGTTTGCCGATGGCGTCGCAGTAAAACGCATTGGTGAAGAGACTTTCCGTCTGTGCAAAAAGTACATTGATGGCCACATTGCGGTGTCTAGTGATGAAATCTGCGCAGCAGTAAAAGACATCTTTGAAGATACCCGAGCGATTGCTGAGCCTTCGGGTGCGCTCGCTCTGGCGGGGCTGAAAAAGTTTGCTGAACAGAACAAGCTGAAAGACAAAAACCTAGGCACGGTACTGTCTGGCGCAAACACCAACTTCCACGGGTTACGCTATGTGTCAGAACGTTGCGAGCTAGGTGAAAAACGTGAAGGTTTATTGGCAGTGACGATCCCTGAACGCCAAGGAGCGTTCTTTGAGTTCTGTAACTTGATTGGCGGCCGTGCAGTTACGGAGTTTAACTATCGTTATAACGATGACGAACTCGCTAATATCTTTGTCGGTGTCCGTCTGCAAGGTGGTCAAGAAGAGTTGGAAAACATCATTCACGATCTACGTGAAGGTGGCTATCCGGTGGTTGACCTTTCTGACGATGAAATGGCGAAGCTACACGTTCGCTACATGATCGGCGGGAAGCCATCGAAGCAACTCAAAGAGCGACTCTACAGCTTTGAATTTCCAGAGTACCCAGGTGCCTTGCTGAAATTCTTAAGCACTCTTGGTACCCATTGGAATATTAGCTTGTTCAACTACCGTAACCACGGCGCAGACTACGGACGCGTTTTATGTGGTTTCGAGTTAGATGAAGGAGATTTAGCTCAGTTTTCGGCACATTTGCGCGAACTTGGCTATCAATGCAAAGACGAAACAGACAACCCGTCTTACAAGTTCTTCCTGTCATAAAACGCCACGCTCCAAACATATCAAATAAAACACCTCGCTATTGCGAGGTGTTTTTTATGACTGTAGCCAATCTTGATGTAGCTGATTAGGCGATCCTAGGTAATCCACCATCCATTGGATCAATTTATGATTATCATCTTTGCGCCAGACCAAGCAACAATGACTGAGCGGCTTATCATCTGGCATCACCTTCTCCACCAGCACACCATCATTGATCAGTGGCGTTGCAATATGACGTGGCATATAACCCACGCCAACTCCATTTTTCAAACATTCAATTGCACTGTACCAGTTGGGTAGTAACAATCGGCGTTGTTGAGGGTAATGGCCAGTATGGCGCTTTGGCAGCACGTTCGAAGTATCATCAAGGCAGATCGCCGGAAATTGACTCACAAACTCTTCAGTAAGCACTTGTTGGCGAACACAGGGATGAGCGGGAGACATCACAAATGCCCAATCCAATACGCCCATGTCTTTGACTTCAAAATCTCCACCAACGGGAACCGCAGACGTGGCTCCAACGACAATATCGGCTCGCCCTTGTGCTATAGCTTCCCAAGAACCATTGAAGACCTCCATATTGATCTGCAATTCAGCAAATTCAAACTCGCGATAAAAATCTTCCACCAAAGGTTTGAGCTTCTCTAACTTCACCACGTTATCTAAGGTCAGTTTTAACGTGCTCTTCCATCCTTGAGCGGCTCGGCGTGTTTGTGCTTTCACCTCTTCCATTTGACGCAGCAAAGAGCGAGCCTCAGCCATAAAAAGTTCACCTGCTGGAGTTAACTCCACTTTCCTCGGTAAGCGTCGAAACAGCACCACATCTAAATCTTGCTCGACCTGCCTTACTCCATAGCTAATGGCTGAAGGGACTTTATGCAGCACCTCAGCCGCAGCGGTGAAACTGCCTAAACGAGCAACCGTATCCAGCATTTCCAGAGATGCTTTAGAGAACATGATTTAACCTTTCAAAAAATTTGATTGATAACCAACAATTTTAGCGTTTTATTTTATCAAAATCGAAAAATAGAATAATAAGGTAAATAAATCAGGGTTGGCGCCAACTGATGTTGATTAAAAAATGATTAAATAATTTGACTGGTTGAATCATGAAAATATCAAAACTACAGCTCATTTATCTGGCAGCATTATCGATGCTTGGCTTCGTTGCTACCGATATGTATCTGCCAGCATTCAAAGCGATGGAAATCGACTTTGCAACAGGCCCTGAGCAAATAGCGCTCTCTTTAACGGTATTCCTAGTTGGTATGGCGGTTGGCCAGCTAATGTGGGGATTGGCATCCGATAAATTTGGCCACCGCAATACACTCGCGGCCGGGTTAGTGCTGTTTACTATCGCGTCATTCGGTTTGGCTTTCTGTGACCAAGTATGGCAACTACTGACACTGCGCTTTATCCAAGCTATCGGTGTATGTGCACCAGCAGTGATCTGGCAAGCCATGGTCATTAAACGCTACTCAAGCAGCAGTCAGCAAATTTTCGCAACGATCATGCCGTTAGTCGCGCTATCACCAGCGCTAGCACCTCAATTAGGGGTAGTGTTGGCAGATAACTTCGGCTGGCACAGTATCTTTATTACGCTAACACTAGTTGGTGTCTTCTTGGTCTTTGCGACAATGGCCCAAAAAGACGAGAAAGCAGAAATTAAACAAACCAGTATGTCTGCCGACATCAAAGCGCTGCTGAGTTCTAAAAAATATCTTGGCAACGTGTTTATGTTTGCGACGGCTTCGGCTGCATTCTTTGCTTACCTAACTGGTATGCCAGAAATCATGGCGCAACTAGGCTATGAAGCAAAAGATATTGGTTTGAGCTTTATCCCACAAACTATCGCGTTTATGGCTGGTGGTTACTTGGGTAAAGTCGGCGTTCGTAAATTTGGTGATGAAAAAGTTCTACGTCAATTGATTGGCCTATTTAGTGTCGCGGCAATAATGATATTCATTGCCTCACAATGGGAACTGTCTTCTATCTGGCCAATTCTAGCGCCTTTCTGTTTAATTGCGGTAGCCAATGGTGCGCTATACCCAATCGTAGTAAACCGCGCGTTGGCAAGTGCTAAGCAAAGCCCTGCAACAGCTGCAGGCCTGCAAAACAGCTTACAAATTACTGTGAGCAGTCTATCAAGCGCATTAGTTGCTGCAATGGCAAGCCAAGCTCAAATGGTAACGGGCGTTGCAATCATCATCTGTATGGGTGGTCTTTGGATGGGTTACATATTATCTAACCGTGAATTGTCTCAGCACTTCACGACTCCAGACAATGCTCGTGTAGTGAGTGAAGACGAACTTTAATTGTTCAGATAATAAAAAAGAGCCGCGTAATGCGGCTCTTTTTGTTTATAAGCTTTTCAACCCCCACTTCTTGGCAGTCAGCTTGAAAAAGCCTTGGGTCTTTTTCAGCTCAACCCAATGGTTGATGTAATTAATCCATACTTGATCGTCTTGCGGCAACAGCATCGCAATTGGTGTCGGTTTACGCGGAGCGGTCACTGGTACTATCGCCAGTTGTTTAAACTTGTCCACCAACGTCGCTGCTTCCACATTGGACGTCACCGATACATCGGCCCTGCGAGCTAGTAATTCTTGGAAGTCGCGCGCTGGCGCTTCAATCACAATGTGTTGAGCCAGCGGGAAAAACTCTTTCACCATTTTTTCTTGCACCGTTCCTAGTGTCGCCGCGACTTTCACATCAGGCGTATTAAAATCTGCCCAATCAGAGAATTTGGCGAGATCTTTCTTTTGCACAACGGGTACAAAGGCAAGGTAGAAATACGGTTGGCTGTATCCAGCGACTTTCGCGCGCGACATATTCAGGGACGCGCTGCCAGTAATATCGTATTTGTTGGCGGTAATGCCATTGACTAGCGTCTTCCAATCCGTGGCTACATACTCTACTTTTACACCGAGATCTTTAGCAAGCTCTGTCGTTACGTCGATATCAAAGCCACGATAACTGTTGGTTGCAGGGTCTTTCATCGTCATCGGATTCCAATCTCCCGTCGTTCCAACACGGAGAACACCACTGTCTAAAATGGATTGAAGACGGCTTTCAGCATGAGCAATTTGAGTTGCAGCAAGTAAACACATTCCTAGCGCTAGTAAAATCTTTTTCATTTTTATTCCCTTAAAAATAATGACCTTATGCGGTTTAATGATTAACCTTTATTAAAGCTCTATTGATAACATAGCAGCAACAATGGAAGTTTTTTAGTTAATTCAGGGAGTAAATGTGACCTTTCGAACTCTATGGCTGATTTCGCTGCTGTTGCTCACAGGTTGCTCAGATTATCAATGGGGCTGGTATGTGCTCGATCCCTCCACGGAGCAAGGACTCACCAATCTGAAGTTTTTAATCGCCGGATTTAGTGACACCATCCAAGTATCACTCCTCAGTATGTTATTTGCGATAACCTTAGGTTTAATCATCGCCCTACCGGCTCTGTCGAACTCTCCCTACTTGAAGTGGATCAACCGCATTTATGTCGAGGTAGTCCGTTCAGTGCCTGTTTTAGTCTTACTACTTTGGGTGTATTACGGCATGCCAACGCTGTTGGATGTCTCACTCAATCACTTTTGGGCGGGTGTTATTGCCCTGACCATTGCTGAGAGTGCGTTTATGGCGGAGGTGTTTCGCGGCGGAATCCAAGCCATCAGTCGTGGCCAGCATGAAGCGGCTGAATCTTTGGGCTTAAGCTATTGGCAAAAGATGCGCTTGGTAATTCTTCCCCAAGCGTTTCGACAAATTCTCCCACCATTGGGAAATCAATTTGTGTATATCCTGAAGATGAGTTCTTTGGTTAGTGTGATTGGTTTGAGCGATCTCACTCGCCGTGCCAATGAGCTGGTGGTGAATGAGTACTTACCCCTAGAGATTTATACCGTCCTCGTTTTGGAGTACTTGTTGCTCATTCTATTCGTATCCCAAGCCGTTCGTTGGCTCGAAAAACGCATCGCCATTCCCAGTTACTAACGATGAAGCCTTTAGCTAGAAACAACAAAGCCGCTCTTGTTGAGCGGCTTTGACAATATATCTACAGAGTGCAGGTACTGCTTATTTCTGTTTTACAGGGCGTTGCCAGCCATTAATTTTGCGCTCTTTGACGCGAGTAATCACTAACTCGCCTTCTTCAACATCTTTTGTCAGCGTCGTGCCTGCACCGATGGTTGCGCCATCAGCGATAGTGACGGGAGCCACCAGCTGGCTATCAGAACCAACAAATACATCATTACCGATGATGGTCTTAAACTTGTTCGCACCATCGTAGTTACAAGTGATAGTGCCGGCACCGATGTTCGTACGTTGACCTATTTCAGCATCACCAAGGTAAGTTAGATGGTTCGCTTTTGAGCCTTCTCCGATACGCGCATTTTTCACTTCTACGAAGTTACCCACATGGGAATCGTTACGCATCTCAGCACCAGGACGAAGGCGAGTAAATGGACCAACGGTACATTCTTCACCAACCGTTGCACCTTCAATTACACTGTAAGGGCGAACGATGGTGTTGTCGTCGATTTCGCAATCCTTCAGTACACAGCCAGCACCGATAACCACGTTATCACCGAGTGATACTTTACCTTCGATGATAACATTCACGTCAATTTCACAGTCCATACCGCACTGCAACTCACCACGCAAATCAAAGCGTGCTGGGTCGCGTAGCATCACACCTTGCTCTAGTAGCTTCTGAGCTTGCATTGATTGGAAAGCACGCTCTAAACGAGCAAGCTGTGCGCGGTCGTTGACCCCTTCCACCTCAATGGCATTGACTGGGTGTACTGCTTCAACGGCGCGACCTTCATCGTGTGCGGCTGCAATAACGTCAGTTAGGTAGTACTCGCCTTGCGCGTTGTTATTGTTTAAGCCAGACAACCAACGCTTGAGATCCCCACCAGTCGCAACCATGACACCCGTGTTGATCTCTTTAATTTGTTTTTGTTCTTCCGTTGCGTCTTTTTGCTCAACGATCGCAACAACAGGACCATTTTTACGAATAATACGACCATAACCTGTTGGGTTATCAAGCATCACTGTAAGCAGTGCAATACCACCAGTTGGTTGAGCATCCAACAAGTTCTCGATGGTTTCGGCTGAGATTAATGGCACATCACCATAAAGCACGAGGATTTTCTCATCGTCTTCAAAGCGAGGAGATGCTTGGTCAACCGCATGGCCAGTTCCCAACTGATCCGCTTGCAGCACCCAGTTTACTGGTTCTTCAGCAAGAGTGGTTTGCATTTGATCACCACCGTGACCAAATACTAAGTGAATATTTTGTGCACCAAGACCAGTACATGTATCAATCACATGTTTTGCCATTGGCTTCCCTGCCAAAGTGTGTAGCACTTTAGGCATGTTCGAATGCATACGGGTACCTTTACCCGCAGCAAGAATCACAGCACTGAATTTCATTGAGAACCTATTGACGTTTTATGTTAATTGGCCGTTATTTTAAACAGCTCTTTTAAAATAGTTAATGGAGTAAGGTAAATTTCCAACTAAAATTAATCAAAAAGGCGACCATTTGGCCGCCTTTTGTCATGCAACGTTGCTAATTGAGCTTAGCGACGCTTTTTTGTCAGCTCGATAACTCGTAGCTGAGCAATGGCTTTAGCCAGTTCACTGGCCGCTTGTGCGAAGTCCATGTCACCATGCTGATTCTGGATTTGCTCCTCAGCGCGGCGCTTGGCTTCTTCTGCCTTCGCTGCGTCTAGCTCTTCACCACGGATAGCTGTATCAGCCAGTACAGTCGCTGTACCAGGCTGAATCTCTACCATACCACCAGAAACATAAATGATTTCTTCGTGGCCGTGCTGTTTCACAATACGCACCATACCAGGCTTGATAGCGGTCAGCAGCGGTGTGTGACCATGGAAAATACCAAGTTCACCTTCGCTACCGGTCACCTGAAACGTTTCAACACGACCAGAGAAGATTTTCTTCTCAGCGCTTACTACGTCTAGGTGAAAGGTTATTGCTGCCATATCGCCTCCTAGTTAGCCTTATAGCTTCTTCGCATTCTCAATAGCATCGTCGATGCTACCGCAGTACATGAATGCCTGCTCAGGAATGTCGTCGTATTCACCAGCTAGTAGACCTTTAAAGCCACGTAGAGTCTCTTTTAGAGGTACGTAAATACCAGGGTCACCTGTAAATACTTCTGCTACGTGGTAAGGCTGAGTTAGGAAACGCTCAATCTTACGTGCACGAGATACAACTTGCTTATCTTCTTCAGATAGCTCGTCCATACCTAGGATAGCAATGATGTCTTTCAGCTCTTTGTAGCGCTGAAGTGTCTGCTGAACGCCACGAGCAACTTCGTAGTGATCTTGACCAACTACTAGTGGATCAAGCATACGAGATGTTGAATCTAGTGGGTCGATCGCAGGGTATAGACCCATTGCAGCGATGTTACGGTTAAGTACAACCGTTGCATCCAAGTGCGCGAACGTGGTTGCTGGAGACGGGTCAGTCAAGTCATCCGCAGGTACGTATACCGCCTGTACAGACGTGATAGAACCTGATTTCGTTGACGTGATACGCTCCTGAAGTACACCCATCTCTTCTGCAAGAGTTGGCTGGTAACCTACCGCAGAAGGCATACGACCTAGCAGTGCCGATACCTCTGTACCTGCAAGTGTGTAACGGTAGATGTTATCAATGAACAGTAGTACGTCACGACCTTCGTCACGGAAACGTTCTGCCATTGTTAGACCAGTCAGTGCAACACGTAGACGGTTACCTGGTGGCTCGTTCATCTGACCGTAAACCATCGCTACTTTCGATTCTTCAGGCTTCTCAACGTTTACAACGCCCGCTTCCTGCATCTCGTAGTAGAAATCGTTACCTTCACGAGTACGCTCACCAACACCCGCAAATACGGATAGACCTGAGTGCTGTAGTGCGATGTTGTTGATAAGTTCCATCATGTTAACGGTCTTACCTACACCTGCACCACCGAATAGACCGATTTTACCACCCTTAGCGAATGGACAAATTAGGTCGATTACTTTAACGCCCGTTTCTAGAAGTGCGATCTCGTTTGATTGTTCTTCGTAGCTTGGTGCGCTGCGGTGGATAGAGTAAACCTCTTCCGCGCCCACTTCACCACGCTCATCAATCGCGTCACCTAGGACGTTCATGATACGACCTAGAGTTTTAGTACCGACTGGTACTGAAATTGGAGCGCCAGTGTTAACCACTTCAACTCCACGACGTAAACCATCAGAGCTACCCATTACGATACAACGAACTACGCCACCGCCTAGCTGTTGTTGAACTTCAAGAACTAGACGCTCTTTTGAGTCCGTTACGTTTAGAGCGTCATATACACTAGGTACATTGCTCTGTGGGAACTCTACGTCGACTACCGCACCGATGATCTGTACGATCTTACCTGTAGCCATCGTTAATCCTCTAAACTATTTCGTTTTACCTAAGCTTAAACCGCAGCAGCACCACCAACGATTTCCGATAGTTCTTGTGTGATCGCAGCCTGACGGGCTTTGTTGTACACAAGTTCCAAATCGTCAATCAAGTTGGTTGCGTTATCCGTTGCAGCCTTCATCGCAATCATTCGAGCCGCTTGTTCACAAGCAAGGTTCTCAACCACACCTTGGTATACCTGAGACTCTACGTAACGCACTAGTAGCGTATCCAGTAGAGGTTTTGGCTCAGGCTCATAGATGTAGTCCCATGAGTGCTCACGCTGCATCTCTTCGCTGTCCGATTTAGGCAAAGGTAGCAATTGATCGATCGTTGGTTGCTGAACCATAGTATTCACAAACTTGTTGAATACTACGTATAGACGGTCCAGTTCACCTTCATCGTATTTCTTCAGCATTACGCCAACAGAACCGATTAGGTCTTCTAAGCTTGGGTTATCACCCAGGCCAGAAACCTGTGCCGCAACTTTTGCGCCACCATGTTTAAAGAAAGCTGTTGCTTTTGAGCCAACAACGGCAAGCTCAATCTCAGCACCTTTCTCTCTCCATGCTTGCATGTCTGTAACGGCTTTTTTGAACACGTTAATGTTCAAACCACCACACAGACCACGGTCTGTCGAAACGATGATGTAACCAACACGTTTAGCTTCACGCTCTTCTAGGTACGGATGACGGTACTCTAGGTTTGCGTTAGCCACATGACCGATCACTTTACGCATTGTTTCAGCGTATGGACGAGAAGCTTCCATTGCATCTTGAGAACGACGCATTTTTGAAGCTGCTACCATTTCCATCGCTTTCGTAATTTTCTGCGTGCTTTTAACACTACCGATTTTATTACGTATCTCTTTTGCGCCGGCCATCGTTACTCTCCGTTAGTTGGTGGCAGAAACTGCCACCGACCTAATTACCAAGTTTGGGTTGCTTTGAAGTCGTCAGTCAGTTTCTTCAACTGAGCTTCGATTTCATCGTTGTAAGCGCCAGACTTGTCGATCTCAGCTGCTAGTTCAGCGTATTGACCGCGAGCGTACGATAGTAGAGCCGCCTCGAAATCTAGAACTTTGTTAAGTTCTACATCATCAAGGTAACCGCGCTCTGCCGCGAAGATAGTTAGAGCTTGGTCAAATACAGACATTGGAGCGTACTGCTTCTGCTTCATTAGTTCTGTTACTTTTTGACCATGGTCTAGCTGTTTCTTCGTTGCTTCATCAAGGTCAGAAGAGAACTGAGCAAATGCTGCTAGTTCGCGGTATGCAGCTAGTGCTGTACGGATACCACCTGATAGTTTCTTGATGATTTTCGTCTGAGCTGAACCACCTACACGAGATACTGAGATACCTGGGTCAACCGCTGGACGAACACCGGCGTTGAATAGCTCAGTTTGTAGGAAGATCTGACCATCGGTAATCGAGATTACGTTAGTCGGTACGAATGCTGAAACGTCACCTGCTTGAGTTTCGATGATAGGAAGAGCAGTCAATGAACCAGTCTTACCTTTCACTTCACCGTTAGTGAAACGTTCTACGTACTCTTCGTTTACACGAGCTGCACGCTCTAGTAGACGCGAGTGTAAGTAGAATACGTCACCTGGGAATGCCTCACGGCCTGGTGGACGTTTAAGTAGTAGAGAGATCTGACGGTAAGCTACCGCTTGCTTAGATAGGTCATCGTAAACAATCAGTGCGTCTTCACCGCGATCGCGGAAGTATTCACCCATCGCACAACCTGCGTATGGCGCTAGGTATTGCAGCGCTGCAGATTCAGAAGCTGATGCAACTACAACGATAGTGTTTTGTAGTGCGCCGTGCTCTTCTAGTTTGCGAACTACGTTAGCGATAGTCGATGCTTTCTGACCAATTGCTACGTAGATAGAGAAAATACCAGAGTCTTTCTGGTTGATGATCGCGTCGATCGCCAGTGCTGTTTTACCAATCTGACGGTCACCGATGATAAGCTCACGCTGACCACGACCGATTGGGATCATTGAGTCAACTGACTTATAACCAGTTTGCACAGGTTGGTCTACCGATTTACGGTCGATTACACCTGGTGCGATCACTTCTACAGGCGAAGTCATTTTCGCTTCGATTGGACCTTTACCATCGATAGGCTCACCCAGCGTGTTTACTACGCGGCCTAGTAGTTCTGGACCAACTGGCACTTCAAGAATGCGGCCAGTACCTGTAACTTTCATGCCTTCCTTAAGGTCAGCATATGGGCCCATTACAACCGCACCAACCGAGTCACGCTCAAGGTTAAGTGCCAGTGCATAACGGCCACCCGGTAATTCAATCATTTCACCTTGCATCACGTCCGCTAGGCCGTGGATGCGGATGATACCATCGCTTACCGATACGATAGTACCCTCGTTGCGAGCTTCACTAACAACTTCGAAAGATTCGATGCGTTGTTTGATTAGATCGCTAATTTCCGTGGAATTAAGTTGCATGCTCCAATCCCCATTAAGACTGCAATGCATCGCTCAGGCGGTTCAAACGACCACGCGCTGAGTCATCGATGACTAGGTCTCCGGCTCGAATAATAACCCCACCAAGTAGGGTCTCATCTACACTGCAATTCAGCTTCACTTTGCGTTCAAGACGCTTTTCAAGTTTGCTGCCAATGTTTGCAAGTTGCTCATCAGAAAGTTCTGTAGCTGAAATGACTTCAACATCGATTTCTTTCTCATGCTCTTTCTTCAGAGTGTAAAACTCTGTGCAAACATCAGGAAGGGCCGCTAAACGACCATTCTCAGCCATCACCTTCAAAAGGTTTTGACCGTGCGTATCAACTTGTTCGCCGCAAACTGCAACAAAAATCTCTGCCATTTTATCAGCAGAAACCGAACCGGTTAGAAGTTCGTTCATTTGTTCGTTTTTGGCCACTTCAGCAGCAAAAGATAACATTTGGCCCCATTGGTCCAACTGGTCTTTCTCTAAAGCAAAGTCGAAGGCTGCTTTAGCATAGGGGCGTGCGATAGTAGTCAAATCAGACATATGCGCCCCCAGACTTAAAGTTTTGCAGTAATGTTGTCGAGAATATCTTTTTGCGCATCTTTATCGATAGAACGCTCAAGGATTTTCTCAGCACCAGCTACAGCCAGAGTAGCAACTTGTTTGCGCAGGTCATCGCGCGCACGATTGCGTTCAGCTTCAAGTTCTGCTTCTGCTTGCGCTAGGATTTTCTGGCGTTCTGCCTGAGCTTCCTCGCGAGCTTCATCAAGAATTTGAGACTTGCGCTTGTTCGCTTGTTCGATGATCTCAGTTGCTGTGCGCTTCGCTTCTTTCAATTGATCAGAAGCGTTGGCTTGTGCTAGATCCAAGTCTTTCGCAGCACGTTCTGCTGCTTGAAGGCCATCAGCAATTTTCTTCTGACGCTCTTCGATCGCTTTCATCAATGGTGGCCATACATACTTCATGCAGAACCACACAAATAGTGCAAACGAGATTGCTTGACCTAGCAGAGTTGCGTTTATGTTCACAACAGCTACCCCTCTATTTGGACTTAGTGTTAATCAGTGACAAGCGCTAATCGCTCGTCCCGAGTTAAAGGTGATTAACCTAGTTGACCAACGAATGGGTTTGCGAAAGTGAATAGTAGCGCGATTACGATACCGATCATTGGAACCGCATCAAGTAGACCCGCGATGATGAACATCTTAACTTGTAGCATAGGAGCCATTTCTGGTTGACGTGCAGCACCTTCTAGGAATTTACCACCTAGCAGTGCGAAACCAATCGCTGTACCAAGAGAAGCAAGACCGACGATAATACCTACGGCGATTGCAGAAAAGCTCAGTAAAGTTTCCATTACTATCTCCAATTTATAGTTGTTGGCTTAGTGCCCAAATAAAAAGCTTTAAAAAAATTAATGATCAGGATCTTCGTGTGCCATTGACAGGTAAACAATTGTCAACATCATGAATACGAAGGCTTGAATCGTAATAACCAAGATATGGAAGATTGCCCACGGTAGTGAACCCATCCATTGTAAGTACCATGGTAGCATTGCCGCACAAAGAATGAATACAACCTCACCCGCGAACATGTTACCGAATAGACGCATACCAAGTGATAGAGGTTTCGCCAATAGCGATACCACTTCAATCAGTAGGTTAAACGGAATCATAAGTGGGTGATTGAATGGATGTAGTGCAAGTTCTTTTGCGAATCCACCTAGACCTTTCACTTTGATGCTGTAGTAAATCATCAATGCAAAAACGCCTAGAGCCATAGCCATGGTGATATTCACATCAGCAGACGGTACAACCTTAAGGTAAGGGATACCTAGCCAATGTTCTGCTGGGTACGGTAAGAAGTCGATAGGAACTAAGTCCATCACGTTCATCAAAAATACCCAACAAAAGATAGTCAGTGCTAAAGGCGCGATCAGTGGGTTGCGTCCATGGAACGTGTCTTTGACGTTATCGGCGACAAATTCAACGATCATTTCTACAGCACACTGAAGCTTACCCGGTACACCCGCTGTTGTTCTCTTCGCTACTTTGTAAAAAATTCCGAGGAAGATTAAACCAGTAAACCAAGAAAAAAACAGGCTATCGATATGTACGTTCCAGAAACTTGTCTCCGACCCTACTAAACCCAACTTATACAGCGATAGGTTAGAAAGGTGGTGGGCAATGTAACCGGACGATGTTAGCGCTTCACCTGGCGCAGCCATAACTCATCCTATTTTTTGTTGTTAATGAATAGCACTGGTGCACAGATATTAATACCTAGTACCAGCAAATAGGTTAGTTTGAGGGGAACAAGTTCCACCTGCATATACATGTAGGCAACATAGAACAGTGCAACCGTGATGAGAATTTTCAGTACTTCACCCGTATAGAAGGAAGCCGCGATGCGCTTGGCAGCGCGAGCCCCACTAAACATGAAAGCACACAGCGCGAATACTGCATTGGCAACAACAAAAATGCCTCCGCCAATCAGCGCTGAAAATCCCCAGTCAGGATTTATGGCTACCGCCATTCCTGCTGCCACAAAAATAACCGCGCCAGACTGGATCATTAACAATTGCCTTGCGAGCTCTCGTCCTGGTCTAGCTAACGCAGCTACCATGTATTCGTACCTCTAGTAATATCCACTTCGCACTAAACTCTCTGTGCTGGGAAATTGGCGAAAATTATACGTTCAGTTCAACGTAAAGCAATTCGATTGCATCAAAAACTTACAGTTTTGTTTACAAAACGACAACTTTCGCACAAAATTCGATTAATTAGATTAATTGACCTAAATCAATTATCTCATCTAGGCCTCAAGCTTGGCAATTAGTTGGTCCAATTTGTGAGGCTCATCAATACTTATCGTCAATTTCGCTTTTCCGTTTGCAGAACGGGTCAGAGAAACTTTTGCATCAAGCAGCTGACTCAATTTATGCGACATTTGCTCAGCTTCGGTATCTTCTTGTTGCCCTTTTTGCTCATTTTGTGGGGCTAAGCACTTTTTTACTAACTGTTCGGTTTGGCGAACAGTCATTTGCTTTTTCGCGACTTGTTGAGCAACCTCAACCTGCTTCTCACCCTGCAAGGCCAATAGCGCTCGCGCATGACCCATTTCTAGCAATTTATCCGCAACCAAGCTTTTCACATCGGACTCAAGCTGGTTTAAACGTAACAAGTTACTGACTGTCGTTCTCGACTTACCAATCACTTCTGCGACTTGTTGATGCGTAAGCGTAAATTCGTCTTGTAAGCGCTCAAGCGCTTGCGCTTCTTCAATCACATTCAAGTCTTCACGTTGAATGTTCTCAATCAACGCCATGGCAATCGCCGCGCGATCTTCGACCTTCTTCACCAAACACGGCACACGTTTTAAACCAGCCTGCCTTGCCGCACGCCAGCGGCGCTCACCAGCGATGATCTCAAACTGGCCGCTTTCAACCTGGCGAACCACAATTGGCTGAATAATGCCTTGTGACTGAATCGAAGCCGCTAATTCTTCTAGCGCTTCAGGCGCCATATCTTTACGCGGTTGGTATACGCCCGGTTGCAATTGACCAATCGCTAAGTCGGTTAACTCACCGTCTGCCGATAATTCTTGGCTATGCGATGCAATATGCTGTTTTTCACGAGCAAACGAACTGGTCGACAATAACGCATCCAGTCCTTTTCCGAGACCACGCTTAGACATGGGATTGAATTCCTTAGGTTAGAGTTAAACTGGGATTTCTTCGCGGCGGAGCATTTCGCCCGCTAGAGCAAGATACGCTTTGGCACCTGCAGAGTACTTATCGTAGTACATCGCTGGTTTACCGTGACTTGGCGCTTCGGCCAAACGCACATTACGCGGAATGACGGTACGGTAAACTTTATTGCCAAAGTGTTTTTTAAGTTGATCGGACACTTCATTCGATAGGCGGTTGCGCGGGTCGTACATAGTACGCAGTAAACCTTCGATTTTGAGGTTTTCATTAACCACAGCCGCTAACTTGCTGATTGTGTCCATAAGAGCAGTTAAACCTTCTAACGCAAAGTATTCACATTGCATCGGCACCAGCACAGAATCAGCTGCCGCCATCGCATTGATTGTAAGAAGGTTTAGAGAAGGAGGACAATCAATAAAGATGAAATCATAGTTATCGCGAACTGACGACAATGCATTTTTTAAACGCACTTCGCGAGCGAACACTTCCATCAATTTGATCTCTGCCGCGGTTACGTCACCGTTCGCCGCGATCAAATCATACTTCCCTGTGGTTTGGGTACATACCACTTGATCGAACGGTGTATCTTCGACCAAAAGATCGTATGCGGTGGCATCGACCATATACTTATCCACGCCACTGGCCATCGTAGCATTGCCTTGCGGGTCGAGATCGATCACCAAAACCTTGCGCTTTGTTGCCGCCATCGAAGCCGCTAAGTTAATGCACGTTGTTGTTTTGCCGACCCCACCTTTCTGGTTGGCGATTGCTACAATTTTACCCACGATTACCTCGCTAATTTTCCTTGCGCGATAAGATTACTAGATGACGATCACCTTCCAACTCAGGAACAGCTAAAGATATGATCTCTGTCACACTGCACCATTCAGGAAGCTGATCCATTTCATCTTTAGGGTGCTGTCCTTTCAGCGCTAGAAACACCCCATGCTCTTGTTTCGGCAAATGGTGGCACCATTCCACCATGTCTATCATTGAAGCAAAAGCTCGACTCAAAACGCCATCAAATTTTTCTTCAGGTTGGAATTCTTCGACGCGACTTTGAATTGGTGTCACGTTTTTCAGCCCTAATGTGTGCACGACCTGCTTGATAAAACGGATGCGTTTGCCAAGACTGTCGAGCAAGAAGAAGGTCTTCTCAGGGTTCATGATTGCCAAAGGTATGCCCGGTAAGCCCGGACCAGTACCAACATCAATAAAGCGCTCACCGGGCAGGTGTGTGCTCACCACGATGCTATCAAGAATATGTTTCACTAACATATCAAGCGGATCGCGCACCGACGTTAAGTTGTACGCTTTGTTCCACTTGTCGAGCAGTTCGACGTAACCGACCAATTGCTCTCTTTGTTGCTCTGACACTTCTAAATCGGTTTTCGCGATCAGTGAATCCAGCTTTGTTCGCAATGCGCTCATTATTCTTCCTCACCTTTCTTCAGCAAACCATGCTTTTTCAAGTGAACAAGTAGAATAGAAATTGCAGCAGGCGTAATACCAGAAATGCGCGATGCAATACCGATGCTCTCTGGTTTGGCTTCACTCAGTTTAGCAACGACTTCGTTTGATAAACCTTTTACATCGCGGTAATCCAAATCAGCAGGTAACTTGGTATTTTCGTGACGTAGTGATTTTTCGATCTCTTCCTGCTGACGCTTGATGTAACCATCGTATTTTACTTGAATTTCAACTTGCTCCGCCGCTTGCTGATCTTCAAGTGCAGGAGCAAACGCTTCAAGTTGCGTCAGTTGCGAATAAGTGATCTCTGGACGACGCAGAAGATCCTCACCACTCGCTTCACGTGCCATTGGGGTTTTCAGCAGCTTGTTCAGCTCATCCACGCCTTCTGATTTCGGATTCATCCACGTTGATTTCAAACGCTGACGTTCCGTTTCCATGTTATTGATTTTCTCGTTAAAGCGAGCCCAACGAACATCGTCAATCAAGCCTAACTCGCGTGCTTTTTCCGTTAAACGTAAATCGGCGTTATCTTCACGTAGCAACAAGCGGTATTCCGCACGAGAAGTGAACATGCGGTACGGTTCTTTGGTACCCATGGTCGATAAATCATCAATCAATACGCCCATGTAAGCTTGGTCACGACGTGGGCTCCAGCCTTCTTTGTCTTGGCTGTACAAGCTTGCGTTTAGACCAGCCATCAAGCCTTGCGCTGCGGCTTCTTCGTAACCAGTCGTACCATTAATCTGACCAGCAAAGAACAGACCATGAATAAACTTGGTTTCGTACGTTTGCTTCAAATCACGTGGATCGAAGAAATCGTATTCAATCGCATAACCAGGACGAACGATATGCGCATTTTCAAAGCCTTTCATTGAGCGAACGATTTGTACTTGCACATCAAATGGCAAGCTAGTCGAGATACCGTTAGGGTATAGCTCGTGCGTCGTTAAACCTTCTGGCTCAATGAAGATTTGGTGGCTATTTTTATCCGCAAAACGCATCACTTTGTCTTCAATCGACGGGCAGTAACGCGGACCAATGCCTTCAATCACACCCGCGTACATCGGACTGCGATCCAAGTTGCTACGGATCACATCGTGCGTTTGCTCATTGGTGTGCGTAATAAAACATGGGATCTGACGCGGGTGTTGTTCGCGTTTACCCATGAATGAAAATACAGGGGTAGGGTTATCACCGTGCTGAGCTTCAAGCACTGAAAAATCAACGGTGCGAGCATCAATGCGCGGTGGGGTACCCGTTTTTAAACGATCCACACGAAATGGCAGTTCACGTAATCGATCCGCTAATGCGATCGACGGTGGATCCCCTGCACGTCCGCCTGAAGAGCTCTCCATGCCAATGTGGATCTTACCACCAAGGAACGTACCTACCGTTAGTACGACGGCTTTCGCATGGAAGCGAAGTCCCATTTGAGTCACCACGCCAACCGCGCGGTCTTGCTCAACAATCAGATCATCCACTGACTGCTGGAACAGTGTTAAGTTAGGTGCATTTTCTAATGCGTTACGGACGTACGCTTTGTACAGAGCACGATCCGCTTGAGCTCGAGTCGCTCGAACTGCAGGACCTTTGGAGGCATTTAGTGTACGGAATTGAATACCTGCATGGTCGATGGCTTCAGCCATCAAACCGCCCATAGCATCCACTTCTTTTACTAAGTGACCTTTACCAATACCACCAATCGCCGGGTTACAAGACATCTGGCCTAATGTATCGATGTTATGGGTAAGGAGAAGCGTTTTTTGTCCTGTGCGTGCAGATGCGAGCGCGGCTTCCGTTCCTGCGTGTCCGCCACCGACAACAATGACGTCAAAGTTTTCGTGATAAAGCATGAACTGACCTCAGGTATTCAAAGGGATTTAATGGACAGATAAAGGAGCAGTATTTTACCTGCTTTATGCCACAGAGAAAAACGTTTTCTCGTTTTATCCGTTTTAAGCTTCAAGATAAATATATATAAGATCTATATATATGATCTTTTATTAGATCTACTATTAGGATCGACCATTTCTGTGGATAACCTAAAAATGATCAACAAGATCATGGATCTTCTTTGGATCATATCTTGTGATCATGATTGGATCAGATCGAGGATTACCTGGGATCAAAAGTGGTAGTTATGCACAGGGGGTAAAATTGATCAAAGTTGTTATTGGGATAACTAAAGGAAAATCACTGGATCTTATCGTAGTTATCCACAGCTCGTTTGGTTGGTTTTTGAGCAGTTAAACAAAATAATTTGACGGGAGTTATTCACATTGGGGAAAACAGAGCCGAATTTCGACTCTGTTGAAGGGAAAGCGGGGAGCTTAAAAGCGTTCGATATTCTCTTTTAACCATGCCTCAGCGGCGTCTTCGGGTACTGCATGGCTCAGTACATCAATCTTAAGACAATCAGCGAGCGGTGTGGCACCAATGTCCTCTAGTAAATCATAAGCGTGTTGACCAGCGGCGCAGAACGTATCATAGCTTGAATCACCAATCGCAATCACTGCGAACTTTACGTCGGTCATTTTCGGCGGGGTATTTTGTAATGCCGCGATAAAAGGTTGAATATTGTCAGGGTACTCACCAGCCCCATGGGTTGAGGTGATCACCAACCACGTTCCTTGATTTTCGATCTCATCGAGGGACGGTTGGTTGTGGATCGTTGTTTCAAATCCATTCTCGTTGAGTAGATCACTCAGGTGATCCCCTACGTATTCTGCGCCACCTAGCGTGCTGCCTGTAATAATGTGGATCATACTTCTTCCTTATTGAATGCGACGGCTAAAGCTCATGGATGGCTTGCCGTACAAAAAGAAACGCGGTGTGAGTTAAGCTCAGCACCGCGCGTTCGATTATTTACTTCCCGATACAGAATGAAGAGAAGATTCGGCCCAGTAAGTCGTCAGAACTGAACTCGCCGGTAATCTCGTTGAGATGCTGCTGGGTGATGCGCAGCTCTTCTGCCAGTATCTCGCCAGCCATATAGCCTTCAAGCTGTTCCTGGCCTATTTGAAGGTGCTGTGCGGCGCGTTCCAACGCATCGAGGTGACGGCGACGAGCCATAAAGCCACCCTCACTGTTGCCAGAGAAGCCCATGCATTCTTTGAGGTGTTCACGCAGAGCTTCAACTCCTGCACCAGTTTTCGCTGACAAGCGGATGAGGGTAGGGTTATTGACGTGGCAGATCCCCATTTCTTCACCCGTTTGATCCGCTTTGTTTCGGATCACGGTTATGCCGATATTGTCAGGTAGGCGATCTACAAAGTCTGGCCAGATATCTTTCGGATCGGTGGCATCGGTTGTGGTGCCATCCACCATGAACAAGACGCGGTCTGCTTGAGCGATTTCATCCCACGCGCGCTCGATACCGATTTTCTCGACTTCGTCGGAGGCATCACGCAGACCTGCTGTATCAATGATGTGCAGTGGCATACCATCAATGTGGATATGCTCACGCAGGACGTCACGCGTGGTACCTGCGATGTCGGTTACGATTGCAGACTCTTTGCCTGATAGCGCGTTCAGTAGGCTTGATTTGCCCGCATTTGGACGACCAGCAATCACGACTTTCATCCCTTCACGCATGATTGCGCCTTGGTTGGCTTCTTTGCGCACCGCATCTAGGTTGTCGATGATGGCTTGTAGGTCACCAGCCACTTTGCCGTCGGCCAGAAAGTCGATCTCTTCTTCTGGGAAGTCGATGGCTGCCTCAACATAGATACGCAAATGAATCAGCGACTCAACTAAGGTATTAATGCGCCCTGAAAAGGCGCCCTGTAAGGATTGCAGCGCCGATTTTGCTGCTTCTTCAGAACTTGCATCAATGAGGTCTGCAATTGCTTCTGCTTGAGCGAGGTCGAGTTTATCGTTCAGGAACGCGCGTTCAGAGAACTCACCAGGGCGAGCTGCTCGAATACCATTAATACCTAGAATGCGTTTTATCAGCATATCCATCACGACGGGGCCGCCATGGCCTTGCAGCTCAAGTACGTCTTCACCTGTAAATGAGTGCGGGTTAGGGAAGTACAGAGCGATGCCCTGATCAAGCACAGTGCCATCTTCTGACTTAAACGGCAGGTACTCTGCATAGCGAGGCTTTAGTGTCTTACCCGTGACTTCTAACGCCACTTGGTTGGCTTTAGGGCCTGATACTCGAATAATACCGACACCGCCACGACCAGGCGCGGTCGCTTGAGCGACAATCGTATCTGTAGTCATAATTTTGCCTTTTGAGCTGGGCTCAAATTGAGCCATAACTTTAGTTAGCTGAATTGTAATCAGCCAAAAACAAAAAGGCGACCTTTTGGCCGCCTTTCTCAATCATTTCCTAAAAGGTTACTTGCTGTGTAAGCCTTTTTTCTCTAACCCTTTGTAGATCAGAGTTTGCTGGATAAGCGTTACGATGTTCGACACCAACCAGTACAGAACGAGACCTGATGGGAAGAACAAGAAGAAGAAGGTAAACATAACCGGCATAAAGGTCATGATCTTCTGCTGCATTGGATCCGTTACCGTTGTCGGGCTCATCTTCTGGATTAGGAACATAGACGCACCCATCAATAGCGGCAGGATGTAGTAAGGGTCCTGCGCTGACAAATCGTGAATCCAACCAAAGAATGGTGAGTGACGAAGCTCTACCGATTCCATTAGCGCCCAGTATAGTGCGATGAAGATAGGCATCTGTAGGATAAGAGGTAAACAGCCACCTAGTGGGTTCACTTTCTCTTTCTTGTACAGTTCCATCATTTCTTGGCTCATACGTTGGCGGTCATCACCGATGCGCTCACGCATAGCTTGCAGCTTAGGCTGAAGCATACGCATTTTCGCCATAGACGTGTATTGCGCTTTTGTTAGTGGGTACATAGCACCACGAACGATGAAGGTCAGACAGATGATTGCCACACCCCAGTTGCCAACAAAGCTCTGGATGAATGAAAGCAACATGTGAAGAGGCTTCGCAATGAACCATAACCAGCCGTAGTCCACTACAAGGTCTAGGTTAGGTGCCACTTCTGCCATTTCATCTTGCAGTTTTGGACCAACCCAAAGTGTTGCTTCAAACTTAGCCTGATCGCCTGTTGCGATAGTTTTGTTCGGCATACGAACGCCGATGTCGCCTAGGTTGCCAATTACACGAGTGTATAGGTTGGTACCTGGTTCGTTACGTGGGATCCAAGCTGCGGCAAAGTAGTGCTGAATCATTGCTGCCCAACCTTGGCCATCGGCTAGGTTTAGAGACAGGTTGCGATCCTGCATATCATCAAAGCTGTACTTCTTGTAACGCGTATCTTCTGTTGAGTATGCGCCACCACGGTAAGTAGGCATTGTGATGCTACCACCATCGTCCATTAGGTTTTGACGTAGGTGAGCGTACATACCAAATGTTGCGTTATTGCCTGAGTTGTTCACTACATCGTATTCAACATTAAGCGCGTAGCTGCCGCGTTTAAAGATGTAAGTTTTGGTGTATTCGATGCCGTTTGCAGTGAATGTCATCGGAACACGAAGTTCATCTTGACCGTCAGCTAGAGTGAAGCTGTCTGCACTTACGTTGTAGTGAGGGCGATTTGTGCTGCTCAAGTCGATACCTTGAGGACCCACTAGACCGCTTTGAGCGATAAATTGGTGACCTTGAGCGTCTTTAAGCAGAACAAAGGAATCTGATGAATCTAACTCAGCAGAGTATTCGTTAAGGTTGGCATGTACCACATCGCCACCAACGGTGTCGATCGACAGAGTTAAAACATCAGTCGTTACTGTGATAGTTTTTGCAGAAGCTTGCTGTTGGCCAGGAACTGGGTCAAGTTCATCAGCAAAAGATGGTGCAGGTAGAGTGCTGCTTGATTGAGCCTGTTCAACTGCTTGAGGTTCTGGATTCTTTGCAACTTGCCATTGTTGAAACAGCAAAAAAGAAACCAGGGCCAAACCGATGAGCAGGATATTACGTTGAGAATCCATCGTTAGTTATCTCTGTCTTGTTTTTGGACTGGTGGAACGGGGTCATACCCCCTTCATTCAAAGGGTGGCATTTTAATAGACGTTTGCCTGATAACCAACATCCTTTTACAAAACCGTGAGCTCTCAAAGCTTCTAGCGCGTAAGTGGAACAGGTTGGTGTGAACCGGCAACGAGGACCAATCAAAGGGCTGATAAACCAGCGATACAGATAAACGAGCCCAATGGCTATCCACGTGAAGGGCGAGACAGGCGTTGCCATAGCTTATCAAACAACTTAAAAATTTCCTCATTGCTTAAATCTTGCGCGCTTTTCTTCGCAATCACAACAAAATCTTTGTTTGGAAGCTGATGTTGATTGTTACGAAAGCTTTCACGAGCCAAACGCTTAAATCGGTTACGACCGACAGCCGTTTTGATTTGCTTTTTTGGAACCGCTAAACCTAATCGTGGGTGAGAAAGTTTGTTCTTGCGAGCAATGATGGTGAAATGAGGCGAGCCAGCTCGATGAGCTTGCTGGAAGACGTTTTGATAATGCTCGGGAGTTAACAAACGTAACTCCCGATTAAACGCGTACGTGTTCAAAATAAACTAGCGATTATTTTGATAGGCGCGCACGGCCTTTTGCACGACGTGCGTTGATAACTTTACGACCGTTCTTAGTTGCCATGCGAGCACGGAAGCCGTGAGTACGCTTGCGCTTTAGAACTGTAGGTTGAAAAGTGCGTTTCATGATAATTACCTTTACTGATCAGTAGTTTTAGGTTCTTGTTAAACCCGGCGTGGGTATTTGCTTTCTTATATAAAGAAGCTCTTTATATAGAGAAGGACAACCGACGCCTCTCAACAAAGAGGCGGAATTGTAATCACACTCACATAATGTGTCAATGACTCAATGAGTACGAAATTCCGGCCGGGCGATTATACGTAGTGTGAGTAAAATCTCAAGGATCAATCGATCCTGATGCTTGATCGTTACTCTATTCCTACTTGGTTAAGGAATTTTTTCAAACGAGGATCTTGTGGATTATCGAAGATATCCTGTGGAGAACCTTGCTCAACGATATTGCCTTCCGCCATGAAGATCACTCTATCAGCGACTTCTTTCGCGAATTGCATCTCGTGCGTCACCACCAGCATGGTTTGATGCTGATTAGCTAACTTCTTCATTAATGAGAGAACTTCACCGACCCATTCAGGATCCAGCGCAGAAGTTGGTTCGTCAAACAACAGCAGTTCTGGTTGCAGCGCCATCGCTCGGCCGATACCCACACGTTGTTGTTGGCCGCCAGACAGTGCCGCTGGATAACTATCGCCTTTATCCCCAAGGCCAATGTCATCCAGAATTTGTTGCGCTCGTTTGAGAGCATCGGCTTTTTCCAACCTCGAACGGTCACTAGACCTTCGGCAATGTTCTGGCGCGCATTCATGTGGGCAAACAGGGCATAGTTTTGGAACACAAAGCCAGTTCGACGACGCAGCGCTAATACTTCGGCTTTAGTGTGTTTTTGAGTATCAACGGAGATGTCATCTATCGTGATACGACCTTCATCTGCTTGTTCTAGAAAGTTCACCGTACGCAGCAAGGTTGATTTACCCGTACCACTTGAGCCGATAATCACGATGATCTCACCTTGCTTAATATCGAGGTCGATGCCTTTCAGCACTTCAGTCTCACCAAAACGTTTGTGAATATTTTCTAACTTAATCATCGTACGTACGCCTTATTCAGTTTTGCTTCTGCCCAGATTTGTACGCGAGTCAGAATCACCACCACGCCCCAGTAAATAAGAGCGACCGCAAGGAAAGCTTCAAAGAAACGGAAACTTGATGAGGCTTCCATCTGTGCTTTCGCCATGATTTCGGCCACACCAAGCGTGAAAGCGAGAGACGTTGACTTGATCATATCGATGAAATAGTTCATCAATGAAGGCAGTGCGACACGCGTTGCTTGAGGTAAAATCACTCGGCGCATTGCTTGGGATTTCGTCATACCGACCGATAAGCTCGCTTCCATTTGGCTGCGATCAATACCAATAATGGCGGCACGAATACTTTCCGCCATATAAGCGGCAAAGTGCAGCGTTAAACCGATCACCGCTGCTGAGAAGGCATCAATACCCACCATCAATGGGAAGATTTGTGGTAAGCCATAATAAAGCAGGAAAAGCTGAACTAAGAGTGGGGTGCCACGGAAGAAGCTGATGTACAGTTGGCTTAATTGATCCAGAACTGGCAGTTTAAATACGCGAATATTGGCTAAAATGACGGATAAAATCAGTGAAAACACCAATCCCCACGTCGCCATTTCCATGGTAGTGCCAAGATATTTCAGCAATATCGGCAGCAGTTCCAACATGTAATTAAAGTCAAATCCCATACGGCTTACCTAAAGGCTAGAGAAAAGAAAAGGTGGAAAACAAGTTCCACCTTTACGTAAGTTTATTTTAGTCCGAGAGTGATACCACTTTGCGGCCTAAAGTACAAAGAGTTCTTATTTCGTGATGTCAGCGCCAAACCACTTCACGGAAATTTTCTCTACTGTACCATCTGCGCGCATCTCAGCCAGTGCTTTGTTTACTTCTTCTTGCAGCTTACGACCTTTCTCGTTGTCCACGAAAGGCCATGCGTTTTGAATGGTCTCAAACGGTTCGCCCGCCAATTCCAGAGGAAGACCGGTTTTCTTAATCAGCTCTAACGCAGAAAGACGATCCATTACAAATGCATCTGCACGACCGAGTGCCACATCATGTTCGATACCAGTGTCGTACGTTTTGATGTTGATCTTGCCATCTTTGTCGTACTGACGAAGCAGTTGCTCGAAGTTAGATCCTAGGTTCACAGCAACGGTTTTACCCGCGAGATCGTCAACACCTTTGATGCTGTCGTTGCCTTTACGCACGGTAATTTGTGCGCCATCTACAACGTAAGGGTCTGCGAATAGGTATTTGGCTTTACGCTCATCAGTCATGGTGATTTGGTTGGAGATCGTATCGATGCGACCGGTTTCTAGCAGACCAAATAAACCAGAGAAGTTGGCTGTTACGTATTCGATTTTGTAATCGTTGCGTTTGCCGATTTCATCCCACATGTCGACTTCAAAGCCTTGTAGCTTATCTTGCTTTACAAAAGTAAACGGGAAGTAGCGACCTGACATACCAACTTTGACTTCAGTAGCGGCTTGTACGGTTGCTGCCGACAGTGCAATGGCTGCAACGGCAACCTTAATCCAGTTTTTCATAATACATCTCCATAATTTTATGGTTGGAAATACTACTGTTAGTTAGCTCAATTAAATAAATAACCAAGAGCAATAACCTAGACCTGTGAGTTATTAGATAATAGAAGAAGAATGTTAAATGTGACGAAGATGCGAACTGAACCAGGGGAAATGATCGACAAAATCAGCATTGGGAATAAAATAATACACAGACTTATCACCAATCACTCGATCTTGTGAATTTTGCCCAATTGTGGATCGTTGTGTGGGCAAATTTGGGGCAAGGTGTGTTGATCTCATCAAGTTTGCAGAAATAATTGTGAATAACTTGGATCTTATTCACTGGATCGTCGATCAATCGCTGGCGATCTTGGTTATCAACAGGTAAAATTGCCAGTCTTTTCCGATAATTCAATTACTCAGTGGGGGCACCGTGTCATCTTCGCTTTGGCTGCAATGCTTGCAGCAGCTTCAAGAAGAGCTACCAGCTACAGAATTCAGCATGTGGGTTCGTCCGCTACAAGCGGAGCTCAATGACAATACTCTCACTCTATTCGCGCCAAACCGCTTTGTGTTGGACTGGGTGCGTGATAAGTATCTGAACAATATTACTCGCTTACTGCAGGAATACTGCGGTGGCGATATTCCTAACTTACGCTTTGAAGTGGGGAGCCGACCTGTCTCTGCTCCAAAACCAGCGCCGACACGTACGCCTGCAGATGTGGCTGCCGAGTCATCTGCACCTGCACAATTACAAGCGCGTAAGCCAGTACACAAAACCTGGGATGACGACGCTCAGGCGATTGCGGCTATCAATCACCGCTCAAACATGAACCCAAAACACAAGTTCGACAACTTTGTTGAAGGTAAGTCGAACCAACTGGGTTTGGCTGCGGCGCGTCAGGTATCGGATAATCCTGGAGCTGCTTACAACCCGCTGTTCCTATACGGCGGCACGGGCTTGGGTAAAACGCACTTGTTGCATGCGGTGGGCAACGCGATTGTGGATAACAACCCGAACGCAAAAGTGGTCTACATGCACTCAGAACGTTTTGTGCAAGACATGGTAAAAGCGTTGCAAAACAATGCGATTGAAGAATTCAAACGCTACTACCGCAGCGTGGATGCACTCCTTATCGATGACATCCAATTCTTTGCTAATAAAGAACGTTCGCAAGAAGAATTCTTCCATACCTTCAACGCACTATTGGAAGGTAACCAGCAGATCATCTTAACGTCTGACCGTTATCCTAAAGAGATTAATGGCGTTGAAGATCGTCTTAAATCTCGCTTTGGTTGGGGTCTTACTGTTGCGATCGAGCCGCCTGAGCTTGAAACGCGTGTGGCGATCTTGATGAAAAAAGCCGAAGATCACCAAATCCACCTTGCTGATGAAGTGGCATTCTTCATTGCCAAGCGTCTGCGTTCGAACGTCCGTGAGCTAGAAGGTGCACTGAACCGCGTTATCGCTAACGCGAACTTTACTGGCCGCCCAATTACGATTGATTTTGTTCGTGAAGCGCTGCGCGATCTGCTTGCTCTACAAGAGAAGCTGGTGACGATCGATAACATTCAAAAGACCGTGGCGGAATACTACAAGATTAAAGTGGCGGACTTGCTGTCTAAACGTCGCTCTCGTTCTGTAGCGCGTCCTCGTCAGCTGGCCATGGCGTTAGCAAAAGAGTTAACCAACCACAGCTTGCCAGAAATCGGTGATGCATTTGGTGGTCGCGATCATACGACCGTACTTCATGCGTGTCGCAAGATTGAGCAGCTGCGTGAAGAGAGCCACGATATTAAAGAAGATTACTCTAACTTGATTCGCACCCTGTCCTCGTAATCGGTTAGAATAACGGTATTCTAAGCAAATCATTTATTGAGCTGACAGCGTAAAGAGCCAAGCATGAAATTTACCATTGAACGTAGTCATTTAATCAAACCGCTACAGCAGGTTTCGGGCGCTTTAGGTGGCCGACCAACTCTGCCAATCCTGGGTAACCTACTTCTTAAAGTAGAAGAGAACGTATTGTCGATGACGGCAACCGATCTTGAAGTAGAGTTAGTAAGCAAAGTGACGCTAGAAGGTGATTTTGAAGCGGGCAGCATTACCGTTCCTTCGCGTAAGTTTCTCGATATCTGCCGTGGTTTACCGGACGATGCGATCATCACATTTGTATTAGAAGGTGATCGCGTACAAGTTCGCTCTGGTCGCAGCCGTTTCTCATTGGCAACGCTTCCTGCGAACGATTTCCCTAATATTGAAGATTGGCAAAGTGAAGTGGAAGTATCACTGAGCCAAGCCGATCTACGTACGCTGATCGACAAAACTCAGTTCTCGATGGCGAATCAAGACGTTCGTTACTACCTCAACGGCATGTTGTTTGAAATTGACGGTACCACGCTACGCAGCGTGGCGACGGACGGCCACCGTATGGCGGTATCGCAAACTCAGCTGGGTGCGGATTTTGCGCAGAAGCAAATCATCGTGCCACGCAAAGGTGTGCAAGAATTAGTGAAGTTGATGGACGCGCCAGAGCAACCTGTAGTACTTCAGATCGGTAGCTCCAATGTTCGTGCTGAGGTGAATAACTTTACTTTTACCTCTAAGTTGGTTGATGGTCGTTTCCCTGACTACCGCCGCGTATTGCCTCAGAGCACCAATAAGACCCTAATAGCAAGTTGTGACGAGTTGCGCCAAGCCTTCTCTCGTGCTGCGATTCTTTCCAACGAAAAATTCCGTGGCGTGCGTGTGAATCTGGCTGATACTGAAATGCGCATAACCGCGAATAACCCAGAACAAGAAGAAGCGGAAGAGATGCTTGATGTAACCTTTGAAGGTGACGCCATTGAAATCGGCTTTAACGTAAGCTATGTGCTTGATGTTCTGAACACGTTGCGTTGTGAAAATGTACGTGTGTCGATGTCGGATGCTAACGCTAGCGCATTGATTGAAAATGCCGACGATGACAGTGCCATGTACGTGGTGATGCCAATTCGTCTATAAGCCAACTGAATGCCTCTTTCTCGTCTCATCATTCAGCAGTTTCGAAACATTAAAGCCTGTGATATTGAGTTATCAGCAGGCTTTAACTTTCTTATCGGGCCGAACGGCAGCGGTAAAACCAGTGTCTTAGAAGCGGTTTACCTGCTCGGGCATGGCCGCTCATTCAAGAGCTCTCTCACCGGACGAGTGATACAAAATGAGTGTGACGAACTGTTTGTTCATGGTCGTTTTTTGAACTCGGATCAATTTGAGCTACCTATCGGCATTAATAAGCAGCGTGATGGCTCAACAGAGGTTAAAATAGGCGGTCAATCTGGACAAAAATTAGCGCAGTTGGCACAAGTTCTGCCTCTGCAGTTGATACACCCAGAAGGGTTTGATTTACTGACAGATGGCCCTAAACATCGTCGTGCGTTTATTGATTGGGGCGTGTTTCATACCGAGCCCGCTTTTTATCAAGCATGGGGAAGGTTCAAGCGCCTTAACAAGCAGCGCAACGCGTTGTTGAAAACCGCCAATAGTTATCGTGAACTCAGTTATTGGGATCAGGAAATGGCAGGGTTGGCTGAAAACATCAGCCAATGGCGAGCAAGTTACATCGAGCAGATGAAAACCGTCGCAGAAACTATCTGTCAGACATTTTTGCCAGAATTTGAGATCCAATTGAAGTATTATCGTGGCTGGGATAAAGACACCCCATACCACGAGATACTAGAAAAGAATTTTGAGCGTGATCAGGCATTGGGATACACCTTTAGTGGCCCAAACAAAGCTGATTTGCGCATTAAAGTGAACGGAACGCCCGTTGAAGATGTTCTGTCACGCGGTCAATTAAAACTCATGGTGTGTGCATTGCGTGTCGCGCAAGGGCAACACCTGACAGAGATGACCGGTAAACAATGCATTTACCTAATTGATGACTTCGCGTCGGAATTAGATAGCCAACGTCGCAAGCGTCTTGCTGACTGCTTAAAAGAGACGGGCGCACAAGTATTTGTAAGCTCTATCACTGAAAGCCAAATCGCCGATATGTTGGACGATAACGGTAAATTGTTTCATGTGGAACATGGCAGGATAGAGTCAAACTAGAAGAGAGAAACTCATGTCTGAAAATTACGATTCATCGAGTATTAAGGTACTGAAGGGTCTGGATGCGGTACGTAAGCGTCCAGGAATGTACATCGGCGATACGGACGACGGCACCGGCCTTCACCACATGGTTTTCGAGGTGGTGGATAACTCAATTGATGAAGCGTTGGCAGGTCACTGTAAAGACATCGTTGTGACAATTCATGAGGATAACTCGGTTTCCGTTAGCGATGATGGTCGTGGCATTCCAACAGAAATCCACTCAGAGGAAAATGTCTCTGCAGCAGAAGTAATCATGACGGTACTTCACGCGGGTGGTAAGTTCGACGATAACTCATACAAAGTATCGGGTGGTCTTCATGGGGTAGGCGTTTCAGTGGTAAACGCGCTATCTGAGAAAGTTGAGCTGACGATTCATCGTGGTGGCCATATCCATACGCAAACCTACCGCCATGGTGAGCCTCAAGCGCCACTAGCTGTTGTGGGTGATACGGATAAAACCGGTACGCAAATTCGTTTCTGGCCAAGTGCCGAGACCTTCTCTAACACTGAGTTCCACTATGACATTCTGGCGAAACGCCTGCGTGAACTGTCATTCCTGAACTCTGGTGTATCGATCAAATTGGTTGATGAGCGTGAAGCGGACAAACATGATCACTTCATGTATGAAGGTGGTATTCAAGCGTTCGTTGATCACCTAAACACCAACAAAACGCCAATCATCGAAAAAATCTTCCACTTTAACTCAGAGCGTGAAGACGGCATTTCAGTTGAAGTGGCGATGCAATGGAACGATGGTTTCCAAGAGAACATCTTCTGTTTTACCAACAATATCCCACAGCGTGATGGTGGTACTCACCTTGCTGGTTTCCGTGCTGCGTTAACACGTACATTGAACAGCTTTATGGATAAAGAAGGTTTCTCTAAGAAAGCAAAAACAGCGACTTCAGGCGACGATGCGCGTGAAGGTCTAACTGCGGTTGTTTCGGTGAAAGTTCCTGATCCTAAGTTCTCAAGCCAAACAAAAGACAAACTGGTTTCTTCTGAAGTGAAATCAGCTGTTGAGTCTGCAATGGGTGAAAAACTGTCTGAGTTCCTGATTGAGAACCCGACAGAAGCGAAGATGGTTTGTTCGAAAATCATCGATGCAGCACGTGCACGTGAAGCAGCGCGTAAAGCTCGTGAAATGACGCGCCGTAAAGGTGCACTAGACCTAGCTGGCCTTCCAGGTAAACTTGCAGACTGTCAGGAAAAAGATCCGGCACTCTCTGAACTATACATAGTGGAGGGTGATTCGGCAGGCGGCTCCGCAAAACAAGGCCGTAACCGTAAGAACCAAGCAATCCTACCGCTAAAAGGTAAGATTCTTAACGTAGAAAAAGCACGTTTCGACAAGATGCTGTCTTCGCAAGAAGTGGCTACTCTGATCACTGCACTTGGTTGTGGTATCGGTCGTGACGAGTACAACCCGGACAAGCTGCGTTACCACAACATCATCATCATGACCGATGCCGATGTCGATGGTTCGCACATTCGTACGCTACTATTGACCTTCTTCTACCGTCAAATGCCAGAGCTTATCGAGCGTGGTTACGTGTACATCGCTCAGCCACCACTTTACAAAGTGAAAAAAGGCAAACAAGAGCAGTACATCAAAGACGAAGAAGCGATGAACCAATACCAAGTATCATTGGCTCTGGATAATGCATCGCTACACGTAAACGCAGAAGCACCAGCATTGGCAGGTGAAGCACTAGAGAAGCTTGTTCAACAGTACAATGCGGGTATTAAACTGGCGGAACGTATGAGCCGTCGTTACCCAAGTGCTTTGGTAAACGAGCTGATTTACACTCCTCGTCTAACTCCTGAGCAATGCCATGACGCATCAGTTGTTGAAGCGTGGACGAAGCAGCTTATTGAGCAGCTGAATGCGAAAGAAGTGGGTGCGAGCCAATACAGCTACGAAGTTGAACAGCACGAAGAACTAGGCTTAAACTTGCCTAAGATCGTGGTTCGTACTCACGGCGTGACGCACGAACATGCAATTAGCATCGACTTCCTAAACTCGAAAGAGTACGGCAAGTTGGCTGATCTATCAGAAGCGCTGGATGGGCTTCTGGAAGAAGGCGCGTACATCAAACGTGGTGAGCGTACGATGCCAGTAGCAAGCTTTGCAGAAGCGCTTGATTGGTTGGTTAAAGAGTCAATGCGTGGTCTGAGCCGTCAGCGTTACAAAGGTCTAGGTGAGATGAACCCAGATCAGCTGTGGGAAACGACTATGGACCCAGAAACGCGTCGCATGATGCAAGTAACGATTGAGGATGCGGTAGGCGCAGACCAATTGTTCACAACACTGATGGGTGACCAAGTAGAACCTCGTCGTAACTTCATCGAAGAAAACGCGCTGAAAGTAGCGAACTTAGACGTGTAACGACAACTTGTCTTAATAGGAAAAGCAGCGAGAAATCGCTGCTTTTTTTGTTTTAACCACCAATGAAAATCGCCACTTTCTGCCAAGACTTTGGTTTTTCTGGTGCTAACTGCCAATAACCTGATCAAGCTTGCCATTTTATTTCTGTTTTCTTTTTTTCTCGCCATTTTGTTCGCTTGGGCGCTTTTGCTTTCTTTTTTCTGCTCGCTATAGTGCTGAAGAGCTGATGAATAAGGAGGTTGAGAAAATGGTGATGACTTTCCTGAACTAAGCCGGAGGTGATGCACTTCCGGTTCAATGCACTGAATTTATTTGTAAGACAAGGCATTAAGAAGGAAATAATCATGTTTGAACGCTGGTTCTCGGCGTACTGTTTGGCGCTGCGAACTTGGTGGTTAACCAGTCGCTTTTTAACCTATCAATCACCACTAAGGTTGTTGTCACTCTTTGAAACTTACGAGCAACAAGCCCATTGCCGTAACCGAGCTCGTATTGCGGTTGGGGATACGGTTCGCTTAGTGGATGTTGAGCGTGCTTATCAATATCGCATGACGTTAGTCAACTCGCACAAGAGCCAACCGATGACAGGTATGCTCGCGGTCGATTCTTATTTGGGATCCCGTTTATTAGGGCGAGCTAAAAATGATGCGTTCGAAATAGAAATTTTTAATCAGCGACGCTGCTTTGTGATTACTGAAATTGTTCATCAATCGCAGCCACCAGCGCAGAAAATGCTGTGTGGCTGTCTGTTGTGTCAATAAATAGAGGTGAAGTCATGAGTAAGAAAGACAAGAAACAACCACAGTTGAGTCTGAAAGAAAAGCGTAAGTTAAAACAGGAAAAAGCGGCAGAAAAGAGCGTTGTAAAAGCGCGTAAATCCTCCCGCAAGTAGAGTGCAGATTGAGCCCACCAGAAAGGTGGGCTTTTTAATACCGATTGCAAAGCGAGGGTAAACTGACCTTTCTGGGGAGATAGCGAGCGCACTTAAAATTTTTTATTTTTTCCCTTGAAAGTCATTTTTGACGACCTTATATCTAGTTGTGAAGAGGATGACTGGCTTGCTAGAGACTAGAAGACAGCCCTCTGGAATCGCTAAAACGAGATCGCTCAAAAGAGGATATGGCGTTTTAGCACACAACTTAAACCTTTAGATTTCCTATCATGTCTCCGAGCCAAATGATGGCCTGCGGAATGATAAGAATCTCTTAGCTCGGCGTTGGTTTTTGCATAAACACGCCTGTGAGATGAAGGTCATCTGAGCTAAGACTATTGCTTAATTAAGAGGATAGATTTATGCGTAACGTAGATTTCTCACCACTATACCGTAATGCAATTGGCTTTGATCGTCTGCTAAACCTGATGGAAGCGAATACAGCGAAAAATACTTCTGGCGGTTACCCTCCGTACAACATTGAGCAAAAAGACGAGCATAACTACCGTATTACTATGGCAGTTGCTGGCTTCTCTGAAGACCAACTCGATCTGACTCAAAACGAAAACATGTTGATTGTGAAGGGCGAACGCAAAGCAGAAGAAGGCAAAAACTACGTGTACCAAGGCATTGCTGAGCGCGACTTCGAACGTAAATTCCAGCTAGCGGATTACGTCAAAGTGACAGGCGCATCAATGGAAAACGGCTTATTACATATTGATTTGGTTCGTGAAATTCCAGAAGCAATGCAACCACGTAAAATTGCTATCGGTGGCAACAACCTGTTAGAAAACAACTAATCAGCAAGTTATTTGCCCTATAGAGTGAGAAAGAGCGCCAGTTGGCGCTCTTTTTAATTGGAGTAGCCGAAGCGATTGCTTCGTATTACAGACCTTGCTGGTAAGCCTTTTCAACTTCTTCCGCGATAATCGCAATCCCTTTCTGCATCATCTCATCGTCTTGAACGTAGTTCATGCGTAAGCACTGATGAGCGTGGTCCCATTCGTTTTTCTGGCCAATAAAGAAGTATTCACCCGGTACAATCAATACACCACGCGCTTTCAAGCGTTGGTACAGTTCCATTGTTGTTATTGGCAGTTCATCAAACCATAACCACAAGAAGATAGCGCCTTCCGGTTTGTGAATACGGAAGCGCTCATCGGTAATCGCTTCTTGCAGCAGTTCAACCGCACGTTGCGACTTCTGCTTGTAAAACGGCTTAATCACCTCTGAACTCAGTTTAAGCAGGTCGCCTTTAGCGATGATGTGGTTTGCCAGCGCTGGACCCACACTGCCTGGTGCTAGGCTGATGATGCCGTTCATATTGGTTAACGCTTGAGTGATTTCTTCACTCGCAATCACAATCCCGCAACGCACGCCAGGCAAGCCAAGTTTGGATAGGCTCATGCACAAGATGGTGTTTTCATTCCAGAACGGTTCGACATCTTCAAAGATGATGTTCGGGAACGGCAAGCCGTAGGCGTTATCGATGATCAGTGGGATGTTGTTTTCACGTGCGAGTTTGTCCAGTTTACGCACTTCTTCGTCTGTCAGTACGTTACCCGTTGGGTTGGTTGGGCGAGATGCGCAGATTGCCGCAACAGAATCGTCGACGGTTAGCTGTTCAAAATCGACGTGGTATTTAAACAATCCGTTATCTAACAGCTCGATTTCTGGGTGGTAAGAGACAAAGATATCTTCATCAATGCCAGCATCACCATAGCCGATGTACTCAGGCGCGATAGGCAGTAGCACCTTCTTATGCGAACCGTCTGGCTGTTTACCAGCGAGTAAGTTGAACAAGTAGAAGAAGCCACTTTGGCTACCGTTAGTTAAGCTGATGTTCTTCTCTGAAATGTCCCAACCGTAAGTTTCACGGAATAACTGAGCCAGCGCTTTCACGAACGCGTCTTTACCCTGTGGCCCATCGTAGTTGGCTAGGGCGGCGACGAGCTCTCCACTGGCGAGCATTTCCTCACTGGCTTGGTGAAAGTAATCGAGCATGGCAGGAATGGCGGCTGGGTTGCCTCCACCGAGCATGATGGCACCTGGTGTGCGTAGACCATCATTCAAATCGTCCATTAACTGCGTGATACCTGAATACTGATTAAATTTTTCACCAAACTTTGAGAACTGCATGCTGACTGATACCTAATTCATTGTGATTGCTTATGTGTATTGAATGCTGATGAAACATCAGCTTATAGAGTAATACTTGACCTTACCCTAATGTTATTACGACGCAAAGTGTGAATTTACTCGAAGAAGAAAAAAGTTTGTCATCAGACCAGATGATGGGGATATGAGCAGTGAACAGAAAAGGGAAGCGAAATGCTTCCCTTGTTGGTGGAGTGAATCGGCTATTCGCCAGTGTAGACGATCAGCACTTTGTCGTCGTGGTATTGGCGCTCGAACGCGTAATACCCTTCTTGATTGCGAGTGATATGTTTGCCTTGCGCAACCGCTGGGTGGCGTTGACGGAACTCGCCGAGTTTTTGCCAATGTTGCAGCAAGTCTTCACGTTCGCCATGAATCTTATCCCATGGCATATCAGAGCGAGTACCTTGAGTAGGATCGGAGCCAGTCACGCCAAAGTCACGAGCAATCTCATCGCCGTAGTAGATTTGGACTGCACCCGGAGCCAGCATTAGTGCATTGGCAGCGCGTGCTTGGTCATCGAAGCTGCGGCTGCGTGCCGACCAAAACAGTTGAGTATCATGCGAAGACAGGTAACTCAACACGTTGAACTCAGGATCGGAGTTAATACGTTCCGCGTAGCGGCGATAATCGCTATCGAGTTGAGCGAAGCATTTCAGCGCTTTTGGTGCCACGTCAGATTGGAACTCGAAGTTGATGATGGAATCGAAGCCGTTATCGAAATACGGGCTTTTCACCACGCTGTGTGCCCATACTTCACCCGTCATCCAGAAAGGTAGATCATCCAAGGCTTTGTCTGGGTTGTTTTGCTTCCACTGGGCAAGCGCTTGAGTGGTGCTGGCTTTCAGCTCTGCCCACGCATCCATTTCAACGTGCTTAGCCGTGTCGACACGGAAACCATCAATGCCGTAGTCGCGTACCCAGTCGGATAACCAGGTAATCAGATGCTCACGTGGAGTTTTCAGCTTATCTTGCGCATTAGTGTCTTTATTGCGGAAGAAGTTTGGCAATCCGTTTTTCTGAGTCGATTCGGTTTTGAGATCCGGTAGGTAGTTTAAAGACATGGTGATGTCGTTGTATCCCGGCGCATCGTACTCGCCGATGTCGGTACGAATCCAATCTTTGCCCCACCATTTATCCCACGCTTCGCTATCACCGTATTTGATGTAGTCGTTGAAGCTGTGCCAGCTTTGTCCTGATTTTGGCTGCCAGTCGGTCCATTTTTCACCAAGGAGTTCTTTGGCTTCTTGGTCATCAAGGTAAAGCTGACCAAAGCCGAATTCCTGCATGTCTGCTAATGTTGCGTAGCCCGTGTGGTTCATGACCACATCCCAAATCACGCGGATGCCTTTCTTGTGGGCAGTATCGACGAAGGTTCTGAGTTCATCTTCGGTACCCATGTTGGCATCAAGCTTGGTCCAATCTTGATGGTAGTAGCCGTGGTAGCCGTAGTGTTTAAAGTCGCCTTTATCGCCGCCGCCAACCCAGCCATGGATTTGTTCCAGTGGTGAGGTTATCCAGATAGCATTCACACCAAGTGATTCGATGTAATCGAGTTTTTTCGTCAGACCCGCTAAGTCACCACCATGGAAGGTACCAATCTCGTATTTCCCGTCTTTGCTGCGACCGTAGCTGTTGTCGTTGTCTGGGTTGCCGTTATAGAAGCGGTCAGTCATGACGAAGTACACCGTCGCGTTGTCCCAACTGAAAGGTTTTTCTGCTTGTTGCTCAACCTCTTCTAGTAACAACAGACCTTGGCTCATAGGGCCCGGCTGCATGGTTACGCTGCCATCTGTAACTATAGTTTCTTGTCCGGTTAAGGCATCGCGAACGACAGTGCCATCATTAAAGGTTTGCTCAACGTTGATGGTTTTTGGCGTATTGGTTGCGACAGGGCAAGAGTAGGTGATGTCTTGATTCTGTTTGGGTTTGAGCCTAACAGTTAGCTCGTTAGTGGTTGGGTTGAGCGTAAATTGATAGGTGTTGGCTTTGAAGATGCGCAGAGGCATTTGGGCATCTGTGGCACAATTATCCATTTTTAATGGACGATTGAATTTGATGCGATCTTCTTCTGCCAAAGCAAAACTACTGCCACAGCTTTGATTACTATCGGCAATGGTAAAGGTGTAGCTGCCTTTTTCGAGTTTTTGCTCGGCGACAAGTAAGCCTTGTGAGTTTTCCTCAAAAACAGCGGTGTCATCACCAGCGCTTAATACGATGGCGTTTTCTGGAATCTGGCTGCAGGCGCTCAGTAGACCGATAGAGAGTGCGAGAATTGTTTTTTTCATTGTGTCCTTCCCCCGAATAAACAGTCCAGTTATAGCAAAACTGAGCCTCTACAATCCGAGCTCTGCACCAACAAGTTAAACGTGTCTCACCCTACAAATTTTTGCCTTGTTCACAAAATGAATAATAAGAACCGACGATCTCCGTTTAAAGACAACAAAAAAGGGAAGCCGACGCTTCCCTTTACTTATATCTTAATCACTTCTGAATCAGTAATGAATTACTTTTGAAGGACAGAGATATCTGCGACCTGTAAGAACAGGTTGCGCAGGTTGTTCAGCAATGTCAGACGGTTCTTCTTAAGTGCTTCGTCGTCTGCCATTACCATTACGTTATCGAAGAACGCATCCACTGGCTCACGTAGATCTGCTAGCTTGCTTAGGGCTTCTTGGTAGTTACCGGTCGCAAATGCAGGCTCTAGTGCTTCAGTCATGACTTCAACGCTTTCTGCTAGTGCTTTCTCTGCGTCTTCTTGTAGCAATGCTAGGTCAATTTCTTCTGCAAGTTCGCCGTCGAATTTCGCTAGGATGTTACCAACACGTTTGTTCGCTGCTGCTAGAGACTCTGCCGCTTCCAGTTCACGGAAATGAGAAACCGCTTTAACACGTTGGTCAAAGTCTGCTGGTTTAGTCGGACGACGAGCCAGTACCGCTTGAATGATGTCTACGCTGAAGCCTTCGTCTTGGTACCAAGCACGGAAACGACCAAGCATGAACTCAATCACGTCTTGTTCAACGTTGTCGTTGGTTAGGCGGTCGCCAAACAGTGACTTCGCTTTCGCTACTAGGTCAACAAGATCTAGGTTGTAGCCGTATTCAACGATGATACGTAGTACACCTAGAGATGCGCGGCGTAGTGCGAATGGGTCGCTGCCTTTAGGCGCTTGACCAATACCGAAGATACCTACGATAGTGTCTAGCTTGTCTGCCATTGCAACTGCTGTTGAAACGCCGTTTGATGGCAGTTCATCACCTGCGAAACGAGGCATGTATTGCTCATTCAGTGCGACTGCAACTTCTTCTGCTTCACCGTCGTGGCGAGCGTAGTGCATACCCATAACACCTTGAGTATCCGTGAATTCGAATACCATTGAGGTCATTAGGTCACATTTTGCTAGTAGACCAGCACGCTTTGATTTCTCAACGTCAGCACCGATTTGCTCTGCAATGTAGCCAGCAAGTTCTGTGATGCGGTCTGTTTTGTCTTTGATCGTACCCAGTTGCTTTTGGAAGATCGCTTGCTCTAGTTCAGGCAGACGGTCGATAAGCGGACGCTTACGGTCTGTGTTGAAGAAGAACTCTGCGTCAGCAAGACGAGGACGAACCACTTTCTCGTTACCTTCGATTACGTAACGAGGTTCTTTTGATTCGATGTTCGATACGAAGATGAAGTTAGGTAGTAGCTTCTTGTTTTCGTCATAAACAGGGAAGTACTTCTGGTCACCTTTCATGGTGTAAACCAACGCTTCAGAAGGCACTTTTAGGAACTCTTCTTCGAACTTCGCTGTAAGTACTACTGGCCATTCAACCAGAGACGTAACTTCTTCTACTAGGTCATCTTCTAGATCAGCGATACCGCCAACTTCTGCTGCCGCTTTTTGTGCGTCAGCTAGGATGATGGCTTTACGTGCTTCGTAATCTGCCATAACTTTACCGCGCTCTTCTAGGATTGCAGGGTATTGCTCAGCAGAATCGATAGTGAACTCTTGTTCACCCATGAAGCGGTGACCACGGATAGTGCGGTCAGAAGCGACACCAAGGATCTCGCCTTCGATTAGGTCGCTGCCCATCAGCATGGTTAGCGTTTTCACTGGGCGGATAAATTGAGTCGTTTTGTTACCCCAGCGCATTGGTTTTGCGATAGGTAGGTTTGCTAGTGCTTTCGCTGCAAGTTCAACAACGATCTCAGACGTTGGCTGACCTTTCACTTCTTGTTTGAACAGTAGCCATTCGCCTTTATCTGTAACCATGCGCTCTGCTTGGTCAACAGAAATACCACAACCGCGTGCCCAGCCTTGAGCCGCTTTGGTTGGGTTGCCTTCCGCGTCAAACGCTGCAGAAACCGCAGGGCCACGTTTTTCAACGATTTTGTCTGATTGGCTTTCTGCTAGTGCCGCGACTTTAAGTGCAAGACGACGAGGAGCCGCAAACCATTTTACGCCTTCGTGAGCTAGCTCAGCGCCTTTTAGTTCTGCTTCGAAGTTTGCTGCGAATGCTTCAGCTAGCGTACGAAGTTGCGTTGGTGGTAGCTCTTCTGTACCTAGCTCGATTAGAAATTCTTTTGCCATGTTCTCTACCCCTTACGCTTGTTCTTTCTTACACATTGGGAAGCCAAGAGCTTCACGCGATGCGTAGTATGCTTCTGCTACTGACTTAGTCAGATCGCGAATGCGCAGGATGTAACGCTGACGCTCAGTTACTGAGATCGCTTTACGCGCGTCTAGTAGGTTGAATGCGTGACCTGCTTTTAGGATACGCTCGTAAGCAGGTAATGGCAGTGGCTTTTCAAGCTCAAGCAACTCTTTACACTCTTTCTCACACTGCTCGAAGAAACCAAATAGGAATTCAACGTCTGCGTGCTCGAAGTTGTAAGTCGATTGCTCTACTTCGTTTTGGTGGAAGATATCACCGTAAGTCACTTTGCTGCCGTCTGGTGCGATGTTCCAAACTAGGTCGTAAACCGAGTCTACTTCTTGGATGTACATTGCTAGACGCTCGATACCGTAAGTGATTTCGCCAGTGACTGGTTTACACTCAAGGCCGCCAACTTGTTGGAAGTACGTAAACTGAGTTACTTCCATACCGTTTAGCCAAACTTCCCAGCCTAGACCCCATGCGCCTAGTGTTGGGTTTTCCCAGTTGTCTTCTACGAAACGGATGTCGTGTACAAGAGGGTCAATACCAAGAACTTCAAGGGAGCCAAGGTACAACTCTTGAATATTGTCAGGCGATGGTTTTAGCGCTACTTGGAATTGGTAGTAGTGCTGAAGACGGTTAGGGTTTTCACCGTAACGGCCATCAGTAGGACGACGTGAAGGTTGTACGTAAGCTGTCGACATTGGCTCTGGGCCAAGCGCTCGTAGACAGGTCATTGGGTGAGAGGTACCCGCACCCACTTCCATATCTAGCGGTTGAACAATGGTACAACCATTTTGAGCCCAATAATCCTGCAGCGCGAGGATCATTCCCTGGAAGGTTTTGATATCGTATTTTTGCATAAGTCAGGTTCGCGCGATTCTCTTGTTACTCGTTAATTCGTCATCTATGCCGAGTTTTTCAACTCTAACAACGGCGATAAAGAGTAATTACGGTTGAATAAATTAACAATCTAGTATAACCAGATATTGAGCATGGGAGTAGAGCTAATCTTGATTAATTCGTGGGCGATTTTCTCCTTTAATGAATTTTTACCGCGTTATCTGCTGTATTTTTCTTAAAAGGGAGTTTTTGCCTGCTTTGGCTCTTGAGAAGCGCAACAAAGGTGGCTAGAATTGCGCCTGTCTTTGGGGAGTAGCTTACCTGATGAAGTTTCTGTTTCATCTGGTTCGTCCGTCAACATAATTGGTGCAAAATCACCATGGCGTTCGAGACTTGAAGCCTTTCAAGTTTAGCAAGACCTTAGACAAATCATCACGAACCGGGGTAGGGGCGTGAGGTTTGTCTTCGGTTAAAAATAATAATCCCTGCCCCAATGAGCATGTCGTGAGCGTTTTAGCTATTTCAATTACTACTGTAGCGTTAGCAGAAATTGGCGATAAGACCCAATTGCTATCTCTATTACTCGCAAGTCGTTACCGCAAACCAATACCAATTATTGCAGCAATCTTTTTGGCAACCATTGCCAACCACGCTTTAGCTGCATGGTTAGGTGTGGTTGTCGCTGACTATTTATCACCTGATATTTTAAAGTGGGTGCTGGTGGTCAGTTTTGTCGCGATGGCGGCTTGGGTGTTGATTCCTGATAAGTTGGATGATGACGAACAGATTTCAAACCGAGGTCCTTTCATTGCCAGCTTTATTGCTTTCTTTGTGGCTGAGATTGGTGATAAAACTCAGATCGCCACTTCTATCCTAGGCGCGCAATACGCGGATGCGCTGAGTTGGGTCATACTTGGCACGACCATTGGTATGTTGTTGGCTAATGTGCCTGTGGTGTTAATTGGTAAGCTTTCAGCAGACAAGATGCCCCTGGGGTTGATTCGTAAAGTCACCGCTATTTTGTTCGTGTTGTTGGCGATTGGTGCGGCCTTCTTTTAATGTTTTTAGGCGGATAACGCAGCCTGAAAATGGAAAATGTTATCCGCGAACAATCGTTAAATGATGCAAATAATCAATAACTAGCGAATTAGTGGCGTAGCTCAAACTCTGACTTAAAATCGCTCCGTAGCGTGACGGATGACATATTAGTGTCATACTTGTCATGGTAGTTTAATGGTGTGAATGATAGCGAGAGGGCAAGTTTATGCTTACACGTTACATGGGGATGACCCCAAAGAGTCAGAGTTATTTATTCACCTTTGGTTTGGCGCTGTGCTTGTTAGCGATGGTACTGACTGATATGTGGTTGCCGATTGTGGCAGGATCGTTCGTTCTTACTGGATTAACAGTAGAGGCGTGGATTCGCGTAGCCCACATCATTCCTATGCATGAAGAGATGCGGGCAATGAAAAAACAACTCAACAAGCTCCAATCAGAAGTTCGCACACTCGAATACGATGAATAAACAAACGGCAGCCAATCGGCTGCCGTTTTTAATTCGACCAGATTATTCCAATCCTTTCTTGATCAGGTACTGATACGGAACTTGCTCCGTTTGTGCTGCAATTAATTGGTGATCCATAAAACGGCAGAAACTCGGAATGTCTCGAGTCGTGGATGGGTCATCTGCTTTGACCAGCAAAATCTCACCATCTTGCATGTTGCGAATTGTCTTCCTGACCATCATCACTGGCTCTGGGCAGCGCAGTCCTTCCGCCTCTAATGTCTTTGTTGCCAGTTCAGGATTAAAGCTCATAGTGTGATTCTCGTAACTAACTTAGCGGTGAATTCTACGTTCGTTGAAAAAATATTCAATAACCACTTGGCAAACGGAATTTTTTGTTTTACCTTAAATTAACAATTTGGTAACAACTGGCAAGGGAGAGGCAATGTTAACAGCGTTAGACAGACTTACGATTTACTCCGTACTGTGTTTTATCTCGTTTTGTGCTTTGGTACTCAGAACGCCAGCTGACACCTCTTTGATGCCTCTTGTAGGCATGATTGCCACTATTATTGGGATTTGGATCGAGATGCGCAAATGGTCAGGTGCATCTGAGCAAGAAAATTAGCGCTTTTTGCTTCGATCAGAATACTTTAATAACGCTCACCTATTTTTACCGACACTTCATTCCGACACTATCCCCATTTTTCTTGGGCTTCCCCGCTGAAAGGCGGGATTTTTTTTGCCTGAAGAGTACAATTTACCCAAACACATACAAAATAAGTGGCTAATTCGTGGAACTGGAAGACATCTATCGCCGAGATTTAAATTTACTGGTTGCGTTGCGAGTACTGATAGAAGAAAACAGTGTCAGTAAGGCGGCAACACGTCTGAATTTGAGTCAATCGGCAATGAGTCGTGTGCTTGGTCGTCTGCGTGACTTATTGGGAGACCCGCTGTTTAATCGTCAGGGGCAGCATTTAATCCCAACTCAGAAAGCGTTAGAGATCGATCGCTCATTAGGCGAGCCATTAGAGTCTTTACGTCAGTTGTTATCTCCGGTTGAGTTTGACCCATTGCAATGCGTACAGACTTTCAACATCGTGACCACCGACTATGCCATGCAAACGATCTTACCGTTCGCTTTGCCGAGAATTTACCAAGAAGCGCCAAACGTGTCGTTTAACTTTTTGCCTTTGCAGCATGACCGTTTATCCGATCAGTTGACTTATGAAGGGGCCGATCTCGCCATTTGTCGCCCAACTGGCCCGGTGGAGCCGCTACGCAGTGAAGTGTTGGGGCGAGTGGGGGTGCTGTGTATGCTTTCAAAACAGCATCCATTAGCGGATAAAGAAATGAGCTTGGATGATTATCTGAGCCATCCACATGCCATGATCGCCATCAGTGATGGTGTTAAGGCACTGATCGAACAAGCTTTAATTGAGAAGCCTAAGCGTAAAATGGTTCTGCGTGCTTACCATTTAGAAGCTGCATTGGCGATCATGGATACCTTGCCAATTATCATCACAGTGCCAGCGGACTTGGCGTATCTGGTTGCCGAGCGTTATGACTTGGTGGTGAAACCATTACCCTTCCAATTTACTCCATTTGAATACTCGATGATTTGGCATGCGCGTTGCGAGCATTCTCCTGCTCAAGAATGGTTAAGAACGATTGTGCGTGAAGAATGTAGCCGTCTAATAGCTAAGCGTATCGAAGATATGGGATTAAACTGCTAACAAAAAGAGCCAGCAATGCCGGCTCTTCGTCTGTTTATGCTGAGTCAGTGTTTATAGCTTGATAACCACACGACCTGTTACTTGACCGTTGGTGATGTCTTCTGCGTATTTTGGTGCTTCTGCTAGTTCTACTTCAGTACATGCTTGCTCGAAATAGCTGTCTGGTAGTAGTTCAACCAGTTTTTCCCATGCTGCGATGCGTTTCTCTGTTGGACACATTACTGAGTCCACACCTTGTAGACGAACGTTACGTAGGATGAACGGCATCACTGTAGTTGGTAGATCAAAACCACCTGCAAGACCACAAGCGGCGACTGCACTGTTGTAATCCATTTGCGCCAATACTTTTGCTAGTACTTTGCTGCCGACGGTGTCTACCGCACCTGCCCATACTTGCTTTTCAAGTGGACGTGCTGGTTCTTCAAATTCAGTACGGTCAATGATGCGGCTAGCACCTAGTTTTTCAAGTAGCGGACCGTTTTTCTCTACACGTCCTGTCACTGCTGCAACTTTGTAGCCAAGCTGCGCTAGGAGCGTTACTGCTACCGAGCCTACGCCGCCACTTGCGCCCGTTACTAGGATTTCACCAGCTTCAGGTTTGATGCCTGCATCAAGCAGTGCTTGAACACATAGCATACCAGTGAAGCCAGCAGTACCAACCATCATTGCTTTTTTGCTGTCTAGACCTTTTGGTAGTGGCACTAGCCAATCCGCTTTTAGACGAGCACGTTGAGCCATGCCACCCCAATGGTTTTCACCCACGCCCCAGCCAGTTAAGACCACTTTGTCACCAGCTTGGTAACGCGAATCTTCAGAACTTACAACCGTACCCGCTAGATCAATGCCAGGTACCATCGGGAAGTTACGGATGATTTTACCTTTACCTGTGATCGCCAAACCATCTTTGTAATTCAACGATGAGTAATCGACTTCAACCAGAACGTCACCTTCCGGCAGTTGTGTTTCATCGATTGGCTCGATACTAGCGATAGTGCGTTTGTCTTCTTGGTTTAGAACTAGAGCATTAAACATAAGGTTCTCCGAAATTGCGTTAGCGTGACTCAGTTGCCACATACAGCAAGATATTAACTGTCTATAAGTCTATGTCTTCTCTATCTATGAATAAAATGAAAGTTACTCATTTCATGTATGCTTTGTATGCATATTTACTGTGTTTGGCGTAAAACAAAGGGCGACATCTGATGTCGCCCTTAAGTGTAATACTAAATTATTTTAGTATTTATTCATTTCATGCTGGTTGTTGAGTAGATCACTACGACCATCGTCGTTTTGAGCCTACTTCACTCAAAGCGTTAAGGCCTCTCAAATACGGTCGCTATACCCTGACCCAAACCGATACACATGGTGGCTAGACCGTATTTCGCGTCTTTCGCTTCCATTAGGTTGATCAACGTTGTTGAGATGCGTGAACCAGAACAGCCTAGTGGATGACCCAATGCTATCGCACCACCGTTAAGGTTGACCTTCTCATCCATCACATCAAGCAGACCTAAGTCTTTAGCACACGGCAGAGACTGCGCTGCAAATGCTTCGTTTAGCTCAACCACATCCATGTCTTCAATTGAAAGACCGGCACGCTTGAGCGCTTTTTTCGTCGCCGGTACCGGACCGTAACCCATAATAGAAGGATCGCAGCCCGCAATGGCCATGCCTTTAATACGTGCACGAATCTTCAAGCCAAGCTCATTGGCTTTCTCTTCACTCATGATCAACATCGCTGATGCACCATCGGACAGCGCCGATGAAGTACCGGCTGTTACTGTACCGTTTGCAGGGTCGAACACTGGGCGAAGTTGAGATAGACCTTCAACGGATGTTTCAGGGCGAATCACTTCATCATAGTCGAGAGTAAACAGTGTACCGTCAGCCGCATGGCCTTCAATTGGTAGGATTTCGTTTTTAAAGCGACCCTCTACGGTTGCTGCGTGCGCACGAGCGTGAGAGCGCGCGGCAAACTCGTCTTGTTGCTCACGGCTAATGCCATGTAATTTACCAAGCATTTCAGCCGTTAAGCCCATCATGCCCGCAGCTTTTGCTACGTTCTTTGACATACCTGGGTGAAAGTCTACCCCGTGGTTCATCGGTACGTGTCCCATGTGTTCAACACCACCAATTAGGCAGATTTCAGCATCGCCAGTCATGATGGCACGTGTACCGTCATGCAGCGCTTGCATGGATGAGCCACACAAACGGTTAACCGTCACAGCGCCAATTTCAATCGGCAGGCCCGCGAGTAGCGCGGCATTACGTGCAACGTTAAAGCCTTGCTCTAGTGTTTGCTGTACACAGCCCCAGTAGATGTCTTCAATCTCGCTTGGGTTCACTTGTGGGTTACGTGCAAGAATGCCTTTCATTAGACGCGCAGATAGATCTTCTGCTCGTGTATGACGGAAAGCACCACCTTTAGAGCGACCCATTGGAGTACGTAGACAATCGACTACGACAACATTTCTTGTTTGATTAGTCATTTTAGAATCCCTCCTTAGATAGAACCTTGCTGTTGTGCACCGTAAAAGCTTTCACCTTTCGCCGCCATATCAATCAACATTTGCGGTACTTGGTACATCGCACCTAGCTCGGCGTGTTGTTTTGCCATTTCAACGTATTCAGCAATACCCACGCTGTCTAGATAGCGGAATACGCCACCGCGGAATGGAGGGAAACCAAGACCATAAACCAATGCCATGTCTGCTTCCTGCGGAGTCGCGATGATGCCTTCTTGTAGACACAGTACCACTTCGTTGATCATCGGAATCATCATACGTTGAATGATGGTCTCATCGTCAAAGTCCTGCTTATCGGCACAAACGTCAGCGAGCACCGGCAAGATATCTTCTGAGAAGGTTTTCTTCGGCTTACCTTTTTTATCTATGGTGTAGCTGTAGAAGCCATTACCATTTTTCTGACCATATTTGTCTGCTTCGAATAGTGCATCAATCGCATCACGACCTTGTTTACCCATACGCTCAGGGAAACCGTCAGCCATCACAGCTTGTGCGTGGTGCGCGGTATCAATGCCGACTACGTCAAGCAAGTACGCCGGTCCCATCGGCCAGCCAAACTTACGCTCCATGACTTTGTCGATTTTCGTAAAGTCAGCACCATCACGAAGTAGCATGCTGAAGCCGCCAAAGTATGGGAACAATACGCGGTTAACGAAGAACCCTGGGCAGTCATTAACGACAATTGGTGATTTGCCCATTTTCGCAGCATACGCCACAACACGATTGATGGTTTCATCAGAGGTGTGCTCACCACGGATAATCTCAACAAGAGGCATACGATGCACTGGGTTGAAGAAGTGCATACCACAGAAGTTTTCTGGGTGTTTTAGTGATTTTGCCAATAGGTTGATTGGAATCGTCGAGGTGTTTGAGGTGATAACGGTGTCGTCACCGACATGGGATTCAACTTCACTCAAAACTGCTGCTTTTACTTTCGGATTTTCAACGACAGCTTCAACAATCACATCAGAGTTTTCAATACCTGCGTAATATAGGCTCGGTGTGATTGACGCTAAAATACCCGCCATCTTAAAGCCATCAATGCGACCGCGAGATAAGCGTTTATTCAGCAGCTTAGATGCTTCAGTCATGCCTAGGTCGAGCGACGCTTGTGCGATGTCTTTCATTAAGACAGGCACACCTTTTAGCGCTGATTGGTAAGCAATGCCGCCACCCATGATACCTGCACCTAATACGGCTGCACGTTGCGTGTCTTTACTTGCTGACTTCGCTGCTTTTTTCGCAATGCCTTTGATGTATTGATCGTTAAGGAATAGGCCAACCAGTGATTTTGCTTCTTCCGATTTAGCTAATTTCACGAAGTGCTTACGTTCAATGTCTAACGCTTCATTACGTGCAAAGCGAGCACCTTCTTCAATCGTGATAACGGCTGTCATTGGGGCAGGGTAGTGAGGGCCAGCTTTCTGTGCCACTAGACCTTTCGCCATGGTGAAGCTCATCATCGATTCTAGCTTACTCAGCGTTAGAGGAGATGTTTTCTGTGCTCGGCGTGCTTGCCAGTCAAGTTTCTCATTAATTGCAGAGTTAAGAGTTTGTAGTGCCGATTCGTATAAAGCATCAGTCTCTACAACAGCATCGAGTAAGCCAATTTTCAATGCTTCATCAGCTCGGCATGCTTTACCTTGGGTGATGATTTCCATTGCGCTGTCTGCGCCAATAACGCGAGGTAAGCGTACACAACCACCAAAGCCTGGCATGATTCCCAGTTTCGTTTCTGGTAGGCCGATGCTGGTGGTTTTGTCACCAATACGCATGTCTGTTGCTAGTACACATTCACAACCGCCACCAAGAGCGTGGCCTTTGATCACTGAGATGGTCGGAACGGGTAAGTCTTCTAATTTGTTAAAGATGCTATTAGCAAATTGCAGCCATTGGTCGAGCTCGGCATCCGTTTTAGCAAACAGACCTAAAAACTCGGTAATGTCTGCGCCTACAATGAATGCGTCTTTATCTGAAGTGAGCAACAACCCCTTGAGGCCTTGATGGGCAATGAGCGCATCAAGAGCTTTATCTAGCGATTCCAATGTCGCTAGGTCGAGTTTGTTGACGGATTTTGGAGAGCAGAAGCTTAGCTCTGCAATACCATCTTGTATTTCCTTTACCTGTAGGGTTTCGGCTTGGTAAATCATTGTCTATCTCCATGACATACAATCGTGGATTGTCTGTATACCTATTTCAACGACGCCGTGTACCTCGGCAAATAGGTATCGAGGAAGTCGTTTTATTTTTGTTCTGGTTTGACCAGTAAAGTTAGTTTGGATCGTGGATTGTCTAATTTCAATACATTTTTTAAACAAGTGTTTAACATTGTGCGCTGTGGCAGATCTTATGCGACGGGTAAATCACACTCGTGATAGACTTCAGGCAAATAGACCTGAATCCATAATCCTATGAATGACAAGCCTTATCTGATTCCAGCAGAGCTCGCTCAATTTGAAGAAGAAATTAAAAAGAGCGTATTCATTACTTATTTGGCGCACACGCCAAGTATCGAAGCTGCAAAAGCATTTGTTGATCAAATCAAAGCTAAACACGCTGATGCTAGACATAACTGTTGGGGCTTTGTTGCTGGTCGCCCGGAAGATTCAATGAAATGGGGTTTTAGTGATGATGGGGAGCCATCCGGAACTGCAGGCAAACCGATCCTGGCGCAGCTGTCTGGATCTGGTGTGGGGGAGATCACGGCAGTGGTCACGCGATACTCTGGTGGAATCAAGTTAGGTACAGGCGGCTTGGTTAAAGCGTATGGGGGTGGAGTACAACAAGCGCTCAAGCTGCTTCAAACTATTGAGAAAAAAATAACCACAAAGCTCAGACTAACGTTAGACTATGGGTTTATGCCGATCGCACAGTCAATCATGCCGCAATTTGGTGCGATAGAAGTCGAGGCTGAATACAGCGATCAGGTCGTATTAGTGGTGGAAATTGAGCTTCGAGAAGTGAGCGCGTTTACCCAAGCAATCATCAATAAAAGCGGGGCAAAGGCAATTGTCACTCCGCTAGACGGACAATAATGAAAAACAGGAAGCAACAGGGACAGCTTCGCTAGTCAATTTATCCATGCAATTTCGTTCAATTATTCGAATCGTCGGGCTACTGCTCGCACTCTTTAGTGTCACTATGCTTGCGCCAGCACTCGTTGCGCTGATCTATCGAGATGGTGCAGGTGTGCCTTTTGTCACGACATTTTTTGTTCTGCTGTTTTGTGGGGCCGTTTGTTGGTACCCAAACCGCAGGTATAAGCACGAGCTTAAAGCTCGAGATGGCTTTCTTATTGTCGTCTTATTCTGGACAGTACTTGGCAGTGCAGGCTCGATCCCCTTTCTCATTGCTGACAACCCGAACGTCTCAGTCACAGATGCGTTTTTTGAATCGTTTTCTGCTCTCACTACGACCGGGGCGACCGTTATTGTTGGTTTGGATGAGTTACCTAAAGCGATTCTATTCTATCGACAGTTACTGCAGTGGTTCGGAGGTATGGGAATCATCGTATTAGCTGTGGCGATTTTGCCAGTACTTGGCATTGGTGGTATGCAGCTTTACCGCGCCGAGATCCCTGGTCCAGTCAAGGACACTAAAGTGACGCCGCGCATAGCAGAAACTGCTAAGGCGCTTTGGTACATCTATTTGAGCCTGACTATCGCCTGTGCATCGGCTTTTTGGTTAGCTGGTATGACGCCATTTGACGCCATCAGTCACAGCTTTTCCACCATTGCCATTGGTGGCTTTTCTACCCACGATGCCAGCATCGGATACTTTGATAGTTACGCGATTAACCTGATTACGGTGGTTTTTCTGCTTATATCTGCATGTAACTACACGCTGCACTTTGCTGCATTTGCATCAGGTGGCGTACATCCCAAGTATTACTGGAAAGATCCTGAGTTTCGCGCCTTCTTGTTTATTCAAGTGCTGCTATTTGTCATTTGCTTTCTATTATTACTGAAACATCACTCTTACACATCGACATACGATGCTTTCGATCAGGCACTTTTCCAAACCGTGTCAATTTCGACAACTGCGGGCTTTACGACGACAGGTTTTGCGGATTGGCCGCTCTTCTTACCTGTACTGCTATTGTTCTCCTCTTTTATCGGTGGTTGTGCTGGTTCAACAGGCGGCGGCATGAAAGTGATCCGTATCCTGCTTCTTACCTTACAAGGTGCGCGTGAACTAAAACGTTTAGTCCATCCACGCGCGGTTTACACCATCAAAGTAGGTGGCAGTGCCCTACCGCAACGTGTTGTCGATGCGGTTTGGGGTTTCTTCTCCGCGTACGCATTGGTATTTGTGGTTTGTATGTTGGGCTTGATTGCTACAGGGATGGACGAGCTCAGTGCATTCTCTGCGGTGGCTGCGACTCTGAACAACCTCGGTCCTGGCTTGGGAGAAGTGGCGCTTCACTTTGGTGATGTTAACGACAAAGCAAAATGGGTATTGATAGTTTCTATGCTGTTTGGTCGTTTGGAAATCTTTACCTTACTTATTCTACTTACGCCGACGTTTTGGCGTAGCTAAGGGGAAATCGTGGCAAAAGCATTATTTCTATACTCTTCCCGCGAAGGGCAGACTAAAAAAATTCTCCACTATATAGATGAACAACTTCCAGACTTCGATTGTGAGCTGGTGGATTTACATAATATCGAGACGATTGACTTCAGCCAATACGACAGAGTATTGATAGGCGCCTCTATTCGCTATGGCCATCTTAATAAAAAGCTATACCAGTTTATTGAGCGAAACCTCAATCAATTGGAGCAAAATAAAGTGGCATTTTTCTGCGTAAACCTAACCGCTCGTAAAGAGGACCAAGGAAAGGATACACCTGAAGGTAGTGCCTACATTCGCAAGTTCCTAATTAAGTCGCCTTGGAGACCAACGCTAATCGGTGTTTTTGCTGGTGCACTTTATTACCCACGTTACGGCTGGTTCGACAGAACTATGATTAGATTCATTATGTCGATGACAGGTGGCGAAACCGATACGACCAAAGAAGTGGAATACACCAATTGGGAAAAAGTGGCTCTTTTCGCAGATAAATTCAGAGAACTGTAGAAATAACGTGCTCTTTTGACCGCTTTTGATGCAAATTTATCCGAACGATAAAAAAATCAAAAAAAACGAGAAAAAGGGCTTGCCAATGTGATCGCAATCTCTATAATGCCACCTCGCTGACACGGCAACGCTTCGAAAGAAACGAAAGCCAAGTTAGCAAGCCAAATTAGCCAAGCGGAAACGCTTGAAGAAAGTTTGAAAAAAGTGATTGACACTAAACTTTAACTCGCTAAAATGGCCGTCCTGTTTTGAGCAAAGCTCAACAGGAAAGCTCTTTAACAATATAGACCTATCAATCTGTGTGGGCACTCGTTGATGATAATCCAATTAGATACCTCGGTATCAAATTAGGTTTCAATGAAACGAAGTGACCATTGAATCTTCGGATTCAGCACAGTCAATTCAAACATTACTTTATGTAATGTTCAGTATTCATTGAGCCGAACAAAATCTTAAATTGAAGAGTTTGATCATGGCTCAGATTGAACGCTGGCGGCAGGCCTAACACATGCAAGTCGAGCGGAAACGAGTTATCTGAACCTTCGGGGAACGATAACGGCGTCGAGCGGCGGACGGGTGAGTAATGCCTAGGAAATTGCCCTGATGTGGGGGATAACCATTGGAAACGATGGCTAATACCGCATGATGCCTACGGGCCAAAGAGGGGGACCTTCGGGCCTCTCGCGTCAGGATATGCCTAGGTGGGATTAGCTAGTTGGTGAGGTAAGGGCTCACCAAGGCAACGATCCCTAGCTGGTCTGAGAGGATGATCAGCCACACTGGAACTGAGACACGGTCCAGACTCCTACGGGAGGCAGCAGTGGGGAATATTGCACAATGGGCGCAAGCCTGATGCAGCCATGCCGCGTGTATGAAGAAGGCCTTCGGGTTGTAAAGTACTTTCAGTCGTGAGGAAGGTAGTGTAGTTAATAGCTGCATTGTTTGACGTTAGCGACAGAAGAAGCACCGGCTAACTCCGTGCCAGCAGCCGCGGTAATACGGAGGGTGCGAGCGTTAATCGGAATTACTGGGCGTAAAGCGCATGCAGGTGGTTTGTTAAGTCAGATGTGAAAGCCCGGGGCTCAACCTCGGAATAGCATTTGAAACTGGCAGACTAGAGTACTGTAGAGGGGGGTAGAATTTCAGGTGTAGCGGTGAAATGCGTAGAGATCTGAAGGAATACCGGTGGCGAAGGCGGCCCCCTGGACAGATACTGACACTCAGATGCGAAAGCGTGGGGAGCAAACAGGATTAGATACCCTGGTAGTCCACGCCGTAAACGATGTCTACTTGGAGGTTGTGGCCTTGAGCCGTGGCTTTCGGAGCTAACGCGTTAAGTAGACCGCCTGGGGAGTACGGTCGCAAGATTAAAACTCAAATGAATTGACGGGGGCCCGCACAAGCGGTGGAGCATGTGGTTTAATTCGATGCAACGCGAAGAACCTTACCTACTCTTGACATCCAGAGAACTTTCCAGAGATGGATTGGTGCCTTCGGGAACTCTGAGACAGGTGCTGCATGGCTGTCGTCAGCTCGTGTTGTGAAATGTTGGGTTAAGTCCCGCAACGAGCGCAACCCTTATCCTTGTTTGCCAGCGAGTAATGTCGGGAACTCCAGGGAGACTGCCGGTGATAAACCGGAGGAAGGTGGGGACGACGTCAAGTCATCATGGCCCTTACGAGTAGGGCTACACACGTGCTACAATGGCGCATACAGAGGGCGGCCAACTTGCGAAAGTGAGCGAATCCCAAAAAGTGCGTCGTAGTCCGGATTGGAGTCTGCAACTCGACTCCATGAAGTCGGAATCGCTAGTAATCGTGGATCAGAATGCCACGGTGAATACGTTCCCGGGCCTTGTACACACCGCCCGTCACACCATGGGAGTGGGCTGCAAAAGAAGTAGGTAGTTTAACCTTCGGGGGGACGCTTACCACTTTGTGGTTCATGACTGGGGTGAAGTCGTAACAAGGTAGCGCTAGGGGAACCTGGCGCTGGATCACCTCCTTAAACGATGATTATTGCGATGAGTGTTCACACAGATTGATACGGTTTATGAAGTTTAAGAGATAGAACATCCCCCAAGATGTTCAACTTAGTGTCCCGTTCGTCTAGAGGCCTAGGACACCGCCCTTTCACGGCGGTAACAGGGGTTCGACTCCCCTACGGGATACCATTGGGTCGTTAGCTCAGTTGGTAGAGCAGTTGACTTTTAATCAATTGGTCGCAGGTTCGAATCCTGCACGACCCACCATTCCTTCCATTAGGAATTAAAACTAAAAATATGGGGCTATAGCTCAGCTGGGAGAGCGCCTGCCTTGCACGCAGGAGGTCTGCGGTTCGATCCCGCATAGCTCCACCATATTTTGAAACAATGGGCGATTAGCTCAGTTGGGAGAGCACCTGCCTTACAAGCAGGGGGTCACTGGTTCGAGCCCGGTATCGCCCACCATCTTTAAGCGCATTCAATGAGTGCTTTTAAAAATGGTTTTCATCAGAAAATCTAGCTCTTTAACAATTTGGAAAGCTGACAAAACAACAATTTATTGTTGTTTGTAAAGTTCTCAAAGTATTCATTTATGAATACAACTAAAAACACATTCAAGTGTTCTTGGAATTTGAGTCCGGCAAAATCGATATGTCTCTCGCTCATTCAAATAATGAGAGACAACTTTGGTTGTTTAACTTCAATTCGAAACTCCTTCGGGTTGTATGGTTAAGTGACTAAGCGTACACGGTGGATGCCTTGGCAGTCAGAGGCGATGAAGGACGTATTAACTTGCGATAAGCCCAGATTAGGTAGTAAAAACCACTTGAGTCTGGGATTTCCGAATGGGGAAACCCACTTACATAAGTAAGTATCGTTATGTGAATACATAGCATAACGAGGCGAACCGGGGGAACTGAAACATCTAAGTACCCCGAGGAAAAGAAATCAACCGAGATTCCGAAAGTAGCGGCGAGCGAAATTGGACTAGCCCTTAAGCTTTATAGGCGTCAGGTGAACAAGCTGGAAAGCTTGGCGATACAGGGTGATAGCCCCGTAACTGACGACGCATATTCAGTGAAATCGAGTAGGGCGGGACACGTGATATCCTGTCTGAATATGGGGGGACCATCCTCCAAGGCTAAATACTACTGACTGACCGATAGTGAACCAGTACCGTGAGGGAAAGGCGAAAAGAACCCCTGTGAGGGGAGTGAAATAGAACCTGAAACCGTGTACGTACAAGCAGTAGGAGCAGGCTTTGTCCTGTGACTGCGTACCTTTTGTATAATGGGTCAGCGACTTATATTCAGTGGCAAGGTTAACCATCTAGGGGAGCCGTAGGGAAACCGAGTCTTAACTGGGCGTTCAGTCTCTGGATATAGACCCGAAACCAGGTGATCTAGCCATGGGCAGGTTGAAGGTTGAGTAACATCAACTGGAGGACCGAACCGACTAATGTTGAAAAATTAGCGGATGACTTGTGGCTAGGGGTGAAAGGCCAATCAAACCTGGAGATAGCTGGTTCTCCCCGAAAGCTATTTAGGTAGCGCCTCGGACGAATACTACTGGGGGTAGAGCACTGTTAAGGCTAGGGGGTCATCCCGACTTACCAACCCTTTGCAAACTCCGAATACCAGTAAGTACTATCCGGGAGACACACGGCGGGTGCTAACGTCCGTCGTGGAGAGGGAAACAACCCAGACCGCCAGCTAAGGTCCCAAATTACTACTAAGTGGGAAACGATGTGGGAAGGCTCAGACAGCCAGGATGTTGGCTTAGAAGCAGCCATCATTTAAAGAAAGCGTAATAGCTCACTGGTCGAGTCGGCCTGCGCGGAAGATGTAACGGGGCTAAGTAGTAAACCGAAGCTGCGGCAATATACTTTTGTATATTGGGTAGGGGAGCGTTCTGTAAGCGGTTGAAGGTGTGTGGTAACGCATGCTGGACGTATCAGAAGTGCGAATGCTGACATGAGTAACGATAAAGGGGGTGAAAAACCTCCTCGCCGGAAGACCAAGGGTTCCTGTCCAACGTTAATCGGGGCAGGGTAAGTCGACCCCTAAGGCGAGGCCGAAAGGCGTAGTCGATGGGAAACGGGTTAATATTCCCGTACTTCTTACAATTGCGATGGGGGGACGGAGAAGGCTAGGTGGGCCTGGCGACGGTTGTCCAGGTTCAAGTGCGTAGGCTTGAGAGTTAGGTAAATCCGGCTCTCTTTAAGGCTGAGACACGACGTCGAGCATCTACGGATGTGAAGTCATTGATGCCATGCTTCCAGGAAAAGCCTCTAAGCTTCAGATTGTAAGGAATCGTACCCCAAACCGACACAGGTGGTCGGGTAGAGAATACCAAGGCGCTTGAGAGAACTCGGGTGAAGGAACTAGGCAAAATGGTACCGTAACTTCGGGAGAAGGTACGCTCTCGACGGTGAAGTCCCTCGCGGATGGAGCTATTGAGAGTCGCAGATACCAGGTGGCTGCAACTGTTTATTAAAAACACAGCACTGTGCAAAATCGCAAGATGACGTATACGGTGTGACGCCTGCCCGGTGCCGGAAGGTTAATTGATGGGGTTAGACTTCGGTCGAAGCTCTTGATCGAAGCCCCGGTAAACGGCGGCCGTAACTATAACGGTCCTAAGGTAGCGAAATTCCTTGTCGGGTAAGTTCCGACCTGCACGAATGGCGTAATGATGGCCACGCTGTCTCCACCCGAGACTCAGTGAAATTGAAATCGCTGTGAAGATGCAGTGTACCCGCGGCTAGACGGAAAGACCCCGTGAACCTTTACTACAGCTTGGCACTGAACATTGACCCTACATGTGTAGGATAGGTGGGAGGCTTTGAAGCGCAGTCGCTAGATTGCGTGGAGCCGTCCTTGAAATACCACCCTTGTAGTGTTGATGTTCTAACGTCGACCCCTTATCGGGGTTGCGGACAGTGCCTGGTGGGTAGTTTGACTGGGGCGGTCTCCTCCCAAAGCGTAACGGAGGAGCACGAAGGTGGGCTAATCACGGTTGGACATCGTGAGGTTAGTGCAATGGCATAAGCCCGCTTGACTGCGAGAATGACAATTCGAGCAGGTGCGAAAGCAGGTCATAGTGATCCGGTGGTTCTGAATGGAAGGGCCATCGCTCAACGGATAAAAGGTACTCCGGGGATAACAGGCTGATACCGCCCAAGAGTTCATATCGACGGCGGTGTTTGGCACCTCGATGTCGGCTCATCACATCCTGGGGCTGAAGTCGGTCCCAAGGGTATGGCTGTTCGCCATTTAAAGTGGTACGCGAGCTGGGTTTAGAACGTCGTGAGACAGTTCGGTCCCTATCTGCCGTGGGCGTTGGAGAATTGAAAGGGGCTGCTCCTAGTACGAGAGGACCGGAGTGGACGAACCTCTGGTGTTCGGGTTGTGTCGCCAGACGCATTGCCCGGTAGCTAAGTTCGGGATCGATAACCGCTGAAAGCATCTAAGCGGGAAGCGAGCCTTGAGATGAGTTCTCCCTGATACTTTAAGTATCCTAAAGGGTTGTCGTAGACTACGACGTTGATAGGCAGGGTGTGTAAGCGTTGTGAGGCGTTGAGCTAACCTGTACTAATTGCCCGTGAGGCTTAACCATACAACACCCAAGGGGTTTTGATGGACTCAATGAAAGAACATTGAATGTGTAAGAACGAGAATTAAGAAACAGCTTTCCAGATTAAAGAATTTGCTTGGCGACCATAGCGTTTTGGACCCACCTGATTTCCATGCCGAACTCAGAAGTGAAACGAAATAGCGCCGATGGTAGTGTGGGGCTTCCCCATGTGAGAGTAGGACATCGCCAGGCTTTAAATTTGAAAAAGCCCACTCGAAAGAGTGGGCTTTTTTGCGTTTCTGGGTTTTGAAAATTACCTAAGCACTCAGAACTCAAAACATCTATCGTTAAGGTGTAATGTATTTACTCTCTGCCACTTTCCAAAAAGCCTTCACTAATGGATTCTCTAACTGATTTTTGTTGCAGCAGACACCAAGTTCAAAAGGCTTAATTGGCAACACTTTTAAGCGATTTATCTTCTCTCTCACCGGGCTATTGTTGATCACGACATCAGGTGCGATACCTACACCGCATCCTAGTGCAACCATACTTACGATGGCTTCATGCCCTGACGTTTGCGCGTAGATATTCGGCTTTATTTTCATTTGTTTGAGCCAAGTATTGGCTCTATCTCTTGCTGTCCCTGCTTCTGGGAGAATGAATGGAATGACTGACCAGTTTGGTCTTTCTTTTTGTAGCTCCTCCGCAAATGAACTCACGCCGACAGGAGCGATGACAGAAAGCGGTATTTCACTGATCGTTTCAAATGCGATTTTGCTTGGCATCTGCTCAGATTTGGCTGAGATGGCAATATCGGCTTCATCTGCTAAAATTTTGTCGATCGCTTGAGCTGGATCGCCGGTTGATAGCTTAAATTCGATAAAAGGATGCTGAAGACGAAAATCAGAGATTAACTCTGGCAGGTGGCTGTAGCTTGCAGTAACCGAACAAAATAGACGGATTTCTCCTTTCAATTCGTCCTCTGCTCCCTTTAGGTGACTTTGGTACTGTTGCCATTCGCCAAGAATTTTTAAGGCGACAGGAACCAGTTTTTTGCCTTGGCTCGTTAAATCAACGCTGCGATTGTCCCGCAAAAATAATTGTTGGCTAGTTTCTTCCTCTAGCTTTTGTATTTGTCTGCTCAAGGCTGAAGGACTCACATGCATCGCTGCTGCGGTCTTCGCGAAACTTTTACTCTCACACAGATGAATAAAAAGTTGCAGGCTTTTGATATTCATTAAATCTTCATTTCCATGTTGCATAAATTGCAATAACTAATTGTGAATATATCACTTTAAGCAATTTAATGTCTGTTTTAGTATGAAGTTATTCGGTAAGGCAATTACCGACCTCAATGGAAGAATCTCAAAGGAGCACCAGATGGCTAATTATTTCAATACCTTAAACTTGCGCGAGCAGTTGGACCAATTAGGTCGTTGTCGCTTTATGGACCGTAGTGAGTTTGCTTCAGAAGCGGATTACTTAAAAGGCAAAAAAGTGGTCATCGTAGGTTGTGGTGCTCAAGGTCTTAACCAAGGTCTGAATATGCGTGACTCTGGTCTAGACGTTGCTTATGCGCTTCGCCAAGCAGCGATTGATGAGCAACGCCAGTCATTCAAAAACGCAAAAGACAACGGTTTTGAGGTTGGTAGCTACGAAACGCTAATTCCACAAGCTGACCTAGTAGTAAACCTTACTCCAGATAAGCAGCACACAAACGTTGTTGAGACGATAATGCCGCTAATGAAAGAAGGCGCAGCGCTAGGTTACTCACACGGCTTCAACGTTGTTGAAGAGGGCATGCAAATCCGTAAAGACCTAACAGTAGTAATGGTTGCACCTAAGTGCCCGGGCACGGAAGTTCGTGAAGAGTACAAGCGTGGTTTCGGTGTTCCAACTCTTATCGCTGTTCACCCAGAGAACGACCCAAAAGGTGAAGGTTGGGATATCGCGAAAGCTTGGGCTGCAGCAACAGGTGGTCACCGTGCAGGCTGTCTAGAGTCTTCTTTTGTTGCTGAGGTGAAATCTGACCTAATGGGTGAGCAAACTATCCTTTGTGGCATGCTACAGGCTGGCTCTATCGTATGTTACGAGAAGATGATTGCTGATGGTATCGATCCTGGCTACGCAGGTAAGCTTCTTCAATACGGTTGGGAAACCATCACTGAAGCACTGAAGTTTGGTGGTATCACTCACATGATGGATCGCCTAACGAACCCTGCAAAAGTGAAAGCATTTGAACTTTCTGAAGAGCTAAAAGAGCTGATGCGTCCGCTATACAACAAGCACATGGACGATATCATTACAGGTCAGTTCTCTAGCACTATGATGGCTGACTGGGAAAACGACGATGCGAACCTACTAGGCTGGCGTGCAGAAACGGGTGAAACTGCTTTCGAAAACTACCCAGAAACTGACGTAGAAATCTCTGAGCAAGAGTACTTCGATAACGGTATCCTGATGGTTGCTATGGTTCGTGCGGGTGTTGAGCTAGCATTCGAAGCAATGACGGCATCTGGCATCATCGATGAGTCTGCTTACTACGAGTCTCTACACGAGCTGCCACTTATCGCAAACACTATCGCACGTAAGCGTTTATACGAGATGAACGTGGTTATCTCCGATACGGCTGAATATGGTAACTACCTATTTGCTAATGTAGCAACGCCGCTACTGCGTGAAAAATTCATGCCTTCTGTTAGTACAGACGTCATTGGTAAAGGTCTAGGTGAAACGTCTAACCAAGTGGATAACGCAACTCTTATCGCTGTGAATGAAACAATCCGCAACCACCCTGTAGAATACATCGGTGAAGAACTACGTGGTTACATGACTGATATGAAGCGTATCGCGGTGGGCGGCTAAATTACTGGCCTTAAGGTTCCATTTCGGTGTCGAAGGTGCTCGTTTACTATCGTAAAGTCCGCGCCTTCTCCTAGAAATGAAACCTTAATACTGCGTAATTTACTTAGTCTCAAGTAACGCAGTAGATAAACTCCAGGCAGACTGGAGTGATAAATACAAAATAAAACACAACATTTAATCAAAAAGCTTGGTCGCCGTTGACCAAGCCTTTTTGTTTTTAGCCGATTTATCTGCGCGCCGATAAGAAAAACGCTCCTTTGTGAGGAGCGTTTTAACACTTATTTTTCTGCAAGCTTCTCTTCAAGCTCCGCCAATTTCTGTTCCATTTCTGTCAGTTTTTGACGCGTGCGCAGTAAAACTTGAGTTTGAACATCAAACTCTTCGCGGCTTACTACATCTAGCTTATTCAGTTGGCCTTGGATTACTTGGCGAACCTTCTGATCAACATCAGAGCCTAACTCTTTTACAGGTTGAGGCATTGAGTCGTGAATCTGTTTAGCAATTTGCTCTAATTTCTTTGGGTCAAACATAGTGGCTAAAACTCCTTTTGATTTGTCCTCATTTTAAGTAAATGATACGTGAAAGTCGCCATTTAGATGGCAAAAAAGAGAGCGGCAATAAAAAAGGTCACCGAAGTGACCTTTTTGAATGCCTTAAAAGCTTATCTGTTATCCGCTAATTCACGGTGGGCTGCTTTCGCTTCATCAACTCGTGCCAATTTCTCCAAGTCTTTGTCTTCAACAAATACTGGCAGTGGTTTGTGTTTTTCTGCTAGGTAGCTGTAAATCACAGGTAGTACGAATAGTGTGAACAATGTACCAATTGCTAGACCAGCAACGATGACGATACCGATACTGAAACGTTGCGCGGCACCTGCACCTGTTGCGTACATCAGCGGGATAAGACCTGCGATCATCGCTGCAGTTGTCATTAGGATAGGGCGAAGACGCACTTTCGCAGCCTCCATCACCGCATCGATACGAGACAGTTTATTATGTAACTGCTCTTCTTTGGCTACTTCACAGATCAAGATACCATGCTTGGTGATCAGGCCGACCAGCGTGATCAAACCAACCTGCGAGTAGATGTTCATCGAGGCCGTACCCCACGCCAACGCGATCAAGGCACCACATATTGCTAGCGGTACAGATACCATGATGACAATAGGGTCGCGGAGTGATTCAAATTGAATCGCCAGAACGAGGAAGATGATCGCAAGTGCAAGACCAAAGGTTGCATACAAGGCACTACCTTCCGTTACAAACTGACGAGATTCGCCCATGTAATCGTGGTTATAGCCTGCAGGCAGTTTGGTTTGTGCGATGTCTTCAAACCAATTAACTGCATCTCCCATCGAGACACCAGGGCCAGTAACTGCACCTACAGTCGCTGAGTTTAACTGGTTGAAGTGTGGCAAAGAGCGAGGCTCGGCCACCACATCGATGGTAATCAGACTACCTAATGGAACCGCTTTACCATCTACAGAGCGTACATAGTAGTTCTTCATCGATTCTGGGTTTAGACGCCATTTACGCTCAACCTGAGGAATTACCTCATAAGAACGGCCATTTAGGTCGATACGGTTTACATAGCCATCTGCCATCATCGTACTGAGGGTGATACCTATGTCTTGCATAGTCACACCGTAGGCACCCGCTTTGTCTTTATCGATCTTGATCTTCATCGTTGCAGAATCATATTTCAGATCCAGATCGGAATAGACAAACATTGGACTGCTTGCTACTTCTGACAGAATGTCATTTGCAACGGTAAACAAACTTTCAAAGTTGTTTGGTGTTGTAATTACGAACTGTACAGGAAGGCCTGAACCAGCACCTGGTAGCTCCGGCATTTCGTAGGCAGCAATAGACATTCCCGGAATGCTCGAAACAAGCCCACCAACACGCTGTTTGATTTCTGCTTGGCTCGCTTCTCGTTCGCCCCATGGTTTGAGTGTAGCTAAACCAAACGCTTGATTAGAATCCGGAACACCGTTAAATACCTGAGCGTATTCTACTTCTGGTTGATCAGAGAGAATCTTATTCACATCATCCATGGTGTTTTGGATGTAGTCCAAATTCGAATTCGATGGTGCGGTCCCTATGAGCACAACAACACCTTTATCTTCAGAAGGAGCTAGTTCACTAGGAATAAACTTGAATAAAACAGGTAGGCTTGCAAATACAATAATGGCAAATACGATCACCACTGGTCGGCTCGCCATTACTGCTTTTAACATATTTGCGTAGCGATTAGTCATGCCATCAAGGATATGGTGAACTTTTTGCTCAAACTTGCTCGGCTTTTCGTTCGCCTTCAGCATCTTTGAACACATCATAGGTGATAGCGTTAAAGCGATGATACCGGACACAAATACCGAACCTGCTAGCGTTAAAGCGAACTCTTTGAACAACGAGCCCGTAATACCGCCCATCAACGCGATTGGTGCGTATACCGCACCTAGCGTTAATGTCATCGCAATAACTGGCACAGCAATTTCGCGCGTACCAATGATTGCTGCACGGAATGGTGACTCGCCTTCTTTGATATGACGGTCCACGTTTTCTAGCACCACGATCGCGTCATCCACCACCAGGCCGATGGCAAGTACCATCGCTAGTAGTGTCATTAAGTTCCAAGAGAAGCCCATTGCCTGCATAACCATCGCCACACCAATCAAAGAGAGTGGAATAGTGACGATAGGAATGATGACCGCACGGAACGAACCTAGGAACAGTGTGATCACTACAAGTACGATAATTGCCGCTTCAAGAATCGTTTTCACTACTTCGTGAATTGACTCGTTGATCGCAATGGTAGAGTCGTACATCACGTTCATTTTGATGTTACTTGGTAAGTTGCGCTCAAGTTGAGGTAATAATTCAAGCACATCAGCAGCGATGTTGATTGGGTTGGCACTTGGCGCGGCGTTGATTGCAGCAACCACAGCTTCTTGGCCGTTTGCACTTGCACGGTAAACGTCGTGACTCTTCTCAAGTGTTACCTTGGCGATATCACCTAAGCGAATAACGTCCCCTTCACCCGTTTTTACGACCAACGCTTCAAGTTCAGCAACGTTTGATACCTGAGTATCCGCGCTACCGTTATAAAGCACGAACTCACCCGTCGCTTGACCCGTCGCAGATTGGTAGTTGTTGGCGTTAAGAACGCTCATCACATCCGTTGCAGTCAGCTTTAACGCGCCCATTTTTGCTGGATCTAGCCATACGCGCAGCGCGTATTTCATACCACCGTAAAGGTCAACTTTTGATACACCATTTACAGTGAATAGCTGTGGGTTGATTACACGCTCAAGGTAGTCGGTGATCTGGCTGGAAGACAACTCGTCACTGGTAAAACCAATATACAATACCGCGGTAGTAGAACCGGTCGACATCGTTACGGTCGGGTCTTCGGCTTCTTTTGGAAGCTGGGAACGTACCGAGTTAGTTTTCGCTAAGATGTCAGCCAATGCCGCGTTTGGGTCGGTATTCAACTTCATGTTGACAGTAATGGTTGATTTACCTAACACCGATTGCGAGGTCATATAATCAATATTATCGGCTTGCGCCACCGCTTGCTCCAATGGCTGAGTAATAAAGCCCTGGATCAAGTTGGCACTTGCACCGTAGTAACTGGTGGTCACAGTGACCACTGTATTCGTCATTTCAGGGTATTCACGAACTTGCATTTTGAACACGGCTTGCAAACCAAGCAATGCAATCAAAAAACTGATCGATACCGCTAAAACTGGACGTTTTATAAAAACATCTGTAAAGCGCATGATGCCTCCAACTTAAAGCATTGGTGTTTCAGCAGGTGGGGTAGTTGCATCGCTTTCGACAATGCTTACTTTTGCGTGGTTACTTAAACGGACTTGACCCGATGTCACCACTACATCACCTGGCTTCACGCCTTCTAGAATGTGTGCGATATCTTTAGAGCGTTCGCCAACTTTTACCACATGCTGCTTAACGCGTTTCTCGCCATCTTCTTCCGTTACGATGTAAACATTGTCGCCGTATAGCGTAAACGTGATCGCAGTTTGAGGCAGAGTGACCTGATTTTCTAATTTAGGCAGAATGATGTTTGCACGTGCGAACATACCACTACGCAGTTTGCCATCACTGTTAGGGATATCTGCTTGAACCTGAATCAAGCCACTTTGTACATTAACCGCAGGCTCAATCGCAGAAATTGAACCTTTGAAAGGCTGTTCTGGGTAGGCATCCACGAAGATATCCACTTCTTGGTCGATGTTGATACGTGAGATATCGGTTTGCGGCACGGTAAAGCGTAAGCGCATCACGCTGGTGTCTTCCAGGCGAACAATATCAGTACCCGCTTGTAGGTACTGACCTAGGTACACGTTACGAATACCTACCACACCATCAAATGGCGCTTTGATTTCGCGTCGGTCGATGGTCGCTTTCAAGCTTTCAATGTCCGCTTTTAAGGAGAAGTAGTTCGCTTCTGCTTCGTCATACGCTTCTTTAGAAATAGAGCCTTTTTTAAATAGCCCTTGGTAGCGTTTGTATTTCGCTTCTGCTGCTGGCAACTTGGCTTGCGAGCTCTTTAAATTCGCTTTCTCAACGTCAGAGTCAAGCAGTACTAATGGCTGGCCTGCTTTGACTTGAGTACCGGAATCAAATGCGATTTTGTCGATAACACCGCTAGTTTCATTAGCAACGGTAACCCCTTGGTTTGGTTCAATAAAGCCAATTGCCTCTATAGCAGGAACCCAATCAACCGCTTGTACTTCAGTTACGGTTACTGGGAATGCTGGTTCAGGGCGATTGGCAAACTGCTCCATTTTGTCTTTGATATCAATTAGCCTGTATGTCACAACACTACCAAAAAGTAATAAAACAATTGATAGCATCAAAATCCACTTTTTCATTCTATTAAGAACTCCAAGTTAGTGTTTAATAATTGCATCCCAACTGGCTTCGATAGCAGCTTCTAATGCCGCCTTATCCAGCTGATAAAATCCCAAAGCGTGTTTCCTAGCAAGCGCAACACTTGCCTCAAAACTCAATCCAGAAAGTACTTCGTTATCGAGAGGTTTAAATACGCCCTCTTCTTTCCCCTGATTAAAAAGAAGATCTACTTGGGCAAACATTTGTCTTTCAAGTTCCCGAGCTTTGCTACTATTTGAACAGGGTAGAGACTCATATTGAACTCGATTGCTGAGCGCATTTAAATTCGAGCTCGCTAGATTCCAAATATTGAGCCACATGGTTCGATATCGCTGTTTTAAAGGCATCTCTTCACTCACGCCCAGTTGCACAGCCGTAGCGACGCGCTTTGCAACGTTAAGGCGTAACTCCTCCAAAAGATGTTCTTTATCTGAGAAATAACGATAAATCGTTCCTGCTGCGACACCTGCTTCATTGGCGAGCTTTTGCATGGAAAGCCCTTGAAAGCCCGATTCAGCAATGAGTTGCTCTGCAGCGACTAAGATTTGTTCTCGCTTATCTACAGCAGGGTTATCCTTCATAATCCTACCACTAGTGAATGAACGTTCATTCATTATAGCTCAAATACCCGCCTTTTATGCAACAGAATGTTGCGCTTGTTGGTATGAAAATTACAAGAAATCAGCGTAGCTTTCACGAGGCCACCCCTTTATCATAGGCGCCACATTTATCACCCGCAGAGAATTTCTATGAAGCTGAACCCTAGTCAAGATGAAGCCGTGAAATACGTGTCTGGTCCATGCCTAGTGCTAGCTGGTGCTGGCTCGGGCAAAACTCGTGTTATTACCAATAAAATCGCTTATCTGGTTCAGCAATGTGGCTACAAAGCGCGTAATATTGCAGCGGTGACGTTTACCAACAAAGCGGCGCGTGAAATGAAAGAACGTGTCGGCCAAACGTTGGGGAAAGCCGAGTCTAAAGGTTTGATGGTATCAACGTTCCACACCTTGGGATTAAACATCATCAAACGCGAATACAAGCATTTAGGGTTGAAAGCGGGCTTTTCACTGTTTGATGACCAAGACCAACTGGCGCTACTCAAGGAACTTACCGAAAAGCAGCTTGATGGTGATAAAGATCTGCTACGTCAGCTTCTGAGTTGTATTTCCAACTGGAAAAACGACATGTTGACGCCAGAGCAAGCCAAAGCGCGTGCGCAAGGTGAGCAGCAACAATTGTTTGCGTTCTGCTTTGATATGTACCAAAAGCAAATGAAAGCCTATAACGCGCTCGATTTTGATGACCTAATTTTGATGCCCGTCTTACTCTTGCGCAATCATGAAGACGTTCGTCAACGTTGGCAGAACCGTATCCGCTATCTGTTGGTCGATGAGTACCAAGATACCAACACGAGTCAATATGAGTTGGTGAAATTAATCGTCGGTGAACGTGGGCGATTGACGGTCGTAGGAGATGATGACCAGTCCATTTATTCATGGCGTGGTGCAAAGCCTCAGAACCTAGTCTTGCTGGGTGAAGATTACCCGAATTTGCGATTGATTAAGTTGGAGCAAAACTACCGCTCTACGAGTCGAATCCTGCGTGCGGCCAACATTTTGATAGCCAACAACCCTCACGTCTATGAGAAGTCCTTATTTTCAGAAATTCCTGACGGTGAAAAACTCAAAGTGTTGTTGGCTAAAAATGAAGAGCACGAGGCTGAGCGTGTCACGGGGGAGTTGATTGCACACAAATTCTTGAATCGAACCGACTATCGTGATTACGCAATTTTGTACCGTGGTAACCACCAATCGCGCTTAATTGAAAAGTCTCTGATGCAAAACCGTGTGCCTTATAAAATTTCTGGTGGCACCTCGTTTTTTGCACGCGCAGAAATTAAAGACATCATGGCGTATTTGCGTGTTTTGGTTAATCCAGATGACGACAATGCATTCTTACGTATTGTGAATACACCACGACGTGAAATTGGCCCAGTAACGTTAGAAAAGCTAGGCAGTTATGCCAATATGCGTGGGAAGAGCCTGTTTGAGTCGAGTTTTGAAATGGGGCTCGAACAACACTTAACGGGACGCGGCCTGGAAAACTTACGTCGTTTCACCCAATGGTTAGTGGCGATTGCTGACCAAGCTGAGCGTGGTGATACCGTCGAAGCGGTTCGTTCGCTAGTTCGCGATATCCATTATGAAGATTGGCTATACGAAACTTCAGCAAGCCCGAAAGCCGCTGAAATGCGAATGAAGAACGTTTCTGATCTTTACTCGTGGATAGTGGCGGACCTAGAAGGTGACAACTACGATCAAGAAGAGAAAACGTTAAAAGAAGTCGTTCAACGTTTGACCTTGCGTGACATGATGGAACGTGGCGAAGAAGATGAAGACAGCGATGCAGTACAACTGATGACGCTGCATGCATCAAAAGGCCTTGAGTTCCCATATGTATACTTAATTGGGTCTGAAGAAGGTATTTTACCGCACCAAACCAGTATTGATGAAGACAACGTCGAAGAAGAGCGTCGTCTGATGTATGTTGGCATTACCCGTGCGCAGCGTGAACTGACTTTCACTATGTGCAAAGAGCGTCGACAGTTCGGCGAGTTGATAAAACCGACTCAAAGCCGATTTTTGGATGAGTTGCCATTTGATGACGTTGAATGGGAAGTAAACAAAAAGCCAGTATCAGCAGAAGAGCGTATGGCGAAAGGTCAGGCACACATTGCCAATATTCGAGCAATGTTTAAGAAATAGAGTAACCTTGTGCTCACTGACTAAAAATAAAAAGGCTTGCCAGTTGGCAAGCCTTTTTCGTTAATGTCTTTACTTATAGACCTTCAATCATGTGGTCGATTGCTGCGATGATTTCATCGTCAGAACAGTCCATACAGGTTCCTTTGGCAGGCATCGCATTGAAGCCTTCTAACGCGTGCTTCACTAACGTCTCTTTGCCTTGTGCAATACGCGGTGCCCAGTCATCGGCATTACCTGTTTTAGGTGCGCCGTTTACGCCAGATGCGTGACAAGCAATACAAAAAGTACCATAAACTGTGGCGCCATCACGTGGACCGGTTGGTTCTTCTTTCACTGGCTCAGAGCCCGCTAGATAAACATCACCGACAGGTTGGATGCGTTCTGCGATCGCATCGTATTCAGTTTGGCTGATGTCAGAAGCTAAAGCTGCCGTAGAAAACGTTAAGGCAGCGAACAAAACGCTAATCATTTGTCGAGACATATCCATTAAACCCACTTCACATTCCCGAGGTAAGTGACTTACCTATTTATATAGTTAGAGTATTAATGCCGAGCAGAGAAATCACTAAATTCCACTGAATGGCATAGAATGATTAGACAACTTGGTTGCAGCTGTTAAATCAATGTAAATAATGGGTGATTATATCCCGATAACTTGTTGCAATAAACAACAAGTTATCCATGACAGGGCGTGAATCACATCAAAAATTCAGTTTAAAGGAAGATAACTGTCGAAAAAGAGACCAAACGATAAAAAAAGTAAAAAAAGTACTAGACGGCATAGTGTGATATCCGTATTATTCCACTCCGCCGATAGGGCATGCGCCCGTAGCTCAGTTGGATAGAGCGTTGGCCTCCGGAGCCAAAGGTCGAAGGTTCGAATCCTTTCGGGCGTACCATTGCCTCGGAGGATACATCGGTAAAAAATCAGTGGTGGCTATAGCTCAGTTGGTAGAGCCCCGGATTGTGATTCCGGTTGTCGCGAGTTCAAGTCTCGTTAGCCACCCCATTCTTTCTTTTTTAGATTGAATGCGGTAGCATTGCTCCCAATCTTGATTTAATCAAGATAAAACATCGTCGGTGAATAGCGCAGTTTGGTAGCGCATCTGGTTTGGGACCAGAGGGTCGGGGGTTCGAATCCCTCTTCACCGACCACTATTTAGTTTATGGCTGAGATAGCGGTAAACATGACAATTTGATGGTGGCTATAGCTCAGTTGGTAGAGCCCCGGATTGTGATTCCGGTTGTCGCGAGTTCAAGTCTCGTTAGCCACCCCATTCTTTATTTAAAGAATACATGCTCGGTGAATAGCGCAGTTTGGTAGCGCATCTGGTTTGGGACCAGAGGGTCGGGGGTTCGAATCCCTCTTCACCGACCACTATTAGAAAGCCTGCTTTTTAGCAGGCTTTCGTCGTTTTAGAGTTTATGATCTCGCTTGGACTGTATTAGTCGGCAATGTATCAATGGATTTGAACCCAAGTGGGGTTCGCCTGAAGTTAGAATACGGCTCTTCACCGACCGCTATTTAGAGCCCCAGTCGAAAGACTGGGGCTTTTTTGCATCTATCCTCTTAAAAGCATCTGCATTCGATTTCAATTTCACCAAAAGTGTACAGCTCTAGGGGCTTTTGACCACCTATGATCCAAATGCTTTTCGAGCTGACAAAATAAACCCCAGAACGAAGTCTGGGGTTTTGTGTTTTTCTAATCCGCTACTTTTATTGGGCGAGTGTTTTAAGGATTTCTCTCAGCTCTACCGTTTCTTGGATTTCAAAATTTGGCGTTATATCTGTTGAGTTACTTGCGCCTGTCGCATTTACCCACACACTCAAAATACCCATATTGTTAGCGCCTGCTATATCTGCTGGTAAAGAGTCGCCAATGTGTAGGGCTTCTTCTGGTTTTACTTCGACCAAGTCGAGCGCTTTTTGGAAAATGCTCGCAGCGGGCTTCTCTTCGGGCTCTTCTCCCCCACAATAATATGGTCCACCCAGTCGCTCATCTGTGTCGCGTTGAGTTTTGGGTGTTGAGAAAAAATCGGGCCGTTAGTGATCACGACGAGTTTATAATGCTGACGAAGGTCGCTGAGCATTTCTTTTACACCAGGGAAGAAAGTGAACGCGCCCATACGTGCAGAATCAAAGTAGTCTTGAGCTTGTTGAGCCTCTTCGACATTAATGCTGACTCCGTGCTCCGCCAATATGTTTTGGATCAGGCCACAACGGAACGCGTTTTCATCAGGTAGCAGAGCCACAAGGTGAGGGAATTCCGCATTCAGCTTCTTGTACACACCCTGTAAGTAGCGCTGTAAAAAAGCTTGTGGTTCGGTAACTTGCGGGTAGGTCTTATGAATCCAAGTCGTAAACTTTTGTCCTGCAACTTTATCGGCTTGTGACGTCGCACATAAAGTCTCGTCCATATCAAAAAAATCGCTTTAAGCACAGGGGCTCCTTTCATTTACAGCTTGGCTCTAACAATGATTATCTATTATCCCACTCTCAATTGTGCCGTAAAGGGTTAAAACCGACGTGTTTCACCTACAATGGGAGAGTGATGGTAACCGCACTTTCTTTTGTTTAGTCAACAAACCGCTTAAGCGGCGCATAATCGTCGTCGAAAGAGGATTTGTGTGGTTTTGCTGTTGTGTTCACGTTTTAGCCTATCCTTTCTCTTTCTAAGTTTGGCTTTTTATATTTGCCGACTATTTTATTAATAGTTTTTTATGTTGAAAAATTGCTTTTCGCATACGACATTGTTTGTTAAATGTTAATAATTACACATGAATAGTATGGTTAATGATCCTGGTTGGCTCATGCTTGTTTTTAGAGCATTTTTCTAGTTTTATTGGTGCATGGCGCACAAAAATAGTGTGATATGAAAATGGTTAAATACTTGTTAATGCATTTTTATTCGCTCATTGTGCGTTTATTTAATGTTTTCTCGGCGGAATATACTTTAATTGTTGCTTTTTTGTGTGATTTTTGCCAAATTGTTTCCGCATTAAGATTTCAGAGTATTATTCTGAATTTGAACGGATTCATTCAGGTGATGAATGGTGCCTTTGGCGCGATTCGATACCACAGACAAGGCAGTAGAGGTCTGAAATGTCACTATTAGAAGTGAAAAACCTTCGTATTGAATACCCATCCCGACACGGCGTTCACGCTGCCGTGAAGTCACTTTCTTTTCATATTGAACGTGGTGAAATCGTGGGTGTTGTTGGCGAGTCAGGTGCGGGTAAATCCACCGTTGGTAACGCCGTTATTGATTTGCTTAGCCCTCCAGGTCGCGTTGCTAGCGGCGATGTTTTCCTGGATGGAGAAAAAATTTCTGGTTTATCACCAGAAGCGATGCGTAAGGTTCGCGGATCGAAGATTGGTTTTATTTTCCAAGATCCAATGACCTCACTTAACCCACTTTTTACGGTTGAGCAGCAGCTGAAAGAGACGATCCACGCCAACATGAAAGTCTCTGATGAAGAGGCGTATCAGCGTGCGCTTTCTCTGATGCAGCAAGTTGGCATCCCGCAGCCAGAAAACCGCTTAAAACAATACCCACACCAATTCTCTGGTGGCATGCGTCAGCGTGTCGTCATTGCGATTGCTTTGGCTGGTGAGCCAGATCTGATCATCGCCGATGAGCCAACCACGGCACTGGACGTATCAATCCAAGACCAAATCCTCAACTTGATCCGAGAATTGTGTATCAAGAATAATGTCGGCTGTATGCTGGTTACTCACGATATGGGTGTGGTCTCCAACGTCACCGACCGCGTCGCGGTAATGTATCGTGGTGACTTGGTGGAGTTTGGGCCAACAGCCAAAGTGTTGGGCGATCCTGATCACTCCTATACTCGCAGCCTAATTTCAGCCGTTCCACGTTCAGACAGAAAGCTAGATCGCTTCCCTTTGGTCAGCTACATCGAAGAAGCGGCAGAAATGGAGCCACTCGACATCAAGAATCACTGGCTAGGACAAAGCCAGGATGAGCGCGAGTACACAGGCCCGCTTTTAGACGTGAAGAACGTTAATCTACGCTTTGTCACCAAAGACTCTTTATTTGAAAGCCGTCGCGAATACGTGCAGGCATCCAATAATGTGAGCTTTGAAGTGCATGAAGGCGAAACCTTTGGTTTGGTGGGTGAGTCTGGCTCTGGTAAATCAACCATTGCGCGAGTTATTGCTGGTTTATACCAACCTAACTCTGGTCAGGTGAAGTTTGAGGGTATTGACCTGACAGCTTTAACCTCTGAGAAAGAACGCCGCCCAATGCGTCGTCAAATGCAGATGGTGTTCCAAAACCCGTATACCTCAATGAACCCTCGTATGAAGGTATTCGATATTATTGCTGAGCCAATCCGTTTTCATAAACTGACGAAAAACGAGTCGGAAACTCGCCAAATCGTGAATGACCTTCTCGATCATGTTGGTTTGGGTCGTATGGCTGGGCTTAAGTACCCTCATGAATTCTCCGGTGGTCAGCGTCAGCGTATTTCTATTGCGCGTGCGTTGGCGACTCGTCCTCGACTTTTGATTTGTGATGAACCGACATCGGCACTGGACGTATCGGTACAGGCACAAATTTTAAACTTGCTGAAAGATCTGCAAAGTGAGCTGAACTTGACTATGTTGTTTATCAGCCACGATTTACCTGTTATTCGCCAGATGTGTGACCGAGTAGGTGTGATGCAAATGGGTACACTGTTAGAAGTGGCACCAACAGAACAGTTATTCACGGCACCTCAACACGAATACAGCAAAAAATTGATTTCTCTGATGCCTGAATTTACAGGCTTGCGAGAAGAGATCGAAACGGCATAAACCAAGCACCTCGCTTGGCTAACCTTTAGTCATAACAAAGACGCAAACACAACAACAAGGGATCCGTATCCCCGCATGAAGGAGTTATGCAAATGAAAACCATGAAAAGCAAATTAGCAGTGGCGCTAATGGCGGCGGGCCTAAGCTTTAATGCACTGGCAGCAGATATCAAAGTTGGCTACGCAGCTGACCCAGTATCGCTTGACCCACATGAGCAGCTATCAGGTGGCACACTGCAAATGTCACACATGGTATTTGATCCGTTGGTTCGCTTTACTCAAAAAATGGATTTCGAACCTCGTCTAGCAGAGAGCTGGGAGCGCATTAACGACACTACCGTTCGTTTTAAATTGCGTGAAGGTGTGAAATTCCACTCTGGTAATACCCTAACGGCTGACGACGTTGTATGGACGTTTGAGCGTCTACAAAGTTCTCCTGATTTTAAAAACATTTTCGACCCGTACGAGAAAATCGTCAAAGTGGACGACAACACGTTCGATCTTGTAACCAAAGGTCCTTACCCACTAGTGCTGCAAACTGCAACGTACATTTTCCCTATGGATAGCAAGTTCTATACAGGTAAAACCGCAGACGGCAAAGACAAGTCTGAACTAGTGAAGCACGGTAACTCATTTGCATCGACTAACGTATCTGGCACGGGTCCATTCATTGTGACTTCACGTGAACAGGGCGTAAAAGTGGAATTTGAACGCTTTAAAGATTACTGGGACAAAGAGTCGAAAGGTAACGTTGATAAGCTAACGCTTGTACCAATCAAAGAAGACGCGACTCGTGTAGCTGCGCTACTTTCTGGCGGCGTTGACATGATTCACCCGGTAGCACCAAACGATCACAAACGTGTGAAAGACGCAGACGGCATCGATCTAGTAACGCTACCAGGTACTCGTATCATCACGTTCCAACTAAACCAAAACAGCAACGAAGCACTGAAAGACGTTCGCGTTCGCCAAGCGATTGTTCACGCAATCAACAACGAAGGCATCGTGAAGAAAATCATGAAAGGCTTCGCGACAGCAGCTGGTCAGCAGAGTCCAACTGGCTACGTTGGTCACGATGACAAGCTAGTACCTCGCTACGATCTGAAGAAAGCAAAACAACTGATGAAAGAAGCGGGTTACGAGAACGGCCTGACGCTAACTATGATTGCGCCAAACAACCGCTACGTAAACGATGCGAAAGTAGCGCAAGCGGCAGCGGCAATGTTGTCTAAGATTGGCATCAAGGTTGATCTGAAAACTATGCCAAAAGCGCAATACTGGCCTGAGTTTGATAAGTGTGCGGCAGACATGCTGATGATCGGTTGGCACTCGGATACAGAGGACTCGGCAAACTTCAACGAGTTCCTAACTATGACTCGTAACGAAGAAACCGGTCGTGGTCAGTACAACTGTGGTCACTACTCAAACCCAGAAATGGACAAAGTGGTTGAAGCTGCAAACGTAGAGACGGACCCTGCGAAACGTGCAGCAATGCTGAAAGGTGTCGAAGCGACGCTATACAACGATGCTGCATTCGTACCGCTACACTGGCAAAGTGAAGCATGGGGCGCGAAGTCTAACGTGAAAGCCGCAGACATCGTGAACCCAATGGTAATGCCTTACTTTGGCGACCTAGTTGTCGAGTAATCATACTTAGTCATGACAGAGAGGGGCGCCAGTCCTTCTCTGTTTTCGACACTTGGCTCGGTTTATTTCAGTCGGATTGAGCCAGTTTTACAGACTGAATTTTCTCTCTAAGTTTAGAGATCTATGGATAGTTAAGGGGCAAGGAATGTTTTCGTTTCTGGTCAAGCGCCTGTTTCAGGCACTGATAGTGATGTTTGTGATCAGTTTGGTGGCGTTTGCCATTCAGGACAACCTGGGTGATCCGCTGCGTGAGCTTGTAGGTCAGTCGGTTTCGGAGTCGGAGCGCCAAGCGCTACGCGACGAATTGGGCCTGAACGATCCCTTTATCACAAAGTACACGCGCTTTGTGGGTAATGCACTGCAAGGTGATTTGGGTACATCATACTTTTTCAAGCGACCTGCGGTTGAGGTGATCCTCGATAAGCTGGTGGCAACATTAGAGCTCGTGTTTGGCGCGACGCTCATCATTATCGTTTTTTCTATACCACTCGGGGTGTATTCCGCGATTCACCCGAAGAGTGTCTTTACCAAATTTGTTATGGCGATGAGTAGTGTCGGCATCTCGATTCCGGTGTTCCTAACCGCAATCATGCTGATGTACGTCTTCTCCATCGAACTCGGCTGGCTGCCTTCCTACGGGCGAGGTGAAACCGCTAACGTGCTCGGTTGGGAATCTGGCTTCTTTACCATCGATGGTATTAAGCACCTTATCCTGCCGTGTATTGCGCTAGCGTCTATCATGCTGCCGTTGTTCATCCGTCTGGTACGTTCAGAAATGCTGGAAGTACTGAGCTCGGAATACATTAAGTTCGCCAAAGCAAAAGGTTTGAACTTACAAAAAATTTACTACCAACATGCACTTAAGAACACCATGCTGCCAGTACTGACGGTAGGTGGCGTGCAGATTGGTACCATGGTGGCTTACACCATCCTAACCGAAACCGTATTCCAGTGGCCGGGTACAGGCTTTCTTTTCCTAGAAGCAATCAACCGTGTCGATACACCGTTGATCACAGCTTACGTTATCTTTGTTGGTCTGATTTTCGTGGTAACCAATACCATCGTTGATTTGCTGTACGGCATCATCAACCCAACTGTGAACTTAACTGGAAAAGGAGCTTAATCATGAGCCAATCAAATGTAACACCAGCTCCTGAAGCCGCTCCATCTGCATGGCAGCGTTTTAAAGAGTCGGACTTCTTGTATTACTTCAAGCGCGACAAAGTGGCGATGGCAAGTTTTACGGTCTTTATGATGTTCTTAGTGTTGGCATTAGCTGCGCCAATTCTAGCTCCGACTGACCCGTATGATCTGACGTCTATCGACATCATGGATTCAGAGCTACCACCGTCTTGGATGGAAGAGGGCGATGAGCGTTTTGTTCTTGGTACTGATGAGCAAGGCCGTGATATTTTATCGACCATTCTTTACGGTTCTCGTCTGTCTTTGACGATCGGCTTTTTAGCCGTCGGTCTTCAGTTGATTTTGGGTATCATCATTGGTTTGTCGGCGGGTTACTTCGGTGGTCGTATCGATAGCTTCTTGATGCGTTTTGCAGACGTACAGTTGTCATTCTCGACCATGATGGTCGCGATCATCGTGTCGGCCATTTTCAAAGCCAGCTTTGGCAGCGATTTTTACAGCCAATACGCGGTGGTGATGCTGGTGGTGATCATCGGTGTGGCTGAATGGCCGCAATACGCACGTACCATTCGTGCTTCAGTACTGGCTGAGAAGAAGAAAGAATACGTAGAAGCGGCACGCGTGATGGGCTTTAAAGCGCCACGCATCATGTTCCGTCACATCCTGCCGAACTGTCTATCACCAATCTTGGTTATCTCGACGGTACAGGTAGCGAATGCGATCATGTCGGAAGCGGCACTGTCATTCCTAGGTTTGGGTCTTCCTGTTGATCAGCCGTCACTAGGTGCGCTGATCAGCATCGGCTTTAACTACATCTTCTCAGGTGCGTGGTGGATTACTGCCTTCCCAGGCATCGTGTTGGTTACACTGGTTCTGGTTATCAACTTATTGGGTGACTGGTTACGAGATGTATTCAACCCGAAACTGTACAAAGGTTAAGAATTTTCCCGCCAAGCGTTGTAAATTCGCTTAATTCCTTCCTAAACTGAGAGCCGGATGCAAATTCCGGCTCTTTTTTTGCTAGTTATTCTTTGTTCACATTTTTTTGGCGCTTTGCCGCCATAATGACCTTACCCACTAATTTAGAGTGAAGTGTATGGAAATGAAGAAGGCACAACACCCATCTCGTATCTTCCAAGCAAGCCTAGCTTTCGGCTTGTTGCTGGTATGCGCCCAGTTTTCTAGCCCAGTATCGGCGGAGGAGTTCCTTTGCCAAGCTACTCAAGCCAGCGAGAAAGAACTGCCGATGCTTGAGAAAACGTGCCCAATTGGTAACGGAGTATGGGGAAAGAAAGTGCCGCAAGGAGGCAACTACCTCTACTGGATTCAATGCGGATTACTACCAAAGCCAATGTCACTCGCGAAAGCAAAGCCGCTTTACAGCAAGATTACGACCGACGTGTGGATGAAGCCGGAGTCCCAAGGTTATCGCTGTTTGATTGGGCCTTATAAAGATCTGTCTGATGCGAGGGGAGATTTGCGGGGAGTCAAAACCTTGTCGAATTACAAAGAGGCTTTCATCCGCGTGGTTGGAAAAGAGAATAAACAGTCTACGACACCATCTAAACCCGCAGTGCCGTCGAAATCAACCGCATCTTCGGTTAAGCCAACACCGACGGTGACCCCGAAACCCACGCCAGCTCCTGCCGTGCGAGCTGATACCGACGCCTTTAAAGCACCGGAAGAGAAGCCAAAGACCAAGGCAAAAAATACACGTGATAACTCTTCCTCCAAGCCTGTTGCTAAGACCAAAGCGAAGCCGGTTGTGACAGGGAATGATGACATTGAAGTTCGGTTGAGAACCTCCTTACAAGGCAAAACGTACGTGGTGCCATATTTACTCGATCACCACAATCAGTTTTACATGGAATACGGCAAGCCGTGGAATCGTCTCAACTACGAAAACTCGCAAAAAGTATGTCAGCAACTGGGTATGAGCTTAGCCAGCCCTGCAGAATTCAAAGTGTTGAGGGCGTCTGGTGTGATGGAAAAAAATCAATGGCCACTGCAACTGCCGTATTGGGGCAAAGATAAGAAAGGTTTGTTCGCAGATCGTGAGCCAAACCAGCTCACCGGAACCTCATTATTGAACGTAGTGTGCGTGAAATAACGACTCAAATATTGCGGTCAAAAAGATAGAAGAAAGCCCCGAGTTCGGGGCTTTTTTGCGGTCTCAAATATTATCGCTATTTGAGTGGCGTTTCTTTGTGACAGTTGGAGCAGATATACACTTCTTTGATGCCGACCAAGCGTTCCCAAAGCGTTCTGCGTCTTCTACGCAAATGCACGCTATCACAGCAAGGGTTAACGATGGTTGCTTTAGTCATCATCGCCAGGCTCCAAAATCGGGAGTGAACTCGCGATGCTTGTCATGGCTTCTTTGTTGTGAGAGTACAGACCATATTCCGGCGCGGATTCATGACCGTTTTGCTCTTTACTCCAACGAATACCGATGTAGAAGTCACCAAAATCACGGTTGATGTAACGATGACGAGTTTTGTAATCTGACTCTGAGCCTGTTTCTTTTAGAATCAGCAGCTCACGGCCTTCATCATTCTGGATTTCCCAATTACCTGGAGTTTGGAATCCTGTTGGCATGAACGACGTGTAGTTGTAAGTATCAGCGTTGTACTCGTACGTACCTGACGAGTATTTCAGGACTTTGTCGTCGCCCGAGCCTTTACTTTCTACCATCAAGTCATGCTCTACCGTGCCGTGTTTGATGTGTTCTGCAACCGAAAGTGATTCTGCGAATGGTGTATTGCTTGAATCCATCCAGAACAGCTCATCATCTGAGATTTTAACGATCATCTGAGTGCCGTTATGCTCGGTTGTGTGCTGGTACAGCATTTCATACTCTTCGCCGTAGCTGTTGTATAGCTTGCCGTCTTTCAGCTCGACGTCTTCACAGTCTTTACTGTGGTATTCCGCGTAACCAGTTTGTTGGTCCAGATCGGCAAGAATAGCGTAGGCATCGTGTTCCCATGTGTTTTCTAGGAAGTCGCTGATGCTCGCTTTGTACTCTTGATTCATCTCATCATGGTTTGAGCCCCAGCAGAATAGTAGGCCTTCAGAGTCTTGCATCAACATGGCATAGCCAATTTCACCGTCTTTTTGTGCAAAGCTACCCATTTTCCACTCTTGACCGTTGAAGTGCTCGTGAGTGAAGCCCAAAGTCGGTACTACTGGTGGTGGCGTTACGCCTTCGATAACCGTTGGCATGCTAAGCGCAATCTGTACCGCGGTATGGCCATCTGTTGCGCTAATCGCAAGTGCTGCACCAGCTTCGCTCGCTTTTGTCGGTGTGCCTTTAATGGTGACAATCGCATTGCCATCCTCAGATACTGTTAGACCTTCAATGTCCACATAGTCCGCTGAGTAGTCGGTGATATGACCGTCTTTATCTTGGAACAAGCTAGAAATATCGAGCGTTTGTTCAAATACTTCACCTTGTTGTAGGTACCAACCATCAACGATGGACTGTAGATGCGCTTGTTCTGTTTCTACAACCATTGGTGGTAAGTTTGCCGATTCGATTTCGAACTTAAATACGGTGCTGACCGTACCCAAAACCTTACCTGAAGAATCAATGTCTTGCGCCGTTAGGACTATCTCAAAATCACCAGCTTTTTCTACGATAGCAGTCGGATATAGAACAATCAGGTTGCCAGTTTGCTCAACTTCAATGCCTGTGCCTGCTAAGTTGTGTGTCAGTTTGGTTGTCACAAGGTTTTGGTCTTTGTCTGTGAAAAGACCTTCGATGTTTAGTTCAACGCCATCAAAGCCTGCGCCTTGTACGATTTTTGGTAATTTGCCAAGCTTATCTTTAGCAGCCTCTTCGACGGTTTCGTTTACGGTTAGCTTGTTATTGATTGCCGTTTCAGGTGCTAAGTTGTCGCTATTTGGGGTCGCGTCAGTGATGATTGGACGTAGACTTGGGTCATTGATGTTTTCGCCGGATGCGATAAGACGATCGACTTCTTGGTTTGCCGCTTGAGCAAATTCAGTGGCCTTTTTCTCGTAGTTAGCTGGGTTTTGCGCTTTTGAGTCGGTCAGAATCTGAGCGGTTTTATGTAGTTCGGCGTTTTTTGTCGCATCTTCAACAAAATCACTGTACAGATCAATTGGTGCTTCTTCTGAGCCTCCTAGCGCTTGGTTTACCTTGGCTTTTGCGTCTTCTTCACTAATGGATGGATCTTTTGCCATTTCAATCGCAACAAGGTCTGTGATAGGTGAAATCACGTTTGACGATGTTGGTGCACGGAACACGATTTCGTGGGCCATGGCTTGGCCTGGATGATCCATATCAACCGTGTATTTGCCAGCGTACTCTTTAGCATCCAAAGCGATAAGCTGTTTCTGCTTTGCACCGTTTGGTGTAATGGTCTGCAGTGCTAGAGTGTTTTCTGGTTTTGCATCCAATTTAAGCTGACCTTTCTCATCGGTCAGACCAAGGAATGTTTCTTGAGTGTCCCATTGGCCGTTGTTGTTCGTATCTTCAAAAACAACTGCATGTTTGAAGTAGCCGTCAAAGCCAGTGATCACAACACCGTTGTTAGCACTGTTTGAACCACCATCTGAACCGCCACAGCCAGTAAGAGCGATAGCCACTGACGCTGCTAATAAACTCACCTTATTCATTATTCATTTGTCCTTGTTTCGTTTCCGAATGAGAAAGTCGCTTTTTTATTGTTTTTATCTTTCAATCTCACTAGTGAGATTGAAGAGAGTGGTGTCTTTTTAATGACTATTGAGCCTAGGTTCAAGACACGAAAAACCGCACAAAACCCGTAAAATTTATTTCTATTTTTTGTCTATGATGGAAAATTGATAATTTGATCACGGTTCCAGTTTTGTTTTTGGGATGATTATTTTGTCAAAATAACCATCTGTAAATAAAGGTTTATTGGGTGTCGGTAAGGACTGGGGCGTGATAAATCATGTTGATCTTAAATTCCTCAACGCGATCAGCAAATTGAGGGTGAGGTTTAAGCACATAACTGTAGACTTCGCCTGGAATGAATATGTCGTAATCTGTGTATTCAAGGTTGTAAAACATAAATGTCCGTTGCCAGTAATCATCTGGCCATTCAGCACAATGTATTGGACTTACGCCGTCAAAATCCATTGAGCTAGAGATAATATCGGCAAACTCGCCTCGCCCCGCTACGATAGAGCTGTACCAGTAAAATAAATAATCATGACAAAATAGGTCATGTTGGTTTGATTTCATATTGAGATCAGAGTCCAGTTTGTGCACTGGTTCGTTACCCTGAACACTTCTATCAAATATGTAGTTGCTAGCAGTCCCGTTTATGTAACCTCCTCCTGAAATGGGAAAGAGGTAGTCAAACAACGTTCCTTGATATTCGTACTCACCAGTGTGGACATTGATGCGTTTTTCCATCGATTGCTTGTTTTTTTGCATGGTGTAGCTTTCGAATTGTTTGCCATCAAATACGGTGGTGAAATAGTTCTGAGTCTCTTTATGAACCTGAGATGCGTATACCTTTTTGGTGGTCCAAATTTGGCGTACGCCGTGGACATAAACAATCAACGAGTCATCACTGATTTTGTACTCACCCACCTTTTTTAAGTCTCCCTTTTCAGGACACTGGTGTTTGTTGTTTGAGGCGGCATAACGTACCTCGTCATCCTCAAACTGAAACGCTTCGCAATACACCACTTCATACGCGTACGCGGTACCGCCAAGGTTTTGCGTCGTCTCCAAGCGATAGACAATGCCGCCAATTAACGGGTGTTCCGTGTCATTGTGACCTGGAGTGACAACAGGCAACTCAAAACGTGTTGTGACCCACGCATGGTCGCTGTCGCCGTGGTAATCATCACGCGCCGCTACCGCCAGGTATGTGGTGGTTTTAATGTTCTCTGGTGCACCTAGCACCATCATTTGTCCTTGGTTTAGCACCCTTAATCCATTGGCGTTTTCGAGCCAAATCCGAGTGGTGAGGAGATCACCATCCGGGTCTTCAAACAGTTGGTTAAGATTGAGCGAATAGCTAATCGGAGAGTTTTGGTTGAGCTCCCAAGCATAAATAATGGTTTGTAGCTGTTGTTCCACCGTGAGGTTGATGATGGGTTTATTGTTCTCTGATGGGTCCTCTTTTGAGCGGCTGTCTTCATAACCCACAGGCGAGTCGTAAAAAGAGCCGTCTTCTGTAGTATGAAATGGGTTCGTAACTGGCCCTGGTTGTCCTAAAATGGCAGAATTGAAGGCGTCATCACCGTCTTTTGTGTGGGCGTTCTCCAACGCAGAACCTGTCAACGCTTGCTTTACTTCAACTAAAGATGTGCGCTCATATTGACGATGTGTTCGCGTGGTTGATTGGCTTGTGCTGTCTGATGAGTCCGCCGCGGATGCCAAGCTGGATTCGTCTGACATGCAGTATACGCCGAGCAAACCAACGCAGATTGCGCCGATTATCCAAAACTTTTTGCTTCTCATTACGCGTGCGCCATTCGTGATTGCAACCAGCTGCGAGAGAATTTTAGGTCTTTCTCTATTAAGCTTGCGCTGCACTCGAGCAGTTCACTGATTTCTTGGTTTTTCATTCCCATTAAATACTTGAGTTTGAGTGCACTTGATTGGCGTGGGTAACGGCTACTGAAGTTATCCAGCGCTTTATCCATGATAATCAATTGCTCGAAACGATCTTCTTCATCTCTCATCAATGTGATGTGTTGACGCTTTTGTGCTTGGTGCGAGCGTGCGTTATCGATCAAGATTTGACGCATCACTTTGGCGGCCATCAAAAAGAAATCACGTTTTGTTTCAATTTCACTCATGTCGCAGTTGGACATCTTCAGGTAAGCATCGTGAATTAATGCCGTGGTGCTGTTGACGCTATCGGCCAATACCTTGTTGTCGGTGCCGTACTTTTCCGCGTTTCGTTCACGCTCGTGTTGGGCGATCTTACGTAACTGCAAATACGCAAATTGGTAAAGCTCACTCTCGGCTTGTTTATCACCAGATTGCCATTGTTGAATGATTTGTGTCAGTGCTACTGCTGTTGCCATGGTTATACATCCTCGCTCACTTTGACAAATTCAGAAATGGTGTGGGTTTCAATGCGATCAGAGCCGTCTCGGTTGCGGAGAACATCTTGTTGATAGCGATATAAAATGCCTTGTTCCCAAGTTGCGCCAGCGGGCAGATATTCCCAAGTGGTGTAATTGATTTCGGCAGGGGTCGTTGACCAACGTACCATGACATTCATTTGCGCAAGCTCGGCTTTGGGTTCGTCATTGTTGACCCACCACATGTCCGCATACTCTTGGGTGACATCTTGTGTGTATAGGCTTGCGTCGGTTGGACAGGTGTCTGCATTGTGTGGCAGTCGCATGACTTGTTGGTGGCGCATCAATAGGCACGATTGTGTCATGGACTGCTGGCGGTATTGGGTCTGCTGCCATACCCCGAGGTAGTCGATGTCGTGTTCGTTCGTGTTGGGGTAGGTAAACCACAGCATTTCTGTACGATTGTGGTGGTGGATGTTTTTTTTACGCCCAAGGCCTTGTACTTTTTCCATCAGTAGCTCAGTACTTGGATCAAAGTTGAGTGCAACGGAGCGGTATTTCCAGTCGCCTTCATCATCAAAGTCTTCGAGAGAGAAACCATTCAAGTCGTTGCGGGTGCACCCAGTGATTGAGCAACCGACGATATTAAACCAATCCGCAAATTTGCTTATCGGCTCGACAATATCTTCCGTGATAGGGCGCTTCATCGAGAGGAAACAGCCTTGAAAATGGTCGCCAACGCTTGGGTGCTCAATCAATGAATCTTTGGTGATGGTGAATCGAGTTTCACCAAACGGAGGGCGATATTTAGGATGATGTTGATAACGTAAATCGTAAGCACAAGCGCGGCCTTGCCAATCTTTCTTTTTGATCACGATGTTTTTGAACGTCATGCCGCGAGGTTCGAAGATGATCTCATCTGAGGCAAAGTTTTTCTCAATGTACAGCTGGCTTTCGTTTAAGTGCTCAATTGCCTCATCGACAGACACCCAGTCGAGATTGAGGTGACGTTTGGCGTCATCCAGATAATTGAGGTCAAGGCCCTTGAGCTGGTTTTGAAAGCGAGCATCAGACAACACGCGGTTGGCTAAGACAATTTCCTTACGATTCTCAGGCGTACTGTCGAGAGAGAGCAGCAGGCGCGTCATATTGATGCTACGACTGGGTTTGGTTGTTGCCATCGTCGGTGTAAGCACTTCTTGGCTCGATAAGGTTGTCAGCAGATAACCTTTATCATCGTTGCCAAGGAAGAAACTAATCACATCACCAGGTTGGTAGTGAAATGCCCCTTGCTGAGTGACGCCAGTGATATTGGAACTGGTTTTGTAATACAAGCCAGTCACTGGCGCATCGATAAAGTAGCCTTGCTTCAAGGATGAAGTGGGCGGGTGTGAAGTGGCAGCAGAAGTGTCTGCTGCTAACGTGGAGGTAGCCGTCAATGCAGACAGCCAAAATACCACTGAACGTGTATACATCTTGTTTTAAGCCTTATTGGTTGGAGCTGTCCTCAGACGCACAATTTGGCTGACAACTCATTGGAGTAGTTAGGTGCTTCTTTGGCACCGGTGTCATCATCGCCAACAACATTTTTTGTTTTATGTGTTTGGGGATATCTGGATTAGAGAGTATCCGCCTTCGTGTTAACTCCATCATGGAGCTCACTGAGAGGTGTTCGACATTCTGCCCCTTCGCGTGGAAGATAAGGCGAGTCATTTCGTACATCATATCTTCTGCAATCTTCTTCTCTTGTTGCAGTTGGATATTCTTTTGCATCATGGCGCTGCCAAATAGCACACCTGATAGCACGATGATGCCTGACAATGCAGAAGCAAGAGGGCGCCGTTGCACCAAGCGAAAGGCGCTATACAAAGGCCAGTGTTTTTTCTGCTCGATAGGGCGACGTTCGATAATTCGCTCGATATCAATGCGTAGCGCTCGTACATCTGAGTATCGCACTTGGGTGGCTGGACGCGTCGCCCGTCTTATCACCCAATACACATCAGACCAAACCGCTGGTGACGGAAACATCAACGCGAGGATTTTGCCCAATGAATAAACATCGCTTTGCTCTGTCAGTACTTGTCCTGCCTGCTGCTCAGGGCTGGCAAAATTTTGGCTAAACGCAATCAGTGCCGAGGGTGCTCCCTCTCGGGTGGAGTGCGCTTTTTGAGTCAAGTTGAAGTCGAGCAGTTTGGGTCGTTTGCTACGATCAATCAGTATATTTTCTGGTTTTAGATCGGCATGCAAAACATGATGCTGGTGGGCGTGCTCCATCGCCTGACAAATCTGCTTAAACAGCAGCAGTTTTTCTGTCTTTTCCAGCTTATTTTCTGACAGGTATTCATCTAAGGTTTGACCAAATACCCGCTCCATCACGATGTAAACTGAATCTTGATGAAGACCGCCATCAAACACTTTCGCTATGTACGGATGGTTTAGGCGCGCGAGCAGTTGTGCCTCATCGAAGAGTGCACGTTGTCCCAGCACATTACTCAAATTGCTTTGAATAAACTTGATGGCCAGATCTTGTTCGAACGTTTCATCTGCACGTAGGGCGGCGTAAACGACACCCATGCCACCGCGACCCAACTCATGAGTTAGGCGATACTTACTGATGACTTCTCCGCTTAGATCGACGTCTCGGTTCGTAGCCTGGTGAGCACCAAAGTAAAGTAACTGCGTTAGTTGTTCTTCAGGTGTCTCGTGGGCTAAAAGAGGAACGAGTTGTTGATACAGCTCAGGTTGACTTTGTTGCAATGCTTGGAGGTATTGCTGCTTTTGGGAGTCGTCCAGATCAAGCAAGTGATAGTAAATCTGGGTTTCGCTAGAGCCTAACTGCACTGTGCCTAATGTCTTATTCTTTTAGGTACGGCATTTTATAAGAACTTTGATATAAATGTCATTTATTTATTCGGCTTTGACTCACAATGTATGAAACGCAATTTGGTGGCTAATAGAATAATAACGTCATGATTTTGCGAATTATTTTCACTGAGCTTGTCGACAGAGAGTCTATTCGTCATAATGTTACTTGTAACATTACTGATAAATCACATATTTATGGCTCAACAGAATAAGAAAACTCGCACGACATTGCAGGATGTCGCAGACCAAGTTGGCGTCACGAAGATGACGGTTTCACGTTATATGCGTAACCCTGAATCGGTGGCAGAAAAGACTCGGGCCAAGATTGCGACTGCGATTGAAGAGATGGGATACATCGAAAACCGCGCCCCCGCTATGTTGTCAAAGTCGTCCAGTAAAGCCATTGGTATTTTACTGCCCTCATTATCCAACCAAATTTTTGCTTCCTTTGTTCAGGGCATCGAGATGGTAACCAAAGCCAATGGCTATGAGACGCTTTTAGCGCATTTTAGCTACGATGAGCTTGAAGAAGAACGCAAGATCGCGTCATTACTCTCTTATCAGGTCGATGGACTTATTCTAACTGAAAGCCATCACACGCCGCGTACATTGCAAATGATAAAAAATGCAGGGATCCCTGTGGTGGAAACCATGGAACTACCACCAGAGCCGATTGATATGGCGGTTGGGCTAGATCATGAAGATGCCTCGTACACGGCGGTTAAGCAGATGCTAGATTCAGGTAAGCGTACAATCGTTTATTTTGGGGCGCGTCTGGATACGCGAACCAAGCTGCGTATGCAAGGTTATGATCGCGCGATGACGGAAGCAGGGCTAGAACCTAAGCACGTATTAACGGGTGATCACTCTAGCTTCTCTTTAGCGCATGATTTGCTTGAACGCGCGCTAGAAACTCACCCAACGCTTGATGGCGTATTCTGTACCAACGACGACATCGCGATAGGGACCATGCTGAGCGCGCAACAACGTGGCATTCAAGTTCCGCAGCAGCTGGCAGTTGTGGGCTATAACGCGCTGGATATCGGTCAAACCATCAGCCCGAAACTGACTAGCGTCGATACGCCGCGTTTCAAAATCGGTGAAAAGAGCGCAGAGCTTTTGATCGCGCGTCTGAAAGGTGAAGCGCAAGAAGAAAAAGTGGTTGATATGGGGTATCAAATTACCTCAGGAGAGAGTGTTTAACTCGCAATTAACCGCTCTCTGTATTCGCTCATCAATGGTATTGGCAGGTTAGGGTATGGCACATCAGCTGGATGCATTGGATCTCAACTTAATGCGTTTATTAAAGGCAGTGGTGGAAAACCGCAGCATCAAGCTGGCCGCGATGCAGCTGGGCATTTCTCAACCGAGCGCCAGTCGCGGCGTGATGAAGCTCAAACAAGTGTTTGATGACCCGCTGTTTGTGCGTAAAGCGCATGGGGTTGAGCCGTCACCGATGGCGATTCGCCTCGCCGCCGAGTTCGACAACATGATTGCACCACTGGAAAAAGTGGTGCAAGAGTTTGAAGTGTTCGACCCACTGCAATACCAAGGGCAGATCGCGATTGTGACCGACCCTTATTTGATGGATGAGCAAGGGCAGCGATTGCTAACTGGCTGCCATCGAGCCTTTCCCAAAGCGCACTTTGCCTTTTCCAGTTGGAACAGTTACTCGCACGATGAAATGTTAGAGGGCGAGCACGATTACTGCATTCTAGACCAAGAGACCGAGCTGTCGAAAGACATTTATATGCGTCCGTTGTTTGTTGAAAAACGGGTGATTTTGGCACGTAAAAACCACCCGACTTTGTCGAAAGTCAGCAATGATTGGGACACGGTGTCCAAACTGCCTCTGGTGTCTCTGCCTGCGCCCGCCTCGTATAAACCACTTTGTACCGTGGAGTCCGAATATCGTCGTATGGGCTATGAGCCAGTGGTGTTACTGAAATCCTACAATTTGCGCGTGGCGTGCCAAATGTTGCAAGAAACCGACGCGATTATGTATGCCAGTCAAAGCTCAGCAGTATTGATGCCGGAGCTGGACTCTTACGCTATGCCTTTGGTCAACCGTGAGTTTAGCCAGTTTGTCGTCTCTGGCGGTTTCTTACAAACCAATCGCAACCATCCTTTGCACCGACACTTACATAAAGTGGTACGCCAAACCCTGAAGACGCCATTAATTTTCGCACAGTGATGACGGATTATTGTCTCGCGTCACCGAGATTCTCTGCATAAGATAACCATGAAGAAAATGTGTGATTACATAGACAACTCGATCCTAAAGATATTCAAAAATGAATATCTCAATTACCTGTCTCTTTTTCCTGCTCAGCGCTAACCTTATCTCAAATAGTCAGGAGAAGTGGCTCATTTTTATCTTTTTAACTTTTTGAATGTCGATACAGATGCGTGACATTCACCATTCTCCGTTATGCAGTTTTTTAATTTCTGATGGAGGATTCATCATGCTAGTTGCACGTCTATTTTTATTGCTCGCCATCGTTGCCGAAGTAGCAGGCACCAGCACCATGTCTTTTATCGGACAAGGTCATGGATGGTTGGGCTACATCGTGATGTACGTATTGATTGCGGTGTCGTACTACTTCCTCTCGATTGCAGCGAAAAAGATTTCTATCGGCGTGGCATACGCTGTTTGGGAAGGGTTGGGTATCTCATTGATCACGGTCGTTTCAATCGTGTTGTTTGATTCTGACTTAAATACCCAAGAGCTGCTTGGTTTGATGTTAGCTGTCATCGGCATCGTTTGTGTGACTTTAGGTGAGTCACACGGTCAATCTAACACCAAGAAAAACGCCGATAAATCGGCAAAAGAACGTTCATTTTCTACAAGTGTAAGGTGTGAATCATGAGTCAATTTTTTACGATGTCATTTGGATTTGTCGTGATGGCTGCCTTGGTCGATATCGTGGCGAACATGGCGCTCACACGTTCTCACGGCTTTAAATACAAAGGCTGGGGCATTACCGCGATTGTGTTGGTACTGGCTGCGTTCACGCTGTTGGCGCAAGCGGTGAAAGAGATCGACTTAGCCATTGCTTACGCCTCTTGGGGCGCGATCGGTATCTTGGGTACCGCAGTGGGTGGTGCTTTGCTGTTTAAGCAGAAACTCAAGCCAATCGGCTGGTTTGGTATCTTTGTGGTGATTGCTGCGGTCGTGGTGATGAAGACGGCTTGATGTAATTTACTGAATCCTACATATCGTCATTCTGAACAGCAAGAGACGAGCAAGATTCAGAATCTACCAACAAAAAAGTGCTATGGTAGAGGTGTTTTCTCTGGCTTTACAGCACCTCGATAGTAGATTCCTGATCTCGCTTAGGCTCGTCGGAATGACGGACTAATTCGTTTATTGAAAAAGAAAAATGACCAATCCCACATCTCGTCATTCTGAACAGCGAGTGACAAGCGTGATTCAGAATCTACCAACAAAAAAGTGCTGTGGCAGAGGTGTTTTCTCTGGCTTCACAGCACGTTGATAGTAGATTCCTGATCTCGCTTAGGCTCGTCGGAATGACGGACTAATTCGTTTATTGAAAAAGAAAAATGACCAATCCCACATCTCGTCATTCTGAACAGCGAGGGACGAGCGTGATTCAGAATCTACCGACAACAAAGTGCTGTGGTAGAGGTGTTTTCTCTGGTTTCACAGCACGTTGATATTAAATTCCTGATCTTGCTTAGGCTCGTCGAAATGACGAGTCTTTCATCTCGCCTTACACAATGAAGCTTGCGCCTTCTTCTGCGCTAGAGACGTTTTGGCGGATCACGCTAAACAAGCCTCGCCCCCATGTTTGTTGGGTATATTCGGTATCGAAATGAATCAACTCGCGACCAGTGGTGTCGCTTAAGTTGTTCAGTTCGCCCGTTTGGCAATCAAGGCGAATCAAATCACCGTTGCGCACCAAACCAATCGCGCCACCACGAATGGCTTCTGGAGAAACATGAATCGCAGACGGAATTTTACCTGACGCGCCAGATAAACGACCGTCAGTAACCAGCGCCACTTTAAAGCCCGCTTTTTGCACGTTACCTAAAATGGGCATCAGCTTGTGCAGTTCAGGCATGCCGTTTGCCGCTGGGCCGTTGTGTGTGACCACAACGATGCAATCTTTGTTCAGCTCACCACGTTTGTACGCGGCTTCCACTTCGTGTTGGCATTGGAATACGATCGCTGGTGCCACAATCACGCGTTGCTCTTCTTTCACCGCAGACACTTTCACCACGGCTTTACCCAAGTTGCCAGTCAGTACGCGAGTGCCGCCGGTGTTTTGGAAAGTGGCGTCCGGTTTGGCGATCACGTCACCGTCTTGGCTGCCTTGGCACGGTGTCCAAGTCAGTTGTTCATCGACAAGGCTCGGCAGCGTCATCTGATCTTCAAATTCACCAAACACGGGTTTCACATCGCGATGCAAAAGCTCGGATTCGTTCAAGCGGTGTAATAACGCAGGCACGCCACCCGCGTCTTGGAACACGTTCATATCGGCTGGGCCGTTCGGATACACGCGAGCTAACAAAGGAACCACATCCGACAGATCGCTGATGTCTTGCCACGTGAGCAAGATGCCAGCAGCACGCGCCACAGCGATCATATGAATGGTGTGGTTGGTGCTGCCGCCAGAAGCGAGTAGAGCGATGATGCCGTTGACCAAGCTCTTTTCTGTGACCACCTCGGCCAGCGGACGGAAGTGTGCAGAACCCGCCGTCATTGAGGCGATTTTCAGAGCCGCGTGATCGGTTAACGCTTTACGCAGTTGGGTATGGGGATGAATGAATGCCGAGCCTGGCAGCATCAAGCCCATGGCTTCGAACACCAACTGGTTGGTGTTGGCGGTGCCGTAAAACGTGCACGTCCCCGCAGAATGGTAAGCGCGACACTCCATATCCAGCAGAGCGTCTTTGCCGACTTCTCCCGCTGCGTATTTTTGGCGCACGTCGACTTTCTCTTCGTTGCTGATGCCTGTTGCCATCAGACCCGCTGGTACAAACGCAGTCGGTAGGTGCGCGTAAGACAGTGCGCCCATCAGTTGCCCCGGGGCAATTTTGTCACAGATGCCAAGCAGTAATGTGGCATCAAAGACATTGTGGCTCAAAGACAACGCCGTTGATTGCGCAATTAAGTCACGCGAAAACAGCGACATATCCATGCCTGCTTGACCTTGAGTCACCCCATCGCACATCGCTGGCACACAACCTGCGACTTGCGCTGTATGGCCGTAGTCCGCCAGCACTTTTTTGATTTGTGCTGGGTAGTCTTGGTACGGCTGGTGGGCGCTCAACATGTCGTTGTAAGCGCTGATCAGCGCGACATTGGCATGAGTAAAATCGAGAATATTTTTCTTTTCAGAAGAGCAAGAAGCGGCGACTGCATGGGCTAAGTTACCACAAGATAAACCAACACGGCCTTTGCCAGCTTCGGCTTGCACTTCGGTGCGAGCAAGAAACGCAGCGCGCGCTTCACGGCTGCGCTCGGTCAAACGTTGTGTGACCTCAAGAACAACAGAGTGAGTCATTACGCCACCTCGATCGCTTGCATTTTGATTAGCTCAGCGGCAGAGCGTTCCACCACGTCGCTGATGTCTCCGTCGATACTGACGATCAGAGTTTGAGGCTCGTTGTCTGGGCGCTCTAGCGTCTCGAATTGGCTCTTCACCATGTTTTCTTTCATGAAGTGGCCTTTGCGCATACGCATGCGATTAAGGATCAACTCCATATCGCCATCAAGGAACAGGAAGGTCACGTTGTCGTTGCCTTTGCGGATCTGATCGCGGTAAATCTTTTTCAGTGCTGAACAGACAATAATGCCGTGTTCGTTTTTGCTTTCTAGGCTGTACGCCGCATCACGAATGCGTTCTAGCCATGGCTTGCGATCATCATCGTTCAGAGGCTGGCCCGATGCCATTTTCTGAATGTTCGCTCGTGGATGAAGATCATCACCATCAATGAATTTACGCCCTAGCTTTTTCGCTAGATGCTCACCAATTGTGCTTTTACCACTAGCACAAACGCCCATAACGATGACACTACTACCAGCCATAACTTATCCTCATAACCAAATTTGCGCGTGATCTCAATTTTTGAATTCACTTTAAAATATGGGTTTATCTTATTCATGTTATCGGTAACATGTTACCGGTAACTGAAATAAATGTGAACCATAACACAAACAATAATTCTTAAAGGTGAACCTATGGAGCAATTAACCCAAGCCCCAGATCCTACGTTCCTACTGACGATTGCAGGCCTTGCCATTGCAGCGTTACTCGTTCTGATCATTAAACTGAAAGTCCATGCTTTTGCTTCCCTTACTATGGTGAGTTTAGGCACAGCAATCGCCACTGGCGTTCCTTCTGAGAAAGTCGTATCGACCATGATGGGCGGCTTCGGCGGCACACTGGCTTCCGTGGCATTGCTGGTTGGTCTTGGTGCGATGATCGGTAAAATTCTTGAAGTGACTGGCGGTGCGAAAGTGCTGGCAGACACTTTGATTGGTCGCTTTGGTAAAGAGCGCGCACCATTTGCTTTGGGCGTTGCTTCATTACTGTTTGGCTTCCCAATTTTCTTCGATGCTGGCCTTGTAGTGATGATGCCAATCATCCTAAGTGTGGCGGCTCGTTTTGGTGGCTCACCAATTAAATACGCGTTGCCTGCTGCCGGTGCTTTTGCGGTTATGCACGCGTTTGTTCCACCACACCCTGGCCCGGTTGCAGCGGCAGAATTCCTTGGCGCAAACATCGGTCTGCTATTGGTGGTGGGTATTTTGGTTGCTATTCCAACTTGGTACCTTGGCGCTTACCTATTTGGTTTGTACGCGGGCAAAAAATTCGATATCCCACTATCTAAAGCCTTCTTTAATGGCGAAGCGATGGTGGATGAGCGCAACGCACCAAAATTTGGCACGGTTATGACCATCCTTGTGCTGCCAGTCCTGCTAATCTGTTTGGATACGGTATTGAACACACTGGCGGTTGCAGGTTTGATTGATGGCAAAACGGCACTGGTTGAGTTCCTACGTATGCTAGGTAAAACCCCAGTCGCGTTGCTGATTACTTTGATTGTCTGTCTGGCTGTGTTTGCCAAAGACTACGGCATGGCAAAACTAGAAAAATTATGTGGTGAGTCATTGGCTCCAATCTGTGGTGTTATCCTAGTAACGGGCGCAGGTGGCATGTTTGGAGGCGTACTGCGCTCAAGTGGTATCGGTGATGCACTGGCTGACGTTCTTACAGACACAGGTATGCCTGTGATTGTGGCGGCGTTTGTGATTTCAACCTGTCTGCGTGTTGCTCAAGGCTCGGCAACCGTAGCGCTAACCACGACGGCGGCTCTTATCGCGCCAGTTGTGGCAGCATCAACAGGTTTGAGTGAACTAGACCTTTGCTTTATCGTAATCGCGATTGCGGGTGGTGCAACGGTAATGTCTCACTTCAATGACTCTGGTTTCTGGTTGGTCTCTCGTCTGCTTGAGATGGATGAGAAAACCACATTAAAAACTTGGACGGTAATGGAAACGTTACTTGGTGGTATCGCGTTTATTATCGTCGCAACATTAAGCTTTATTCTTTAGAGGTTCCCCATGACAACACTTGAACAACGATTAAGAGAAATCAAAATCGTCCCAGTTATCGCAATCAACGATGTAGCACACGCTCTGCCACTGGCAAAAGTGTTGGTAGAAAACGGTTTACCATGTGCTGAAGTAACATTCCGCACAGAAGCGGCGGCGGAGTCGATTCGCATCATGCGTGAAGCGTACCCAGAGCTGTTGATTGGCGCGGGCACCGTTCTGACCACAGAACAAGTGGATATCGCGATCGAAGCGGGCGTGGACTTTATCGTTAGCCCAGGTTTCAACCCAACCACAGTGAAATACTGTCAGCAACGTGGCGTGACTATCGTACCAGGTGTAAACAACCCAAGCTTGGTTGAGCAAGCGATGGAAATGGGTCTGCGTACGTTGAAGTTCTTCCCTGCTGAGCCATCAGGCGGCGTAAGCATGCTGAAAGCACTCACGGCGGTTTACCCAGTGGAATTCATGCCAACAGGTGGCGTAAGCCCATCCAACGTGGAAGATTACCTAGCGCTGAAATCGGTTGTTGCTTGTGGCGGTACTTGGATGGTGCCAACCGCAATGATGGACAACGGCGATTGGGAAGGTATTGCTGAATTGGTTCGCGCAGTTAAGTAAAACGCACAAACGGCTCCGAAATACCCCCGAACGTTAGAAAACGTGATACGAAAAAGGGTCATCAAGTTACTTGATGACCCTTTTGCTTTTTGGAATGAAGCGGCTTTAGAAGTGATGCTTCATAAAGCGCTTAATAAAGCGAATGAAATCTGCTTCGGCTAGCTTCGCGCACTTCAATGTTTGGGCGTGAGACAATTCTACATCTCCCAAGCCTTCTGCCATGTTGGTGATCGCACACACTGCCAATACGGGTAAGCCGCAATGCGCTGCAGAAATCACTTCTGGCACGACCGACATGCCCACTACATCACCACCGATGATTTGCATCATGCGGATTTCGGCTGCGGTCTCAAAGTTGGGGCCAGTGTAAGAGACAAACACGCCTTCATTCAGGTGAATACCATTGGCTTTGCCGACTTCAAACGCTTCTGCGCGTAGGTCTTTGTCGTACGCATTGGCGAGGCTGAAGAACCTCGGGCCGTACTCTTCATCATTCGGACCGATCATTGGCGATTCAGGCATGGTATTGATGTGGTCATGAAATACCACCAGAGAACCGACATCAATACGCTCAGGGCGAAGTGAGCCTGCTGCGTTGGTGACGAGCAAAAACTCACAGCCCAGCTTTTTAAAGGTGCGCACGGGCGTGGTCATGACCTTCATTGAGCCGTGTTCGTAGTAGTGACCGCGACCTTTCATGCACACTACGTCTACGCCGCCCATGGTACCAAGCACCAACTCACCAGAGTGGCCTTGCACGGTGCTAACCGGAAAGCCTTCGAGCTCTTCGTATGGAATGACCACTTTGTCTTGTAGTTCGTCTGCCAATACGCCTAAGCCAGAGCCTAAAATAAACGCCGCTTTAGGTTGGAAGTTTGGTTTGCGTTCGCGAATGGTTTGTAGTGCGCCGATTACTGGATCGTGATTCATGTTAGTCACCTTCTGGTTGTGTGTTGATTCCATTGTGTGACTTTCTGCGCTAGTTATCTTTGCTTTATTCGCTACTATCATCCTTAAAAAGAGGATGATGAAATTCACTAGGACTCAATGCATGAAGTCAGAACCATTTGAGCGCGTGACGCTGAAGATGCTGCGTTACTTTTACGAGGTCGCACAAACCAAGCATTTCACTAAGGCCGCCGAGAACCTCAATATCACCAATTCGCCGTTGAGCAATCGCATCAAAGAGTTGGAAGAAGTGCTTAACGTCAAACTGTTTGAGCGTGATTCAAGAAACGTCATGCTGACGGAGGCCGGGCGATTGTTGGAGTCCAAATGCCAACTGATTTTTCAGACCTTGGATGTCTCGCTCAATCAAGTGCAGCAAGTGGGGTTGAACCAGAGAAACATCCTGCGAGTCGGTGTGGTAAGTAGCGCATTTTGGGGCGGATTTGATCGTCTGTTACAGCGCTTCCATGCTGAGCATGACACTTATCACGCCGACATTTTTGACCTCAACCCAGAGACGCAAAAGAAGCATCTGAGCGAGAAGAAAATCGATGTGGGCATTGTTCGTTTTGCCGATGCACTCAACATTTATCCGTATCAGTCGGTGTCTTTGGGCAAAGATGTGTTTGTGGTGGCGGTGTCGGAGCAACATGAGTTAGCCAGCAAATCTTTGCTGCGGCTCCAAGATTTAAAGACGTGTGAGTTTGCGTTTATGAGTTTGGCGAATTCTGCCTCGGCAAACTTCATCATCAATGCCTGTCTGCAAGAAGGCTTTTCACCCCATATTGGCAAACAAGTGGTGGAGCCAAGCACCTTGATGGCGTATGTAGCAAACAGCAACACCGTGACGTTGGTGCCGTCGACGTTTTCTCAGCATCATTGGCATGGGATTCGTTTTATCAAGCTGAAAGAGTCACTGCGTGCAGACTTGTGTCTGATTCATGACGGTAAGCAGGAGAGTGCTATCAAAGCCGAGTTTATTCGCACGTTATTGGAGAATGCGAGTTAAGCATGGGCAAACAAAAAAGGTCACCCTAAGGTGACCTTTTAGAATGATTCGCTGAAATCAGCAATGCGATTAGCGCGCAATTAACGCATCGTTACGAATTCTTCTGAGCCCGTTGGGTGGATAGCCACAACAGAGTCGAAGTCTGCTTTGGTTGCGCCCATCTTCATTGCTACGCCGAAGCCTTGGATCATTTCATCTACCGTGAAACCGATGCCGTGCAGACCAACAACCGTTTCTTCTTCGCCCGCACATACAAGCTTCATCTTACATGGTTGACGGTGCTTAGTAACGGCGGTGTACATCGCAGTAAAGCCAGATGTGTAGACTTTGATGTTGTCTTTGCCGTACTTCTCTTCCGCTTCTTGCGTTGTAAGACCGATAGTGCCGATTGGTGGGTGGCTAAATACCACAGTTGGTACCAAATCGTAGTCCATCTTCGCGTTTGGTTTGTTGTTGAACAGACGCTCAGAAAGTTGACGACCCGCTTTCACTGCTACTGGCGTTAGCTCGATACCGCCTTCCATGATGTCACCCACACAGTAGATGCCTTTCACGTTGGTTTCTTGGTATTCGTCTACCTTAATGTAGCCTTTTTCGTTCGTTGCCACGCCAGTTGACGCTAGATTGATTGCGTCTGTCGCTGGGTGACGACCGATTGCCCAAATCAGTTGGTCAACGTTTTGGCTCTCACCGTTTTCTAGGTGCAGAGTTAGGCTGCCATCGGCTTCTTTTACCACTTCTTTTGGTACAGAATGGGTGTGCAGTGTTGGACCTTCTGCGTCCATCACTTCAACCAACGTATCGATGATCATTGGATCGAAGCTACGCAGTGGTGATTCTTTACGTACGAACAGGTGCGTTTCTGTACCTAGTGCGTGCAGTACGCCAGCAATTTCAACTGCGATGTAGCCAGCGCCCACAACCGCAACGCGTTTTGGTTGCTCTGCTAGGTCGAAGAAGCCGTTTGAATCGATGCCGTATTCAGCGCCTGGAATGTTTGGAATAGTAGGACGACCACCAACCGCGATCAGGATGTGATCCGCTGTGTAGTGTTCACCGTTTACTTCGACAGTTTTTTCGTCAACAAACTTAGCAAAGCCTTTAATCACGTTTACTTTGTTGTTGCCAAGAACGCGATCGTAAGATTGGTGAATACGACCAATGTACGCCTGACGGCTCTCAACCAGTTTGCTCCAGTCGAAACCTTTCACGTCGACATCAAAACCGTAATCTTCTGCGTACAGGTTCATTGCTTCTGCGATTTGTGCGCCGTGCCACATCACTTTCTTCGGTACACAACCTACGTTGACACAGGTACCGCCAAGGTCTTGAGCTTCGATTAGCGCAACTTTCGCGCCGTACATCGCCGCACGGTTTGCAGATGCGATGCCGCCACTGCCGCCACCGATACAGATATAGTCAAAATGAGTCGCCATTACTTTCTCCAAGAGCTTATAAATTTTATCTGGTACATAGATAGATTGGGATGACCTTGCCCGAACTCAATGCCACCGTTATCCCACTATCATAAATCGAATGTAACGAATTCCTAAATGGGAAAAAGCGACATTACTTATGACAAATAGCGATGAGAGGTATAAAAAGAAGAATAAGCGCGATCAGACGGCGGAGTTGAGAGCATAAAAAAGCGCAACGAAAATGTCGTTGCGCTAGAAGGTTTCGGTGCAGATGAGCTTACTCTGGAACAATCCAGTCCACTTTCCAGTGGCCGGTAGCTGGTGCGATCGCGTCTTGCAGGAATGGAAGAATCTCTTTCATCTGGCTTTCCAGTTTCCACGGCGGGTTAATCACAATCATGCCGGATGCCGTCATGCCGCGCTCGTTGGTATCGGGTGCGACACCTAACTCGATTTGCAGAATTTTACGAATGCCCAGTGCTTCCAGGCCTTCGATCATATCTTCGATGTCGTGACGGTTTACCACTGGGTACCAAATCGCGTAGATACCGGTTGCCCAACGCTTATGGCTCTGATGAATCGCGCGCACTACATCGCGGTACTCTTTCGCGAGCTCGTATGGTGGGTCAATCAGCACCAAACCACGACGCTCTTGTGGTGGTAAGCTTGCTTTTAGACGCTGGAACCCGTCCTCTTTGAAGATGCTCACTTGGCGATCGCGATGGAATTCTTGCTCCAACAGCGGGTGATCGGCTGGGTGCAGCTCCGTCAGCACCATGCGATCTTGTGGGCGGATTTGCGCGCGCGCCACACGTGGTGAGCCTGGGTAGTAACGCAGCTTCTCGCCGTTGTTGAGCACTTTGATGGCATCGATGTAGCTTTTGATATCTTCAGGAATGTTTGGGTTATCCCAAATACGCGCGATGCCTTGCTTGTATTCGCCCGTTTTTTCAGACCATTCGTGAGTCAGATCGTAACGGCCCACACCCGAGTGGGTATCGTGATAAACGAATGGCTTATCTTTTTGTTTCAGCGCATCAAGAATGAGGCTTTGAACGATGTGTTTGACCACGTCGGCATGGTTGCCAGCGTGGAAGCTGTGGCGGTAACTTAACAAATTAAACTCTCGAAACACTCTTTGGCTGAGTGTGGTCTGTGATTTTCACTCTATGGCGGTATTATACTCAAGTAACTTAAAGATGTAGAACTTCCAATCAAATCTGTTCCTCTGATAAGGGGACGCTATTGAAATTTCTTTAAGTCACCCACACTTACTATTGGTAATCGAATTGAACTAGGTGAGTTTCTCGTGCTCAAAGAGTGTGAAATCTCATTTAGGTATAACAAGACTCAAGGACAGAGTAGCGCTCGTTGACTATATGGTCATCGCAGCATAGAGAAAGGGAACGGAGCTCCCCAATCCATGTTGCTGGCTCGTCTGTACATTGAGTTGGCCTATCTACACAAAATAGACAGGCAATCACAGAGTCAAAACACAAAAGGAATTATTCATGTCTAATCCTCTTCTGACGTTTACGGACTTACCTCCGTTTTCTCAAATTAAACCAGAACACATCAAGCCTGCCGTTGAACAAGCGATTGCTGACTGCCGAGCGAAAATCGATGAAGTTCTAAAAGATAATACTCAACCTACTTGGGACAGTGTGATTGCGCCAATTGAAGAAGCGGATGACCGCTTAAGCCGCATTTGGTCGCCAGTGGGTCACATGAACTCCGTGGTGAACAGCGAAGATCTGCGTGAAGCGTACGAAAGTTGTTTGCCAATTTTGTCAGAGTACGGCACTTGGGTTGGTCAGCACAAAGGCCTGTACGAAGCGTACAAAGCGATTAAAGCCAGTGATGCATTCGCAACGCTGACTCGCGCTCAACAAAAAACCATCACCGATGCGCTACGAGACTTTGAGTTATCGGGTATTGGTTTACCATCCGATGAGCAGCACCGTTACGGCGAAATCAGCAAGCGCATGTCTGAGCTCAGCTCTAAATTCTCTAACAATGTACTGGATGCCACCATGGGTTGGACCAAGCACATCACGGATGAGAAAGACCTTGCTGGCATGCCAGAATCGGCGTTGGCAGCAGCGAAAGCCGCTGCAGAAGCAAAAGAGCTCGATGGCTACCTCATTACGCTGGATATCCCATCTTACCTACCTGTCATGACGTACTGCGACAACCAAGAGTTGCGCAAAGAAGTGTACGAAGCATACGTGACGCGCGCCTCTGATCGCGGTCCAAATGCTGGTAAGTGGGACAACTCAGAAATCATTACTGAGCAACTGAGACTGCGTCACGAAATTTCACGCATGTTGGGTTTCAATACTTACAGCGAGAAATCGTTAGCAACGAAAATGGCCGAAACGCCAGATCAAGTGTTGGGCTTCTTGAATGACCTAGCGACACGTGCGAAACCGCAAGGTGAACGTGAAGTCGAAGAGTTGCGTCAGTTTGCGAAAAGTGAGTTTGGCGTTGAAGAATTGAATGTGTGGGATATCGCTTACTACAGCGAGAAACAAAAGCAGCACCTGTTCCAAATCTCGGATGAAGAACTGCGCCCGTACTTCCCAGAGTCAAAGGTTGTCAGTGGTCTGTTTGAAGTGCTAAACCGCGTGTTTGGCATGACAGTTACTGAGCGAGAAGGCGTGGACACTTGGCACGAATCTGTGCGTTTCTTCGATATCTTTGACGCTGAAGGCGCACTGCGTGGCAGTTTCTACTTAGATCTCTACGCACGTGAGCACAAACGTGGTGGTGCGTGGATGGATGACTGTCGTGGTCGTCGTATTACGCTCTCTGGTGAACTGCAAACGCCGGTGGCGTACCTAACGTGTAACTTCAACCGTCCAGTGGGCGACAAGCCAGCACTGTTCACGCACGATGAAGTTGTGACGCTATTCCATGAGTTTGGTCATGGAATCCACCACATGCTGACGCAAGTAGAAACTGGCGCGGTATCAGGCATTAATGGCGTACCTTGGGATGCGGTTGAATTGCCAAGTCAGTTCCTGGAAAACTGGTGTTGGGAAGAAGACGCACTGGCGTTCATTTCTGGTCACTATGAGACAGGCGAGCCGTTGCCAAAAGCGATGCTAGATAAGATGCTCGCGGCGAAAAACTTCCAGTCGGCGATGGGTATTTTGCGTCAGCTAGAATTCGGTTTGTTCGACTTTACTCTGCACACCGAATACGACCCAGAAGTGGGTGCACGCGTTTTAGAAACGCTGGCGAAAGTGAAAGAGAAAGTCGCGGTGGTTCCAGCTGTTGAGTGGGCGCGCTTCTCGCACAGCTTTGGTCACATCTTCGCTGGTGGTTACAGCGCGGGTTACTACAGCTATCTGTGGGCTGAAGTGCTGTCGTCAGACGCGTATTCTCGCTTTGAAGAAGAAGGCATCTTCAACAAAGAAACGGGTCAAAGCTTCCTGAATAACATCCTAGAAATGGGTGGCAGTGAAGAGCCAATGGAGCTGTTTAAGCGCTTCCGTGGTCGTGAACCACAAATTGATGCGCTATTGCGCCATTCTGGTATTGCAGCGTAAGCGCACGCTGTCTTTTCAAAAATACTAGGGCCAACCATTCGGTTGGCCTTTTTTGTCCATTTTTTATAAAAAATTCACGGATTCACACTGCGGTTAATTGGGTTCTGCAGCGATATCAATGTTTCCGTAGACTGAACCTCATCAATGGCTTGCAGCTTATCAATCAGCACAAATTGCAGTTCTTCAATCGATTTGCACATCAATTTGACGAATATGTTATACGCGCCCGTGGTGTAGTAAGCTTCAACGACTTCGTCGAGCGCGTTGAGTTTTTCTAGCGCGGAATGGTAATCGCGAGCTGCGTTTAGGTTAATACCAATGAAGCAGCACACATCGTAGCCGAGCTTTTTGGTATTTACGATCACCTCCGTTCCTTCGATGATGTCAGCCGATTTCATCTTCTCAATACGCACATGGATAGTGGCAGGGCTGACATCGAACTGCTTTGCCATTTCTGCGTAGGGCGTTCTGGCGTCAGCCATCAGTGTTTTTAATATTGCGCGGTCAAGGTCGTCGAGTTTCGGCAGGCTCGCATTCATACTATTATTTCCGTTAGGGATAGAGTTTTACCTCCCTTTTATACTCATAGCGGATAGGATTCACAAGGTTTGGCAGGAGTAACTGCGGGTTAACTCCGAGCTATGGAGATAATGTGCAGCGTTTTCTGGTTATTGTCGCGCTATGTTGGAGCGCGTTTGCCGCGGCCTCAGATCCGAAAGTTTTGGTCGTGCACTCCTATCATCAAGGTTTTTTCTGGACGGATTCCATACAGCGAGGTATCGAGCAGCAATTGGGTGATCGATCGCTGGATATGCGTGTGCTCTATTTAGACTCGAAACGTAACCAGAGTGAGCAGTTTTTCGCTCAGCTTGAATCCTTATATCGTACGAAATTAAGCAAAGAACGATTCGATGCCATTTTAGTGAGTGATAACAACGCGCTTGAACTGATGCAGCGTTTGGCGCCAATCATCAAAGACACCCCGGTTATATTTAACGGCATCAACAATTATCATCCTTCTTTGCACCAATCTCTGAACGCAACAGGAGTAACAGAAGATGTCGATTTGGAGGCAAATTTAGCCCTCATAGAGCGACTACACCCTGATTACACCCAAATTCTTATTGTCAGTGACCATTCCGTAACGGGAGAGGTATTACGCTATCAAATCGACGATTTTGTACATGAACATCCGCAATATCGCGACAAAATCGTGCAAGTTATTCCTGATAGTATCATTGACTTAAAGCAACAAGTAGCGAAGCTGAATAAAGATAAAGTCGTCCTGTTTTGGACTTATTACCGAGATAAACAGGGTGTGGTTGGCAGTGAACGTGACTGGATTGGCGTCAACAGAGCCTCAAATGCGCCGCTGTTTATGGTGCACGACATTGGCTTAGGGCACGGTGCGGTTGGTGGCGTGATCCAAAGTGGTTATCGGCATGGCATTGAGAGTGCTGAGATACTTGAGTTTGTGTTGGATAACCCTGACCAAGCTCTGCCAGCCGTGAAGAAAAGTGATTCTGAAATCAAGCTCGATTATCAAGCTGTAGTGCGCTGGGGGCTGGGTGCTGAGCAAGAGGTCTCTGCGGTATTTTTTAATAAACCGATGAAGTTTTCTGAGCGTTTTGCCAAAGAAATTCGCTTGTTTGGTAGCCTGTTTGTGGTGATGTCGGTGGTCATTTTGTTGATGGGTTACTATTTACAGCGGATGCGTCGCAGCGAGAGTGCCGCGCGAGAAAGCCAAGCCATCTTAGAGTCGATTTTTGATCAGAGCATGCAGTATATGGGCATTTTGGATGCCAACGGTGTACTTAAATCGGGCAACGATCACCTGCAATCTTTGCTGTATCACCAAGGGCTGCGCTTAGACCGACCACTTTGGTTTCATCCCAATTGGAGTGAGAAAGCACAAGCGTTGCTTGAGGCGTATTTCCACGTGCCTCACCATCAAGTGTCGACGTTTGAGGCTGAAATTTGGAGTAAAGAGCACGGTACATTGGTGTTGGAAATTTCACTCAAGCCTTTTTCTCAGCAAGTAGGAAATCAAAAGCAATACTTGTTTGAAGCGCGCGATATCACTAGTCGTAAGTTGATGGAAGATAAGCTCTATCAACGCGAATCAACCCTGCGTAACTATTATGAGCAACAGCCTGTCATGATGGTGACACTCGACAGCAATAACCGCATTCAAGAAGTGAATCGATTTGCTCAGCTACTCCTTGGCTACAAACCGATGGACATGCTCGGACACCGCCTGAGGGAGTTTTATTTTGATGACAAGGTACTGTTTCCTCGCCAAGTGCTATTGCAACCCAATCAACAGGTGCATGGGGTCTGGCGACGTGAAGTCGAGTATCGCCATGCAAATGGTCATCGTGTTTGGGTACGTGAGAACATTCGTCCACTGAGTGAATCTGATCAGCTGTTGATTGTGGGTGAAGATATTACAGAAACCAAACAGCTTTCCGAGAAACTGGAATATCAAGCGCGCTATGACTTACTGACAGGGACTTATAACCGAAACCACTTTGAACTAGAGCTCAAGACCGCACTGCGTGAGGTGGACAGCCATCGTCGCGTCCACGCGATGCTGTACCTCGACTTAGATCAGCTAAAAGTCCTCAATGATACGGTTGGGCATGATGCGGGTGACGCGGCGATTCAATTTTGCGCCAGCATGTTAGAGGAAGTGCTGCCATACAATTCCATCTTGGCTCGAATGGGAGGCGATGAGTTTGCGGTACTACTCAAAGATTGCGACGAATACGGCGCCATTAATATCGCTAAACTGATCATCTCGACGTTGAGTGAGCATCTCTTTATTTGGGAAGATACACGCTTGTTCATCAGTTGTTCTATTGGTATTCGTATCATCGACCATACGGCAGAGACGCCGCAAATGGTGCACGCTCAAGCAGACTCTGCGTGTCATGCCGCCAAGGAGCAAGGCCGTAACCGCTACAATCTGTTCAGCTTAGATAACGAAGAGCTACAACGTCGCCAGATGGAAATGCAGAGCGTCAATCTGGTGCATGAGGCATTGTCGAATCAGCGTTTAGAGTTATTTGCTCAACCGATCAAAAGCTTACAAAAGCACGATGCTCAGATGTATTTTGAGATTTTAGTGCGCATTCGCAATGGATATGGTGATTATGTTTCTCCTGCATTGTTTATTCCTGCCTCCGAGCGCTACAACATTGCGCATTGGATTGATAAACAGGTCATTACTCAAACGCTAGAATGGTTTGAGCAACGCCCGGAGGTGGTTGAAAAACTCGGTCGTTGTTCGATAAACCTTTCAGGTCAATCTATGGGGAATCAAGAGTTTATCGATTTCTTATTGGAACGACTGGAACGTTCGTCCATGCCGTGTGAAAAAATCTGTCTAGAAATCACCGAGACAGCAGCGATGAGTAATCTTGAGCAAGCCATTGAGCTCTTCACCAAGCTCAAAGCGTTGGGTTGTATGATTGCATTGGATGATTTCGGCTCGGGCTTGTCTTCATTTGGTTACTTAAAGAAACTTCCCGTTGATATCGTGAAAATTGATGGCCTTTTCGTGCGAGATATCAACGTAAATGAAATGGACCGTGTAATGGTTCGCTCGATCAATGATCTGGCAAAACAGCTAGGCAAAGTGACGGTGGCGGAGTTTGTCGAAAACGAACAAGTCATGCAGCATTTGATCGATCTTGGTGTGGATTATGGCCAAGGCTACGGTATTGGGCATCCTCAACCGCTTTCTGAGTTAGTTGAGCGACTGACGGCTGAGTAGTCTTGTCATATCAAGCTCAACCTAGCATTGAGAGGTAACTTAGGTATACACTCAGCGCCAGTTACCGCGATTTTTTATTGGAGCCTCCTTTTGCAACTGCAATTGATCTGTGAAGACCCGTCTCAACAACCTCATCTGGATGAACTGGCTGCGCGCTGGCAGCTTTCTCACACTGACGAGAGCGATTTTGCTTTGGTGCTGACCACCGAGCGTTTAGAGCTGCGTAAAGTGGATGAGCCAAAGTTGGGCGCTATTTTTGTCGATTTAATTGGTGGCGCAGTGGGACATCGCCGAAAATTTGGTGGTGGTAAGGGCCAAGCCATCGCAAAAGCCGCAGGTTTGAACAAAGGGGCAACGCCAACCGTTCTAGACGGCACGGCGGGGCTGGGACGTGATGCGTTCGTTTTGGCCTCGCTCGGCTGTAAGGTACAGATGGTGGAGCGACACCCGGTAGTCGCAGCGTTGCTGGATGACGGCTTAGCGCGTGCGAAACAAGACCCTGAAATTGGAACTTGGGTATCAGAGCGTATGTCGCTGATCCATGCCTCCAGTCATGATGCATTGGAACAGCTGGCACAAGATGAAGACTTTGTTCAGCCAGATGTGGTGTATCTCGACCCTATGTATCCGCACCCAGAAAACAAGAAGAAATCGGCGCTCGTAAAAAAGAGATGCGCGTTTTCCAATCGTTGGTTGGCGCCGATTTGGACGCCGATGGTTTGCTAGATCCTGCCATGGCGTTAGCCACAAAACGCGTGGTGGTGAAGCGCCCAGACTATGCAAACTGGCTGAACGAGCAAAAGCCGACTATGGCGATTGAAACCAAAAAAATCGCTTTGATGTCTATGTTAAAGCCTCAATGGCATAACTTCCTGACCGCTCAACTTTTCTTGTCACAGTACGGTGTATCGTGCTGTGATCAAGACTCTCTTTCTGAATCGTTACTGATAGTTTTCTCTTGCTAATTCTCCTCCCTGACTGTATATCTAACTAAGAATTATTATTATTTCACTTATTGTGATGCGGTCGATAATTGGGAAGCTGGAGTAGTAGAATGGCTAAACGCTTATGTAAAATGAGTCGTAAACAGATCGCGGCGGAGCTTGGCGACATCCATCGTTTAGTTGTCGCACCAAAGTTTGTTTGTCGCTCTTGCGCACGCTCTTCAGCGGCCAAAGATACCCTGTGTAAGCCAGCCGCTATTCCGCCGCAAAAATGCCAAGACAAGCCATTGAACGAGCAACAATCATGTGGCTTATTGGCTGAAGCGCTGCCAGTACAACCGATTCCTATGACAACAAAACAAAGCAACGAAAAAGCAGCGATTGTGAAGCGTGTTGTTGAGCGCGTAAAAGAGAAAAAGCAAGCCGAAAAATCCCTGGATCCAGTAAGAACCGACGTACCAGTATGGTTTGATTTAGCGGATAAAAAATCGCTTAAGAAAGCGAAAAAAGCACTGAAAAAGCATTATAAGCAGCAGAAGAAGTTGTTAAAAGTAGCGAAAAAACAACAAAAGTTACTTAAGCGTCAGCGCAAGCTTGAAGCGCGCAATGCCAAGCTAGAGGTGTTGCTATCAACGCCACCTAAGGCGTTGATGAGCGCAAGTTCGCAAATGAAAGTGCATTAATCTAATCCAAAAAAACGCTCTCCAGTTGGAGAGCGTTTTTTATTGTCGGTATGTGTGTTGGGAGTGGTCGCTTTACTTCTTGGCGTAGCTCATTTCGACGCGCTTTTTCACCCAGGTTTCGTTAATCCATAGCGATAGCATGATGATCGCACCGCCAATGGCGAGTCGCATGACATCAACATCGCGGTTCCAAATCACAATGTTCACAATCAAACCCGCCGGAACCAATGCGTTGTTCATTACTGCAAGTGCTCCTGCGTTCACCATGGTTGCGCCTTTGTTCCACGCGAAGTAACCAAAACCGGAAGCAATTAAACCAAGGTACGTCAGAATGCCCCATTGCGTTGCGGTGGTGGGTAGTTTGTCGAGGTTGCCCATCAGAGCGAAAGCCACGGTTGCTACACAAAGCGCACCTAAGTAGAAGTAACCAAACACGGTGTGTTGTGGCAAATCAACCGGTTCACTTTCCATGATGTATTTGTAGCCTACCTGACCAATGGCAAAACAGAGGTTTGCTCCTTGTACGACCAAAAAGCCCAGCAGGAAGTCTTCATTAATGCCTGCAAACTTAATCCAGGCTGCGCCAAATACAGCAATTGCCGCGGTAACCAAATACCAAGGTGAAAAGCGACCTTTCAAGAAGTCATAGATCAGCGTGACGTAAATGGGCGTGAATACGGTGAACAGCAATACTTCTGGCACGGAAAGGAGCAAAAAAGATTGGTAGTAGAAGCAGTACATCAGACCGAGCTGAAAGCCACCGACCGTCATCAGTTTCGCGATTAAGGATTTGCTAACGCCGCGGAATTTTAAAAAGGGAATGAAAACCAGACTCGCCAGTGCCACGCGCATGAACACCGAGAACCAAGAATCAACCTGACCAGCGAGGTAAACGCCGATCAGGCTAAATGAGAATGCCCAAAGTAGGGTAACTGCGGATAGATAAGCCATGGATGAGAATCTTTATCAACAACAAATGTGCCCGCAGTCTAACCAAGTTTTAACGTCGCGCCAATCAGTCTTTTAGCGGTACGACCAGCATATCGACTGGAGAGCAGTTAATCAGTTGTCGAGTCGAAGACAGAATCTTGCTCCAGAAATCTTGGTGATGACCACAAACCACCAAGTCGATACTGTAATCTTGAATGGTATCGCACAGCTCATTACTCAAATCGCCACTACCGACCAACGTATGGGCTATTGGGTATTGCGCATATTCTGCGAAATTCGCCAATTGTGTGCGCGACGCTTCCATTGCTTGATGTTGCGCTTCTGCCATATTGATGTCGATAAGCCCGGTGTAGAGCTCTGCGTAGTTCACGTCGATGTGAATAAAAGAGACTTTCGCATCCAGAGGTTTAGCCAGTGATACGGCTTTTTTAATCAACACTTTACTGTCGTCTGACAGGTCGACTGCCACAAGTATGTGTTTGTAACTCATATTGCTATCTCCTTGTAAGGTCATAGTTTTAGATTAGCACTAACCCCCAAAAAAATTTGCTGAAGTGATCTCATATCAGTGTCGTAGGTACAAAGTCTTGTCTCAGTAATCATGTTATAGTGGCGTTATACCCAAGTGACTTTGAGATGCGGAGTTCAGCGCTCCGTTACTGACTATAGTTCAAGTAAAACCTTGCCTCTGGATGTAGAGCAAGTCAATCTCGCGGCGTCGTTTATCTCGAGGTTACTTGGGTATATTGCATGCACATTAATAGGAGTTAACATGCTGTCTCAAACTATGGTCGAACAATTGAATGAGCAAATTAACCTAGAATTTTTCTCATCCAATCTATACTTACAAATGAGTGCTTGGTGTGAAGACAAAGGTTTTGAAGGTGCGGCTGAATTTTTACGCGCTCACGCCGTAGAAGAAATGGAGCACATGCAACGCCTATTCACCTACGTAAGTGAAACTGGCTCAATGCCAATTTTGGGCGCTATTGATGCACCAAAGCATGATTTTGCTAGCTTAGGTGATGTTTTCCGCGAGACCTTCGAACATGAGCAAATGATCACGGAAAAAATCAATAAATTGGCACATGTTGCATTTACTAGCCAAGACTACTCAACGTTTAACTTCCTACAGTGGTACGTGTCTGAACAGCACGAAGAAGAGAAGTTGTTTAAAGGGATTTTAGATAAGATCGAATTGGTAGGTGAAGATGGTAAAGCATTGTTCTTCATCGACAAAGATCTAGCACAAATGGCGAAAGAAGGTTCATCTTCAATCATGGATGCTCCAGCTGCGTAAACGCGTTTTTTGACGCTATAAGTAGCGGGTAAAGACGAAGCATTGATCGTCTTTTTCTCTTGAGCATTGTTGAAGATGTAGGGAGGAAAAGATGATCAGTGGAGACACAATCTTATTTGCGCTAATGGTGGTAACTGGAGTCAACATGATCCGGTATCTCACCGCTCTTCGTTCTCTAATTTACATCATGCGTGAAGCGCATCCGTTGTTATATCAGCAAGTTGATGGCAATGGCTTTTTTACCACCCATGGAAATGTCACCAAACAGGTGCGTTTGTTCCACTACATCAAAAGTAAAGAATATCACCATCACCACGATGAGATTTTTACTGGTAAGTGCGAAAGGGTGCGTGAGCTATTTGTTTTATCGACCGCTTTGCTCGGTGTTACCCTACTCGCGGCCTTCATTCTTTAAAGAATCAATAATCTAGCGAGTTAATCTCCTAAGATTGTACGGGCATGCATAGCGCTTACCGTTTAAGCGCTTTTCCCCTTCGAGATTTGTCGGTAGAATGTCGCGCCTAGAAAGCAAGGATGTGCAATGTGCACATCCTTTTTTATTTCGATTCGATCCCAATCAGTCTAAGAGCTACCGATGAGTAAGAAATTTGATGTTGTTGTAATTGGCGCAGGCGCAGCGGGTTTGATGTGTGCTGCAGAAGCCGGCAAGCGAGGCCGTCGTGTTTTGGTGCTCGATCATGCTAAAAAGCCAGGACGTAAAATCCTTATCTCAGGCGGTGGCCGTTGTAACTTCACTAACTACGATGTTTCAGCCAGCAACTACCTATGCCAAAACCCGCATTTCGTTAAGTCTGCGCTTTCCCAATACACTAACTGGGATTTTATCTCGATGGTGTGTAAGCATAGTATTGAATTTGAAGAGCGCGATCACGGTCAGCTGTTTTGTGTCGATGCGTTTACGGCGAAAGACATCGTGAAGATGCTGCTGGCTGAATGTGACATGCCGAATATCGAGCAGCGTTACCAATGCGATGTTCACTCAATTGAGAAAATCGATGAAGGTTTTCGTCTGCACGCGGGTACCGAGCCAGTTGAGTGTGAGTCTTTAGTTATCGCAACCGGTGGCTTGTCGATGCCAAAACTGGGGGCGACACCATTTGGTTATAAAGTCGCGGAACAATTTGGTCTTCGAGTTATCCCAACCACGGCAGGGCTGGTGCCATTTACGTTGCATAAAGAAGACAAAGAAGACTTTGCGGAGTTATCTGGTATCGCGGTACCTGCGGAAATTACAGCTGAAGATGGCACGATGTTCAAAGAAGCCCTGTTGTTCACACATCGTGGTTTATCTGGCCCAGCCGTTTTACAGATTTCATCATTCTGGCGAGCGGGGCAAAAGGTGTCGATTAATCTGGTGCCAAACGATGATGTTGCCGAGTTATTAGAACGCAGCCGTGAAAAGCATCCGAATCAGTCGCTCAAAAATACGCTCGCTAAAGTGCTACCAAAGCGCTTGGTTGAAGTCTTGATTGAACGTAAAGAGCTGGTCGATAAACCGCTAAAGCAGTTCAATCACAAGGAGCTTGCGGCGATTGTGGATCGTTTAGATCATTGGGATATCGCCCCGAATGGCACTGAAGGCTACCGAACCGCGGAAGTGACACTAGGCGGTGTGGATACCGATCACTTGTCTTCGAAAACCATGGAATGCAAAGACATCAAAGGGCTGTACTTCATTGGCGAAGTGATGGATGTGACTGGCTGGTTAGGGGGCTACAATTTTCAGTGGTGCTGGTCGAGCGGCTTTGTCGCAGGTCAGTGGGTGTAATCAAACGCTACACATCCGCATAAAAGATAAGATAAAAAAGAGCACTGAATCGTATTCCGTGCTCTTTTTGTATTCTCATTGTATTCCCACAGCGAGTTACTCGTCTTGATACTTTTCGAGTTTGTTGTAGAGCGTTTTCACGCTAATGCCTAACTCTTGCGCAGATTCCGTTTTATTGCCTTGATTCTCTTCAAGCGTATTGAGAATGGCGGCTTTTTCTAGCTCTTCTAGCGAAACGCCAGCCGGAACAAGGTCTTCGATGCTGGTGCCAGTTTCCAATGGTGGTGTGTCGAAGATCAGGTGTTCATCTCGGATGGTGTCGTCAGCCAAAATAAATGCACGCTCGATCGTGTGTTTGAGCTCACGGACATTACCCGGCCAATCGTGTGCAGCGATTTTTTGGATGGCAGAATCAAGAATGGTTTTGGTTTTAGCCTCATTTGCGTTGCGGTGCGCGATAAAGTGTTTAGCCAGACCGACGATGTCACCGCCTCGATCTCGCAGTGGCGGTATCGTTAATGGGAAGTGCGATAAACGGAAAAACAGATCTTCACGCAGGAACTGCTCTTCAATGGCGACTTTAGGATCACGGTTGGTGGCGGCAATGATGCGAGTGTTGGCGATATGCACCGTATTACTACCTACTGGGCGATACTCTCCGGTTTCCAACACACGCAATAGCTTCACTTGATGCTCGATAGGCATCTCGGTGATTTCATCTAAAAACAGCGTGCCGCCTTCTGCCTGTTTAAATACACCTTGGTGAGTTTTATTCGCTCCGGTAAAGGCGCCTTTTTCATGGCCAAACAGTTCACTATCGACCAACTCTGGGCTAATCGCACCACAGTTAATCGCGATAAAGGGTTGTTGCTTGCGATCGCTAGCTAAATGAATGGTCTGTGCGACTAACTCTTTACCCGAGCCGCTTTCACCGACAATGAGGACGTTGGCTTCTGTTTTTGCGACGCGTCGAATCATGCGATAGAGCTGATGCATTGGCGATGAGGACCCCACCAAAAGGCCAAATTGGTCGAGATCGCTAGTGGACACTTTACGTCCTTGATCTTGTTTTTGCTGATAGTACTGGCTGACTTCGCTTAGGGTGTCCGTCAAAATGGCAATATCTACGGGTTTTCTGTAGTGAAAAATTGCACCTAAGTTCATTAGCTTATCCAAATTTTCGTTTGGAGCACCAGAGCTAATGATGATCAAGTCCATATCGTAGATGTCTTCGATATTAGAAAGGCGCTGGTAATCTGTGCTAGTAAAGTGGGCGACTTCAACAATCGCAACTTCCGGTTTGAGTTGTAGGAAATCTTCAATCCAACCATCTGCGGCATCGGTATTATGCAGACGAAATTTGTTCAGTTCCTGGCAAGAGGCAATAGCATCTTTAAGTGTCGGGTCTTGTATTCGTAGAAACAGGCTTGGCAACGACATAGAAATGTCCTCTTTACTATGACAGAAACAATGTACGTGGATTATTCTAAGTGCACAAGACAAAATATTGTCAGCAGAGATTTAAGGGTCTGTAGGCTATTTTAATGTTGTTGAACCTATCTTGGTATATATCAGTAATAATTCTGATAAATATTGCTTCTTTATTCGGGTATCTCACGTTTAAATAATAATTCTGCGATTAAGTGAAGTTGAAGAAATAATGTCTCATCTTTTATTGGCGTATTATGTAATTGATTGCGAAATTATTAACGATTAAAAATTACATTTCTTCTGTGTAAATAATTCATGCTTATATTTTCTTGTTTGTCTTATTTTTATCTCTTGTTTTTATTATTCCTTTAAAAACAATTGGTTAAAAACTTGGCACATGGTTTGCTCCTATGGAAATACAACGTCAATAAAGGAGAATTACCATGAATAACATCGCAGCTAAAATTGTACTTACGTCAGTTCTTGCTACTTCATCTACAGCAGTCTTAGCGAGTGATAAATGGGAAAAAGAATCCATGGACGCTTGGCTAGATGGTAAAGCCGAAACTACGCTGCTGCTAAACAGTAACCTTAACTCTTTTGATATCAACACCGATGTTGAAAATCAGGTAGTTACCCTTTCTGGTTCGGTAAACAATGACCTTGAAAAATCGCTTGCCGAAGAGCTTGTAACAGGTCTTGATGGTGTGAAAAAAGTAAACAACGAATTGTCAGTAGTGAATGAAGGTAAGAAAGAAACCGATTCAGAGGCATTAGCCACACTGACCGACTCTAAAATCACGACTATAGTTAAAACTCGCCTACTGATGGATACCAATGTAAGTGGTACGGACATTGATGTAACGACGGAACGTAAAACGGTAACGTTGGCAGGTAAGGTTAATTCAGATGCGGAGCATGATCTTGCACTTTCAATTGCAAATAATACCAATGATGTAAATAAGGTGATTGATAAGCTAGAAGTGGTTCAATAATAACGAGCCGAGTGACCTAACCCAATTTTATTAGGAGGTAACACTATGGTTCGTTGGATGTTTATTTTTCTGGCTTTGGCACTGGTTTCTGCACTACTAGGTTTTACTGGTATTGCAGGGGCGGCGGCCTCTATCGCGCAAGTGATATTTTACCTATTCCTATTGTCATTAATTGTATCAATAGTGATTGTTCTGCTAGGAAGAAAAAACGTAAATAGATAGGAGATTTCATGCGACTTACGTCATTAATTTACCGTATCGCCGCAGTATTTGGTTTGGTGTTCGCACTGGCTGCTTGTAGTGAAGAAGGGCCAATGGAACAGGCAGGCAAGAAGATAGATGAAGCCGCCGAAGAAACTCAAAACGCGATTGAAGATGAGTGTGAAAATATTAAAGAGAACTTGAACGCAGAAGACCAAGATTGTTAGTTGAGTCAGGTCAGCTTTTTGTTCACAGCAATGTAAGAGAAGGGCGGTCAATCACCGCCCTTCCTTTTATCCCAATTGTTTACAATCAGATGAGGAGTCAAAGATGAAAAACATATTTGATGTACTAAAAGAGAGTCATGAAAAGCAACGCCTTTTACTCGATGCTCTGATGGAAACGTCTGGAGATTCCCCTGCACGCGAAGAGTTTTACCACAATCTTAAGGATGAACTCGAACAGCACGCCGCCGCAGAAGAGCGCTTTTTCTACGCGCCTTTAATCGAGAGCGATAAAACCATCGATCTTACTCGTCATGGCATCGCAGAGCACCACGAGATTGATAAAGTGATTGCACAGCTTGATGCAACCGACATGAGCTCGCCAGCATGGCTCAACCTCATGAAAACTTTGCGTCACAAAGTATTGCACCACCTCGAAGAAGAAGAGCAGCGTTTTTTCCAATTGGCCGGTAAGGTGATGACCGATCAGCAGAAAATGAAACTAGCGGATAGCTACGTCGATGAAATGGCTAGCTAGGTGGAGTATTGGTCCTTTTCGTGCCATTTCGGCACGGGAAGGGGCCCAATCAAAGCGTTTACCAAGCTAATTAGCCTAAACTAAAACCAGCTTATTCTCACTTTCACTAAAAAAGCGCACTCGCTGAAGGCAAGGAGAGCGAATGTTTATCATCAAATATTATATTCTTGGCGCTCTGATCAGTTTATTGGCCGCTATTTATATTCCCCAAATCATGGTTAGCCTGTTGTTCTTGTGGGTATCTCTTTCTTTAGCATTAGTCAGCGTAGCCTACGTTTTCGACATTCCCTCCATTTTTAGAAAAAACCAAGACGGCAAGATTGTCAGGTGGATCCGCTGGGCATTCATCCCCTTTTTACTGGGCGCTAGAGCATATAATGCCTGGGAAAGACGGCGCGATACTGTGCCTCCAATCCAAAAAGTCAGCGATAATTTATACCTCTCCCGTCGGCTATTTCAGAGTGACTTAGATTTTCTCGAATCCAATGACATCTCTTGTATTGTCGATGTCACCGCAGAATTTGCTGGGCTTGAAAGTGCGATGACCGACAAGCAGTTTCATTACCTTTCGATTCCGGTACTTGACCACAAAGCCCCAACGTTGGAGCGCTTGCGTCATGCGATTAACTGGATTGATACGCAAATCTCGTGCTCGCGAGCTGTGGTTGTGCATTGTGCGTTAGGGCGCGGTCGTTCGGTGTTTGTTGTTGCGGCGTATCTACTGAGCAAAGATCCGTCGCTGACGGTTGAGTCTGTGATGAAAAAAATCAATGACGTGCGCAGTACCGCGAGATTGAATAAATTGCAGATCAAAACGTTACGAGCGATAAGTGAAAAAGGCGTACTGGGTCTGGATCAGTCCACTTGGATGGTAGTTAACCCTGTTGCAGGTGGCGGCAAATGGGAGGAAAACGAACAGCACTTGATTCGTGAGCTAACCAAAAAATATCGTTTGAGTATTCATCAAACGACGACAGACCTCAGCGCCGAGCAGCTCACGCTGCAGGCAAAAGAAAGTGGGGCTAAGCAAATTATCGTAGCGGGTGGCGATGGCACAGTGACGGAAGTGGCGAGCCAGCTGGTAGGTACTGATATCAAACTCGGTATTGTTCCGCTCGGAACCGCCAATGCGTTATGTCATGTGCTCTATGGAGTTGGCGCAAAATTCTCACCAGTCGAAAAAGCGTGTGAAGCATTGCTAGCAGGTCACTGTCAACGTATTGATACGGCGGAGTGTAATCAGAGGCTTATATTGTTAGTCCTAGGTATTGGCCTAGAGCAGAAAATGATCGAGCATGCGCAGCGAGAAGAGAAAAACACCTTTGGACAATTGGCCTACTTAACGGGCTTTTTTAACGCGGTGGTGGCGGAAGAGATGCAGACGTTGACTGTTGCGATGGATGCGCCATTTGAAGATGAAAACCGCGAAAATGGATCACAAACGCTAGAAGTTCATAGCTTTGTCGTTGCGAACATCGCTCCTTTTAGTACGTTGCTCGCGCAAGGTGGTGGTGCTCCGCAGCCTGACGATGGCAAGCTGCATATCACGTATTTAGATAACACCGAATCTTTAGGTGGACGCCTCATCGCATTGTCTGATCTGACATTAACCAGCGTAGGTGCGCAGGAGGAATCGACTCATTTTCAATACGCGACGGCTCAGAATGTCACTATTTCTGCGAACAAACCGATTGAGTATGTGATTGATGGTGAGCTTTATTCTGATGAGCAATTAGCGATTAAGCTTCGTCCAAAATCGTTGAATGTATTTGTCCCAAGCGGGAGAAGTAAATCGGCTTAGCTTTAAAACAGATAAGCAGTGGATAATGCGCCATTTGCCTAGTGCTTTATAGCGTACCTTTGTTTACCGGTTTAGTCGTAGTTTTGAGGGAACCAATAAGGTCGCTGCGTAGGTGCAGCGGCTTTTTTATATCGGCATTTTTTGTATCTGAGAGAGCGTCTATTTATCGTTCTCGAAGTGAAAGGAAGAAGGGGGTGAGTATGACTACTCACCCTGGGGTAAGTGCTTTTCAATTTCATCGTTTTCGACTTGTAAAGCAGCTAACCAGTAAGAAACAAGCGCCGTTAAGTTGGTGTCGTCAATGGCTCTGAGTAGCGCTTTTAAATCATCTAACAACAACTTGTTCATGAAATGCATTTCTTTGTAATTACCTAGTTCGGCAACGCCGTATTCGGTGGCATTTTCCGCAATGAATTGTTCACCATCTTGGTCGAAGAACAACTTCGCCATCTTTTTGATCATCACTTTTTCTATTTTAACGAATCGATACGCCGCTCTTGCGAGTGTCATATGCGATTGCGGATTAACGAGAGGCAAACACGTTTGGCGATGGTGTGTCATTTTTACGAGTAGCTCCCTTACTCGATTATTATCCAATGTCATACTGACCTCTTTATTTATGACTACCGTGTTGATTACTCGGTTTAGCGTTTTCTAGTTTTGGTTGTATTGAGGTGCCAGTGGTCTTATCAGAAATGGCCAAAACGAGTTGGCCATTTTCTCTGCCAGCGCTTGATTGCAAAGGCGACCACTAAGGATCAGCTGATAAGGCTGATGCTGCTGAGCTTTTCTTTACAGCTTTTGATATCACTGCGAACTTTCAGTAGAACCGAATTATCCGCTTGCTCTGGGTGGCTAGTAATTAGGTTTTCGATCTCTTTGAGCACCTTGCTTTCAACACCTTCGAGCTGTTCCAAATACATGGACTCTTTGTCAGAAGACACCTCCTTCATCACATCGCTGTACACTTCACGCGCTTTAATGGTGTAGGAAACCGGAGTGTCGTCGGCAGAGTCTTCCTGGTTATTTGCCAATGTGTAGGGAGTAAGCTCAAGCACCGCTCGCTCACGTACTCTAAGCAGTTCTACCAACACATTATTCAAAGAAGTGTTGTCAATGTTCTCAATGGCCTTGTTGTAAATGTCATTTCCGCTCTCGATAAGCTCAATGATTGAGGCGATATTTTCATTTTTCATATCTCACTCCTGATTTGGTTGGTGATGGGAGTGTTTGAACGTATGGGGAACAAACACCGATGTTTCATCTTTAGTTGCAGGTTGTATGCCAAGGAATGTTATTTTTCTATTAATCAATTGGTTATGAGTTTATTGCGCAAGAATTGGAGGGTTGCAGACAAGGCGCTAAGAAAAAATTACAAGAATGCTGGGGAAGTCTGGAAAGAATTACACGTACAGATAAGCATTTGTCGTGAAATAAAACAAAAACCAATTAAAAACATGTACTTATAATTTTGGCACGGATATGGCTTTGTAGTGAGTAAGTGAGTTCAAAAGTTGTTTCACTTGATTTACTACTCAACTCATCAACGGAGGCTAGTTATGGCTACAACAAAAGAAAGCACAGTAAAACCTCAAGAGCAGTTAGAAGAAGCATATCACTTGGCGGAGCAAGCCACGACGGAAGCCGTCGGCGCAATGAAAGACCAAGCTAAAGAGAAATTTGATGTGGGCGCGGAACACGTTCAGCAGGCGACCAAGTCGGCAGAGAACGTTATCAAGGAGCGTCCATTGCTGAGCATTGGTTGTGCCTTCCTTGCGGGTTGGGCGGTTTCGAAGCTGATCAAATAATCACGGTCCAACGGATTAAGCCACATAACAGAAGGCGAGGGTTCCAATGAATAATTCCGGACAAGTCACCAACCAGCAACCGGGCTCGGCCGCAGCAGACAGCGGTCGAGCCCCAAGTGGGGCAGAAGAGCAGGATATCCAACAAACCATCAATGGTTTGAGCAGTATTCTTTCACAACTGGACCGATTGACTCAATCGCTGAAAGCGTGGTCGGGTTCAACGTTGGATTTGTTCCTCTTGGAGGTGAAGATTAATGCGTCCGCAGCGCGACAGATTTTGCTATGCACCATTGTTTTTACCTTATTGTCGGTATTGTTCGTGTTCAGTTTGTGCCTTGCTTCTGGTGTGGTGGCTTATCAGCTGACCGCTAACGTATATGTTGCCGTGGGCGTATTTATTGCGTCCTTAGGTTTGGCATTATTGTCTTTAGCTTGGTGGCAGAAGCGTTTAGTTGGTTTCCTTGGATTCAAAAATACGACAGAACAGTTGCAGGAGGGGTGGGATGCGCTCGCTACAAAAGCTCAATCGAGCCATTCGAATCAAGCGGATGGAAGGTAAAGCATCTTTAGAGCAATGCTGCTTATCGATGGAAATGTTCACGTTTACCACTAAGAAGTTTGTGAAAGAAAATCCTTGGACGACGCTAGGTATTAGTGCTGTCGTTGCCGTTACCGCTGCCAAAGCGGGTCGATTGTCTCGACTGACTTCCTCTATCTCTTCCATGGGGCTATTGGCGAGTAGTGTCTCCGAACTAACGGATTCGCTTGCCAAGCCAGTTATGGCAGCGTCTTCTAACCAGTCGGGCGTAGAACAAGGTCAAAATGCTGAACCACAAGCAAGCAATACTGCTTCGATAGAAGAGACCGCGACAGAAACAGAAGCCGAGCAACCCCAATAACGGCTTTCGCCGATAATTATTCCTACCGACCTTGAGCCTTTTTATGACAGCGAAATTGAACATTCCTGCCAACACCGCGATTGGTGCAACCCTTCTTGTCTTATTGCTCGTTCCTGGGCTGTATTTTGCTAAGCCAATCTTGTTACCTATTGTGCTTAGTACCTTTATTTCGCTGTTATGCAGTCCTTTCATTAACTATCTTGAAGACAAAGGTTTACCGCGCGCGATTACCGTCGTGGTGACTCTGTCATTCTTGGTTGGTGCTTCAATTATTGGCCTTGCTGCCATGTCGGAGCCTGCTAAGCAGTGGTGGTCTGAACTGCCCAGTATCGTGAAAAATGTGTCGCAAGAAGTGAGTGAAGTGACTCAAGCCTCGGCGGATCACCTTAATACGCCGCTGAATATTGCCAGCGATATGGGTATGGATGAAGTCGGGAACAATACCGTATTTTCTTTGGTGAAGACACTCGCGACCACGACGCCGACCATTTTGACACAAGCGATGATCGTGCTGTTTATGGTTTATTTTATGCTCAATCACGGACGCAGCTTATTTCGAAAGTCAGTGTCGTACTTGCATGGGTTTGCCAAGCAGCGCCAAGCGATTGAACTGGTCAAAGCACTACAGAAAGACCTATCTCGATACATTGGCACTATCACGTTAGTGAATGCGGGACTTGGGTTGAGTGTTGGGGCGGTGTTTTTTGTTTTAGGCCTTGAGGATCCGTTCTTGTGGGGCGCGTTTGCTGGCGTGATGAATTTTGCGCCGTATCTCGGCCCAGTCATCTCCATGGTGAGTTTCGGTTTTGTGGCTTATCTGCAGTTGGAGTCGGTCAGTTTTATGCTCACTGTGGTGTCTATCTATTTGTTGATCAACTTGATTGAAAGCCAGTTTGTCACGCCAACGTTATTAGGGAAAAGATTCAATTTAAATCCGTTAGTGATCTTCGTTTGGCTCGTGTTCTGGGGTTGGCTTTGGGGCGGTATGGGGCTCTTAATCGGTGTACCGCTATTGGTCTGCATTAATATTTTGGTTGAGCGTCTGGAGCTGTGTCAATCAACTCAAAGTCAACCAAGCCAAACCATCCCCGAGGATGTGGCTCCACGAGAATGACTTGGGCGACAAGCTGGCTCAACGAAAAAGTTTTTCCGCACTTACTGGTCGGCTAAAAAGATACCCTTGACCGTAAACACAGCCTTTTTCGAACAAGTAATCGGCTTGCTCCTGAGTTTCTATTCCTTCCGCTACGACTTTCAATGACAGTGTTTTTCCCATGGCGATAATCGCATTCACAATCGCATTGCTATCGCTATTGCTGGGTACATCACTGACAAACGAACGATCAATTTTCAGCTTATTGATGGGTAAACCTTTCAAATAAGACAAAGACGAATAGCCTGTGCCGAAATCATCCAGAGAAATCTCGATGCCTAACCCTCTTAGTTGATTTAACGACGCAATGGCTTGTTGAGGGTCGATCAGTAAAAAGCTCTCGGTGATCTCCAAATCCAGCTGTTGAGCAGGGAAACCAGTTTGATTGAGGATATCGCTCAATCTCTGAATGAAATTCGATTGCTGAAGCTGTAATGCCGACACATTAACCGCAATTCTGCCAAACTCAACGCCTTGTTTCAGCCAAGCATTTCCTTGCTGACAAGCGTGTAGCAAGACCCACTCGCCAATGCTTTGGATAAGCCCCGTTTTTTCTGCAATTGGAATAAAGTCGGCTGGTGGTACAAGGCCAAATTCGGGGTGCTGCCAGCGTAATAAGGTTTCAACGCCAACAATCGCATGTTGCTCCAAGTTATACTGTGGCTGGAACTCTAATCGAAGTTGCTGTTTTTCTATCGCTTGATGTAAAGCAGATTGAATGCGCACATGAGATACGGATTTATCGGTTAAATCTGGCGAGTAAAATGCGTAGCCGTTGCGCCCATTTTTCTTCGCTAAGTACATTGCTGTATCTGCGTTTTTGAGTAAGGTTTCGCTGTCTTGGCCGTCTCTTGGGTATAAGGCTATGCCAATACTGGTCGAGACGCGCAGTGAGTCGTGATTTGCCAAGTCGAACGGTTGTTGGAAAACGCTGAGAATATCGCCGACGGTTTCCAGCAAAGCCACATCACTGTGGACGTCCGGCAAAATGATCACGAACTCATCGCCGCCAATACGAGCCACATGCGCATTTAAGTGAAGAATATCTTGCAGACGGATAGCCAACTTAGACAGCAACTGATCACCACAAAAGTGACCCATGCTATCGTTAATGTGCTTGAAATGGTCGATATCCAGAAATAGGGTGGCAAACGTCTGTTGGTTCTTGTGCCCGGTTTCAATGTGTTGCTCAAGCAAGCTAAGTAAATGGGTGCGATTAGGTAGATTCGTTAACGGATCATAAAAGGCCATGCGCTGCAGTTTTTCTTCGTGCGCTTTACGCACGGAAATATCTTCAAATACACAGATGTAGTTAATGAGATGATTTTTATCGTCCATTACGGCACTAATGGTCGCTAACTGCGGGTAAATGCTGCCATCTTTCTTTCGGTTGATGAACTCGCCTTTCCATTGACCTTTGGTTTCGAGCTGATGCCACAACTGTTTATAGAAGCCTTGGTCATGATGACCAGAGCGCAGAATTCTGGGGTTCTTTCCAATCACCTCTTCAGAGCGATAGCCGGTTATTTGAGTAAAGGCTGTGTTTACATCAATGATGTTGGCATTGCGATCAGTAATGACCATGCCTTCTTGTGAGTTATTAAAAATTTTGGACGCCAATGAGAGTTGCGTTTCGACCATTTTCCGGCGTGTGATGTTGCGCGTCATGCCCAGAATGCCAATTAAGTTACCGTCATTAGCACGGACAGGAGACTTAATGGTTTCTAGCCAAGTTGGGTTATTGTTTTCATCAATTTGGCGGCATTCTTCGACGATGTTCAGCGTGCCTGTCGCCACGACCAAGTTATCGGCCTCAATGAACTTCTCTGCTCGCTCGTGGCTAAATAGTGCGAAATCATCTTTGCCGATGATCTCACTGTTGGTCTTTTGCCACGCATTTTCTACGCTTCGGTTGGTCATCGAATAAAGACCATCCATGCCTTTTATCCAAATATGGTCTTCAAGGCAGTCGATAAACTCTTGCAGCGTCGGTAATGGTGTGGTCGCTGTAGTTTGATGGCGTGTTCGTTCTTGCTGGTAGTGTGAGCTGATATCAAAGCTCATTCTTCCCACTAATGCACTCAGCCAAGCAGAGACTACTGTGATTTGATCGTCAGGGTGAGTCAGCGCTAATACGGCAAACAGATCGCCATTTGGTAGCCAAATCGGACCTATGCTCAAGGTTTGCTGTCCAAAGGATATGTGGCTTATCGTCAAGTCTGTCGGTGTAAATTGAGCGGCAACTTGCACTACCACTTCGACGATAGCGCAATGATTTTGAACCGAGGTGGACACCTCAGTTGATAGCCACTGCTGGGTATCGCTCAGAGTATAAAGTTGTCCCTGAGCTTGAGTAGCATCACAGCATTGTTGCAGAGCCTGTTGCCAGTCTGCCATCAAAGGCGAAGGAATAGCGAAGCGAAACATAATTAATAACGTGTCCTGAAGCGCCCAAAGATAGTGGTATTAGAATCTAGCTTAAGCTATTGGGCCGTGTTGGTATCGTATCCAACGCTTAGGTAATTCCCAGCAGCGTAAGGCGCTTTCTATCATTAAACTGTTAGCTATATCTCTTTTTTATCCAACTCATTGCATCGTTTATTGAGGTTTTTTGTTCATCATTGAGAAGTGCTCATGGCTTTGTTTTTTTTACCCCACGATACTTGTTGGACCACTAATCCACTGATGATCAGTATTAAACCAATCAAGGTTGATGGATGAATTTCTTCACCAATGATGGTTGCCAATAGCATCAGTGAGATGAATGGCGAAGCAAAGATCAGATTACTGATGCGGGCTGTGTTTTGCGTCGATTTGAGGGCGCTCAGCCATAGGACGAAAGTGATCCCCATTTCAAATAGCCCGACATACGTCACCGCTGCCCAGCCTTTAATTGAGATTGCCTGCCAGCTCGCACCTTCATAAATACTTAAACCAATGGCAAATGGAATAGCGACCAAAAAACCAAGTAATACACCAACCACAGGGTCGGCCTTATTTTTGGTGTTTAAAATCCAGTAACCAGCCCACAACAGTGTCGATAGCAGCGCCAGTCCCACGCCCAACGGGCTCTCGAATTGCATGCCGAGAACATTGCCTTGTGTGGCAATCACAATCACGCCTACATAACTAAAACCGCAAGCGAGCCAATCTTTAGCTCGGATCTTCTGCCCTAAGAAAACAGCAGCCATTAGCGTCAAGGTAATGGCCCAGCTGTAGTTGATCGCTTGGGCTTGGGATGCAGGCAGCAAGTCATACGCTTTAAAGAGAATGACGTAATACGCCAAGGGGTTAATCAACCCAAGCAGTAGGTAATACCAAGGGTTTGAGAGGAAGGTGGCACTTAACTGGCCCAACTTGCCTTGCACACCACAGATTATCGTCAGCGCAAGCGCAGAGACGATACTGGCAATGCACAGCATTTGGATTGGCGTAAATTCTGCCAACGTGAGTTTAAATGCGGTTGCAACGGTAGACCAAAGTAATACTGCTGAGAGCCCAAATCCTAGGGCGCGACGCTCGTTCATGATGCCTCTGCGTGATGATGTGCCGCTCGGTTCAGTTAATTTGAGCGGAAGAAAGAATATTATAGGAAGGCCTAGTGTATGCGAGGATTTTTCATCCAACAAACTGGACATTTATCCAGTATCTAAATACCATTGTTATAGATACAAAACACAGGCTAACTCGCTATTATGCAATGGATTCTTGAGTACCAATCTCTCATTCTCTCTTCTCTTTGTGCTGCCACGCTTAGTGGTGTCGCCGTCGGTTGGTGGGTTAAACAGCGTTTTATCACCCAAACTCAGCTTCTCGAACAACAACTTGTTTCAGAAAAGCAGCTTCACCAACAGCAGCTTGAACAGGTTAAACAAAGCCTTGCCGATGCCCAGCAAGAGTTGGATGAATTAGATGATGAGCGCGATAAAGCCGCGTTTGAAGTACGCCAAACACATGGAAAGCTGATGGCAGCAATGGAAAAACTGCGTTACTTCGAGGCCGTAAAGCAAGAGCGCCAGCAATACTTTGATGAGCTTGGTCAGATGCGTGAGCACAAATCACGTCTAGAAACGCAACTACGTGAGCAGCAAGCACGTCATGAGCAAATCAACCAAGCCAATGCCGAAAAACTGCAAATTCTAGAGCAAGCGGAAGCGCGCCTGAAACAGCAATTTGAGCACTTGGCCAACCAACTGTTTGAAGAAAAAACCGCGAAGGTCGACTTGCAAAACCGTCAGAGTTTGGAAGGTTTGTTGTCACCGCTCCGAGAGCAGCTAGAAGGATTCAAAAAGCACGTTAATGACAGCTTTAGCCAAGAAGCTAAAGAGCGCCATACCTTAGTGCATGAGCTCAAAAACCTGCAACGTTTGAATGAGCAAATGACGCGCGAAGCGGTTAATTTGACCCAAGCGTTGAAAGGGGACAACAAGCAGCAAGGTAACTGGGGCGAAGTGGTGCTCGCGAGGGTACTTGCCGAGTCGGGACTGCGTGAAGGGCACGAATATCAGACTCAGGTGAATTTGCAAAATGAAGCAGGCAAGCGCTACCAACCTGATGTGATTGTTCATCTCCCACAAAACAAACAAGTGGTTGTGGATTCCAAAATGGCGCTGGTCGCCTATGAGCGCTATTTCAACGCCGAAACTGATGCCGATCGAGACCAGGCTTTGAGTGCGCACTTAGCCGCACTGCGTGCTCACATTAAGGGTTTAAGCATGAAGGACTACCACAAACTCAAAGGTATTCAGAGTTTGGACTATGTGCTGATGTTTATTCCGGTTGAGCCTGCGTTCCAAGTTGCGATTCAAGCCGATCCAAGTTTGATCAAAGACGCGATGGAGCAAAACATCATTTTGGTGAGCCCAACAACGTTGCTGGTGGCACTGCGCACCATTGATAATCTATGGCGCAATGAACGCCAGAATGAAAACGCCAAAATGATTGCGCAGCGCGCGACAAAACTCTACGACAAACTACGATTGTTTGTGGACGACATGGAAGGGCTTGGCGGTGCGCTGGATAAGGCGAATCAAAGCTATCAAGGCGCAATGAACAAGCTTGCCACAGGGCGTGGGAATGTGATTCGTCAAGCCGAAAGCTTTAAGCACCTTGGGGTTGAAATCAAACGACCAATTTCTTCTGACCTCGCACAGTTAGCGCAGAGTGATTCATTTTCAGAAAATGACCCGTTAGTAGAAAGACATCCGGCTGAGGATAAAGTAAACTAATCGCCCGCAGTGCAGTGGGCGATTTTATTTGTCAGCAAACGCCCCGCAGAGAGAAAGCGCTGCCTAAGAGGAATTAGAATGACGGACACAAGTTTGCAATCCAATACAGCGTTAGAGAATGAAACCACTCACTTTGGTTTCTCTACAGTGGCAAAAGACGAAAAAGTGACTAAGGTTGCCGAAGTATTCCACTCCGTGGCAACAAAATACGACATCATGAATGACCTGATGTCTGGTGGTATCCACCGCCTTTGGAAGCGCTTCACTATCGATTGTAGTGGTGCTCGCCCTGGCCAACGTATTCTTGACCTAGGTGGTGGTACGGGTGATTTAACGGCGAAATTCTCGCGCATTGTTGGCGATGAAGGCCATGTCATCCTTGCTGATATCAATAATTCAATGCTTAACGTTGGCCGCGATAAACTGCGCGATAACGGAATTGTGGGTAACGTGCATTACGTTCAAGCCAACGCAGAAGAACTGCCGTTCCCAGATGACTATTTTGATGTCATCACCATCAGTTTTTGTTTGCGTAATGTGACTGACAAAGACAAAGCGCTTCGTTCAATGTTCCGCGTATTGAAGCCAGGCGGCCGTCTATTGGTGCTAGAATTTTCGAAACCAGTGCTAGAACCGTTATCGAAAGTATACGACGCATATTCATTCCACTTATTGCCGAGAATCGGTGAGCTAGTTGCGAATGACTCAGAGAGTTACCGCTACCTAGCGGAGTCAATCCGTATGCATCCAGACCAAGAAACGCTGGAAGGCATGATGCAAGACGCAGGTTTTGAAAACACCAAATACTACAACTTAACTGGTGGTATTGTGGCTTTGCATCGCGGTTATAAATTCTAAGGGTTAACGGCATGCCATTTGAACCACTTATCACCGCTGTGATTGAAACGTCACTGAATACTCTGATCAAAGACGACCCTGCATTGGGCCGTCGTTTAGCGCGTCTAAAAGGTCAAGTTATTCAAGTTCACCTGAAAGAGATCAATAAAACACTGACATTCGTTTTTAGTCAGCAAATTGATGTGCTCGGTCATTACGAAGGGCAGCCTAACTGCTATCTATCGCTCAACTTGAGCGTGTTGCCAGAGCTGCGTGACCAGGCCAACATCACTCGCCTTATTAAACAGGATAAACTTGAGCTTGAAGGCGATATTCAATTGGCGCAGAAATTCTCTCAGTTGATGGTGGATTGCAAACCAGATGTTGAAGAGTGGTTGTCTCGCGTGACTGGCGATGTCGCCGCACATACCTTTGTGCAAGGTTCAAAAAACATCGGCAACTTTCTTGCGTCTCAAGCAGAAAAACACCAGCGTCATCTTGCGCAAGTAGTGACTGAAGAGTGGAAGTTGGCACCTGCTCCTCTAGAAGTGGCGTATTTTTGCGACCAGGTTGATGAGGTTCGCAGCCAGGCTTCTCGCGTTGAAGCACGCTTGACTGCTTTGCTGAATAAGCTGGATGCAAATAAGCCGGCATTGGAGAAACCATGACGCCAGCAGAACTAAAGCGCTTATACCACATCGCCAAAGTACAACTGGAATACGGCTTAGATGAGCTGCTTCCCGATCACCAACTGACCAAAGCTCCGTTATTACTGCGCAAAAGCCTGTTCTGGATTAAGAACAAGCATCCAGAAAAACCACTCGGTGAGCGCCTGCGTTTAGCGTTGCAAGAGCTGGGGCCAGTTTGGATTAAGTTCGGTCAGATGATGTCAACGCGCCGTGACTTATTTCCTCCGCACATTGCTGATCCCCTGGCTTTGCTTCAAGACCAAGTCGCGCCATTTGATGGTGAGCTAGCAAAAAAGCAGATGGAGCAGGCATTAGGTGGTCCGTTAGAAAACTGGTTTACCGAGTTTGATATCAAACCACTGGCGTCAGCATCGATTGCTCAGGTGCATACTGCGCGTTTAAAAGACTCTAACCAAGAAGTGGTATTAAAGGTTATCCGCCCAGATATTCGCCCGGTCATTGATTCAGATCTAAAACTGATGCACCGAATGGCGCGTATAGTCGCCGGAGCGATGCCTGAAGCACGTCGTTTGAAACCAGTTGAAGTTGTACGTGAGTACGAGAAAACATTGCTTGATGAACTCGACTTACGACGTGAAGCGGCGAATGCCATTCAGTTGCGCCGCAACTTTGAAGGCAGCGAAGAATTGTATGTTCCTGAAGTTTTTCCTGACTTCAGTAATGAAACTGTCATGGTTTCTGAGCGAATATATGGCATTCAAGTCTCTGATATTGAAGGCTTGAAAGCAAATGGCACCAATATGAAATTGCTCGCGGAGCGCGGCGTGAGTGTGTTCTTCACTCAGGTGTTCCGAGACAGCTTCTTCCATGCCGATATGCATCCGGGGAACGTGTTCGTCAAACCAGAACACCCAGAGAACCCAATGTGGATCGGGCTAGATTGCGGAATCGTTGGTACACTTAATAGTGAAGACAAGCGTTATCTGGCGGAAAACTTTCTGGCGTTTTTCAATCGAGACTACCGCCGAGTGGCGGAGTTACATGTGGACTCAGGATGGGTGCCTGCCGATACCAATGTCGATGAGTTTGAGTTCGCGATTCGCATTGTGTGTGAGCCTATTTTTGCTAAGCCACTGTGCGAAATCTCCTTTGGTCATGTGCTGTTGAATTTGTTCAACACGGCACGTCGATTCAATATGGAGGTTCAGCCACAGCTTGTATTGCTGCAAAAAACGCTGCTGTACGTGGAAGGTCTTGGTAGGCAGCTGTACCCTCAGCTTGATTTGTGGGAGACCGCAAAACCATTCCTTGAAGAATGGATGATGAATCAAGTTGGGCCGCAAGCTTTGGTGAATGCGATTAAAGATCGCGCACCATTTTGGGCGGAGAAGTTACCGGAACTGCCAGAGCTGCTTTACGATAGCCTGAAACAAGGTAAAGCGATGAACCAACGCATGGATCATCTTTACCAAGGGTATCGTCAGAGCAAGCGCCAGCAGGCGACAGGAAAGTTTTTATTTGGCGTTGGCGCCACTTTAGTCGTATGCTCGGCAATATTGGTGAACAATGCTTTTGAGCAGCTTTCGTTGGCCAGCGGTATCGCAGGTGTCACATTTTGGCTGCTTAGTTGGCGAGCTTATCGTCAATAGACGTTAAACTCTTGAAATATTTTTGTTTATTTAAAGACCCGAGGTAAAGAGAATGGGTGGTATCAGTGTTTGGCAACTTTTAATCATTGCTGTAATTGTTGTATTGCTATTCGGAACTAAGAAACTACGCGGTATCGGTGGCGATCTGGGTGGTGCCGTTAAGGGCTTCAAAAAAGCGATGAGCGAAGATGAACCTGCGAAAAATGACAAAGACGCAGACTTCGAACCAAAAAGTCTAGAAGAGCAGCAGAAAAAAGAAGCTGCTCCTGAAACGAAAAAAGACAAAGAGCAGGCGTAAAACGTGTTTGATATCGGTTTTTGGGAACTGGTATTAATATCTGTTGTTGGTCTGGTCGTTCTTGGGCCGGAGCGTTTGCCTCATGCTATTCGCAGCGTGTCTCGCTTTATCGGTGCCGCTAAGAGTATGGCAAATAGCGTCAAAGACGAATTGTCACACGAGCTGAAAGTCCAAGAGCTGCAAGAAAACTTGCGCAAAGCAGAGCAAATGGGGATGGATGATTTGTCCCCTGAGTTGAAATCTTCAGTCGAAGAATTGAAGAAGGCAGCGCAATCTGTAAATCGTCCTTACGCAAAGAACACCGATTCAGAGGCTGAGCCTGTAAAAACAGAGCCAGCAGCAGAAAAGGTAGAGAAAGCGGAAGAGAGCAAGGTTACAGCGGCAGATAAGAAAGCCGAATAGTCTCATTAGGAGGAGCTACTAGTGATTGGTAGCTCCTTTTTGATCTGGTTTTTAATAAGAGGTTTGCCATGTCTACCGTCGAGCAGACACAACCTTTAATTAGTCATTTGTTGGAGCTTCGCAACCGACTACTGCGCTCAATTTTGGCAGTGTTGGTGGTGTTTGTCGGACTAATTTATTTCTCTAACCACATTTACGAGTTTGTTTCCGCACCTTTAGTAGAGCGTCTACCTGAAGGCGCAACCATGATTGCTACGGATGTGGCTTCACCCTTTTTCACGCCACTGAAGTTGACGTTAATCGCTTCGGTATTTATTGCGGTGCCGTTTATTTTGTATCAAGTTTGGGCCTTTGTTGCTCCTGGCTTATACAAACATGAGCGTCGTTTGATTATGCCGTTGCTGTTTTCCAGCTCACTGCTGTTTTATTGCGGTGTGGCATTTGCGTATTTTGTGGTGTTTCCACTAGTGTTTGGCTTCTTTACTGCTATCTCATTGGGTGGTGTAGAGTTTGCGACCGACATTTCTAGCTATCTCGATTTTGTACTGGCGCTATTTATGGCGTTTGGTATCGCATTCGAGGTGCCTGTTGCGATTATTTTGTTGTGTTGGACTGGGGCCACCACACCAGAAGATCTAAGACAGAAACGGCCTTATATCATTGTGGCGGCGTTTGTCGTAGGTATGGTGTTAACGCCACCAGACATGATCTCGCAAACCTTACTCGCTATTCCGATGTGTTTACTGTTTGAAGTCGGTTTGTTCTTTGCGCGTTTTTATACGCGTCGAGGCGAAGAGGCAGAAGCGGAAACCGAAGAATAAGTTTACTGTAGATGTAAAAAGCGGCTCAACTGAGCCGCTTTTTTTGCGGTTGGTTTGTTTCTTGGGCTAATTACTTAACTTTCATGACGTAACCACACTTTGTGCATACGTATACTTCCTTGATGCCCAGCAGCTTTTGAAAAAAACTGCGCGGTACGCGTTGTAAGTAAGCACCATGTGTACACACTTCAACTTCCATATTCATGCTATTTTACATTTGTGCTAATTAATGGGCATAAAGCAGTATAGAAAAAGAATATGTCTAATTGTCGACAGTTTTGCAAAACAGACGAAGTAAAGTGGCGATATGAGAGGTAAGTAGAGTTGCTAGTTAATTATTATGTTTATCAATAACTTTGTGTGGGTTGTTCTATTATTTCAATAGGTTGAATCATTCATTCAATAGTTTAGGTAATAAAAAAGCGACGTTGATTTCGTCGCTTTTTTCAATTTTCGTGAATTAAATATTAAACAGCTTTTTGGCATTTTCAGTCGTTATTGCATCGATAGTTGCGACATCGACATCACGCAAGTCGGCAACACGTTGTGCAACGAGAGAAGTGTAGGCTGGTTCATTACGCTTACCACGGTGCGGTACAGGCGCTAAGTATGGACAATCGGTTTCTAAAATGACCCACTGCATATCCAAATGTGGAATGACTTTATCCATCCCGCCATTCTTAAAGGTCGATACGCCACCCAAGCCTAAGTGGAAGCCTAGCTCATTGATTGCTTGCGCTTCTTCTAAGCTGCCTCCAAAACAGTGGAATACACCACGCAGACGACCATCTTGCTCTTGTCTTAGCAAAGTGAGTGTATCTTCAATCGAATCACGAGTGTGGATAACGACTGGTAAATCCATCTCTTTTGCCCAGTTAAGTTGAGCTACGAACGCCATCTCTTGCTCGGCGCGATAGGTTTTGTCCCAATACAGGTCGATACCAATTTCGCCCACCGCAATAAACTTGTGTTTCTCAAACCAGCCGCGGATGATTTCCAACGTTTGCTCAACGTTGTTATCCACATAGCAAGGATGGAGTCCCATCATTGAGTGGCACACGTCTGGATACGCCGCTTCGGTTTGTAGCATGGGCTCAATAGAGTCCAGATCGATGTTTGGCAACAGGATCTTATTAATGCCTTGCGCTAAGGCGCGTTGTACTACTTCATCGCGGTCGTTATCAAATTCGCTGGCATAGATGTGCGCGTGGGTATCGATCATCGTTACTCTCTGTGCTTCATGGTTGGTTTCGTATTCGAAGTATACTTGAGTGTGAGTGCTGGGTCATTTTCAGTTTTTTCATTACCTTTTTCCAGATTGTCACTCGCAACATGCATCAAGAGTGATATGATTTTGTTCACCAGATGATTTGATCATCATAACCGTCCAGACAAGGAGAAAATGGTGTCTGTATCAATTCAAGGTCCATTCCCTGCACGCCGTATGCGTCGTTTACGTAAGCACGATTTTAGTCGTCGTTTGATGGCTGAGAACCAACTTTCTGTTAATGATCTGATTTACCCAATGTTCATCCTAATGGGTAAAGATCGTCGTGAGAGCGTGGAGTCCATGCCGGGTGTAGAGCGTTTGTCGATTGATTTAATGCTAGAAGAAGCGCAATACCTTGCAAATCTAGGCGTTCCAGCAATCGCGCTTTTCCCTGTCGTAAACCAAGACGCTAAAAGCTTATGTGCTACTGAAGCCTACAACCCAGAAGGTTTGGTCCAGCGAGCAGTACGTGCGCTTAAAGAACATATTCCTCAAATCGGTGTGATCACAGACGTGGCACTTGACCCATTCACGACGCACGGCCAAGACGGCATCATCGATGAAGATGGCTACGTAATGAATGATGAAACCACGGAAGTACTGGTTAAGCAGGCTTTGTCTCATGCAGAAGCGGGTGCTGACGTAGTCGCGCCTTCAGACATGATGGATGGCCGTATTGGTAAGATCCGCGAAGCATTAGAAAATGCGGGCTACATTCATACACAAATCATGGCTTACTCGGCTAAGTACGCGTCGAACTACTACGGACCATTCCGTGATGCGGTTGGCTCTTCTTCAAATCTAAAAGGCGGCAACAAGAAAAACTACCAAATGGACCCAGCAAACATTGACGAAGCGATCCATGAAGTGGCGCTAGACATCAATGAAGGTGCGGACATGGTGATGGTTAAACCTGGTATGCCATACTTAGATGTAGTTCGCCGAGTTAAAACCGAACTTCAGGTACCGACGTTTGCTTATCAGGTGTCTGGTGAGTACGCGATGCATAAAGCGGCGATCATGAATGGCTGGCTCAAAGAGCGCGAAATTGTGATGGAATCACTACTGTGCTTCAAACGTGCAGGTGCTGACGGCATCTTAACGTACTTTGCGAAAGATGTGGCTGAGTGGTTGGCAGAAGAGAATGCACAAACTGCTCAACACCTAAATCGTACTCCGGAAGCGACTGAAGAGTAATTATCGCTCAGTGAGAAACACCAGACCAACAAGAGTTGTTCGTCTGTATATACCCAAGTAACCTCAGGCGGATTACAACAGTAACAATCCAAGGTGCTTGGGTATTTTTATTTTGGAGAAGAGAACAATGACAATGCTGATTCGTGAAGGCACATTGGAAGAAGCACTTCAAGTTGTGGCACGTGTTACCGAATTTTCGAAAGGAGAAACGGTAGACTCCATGACTCAACGTTTAGAAGAGAAAAACAGTTTAATCCTCGTTGCAGAAAAAAATGGCACGATTGTCGGCTTCAAAATAGGTTACGAATTAGAGGATGGTGTTTTCTATAGCTGGTTAGGTGGTGTTGTTCCTGAGGCTCGAAATGAAGGCGTGGCACAATTACTTTTGGAAGCACAAGAAGATTGGGCGGCTGAGCAAGGCTATAACACGTTAAAAGTGAAATCTCGAAATCAGTTTCCTGCTATGCTTCGATTGTTATTGAGAAATGGATATATCATTGAAAAATTTGAAGAAAAAATTAATCTTCGTGAATCTCGAGTTCATTTCATTAAAGCGATGTGAAAATAAATGAGATTTTTTCTCATTTAACTGTTGACTACGAAATGAGAATCATTATTATTAAACCTGTCTTAGGGAATGAGGAAGAGTTCACAAGGACGTTGAATGACTTATTAACAGAAGTTGATTAACTGAAAGTTGAGAAGTGATGAAACATTTTTCCGAGAACTTGCACGAATTCTTTTTGACACGACATTGCTCACATTGCTTCCAGTGTAATTTATAGCTTCTTGGTTAAGCTGCTCTATTTACAGAATTTGCTTTACCACTTCTGCTAGGCGACCCCATTCGGGTCGCTTTTTTCTTTTCTACGATTTCTATTTGACGTCACTATTCGTATTTTTTCCACACACGATGATCATTTAAGGATCGTTGATCTTCTCGCCGTTTTGTAAAATAAATATTTAAAAACAATAGCTTACCGTGTGTGTTTTTTGTGTTTTCTATCATTGGATAACCAGTGGATAATTTCTATAAACAGAGTTATCCACAGGGTGAGGTTATCTTCGTGAATAAAATCGAAAAATTTACGCGACCTAGATCGAGCGAACAAGATAGATTCGGATCAGCAGTCATGGCATCCTAGGCAGATCTCTCAAGTACTGAATTGGATACAGACAATTATGGCAAGTATTCCTGAAAATCCGTTGATCCTTATCGACGGCTCTTCTTACCTATATCGCGCTTTTCACGCCTACCCAGGCACCATGAGCAATGGTGAAATTCCAACGAATGCCGTTTACGGTGTCGTGAACATGTTACGCAGCATGATGCGTCAGTTTGCGTCTGAGCGCATCGCGGTGGTTTTCGATGCGAAGGGAAAAACCTTCCGTGATGATATGTATGCAGAATACAAAGCTAATCGTCCGCCAATGCCGGATGATCTGCGTTGCCAAATTGAACCATTGCACAATGTTATTCGCGCGATGGGTTTACCACTGATCTGTGTTCCTGGTGTCGAAGCGGATGACGTCATTGGTACGTTGGCGCATCAAGCATCACAAAAAGGCATGCCTGTATTGATCAGTACTGGTGATAAAGACATGGCGCAGTTGGTGGATGATAATATTACCTTGATCAACACCATGACGAACGTCGTGATGGATCGTGAAGGTGTGGTTGAAAAGTTTGGCATTCCACCTGAGTTAATCATCGACTACCTAGCGCTGATGGGCGATAAAGTAGATAACATCCCTGGTGTACCAGGCGTGGGTGACAAAACAGCTACTGCACTACTGCAAGGTATTGGTGGTCTGACGAAGTTGTATGAAAATCTCGATGACATTGCTGAGCTTGGCTTCCGTGGTTCTAAAACCATGGCGAAGAAGCTTATCGATAACAAAGAAAATGCCATGCTGTCGTACGAGCTCGCAACCATTAAATTGGATGTTGAACTTGAAGAAACGCCAGAATCACTGCTGAAAGCGGAACCAAATAAAGACGAACTAGTGAAGCTGTATGGTCAACTGACGTTTAAATCTTGGTTGAACGAGCTACTTGAAGGCGGTTCTGGATCGGTAGAAGCTGTTGAGCTTGCTGGCTCTGCTCAAGCCTCTGCTTCTCATGCCGAGATGGAAACTTCCGCAGTGACAATCGACCGTAGCCAATATGAAACGATTCTGGATGAAGAAACCTTCAATGCGTGGCTAGACAAACTTCAAACGGCCGAGTTGTTTGCGTTTGATACGGAAACCGACAACCTAGATTACATGCTAGCGAACCTGGTTGGTTTGTCATTCGCTGTCGATGAAGGCATTGCCGCTTATGTGCCTGTTGCACATGACTACCTAGATGCACCTGAACAGCTTGATCGTGATTGGGTTCTAGAACAGCTTAAGCCAATTCTTGAAGACGCAGCGAAAGCAAAAGTTGGTCAAAACTTAAAGTATGATGCGTCTGTATTGGCTCGTTATGATATTGAGCTAAAAGGTATCAAGCACGACACGATGTTGGAATCGTACATTTACAACAGTGTCGGCGGTAAACACGATATGGACAGCTTGGCGCTGCGCTTCCTACAGCATAGTTGCATTTCTTTTGAGCAAATTGCAGGTAAAGGCAAAAATCAGCTTACGTTTAACCAAATCGAGTTGGAACAAGCATCGCCATACGCGGCAGAAGATGCGGATGTGACCCTTCGTCTGCACAATCGCTTGTTTGCGAATATCGAGCAGGATGAAAGCCTGAAGACAGTGTACGAAGAGATTGAAATGCCGTTGGTGCCAGTTCTTTCGCGCATTGAACGCACCGGGGTCTTTATTGACGAAATGAAGCTGAGTGCGCAGTCGGTAGAGATTACCGCTCGCCTTGATGAGCTTGAAAAGAAAGCGTATGAAATTGCAGAGCAAGAGTTCAACATGAACTCGCCAAAGCAATTACAAGCCATCCTATTTGAAAAAATGGGTTTACCGGTGGTGAAGAAAACGCCATCAGGTACACCATCGACGAATGAAGAAGTTCTGCAAGAACTCGCGCTAGATTACCCACTGCCAAAATTGATTTTGGAATATCGCGGTTTGGCGAAGCTTAAATCGACGTACACGGACAAGCTGCCGAAGATGATCAACCCAACAACAGGGCGTGTGCATACTTCTTACCATCAAGCGGTAACCGCAACAGGTCGTCTATCTTCTACCGATCCGAACTTACAGAACATTCCAATTCGTAACGAAGCTGGCCGTCGTATTCGCCAAGCGTTTGTCGCACCAGCTGGCCATAAAATCTTAGCGGTCGACTACTCGCAAATCGAACTGCGCATCATGGCGCACCTTTCTGGCGACCAAGCGTTATTAGATGCCTTCCGTGATGGTAAAGACATTCACGCGGCAACTGCGGCAGAAATTATGGGTCTGGATATTGAACAAGTATCCAGTGAGCAGCGTCGTCGTGCTAAAGCCGTTAACTTCGGGCTTATCTATGGCATGAGTGCATTTGGTTTGGCGAAGCAGCTTGGTATCCCTCGCGGCGAAGCACAAGCCTACATGGATAAATACTTTGAGCGTTACCCTGGCGTGATGCAGTACATGGAAGACACGCGCAGCACGGCTGCAGATAAGGGCTATGTTGAAACGATTTTTGGTCGACGTTTGCATTTACCAGAAATCAAATCGCGCAACGGGATGCGTCGTAAAGCTGCTGAACGTGCGGCAATCAACGCACCGATGCAAGGTACAGCTGCGGACATCATTAAGAAAGCGATGCTGTTGGTTGATCAGTGGATTCAGGAAGAAGGCAATGGCCGTGTGAAGTTGTTAATGCAAGTACACGATGAATTGGTCTTTGAAGTTGAAGAGTCATCATTGTCCGAAATTGAAAGTAAAGTACAGAAATTGATGGAATCTGCAGCAGAGCTAAAAGTACCGTTGGTTGCAGAAGCAGGGCACGGTGACAACTGGGATCAAGCTCATTAGTCACTTTTAGACCAAAATAACCAATTAATTATGAGCCAGCGCACAAACGCTGGCTTTTTTTTGCGATTAAAAAAGCTAGCGCAAAGTTAACTTTGATGTTGCTTAATAAAAATTTCATGAAAAAAAACTACAAAAATTCTTTGCAATTCTGACCAATTGTTGTACATTAATACTCGTAGGGTACAGAGGTAAGATGTTCTATCTTTCAGACCTTTTGTTTCACGTTATTGGATTAGGCTGATTCAGCCGCCCCAGTCAGCTTTTGACTGGGGCGTTTTTTATTGGGCGAAAGAAAATTTTTCTTTTTGTTCAATGTGTTGGGTTGGTAACGACTTGTCTTTATATTTCTCCCATCTTTAACCTATTGTCTACACTCCAATTTTCTTCAAAAACTCGCAAACTATTCAGTCTGTAAATTTATGCCAATCACACTATGATTTTTTCTTGAAGGAAACTAAGTTGAAGGGAAAATGGGCAGATTTCTGTATAACTTGTTGAATTGTATTTTCTTTATTGGTTATGGTTGTGAGTTGATTAAGCGAAAGCTAAAGTTAGGCGGCTTTTTAAGCTATTGAAATCATCCGATAGTTCAGCAATGCTTCGTCACATAACAATAATTACCAATTTTTCTCTCCCGTTATCCCTGCCAGGAAGGTGGGGATTTTTATTGCCTGTTATTTAGCTCAGATAAACAAAAGCCCCCACCAAATGGTAGGGCCGTGTCGAAAAAATTTAACAAATATTGTTAATTATTCTTCGTCGCTTGCTGGGGTATCCAGTTCGCCTTCTTCTATCAGGTGTGCGAGCGCCGGTGCAAACCAGGTATCCAGTTTTGCGCGCAGCTGATCAACGCCTAATCCTTTAAGGGAAGAGAACACATCAACGGAAACGTCGCCACCGAAAGTTTCCACCTGTTTGCGAACTTTCAGCAGGGTTTGTTTGCGTGCGCCACTTTTTAGTTTATCTGCTTTGGTTAGCAAAACTTGCACAGGAATGTGGCTATCGATGGCCCAGAAAATCATTTGCTGGTCGAGATCTTTCATTGGATGACGAATGTCCATCAGAACCACTAAGCCTTTTAGGCACTCGCGTTTCTGTAGGTATTCACCTAAAGATTTCTGCCATTTGTTTTTCATCTCTACCGGTACTTGAGCAAAACCGTATCCAGGTAGATCGACAATGTGACAACCTTCTTCTACTTTGAAAAGGTTGATTAATTGCGTACGACCAGGTGTCTTTGATGTCTTGGCTAAGCTTTTTTGATTAGTTAGACGGTTAAGTGCACTCGATTTACCAGCGTTTGAGCGTCCTGCAAACGCAATTTCGACACCTTCGTCTTCCGGTAGGTGACGAATATCGGGTGCGCTGGTGATGAAATGCGTATTTTGGTAATGAATTTTTACGCTCACTGTTAACTCCATCTCGACTTTGTGTAGTCGATTGATTACTTTTTTGTGAAAATGTGTAAAATAACCGTGCTCGGCATAAGGTCGCCTATTGTACCATGAGTGTACGCGGTATGTTCACATTCCGTGGTACTGGAAGCTTGATAATTATAATGGAATGTCATGAAGAAATTAGCGCTAATTTTGAGTCTTTTAGCCAGTTGCTCAGTATGGGCCCAAGGTAATATTGAGGCTGGTAAAGCAAAATCACAAACCTGTGTCGCCTGTCACGGAGCAGATGGCAACAGTGCAATAACAACGTACCCGAAACTCGCAGGCCAACACGCTAAGTATCTTGAGAAGCAGTTAAAAGAACTTAAGCTAGGCATGACAAGTGGTGGTAAACAAGGTCGTTACGATCCTGTAATGAGTGGTATGGCAATGCCACTGAGCGATGAAGATATCGCAGACCTATCTGCTTACTACGCTTCGCTACCAGTTTCAGAAAACTCAACACCTGAAGATGTGGTAGCAAAAGGCAAAACGCTTTATACCGCTGGTGATGCCGAGCGTGGCCTAACCGCATGTATTGCATGTCATGGTCCTCGTGGCAATGGTACGGAGCTTTCAGGTTTCCCGAAAATTTCTGGTCAGCATGCTGACTACATCAAAGCTCAGCTAGAAAAATTCCGTGATGGCGACCGTGGTAATGATATGAATGCCATGATGCGCGACATCGCGAAGAAAATGACAGACGAAGATATCGAAGTGCTGTCTAAATACGTTGGCGGTCTGCACTAATATACCTAAATCGCTCAAGATCCTGCATCTTGAGTTTATTGGGTAGATGTCCCTACATCGTTCGAGCAACTTATACAAAAATGCCCTAGTGAATTCGCTAGGGCATTTTTGTTCGTGACAAATATCACAGTCGACTTTGAGTTCGAAAGCGATAGTTAGCTCGGTAGTTTGTGAGACATTTGCCATACTTGATGTTGGCTTTTTCTTGTTAGTGTTTTTAAGTTTTTGATTAAATGATAATTTTGATATTTTTAGAAAATAGGCGGATTATTTTTTTAACCCATTACTTGTGAGCATCGCGGGATGGCGTAAAGTAGAAGTCGTTCACAGGGGGTGAATGTAAGGATTTTAGACCACGGTTTAGGTCTCCAAGGATGTAGCTCGGATGCTTGGTGATTTAGAAAGGGATTTAGATAGGTAGGGAGCCTATCTGATAAGGATGGTCATCTCGTCTGACGGTTAAGACAGTGAAACGGATCAGGCACAGGAAGTTGCTCAGTAGACAGGAAGTAAACGGATAGCCAAAACTCATCAGGAAGATGAAAAACAACTCTTTTTGGCAGGGAAAGCTCGAAAAACAAAGGGATCATTGGTGCACCAAATGTGTGCAACACAGTTTCGCCACTTGATGGCACTTAGAAAGCGACAGTCTGACTGTCGCTTTTTTTATATTCTTTTCCCTTGGTAAGTCGCAATCTGAATTACGATTACTGCACTTATTTACTTCGATGGGTTGTAAACAAAGTTTTTTAACAAAAATTGCTGAAAAAATACTCAGTAACACTCCAATCTGAGTTCACTTTCTGGTATGTTTCGCATCCCTGTTTGAGGAAGTCAGCATGCATACCTGTCCTTTATGCCAAAATCAGCGTATTCACCACTATTTTGAAGATAAGCGACGTGAATATCTTCAATGTGAGCAGTGCAGTTTGGTGTTTGTGAATCCAGACCAACGTTTGGATGCGGAAACCGAAAAAGCTCACTATGATTTGCATGAGAACAACCCTGAAGATTTAGGTTACCGACGCTTTTTGTCGCGTATTGCTGACCCGATAACAGAGCGAATTTCTCCACAATCAAATGGTATCGACTTTGGTTGTGGTCCTGGCCCAACGCTCTCCTTAATGCTGGAAGAGGCGGGGCACAACATGGCGTTGTACGACCTCTACTACCACCCTGATACGTCGGTTTTAGAAAAAACGTATGATTTCATGACAGCAACAGAGGTGATAGAGCACCTCTACCACCCAGATTTGGTGTGGAAGCAATGGTTGAATTTAGTTAAGCCTGGGGGCTGGATAGGCCTGATGACGAAAATGGTCATCGACGTGGAGGCTTTCAAATCATGGCATTATAAGAACGATCTCACTCATGTAGTGTTCTTTAGTCGTGACACGTTCCAGTTCCTAGCAGAGCGGGATAAGCTCGAACTCGAATTTATTGGTAATGATGTAATTTTACTGAGGAAACCCCAGTAATGAGCCGTAGTAAAAAATCTAGAAAGCCAGGTGCCGCTGGCGCACCTGAGTTTGTTGTAACTCGTAACCGTACAGAATCTGATGTGGAAGGCCGCCTACGCAAGCGTGCTAAAAAGCGCAAAGGCTTGAAAACGGGTAACCGTAACTCAGAAGTTAACGAGCAGAAAAAGCAAGCTGCTGCACAAAACCGCGACCCGCGTTTAGGCAGTAAAAAGAAAATTCCTCTGGTTGTTGAGCCTGCGAAGAAAATGACGAAGCAAGAGCGTCGTTTGTCGGCAGAGCAAGAACTAGAGATGCTAGAAAATGATGCGCAATTGAACGTGTTGCTAGACCGTATTGAAGCGGGTGAAAACCTAGGCACAGGTCTACAGAAATACGTCGATGAGAAGCTCGACCGCATTGAGAAGCTAATGGACCAACTAGGTTTGTTGGAACCTGAAGAAGAGGAAGACTTCACTGCTCCTGCTGAGAAAAGCACGCGCAATGATGATGACTTGCTGGCAGATTTCGACGACATTAACTTCGACGACTACAAAGGATAATTAAGCTATGAATGTAACCTTATTAGCTATTGCTGGTGTTGTGATTATCATCGCACTTGCTTCTTATGCAGGTTACCTTCTGCTTCAATTGAAAAAGCAAAAGGAATTGCAGCTAAAGCATCAAAAATTGGCGATAGATAAACGTAACGCCAACATTTTTGAGAATGTGCATACCTTGTGTCAGGCGGGTATTCAAGGCCAATGCGATTTATCTGAAATCAGTATTCGTGTGTATAACATCATGGATTATGTACAAGGTGAAGACCGTGTCGATTTCGATAAAACGTACCCTGCAATTTCTGAGCTTTACCATATCGTGAAAGATATGGCGCGTGGTGAAGAACGCCAACAACTTGCCAAGAAAGAGCGTATGCAACAGAACTTGACGCGTCATAAAGCGGAAAGCCGCCTCACTGACGCGATTATTGAGGAGCTCAAAGTGTTGCAGAAAAACGTCCAGCCACTGAATAATCAAATCAATATTCAGATGATTTAATAGTTACCCCCAATGGTTTCCTTATGACTGTTGGGGGTATCGTGATCACGCTAGCACTTCTTTAGTTTTATAATTAAAAAGCCAGTCGGCGTTGCCACGCTTGTCATCGTCGTATGGCAAAATAGCGGCTCTGAATATCGGGTGACGGCTTTCGTTGCCCTAGCATTTAACGGAAAGTACCACCATGTCGAATCAACACACTGAATCGAAGCAGCAAATCGTCTGGGATCAAGCGGTATTGGATAAGTACAACTATTCCGGTCCTCGCTACACGTCGTACCCAACGGCGCTGGAGTTCCATGAAGCGTTCACCATTTCTGATTATGATATGGCATGCACTCAGTACCCAGACCGCCCATTATCGCTGTACGTACACATTCCGTTCTGTCACAAGCTTTGTTACTACTGTGGTTGTAATAAAGTCATCACGCGCCACTCGCACAAAGCGGACGAATACCTCGATGTGCTTGAGCATGAGATTCGTCAACGTGCAGCCTTATTGGTGGGCAGAACGGTAACGCAATTGCACTTTGGTGGTGGTACGCCAACGTTCCTTTCTGAAAAGCAAATTACACGCGTAATGAGCCTGTTGCGCCAAGAGTTTACCTTTAGCAGTGATGCTGAAATCAGTATCGAAGTTGACCCGCGTGAAATTCAGATCACCATGCTGGATCACCTGCGTAGTGAAGGCTTTAACCGCTTGAGCATCGGTGTTCAGGACTTCAACAAAGAAGTGCAAAAACTGGTGAACCGTGAGCAAGATGAAGAGTTCATCTTTGCGATGGTTGCGCGCGCAAAAGAGTTGGGTTTCCGTTCGACAAACCTAGATTTGATCTACGGCTTGCCAAAGCAAACCAAAGCCTCTTTTGCCAAGACGTTAGAACAAGTACTGGAAATGCAGCCGGGCCGTCTGTCCGTGTTTAACTACGCGCACATGCCACAGCTATTTGCAGCGCAGCGTAAGATTAAAGACGAAGATCTGCCTAAAGCAGAAGAGAAGATGGCGATTCTGCAAGATACCATCGCGACACTGACTGGCGCTGGCTATCAATTTATCGGCATGGACCACTTTGCATTACCTGATGACGAACTTGCCGTTGCTCAGCGCGAAGGTATTTTGCATCGCAACTTCCAAGGCTACACCACACAAGGTGAATGTGATTTGGTTGGCTTTGGTGTCTCTGCAATCTCGATGATCGGCGATGCATACGCGCAAAACCAGAAAGAGCTGAAGAAATACTACGCTCAAGTCAACGAACTTCGTCACGCACTGTGGAAAGGGGTCTCGCTGGACTCTGATGATTTGCTACGTCGCGAAGTGATCAAGCAGCTGATTTGTAATTTTAAACTAGACAAGAAAGCGATCGAGTCTGAGTTTAAAGTGAAGTTTGATCAGTACTTTAAAGAAGACTTGCAGCTACTTCAGACCTTCATCAACGATGAGCTGGTGGAAGTGGATGACAATGAAATTCGTGTGACGCTGCGAGGTCGTTTGCTGATCCGTAATATTTGTATGAGCTTCGATAAGTACCTGCGAGCGAAGGCGCGTCAGCAACAATTCTCTCGTGTTATCTAATCATAGACGCCGATTCAAGATATAAAAAAATGCCAGCAGATGCTGGCATTTTTTTATGTTTTCGCTGGATTTAAGCGCGATCTTTTACTTTTGCTTTCAGTTCCGCTTTTTCTGCTTCTGAAAGGAATGCAATCTCAAGACCATTGATTTGTGCTTGGCGAATCTGGTCTTGGCTCAGACCAGCTGCTGGTGCCGCTACTTCGTATTCGTATGGCAGCTCGATACCTTCAACCGCTGGGTCGTCAGTGTTCAGACACGCAAGAACGCCATGCTCTAGGAACTGTTTGAGAGGGTGGTTTTCTAACGTTTCTACCGTGCTTGTTTGGTAGTTTGATGTTAGGCAAGACTCAATACCAATGCGGTTTTCTGCTAGGTAATCCATCAGTTTTGGATCGTGGATCGCTTTTACGCCGTGACCGATACGAGTTGCGCCCAGCTCATTGATTGCTTGCCACATGCTCTCTGCACCTGCTGCTTCACCAGCGTGAACCGTTACCCCAAGGCCAGCGTCGCGTACTTGTTTGAAGTGAGACACAAAGCGATCGCCCGGTTGGCCCAGTTCGTCACCCGCCAAGTCGACAGCAACGATGTGATCTTTTTGGCTCAGAATGCCGTCCAGTTCTTGTTGGCACGCGTCGGTGCCAAATGTGCGGCTCATGATGCCGATCAGGTTGGCTTTCACGCCAAAATCGCGCATACCCGCTTGCACACCGTCCACGACTGCTTCAACAACACCCGCTACTGGTAACTTGTGTTTCATTGCCATGTAGTATGGTGAGAAACGCAGTTCAGCGTAATCGATTTGAGCGTTTAGTGCGTCTTCCACGTTTTCGTACGCCACACGACGACATGCATCTAGGTCGCCCAGTACCGCAACACCCCAGTCGAGCTTAGAAAGGAAAGCAACAAGAGAGGGTTCCGCTTCGACAATTTGAACGTGAGGAGTGAGAGACTCAATATCGTACGCTGGCAGAGCAATACCAAATTTTTGGCCAAGCTCAAGAATCGTTTTAGTACGAATGTTACCGTCGAGGTGGCGGTGCAAATCAGTAAGAGGAAGGTTCTTCGTTATCATTATGTCGATCCGGATAGTTATGAACTGGAACAGGGCCCAAACATCATCTGTGACAATACATGGGTAAGATTTGCAGTTAAGTATAAATAACAGTTAGGTAGATTGTCAGTAGAGGATGACTAGGAAATCAACGATTCTCGCTCTTTTCTACTTCATGTTAACCAAATGTGTTGGCCATTCTTCTAGTGGCATTGGACGGCTGTAATAGAAGCCTTGCACTTGGTTGCAGCCTAAAGAGCGTAGTAATTGTGCTTGATTGCTATCCTCTACGCCTTCTGCGACGACATTGGTTTTGAGGCCCGCGGTGATATTGATGACCGCAGCAACGACCGAACTGTCTAAGTTTTCTTGCGTGAGTTGATTGATGAAGGTGCGATCAATCTTCAAACAAGTAAATGGCAGTGAGTGAAGATAACCCAGTGATGAGTAACCGGTACCGAAATCATCGATCGCGATACCAATCCCCATATCACGCAGTTTGGTCATATTTTCCAGTGTGGTTGGTGCGCTATCAATAATGCGCGACTCGGTGATCTCCAGTGTTAGGTTACTGGCGGGTAATTTTGTGATATCCAATACGTTGGTCACCGTATCGACAAAATCAGGGCAGGACAGTTGATTAACGGAGATGTTCACATGCAGTTGGAAGTCTGATGGCCACTGATTACTTTGAATGGCTTGGTATGTATCGCGGCAAGCTTGTAACAGAATTTGTTGGCCAATGGCTTTGATCATGCCGCTTTCTTCTGCGATTGGAATAAAATCTAATGGTGACACCATTCCTGAGTCACTGTGCCAGCGCGCCAGCGCTTCTGCGCCACACACATTACCACTAGCGAGATCCACAATAGGTTGATAATGAGGGACAAACTCTTGGTTTTCGATGCCAGTTTGAATCTTAGTCAGCATTTGGGTGCGGAACTTTGAAGCGCTTGCCAGTTCAGGGCTGTAATGACAGACACCGGTCAGTGAGTCTTGCTTGGCGTAGCTTAATGCGATGCTGGCGTTGCGAAGCCACAGCGGCATGGTTTCATTTGGTTGGGTTTGCACAATGCCAAGTGAAATCTTCATCACTACATTCTCACCTTCCACCATAAATGGGGTGGAGAAGAGTTGCTGTAATCGACGCTCGGTTTGTTTAACTTTGGCTTCAGTATCGGCGTTTGAGAGAAACACTGCGAACTCATCACCGCCAATCCGAGCCAGTAACGCGTTATCACTAAACTCTTGTTTTAGCCTTTCTGCGATGCTGACCAACAGTTGATCACCGTTATGATGACCCACACTGTCGTTGATATCTCTAAATTTGTTGATACCAAGTAAAAATAAACTGCCGTGGCACAGGTGAGATTGGTTCTCACAGATTTCGACCAAGCCCTGACGACTGTATAAGCGTGTCAGAGAGTCATAAACCAACTGCTCACGCAACGCTTTAAATGAGGCCCTGAGGTTACTCGTCATCTCATTAAAGGCATGCACAAGTACCGTTGTCTCATACACATAACCAGGTTTTGGCATACTGCTGTCCCAATCGCCATTCGCAAGGTGTTGGGCGGCGTCGGCCGTCGCGTTAATCGGTCTGGTGACTCGGTTGAAAATGATCCAACTGATGGCGATACCAAATAAGCTAACGATAAACCCGACCAGCCAACTCTTTTGTTGGCTTTTCGGCAATGTACCCAGCAACTCGGATTCAGATATAGAGGTGCCAATAAACCATGTTAAACCGTTTTGATCTCGGTATGGGGTTAGTCGGCTGAAAATACGTTGGCCGTCATGCTCAAATGAAAAGGTGTAAGGTTGCTTAGTATTGTTGAGATCAAACGACCGAACGCGGCTCGCACTGATTTTGATGATCGGATCTGCGTTTTCAGCCGCAAACAAACGCTGCCCTTTATCAGAAAACTTTGTGCCCCATGAGATAACGCTTCCCGGGCCTGAGTGAGCGATTAAACGATGCTCTGGGTCCATGATGTAGACCGAAGCTTTGGTGTTGTATTTTAACTCACGTAGAAATTCGTTAAATGTGTTGATGCGAATGTCTGTCACCAACACGCCAGCAAATTGGTCGTGTTTATACACCGGTGTCATGGCTGACAGCGTAATATCCTGGCGTTCATCGGCATTCGTATAAATCTCAGACCACATCGAGGTTTGAGTCTCTGCGACGGGCGTATACCATGGGCGAGTGCGAGGATCGTATGGAGAGATAACCGTTCGAATGCTATTACTCACATGGTTGGTGCCATAAATAATCAGATCACCATCGGTATATCGATCTTGAACCATTAAGGTGTAATCGTCGGAAAGCTCGCGGCGGAACCCGGCAAAGTCACCGCTTTCTGAACCAAATGCGATGACATCCAACTGCGGTATCGATTGGTAAAGGTTTTTGAATGCACTCAGCAGGTAGCTTTGAATATCTGAGGTGTCGTGAGGGTGATAAAGGTTGTGATAGCTGACGTTATGTGCGAGAGCCATAACTGCAGTAAACGGCTTGCGCAGATAGCTATTAAGGTGGTCGTGGACACTTTCGGTTAACACGGAAAGTTGTTTGTCGCTGATATCTGTGACCACTTCTTCGTAGCTTTGTTTTTGGACGTAGACAATGACACCGATCGCCAGTAAGAAGATCATGACAAATGGAATGAGAACAGCGGTACGCAGTGTAATTTGAGTCGTAGCAGTAGACATTGCCTAATCACATAGATGGTGGTGCGCCACAATTGTACTGATATTTTCGTTAATATCGAGTGACAAACGACTCTCGTTGTTAACGCACCACGTAAGTGATTGTCAGTACAATTCTTTTAATTTTCTGGTAAGCGTGTTTCGCCCCCAGCCTAATACTTTAGCGGCATCTTGCTTGTGACCTTTAGTGTGCTCCAAAGCGGCCTCTAATAAAATGCGCTCAAATTCTGGTAAAGCATAAGAAAGCAGTTCTTTATCTCCTGCCGCGAGTGATTGACGTGCCCAATCCGCCAATTGTTCTTGCCAGCTGCCATGCTCAGAGTCCGAAATGGATTTTTCTCTTCGAGCAGTTCGCTTGGTAAGTCGTTTGGCAATACCTCGCTACCACTGGCCATGACGGTTAACCAACGGCAAATATTCTCTAATTGACGCACGTTGCCCGGCCAATCAAGGCGGTTAAGAATTTCAACGGTCGACGGATGCAGAGTTTTGGTTTCGACCCCCAGCTCATCAGCCGCTCGGATAAGAAAATGCTGCGTAAGTTTTTCGATGTCCTGCTTACGTTCACGCAATGCCGGAATCTGCACTCGAATCACGTTCAAGCGATGGAATAAGTCTTCACGGAAATCGCCTTCATGCACCAGCTTTTCTAAATTCTGGTGTGTTGCCGCGACAATCCTTACGTCGACGCTGATTGGGGAGTGACCGCCCACTCGATAAAACTGTCCGTCGGCCAGAACACGCAGCAAACGGGTTTGAATATCTAACGGCATGTCACCGATTTCGTCTAAAAATAGGGTGCCGCCATTGGCTTGTTCGAATCGACCCTGACGAACATTGTTCGCCCCGGTAAATGCCCCTTTTTCATGACCAAACAACTCTGACTCAATCAGATCTTTGGGAATCGCCGCCATATTGAGTGCAATAAAAGGTTTGTTGGCGCGAGGACTATGGCGGTGCAACGCATGAGCAACAAGCTCTTTACCCGTGCCCGATTCACCGTTAATCAATACTGAAATTGAGGAGCGAGAAAGACGACCAATGGCGCGAAATACTTCTTGCATGGCTGGCGCTTCACCGATGATTTCTGGCGTTTCCGCAGGAATGTCTTCTGGAGAGAGTTGCTCACGTTTATTTTCGTGACTGTGCGCAATCGCTCGTTCAACCAGAGTTAAGGTTTCATCGATATCAAAAGGTTTTGGTAAGTATTCAAAGGCGCCTTTTTGGTACGCATTCACTGCCGCATCCAAATCTGAGTGGGCGGTCATGATAATCACGGGAAGGTCTGGGTAATCGCGCTGTACTTGTTTTAGCAGCTCTAATCCATCAATGCCCGGCATGCGAATGTCTGATACCAGCACATCTGGTACTTCGCGTTCGAGCGCCATCAAAACGCTTTCCCCATCGGCATAGGTTTCGCATTTTATGTTGGCAGAGGAGAGCGTTTTCTCCATCACCCAGCGAATGGAACTGTCGTCATCAACGACCCAAACATATCCTTTACTCATGTAGTAATCCTTGCAGCAAACCGAAAAACTGATGCGACTTGAAGTCCATTAGTGCAATCAGATCGGCAAATAAATAGTAAATGTTGTGTGACCAGGCCAGCTTTCTACGTCTATTTTTCCATTGTGCTGGTCGATCAAATTTTGTGAAATAGACAGCCCTAAGCCAGTTCCTCCCTCGCGGCCACTGACCATGGGATAGAACAGCGTGTCTTGTAATTCCGGTGGAATGCCTGGGCCGTTGTCTGTGATTTCGACACGCGCAGCGAGTTTACAGCGTTTGCCGTGAATATTAGCTTGATGCACCGTTCTGGTGCGAATGGTGATTTTACCGTGTTCTTGATGGCTAAGAATTTGCGCTGCATTACTGACGATATTAAGCATCGCCTGTTCGATTTGGTCCGCATCCATCAAAATTTCTGGCAAGCTCGGGTCGTAATCGCGTTCAATCACGATTGAACGTTGCGATTCTAGTTCAACCAACTGGCGAACCTTTTCCAGAATTTGATGCAAGTTTTCTTGTGTCTTCTTACCTGGCTTTTGTGGCCCGAGTAATCGATCAACGAGCGCTCTTAAACGGTCGGCTTGCTCAATAATGATGTGCGTATACTCGGTGAGAGAAGGCTCTGGCAGCATTTTTTCTAGCAATTGCGCTGCACCACGTAATCCACCTAGCGGGTTTTTGATCTCATGTGCAAGCCCTCGGACTAACAGTTTCGCGGCTTGTTGTTGGGCGTGCTGGTTCAGTTCTTGAGAGAGTCGGCGCTGTTGATCAATTTTGCGCATCTCAACCAGAAGCATCAACTGCTTTTGCCAAGTGATTGGGCTAACTGTCACCTCTAGCATTAAGGGGCGGCCATCAACTACGAAAGTGACGTCACTGTCGGTGATGCTTTGGCCACTTTGCAGTGGTTGAGTGAGCAGCGCGAGATCCAGCGACGCATGTTGAATCAATTGAGAAAGCGATTGTTCAACAATACGTTTCGCGCTTTGAGAAAACAGCAACTCGGCAGCCGGATTGGCATAACGGATAGCCAATCCATCATCAAGAATCAGCGTTGCTGTCACCATGTTATTGAGAATGGCACTAGGAAGACTGGTATCCACATTACGTCCTTGTTTTGCTTTAAGATTGTGCGTTGCACAATAATGGTGCAATTGAACGTTAAGTATGGCGAATAAATCTCAGAAGAAAAAGTGAAAAGCACCGCAGTGATGCTATTTTTTTCACCAGATATTCTATTTTGCCCCTTTTACGGTCGGCTTAACACTTGCTCTATGTAAATGCACCGTTATAGGGCTAGTAGATGCAATAAGCTTGCCGCTTCTTTTCGCGTGCACGGCCAGTGTGTGGGTGCCTCGGTCAATATTGTTTAACTGCCACATCATATGGCTTTGTGGCGCACCATAAGGTTTTCCGTCGAGCAGCAGTTGCAACTGTTCGCCGATACCAAGCTTGCGATTGGTTTCCAGTTGAATATTGATGATGCCTCGGTTGCTGCGGATGGTTTCGTTATGTTGAGGAGTCAGCATCGAGAGCTTTAATGGGAGAGGTTTATCGGTTTTCTTTTCCGGCTTGTCTTGTGGCTCTTTAGATAGCTTGGTCTGAGGGGCGAGTGATTCCGTGCTTTCTACCTTAGGAGCTGGTGCGCTGGCTTCAAGGTTTGGCAGCGCGATAGCTTTTGCACCTTGGTTTGGCGTATCACTAAAATGAACCACGCCATTTTTATCTACCCATGTATAAGCAACCTGCGCTGATGCGATGGAGGCGATTAACAATCCGCTGAGAGCACATAGCGATGGAATAAGCTGAACTTTCATTGCTCACCTTCTTTTGATCGATGATTTCACGTTTCAATGGCTTAGCTCTTTGACCTACAAGGTAAAAAGTCCAAGCGTATTTTTATTATCCCCTCATGTTAAACGTCGAATCTTGACTGACGAATACAAAAAAGGCCCGCCTGCGAGGCGAGCCTAATATTTTGTTGCTGTGTTTACATTTTACACAGTGTCGACCTTATACAGAGTAGTAAAGTTCGAACTCAACTGGGTGAGTTGTCATGTTCACGCGCTCTACGTCCTGAGATTTCAGCTCGATGTAAGAGTCGATGAAGTCGTCAGAGAATACACCACCCGCTGTTAGGAATTCACGATCAGCATCTAGCTCTGCTAGTGCGTCTTTCAGTGAGTATGCAACCGTTGGGATTTCTGCTGCTTCTTCTGCTGGTAGATCGTAAAGGTCTTTATCCATTGCTTCGCCTGGGTGGATCTTGTTCTTAATACCGTCAAGACCAGCCATTAGCATTGATGCAAAGCATAGGTATGGGTTAGCCGCTGGGTCACCGAAACGAACTTCGATACGACGTGCTTTCGGGCTTGGTACCACAGGGATACGGATAGAAGCAGAGCGGTTACGTGCAGAGTAAGCAAGCATAACTGGCGCTTCGAAGCCTGGTACAAGACGTTTGTACGAGTTTGTTGATGGGTTAGCAAATGCGTTGATTGCACGAGCGTGTTTGATGATACCGCCAATGTAGTAAAGCGCCATTTCAGATAGACCGCCGTACTTGTCACCAGCAAATAGGTTTACACCATCTTTCGCTAGAGATTGGTGAACGTGCATACCGCTACCGTTGTCACCAACAAGTGGTTTAGGCATGAACGTCGCTGTTTTACCAAACGCGTGAGCAACGTTGTGTACAACGTACTTGTAGATTTGGATTTCGTCAGCTTTGGTTGTTAGCGTGTTGAAACGAGTTGCGATTTCGTTTTGACCCGCTGTTGCCACTTCGTGGTGGTGTGCTTCAACAACAAGACCCATCTCTTCCATTACTAGACACATAGCAGAACGGATATCTTGAGATGAATCCACTGGAGCTACAGGGAAGTAACCACCTTTAACGCCTGGACGGTGACCTTTGTTACCTTCTTCGTAATCAGAACCTGTGTTCCATGCTGCTTCTACGTCATCGATCTTGAAGAAAGAGCCTGACATGTCAGTCGCGAACTTCACGTCGTCAAATAGGAAGAATTCTGGCTCAGGACCGATAAGTACAGTATCTGCAACGCCAGTAGAGCGCATGAAGTCTTCAGCGCGTTTTGCGATAGAACGTGGGTCACGGTCGTAGCCTTGCATTGTTGCCGGCTCTAAGATGTCACAACGGATGTTTAGTGTTGCGTCTTCCGTGAATGGGTCAAGCACAGCAGAAGATGCGTCAGGCATCATTACCATGTCTGATTCGTTGATACCTTTCCAGCCAGCAACTGATGAACCATCGAACATTTTACCTTCTTCGAAGAAGTCTGCGTCGATTTGGTGAGCAGGGATCGAAATGTGCTGCTCTTTACCTTTTGTATCAGTGAAGCGTAGGTCAACAAACTTAACTTCGTTTTCTTGGATCAGCGATAGAACGTTTTCTACTGACATCTTGGATAACCTCCAGTGTTAATAAGCGGTAAAAGCTCGATTTATGAATTATTCATGAAACCTGGCATTGATTAATCAATTTGACTTTTCATTAATCGATGCTGTTTTAACTAAAGCCAAAACCGTGCCAAAAAAATATTCCATTAATTTCAAGCAATTGTGTTTTTTGGCGCTAGCTTGGTGCAGATGATTGCACCAAAATGATCTTTACTCGCACCATTGTGGTGCGAAAAATCATTATTGCACCATAATGTGACAGGCGCATTGCTTATTCAGCCCAGTTTTTGAGCAAGAGTCAATTTGAATTATGCATCGATTGGAATAAAGTTGCGTTTAATCAATTCGTTCTGAGGAAGAAAATGGGCATTAAGCGTAAAAATCGCAGAAATGCTCGGGAGTAGATCACATATTTCTAGGCTTTTTGCTAAAATCTGGTACATTATGGCCGTTTTTTTAATCAGCAAATGTCGCCAGAGAGCACCCGTTCTCAGCGTGGGGGCATTTCATCTATCTAAGTGAATCAATATCCATGGCTACTCCACAGATTGATAAATTAAGAAATATCGCGATCATCGCGCACGTTGACCACGGTAAAACCACGTTGGTTGACAAGCTGCTACAACAATCAGGCACGCTTGAGTCTCGCGGTGAAGCTGAAGAGCGAGTCATGGACTCGAACGACATCGAGAAAGAGCGCGGTATTACCATTCTTGCTAAAAACACAGCAATCGACTGGAACGATTACCGTATCAACATCGTAGATACCCCGGGACACGCGGACTTCGGTGGCGAAGTTGAACGTATCATGTCGATGGTAGACTCTGTACTACTTATCGTTGACGCGGTTGATGGTCCAATGCCTCAAACGCGTTTCGTAACACAAAAAGCGTTTGCTCATGGTCTAAAACCAATCGTTGTTATCAACAAGATTGACCGCCCTGGCGCACGTCCTGATTGGGTTATGGACCAAGTGTTCGACCTATTCGACAACCTAGGTGCTTCTGACGAACAGTTAGACTTTAAAGTGGTTTACGCTTCTGCTCTTAACGGTTGGGCTTCTCTAGAAGAAGGCGAAACTGGCGAGAACATGGAACCGCTATTCGAAACTATTGTTGGCGAAGTAGCTGCACCAGAAGTTGACCTAGATGGTCCACTACAGATGCAAATCTCTCAGTTGGATTACAGCTCTTACGTTGGCGTTATCGGCGTTGGCCGTGTAACTCGTGGTAGCGTTAAGCCAAACCAGCAAGTAACGGTTGTTGGTGCAGACGGCAAAACTCGCAACGGTAAAGTGGGCACAGTAATGGGCTACCTAGGCCTAGAGCGTCACGAAGTTGAGCAAGCTAACGCGGGTGATATCATTGCAATCACTGGTCTTGGCGAGCTTAAAATCTCTGACACTATCTGTGCACAAAACGCAGTAGAAGCACTACCAGCACTGTCTGTTGATGAACCAACAGTAACCATGACGTTCCAAGTAAACACGTCTCCATTCGCTGGTAAAGAAGGTAAGTTCGTCACTTCACGTAACATCCTTGAGCGTCTAGAGAAGGAACTGGTACACAACGTTGCACTGCGCGTTGAACAAACAGACGATCCAGACAAATTCCGCGTATCAGGCCGTGGTGAGCTTCACCTGTCTATCCTGATCGAAAACATGCGTCGTGAAGGCTTCGAGCTTGCCGTATCTCGTCCAGAAGTAATCATCAAAGAAGAAGATGGTCAGCTAATGGAACCGTTTGAAACGGTAACTATCGACGTAATGGAAGAGCACCAAGGCGGTATCATGGAGAATATCGGCCTACGTAAAGGTGAGCTGAAAGATATGGCTCCAGACGGTAAAGGCCGTGTACGTATGGACTTCATCATGCCATCTCGTGGTCTGATCGGCTTCCAAACGGAATTCATGACACTGACTTCTGGTTCTGGTCTTCTATACCATACGTTTGACCACTACGGCCCACACAAAGGCGGTAACATCGGTCAGCGTATCAACGGTGTTCTGATTGCTAACGCTGCGGGTAAAGCGCTAACTAACGCACTGTTCAACCTTCAAGAACGTGGTCGTCTATTTATCGGTCACGGTGTGGAAGTTTACGAAGGCATGGTTATCGGTATTCACAGCCGCGACAACGACCTAACAGTAAACGCACTGAAAGGTAAGCAGCTAACCAACGTTCGTGCATCTGGTACAGATGACGCACAGGTTCTAACTCCGCCAATCATCATGACACTAGAGCAAGCGCTTGAGTTCATCGATGACGACGAGCTAGTAGAAGTAACACCTGAAAGCATCCGTATCCGTAAGAAATTCCTAACGGAAAGCGATCGTAAACGTGCTTCTCGTGGCGCGAAATAATTTTCGTTAAGCGATTCAATTAAGAAGAAGCCCTGAGTTATGCTCAGGGTTTTTTGTATCTAGAGAATGAACATATCAGCATGAAGCCAATTGTGATTACTGGTGGCCCAGGTGCGGGGAAAACCACCCTACTGAATGCATTAGAGCGGCAAGGGTATGCGACGTTTGCAGAGAGCTCTCGTACGCTGATTGAACAGCAAAGCCAGTTAGACGACGGTATTTTGCCGTGGACGAATTTGCCTGAGTTTGCTCAATTGTGTCTCGACTTGATGAGCAAGCAAAAGAATGATGCGCGTTGTCATGACGTTGCGTTTGTTGATCGCGCCATCCCAGACATCATTGCTTACTTACAAGTGGGCGGTTGTAAGGTTGACCAAGTTTTCTTAACCGAAAGTGCTGGGTACCATAGTCAGGTGTTTACTTGTCGACCTGAAGCATCCATTTACGTGCAAGATGAAGTGCGTCCACACAGCTTTGAAGAAGCATTGGAGATTCATCAATCCTTAGTGGATATCTATGCTGAGTTGGGTTACGAAGTGGTCGAAGTGCCATGGGGCAGTGTGCTAGAACGAGTAGGCTTTGTTCGAAGAGTCATCGGTTTAGTTGGTGAGGTCACAGACTAAAACCTCCTCGCTAGGAGGAGGTTTGAATCATTTACTTTTGATTGAGCTTTTGCAGGAATTTATCAGACTCTGCAATCGCTTCGTTCATCTGTTTGATGGCAAACTGAATGTCTTTCTCTAGACTAGAAAACTCACCTTGTAGAGAGCCAATTGCACTGGCGTTAAGGTTGTGTTTCAAGTACAACGTGTTGTCGCGCAGTGTATTTAGTACCGGCGTCATCTTTTTCTCTGCACGCTTCATTGCGCTAAGCATGGTTTTATACGAGGCTTTGGTTTCACGTAGCTTTTGCTCGCTTGAGCGGCGCAATTTCGCGCTCGAGTACAGCTCTAGTTCGTCTTGCCATTCATCAAACAGTGCGCCGGAAACGTCTTCAATCGCAGCAATGCGGTCACGAACGTCTTGCGCCGCTTTTTCGCTGTCTTCGTACTTGTCATTGATTTTGTTGTAGACACTTTCTAGCTCACCACCATCAAAATTAGTGATCGCAGATAAGGCTTCAAGTGCACTGGTGAATTCTTCTTGTGCATCTTGTTGAGATTCTTTGGCATCTTCAACGCGGTCGACCATAATATCTCGTTTATGGTACCCAACTTGCTCCATCGCTGAGTAATAAGCAGATTGACACCCTGTTAAAGTGAAAATTGATAGTACAATTGCTAATAAATAAGGCATTCTTATGTCCTCGACAATAGGGTCTGTCGACCTTTTGTGGTTGTTTTTTGTTCGATATAAAAGCGTTTTAATCGCGGCGAGAGGGTTGTAGCATAGTCATTCTAAGCAAAACGCCTCTCAACAAAGAGTAAAACGCTTCTAGACGAACCCTTCGGGCAGCGCTTGTGGTTTCTTTCTACTGCGTTATCGGCTTCTCTGGTAGGTTAACTACAATTCAAAGCCTCTGCCTTGTATAAAGAACCCACAAACTGCTGCAAAAATCAGCTCAAAAGGTCAACAGACCCTTATTATGGGATGAACTATGAACCAGTTATCAGAGAGTTACAAGGCAAGATTAATCAATCTACTGCCAAGTTGCGTCGCGTTTTTTAAGTATCTTCTTAAGCGATTAACGCATGATCGCGTCAATGTGAACGCGGGCTATCTTGCCTACATTACCTTGTTATCCATCGTGCCAATGCTGACGGTATTGTTATCAATATTGTCGAAATTTCCCGTTTTTGCGAACGTCGGTGAGGTGTTGCAAGGCTACATTATTGAGAATTTTGTTCCGGCATCTGGGGAAGCTGTACATACGGCATTGCAGGAATTTGTGGCGAATACGGGCAAAATGAGCGCGGTTGGCGGTGGGTTTTTATTCATTGCTGCAGTCATGCTGATTTCGAACATTGATAAGAACTTAAACTACATTTGGCGAGTTAAAGATAAGCGCCGTTTAGTCTTTTCATTCTCTATGTATTGGATGGTACTCACGTTAGGGCCGATCATGGTCGGTGCGAGTATCGCGGCGACATCGTATGTGACCTCACTGCAAATTTTAGAGAACGAGACATTATCTGGTGCGTTCAATCTGTTTTTACGTTGGTTACCGCTGTTGTTGTCTTTTTTCGCTTTCCTTGGCTTGTATATTCTGGTGCCGAATAAAAAAGTGCACCTGGCTCATGGCGCGATGGGGGCAGCAGTCGCTGCGATACTGTTCGAATTAAGTAAAAAGGGCTTTGCACTCTACATCACGCAGTTCCCCTCTTATCAGCTCATTTACGGCGCGTTAGCCGCGATTCCTATCTTGTTTGTTTGGGTGTATTTATGCTGGATGATCGTGTTATTGGGTGCGGAAGTCACAGCTGCGCTTGGTGAGCGAGAGCACTGGAGTGAAGATTTAGACATGATACACTCGACCGCTGAATCTCAGTTAACAGATGAAGGAAGCGAGAGTAGTGATAGCGCTAATTCAACGAGTCAGTGAAGCTGCCGTCCGTGTGGATGGTGAAGTCGTAGGGGAAATTGATCGTGGTCTGCTGGTCTTATTAGGGGTAGAGAAAGACGACGATGAGGCCAAAGCAAAACGCTTGATGGAGCGTGTTACGACCTACCGCGTGTTCGAAGATGATGAAGGTAAGATGAACCTGAACGTCAAACAGGTAGAAGGCAAAGTGCTGGTGGTTTCTCAATTTACGTTACCTGCGGATACAAAAAAAGGCACTCGTGCTGGCTTTTCTCGCGGTGCGCATCCTGCTGATGCTGAGCGCTTGTATGATTACTTTTCTGATTTGTGTGAACAAGTTTTACCCACACAGCGTGGCCGCTTCGCTGCCGATATGAAAGTGTCCTTAGTGAATGACGGTCCGGTGACGTTTTGGTTGCAGGTCTAGTCTGGTAACACCAGTGCCATGGTCTAAGCTTTAACTCCAAGCTCATGGAATTGGCTTGGAGTGATTTTCCCGACATTTATTAGTGTTGTGCTTTCAAAGGATTGATATGTTCAAACTCATTACTCCCAAAACCGATAATCAGATAAACAAGTATTATCAGTTTCGCTGGCAACTGCTTCGTGAGCCATGGCGTATGCCAATTGGCTCTGAACGCGATGAATACGATGAAATGAGCCATCACCGTATGATTGTTGATGGCCGAGGTCGTCCTATGGCGATCGGTCGTTTATACATTACGCCGGATAATGATGGCCAAATCCGCTATATGGCGGTTAAAAATAATCGCCGCAGTAAGGGGATGGGCTCGCTGGTTCTGGTCGCGCTAGAGTCGTTAGCACGCCAAGAAGGGGCGAAGCGCTTGGTGTGTAATGCCCGTGAAGATGCCATCGCCTTTTACGAGAAAAATGGCTTTGAGCGTCGCGGTGAACTGACCGACGAGCGCGGTCCTGTGCGTCACCAGCAAATGGTGAAACCATTGGATCCGATGGCGAATGTGTTGCGTCGCCCAGAATGGTGCACTGAACTTCAGCAGCGCTGGGAGCAACAGATCCCAATTAGCGACAAAATGGGGATAAAAATTAACCAGTACACGGGTTACCAGTTTGAATGCTGCGCGCAACTTAATCCGAACCTTAATCCGCATAACACCATGTTTGCGGGGTCGGCTTTTACTTTAGCCACCTTGACGGGGTGGGGTATGACGTGGCTGCTGCTTAAAGAGCGCGGTCTGCATGGTGATATTGTGTTGGCCGACAGTTCGATTCGTTATCGTCAACCAGTCGAGCAAAACCCTGTGGCGAGCACTTCGTTGGATGGGATCAGTGGTGACCTAGATCGATTGGAGTCAGGGCGCAAAGCACGCATCGTCATTCACGTGGTGATTTATAGTGGCGACACGCCAGCCGTAGATTTTGTTGGTACCTATATGCTGATACCGAACTATTCGCAATTACTCAGTTGTTAATGAGAGGGCGCCTTACTGATCTGTAGGGCGCTTATTCTTTTCGCTTTCTTGCTCTGTCGGTGGGAGGATGTGTTCCTCTGCAGTGGGATCAGTGACAGATGCTTCGTCTTCTTCGACAATTTCTTCGGAAAGCTCTTCCTCTTGAATCTCCACATTGATGTTATCGATCGCAGTTGGCTGCTCAATGGCTGATTCACTTGTTTGTGGAGTGCTTTCAACATCAGCCGGTGCTTTTGGTGCTGGTGCTTTTAAACATTCATTATGATGGATTTCGCCACTGAGTAGATCGCCTTCAACGCTCCCGCACGAGTCCTTCCATTGATAAACAATGCCATTTAGCGGGTTGTTGGCCATATCAAACTCGCCCCAAACCCTACCACTCATAGCTTTCCCTGAAATGGTGACTGGTTCTATGGCGACTTTCCCTCGTTGCGCGCTTAAACGCAGCGGACTTAAGGTAATGGCTTTGAGCGAATGATTCGCTTGGGATTTAAAACGGGTATCTCGTAGGTTGGCTTCCACTTCACCCGATAAGCTGTAGGCCAGCATGTTGCGATCACCTGATAATCCTTGTAGAGCGAGGCTGAGATCGGAAAAACCATCAATAGCCAGTGTGTCGGGTAAATAATCGTGGAAGAGTGATAAGGGAATGCCATCGGCATTGAGGTTGAGTGCCCAAGGCTGGCTCAGAGTACTTAGGTCTATCTGTCCGATGCCTTCTACGTAGCCTTGCTCGAGTGGTGCAAAAAGGCGTGTCAGTTTCCAAAAGCCATTCTCACTTTGCATGGCAAGTGCAGCATGAGACGTGAGCACTTGGTTATAACTGGCGTTGACAACGCTAGCTTCCAGATCGCCATGCCAAAGGCCCCAACGTTGATTGACCTGTTTAAGATCAAGCTGCTGCCCTTCGATGTTTAAACCGGAGAACTGCCAATAAGGTTCGTGAGATAGCTGAATGATTTGGCTGCGCTCGATGTCGAGTCGTTGGATTGTGACATGATCTAACTTACTGATGGCGGCGTGCCACCAGTTTTGGTTATCTTCAGGTTGTATTGCCCACTTGAGGCCTTGAATGGAGGCTTCTTCGAGTTGCCATTGCGTTGGAGTGAACACCCCAGAGACCTGCACACGACCTTGCTGCCAATCTAAGCTGAGATCGTTGAGCTGGATTTTTCCAGGCTCTATAACAGCACTTAAACGCGGCTCTATTGCGGTTTGCTGTTGGAATTGGACGCTATCCGCCTGCAATGAAACTTGAGCCGTTGTCTCCCAGGGAGACAGTGGCAGTGTGGCGTTTTCTACGGAGAGCTCTAAGTTTTGCCAGTGCCAATCGCCCCATTTAATATCGGCGTTCAGTAAGTCTAAGCTATTAATGTGATTAATCTGGAATGGCATTGCTTGCCAAGGCTTAGCAAGCAGTGATTGGAGCTGGATATAATTGAGTTGCAACTTATTGATGGTCACATTCACTAAAGACCAGCCTTGTGGATACTGCTCGCCTTGCCCTGAAATTTGACTGTTACGCCAGTTAAATGAGGTGCCATAGAGCGTACTGTCTTGCGGTTTGTAGTCCATGTCGACCAAGACCTGATTAAAGGCTTCGCCATTCCAATAGATCTGGTCGGCTGCAAGTTGAACCTCGCCATATGGTATCAACTGGCCATTCCATTGTGGTGATTGAATTTGAAGGTCAATGCCATTACCAGAAAACTGCTCGTCGGCGTAATCAATATTTTTGAGCGCGATTTGATGGAATAAAACGTTATCTAAAGGCGGGAGCTTTGGCGCGCCATACTGCAAATTAAGTCCATCAATCAATAAGCTATCAACGATCCATTTACCATCGCGATAAACATCGGGATTCATCCATAAATCGACTTGCTCGATGTAAGATCCGTCGTCTACGCTTGTGTTCACACCCTGTAAAGTTAGGTGGTAGGGAAAATCGTAACGCACGCTTTCTGCTTGAAAGGGCAAGGAAATGCTGTTTGATAGCAGACGCCAAGTTGCATCGGCGTAAGATGTTGTTAACAGCACAATCGTAGTGGCCGGAATGGCAACTAAGATAACCAGTAACAGAATTAGAACTCGACGCGCTGTTTTCATCCCTGCTAGAACCTACGTTTGCTATTAAATAAAGCTAGATAGGCTTTAGCTTGTATCAATATTCTGCGGTATTCAATAAAAAGCCCCTCAAAAGAGGGGCTTGAAGCGGTTTTTTGTAACTTGGTCTACGTAAAAGTGATAAGTGGCTGCCCACTTATCACTGTGGTTTACGCGACGTCGTTGTTACTCGACTCAATCAATCTGAGGGCCAGCGGCAACCAGAGATTTACCTTCCGCATTGTCCGTGTATTTATCAAAGTTATTGATAAAGCGTTCAGCCAAGTCTTTCGCTTTGCTTTCCCACTGAAGTGGATCAACGTACGTGTCACGAGGGTCTAGAATGCTTGGATCCACACCTGGTAGTGAAGTCGGTACTTCAAGATTGAAGATAGGGATGTGCTTAGTTGGTGCATCTTCAATCGAACCATCAAGAATCGCATCAATGATGCCGCGCGTATCTTGAATCGAGATACGTTTGCCAGTGCCGTTCCAACCTGTGTTCACTAGGTAAGCCTCAGCGCCTGCTGCTTCCATACGTTTAACCAGTACTTCTGCGTATTTAGTTGGGTGAAGCGTTAGGAACGCTGCGCCAAAACATGCAGAGAAGGTTGGCGTTGGCTCAGTAATACCACGCTCTGTTCCTGCCAGTTTTGCAGTAAAGCCAGATAGGAAGTGGTACTTCGTTTGCTCAGGTGTCAATTTAGACACTGGAGGTAGCACACCAAATGCGTCCGCCGATAGGAAGATCACTTTATTCGCGTGACCGCCTTTTGATACTGGCTTAACAATGTTGTCGATATGGTAGATAGGGTAAGAAACACGAGTGTTTTCTGTTTTCGAACCATCATCAAAGTCAATAGAGCCATCGCTACGTACCGTTACGTTTTCTAGCAGTGCATCACGGCGAATTGCGTTGTAGATGTCCGGCTCCGCTTCTTTCGATAGCTTGATGGTTTTCGCGTAACAACCACCTTCGAAGTTGAAAACGCCGTCATCATCCCAACCGTGCTCATCATCACCAATTAGCGCACGTTTAGGGTCAGTTGATAGTGTGGTTTTACCCGTACCAGAGAGACCAAAGAATACCGCTACGTCGCCGTCTTTACCCATGTTAGCGCTACAGTGCATTGATGCGATGTCTTTTAATGGAAGGAAGTAGTTCATCATTGCGAACATGCCTTTCTTCATCTCACCGCCGTACCAAGTACCACCGATAAGTTGCATGCGCTCGGTTAGGTTAAATACGGTGAAGTTTTCTGAGTTCAGACCTTGCTCTTCCCACTTTGGGTTAGTGCATTTTGCGCCATTCATTACCACGAAGTCTGGTTCAAATGTTGCCAATTCTTCTTCCGTTGGGCGGATAAACATGTTTTTAACGAAGTGCGCTTGCCATGCGACTTCCGTGATAACACGAATGCTCAAACGCGTATCTGGGTTTGCACCACAGTAACCGTCAACAACAAACAAACGTTTGTTAGAAAGCTGGTTTGTGACCAGTTCTTTCAGCTCGTCCCACACTTCTGGAGTGATTGGTTTGTTGTCATTTTTTACTTGATCAGACGTCCACCACATATGCTCTTCTGTCGTAGCGTCTTTGACGATGTATTTATCTTTTGGTGAGCGACCAGTAAAGATGCCAGTGTCAACGGCAACCGCACCTAGTTCAGTAACCACGCCACGCTCATAACCAGTTAGGTCTTCACGCGTTTCTTCCTCAAACAACATTTCGTAGCTAGGGTTGCGAATAACCTCTTTAACGTTATGCAGTCCGTGCTTGGTTAGATCAAGTGTTGCAGCCTTAGTATGTTCCATAACGGTCATAGGTGCTCCTTATAAGGATTTTTGTAGGGATTTTGTAAGAATGTTTTAATTTTAATCTGCTCACCATGCTAGCAACGGGGCGGGGAGAAAACAGGGAGATAGCTCAAAATTTATCCATGATTTCAATAAGGTTTTAGGTAACCCGTCACATATTGGTGGGAATAGTTTATCGTGCACGCAATCCTTTGCGCTAGGGCAAAATCATTATTAATTGTTTAAAATTAAGCAGTTGTTTTATTACGCTTGAAGCGAGGCATTACGAGGGGTAGATCACAAAAATGCCAGCATTAAGCTGGCATTTTGTAGGGTAAATTACGTGCTTGATAAGCTATGTAAATTAATGAAGTGTTTTCTTGTCCGCAGAAGCTTGTGCATATAGTTCGGTGACTTCTGCTTCGTCGAACGTATAGGTCGTGCCACAGTAATCACAATGTAAAGAAACGGATCCTACTTCAGCCAAAATGTCATAAATTTCAGCTTTCTCAACGGTGATGATAGCGGCACCACTACGATCACGAGAACAGCCACAATGGAATTCGACAGGTTGCGGTTCGTAAAGGCGCACTTTGTCTTGGTTATATAGGCGGTATAGTAGTTCGTTAGCTTCTAGACCAAATAGCTCTTCATCTTTTACCGTGTCAGTCAGTTGCTCTAGATGCTCGAAATCATCTGGTGAACCAGTGCCATCAGGGATTACTTGAATCAACATACCTGCTGCGTGTGCTTTACCTTCGTGCTCGCCCGTGCGGATCCATAGACGCGTTTTTAGCTGCTCTGAGTTTGCAAAGTAGCCTTCTAGTACGTCGGCTAGAGTATCACCTTCTAATCCAACGACACCTTGGTAACGCTCACCGTTTTTCGGTTCGATAGTGATAACGAGGTAACCTTTGCCCATGAGATCGTGGAGGCTTGCATCATCGGCAATATCGCCTTCCCAGCGAGCCACGCCACGAACGCGTTGCTTGTGGTCACCGTTGATAACGGCAAGAGATACAGGGCCGTCGCCTTGTAGCTGAATGGTGATTGAGCCTTCGAACTTAAGAGTGGCAGTTAAAAGAGTGGTTGAAACGAGTAGCTCACCCAGCAGTTTCTCTATTGCTGCCGGATATTCCTTGCTGGAGATAACACGTTGGTACGCTTCATCCAATTGTACCAACTCGCCACGTACTGAAAGATCTTCGAATAGGTAGCGGTTTAAAACATTATTTGCCATGGAGTGCTTTCCTCGTTGGTAATTCCGGCTTTTATTGGTGTTTGAACTTAATGATGTCTCTGCGCTGCTTTTTATCTGGGCGGCGTTCTGGACTTGGGTTGTGGGCATTAAGCTTACGTTGAGTCGCGTGTTCCTCACGTTTCGCTATACTTTCATTAGTTTCGCGATACAAGGTCTGTGCGATGGGAGCGCCTCGGCGTTGATCAGAAATTTTTTCGATGATCACCGTTTTTTCTTCGTTGCCTTGACGAAGTCTTACTTCGGCGCCCACTTCAACGATTTTACTCGGTTTGCTTCGTTGGCCATTATAGTGGACTTTACCACCATCGACCATGTTACGAGCGATAGAGCGGGTTTTATAAAATCTTGCGGCCCATAGCCATTTATCTAGCCTAACGGCTTCATTTAGGGAACTCATAGAACACTACGCTATCTAATCACTGCCCGAATATGGCAATGAGTGATGGATTATTCACCTACAGATGGAGTCAAGGCGTATTTTTTTCAAGGGAGTTGGCAAAAACTGCATAAGAAAAAGGTATGAAAGACAACTTGTGATATAGTTCACTGCTCTTTGTTGAGTAATAATTTTATTGCAAATTTAGCAATTTAAAGTCGATAGCTATTGTTATAGCTTAAATGACGAACGTTAGAATAAAGGAATCCATTCAGTGAAACGTTTAGAGCTAAGTGCAGGATTATCAAGCAGACCGCTACTGGCTCAGATCAAGTCCAATAATTATACAATTCAAGCCAAACTTAGCTTGTTGCTCACCTGTCTGTTTATTGCGATAACCGGATGGATACTTGGCAAAATTGTGTGGTTAGCCATACCTCAATCGTCGGAAGTGCCGCAATGGCGTCCATCGGCGAGTAGCGTTGCTGCGAGCAATAAAGGCGACGCGATAGATTTTAATGCCCTTCAGAATGCCAACCTATTCGGTAAATACACTGAGCAAAAAGCGGCGGTTGTAGAACAGCCTATTGTTAAAGACGCCCCTAAGACGCGCCTTAACCTTACGCTGGTCGGTGCGGTTGCAAGTAGTGATGCCAACACCAGCCTTGCTGTTATTGCTAACCGAGGTAAGCAAGCTACGTACGGTTTGGGTGAAGAAATCGAAGGGACACGTGCGACACTAAAAGCGGTATTGGTGGATCGCGTCATCATTGATAACCAAGGTCGAGACGAGACCTTAATGATGGAAGGTATAGAATATAAGAAGCTATCTGAATCGCCGCAGGTAGCTAGGGCGCAAGCTCAGCGAGCAGAAGCAGCGACGTCTGACGTTGGAGAGAAATTAGAGCAAATCCGCGAGGAAATTGCGAAAGATCCACAAAGCGTTTTTAAATACATCACCATTTCACCCGTCAAAAAAGACGGAGACATTGTTGGTTATCGAGTATCACCTGGTCGTGATGCCGCATTATTTAATGATGTAGGGCTACAACCTGGCGATATTGCGGTTCAACTGAACGGGATCGATTTAAGTGACCCGTCTTCTTCAGTACAACTGATGCAAGTGATGAGCGATCCGCAAGAATTAAATTTAACTGTTGAGCGAGACGGCCAACAGTACGATATCTATATCCAATTGTAAGACTTAGGCAACCGGCGTAAGTTCAGGGAGACATACGTGAAACATTGGTTCAGCAAAAGTGCTTGGCTACTAGCAGGAAGTTTACTCTGCGTACCAGGTGCAATGGCAAACGAATTTAGTGCGAGCTTTAAAGGCACTGATATTCAAGAATTCATCAACATAGTTGGTCGTAACCTCGAAAAGACCATCATTGTTGATCCTTCAGTACGCGGTAAAATCGATGTCCGCAGCTATGACGTTCTTAACGAAGAGCAATACTACAGCTTTTTCCTTAATGTCCTTGAAGTATACGGTTACGCAGTCGTAGAAATGGACAATGGGGTACTTAAGGTTATCAAAGCAAAAGACTCAAAAACCTCAGCAATCCCTGTGTTAGGTGATGGCAGCGCGCAAGGCGATAGTGTTATCACTCGAGTTGTCGCGGTGCGTAATGTGTCGGTTCGAGAGTTGTCTCCTCTACTTCGTCAGCTGATTGATAACGCCGGTGCCGGTAACGTGGTTCATTATGATCCAGCGAATATTATCTTGATCACAGGTCGTGCGGCAGTAGTGAATCGCTTAGCAGAGATCATCAAGCGTGTTGACCAAGCCGGTGATAAAGAAATTGAATTGGTAGAGCTGCGTAATGCATCTGCTGCTGAAATGGTACGCATTGTTGAAGCACTGAATAAAAGTGCGAATCAGAAAAGCACGCCAGAGTTCCTTGAACCTAAAATTGTGGCCGATGAACGTACTAACGCGATTTTAATTTCTGGTGATCCAAAAGTAAGAGCCCGCTTGAAACGTTTGATTCGTCAACTTGATGTTGAAATGGCGACAAAAGGTAACAACCGAGTTGTGTACCTGAAAAATGCGAAAGCTGAAGATTTGGTGGATGTATTGAAAGGTGTTTCCGATAACCTGCAAGCTGAAAAACAAGCCGGTCAGAAAACATCAGGTGCATCGCGTGGTGAGGTCGTCATTGCTGCTCACGCTGCAACTAACTCGTTAGTTTTAACAGCGCCACCAGATATTATGATGGCATTACAAGACGTCATTTCTCAACTCGATATTCGTCGTGCTCAGGTTCTTATTGAAGCGTTAATTGTCGAAATGTCTGAAGGTGATGGTATTAACCTAGGTGTTCAGTGGGGTTCATTAGAAACGGGTGCTGTAATTCAGTACGGTAACTCAGGAGCCCCGATTGGTCAGGTGATGGTTGGGCTAGAAGAAGCAAAAGATCAAACCCGAACTGAATACTATACCAACTCTAATGGCGAACGAACGCCATATGATGTTACTGAATCAGGTGACTACTCTACGCTAGCGTCAGCACTTAGCGGAGTAAATGGTGCGGCAATGAGTATTGTCATGGGTGACTGGACAGCGCTAATTAGTGCTGTTGCTTCTGACTCCAACTCAAACATTCTATCTTCTCCGAGTATTACCGTAATGGATAATGGCGAAGCATCATTTATTGTGGGTGAAGAGGTTCCGGTTATTACGGGCTCTACGGCTGGCTCAAACAACGACAACCCATTCCAAACGGTTGACCGTAAAGAAGTCGGTATCAAACTCAAAGTAGTGCCACAAATTAACGAAGGTGACTCTGTACAGTTAAACATTGAACAAGAAGTTTCCAACGTATTAGGCGCAAACGGTGCGGTTGACGTTCGCTTTGCTAAACGACAGTTAAACACCTCTGTCATGATCCAAGATGGTCAGATGTTGGTTCTTGGTGGTTTGGTCGATGAACGCGCACTTGAAAGTGAGTCTAAAGTGCCGCTATTGGGTGACATTCCGGTACTGGGTCACCTGTTCAAGTCAACTAGCACGCAAACAGAAAAACGTAACTTGATGGTGTTCATCAAGCCGACGATTATTCGCGATGGTGTGACGGCTGACGGTATTACGCAGCGTAAATACAACTTTATTCGCGCAGAACAGCTTTATAAAGCGGATCAAGGGTTGAAGTTGATGGCAGACGAGAAGATCCCGGTTATGCCTGCCTTTGGCCAGGAGCGTCAGCACCCAACAGAGATTCAAGCGTTTATTGATCAAATGGAAAACAACTAATGGTTGATATGTTAGACACAGCGCCAAGTATGCGTCGTCTGCCATTCAGTTTTGCCAACCGCTTTAAACTGGTGCTGGAGACAGAGCATCCTGAGCGTCCACCTATTCTTTACTATGTCGAGCCGCTTAACCCTGCGGCTCTGGTTGAAGTCCGTCGTGTATTAAAGAAAAGCTTCGTACCGCAACCTATCGATAAAGAAGCCTTTGATAAAAAGCTGACTGAAGCATATCAACGCGACTCGTCTGAAGCGCGTCAGTTGATGGAAGATATTGGTGCTGATAGCGATGATTTCTTCTCTTTGGCTGAAGAACTGCCGCACGATGAAGACTTATTAGAATCGGAAGACGATGCGCCAATCATCAAATTGATCAACGCCATGTTGGGCGAAGCGATCAAAGAAGGTGCGTCGGATATTCATATTGAGACGTTCGAGAAAACCCTTTCGATTCGTTTCCGTGTCGATGGCGTATTGCGTGAAGTCCTGACTCCAAGCCGTAAGCTAGCGCCTTTGCTAGTTTCTCGTGTGAAGGTTATGGCTAAACTAGATATCGCAGAAAAGCGTGTGCCTCAAGATGGCCGTATTTCGTTGCGTATCGGTGGTCGTGCGGTGGACGTGCGTGTATCTACGATGCCGTCCTCACATGGTGAGCGCGTGGTAATGCGTTTGTTGGATAAAAACGCGACTCGTCTTGATTTACATAGTTTGGGCATGACACCTTCAGTGCATGACAACTTCCGTCACTTGATTGGCCGCCCTCACGGTATCATCTTGGTGACGGGCCCGACAGGTTCTGGTAAATCAACCACCTTGTATGCTGGCTTGCAAGAGATCAATAGCAACGAGCGCAACATTCTAACGGTTGAAGACCCGATCGAATTTGATATTGATGGCATCGGTCAAACTCAGGTGAACCCAAAGGTCGATATGACGTTTGCGCGCGGCTTGCGTGCCATTCTGCGTCAGGACCCGGATGTGGTGATGGTCGGTGAGATCCGTGACTTAGAAACCGCACAAATTGCAGTGCAAGCGTCCTTAACGGGTCACTTGGTAATGTCTACTCTCCACACCAACACCGCAGTGGGTGCGATTACGCGTCTACGTGATATGGGTATTGAGCCATTCCTTATTTCTTCTTCGTTATTAGGGGTGCTAGCGCAGCGCTTGGTTCGAACGCTTTGTCCAAGCTGTAAAGAGTCGTATGAAGCCGATGCGGAACAGAAAAAACTGTTTGGTATGGAAGCGCATGAACCGTTAGAACTGCACCGAGCAAAAGGCTGTGAAGCGTGTAACCAAAAAGGCTACCGAGGTCGAACAGGTATCCACGAGCTCATTATGGTTGATGAGCAAGTGCAAGAGTTGATTCATCGAGAGTCTGGTGAACAAGAAATTGAGAGAGCCGTTCGCGCCCATACGCCAAGTATTCGCAGTGATGGTTTAAGCAAAGTACGTCGTGGTATTACGTCACTTGAAGAAGTGATGCGAGTGACGAAGGAAACCTAATGGCGGCATTTGAGTACAAAGCGCTAGATGCAAAAGGCAAGCATAAAAAAGGCACGATAGAAGGGGACAACGCCCGACAAGTGCGCCAGCGACTCAAAGAGCAAGGGATGATCCCGATTGAAGTGGTCGAGACGAAAGCTAAATCGGCTAAGTCTTCAGGTTCAGTCAGCTTTAAGCGCGGCATCTCGACATCTGAGCTGGCACTCATCACACGGCAATTGTCTACGCTAGTCCAATCAGGAATGCCTTTGGAAGAGTGTTTGCGTGCGGTCTCTGAGCAGGCTGAAAAGCCGAGGATTCGTTCTATGTTGGCTGCGGTTCGCTCGAAAGTAACTGAGGGTTATCCGCTTGCCGACAGTTTTGCCGATTACCCACACGTGTTTGATGAACTGTACCGCTCCATGGTTGCGGCGGGTGAAAAATCAGGTCACCTCGATACCGTATTAGAGCGTTTGGCAGACTATGTCGAAAACCGCCAAAAGATGCGATCTAAATTGCTTCAAGCCATGATTTATCCTGTAGTTTTGGTGGTATTCGCGGTTGTCATCGTTTCGTTCTTATTGGCGACAGTGGTTCCTAAAATCATTGAACCCATCATTCAGATGGGCCAAGAGTTACCTCAATCGACGCAATTTTTACTGGCAGCCAGTGAGTTTGTGCAAGATTGGGGGCTGATTATTTTCGTTGTGCTGGTGGTGCTTTTCTATGGCCTCAAACTGGCGTTGCAAAAGCCAGACTTTCGCTTAGCTTGGGACAGAAAAATCTTGAGCTTACCGCTAATAGGTAAGATCTCTCGAGGTTTGAATACCGCACGATTCGCACGAACGCTTTCGATCTGTACTTCCAGTGCGATTCCAATTCTAGAGGGTATGCGCGTTGCGGTAGATGTTATGTCTAATCGTTATGTGAAGCAGCAAGTGTTGCTTGCAGCGGATAACGTTCGAGAGGGCGCTAGTTTGCGTAAGGCGTTGGACCAAACCCGCTTGTTTCCACCAATGATGCTACACATGATCGCCAGTGGTGAGCAAAGTGGTGAATTAGAGAGCATGTTGACGCGGGCAGCCGATAACCAAGATCAAAACTTTGAATCAACAGTCAATATTGCTCTGGGTGTGTTTACTCCTGCGCTGATTGCATTAATGGCTGGATTAGTGTTGTTCATTGTGATGGCGACCTTGATGCCAATGTTAGAAATGAATAACTTGATGAGCGGATAATTTCGAATTAAGACGTGTCTACTAACGGCATGGCTTTAATCTAACTTTCGGAGAAAAAATGAAGTTTAAGCGTAGTAAACAACAGGGTTTTACACTTTTAGAAGTGATGGTTGTTGTGGTTATCCTAGGTATTTTGGCAAGTTTTGTTGTTCCAAACCTATTGGGTAACAAAGAGAAGGCTGACCAACAAAAAGCGATTACGGACATTGTCGCGTTGGAAAATGCCTTAGATATGTACAAGTTGGATAACAGCGTTTACCCAACAACGGACCAAGGTCTAGAAGCATTGGTTAGTAAGCCATCTAACCCAGAGCCACGCAACTACCGTGATGGTGGTTACATCAAACGTCTTCCTAATGACCCTTGGGGCAACCAGTACCAATACTTAAGCCCAGGTGATAACGGTACAATCGATATCTTCACTCTAGGCGCAGATGGCCAAGAGGGTGGAGAAGGCCCAGCTGCAGATATTGGCAACTGGAACATGCAAGACTTCCAATAATTGAGCCTAAGCCAGCACTAATGAAACAAATGCGAAAACATAACGGTTTTACATTGATAGAAATTCTATTGGTGCTGGTTTTGCTATCTCTTACGGCTGTGGCCGTGATCTCGACGTTACCGACTAGCCAAAAAGATCTTTCCAAACAGTATGCTCAAAGCTTTTTTCAGCGTTTACAGCTGCTCAATGAAGAAGCGGTGCTGAGCGGTAAAGATTTTGGCGTTCGAGTGGATGATGCCAAATCGACCTACGCTCTACTGAGTTTAACCTCAGAAGGTTGGCAGCCTCTGAAATTAAAGCAGATTCCGAGCAAAACCAAGCTAGAAGAAGATATTACGCTACAACTCGAACTCGGCGGTGGTGCTTGGGATAATGATGAGCGCTTATTCAAACCAGGTTCTCTTTTTGATGAAGACATGTTCGCAGAAGAAGAGGACGAAAAGAAAATTGAGCCACCGCAAGTGTTTATCTTTTCCAGCGCCGAAGTCACGCCATTTACCCTATCTTTTTTCCGCAAAATGGTGATGCCTTTAATGACGGTTGGCGAGTCATTGGCAAAGAAAGTGGACAAATTTTGTTATTAGCTCCGGGCGAAGAAGTGAAAGAGGATGAGAATGCGCAATTTTAAGCAAGCTCGCCCCAATTTGAGTCATCGCCGGACGAGAGGCATGACCTTACTGGAAGTATTGGTCGCACTGGCCATTTTCGCCACCGCTGCCATCAGTGTCATTCGCTCTGTGAGCCAGCATATTAATACAATCAGTTATCTAGAAGAAAAAATGTTTGCAGCCATGGTTGTGGATAATCAGATGGCAAATGTGATGTTGAATACCGGAGAACTCAAAGCGAAAAACGGCACAGAAGAGCTGGCAGGACGCACTTGGTTCTGGAAAGTCACGCCAGTCGCCACGACGCAGCCATTGCTGAAAGCATTTGATGTAAGCGTCTCGGTAGAGAAAAGCGCGAGCCCTGTAGTAACGGTACGAAGCTATGTGGCGCAATAATCATCCCCGCGCAAACACGCGCCAAAGGGTAAAAGGTTTTACACTTATTGAAGTGTTGGTATCGATTGCCATCTTTGCCAGTTTAAGTGTCGCAGCGTACCAAGTGGTATCGCAAGTACAGCGTAGCAATGCGCTATCACAAGAACGAACCCAACGCTTAAACGAAATTCAGCGTGCCATGGTGATGATGGATAACGATTTTCGTCAAATGGCGATGCGTCAAACACGTACTAATGGTGAAGAGCCTGCTAGCCGGCTAATTTTTTGGTCCGATTACCTGTTGGACTCCGATACTAAAGGGCTGATGTTTGCCCGTTTAGGTTGGCACAACCCTCAGCAGCAGTTCCCTCGTGGAGAAGTAACCAAGGTTGGCTATCGCTTAAAAGAAGAAACACTGCAGCGAGTATGGTGGCGCTACCCTGATACGCCGGTTGGGCAACAAGGCACTGTTACTCCATTGCTAACGCAGGTCGAGTCATTTGATATGCGTTTCTATGATGGTAAGCAATGGAAAAAAGAGTGGGCTGAAGAAAAAGCGCTGCCGAAAGCGGTTTCTGTTGTTCTCACTCTCAAAGACTATGGAGAAATTGTCCGCACTTATCTCACTCCTGATGGCACATTGAGTCAGAAAGAGGAAAGTTCAGGAGACAGCAATAATGGTTAACCGTCAGCGCGGTGTTGCTTTGATTATAGTGTTGATGTTGCTGGCGATTATGGCGACGGTTGCTGCCAGTATGTCAGAACGTTTGTTCTTGCAGTTTCAGCGAGGTGCTAATCAAATCAATTACCAGCAAGCGTATTGGTACAGCCTTGGCGTCGAGGCGCTAGCAAAAGTGGGTATCGAGCAAAGTTATAAAGACACCGACACGATTAATATGAGTCAACCGTGGGCGATAAAAGAGCAAGTCTATCCGTTAGATTATGGTCAAGCGGCGGGACGAATTAGAGACAAGCAAGCGTGCTTTAATCTAAATGTATTGAGTCGTGTGCAACCAACGGGTCAGCAAATTACAAGACCATATTTAGTGAATGTATTGCAGCGCCTATTAGAAGAGTTGGATGTCGAGCCATATCAAGCAGAAATCATTGCAGACTCTACTTGGGAATACATTGATGCTGATGACTCTGTCCGTTCGACTACTGGGGTTGAAGACAGCACATATGAAGCGATGAAACCTTCCTATTTGGCATCAAATGGTTGGATGGCAGATGCTTCCGAGTTACGGGCTGTCTATCAGGTGAGTGGTGAAATTTTCCAAAAATTGGAGCCGTTGGTCTGTGCATTGCCAAGTGATGACTGGCGTTTAAACGTGAATACGATTGATGTTGAGCAAGCTCCGATTTTGGTGGCAATGTTCTCACCAAACTTAAGCAGTAGTGATGCGATTCAGCTAATTGAAAAACGCCCATTTGATGGGTGGGATAGCATTGATGAATTTTTAGCAGAGTCAGAAATGGCTGGCTTAAGTGAAGATGTAAAGAAAAACGCCAAAGGCTATTTGGGTGTAGATAGCGCCTTTTTTGAATTGGATGCACAAGTGTTGGTGGATGAATCACGTGTACGTATCCGAAGCCTTTTGCAAAGTACAAATAGAGAAACGGTGACCGTAGTTCGCCGTCGTTTTGGAGGGATCAGTGAGCGAGTTTCTGACCGTTCGGCTGAGTAGCGAACAACAAAGTACCATTCCTTGGGTGGTGTGGTCGACAGATCAACAGGAAGTGATTGCTAGCGGTGAAATCGCCGGGTGGGAACACTTAGATGAATTGGTCTCATATGCTGGTCAGCGCCAAGTTGTGGCGCTGTTGGCGAGTAATGATGTGGTCCTGACGCAAGTGGATATACCACCTGGTGCAACACGCCAATTCGAGGCGATGTTACCGTACTTAGTGGAAGACGAAGTTGCTCAGGACGTTGATGGCCTGCACTTTAGCGTGTTGGGTAAACAAGCGGATAAAGCGCAGATTTGCGCAGTTGAACGTGCTTGGATTCAGACTGTACTGCAACGTTTCTCAAGCCAAGGTATCGCCATTAAACGCATTTTACCCGATGTGCTTGCGTTACCGGTTCGTGGAGATCACAGCAGTGCTGCAATGATTGGCGAGCAATGGCTAATTCGTCACTCTGCGACAGAGGGCGCGGTTGTCGACGCTTCTTGGTTAGACCTTTACCTCTCTTCTTATCTACAAAATCATGAAGGTTGGAAGCTCGATTGCTTTAGCTCGGTCCCGGAATCTGCGTTACCTGAAATATGGGATCCGCAACCAGAAGAAATGACGATGGCTTTACTGGCGAAGGGGTGACAGAAAGCAAAGTCAATTTGCTGACTGGGAGCTTCAAGCCGAAATCTTCTTGGGGTAAATACTGGAAGCTCTGGCAAAAAGCCACCATTGCTGCGGGGGTGCTTATCGTCGTTATGGTTGCGCAGCAGTTGCTCGTGGTCCATAAGTACGAAGCACAAGCTCAAGCGTATCGTGAGGAGAGTGAGCGTATTTTCCGCCAGGTGTTCCCAAATAAACGACGCATTCCTACCGTTAGTTACCTCAAACGACAAATGGATGATGAAGAGCGCCGCTTATCTGGTGGAAGTGGTCAGCAGGCAATGTTGTCATGGTTGGCGGCATTACCCGCGACGCTTGGTCAGGTCAGTGACTTGGAGATCACTAGCTTTAAATACGACGGACAACGTGGCGAAGTACGTATTCAGGCTCGTAGTTCAGACTTCCAACCTTTTGAGCAGGCTCGTGTGAAATTGGCAGAGAAGTTTAATGTTGAGCAAGGTCAGTTGAACCGTAGCGATAACGTTGTGGTTGGCAGCTTTGTTTTGAAGCGTTTGTGAGGTGATGATGAAAAATTTAATTTCTCAAGCTCAGGTTTGGTGGAGCAGCATCTCGCAGCGTGAGCAGCGTTTGGTCATGGGATGTGGCGCTATTGCCGTTATCGGTATTATTTATTGGGGTTTATTACAGCCAATGAGTCAACGTGCGGAGCTAGCTCAGTCACGTATTCAAAGTGAAAAGCAGTTGCTAGCTTGGGTACAAGATAAAGCGGATGGCATCACTGCACTGCGAAAAAGCAGCGGTGTGAGCTACTCTAGTCAACCGTTGAATCAGTTGGTTTCTTCTTCAGCTCGTCGTTATAAAGTTGAGTTGATTCGAGTACAACCTCGTAATGAGAGCGTTCAAGTGTGGATCAAACCACTCGCGTTTAATCAACTAGTGGATTGGTTACGTTACTTGAAAGAGCAACAGGGTATTGAAGTCGAATTTTTAGATATCGACCGAACAGAGCAAGCGGGCATGATCGATGTAAACCGCCTTCAGTTTAAGCGAGGTTAAGGTGAAGCGAGCAGTACTTTACGTTGTTATCTTTATCGTCTTTTTTTCAGTCAGTCTTTTAATGGGATTACCAGTCTCTTGGGTGTTACAACAAGCACCAACAGTGAGAGGCCTGGACATTCAAGGAGCCAACGGTTCGGTATGGCAAGGTCAAGCTTCTAGTATTCGTTGGCAGCGCCAGAACCTTGGAGAAGTTAATTGGGATTTCCAATGGTCGAGTCTACTGACAGGTAAAGCTGAGTTTGCTGTGCGCTTTGGTCGTGGTAGTGAAATGGACGTTCGTGGGCGCGGTTTTGTCGGCTATAGCTTAAGTGATGGCCCTTATGCCAAAAACTTAGTTGCCTCGATTCCGGCGGTAAAAGTTGTTGAGCAAGCGCGCCTCCCTGTGCCTGTTGGTGTTGATGGGCAGCTTGAGCTGAATATTCGTCATGCGACTTATGCTGTGCCTTGGTGTAAGAACGGTGAAGGCACTTTAGTATGGAATGCCAGTGGTATTCAAAGCCCCGTTGGCAGCTTAGATCTCGGTCCTGTGATTGCCGATATAAACTGTCAGGATAGTGTATTGACGGCAACTGGTGAGCAGAGCAGCAAACAAGTATCTGCGGCGTTTTCCGCTGAACTGATGCCTAATCAACGGTACTCAACCAAAGCGTGGTTCAAACCTGGTGCAGAGTTCCCATCCAGCATGGGGGAGCAACTGAAATGGTTGGGTAAGCCGAATGCTCAAGGTCAATATGAGTTTAATTACCAAGGGCGCTTCTAACCTATCGTGACAAAATCCAATATCTTAGAAGAGCTGCTAGTGCGCAGCTCTTTTTGCTTTTGGATCATCGTAAGCTAAAACCTCTATTCGCTGTACATTCGATCTTGATTGGGAATGAGTGAAAGTTTAAAGCCTTGATTTTTAATTGATTTTTAATTAATTTTTTCTTTCGTTCAGCTTTGCAAGCAGTTGGAACATAGTAGGCCAAATGCTCCAAGTGCTGTACAGAAGGTCAAAAAGAAAAGGCCACGAAGATATTCGTGGCCTTTCTATTGCTAGAACTTTGTGCTCTAAATTTTACCGATAAGGCGCTTAATCTTTGCGTTGTAAAATCTCATTCCAAGGTAAATCCGCATCACCAAGAACAATAAAGTTCGGGTTTTCTAGTGTTTCCCGCTCGTTATATGACAGCGGTTCTAATTGCGTGCTGAGAATACGTCCGCCAGCTTCTTCAACAATGCATTGTGTCGCAGCGGTGTCCCACTCACCTGTTGGACCTAGTCGGAGATAGCAATCTACCGCCCCTTCCGCGACGAGGCATGCTTTCAATGCTGCAGAACCGAGCGGTATTAAGTCGTAATTCCAGGCGCTGCTCATACGGTTAGTAATACGATTGATGTCTTGGCGACGACTAATAGCAATTGCGATGCTTTGCTCTGGCTGTTCGTGTTTGTGTGTATGGATTTTGACGCTGTCCGACATGTCGGGAATTTTCCAGGCGCCTTTGCCATTATAAGCGTAGTAAGTCACGCCAGATACAGGGCCGTAAACGACGCCCATGGTTGGTCGATTGTTGTCGACCAACGCAATAATAGTGGCAAAGTCACCACTGCGAGCGATGAATTCTTGAGTACCATCAAGAGGGTCGACTAACCAATAACGTTCCCACTGAGCGCGTTGCTCTAAGCTTATGTCTGCGTCTTCTTCTGACAACACGGGAATGTCAGGCGTCAGATCACTCAAGCGTTCAGTGATGAACTTGTGAGCTGCAATATCTGCACTTGTTACGGGAGTTTCGTCACTTTTGGTGTAGGCCTCGTATTGCTTCTTTTCATATATTTCGAGGATCATTTGCCCAGCACTGCGGGCAATCTCGATGACTTGAGGAAGTAGGTGAGATAGATCTTTTGTCATTGGCATAAGTGATAGTCCTTACTCACAGTGTTATTCGGTTCTAATGACCGTTATTGGTTATGCTTGTGAGTGGTGTTTGGTAAGTGTTTCAGTGCCAACATTAGCGCTGTGATGCTTCGTGCTTCACAGAAATCCATGTGAGTTAATAACTCTTCGGCTTGCGCAAGTGGCCAACGCACAATTTCCAGTGGTTCAGGCTCATCGCCTTCTTGCTTCTCTGGATAAAGCGCCTGTCCTAAAAATAGAGTCATTTTGCTCGAAAAGTAAGATGGCGCGAGGATAACTTGTTTCAACGGGGTTAACTGATTACAGCCAAAGCCGATTTCTTCTTTTAACTCACGATCCGCAGCTTGATGTGGTGTTTCTCCTGGGTCAATCAGCCCTTTTGGGAAACCTAACTCGTAACGTTCAGTTCCAGCGGCGTATTCACGCACCAGTAATAAATCGCCTTGTTCTGTTACAGGAACCACCATTACAGCATCTCGTCCACTTGGCTTCATACGCTCATAAGTACGATGCTCACCATTGGAAAAACGAAGGTCGAGCGCTTCCACAGCAAACAGTTTGGATTTTGCAACCGTCTGGCATGAGAGTATCTCTGGTGGGGTTCGTTTCGGCATGACGCTGGCTCCTTGGTGTCGTTGGCGTTTACGAGATGCGTAAGATTCTTAATATATGAGAACTCCGCCTGAGTTTCTAGCGGATTTTACGAGTCGAGCTAAGCATCTCAGCATCACCTCAGTATCGATACAAAAATGGGAGACCGAAGCCTCCCATTTTCTGACAGTGTTTACTCTTAGTAGTAAGAGTGATCACCACGGTCATGTTCTGTAGCATCACGAACTGCGGTTAGTTCACCAATGAACTGGTTTAGCAGCTCTTTCTCGATGCCTTCTTTTAGTGTTACGTCAACCATAGAACAGCCATTACAACCGCCACCAAATGCAACAATTGCAACACCGTCTTCAGTGATCTCAACCAAGTTTACGTGACCACCGTGGCCAGCAAGCTGTGGGTTGACTTGGGTTTGGATAACGTACTCAACGCGCTCAACCAGTGGTGCGTCGTCCGCAACTTTACGCATTTTAGCGTTAGGTGCTTTTAGCGTTAGCTGAGAGCCCATTTTATCGGTAACAAAATCGATTTCAGCGTCTTCAAGGAATGGCAGGCTCAGCTCATCCACGTAAGCTGAAAAACCGCTGTAAGAGAGTTCAGTGTCGGTCGATTCTACTGCTTCTGGTGGGCAGTAAGACACGCCACACTCAGCGTTTTGTGTACCTGGGTTCACAACGAAAATACGAATGTTAGTGCCTTCAGGTTGTTGACCTAAAAGGTTAGCGAAATGCGTTTGCGCAGTTTCTGTAATAGTAATATTTGACACGACGAATACCCGAGTAAATTTGTAGGTTACTGCTGCTATTCTACTCTTGTTGACGTATGGGTCTAGTCTTTTTGATGCTAAGGCATGGCGAAGCGATCTAGAGAGAACGAGGAGCAGGTGTTCTGCAGATGCAGTAAATATCGATGCTTTCTACGCCAACTTCAAGTAGTAAATGACATAATTGTCGGACGGTACTGCCTGTGGTGACTACATCATCGACGATGGCAACATGGGAAGAGTGAGGGCGCTTATTGAGAATAAACGCGCCTTTTAAGTTTTGTTCACGGCTTGTTTTGGTATTACCACGCTGTGATTGGGCGAGCCTTACTCGACGAAAGACCTTCGCATCAAAATTAGTCTGCAATTGCTTGGCGAGGTGTCGGGCTAAAACATCACTTTGATTAAAACCCCGGCGCAGGTAACGCTGCCAGTGCAATGGCACACTGGTAATGATTGGAGCTGGCGTGGTGATGCGCTGTGCCAGTTGCTCGGTTAATGCTTTTACATGCCAAGACTCTCCGTGATCTTTAAAGCGTTGTACTTCCCGTGAAAGGGGAAAGTCGTAATCGCCTAACGTGTATAGCCTTTGCCATGGCGGTGGCTTTGAAAGACATTCACCACAAATACTATCCGTACTCATTTCTTCTTTCTGTAATGATAAACCGCAGCGTTGACATCGTTTTACCGGAGTTAGGTATTTTAAACAGTGCTCGCACCAGCGCAGAGTATTTGTGTGGCTTGGTGTTTGAATAGGGAACCGACACAGGCCGCATTGACTGCTCAATACGCGGTGCATGATGTTTTGCCAGTGATGAGATAACATAGCGTTTATTCATGGTGATATTTTACTCAGCCTAACGCTTGGCTGAAGCCGTAGGGAATAAAATAAGTGGGAGAGATTGAGAGCATGAGCACGAAATTACACTGGCAGTCATTTGGTCAAGGACCAGATTTGGTGTTACTTCATGGTTGGGGCATGAATGGTGCGGTATGGCAGCAGACAGTCGAGTCTCTTCAACCTTATTTCCGAGTTCATGTGGTTGACCTTCCGGGGTACGGACATAGCGCCGAATCTCATGCTGAAGATTTAGACCATATTGCTAACTTGGTGGTGCAAGGTGCGCCAGAGAAAGCGATTTGGCTTGGTTGGTCCCTCGGAGGTTTAGTGGCGACGCATGTGGCATTAAATATGCCCGAGCGCGTGGCTAAGTTGATTACGGTTGCCAGCTCACCTAAATTTGCCGCAGAAAAACCGTGGCGCGGCATTCAACCGAATGTACTGAGTGCGTTTACCTCTCAGTTGCTAGAAGATTTCTCACTGACCATTGAGCGCTTTATGGCGTTGCAAGCGATGGGCAGCCCATCAGCGCGTAAAGACGTTAAACAGCTCAAGCAAGCGGTACTATCGCGCCCTCAGCCAAACCCTGAATCGCTGTTGGTTGGGCTAAACATCCTTGCTGATGTGGATCTGCGCGATGCGTTGACGTCTCTTTCTGTTCCAATGTTGCGTCTTTATGGCCGTTTAGATGGGTTGGTGCCAATTAAAGTAGCTAACGATTTAAGTGAACAGTTGCCTCATACCCAGCAGTTTGTTTTTAATCAGTCCTCTCATGCGCCTTTTATCACCGAACATGACGAATTTTGTGTTCAAATCCGAGAGTTTGCTCACGATTGAGCAAGTACGAGCGGAAATACCTCAAGTTGTTTAAAAAGTGGTCGATATAAAGACTGGTGAGGTTTTATTAGCCAATAAAGCTAAGCCATATTGACGAGTTGGGCGACTCTGAGGAGGGTTCGCAATGATTGTGTCACCGACCAACGTAAGTGTGCCACTGATCGCCCCATCCGTGAATGTGCAGACGGAACAAGCAGCTCGCGACAATAAAGTCCGAGAGCCTGTAACGCCAACGGTCGCATTGGCCAAAACCAATGCAGAGCGAAAAGTAAAAGGTGACGACAAGCGCCGACGTCAGTCTTCTTGGGATCCTTCAGAGCATCCTGATTATGATATGGAAACGGAAGTCGACACGCGTTATCAAGAAGAGCCGGAAGATACACTAGAACGGCTTTTTAGTTTGCTTGCGCTCAAATCGTATAGTGAAGACCAGGGGAAAGGCTACGCGATCCGCTTTCGCTTACCAAAGCGCATTTTGGATGCTGCGATCAATGAAGGATTAATGGAAAAGCGCAGGAAGGTGATCAAGTTTCATTATGGTCATGCAGTCGCTCCCCATACCCCGTCAGAAGTGATAGCAGTATTATGACGACTCAATATCCTACTCAAACAAAAACGCTCCAAGCAGGTTGACTGATTGGAGCGTTTTCTTTTTAGTTATGAAAGCTCGTTAGCGGTGAAGCCTAGGTAAGATTACTTTTTCGCTTTAGCAAACGCTGCAGCAAATGCACCGCCCATCGCGCTGTTCGATGACGAATCATCACGGCGAGGCTGACGACGCTGCGGTTGGTCATTACGACGCGGCGCTGCTGATGAGCGTTGGCTACGGTTGTCTTGACCCGGTTCGTCGTTCATACGCATCGATAGACCAATACGTTTACGCTGCACGTCAACTTCCATCACTTTCACTTTGACGATGTCGCCCGCTTTCACCACTTCACGTGGGTCAGACACATAACGATCTGTCAGTGCAGAGATGTGTACGAGACCATCTTGGTGAACGCCGATATCAACGAAGGCACCGAAGTTGGCTACGTTCGATACCACACCTTCTAGAATCATGCCCGGTTCCAAGTCAGATACCGAGTTTACACCTTCTGCAAACGTCGCCGTTTTGAATTCTGGACGTGGGTCACGACCCGGCTTGTCTAACTCTTTGATGATGTCTGTAATGGTTGGAACGCCGAAGTTATCGTCGGTGTAATCGACCGCATGCAGACCTTTAAGGAAGCTTGAATCACCAATCAGTGCTTTGATATCTTTGTTGTTCTTCTCAGAAATCGCTTTGACCACTGGGTACGCTTCTGGGTGAACCGCAGACGCATCAAGTGGGTTCTTACCATCCATAATACGCAGGAAGCCCGCACACTGCTCGAACGCCTTAGGACCTAAACGAGGTACTTTCTTCAAGGTTGTACGTGCTTCGAAGCGGCCGTTCTCATCGCGGAAGTCGACAATGTTCTGCGCGATGGTGCTTGATAAGCCTGCTACGCGCGTCAGTAGCGCCGCAGAAGCAGTGTTCACATCAACACCAACCGCGTTTACACAGTCTTCCACAATCGCATCTAGGCGTTTTGCCAACATAGATTGGCTTACATCGTGCTGGTATTGACCCACACCAATAGATTTCGGATCAATTTTCACGAGTTCAGCCAATGGATCTTGCAAACGACGTGCAATCGACACTGCACCACGCAGTGATACGTCCATATTCGGGAACTCTTTTGCTGCAAGCTCAGACGCTGAGTAAACCGAAGCCCCCGCTTCACTTACTATGATCTTCTGAACTTTCAGGTTGCCACGTTTGATGACGTCTGCGACAAAGCTGTCGGTTTCACGTGAAGCCGTACCGTTACCAATCGCAATCAAATCCACGTTGTACTTACGCACCAACTGCTCAACGATTTGTGCTGACTTGTCGTATTGTTTTTGTGGTGGGTGAGGGTAGATGGTTTCGGTTGCAAGCACTTTACCTGTTGAGTCGACAACCGCGATTTTTGAACCTGTACGCAGACCCGGATCGAGACCAAGTGTTGCACGAGGGCCAGCCGGTGCTGCCATCAACAAGTCTTTTAGGTTAGTGGCGAATACTTCAATCGCTTCGATTTCAGCGCGCTCTTTCATTGCGCCCATTAGCTCGGTTTCCATGTGCATCGATACTTTGATGCGCCATGCCCAGCTGATCACTTGCTTACGCCAGGTATCCGCAGGTGCGCTGCTTAGCGTTACGCCATAATGGTCGGCGATAATCGTTTCGCAGTAAGACTGACGAGCGCCTTCTTCCTGTTCTGGATCAGCGTTCATCGCCAATGTCAGGAAGCCTTCGTTACGGCCACGCAACATCGCCAGTGCTCGGTGCGATGGCACTTTGCTTAGGGGCTCGTTGTGGTTGAAGTAATCTTTAAACTTCTCGCCTTCTTGCTCTTTGCCTTCAACGACTCGTGAGACCAGTTCCGCATTGCGATTTAAGTGGTTGCGAATTTTTTCCAGTAAGTTTGCGTCTTCTGCGATGCGCTCCATGATGATCGCGCGAGCGCCATCCAATGCAGCTTTGGTGTCTGCGATGCCTTTGTCTGCATCAAGGTATTTGCTTGCTTCGCTTTCTGGCTCGGTTTGTGGGTGATTCCAAAGCTGATCTGCGAGCAGCTCAAGACCAGCCTCAATCGCGATCTGACCTTTCGTACGACGCTTGGGTTTGTAAGGTAGGTATAAGTCTTCAAGACGAGTTTTGCTGTCTGCCTGCGCGATCTCTTGTTCTAGCTCTGGCGTCAGTTTGCCTTGCTCTTGGATTGATTTGAGGATGGTTTGACGGCGATCATCCATTTCACGAAGGTAAGACAGACGGCTGTCCAAAGTACGAAGCTGGGTATCATCAAGGCCCCCCGTCACCTCTTTGCGGTAACGTGCAATAAAAGGGACAGTGTTGCCATCATCAATTAGGGTGACAGCGGCGTTGACTTGCTCTGGGCGAACATTCAGTTCTTGAGCAATCATGCGACAGATAGCTTGGCTCATCCGTGTTTTCTCTTTTAATTCGGTTTTGGTTGTATAGAACATTGGGGTCGTTCGAAGAATTTGCAATGTTTTAAATTAACGAGGCAAAAATTTACCGGGCGCTGGTGGACATCAGTCAGATTTATGTCAAAACTGTAATTAAATTGAGAACTTATATCCGCAGTTATCGACTAACCTAATTCCACGGTTGTTGATATCACTAAATGTACCTCGGCTTATACGGATAATCATGATGAAAAAAATGTCTTTGGCGTTAGCGCTTACGAGTGCCTTACTTGTCGCCCCGCTTAGTTGGGCGCAGTCTATCTCAGGAACCACACAAGCTCCCGTTTATCAGCTCGATAACAAATTGGTACTAGGGCGTGTGGAGAGCGTCTACTACAGTGACATTCCGGAACTAAAAGCGGTGCCATTTATTGGCAAGATTGATACTGGTGCAGATACGACATCGATGCATGCGGAGAATATCCATGTCAGTAGCTCACACCCAGATTACCAAGATTTGAAAGATAACGAGTTACTTTGGGCGATTGTCGATGACTTAGGTGGTACGAAGGCAAAGTGGGACGCCGACAGCTTTAAGCCATATCAAGTAAAGGTTAGCTTTACGGTTCCTCACCCTTATACAGGGAAGGAAATACAGATTACCGATGATCTGGAAAGAGTGAGCGCGATTCGCAGTCGAACAAGCAAAAAGCCCATCCTACGCCCGACAATAAAAATGCCGATGACAATCGCTGGTCACACCGTTGATACGGAAGTGAACCTGACCAAGCGTACGCAATTCTCTTCTCCTATCTTGATTGGTAAAACCTATCTCGATGATAACGCATGGGTCTTCGCTGGTTACGATTACCTTCAAGAACAGCCACGCGCAAAAATGATTGGCAAAAAAGAGACGGTTGAAGTCGAAGGTGTGCCATATAAGATCAGCATCTCAACTTCTAGCCGTTATACCAACGTCCATGCACTGGACATCAAGGTAGACAAAAAGCATAACGAAGTCTCTTTTATGTTAGAGGGCGAGAATGGCAAGCGTCATCCAATGACATTACCCTTGGTACGAATGCTGAAAACGACCAAAAGCGAGCGCCCTTTAGTCTATTTACCCGTCAAAGTCGGCGAAAATGAAACTCAACGTTGGTTGGTGTATCTGCGTGATCGCAGTAAGTTCAGTTCGCAAATTCGCTTAGGTCGGGACGTCGCGAGTCAGCACTTTGTTATTGATACGGACAGAGAAAATCTACTGGGTGGCGTAGAAAAAACGTTCAAAAGCGCACTCAAATCAAAACCTCTTGTCGTTTCACCAGAAGAACAGGTCACCATTGATGGTTATACCGTCCCTGCTTACCCCACTTTTACTGTGAAAACGCCATTACTGCGTGTAAATGGGTTTGAAGTAACAGAAAAAGGTAAGGATGAATCCGTCACGTTTTATTTAATGAACGATGAGGGGAAAGAAGAAAAAATCACCAAACCAGTGTTGAAAAAGCTCAAGGTTGGCAGCGCGGTTCGCCCTGTTGTCGAAGGAGACTTTCTTCTCGGTAGAAAAGACACATCAATGAAGTTTGCGCTCGATGTGCTTGATGAGGGTGACACTCAACCTTTTTTCGTCTTTGGTCATGACATAGCCAAGGGTGGTGTGTTGCTGAACACTCGCGCAGACCATCTACTAGATGCAAGGCCACTTTTCAAAGCTGGCCATATCGAAGTAGCTGAAGTTGAGGGGATGTCTTTCCCTGTGAAGTTAGACACGGGTGCAGATGTAAGCTCAATCAATGCTAAGAACATCAAGCAGTTTAAGAAAGACGGCAAAGACATGGTGAGCTTTACCTATGAGAACGATCTTGGCATGAAACAGGCGTTTACCAAGCCTGTTGTTGATGTCATGCGTATTAAAGCGAAGAAAGGCGAGAAAGCGAACGTACGCCCTGTGGTTGAAATGCATGTTAAGCTTGGTGAATTAGAGAAGAAGATCCGAGTCAACTTACAGGACCGAGGTCGCTTCCATTACAGCATGATTTTAGGTAAAAACTTCCTAAAACATGGCGCGGTTGTTTCGAGTGATACGAATTACATCGTGACGCAAAAACCGGATTACGAAAAGTAACACTCTGGCCGCCTTATCACCTTGATACCCAAAGCCTGAACAACATTGGATCTTTGGGTATATCATCTCCTTAATGCTGCCAAAGAGCAGCATTTTTTAGTTGAGATAGGAGTTAATTTGAAAACTAAGCTGATTACACGAGAAGGTTACAACAAACTCAAACAAGAGCATGATTACCTTTGGAATGAAAAGCGCCCGGAAATCACCAAGATCGTCACTTGGGCTGCGAGCCTGGGCGATCGCTCAGAAAATGCGGATTACACCTTCAATAAACGTTTACTCCGTCAGATCGACCGTCGTGTCCGCTTCCTTCGTAAATTCCTGCCAGAAGTCACGATCGTTGACTATTCTCCGCAACAAGAAGGCAAAGTCTTTTTTGGTGCATGGGTGGAAATAGAAAATGAGGCAGGAGAAGTGAAAAAGTTTCGTATAGTCGGGCCTGAAGAGATTTATGGCGATGCGAAAGACTACATCTCTATCGATTCACCTATGGCGCGAGCGATGTTGAAAAAACAAGTGGATGAAGAGTTCACGGTACGCACCCCAGAAGGTGAAAAAGAGTGGTTCATCAACTCAATTGAATACACTCAACCGGCCTCGGAAGACTGAGGCTTTATCACTGATTCAAGTCTCATGAAGTTCACTAGAAGTGACTTGGGTCTCAACGTCAGAATATTTGGTATAAAGGCATGGTGCCTTTCTCGGAGAAGTAAAATGAACAAAGCAGTCATGTGTAGTGCTGCACTAACAATAGGATTCTCACTTTCAGTTTTTGCTCAAGATGAAGTGAAAGGCTGTGACGCTAAAGAGTTAGCGGTAGAGCAGCAGCTTGAGTATGCAAAAGCGCAAGGTAATGAGCATCGCATTAAAGGCTTGGAGCAAGCACTTTCCGCTATCCAGAATGAATGCTCGGAAGGTGAGCTGCGCCAAGAGCTGCAAGCAGAAGTGGAAGAAAAGACTAAAGAAGTTGAGGAGCGAGAGGAAGAATTAGTCGAAGCTCAGCATTCAGGTAAAGCAGACAAAATTGAGAAAAAACGTCACAAGCTGGCTGAGGCACAGCAAGAGCTGCTTGAGGCCAAACGTGAACTGGAATGGAATTATGGTCAATAGTAGGTGCTGAAAATACCTGCTAGAGAGAGAATAAAGCGCTTAAGATAAAAAGAGTAACAATTTGCTTGAGCACGTTAGGAAAAACAGTGATACATTTTCGACGATAGACGCTTCTGAAAGGATGTTTCAATGCAAGAAAATCATAAAATTTTAGTGGTTGATGACGATGCTCGTTTACGTGCTCTATTGGAGCGTTACCTTTCTGAGCAAGGTTTTCAGGTACGAAGTGTCGCCAATGGCGAACAGATGGATCGCCTACTAACGCGCGAAAACTTTCACTTAATGGTGCTGGACCTAATGTTGCCAGGTGAAGACGGTTTGTCAATTTGTCGTCGTCTACGCCACGCGAACAATATGTTGCCAATCTTAATGCTCACCGCGAAAGGTGATGAAGTGGACCGCATCGTAGGTCTTGAGGTAGGGGCGGATGATTATTTGCCAAAACCGTTTAACCCACGCGAATTGTTGGCTCGCATCAAGGCAGTATTACGCCGCCAAACTGTAGAGTTGCCGGGTGCACCAAGCACGGAAGAAAAAGTGGTGGAGTTCGGGGAGTTCCGACTCAATCTAGGCACTCGCGAGATGTTCCGCGGTGACGAGGCAATGCCACTCACCTCTGGAGAGTTTGCTGTCCTAAAGGCGCTCGTGATGAATGCGCGTGAGCCAATGTCACGAGATAAATTGATGAACATGGCGCGTGGCCGTGAATATTCTGCAATGGAACGCTCTATTGACGTACAAATCTCACGTTTACGTCGCATGTTAGAAGACGATCCGAGCAAGCCGCGCTACATTCAAACCGTATGGGGCCTAGGTTATGTTTTCGTCCCAGACGGCAAAGAGGTGTAACCTCTTCACGCCATAGCCAGCACTTGGCTATAGCAACTTCAGCCTTCATTACCTTCCCTTTGAAGGCTGAAATTTCGCGATTAGGACCACTAGGAACGTTCCATGCGCATCCGAAGTTCACTGACACAATCTATTCTGCTGTTCATCTCTTTGCTTCTCGCGAGCCAAGTTTTCTCTTACTACGCCGTTTTTAACTACGCGTTGATGCCGAGTTTGCAGCAGTTCAATAAAATTCTCGCCCATGAGCTCAATTTGGTGCTTGATGATGAAGGACCTTTAAAGTCTGATGCACCGTTAAGGCGTCAATTATTAGAAAGATTAGGGGTGACGGTTCACAGCCTTGACAGCGATAAGGCGATTGAATTTCATCACGCAATGTCGATTGATTTGATGTCTGAAGAAATGAGCCAAGAGCTGGGTTCGCCTACAGAAGTACGCTTATTGCTTGGCGATGAAAGTTACATTTTGTGGATGCACATCGAAAAGTTGCCGAACTCCATCATTCGTATTCCGTTATCTGAGCTGCAAGAAGAAGATTTTGCACCGCTGTTTCGTAACAGTTTGATTATGGCGCTGCTGATCATTGCTGGTGGTTGGTTGTTTATTCGTTTACAAAACCGCCCACTTTTGGCTTTAGAGAGAGCCGCGAAAGACGTCGGTCGAGGCGAAATCCCGCCACCGTTGGCAGAAAAAGGCGCATCGGAAATTCGCTCTGTAACTCGAGCCTTTAATCAAATGTCGAAAGGTATTCAAGAGCTAGAAGAAGACCGAGCCTTATTAATGGCGGGGATTAGCCATGACTTACGAACGCCTCTGACGCGTATTCGCCTAGCGACAGAAATGATGTCTCCTGAGGACAGCTATCTTGCGGAGGGGATCATTAGCGATACGGAAGAATGTAATGAGATCATCAGTCAGTTTATGGATTATCTCAAACCGGTGAACCAAGAATCGTTTGAAGCGGTTGATATCAGTACGATTGCCAGTGACGTCGCCAGTTCTGAAGGTGGTTATGAGGTTGAAATTGAAACAGATCTTAATCTTAACTTGCCGCCAGCCAAAGGAAGTGCGATTGCGATTAAGCGGGCGATCAGTAACTTAGTTGTGAATGCGCTACGTTATGGCAATGGCTGGGTCAAAATCAGCACTGGTGTGACAGCAGATAAGCAGCTAGTGTGGATTTCAGTAGAGGACAACGGACCGGGTATCGAGCATTCTCAAATCGCGAGGTTATTTGAACCCTTTACGCGTGGTGACACCGCTCGCGGTAGTGAAGGCACTGGGCTAGGGTTGGCGATTGTGAAGCGTATAATCAGCCAACATTCAGGCTCTGTGGTGATGCGTAATCGCAGTGAAGGCGGTTTAATCGCTCAAATCAGCTTTCCTACCAAGTAAGTCGATGGCCCGCACCCTTTAAAACAAAAAGCCCAACCTAATTAGGTTGGGCTTTTCTTATTCTCAATAATCTTAAGACTCTTTCACTTCCTGAGGAAGTTCATCTTCGTCTTCCAGTTTCTCTGGCAGAAGTAGATTTAAAATGATCGCTGTGATGCCACCTGCTGCAACACCAGTTGAGAAAATACTCTTAATAAATTCTGGCATAAATTGCAGGATCTCTGGTTTTTGTGCGATACCAAGTCCCATTGAGAAGGATAAGGCCATGATCAGAATTGCGCGGCGATCGAGCTCAACACGAGAGATAATACGCACACCAGCGGCAGCAATCGTACCAAACATGACAATCGTTGCGCCGCCAAGTACTGGCTCAGGAATCAGCTGAACAAAGCTAGCGACACCTGGGAACAAGCCAAGAATCACTAACATGCCAGAAATAAAGTAACCCACGTAGCGGCTCGCGACTCCTGTTAGCATGATGATGCCGTTATTCTGGCTAAACGTTGAGTTCGGGAAGCTGTTGAAAACGGCTGCGATTGCGGAGTTTAAGCCGTCTGCTAACACACCGCCCTTAATGCGTTCCATGTACACTGGGCCTTTTACTGGCTCACCAGACACTTCAGATGTTGCGGTAATATCACCGATGGCCTCTAGTGCGGTAATAAAGAAAATCAGTACCAGCGGAATGAACAGAGACCAGTCAAACGATAAGCCATATTGCATTGGTACGGGCAGTGCTACGATCTCAGTTGCGCCTAGCTGAGAAGTATCTACCATCCCCATAAAATACGCCATGATGTAACCCACTAGCATCGCAATCACGATTGAAGCCACACGGATGTATGGGTTTTTCGAGCGGTTTAAAATCACAATTAATCCAAGTACCGTCCCAGCCAGAGCAAGTTTGTCTAAGCTGCCGAAGGTTCCTTCATTTAATGCTGCGTAGCCACCGCCCATTGATACTAAGCCGACTTGAATCAGTGTGAGACCGATAAGAGTGACGACGATGCCTGAAACGAGCGGAGTGATGATTCGGCGGGCATGCTCCAATACGCGAGATAGGAAAATTTCTGCAAATGATGCGACTAAAATCGTACCAAAAATGGCAGCCATCATGGTGCTGATGTCTGCTCCACCGGCTTTCAGCGATAGGCCTGCTCCAATAATAGGACCTAAAAAGTTAAAGCTGGTGCCTTGAACAGAGAGCAAACCAGAGCCAATTGGGCCAACGGTGCGAATTTGAATAAACGAAGACACGCCTGACGCAAATAAAGACATGCTGATGATGGTGTTCGTTTGGTCTGCAGGTACACCCAAAGACTGACAGATGATCAGTGACGGAGTGATAACCGCGACGAACATCGCCAATAAGTGCTGAAGTGCGGCAAAAATGGTTTGAGGCAAAGGTGGTCGATCGTTGAGTTGATAGACCAGTTCCGAAGATCGGTTTGAAGTTGTCATTGTTTGTCTCGCTAGTCGCAATATTTCCCTAGTTCTCGCTGAATGGGAGAGCAGGGTGGAGTTGACGTCGTTACCTGTGATTGCTGTTAATCAGAGTCAACTCAGGTTGGTGGAGTGTGATCTAACACACTTAAAAATTTGTGCGCGATTATAGAGAGATTTACTCAAAAAGCAAACGTTTGCTTTGTTTTTGGCGTATTAAAAAACGAGCCATTTGGCTCGCTTTCAATCATTACGCTTTGGAGTAAATATCCCGCTCACCCAACCAGCGATCGATAATTGCTGTTGCGTTAGTCGGGTAATTGTCATGAATATGACGCGCAATACGCTGAACTTCGGGAATCAGGCGTTGATCTCGAACTAAGTCTGCGATTTTGAAATCAGCAAGACCTGTCTGCTTTGTACCCAATAGTTCTCCAGGGCCACGAATTTCTAGGTCTTTCTGCGCAATGACGAAGCCATCGTTACTTTCACGTAGTACTCCGAGACGTTTTTGCGCGGTTTTTGACAGCGGAGAGTGGTACAGCAGCACACAATGGCTAGCAACGGAACCTCGGCCCACGCGACCTCTTAACTGGTGTAATTGTGCCAAACCAAGACGTTCAGGGTTTTCTATGATCATCAAGCTAGAGTTTGGCACATCCACACCAACTTCAATCACTGTCGTTGCGACCAGCAAATGCAGTTTATTGTCTTTGAAATCTTGCATCACCGCTTGTTTCTCTGCCGGCTTCATTCGTCCGTGTACTAGACCAATTTTTACGTCCGGTAGCTTACGTTGAAGCTCTTCTGCGGTATCTGCCGCGGCTTGCGCTTCTAATACTTCCGACTCATCAATCAGGGTACACACCCAATATGCCTGCTTGCCTTCGTTTAAGCAGGCATTTCGGACACGTTCGACGATATCATTGCGTTTGGTGTCTGGAATCGCGACAGTCTGGATTGGTGTTCGACCTGGCGGTAACTCGTCAATCACCGACGTTTCTAAGTCAGCATAAGCAGTCATGGCTAACGTTCGCGGAATCGGCGTTGCTGTCATGATGAGCTGATGTGGATAAGCGCCTTGTTTTGCACCTTTTTCACGCAATTCTAATCGCTGATGGACACCGAAGCGGTGCTGTTCATCAATGATGACCAAAGCAAGGTGATGAAATTCAACGTGCTCTTGGAATAGCGCGTGAGTACCCACTACCATTTGCGCTTCACCACTGGCAATGCGAGCCAGCTCGGCTTCCTTTGCTTTACCTTTGAGTTTGCCCGCTAACCAACCGACTTGAATGCCCATTGTTTCAAACCAGTTGGCGAAGTTGATCGCGTGTTGCTCAGCCAATAGTTCGGTTGGTGCCATGAGTGCCACCTGATAGCCGTGCTCAATGGCACGAACGGCGGCCAGAGCGGCAACCAACGTCTTCCCCGATCCGACATCACCTTGCACTAGGCGCATCATTGGGTGGGGTTTTTCTAAATCGGTTTCAATCTCTTGTACTACTCGGGTTTGAGCGTTCGTAGGAGAGAAAGGCAGTTGGGCTAAAAGCTGCGTTTTCAGTTTATTGCAAGGACCGAGAGGCAACGCTGAATCCTTCTGGCCTTTGCTACGCACCGCCAGCATCGATAAGTTTTGTGCGAGCAACTCTTCCATGATCAAGCGGATTTGAGCAGGATGTTTGCCTTCGTCAAACTCATCTAAATTAATGGTTGGTGGTGGGCGATGAATGGTGTGCAGCGCTTGCGACATCGTGATTTGATGGTTATACAGCCCGGCTGGAAGTAATTCCTGAACTGCGGTTTTATCAAGCAGCGCTAAAGCTTGTTCGGTAAGGTTGCGCAATGTGATTTGGCGTAAACCATCGGTGGTGGGATAAACAGGGGTTAAGTTCTGTTCTACATTGGGCTTTTGATCGCTGACGTAAAACTTGTAGTCAGGATGAACAATTTCCAAGCCCATGCCACCGCGCTTAATTTCACCGTAAGCATGTACTAACTTACCTTGTGTGAAATTGTTCTTCATGGCCGCGGTAAAGTTGAAAAAGCGCAGCGTGATAGTGCCATTACCGTCGCTGATTTTTACCGTTAACATTTTGCGCTTACCGAAGATGGTGTCGACTGCCATGACCTTGCCTTGCACGGCCGCCCAAAGGCCAGCATGCAGTTTGGCAATAGGGTAAATACGGGTACGATCTTCGTAGCGCAGTGGAAGATGAAACAGCAAATCTTGAACGCTATGTAAGCCAACTTTGGCGAGTTTTTCTGCGACTTTCGCGCCAACCCCAGAAAGGGAGGTTAATGGGACGGCAGATAACATTTGGGCGGACATAGAGGGCTCAAGAAAATGGTTAACATAGCAGTATGTTAACCATGGAGCTGTGTTTTTGTACAGGAAAAAATAGTCATGCTTTAGTTAGTGTCATGATTTGACTGATAACCTGTCATTCCGAGGAGCCTAGCGACATCAGGAATCTATTTCCAACAAGTATGTCGTTGAAGTTAACACTATCAGCATCAGCACACTCGGGAATTAGATCCTGAATCACGCTCCTTCGTCGCTGTTCAGGATGACGAAAGCCTGTTACTTGCTTTGCATCTCTTGCCACCACGCATCATCGGTGATGATTTGGCCTTCGTCATCGAGTGACGGGTAAGCGAGTCCTTTTCGTTTCGCGACTTTTGCCAGCACTGGGTGACCACGTTCAAAGAGAATACGGTTGATTGCCTCTTTAGGTAGAGCGCTTTCTTCTCGGTTGTACATGCCTGCGGCTTCACGTTGACGTTGCGCTTCATACAAAATTACGGCACTAGCAACCGATACGTTTAGTGACTGCACCATGCCCACCATCGGGATAATAATGTCTTGATCGGCAAGTTGTTTGGCTTGCTCTGAAGCGCCAACTTTTTCACTGCCTAAAATGATTGCCGTTGGTTTGGTGTAGTCGATCTCGCGAAAATCGACGGCGGTGTCCGAAAGGTTGGTCACCAAAACCTGCATACCTTGCGCTTTAAGTTCGGTAATCGCAGTTTCAATCGAATCGTGAGTATCAACTTCCACCCAGTTACGCGCGCCAGCTGAGGTATGGCTCAGCGTACGCATTTTGTCAGGCCAAATGGCATGAACTTTGTGTAAGCCTGTCGCGTCAGCGGTGCGGATCACGGCAGAAACGTTGTTTGGCTTATGCACTTCTTCGAGACAAAGTGTCAGATCAGTTTGGCGAGTTTTTAGGACTTGGTGAATGCGGTTGTAACGTTCTAGGTTCATATTTATTGAGGTATAAAAAATCGCCACCTAACAGAGTAGGTGGCGATAGAGGTTAGTTCTTTCTGCGTCTGACTCGGGTTGCTTGAGGCATTGCCTTAATCTTACGCATGATGCCAGCAAGGTGGACGCGATCTTTCGTCGTCAACAGCACAGTCACAGTGTACAAACGACCATCACGCTCTTCCGTTGAAAGACCATGAATGTTTGACCCTGTTTTCGAGATCACGTTGGTCAGTTCTGCAAGAGCACCTTGGTTGTTAAGCATGTCGACTTTAAGTTCAGCAATGAACTCTTTATCGTAGTCGTCAGACCAAGCGACAGCCATATAACGGTCTGGCTCTTTCTGATAACCGCGAACATTTGGACATGTTTCTCGGTGAACAACCAAACCACGACCAGGCGATACGTGAGCAATAATGTGATCATCTGGGATAGGATGACAACAATTTGCAAACGTCAGCAATAAGCCTTCTGCGCCACGAATCGGAAGCTTCTTCTTCGAGTCCGTTGGGATTGAGCTTGTTGTCGTGAGTTCTTCGGTGTCACCAAGGAGACGACGTGCGATCACAATGCTCATCAACTCACCCAATCCAATAGCAGCCAATAAATCATCGATGCTTTCTAGGCGAAGATCATTCAAGACTTCTTGGATATTTTCTGGATAAATTGAATCAATCGAGTGACGGCCAAGTGCGTGATTAAGTAGGCGACGACCTAAAGTAATCGACTCTTCACGACGCATCGTTTTCAGTACTTGTCGAATCTTAGTGCGGGCACGAGAAGTCACGACATAGTTCAGCCATGCCGCATTCGGACGCGCACCAGGGGCACTGATAATTTCCACCGTCTGACCGTTTTTCAATGCCTTACTCAATGGGTAAGGGTTACGGTCAACACGAGCACCAACACAAGAGTTGCCTACATCGGTATGTACGGCATAGGCAAAGTCGACAGCCGTTGCGCCTAAAGGCAATTCAACGATACGACCTTTTGGTGTGAAGACGTAAATCTCATCTGGGAAAAGATCGGATTTTACGTTTTCAATGAATTCGAATGAGTTACCCGCGCTTTGTTGTAGCTCTAACAGGCTTTGCATCCAACGCTGAGCTTTCACTTGCGCAGTGGTACCAGACTTGTCGCCTTTGTCTTTGTAAGACCAGTGTGCTGCGACACCTTTGTCCGCCATTTGATCCATATCTTCAGTACGGATCTGAACTTCAACAGGTACGCCGTGTGGGCCAACCATGGAAGTGTGTAGCGATTGATAGCCGTTCGCCTTTGGTACCGCGATGTAATCTTTCATGCGACCAGGACGTGGCTTATACAAGCTGTGTACTTGGCCTAAAACGCGATAACAAGTATCAGCGGTATCAACAACGACTCGGAACGCATAGATATCCATGATGGTGTGAAAGCGCTGTTCTTTGGTTTTCATCTTGTTATAGATAGAGAACAGGTTTTTCTCACGACCAACGACGCGAGCATTCAAGCCGAAATCTTGCAGACGGCCTTCTATTTCGCTGTGAATGCGTTGGATCATCTCTTTACGATTACCACGTGCGGCTTTAACCACTTCTTTCAGTACGCGGTAGCGGTTGGGATATAGCGCCTCAAAGCCCAACTCTTCGAGTTCGGTTTTGATATTGTGAATACCAAGACGATGAGCGAGGGGCGCGTAAATTTCTAACGTTTCACGAGCAATACGACGCTTTTTATCTGGTCGAAGCGCGCCAAGCGTACGCATGTTGTGCGTGCGGTCAGCCAGTTTGATCAGAATGACGCGGATATCTTGCACCATGGCCAGAACCATCTTACGAAAGTTCTCAGCCTGAGCCTCTTTCCTATCGCGGAATTTGAGTTTGTCCAGTTTAGATACACCATCAACCAATTCTGCGACAGTGTTGCCGAATTTCTCTTCGAGATCTTCTTTAGTTACATCACAGTCTTCAATGACGTCATGCAGCAAAGCAGCTTGGAGGGTTTCGATATCAAGGCGCATTTCGGCCAAGATACGAGCCACAGCGACAGGGTGGATGATGTATGGTTCACCGCTAGAGCGGGTTTGCCCTTCATGGGCATCTCTCGCTACCACATAAGATTGACGCAGAGCCTCAATCTGAGGCTCTGTTAGGTATTCTTGGGCAACGTCTTTGAGGCTATCGAATAGATACAAATTATAGGCCCGGGAGGTTGTTGAATTCTAAAGTCAGAATTAACGGTTGTGAGCGATGCTGCTTACTGCCGCTAGCTCTGCCGCTTCTTGCTCTTGCTGTTCTTGACGTTCACGAGCGTCTAGAACTTCTTTAGTAATTAAACCTTCTTCGATTTCGCGTAGAGCGATAACCGTTGGCTTATCGTTCTCTTCTGGCACTAGTGCATCTTTACCGCCAGTTTGCATTTGACGAGCGCGGCGAGCCGCAATCAGTACTAGGTCGAAACGGTTGCCAACTTTTTCAACAGCGTCTTGAACAGTTACGCGTGCCATGAGGACTCCAAATAGTTAACTAAAATTTTAGAATGACGAGAAAGTATACAACCTAACTACTTTATTTACTAGCAATTAGACAAGCCACCGTTTGTGGACTTTCTCAGGTAGTTTATTGTGTTTTTCGCACTGGGCAAAAAACGGGAAATTCTTTATGTTTTACAGCGTGACTTTTTTGAAGTTACTCTGCTAACAACGCGTCAAGCATACCTTTATATTTAGCAGCTTGCTTTTCTTCCTTCAATCTTTCAGCACGCAAGATAGCTTTAAAATCCATCAAAGCGGTATCAAAATCGTCGTTTACGATCACGTAGTCGTACTCGTTGTAATGAGAGATTTCCGACTTGGCTTCAGCCATACGCTTTGCGATCACTTCATCGCTATCTTGACCACGAGTGTTCAAGCGACGCTCTAACTCACCGTTTGATGGTGGCAGGATGAAGATGCTTTTGGCTTCTGGCATTTGTTCACGGATTTGGCGTGCGCCTTGCCAGTCGATATCTAGAAAAACGTCGATACCTTTATTTAGTGTTTCTTCAATCCATACACGAGATGTGCCGTAATAATTACCAAACACTTCTGCGTATTCTAGGAAGTCACCTTTAGCGATCAGGGCTTCAAACTCATCTTTCGCTACAAAATGGTAGTGGACACCATTTTCTTCACCAGGTCGCATGTTGCGCGTGGTGTGAGACACAGACACTTTCATTGCGTAGGTTGGGTTGCGTTCCAACATCGCTGAGATCAAGCTAGATTTACCTGCGCCGCTAGGTGCAGATACGATATAGAGAGTACCTTTGCCCATTGTACTGTTCCACTTTTGATTGGATTGATTGAGTGCCGAAGGAAAGTTCGACATTCTTATAACGATAGCACTGGCATTGAGAAATCAACCACCAAAGGGGTGGATATTGGTGATAATCCCGCCAGAAAAATGGAGGCGAAGAGTATCATGATCTCTATTTTGTTACCAGTTGATCTTTCTGTCTGTGATCGTCTCAGATGAAATAGTTACTTACGCCAGAGTGTTCCTAAACAGCGAAGAAGGAGCGTGATACAGGACTTACCATCCGCGCACTCTGTTATTAAAACCATTTCTACAACCGTTTAGTGTGCTGATTTTAGGTTTAGAGTCCCGATTTGGCTTGCGTGAGTGACTCTGGTTAAAAATAGGGGTTAATAAAGATAAAACGGAAAAAAGGGGAAGCTTTCACTTCCCCAGGCGTGCGACTGACTCACACTTAATCTTCGAATTATCCTTGAGACTCTAGGAAATTTATCCAAGGGCTAACGGTTGACCTGAATTTTGGCGATTGAGCAGCGCCTTTCATCGCCTGCAAGGCCTTTTGTGGCTGCTTAAGCTCGAAATAGGCCATCCCGCGAATGTATTCAAGTTCTGCCTTTTGCTCTTTAGAGGCACTGGATGCCGCGCTTTCTACAAAACGAGTTGCTTCAGAATACTGCTTGTCTTGTATCATTAAGCGAGCAATCTGAATTTGCGTTTTAGCAGAAGGAGCGAGGTTATATGACTTTTTATAAGCGAGAATTGATTTATCTAGCTCTTTAGCTTGCTGCCAGAAGCTGGCTAGGCGGTCATAGTTTTCCTTCGTCTTTTCAATGTTTCCAGCTGCCATTTCCTTTTCAAGAGTTTTGGCTGCTTTATATGGAATACCTTGATAAGCCAAGAAGTTTACAAAGCGTAAATATTCCTTCTCTCCTTCTAGTTTCCCCATTTTGTAAACCATTTCTAGGGTGGCTAGAGAGTTGCGTTCTTGACCTAGCTCCATGTAGACACCAGAAAGTTGCATCCAGTAACGCTTTTTCTGAGGGTACTTTGAAGTCAGAGTTTTGAGTACACTGGCAACGCTTTTCAGCTGGCCTAACTCGTAGTGAGATGCAACGAGAATTAAGTACCAAGATTCACTTGGGCTCTTGCTCATCGCGATGGCTTTTTTGGTTGGCGGGATTGCATTTTTGTAATCTTCCAACTGAACATAAGCGCTCGCTAACGTGATATAAGCATGAGCTTGAGGCTTCTCTTTGGTTGTTTCTGCAACCTTGAACCATTCCTTCATCGTTTTTACAGACAACGTATACTTTTCTTCAGCTAGGTAAAGCTGAGCCAAGCTGTAGCGAACTTGTTGAGCAACCGGAACGGGAAGTGCGTCGAGCTGTAATGCTTCGGCAAAGTATTTTGCTGCTTGCACATAATTGTCTTGTAGCGAATACAAAAAGCCAGTCTGCTGAAGTAAAACTGCTCGGTCGTATTTTTTCGAACTTGTGCTTTCTAAAGCGCTTGCTAGTTTTTCTTTCGCTGCTGAATATTTTTCAGTTGCGATCAACTCTTGCACTTTGTTAACGGTTCGAAATGTCCGATCTGATAACTGAGGAGCTTCTTTTGCCATCGTAGGAGCGGCCATTGCCACTCCTGCGAAGAGAATTAAAGAAGCCACTTTGCTTTTCCATAAACTTTTCATCGTGACTCCTTAATTGGTTGAGAACTCTATTTCTTGCGATAGGCGCGAGCTAACAGGTTTCCCGTCAACCAATTTTGGTTTAAATGTCCATTTAGAGACTGTTTTTCTTGCCGCTCGACCGAGGCCTAAGCGTCGTGGTTGCTCTTTAAGAACTTTGATGTCCTCTACGGCACCACGTGCGTTTACAGTAAACTCTAATAAGACGACCCCTTTTTCTATTCCTGCTTTCGCAGCCTTCCTAGGCATTTGAGGTTGGAATGTCGCTAAAGGTGTTGGACCTCCGCTACCCGCGAGTTGCGCACCTCCACCCTGGCTATAATGTCCAAGCACCGAACCACCTGTAACATTTACGGGTAGGTCAAGCTTTGGCATATCCATTGGGGTCTGCTCCATCACCGGTTTTACTGTCGCTGTCACTTTCATTTCTGGCGGTGGCGGCGGACGCTTAGGCGGTGGTGGTTTTGGAAGTTCGCGTTTTTTCTCCTGTATTTTTTCGTCTGGTTTAATGCGAATAAACTCGACCATACGCAGGTCATCATTCGACACTAACTCGTGGCGCTCTTTGTTTACTAGCTTGTCCATCCCCCAGAACAACCCGAGGGAGACAATGAGCGCCAGTGCAATTGAGGCCAGATACCGCATAAGCTTAATCCTTATTGGTTGCGGCAATGGAGATGCTTTCTACACCTGCCATTTTGATCTGGTCCATAACCTTCACGACTACGCCAGCATTTGCTTCAGTGTCGGCTTGGATAACAACTGCGCCATCAGGGCTTTCTGCACGAAGACGTTCAATATTCGCGCGAACTGCGTCCACTTCGATGCGGCGTTTATCAACCCAAACATCACCCGCCGCACCAACTGCGACCATGATGTTACCTTTTTTCACGGTTTGCGCAGAGCTTGCCGTAGGGCGGTTTACTTCTAGACCAGCTTCTTTGACGAACGATGTTGTTACGATAAAGAAGATCAACATGATGAATACGATGTCGAGCATCGGTGTCATATCGATAGCGGTTTCATCACTGCTATCACTGCTATAGCGTCTTTTCATGACCTATACCTCTAATTCCATTTACTCAGGCAATATGCTTTAGCTTATCTTCCAGCTTTTGCGTTGTGACTTTGGCTAAATGATCAAGACGTGAACTAAAGAACAGTCCTGATAGAGAAGCCACCATCCCGGCTAACGTTGGGATTGTTGCCTTTGAGATCCCCGAGGCCATTGCTCGAGGGCTTCCTGTTCCTGTTACCGCTAAGATGTCGAATACTTGGATCATGCCAACAACGGTGCCGAGCAAACCCAGTAAGGGACAAAGCGCAATCAACACTTTCACGATTGGCAGGCCCTTTTTATTCTCAATGTCCTGACGAGAAACAATTTCTTGTCGGATCATCTTAGCGTTCCAGCTCTGGTGCTCTGATCGCCCCTGCCATGAGCCAACGGCTTTTTTCATGGCTTTTGGAGCGACGGCAGCAAAATAGAACCAACGTTCTAACAATACTGCCCAAAGCATAAAGCTGAGGATGAAGATGGCGACGAGTACATCGCCACCCATTCCCAAGAAGCGCCTAATTGATTCAAGTTCTCCAACTAACCACCACATAACGCCTCCTTAGCTTTCGGCTTTATGTAGTTTTTCCTGATAGCGAGCGATGAAGCCTGCACTCTGTTCTTCAAGAGTTTGAACCAAACGACGACCTTTACTGTGTACGATGGTGTACAGGAACAGTAGAGGAATTGCGACAACCAGACCAAGCATCGTAGTAACAAGTGCTTCAGAGATACCGCCAGCCATTAGCTTAGGATCACCTGTACCAAATAGTGTGATTGCTTGGAACGTACCGATCATACCCATAACCGTACCCAGTAGACCTAGAAGTGGTGCTACAGAAGCGAACAGTTTGATTGAGCTGATAAAGCGTTCAATGCTCGGTGCGTTACGTAGGATGATTTCGTCCAGTTTCGCTTCCAGATCTTCAAGGTTGTCACCTTTGTGTTCTTGGTAAGCTTGGATAACTTCACCCAGAGGGTTACCAGGAATCACGGTTTCTGATTTCGCTTGCTTACGCATTTTACCGCCAATCACTTGAAGGCGTAGGAAGCAAACTAGAGCAATGATAGCGCCAACTGCACCCATACCAAGGATGACGTAACCTACAATGCCACCTTGATCAATACGTTCTTGAACGGTTGGGCTTTGTACAAGTAGAGACAGAATTACACCACGGGATGGGTCAATAAACAGTGGCTCATAGCTGTTTGACGCTGACTCAAAGCCTGCAACATGACGTGTAATATTGGTGCGAGGTTGTCGAGAGAGTTCTTCGAACTTACCTGTTTGAGGTACATAAGTAACGTACTTACCATCGGCAATCGCGTTAAATTCACCGACAAGAGTAACATCGCGAACCGCTTCTTTACCTTCGCCATAAACAACCGTTGCTTGGGTTGTTGCTGTCTCGCCTGAGGCAACCACTTGTTGAAGAATAGTATGCCAGAATGCTTCTAGCTCTTGTGTTGATGGCAGTTCTTTACTTTCAGCCAGTTTCGTTAGTAGAGCGTCACGCTCTGGGAACTGAACTGCGTTTTGAGAGGCTGCAAATAAGCCTTTAAACTCGCCCGCATATTGGCGGACCACACCAAACATTTCGCCCAAAGTACCAGAGCGAACACGTAAGGTTTCTGTTAGTTCAGTCAGCTGCTTATCGTTTTCATCAAATGTCGCTTTAAGTTGATCGCCCAGTGCTTGCTGTGAAGCTAGCTCTTCACGAGCCTGTTGCAATAATGCTGCTTGCTTATCGCGATTGTTCTTGAACTCAGCTTCACGGGCTTTGTTCTCTTTTGACTCAACGATGCTTTCTGATTTTACGTTTTTGAGTAGTTCAGATAGGTTTTTAGGCGTTTCTGCTTGTACGCCTGAAGCCATAAATAAGCTCGCTAGTAGACCAGCGGCTAGAGTTTTGAATCCTTTCATCTCTTATTCCTCCCCAGCATATACAGGCAATTTGATTAGCGCTGGTGGCGCTTGCTTCTTCGCGATACGAAGGCCTTGCTGTACCGCTATGCGGTAGCTTTCCGGTAATGTTTCCCATTGACGTGTTTGTTGGTTCCACATACCTGTCTCACCACCGTCTGGAGATTGGAATAAAAGCGCCGTGCGACCAATACGTAGGAAGTCGTAAGTCACGGTTTCCCCATTTCTATCTAGGCTAGCTTTGTAAGATTCAATTGAGCGAGAGAAGCCTTCTTCAATTTGGTAGGCTTCCATCACTTTACGGAATTTCTCAGAAGTCGTTACGTCGGCGCGATCCATGAGACGACGCAGTTCTTGGACACGTTTATTACGTTCTTTTTTCTGGAAAGGCAGATCGAGAGTCACAAACTCATCGAGTGCATCGATCATTTTAAGTGTTAGTGGCACTACTTCTGTTGCCGTTTGATCGATCTGAGCAATTTGGTTATTTAATGAGTCCAATTCACCTTGCTGTGATTGAACCATACGGTTAATTTGCTCGTTGTAGACTTTCATGCTGTCGATTTGACGTAGTAAGCCTTTGTATTCTGCCAACATGCCTTCAGTACTTTCGGCATAATTGTCGATTTTTTGTTGTGAAGCTTCTGAAGATTGATTTGCTTTTGCTTGTGTGGAAACGACAGCACCAGAGTTGGCCGCTATAGAGCTACTACTGATAGTAAGCAATGCTGCAGCTATGGCACTGAGACCAAATTCCTTGAATTTCATGGTTGCATCCTTGTCAGTGTTTTAGTCAGTCGAAAAGGGCGCGGAAAACCCGCGCCAAATATTTTTTAGAAGTCGTATGATGCCTCGACGTATAGCTGACGTCCGATTGGATCGTCATACCCAGTTGCATAGAATGGAGAGGTATCGCTTAGAGGATCTGCAGGCGGTACTTTGTCAAACATGTTGATAGCACCAAGAGTTACACGACCACTCTCGTTGAATTGGTAAGAAGCCGTTAGGTTCCACGTTGTCATACTAGCGATTTCTGCTTTGTAACCCGCTTTTTTAGCAGAATCACAGTCATCAAAGTAGTAACGGTTTGCGTAGCTTGAACACATACGGTCGCGGTATTTACCAAATAGGTTGATAGCGACATCTTCATATGCCCAGCCAAGATTTAACGTTGCGGTGTATTCAGGCATGAAATCTCTTTCATCCGTTACAGGTTCGCTGTCGTTTTCTTGATATTCAGCAATCAAGATCTTCGTTACAGCAACACGCGTGTTAAATGAGCCGAACTCATTAGTGTCGTATGCGTATTTGATCGCTAGGTCAATACCAGAACGCTCTTCATACGACTGGTTCACTGGACCATAGGATACCGACTTGATGGTGCCATCTGGGTTACGAACGACTTCAGTACCTGGGTATTTACCTGGATCGTTAATTACGTCTTGGTAAGTTGGTGCTGTTACGACGTCTTCCATCTTGATGTGGTACCAGTCAACAGTTACACCAAGATCATCCACAGGCTCCCACGCTAGGCCCAAGTTAATGTTTGTACTTGTTTCTTCTTTCAGCTCTGAGTTAGGGCCATTAAGCGTATCGAAGTACTGAGTATCACACTCTGGGTACTTATCTTTATCTTGTGGGCCGCTACCACCAGCATTGGTACAAAGCTCTGGGTCAAAGCCAGAACCAAAGCCTCGAGTTTGATCACCAAATAGTCGCTTCAAGTCTGGGGCTCGGAAGCCTAGACCGTAGCTACCACGTAGCAATAGGGTGTCAGTAGGACGGTATGCTAGGGCTACTTTAGGAGTGAATGCGCCACCAGTTGCCGAGTCGTCGAAGTAGTGGTCGTAACGACCAGCGACAGTCATTTCTAAATCTTCAATGATAGGAATAAGAGCTTCAACACCAAGACCAATCTGATCACGGTCACCGCCGCCTGATGTTCCACCTAGGCCAGAGAAACCACCAGCTGCTGTTGTAGCATCAATCGTCTCATTGTAGTCAGTACGGTTCCATTCACCATAAACAGCAAAGCCAGACATACCTGCAGGAAGTTCAACCAAATCACCAGCCAGTGAGCCGTTAACAGAGTAAAGCTTTGAGTAAGCTTCTTTGCTTGAAGTGCCGCTGTATTTGTCTACAACGTCTTGAGAGATAGGCCCTAGAAGATCGACATCACCATTTTGTACAGCTTGGTCGAGAGTTAGGAAGATTGCTGGGTTGCTTGTTTCAACGCTTTGCTCAGAGTAACCAGCGGATAGGTCCCAATCATACGTATCAGCAAGCAGGCCGTTCAAGCCTAAGGTTAAGCCAAAAGAATCGGCTTCAGTGTTACTTTCGCGTGGTCCAAATTCGACCATACGGCGAGTGTATTCGCCTTCGCCGCGGAAGTGAGTGGCATCAACTTCAACGCTGTAAGGGTTAGGTTCGAATTCAGATTCTGTAGACTTGTAGCCAAAACGGGCTTCTGCCATGGCAGTGACATTGTCGTTAATGTCCATTTCACCACGTAAAAGTAGGTCTACTTGTTTGTTTTCTGGTTTTAATGTTCGGTATGCAGAGCGGTTAACACCACACTTTCCATCCGCTCGTTCAATCGCGGCATCACCAACGACTTCTTTACAGGAAGAACCAGCATCAGCTGGTGTTAGAAGTGTTCCGTTGGCGCCTTCAAAGTTTGCACCGTAGCTAGAGTAGCCACTTAGCTGAGAACGGCTAGAACCGTCATCGCCAGCCCAATCATCTCGGTCAGATTGCTTTAGCATTTCGTTGCCCGCAAATTGGCCAACGAAGAGAATACGTTTGTCGTCAAAGTTTTTGCCAGCTACAACGTCTAAACGACCATTTTGGTAACCACCATCCGTCGCGTCACCCGCGCGTACTTTTACAGAAACGCCATCAAAGTCTTTCTTTAAAATGAAGTTTACGACACCACCGATTGCGTCGGAGCCGTAGATAGCAGAACCTGAGTCGGTCATTACTTCAACACGCTCAATAGCGGCGACAGGGATTTGGCCGATATCTTGGAAGTTAGATGTACCATCTTGTGCTAGCGGGTATTGAGGAAGACGACGGCCATCAATAAGAATCAATGTGCGTGACGCGCCAAGGCCACGTAAGTTGACTGACTGCGCTGCTGGTGTAAACGAGAAAGAGTCTGTTTGAGCCATTACACCACCTGTGTTTTGGGTCAAACTGTTCAATACGTCTTGCGCGCTGTTAAAGCCTTTAGACTCAATGTCTTTACTATTAATAACAGTAACTGGTGAAGGACCTTCCATATCCGTCGTGGAGATACGCGAACCAGTAACTTTCATCTTTTGAAGTTTTTCAACTTGCTGCTCTTCTGCCAGTGCTGTTGCTGGGGCTGCAACTGCTGCTGTCCCCAAAGCAAGGCTTATCGCAACAGATAAAGCGGTTGTGTTTTTATACATCCTTGTTGCTCCGATTATTATTATTTCCTATGTCTGGCCGCATAGCGGCCAAATGTGACGTTAATATTTCGTTAACGTTCGGCCAATGTATAACCGAGATGAAAAAAGGAAGTCAAACCAGTGGTAAACGGGGATGCTTAAATGTAAAAAAGATGTGAACGACTGGGCTTTGTTAAAAAGGCGGAATAAAAAACCGAATAAAGTTTATGAATCGATATTAAATTTCAATAAAACACCGTATTTTGTGTTTCTTATAAACTTTAATGACTTATCTTGCCTATGGTTTTTTAGTGGGTAATTGAATCTGGAAAAAGATATTTTTCCAGTGAATTGTTCTGAGATGAGTTTTATATCGAATCCATACTTTGTTAGCTCGAACTTATTAGGTGGTATCAAAATATGATACCCATTGCGGTTAAAGGGCTCACTCGTATTTTTAGGTCAAATATAACCTTGGATTGTGTGTCTATTTATGTGTGTAGGGTGCATTTTTATGTAGGGTTTTGGCTCTAAACAGCCTAGATTGATATTCTGTATGAATTATTTTTGTGGTTTTTTATAATTTTTTACAAAAACATTTCTGTTTTTCGACATCGAAGGAAGTTTGTCATGTTTTGGTTTCAAACACTTGAAGCTGATGTGGATTCAAGATAAATATGACGCTGAAATTATTGCAGTAGTAGAAAAGTCTAGCTCTTGAGGCGCAGGGAGTGTGCTTCAACAGTTTTAGTTACTACGAGATAAATATGCACCATTTTGGGCGGAAAATATCCTCTTTCACTCCGTTTGAACTGGACAGTAGACAAGGAGCAAGTTGTATATGCTGTCGTACTTTTTACGCCGTTTGGCGTTGGTTATCCCAACGTTTCTCGGGATAACTATTCTCATCTTTGCTATCACTCGTTTCGTGCCTGGCGGACCTGTTGAACGCATGTTGTCACAAATGCAGTCCCAGGGGGACGGCGCCGCATCAATGACGTCTGCGGGTGGTAATACGGCCCTTTCTGACGATCAAATCGCGGAGCTGAATGCGTTTTATGGCCTGGATAAACCTGTAACGGAAGCGTACGTCGAGTGGTTAAGTCGTTTGGTAATGCTAGATCTTGGCGAGTCGACGCGTTACTACGAGCCTGTCTCGGACATGATCGCAGAGCGTTTGCCAGTGTCGTTGTTTTATGGCGGCATGACCTTCTTTATTAGTTATTTTATCTCGATTCCTCTTGGTTACTATAAGGCGCTCAAGCACGGTTCTGTGTTTGATTCCGCTTCTTCAGTACTCATTTTCGTAGGCTACGCGCTACCAGGTTATGTGGTGGGTGTATTGCTGATCACGTTATTTAGTTATCACTTGGAATGGTTTCCGATGGGAGGCTTTGTCGGCGATGACTTCGACGATTACGAAACCTTCTTTGAACGCACTAAAGACATTATGTGGCATGCGGTGTTGCCTTTGATCTGTTACCTCATTGGTGATTTTGCCACGCTGACGATGACAATGAAAAATAACCTGATGGAAAACCTTTCCTCAGATTACATCCGCACCGCAATTGCGAAAGGATTACCTTTCAAAAAAGCAGTTCGTAAGCACGCGTTGCGTAACAGCTTAATTCCAATCGCAAGTCACTTTGGTAACTCTTTGTTGTTCTTCATGACCGGTGCCTTCCTGATTGAAGTTATCTTCAATATTGATGGCATTGGCTTATTGGGTTACGAATCAATCATGGAGCGTGATTACCCTGTTGTTATGGGTATTGTCGCCATTAATGCGCTGTTGCTGCTCATTGGTAACATTATTTCAGATATTTGTGTTGCTTTAGTCGACCCACGTGTGAAGTTTGGAGCGTAACATGATTAAAGTTAGTCCATTAACTCAAAAGAAAATTCGTCACTTTAAAGAGATCAAACGAGGCTATTGGTCGTTTGTTGCTCTTTCTATCATGTTGATCCTTTCTCTATTCGCCGAACTTTTGATTAACAGTAAAGCGCTAGTCGTCAAGTACGATGGTAGCTACTATTTTCCTGTTGTCAGTGACGTACGTTTAGGTAGCGAATTCGGCCAAGAGTCATCCAGCGAAGCGGATTATCGCGTACTGCAAAAAGCGTTTGAGGCCGAAGGGGGCGACAACTTTGTTATTTTGCCGCTTGTGCCATGGAACCCATATGAACAAGATTTTAGTGGTGATTTCCCGCCAACAGCACCTAGCGCCGAAAATAAGCATTATTTAGGTACAGATGTGATAGGTCGTGATATTTTGGCGCGACTTGTCTACGGATTCAGAACGGCGATGGGATTTGCGTTGCTTACGATGGCCATTTCCTACGCGATCGGTACTGCAGTCGGTTGTGCTATGGGTTTTTGGGGCGGTAAATTTGACTTGTTTGTACAGCGACTTATCGAAATCTGGTCAATGGTCCCGTTTTTGTACGTCATTATGATTCTTGTCTCAATCGTTCAACCGACGTTTGCTCTCTTTGTCGCTATTAACGTGCTTTTCACTTGGATGGGGATGACATGGTACATGCGGACCATGACCTATAAAGAAGCGGCACGAGAATACGTAATGGCGGCACGTGCTTTAGGGGCATCGACTGGACGTATCTTGTTTAATCACATCTTGCCAAATACGATGGTGATGATTGTAACCCTAGCACCTTTCACTATTGCAGCTAACATCACAGCATTGACTGCTCTCGATTACCTAGGCTTAGGCTTGATGCCACCAACACCAAGTTGGGGGGAATTACTGCAACAAGGTAAGTCAAACTTAGATTCGCCATGGATTGTTGCGTCAGTAGTGACTTCTATTGTTCTGGTTCTGGTAATGGTGACCTTTATTGGTGAAGCCATTCGAGCGGCTTTCGACCCGAAAAAATTCACACGCTATGTTTAAGCGAGCATTGTGAGCAAAACATAAAAAAGGGAAGTTTTATGAAGAAATTATTTTTAGCGTCCACGCTGAGCGCCCTGAGTTTTGGTGCAATGTCAGCAACGCTTCCGACTGACTTAAACTGGCAAACAAACTGGGATGAGCCTCAATATGGTTCGCCAGAAGCGAAACGTGGAGGGACTTATCGCACCTTTATGTCAAGTTTCCCGCAGACGTTACGTAGTGTTGGCCCAGATGCTAATGCAGGGCTACGTTCTTTTATCTTAGATGAAACACCAGGCTTGGTGGTCCGCCACCCAGAAACTTTAGAGTTCATACCTGAGCTTGCTAACGAGTGGGCGTTAGCAGGTGACAACAAAACGGTCTATTTTAAACTCAACCCTGAAGCCAAATGGTCGGACGGCAAACCTGTGACTGCCGACGATTTCGTGTTCATGCTGAAGTTTTATCGTTCCAAAGACATCTTGGAACCTTGGTACAACGATTACTACAACAAAACGATTGCGGATGTTATCAAGTACGACACTCACACGTTTGCTGTTAAGGCGGCGAAAGAGTTCAATCCGGAAGAATTGCTGTTACGAATGGGGGCTCTGCGCCCACGTCCCGCACATTTTTATGCTAACCCTTCAAAAGATGAAAATGGTGACGGTATACATGACAACTTTGTCCGCTACTACAATTTTAAAAGTGAACCAACGACCAGTGCATACTACCTAGATGACATTAAAAAAGGTAAAAGTGTTACCTTCAAGCATGTCGGTGAAGACTGGTGGGGTTACAGCAATAAGTATTATCAACATCGCTATAATGTCGACAAAATCCGCATCACAGTGATTCGCGACAGTGATATCGCGATGAAGCACTTTGAGAAAGGGAAGCTGGACGCATTTGGTCTTGTTTTACCAAGCTTATGGCATGATAAATCGAATACGGAACCTTACCAAAAGGGATACATTCAAAAGTTCTGGGGTTACAACCAATTCCCAGTTGGGGCTGGTGGTGTATGGATGAACACCGCGATGCCTTTGCTGGATGATTTAAACATTCGCAAGGGCATTACTTACGCGATTGACTTTGATGGCATGATAGAGAATGTCATGCGTGGCGACTACTCCCGTAAACCGAACCCGACCGGTTATGGTCATGGTAAATACACCCTACCAGATGCTAAGGCACCGAAGTTTGATCCCGCAAAAGCGGCCGAGGCATTCGAAGCCGCAGGCTTTAACAAAATTGGTTCTGATGGTATTCGTGTCAATGATAAAGGTGAGCGCTTAAGCTTCGAGCTGACCTACGGAACACCTGTTCATACTCCTCGTATTGCCTTTTTGCGTGAGCAAGCCAAGCTAGCAGGGCTGGATATTGAGCTCAAGTTAGTTGATGGCTCATCCATGTTCAAATACGTACGTGAGAAAAAGCACGATTTGGCTTTCTTAGATATGGGTACGTCTGAGATCCCAACGTATTGGGAGTACTTCCATTCAGTCAATGCGAACAAGCCGCAAACTAACTCTTTCACAAACTACAGCACGCCTGAACTGGATGAAAAGATCATCGAGTATCGTTTTGGCATGGATATGGATGAAAAGATCCAGCTAGGTCATGAGATTCAGCGTGACATCATTGATGCTCACGTTATCGTCCCAGGCTACATGGTTCCTTATGTCCGCTATGGTCACTGGCGCTGGTTAAAGTTTCCAGATAAGCCAATGAATCGCATGACAGAGGCGCTGTTCAGTGGTGCAATCATAGGCGATGGCACTTACTGGATTGATAGTGATATCAAAAAAGAAACGAAACAAGCGATGAAGTCAGGCAAAGCTTTTGAACCTGTTGTTGTCGTAGATGACACTTATAAGCTGTAAGGATTGGTTATGGAAAACGATGTAATCCTAAGTGTTAAAGATCTCGAAGTTGAATTTACCACCGATGATGGGCCAGTGAAGGTTCTGCATGGTGTGAACTTTGATGTGAGAGCTGGACGTACACTCGGTCTGGTGGGAGAGTCAGGTAGTGGTAAGAGCGTAACCTCAATGTCGATCATGGGGCTATTACCTAAGCCATATGGCAACATCATTAAAGGTGAAGTGAATTATCGCGGCACCAACCTAGTTGATTTGCCTGCGGAAGAGATGTACGCCATGCGTGGCGATCGCATTTCGATCATCTTCCAAGACCCAATGACGGCGCTCAACCCAGTGCACACCATTGGTCGTCAAATATGTGAAGTGCTTGAGCTCCATCGACCTGAGCTCGACAAAAAGGAGCGGGAGGCGTACTCGATTGAGATGCTGGCAAAAGTAAAAATTCCAATGCCAGAGAAACGATTGAATGAGTATCCCCATAACCTATCTGGCGGTATGCGCCAGCGTGTCATGATCGCGATGGCGTTGGCCTGTAAGCCGGATATTCTTATTTGTGATGAACCGACTACGGCGTTGGATGTTACGGTTCAGGCGTCTATCCTTGAACTGATGAATGAGCTTCAGGAAGAAACAGGCATGGCGATGATCTTCATTACTCACGACCTCGGGGTTGTGGCAGAAGTGTGTGATGATGTTGCCGTGATGTATGGTGGGCGTATTGTCGAAAAAGCAGAAATTTTTGAGTTGTTTGATAACCCGCAGCACCCATACACAGAGCGTTTAATGGGATTGATGCCGAGCTTAGATAATGAGCCGAAGCAGATGATCGATATCAAGCCTATTGATGCCAGTATGTTTGCCAGTTAACTGGGCAAAGTGAACGAGTCATAAAAGAGGATGTTATGGCAAAAGAAGTATTAAGAATTGAAAATCTTAAGCAGCACTTTGTTTCTGGTAAAGGGCTGTTCAAGAAAGGCTACACCATCAAAGCGGTAGACGGAGTTTCACTGTCTGTTTCTGAAGGTGAAACACTGGGGCTAGTTGGTGAGTCAGGTTGTGGTAAAAGCACCCTTGGTCGCACGATCTTAAAGTTATACGAGCCAACAGAAGGTAAGATTTTCTTTGAAGGTAAAGACATCACTAAACTGTCTGTTAAAGAGATGCGCTCGCTGCGTAAAGACATGCAAATCGTCTTTCAAGACCCAATGGAGTCACTCAATCAGCGTCATACCATCGGTATGATTCTGGAAGAACCGTTTGTTATTCATAAAATTGGCACGCCAACAGAGCGTAAACAATGGGTAAAAGAGCTTTTAATCAAAGTGGGATTACCAGAAACGGCAGTAAACCGTTATCCACATGAATTTTCAGGCGGACAACGGCAGCGTATCGGTATCGCTCGCGCGATTGCATTGAAGCCTAAACTGCTGATTTGTGATGAATCGGTATCTGCGTTAGATGTGTCGGTACAGGCGCAAATCTTGAACCTATTGCTACAGCTGCAACAAGAAATGAACTTGGCGATCATATTTATCTCTCACGATCTCTCGGTGGTGAAACATGTTTCTGACAAAGTTGCCGTGATGTATTTTGGTAAAGTGGTAGAAGCAGGCAGTGCTAAAGAAATTTATGCAAACCCGCAAAACGAATACACCAAAAAACTCCTATCTGCGATTCCGATCACTCACCCTAAATATCGGAAGAAAAAGCGCGTAGCTGAAAAAAAGCAGCAAGTGGCGTAAGTGATGCCACAGGTCCTATAACACAAAAGCGCTCCGCCAAATAAGCGGAGCGTTTTTATAAGCAAATGCCAGGACTTGGAGTCGATTTGCACTGATGTTTATTCTGATTGATTGAAGATCGTTGCATGCTAAACTCAAGGCCTATTTTCTTTGTTTGGATAATGGACCATGCCGTCGAATTTACCGAAATCCTTTAGTCGACCTTTCCTGAAAATCTTCCATATTTTGGAGGCGGTGTTATTAGTCTCTATTACCTTGGCGACGTTGTACGCCATGATGCAAGAGTTTGTGCACGTATTTGTAGAGAAGCGTGTCTTACTCACGGATATTCTGTTGATGTTTATCTATCTGGAAGTGCTCGCCATGGTGCAGCAGTTCGTGATGAACGGTAAAATTCCGGTACGCTATCCTATCTACATCGCGATGATGGCCATCGCCCGCTACATCACACTCGGAATGAAAGAGCTGGATGCAGTTTTGGTTGTGTGGTTATCTCTGGCTGCGTTTATTTTGGCTGCGGCTACTTTGCTGATCAGAATTGGGCACCATTATTGGCCCTACGTTGATAACAGAACCTTGGAAAAAGATGAATAAAAGAAAGCCCCGCACTAGCGGGGCTTTTTTGTTTCAATACTCGATGACTTTTAGAACATTCAATGTTTTAGAGCTGATTTTTTAAAATCCCTTTAATATCAATGATTTGATGGTGTTATCTTGTGGTTTTTATATTTTTTAATCACCACATTACCCACCGATTGGTACTTTATAGATATAACTTTTGAGTGAGTCGTTTTTACTTTGTTTGTTTTTATACATATCTTTGTCTGCTCTCTCTATTAGTTGCTTTGCATCTAAATGTTCAGGCTCTCTTGCCTTATGGTACACGTAAGATCCAACTGAAACAGAAAGGTAGAAATGCTGTCCATCAATACGTATTGGCTCCTGAAGCTTAGTTCTTTTTTGTAAGCAGTTACACCAACTCGTGGTTTTTTGGTGGTCGTAGTTTGGGAGGATGGCAATGAATTCATCTCCTCCAAACCTAGCTATCGTCTGCTTTGGTAGTTGCATTTTTTTCAAGATATTACCTAGTCTCTCAATCATTCTATCTCCGACAACGTGACCAGCAGAGTCGTTAATTTTCTTCAACTGATCTAAGTCGATAAATACCAGTGAGAAAGTTCCAATATCATTGTCTTGAATTAGAGACTCTATGTGTGTAATGCCTTGAGCACGAGAAGATAAACCAGTCAAAAAATCAACACTTAAACGCTTCTCTAAGAGTAAAACTCTATTTGTAAGTTTTTGATTTTCAACCTCTAAGTCTGAAATTTTTTTTAGTATGTTTTTAAGTCCAACATTATTAGGGAGGGACATGTTTTGTTCATCAATAAGAGAAATGCTACGGGCATGAGTGTTGCCTTTACTTTTTGACATATCGTTACCTTCAATATCTTGATTGATATTAGGTTACTTTGTAATGCGGCAAGTTATGTCGTAGTAGGTGATTAAATTAATCTATTGCTGGAAACATTTTAGCTGCGACATGATGTGTCGCATTCAAACGTAGACAGTGGCATTAGTAGTGGAGTTTTATTGTTGATTTTATTAATTTGTATTTCACTTATCTATGTAAGTTATCTAAGTGTAAGCAAAATTAATAATCTTTATTGGTAGCCTATTGGTGCTCAAAAATAACTTTTATAGTCGATCATTAAGGGTATGTCAGTTATGAGTGCAATGAGCTCAGAAGCATGGTTTTTAAAGGTTATCTGTTTTAGTCGTATTGATAGATTGTTTAACTACAAAATAAACAACGTGAATTAACAGTTGGTAAGGAGTCATTATGGGATTTTTCGATTCATTGGTTAGTGCAGGGAAATCGGCAGTTAAGGCAGTGAGTGACGCAGCTTTAACTCAAACCTTAGAACAATGGGAAAAGGTAAATCGAGCACCAAGTGAGCGCGTCAGAGATTACTATGATAGAAATAATCAGCAAGACAAAAATTCGCCTTTAAAAAGGGCTCTTGCTATTGCTGCATTACAAGACGGTAATCTATTTGCAAAAGATCAGGCAGCAAAAAAAGCCCTGCTTAATCTTAGAGAAAAAATAGCTTTTGAAAATGACCGGAAAGCACAAAGCTTGATTAGAGCTATAGATAATTTAGAGCGATAATATTATTACTTTTCGCTACCCTCTCATGAGCACAAGGTTATGGGAGGGATAACGACATCAACTTAGCCCCCTCCTCCGATGTTTCGATCTCATTCTCCTCTAACGTGCTGACTTTGTAGCTGACGGTCGCTAACTTACCTCTGAGATCAGTATACCGAAGTAAAATTCGTTATTTTTTGAACTTTTTCTGGTTGATATTTGTGCGACACAACTTGTCGCTGGAATCAAATATAATTTGTGTGCATTAAGTCACATGATGGATTAGTTTCACATGTATAGTATCGATGTTCTCATTTATGGAACGAATGTCACGATAGATTTAAACAACGGAATAACTTGGCTTTGTCGAAAAGAAAAAGTACACAAGACTCATTAGTTCTTGTGCTTGAAATACTTAAACGAATCCCTAAGCACAGAAAGATAACGGCTCTAGAAATACGAGAGCAATTAGAAGTAATAGGCATTTCGCGAGATATAAGAACAATACAACGCAATCTAGAGATGTTGAGTGAACACTTTCCCATAGATAGGGATACTCGCTCTAAGCCTTATGGGTACAGTTTTGATAGAAATAGTCACGCACTAGGAGTGAGCTCACTTAATGCTCATGAATCTTTACTCTTGGCGTTAGCAGAGAAGCACCTAAAGTTACTGCTACCAAAAGATGTAATGCAGTCACTAAGACCTCACTTTACAGAGGCTAGGTATAACCTCGAGTTTGACCCTAAAAACCATAAAGATCGTGTGTGGAAAGATAAAATCAAAGTAGTGCGAGAGTCTCAACCTCTTCTAGCGCCAAAAATTGATAACAAAGTTTTAGAAAATATAAGTAAGGCATTGTATGAAGATCGTTTATTGACCGTAACCTATCACAATGCCAATAAGCAAGTTAGAACATCTACAGTTATGCCGCTCGGCCTTGCACAGCAAGGAGTTCGACTTTATCTAGTGTGCCGGTTTGACGGGTTCAACAATGAAAGAAGCTTAGCCGTTCATCGTATAAATGATGCGATAGTTTCGTCATTTAACTTCAAGAGACCGGAGAGCTTTTCGTTGGCTAAATACGATTCTGACGGAAGGTTTGGTTTTGGCGAGGGAGAGTTGTGTCGAGTTCAGTTTGATATCGATAAACAGGCTGGATACCACCTTGTTGAGACACCGCTATCGGAAGACCAGATCATAGAAGAGTTGGGAAGCGCCTATAGAGTGTCAGCCACAGTCATTGATTCATTCTTACTTGATAAGTGGCTTAAGAGTTTTGGAACAGACGTCTGTAACATCTATAAAAAGAAAGGAAATAGCAATGTTTATTCAGCACCTTAATGATGAACAACAAGCCGCATTATATTACTTCTCTAAGGAGTTAATTGCAGCTGATGGATACGTTGATGAACGAGAAACTCTACTTTTGGAGGGAATCACTGCTCAATGTAACAACAGTGCAAATTTAGATAAAGCGTTTGATATTAAAAAGCTTTCTGCGATCTTTTCAGAAAAGGCGCAGAAAATGGCGTTTCTAATTGAATTAGTTGGTGTTGCTTACGCGGATCAGGTAATTGAAGAAAGTGAAGACAATTTCATAAAAAGTGTAGCGGAAAGCCTAAATGTGGACTTGTCAATCATTGAAGAGTTAAAGGATTGGGTTCAGCGCCAGATGGCTCTTGTGCTCGAAGCAGAAAAATTTTTGGAGAAATAAACATGCCATTACCATTTATTTTAGCAGGTGCTGCTGTTGCAGCAGCAAGTTATGGAGCTAAAAAAGGCTACGACGGGTATCAAGATAAGTCTGAAGCAAACGATATTATTGAGTCTGCAAAGAGAAAGTACGATGAAGAGAGAACTATCTTTGACAAACAGAACGAACAGACAAATAAAAGTTTAACCAGCCTCGGTGAGTTTCAACTACAAGTTGGTAACGATTTTAAAGAGTTCAGAACAATTGCAGAAAAGCTTTTAGTTAAATTGAACCAATCCAACTCTAAGGACCTAGAAATTGACTTTCCTCAGCATAAGCTTGATGAGATAGATGGTCTCGCGTTATCTACAACAGCTTACATGAGTAAGGTCGCTGGAGCTGGAGCTGCTGGTGCTGCCGCTGCATATGCTGTATACGGTGGCGTTATGGCTATGGCTGCCGCTTCAACAGGAACACCGATTGCCGCTCTATCTGGCGCTGCTGCATATAACGCAACTATGGCCGCTATTGGCGGAGGTTCCCTTGCTGCTGGTGGCTTTGGTATGGCTGGAGGTGCGATGGTTCTTGGTGGTGTTGTTGCTGCTCCTATTATGGCGATTGCTGGGTGGGCTTTTGCCTCTCATGCGGAGGAAGCATTAAGCGATGCAAGAAAAACTCGAGCAGAAGTTAACGAAGCTGTAGGTAAGATGGAGAAGGGGCGCAAACAACTAGCCAAAACTAAGCTATATGCCGATAGAATTTACAAAGAGATAGAACGCCTGTATTCAGTATTTAAAGAATACTTTGATAGCCTAAAAGCTTTTGAGAAATTGCTATCGAACAAAGCTGACATTTCCAAGTTCGAAGATGACGTTATTCGTCTAATTCAAAATGGCTACCAAATTGCCGCTATTCTCACTGATATCATTACAACACCGCTGTTTAAACCTAAAAAAGACGCACAGGGTAATGTGGTATTAAATGATGAAAACATTGTTCAAATTGAAACTGATAGCGATGGAATGCAAGTGATCAATGAGCCTGGAATAAAAGCTACGCTTGCAAAGTCGAGTAATACTCACAAGTAAGTATTGTTCTCGAAGAGATATAAAGGGAGGTTTTTCTCCCTTTTCAATGGAGCTGTATGGTATGTCAGAAACCAATTCACAACATTTTGCGCTAGTCGATGAGCTAAATAAGACGGTTACTAAAAGTCTAGTAACGACGTTCGGTTTGGATTTTTTACTTTTTGAAGACAAAAAAGGTGGCGATGTTGCAACCGTTCACAATGTTCGCCAGCACCAAAAAGGTGATGCTGAAATCTATGTCTCAAAGAGTGTTCAAGCAGAATATGCGAATAAAGGGGATTACAAACCAGTTAAACATCATGCTGACGGAAGTATCGTAACTGATAGAAAGAACAAACCCAAAAGAGAAGATCGCTACCACTCTCATCAGAATTATAAGGCGAAGGGAAAGGAAGACAAAAAGCTGCAACATGATGGTAATTTACCAGACGAATATCGTAACCAGTTTATGTCTCAGGATGAAAAACGCCAACTAGACCACATCATTTCATCGCATGAAGTCCATAATGATGCGGGAAGAGTGCTTGCAGGGCTAGACGGCGTAGAACTTGCCAATCAGAACTCAAACTTTCAATCGACACATTATTACATCAACAACCTCAAGTCAGATCATTCTATGGATGATTTCTTAGGAACCGTTGTACCAAGGACAATTGAGAACAAGCGTAGCAATATTGAAAGAGATAAACTGCGTTTAGCTTCTATGCCCTCGGAAACTAAACAGCAAAAGCATGAAAAGCGTAAACTAGCAGATAAAATCACTAAGCAAAGTGAGCAGGTTGCTGTTCTTGAGAGTCTTGATGAAGACAAAATGCGTGAGGCGGATAAGAGAGCAAGACAGCAGTACGATAAGCAGATCAATTTCACTTACTATACCAGCAGTAAGTTTTTTAAGAGTACGGCGATGGCGTCTAGTAAAGCTGGTTTCGCAATGGGGGTTCGACAGGCATTAGGGCTTGTTTTTGCTGAAGTTTGGTTTGAAATAAAAGATGCAATTCCTCAGATCTTTAAAGATAAAGAAGAAAACTTCACACTTGATAAGTTCCTAAATAAGCTAAAGGTTACCGCACTAAAAATTTGGGATAGGGTCAAAACTCGATTCAAAGATATTCTGGAAGAATTTAAAAACGGGGCTTTAGCGGGTGCCCTGTCTAGCTTGAGTTCGACCATAATGAACATCTTTTTCACCACTCAAAAGTTGATTGGAAAACTCCTCCGTGAAACTTGGTCAAGTCTAGTTTCGGCTGCTAAAGTCTTGTTCTTTAATCCGCAGAGACTTAGCCCTGGAGCTTTGGTGCGAGAAGTTACACGTATTTTATCTACTGGTGTTGCGGTTGCAATGGGAGTGATGCTTAACCAACAGTTAGCCTCGCTGATGACATTTCCTCTCGGTATTGAACTAGCCTCGTTTGTTAGCGCGGTGGCTACGGGCATAATGACTATTGGTATCACATACTTTTTAGATCACAGTAAATTAATGCGAAAAGTATGGGATTACCTAGATCAGTTTAAGTCAGTAGAAAAGAGAACATTGGAGTACTTCCAGACGGTAAATGCTGAACTTGATCGATACTTGATTGAGCTTTCCAAAGTTGAGTTTAATCTTTCACCTGATGAACTGGCTGGACTTGTCGACAACTTAGAATCTGTCAGTTGTGAATACGAAAGAAGTATGATGTTGTCGAAAGAGGTAAGTCGAAGAGAGATAGAGTTACCTTTTGAAGACAACAACCTTGATAGTACTCGAGCTTGGTTGATGAGTTTATGAACCAAGTTACCCTAAATTCTTTTCCTTGTTATTCATGCGGTAAATGTTGTGCGAATGTTGATTTATCCGCAGAGACCAAGAACTTGGACCGAGGTGACGGCATTTGCCGTCATCTCAATGTGGAAAACAAACAATGTCGTATATATGACACGAGACCGGATATTTGTCGAGTGGAGCTACAGTATAGAAGGCATTATGCTTCTACTTATACTTGGCAAGCGTTTGTTGATATAAACCTATCAATATGTGAGAGCTTGCCTGATAAATTTTCATAAACATAAGGTGTTCTACAAAACAGCATATCTATGGCAAGCTGATCTGCTTCAGCCAGACTGGACACTTCATTAAGCGACATTTTGTTGTTCAAAGTTAACTGGGCTTAGATACCCAAGAGCACTGTGCCTTCTCGTCCGATTATAATCAACCTCTATGTACTCGAAGATCGTTTGGCGCATCTGCTCTCTCGTCATAATCGGCTCATATTGGATTGCTTCCACTTTCATAGAATGGAAGAAACTCTCAACACAAGCATTGTCCCAGCAGTTTCCTTTCCTACTCATACTTTGCTTGAGGTTATAAGCAGTTATGAGATCTCGATAATCTTTTGAGCAGTACTGACTACCTCGATCACTATGAACGATAACCTGCTCGGGGAATCCGCGACGGAACAATGCCATTGATAGCGCATTACAGACCAGCGTAGCCGTCATTCTGGTATCCATAGACCATCCAATTACTTGTCTTGAGTAAAGGTCAATAATTACCGCCAAGTACAACCAGCCTTCGCTTGTGGCTATATAGGTGATGTCTCCAGCCCATTTTTCATTCGGAGCCGATGCGCTAAAGTTCTGAGCCAACAGATTTGGAGCAACAGGCATTTGATGCTTGCTGTCCGTAGTGCACTTAAACTTGCGTGCAGCTTTCGGCGTTAAATCTTGACGCTTCATACTGGCAGCAATGATTTTAACGTTGTAGTTATCACCGTTCTCAGACAGTTCTTTTTGAATACGCCTTGAGCCATCTCGGCCTTTACTGTTGTCGAAAGCTTCTTTGACTCTTGTATCAAGCTTTTGGCTAATTGCCTCGTGTTTGATGGCCTTATGGCGATGCTTAACCCAGTAATAAAACCCACTTCGGGATACCCCGAACACCTTAGCCATACGCACAATACTGAAGCTCAGCAGGTGTTCGAGCATAAATTCATAGAAATTTACTTTAGATTCTTCGCGAAGTAGGTGGCGGCCTTTTTTACAATGTCTAGCGCTTCTGCTTGCTCAGCCAACTGCCTTTTGAGCTTGGCAACCTCTGCGGCTAGTTCTTGCTCTCGCTGACTAGTACTGGTGTCTTTTTTCGAGTTCTTTCGCCACCCGTAGATTTGAGATTCATGTAAAGAAAGCTGTCTTGCTGTCGCAGCTACTCCCACTTTATCTGCTAACTTCAGGGCTTCTGCTTTAAATTCAGGGGAATGTTTAATTCTAGTTTTCTTAGTTGTCATTGTTCACCTCGTTAGTGATTGTACTCACTTAACTCAGTGTCCAAAACTGTTGGGGCAGATCAGTTTGTTATGTAACTGACTCAAAGACAAACTGATAGTCTTTATTTACCCAGTTTTTGCCTAGAATGCGTAAATGCTTGGGATAGTTCCCTTTTTCATCGTACCAACAAGAAATACGCTTCCCATCAGCACTTTCTTTAAGAACAGACTCAAACCTCTTTTTCGCTTGGCTATATTTCTTATGTTCAGTGCCCCACGCAATGAACACCTCATTGGCAAGTTCAAGTTCACGCTGAAACACCTTTATGTTTTCTGAAAGCCCTAAATCGTACTTCCCAACTAAATCCTTGGGCTCTGTCGCTCTGTAAGGAAACAAATTAACGACTGTAACAGCATCAAAATTAGCATCCACGCAATAGTTAACTACATTAGCGAAAGTATTATCCATTCGGACTATATCTGCTTTACTTGGGTTCAGGAATATAAACAAAGCTTTCTTCTCACCGTTTCCCCAAGCTTTTGTTAGAGAAAAACGTAAACTTTGCTGAGTGTCGTTTGAGAATTCAGCAGACACCTCTATTGTTCTATTAACTTGTATTGCCAATGTTACAACTCCATTTGTTACATAACGCCTTGTTAAGGTGTGAGGCACGCAATACCGAAGCTTCTGCATACCACCTTAACCACTAAAACCAACGCATAGTCAAAATGCCACGCGTGCCGAATCACTCTTGAACAATTTGTTAGCATATTTTTCAATGCTCATAGTTCTTTAAGTGATTCTCTTAGTTTATCCATAGTTTGAATTCCAAGTTCACTACTAACCCAACCGTACTGGTCGCCATGGAACCTAGGGAAAATATGCAAATGGTAGTGATCGAGCTCGTTGAAATGAGGTGCCTCTCCATTGTTTTGCATAAAGCCGATACCATCGGGATTGAACTTAGCTTCTATACGTTTATATAAATCTTTTGCAACGTCGGTGATCTCTAAAAACACAGACTCAGGCAGGTCGATGAAAGTACGATATTGAGTCTTAGGACAGATTAAAATATGTCCAAAGTTGATTGGATCATGATCTGCAAAAGCTATAACTTGGTCAGATTCATACACGATGACCGAGTCAATTTCACGATTAATAATTTGTTCGACTATCGTAGTCATCTGAACTCCACTAGATATATAACGCCGCGTTAAGTAGTGAGCAACGTCCCCCTACCTAAGCCATTGTGCCGTAAACACTAAATTCAAAGCAAATCGAAAATGCCGAGCGTTGCGAATCTGTCTTAAACGCTTTGTATGGATAATAAGTACTCCAATCGGGTAAGGTGAGACCCAGACTTTAGCTGCAACTAAAGTTCTTCTATCTGGTAGTTCGATTGAACGATGGCTCCTCAATTGAGAGACCGGTAACAAGTACGAACGCCAGATAGAACTCCAAGCACCACACTCGAATAGTCTTCTGGGTCTCGAGCCCGCATTTGCAAGCAAGAGTTAGCTTATTATGAATACAAACACACTTCAAAACATTAATGTCGGCGTTGATACTGGTAAGTCACAATTAGACATCTACATCCGACCACTCGATATTTACTTCACTGTCCCGAACACCGAAAAAGGCATCAGCGATGCCATAAAAACCATTAAGAAACACAAACCTCAACGTGTCGTCATCGAAGCTACAGGTCGATTAGAAATGCCTTTTATACTCGCCTGTGACAAAGCCAAATTACCTTATGTTATTGCCAACCCACTACGTATTAAAAGGTTTGCTGGTGCCATTGGTCAACGAGCTAAGAACGACCGTTTAGATGCCGCTCTCATCGCACATTATGCCGAACGTGTTCAGCCAGAACTGACCAAACTAAAAAGCGAAAACATACGCCTTATGAGTGACTTAGTCACAAGGCGTAACCAGCTACTCACCATGCAAACCATGGAAAGAAACCGACTACAAATATTACCTAAGAATATCTCGTCTACGATTACCCCTATCCTTACCGCCCTGAAAAATCAGATTGAAAAAGTAGAAGCAAAGATAGCGAAACTGATTGAGAGTTGTCCTGAGTATCAAGCCAAAAATACTATTCTCCAAAGCATGCCTGGTGTTGGTAAAGTCCTTGCTGCCTCCCTAATTAGTAATGTACCCGAGCTGGGCTTTATCACTAACAAACAAGCTTCTTCTCTCATTGGTGTCGCACCAATAACAAGAGAAAGTGGCCGCTTTAAAGGTAAGCGGCTGATACAAGGAGGGCGGTCTCAAGTTAGGACCGTTATGTATATGGCGATGATGTCGGCTATCCAATGCAACCCTGTTTTCAAAGCAACTTATGAACGACTACTTACGGCAGGAAAACCGAAAAAAGTTGCCATTGTTGCCTGCATGAGAAAGATGGTTGTTATCTTAAATTCAATGCTAAGAGATGGTGTTATGTGGGATACAGATAGCCTCAAAAATTAACTATTGACGCCATAGTCTCTTGTTATACGAATTTTTTCAGTGCCAACACTTGCTGTTCAAATAACTCACAATCTGACTTTGAGTATGACTTAGCGACATTAACCCATTGAACGCCCGTTTCATCTATGTGGCGAAACTCGACTTGAAGTGCATATTTAGAACAACGAAAAAGAGCAAAAACCAAACCTACAACCGTCAGACTAAGAACTAAAACTAGTAGCCATTGTGGCACCTCTTCCAACCTTGGAATAACTAACCAAACTGCCCCTGAAAAAACACACACCCAGAATAAAACTTGACCTAAATTATCAAGAAAACTTAACTTTTTAACCCTAACATTGTTTATCTTAGACAAAGGATATGAGTCTTTCTTAAACCTGAACTCTTTTGAATCCAAGTTAAAATCAGTATTTTTGTACATAATTTCCCTCTATTCGTATAACGCCCAATTAAGGTGTGAAGCACGCAAGCACAGCACTTAATTTGACCACCGTAAACACTGAACTAAACCCAAACTAAAAATGCCAAGCGTGCTGAATCACTCTTAAATGCTTGTTAGTTTGTGTGCCAAAGTGACACAAAGATTGCTTATTGCACACTTTAAGACCATAATACACATGTGACATTTTGACACAACAGGAGATAACATTATGGCAACTACTTTGCCTCGCATCACCGCTAGGGTTGATGTCGATACACAAGACTTACTTACTAAGGCTGCCGCGATCGCTGGCATGTCTAGCATCAACTCGTTTGTTCTAAGCGCTGCAATCGAAAAAGCTAAACAAGTCATCGAACGTGAACAGGCTTTAAAACTGAGCCAAGCTGATGCTATGTTGCTCATGGAAGCTTTAGACTGTCCTGCAACACAGAACTCAAAACTAAAAGCTGCAGCTGATCGATACGAGAGCAAAACTCAATGATGAATACGGTACTTCTAGATAAAGCTAAACACGATAGAAACCGATTCAACTGTGGCATCGAAGCTCTCAATAATTACTTAAGAGTAATGGCTAGTCAGCAAGCAAAGAAGGACAACACCAGAACGTTTGTTTTGGAAGATGATAACGACAACTCACATGTCATCGGCTTTTACACGCTAACAATGACGCCAATTTACTTAAAGGCATTGCCTGATAAGTTACAAAAAAAGCACCAATCATCCACCTCTGGTGGTCTGATAGCCCGTCTTGCTGTCGATGAGCGATACAAAGGGAAAGGTTTTGGTGAGTGGCTGCTTATCGACGCACTCAGAAAGCTATTAGCTGCTAGTGATAGCGTTGCATTTCCAGTTGTTATCGTTGACGCCAAAGACGGTGCGAAACACTTCTATGAACGCTATGGTTTTCAAGCATTTGAAGACGCTGGAAATAAACTCTTCATCACCATTGCTGATGTGAGAGCCAGCTTAGGCTAGTTACCCGCTAGCCTTTAGCAAATTAACGCCCGCTTAAGTGGTGAGCAACGCAATACCGATGTTTCTGCATACCACCTTAATCACTAAAATCAACGCATAGTAAAAATGCCACGCGTTGCGAATCCGTCTTAAAGCGTTTGTTAGTTGCCTGACGATGAAGCCATTTAGTAGTGGTAACGACACGAAATTATTGTGATTGCTTGGTCATCTACGGCATAAACAAGCCTATTAGTGTCATCAATACGACGAGACCAAAAACCAGATAGGTTTTCCTTTAGTGGCTCAGGTTTACCAATACCCTCAATTGGAGAGCGTTTAACATCGTTGATAAGCTTATTAATGCGTTTTAAGGTTTTCTTATCTTGAGTTTGCCAGTACAGGTAATCATCCCAAGCATCGTTAGTCCAAGATAGTAAACGTTGACAACTACTCATCAATTAACTCTCGTGCTGTTGTCTTACCAGCACGATACTGCGCTATTGAACGATTCAAATGCTCCGCATTTTGAGGTGAGCGAAGTAAGTGAACTGTTTCCATTAGGCTATTGTAATAGTCTAAGGACATAACAACTGCATCTTCAGAGTCACGGCGAGTAATTACGGTTGTATCAGCATCATTCACGACACCATCTAAAACCGCTTTGAGACTATTTCTAGCTTCAGTAAAAGATACGATTCTCATAAGAACCTCCACATGTACATTTAATGGAACAAGTATAGTCTTCGCTCATGTACTTGTACAGTAAATTGAACATGCGATTTTGATAAGGCAACTAACGCCCTGTTAAGGGGTGAGCAACGCAATACCAAAGCCACCGCATACCACCTTAAACACTAAAACCAACGCATAGTAAAAATGCCACGCGTTGCGAATCCGTCTTGAACAGTTTGTATGGATAATAAGTACTCCAATCGGGTAAGGTGAGACCCAGACTTTAGCTGCAACTAAAGTTCTTCTATCTGGTAGTTCGATTGAACGATGGCTCCTCAATTGAGAGACCGGTAACAAGTACGAACGCCAGATAGAACTCCAAGCACCACACTCGAATAGTCTTCTGGGTCTCGAGCCCGCATTTGCAAGCAAGAGTTAGCTTATTATGAATACAAACACACTTCAAAACATTAATGTCGGCGTTGATACTGGTAAGTCACAATTAGACATCTACATCCGACCACTCGATATTTACTTCACTGTCCCGAACACCGAAAAAGGCATCAGCGATGCCATAAAAACCATTAAGAAACACAAACCTCAACGTGTCGTCATCGAAGCTACAGGTCGATTAGAAATGCCTTTTATACTCGCCTGTGACAAAGCCAAATTACCTTATGTTATTGCCAACCCACTACGTATTAAAAGGTTTGCTGGTGCCATTGGTCAACGAGCTAAGAACGACCGTTTAGATGCCGCTCTCATCGCACATTATGCCGAACGTGTTCAGCCAGAACTGACCAAACTAAAAAGCGAAAACATACGCCTTATGAGTGACTTAGTCACAAGGCGTAACCAGCTACTCACCATGCAAACCATGGAAAGAAACCGACTACAAATATTACCTAAGAATATCTCGTCTACGATTACCCCTATCCTTACCGCCCTGAAAAATCAGATTGAAAAAGTAGAAGCAAAGATAGCGAAACTGATTGAGAGTTGTCCTGAGTATCAAGCCAAAAATACTATTCTCCAAAGCATGCCTGGTGTTGGTAAAGTCCTTGCTGCCTCCCTAATTAGTAATGTACCCGAGCTGGGCTTTATCACTAACAAACAAGCTTCTTCTCTCATTGGTGTCGCACCAATAACAAGAGAAAGTGGCCGCTTTAAAGGTAAGCGGCTGATACAAGGAGGGCGGTCTCAAGTTAGGACCGTTATGTATATGGCGATGATGTCGGCTATCCAATGCACCCTGTTTTCAAAGCAACTTATGAACGACTACTTACGGCAGGAAAACCGAAAAAAGTTGCCATTGTTGCCTGCATGAGAAAGATGGTTGTTATCTTAAATTCAATGCTAAGAGATGGTGTTATGTGGGATACAGATAGCCTCAAAAATTAACTATTGACGCCATAGTCTCTTGTTATGTGCGTGCTAATTGAGGTACTTTTGCCAATGTTGCTGCCCTGTCAAAACTACTCTGTAATCTTCGTAGTCCAATGAACTGTAGAGCTTTTTAGCTGCAACATTATCATCACCGACCTCTAGTGTGATTTTGAGGTAATCATTATCACGACAATGCTGTTCGATACCATTCAGCTGCGCTTTGCCCACGCCTTTACCACGAAAGTTGTCCGACACCATAAAGTCATGGATATTCATCACTCTTTGCGCACGATAAGTTGAAAACGATTCAAAGCAAACCGCAAAACCGGCGGGCTTATCGTCGATAAAACTGATAAATCCGTGGAAATAAGGCAATGCAAATAACTGAGCAATTACTGAGAGATCTAGCTCAACTGAGAATCCAGATAGGTACTCTCTAAACAAAGTCTCGAATATACCTTTGTCTTCAATGCTTTCTGTTTTGATACGCCTGATTGTGATTTCCATATCCATTTCCACCAAAGCACATAACGCCGCGTTAAGTAGTGAGCGACGCCTCCACTAAACCCAAAGCATTGTGCCGTAACCACTAAATTCAAAGCAAACCAAAAATGCTATGCGTTGCGAATCTGCCTTAAACGCCTTGTATGTGAATTTTCAGTCGTACTTTTTACCGTTGTGCTTTAACCAGCCATGTGGATGCCTATTGTTGGGATCGCGGTGTGTCCAGTGCATTACACCACCTTTTTTATTCCATTCGTATTCACCGTAAAACTCAACTCGATCGCCGACTTTTAGGTTGGGAATTCTTGGTGCTAAATCGATGTTATGAGCAACAAGTAAAGTCTGCTTACTATCTAATTTGAGTATGAATTTTTGATGTCGACTTCCTTTGTTGTCATCTGGCAATAGACGAATTATTGTTCCTGAGCCACGAACTTGAAGGTCACTTTGATGATTTTCAAACGCCTGTCCGAGCTTGTAGTCATTCGCTAGAACACCAACTGAAACTAAGCAAAAAGCTGCTATAAATATTGCGAAGAACTTCTTCATATACTCAATTCTCTCTGATTCACATAACGCCCAATTAAGGTGTGAGGCGCGCAATACCTATGCTTCCGCATGCCACCTTAATCACTAGAACCGACGTATAGTAAAAATGCCACGCGTGCCGAATCACTCTTAAATTGTTTGTTAGTTTACCTTTCGCACAAATCGCACGATTTAATTAGATTGACCATTTCATGCGACCAACTATAATCTTACTGTAATTCCAGATTTGGAGATTGATCATGCACACATTAACAGCAAATGATGCCAAACGTAATTTTGGTGAGCTACTTCTAAGCGCTCAACGTGAGCCTGTGAAGATTAGCAAAAACAGCAAAGATGCCGTAGTTGTAATGTCTATCAAGGACTATGAAGAACTAGAAGCAATGAAAACCGATTACCTTAAACATTGCTTCGAGTCAGCAAAACAAGACTTAACACAAGGCGATGTGATTGATGGTGAAGACTTTTTAAACGCCTTATAACCCGCGATGCAAAAGAATAAATACAAACTGAGTAAATTAGCTCAGACTCATTTACGGAAAATCAAAAGCTATACAGTTAAAAATTTCTCCGAGATGCAGTGGCGAAGCTACAAAGATACGTTACTAACTGGTTTTCAAATGCTTGCTGATAATCCAGCTGTTGGTCGCAGTTGTGATGACATATACCCAAGCGGATTCTATTTCCCTGTGGGCAAGCATACCGCTTACTTTACAAAAGAAGATGGCTTCATTTTAGTTGTAGCCGTACTCGGTCAATCACAGCTTCCTCAGAACCACTTATAATCAAGACTTCACCCTAGATTTGGATCTAGGGTGTTGAGCTTGAATGGTAAACTAACGCCCTGTTAAGGTGTGAGCAACGCAATACCAATGCTACCGCATACCACCTTAAACACTAAAACTAACGCATAGTAAAAATACCACGCGTTGCGAATCACTCTTAAACAGTTTTTTAGCCGCTCATTCCCAAAGGTTACTGCTTACTCAACAGGAACTTACGCAAATCTCTCTCTGCACGCATAACAAACAGAATAAACACTTTGTCACCGTCTTGTTTATAGAAAACACGACATGGATTAACGACAACTTCACGATAACTTAGATGTTCTAGCTCGGGTGGAATACGACCTGACTCTGGGAAAGTTTGTAGGCGTTCGACTTTGGAGAAGATCGTTTGCACTAACTGCTTTGCAGCTACGATATTTTCAAGTGCGATGTATTCAGCGATATCGTTGAGGTCAGATAACGCTGGTTCAGTCCAGATTATTTCAGCCATTTTGACATTTTGTCCTTCGCTTCATCATGGCTTACCACTTTACCGTCAGCTAGTGCACGCTCTCCTCGTGCAATACCCTCAAGAATAGCTAAACGATTTTGCATAAACTCGTAGTCATCAACATCAATGAGATAAGCGGATGGCTTACCATGCTCAGTAATTAACACTGGCTCTTTGGTGTCGTGGAGATCGGCGAGGATCTTAGTTGCTTGACGTTTGAGTGATGTAACTAGTTCTACTTTCATGAGAGCTGCTCCAAAGGAATACTAAAGTGATACTATTCTATCACTTTGAGTATAGCAAGCTCCATGACGGCTAACGCTATTAGGCGACACATAGTCGTCTTTCATCCTTCGATAGTGCAGTCTCTTTCATATTAACTCAACTGATAATCAATAAATTATACCACATGAAGGGAAGTTAGACTGCAAGATGTCTCCTAATGACGAGAATGAACAATTATCAACTCCATCGAATAACTTTTAGTAGGGTAAACGCACGCCCCCTAAATGTGTAGAGTATTAGCTCTGAACGATTTTGGGGCAGAAATGTGTTAATGATTTTACTAATTTAGTGAAAGGTGAATTACCTGAGGTGTGGAAAATCTTAACTCCAAAAACGTAAGATCTACCTCTACTGTTTCGCTACTTCAATTGATACACGCCTAACTACTTAAGTAAGTCTCTGATAAAATTGTCTCAACCTTTCAGTTTCATAACTTCTAAATCAATTGTAGATAGATCAATCAACCTTTTCAAAAAACTGGTTATGACTAGTACATAAAGTGGTAAATGTCGTAGTAATTACTGGATTTCCTTCCTTTAGCACTGAATAAACGTCAATACTGTCTATCTGCGTGTATTTGAGGTAGTCATCTGTGAATTTTCTACTTCGACGTACAAAGACATGAGCTGACTATTTTAAATTGCTCAAGTGCCTATTAATTCAACATGTCAAAATCAAGATTTAAGCAAACCAGTTCGAACCTTTTGGGGAAGGTTTTCTTAATCAAAGTAAGGGTAAAAAACTGGTTGTAACTCATGGTTTGACCCTGCTACCACTGATTTATAATTTACTGGGTGTCAATAGGGAGCTTAGTGGATTTTGAGCTGTATGTAGTGAAAGTTAGACGTACGGCTCTCAGGAGGGAGATCTGATAACAGGTGTTGCTTATCCGACAAAATCAACTTGTTATAGTAGTATGATTAATTTCTCAATAAATGTAGATGAGATCAAATGAAGCTCTGTTCACATTCGATGAGTCAATCAGTATCACTAAATTAACCCATTAGAATGAATCCAGTTGCTAGCCTTGCAAGATAGGAACGTTGGCACTTACCATTTGAGTAAATTGAAAAAGAGTAAGTCTACGATAATGATACAATCGAGGTACTGTATAAGGTTGGTAGCAAGCTGTCCAAGAGGGCGCGCTTCCACTCTAGTGGCTCGGTCCGCTCTCTGTACGTTTGTCCGAGCTTTTTCTCAACATAAAAACACTGCTAGGTGGTTCTTCATAAAAATTTTATCTACGGCAGTAGGCGACGAATATTTTCAAGACAAGCGAGAACCTCTTGTTTGTCATATAAAGAATCTGCTTTTTCACTTGTACTTTGTCTGATGACTAAATTGACAGGCAGCACCTCAGAGATTGTTCCCTCTGGTTTTTCCATTTGGCTGAGCATTAATGTAACGGCTTTACGGCCCAATTGGTCGAAGTCTTGTTTGATCGTGGTTAAAGGCGGTGAAAAATATTGACTGTCCTGAATACCATCAAATCCAATGACAGAAACCGTCTTTGGCACATTGATGCCTGCTTCTGACAGAGCGCATAAAACACCGAGTGCCATTTGATCATTGGCGACTAATACCGCATCAAAGTCTATACCTTTTAGCACAAGGTCTTTAATCGCTTTGTGGCCACTAGCTGCTTGCCAATCACCTTCATAACAAGCAACTTCTTTGGCTCCATGTTTTTGGAGTTGTGTTTGCCACGCGTCGTAACGAATTTTAGAGGCGGTCGATTCAGATGGGCCAGAAATACACACGAAGGAATCGCGTTTTTGTTCAATCAAATGTAATACCGCCAAGTTCGCTCCTGTATGATGATCACACCTAACATGATTGACAGGGGTCCCTTCAGGAACATCAATGAATACTAATGTTAGTTGGCTGAACTGCTCAATCAGACACTGTGCTATGTCTTGATTTACGGGGGCATTGATAATAATAGCATCGACTTGTTGTGCAATAAGCTCTCGAATCGCATCGCGAAATTCATCAATAGAGTTGTTTGCTAATACGGTTAACGCTGTCCCGTAGCCCATCTCATGCGCTTGGTTGCGAATTCCGTTGGCAATCAGAGCCACACCGTGCAGAGAGATATCCAAGGAAACAATGCCGATGATCCGAGACTTAGCTCGGCTCAGCATTTGTGCACCTTTGTTTGGTACATAGCCAAGCTTTTTTATCGCATCGTTGACTCGTTTTCGCGTTGCTTCCGCGACGTTATCTGCGCCATTGGTTACGCGGGATACGGTTTGAGTTGAGACCCCAGCTAACCGCGCAACATCTTTAAACGTGACTGCCATTGCATTCTCCTATCCAGATTTTCGATTCATTCTACCAGGTTCATTCAAATGTTCTCGTGATTGATGTCGTAAAAACATGAGTAAATGTTTTCGAAAACACAAGATCGACCACACAAAAAACACCCTATTAAAATGATCTAAATCACACTAATTAGGCTTTTTTGTCGCAATGGAGCTGAATAAGCGCATCATTATTTATAGATTAAATGTTTGCGAAAACAGAGGGGCAGTATGCAAAAGTTTGTTCACTTAAAATCTAAGAATCACAGCATGATCATTAAAGTAGATCGTGTTCCTGAAATCCTTCATTGGGGAGCGAAAATTGCTCAGATTGACCCTGATTTAATCCTCTCGACCGAGCGTCCTATCTCTCAGGCTCGCCTTGATGTCGACGTGCCGTTATCACTATGTCCAGAGCTTGGTAGTGGTCACTTTAATGCGCCTGGTATTGAAGGACACCGAAATGGCGATGATTGGGCGCCCGTGTTCATAACCAAATCTATCGAGCAAAATGATGGTAGTGCAACATTTATACTTCAAGACGACATCGCTGGGCTTGAGTTGGTCATTGAGCTGCACCTTGACTTCAATAGCGACGTGGTGCAAAAACGCATCTCAATAAAGAACATCGCGTCAAGCGAGTATTGTTTAGATAAGCTTTCGTCCACTTTACCGTTGCCTAATCATGCCAACGAACTAATGACATTTCACGGACGTTGGTGTCATGAATTTCAAACTCAACGTTTGCGCTTTGAACATGGTGGCTTTATGCAAGAAAACCGCCGTGGCCGAACCTCTCATGAAAATTTCCCTGGTCTGTTCGCTGGCACGAATGGCTTTAGCGAGCAGTTGGGTCACGTATGGGGCTTTCACCTTGGTTGGAGTGGTAATCATCAACTGCGCGCTGATGTTCGTAGTGATGGTCGCCGCTTTGTTCAAGCCGGCGAGTTGTTACTCTCTGGCGAAAAGCGTTTAAAAAGTGGTGAGACATACCAATCCCCGTGGCTTTATGCAACATACAGCAACTCGGGTTTGAACGGTATTTCACAACGATTCCATGAGTTTGTTCGCGCCAATATTATCCAGTTTCCAAGCGGTAACCCCCGCCCGGTTCACTTAAACACATGGGAAGGTATCTATTTTGATCACAACCCTGAGTACATCATGCAGATGGCAACCGAAGCCGCTGAGATGGGGGTCGAGCGCTTCATTATTGATGATGGTTGGTTCATTGGTCGTGATGGTGAACGTGCCGCGCTTGGTGACTGGTATTTGGATGAAACGAAGTACCCAAATGGTCTTGAACCAGTGATTGAGCACGTAAACAACAAAGGTATGGAATTTGGTCTTTGGGTTGAACCCGAGATGGTCAGCCAAGACTCAAACCTATATCGCCAACACCCCGATTGGGTATTGAGTCTACAAGGCTACGACCAGCCTTCAGGTCGTTGGCAATACGTGTTGGATTTGCAAAACAAAGATTGCTTCAACTACCTGTTTGATCGTTTGAATGATTTACTGACTCGATACAACATTGGGTACCTAAAGTGGGACATGAACCGTGAGCTGGTGCAGCCAGGTCATCAAGGTAAGCCAGCTGTACATGGTCAAACGAAAGCGCTTTATCGTCTGTTAGATGAACTTTATGCGGCACACCCTGAAGTCGAGATAGAGTCTTGCTCTTCAGGTGGTGGTCGTATTGATTTTGAAATCCTTAAACGCACCCATCGCTTCTGGGCTTCTGATTGTAATGATGCGCTCGAACGCCAAGCTATTCAACGTGGTATGAGCTATTTCTTTCCGCCTGAAGTAATGGGTGCGCACATTGGCCCTGCGGAATGTCATTCAACTAATCGTCGTCATGCCATCAATATGCGTGGAGTGACGGCGTTAAGTGGTCACATGGGCGTTGAACTCGATCCAGTAAAAGAGAGCGCTGAAGAAAAACAAGCCTTCGCCCATTATATTCAATTGCACAAACAGTATCGCGACTTGCTTCACTCTGGGCGTGCTTTCCGTATTGACCCAGCAGATCATAGCCAGAACATCTATGGTGTTGAAAACGGGAAAGAAATGCTGATTACGGTCTGCCAACTGACCATGCCAAATTACGCGCTACCATCTCCACTTCGAGTGAGTTGCGCAGATGAAAAAGCCAGTTACGAAATCAAGATTGTGGAAATGCCACAGACCAGCTTTCAATTGATGAAACAGCGTCCGAAATGGCTAGACAAAACTCTGACGCTAAGTGGTGATAACTTAAAAGAAATTGGGGTGACGCTTCCAATCCTCGATCCCGAATCAGCGCTTATTGTTCACCTCAAAAAACGTTAAATCTCTATCTGCCTCCTCTGGCGACCAGTTTCAACTTACGTTGTTCCTGATAAAACACTCCTATACTCGCTAGAGGGGCACCCTACAACCAACAAGCAAGTTGAATTGCTTAACTTGTTAAGGAAACAAAATGTCTATTACAGTATTACTTTCGTTTTTGCTGTTTACGGGCTTTGTTGTGGTGTTCACTTACAGCAAAGTTAAAAATGATAAACACACCTCTCAAGATGGTTTCTTCCTTGGAGGACGAAGTTTGACGGGCGGACTGATTGCCAGCTCGCTAATTCTTACCAATTTGAGTGCAACCAGTTTTGTCGGTATGAGTGCTCAAGCCTACACCCACAATATGAGTGTAATGGGGTGGGAAGTTGCCTCTGGCGTTACTCTGGTTGTCATTGCGCTGCTGCTTGTACCGCGTTACCTCAAGCAAGGTATCACCACCATTCCAGATTTCTTAGAAAGCCGTTATGACATGTCGGTGAAGAAGTTCGTTACTTTGTTGTTCTTGTGTCAATACGTCATCAACATTCTTCCTACTACTCTTTACGCTGGCGCAGTGGTACTAGGCGAAATCTTCGATGTACAAGGTTTATTGGGTATTTCCGAATTTAGCTCCATCGCACTGATCTCTGCCACGATAGGTTTGTTAGGTTTCTTTTACGCTATTTATGGTGGTCTAAAAGCTGTCGTTATTGCTGATACCTTCAATGGTGTAGGACTGATTCTTGGTGGCCTAATGATTCCTGTATTTGGCCTGATGGCATTAGGCGGCGGTAACTTTATAGAAGGTTTGGACGTGTTGCTCACTGCCGCACCAGAGAAGCTGCAATCCGTAGGTAAAGAAACGGATCCACTGCCATTTTCTACTCTGTTCACGGGCCTATTATTAGTGAACTTGTATTATTGGGGCACCGACCAATCCATCATTCAGCGTGCGCTTGGCGCAAAGAACCTGAAAGAAGGTCAAAAGGGTGTCATTCTCGCAGGTGCAATTAAGGTTATCTCTCCATTATTCCTCATCATTCCCGGCATCATTGCCTTCCACATGTTTGGCTCTGATGCAGGTAATCCCGACACAATGTATACGCGCTTAGTGAACGAAGTGTTACCCAAGCCTCTTGTTGGCTTCTTTGTTGCGGTTATGTTTGGTGCCATATTAAGTACGTTTAATGGTGTGCTAAACAGTTCTACGACACTATTTGCATTGAACGTTTATAAGCCATTATTTGGTAAAGATAAATCCGATGAAGAGTTAGTCGGTAAGGGGCGCCTATTTGGAGTCATCATTGCCATTATCTCTGTTTGCATCGCACCGTTTATCCTATATGCACCAGAAGGTTTATTCCAATACTTACAAATGGTTGCTGGCTTTTTCAGTGTGCCTATCTTCACCATCGTGTTCGTTGGTTACATTTCAAAACGTGTACCAGCTATTGCAGCCAAAGTTGCACTAACGATATTTGTGAGCTCCTATGCTGCGATGCAATTAATCTTTGACACCCCAATCCACTTCTTACATCAATTAGCGATTTTATTTGTAGTTTGTACTTTATTGATGTTTGCGATTGGTCATTTTATGCCACGTGATACGGATTATGTGATGCCAGTGAATGAAAGCATCGACGTGACGCCATGGTCTTTCCGCTTTGAAGCGTCCGCGGTCATTCTCTATATGGTGTTAGGAGCGTATGTGATGTTTTCGGACGTAGGTTTTGTTTCAAGCGACCCAACGGTCATGCAAGTGTATGGTTTTTGCGGTGTTATCTTAATGCTTGGTGTGACCTTTAACTATTTATTGAAACGTAGGAAAAGCAAACAGGTAACCAAGCTTAATGATATGTACATGCCGTAATCAAACCACACTAATTATTTAATCATTAAAAACGGACAGCAAGTAGATAGATCGGTATGCCCGAATATTGCGCATGACGCAGGTATACCTGATCTAGAGATTTTTACGTTGAAAGGTGGAAAAGTATTTATGTCAGTTCTTGTCACAGGCGGAATGGGGTATATCGGTAGTCACACATGTGTGCAGATGATCAAAGCTGGTATGGAACCAATCATCGTAGACAACCTATGTAATTCCAAAATAGAGGTATTAAATCGTATAGAGGCACTAACAGGGCAGCAACCAGCTTTCTATCAAGGCGACATTCGAGATGAAGCCTTTTTAGACTCAGTATTTAATCAACATGATATTCAAGCTGTGATTCATTTTGCTGGTCTAAAAGCCGTTGGCGAATCCGTTTTAAAACCATTGGAGTATTACGATAACAACGTTAATGGTTCATTAGTGTTGGTGCGCAGTATGCGCAAAGCGGGTGTAAAAAGTATTGTATTTAGCTCATCTGCAACGGTTTATGGTGATCCTAAGGTTGTGCCTATTACGGAAGAGTCACCAGCAGGTGCAACCACTAACCCCTATGGTCGCAGTAAATACATGGTGGAAGAGTGTTTGAGTGACCTGTTTCAAGCTGAACAGGATTGGAGTGTGACTTTGTTACGTTACTTCAACCCCGTTGGTGCACACCCATCGGGCACCATGGGCGAAGACCCTGAGGGGATCCCAAACAACTTGATGCCGTTCATCGCTCAAGTCGCAGTTGGTCGCCGCGAAAAACTGTCGGTATTCGGTAGTGATTACTCCACATCAGATGGTACTGGTGTGCGTGACTACATCCACGTGATGGATTTGGCTGACGGTCATATCGCTGCCCTGAAATCGGTCGGCGAAAAAGCCGGTTTGCATGTGTACAACTTAGGCACGGGCAAAGGTTCGAGCGTACTTGAAATGGTCGAAGCGTTCTCAACGGCATGTGGTCATCCAATCCCTTACGAGATTTGTCCTCGGCGCCCTGGAGATATTGCAGAATGTTGGGCCAGTACTACAAAAGCACAAAGAGAGCTCGGTTGGAAAGCGACTCGCAGCATTGCTGAAATGACGGCAGATACGTGGAATTGGCAATCGAGTAATCCTGACGGGTATTAATGTACTCGAAACTTCTTATAAAAAAATTGATGAGTTTGGTGTGTGCCAAATCGAAGACAGACTAAAAAAGATGAGCAAGTAATATGTCAAATATTGAATTCAATCCAATAGATCATCCACATCGCCGTTACAACCCATTAACTGGGCAATGGGTTTTGGTATCTCCACATCGAGCTAAACGTCCTTGGAGTGGGGCTGATGAGAAACCAGAGATTGACGAACAACCAAGTTACGATGAGAAGTGCTTCCTTTGTCCAACTAATGCGCGTATTTCTGGGGATGTAAACCCAGATTACCAAGGTACATACGTATTCCAAAATGACTTCGCAGCGTTGATGGTGGACTCGCCGGATGCACCTAAGTCAGATAATCCGCTATTCAAATCTCAGGGTGTGCGTGGTTTGAGCCGCGTCATCTGTTTCTCGCCTGATCACAGCAAAACCTTACCGGAATTGCCAGTTGATAAAATTCGCGGCGTGATTGATACATGGAATGATCAAATCGAAGAGTTAGGCAAAGACTACATTTGGGTTCAAGCATTCGAAAATAAAGGCGAAACCATGGGTTGTTCTCAGCCTCACCCGCACGGCCAAATCTGGGCGAACAGCTTCTTGCCAAACGAAATTGAGCGCAAAGAGCGCAACTTAAAAGCGTATTACCAAGAACATGGCAGCAACTTGCTGGTGGACTACGTGCAAGCTGAACTCAAAGACGGTTCACGTACAGTGGTTGAAACTGAATATTGGATTGCTGTTGTACCGTACTGGGCTGCATGGCCGTTCGAAACCATGCTTCTTCCAAAAGTACACATACGCCGCATGAGTGAGCTAACTGATGAGCAACGTGATGACCTTGCCGTTGCTATCAAAAAGCTGACGAGTCGTTACGACAATTTATTCCAATGTTCTTTCCCTTACTCGATGGGTTGGCACTATGCGCCATTCTTTGAAGAAGGCACCGATATCGACCATTGGCAATTACATGCGCTGTTCTACCCACCACTACTTCGTAGTGCCACGGTTCGCAAGTTCATGGTGGGATATGAAATGCTCGCAGAAAGTCAACGAGACCTAACCGCGGAACAGGCTGCACAACGTTTACGCGACTTAAGTGATGTGCATTATAAAGAGTCATAAACTCTCGAGAACTATTGATAACGAACAAAATGGGGAGTGCCACCTTGCGATGAAACATGAGGCTCAAAGTACTTCCCCAACACCAAATTTATATCTTAAGAGAAAGCCACCTATGTCTGATTTAATCCAAAATGTTGAAAACTCTTTTGAAGAATTGCTGGGCTATGCACCGAGCCATATTATTCAAGCTCCTGGCCGTGTAAACCTCATTGGTGAGCATACTGACTACAACGATGGTTTTGTGCTGCCATGTGCAATCAATTACCAAACGATAGTCGCTGCGGCGAAACGTGAAGACACCCTAGTACGCGTGGTATCCGTGGATTATGGCAATGCAATTGATGAGTTCGATATCAGTCAAGAGATTGTCTTCCAATCTAACCAAATGTGGGCGAACTATATTCGCGGGGTGGTGAAAAGTCTTCTTTCTCGCGGTTACCAATTTACTGGAGCGGATATTGCGGTTAGTGGTAACGTTCCGCAAGGAGCAGGTTTAAGCTCATCGGCTGCATTGGAAGTGGTGATAGGGCAAACATTTAAAGTACTGTTTAATCTAGAAATCAGCCAAACAGAAATAGCCCTAAATGGTCAGCAAGCAGAGAATGAGTTCGTTGGTTGTAACTGCGGTATCATGGACCAAATGATTTCGGCAGAAGGTCGTGAAAATCACGCAATGTTATTGGATTGCCGTAGTTTAGAAACTGAAGCGGTACCGATGCCAGAGGACATAGCGGTTGTAATAATCAACTCGAACAAAAAACGTGGCTTGGTAGACAGCGAATACAACACGCGTCGTAAGCAATGTGAAGAAGCGGCACGCACGTTTGGTGTGGCAGCGTTACGTGATGTTACTATTGAGCAGTTTGATGAAAAAGTGTCTGAGCTGGATTACATGGTCGCGAAGCGAGCTCGCCACGTGATCACAGAAAATGACCGCACCATTAAAGCAGCGCAAGCACTTCGTGCGCATGACATAAAGCGTATGGGCGAACTTATGGCGGAGTCACATGCGTCAATGCGTGATGACTTTGAAATCACAGTTAAAGAAATCGATACTTTAGTTGAAATTGTGAAAGATACGATTGGTGACCAAGGTGGTGTGCGAATGACTGGCGGTGGTTTTGGTGGCTGTGTTGTTGCTCTGGTTCCTATGCATTTAGTTGAGCTTCTAAAACTCGCCGTTAAAAATAAATACGAGTCCGCAACTGGCCTTAAGGAAGATATATACGTCTGTAGAGCAACCGATGGAGCTGGAATCCTTAAAGGAAAATAAGCTACGGAGCTGCTCATCTTACTTGTGCTTGCTATGCCAGCATATGGAATATGCTGGCATAGCAGAGAAGGAGATGAGTCAAGCAACGGAAACTTGGCGTAGTTGACTTTTAATTAGTCGGAGACTGTCCTGATTTCTGTGTAATTGTTTAAGCTTAAGCCTTGAAAAGGCTAAGGATAAACAACATGGATAAGAAAGCACTTGAAGCTTTTTCTCGTAAAGCTGCCAAATCAATCAAGACAGAGTCCGATCTTGATGATAACTTTGGCTACGAAAAGCACGCTACTAAACTCAGCCCAAACTCCCGTAATGGCTACTCATCTAAGTCGATTCTCACTGATGATGGCCAGGTTCCTATTGATGTGCTGTGCGACCGAGATGCGAACTTTGAACCCAAGTTGGTTCGTAAGTACCAGACTCGATTCCAGCCCAAGACCAAGACCGAATATGAAGCCTTGTTAGCGCTAGAAATGTTCTCTGATAAATAGGACGTCAAATACCCTCAAATCAACAGTTCCTGGACAGCCCACTGGGATAACCTCAATACCTTGTTTAATTACCCTGAGGACATCAGGAGAGCGATCTACACGACCAACGCTATCGAGTCATTGAACTGTGTGATTAGAAAAGCCATAAAAAACGTAAGCTGTTCCCAACGGATGAATCGGCAAGGAAAGTGATCTTCTTAGCGATCCAGGATGCTTCCAAGAAGTGGACGATGCCCATCAGAAACTGGTTACAAGCCCTGAATCGCTTTATGATTATGTTCGAAGATAGACTGACAGATTATATGTAACCACGGCAGTTACACAGAATTATTTACAGGCTCGTTTAAAGATCTGCAAATTCAGAAATGTGCAGGGCTAGCATATTTAACGCCTCTCTCCGCTCTTCGAAATAATCATGTCGGTCATAAATCCCTTCAACACCTTTTAACTTGTGATTCAAGCACCTTTCGGCCACATGGCCGGGGGGCCTTGTTGTGCCAATAAAGTGCGGCATATCCCCCATAAGATTCGGCGGCTGTTTCTTTTTACCTGGTTCATGCCCGAATAGTTTGGTAATCGCACGATTAAGCGTATCTGGCCCCATATGTGGATTTTTACTGGATCGGCGACTAGGGAATACATACTCAGAGCCTAAGCTTCTCACTTTCAGTTCTTCAAGCCACTCTAATACTGTTGTCGCTAAAGGGATAGTAAGAGCGACATTGGTTTTGCTGCGTTCTTTTGGGAGTTCCCACACTGCTTTTTCTAAATCAAACTCTTCCCATCTGGCTTCGCACAGCTCGGATTTACGCACACCTAAGCACACTAGTAAGGCGCATGCTAAATAGTTGTCACGGGTAAAGCTCATCGGGTTTTGTTTAGCGGTATTAAAAAACTGCTTGAGTTCTTCGGTAGTTAAGGCTCTATCTCTGCTCTTTTCCACACCGCCAGCATCCCGAACCGTAAATGCAGAAGCAGGGTTACCTTGCATGACGTCGAGCTTCATTCCATGGTTGAACAGTTGTTTACAATAGTTAAGAGCGTCATTCGTAATTGCGGGTTTTCCAGCAGCAGTGATGGCATTAATAGTGGTACGAATATCACGAGCGTTGACTTGCTCGAGAGGGATATCGCCGATATGAGGGGCAATATCTTTTAAGAAGACACGTTTCGGAATGTTAGGGTGCTTTAAACGTTTTTCTTGGGATGGGTACCAGTCTGAAAATAAGTCGTTAACGGTTTTTATTTTTTCTTGCTCTGCGCGCTTGCGTTGTATGAGCGGATAAAACCCTTCACAGACTTGTTTCATTTTTTCGGCAGCTAGGAGTCGGGCGTCACGCAAAGATATGTCACTGACTTTGCCGAGTGTCATTTCGCGGCGCTTTTTGTTAGATGTGAAACGTAGCATCCAGCTAGGATAGCCAGAATGGGGAACAACCAAATACAAACCACTACCATCACCATAGCGCTTTGTTTTATCCCACTAGTTTTAATTAATGCTTCCACTTTCTTAACTGTTAACTGAGACATCCTAACCTAACTCCACACCCATTAAATCGGCAGAACCTTACTTTACCCACCACTTTAACCACCATTTGGTGGTGGTTAAAGGTGGTTCTCTATGGGCCTGTATGGAATCTTATTATAGTTAAGTTTTTGATACTTATTGCTTTAAATAACAATACGGAAGCGTGTGGAAATTATTCAATGTTTTGGATCTGCTCACGCATCTGTTCAATTAGAACTTTCAGTTCAACGCCCGATGCGGTGATGTCGGTGCTGATGGATTTCGACGCTAGCGTGTTCGATTCACGGTTGAACTCTTGCATCATGAAATCTAGACGACGACCCACTGCGCCACCTTTTTTCAGAATGTTCGTGGTTTCTTTTACGTGAGAATCAAGACGGTCTAGCTCTTCTGCTACGTCTGATTTCTGTGCCAGAAGGATAAGCTCTTGCTCAACGCGAGATGGGTCTAGCTCTACTTTCGCATCTTCAAATTTAGAGAACAGACGCTCACGTTGCCACTCTAGTATTTCTGGCATGCGTGCGCGCACTTTCACAACTTCTGATGTGATCGCTTCTAGGCGTTGCTCAATCAGCGCCTTCATGTTCTCGCCTTCACGAGCGCGCGCTTCAATAAATTCATCCATTGCGCCATCAAACGCTTCTAGTAGCACTTTATTTACCGCATCCATGTCTTGCTCTGGCGTTTCCATTACCCCCGGCCACTGCATGACTTGAAATGGATTGATTCGGCTCAGTTCACCAGTCATGTGCATGACTTGTTCAGCGGCTTTAATTACCTGGCTAGCAAGCGCTTCATTGATGCTAAGCTCACCTTTTGCGGCAGGGTTTGCTTCAAAACGTAGATTACATTCTACTTTTCCTCGCGCTAAGCGCTTACGAAAACGCTCGCGTAAAACGGGCTCTAATCCGCGAAATTGTTCTGGCATGCGGAAGTATGTTTCTAAATAACGCTGGTTCACGCTGCGGATTTCCCATACCGCAGAACCCCAATCGCCTTTTACTTCTTTGCGTGCATACGCTGTCATACTGTAAATCATCGAATTTTCCTGTCTTCATTTTTTGAAAATTACTTCAAGAGTGTATCACGCTGCGTCGATAGGTGCGCGGGATGCATGGATTGTTTATGTTGTGCCAGATGCGTAACCTATGAATCCGGAATCGATTCCGTTATAATCTTCGCCCAACCAAATCGTCTTCTCCTCATATTTAAGGTAGATGCCCATGCGTCCAAACGATCGCAAGGCGGATCAAGTTCGCCCTATCAAAATTACTCGTAACTACACAGCTTACGCTGAAGGGTCAGTGCTAGTTGAGTTCGGTAACACCAAAGTGTTGTGTAATGCGACCGTCGAAGAATCTGTGCCACGTTGGCTAAAAGGTCAAGGTAAAGGCTGGGTTACAGCTGAATACGGCATGCTACCTCGAGCAACACATTCTCGTACTCGTCGTGAAGCGGCAAGTGGCAAACAAGGCGGCCGTACGATGGAAATTCAGCGTCTTATCGCGCGAAGCCTACGTGCTGTTGTCGATCTAAAAGCCATGGGTGAGTTCATGATCACCGTTGACTGTGACGTTATCCAAGCAGACGGTGGTACGCGTACTGCATCTATCAGCGGCGCAAGTGTTGCAATGGCCGATGCGTTCCAACACCTAGTAGATAGCGGCAAGCTAAAAGCAAACCCAATGAAAGGCCACGTAGCGGCAGTTTCTGTCGGCTTACTAGGCGACGAAGTATTGTGTGATCTTGAATACGTTGAAGATTCAGCGGCAGACACAGACATGAACGTAGTAATGACCGAAGAAGGCAAGATGATTGAAATTCAGGGCACCGCAGAAGGTGAACCGTTCAGTCACGAACAGCTGATGGCATTGCTCGAGTCGGCGAAAGTCGGCATTACGGAAATTGTCGCAGCGCAGAAGGCGGCGTTAGCCAATTGATTTAAATAGCTCCCATTATGGGGGCTATTTTTTTATCTCGACAATAGAGAAATGAATGATTGTCGAGAAGAGACACAAGAACCAAGGACATAGAGAGAAAATAATGAAAGCATACCAGCGTGAATTTATTGAGTTTGCACTTGAGAAAGAAGTTCTTAAGTTTGGTGAGTTTACTTTGAAATCTGGCCGTAAAAGCCCGTACTTCTTTAACGCTGGTCTTTTCAATACTGGTCGTGACCTAGCGCGTCTTGGTCGTTTTTACGCAGCAGCGCTCGCTGATTCTGGCATTGAGTTTGATGTGCTGTTTGGCCCGGCGTACAAAGGTATCCCAATCGCGACGACAACAGCAGTCGCGCTGGCGGATCATCATGACGTCGACACGCCTTACTGCTTCAACCGTAAAGAAGCGAAAGATCACGGCGAAGGCGGTAACCTTGTAGGCTCTGCGCTTGAAGGTCGTATCATGCTAGTAGATGACGTAATCACAGCAGGTACTGCGATTCGTGAATCGATGGAAATCATTCAAGCAAATGGCGCAGACCTTGCTGGTGTGTTGGTTGCGATTGACCGCCAAGAAAAAGGCAAAGGTGAGTTGTCTGCGATTCAAGAAGTGGAGCGTGACTTTGGTTGTGCAATCATCTCGATCGTTAGCTTGACTGACCTTGTGACTTTCCTTGAAGAGAAAGGCACAGACAAAGAGCATCTAGAAGCAGTCAAAGCGTACCGCGCAGAATACGGCATTTAATTGGTTACTTTTTCTGAAAAAGTAAAAAGGGCAGATGGATATTCATCTGCCCTTTTTTGTTTTTGGATTTATCGCCTTGACCACTTACTTATAGCGAATGCCTTTCTCGACATGCTCATCTTGCATGGTTTTGTAGCGTTTATGGAGCCACATCCATTGCTCTGGAGCGCGTAGAATGACTTCTTCCACATACTTGTTCATATAAGCGGCAGCGGCGACTTCGTCTTTTTGTGGATAGTCGGCTTCAATGCACTTATCGGCGATGATGTCGTATTTTCCTTCGTCATTGCGAAACCCTGAGCCTGGGATGATCGCACATTTTGAGGTATACGCCAGAATGCTCGTGCCTGTTGTTGTACACGCATCGTCTACGGCAAAGAAGGGCACAAATACTGATTTTTTGCGACCGTAATCGTGATCCGGTAAATAGAACAGACGCTCACCACTGCGTAATACACGAATCATCTTTTTTACATCTTTACGATCAATCAGTTTATTGCCGTTATGTGTTCGTCCCCAATACTGGATAAAGTTATAAGCAGGATTATTATGCGGACGAAACGCGCCGTACCCGGCCACGCCTAACACGGCGAAAGCACGCGCAGTGATCTCTAGATTTAGAGCATGGACACAACAAAGTAGGACGCCTTTACCTTCTTTGGCTTTTTCACGCAGTGCGCCGAGATCTTTCTCGACGATCAGGTTTTTAAAGCGCCAAGTCGGCCAGAACCAAGTGATTCCGGTTTCTATCAGTGCCATACCGGTATTTTTGAAGTTCTCTTCAACAATGTGTTGAATCTCTTCAGGTGTTTTGTCTGGAAAGGCCAATTCTAAGTTACGCTGAGCAACGTGGACACGCTTTTTACCGTAGCGCATGCCAAGTTTGCCGAGTGAACGACCTAATGAAAGCAGCAGCCGATAAGGAAGAATATTGACGAGGATGGCCAACAGACCAAAACCAAGCCATACGCCCCAGTTACGAGGGTGAAGAAGTGAAAGAGAAAACTCGGGCTGCGTGTATTTGTCCTTACTCATAGTCTTTTACTTTATTTGTGCACTCAAAAGCGCCCAGTACTCGTCAAAGTTTGCAGTCGGCTGGTATTTAAAGTCGCTACGCACAAAGCGGTTTAGGCTCCCCTCAACTTGTCCCAGAATTTGCGCGGCTAGGATGCGCTCTTCGACAGGGAAAGACTTCCCTTCACGAATCTTACGTTCACGCAGGATTTGGCGCAATTGTGTTTCTATACGCTCAAAGAGTTGATTGATGCGTTCACGTAGGCGTTCATTTTCAAACATTAGAGCATGACCCGACAAAATGCGTGTCAGACCTGGGTTACGTTCAGAGAACGCCAAAATAAGGTGCATCACCATACGAATACGCTCTAGTGTATCTTTTTCGTCGTCTAGAATACGGTTGATACGTGTCATCAAGGCTTCTTCAATGAACTCAATCAACCCTTCGAACATGCGCGCTTTACTTGGGAAATGACGATACAGCGCGGCTTCTGAAACGCCGACTTGCTTGGCCAGTTTTGCCGTAGTAATGCGTGAAGCGCCATCTGTTGATTCAAGCATTTCTGCCAATGCTTGTAAGATCTCTTCACGACGGTTGGATTTTTTACTGCCGGCCATTAGTTACTTCCTTTCAAAATACAAAGTTGAGCGGAGGGGATTATAAGACGCTATTTCGCCTCAAACTAGACCACTAAGGGTGGAATGGGAGATTTAACACCCTTAGTTGTCATTTTTGTACCAAATTTATGCCAGCTTTTGTAAAAAATTGGCAGGGTTTTCAAACGTTAGTTACATCAATTGATGCATTTTTTCGAGAATTTTAAAGCTCAATGCTTCTTTTGATTCTAAAGCGAGCGCAAGTTCACCTTCAGGCCAGTAAAGGGTAATTGCGTTGTCGTTGCTGTTAAATCCTTGCCCTGCAACCGAAACGTCGTTTGCACAGATCATATCGAGGTTTTTCTTTGTTAACTTGCCTCGAGCATAGGTCTCTACATCATTGGTTTCAGCCGCAAAACCGACGGTAAACGGACGCTTCTCCGTCATTGCTGCCACAGATGCAACAATATCAGGATTTTTAACCATATTAATGACCATTTCGTCGTTGTCTTCTGTCTTTTTCAACTTTTGAGACGCGATCGTTTGTGGGCGGTAGTCGGCAACGGCAGCGCAGCTAATAAACGCATCATGCCTGTTTGCATGTGTCATAACGGCTTCGTGCATCTCTTGTGCACTGGAAACATTAATGCGCTCAACACCTACGGGCGTATTTAAACTGACAGGACCGCTCACGAGGGTGACTTTTGCTCCCATCTGCGCTGCGGCGCTCGCCAATGCATAGCCCATTTTCCCGGAGCTATGGTTAGTAATGTAACGCACTGGATCAATCGCTTCGCGAGTTGGTCCGGCGGTAATGAGTATCGACTTACCTTCTAGCAATTTTGGTTGAAAGAACTGTTCACATAGATGTACTAGCTGCATTGGTTCCAGCATTCGACCTGGTCCTACATCACCACAGGCTTGCTCTCCTGCCGCAGGGCCCAGATGTGCATACCACGACGCGCTAACGTAGCGATGTTCTCTTGGGTTGCGATATTGCGATACATCTGTTGATTCATCGCAGGAGAAACAGCAACAGGGGAATCCGTCGCGAGCACGAGCGTGGTAAGTAAATCGTTCCCCATGCCTGCGGACATGCGCGCGATTAAGTCCGCGGTCGCTGGCGCTAATAGCACTAAATCTGCCCATTTGGCCAATTCAATATGGCCCATAGAGGCTTCCGCTGCTGGGTCTAGTAAACTGTCCGAGACAGGACGGCCCGAAACGGCTTGCATGGTTAAAGGGGTAATGAACTCTTTTGCGGCTTTCGTCATTACAACTTGAACTTGCGCTCCTCTCTCTATGAGGCGACGGGTTAGCTCCGCACATTTATACGCGGCAATACCGCCACTGATGCCGAGTAGAATTTTCTTTCCTGCTAGTGTTTGCATGTGAGATCTCCAATTTGATGACCGGATTTTAACACAATTCAAAGTCTGACCGCCCGAGCATATATAACGAGAAGATAATTCACATCAAACTCCAGAGTATTAATCTGACCGAGGAAGGGAAAATTCTCGCCTACCTCACAGACAAGTTGCGCGGAGTTTGCAAGTCTGAAAAGAAAAAGAGGTAGTGGAAACCATGGTGTTGAAAAGTCGAAACAAATTGCTGCTGATAACCCTAATTCCGCTGTTGTTGATCACTACATTGATCTCAGTGGTGTATTACATCAACAGCAGTAAAAGTTTGGAGGCGGAGCTGGCAAGAGACAGGCAAGAGCTCATCGAAACGAAAAAGAAAGAGTTACAAGCCTATATGATGATGGGCGTGACGGCGATAAAACCGTTATACGACACGGATGTAAATGGAAGTAATAAAGAGGCAGCAAAAGAAATTCTGAAAGCCATGCGCTTTGAAAGCGATGGTTACTTTTTTGCCTACGACTCTCAAGGTGTGAATACGTTGCACGCTATCAAACCTGCATTAGAGGGTAAAAACCTTTACGACTTAAAAGATGAAAATGGGGTCGCAGTTATTGCGGGCTTGATTGACGCTTCTCAAAAAGGGGATGGGTTCCTCTATTTCTCGTGGCACAAACCGACCATTGACGCACAAGCGCCTAAGTTGGGCTATGCAGAATATCTATCGAAATGGGACTGGGTTTTAGGTACTGGCGTTTATATTGATGACATCGACCAGCAAGTTGCGATGCACAGAGAGTTAAAGACTCAAGAGCTAAAAGAGCATACATTATCTGCCGTGTTGATTTCCGCTATTGGATTGATCATTACCAGTGTTCTCACCAGTATCGTGGTGTCTAAAGGTATTCAGCCATTACAACATGTCGCGGCTTCATTAAAAGATGTTGCCGCAGGCGGCGGTGACTTAACGGCTCGTTTAAAAGTCGAAAGTCAGGATGAAGTCGGTGAAGTGGCGGCCGCGTTTAATGAGTTTATGGATAAGCTGCACCCACTGATGCAGGACATTCATCGCTCTGCGACGACAGTACAGACCGTTTCCCAAAGCCTGAACACTCAGACCAGCCAAGCGAGCGGTCAAATGCAGGATCACTGTTTAGAGACGGACAAAGTCGTGACGGCAGTGACGCAAATGAGCATGACTGCCAAAGAAGTAGCCAGCAATACTAATGCGACCGCGCAGGCAATTGACGATGCCAACAGTCAAGTCACCGCCGCTCAGCATGAGGTCGAGCAAGCAATAGAAGGCATTACCGAACTCGTGACGGAGATAGACAGCACGTCAGATGCAATTTCTGAGTTAAGTTTACAGACCGAAAAAATAACCAAAGTGCTGGATGTGATTGGCGAGATAGCCGAGCAAACGAATTTGTTGGCCCTAAATGCGGCGATTGAAGCGGCTAGAGCCGGTGAGCAAGGTCGAGGGTTTGCCGTCGTTGCGGATGAAGTGCGCTCGTTAGCCAGTCGTACACAAAATAGTACTCATGAAATTGGCGACATGCTCAAGCAGCTACAAAATGGTGTATCAAGAGCGGTCAGTACGATGTCGGTGAGCCAAAAACGAGGTTTAAAAACGGCGGAAGAGTCCGCGCTCATTCAGCAATCTCTTTCTGGTGTTCATCATTCTATCGGAACAATTCGAGATATGGGTATTCAAACCGCGTCTGCCGCAGAAGAACAAAGCGCGGTTGCAGAAGACATCAACCAAAACTTAGTGTCTATTCAACAGATCGTGAACAACATTAATGAGACGTTGCAGCATGCCGAGTCAACCAGCACGCAGCTATCACAGTCTGGAACAGAAATTCACGGCTTGGTTGGCAACTTTAAACTCTGATGAACTGTTAAGTTGCATGGAAAACACTGATAGTACGAAGAAAGCGAAAGTCATACTCGACTTTCGCTTTTTGTTTTGTGGAATAGGGACACTTTCCATATAAAGAGACATCAGATGATACTGAAAGCTTTGCCAAATGAGTCCATGCCCAGAGAGAAGCTACTGCAACGAGGGCCGCAAGCTTTGACCGATGCTGAACTGCTGGCCATCTTCTTGCGCACAGGCACCCGCGGAATGAACGTGATTGAGCTTGCAGACTTCCTTATTCAAGACTTTGGTTCGCTCAGACAACTATTTTCAGCATCAGAAGAAGAGTTTTGTCGTCACAAAGGATTGGGGCAAGCCAAGTATGTTCAGTTGCAAGCGGTACTAGAAATGACACAACGTTACTTGGCGGAGACGCTAAAGCGTGGTGATGCCTTAACCAGCCCCGACCAAACTAAGTTATATCTGTCTTCTATTTTAAGGGATCGGCAAAGAGAGGCTTTTTATATTCTTTTTCTCGATAACCAGCACCGAGTGATAAAAGATGAAATTTTATTTGAAGGAACGTTGGATGCAGCGTCGGTGTATCCGAGAGAAGTCGTCAAGCGTGCTCTGCATCATAACGCGGCGGCTTTGATTTTGGCGCACAATCATCCTTCAGGCGTCGCTGAGCCGAGCCAAGCTGACAGAAGGATTACAAGGCGTCTCATCGACGCATTAGCATTGGTGGATATTCGTATTTTGGACCATTTCGTCATCGGAGATGGGGAAAGTGTCTCTTTTGCTGAAAGAGGCTGGATATAACTGTGCGTTTTTTAGGTTGTTAGTTGCTAAAAATCTGCTATCATCCACGCCACTAAATTTTTAACTGAATTCAGCTTGGACTGCTAAAAAAATCTGCTGTCTAAAAAAAGATCACGAAAACCTGTAAAAAGGATCTGTTCGGGTCTTGAGCAATGCATATCAAGTTAGTATAATGCGCGACCTTTGATAGCCTTGTATGGATTTTCCATAGCGGTTCTTAACCTCTAACTTCTTTTCGAGAGATAGAGAGGTTCGGCCACCAAGGTTGATATCGAGCTGAAACGATTTTGGAGAAGACATTCATGTCACGAGTATGCCAAGTAACTGGTAAGCGTCCAGTAACGGGTAACAACCGTTCACACGCACGAAATGCTACTAAGCGTCGTTTTCTGCCGAACCTACAAACTCATCGTTTCTGGGTAGAGAGCGAAAAACGTTTTGTTAAACTACGTCTATCTGCTAAAGGTATGCGCATCATCGACAAGAAAGGTATTGATACTGTTCTTGCAGACATGCGTGCACGTGGCGAAAACGTTTAAGAGGAAATAAGCAATGGCAAAGAAAGGCGTTCGTGAGAAAATCCGTCTAGTATCTTCTGCAGGTACAGGCCACTTCTACACAACTGATAAGAACAAGCGTAACATGCCAGGCAAATTTGAGATCAAAAAGTTTGATCCAGTAGTTCGCCAGCACGTTATGTACAAAGAAGCAAAAATCAAATAATTGGTTTCAGTCTCTTTGATGAATTGAAAAACCCAACTTTCGAGTTGGGTTTTTTATTACGTGAATAAAAGTGCTGAAGAAAAGGTTCAGTACGTCATCGGGTTATAAGGCACTGCTGAAGTTATTCTACTGGTCCGACTCTATACTCGAATTTTTGATTGATCGCTCTCTGCCGCTTCGTTACCACTTCCCTACACACTTGCACACCGTTGTTCTAGTCAAGCTCAATACTCTTTGGTAGTTTACTCATAACGATAAGAGAGTAGAGATGGTTATGCGTGTGAGTCCGGCTCGTCGCCGCCGATGGAACAATATTCTTATTCTGGGCATTATCGCGTTTATAGTGATCTTAAATGCTCCGATGTGGATCAAAACTTACCTATTAACAGACCAAGCAGACCCTTACCCAAATGTACTTCGCTCCGACTATACGGTGGAGTCTTTGTACTATAGTGGCTGGGAGTTTGAACTGCATGATGGACGATGGCAATCCAACATCAAAGTTGATGCACCGATCAGTGAACTTGTATCACGCTGGCAATCATTGGAAGGGACCGAGCTCACCTCAGAACAGTACGATCATTTAAAACCTAACCTGACGGTACCTGAAACGGTAGAAGTTTGGTATCAGGATCTCGAAGAGCCGCAGCGGGTGACTTTCTTTCGTTTACCTGATTTTTGGCTATTTAAAACCTGGCAAGACAAATGGGTCGCTATCTCCGTCGATGAAAACTACCTTATGCCAGAGTAGAGCCTTTTTGCGCCTATACCCCTAATAAGCTTCCCTATTTATCGTTTTTCTTTTCGATTATGCTAGCAGCGAGAACTATTAGCCGGTGAATTGGAGAATCTAATGCCTGAGTTGCCAGAAGTTGAAGTCAGTCGTATGGGAATTAGCCCCCACATGGTTGGACAAACGATCCAGTCGTTTACTTTTCGAACGCCTAAATTGCGCTGGGATATTCCTACAGAGCTTAAAAAATTGGAAGGGCAGGTGATCCGTGCGATTAGCCGTCGTGCGAAATACTTACTGATCGAGACAAACACCGGTACAGCCATTGTTCACTTGGGCATGTCGGGGTCTTTACGTGTTCTAGACGCCGACTTTCCGCCAGCAAAGCACGATCATGTGGATCTCAAACTAAGCAGTGGAAAAATACTGCGCTATAACGATCCGCGTCGTTTTGGGGCATGGCTGTGGTGTGCTCCTGGCGAGTCACATGCTGTGCTAGCAAACATGGGGCCTGAGCCTTTAACTGAAGAGTTCAATGCGGAATATGTAGCGGAGAAAGCTAAAAATAAGCGTGTCGCCGTCAAGCAGTTCATCATGGACAACAAAGTCGTAGTTGGTGTCGGAAATATCTACGCGAATGAGTCGTTGTTTAAATCTCGAATTCACCCTTCAAGGCCCGCAGGTAAGCTTACTTCTCAAGAGTGGGGGTACTTGTTGAAAATATCAAAATGACACTTGAGATTGCCATTACGCAAGGTGGGACTACGCTGAAAGACTTTGCGCAAGCCGATGGAAAGCCGGGTTACTTCGCACAAGAGTTATTAGTTTACGGAAAAGCCGGAGAGCCATGCCCAGAATGCGGCGAACGACTTCAAGAGCTAAAAATAGGGCAGCGTAATACCTTCTTTTGTGGTGAGTGTCAGAAGTGAAATATGGATTAGGGCAAATTACATTTGCCCTGATTTTTCAAAGTACTTCTTTGCCACTAATAGAGAGATTAATTTTTCTCGCTGAGGGTTTTTAAACTGTTCTACCCATTCGTGCGCATTATGGATGATGGCTTCTGCCTCTTCAGGATGAGCGATGTAGTATTCCATTTTCTCTATCAAATCAGAGTAATCGGCTTTCACCTCTACATAGTGAACACCTGCTTGCAAGCGGCCTTCCATAAACCAAGTCTCATACCTAGGCTTGGACATTATTACCAGTGAGTTTGAAGACATCGCCCACTTGAGGTTAGTCGCAACATCATTGCCTTCGATTGCGAGCAAAAACTTGTAATTAAGCTGTTCTTCAATCGACATAAATCCTTTTTCCCAAGGATCGCCGTTGACTGGCTGTGTCTGACCAATGTTACATTGAGGGTGGTTATAGAACTGCTCAATCACTTTTTTACGGTGTGGCTGGTATCCAACACCACGCCAAGCCGCCATGTTTTTCTTGCTTCTAAATGACAGTTTATCAGTAACAAACTGGAAGTGACGAATCTCATTTAACTTTAGTAAGACGGAGTTTTGATTGTCTTCCCCAATCGGTCGACTTTTAAGAAAGGATGGGTATTCTGGTACATAACGAATATCACCGTTCAAAAACTGGAAAAAGTATTGAGCTGGGAAGGACTTAACTACTTTGTGTAGGTCGAAGTAGTATGTTGTACCGCCTGTCTTTTTGTAGCCGCCAACACGTGTCGACTCGTTTTCAGGAAGTTCAAATGACTCGTTAACCTTGTTGTAGTAGTCTACTCGCTCTTGGATATAGGAATCCATCGGGTATTTATCGATAAGACGACGAGCTGATTTACTTCTAATGGAGTTAGGTACTAAGACTTGCAGACCATTTGAAGCGTAATACTTAAATTTCCTGAAACTCATTGTGCTACCTTTGTATTGATAGCGATATAAACACATTCAGGTACAAATTGCTTCACATCTCCACCATGAATGGCAACTTCACGAACAATAGTGGAAGAAAGGAAGGCGTATTCGTCGGCTGGAGTAAGGAACACGCTTTCCATGCCTGGCAACAGTTTGCGATACATGCTGGTAAGGCCGAACTCGTATTCAAAGTCTACCGTTGTTCTCAGGCCGCGTACCAATACGTTTGCTTCTTGCTCTCTGGCAAAATCAACAAGTAGACCACTAAAACCGGCTGTCGATACATTACTTAAATGTGCTGTTGATTCTTCAACCAGTTTTACGCGTTCTTCTAGGCTAAAAAGCGTATTTTTAGAAGGGCTTGCCGCGACACCAATAACAATTTGATCAAACATGTCTGCGGCACGAGTGATGATATCAAGGTGACCATTTGTGATTGGATCGAAAGTACCTGGGTATATGACTTTTTTCATCGTAAAACTGTCTCGTAAATGTCTACGTATTGATTAGCAGTGTAGTTGATATCAAACAATTTCAATTTCTCTTGCCCCTGAGCGATGAAGTGTTGCTTCAATTCATCATCTTGGGAAACCTTTACTATTGCATCTGCCAGTTCTTGTGAATTACCTGGCTCAACCAGTAATCCATTTGAGTTGTGGTCGATGATGTCAGGAATGCCTCCTGCGTTGGTACCAATAACAGGTAAACCAGAGCCCATACCTTCCAAAATGACAGAACCAAGCCCTTCGGTATACGATGGGTGCACTTGTAAGTCTGCCGCTGCAAACCAATCACCCATGTTGTTCTGTTTACCTTCAAAGCTAATGTTAGTCAGACCTTCTGCTTGTGCTTCAAGCGTTTGTCGCTCTGGACCATCGCCCAATAAACAGATGTGAACAGAGGGCGCAATGTCTTTTAGTAGCCTTGCCGCTTCGATAGTGACATTGAAGCCTTTATGTTTGAGCATGTTTGCGGCATGAATCACCAAAAACTTACCCGTAAAGCGCTCTCTTAGGGCTTTAACTGCTTGTTTATCTACAGAGTATACCACCGGGGAGCTTGGTATTTTGTAAGTGGTAGACGTTGGGTAAGCGTCTTTGACTCTCTGAACTATGGCTGTGCTTAAGCCAACTACAGCACTCGCTTTCGTGTAGGCTAAATTTGCCAGCCACTTTTTCTTTAGAGGGTTATCTATACGGCGCGTGACGATATAAGGCTTACCATAAAGCATGTGCTGAATGAGAGCCCAATAAATTGCGCGTCCTTCATGAACATGAATGATTGAACAATTTTGAGTTACAGCTTTAGAGTGTGCCTTGGTAAAGTGAGTCGCCAGCACTAGCTTAACGTTCAGTTTACGGATGGCATCGGCAAAAGGGCTTTTAGGGTTAGCGACTACCGTAAGGTTATAACCCAATTTGACTTGTTGCTGGATGAGTTGAAGGGTTTGGTTTTCTCCTCCATGGTAGCCAGAAGCCAAATTCACATGGCAAATATTCATATTATTGCTCTTTATTGTGTTTTTTCACGTAGTCACGCAGCCACAGATCGGCATAACGGGTAAAAGTGGTGTTTGCGCTTAACACGGCTAGCAAAAATCCGTGTCGTCCATCTAAGAAGCCACGCTTGATGATATACATTTTAAAGAATCGAAAAAAACCGTGCGTAAATGCACTAAGTAGAGAAGCGGTTTTTTTCCTTCTCTCTGGTCAGCCCAAGACTGCATATACAACTGAGTCTTGCGGGTATATTCACCTAGCCTTTCGTAGGTAAAATGCTTGAGACGCCCGTTCAATGACACGATGTTAAATCCATTTGGAATGACCACGCTTTCGTGCACCAATGCATCGTTGTATTGAGTTTGTGAAGTTTTATACAAACGGACTACCCAGTCAGGAGACCAGCCAGAGTGACGAATTTCTTTGGCAAAGGCAGTGGTTAGACGATTAACTTGGTAGATGTTTTTGTCTTTGTGCTGACTGATAGCATTCAGTATGTCTTGACGCAGTTCGCCAGTTACGCGCTCATCAGCATCTAGCCAAAGAACGAAATCGGACTCGATATAAGTTTGAGCAAGTTGGCGCTGTTTGCCGAACCCCTGCCAGTCTAAGTTAGAGTAAAACTTATCTGTGTATTGCCTTGCGATGGATTCAGTATTATCCGTACTGCCAGAATCTAGGATGACAATCTCATCGACCCAATCTCTCACAGTGTCTAGACAAGCTTTTAAGTGCTTCTCTTCATTTTTTACGATTAAGGCAACGGCTAAGGTTGGTTTGGACAAGGTCATTTCCTTCTTAACAAATCAAGACAGTAAGTTTACTGGTATTGAGGATACAAATCTTCTAAGACTTGATCGAACATGCTCATTACTTGAATGTTAGTAATGCGGTTCATTGCCGTTTCATCTTTAGCGCGAGTTCGCCAGCTTAACTCGTGACTGTTTTTGCCTGTTTCCGCAAAGATCGTTTCTTCATAAACCGAGACAACGTATTTTAGGTAGCGGTAAGGTCCCACTCGAAGCGGATTATGGTGTGCATAGAGCCCGATGATTGGCGTTTTCATGGCATTTGCCATGTGTGCTGGTCCGGTATCGGGGGCGATGACCATTTCAACCTTATCTATTAACGCAAGCATTTGCAGAATTGAGCTTTGTCCAACTAAATTTAGACACGGTTCTTCCAAGCGAGATTGAATGGCCTCTGCCAGGTCCAATTCTACCTGAGCAGGGCTGCCTGCCAGAATCACGTTCCAGCCTTTTGCTCTGGCGTGATGAATCACATCCACATAACCTTCCGCGTTCCAGTTTTTATAAGCTTTGCTCGCACCAGGCACAATCAACAGGTTAGGTTTACTACGAGAAATATGAGACTCTGCCCAAGCTTGGTCGCGGTCTGAATAAGAAAGTACCCAGTCTAGTTCTGCCTTTGGTACCCCAATTTGATGGGCAAAGGCCATTAAGCCATCTGCGACATGCAGAGATTGCGGGGAAGGCACTTTGACATTGGTAAATAGTGTTTGAAAGTCCTGGCTTCTATCAGAAGAGAAACCGAGTTTGTATTTTGCTTTAATGCCCAACGTTGCGACACTCGCTCGAATCGCGTACTGCATATGCAATAGCGCATCAAACTCTCTGCCTTTCAGCTGTCGCCAAAGTGATTTGTAGCCATTAAGTCCCGCTTTTTTATCAAAAACAATCACTTCTACACCATCGATGGCGGCTAATAACTGGGCTTCAAGTTTACCCGTTATCCAAGTAATCTGGGTCGAAGGCCAGTGTTTCTGAATAGCTTGAATGGTGGCGATAGTATTGCAGACGTCTCCGATAGCGGACAAACGCAAGACGCATAGTGACGATGGGGCAGAAGTGAACATAATTATTGTCTGATTCGATGAATAGAGGCAGGTAAATTATGCAGACATCCCCAATAAATGTAAAATACACGGCTCGAATATAGCTAAGTACTGATAAGTGTTCTGCAATGTCAAAGACAACACCACATCAATCGCAAGAATCTGGCAAGCCGGGTAACACCGGGCTAAAGCGCATCGTTAAAGCGACGGGTTATTCGATCCAAGGATTAAAAGCGGCTTTTAAGCATGAAGCTGCCATTCGACAAGAGTTGGCTCTGTTGAGTATTGCTGTGATTTTGGCTTGGCTAGTGGATGTCGACATGGTTGAGCGTATCTTAATGATCGGGGTCGTGGTATTAGTCTTGATTGTAGAGCTTGTAAACTCAGCGATTGAGGCGGTAGTGGATCGTATCGGTATTGAACGGCATGAGCTCAGTGGTCGAGCTAAAGATATAGGCTCTGCTGCCGTTATGGTTGCTTTGGCGTTTGCTGCATTTACTTGGTTGTATATATTAGCCAGCCGGTATTTAGGCTAGAGGGTGAGCGTATGATTCAACAGTATAAAAACAACAACCAAGTGATATGGTTTGATGACGAGATCATTACAGACCCTAGCCAACCGATATTTGATGCGGAATACTGGCAGTCCTCCGACAAGGTGGTTGGCAGTGCGACGGGGCGAGGCACGACATGGTTTATCCAACTAGAGAACATGCAAGCGGCACTACGTCATTACCGTCGTGGCGGTTTGTTTGGGAAGTTAGTTAACGATCATTATTGGTTCTCTGGCTGGGATAACACCCGTTGTGCGCAAGAGTTTCAGCTTTTGTTGGCGCTAATTGAGGCTGGGGTGCACGTTCCTCGTCCTATTGCAGCAAGAGCCGTAAAGTCAGGACTTTTCTATCAAGCCGATTTATTAAGTGAGCGAATCCCAAACGCCAGAGATCTGGTTAGTATCTTGCAAGAACAGTCTTTATCGGTAGAAATGTATCAGAAAATAGGGCAAGAAATTGCCAAGATGCATCAGGTTGGCGTTAACCATACCGATTTGAATATCCACAATATCTTGATCGACGACAAAGATAAGGTATGGATTATCGATTTTGATAAGTGTCGTTTTGAAACTTCTGGTGACTGGAAGCATCAAAATCTAAATAGACTTCTGCGTTCATTTAATAAAGAGCGTTTAAAGCGACAGATTATTTGGCAAGAATCCGATTTTGAACATTTTCAGGACGGTTATGCTTCTCAATCTTAATTGAGTTTTCTATCATTTTATATCGATTACTCTAAGTAGGCCCTCTTGAGTCTAACGATGCTCGAGTGAGTCTATAAACTACAATAATCATAAAGTATTCATGTGTATCTGATGGCACACAAATTAACGTAGGTAACATTTGTAATGAAAATATTAGTAACCGGTGGAGCAGGCTTCATTGGGTCAGCTGTTGTCCGACATATCATTCGTGACACCCAAGATACCGTCATCAATTTAGATAAACTGACCTACGCAGGGAATCTAGAATCACTGGTTGATGTCTCAGAGAGTGAACGTTACCACTTCGAGCAAGTGGATATCTGTGACCGAGCTGAACTAGATCGCGTGTTTTCAGAGCATCAACCCGATAGGGTGATGCATTTGGCCGCCGAGTCTCATGTCGATCGCTCTATTGATGGTCCTGCTGCTTTTATTGAGACCAACGTGATGGGCACTTACCATTTGCTTGAAGCGGCTCGTCAATATTGGTCGGGCTTAGATGAAGCGCGCCAATCGGCATTCCGTTTTCATCATATTTCTACGGATGAAGTGTATGGCGATTTAGAGGGTACGGACGATTTGTTCACCGAAACCACCTCATACGCGCCGAGCAGCCCATATTCTGCATCTAAAGCTTCGAGCGATCACCTGGTTCGCGCTTGGCAACGTACTTATGGCTTACCAACACTTATCACGAATTGCTCCAACAACTATGGCCCGTACCACTTCCCAGAGAAGTTGATCCCTCTGATGATTTTAAATGCCCTCGATGGCAAGCCGTTGCCTGTGTATGGTGATGGTATGCAGATCCGAGATTGGCTGTTTGTGGAAGACCATGCTCGCGCGCTGTACAAAGTGGTCAACGAAGGTGAAGTCGGTGAAACCTACAACATTGGTGGCCATAACGAAAAAGCCAACATCGAAGTGGTGAAAACCATTTGTGCTTTGCTTGAAGAGCTGCGACCAAACAAACCTGCAGGTGTTGAGTCTTATGAATCTTTGATCACGTATGTGAAAGATCGCCCAGGTCATGATGTGCGTTACGCAATTGATGCCACCAAGATTGCTCAAGAGCTTGGCTGGACGCCAGAAGAAACGTTTGAAAGCGGTATTCGCAAAACCGTCGAATGGTACCTAAACAACCCACAATGGTGGCAACGTGTGCTTGATGGTTCATACAGTTTAGAGCGATTAGGAGCGGGCGAATAATGAAAGGCATTATTTTAGCAGGTGGCTCGGGCACTCGCCTTTACCCTATTACACGCGGTGTTTCTAAGCAGTTACTGCCGGTTTATGACAAACCAATGATTTACTACCCGTTGTCGGTACTCATGCTAGCTGGTATTCGTGAAATCTTGATCATCACCACGCCAGAAGACCAGGAAGGATTTCAGCGCCTATTGGGTGATGGCTCAGAGTTTGGCATTGAGTTGCAATACGCGATTCAACCAAGCCCAGATGGCTTAGCTCAAGCCTTCATCATTGGTGAAGACTTCATTGGCGATGACTCAGTATGTTTGGTGTTAGGTGACAACATCTTTTATGGGCAAGGGTTCACACCTATCCTTCAGCAAGCTGCGATGAAGACCCGTGGTGCGACGGTATTCGGTTATCAGGTTAAAGATCCTGAGCGATTTGGCGTTGTAGAATTTGATGCCAATATGCAGGCGACTTCGATTGAAGAAAAACCAGTAAAGCCTAAATCCAATTATGCTGTCACTGGGCTGTATTTTTATGATAACCGAGTCGTCGAATTGGCAAAAAAGGTCAAACCTTCAGCTCGTGGTGAATTAGAGATTTCGACGCTAAACCAAATGTACCTTGAGCGAGGTGACCTGAATGTTCAATTACTAGGGCGCGGCTTTGCTTGGTTAGATACTGGAACGCATGAAAGCCTACATGAAGCTTCTTCGTTTGTTCAAACCATTGAAAATGTTCAAGGTCTTAAAGTTGCCTGTTTAGAAGAGATTGCGTGGCGCAATGGGTGGTTAACAAGAGACCAGATACTATCCATTGCAAAACCGATGCAAAAAAATGATTACGGACGTTACCTTTCCGAGTTAGTCACCGAACAAAAATAGCACTACTCGTTAGTTGCAATGAGATATTAAATGATGAGCAATGAAATTGTTCCTGTAACAAAACCATATCTACCGTCAAAAGATAAGTATAAACAATATGTTGATCGTGTGTACGAGAGCGGTTGGTTGACCAATAGTGGTCCTCTCGTTAAGGATTTAGAATCTCGACTAGCTGAGTATCTTGGTGTTAAGCATGTTATATTGGTTGCAAATGGCTCATTGGCACTTCAAGTTGCTTACAAAGCACTTAATCTAGCTGGAGAGGTGGTCACAACACCTTTCTCTTTCGCTGCGACCACAAGCACGCTTAATTGGGAAAATTTAACCCCTGTTTTTTGTGATATTGAAAGTGATACCTTTAATATCAATCCTGATTTAATTGAAGATCTTATTACAGAAAAAACGTCTGCAATAGTACCGGTGCACGTGTTTGGTAACCCATGTAAAGTCAATGAGATTCAAGCTATAGCAAACAAGCACGGCCTAAAAGTTATCTATGATGCCGCTCATGCTTTTGGTGTGGACCTAAATAAAGAAAGTGTATTAACGTACGGTGATATAAGTACATTAAGTTTCCATGCCACAAAGTTATTCCACACGATAGAGGGTGGAGCTGTGATTACACAATGTGATGAGCTAGCAGCTAAAGTACGCTCTATGATTAACTTTGGAATAACTGGACCGGATTCGATAGAAGGCGTTGGAACTAATGCCAAGATGAATGAGTTTGAAGCCGCTATGGGTCACTGTGTTCTAGATGATATAGAAAGTATCATGACCAAGCGAAGAGGCTTATGGCAAAGTTATCAAACCCACCTTTCTGGTGTTTTCCAAATGCAAAATTGGTTGGATAGCTCAAAACCTAATGGTGCGTATGTACCAATTGTGTTTGATTCGGAGCAGTCATTACTTAGAGCTAAGGCTAATTTGGAAGCGAATAACATCTTTCCAAGAAGGTACTTTTATCCAAGTTTAGATCTTGTCGATAGTTATGGTCATGAAGGAACTCCATGTGAAGTTAGTCGCTCGACTAGTAAAAGGATCTTATGCTTGCCTATATATTTTGATTTGTGTGAATCAATGGTAAACAAGATAAAACAAATACTTAAAAAATCATGATTGGTTGCAAAAAGAGAGTATAAGATGAGAAACAGCATCCTGAAATATCTACAAGCATCGTCGATGAAACATCCAGAAAATATTTGTGTTTCGGATTCGATCCACTCTTTGACTTATGCAGAAAGTACAGCAAAGTCATATGCTATCTCATTGCAACTAAGACAGCAGGGAAGTTTAAACAAGCCGATTGTTGTGTTTGCGAAAAAATCTGTAAATGCACTCTCCATGATCTTTTCTGCGACAATGGCTGGAGGGATTTACTGTCCCGTAGACATTAACTCACCTAAAGAACGACTATTAAAGATCTTATCTAACCTTCAAGATTGTCTTGTTCTTTATGATGAAACGTCACGAAATTTATTAAATTCATTAGAATTAGATAGTCCAATTTCAACTATTAATATCGATGAAATACCAACATCTAAGCTACCTATGCAAGATATTTGGGATGATATCGAAAAGTTTAATCAAACCGTTATTGATAAAGATCCATGTTATATAATTTTTACTTCAGGCTCTACAGGCACACCAAAAGGTGTCACTATTTGCCATTCTAGTGTTATTGATTATATAGATTGGGCTAATTCAGCCTATGAAGTGAGCAAGGCTGATATTATTGGTAGTCAAGCTCCACTATTCTTTGATAACTCGACTTTAGACATCTATTTGGCGCTGTCTAATGCGGCAGAATTGCATGTTATTCCTGAAAGCGTGTTTATTTTTCCTCAGAAAACACTTGAATACCTGAAAGAAAAAGCAATAACAACGATCTTCTGGGTTCCTTCATTGCTTGTAAATATTGCGAACCTTAAGTTACTTGATCAGTTTCAATTGCCATGCTTGAAGAATGTATTGTTTGCTGGAGAAGTAATGCCAGCGAAGACGATTAAGTACTGGTTAGATAAGCATCCTAATGCTCATTACTCTAACTTGTACGGACCAACAGAAATTACCGTTGATTGCACCTACTATGATGTGCCGTCAGACTGGGATGGGGATAGCTTACCTATAGGAATCCCTTGCCATAACTCAGGAATTTTAATCCTAGATGAAAACGACCAGCGTAATGATGAAGGTGAATTGTGCGTTCGAGGCTCTAGCTTAGCGCTTGGGTATTGGGCTAACTCAGAAAAAACAGAAGAAGTATTTTGTCAAAACCCACTTCAAGATAAATATATTGATATGATCTATCGTACCGGAGACTTGGTTAGACTTGTTGATGGTTTAATTTATTATATTGGTAGAAAAGACTTCCAGATTAAGCACAATGGCTATCGTATAGAACTTGGCGAAATTGAGTCTCAGATCATGGATCTAGATGCTGTCGAACAGTGTGTTGTTGGTTATTTATCAGAAGATAAAGTGCTTTATTCTTTTGTTCAATGCAGTAGTTCGATGAGTGAAGTTGAGCTTAAAGTTGCACTGGCGAAACGTTTACCAAAGTACATGATTCCAAGCAAGGTTGGCTTTGTACAAGAAATGCTTTTTACGCCAAATGGTAAGTTAAATAGAAAAGCTTTTTCAGAGAAAGCGCTACAAGAATTTGTAAAGGTTAAATAGTAGTATGTATGAAAAAATTATAGCAATCCTAACCACAATGAAACCAGAACACGAGTTTACTAAAGATACTGAACTTTTTGAGTCAGGTCTGTTGGACTCTTTTGATTTGTTAGTCCTAGTAAGTGAGATCGAAGCTCAGCTAGCTATTTCAATCCCTGGTGAAGGTTTGGTTCCTGAGAATTTTGTTTCGCCGCGTGTTATTGGTGAGTATCTTAAAACGATTCAGGGTTAACTTATGAAAAGTAATATTGGTAATATAGCATTAAAGGGAATACTTGCCGCGGTACCCAAGCATATTTCTTATTTCGATGACGAGATCGAAAATTACTCTCATACAGAACAGAGCTCTAAGAAACTGAAAAAGTTGATGGGTTATGAGCAGCATCGCGTAGTTTCTAAACCAATTTGTTTTAGTGAGATGGTAAAGCCGTTACTTGAAAACTTACCGAAAGTACTAGGTGTTTCGTACGATGATATAGATGCAATAGTTGTTGTAACTCAGACACCTGACTACTTGATTCCATCAACCTCTTCGATAATACATGGCATGTTTGACTTCAATGAAGATTGCTATTGCATTGATATTAATGATGGATGTAATGGTTATATTCGAGGTTTATTCGAATCCTCTAGTATCATCCGTAATAGTGATGCCAAGAAGATATTACTGATTACTGGCGATGTACTGAGTCTAAAAGTTTCAAAGAAAGATAGAAACTCTTACCCCCTTGTTGGTGATGCTATAGTTGTGACTCTTGTAGAATATAAAGATACTGTTGATAGAGCACCTCTAGAGATACATCATGACGGCCAAGGTGCTATGGCTTTGAACATCCCAGTAGGTGGTCTGGCGATACCTTACCAAGAAGGAAGTTCAACTTTGGAAGAGGATGAAGAGGGGAACTTACGTTCTTTGGAGCATTTAGTTATGCAAGGTCGAGACGTATTCACATTCACTCAAACGAAAGCACTATCTTTCCTTAAACGATTTACTTCGGATCATGCGACTGAAAATCCAGTAGATTATTTTTTTCTGCATCAAGCAAATGAGTTTATTCTTCAGAGATTCAGAACTGGACTGCAACTTGATTCGAACCAATTGCCTTCTGAAGTTATCAAAAAATATGGTAATTCATCATCAGCAACGATCCCTCTGTCTATAGCTGAAGCTTGGCAAGGTGCGCACACTTTTGTTGGCAAACGAGCTATCTTGGCAGGTTTTGGAGTTGGTCTGAGTTGGGGAGCCGCTATTTGTGATTTGAGTGAATTATCCGTATGTAAAATAATAGAATTGGAGTTATAAATGGAGCAGTTTAAAGAACACTTGATTGAGATATTAGACATTGAGATGGAAGAATTGGATATGGATTCTGAGTTCTCAGAAATGGAGTCGTGGGACTCATTAGCTCAGCTATCGTTTATTGCAATGGCTCAAGATGAATATGATGTAAATGTATCACACGAACAGTTAAAAAATGCAAAAACTTTTACTGATTTACATAAGTTAGTTTTAAATGGCTAAGTATATCTTAATTACAGGGGCTACGTCCGACATTGGAAAATCTGTTGCGAAGCGGTTAATTGAAAGTGACTGTGTTCCAATTTTAATAGGAAGGAATATCGAATCGCTAAAAAAAGCTATCGATGAGTTAGATAACCCTAATGTACGTTATTACCTCTTTGACAACAACGAGTTGTCAGATGTAAAGGATTTGTTTAAAACTATTGTTAATGACATAGGTGCGAAACTCAGCGGTTTTATTGGCTGTGCTGGTTTCCATAAGATAAAGCCATTTCGAGTTACAAAAGAGCAGGATTTTAAGGAGATGATGCAGCTAAACTTCGTCTCACAAGCTATGTTTGCACATTGTTTTGCTAAGTCACAATTTTCTCACGATGGAAGCTCAATACTCTTTATATCCTCTATTGCATCGATCAGCGGAGAGCCAGGTTTATCTGCGTATTCGTCATCAAAAGCGGCTCTGAACGGGTTAATGCGCACTTTAGCGGTCGAATTAGCTCCGAGAGGTATAACTTGCAATAGTATTCTCCCTGGATGGGTTCAGACAAAGCATGCTGAGTTTGTAGAGTCGACGATGTCATCAGAGAAGTTCACAGAATTAAGGGCAAGCTATCCATTAGGGTTAGGGAAGCCAGGAGATGTTGCATCTCTTTGTAACTTCTTAATTAGCGAAGAGTCGCGATGGTTAACAGGACAGGAGATTGTACTAGATGGTGGAAAGAGTTTATTGTGATTGGATTTAAGCCACTTGAGCAGTTAAATGATAATGAAATAGAAGTCGTGGCGAAATCTGTTTGCCAACTTGATCCTTTGTTCTATATGCAGCTATCTCAAGATGAATCTGAGTGTATTGCAAAAGTTTATCGATTGATTATAACGAGCGGAACGGATCTATGTGTTGGAGATGCTGCATTTTATCATGGCGAGTTCGTTGGATACTCTTGCTACTTCCCCGCGAAAGAGAAAAAATTTCGCTCTGCGACTTCCTTGAAGATACTCCTAGACAATAAGTCAGCTATTGACAAGAAAAAGATTATATCTTTAGCCACGGAGTTTTCTAAAAGAGTTGCACCGCTTGAGACATCTGGTTTGTACCTAAATAAAATTCATGCTTTTAAAACTAATGTTGGGATAGGAACTGCGCTACTAAATAGGTTTATTGAGCGAGCCAGTTCAGGGAATACCCCTTGTTCTCTTCACGTAAATAAAGAAAACGAGCACGCGATACTGTTTTATCAAAATAATGGCTTTAATATGATCAGTAGTGGATCCGACTATATTTTAATGACTAGAGGTTGATTGTGAGCTTATATATTCTGGGTGCGGGTGGATTAGCTAAGGAAGTTTATGGATGGTTAGTCGCTGAGCAGTCGCCTATGTTAGAGGAGCTTCGAGGTTTTTTAGTGACCGACTCTAATTACAGTTCAATCGAGTCTTATGATGGTGTACCAGTAAAAGTATTAGATTCGATTGCTGAAGAAAAAGGTTTTGAGTTTTTAGTTTGTGTTGGAACCTCCTTACCAAGGAAGAAAGTTATTGAACAAGCATTGATGCATGGTGGTACACCGAAATCCTTCGTGAGCAATAATGCACTTATTGGACAGAATGTTGTCATAGGTGAGGGGAGTATTATTAACCCTCGCTGTACTATATCTTCAGATGTAAAAATAGGAAAGTACACTATTGTTAACTGTAGCAATGGTATTGGTCATGACTGTGTTGTCGGTGATTATGTTACAGTATTAGGAAACGCTGCTATAAATGGACATGTTTTTATTGGTGATTACGTTACTATCGGCTCAGGTGCAATATTACATCCTAATATAAAGGTAGGTGATTATGCTTCAGTTGGCATAGGGAGTGTCGTTATAAGGAATGTCAAGCCAAATACTACTGTATTTGGAAATCCGGCAAGAAAAATTAGTTAGTTATTAATGAATATCATCCCTAGAAATATAGCTGAAGAAATAACTCTACTTAACCGATAAATTAGAAGACAGAGGAAAAAATGTCCACTAAAGTCTCAGTCATTTGTACCTGCTATAATCACGAGAAATATATTGAGCAGACACTTTTATCTATACTTAATCAGACGGTAGACTTTGAATACGAGTTGCTCATACATGATGATTGCTCCTCTGACAATAGTCGAAAAGTTATCGATAAGGTTTTTAATGAGTATTCTGGTAAATGCCAAGTAAAGAGAATTTATCCAGAGGAAAATATATACTCTAAAGGATCATCTGCTGTACTTTTTAACATGTTACCTCATGTTGATGGGGAGTATATAGCTTTTTGTGAAGGTGATGATTATTGGGTTGATGACAACAAGCTTCAAAAACAGCTTAAAGCATTGGCATACCACAAGGATATTAATGTTTGTTTTCATCCTTCTTTGACTTTGCTAAAAGACCAGTTGGTTGACAAGAAATACGGATACCAAGGCGATTTAGAAAAGAAAATATCTTATCAGTATGTCATTAAGAAGGGCGGAGACACTATGCCTATGGCATCGATGTTTATTAGAAAAGAGCCGTTTTTTGACCTAATTTATCAACATGAAGACTTTTTCAAGCTTTATGGCGAGCACTCTGTATTGCAAATTATCAATAGTATCGAGCACGGAGCTTGGTATCTCCCTGAAATAATGTCAGTTTATCGTAGTATGCATGAAGGCTCTTGGAGTTTACAACAAGCACAAGACCCAGCGGCAGAAGAGCGAGAGTTTACGTATTATAAAATCCGTATTTTGGGCTTGAACAAGATTTACAATTATAAGTACTGGAAGTGCTTTTTAGTTATATATTTGAAAAAGTCGAAAAAATATTACCGAAAGAAAATAAAGCGTTGGCTTACAGCTAAAGTTTAAAAAAGCAGCCGAGTTAATACTCGGCTTTTTTAGATAGAAGAGTTGGCTGTGGTGGTACGTTGTAAGGAGCCTGAGTTTGCTAACATAAAATGAGCAAGCTCTGACGTGATGCGCTCATGAGCTGCGACGTCTTTAATTAGAGCCACGATAGCTCTTGCCAGTTCATCCTCATTTTTCACAATTTTGATGAGGTTGTTCTGCTTCATTTCATGTACGATTTCTTTGAAGTTAAAGAAGCTTGGACCATTGATAATAGGGACGCCCAAAGCAGCAGGCTCCAATACATTGTGCCCACCAACCTTATCTCCAATTAGGCTTCCACCCATAAAGCAGATGTCCGCTGCGCCAATCAACGTTAGCATCTCACCCATTGTATCGCCGAGATATACTTGAGTATTCGTCTCTACTGCATGCGTTGAAGTACGACGCACAGTTTTAAATCCTTGCTGTTGGCAAAGCGTGAATACATCATCAAATCGTTCCGGATGGCGAGGAACCAAAATAAGTAATGCATTTGGATGAGATTTTAAAACTTGTCTATGTGCATCTAATACCTGTTCGTCCTCGCCTTTGTGGGTGCTAGCTGCAATCCAAATTGGACGATCCTTTCCAAGCTGGGCTCGAAGCTGCTGTCCTTGCTGTTTCACTTGCTCTGATATTTGAATATCGAACTTAATCGAGCCAGTAACGGATAGTTTCTTTTTCTCAACGCCTAAGCGTTCGAAGCGCTCTGCATCTGAATCCGTTTGGCAGAGTACTTGAGTTAGGCATGGATGAAGCTGGTTAAAAAGCCGCTGTATTTTGGCGTAGTTCTGACACGATTTTTCAGATAGGCGCGCATTCACGACTGTTATAGGGATACCCGCTTTGTAAACATTGTGAAGCGTGTTTGGCCACAGCTCAGTCTCAATGATCAACATTTGTTTTGGTTGTACTGCTTTAAGAAAACCTTTGATAGCAAAACCAAAGTCAATTGGCATATAGCGGTGTTCAACTAAATCACCCAACTTAGCAATCTGTTCAGCTCCGGTACTTGTTGTTGTAGTAACTAGAATAGATTGCTCGGGGTTTTGTTCCTTAAGGGCTTTGATTAAAGGTGTCGCTGCTATGCTTTCACCAACAGATACGGCATGTATCCAAATAGGTTTGTCGTTGCTTTTTAGCTTGGGGGTGATACCAAAGTGCTCTTTCCAGCGAGAGCCAAACTGAGGCTTATTTGGTTTGCTCTTGTACAAACCAAATAAAAGCAGCGGTGACGCTAGAGCGAGTAGTAAGGTATAAACAATACGAACTAACATGAGCTTATCGTAATAGCGTCAAGTTTTTGGATGCTATCTAGCACTTGCTTAGGCGAAAGTTCTGTCAAGCACTTAAGGTGTTTGTATTGACATTCACGCTGGAAACAAGGGCGACAATCAATATCGGTATGAACAATCTCCACTTTTTCTGCGAGTGGGGGTGTACTTCGGTGAAGTTGAGCCATACACGGCAACAACATTACAACCAACCGCAGCTGCCACATGCATTAAGCCTGAGTCATTCGCGACAACAGTCTTACATGCAGCAAGTAGATCGACTGCTTCAATTAAGCTAGTTTGGCCTGCCAGAACATGAATGTGCTCATGGAATTGCGTCGGAACAAGTGCGCGAATATTGTTACAAGTCTCTAAGTCCTTTTGAGAACCAAACAACCATATTTGATGCCCAGATCGAGCCATTTGCGTCGCAACTTCAGCGTAGTGTGTTTCGGGCCATTTTTTTGCGGGACCAAACTCTGCTCCTGGGCACAGTCCAATGATTGGTTGGTCTTGCGTTAAGTTGAACTTTTGGATCGTGGCTTGTTGCTCTGCTTCGTTGATTGCAAGGCGTGGGCGAGGTAAGGTTTCAAGCCCGCCAAGAGAGTTAGAATCTACCATTTCTGCTTTTGGATAAGCTAACGCTACATAGCGCTCTACCATGTACTGAAAAGACTTCATGTTAGGGCGTAAGTCATTCAATAAACCATAGCGCATTTCTCCCTTCCAGCCAGTACGAAGAGGAATGTTTGCAAACCATGGGATCAGTGCTGATTTCGCTGATTTAGGCAAGATATAGGCGTGGTCATATTGCTTTTCACGTAATGATTTACCAATTTCCCTGCGGCCTAATAAGTTAAATTCACCATGACCTATAGGCATTTCAATCGCTTGGTGGACTTCTGGCATACGCTCAAGAATCGGTTTACACCATCCTGGAGCGATAACGTCAATTTGGCTATCTGGATGACGTTGCTTTAATACGATATATAACGATTGCGACATTACCATATCGCCGACCCATGCAGGGCCAATGACTAAAATCTTCATGCTTTGTTTTTCCAGTATAGGAATTTCAAAATTGACTCATAAGTTCTAAAAAGTTCAGCGTATATTTTATTCGCAAGAGTCATTTTGGATTTATCTTTTCTTTTACCACCAATCGTCGAAGCAATCTCTGCTCTAGTAAAGAGATCTGGAGACACGCTGTAAACTTGAACACCATGTCTCCATGGTTTTTCCATGTAGTCATCGACTGGTTCAATAAACTTTTGAGCATGCATAACAAACTTTGAGGCTGCTTTAGGTGTGACGATGTAAGCGGTGGTACCACAAGTGCCTGCTGAGTATCCCCCTAGCATATGATTATCATCAATAGGTACGATTGGGGTGAATACACGCTTCTGAGTGGCAGACAACTTGATGTAGTCATAATTAGAAGTCAATGGAAGGGTATATTCGAGTACTTGCTGCAGCCCCTCTACGGGGTCGACGTTATCTTCTAAGATGACGATCGGTTCATTAAGCTCAACACAGCGAACCCACAACTCGTAATGGCTTGCAAAACAGGCGACTTCACTGGTTTTTAATTGATACCCTTTGCGGCGTAGAGTAATGGTTGGACGACTTTTTTCTGAATGAAGAAAACGGTCAACAGAGCCATCTACTGCATCAAAAAATTCAAACGTAATGCCTTGTTGTTTTAACTTTTCTTCAATACGTTCTCGGCGATCTAGCGATCGAGCCAAGCTTACGACAAATACTTTCACTGTACTTTCCAGTCGCTGTTATATCTTGGTTTAAACAAATTGTAATAGTTATTGCCGTCTTCTTGAGAGTGCAGCAACTGTAGTACCCACATATATTGTTCGGGTTTATCACCGACAAAATATTCAATGGCTTCATTACAGGTACGAGCGTCTTGCTCTTCGCCTTTATCCAGCTCAAACGCTGGTAAAATCTCAATATCAAACGTACCATCTTCAGTGTTCATCGACGCAAATAGAGGCAGTACTTTTGAGCGTGATAGTTTCGCAATTTTGCCTAAACCAGGTAGCGTTGCTTTACGTGTTGCAAAAAAATCCACAAACACACTATGCTCTGGGCCGTGATCTTGATCGGGTAGATAATACCCCACGTAGCCATCTCGAATAGACTTCAGAAAAGGCTTAATGCCACCTGAGCGTTCATAAACACGACCACCATATTGAACTCTTTGCTTGTGCATCAGCCAGTCAGCAACATCATTCTTTTGTTTCTTCGCCATTGCAGAAACTGGCATTCCCATTGACGCGAGCAAGATAGCAGGCACATCAATTGCCCAAGAGTGGGGAACCATTAAAATCACATTTTCGTTGTTATCAATGTGCTGTCGTAAAATGTCTAGGCCGCGAATTTGGCAACGGTTCTGAAGCCATTTTGGTGAGCGTAAACTTAGTAACCCGAAGCGAAAAAAGAACATGGCCGCTGTGTAGAGTGTTTTTTCTATCAAAGCTTCACGTTCTTGGAACGACTTTTCCGGAAAACACAGCTCAAAGTTAACCCTCGCTCGATGAGCTGGACCTTTGTGGGATTTAGACAGTTTTTTGGCTATGGTTTTCGCCAACCACTTTTGTACACCCAGTGGCATTAATGATAACGGTAAAAATAAGATAACACCTAACCACGTGCCCCAGTACTTAGGCGACAGAAAGTGGCGCTTAAACTCAGGGTTATATGCTTTGGGGTTGAAGTCATCACGTTTTATGGTCATGGCGTGTCTAGTTACCTATTCGTGTTCGGGCGAAGTGGTTTAAATGAGAAAAAGATAGTTAGGAATGATACAGGCTATTGCACTTGAGTAAAGGTGGCAGGTTATGGTTCTACCACCTTGTGGTGCTTAACTGTTTTGGATAGTTAAGTATTCGGCAACGCCATCTGCAACTGTCTTGAATTCAACATCACAACCTGCGGTGCGCAGTTTGGTCAGATCCGCTTGCGTGAATTCTTGGTAAGCGCCTTTTAGGTGCTCAGGGAATGGGATGGTTTCAATTTGGCCTTTGCCATGATGCTTGATAACTGCTTTTGCTACCTCTTCAAAAGATTCAGCACGGCCAGTACCACAGTTAAAAATGCCTGATACGCCGTTTTCTAAGAACCACAGGTTAACTTTACATACATCACCAACGTAAACGAAGTCGCGTTTGAATGATTCGCTGCCCGCGAACAATTTAGGATTTTCACCTGCGTTAAGTTGGTTGTTTAGGTGGAACGCAACTGATGCCATGCTACCTTTGTGGTCTTCACGGGGGCCATATACGTTGAAGTAGCGGAAGCCAGTGATTTGAGAAAGGGTCTCACCATGTTCTTCAGCGTCTTGCCATAGGCGACGAACGTAGTTATCAAACTGCTGTTTCGAGTAACCGTATACATTCAGTGCGCCTTCGTATTCGCGTTCTTCAACGAAAGTCTCTGTATCGCCGTAAGTGGCTGCTGAAGAAGCGTATAGGAATGGAATCTCGCGATCTAAACAGTAATGCAGCAGCTCTTTAGAGTACTCGTAGTTGTTTAGCATCATGTACTTACCATCCCACTCAGTCGTTGCAGAACAAGCACCTTCGTGGAAAATTGCCTCAATCGGACCAAAATCATCGCCCGCCATAATTTGGGTCAGAAAGTCATCACGATCCATGTAATCTGTGATATCAAGATCAACTAAGTTTTTAAACTTCTTGCCATTTTTTAGGTTGTCGACAACCAGAATATCGTTAATACCTGCTTCGTTCAGTGCTTTAACAATGTTGCTGCCGATCATGCCAGCACCACCAGTTACGATGATCATAAGACTTCCACCATAGATTAAAATTTTCTCAGGAATTCTAGCAAGAAACAGAAATTTGCGCTATTGGAAGGAAAAGAAAGGTAAAGAGCGCTTGGGCATAAGTAAAAGGGAGCTGAAGCTCCCTTAAATAGTGTTGTTATTCAGCGTTTGACGCGTTTGGTCTCTGGTACCAAGGGTTGCGCTCGTCTGTTAATTGAATAAGTTCGTATTTTCTATTTAGCTTCTGACCACCATCACGAGTGATTGGTTGCCAAGAGAAGTTTGCTCTATTGTTACTTGGTTTCACTGTCATGATATCGTATGGAATCGAAATGTAGAGACCTTTAGTAAAACTGCCTTCACCAAACTCTTCTGCAGTTAAATTCGTAAACGAAGCGTAAGCACCGGCGATTACGCCACTGTCAAACTGCTTAGCTATGTTTATTTGAGTACCGACGTCACCACCGAGGAACTGCCCCACATCTACTTGTACCATCAAATTGGATAGAAAATCCCATTGGGGGTAGTAATACGCAGAAACGAAACCTGTGAAGCCTTTATCAATAACTTGGAAAGGATCTCCGTATTCTGGAACATACTGCCACTTTTCATCGTACACACCGAAGTAACTTTGCGGGTCACGTTGAGAGATCAAGTTTACATCTGCACCGATCGCCCAGTTTGCGCCTTTCGGTCGATATAAGAATTCGGTACCCACACCCGCAAACATGCTCTCTAGATAACCGGCGTAGAACTGTTGGTCCATGGTATCTGAGTACTCTTTGAACCAAGTTAATTGAAGATTCTGCATAGTTACAGGATATTCATCTCTATAGGCCCTAAACATCGTGCGTACACGAGGTATCGTCGTGCCATCCGGCGGAGTGACGTAGTTAAACTTGTCGTAGTTGTTGTACCAATCCCAATAAAGAGCACCGCCTACTTCTAAGTCATCTGTCAGCCAATAAGAGGCTTCACCTTTAAGTCCCACACTAAAGAAGTAAAATGTTTCAGCAGCACCCAGTGTTTGAACCAGTTGCGGGGAAAAGCCATAATCGAAACGCTCAAAACCGTCGTAGATAAGATTACCTTGTGGTTTTTCATTTCCTTTTGAAGTTGCGTCTTCAATGCTAGGAGTGATGTAGTTAACTTCTGCAAAGTCACGGTATTTCTCTTTCGAGATAGCCGTTTGATCACCGATTAATCCACCACTACGTTCATTAATAGTAAAGGTATCAATGTTGTTTGGCATTTCGTTGTAAAGGATTGCCGCCGCTTTTTCATGAGCTTCGTTGCGATCACGATACTTTTTCTGTTCGCCAACAATCGAGACGGTATTGTCTTCAACATAGAGTTGGGTATTTTGGTAGCCAGCAATCTTATCCAGCTCCTCGGTAACACGTTCCCAATCTACATCAGATAACTGCTCTGGTTGTTTGTCTTCAACTTCTGGAGTTGGAGCATCACGCCAGAAAGACGGCATATCATTGAAGTTTGTGTAAAGGCTTACGCCTGCAACTAACGTATCACCGCGCTCGTAGCTCAAACGAAAATCGGCCATATGCCCTAAACGATACAGAACACCAAAGTTCCAAGGCGTATGAGGTGTCATGTCTATACTACCACGTACCACAGGATAGTCTTCACTGTAGTCGTTGCTGTCGTATTCAAGCTTAAATCGCAGTGGTGCGTGCAAAGTTTGATACTCGACACCACCAAAGAGTGCAGCAGGACCTTTGAACCAGCGTTCAAAATCAACACTACCGCCATTAACTTTAAAGTCTGAAGGGCGTTCACAGAAACTATCGGACAGCTTACAAGCTGGGTTGCTGATGTTGTCGCGCGTACCTAAGTAGCCCCAGCCCATACCTAAAGTGAAATCAAAGGTACCAAGGTTTGGGTTAGAATAACGTTTTGTTGCAGCAACAAACTCACCATCAAAAAGACCGGTACCTGCAAAATCACGCACCCCAATAGAAAGTTCCGGTAGGTAACTTGATTCTTGTAAAAGTCTAACTTTAAAGTCGATACCTTTATCCGTAAATTTTGTATCACCAGAAAACGTTGGGTCTTCACTATAAAGAACATCATTGACTCTAGTATAGCGAATAGTCGTTTCTAACCAGGGCATCACTTGTAGTGTGACATTGTAAAAAAGGTACTCATCGCTGCCGGTAACAGCAAAGTTAAACTCGCCTTCAGGTGCCATACGACCTGTTGGCATCTGCATTAAGCCGACACCACCAAAGTCCATTTGTGATGGTTGCAATGGTGGTGCTTCGAAAGGCATGTCTTGAGCCCACACCAACGCTGGACCCATTAAAGAAAGGGATAAACTGGTTCTGATCAGGTTCATGTTTAATTCTTCGATGAGGTTGGTTTACGTTGTGCAAGTAGAGCGACAATATCTTTATCCATTTGTGATGTTTCGAACTCATCAAACGGTATGTACACCATGGTAAGTGGTGGTAAGTAATATTGAGTGGTTAACCAACTGCCATGGTGAGGATGAACGATCCTGCCATCCGGGTAAATCAGAACTGGCGGATAGGCGAACTCACCAATGTCACTTGAACCTAGATTCTCGACCTGTTCATACAGAGCGATACCCGCTTGGTTTTCTACCGCGTAGACTTTTTCCAAGTTACCCACATACAACACTTTTTCTTCACGTTTTGGTGCACTTAACGCAAATTGACCTTGTATAAGAGGGTTATCAAATTTATTTAGACGGATGCGATCCACATCAATGGCGGATAGGACGCGAGGTGCAAACTGGCTTTGTTGGATAAACTTGTAAAATGGGTGTGCAACTAAATTATGTTGAATCATTTGGTTCAACACCGAATTCTTTAATGCAGTACTTCCTTGTACTGCTGTCTCGGAATTATCAAATAGAGTCACAGCTAAAGGGTATTGCAGGGCGACTTGTCGTTCTTGTACATGCTTAAGTAAGCTCTCTAAACGTGCCGCTTGTTGGAACTGCAATGCTTTGCCCGTTCCGACAAGTTCTATATTGAGCGGTGATGGGGTGTGATTTTGAGCTCGAACGGTAGTAGGTGTTGCCAGAATCGTTGTCGTTAAACTTAGGTTTAATAAAAATAGCAGTCGCTTATTCATGATTTGCTGTACCCTTTCAGAATCGTCAATTCAACAGGCGCCATGTTTGGACCTAAGTGTTGACGTGTTTTCACTACTTCTCCTTTACCGTTTACCCAGTATTGGTTCTCCACACTTTTTTCTAAGCTAGTAAACGTTACAACCTCGGTATAAACATCAGTAGAGGTAGATGAAATAGGGGTTATGACGGTTTCTTTACCTTGACGAGAACGTTGGACTTTAGCCGGGAACCCATAACGGTATTTGTCAGCCCAATCGTAAGAAAGAGAATATTGCACAGAGGGTGCTGAGTAGGCAGGAACGTTGCCATAAATGCCTGCTAGATTGGTGGTTTGCAAACCAATAGTTTTAACAATATGACCGTTCTCTGTTACCACCATTGCCTTGTCTGCACTTACCCACTTTAATTGGGTATTGCCAGTTAATGGGTTTTGCTCAGCAAAGGCCAACACTACGAAGACCTGTTTTTGGTCACCAATTTTTAAGTAAGCACTAGCATAAGGAACTGCTTCAATTTCTTCTGGCGTTAGCTCGACATCGATGTAGTTGCCATAAGCTTCTTGGATTGTCGCGGATACGTCATTAAATTTTTGTGTACAGCCGAAGATTGAGTTCAGTAAAGGTAGGGCAATAAGTAAGCGCATCCATTTTAGCGATAGAAAGGTGTTCATCATTCCCTCATTACAAATAAAATCGCCCTGAGAAATCAGGGCGATATATAAGTCAAGCTAGGCTTGCTTATTTTTTAACACTAGTAGTCGTAGTTGTAGTTGAGTCACTATCTGACGCTGCAACCGCTACTACAGTTACTGCTGCTGCTGCACCTACCGCTACTGCAGTTGTACCAGTGGCAGACGCAGATGCGGCACCAGCAGAACCTGCTTCTTCAGCTGCAAATGCAGTTGATGCGCTTAGAGCCATAAGAATAGCTAGAGCTGTGTTCTTCATTATTAATCCTTGTATTTCAGATTTTAAAACATCGATGTTTGGTCTGTTTAGAACATACCATCGTTTATTTTAGTTAAAAAACAATCAGCATGTAAACAGTTTCCTATGTGAATTTGCCTAACGTTAAAGAAAAATTGTTGCAAGACTGAGAATAGAGAATTGCTTAGGTTTGATAGTTGTATTTAATCAAAATGCTTATTTTTGCTGCGTTACTTCAAGCCACGTCTGAGTTTACGCAAACGTTCACATTTTTTGTTCAATGCATCCGTAGTGGTGTTCTGTTTTAAGCGGCTGACAGCCAGTGTCTTTCTCATTCGTGAGAATTTACGAACCATAAACGGAAATCTGAGACGTTTTTGCCCCCTTGCCGTTTTGCGCTAATACATGCATAATTTGCCAGCTTTTGTGTTGCGTTTATAAAAGATTGTTTTTTTGAACGGTTAGTCGCAAAAGTGAGGCGTAAAAAGAATATTTATATCAATAAACCGAATGAATCGGGAATCAGCGAACAGTGGCTAACGCGTAATGCCGCCGGGCGGTAGCGTGTAAATGCACAAGCGAAATTGACAAAAGTTAACAGACATTCACTGCGCGCGTCGTTCATAATGTGCAGCGGTCAGTCGACACCCAAGGAACACTTACGTGATTAATAAACGACCATGGCTAGGGGCGTTGAGTGCAATCAGCTTAGGCTTGTGCTCATTTTCTGCCTCAGCAGATTTTTATGCTGGTGCGTTAGTAAGTTACTCTAACGCTGAATTTCATCATTCCTCTTCTCCAGTAACCGAGGGAAACCCTTTCCTTCTTCAAGCGCAAGCTGGTTACTTCTTCAATGATTACCTCGCTTTTGAAGCACGTTACGGAACTTCTGTTCAACGAGATAGCGGACTTGCAGTAGATAGTCTTGCGAGTGGTTTTATTAAGTTGAATATGCCTGTCTCTGAGCGTGTAGCACTTTACGGACTTGCCGGTTATTCGAGTGCCCAGATTGACCAACAAAATGTAGGCCCTAATAAAGATCAAGGCTTTAGCTTTGGCTTGGGTATGCATTATGCTTTGGACAAGCAGAATGCGGTTGTCTTTGAGTTCGTAGATAGCACATCTGAAGAGCAGGTTCGCTTGAACGCAATTACTCTTGGCTTTCAACACCGATTTTAATTAAAGACCTAGTGCCTAGTTTTGTGGCTAGGATTTTTAACTCCTGACTTTAAATAGCGAATTATCATGCTCAAAGGATATTTCTCGATAGGTGCTTGCATTCTGGCAAGCCTATTTGCGCCGCTTACTAATGCGCAGACTCCAACCCCAGAACAAATTCAGATGTTTCAGAACTTACCTGCTGACCAGCAACAAGCACTGGCGAGTAAGTATGGTATCTCTATTCCATCCGGCGCTTCGTCTCAGCCAAGCAGTTACCAAAATCCTCAAGTGATTGAACAACGTCCGGTTGCTAGCAGCGCGACTGAAGCAAAAGTAAACGACGCCGAAAAAGACGAGCAAGGTCTAAAGCGTTTTGGTTTAGATTTGTTTGCAGGTTCACCGACGACGTTTGCACCAATCAGTGATGTGCCTGTTCCGGCTGACTACACGGTAGGAGCTGGTGATGAAATCGTTATCCAACTGTTTGGTAAAGAGAACACGACGCATCGTCTTCGTGTTAATCGCGCTGGTATCATTAATTTCCCTTCTCTTGGTCCTGTTCAAGTGGCGGGGATGAGATTCTCTGACGTGCGCGATTCTTTAAACCAGCGTGTAAAAGAGCAAATGATCGGGGTTCGTAGTGATATTTCGTTGGGAGAAATGCGCACCATGCAAGTTTTTGTGATGGGTGATGCCTACAAGCCTGGCGCTTACACGGTGAGCGCCCTAACTACGGTCTCTCAAGCTATTTATTACAGTGGTGGCTTTAGTGAGAGTGGCGCCCTTCGTAACGTGCAACTTAAGCGCAATGGTCAGGTAATTCGTAAACTGGATATGTACGACCTGCTACTCAAAGGCGATGCGCGTAATGACATCCGCTTGCTACCAGGAGACGTGGTCTTCATCGGTGCATTAGGTAACACGATTTCAATCGATGGTGAAGTAAACCGCCCTGCAATCTATGAAATCAAACCAGGTGAAACCTATAAGCAAGCGATTCAAATGGCTGGCGGTTTTACGGCTAATGCTTATAGCGATCAAATCGAGGTGAAGCGTTATGCGGCTAAAGGTGCTCGCGATGCATTAACACTGAACTTTAGCCAGTCACATGACCAACAAACTAAAGTCAAAGATGGTGATGCGGTTAATGTGCTTAAGAAAAATGAAGAGCTGACCCGTTACGTACAAATTGAAGGTGATGTTCGTCATCCGGGCTTTATAGAGTGGAGGAGCGGTCTACATATTGCAGACTTATTCCAATCCGTTGATACCTCATTTAATTCTACGGCAGATGTAAGCTACGCCATTGTTGTACGTGAGATTAACCCTCAACGCGATATCGAGGTTTATCAGGTCAATCTTGCTAACGCGATTCTTTCTCCAAAAAGTAAAGATAACTTGAAGCTCAACTCTCGCGATCGAGTCTTGGTATTTAACCGCTTTAATAATGAAGATTTAGATACATTAGCGGATCAAGAAACCGTTACCAAAGCGAAAACATTGGAGCAAGCTCAACTTCAAGCACAACAAGATCAATTGAAAGAGCAAGAAGTCATGAGCTCATCAGTGGCTGTTTCTTCTGCCACTCCACTAGAAAAAGATTTAAAACAACCAAAGATCGTGTTCCGTGGCAAAGAAATCACTAAAGACGATTTTGAAGCATTAAAACAAAATACGCGTCGTACGTTGCTTGCTCCTGTATTGCTGCAACTTCAACAGCAATCGCGTTTGGGTTTGGCTCCGCAAATTGCGGAAGTCTTCGGTGAGGTAAAACATCCTGGGCGTTACCCAATAACTCCACGTATGACGATTTCTACCTTAATCGAGGCAGCGGGTGGTTTAACTTATAACGCATTTACCATCAACGCAGAGTTAGCTCGTACGGTAATTAACAGTAAAGATGAGCGCGCTTCTATTGATGTTGAGCGTATTGATTTACGCCAAGCCATTCAGGGTAGTGCTGCTGACGATGCCATTATTGTTGGCAGAGACCGTTTGAATATTCTGGAGAAGCCCAACGTCAAACTACAAAGCACAGTAACGCTACAAGGCGAAGTCCGCTTCCCTGGTACTTACACCGTCCGTCAGGGTGAAACCTTAGGTGAACTGTTAGAGCGTGCTGGTGGTTTAACCGAATTCGCACATCCGCAAGGGGCTATCTTCACTCGCGAGGCTTTACGTCTTCAAGAGCAAAAGCTATTAAACCAATATGCTGCTGATATGCGAGCAGAAACTGCCAAGAAAACCTTCCGTGCAGACAGTAATATGGGGTCGGTGATCTCTGACCCAGATAAAACACTGAAGTTTGTTGAAGAAGCAAGTCGCAGCAAAGCTCTTGGGCGTATGGTTGTACAGCTGAATCGTATCCTTAAAGACGAGCGTTCTGCGGACTTTATGTTAGAAGATGGTGATTTCCTATTTGTACCGACCTTCCGCAACACGGTTTCGATCATGGGTGAAGTTCAAGTTCCAATTACATATCTGCTGGATAACAAACTAGATGTCGATGATTACTTGAACAAAGCCGGCGGTGCGAAAAAACAAGCAGATGAAGACCGTATCTTCGTTGTACGCGCAGACGGCTCGGTTTACAAACCAACGTCAGGTTACTGGTTCGGTAATAACCATGAAGAACTAAAAGCGGGCGATACCATTGTCGTGCCAATCGATACTGACTACCGTGATGCATTAAGCACTTGGACCGCTGCCACGCAGATCCTTTACCAAACAGGTGTAGCGATCAACGCGTTGAAGTAACGAACGACAGGTCATCCTAATCAGCTTAAAGCAAGATTAGAAATACAATAATAGTAAGAGCTTATGTAACGATTGAAGTTACATAAGCTCAGTTTTATGAACATTATTAATCAAAACGGCAAATACTACTCTGAACACCAATAGTGGCATTATTCAGCCGTAGCCCGTCATTCCAGCGAGCCGAAGCGAGACTAAGAATCTTGTCACAGCGCGGTTGTGTTTTGAAAGTCGGAGAATAATCAATCAAATTTCACCAATCTCTGAGTCTAATATAACGAACCTCAGAGCTTAGGATTAAAGACCAATGGAACCACAAAAAGAACCCAATCCAAACTATCTGCCATACCCACCAAATCCCCAACAACCAATTGATGATGAAATCGACTTGCGAGAGCTTTTTAAAGTCTTATGGAAAGGCAAGTGGATCATTATCGCGACAACATTTTTATTTGCTTTAGGCGCCGCATTTTACGCACTGAATTTACCGAATATATATAAAGCTGACGCTTTGTTGGCACCTGCAGAAAGTTCAAACGGAGGTGGTCTTTCAAAAACGGCTGGGCAACTAGGAGGGTTAGCTGCGCTTGCTGGAGTTAACATTGGAGGCGCAGACTCTTCACAAACTGAACTAGCAATTCAAGTCCTTAAATCTCGACAGTTTATAGAAAAGTTTATTAATAAGCATGAGTTACTTATACCTATAATGGCTGTAAAAGGCTGGGATATAGAGACCAATAAACTAATTGTTAACGAAGATATTTATAAGCCAATTACAGATGAATGGCAGAGAGAGGCGAAAGGTTTGCGTGGAGCAAAGCCTACGGCTCAAGAAGCATTCGAAGTATTTGTAGATGACATACTGAAAGTAAGTCAGAACAAAGATACTAACTTATATACTATCTCTATAAAGTACTATTCACCGTATATAGCGAAGCAATGGGTAGAGTGGTTGATAGCAGATATAAATTATGTGATGCGAGAACGGGCAATAAAAGATTCGTCACAAAATTTATTGTATTTGAATAATCAATTAAGAAAAACAGCGATATCAGAGATGCAAAGTACATTCTATAAGCTAATAGAAGAGCAGACCAAAAGTCTAATGTTAGCAGAAGTTCAAGAGGAGTTTGTTTTTAAAGTAATTGATCCGCCTGTTGTCCCTGAAATTAAAGATGAACCAAGACGCTCTCTAATTTGTATATTAGGGGTGATGGTTGGTATTATATTTGGGTTTATTTTAGTGTTTGTATATAACTCGTACAATAAATTGACAAAGTAAATTCTTTATCATAATGAAACGTAATGATACATCAATATAATGCTTAATAATAAAAATATAAAAAATATAGTGGCAAACCTTGCTGGTAAATTTTGGTCTATTTTCGCTAACTTAGCAGTAGTTCCTATATATCTCAAATTTATCGACTTAAATGATTACGGTCTTATCGCACTATATACTTCTATCATTCTTACTGTGAATATTGCTGATGCAGGTTTGTCGCCTTCTTTTGCAAGAGATGTTGCAAGAGTCAGTCATATTTCAAAAATGGGAAATGCTTTAAGAACATTAGAATTAACATATTTTACCATTCTATTAATTATATCAACAATGGCTTATGTCTTTTCGGATAGTGCAGTAAAGTTGTTAACATTTTCTATTAACTATTCAGATGATAATAATAAGTTAATGTTTCTTTTTATGATGATTAGCGCTTGTTTTCAATTATGCACTGTAGTGTATAGAGCTGGCTTTATGGGGATGGAAAAACATGTTAAAGCTAATGTCTTTACTATTATATACAGTGTTTTAAGACTTATTGTTCCGATAGGTATATTTTGTATAACTACCGATTTGGTTATATTCTTTGTATATCAAATGATCCTATCTATATTATACTTTTTTCTTATTAGGTTGAGTTTTTGGCAAGAGGTTGGAAATAGAAAAGAATATAGGTTTGATTTGAGTTATCTCATGAAAATAAAAAGATTTGCTGGTGGGTTATTTGTCGTATCTATTATTTCTGCTATAACGATGCAGCTTGATAAATTTATGATATCACATTTCATTGGTATGGAATCTTTGAGTATCTATAGTATTTCAAGTTCTGTTGCCTTACTCTTATATAGTGTATGTCTTCCTGTCGTTACTACATTTTATCCAAGAATTACAAAATTATGTGAAAATAATAAGTATCGGGAAATGAGAAAGATATATACATATTTAAACATACTAATATCTTTCATCTCTATAAGTTTGCTATTGACTCTATATTATTATTCTTATCAAGTCATTTTTCTTTGGACCCAAGATATAAAACTAGCGAAAGAAACTTCAAAAATTATACCGATTATGAGTGCTGGCGCATTTTTCTTATGTATGCAACTTTTACCTTACCATTTGGGTTTGGCAAATGGATACAATAAAGCGAATGTAATATTAGGCTTTGTCTTCGTATTTCTAACGCCAATGGTATTATACTACTCAATTCCATTATACGGAGTATTGGCTCCGGCATATAATTGGCTTTTTGTTAATCTTATTTATTTTTTAGCTTTGACTTTGGTTATTGGTCTTAAGTTCGAAGGCGCTCATCTATTTTTTATTAAAACAGTGTCAAGCATAATGATAATAACCATTATGATACTTTCCTTTGAAATGACTAACTACTTTATGTTTGATTTTAATTGGATGTTAAAAGTCATCATTTCTCCACTTATTGGTCTATTTTTTATATTTATAATTTACGTTATTGGTTCTAAATATGCTTTTATCTATCGTTATTCCAACTAAAAATCGATATCATACACTGATTCCTGTTGTTGAAAATATCATTGATAATATCGATGGTAATTATGAAATTGTAATCCAAGATAATTCTGAAATTAAAGAAGATTTGAGTTCTAAAATTCTGAATGATAGTAGAGTAAAGTATTTTTACACTTTTAAATCAATGCCTATTTCAGATAATACAGAACTTGCAATTGAAAATTCTTCTGGGAAATACATTTTGTTTATCGGTGATGATGACTTTGTTTCACCTAAAGTTGTTGATGCTGTTGAATTAATGGAAAAGCATAGTTTAGAAAATTTAACTTACGAAGCTGGCTACTATTGGTGGAATACTGTCGAGTTTTACAAAACTAACTTTTATCATGACAAAGAGAAGTTGTGGCTTCCCAAAGACAAGTCAATGGTTTTAAAGTCTAAGAATAGCAAATGTGAATTGGAAAAATTCTATAGACGGGGAGGGGTTTCTATTGGAGGTTTACCTAGAGTTTATCATGGGATCACCAAGAGGAGTGTTTTAGAAAAAGTTAAAGAAAGTACGGGAAATTATGTCGTTGGTTCATGTCCGGATATATCCTTGTCTATATCTATTTCGCTAATTATTGATGAATTTCATTTTGTAAGTTGGCCATTAACTATCTATGGAGGTAGTAAAGGTTCCGGTGGCGGTATGACTGCTAGCAAAAAGCACTTTGCAAAAATAGAAGAAATGCCTTGGCTTCGGGATAATATCTCAAAGAGGTGGTATCCAAAAATTCCTAGACTATGGAGTGAGAGAACAATATATCCTCAAACTTCAATAGAAGTACACGAAGCTTTTGGCGAAAGATATCCTTTAGATTTCTATGAAATGTATGCTGCACTATTTAGTTATGAACCTCATTTGAAAAGATTTTGGTTAGATGGTTATAAACATAGTGGCTTGACGTCACATTTAACGTTATTTTTGAAAGTTATCAAAAAGATAATAGGGCAAATTGTTAGTAAGTCTAAGTATAAGTTAAAGTTATTGCCTTATAATGTTTCTGTAGAAACCTTAGATACATTACCTGATAAATTGAAATGATTACATCAAAATATAAACTACATTTCTTTTCATTTTTATTGATATCTGCGAATCTAGCTCTTCATGAAACTATATATGCAGTTATTCTTACATTGCCACAAGCGATGTTTATGCTTTATCTAATGGCTAAACAACGAGACTATGAAAAGATACTATTTTTTCATTTTTTTCGTCTTTACAACATTAGCAGTCCCTTATTCACAATTGACTAGCCCAGGAGATTCTGAAGGTGGTTTATATAACTATTCTCGATTAAAGTTAATTGGCCCGCTAGCTTTGAGTCAATTGATGATGATATTGGTACTCATGTATGGTATTTTAAAGCGAGGACGAATAACGTTTTTAGCCGAACAAAAACCATTGGTTTATCTTTTATCTTTTTCTTTATAGTCGGAACGATCTTTTCACTGTATGGTTTTGCGTTTGATGATTATTCTTTTCAGAAAATGTTAACATACTTTGTATATATATCAGTGCTAATATTAACTATTATTTTAGTATGCATGTCTAAAAGCTATAATGAACTCATTAGGCTATCTTATGTGCTTCTAGTCGTCGCACCCATCGCATCTGTTTTTGTATACTTAATCGGTTTTTCAACCGTTTATGGAAGCTCATCTATACCAGGCATGATTGAGGTGGCATATTTCTCTCCTATATTGATATATAAGCAAATTCGTTATAAAAACTGGAATTTTCTAGAGATAGTATCTATTATTTGCTGTTTCATACTAGCAGCAACTGGTGCAACAGGAGGAAAAGGAATTATAATTATTGCTTTCACTATTATGGTTTCTTTTTTATCCCAAGTTAGCCTAAAAACAATTTTTATAATAATGACCATTCCAATGCTAATATTTGGTATGTCCCAGTTCGTTTCTTACGATGATATACATTCTTTTAACGGACTATTGCTATATAAATTGGAGTCAGTTTGGCTTTTGTTGAAGTTTGTTTTTAATTTCGATATGACTCTTATAAATATAATGCCGATGTCTCCACGAGTAAGAATAATAGAATTTTATTTAATAATGCAAAAAAATAGTCAAGATATAGTTAGTTTTTTATTTGGCCAAGGATATGGTGGATGGTATGAGGATATATACGGATATTTTTCCGGCATGGACTTATCTAGTGCTTTCAGTGAATTAGAGTTAAACAGTGGAAGGTATCACTCTGCTCATGATTTTTTTGCTGTATTGCCCCTTCTTCACGGTTTTTCTGGCATGTTGTTTATGAGTTTTTTGGTTGTATACTATTTAAAAAGAATAAAATGTAAATATACTTACTTGGCCGTATTTCCATTCTTACTTTCAATATACTTCAACAATCAATATGGTAGCTTTGCCGTTTTCTTAATACTTATTTCATGTACACCTGGCTTTTACCGCTTACATGAAATTAAAAAATAACTAGTGAGATTATTAAATGAAAAATAATGTTAGAGTGGCTTTTTTGGGGTCTAGGCCCCTGGGTAAGTATGCGCTTGAGCTCCTTCATAGCTATGATGATGTTGAAATCGTAGCGGTAATTACGAAAGAAAAGCATGATACGGCGTGGTGGGATCAAGACCCTGATGACTTAGGACATAAATTTCCTCAGGTGGATCTTGAGGATTTAAAGTCTATTGATTTTGACTTGGGTGTATCAATTAATTACTGGAAAATAATTGATAGTGAAACAATCAATAGACCAAAACTTGGATTTATAAATCTACATCACTCTCATAACTTATACTTAAGAGGGCGGGATATGACGAGTCATGCAATATTAAATGCTAGAAAGAGTGGTATTTGGCATCATGGAACGTGTTTGCATTATACTGATGACGGCTTGGATACTGGTCCTGTTATTGCGTCCCTTGCATGCGATATTGACGAGAGCGATACGTCTTGGACTTTATTTGAAAAAACTGAAAAAATTGGTCGCGAATTGTTAGAAGAGTGGTTACCTCGAGTACTAAAAGCAAAACTACCAACCTGTAAACCCTCAGAAAATAACCCTATACAACTTAGAAACGGATTAAGTAGAGAGATAGAACTTGATAACAAAACAAGTTTAGAAGTATATGATTTTGTTAGAGCGTTTGATTTTAATAACCTTTTTGAACCTGCTTACTACATTGATGAATTTGGAAAGAAGATTTATCTAACGACAAGTAAAAAATTTGGTCAAAAAATTTTTATAAACGTAGATGAAGATAAGAGCGTATATTACAACTCTCTCTATAAGGAAGTTTAAATGATACCATTAGTAAAAGTCGGTATGCCCCCAAAAGAAGTTTTAATGCCTGTTTTAGAGGATGTGCTTTATAGCGGAAAACCAATAAATGAAGGTGAGGCTGTTTATCAATTTGAAGAAAAATTCATTTCTAAATACCAATTGCCTAAGACGTCGATGGCTATGAGTAGCGGGACAGCAGCTTTACATGCGGCTCTTACTTTATCTGGGGTACAACAAGGTGACGAGGTCATCACTACTAGTTTGACTGCGGAGCCCACAAACTTGGCTATTAAGTATGTTGGTGCTAAACCAGTTTTTTGTGACGTAGAAAAAAAGACTGGGAACATATCAGTTGATTCAATACTAAATTCAATTAATGAGAAAACTAAAGCTATTTTAGTTGTACATTATGCTGGGTATCCAGTCGATATTTTGAACATAAGGGAAATTTGTAATAAGAATGGAATTAAATTAATTGAAGATTGTGCCCATGCATTAGGCTCTACTGTTAACAATATACCCGTTGGTAACTTTGGCGATTATGCAATATTTTCATTTCAAGCAATAAAGCATTTTACTACTGTTGATGGTGGATTCCTTGTTTGTAACTCAGAATCTGACTATATAAAAGGTAAAAAATTTAGATGGTTTGGGATGTCGAAAGAAGAAGACAGAACCAAACTCAATGTAAAAGAAATTGGTTATAAGTATAACTATCAAAATGTGTTTGCTTCTATTGGCATAATTCAGTTGGATTATATAGATGATAGGATTAATAGCCATATAGAAAATGGAAACTATTATAATGAACAATTTGAAAAACATGGATTAGATATATTTGCTAAAGTCGATAGTAATACACAACCATCCTATTGGTTATATACTCTAATATTAGAAAACAAAGAGCAAGCGAGTTACCTTGAAAGTTACTTAATTGATAGAGGTATTTGCGCTTCTAAATTACATAAATTAAATCATAAGCATTCCATATTCAAAAATGAGCGTAATTTGGATGAAACATGTGATTTTTATGACAGAATGTTACATATTCCATGTGGTTGGTGGTTGAGTAAGGCTGATAGGAATAAAATTGTTAATAGTGTAATTGAAGGTGTGGAAAGTGCTTCGATTGTATAACGCAAACGTCAACGAAGAAATTATTAAAACCATAGAGAATCTATGCTCTTCTGGTGATATAGTCTCAGGGAAGTTTGAAGATAAACTAAAAAAAGAAATCGGTTCTGTATTGGGTGCAAGAAATATCTCAATATTGAATAACTATTATTCTTGTCTTGATGTTTTATTGAAAGTTATTGGCATTAACCAACATGATAAAGTTATTTGTAAATCATTTTCTTGTTTAAATACTACATCTCCAATATTGAACAATGGAGCCTCAATCGTTTGGGTTGACTTGAAACCAAATAGTACAGATATAGACTTAGATGATCTAGAGAAAAAAATAATAGAAACCAAACCTAAAGTGTTAATTAACTACCATATATCTGGATATGTTGATGATACAGAAAGTATTAGAAGTATTTGCAATAAGCATAATGTTATTGTTATTGAGGATTCCAACGCGTTGTTGTTTTCCAAGGTAAATGATAGTTATTTATGTAATAGGTCCGAATATACGGTCTATTCGTTGTACCCGAACCGCATAGTGAGTGGTATTGATGGGGGTTTTGGTTTGTCACTCAGAACTAGATGCAAAAAAAGTTGATGCGTTAAAGCGACTAGGCATCCCCAATAAGGGGTTTCGAGATAAATTAGGCGAGATAAACCCTTTATGCGACATAGAGTCAGTCGGCGTCAATGCTGTTAACTCCAACATTTCTAATGCGATGGCATATGAATCTCTTAAACTTGTAGATAATAAATTAGAAAAATTAAGGGAAAATGTAGAGTTATTGAAGAACTTACTTAGAGATAATATATATATAGATCTAGTACACAACTATAACCATTCAAACTTATCAATATGTTGGAATTTTTTAATCTTAGTTGATAAGAGTTTTAAGCGTGAATTTATTTCTAACCTTAGACAAAATGGTATAGAAGCATCTAGTATGCATATTAACAACCACTACTATAGTGCTTTCCCTGAAGGAAATGATCTAGAGAATACTGACGATTTTTATAAAAGAGTCCTCGCCATACCGTGTGGTTGGTGGTTGTCTAAAGAAGAAATAGAGTTTGTTGCAAAGACAATTAATAAAGTGTCACAACAGTTAGGTGAATAAATGTTTGAAAATAAAACACTGATGATTACGGGCGGTACTGGTTCGTTTGGCAATGCGGTTCTTGACCGATTTTTAGAAACAAATGTGAAGCAGATAGTAATCTTTAGCCGAGATGAAAAAAAACAAGAAGATATGAGACTAGCTTATAATAATGCTAAGTTGAAATTTGTTTTAGGTGACGTTAGAGATATAGACTCAGTTTCAAATGCTATGCAAGGGGTGGATTATGTATTCCACGCAGCTGCATTGAAACAGGTTCCTTCATGCGAATTCTATCCTATGGAGGCGGTAAAAACAAATGTGATAGGCACCGAAAATGTTATTAATGCTGCAGTAAACAACAAGGTTAAAAAATTAATTTTGTTAAGCACAGATAAAGCAGTTTATCCTATTAACGCCATGGGTATATCGAAATCTATGGCAGAGAAAGTTTTGGTCGCTAAAGCTCGTAATGCTTCTGAAGATCAAACTGTATTGTGTGCGACAAGGTACGGAAATGTTATGGCATCGCGTGGCTCTGTCATTCCATTATTTATCGAAAAGCTATTATCCGGCGAGGCACTAACACTAACTGATGGGAATATGACAAGATTTTTAATGTCTTTGGCTGAATCGGTGGACTTAGTGTTGCATGCTTTTGCTCACGGTACCCAAGGGGATATTTTTGTACAAAAAGCCCCGGCATGTACTATTAATGATTTGAGTCGAGCACTCGGTATTGTATTTAATGAAAACATCTCAATTAAAACTATAGGTACACGTCATGGCGAAAAACTCTATGAGACATTGGTTTCTCGCGAAGAGTTGTGTAAAGCAACAGACGAAGGGCGATTTTATAGGATTCCTGCTGATAATCGAAGCTTAAATTACGATAAATATATTGTTGATGGTCAGCCAGATTTAAATAATATTGAGGACTATACATCACACAATACAAAACAGTTAAATATAGATGAAGTTTGTGAAGTTTTAATGTCTTTAGATTATGTTCAAGATAAATTAAAAGAGAAAAAATAGGATAAATAAGTTTATTAAGAAAGAAATAAAACATGAAGCTATTCTTTTTGTTTCTTTCTTATATTTAATACTGCTCATACTAATCAATGAGGCTTATGTGAATATTGAACGAATTGTTTATGATAAAGTCAAGAATAATAGAATAGTAAAAGACGTTTTATTGATTATATATCAGTCTGTGTTTTATTTTTTTAGTTTCTTTGAAAGAAAAATAATTCTTGATCCAAAATGGAAAATGAAAATAGTTGAAGGTCATTTTGGGTTTCATGATCGTCCTTCAGTTAACTCATCTGGTCTGGTTATTTCACATCGAAATATATTGGGGCTGAAAAATGGTATTGCTGAAAGGGCTGACATATACATAACGGATTTATCGACTAGCAAATCTTGGTTTGTCAACACTACTCGTTGTTATAATAACCAACAAGGCTCTCTAGTGACTTGGTTTGATGAAGAGAGTATCATTTATAATGATATTATCGATGGTGATAATAAAACGGTAATTTGTGATTTGAAAGGGAGGATTTTACGCACTATCCCTGGTCATTTCTTTTCCATTTCTAAAGACCGTAGATTTATATCTATGCTTTGTTTTGAAACCTTTGGAAACGGATTACAAGGTTATGGTTATTGTTTTTCCAAATATAAAAAGAATAATGATAAATTAGATAAAACTCTGAAAGTATACGACATTTTAAAAGACAAAACTGTGCTGAAAATTCCTATTGATTTCTTTTATAATTCACCGGACTTGGCTCCTTATGGAATTTTAGACGATGGTTTTGTTTATTTTTCACATACGAATTTTAACCCTTCTTCTAATAAAATGTATTTTTTATTCCGTAGTTCAAACCTGCTAAGAAATACATCCCAACTGTATGTGGTCGATCTAAAAAGTAGTTCTATCAAAAGGTTGCCAACTGGTGGTATGGTTTCTCATTTAGATTGGATCGGCGACGAAAAGATACTTGCATTCTCAAATTTGAAAAGTTGCGACAAGTACAAGTACTCTATATTTTCGACCAAAAATGATGGTGTCCTAACAGTAAAATCCCCTCTACTAAATAAAGATGGTCATCCAACGGTTATTAGTGAAAATAAGTTTTACACGGACACGTATCCAGATAAAAAAAGATTCCAAACGTTATTTGAAGTTGTTGAAAATGGTCATAAATTCGATGTTAAACAAATCCTTAAGTTAAGAAGTCCAATGAGGTTTCGTGGTGTTAACCGAGTGGATCTTCATCCCAGGGTATCGCTTAATAATGCTTATATATCTTTAGATAGTTCTTTCTCTGGAAAGAGAGAGCAAATCATATTATACAAGTAATTGATTAATAATTGATCAGGGGTTTTTCGTGACCAAGTTTTTTGTTTGTGATATATACGCTCACTCTAGTGAGCATTCTATGTTTGTTGAGTCTTTTATTGATTACTTTGAAAGTAATAGTGATGTGGCATATTTATTGAATGAAACTCACTCAAAATATATAAAGAGTAATCACAAGGTTTTTAAATTTTTTATCAAAGATACGTTTTGTAAGAGTCCGGTGACTAGGCTTTTTAATAGAGAAATCGTAAAGTCTATTAGGCTTTTATTATTATTGCCATATATAATTTTAAGTAAAAGGAAGTTGGTAGTTTTAGGCACAAGTAATATACAGACCTATCTTCTTTCATTTCTTAAGTTCTTATCATTTATACATGTTTCTGTTATTTTTCATAGCCAGTTAGAGTCTTTGGTTAAAGAGCCTAGTGAAAGAAGAAGATTTGGAGGTATATTTATAAAGTCTTTTAAGTCTATGCATGATTCAAAAGTCTTTAATATATTGGTTCTAGGTGAGCATATAAAGGAAAACCTACAGCAGTTAGGTTTTTCTAACGTATCTTCTATCCCTCACCCTATTCCAAAAGCATCTTTATTAGACTTAAAGCCAAAGAGGGAAAATATTGACTTGAAACATCATATTGCTATGGTCGGTTTAATTCGAAATGATGCGAAAAATTGCAATAAAATATATGATCTAAAAATGGGGGATTCTGTCCATGCTCATGTTATAGGTAGAGCTAAACCAGACTTTAAAATAATTAAAAAAGATAATATTACGTTTACATTATGGAATGATATATATACTGAAGAACAGTTTGTTTCTGAGGTTGATATCGTAGATAGCTTTATTTACTTCTTCAGTGAAGATGATTATAAACTGACAGCGTCCGCGACTGCTTTGGATGCAATAATTTATGGGAAAGCTGTTTTTTCTTTAAGAAATAGAGCTGTATCTTCCCTTCTTAAAAACTATCCTTTATTTTTTGAGTTTGATACAGTTGAAGAAATGTCGGATGCCATCAACAAATTTGATTTAAATTTATTACACTCTGTAGATTTCAATTCTCAAAGAGAAGAGTTTTTAATTCAGAATTTTGAAGGTAAGCTTAAATTTTGGCTTCATCAACAATAAATATTTACGTATTAATAATAAACATTTACGTATTAATTTACTATTAATACTCTAGGTGAATTAAATGACTACCATTCTACCAGTTATTATGGCAGGAGGTGCAGGAACTCGCCTCTGGCCTATGTCTCGCACCCACTATCCAAAACAATTTCTATCGCTTACTAGCGATAATTCAATGCTTCAAGACACTATTCTTCGACTAAAGGGGGTCGATCACGAGCCTGTATCCTTAATTTGTAATGAGGAGCATCGATTTTTAGTCGCAGAGCAATTACGTTCTGGTGGGTTAGAGCATTCAGGCATCATTCTTGAGCCTTTTGGTAAAAATACAGCACCAGCTGTTGCTCTAGCAGCTTTGCATGCTGTTAGAAATTCGAAAAATCCGATACTGCTTGTTTTAGCAGCTGACCATCTTATTAGACAAGAAAATGTTTTCCGCCATGCGGTTGAGAAAGCAATACCGCTGGCTGAAAGTGGTAAACTTGTTACTTTCGGTATCGTCCCGTCTAAGCCAGAAACCGGATATGGCTATATCCGTAGCGGTAGTAAGTTGCCTTTGCATGAAGCTTTCTCTGTCGATACTTTTGTGGAGAAACCCAATTTGTTAGTTGCAGAACAGTATTTAAAAGATGGAGGATACTATTGGAATAGTGGTATGTTTATGTTTACTGCTTCTCGTTATTTAAACGAGCTAGAAAAGTTCCGTCCGGATATTTTTAATGCAGTTAAAAACGCTTATTCTAGTGCTCATAATGATCTAGATTTTATTCGACTTGATGAAGACGCTTTTAGTAAATGTCCCGATGAGTCAATTGACTATGCTGTTATGGAGAAAACAAAGGATGCAGTGGTTTGCCCCTTAGATGCAGGTTGGAGTGATGTTGGAGCATGGTCTTCTTTATGGGAAGTTGGTGAGCACGACGAACACGACAACGTTATTCGTGGTGATGTTATCGTTGACAACTCTCATCGCTGCTACGTTAATTCTCCCAACCGATTAGTCGCTACTGTTGGAGTGAAAGATTTAGTTATTGTTGATACTAAGGATGCTTTACTGGTTGCTAATCGAGACAACGTTCAAGATGTAAAAAACATTGTCGCTAGCTTAAAGGAGAAGAAACGGAGCGAGTTTCAGAGTCACCGTGAAGTTTACCGACCTTGGGGGGTGCATGACCATATTGCAGACGGCGAGCGATATCATGTTAAGAAAGTGGTAGTTAAGCCTGGTCAAAAAACGACGATGCAATTGCATTACCATCGAGCTGAGCATTGGGTAGTTGTGTCCGGTACTGCTACGGTATATCGAGGCACAGAAAAACACATTGTCGCAGAGAATGAATCAATCTATATTCCAGTTGGAACAGAACACTGTTTTGAGAATCCTGGTAAATTACCTTTAGAAATTATTGAGGTTAGAACAGGTGGTTATCTTTTAGAAGATGATATTGTACGTAGCCACTCTAAGAATAAAGGTTACTAAAAGGTTTAATTAAGGATTTATTTATGTTGATAACGTCAAAAGTCATTGCGGAGTCGGGAATTCAGTTTGGTACAAGCGGTGCTAGAGGTCTAGTTGAACACTTTACTCCAGAGGTTTGCGCGGCATTCTCTCATGCGTTCTTGACTACAGTAGCGAACGATTTCGATTTTGCCAAAGTGGCAGTTGCAATTGATAACCGTCCTAGCAGTTATGCTATGGCTCAATCGTGTATTGAGGCTATTAAATCCAGAGGTTATGACGTTTCTTATTACGGTGTAATTCCAACTCCGGCATTAGCGTTTTCTGCAATGCAAGATTCAATTCCTTGCATAATGGTTACTGGTAGCCACATTCCTTTTGACCGAAATGGTTTAAAGTTTTATCGCCCTGACGGTGAAATCACAAAAACTGATGAGCAGAGTATACTTAACTCAAGTGTTGAGTTTCGACCTCCTACTCAACTGTCAGAACTCGTTGCAGATGCAAAGGCTGCAAACCAGTATATTGAACGCTATACCTGCCTTTTTGACGCTGATATGCTTAAAGGAAAACGAATAGGTATTTATGAGCACTCAAGTGCAGGTAGAGATATTTACCAAGGACTCTTTGAATCGCTTGGGGCTGAAGTTATTTCATTGGAGCGTACTGATGAGTTTGTTCCAATTGATACCGAAGCTGTGGCTGAATCTGATAAGGAAAAAGCACTTAGTTGGTCGAAACAATATAGTTTGGATTTTATATTTTCGACTGATGGAGACGGGGATCGCCCATTAGTTGCTGATGAGAACGGCGAATGGTTGAGAGGTGATATCCTAGGCTTGCTTTGCTCAAAAGCGCTTCAAATCGAAGCACTGGCTGTACCTGTTAGTTGCAACACTATTATCGCAGATTCTCCTGAATTTGAAGCCGTGTCTAAAACACGGATTGGCTCTCCTTATGTTATCGCTGAATTTTCCGAATTAGCAAAAACTTATAAAAGAATTGCAGGGTTTGAAGCTAACGGGGGTATTTGCTCGGAAGTGATGTTTTGGTGAATGGGAAATCTCTAAAAGCATTGCCAACCCGAGATGCTGTTTTACCTGCGCTTATGTTGCTTTCTTTAGCGAAAACATCATCAATCAAAAGCTTGGTAAGCGACCTCCCACAGCGCTTTACGCATAGTGACCGTATTCAAAACTTTGCAACTGAAAAGAGTTTATCGATATTGGAAAGTGGTCGTCAAAACGCTAAACGGCTACTAGATTCTCTAAGGTTGTCAGAGGTTAATGCTGTTAGTATTGATAATACTGACGGATTAAGATTAGAGTTATCTAATGCTACAATCATCCATTTACGTCCGTCTGGTAATGCCCCTGAGCTTCGTTGTTATGCGGAAGCTGAACGAATGGAAGATGCTATTGCTTTGGTTGATAAAGTGTTAGGGAATATCAGGTTAGTTTAGCTTTTGAGCACTGAGTATTTATGGGCAACCAATAATGGAGCTATGTGCTGAAGCATAGCTCTGTCTTTCTGAGCGTCAGTTTTATGATTTACACTTTAAATAACCCAGTAAAGAACTTTCCTTGGGGAAGTCGTACTGCGATTCGAGACTACTTTGCTATCGATAATTCAAATTTAGAGCACCAAGCTGAAATATGGATGGGAGCTCATCCCTCCGCTAGCTCTAGTATTTCTCAAGTTGGTGTTGATGTATCTTTATGCGATGTTATTGCCAGTAACCCAGACTATTGGCTAGGGAAGGAAACCAAGGAGAATTTCTCATCGCTTCCTTTTCTTATGAAAGTTCTCGCAGCAGAAGAGCCGCTATCCATACAAGTTCATCCATCGAAAAAAGCTGCCGAATTAGGCTTTGCTAAAGAGAATGAGCAAGGGATACCTCTAGATGCAGCAAATCGCAATTATAAGGATGCAAATCACAAGCCTGAGCTTGTGTATGCTCTCACTCCTTATATAGCTATGAATGGTTTTCGAGAGTTTGCACAGATTATTGCCAACTTTGATTCTATTGATCTTCCAGTTCTAGAAGATGTTTTTCAACCTTTTAAACAAGATCCCACCCCATTAACTCTTGCTGAGTTTTTTACTGCCATTCTTACGTTAAAAGGGGAGCTTAAAGCGCAGGCAATTAGTCAGCTTCTAAACGCGTTAAAAGCGATAGATAAAGACCATTTTGCATACCAAGCTTCATTGCTTATCTCTCGTTTTTCTCATCTTTACCCTGAAGATGTTGGTTTGTTTGCTCCGTTATTTTTAAATGTTATTGAGTTGCAACCTGGTGAGGCTATGTTCTTGTATGCTGAAACCCCTCATGCCTATATACATGGATTAGGGGTGGAAGTCATGGCTAACTCTGATAATGTTTTGAGAGCAGGTTTAACACCCAAGTATATTGATGTTGAAGAGTTAGTAAAAAATACACAGTTTAAACCTATTTCTTTTGAAAGCTTGATTTTGAAACCACTTGATAACCGGACGAATCGAAAAGTTTACCCAGTTCCTGTAAAAGATTTTAAATTTGAAGTAATTAAAGATGGTAATTACTTTTTTAATATAAAATCTCCTGAGATATTGCTTTGTATTAATGGTGTTGCTGAGATAACTAGCAATGGAAAAAGTGTAAAGATCACTAAAGGTAAATCAATCTTTATTCCTGGTAGCTTGTCAAACTACAGTCTGAGCGTTAAGGGTACCATTGGAAAAACATATTGTTAGTTTAGGTGTAATTATTATGGATTTTAAAAGTGGTCTTGTGTCTATTGTTACACCGACATATAACTCTGAAAAGTATATAGAGGAAACAGTTGTTAGTGTTTTAGCGCAAACCTATCCTAATTGGGAATTAATAATTGTTGATGATTGTTCTAAAGATAATACCAGGAATCTTCTTGAAAAAATTAAAGGTCAAGACTCAAGAGTTCGTATATTATTTATGGATGTAAATTCAGGGGCAGGCGTTAGTAGGAATATTGGTATCGAGCAAGCAAGAGGGCAATACTTAGCATTTCTTGATTCAGACGATATTTGGAATGCTGATAAATTAGAAAAACAGGTTAATTATTTAACTGAGACTGACTCCGAAATATGTCATACCTCATTTTCTTTCATTGATGAAAGTGGTTCTGAGCGACGAGGTCGAGTTAATGTGGCTAATAGTGTTGATTTGATTCATAATTTAAAAAAAACAGAAATTGGAACTTCTACTGCTATTATTAATAGGTATAAAGTAAAAGATAAAATTATATTCCCAGAATTAAGAGCAAGGCAAGATCTAAAGTTATGGATTACATTGCTTGGTCGTGGATACAAGTCATCAGGCTTAAATCTTCCTTTAGTAAAATATAGAGTGAGAACTGGCAGTGTTAGTAGTAATAAATGGAAGATGTTATATGTAACTTTTAAGGTTTATATGTCAATAAAACAGTTGTCTTATGCAAAGCGATTTTATTGCTACTTTAGTTATGTCATGAATGCTATAAAAAAACGGAGCGATTAAATGCTGTTAGTTACAGGAGCAACAGGCTTTGTTGGTCAAAAACTTACTCAATTAAACCAAAACTTTCGTTGTGTTATTCGTGCGGGTGAACATCATTCCTTTGCTGATAGTTATACGGTTCCGACTATAGATGCATCAACGGATTGGAGTAACTGTTTTGAGGGTGTTGATGCCATTATTCATTTAGCCGGGCTAGCACACAATAAATCATATACGGATGCTGAATATCGAGCTGTAAATACAGATGGGACATTACGACTAGCTTTAAAAGCGGCAGAGGCTGGTGTTAAGCGCCTTGTTTTTGTCAGTTCAATTGGTGTGAATGGGACTAACTCTCACGATAGTGTTTTTTTGCCTAGTGACGTTGCTAACCCTCACAACTCTTATGCACAATCAAAGCACGAGGCGGAATTAGGACTTTGGGATATATCTAAGCAAACAGGTTTGGAAGTAGTGATTGTCCGACCTACTTTGGTCTATGGTCCTAATGCCCCTGGTAATTTTGGTATGCTTACGAAACTGGTTAATAGTATCCCCTTCCTGCCATTTGGCTTAGCTAATAATCGTAGGGATTTTATATCAGTTAACAATTTGGTTGACCTTTTAATTGTGTGTGCTAAACACAAAAATGCACCCGGCAATATATTTTTAGCAAGTGAGAACAATTCAGTCTCGATAAGAGACTTTGTTAACGCTATTGCATCCGGACAAGGGAAAAAAGTATTTCAAATACCAATCCCTATTGGTCTTATGCGCTTTGCGGGACTCGTGACTGGAAAGTCAACAATGATTGAACAATTGTTCGGAAATTTAGAGGTTGATTCCTCTAATCTTAAAGATATATTAAACTGGACACCTCCATATTCTATGAAGGATTCCATGGCCATGTTACGTAAATAGGAACTGAATAAACAATGATTCGTTTTATTGATTTTTTTGCAGCTTTTTTGGGTTGCTTTTTTTATGGCCGGTACTTCTTATCGTTATCATTATTGGTTTGTTTGACACAGGATCCCCGATTTTTGTGCAAGAGCGCGTTGGGCGCAATAAAAAACCATTTAAGTTGGTTAAGTTTCGTACGATGTCGGTAGATACTCAATCGGTAGCGAGTCATTTAGCGAGTAACGCATCTATTACTAAGCTTGGTTCTTTTCTGCGTAAGACAAAGATTGATGAATTACCGCAACTCATTAATGTTTTGAAAGGGGAAATGAGTCTTGTGGGACCTCGTCCAAACTTGTTTAACCAGCACGAACTGATCATTGAACGCGACGCGCTTGGTGTTTATGATGTGTTACCGGGGATCACTGGACTAGCTCAAGTCCAAAATATCGATATGTCTACACCAGGTTTATTAGCAAAAACTGATAAAGAAATGATCGATACGTTAACATTGAAAGATTACTTTAAGTACATAATGATGACAGCAACAGGAAGTGGTTCTGGTGATGCAGTAAAGTAGAAAGTACTCTGGTGGAGCGGCAATAGTCGCTCTTTCGCATTTTATTGCATTTGTCTTTCACAAAGTCGTATCGGCATCTATTCCGTTGAGGGTTCTGTTTTCGTGTTAAACTAAAGCATGCAATCTCCAATAAAACCACGTACAAGAATTATTATGCAACGTCTACAATTTATATGGCAACTTTCGCGGACTAATAAAAGAATTGTCAGTGTCCTGATTGATATTATGTTGATCTTCATGGCTTTTCATTTGGCAATCTTAGTTCGTTCTGGAGAAACCAATTATTTCACTTATCCTGCTGTCTGGGGGATTCAAATTGCAGTGACAATAGTCACCATTGCTGTATTTGCTCGATTAGGGCTCTATAGAGCCGTTCTCCGTTATCTCACTTTTCAAGCTTTATTTGTCGTGACTGCCGGGGCTGTAATTTCTGCCACACTTGTAGCCGCCCTTAGCTTCTACATGAGTGACCCGTTTCCTAGAACTGTTCCTATCATCTATGGTGCATTTCTTGCTCTTTTCTGTGGGGGACCCCGTGTTATCGTTCGATCTTTGATTGCTCAAAGTTATTCAACGCAGAGTAAAGAGGTTCTCATTTATGGTGCAGGTTCTGGCGGTCGACAATTGGCGATGGCATTAAGAAGTAGTGGAGACTATCGCGTAAGAGCATTTATTGATGGTGACTCAACTCTTTGCAATACTATGATCTTAGGGTTGCCTGTTATTGCTATTGAAGACGCAATGCCCCTCATAAATAAATATGATATTTCTCAAGTCTTACTCGCAGTGCCGAGTGCTAAACGTTCACGTCGTAAGGTGATTCTTGACGAATTAGCTAAGTTACCTGTTGAAGTACTCACGGTCCCTGATATGACAGATATTGTGTCTGGTAAAGCTAAAATTGATGAGCTTAAGGACGTCGCGATTGAGGATTTACTTGGGCGAGATCCAGTAGCGCCTCAACAAGTGTTGCTAGAAGCGAATATCAAAGACAAAGTGGTTATGGTGACAGGTGCTGGTGGTTCTATTGGCTCTGAATTGTGTCGTCAAATTGTGGAGCAGTCACCTAAATCTATTATTTTATTTGAGTTGTCTGAATTTGGTCTGTATCAGATTGATCGCGAACTAAATCAACTTAAAATTGAAAAAGGGCTAACTTGCGATATTATTCCTTTGTTGGGATCTGTTCAGCGTCAACATCGTCTAGAAACGACAATGTCTTCTTTTAAAGTTCAAACGGTATATCACGCAGCAGCATACAAACACGTTCCATTAGTTGAATTTAACGTAATTGAGGGTGTGCGTAATAATATCTATGGGACTTACTATACTGCGTGCGCGGCGATTAAAGCCGGTGTTGAATCATTTGTATTAATCTCTACAGATAAAGCCGTTCGCCCTACTAACGTAATGGGCACAACCAAACGAATGGCGGAGCTTGGTCTACAGGCTCTTGCTGAGCAAGAAAATGCTAAACCAAATGGCACTCGATTTTGTATGGTACGATTTGGTAATGTTCTCGGCTCTTCAGGCTCCGTGATTCCTGTGTTTAAAAAGCAAATCGCATCAGGCGGACCAGTAACCGTGACTCACCCAGAGATCACTCGTTTCTTCATGACCATTCCTGAAGCTGCACAGTTAGTTATTCAGGCTGGAGCAATGGGCAAAGGAGGCGATGTATTTGTTTTAGACATGGGTGAGTCAGTAAAAATTACAGACTTAGCATGTAATCTCATTCAACTATCTGGTCTAGAAGTCAAATCCGAAGCTAATCCTCATGGTGATATTGAGATTCAATTTTCTGGACTTCGACCTGGTGAGAAACTGTATGAAGAGTTGCTTATTGGCGACAATGTCAAACAAACAGCGCATGAACGAATCATGACGGCTCATGAGGTGCATTTACCTTTAAAAGAGTACGAACTACTGTTGAACGATCTCGATTTCGCCTGCCATAGTATGGATCACGAAAACATTCGTACATTACTATTGAGTGCTCCAACAGGCTTTAATCCTACAGATGGTATTGGCGACTTAGTTTGGAACCATAACCAATCTGAAGTTGATTATTCAGACTCTGTAAAATTTATGAGTCAATCTTGAACTCTGAACTTAGTTAGGTAAGTTTTTGAACAATTAAATAGAATTTAAGGACAGCCGAGTTCCTTCTGTTAGGTTATTCTACTTATTGTGGAAGTCGTTGTCCTCGCTCATTTTTTTACATTTTGGTATCCTCTGCCAAAAATAAATGAAGGATTAATCCATGAAAATCGCAGTTGCTGGGACCGGATATGTTGGGCTTTCTAACGCTATGCTGTTAGCCCAGAATCACGAGGTGGTCGCTTTAGATATCATTTCTGAGAAGGTTGATTTACTGAACCGACGTAAGTCGCCGATTGTTGATACTGAAATTGAACACTTTTTGGCGCATAAAGAGCTAAATTTTGTTGCAACAACGGATAAGCAGAAAGCTTACCAAAACGCAGAATACGTTGTTATTGCAACGCCGACTGATTATGACCCACAAACCAATTACTTTAATACTTCTTCAGTTGAAGCTGTGATCAAAGATGTTATGTCTATCAATCCTGATGCAGTAATGGTTATTAAGTCTACTGTTCCTGTTGGCTATACTGCTCGAATCAAGGAAGAGTTGGGATGTGAGAATGTCATCTTCTCCCCTGAGTTCTTGCGTGAAGGCAAAGCGCTTTATGATAACCTTCACCCATCACGTATCATCGTTGGTGAACGCAGCGAACGTGCCGAAGTATTTGCTAGCTTGCTGGTGGAAGGGGCAGTAAAAGACGATATTCAAGTTCTTTTTACTGACTCTACAGAAGCTGAAGCAGTAAAACTGTTTTCAAACACCTACCTTGCAATGCGTGTTGCGTACTTTAATGAGCTGGATTCTTACGCAGAAGCTCACGGTTTAGACGCTCGTCAGATCATTGAAGGTGTTGGTTTAGATCCTCGCATCGGTAATCATTACAACAACCCATCATTTGGTTACGGTGGTTACTGCTTACCAAAAGATACTAAACAGCTTTTAGCCAATTACCAAGATGTACCAAACAACATCATCGGTGCGATTGTTGATGCTAACCGCACCCGTAAAGACTTTGTGGCGGAGTCAATCCTCAAGCGTGAACCAAAAGTGGTTGGTATCTACCGCCTCATTATGAAGGCTGGCTCTGATAACTTCCGCGCCTCTTCTATTCAGGGCATCATGAAGCGTATCAAGGCGAAAGGTGTTGAGGTCGTAGTTTACGAACCAGTACTCAAAGAAGAAGATTTCTTTAACTCTCGAGTGGTTAAAGACCTGAATGAGTTCAAACAAAGTGCGGATGTGATTGTTTCTAACCGCATGGTGGAAGAGTTAGCCGATGTAGCGGATAAAGTTTACACGCGTGACTTGTTTGGTAGTGACTGATCAATTTCCGGTAAGGTCCTAGTTTGCTAGGACCTTCTTTCTTTACTCTTACTTAAGTATCTGCTTCGCTCTAATCAATAAACCACCTCAATTCCCTCTGCTTCCAACTTCTCTCCTAACTCTTTTTTTGCTTCTTTCTCTCCATGTATCAAATGCACGGCTTTTGGTTGTGCAGGAATACCAGTAACAAACTTCAATAAATCGCTTTGGTCTGCGTGTGCAGAATATCCAGAGATGGTATGGATCTGTGCGTTGGCTTCGATTGGTTGGTTATCGATATCCACCGTGTGGCTGCCTGATTGGATTTCTCGCCCTAAGGTTCCTTGCGCTTGATAGCCCGCAAACAACACATCATTTCTTTTGTCTGGTAAGAGTGCTTTTAAGTAATTAACGATTCTTCCTCCTTCGCACATACCGGATGCCGCGACGACAATCGCAGGCTCATCGGTAGAGGCTAGTCGATTTACTAATGCTTGATGTTCTCGATGGTTTTCCACGGTAATGCATTGTTCAAAAGCGAGGGGATGACGATGATTGTTGAGCTTTTGCTTTGCTTCTTTTCCCCACAGTTTTTTGAAACGGCGGTAGGTCTTCGTGACTCCTTTCGCAAGCGGTGAGTCTAGGATGATTGGCAAAGAAGACGACAAGTTGCGTTGATGAATCAGTTGCTCAATATCGAATAACAGCTCCTGCGTACGTCCTACGCTGAAAGCTGGGATCAGAATTACGCCACCGTCTTGCAGTGCGTGATCGATAATGGAGTTCAAGCGTTCAGTTCGAGTGGCAATGTCTTCATGCTCTTTGTTGCCGTATGTGGACTCGATGAACAGATGGTCGGCACGCTTTGGCGGCTTCGGATCGGGTAAGAGTGGGGTATTGGACGGACCTAGATCGCCGGAAAACACGATGATTTCACGATTGGGGAGTTTGAATTCCACGTAAGCGGAACCAAGAATGTGCCCCGCAGGCTGAAAGCGTAGGTAACATTGTTTGCCAAGTGGCAGCCATTGTTGGTAGTCATGAGGTTTTAGCTGTTTTTTAATGACATTGAGGACTTGTTGACGCTGGTGGAAGTTCAAACCCAGTTGCAGCTTTAATCCATCTTCTAACATGAGCGGTACCAGTTCGGCTGTTGCTTTGGTGCAGTAGATGGGGCCTTTAAATCCAGCAGCCAGTAACCAAGGTAGGCGCCCAATATGGTCGATATGAGCATGAGTCAGGACTAATGCTTTGATGTGTTTAACCGGAAACTCGATATCCAGTGATGCCCTGCGGTTGCCCAAATGGATGTCTTTGCCTTGAAAGAGTCCGCAATCGATCAAGATGCTGCAGTGTGGCAATTTCAATTCATGACAAGAGCCAGTGACGGTATGTTTCCCACCATGGTGAATCACACTGGCGATGTCTGATATGGGTGTTGTCATGTCGATTGCTCCTCCTTGAACAAGTATCAGTAACTATAAATCCTGTGGGCAGAGTAAGTGAATAGAGTTCGTTGGTTGGATGGAATTGAGTGGGAATAATCGGAAGTGCGATTAGGTTCTTTGTTTTGATGTAAGGCGTTTTTCGTTACTTAACTTTGGGTTTGACACATGCGGTTAGTAGATTCCTGATGTCGCTTAGGCTCCTCGGATTGACGGGACTCTTATAGATTATTTCTGTTGTTTTGCTGGTTTGATTTGGGTGTGTGCGGAGAGTAGATTCCTGATGTCGCTTAGACTCCTTGGAATGACAAAACTCATTAGATCGTAAGCAAACAAAAAGGGATGCATGATGCATCCCTTTGTTATTTTTACTCTCAGTAAAAACGAGATTACGCTTTTGCTTTAGCCGCTGCTTTAGCGATTGCCGCGAAGCTTTTCGCGTCTAGAGAAGCGCCGCCAACTAGAGCACCGTCGATGTCTGGTTGTGAGAAGTAAGCTTCAGCGTTTTCTGGCTTAACAGAACCACCGTATTGGATGATTACTTGTGCTGCAACTGCTTCGTCTTTCGCTGCGATTAGTGCGCGGATAGAAGCGTGGATGCGTTGTGCATCTTCAGCTGTTGCTGCTTTACCAGTACCGATAGCCCAGATTGGTTCGTAAGCGATGATTGCGCCGTTTAGAGCTTCAACACCGTAAGTGTCGATAACTGCGTTGATTTGACGTGCACATACTGCTTCAGTTTCGCCAGCTTCGTTTTGCGCTTCAGATTCACCGATACAGAAAACAGGTGTTAGACCGTTTTCTTTTAGGAAGTTGAATTTCTTAGCGATGAACTCGTCAGATTCGTTGTGGTATTCACGACGCTCTGAGTGACCGATGATGATGTGAGTAGCACCGAAATCTTTCAGCATTTCTGGAGACATATCGCCAGTGAACGCACCGCTGTTGTTTAGGTCAGTGTTTTGAGCACCTAGGATGATCTTGTTACCGCCTTCAGCGATTACGCGCTCTGCTAGGTCGATGTAAAGTGCTGGTGGAGCGACTGCTACGTCAACACCTTCAACGCCTTCAAGTTCAGCGTTAAGACCAGTTAGCAGCTCAGTTACCATTGCTTTGCTGCCGTTTAGTTTCCAGTTACCCATCACTACAGGACGACGCATAGGAATATCTCCCTTATCTTTAATGTAAATAGTCAATTAATGTAAAAAATCTACGTAGGAATATAACAGAATAATGTGAACAGATCATGATTGGCGTCATGTCTTGTCCGGCTTTCTTTGCTGATTCGACCAAGCATCGATCCTGTTATTTTTGTCAAAAGCAACCGATTGGTGATCACGTAGACAGAATGATAGTTCATTCCTCGGAAATTGCTGCTGAGATTGGTATTACTACGCGCTGGAATTAATTGTTGTAGAAAGGAATCAAAATGCCAAATCTCGTTTTAGAGTATTCAAACTCGGTGGAAGAACGCGTCAATGTTCAGGGGTTGCTGGAGGATTTACATAAAACGGCGTTAGAAAGTGGCCTTTTTGAACTCGCGTCAGTGAAATCTAGAACGCTCCGGTGCCACAATTGGTTAATAGGAGAGGAGGGAGATAGCCTCGATTTTATCCATATCAACTTTGATTTGTTATCTGGTCGCTCCCAAGAACAAAAGCGAGAACTGTCACGAGCCTTGATGGCGACACTTCAAGAGCAAGCCAGTCACGTGCACAGTTTAACGGTCAATATCCGAGACATGGATATAGATAGCTTCCAAAAGGTAGTGAACTAGGTTGCGCTGAATTGCCCGAGAATAGCGAGGGGTTATTGTTACTAATTCTCAGCCTGGCTCTGCTTGTTATATGGGCGTTGTGGGCACCCAAGCTATCGGTGTCCTTTCCAAACTATATCGACTCGGCTAATCTATAACCTTTCTACTTTGGGGTAAAATTTGATGTCGACTAAAGAGTTACTGTTTTCTTTTCAAGGACGTATAAACCGTAAAACCTACTGGATTTGGAACGTCATTTACTATGTGTCCATTCTAGGCTTTGGTGCCGGTATCAGCCAACTGCTTCCTACTCTCTCCTATGTGCTTCTTCCTATTTTCTTGGTGGTTCTGTTGATCCCTGATTTGGCGATCACCACCAAGCGTTGGCACGACCGCAACAAATCGATCTATTGGCTAGCACTGAATATTCCGTTGATTATAGGACGAATTGCCACACCAATGACTAACCCTGCCGCGCAAGAGCCGTCTACCCCACAGATGTTCGTCGCTTCCATTTCTCTGATTTGTGGTTTATGGATTCTAATTGAATGTGGTTTCTTAAAGGGGACATCAGGACCAAACCAATATGGCCCTGAGCCGGAGTAAGTATAGCTCTATGTTCTTTGAATAAGGCTCTAGGATTCTAGAGTCTTATTCCTCTCTTAGTAAAAATCATCCCTATCTTTAAACGCGTTTAAGCTAACCACATCCGCTTTTTGTGTCGGTGCCGCTTCCCCTTCTAGCGCTGCTTTGAACTTTACGACCTGTTTTCGCAACTCGTTCATCAATACCACATTGGTGTGATGAGGGTTTTTACACGTGCTGATGACTCTATCAATGTGGCTTTGTTGAGCCCGTAATCTTTCTTTCATATCTTCTGATGCGCTTTCGATCATCTCTTTCGCCATCTCATGACGAAATTGCTCAAAAGCTTCTGGGTCTCGCTCTGCCATTCGAACCATTTCATCGAATGGAGGAAGCGTTTGGGGTGGGATATGACGTAGAGTAGACATCGATGCTCTCCAAATCCTTATGGAAATTGCCTTTAGTTACTAAAAGCCTATACCACTAGAAAGAGGAGAGAGGATGAATTCTTCAGCTGTCTCACTTATAAGAGAAGCTTTCAGGCGTTAGATTGAATAAGTGCGGCATATCGATGTTTGGTTGTGGTGGTTACTGCTGTTGTTGGATGCGGTAAACGCAGCGTCTTTGGCCGCTAATGATGTGCTCGGTACGCTCTACTTTGGTGTCATGTCCAAGTAAAGACTGAAAGACACTTAATTCTGATTGGCACAAGCTTGGGCAGCGAGTTGCGGCTTTACAAATCGGACAGTGATTTTCGATCAAGATAAATCCGTTCTCATCTTTCTCGAGCTCTGCCATATAGCCTTCTTGCTCTCTTAATGTGACGAGTGTTTCTAGTTTGCTTTGCAGAGAGTCGCATTGCTTAAGATGCTGACGATAACTTTGTAACGTGAGTTTTTCCCTTTCTGATGTGACTTTTTCCAGTCCATCTTTGCCAAAGATATGTTCGACAGCTTCTATAAACTGAATGGTCAACTCACCGTGACGGTCAGCAAATTGCTCATGACCTTTTTGAGTGAGAGACCAATGACGAGCAGGGCGACCAACTTTTACTTTTACGTCATGGATAGAAAGAATGCCATCATCTTCTAAACCTTGCAGGTGCTGACGAGCCCCCATGGTTGTCATACCTAGCTCAGAGGAGAGTTGTTTTGCAGTGACGGAACCATCACGCTTAACGATTTGCAATATCCTATCTACGGTCTTCATATACCCACCATTTATACGTCAGTAGATATTATGCGCGATAGGGTTAGTAAAGAAAAGTGTTGACTTAATTTGAGTGTGGCTTTGTAGGTGCTATCTTTATGCGAACCAATATATACACTCTGAACAGTGAGAAACGAGTGTGATTCAGAATCTATTGCCCGGTTGTGCGGAAAGAAAGGCTCAAACTCAGATTGAGCTAGAGCCTCGAGAAATGCTTAAAGGATAATATCGCGTACTTCCGGATCTTTACGATCTAGGTAGTGAGTCGACTTAATGCGACGAATAGTACGGCATCGACCGCGCACGAGCAGCGTTTCTGTGGTCGCCATATTGCCTTGACGAGAGATACCTTCCAGCAAGTCACCTTTAGTGATGCCTGTAGCTGAAAATACCACATTGTCGCTACGAGCCATGTCTTCCATTTTGAGGACAACATTCGCTTTTACGCCCATTTCATCGCAGCGTTTTAGTTCATCTGCGCCGTAAATGCGGTTTTCTTCAGTATCGCCTTTTACTTCGTGACGAGGAAGCAGACGACCGTGCATGTCACCGTCTAGCGCTCGAATTACCGCTGCTGATACAACCCCTTCTGGCGCGCCGCCAATACAGTACATCATGTCCACTTCACTGTCTGGCATACAAGTCAGAATAGAGGCAGCCACGTCACCATCAGGCACCGCAAAGACACGCACGCCCATTGCCTGCATTTCTGCAATAACGTTATCGTGGCGAGGTTTCGCAAGGGTAATAACGACTAGGGTATCAAGTGGCTTGTTCAGGGCCTTTGCTACGTTCTCTAGGTTTTCTTTTAACGGCTTTTCTAAGTCAATTACGCCTTTTGCACCAGGGCCAACAACCAGTTTTTCCATGTACATATCTGGCGCTTTAAGAAAGCTGCCTTTCTCACCTGCGGCAAGTACGGCTAGTGCGTTCGATTGTCCCATTGCCGTCATACGCGTTCCTTCAATCGGGTCGACTGCAATATCTACTTCATCACCACCAATACCCACTTGCTCACCAATGTACAGCATTGGCGCATCATCGATTTCACCCTCACCAATGACAATTTCACCACTGATATCTGTTTTGTTCAGTAGCGTGCGCATAACTTCAACAGCTGCGCCATCGGCTGCGTTTTTATCGCCACGGCCAAGCCATTTGTAACCAGCCAGAGCTGCACCTTCAGTCACACGGGAAAATGCCATTGCTAAATCGCGTTTCATGATGTCTCCAAGTAAGCAAGAGGGAAGAAGAATTTGCGCGGCGATTCTATCACAAGGTCGGGTAAACGTTTGCCTTTTTGCGAGGCTTTTACTTTATCTAACTTGAATTTGATCAATACTTAGGGCGATTTTCAGCGTAGCGGGACGCAAAATCCTTGCTCAAAAATGCTTCGGCGACAAGAAAAGTCAGCGTTTAGTGAGATTGCGCTGATTTTTTGACCGAATGATGCAAAATATCGAATATAGTGAGTGTTTCTCATCGCGACGCTGAGTAGAATGAACCTTATATAGGTTAGGTGTGCATCAATCTCGCACATCGTCCCAACGGAATAACATAGGTAGGCCAAGATGTCTTTTGAAGTACTAGAACAACTAGAATCTAAAATTCAAACTGCAGTTGACACAATCACTCTTCTTCAGATGGAAGTCGAAGAGCTGAAAGAAGATAAAGCTAAACTTGCGGAAGAAGCTAACGAGCTTCGCTCTCAACGTGAAGAGTTAGAGCAAAAAGCACAACAAGCACAGCAAGAGCACGCACAATGGCAAGAGCGCATTCGTGCACTACTTGGCAAAATGGACGAAGTGGAATAGTTCAGCTTCTTCATTCCAAATTAAAAACACCCGCGTTAAGCGGGTGTTTGTGTTTTAGGGAAGTAGAAAATGTTAAGATAAGGCTAGGCGCTGATAGCTAAGAGAAGACCTTATAACTTAGACACCTAAGACTCGTTATGCTTCTTCATCCAACTCTAAATCAATATTCAATGGTTCAGGCGACAGGATAATTCCGGTGCTATCAGCATAAATATAATCTTCAGGTAAGAAGCTGACGCCGCCAAAGTTGACTGGTACATCCAATTCGCCAATCCCCTGACTGGTCGCTCCAACAGGAATAGAAGCGAGGGCTTGAATGCCTAAATTCATATCTTCAAGTTCATCGACTTCACGAACACAGCCGTAAACGACAATGCCTTCCCACTCGTTTTCTTCCGCAATGGTTGCGATTTCTGCATCGATAAGGGCTTTACGTAGGGAACCGCCACCGTCAATTAACAAAACGCGACCAAGTCCATCTTGCTCTAATGTCTCGCGGATCAACGAATTATCTTCAAAACACTTGATGGTGGTGATTTGCCCGGCAAATGAAGCGCGGCCGCCAAAGTTACTGAACATTGGTTCAACCACATCTACCTGATCGAGGTAGATATCACAGAGTGCTGAGGTATTGTATTCCATAGCGTACCTTTCTAAACAGAAATTGGTTGTCTTTGAGTATATCTAGGCATTAAGTCAATGCAATGACAATCCTTTTTTAACTTACTAGAGTTTGAGCTACCACAATTGTTGCAAACAAAACGTTGGTGACTAGAGAGCATTTCACGATGACTGGCATCATTGGTGCTATCTGAGCGGGCTTTTGTGTATGCCAAACTGCTTTACCATGATCGGCCACGAAATAAATACTAAGTAAAAATGGCAAGCTAATCCAAACGGGTTTGTCTTGAATTAACAAGTAAGCCGCAAAGGCAAGGATAGCTCCGCCAAGTAAAATAAAGTGGTACTGTTTGGCTTTACGTTGACCTAAGCGTACCGCCACCGTACGTTTACCACACTCTCGGTCGTTCTCTATATCACGCATATTGTTGATGTTGAGGACTGCAACGGCGAGTAAACCGCAGCCTAAAGCAGGTAAGAATAGCGTGGTGTCTACGTGACCAGTATGCAAGAAGTAGGTACCGGATACGCCGAGTAGACCAAAAAACAAGAACACTGATATATCGCCAAGCCCCACGTAACCGTATGGTTTGCTACCCATGGTATAAGCAATGGCTGCGAGAATGGCCAAAATTCCCAGCCCGATAAAAGTGACAATGCTTTCCAATGAACTTAGTGAATAGAAAACTAACACCAAGCCTGAGATAGCGGTCAGAACGATGTTAAAGATAATTGCTTGTTTCATTTGTTTCGCACTTACCGCGCCAGACTGCATCGCTCTTAATGGGCCGAGGCGTTTGTCGTTATCTGTGCCTTGAACGGTATCGCCATAGTCGTTTGCCAGGTTGGACAGAATTTGCAGCAATGTCGCGGTTACGAAAGCCATGATGGCAATCGTCAGTGAGAAATGACCCGCCGAGTACGCGAGCACGCTACCTGTTAAGATAGAGACCAATGCCAGAGGTAATGTTTTTGGACGAGCGGCTTCAAGCCAGATCTGTAGAGATTGTTTCATGGAAATTTCGTGCTAGTAACCAATGTGCCCAGTATAGACATAAATTTTTATGTACACTATTAACTTAAATCAAATAGGAGACGATTAAGTAAACTAATATGAGTATTAAAAGCAATACAGCGAGGTTCCTATAGCCTTAAGTATTCATTATTTATGAGTGATTCTATAACTTTATTTCTTTTCATGTTTTTTGAAATTGATATAGCTTTAAGTTTTTCATTGCTGCTTTCAGATAAGTTTATACAATATTGCTTTTTAGATTGAACTTTATCTCTAAACTTCTTTTGATCCCATGCCTTTTTTATCCTTTTAATAGTGATTTCTCTTTTGTTCTCTTCAATTACATCAAAAAAAGCGATAATGAAATCTTTCAGGTCTTGCGTTGAGCTTTTATTATTCCAAATGTATTTAATAACCAAAGGCTCATGTTTAAGTATGTAGAACCATGCCCAGTTTATTTTTTCTTCATCATCTTTCAACCATGAAATGATCTCAGTTTTATCAAGTGATAAATACCACTTTCTTACAATCCCCCTCTCTAGTTCAATATGGCTATGCTTGCTTCTATTTACCTTTCTTATATATGATACTACCCAGTCTACTCTTTCTTTAAAACTGCTTCCATTTGGATTTAATGATAGTTTTCCGGATAGTTTTTTTTGAATGTAAAACCATGAAAAATTACAAAATCTTTCATTTTTTCGTATTTCATTTTTTATGTATAAAATTGAATTGTATTTTTCTTCTATTTTCCCGACAATCCTTTTGCAATCTTCAAATGAGTATGATTTAAGAGTAGTATTTATTATGTTTTCATTTTCTTTAATACTTAATGATTCGTCCCATACTGCTCTAATACCATGTGTTGATAGCTGATTAGTATAGAACTTTCCCATGTTTTCATCTTTAATCATTACATCGTAATCTTCCATAATTAAACCCTCTTAAATAGTAATTTTTATCAGCCAGTATCTTACATTTACTACAATGTAGTTTCAATCTGATCAACCTTTATCTTTCAAAACTACAATGTAGTTTTTTCAGTGATGTAAGTTAAAAGTTGATTGTCACTAATCATTCATGGTTGTAGCTAACTTCAGAGTCGCTCTTTCGCATGTGTTGTACAGGGGCTTAGAATTAACGCTTACTAGATATGTTGGTATGGTTAATATACATAAATACATACATAATTAAATATATAGTTAACCGTATATACTCACTTAACTAAGTACTCATATCCTACACAGTCTACCTTAGTAGAATTGGTATGCTCTCCTTAAATACCATGTATTAAATAACACAGTAATTCATATCTTTGGATGAATACCAAAGAGAATGAATGATGACTTATACTTACAAAGGTTTAGAGGTTCTTTATCCGGTCGATCAACTCAATACACACTATCTAGATCGTATTATATTAACCATGTCTAAAGTATTAAAAGACTATAAGAGAGTTCATGCGTTAAGACTGGATCTGAGACTTCCTGTTTCTGACAGTGAAAAAGACATACTTTTCAGAGATGAGATTTTGAACAATACATTTAATCAAAAAAATATCATTAAACGATTCTTTGAATCCTTGAAGGCAAAAATAAAAGCGCAAGAAAAAAGAATGAAAGCGAGTGGTAAAAGGGTATATCCATGTCACCTACGGTATGTTTGGTGTAGGGAAAGGAATAAATCTACAAATGACCACTATCACCTTGTCCTGTTTTTTAATAAAGATAGATATTGGAATAGCGGTTATAGAGATAATGAAGAAAGTTTAGCAAGACTCATTATGGATGCATGGAATAGCGCACTAGGAGAGTGTGTTGATAATGCAGATAGGTTGGTTCAACTTGTTTATAAAGGTACGCATTATTTAGAACAAAATAAATACGACTTCGAGAACAAATACCAGGCCCTCTTTACAAGACTCAGTTACTTTGCCAAAAATAGAACGAAGCATTATGGTGAAGGAAAACGTTGCTTTGGAACTAGTCAGGGATGATAGCTAATATTAATCTGCTCATCTGTTTAGTATTTCGAAACGTGATTGCTCTATAGAGTGATTATAAGTGTAGAGATAACTGGAGAAGCATATGGTCTCTTAGGTTCAACTTGCCATTCGGGGTATGCTAAATAAGCACGCAGCATTCGGTGGTACGGTCATGCACTGTTGGTAGATTGGCCTCGACAATATCAGTAGTGTTAATGATATCCGTTCTCAGGACCCTACGTCTGTGTCAGTGTAAATGCCGTCTCACGTACTTAGTTATTCATATATTATTTCTGAGTACGCTTCGTTGTGCTCCATAATGACATTGGGAGTCTGACAAAAAATAGGAAGCTAGGCCTCCTATTTTTTCGATCTGCTGAAGATTACTATTTGGTTAGAGTTACACATGCCTTCCATGGAAAGTTAGCAGGTGCAGGTTTTACTGTATTAACCGTAACGCAGTCTTCGAATGACTGACCTTCAAAGTCTACATCCGTTAGACGATACCAAATACTAACGCCAGTATCAGTGTATTCAATTGATGCGATTTCACCGTGCTGGAATTCACCAATAACTTCGAATGTCATAGGACGACCTTGGTAGTCGATAGCCCATGCACCAGCTGGACGTAGTCCTCCGATTTCATCAGAGCCGATATTAACACCGCCAGTGTAAGCAAACACAGGTAAGTCTTTGTTAGGTAACACGCCGTCACCATCAACATCGATAAAGTAATCTACGTGTGGAATATCAAAGTCTAGACCGTTGTCTGCGTAGTACTTCTGAGTGTTCTCGTAAGCTGCTGTTTTGTACAGTGCTAGGCTGTACTTGGTCAGAGCTTGTTTCATTTCTTCAAACTGAACGGAGTTAGGCTCTAACAATACCTGACCAATTTTCTCGATTTGTTGCTCTAACGTGAGTCCATTTTCAGTTGCCATAGTTAAAGTACTTGCAGAGATCACGAGTAGCACAGTGCTGGTATCGCCAGCGTTAGAAAGGTTGACTTTATAGAAGTTAATGCCATCTGCCCATTGCTCAGGATCATAACTGTAAAGGCTTAGCAGCTCAGCGGTCGCCTCATGCACCGCCTCCTCAAAGGTCTGTCCGGCTTGTACCTTTGCTATGATACTTGCTTTCATGGCCGCTGTAGCAACATTGAAGTTCACTTGTGTCGTTGCGTTCATATCGACAAAAGCGCTCATGCGCATCTGCTCATCACTTTTTCCTGTCAGCTCATTAAAGTAATTCCCCTGTGCAACGAGCTCGACATAAGGCGTATTGAATCGCTCATTCATGTTGTAATTACCTTCATAGTCCTCTATTTGAGTGGTGTAAGAGATGTCGGTCTTTTCTAAGTCTTGGTTAAGTTCATAGGTGGTGACGACTGAACCAGGCTGTAGAGGACCTTTCTGTACTGCACCACCAAATTGATATGATTGCCCTGAGTCGTTATTGTCACGCCCGCCAGAAGAGCCGCCACATCCGATTAAGGCGAAAGGAATAGTAAAGAGAGCGATGGTAAGTAGGGGTTTAGATAGGTTCATTCTATTTCTCCATAATAAGTTTTAGAGGGTACTATTTTGTTTAATTCAAGATGAGAGTCAGCGATATCAAACAGCTCTTTGACTTCAGACGAGAGCAGAGTCGCATCTGTTTGAAGCTCAAAGCGAAAGCTCGACATCGTGGCCTCCTGGATGTTGCAAAGAGGTAAGGTGTTCAACTTGGTATGCGTGTGTGTACGCCAAACGAGATAAGGGCTGCCGTGATGGAGTACGAGACTTATTGGTTGAACGTTAGTTAGGCGTAGAGTGCCGTCTCCTTTGTTTATCTTTAATGAGACAAGACGTTGTTGAAGTGTCGCTAGACATACAATCTGAAAAATTTGGATATCGACTAGAGCGTGTTTACTCAATGGGGTTGGGGCTGTGATAGGAACTTTGGATGACCAATGATTTTGAATGTTATTGATGTCTTCAGGAGTTATGTTCGAAAGGAGGTCATCTAAGAGTGGAGCAAGGCTGCTAGGCAGATGATGCTTGGTTGACTCGATGAGCCAATAGATCAATACCGCTTCGTGAGCCGTCGTGCTCATCTTCAGAGTTTCGGTTTTTTGGTAACCAAAGGGTTTGTCTCTATCATCCACCATTACATTGGGAAACATGGCACAGATAGCGGACAGATTACGTTGGATAGTACGCAAGGAGCGCTCTAAACCAAGCGGGGAAAGTTGAGCTTGAATTTGCCTGGCGGTGACTTTCTTATTGTAAGGAATAAGGTTGTAAATCGCCAAGATAAGCTCAAGGTGATACTGAGTTTGGTTAGGTGGCGTCATGGTCAGTTCAACAAGGTTCGTTTTGTTGGGTATGACAATATCAAAAAGGCGCGACAAAGCTTGTCGTATCAATGCCTTAAGCAAAAATGATACGACGAAGTTTGTCGCACCTACGTCATGAAGTGTCGTGATTAAGGGGGCAGAGGCTTACTTTCCAACGATGGATAAATCGATTTCGTCAAAATCCATGCTTGAAAGATGCCGAGCGAACGTTTTCATCCATACCTGAAGAAGGTCGATTACTTCTGGATGTTCAAGGTTTACCGCCCCTGTATCGGGCTGATAACACCATCCCTTGGCAAGATGAAAGTACAGTTCAGGCTGAACGTTGAGCGCGCTCTCAAATGGGTAAGAAAAGCTGATAAAGAAGACAATCTGCCAGGGCTCTGAATTTGCAGTGCGTTGGAACTGCACTTCAACAGGGTGAATGCCTCGGCCATGGCGGTAGTAGCTTAATTGGCGGCAAGTCAAGAGCAACTGTTTGGCATTGTCAGGTAAAGAGTACCCCTTCAATAGCTTCTCCAACTGCTGACGCAATTGTGGCGCTAAAGAAACACCACCATAAATAGTGTTGATCATATCCACCCCTTTTCTGCAAACGAGACACTACTTTCTCCCACAACGATATGGTCAAGCACCCTTACATCCACTAACGCTAAAGCGTCGATAAGCTTGCGTGTGATACGCCTATCCGCTTGAGATGGGGAAGGGTCACCAGAAGGGTGGTTATGCGCCAGAATGACTGCCGCTGCATTCACTTCCAAGACGCTTTTGACGACCTCGCGCGGATAAACGCTGGCGGAGTCAATGGTGCCTTTAAAGAGTGATTTAAACTCGATGACACGGTGCTGGTTATCAAGTAGTAGCAGAGCGAAAACCTCGTGCTCCGCGCTGGCTAGTTTGAATCGAACATACTCTTTGGTTGCTTCAGGGTTACAAAGGGCATTACCTCGAACGTAGCGGTTAGCTAGGATTTCAGCAGCATGCTCTAGGATTTCATTTTCTTGGTGTTTCTTTTGTTTTTGGTAGTGAAGGTTATCGGTCGGCATAGGTCCTCCAAGAGTGAAACGATAGGAACTTCACTAAGAGGACATATATCTGAAAATAATTGATTCCAAGGGAAATTAGAAAGAATTCTAAATGTTTAACAACTAAGTAAGTTTTCAGAGAACATTTAATTTTGAGCCTAGACTATTTAGTTCTGGCTATGCTGAAATTGTTGTTACCTACTTTCACTTAGGAGACTGTTCAATAATGGAGAGATAAAAGTTGTGAAGTGAAAGATAGAATTAAGTTCACCTAATAAGAGTACGGATGTTGGAAATTTATAAATATATATCATCTGATGCATACGGTGCTCTTGTTAGATAACGAGACGTTGCAAAGTTTGTTTTTCCATAAAAAGGGTTGCCAACGGCAACCCTTTTCTACTTATTAATAATGGAGTTTTTATGTCTTTGTATCAAACGCTTGGTAGGGCTATTACTGGAACAGCGAGTGTTGCAGGTGTGATCGCTGCTGCGCCAGTATTTGGTCCGAAAGGAACTATTACATCTAGTGGTGTTGTTGTGTCTGTTTTAGTTGGAACATCAGCAGCATTGCTTAACCAAACAGTGCAATCCACATCTTTGCAAGACCTTACTGTCAAACCTAACGAGCATTGTGACGAACTATAAGCTACAAAATCTTAGGTAGATAAAGAAAGCCATTACACAGTGTCATCCCTATTAAAAGTGGCGTGACGGTAATGGCTTAAATGAACTTACATTAACCAAATGAAAGTTTCCAAGTGTGCACATTTACACAATGTAATTCACTAGGCTAATTGAATCTTACTATTTATAGGATAAATCGGCTTAGATCTTCATCTTCAATCGTATCGCCTAGGCGCGCTTTCACGTAAGCGGAATCAATAACGAATTTAGCGCCAGATTGCTCCGCTGCGTCGTAAGAGATTTCATCCATCAAGCGTTCCATTACGGTGTGTAAGCGACGAGCACCGATGTTTTCTGTGCTTTCGTTGACCGTCCATGCCGCTTCCGCGATTTGCGTGATGCCGTCTTCTGTGAATTCGATGTCCACATCTTCCGTTTTCATCAACGCAACGTACTGCTCTGTTAGAGAGGCTTTTGGTTCTGTCAGAATGCGTTTGAAGTCGTTGCTGCTTAGTGCTTCTAGCTCAACACGAATTGGTAGACGACCTTGCAACTCTGGGATCAAGTCAGACGGTTTTGCCACTTGGAATGCACCAGATGCAACGAACAGAATGTGGTCTGTTTTTACCATGCCGTGCTTGGTTGATACTGTGCTGCCTTCAATTAATGGAAGTAGGTCGCGCTGAACACCTTCGCGTGAAACGTCTGGGCCTGAGCTCTCACCGCGTTTACAGATCTTGTCGATCTCATCGATAAATACGATGCCGTTGTTTTCAACGTTGAAAATCGCTGCTTCTTTTAGCTCTTCTTGGTTTACCAGTTTCGCCGCTTCTTCTTCCGCTAACGCTTTCATTGCGTCTTTGATTTTCAGCTTACGTTTTTTCTTAGTGTCGCCAGCGAGGTTTTGGAACATGCCTTGCAGCTGGTTAGTCATCTCTTCCATACCAGGAGGCGCCATGATCTCTACGCCCATTTGTGGTGCGGCTACGTCGAGTTCAATTTCTTTATCGTCTAGTTGGCCCTCACGCAGTTTCTTACGGAAGATCTGGCGAGTGTTAGAAGACTCTTCCGTTTGCTCTGCTTGACCCCAGCTATCACGTGCCGGTGGCAGTAGCGCATCAAGAATACGTTCTTCCGCTTGCTCTTCTGCGCGGAACTTCACTTTTTCCATCGCTTGTTGATGCGTCATTTTTACCGCGACATCTGTTAGATCACGGATGATGGTTTCAACTTCTTTACCAACGTAACCCACTTCGGTGAATTTTGTCGCTTCAACTTTGATGAAAGGGGCATTTGCCAGTTTTGCGAGGCGTCGTGCGATTTCGGTCTTACCAACACCAGTAGGACCAATCATCAAGATGTTTTTGGGCGTCACTTCGGCACGCAAGTTTTCTTCAAGCTGCATGCGGCGCCAGCGGTTACGAAGTGCAATCGCAACCGAACGTTTGGCTTTTTCTTGACCGATAATGTGGCGGTTCAATTCATGAACGATTTCGCGAGGCGTCATTTCAGACATATTCTTTCCTTACTTCGTTACGATTACGCGGTTGGTTTTTCAGGCTCTACTGTTGAGTCTAGCTCTTCTACCGTGTGGTGATGGTTAGTGAAGACACAAATATCACCCGCGATATTGAGAGCTTTTTCCGCGATCTCACGAGCATCTAGATCTGTGTTTTCTAGTAGGGCGGTTGCTGCTGCTTGTGCGTAAGCACCACCAGAGCCAATCGCAATCAGGTCGTGTTCTGGCTGTACGACATCACCATTACCGGTAATGATTAACGATGCGGTTTCGTCGGCAACGGCAAGTAAGGCTTCGAGCTTGCGCAGAGCACGATCGCTACGCCAGTCTTTGGCTAGCTCAACTGCTGCTTTGGTTAGGTGACCTTGGTGCATTTGCAGTTTGCTTTCGAAGCGCTCAAAAAGGGTGAAGGCATCCGCAGTACCGCCGGCAAAGCCCGCTAGTACTTGGTTGTTGTATAGGCGGCGAACTTTGCGCGCATTACCTTTCATTACGGTATTGCCTAGAGATACTTGGCCATCACCCGCGATGACGACTTTATTATTTCGACGTACAGATACAATGGTAGTCACAGTCGACCTCTTGATTATTTCTCTTTGGATTTAATTCAGTATATGGGGGAGGAGAAATGGGGATTCAAGGGGGCAAAAAGAAAGGCCCTAGGATCTTAGCTCCTAGGGCCTGAGTTTAAAGATTTTCTTTCCAAATCGCGCACGGCTCGATTTTCGCGCGTTGCAGTTTATGACGGTCACGTTCTGCATCACGTTTGAACTTATACGGACCTAGTACCACGCGATACCATGAACTGCCTTCTTTCTTACGAATCTTGCTCGACATCCCTTGGAATGCGATTGCAAGCTTGCGCTCTTCTGCTTGTGCCTGGGTTTTGTACGCGCCACACTGCATGATGTAAGGAATTTTAGAAACTTCAATTTCTTTGGCCACAACTTCAACTTCACGTTTCGGTAGTGACTCAACATATTCCCATTTTTCTTCTGGTGGTGGCGGCAAATCTTTTTTCGGTTTTGGTTTACTTACAGTGGTTGTTGGCTGTTTCACTACAGGCTGTTTAGGTTCTGGATCGCTACTCAAAAGGTAAAGACCATAGCCAAAACTACCCACTAGCAAGATAGCGAGCAGACCACTACGCCAAGGCTTTTTTCTTATCGGCGGCTGTTTTTTTGTCGACTTTTTTGGGGCGCCTCGCCCCCGTCTTACATAATCTCTATTTGCCACGGTTATTTCTGGTCATCAAGGATTCTTGCAAATATGTTAATCCAGAACGAGTTGAGAAAACACCCTATTGATAGAATCTTGATAGCTAAAGCGCGACAACGCCCGAGTATAGGGGTGTGTTTCAGTTCTCGCTTATATTTATTCAGGGATACACAAAAAGCAGGAGGGTAAATAAAAAGCGGCGCCTTAGCACCGCTTTAGGGATGAATACTAATCTTTAGGTTAAGGGCGCTGTGGTGGCGCTGCACTTCCGCGAATGACGAGATTAGTTTCAAGCAGACGCGAGCCTGAATGCACGTCGTGGCCTTTTAACATCTCGAGCATCATTAGCATTGCTTGTCGACCAATCTCATAGCGAGGCTGAGAGATAGTGGTCAACGGTGGATCGCAGTACTGAGCGAAGTTAATGTCATCAAAGCCCACAACAGAGAGATCTTGCGGGACTCGTAAGCCAAGCTTTTTCGCTTCTTGAATTGCGCCGATGGCCATTGTGTCACAGTGACAGAAAATAGCCGTTGGTGGCTCTGGCAATTCGAGCAGTTTACGAACGGCTTTTGCTCCGCCATCAAAAGAGAATTCAGTAATGACACTATATTGTGGATCTTTATTGATGCCGGCACGGCGCAGGGCTTGCTGGTAGCCTTGTTGGCGGAACTGACACAATATTGCTGTATCTGGTCCAGAGATTTGAGCAATGCTTTTATGACCTAATTGGGTCAGGTAATTCACCGCTTCAAATGCTGAGGTCAGGTTATCAATATGTACTGTCGGAAGCTCGAGTTCAGGCGCAAATTCACACGCCATTACCATCGGAGGTAAGTTCTTTTGTTCTGGCTTACTGACATCGAATGGTAGGTCTGTACCAAGCAGTAGCATTCCATCTGCCTGCTTAGTAAATACGAGATTAACGAAAGAGCTTTCGCGTTTCTTCTGTTGTCCGCTATCGCCCAGAAGGACTAGATAGCCATGTTCCATGGCTGCATCTTCAATACCGCGAATAATTTCAGAAAAATAAGGATCACAGATGTCGGGAACGATAGTAACAATGGTTTTTGATTCGTTTCTACGTAAGTTACGCGCTAATGAGTTTGGAGAATAACCCGCTTCAAGTACGGCTTCTTCTACTCTCTTTCTTGTAGAAGAAGAGACCTTCTCTGGATTCATTAAGGCTCGAGATACCGTAGCCGTAGACACTCCCGCAAGCTGGGCAACATCCTTCATTGTCGCCATAGTTTTTAACCTCTCATTTATTTTTTGCCAAGGTGACGTTATTCCGGTTTGAAATCAGAGTAATCAACCGAGTTAGAGCTGTGTTTGCTCTTCGCTCAGTTCGTGTTAACGAGTGGGAAAATGGATTCTTCACCGCGATATCAATTTATGGGAATAGTCATTGTTTTAATTTAAGCCTGTGCAAACAAGTCACTTTAGACTTTTCTAATTTGGATAGTCTATTCATTTCTAAAGTGAAAGTTACGGTCTGTTTAACAAAAATTGCAATCTTGGTGTGATTTTGGTCACATTAAATGGTAATTCATTACATAGTTAAACGTTTGCTAGCTGAGATCTTGTGGTTCTATGTCTAAATTCCAGCGTACTTTCTTAGCATTTGGCAACAACTCAATAGCAGGTTTGGCACTGGTTAATAACTTTTGCATCAATGAACGATGTTGAGTTTGTAGTAATAGTTGCCAGCGGTATTTACCAGCCCGCTTAGCCAAAGGTGAAGGAGTTGGGCCTAATACCATACAAGAACCATCGAACAGAGGGTGTGACTCTAACGTAAAACGAACCTGACGCAGGAAGTCTTCAACTACCTCACTTTGGTTTGCCTCTGCTTTGAACAGAGTCAAGAAACTATAAGGCGGAAGCTGAGCCAGTTTGCGTTCTTCCAGAGCAGTCATAGCAAAGTGGCGATAGTCTTTTTGAAGCAGGGCCTGCAGCAAGCTGTGCTCAGGATGGTGGGTTTGTAGGATAACCTCGCCAGGTTTACTTGCGCGGCCGGCACGACCTGCGACTTGAATAAACAACTGCGCTAGTCTCTCGGAAGCGCGGAAGTCGCTACTATAGAGAGAGCCATCAACATCCAAAAGAGCAACGAGCGTTACATTTGGAAAATGGTGCCCCTTAGCCAGCATTTGGGTGCCAATCAGAATTTGATGTTCACCTTTACGAATTGATTCAAGGGCATCTTCCAAACTACCTTTGCGACGTGTGCTGTCTCTGTCGATGCGAATAGCGTTGTATTCTGGAAATAACTGAGCCAATTGTTGTTCGAGTTGTTCCGTTCCAACGCCGACGGTAACCAGTTGAGTTGAACCACACCCCTGACACTGATGAATTACCGGTTGTTGTGAGCCGCAGTGATGGCAGCGTATTTCGTTGCTGTAATGGTGGAACGTATAGTACGCATCACAGCGTTTACATTCTGCAATCCAACCGCATTCATGGCACATCAAAGCGGGCGAAAAGCCTCGGCGGTTAAGAAACAACATTACTTGATTGCCAGCTTTTAAATGCTTGCGCATTTCGGCAATCAGTTGGGCAGATAAGCCACTTTCTAAATACTGACCTTTTACATCTAACACTTTATTGGTGGTTGGTACGGCAGAGCCAGCTCGTTGGGTTAGTGTTAAATGGTGATACTTGCCTGACAAGGCATTGTGCAATGTCTCCAGTGCAGGTGTGGCTGAGCCCAGAACAATAGGCACTTGCTCCTTGTGCGCACGCATGACCGCGACATCACGAGCGTGGTAGCGCAAGCTGTCTTGTTGCTTATATGAGGAGTCGTGTTCTTCATCGACAATAATGATGCCCAGATCCGCAAAGGGAGTGAGTAGGGCAGAGCGTGTGCCGATAATGATTCCGGCCGCTTTGTCGCGTGCAGAAAGCCACGCATTCAGACGCTCCGTCTCGTTTAACCCGGAGTGGATGACGTCAACTGGCACATTAAAACGGCGTTTAAAGCGGTTGATGGTTTGGGGCGTTAGACCGATCTCAGGTACTAAAACTAATGCTTGTTTCCCTTGCTCTAAAACTGGCTTGATAAGGTTTAAGTAAACTTCTGTTTTACCAGAGCCAGTTACTCCCTCTAATAAATAGCAAGCAAAACCTGTTTGGCTATTTACACTCGCAATAGCCAGCGCTTGTTCGTGGTTGAGCTTTGGCTTCTCGACGTCGCATTCAACGTGCTGTCCCCACTGGATGATTGCAGGCTTCTTCTCGATTCGTTCAATCCAGCCTTTCTCTTCTAAAGACTTTAGTACTGTTGAGGCTATCTCTTGGTCGACAAATTCCTGGTGAGGCAAAGCGCCGTTAACCAACATTTGCAAGACCTTCTGTTGTTTGACCGCTCGACGATCAAGCCCTTGCATCAGCTTGTCTTTACCGGATTCGGTAATTTGCCACTCTTGTAGCGTCGCAAAATCTGCAGGCTTTCCTTTACGTAGAGCTGCTGGCATCGCATTGTGTAGCGTATCTCCAAGTGGGTATTGGTAGAACTGGCTGCACCAAGTCAGCAACGAATAAAGCTTTTCAGACCATATCGGCTGAGAATCAAGAACTGCTTTGATTGGCTTGAGTTGATCTTTGGGAAAGTCCGAGTGATTAACCATCGCGGTGACGATGCCAACTAACGTTTGGCGTCCAAAAGGTACGGAAACGCGTCCACCAATGATCGGAAACAGGTGCCCCGGAATGGCGTAATCAAATTGTTTGTCGAGCGGAACGGGTAATGCCACTCTAGCAATGGTTGGACGCATAAATTCTTAGCTATTAAAAAAGAGGGAAAGGAAATGAGAGTCTATTAAAATCGGTATGGAAATTCGAGTAAAGCAATATGATTCAGCGTGAATCGTGCCTCTATGATTAGTCTGGCTAAAAAAGTGGCGAAAAAGTTGCCAAATGTGTTGATCCGAGCAATGTGATTCTTTACTATATCGCGCCTTGAGATATGGCTTCGGCAATTAGTTGATGCGGTATCCCATTTTATTATTAATTGCGTGTGGTGTGCGGCTTAGATTCGTATAGCGACACGGCCTACTATTGAGGTTATCCCATGAAAGCTGGTATCCACCCAGAATACAAAGCAGTAAAAGCGACTTGTTCTTGCGGCAACTCTTTTGAGTTCAACTCTACTCTAGGTAAAGAGTCTATCCACCTAGACGTATGTGACAAGTGTCACCCATTCTACACTGGTAAGCAACGTATCGTTGATACAGGCGGCCGTGTTGATCGCTTTAACAAGCGTTTCGGTGCACTATCAAGCGGTAAGAAATAATAGCAGCCGCTATTACGATTACAGTTTAGAAAAGGACGCTTCGGCGTCCTTTTTGTTTAATGGCTACCAAGCGAAGGGGCATGTATAGGGTTTGGAATAGTCTCGATTATTTTTCACTCAGTGCTTGCAACCTAAAGTGTGATCTGTATAATGCAGCGCACTGGTTAAGCCAGTTGTGAACCAATGAGCAGTGAGGAGCGAGCAAATCTAAGGATTTGTGAGGTAATGTATACTCAGCTTATGTTCGCGGTTAATACAATTAGCTATCTTTTCTTCGGAAAAACTATCCTCAAAGGTGACTTTGGCATATAGGGATAGTTAATCGAAAATTAACTGACAATGCGTCCTAATCTTGGATGCTACGGTTTCACATAAATCAATCGGCATTCTCTCGTCTTGACGAGTTTGAGTGGCGATATTGTTTGTGTAATTTATTAAATTTGGAGCTCTGTCTCATGCAGAACCAACGTATCCGTATCCGCCTAAAAGCTTTCGATTACAAACTAATCGATGCTTCTACAGCGGAAATCGTTGAAACAGCTAAGCGCACTGGCGCACAGGTTCGTGGTCCAATCCCACTGCCAACTCGTAAAGAGCGTTTCACAGTTCTTATCTCTCCACACGTTAACAAGAAAGCACGTGACCAGTACGAAATCCGTACTCACAAGCGTCTAATCGACATCGTTGAGCCAACAGACAAGACTGTTGATGCTCTAATGCGTCTAGACCTTGCTGCGGGCGTTGACGTTCAAATTAGCCTAGGTTAAGGGAGATTAGAAGTATGATTGGTCTAATCGGTCGTAAAGTGGGCATGACCCGCGTATTTACTGAAGAAGGCGTTTCTATCCCAGTAACAGTTGTTGAGGTTGAAGCTAACCGTGTTTCTCAAGTGAAAACTCTTGAAACTGACGGCTACGCAGCAATCCAGGTTACAGCTGGTTCTAAGAAAGCTAACCGTGTAAACAAAGCTGAAGCAGGTCACTTTGCTAAAGCTGGCGTTGAAGCTGGTCGCGGTCTTTGGGAATTCCGTTTAGAAAACGGCGAAGAGTTCGAAGTTGGTTCAGAACTAACTGTTGAACTATTCAACGAAACTAAGAAAGTAGACGTTACTGGTACATCTAAGGGTAAAGGTTTCCAAGGCGCTGTTAAGCGTTGGAACTTCCGTACTCAAGATATGACTCACGGTAACTCATTGTCTCACCGTGCTCCTGGTTCTATCGGTCAATGTCAGACTCCAGGTCGCGTATTTAAAGGCAAGAAAATGGCAGGTCACATGGGTGCTGAGCGTGTAACGACTCAAAACCTAGAGATCGTACGTGTTGACGCTGAGCGCAACCTGCTTCTTATTAAAGGTGCAGTCCCAGGCGCAACTGGCGGCAACGTGATCGTTAAACCAGCTGTTAAAGCATAACGTCTCAGGAGTAAGTAATGGAACTAATGGTTAAAGGTGCCGATGCACTAACTGTTTCCGAAACTACTTTCGGACGTGAGTTTAACGAAGCTCTTGTACACCAAGTAGTTGTTGCGTACGCAGCAGGTGCTCGTCAAGGTACTCGTGCTCAAAAAACACGTTCAGAAGTTTCTGGCGGTGGCGCTAAGCCATGGCGTCAAAAAGGTACTGGCCGTGCGCGTGCTGGTACAATCCGTAGCCCAATCTGGCGTACAGGTGGTGTTACTTTTGCTGCGAAACCACAAGATCACAGCCAAAAAGTAAACAAAAAAATGTACCGTGGTGCTATGAAGAGCATTCTTTCTGAGCTTGTTCGTCAAGAGCGTCTAATCGTTGTTGATAACTTCTCAGTTGAAGCACCAAAGACTAAAGAGCTAGTTGCTAAGCTTAAAGAGCTTGAGCTAACTGACGCTCTAATCGTGACTAGCGAAGTAGATGAGAATCTATTCCTAGCTGCTCGTAACCTATACAAAGTTGACGCACGTGATGTTGCTGGTATCGATCCAGTATCTCTAATCGCGTTTGACAAAGTTGTAATGACTGCAGAAGCAGTTAAGCAAGTAGAGGAAATGCTAGCATGATCACTGAAGAGCGTATCCTAAAAGTTCTACGTGCACCGCACATCTCTGAAAAAGCAACTATGGCAGCTGAGAAAGCGAACACTATCGTTTTCAAAGTAGCTAAAGATGCGACTAAAAAAGAGATCAAAGCAGCTGTAGAAAAGCTATTTGAAGTTGAAGTTAAGTCTGTAAATACTCTTATCACTAAGGGTAAGACCAAACGTCAAGGTCTACGCCAAGGTCGCCGCAGCGACGTTAAGAAAGCGTACGTTACTTTGAAAGAAGGTCAAGATCTTGACTTCGTTGGCGGCGCGGAATAACAGGAGTAGTTAAAAATGGCTATTGTTAAATGTAAGCCGACTTCCCTGGTCGTCGTCACGTTGTTAAAGTTGTTAACGCTGACCTACACAAGGGCAAGCCATACGCACCTCTTCTAGAGAAAAACTCTAAGAACGGTGGTCGTAACAACAAGGGTCGTATCACAGTACGTCACATCGGCGGTGGTCACAAGCATCACTACCGTGTAGTTGACTTCAAACGTACTAAAGATGGTATTCCAGCGACAGTTGAGCGTCTTGAATACGATCCAAACCGTAGCGCAAACATTGCTCTAGTTCTTTACAAAGACGGTGAGCGTCGCTACATCCTAGCACCTAAAGGTGTTGTAGCTGGTGATGTTATTCAGTCTGGTGTTGATGCACCAATCAAAGCTGGTAACACTCTACCAATGCGTAATATCCCAGTAGGTTCAACAGTACATAACGTTGAACTTAAGCCTGGTAAAGGTGGTCAGCTAGCTCGTTCGGCTGGTGCTTACGCTCAAATCGTTGCTCGCGACGGTGCGTACGTAACTATCCGTCTACGTTCTGGCGAGATGCGCAAAGTTCTTTCTGAAGGCCGTGCAACAATCGGTGAAGTTGGTAACTCTGAGCACATGCTACGTGAACTTGGTAAAGCAGGTGCATCACGTCATCGCGGTATCCGTCCAACGGTTCGTGGTGTTGTAATGAACCCGATTGACCACCCACATGGTGGTGGTGAAGGCCGTACTTCTGGTGGTCGTCACCCAGTATCTCCTTGGGGTATGCCTACTAAAGGCTTCAAGACTCGTAAGAACAAACGCACTGACAAGTACATCGTACGTCGTCGTAACAAGTAATCTATATAAAGAGGAATCGCCATGCCACGTTCTCTCAAGAAAGGTCCTTTTATTGACCTACACTTGCTGAAGAAGGTAGAGAAAGCGGTGGAAAGCGGAGACAAAAAGCCTATTAAGACTTGGTCCCGTCGTTCAATGATCATCCCTACGATGATCGGTTTGACCATCGCTGTCCATAATGGTCGTCAGCACGTACCAGTATTTGTAACTGATGAAATGATCGGTCACAAACTGGGTGAATTCGCACCAACACGCACTTACCGCGGTCACGCTGCGGATAAGAAAGCTAAGAAGCGCTAAGGAGTAGATAATGGAAGCAATTGCTAAACATAACTTTGCTCGCATTTCGCCTCAGAAAGCTCGCTTAGTTGCGGATCTAATCCGTGGTAAATCTGTTGACCAAGCTCTAGAAATCCTAACGTTCAGCAACAAAAAAGCTGCTGCACTAGTTAAGAAAGTTCTAGAGTCTGCTATCGCTAACGCGGAGCACAACGAAGGTGCAGATATTGACGATCTGAATGTCGCAAAAATCTTTGTAGATGAAGGCCCAACCATGAAGCGTATTATGCCTCGTGCTAAAGGTCGTGCGGATCGTATCTTGAAGCGTTCAAGCCACATCACTGTTGTTGTAGCAGATCGCTAGAGACTAGGAGAGTAAGCAATGGGTCAAAAAGTACATCCAAATGGTATTCGTCTAGGCATCGTTAAGCCTTGGAATGCTACATGGTTTGCTAACACCAAAGATTTCGCTGACAACCTAGACGGCGACTTCAAGGTACGTCAGTTCCTTACAAGTGAACTGAAAAAAGCGTCTCTATCACGTATCGTTATCGAGCGTCCTGCTAAGAGCATCCGTGTGACTATTCACACTGCTCGTCCAGGCGTTGTTATCGGTAAGAAAGGTGAAGACGTTGAGAAGCTACGCGCAGCTGTAGCTAAAATTGCAGGTGTACCAGCGCAAATTAACATCGCTGAAGTACGTAAGCCTGAACTAGATGCGCAACTTGTTGGTGACAGCATCGCGTCTCAGCTAGAGCGTCGTGTTATGTTCCGCCGTGCTATGAAGCGCGCAGTACAAAACGCAATGCGCCTAGGCGCTAAAGGTATCAAAGTGGAAGTAAGCGGTCGTCTAGGCGGCGCTGAAATCGCACGTTCAGAGTGGTACCGTGAAGGCCGTGTGCCTCTACACACTCTACGTGCTGACATTGATTACGCAACTTCTTCGGCTCACACTCAATACGGTGTGATCGGCATTAAAACTTGGATCTTCAAAGGTGAAATCCTAGGTGGTATGCCAGCAGCTAACGCTGTAGAGCCTAAAGGCGACAAGCCTAAGAAGCAGCGTAAAGGCCGTAAGTAAGGAGTCGACAGATGCTACAACCTAAACGTACTAAGTTCCGTAAGGTTCAGACTGGTCGTAACCGTGGTCTAGCTAAAGGTACTGATGTAAGCTTCGGCGAATTCGGTCTTAAAGCTGTTGGCCGTGGTCGTCTAACTGCTCGTCAAATCGAAGCGGCACGTCGTGCAATGACACGTCACGTTAAGCGTCAAGGTAAAATCTGGATCCGTGTGTTCCCAGACAAACCAATCACAGAAAAACCACTTGAAGTTCGTCAAGGTAAGGGTAAAGGTAACGTTGAGTACTGGGTAGCCCAAATCCAACCTGGTAAGGTTATGTACGAAATGGGTGGTGTACCTGAAGAATTGGCACGTGAAGCGTTCCGTCTTGCGGCACGTAAACTGCCTTTCAAAACTACATTTGTAACTAAGCAGGTGATGTGATGAAAGCACAAGATCTACGCGAGAAAAGCGTTGAAGAGCTTAACGCTGAGCTAATGAATTTGCTACGTGAACAGTTCAACTTGCGCATGCAAGCTGCGACTGGTCAGCTACAGCAAACTCATACTCTGAAAGCTGTACGCCGTGATATCGCACGTGTGAAAACTGTTTTGACTGAGAAGGCAGGCGCATAATGAGCGAAGTAAAACGTACTCAACAAGGTCGTGTAATCAGCGACAAGATGGACAAGTCTATCACTGTTGCTATCGAACGTTTCGTAAAACACCCAATCTACGGTAAATACGTAAAACGTACGACTAAAGTACACGCACATGACGAGAACAACGAGTGTGGCCTAGGCGACACAGTTGAAATCGCAGAGTGTCGTCCACTGTCTAAGACTAAGTCTTGGACTTTGGTAAAAGTTCTAGAAAAGGCGAAGATTTAATCTCGTTAATTCTATGAAACTAAAGCGGCTCCAAAATATTTTTGGAGCCGTTTATTTTTTGACTACCCAATCACAAAAAAGGGTGGTACAATTCGCGTCCCTTTTAAAGAGGCAGCCCGACCCGTGATGGGTCTAGTTATTAATATTTAGCGGAGCACTAACATGATCCAAATGCAAAGTATGCTGGACGCAGCTGATAACTCAGGCGCACGCAGCGTAATGTGTATTAAGGTTCTGGGTGGCTCTCACCGCCGTTATGCACATATCGGTGACGTCATCAAAGTTACTGTGAAGGAAGCAATCCCTCGCGGTAAAGTTAAAAAAGGTGATGTTCTGAAGGCGGTGGTAGTGCGCACCCGTAAAGGCGTACGTCGTCCTGACGGTTCTGTCATTCGCTTCGACCGAAATGCTTGCGTATTGCTAAACGACAATACTGAGCAACCAATCGGTACACGTATCTTTGGTCCTGTGACACGCGAACTTCGTGGCGATAAGTTCATGAAGATCGTTTCACTGGCTCCAGAAGTTCTGTAAGGAGCACGTAGAAATGGCAGCTAAAATCCGTCGTAATGACGAAGTAATCGTTCTTGCTGGTAAAGACAAAGGCAAGAAAGGTAAAGTAACTAAGGTTCTAGCAACTGGTAAAGTTATCGTTGAAGGTATCAACCTAGTTAAGAAACATCAGAAACCTGTTCCAGCTATGGGTATCCAAGGCGGTATCGTAGAGCAAGAAGCAGCTATCGACGTTTCTAACGTGGCTATCTTTAACGCAGCTACTGGTAAAGCTGACCGTATCGGTTTCCGTTTTGAAGACGGCAAAAAAGTTCGTTTCTTCAAGTCTAACGGCGAAACCGTTTCTAACTAATAGAAGTAATTTGGAGTTCTACTATGGCGAAACTGCATGATTACTACAAGTCGTCTGTAGTCGCTGAACTGACCAAACAGTTCGGTTACACAAGCGTCATGCAAGTCCCTAGAATCGAGAAAATCACCCTAAACATGGGTGTTGGTGAAGCAATCAACGATAAGAAACTGCTAGAAAATGCAGCGTCTGATATGGCAACGATCTCTGGTCAAAAGCCACTTATCACAAAAGCGCGCAAATCTGTTGCAGGTTTCAAAATCCGTGAAGGCTACCCTATCGGTTGTAAAGTAACCTTGCGTGGCGAACGTATGTGGGATTTTCTTGAGCGTTTAATTAACATCGCTCTTCCACGTGTACGTGACTTCCGTGGTGTTAGCGCTAAGTCTTTTGACGGTCGCGGTAACTACAGCATGGGCGTTCGCGAGCAAATCATCTTCCCGGAAATCGACTTTGATAAAGTTGATCGAGTACGCGGTCTAGACATCACTATTACGACGTCTGCTGGTACTGATGAGGAAGGCCGTGCTCTGCTGGCTGCCTTTAACTTCCCATTCCGTAAGTAAGGTGAAGGGTTACTGTTATGGCTAAAAATTCAATGAAAGCACGTGAAGCAAAACGTGCGAAGCTAGTAGCTAAGTTCGCTGAAAAGCGTGCAGCGCTAAAAGCTATCATCAGCGATGTAAACGCATCTGAAGAAGATCGTTGGAACGCGGTTCTTACACTGCAATCTCTTCCACGTGATTCAAGTGCATCACGTCAGCGCAACCGTTGCAACCAAACTGGTCGTCCACACGGTTACCTACGTAAGTTCGGTCTAAGCCGTATTAAGGTTCGTGAAGCTTGCATGAAAGGCGAGATTCCGGGTCTTCGTAAGGCTAGCTGGTAATTGCCACTTAATCATTTGGAGTAAATCATATGAGCATGCAAGATCCGATTTCGGATATGCTGACCCGCGTTCGTAACGGTCAGGCAGCAAACAAAGTTGCTGTAAAAATGCCTTCTTCAAAGCTTAAAGTTGCAATTGCTGCACTACTAAAAGCTGAAGGTTACATCGTTGACTTCGCTGTTGAAGGCGAAGCAAAACCTGAGCTAGAAGTTACACTTAAGTACTTCCAAGCTAAACCAGTAATCGAGCAACTTAAACGTGTTTCTCGTCCAGGTCTACGTGTTTACAAGAAGAAAGATGAACTTCCTTCTGTAATGGGTGGTCTTGGTATTGCTATCGTTTCTACTTCCAAGGGTCTTATGTCAGACCGCGCTGCACGTAAAGCAGGTCTTGGTGGTGAAATCATCGCTTACGTAGCTTAATAAGGAGTAGACTATGTCTCGTGTTGCAAAAGCACCTGTCGCTATTCCAGCTGGCGTAGAGGTGAAACTAAACGGCCAAGAAATCACTGTAAAAGGTGCGAAAGGCGAACTAACTCGCGTTCTTAACAACGCAGTTGTAATCGCTCAGGAAGAAAATAACCTGACTTTCGGTCCTAAAGAAGGTGTTGCTAACGCATGGGCTCAAGCAGGTACTGCTCGCGCTCTAGTTAACAACATGGTTGTTGGTGTTACTGAAGGCTTTACTAAGAAGCTAACTCTTAAAGGTGTAGGTTACCGTGCTGCTATCAAAGGCAACGCTGTAGGTCTAACACTAGGCTTCTCACACCCAGTTGAGCACGAGTTGCCAGCGGGTATTAAAGCTGAATGTCCAAGCCAAACTGAAATCGTGATCACTGGTGCTGACAAGCAACTAGTTGGTCAAGTTGCGGCTGACATTCGTTCTTACCGTGAGCCTGAGCCATACAAAGGCAAAGGTGTTCGTTACGCAGATGAAAATGTGCGTACTAAAGAAGCTAAGAAGAAGTAAGGTAACACTATGGATAAGAAAGCATCTCGCATCCGTCGTGCTACACGTGCACGTCGTAAGATTGCAGAACTGGGTGCGACTCGCCTAGTTGTACACCGTACTCCTCGTCACGTGTACGCACAGGTTATCGCGGCTAACGGCTCTGAGGTTATCGCAGCAGCTTCTACTGTAGAAAAAGCGATCCGTGAGCAAGTGAAATACACTGGTAACGTTGATGCAGCTAAAGCAGTGGGTAAAGCTATTGCTGAGCGCGCTCTAGAGAAGGGCGTAACTGCAGTTGCATTTGATCGTTCTGGTTTCCAATACCACGGTCGAGTAGCGGCGCTAGCAGAATCTGCTCGCGAAGCTGGTCTGAAATTCTAAGGTAGGGTTGGAAGATGGCTAAAGAACAACAAGTTCAAGCGAATGATTTGCAAGAAAAGCTAATCGCAGTTAACCGTGTTTCTAAAACGGTTAAAGGTGGTCGAATCATGAGCTTCACTGCACTAACAGTAGTTGGTGACGGTAACGGTCGTGTAGGTTTCGGTTACGGCAAAGCTCGTGAAGTACCTGCAGCGATTCAAAAAGCAATGGAAAAAGCGCGTCGTAACATGACTACGATCGCTCTAAACGAAGGCACTCTTCACCACCCAGTGAAAGGTCGCCATTCGGGCTCTAAAGTTTACATGCAGCCTGCTGCAGAAGGTACTGGTGTTATCGCAGGTGGTGCGATGCGTGCAGTACTAGAAGTTGCTGGTGTACACAACGTACTATCTAAAGCGTACGGTTCTACGAACCCTATCAACATCGTTCGTGCAACGATCGATGCACTAGGTAGCATGAAGTCACCAGAAATGGTTGCTGCTAAACGTGGTCTAACTGTTGAATCTATTTCGGAGTAAGAACACCATGGCAACTATTAAAGTAACTCAAACTAAAAGCTCAATTGGTCGTCTGCCAAAGCACAAAGCTACTTTGCGCGGTCTAGGTCTTCGTAAAATCAACCACACAGTAGAACTTGAAGATACTCCGTGTATTCGCGGTATGATCAACAAGGTTTACTACATGGTTAAAGTTGAGGAGTAATCAGAATGCGTTTGAATACTCTAGCACCGGCTGCTGGCGCGAAAACTTCTGCGAAGCGAGTAGGTCGTGGTATCGGTTCAGGCCTAGGTAAAACTGGTGGCCGTGGTCACAAAGGTCAAAAATCACGTTCTGGCGGCAGTGTTCGTCCAGGTTTCGAAGGCGGTCAGATGCCTCTGAAACAACGTCTACCAAAATTCGGTTTCACTTCTCGTAAGAGCCTAGTGTCTGCTGAAGTTCGTCTAGCTGAGCTAGCGAAAGTTTCTGGTGACGTAGTTGATCTAAACAGTCTTAAAGCTGCTAACATCATCACTAAGAACATCGAATTTGTAAAAGTTGTTCTTTCTGGTGAAATCAACAAAGCAGTGACTGTTAAAGGTCTACGTGTGACTAAAGGCGCTAAAGCTGCAATCGAAGCTGCAGGCGGTAAAATCGAGGAATAATCTCGAGGAACGAGGTACAGATGGCTAAGAAACCAGGACAAGATTTTCGTAGTGCTCAGAGCGGCTTAAGTGAACTAAAGTCGCGCTTGTTATTCGTAATTGGTGCACTTTTAGTATTCCGAGCCGGCTCTTTTGTGCCGATTCCTGGTATTGACGCTGCTGTACTTGCCGATTTGTTCGAACAGCAAAAAGGTACCATCGTTGAAATGTTTAACATGTTCTCCGGTGGTGCTCTTGAGCGTGCATCTATATTAGCATTGGGCATCATGCCGTATATTTCGGCATCTATTGTTGTCCAATTGCTAACTGTAGTTCATCCAGCGTTAGCTGAACTCAAAAAAGAGGGTGAAGCAGGCCGTCGTAAGATAAGCCAATACACACGCTACGGCACGCTTGTACTTGCAACCTTCCAAGCTATAGGTATTGCAACTGGCCTACCAAACATGGTCGACAATCTGGTTGTTATCAACCAAACCATGTTTACGCTAATTGCTACCGTAAGTTTAGTAACCGGTACCATGTTCTTGATGTGGTTAGGTGAACAAATTACAGAGCGCGGAATTGGTAATGGTATTTCGATACTAATTTTTGCAGGTATTGTTGCTGGATTGCCTTCTGCAATCGGTCAAACAATCGAGCAAGCGCGTCAAGGTGAATTGCATGTACTTCTTCTGTTGCTAATCGCGGTATTAGCTTTTGCAGTAATTTACTTCGTTGTTTTCATGGAACGTGGTCAACGCCGAATCGTCGTTAACTATGCGAAACGTCAACAAGGTCGTAAAGTATTTGCTGCGCAAAGCTCGCACTTGCCTCTTAAAATTAACATGGCAGGTGTAATTCCAGCGATTTTTGCATCAAGTATTATCTTGTTCCCAGGAACATTGGCTCAGTGGTTTGGTCAAAACGGTGAGAGCAGCGCGTTTGGTTGGTTAACTGACGTGTCTTTGGCTCTTAGCCCAGGTCAACCGTTGTATGTAATGCTTTATGCAGCAGCAATTATCTTCTTCTGTTTCTTCTACACTGCGTTGGTTTTCAACCCACGTGAAACAGCAGATAACTTGAAGAAGTCTGGTGCATTCGTACCCGGTATCCGCCCAGGTGAGCAGACAGCGAAATACATTGATAAAGTAATGACACGTCTAACCCTTGCTGGTGCACTGTACATTACCTTTATCTGTCTGATTCCCGAGTTCATGATGGTCGCGTGGAACGTACGTTTCTACTTCGGCGGTACATCGCTACTAATCGTAGTTGTTGTAATTATGGACTTTATGGCACAGGTACAGACTCATCTGATGTCTCAACAGTATGATTCTGTGTTGAAGAAAGCGAATCTGAAAGGCTACGGCCGTTAATCCGGCGGTAGACTCAGTTTCATTTACGGAGTTTAGCAATGAAAGTTCGTGCTTCCGTTAAAAAAATCTGCCGTAACTGTAAAGTAATCAAGCGTAACGGTGTCGTTCGCGTGATTTGCAGTGAGCCAAAGCACAAACAGCGCCAAGGCTAATTAGCAGAAATTTTTACTTGAAAATGAAGGTTGGGTCGAGTATATTCCTCGGCCTACCTTTTGCGTGCAAAAGAAGTAGTATTCCGCAGCGTATCCATAACGGGCTTTGCTGCGGCTAATTCTTTTATAGAAACACTTAGGAGTGAATAATGGCCCGTATAGCAGGCATTAACATTCCTGATCAGAAACATGCAGTAATCGCTCTAACAGCGATCTACGGCATCGGTAAAACTCGCTCTCAAGCTATCCTAGCTGAAGTGGGTATTGCTGAAAATGTTAAGATCAGTGAACTAACTGAAGAGCAGATCGATCAACTGCGTGATGGTGTAGCTAAGTACACTGTAGAAGGTGATCTACGTCGTGAAGTATCTATGAACATCAAGCGTCTTATGGACCTTGGCTGTTACCGTGGTCTTCGTCATCGTCGCAGTCTACCACTACGTGGACAGCGTACTAAAACCAACGCTCGCACCCGTAAGGGTCCGCGTAAGCCGATCAAGAAATAATCGGGAAGGTAGAGTACAATGGCTAAACAACCAACTCGCGCTCGTAAGCGCGTACGCAAGCAAGTTGCAGATGGCGTTGCGCACATCCATGCTTCTTTCAATAACACAATCGTAACCATTACTGACCGTCAAGGTAACGCTCTTGCATGGGCTACTGCAGGTGGTTCTGGTTTCCGTGGTTCTCGTAAGTCTACTCCGTTCGCTGCACAGGTTGCTGCTGAGCGTTGTGCTGAAATGGCTAAAGAATACGGCCTAAAGAACTTGGAAGTTATGGTTAAGGGTCCTGGTCCAGGTCGCGAATCTACTGTTCGTGCACTAAACGCCGCTGGTTTCCGCATCACAAACATCGTTGATGCTACACCAATCCCTCATAACGGTTGTCGTCCACCTAAGAAACGTCGCGTATAACGTTTCTAGGACAATTGGAGAAGAATCATGGCAAGATATTTGGGTCCTAAGCTGAAGCTTAGCCGTCGTGAAGGCACTGACTTATTCCTTAAGTCTGGTGTTCGCGCGATCGATACCAAGTGTAAAATTGATAACGCACCAGGTGTACACGGCGCTCGTCGCGGTCGTCTATCTGAGTATGGCGTTCAGCTTCGTGAGAAGCAAAAAGTACGTCGTATGTACGGCGTTTTAGAAAAACAATTCCGTAACTACTACAAAGAAGCTGCTCGCCTAAAAGGCAACACTGGTGAAAACCTACTTCAGCTTCTTGAAGGTCGTCTTGATAACGTAGTTTACCGCATGGGCTTTGGCGCAACTCGCGCAGAAGCACGTCAGCTAGTTAGCCACAAAGCTATCCTAGTAAACGGTAAAGTTGTAAACGTTCCTTCTTTCAAAGTAGCGGCTAATGACGTTGTTTCTATTCGCGAGAAAGCTAAACAGCAAGCTCGTATCAAAGCAGCTCTAGAAGTTGCTGAACAACGTGAAAAACCAACTTGGATTGAAGTAGATGGTGGCAAGATGGAAGGTACATTCAAGCGTATGCCTGAGCGTTCTGATCTATCAGCTGACATCAACGAACAATTGATCGTCGAGCTTTACTCTAAGTAAGGTTTAAACTAAAGAGAGGACACAATGCAGGGTTCTGTAACAGAATTTCTTAAGCCACGTCTACTAGTTGACATCGAACAAATCAGCTCGACTCACGCAAAAGTAACTCTTGAGCCATTAGAGCGTGGCTTTGGTCATACTCTGGGTAATGCACTTCGCCGCATCCTTCTATCTTCTATGCCAGGTTGTGCTGTAACAGAAGTAGAAATCGAAGGCGTACTTCATGAGTACAGCACGAAAGAAGGCGTTCAAGAAGATATTCTTGAAGTTCTTCTAAACCTTAAAGGTTTGGCTGTGCGCGTTGCCGAAGGCAAAGATGAAGTGTTCATTACTTTGAACAAATCAGGCTCGGGCCCTGTGGTTGCAGGTGACATCACCCATGATGGTGATGTAGAGATCGCTAACCCTGAACACGTAATTTGTCACCTAACGGATGACAACGCTGAGATCGCAATGCGTATCAAAGTTGAACGTGGTCGTGGTTATGTTCCAGCTTCTGCGCGTATCCATAACGAAGAAGACGAGCGTCCTATCGGTCGCCTACTAGTAGATGCTACTTACAGCCCAGTAGACAAAATTGCCTACGCTGTAGAAGCAGCTCGTGTAGAACAGCGTACTGACCTAGACAAGCTTGTTATCGATATGGAAACAAACGGTACTCTAGAACCTGAGGAAGCAATCCGTCGTGCAGCTACAATCCTAGCTGAACAATTGGATGCATTCGTAGATCTTCGTGATGTACGAGTTCCTGAGGAGAAGGAAGAGAAGCCAGAATTCGATCCGATCCTACTGCGTCCTGTAGACGATCTTGAACTAACAGTTCGCTCTGCTAACTGTCTGAAAGCAGAAGCGATTCACTACATCGGTGATCTAGTACAACGTACTGAGGTTGAGCTACTTAAAACGCCTAACCTTGGTAAAAAATCTCTTACTGAGATTAAAGACGTACTTGCGTCACGTGGTCTGTCTCTGGGCATGCGCCTAGAAAACTGGCCACCTGCATCAATCGCTGAAGATTAATCGATACTAGTTAGAAGGATTAGGTCATGCGCCATCGTAAGAGTGGTCGTCAACTCAACCGCAACAGCTCACATCGCAAAGCGATGTTCAGCAACATGGCTAGCTCTCTAGTACGTCATGAAGTTATCAAGACTACTTTGCCAAAAGCAAAAGAGCTACGTCGCGTAGTTGAGCCTTTGATTACACTAGCTAAGACTGACAGTGTTGCTAACCGTCGTCTAGCATTTGCACGTACTCGTGACAACGAAGTAGTTGCAAAACTATTTAACGAACTAGGTCCACGTTTTGCTGCTCGTCAGGGCGGTTACACTCGTATCCTAAAAGCTGGCTTCCGTGCTGGTGATAAAGCTCCAATGGCTTACATTGAGCTTGTAGATCGCCCAGCTGCTGAAGAAGCTGCTGAGTAATCAGTTCGTAAGAACGAGAAAGCCGAGCATTAGCTCGGCTTTTTTGTATCTGTAATTCAGTAAACCTTTATATCCAGCCTGCATTTATTTCAACCCATGCAGACTGGCAATTTAAAAAGTGATTATCACTTACGCTTATTTACTAGTATTCCACAACCCGCCCAACGAACTTAGAAGCCCTTCGCTAGCGCCTTGCTTGTTCAAGTAATCCAAGATTACTGGAGCAAACTGACTGATCATAGATGGGTCTAAACCTAACGTATCGAATGCACTTTTTACTGCACTGATATTCTCAATATTTCCTAGTAAGCTTTGTGCCCCTTGCAAGTTTGAAAGTCCAGGAATCAAAGACTGTAATTCACTACTATTTTCTTGCGAAAGCTGGCTTTGAGCCAAAGCGAGTAGCGCACCACTGCCTCCGGCTGCTTGCTCAGTGGATACTGGTAATTGGCTAGTTAGCATGTCTGTTAATGGAGATGACTCGGTGTTCAAGCTGCTGCCGACCATGTCCATCAGGCCACTTTCTTTACTTTTTTGAGTAACTGAATCTAAGAATGCGTGCGCACTACCAATGTTGATTGATAGGAGTGCTAGAGTTAGGAGTGTTTTACGCATAGTACCTCCAAACGTTGAGCGTTTTTTAAAATTGATTTTATTTTTAAAGGCTATCAGAGTGAAAGGTTCAGAGGTGAGAAAGTCTATTCAGTTTAGACAAAAAAACGGCGCTAATGCGCCGTTTTATTAAATCATAATTGAAAATGGTTTCAATTAAAGAATATCTAGTAGTTCTACTTCGAAAACTAAAGCTGCAAATGGAGGGATAGCCGCACCAGCGCCACGCTCACCGTACGCAAGATCTTGTGGTACGTATAGCTTCCACTTAGAGCCAACAGGCATTAGTTGTAGTGCCTCTACCCAACCTTTGATTACACCTGTAACAGGGAATTCAGCAGGTTGACCGCGAGATACAGAGCTATCGAATACAGTACCGTCAGTTAGCTCACCGTGGTAGTGAACGCGAACTGAGCTTTCTGCTGTAGGAACTGCACCAGTACCTTCAGAAATGATTTCGTACTGAAGACCAGAGTCTAGAACGTTAACTTCAGGTCGTAGAGCGTTGTCTTTTAGGAACGCTTCGCCTTCTGCTGCCGCAATTTTTGCTGCTTCTTGGCGAGCTGTTTCTGCACGAGTGTGAAGTTCTTGTAGTGCTTTGTTGATTTCATCAATTTCGATTGATGGCATGTCACCAGTTAGTGCTGTTGCAATACCCGCTGCGATAGCATCAACGCTAAGACCTTCAAGACCAGAGCCTGCAAGTTGCTGACCCATTTGCAGACCAATGCCGTAGCTTGCTTTTTGTTCTGCAGTTTCAAATTTAATTTCAGACATGAATGTCGCTCTTATTAGGAGTGATAAAGGCAACAGGATATCAGTTTCGAGCTTAGGTTTAAATGATTGCGACTGAATGCTTAATTGAGGCGGCCAGGTTGTGACTTATCTCTTACTCCAAGTGAAATTTCTGCTAATTTAATCCCAATTCCATTTTAGTTTGGTGAAAAACATATACTCTCCGCGTCGGTATTTTTATACTGGCCGTAGAAGTATTAAGGGACTCATTACAATGAATCGTCGCAGAAAGAAAAAGCAGCAAGTCGACTATGTCGAACTGGTTAAACAAAAATTCGCTGCTATCGACTGGAAGCAGCCGTTCAACAAAGAGCAATGGTTGGAGCGTACACAGCCTGTTAAGCAGTTTTGGTTGCGTCTGCCTAAATTTCATCAGCGTGCTTTGATGGTCTTAGTGCCATTGATTCTGGTACTCCTTGTTATTCCTTTGCCGAATAAAACAGACCAGCCAGTTGAGCAGACTGAGGTCGATCATCAACGCGTAGCGATTGAGCTGAACGCGCAGAGTTTAAGCCAGCAGAAAACCTCTCAGAACTCTGGACCGAAATCTGAAGACTGGAAAGAGTACACGGTTAAAAATGGTGATACATTAGCGCAGGTTTTCAGAAGTAATCAGCTCTCTATGGCGGATCTTAGCGCTCTGGTCAAAATAGAAGGCAGTGATAAGCCGCTAAGCCAAATAAAGCAGGGACAATTGATTCGCTTTAAGCTTAGTGACGAAGGTGAGTTAGATATGCTACAGCTGGAAAAAAGCGGGCGGTCCGTTATGTTTTTCCGTTTATCGGATGGGACCTTTGGACGTAACAAGTAAACGCTTCAAATGAAAAGACGCGAAGATATCGCGTCTTTTTAGTTAGTTTTTCATAGCGATTAGTTTTCATAGTAACCAATCGAATTGAAGCTTATTGCGATACGGATTCTTTCCGCATATCCACATGAGGGATACCATCTTCAAGATAGCACTCTGAGATAACCTTGAATCCATGACTAGCATAAAACTGGATGAGGTGTTCTTGAGCACCTATATCTATTGTCTGTCCTGGCCATAATGTTTCGCATTGTGCCAAGGCCTTGTCCAATAACTTATGACCTAAGCCACCGCCTCGCGCGGTCTGCTTTGTCACCACTCGACCAATACTCACATTGTCATACGTAGTGCCTGTGGGCAGTAATCTTGCGCAAGCAACCAGTTCATCACCGTGATAGCCTATTAGATGATAAACGCCTTCCAGCGTGTCCTTACCATCCAGTTCAGGGTAAGGGCAGGTTTGTTCAACAACGAATACATCCACACGCAATTTCATCATTTCATACAGCTGTGTGGTTGTTAGCTGAGCAAAGGGCAAAGTAATCCAAGTGAGCATGTTGTTATCCGTAATGAGAATAGAGTGACTGACTTTACTTTGTTTTGAGCTCATACTCATTAACAAAGGTTAATTATCACTGGTTTTCCCACCAAATCTGGTGATAATGTGCCCTCTTTCCATCTCACCTGAGGATATCCCCGTGAGCAAACAAACATTCGATCAAGTTGGGCTGAACCCAGCGTTACTCGCCACACTTGATTCCCTGAACTATACCCACATGACGCCAATTCAAGCTTTGAGCTTGCCTGCAATCCTAAAACATCGTGATGTCATCGGGCAGGGTAAAACGGGCTCAGGTAAAACCGCTGCATTTGGTTTAGGGGTTTTATCGAACCTCAACGTCAAACGCTTTCGTGTCCAGTCATTAGTATTGTGTCCAACGCGTGAGCTTGCAGACCAAGTAGCGAAGGAAATTCGTACTTTAGGTCGCGGCATTCATAATATTAAAGTGCTTACTCTCTGCGGTGGGATGCCTATGGGGCCACAAATTGGTTCGTTAGAGCATGGTGCGCATATCCTAGTCGGCACACCTGGCCGTATTTTGGATCACCTTGAGAAAGGCCGAATTAACCTTAGCGAGCTGAATACCTTGGTGTTGGATGAAGCTGATCGCATGTTGGACATGGGTTTCCAAGACGCATTAGATGCGATTATTGATGCAGCGCCAAAGCAGCGTCAAACTCTACTTTTCAGTGCTACTTTCCCAGAGAAAATTGAGCAAATTGCGCAGCGTATAATGCAGACACCGGAAGTGATTAAGGTGGAATCGACGCATGATACTTCAAGTATTGTGCAGTACTTCTATAAAGTTGAAGGCTCGGAAGCGCGTGATGAAGCATTGGCGAATTTGCTGCTGACTCACCAACCAGAGTCCGCGGTTGTTTTTTGTAATACCAAAAAAGAAGTGCAAAGTGTCGCAGATGAGTTGCATCACAAAGGATTCAGCGTTATCGATATCCACGGGGACTTAGAGCAGCGTGAACGCGACCAAGCATTGGTGCAGTTTGCTAACAAGAGTGTGTCTATCCTTGTTGCAACAGACGTTGCAGCGCGTGGTTTGGACGTTGATAATCTTGATGCAGTCTTTAACTTTGAGCTATCGCGCGATCCTGAGGTTCATGTGCACCGTATTGGTCGTACAGGTCGTGCGGGTAGTAAAGGTTTAGCGTTTAGCTTTTTTGGTGAGAAAGACGGTTTACGTGTAGCTCGTATTGAAGAATACCTAGAGATGGACGTGGTACCAGCAACATTGCCTGCCAAATCAAATCAGCAGCCATACCAAGCGAAAATGGTTACGATTAATATTGATGGCGGTAAGAAACAGAAAGTACGACCGGGTGATATCTTAGGTTGTTTGACAGGAAAAAATGGTATTCCAGGCTCTCAAGTCGGAAAGATTCACCTGTTCCCTGTACGCGCTTATGTTGCCGTCGAAAAGTCTGTGGCTAAAAAGGCTCTACAGACCATTAGTAACGGCAAGATGAAAGGGCGCCAGTTCCGGGCGCGAATTCTTAAATAGCTCAAATAGCAGAGAAAAAGCTCTTCGTTTGAAGAGCTTTTTTCTTTTTTGAGTTTATTTGAGAGTGTGATCTTTGGTTAAGCGTGCTTTGATTCGACTCAAACTGATTGGCGTAATGCCCAGGTAGGCCGCAACTTGACTATCGGTAATACGTTGCTTTAAATCTGGGTAATGAGCGCAAAATAATTGATATCGTTCTTCTGGAGAGTGGAGCAACATAAAGCGTTCTTTATTCTCTTTATTAACCAGTTGGTTTTCGAGTAGCTTTAAGTAAATGGCGTGCTTTTCTGCTCGCCAGTGATGCAACGTTTCAATTGGCAAGCAAAATAGCTGACAAGCGCTCAGCGTTTCCAATAAGTAAGGCGAAGGTTGGTCCTTTATTATGCTCTCAAACCCGATAACCCAGTCCTTCTCCCAATAAAATTCTTTACTGAATTCTTTGCCGTGCTCCGTGAGATAGCTTGCGTGGCATAACCCCTCAATGATGAAGTAAAGGTGTGAGCTAAACTCCCCTTGGTGATTAAGAATGTGGCGTGTAGGCAGTTCGAGTAACTCACCATTTTCAATAAGTTGGTTTGCTTCTGTCTCTAAAAAGCCATGTTTGACTAAGTCTGAAAAAAGATCGCTGTGCATGTGATAACTCGGAAACGGTTTTCTTTATTTTAACGGGTTTTATTGATAACAAAAAAGCGGCTCATGAGAGCCGCTTAGTGTTGTTGTCAAATCAACCTTATTTATTCAGATCGATTTGATAAATTGCGAAACCAATGTCGTCTGTTGACACGCGTTTCATTGGGTATTGACCTTTATCTTTAATGAATTGCGCCGCTTTATCGCTAGGAGATGTTTCGAAGCGAATATCTAGCTTTTTATCGGATTTAATCGGTGCGAAAGACCAGTTGTTGTCAGCGCTTGGTGTCACTTCACCTTTTTCTTCACTCACGCGAGAAATATAAGCGGCGACGACAGAGCGGTTTTCATCTGGTGCGTCAAACGCAATAAAGTCTGGGCCCGTACCAGGGAAAGTATTGCTATAAGCACGGTAGTTATTGGTTGCGATGATGAAATCTTGCTTCGGATTGACAGGCTTACCATTGAATGTCAGGTTCGCAATACGCTGAGAATCTGGATTAATCACTTTACAATCCGCATCGTACTTCGGCGGTTGGGTAACGTCGATTTGGTAGTTCACCCCATCAATGACATCGAAGTTGTACGTACGGAAATTATCCCAATCAATCAAAGATTGCGGTTCAGGATTGTTGATGTCGATGTGGTTGAATTGACCCGCGCTGCACTCTAGCCATTCGCGAACCTCTTTACCTTTCACTTTCATCGCGACCAAGGTGTTGGGATATAAATAAAGATCGGCAGCATTACGGAAGGTGAGCTGACCGGATTCGACTTCTGTAAAGTTATTCGGATCGTTCTTACGCCCCCCGACTTTAAATGGTGCTGCGGCACTCAATACTGGAATGTCAGCGAGATCTGGGTCGCCTTGAATAAAGCGTTCCACGTAATCTTTCTGAGCAAGGTTAACGATCTGAATGGTTGGGTCGTCCTGCACTAATGCCAAGAAGCTGTACATGACATCATTTGCTTTGCCGATTGGTTGGTTTACAAATTCACGAGTGCCTTTGTGATCCTCTTCTAACGCTTTCACAATACCTTCATCGGCTTTAGCTAATGACTTCTTATTTACTTTATCGAAGATAGGGCGTGCTTCTGCTTGGCCTTCAACTACTTGCCATCTGCCGTCTTTCTCTTTCAGCATCAAATCCATCACACCTACATGACTTCCCCAGCGACCAGGCATCACTGACGTCACACCATTGATGGTCCCTTTCTCAGTATCAACACCTGGTAGGTTTGCGAAGTCTTTCCCTGGGAAGACCGCGTGAGAGTGGCCAAAAGCAATCGCATCAATACCTTCAACTTCTGTGAGGTAGTAAACTGAGTTTTCAGCGCCAAGCTTGTATGGGTCAGTAGAAATGCCCGAGTGTGGAATCGCCACAATCACGTCTGCGCCTTCTTTCTTCATTTGAGGAATCAGTTTCTCTGCTGTTTCCTTAATGTCTTTAGCAAAGACTTTGCCTTCTAAGTTCTTCTTATCCCACACCATAATTTGTGGTGGTACAAAGCCGATATAACCCACTTTTATTTGATGCGCTTCGCCGTTTGTGTCTTTAAAGGTGTGGGTTTTGATCAGGTAAGGCTTGAAGTAATGCTCACCGGTTTTTTTTTCAAATACGTTTGCGTTGATGTAAGGGAAGTTAGCGCCCGCCAACGTCTTTTGTAGAAAATCTAAGCCATAGTTGAACTCATGATTGCCAATGTTGCCCACATCGTAGTCTAGTTGGTTCATCGCCTTGTAGACTGGGTGGACATCGCCAGCGTTAATCCCTTTCGCCGCCATGTAATCGCCCATTGGGCTGCCCTGAATTAAATCGCCGTTATCTACTAATACCGTGTTTTCTGCCTCGGACTTAGCCTGTTTCACTATGGTCGCGGCGCGACTTAAACCAATTTGCTGTGATGGTTGGTCTTTGTAGTAATCGTAATCCATCACGTTGGTGTGAATGTCGGTGGTTTCGATGATACGAAGCTTGATGGTATCGGCCATCGCAGGACCAGCAAGCGTTAGCATGCCACTTAACACTGCGAGGGAAATAGGGTGAACTGCCACTTTCATTTGGTGCTCCAATTCAATGGGAAGGGGGAATCGTACCGCGTAATGTATCAAACGCTGGTGCAACTTAATGATAAAGATACAGAAAACTGTGAACAGAAATCAGTTTACTGAACCTTATTCATATTAACCGCCGACTTTTTCACGCTTTTGAATGAGACCAAACAAAAACTTCTTAGCAGATTTTTGAATAAAAAATGAAATTTTAGAATTTCAGGTAATATAAACGCCCCGCCATAATGCTTGCATAACGATATCAATGGACGATGAGCAAGCACATGGCAACGAACGATTCAGTCACTTCTTTTCCTAAACCAAAGCCCCGGTTAGTTTCTGACAACCCAGTAGCTGGTGTTACTCGTTTTGCAAAGCAATCGCTACAGCCTGGTGAAGTCGCCTTAGTAGGTGCAGGACCTGGTGATCCTGAACTTCTTACGGTGAAAGCATTGAACTGCTTGCAGCAAGCTGATGTGGTTTTGTACGACTACTTGGTGTCAGAAGAAATCATGGCATTGATCCCAAGCGATACGATTTTGGTGTGCGTTGGGAAGCGAGCTGGGCATCACAGTGTGCCGCAGGAGAAGACGAATCAGCTTTTGGTGGATTTTGCCAAGCAGGGCTACAAAGTAGTGCGCATTAAAGGTGGGGATCCGTTTGTATTCGGTCGTGGTGGTGAAGAGTTAGAAGTGCTTGCTGATGCTGGCGTTCGTTTTCAAGTTGTCCCTGGCATTACCGCAGCAGCTGGCGCAACCGCTTATGCTGGTATTCCACTGACTCATCGTGATTATGCGCAATCGGCCATCTTTGTGACTGGCCACTTGAAAGAAGAAAGTGATGAGATGGATTGGTCCACGTTGGCGCGTGGGAATCAGACTTTAGTGATCTACATGGGGCTGATGAAATCACACTATATTCAGAATCAACTCATTAAGCATGGTCGTTCAGCGTCGACTCCGATTGCCATTATTGAGCGTGGCACGCAGATTCAACAAAAAGTATTTACGGGAGAACTATCCCAACTCTCTGATTTATCGAAGGAAGCACAATCGCCATCTTTGATTGTTGTCGGAGAGGTAGTGCGACTGTCTCAAAAGTTAGACTGGTTTTTGTCTAGTACTGAATTCAACAAAAGTGCTATTGCCAACTCCATATAATTTCAGACCAAAGATTAGAGACGTAATGCGCCTTCAAGCTTAAAAAGGAAATACAAAACATGGACCAACAACGTTTAACTCACCTTAAACAACTCGAAGCGGAGAGTATCCATATTATCCGCGAAGTTGCGGCTGAGTTTGATAACCCAGTCATGATGTATTCGATTGGTAAAGACTCATCAGTGATGCTGCACCTAGCGCGTAAAGCGTTTTACCCGGGCAAAATTCCATTCCCACTTTTGCATGTCGATACCGACTGGAAATTCCGCGAGATGATTGAGTTTCGCGATCGCACCGCTGCCAAATACGGCTTTGAGCTTTTGGTACATAAGAACCCAGAAGGTCTAGCAATGGGCTGCAGTCCGTTTGTTCATGGCTCGTCAAAGCATACGGACATCATGAAAACGCAAGGTCTTAAGCAGGCGCTAAACAAATATGGCTTTGATGCTGCTTTTGGTGGCGCTCGTCGTGATGAAGAAAAATCACGCGCAAAAGAGCGAGTGTATTCGTTCCGTGACAAGAACCATACCTGGGACCCTAAAAACCAACGTCCAGAGCTGTGGAAGACGTACAACGGTCAGGTCAATAAAGGGGAGAGCATTCGTGTATTCCCACTTTCGAACTGGACGGAGCTTGATATCTGGCAATACATCTATTTAGAAAACATCGAGATCGTACCGCTTTATCTCGCTGACAAACGTCCAGTTGTTGAACGCGACGGCATGCTAATCATGGTTGATGATGATCGTATGAAGCTTCAACCGGGTGAAGTGATCGAAGAGAAGAGTGTGCGTTTCCGTACTCTTGGTTGTTATCCATTAACTGGGGCTATCGAGTCTGAAGCGAACACTTTGACCGGCATTATCGAAGAGATGCTGGTGGCAACGTCGAGTGAGCGCCAAGGTCGAGCGATCGACCACGATCAGTCAGGATCGATGGAGCTAAAGAAACGTCAAGGTTACTTCTAAAGGATCTAAGGAAAGATAATGAACAGTGCAGTTGAAGCTCAATTAGCCGAGCTTGGTATCGAAGGCTATTTAACACAACACCAGTACAAGTCGTTACTTAGATTCTTGACTTGTGGCTCGGTAGATGACGGTAAAAGTACGCTAATCGGTCGCTTACTCCATGACTCAAAACAAATTTATGAAGATCAGCTAGCGGCAGTGCACTCAGACAGCCAACGTGTGGGCACCACGGGTGAAAAGCCTGACCTTGCGTTGTTGGTCGATGGCTTACAAGCTGAGCGCGAGCAGGGGATCACAATTGATGTGGCTTACCGCTATTTCTCGACGCAGAAACGTAAGTTCATCATCGCCGATACTCCTGGGCACGAGCAGTACACGCGCAATATGGCAACAGGCGCATCGACGTGTGACTTAGCGGTGATCTTAGTTGATGCACGTAAAGGCATTCTTGATCAAACTCGTCGTCACTCTTTTATTTCCAACCTACTGGGTTTGAAACACTTTGTTGTGGCGATCAACAAGATGGACTTAGTGGATTACTCGCAAGAGCGCTTTGAAGAAATCCGCGATGAGTATCTTAAGTTTTCTGAGAACCTAACCGGGGATATTGATATTCAAATCATCCCGATTTCGGCGCTTGAAGGTGACAATGTGGTGGATAAAGGGCAAAACCTAAGCTGGTTTAAAGGCCCGTCATTGCTTGAACTTCTTGAAACGGTCGATGTGGATCAAGAAAAAGGTGCGGGTGAGTTCCGCTTCCCTGTGCAATACGTTAACCGTCCTAACCTCGATTTCCGTGGTTTTGCGGGGACGATTTCTTCAGGTTCGATCAAAGTCGGTGATGCCATCAAAGCATTGCCATCGGGGAAAACGTCAACCGTGGCACGCATTGTTACGTTTGATGGTGATATTGAGGAAGCTCGTGCTGGGTTGGCGGTCACTCTGACGCTAAGCGATGAGATCGATATTAGCCGTGGCGATTTGATTGTCCTAGACAATGCTCAAGTGGAAACCACAAACCACTTGCTTGCCGATGTGGTATGGATGACAGAGCAACCTCTGCAACCGGGCCGTGACTACGACATCAAAATCGCGGGGAAGAAAACTGTGGGCCATGTTGAAGCGATTCGTCACCAATATGATATCAACAACCTATCAACTCATAGTGCGGCAGAGCTGCCATTGAATGGTATTGGCTTGTGTGAATGGTCTCTCAATGAGTCAGTTGCGCTGGACAATTACCAAGACTGTGCTGATACCGGCGGCTTCATCATTATCGATCGTCTGACGAACGTGACGGTCGGTGCTGGCATGGTCAAAGAAAGCCTCGCGGTGGTTGAGCGCGATTTGACGGACATCTCTGCGTTTGAAGTTGAGCTGAATGCACTTGTGCGTAAACACTTCCCACACTGGGAAGCAAAAGACGTCAGCCAATTGCTGAAAAAGTAATTGGCGCGCCCGAGCACGATAAGCTCTGATTCTATCTGTTGTTGTGCTTGGGGCGTCGCTGCCTAACTGAGTTGCGAAATGCAGTTAGGTTATTCTCCTAATACCAGAATGCTTCGGTGAAGCCCAAGAAAACCGAGCATTCTGATGTTCTTTTCGCTTGCGCTGATTTTGGTCTGTTTACTCGTTTGTCTGGTGTCTCACGGATAAATGAGCCGTTGTTGTGCCCTTTGGGCGATTTGGTAAGGAAAGGCTATGTGGGAACAAGGGTTTGTATTAGCGATTTTGCTTGGCATTATCACTTGTTTGCTTGTCACAAAAATTAAGCCTAGTTATGTCTTTGCGGGTGCCGCTTTTATTGCATTTATGGCGGGAATGATGGATTCAGCCACGATCGCATCCAACTTTACCAACTCTTCGTTATTGACTCTGGTTCTGTTGATTCTTGCATCCTGTGCTCTAGAAAAAACACTGCTGATCAGTTGGGTGAGCCGTAGTATTTCTGAAGGCCAGTTAGGTAGTGTGATCGCTAAGCTCGGTGTATCAACGGCCTTGCTCTCTTCATTCACGAATAATACCGCCGTGGTTGTCTCATTGATTGGGGCGATTAAGCGTAATCAGCAGCATGCGCCTTCGAAATTACTCATCCCGCTGTCTTACGCGGCTATTTTTGGTGGCACATTAACTTTGATAGGTACGTCGACTAACTTAATCATCAACAGCTTTGTTGAAGATGCCGGTTTGCCGAGCCTGAGCTTTTTTACACCCACGATGATTGGCTTGGCGGTGTTGGTGGGAGGAATGCTGATTCTTATCCCGCTCAGTTACTTACTGCCGAACTACGATGATCAAAGCCAAGAAGATTTACCGTACTTTCTTGAGTCTCGCGTAGAGCCTGGTTCACCGTTAGTTGGGCGCACGGTCAGCGAGAATAATTTACGTGCGCTGCGCAAACTGTTTCTTGCGGAGGTTGTACGAGATGGCGTGACGGTTTCCTCTGTAGGACCGGATTTCGTACTCAATGCGAAAGACCGTTTGTTGTTTTGTGGTGATGTTGAGAGCGTCGCGACTCTGCAAGAAATTCCGGGCCTCAAGCTTTTTGGTCAGCAGCACTTGAATGGGCAAAATTTTATTGAAGTTGTGGTGAGCTCATCCGCGACGTTTTGCTATAAAACACTTAAAGAGAGCCGATTCCGTGACCGCTTTGATGCCGTTGTTGTGGCTATTCGTCGTGGCCATGAGCGCCTAGAGGGCGGTTTGGGTAGCATTACCTTAGCGCCAGGTGACACGTTAGTTCTGGTTCCGGGGAAGCGTTTTGAATCGGAGCGTCGAGCTCATCGTAAAGAGTTTGTTTTAGTGCATGATTTGGACTCTAGCGCTCGGCTTGATACAAATAAATCCTCCATCGTGCTACTGGGCTTTGCTGCCGTAATTGGGTGTGCGCTATTAGAGCTAGTACCGATTATTAAAGGCCTTGCCGCGTATCTTATTGCACTTATCGCGTTTGGCATTGTACAGATTTCAGAACTGCGCCGCCGTTTCCCAATTGATATCGTTGTGATTGTCGGCTCTGCTTTGTCCATCGCTCAATTGATGATCTCTTCCGGCTTGTCAGAGAGAATGGGAGCGATGTTTATTGAAGCGTTCAATGGCTGGGGCGTGTTTGGAGCCTTGGTCGCAACTTACATCATGACATTGGTACTTACTGAATTGGTGACGAATAATGCCGCGGCTGCGCTTTCTTTTCCTATTGGCTATAGCATGGCGGTCGGTTATGGCGTTGATCCGATGCCATTCATTATGGCGGTCTTGTTTGGCGCCAGTGCGAGCTTTATTTCTCCCTACGGTTATCAAACCAACTTGCTGGTGTACAGCGTAGGAAATTACAAATTGACCGACTATGTGAGAATTGGTGTGCCGATTTCGATTGTGTACTCTGTATTAGTACTTACTTTGATTCCGGTCTTCTTCCCGTTTTAATTCCGATATTTACAAGGATACGTTATGACTGCCGAAACGACGGTAAAAGATGAAAACATTGTTTGGCACCAGCATTCGGTCGATAAACAGTTTCGAGCTGAATTAAAGAAGCAAAAACCTGCCGTATTGTGGTTTACTGGCTTATCTGGAGCGGGTAAATCAACCGTAGCGGGGGCGTTGGAAAATCGCCTTGCAGCATTGGGTTACCACACTTATTTATTGGATGGTGACAATGTGCGACATGGTCTGTGTAGCGATTTGGGCTTTTCTGAACAGGATCGTCGCGAGAACATTCGTCGTATTGGTGAACTGGCTAAATTGATGGCGGATGCAGGCTTAATTGTGTTGTCGGCGTTCATTTCACCGCATCGCGCAGAGCGACAGCTAGTGCGCGACTTATTGCCAGAAGGTGAGTTTATCGAAGTGTTCGTCAATGCATCTCTAGAAGTCTGCGAAGGTCGCGATCCTAAAGGTTTGTACCGCAAAGCACGCGCGGGAGAGATTCCTAACTTCACTGGTATTGATTCTGAATATCAAGCACCGAAGAATCCGGAAGTCGATTTACCAGCGGGCGAAAAAAGCGTCGATGAGCTGGTGGACTTGTGCTTGGAAGCGCTTAAGTCGCGTGCAGTGATCCGATAAATAAGCATTTGGATCATTAGTGACCTTAAGCTCTTTGAGCGGCTTAAGAAGCATTTAGATCATGGGTGGTCAAATGCTTCTCGAACTGCCTACACGGTATGATGAACCGTACTTTTCGCGTCACTATGGACACTAAATCTATGATTTAAAAGCGCAAGCATTTGGTCGTAGTAGTCGGCATGTGGTTTGTTACCGAGCAAGGTACAGAGTTCATTGCCTGTTGGCGTGAAGCGGTAATATAAAAGACGGACGCCTTTGCTGTTCACGTTCAGCGACAAGTTTTTACCTTGGTAGGTGAGGATCAATGGCGTCTCGATACCAATTTCGCCAGATTCAAGCTCGGTACTATGCAGTAACCCTAGTTCAATCAACAGCAACAAACTTGAATAGGGCAGCTGAAAACTTCCCATGTTTAAGCTGTTGGCGATGTCTCGTTTGCCGAAGCTAAATATTCCTCCTTGCGCTTTATAACCAATTAACAGCTTGCGACTGTGATCCCCTCCAAAACTGCACGCCAGAGAGGCGGCTCTTTGCAGAGTTTGTGCTTCTTTTGGTGACATATCTTTGAGGACTTTGAGCGCTTTCATAGACGTCGAGCCTGGGTTTGTCACTTCACGCTTCATCACTTGAGCCCATAACTTTTGCATCGCGCTGTTATGGATGTCTTGAGCCATTTCAAAAAAACGATACAACCAGTCTTGGTCGGGCTCTCCGGCAGTTTCATCTCGGCATGAACTGTGTGCTAGCTTTAAAATCTGCTCTAGGTTTTTTTGTCGCTGTTCTTGGCGTCTCTGTTCACGCAGTTGGGCTCTTTCAAGCGCGGATTTGGCCGGTGGATCGGTTTGCAGTAAGGCATCAAGACCGTGTATTTGGGCAATGGTTTTTACCTTGCTGGCACTGTCTTTGATGTAGCCCTGCTTCTTTTCTTGTTGCGTATTTTTTTGTGCGTTTGACTGATGTTCGATGACAACAGGTTGCTTTGTCGGTTCTGCCATTAATTTTCCTACCAAGAACTGCGCTGTTCGCTTGTTTAAATTTACACCTTATCTAACCAGGCGACCAGATAGGAGTTCTCAGTTTTTGAACGAATAGGGCTATCCAAAATGATAATGAGTTGTTAAAATTGTTATCGTTATTTTGGAGGGACAATGAAGTTCTCAGAAGCAGGTAAATTAAAAAAGCACCTGTCGATAGCGTTTCTTTTGGTTATTTATGTTGGCGTATTAGCGTATTTGTCTCGTTATATCGTGTAACACAGAACTAAAAAAGGCGCCGATGTGACGCCTTAGGTGTACCGATGCATGTCAACGACTTAACTACATATCGTCGTAGGCTTCTATTTTCGATCCCTCAATAACGTAAGCCGTTTCAGCCAGCTCGTGGCTTATCGTCTCGGTCTTCAACTCCCCAACCACATATATGACATCCCACAGTTCTTGAACGGGTGCGCCTTTGGGAAACTTCACGTAAATGATTTGGTTTGGTGGCGGTGGTGGTACGTGGATACAAGCTCCAAAGTATGGCACCAACAAAAACTCGGTGACGGTATTCGCGTCACCTTCAAGCGGGATGACAAAGCCTGGGATTTTAACTTGGCTTCCATTTAGCTCTGGTCGAACGTTACCAATTTTAGACTGTTGCGCTGCGCCGCCACTGTGATCAGAAGCTGGCATGCCCACACTGTCGAACAGTTTGCGTTCTTTCTCAGGTACTAGATCAATCCAGTCGAGCGTTAATGGCTCCTCGCTTGCGAGTACTGGTGTTATAAATGAGACGATCAGCAAGCAACTTGCGAGTATTTTTCTCCACATTTTATTAAATCCTTATTGTCATTCCGTCACTTAGTGACTGTCGGTAGGCGCGAAAAGCCGGGATGAAACCAATTACAATTCCAGCGCATTGTACGAAACCTAATAACATCCATTCATAGGGCGATAAGAGGCTTAAAGTCAGATGTATTCCATAATGCTGTTGAATGATGGGTTGCACGATGGCGAGAATGGCATACAGCCCTGCCACTCCGGTCACGATTCCGGCAGCAGTAAGTAGACTGGCTTCGCTGATCAACAATGAGAAAACATGACGAGGTCTTGCTCCCATAGCGCGCAAAATCGCCATTTCACGGCGGCGCTCCTGCAAGCTGGTTAATAAGCTGCTTAGCATGCCGAGTAATCCTGCAATCACCACAAAGCCAGACACTGCCATTAAGGCTTGCTCGGCAACAGACATCATTCCCCACAATTCATGCAACGCAACCCCGGGCATAATCGCGCTAAGCGGTTCTTTGGGATAAGTGTTGATTTGCCTTTGTAGGGCGAAAGTCTGAATACGAGATTTCAAACCGACCAGCATCGCGGTAATTTGCTTGGGCTGAAAGTCTCTGCTTTTGAGGTCTTGTGCCTTGGGTGTTGGGCCTAAACGTGCACCGCTTTCCCATCCGACGTGGATGGCTTCGATGGCTTCTAGCGAGACATGGACGGTTTTGTCGACTGGCGTGCCAGTGGGCGCAAGAATCCCGACAACTTTGAATGGCAGGTTGTCATGTCGGCTAAAGCCTACATCACTAATGCCGTGGGCAATGATGATTTCACTACCGACGTGATAACCCAGCTGTTTTGCGACATCAGAACCGAGCACGGTTTCAAATAAACCATTGAATTCTAGGCCTTCTGAAAAGGTTAGTGATTGCTTACTTCCGAATTTATAGTGTTCAAAATAGCTGTGGTTGGTTCCCATGACTCGGAACCCTTTGTGCGAGTCGCCAAGTGAGATTGGAATCGCCCAATCTACTGCTCGATGATTGGCAAACTCTTGGTAGCTCTTCCAGTCAATGTTGTTGGTGGCATTGCCAATGCGAAATACAGAGTAGAGCAGCAAGTTCACTTGTCCAGAACGGCCACCAATGATGAGGTCGGTGCCTGAAATTGTATTGGCGAAGCTATCTTTTGCCTGAGTACGAATGCGTTCTACTCCTAAAAGGAGTACGACAGAAATCGCGACTGTCATGATGGTTAATATTGCCGTCGCCTTACGATTGATTAAGCTCTTCCACGCGAGCTTTGCAACAGCGCTCATGATGCGGCTCCTAGGTTAGATGCTTGGTTAATATCTGGTAGGTTAAGTGTGCGGTCAAATAAGGGCTCAAGCGTTGGATCGTGACTGACGAAGATCAGCGTAGCGTTGGCTTGATTCGTTTGCTCCATCAGGAGTTCAATAAACGCTTTACGGTTATCATGGTCTAAAGCGGAGGTTGGCTCGTCAGCAATCACTAACCCCGGATACCCAATGAGTGCTCGTGCAGCCGCAACACGTTGTTGTTGGCCAATGCTCAGTTCCGATACCGGACGCGCATGAAGCTCGCTGGGTAGGTGGAGTCTTTCAAGCAGAGCTTGAGCTTGCTCTTCTAACGTTTGAGATGACGTTCTTGAAAGCGCGCGGCCACGTCGTGTTTGACTGAATTGGCAAGGCAGTAGTACGTTTTCAAGTACGTTTAAATAAGGCAATAAATTGAACTGCTGAAAGATATAGCCAATGTGCTCGGCGCGAAATTTGTCTCTTTGACTTGCACTTAAACTAACAAGGTCAGTGTTCAGTACGGATAGAGAGCCAGATGTTAACGTGTTGATGCCAGTTAGTAGGGCAAGCAGCGTAGATTTACCGCAGCCACTGGGACCTTTGATAAATACGTGCTCACCTTGGGCAATATGTAACTGTGGAATATGAATGGTTGCGTGTGTTGAACCGGGCCAGACAAACTGGGCATTATTTAGCTCAACAACATTTGACATGATTTCAGTCATACTAAATCACCAAAGCATTGGCGTGTAAGTGTGTACTTACACGCCACTCGTGTTATTTGATTACGATTTGGGAGTTATCTTTGCTCAGTTTGATGGCTGATTGCATGGTGTCAGTGAATATATTGACGTTGATTGACTCAGTCGTTGGAAATTGATTAAACCAGTCGGTTTGAATATGACTGAGTTGGTTAACTTGGTCACAGCTGAAGCGATATTGCACCGAAAACTCACCATGTCCGCCATTTTCATGCTCCTCATGGTGAGCATCGTGACCGTCATGGTGCTCATGTTCATCATGATGTTCATTGTGGTGATCATGGTGTTCGTGCCCTTCATGATCGTGATTTGCATGGTCATCATGGTCGTGCTCGCTATGATCATGGTCTTCATGAGGGTTGCTGAGGTTATGGTTTACGTAAGCTTCTTCAATATCACAATTGGCTTGCGCGTTAATAGCAAACAGTGTGTTGCTGTCTTCTAGGGTGGCAATGGCTTGTTTAAGTGCTTGCTCTTGCAGTTCATTTTCTGGAGCATGCTCGAAACCGACCACATCGGCACCGGGAGCAGTAATCTCCACTAGCAGATCCTTTCCATCTTGGGCGATATTAAATTCGACGTGACCATGCACATGAGCACCGTGCTGGCGGTATTCGTCCGCATTTGCTGCTGTCGATAAAGAGAGACCAATGACAAGCGCTAAAACATGTTTCGATGACATTTTGTGTTTCCTAATTTTGCTGGCACTAACCCGAGCAATACCGGATCAGATTTTTATTTACTAAGGTGCGATTCGCTGACACGTTAGGTGCAGGAATACGCACAAATTATGTTGAGTGTGGAATAGTTTGGAAATTAAGCAAAATAAGGCGGGGCACGAGCTGCACCACGAATGTCTTCACTATTAACAAGGCGCTGAAAGACATCATGGTATTGGATGCGCGTAAATGTTGGCGTCGATAGGGTCGGTTGAGCTTTGGCTATGCCGTGCTGAACCCCAGAAAATAGCTGGCAATGATGGTGTGTGTGGTGTTCGGGAGTCAGATCAACTTGATGAAGGATTACCGCAAAGTTCCAAGCGATCAGCAACGCGACACTGAAAAACAAAACAGTGCGATGCCAATGCTTCCGTATCTTTTGCTGGTGGTGGTACATCTGAGCTCCTCTTACCGACTGTTATAATATAACACCCATAATGAGTAAAAGTTCACTCTTTTGTTGGCTAGTGGGAAAATTTACGTCAACGCATGCGATGTCGCCGAATCTGAGACAGTCTCCTTGGTGGAATCACTGAGCGTTAAACTAGGGGCAACAGAAATCTCAAGCTTTAAGTTTGGTCGCATGGCTCCTTATACTGCGTACTACGGATATTAAGGAGCCAAGCAACGAGACTAGATGTTCTGTTTAATTAGCTCGATCACCTTTGCAATTTCATCTTGCTCAAGTGCGCCTTCTTTTACAAACAGCACTTTGCCTGTTTTGTCTTGAACAATAATGGCAGAGCTTTCTTCTTTAAGAGCCCAAGTGTTGGCGACTACGCCATTTTCATCCAGAACCATAGATGACCAAGGAAACTCTTTTTTGCTGTCTTGGGCTGAAGATTTCACGAACGAACCTGTCCCCCAGATTGCATCATCTTGGTTAATGATCGTAGTTGTTTGGTAGCTTTCTTGCGGGAATTGCGCGGCGGTTATTGCTGACATCAAAGGGGCGTTCATTTCTTTTGAACTGCTACGACCTGCGATTGCTTGAATAACACGAACCTTACCCTGCATATGCTGGGTTGCCCATGGTTGGTATGCCACGCCCTCACCTTGCAAAACAATCTCGCCATAAGCCGCGACCTTGGCAGAAGGAACGGTCTCACCGACAGATAGGTTGTGTGCAAACGCAAAGCTTGGCGTTATAGCCAATAGTAGAGGTAGGAGAGTCTTAGTTTTCATATTGTTATATTCCGTACGAGTTGGAAGTTTTCCAGTATATATCCAGATCTAGGAAATTTGTAGAACTGTTGATAACATTTATTTAACGTATGGGGTGGTGTAATATTGCGTTATATTTAGAATTTGCTAAAATGAACCTCGTCGCAGATTGCGCATCAAGATTGCAGAGGATAAATAAGCAATCCGTGTTTTCTCAAAGGAATTGAGGTGAGTTATGCTACGTGAGTTTGCTGTATACCGACCATTACAAGTGGCACGTTTCGTTAAAACGTTGTTCAAAGGTCAATTCTTTATTGCTGGGGTTGGATGTTTTCAGTTCGACAATGGCAAAGTTTTGCTCCCTGACGTCAACGATCAGAAAAGACTCACCATCTTTAAAGAAGTCAACCAAGTGATTGCTTCGCTGTCTGTTTAAGAGCCCGTTGGCTTGAATTTAGTTTTCGATTTCAAAAAAGAGCGACCTATTCGGTCGCTCTTTTTGGTTTGAGTTAGTCGTAGGAACTAACTTTGTAAGCTGGGTGGAAAGCAAACACCTGTACCACCGATACCGCAGTAACCGTCAGGGTTTTTAGCCAGGTATTGCTGGTGGTAAGTTTCGGCAAAATAATACGGGCCTGCTGGCTGTATCTCAGTGGTGATATTCGCGCGTAGTTCCTCTTGCAGTGCTTGTTGATACAAGAGCTTCGATTTTTCTGCGCTCTCTTGCTGCTTCGCGGAATAAGTGTAAATAGCCGAACGGTATTGTGTGCCCAAATCGTTACCTTGACGCATCCCCTGAGTTGGGTCATGTTTCTCCCAAAAAACGGCCAGTAGTTTTTCTAAGGAAATCACGCGTTCATCGAAGACGACTCGTACTACCTCTGTATGGCCTGTTTTACCCGTACACACCTCTTCATAAGTAGGATTGGGTGTATATCCACCGGCGTAGCCAACCGAAGTGGAGATAACCCCATCCAGTTGCCAAAATACGCGCTCAGCACCCCAAAAGCAGCCCATTCCCAGCAGAATTTGTTGTTGATGCGGCTCCAATGGTGCCTTTAAGTTAGATTTGTTTACAAAATGATGATCTTCAACCTGCATCGGTTGATCTCTACCTGGCAAGGCATCTTCTATACTGATCAATGTTTGTTTGTTGAGCATGGTATTTGTCCTTCAATACGTGTCTTAAATTTGCGAACTTTTTCATTTCGTCTGTATCTGATGCTGTGATGACATAGACCGCGTTAAACCTATTAATATTACAGACTTAGACTTTAATTGGCGTTATCATTATTTACGTTTACTTAACCTCATTCAGCCAAAAAAGCATGATAAAAAAGCTCTCCTCACCATTGTTGGCCTGTTTGCCTTTTCTCATGGTGCCTATGCCGATGTTTCTTTGACTTTAAAAGGCATCGATGGCGCTTTAGAAGAGAATGTCAGTGCGTACCTGTCGTCCATTCCAGCGAAGGACTACTCCACTTCTCTGCGCTTTCAAGCGAGATTAGATCAAAGTATCACTGAAGCTCTCAATGCGCTTGGGTATTATCATGCAAAAATTTCATACTCTATTCCGGAAGGGAATGATGAGTTGATCGTCAGCATCAAGCCGGGTTTACCTGTGAAAGTGAAAGTCATGGATGTGGTGATCACAGGTGAAGCAAAAGACGATGAAGAGTTCGCCAAACTTATTGAACGTTCACCGCTTAAAGTCGGCAAAGTATTGAATCAAGGCGAATACGATAGCCTGAAATCGGGTATTCGTAACTTGGCGTTGCAGCGTGGTTATTTCAATGGTGATTACAAGCTCAGCAAACTTGAAGTGATTCCTGACTTCAATGAAGCGAACGTGCGTTTGCATTATGACAGTGGTATTCGTTATCACTTTGGTCCGATTAACATTACTGGTAGTCAGATTTGGGAAAACCGTGTTGAATCAATGCGACCTTTTGAAATTGGTGAACCTTACTTGGTTTCGCAAGTGGGAGAGTACAACCAAAACCTGTCTAATACCGATTGGTTTTCATCGGTTTTTGTTGAGCCTGATTTAAGTAAATTGGATGAGGGACGCGAATTGCCAATTAAGGTCTCGCTCGCGCCAGCGTCAAAAAACCAAATAGAAACCGGCCTTGGTTACTCGACCGATACTGGTGTGCGTGGCACGTTAAAATGGAAAAAACCATGGGTTAGTTCACGTGGTCACAGCTTTAATACGGCGTTATCACTATCAAAGCCAGAACAGACGATCACGGCAGGATACAAAATCCCGCTTGATGATGTGTTGCGTGAATACTACCAACTGCAATTTGGTTTAAAGCACCTTGATAACCGAGATACGGAGAGTTTGGAATCCAACCTGGCAGTTGAACGACATTGGCTAACTGATGGCGGCTGGCATAAAACCATTTATGTTCGTCACTTGTACGAAAACTTCTCTCAAGGTCTGCAAGATGATGGGGTGCAATTTGTGTTACCCGGAGCCACTTTTTCACGAACTCGTGTCCGTGGTGGCAACATGCCAATGTGGGGGGATAAGCAAAGTGTAACGATAGAATATGGTGATCCTGCTTTGCTGTCAGAAACGCGAGTATTGCGCCTATTAGGGCGTTCATCTTGGATCCGCGGGATCGGTGATAATCATCGTGGTTTGTTCCGTTTAGAAGGTGGTGCGAACATCACTGACGAATTTGAAAAGCTTTCGCCTTCTCTGCGTTTCTTCGCTGGTGGTGATAACAACATTCGTGGTTATGGATATGAGTCTATTTCACCTGTGGATGAAAGTGGCGCCTTGACGGGTGGTAAATACATCGTTAGCAGCACATTAGAATATCAATATCGCGTGTATGGAAACTGGTGGGCAGCCACCTTCTACGATATTGGTGATGCATTTAACGAAACACCTGAATGGAAATCGGGTGCTGGTGTGGGTATCCGTTGGGCGTCTCCGGTTGGACCGGTTAGCTTTGATTTTGCGTGGGGACTGGATGAAAAACCAGAAAGAGAGTTCCGCATCCACTTCTCATTGGGGCCTGAGTTATGATCAAAATGATGTTTAAGTGGACCAAATGGCTGTCGCTAAGTTTGATTGGTCTATTGCTGTTGCTCATCATTTTTGTTGCGACAGTGCTATTTACTCACCCTGGTCTTAAGCTCGCGTTGTGGGGAGCAGAAAAGGCTTTACCGCAACTACAGATAGAGAAAGTTCAGGGCTCATTATTTCCTCGTTTTGAGCTACAGAACGTCAGTTTTGTCGACGAATCTTTGAACATCGACGCAAAAGTCGATCGTCTAGCGTTAGCGGTTAACTTCCGTTGTTTCTTTGATCCTAAAGTCTGTGTCGATGAGCTAACCCTGCAAGGTGTTAACTTTCAGATGCCAGAGCTCCCTCCGGCAGGCGAAGAGCCAGAGGAGACACCACCATTACGTACAGTAAGTACACCAGTCCCTATTTTTGTTAATAAGGTCAGTTTTGATGACATTAACTTAAACATTTTAGGCAACCAAATTGACTGGCAAGATTTCTCTACCGGGCTTTCTATGCAAGGCGACCGTTTAGTGATTGCGCCGACGGCATTAAAAGACATCAATGTTGCATTGGCTCCAAGTGAAGCTGAACCTGAAGCGGCCACAGACGAGCCGAAAGACGCTGACGCTCCGCCGCAAGATATTGTGTTACCTGAGGTGTGGATTCCACTCACAGTGGAAGCACGACGCCTCGATATTCATAACTTCAAGCTTGCAGGTGAGAAGCCGGTGATCGTTCACCACCTTGGTGTTGTAGCGAAAGCGGGGGGCGACCGTGTTGATGTGAAAACATTAGAGCTCGATATGCCTGAAGTGGAAGGTAAGTTAAGCACGCAAGTAACGCTTTCTGCTGACTATCCTCTCAAAGCTCAGCTCGATGCGCTGGTGAAGCAAGCGGATGCGAAAGGGCAAAAGCTGTCGCTGTCAGCTGCTGGTTCGGTGGGAGACCTTTTTCTCACTGCGACCTTATCTGAACTAGTCGAAGCGGAGATCAAAGGTGAACTTCAGCCCCTGAAAGCGCAGTTACCCTTTGATGTTGCAATCAAAAATGTACAAGCACAATGGCCGTTAATCGGTCAAAGTGATTATCAAGTATCGGTACCAAGTTTATCTGCAAAAGGTTCCCTGGACGGATACGCTGTGGCACTAGAAACACAAGCTTCGGGTAAAGATATTCCTGCTGTAGATGTTGCACTAAACGGCAAAGGCACATTAGAGCAAATCGATCTTGAAAGCCTGGTAGTCAAAACATTGGGCGGTGAGCTATCCGGTCAGGTGATGGCGAATTGGGCTGCGCCAATCAACTGGCAAGCTGACCTTAATTTGCAACATATTCAACCAGGGCTTCAATGGGAAGAAGCGGAAGGCGATATCAGTGGCAGCCTCTCGACTTCAGGTTCTTTAACAGAACAAGGCGGTTGGCAAGTCAGTTTACCTAAGTTAGATATCGATGGCATTTTGCGCGGTTATCCGCTGAATGTGGAAGGCCAACTGGAAGCGTCTGATAAGAATGGTAAAGGTGAAGACATTCAGCTTACCACGCAAGGTTTAGCGCTTTCTCATGGCCCTAACCAATTGAGTGCCAAGGGTAAGATTGATAAGCAGATATTAATGGATGTTGAGGTTAACTTCCCCGATTTTGCGAAAAGTGTTCCGGATCTAGCGGGTAAGATGCAGGGCAATGTGGCGCTGCGTGGTAGCTTGAAAGAGCCTGACATCAAATTAGACCTAGCGCTAAATCAAGTGAACTGGCAGCAGCAAGCGAACGTTGAAAACATAACCTTGAAGGGAGATGTGACGCCTCTGCCAGCACCGAAAGCTAACTTAAGCCTCATTGCTAACAACATTACCTACGACGACATTAAAGTTGATAGTGCAGACCTTGAAGTTTCTGGGGATGAAAAACTGCACCAACTGACGCTAGATGTGGTGTCTGACATTGTATCAACCAGCTTAGAAATTGAAGGCTCATTCATACAGAAGCCGCAAATGATCTGGGATGGTGCATTGCGTCGTCTTACTTTGAGCACGCCGCAGGGACCGTGGGCGTTGCAGAAATCGACGGCGGTTAAAGTCAACATCGATAAACAACTCGCTGATGTTCAAGCACATTGTTGGCTACAAGCCAATTCGAGTGTTTGTTTGACCGAAGATATTAGTGTTGGTCAAAGTGGCGAAGCCAAGTTAGCCGTGAACGACTTTGACTTTGAACAAATCAAGCAGTTCCTGCCGCCAGAGACGAAATTACAAGGGTCGGTCAACGCGCAAGCAACAGCAAAATGGGCACCAGAGATGAAGCCGGAAGTCACGGTGAACGTTGATATGCCTAAAGGTCAAGTAGAGCAAGCACTAGAGCAGCCGATAACACTTGGTTGGGAAAGCTTTAGCTTTAAAGCGGCGCTGGCAAAAGACAAGTTAGATGCTGAGTGGTTATTTGATGTGAGAGACAACGGTGACTTATCTGGTCAGGTTTCTTTGGTCGATGTAACGTCTGAGCAGCCTGAGATTGACGGTAAGGTCTCGCTATCGACATTCCATCTGGATTTCTTAGCGCCGTTGATAGGTGAGTACAGCCTATTCAAAGCGAATATGAATACTGATTTGGCGATATCTGGTGATGTTATGCACCCTAAAGTCAACGGTCAGTTCTTGATTGATCAAATGAAGCTACAAGGTGAAGTCACGCCGATAGACATTAACTCCGGTCAGGTCGCGATCAACTTTAAAGGTCACCAAGCGGATCTTGATGCGGGTATCATGACGCCAGATGGTGAGTTGGAAGTGACCGGTGAGGCCGATTGGCAGGATCTACAAAATTGGCATACCAAAGCGCGCGTATTTGCGAAAGAGCTTCAGGTGGATCTTCCACCAATGGTAAAAATCAAAGTTGAGCCGGACATGACTATTGATGTCACACCGCAGCTTGCTAAGGTCGAAGGTAATATTAATCTGCCTTGGGGACGAGTAGTGGTTGAAGAGCTGCCACCAAGTGCGGTTGGTGTTTCAAGCGACACCGTGATTTTGGACCAGAACTTACAGCCTGTGAGTGATATCGAGCCAATGCCATTTGATGTTGAAACGGATATCAACATTAAGATCGGTGATGACTTCCAACTGGCCGCCTTTGGCTTGAAAGGTGGTCTGAAAGGTAACCTCAATGTGACACAGAAAGATAAAGGTCCGTTCATCGTTGGTGAGGTTAATATCGTCGACGGTTCTTACCGTTCTTTTGGTCAGGATTTGGTGATTGAAGAGGGTAAGATCTTAATGAATGGCCCGGCAGATCAGCCGTACGTTTCTATTAAGGCGATTCGAAATCCAGATAATACCCAAGATGACGTGATTGCTGGTGTGCGTGTAACAGGACCAGCATCGGATCCAAATGTGGAGATATTCTCTGAGCCAGCGATGCCTCAAGCGAATGCGCTCTCTTACCTACTTCGCGGTCAAGACATTGATGGCGAAGCGGGAGGCAATGCTATGACGACCACGTTGATCGGCCTAAGTTTGGCAAAGAGTGGACGCGTGGTTGGTGAAATCGGCGAAGCCTTTGGGGTTCAAGATTTACAATTGGATACGGCGGGTTCGGGCGATGATTCTCAAGTGACCGTCAGTGGTTACATTCTGCCGGGATTACAGGTGAAATACGGCGTCGGCATCTTTAACTCACTAGGCGAGTTCACAGTGCGTTATCGATTGATGCAAGATCTGTATTTAGAGGCGGTTTCTGGTGTAGATAGTGCGGTTGACCTACTCTATCAATTTGAGTTCGATTAGAGCTTGTTCGTCTGCGTACATAAAGTTCATGACTAAGGAGTGGTTATGCAGCATTTAGTTTTTGTGTATGGGACCTTGCGTAAAGGAGAGTGTAATCATCACTTTCTGAGCTCAGCCCAGTTTCTTGGTCAGCATGAAACGGATGCTCAGTTCGCACTTTATGACTTAGGTCCTTATCCCGCGTTGTCTGTCGGGCAGCGCTCGATACAAGGTGAAGTGTATCTGATTGATGATGAAACCTTATCCGAGCTAGATAAGTTGGAAGATGTGCCAGTAGAGTATCGTCGAGAGAGTATCGTCACGCCGTTTGGCCAAGCTTGGATCTACTTGTATCAAGATACCGAACAACTGACCGAAGAAATCGCTTCCGGAGATTGGTGTCAAAAGGTGTGAGCTATACTGACATTATCAATAGCGACGAGCTGGTCACTAAGGAGTCATGATGAAGGTATTCGTAATTGGATCAATGGCGTTGATTCTTGCCGCATGCGCGCAAACAACCCTGCCGACCTCGAGTAATGTTACCGACTGGCAAGCGTTTGGTAAGCAGTCTGCCTTAGATGGATTAAGAGTTTTATCTGAAGATCATATCGCTGCACTGGATGGTACTAATCATGCTACGCCTGAACTGATCATGGCCTATCAAACGGGTTATCAGCAAGGGAAGCAAGAGTATTGTGAACAAAGCGCGTATATGCTTGGTGTTATCGGGCGTCCGTATTTTGGTATTTGTGATGACCTAGACCCTTTCTTTCAGCATGACTATGACGCTGGCCGAATGTCTTCTGCAGGCGCGCCTATCTAGTTGACTTACACAAGATGAAAAGCAAAAGAGCTGCCCTAAAGCAGCTCTTTTTAATTTTGTATCAGCCGTGATGCTTATTTTTTCTGAGCGCGCTCGTAAGATTCTAGGATCTCAGCTTTAGCGGCAGCAACATCTGCCCAACCATCCACTTTCACCCATTTACCTGCTTCAAGCTCTTTGTAACGCTCAAAGAATTGCGTGATCTGCGCTTTCAGTAGTTCTGGGATATCGTCCACATCTTGGATGTGATCGTACTCTTTCGAGATTTTGGTGTGTGGAACCGCAAACACTTTTGCGTCTTCACCTGACTCATCCGTCATCTTCAAAACGCCAACAGGACGGCAGCGAATCACTGAACCTGGCATGAGTGGGTATGGTGTTGGTACCAGTACGTCGACTGGGTCGCCATCAAGAGACAGCGTATTGTTCACGTAGCCATAGTTACATGGGTAGAACATCGGTGCAGACATGAAACGGTCAACAAATACCGCACCAGAGTCTTTATCTACTTCGTACTTGATTGGATCTGCATTTGCAGGAATTTCGATCACGACATAGATATCTTCAGGCAGTGACTTGCCTGCTGGCACATGGTTTAAGCTCATTAGAATATTCCTTTTCATTAACGATGAGTCACACAGAAGCGGCTTCATCTGATGATAAATTCGCGTTTCACTTTAGCGACAAAAACGCGGCAGGTAAACACCTGCCGCGTTGGACAAAGGTCTGAAATTATTCTTCGTCGCGGTGCAGTTCAAGGAACTCTTCAACTTTGCGAACCATGTTCTTAGAACCAACAAAGAAAGGCACACGTTGGTGCAATTCGGTTGGTTTGATATCCATGATGCGATTGACGCCGTCTGATGCAATACCGCCCGCTTGCTCAATTAAGAACGCCATTGGGTTACATTCATAAAGTAGACGCAGTTTGCCCTGTGGATGGCTTTGCGTACTAGGGTAAAGGTAGATACCACCTTTCAGTAAGTTGCGGTGGAAATCAGCAACCAATGAGCCAATGTAGCGAGAAGTGTATGGACGACCGTCTTCTGGCACATTCTCTTGGCAGTACTTGATGTACTTCTTCACCCCTTGAGGGAAGCGAATGTAGTTACCTTCGTTGATCGAATAAATCTTACCTTCTTCTGGGATCATCATGTTTTCATGAGAAAGGCAGAAGCTGCCGATAGATGGGTCGTAAGTAAAGCCGTTTACGCCGTTACCCGTGGTGTAAACCAACATGGTTGATGAACCGTAAATTACGTAACCAGCGGCAACTTGCTTATGACCAGGCTGAAGGAAATCTTCTTCTGTCGCTGGTGTGCCAATAGGTGAAACACGGCGATAAATAGAGAAGATAGTACCGACAGAGACGTTCACATCGATGTTAGAAGAACCATCAAGTGGGTCCATCAGTACCACATATTTGGCGTTTTGGTTGAGCTCTTTGTTGAAAGCAACCGCTTCGTCTTCTTCCTCACTGGCAACGCCACACACTTGGTCACGAGCTTCAAGCGCGGCTTTGAACTTATCGTTTGCGTAAACATCGAGCTTTTGCTGGTCTTCACCTTGGACATTTTCCGTGCCTACAGCACCAGTGATATCACCGAGACCCGCTGCGTTGATTTCGCGGTTAACGATTTTTGCAGCTAAACGAATGGAGGCTAAAAGGGATGATAGATCACCGCTAGCGTGGGGGAAATCCGCTTGTTTTTCGACAATGAACTCGCCTAGGGTGCGCAGTCCTGACATGGTTAATCCTTACATTTTCATTTCATTGGGGGTAGTGCGCAAGTGAGCATCTCTTTATGGATGTTAAACGATTGCGCTGGATGTAAGTTTAAGTCGCAGATCTTTTTAATGGTAATGAAGTAACTGTTTGAGATCTCAATTTATTTGTAGACTTGTTTGAGGGATTCATCAGTAAGCAAGAGGTTGTACAGTCTGTGTTCAACCTTGTCATATTTGTGAAAGGGACTGCAAGAAGAAGGCTAAAGTCTCTCGCTTTTCTGGTTGTGATCGCGATAATGAAAGCATTAAAGAACGCATTACAAGGTTTAGTTTATGCACATTCATATCTTGGGTATCTGTGGCACATTTATGGGCGGCGCTGCGATTTTAGCTCGCCAATTAGGGCATAAAGTCACTGGTTCTGATGCCAACGTTTACCCACCGATGAGCACGTTGCTTGAGTCTCAAGGTATTGAAATTATTGAAGGCTTCGACCCGTCTCAACTCGACCCTCAACCAGACCTTGTGGTGATTGGTAATGCCATGAGCCGTGGTAACCCATGTGTTGAACATGTGCTCAATACCAACATGCGCTACACCTCTGGTCCGCAGTGGCTCAACGAGTTTTTGCTGCACGATCGCTGGGTATTGGCGGTATCGGGTACACACGGTAAAACGACTACGTCGAGCATGCTGGCTTGGATACTCGAAGACTGCGGTTATCAACCTGGTTTCCTAGTTGGTGGAGTACTTGGTAACTTTGGAGTCTCTGCTCGTTTGGGCGAAAGCATGTTTTTTGTCGTTGAAGCGGACGAATATGACAGTGCTTTTTTCGATAAGCGTTCTAAGTTTGTGCACTACCATCCTCGAACCTTAATCATGAACAACCTTGAGTTTGATCATGCTGACATTTTCGATGATCTAGAGGCGATCAAGCGCCAATTCCATCATTTAGTGCGAACGGTTCCCGGCAATGGCTTAATCTTAGCTCCGAAGCAAGACCAAGCTTTGGCGGATGTATTAGAGCGTGGTTGCTGGACAGAAAAGCAGTTTTCAGGTGTTGATGGCGACTGGCAAGCGCACAAATTAGTGGTCGATGGCTCAAAGTTTGAAGTTGCTCTACAAGGCGAGAAGGTCGGTACCGTCGAATGGGATTTGGTGGGTGATCATAACGTTGATAATGCGTTAATGGCGATTGCCGCGGCGCGACACGTTGGCGTAACGCCGGAGCTTGCGTGTCAGGCTCTGGGCCGTTTCATTAACACCAAGCGCCGTCTTGAGTTAAAAGGTGAAGTGCAAGGTGTGACGGTTTACGATGATTTTGCGCATCATCCGACGGCAATTGAACTCACCGTCGGTGGTTTGCGTAACAAGGTAGGCGAAAAACGCATTCTTGCCGTGTTGGAACCTCGTTCTGCCACTATGAAGCGCGGCGTGCACAAAAACACACTCGCGGATTCGCTACACAGCGCAGATGAAGTGTTCTTATTCCAACCAGACAACATCGAATGGTCGGTGCAAGATATCGCGGAACAATGTCAGCAACCTGCTTTTTTTGACGCTAACATCGATAACTTTGTAGCGAAAATCGTTGAACGTGCGCAGCCAGGTGACCAAATTCTCGTGATGAGTAATGGTGGCTTTGGCGGTATTCACGGCAAGATCCTCGAGCAACTTAAACAAAAAGCCTGATTTTATGCAAAACAAACAGCAGCAAGCAGAAAAAGCCATCACTTTAGCGTTAACTGGAGCATCTGGTGCGCCTTATGGCCTTCGTCTTTTAGAATGTTTGGTCGCGGCGGATTATCATGTCTACGTTCTGATCTCTTCGGCGGCTCGTGTCGTGATGGCAACCGAACACAACCTTAAGCTGCCAAGTGGGCCAGAAGCCGCAAAGCAAGCGTTGGTAGAGCACCTGAACTGCAATCCCGATAACATCACCGTTTGTGGTAAAGATGACTGGTTCTCACCGGTAGCATCTGGCTCTGCGGCACCAAAGCAAATGGTGGTTTGCCCATGTTCTGCGGGAAGTGTTGCGGCGATTGCGCATGGTATGTCGGATAACTTGATTGAGCGCGCCGCTGACGTGGTGATGAAAGAGCGTGGGCAGTTGTTGCTCGTCGTTCGCGAAACGCCATTTTCAACGCTGCATCTGGAGAACATGCACAAGCTATCGCAAATGGGCGTCACCATCATGCCAGCGGCTCCGGGTTTCTACCATCAGCCAAAGAGCATTGAAGACTTAGTGGATTTTATGGTGGCGAGAATTCTCGACCACTTAGGTATTGAGCAAGGTTTAGTGCCTCGTTGGGGTTATGACCAGCGTTCGTGAGCTGATTGTGTAACCACTCAAATACCTTTACAATCCATCCAACTCATCGGGGAGCAAACCCATTTAGCATTGAGTCAATCAATGCATTTGGGCGCTGAGACCTAAGTGCTTTACTAGGGACCCGTATTACCTGAACCAGATAATGCTGGCGTAGGAATTGAGTCTGGATATTGGAAGTCCTTAATAGCCGCCTCAACCCTGTGCCGCTCAACTTATTTCTCTGAAATACTCATGGAGAGCGAGCAGTGAAAACCACTTCAAGTCTGATTGCCTTAGCTGCAATTACTTCAACTTCAGCGTTTGCTGCTGAAAACCCATTAACTATTTATACCTACGATTCTTTTGCCGCAGATTGGGGACCAGGTCCTAAAATCGAGCAAGCTTTTGAAGCAAAATGTGGCTGTGACGTTAACTTCGTGGCGTTGGACGATGGTGTGTCGATCCTGAATCGTCTTCGTCTTGAAGGCGGTAATAGCAAAGCCGACATCGTGTTAGGTTTGGATAACAATCTGATGGCAGAAGCGAAGAAAACCGGTCTGCTTACCGAGCACAATGTGGATACGGCTAACACAGTGTTACCAAATGGTTGGAGCGACACGACGTTTGTACCGTACGATTACGGCTACTTCGCGTTTGTGTACAACACAGAGAAACTGGCTAATCCGCCGAAAAGCATGAAAGAGCTGGTGGAAACGCGCGACGATTTGAAAGTGATTTATCAAGATCCGCGTACGTCAACGCCGGGCCAAGGCTTGATGCTGTGGATGAAATCCATCTATGGCGACGATGTGACGCAAGCGTGGCAGAAGCTAGCGAGCAAAACCGTAACGGTCACGAAAGGTTGGTCAGAAGCGTATTCCATGTTCCTTAACGGCGAGTCGGACTTAGTGCTTTCTTACACTACGTCACCTGCGTACCACTTAATTGCGGAAAACGATTCAAAGTTTGCGACGGCGAATTTTGCTGAAGGTCACTACATGCAAGTTGAAGTCGCCGCTAAAGTGAAAGGGGCAAAAAATTCAGAACTTGCTGATCAATTTATGAATTTCATTTTAAGTGATGAGTTCCAGTCAGCGATGCCAGCGGGTAACTGGATGTACCCTGTTACAGACGTTGAGTTACCTAAAGGTTTTGAAACCTTGAGCGTTCCAAACAAGTCGTTGAGCTTTAGTGCTGATGAAGTGGCAAAAATGCGTAAGTCTTGGATTCGCGAATGGCAAAGCGCACTGACGTTTTAGCTGACGTTCCACCCCTCATCTGAATGAGATAGGTTTTACCTTTGAATTCTGTTCCAAAAATAGGTTTAGGGGTCGCGATGATCATCGCGACCTTTGTTGTTTCTGCCCTAGGTGCTTTGATTGTTCAAGCCCCTTCACTTGATGTGTCTGTGGTATGGGACGATCCGTATTATCAACATGTCACCAAGTTCAGCTTTTACCAAGCTTTTCTTTCCACATTGCTCAGTGTTGGCTTGGCCATTCCAGTTGCGCACGCGCTTTCGCGTCGCCAATTTATTGGTAAATCATTACTGCTTAAGCTGTTTGCATCGACGCTAGTTTTGCCTGTTTTGGTTGGTGTTTTCGGGCTATTAGCGATTTATGGCAACAGCGGTTTGTTAGCGCAGTGGCTACAGAGTTTCGATAGCAAACTGCCATTTTCTATTTACGGTTTGAACGGCATTTTACTCGCCCATGTGTTCTTTAATTTACCTTATGCTGCGCGCTTGCTGTTGCAAGCATTAGAATCTATTCCTGCCGAGCAACATAAGCTGTGTGCGCATTTAGGTATGAACCATTGGAATAAGTTTCGTTGGGTGGAATGGCCGCGTTTAAGGCAGCAACTTCCCCACGTTTGTGGCTTGGTATTTATGTTGTGCTTCACTAGTTTTGCCACTGTAATGGCGTTGGGGGGCGGGCCAAAATCCACCACCATTGAATTGGCCATTTACCAAGCGATTAAGTTTGATTTTGATTTACAAGCTGGGGCGTTATTGGCGCTGTGGCAGATGCTGTTATGTGGACTGCTTGCCATTGGAGTGCAGAAGTTAACAAAGCCTGTTTCTATCAGTGCTGGCAGCACATCGGTACAGCAATATTTAACGAAGGATCATGGGTGGTCAAAAGCTTGGGATAGCTTTTGGATCATAGGTGCTTTTTTACTGGTGATACCACCGTTATTGATGGTGTTACTGAGTGGCATCAACCAACAAGTTTGGACGGTGTTAACCGATGAACGTTTTTGGTCTGCGTTATCTAACTCACTCAAAGTTGCCGGGTTAGCCAGTGCGCTTGCGGTCGCTGCGGGCGTGTCCATATTGTTGACCAGCCGTCGTTGGCGTTTGCAGTACAAAAACACGCGAGCCGATCAGATTGAGCTAATCGGAACCATTATTTTGGTGACGCCTGGTTTGGTGATTAGCACCGGATTATTCTTGCTGTTGCGATCATTTACCGATGTTTTTAGCTTGGCGTTTTTTGTTGTGATTTTGGTAAATGGTTTGATGGCTTTGCCTTACGTGATCAAAACGCTGGCACAGCCAATGCTGCACATCGAGCAACAGTACCAGTATGTGTGTGCCAGCTTAGGCATGCGTGGCTGGCAACGCTTTAAAGTGGTGGAGTGGCAGGCTCTGCGCAAGCCATTCGCACATGCGTTTGCGATCAGCTTTATGTTTGCGATTGGCGATTTAAGTGCTATCGCGTTGTTTGGCGGACAAGAGTTCCGCACTTTACCTCTGTATTTATTCCAGCTGCTTGGCAGCTATCAGATGGACGCGGCTGCGGTGGTATCGGTGACCTTGTTGTTGTTGAGTGTGGGCTGTTTTGCCTTGATTGAGAAAGTATTGAAAACGAAGGAGAGAGCGTAATGTTAGTGTTGGATGATGTGCAGTACACCTACCAACGTGAGCTGTTTCGTTTTGACTTAACGATTGAGCAAGGTCAGATAGTGTCGCTGATGGGACCAAGTGGGGCTGGAAAATCGACTTTGCTGGCGTTGGTGGCTGGGTTTATCCATCCTGACCAAGGTGACATTCGGGTTGATCGTGAGTCGATTGTGCACAAAGAGCCTTATCAGCGTCCTTTCTCCATGTTATTCCAAGAGCATAACTTGTTTTCTCACTTGTCGGTGCGTGACAACATTGGCTTAGGTTTACACCCAGGGCTAAAGCTCACGGTAGAACAAAAGCGTCAGGTTGAACAAGCCGCGCAGCAGGTTGGTGTAGCTGAGTACCTCGACCGTTTGCCTGAGCACCTTTCTGGTGGGCAGCGTCAACGTGTTGCCTTAGCACGTTGTTTTGTTCAGCATCATCCCATGTGGCTGTTGGATGAGCCTTTCTCGGCGCTTGATCCGGTTTTACGTGAAGAGATGCTGAGCTTGGTAAAAAAACTGGCGGCAGAGCGGGGAATAACCGTATTGATGGTCACGCACCATTTAAGCGATGCCAAAGCCATTGCCAGCCACTTTGTGTTTGTGGCTGATGGCAAAGTGGAAGCAGCGGATAGTATGTCTGCATTGAGTGAACTGCATGCTAGTGAGAAGCTTGCGGCATTTATCCGAGCCGCACGCTAATGCTCAATGGTGGCGGGATTATGCTTCACCGCAACACAAACCATGTCGAGGACCAAATTCAAACTGAGATCTTAGGCTCATGATATGGTCAATCATCGCTTGTACTCGTCGCGTTCGGTTTGCGCCAGGACGATAGACTAAATAAATAGGCATTGGTACCGTGTGCCATTGAGGTAAGACTCTGACTAAGGAGCCATTTTCCAGCTCTTGCGTCATGTTTTGCATAGGTAAGTTAGCGATTCCCAATCCTTTGAGCGCGCCTTTTAATACCGCTTCTACGGTGGTGCTAGAGAAGTTACTGCTTACCGAGACGTTGACGGTGCTGTCCTGCGAAATCAACGTCCAAGGGCCTATCTCTGAAACATACTGGTATCTCAAACAGTTGTGTGTTGTCAGATCTTCTGGAGTCTCAGGTACACCGCACTCAGCTAAATACTCAGGACTGGCGGCCAATACTCGGGTGGTGTAGCCCAATTTTTTAGCAATCAGTCGATCATCGACGATCTGGCCGACTCGAATTGCCATATCAAAACCGTGTGAAAACAGATCAACAAAATCGTTCGATGCTTCTAACGCAATTTGTACTTTTGGCCATTGTTTTAAAAATGGTAAAAAGATGTGCTCAGCCATATACGCGTCCAAGGCTGGTGGCGCAGCAATGCGAAGCCGACCTTGGATCTGCTGTTCCATTTCCTGAACGTCTTGACCAATCGAGTGAAATTCCTCAACTAAGCTTGCAGCACGCTCTAAAACCATTTGACCAGCTTCGGTAATCACCAACTTTCGGGTCGTGCGCTCTAGGAGCTTGGCTTCAAAGTGTTGTTCGAGTTTGGTGATGGCTTTACTAACAGTAGATTTTGGTAGGTTTAACTCCAGCGCGCACTTGGTTAAGCTCAGTAGTCGACAGCTTGTGACAAAGATAGAGAGCGTCCTAAAGTCAATTGTTTCTAAATTTCGAACAATCACTTTCAATTATCCATATTGTTTCAATATTGATCTGATTATAGTCTGGCTCTTCATCCTTAGCCATCAAGTTATTGTCATTTGAGGTAAACAACATGTCCAACTCTGTAGACTTATTTTCTCCTATCGAACTGGGTCAATTAGCATTAGATAACCGTGCCATTATGGCCCCTTTAACGCGCGCTCGTGCCAGCGCAGATCATATCCCGAATGACCTTATGGTTGAGTACTATGCTCAACGCGCGAGTGCTGGACTTATCATTGCTGAATGCACCATGGTGATGGAAGGAACGTCTGCTTTTATGGCAGAACCGGGCATTTATAACGAAGAACAAATTGCAGCTTGGAAAAAGGTAACGGATGCGGTTCATGAAAGAGGCGGTAAGATCGTATTGCAAATTTGGCATGCGGGACGCGCTTGTCATCCTGAACTGAATGACGGGAAAACGCCTGTTGCAGCGAGCGCACTAGCCATTCGTGATGAGTTAGTTCATACCCCTTCAGGTAAGCAAGCATATACGGTACCACGAGCACTCGAAGTGGATGAGATAGCTTCCATTGTGGCAGCGTTTAAGCAAGGTGCGAAAAACGCTAAGAGAGCAGGCTTTGATGGTGTGGAGATACATGGCGCCAATGGTTATCTTATCGATAACTTTCTTCGTGATGGATCGAATTTACGTACTGATGAATACGGTGGCTCAGTCGAAAATCGTGCCCGTTTTTTACTTGAGATAGTTAAAGAAGTGGTCGAGGTATGGGGACCTGGAAGAGTAGGGCTGCGCACATCACCATTAAATGGATTTAATGACATGAAAGACAGCGATCCGGTTGGCTTGGTTCGTTACTTAGCTAAGCAACTTAATGCTTTCGATCTTGCTTATTGGCACGTGATGCGTGCGGATCTAAAGGGCGTACAAAAAGCAAATGTTCTCAAGCCAGCACGCGAAAACTATCAAGGTTACCTAATGGCCAACGTGGGCTACAGTGTACAAGAAGCGACAACGGCAATTGCAGAAAATCAAGTTGATGTGGTCGCATTTGGCGTTCCATTTATCGCCAACCCTGATTTAGTTGAGCGATTTAAGAAAAATGCACCTCTTAATGAGGCAAAACCTGAGCACTTTTATTTAGGTGGAGCAGAAGGTTATACCGATTACCCAGTAATGGCATAATCCTTACTTGTTCAATATAAAAAGGACGCTAATGTTAGCGTCCTTTTTCGTTTCTTTAGTTGTTTAACCTTGCGGTTTCACGACCATCACATTGATTGGAGAATATTCCACGACCTTACTTGCGACAGAGCCAAGCATTACTTTATTGATTTTAGAACGCTTGTGACTTGGCATAATGATGAGATCAGCGCCCAAGCGCTCTGCATAATCAAGAATCGTCGCGTAGGCTTTGCCCTCAGCAACATGCACTTGGTACACCACATCTTCAGCAATATGCTTATTGGCAAAAGCTTTTAATTGCTGCTTCACGTCTTGCTTCATTTTGGCTGCTGCATCTTTTGGGAAGTATGTAGCAACCATCGACATGTGAATACCAGGTAGTACTGTTAGAAGGTGGATTTGCGCATTCGCTTGCTTTGCCTGCCAAACCGCTAGTTCAACCGCTCGGTCTGAAAAGCCTTGGTCATTTAGATCAACCGGAACAAGAATTTGTTTGTACATTCAATGTCTCTCACTAAGGCCCCTTGTCCTCGGGGCCAAATCGGTTATGCGCTCAATTGTTCCTTACGAGCACGACGTTTTTGGTTCATGGCAAGCACCAGCAAAATCATTAAGCATGGCACAAATACCCATTCTTTCATCGGACGTTCTGCATCTTGGATAACCCACTTGATCTCCCAATCAAAGTCGATACCTGCAGACTCTGCCGGGCTACCAAACTCGACCATATCGACAATCATTTTGTTGTCGCTTTCGGTCAGCATCAGACCCATAGACGAAATGCGTGCTTCCGCTGTTGTCGCACTGTCTTCGAATGGAAGACGAACCGTTTTCTCGATGTAGTCGCCCTCAAGGTTTTCGCCGGCAACACGTAGCTCCAATGATTCTCCTACATTTAGCGTTTCCGTGATTTGAGCTACCTCAACGCCAGGAGAAAGAACTTTCGCTGGATACAGCATGTCCCACCAAAAACCAGGACGGAAAAACGAAAATGTCAGTACTAATAATAGAACGGTTTCCCACCACTTGTTACGCGTGAACCACCATCCTTGTGTTGCGGCGGAGAAGATCAGCATCGCAATGATCGATGAGATGACAGTGAGTGCTAAATGCCACCAAGAGTCTATCCCCATCAACAGTAGCTGGGTATTGAACACAAACATGAATGGCAAAATGGCGGTTCGAATATCGTAAGTAAAGCCTTGGATACCTGTACGAATTGGGTCTGATTTAGCAATCGCAGCCGCCGCAAATGCCGCAAGACCTACGGGTGGGGTGTCGTCGGCCAAAATACCAAAGTAGAAAACGAACAAGTGCACCGCAATGAGTGGGATGATCAAGCCATGTGCTGCACCTAGCGTGACAATAACCGGTGCCATCAACGTAGATACTACGATGTAGTTCGCCGTTGTCGGTAGCCCCATCCCAAGAACCAAGCTGATTATTGCGGTAAACAGCAGCATAAGAATGATGCTACCGCCAGAGATAAACTCAACGAAGTCCGTCATGACCAGGCCGATACCCGTTAGGGTGACGACCCCAACTACGGTACCTGCCGCTGCCGTTGCAACGCCGATACCAATCATGTTGCGAGCGCCAGCAACCAAGCTCTCAGCCAGATCGACGAAGCCATCTTTGGTTTGCTGCATCATGTCACCTTGCCTTGATAACAGAGCAATCAATGGACGCTGAGTCAGCAAAATGAAAATCATGAACACCGTTGCCCAGAATGCTGAAAGACCTGGCGAGAAGCGCTCTACAGTCAGACACCAAACCAATACAACGATAGGCAGTAGATAGTGCAAACCAGATTTAACCGTTGGGCCAGGATCTGGTACTTCTGTTAACTCTGCATCAATCTCAATTGCGCCATCTTGCACGTGATTTGCTGAGATCTTCACCAAGCCAACGTACGCAATTAACAGGGCAACCGTAACAATTGGCGTCGCGGCATCACCAAAGACATCTTTCGTCCAACCCACTCCGTAGTAAACCAATGCGCTGATCACACACAGTCCTAAGATTGTGCCAGTAAAGGAAAGCAAACTTTGCACTAACGTTGGGTTGTGGCGACGAGGAAGACCTGTCATACCCGCTTTACACGCCTCAAGGTGAACGATGTAAATCAAAGCGATGTAAGAGATAAGTGCCGGAAGTAGGGCAGCCTTAATCACCTCAACGTATGAGATACCGACATATTCCACCATCAAGAATGCCGCCGCGCCCATGATTGGTGGCGTTAACTGACCATTGGTTGAGGCAGCAACTTCAACGGCTCCCGCTTTGGTGCCCGGAAAACCGACACGTTTCATCAATGGAATGGTAAAGGTACCAGTGGTTACCACGTTTGCGATTGAAGAGCCAGAAACAAGCCCGGATAAACCAGATGCAACAACGGCCGCTTTTGCAGGACCACCTTTCATATGACCCAGTAAAGAAAAGGCGACTTTAATGAAGTAAGCACCTGCGCCAGCGCGTTCCAGCATGGCGCCAAACAATACAAACAAGAACACAAAAGAGGTTGAAACGCCTAATGCGACACCGAATACACCTTCCGTTGTTAGCCATAAGTGAGACATGGCCTTGTTTAAGCTCGCTCCTTTATGCGCGATGACATCGGGCATATAAGGGCCAGCAAAGGTGTAAGTAAGGAAGACAGCAGCAACCACCATCAGTGGTGGACCGAGCGCTCGGCGTGTTGCCTCTAAAAGGAGAACCATACCGATGACAGCAACGACGATATCTGCCGTTGTTGGTGCACCGGAACGTCCAGCTAGCTCGGTATAAAAAAGGTAAATATATGCCGCAGAAAAACTACCTGCTAGCGCCAATATCCAATCGACAAGAGGGATATGATCGCGAGGGGAATTTTTCATCGCTGGGTAAGCAGTGAAAGCCAAGAAGATCGCGAAAGTGAGGTGGATTGATCGCGCTTCCGTGTCGTTCAGTACGCCGAAATTAAAAATAAATGGTAGCGGAGATGCGTACCATAATTGAAATAGTGACCAACACAGAGGAACAAACCAAAGGATTCGTCCTTGCATTCCCGAGGGGCTACGTGCACCTGTGTCTGCCTGAGCCACCATTTCTTGCACATCTTGTGACGGAGCTTGATTCGTCGCCATGTACTTTTTCCTTATTATTGATGGTCCTGTCGGATTTTTATCGAGAACCACACTTCGCCTTTATCAGTGTAGCGAATGGAGCGAAGTTTGCTTTCGAGTATTTTGCTGCCTGAACTCAAAGTGTTGAATTTTGGAGACTCTGCTAGGCGGCGTTTAAGTTTTTCTTGGGTATGAACTCGCAATTTTCGGAAGAAAACTGGCGAATGAAGCATGCAGTTAGCACGTGCTACAACCTGCATGCTCAAACAGGCAGAAAACCATCTTTTCCTGCCTGTGAGTTTGGAGTCTGAGGAAGTTACTTAAGTAGACCCACTTCTTTGTAGTATTTTTCTGCACCTGGGTGAAGAGGGATAGATAGACCCGCTTTCACCATGTCTTCTTTTTTCAGGTTTGCAAACGCAGGGTGTAGACGTTTGAACGTATCGAAGTTTTCAAACACGGCTTTTGCAACGTTGTAAGCGACATCGTCTGAAACGTCTGCTGTTGTAACCATCGTTGCCGCAACACCAAAGCTGTTTACGTCTTTGTCTGTGCCACGATACATGCCAGCCGGCACTGAGCTAAAGGCGTAGTATGGGTTATCAGCAACAATCTTATCGATTTTCGGGCCAGTTGCAGAAACTAGCTTAGCATCACATGATGTTGTTGCTTCTTTGATTGAACCGTTCGGGTGACCCACCATGTAAATGAATGCGTCAATTTTGTTGTCACAAAGTGCTTGGGAACGCTCAGAGCCCTTTAGCTCAGAAGCCAATTTGAAGCTGTCGTTTGTCCAGCCCATCGCTTCCATAACAACGCCCATGGTTGCACGGTCACCAGAGCCAGGGTTACCGATGTTTACGCGCTTACCTTTTAGGTCTTCAACGTTTTCGATACCTGAATCTGCACGAGCAATGATGTTGAAAGGTTCTGTATGAAGAGAGAACATTGCACGTAGCTTTTTGTACGGGCCTTGTTCCGCAAACTTACTCGTACCGTTGTAGCCGTGGTACTGCCAATCCGATTGCACGATACCAAAATCTAACTCGCCAGCACGGATAGTGTTAACGTTGTAAATAGAGCCGCCAGTCGATTCTACTGAACAACGAATGTTGTGTTCTTTACGACCTTTATTGACCAATTTACAGATAGCACCACCAGTAGGGTAGTAAACACCTGTAACAGAGCCAGTACCGATAGTAATAAACTCTTGAGCGTTAACTGCGCCTGCACCCATTACTGCTGCAGCGATAGCGCCTACTTTGAGAAGTTTGTTAAATGCCATGAATTTCCCTTCCTTATATTCATTATTTACCCGGAAATAACCATAAATCACTTCTGGAGTTTCCTATTTGGAAACGGCATCTTTTCCAATCCAATCGTTTGAAAAAGCGAGCGAATCATAACAAAAAATTGGCAGAAAATTATCCAATTGTTAAATGTTATAGTTGATAAGTCTGAATCTTGTGCAGGAGGATAGTGTTAGATTTGTGATTTAATTCTTTTTATAACAAACACTTAATAAGGATTAAGTGAACGAAGTGAAAAAGATCAATTGCGTGATGTTAATCACAAAATGGGTGGTTAGATAATGGTCTGGATAAGCAAAAAATTTACATAAATCATGGGCTACAAAATGAGATTTCTTTTATAGCCCACAAAGAGTTAGCTGATCTAAATGTGAAAGAACTTAGCCAGTGTATTCGAACAGTTCACACACTGATTTGAACAACTGTTCAGTCGTAATCGCCATCGCTGGAGTGATAAAGATAGTGTCATCACCTGCAACAACACCAAGAATACCTTCGGATTTACCCAGTGAGTCAAGCAAGCGAGCAATCAACTGCGCAGCACCAGGGCCAGTATGGATAACAACTAATGCCGCGTTATGGTCAATGTCTAGCACCAGTTCACGCAAAGAGCTGCTTACAGTCGGTACGCCTAGCTCAGCAGGAAGGCAGTAAACCATTTCCATTTTTGCATTGCGTGTGCGGACGGCGCCAAATTTAGTCAGCATGCGTGATACTTTCGATTGGTTAATGCTTTCAAATCCTTGTTGTTTGAGTGCATCAACAATCTCACCCTGTGAGCCAAAGCTCTCTTCTTTTAATAGGGCTTTAAAGGCGCGGACTAAGTTGTCTTGTTTTTCTGAATTGCGCATAGTCATTACGAATCTCTTATTACGGGTCAGCAATTTTGCATATTCTCGCATATATATTCATGCGGTGCCAAAGAGTCCCAGTATTATGTTAGTTACGTCACTGTAAACTATATACCACATGGAATTCTTTAACTATATGAAGTAGGGCTGTTTTTGTTTTCTTGAATTCCTTGTCATTTCAACAGAATAAAAGAATAATCCAAGCCCCATTTGTAGCACGGTAACAGCGAGTTGCGCGAGGTCGCAAAGCTAGCGTTAATTGATTGTAATCAAGTTGTGATTCCGATAGCTTTATTTAAGTTGGTTACAAACTACCCTACGAATACGTTTATAAGAGAAATACTCTCAAGGAGAACTACATGAAAGTAGCCGTTATTGGTGCCGCTGGTGGCATCGGTCAAGCCCTGGCCCTTCTACTTAAGAACCGTCTTCCTGCTGGTTCTGATTTAGCCCTATACGATATTGCTCCAGTAACTCCTGGTGTGGCTGCTGACCTTAGCCACATCCCGACGCCAGTTTCTATCAAAGGTTACGCGGGTGAAGATCCTACTCCAGCACTAGAAGGTGCGGATGTTGTGCTGATTTCTGCAGGTGTTGCTCGTAAGCCTGGTATGGATCGCGCGGATCTATTCAATGTAAATGCTGGTATTGTTAAGTCGCTAGCGGAGAAGATTGCGGTTGTTTGTCCGAAAGCTTGTGTTGGTATCATCACAAACCCGGTAAATACAACAGTGCCAATTGCCGCTGAAGTACTTAAGAAAGCGGGTGTTTACGATAAGCGTCGCTTGTTCGGTGTAACAACACTTGACGTTATCCGTTCAGAAACATTCGTTGCAGAGCTAAAAGACAAAGATCCAGGTGACATTCGCGTACCTGTTATCGGTGGTCACTCTGGCGTAACGATCTTACCTCTACTGTCTCAAGTGGAAGGCGTTGACTTTACAGCTGAAGAAGTAGAAGCATTAACGAAACGTATTCAAAACGCAGGTACCGAAGTTGTAGAAGCGAAAGCGGGTGGTGGTAGTGCAACACTATCAATGGGCCAAGCTGCATGTCGCTTTGGTCTGTCTCTAGTTCGTGCTCTTCAAGGTGAAGAAGGCGTAGTTGAATGTGCATACGTTGAAGGCGACGGTGAGCACGCGACTTACTTCGCACAGCCTGTGAAACTAGGTAAAGAAGGCGTAGAAGAAGTACTAAGCTACGGCAAACTCAGCGACTACGAAAAGTCTGCACTAGACGGTATGCTAGAAACACTAAATGGCGACATCAATATTGGTGTTGAATTCGCAAAGTAATCTAGAAAGCTCGAATAAGAAGAAAGCCGATCAAAATGATCGGCTTTTTTGATCTTTGGCTTCTCTGCTTCGTAAAATTACTTGATCAAAACAACGTGGTGAAGGAGAAGATGATGGAAGCAAGTCGAATCCGTAAAGGCATGGTTGTTGAATGCCAGCAGGGCGTAGGTACGATATTGGTGGTCGACCGTGAAGCAGAGACGGTACTGTTGTCGAAACAAGGTTCTGATCAGCAGATTGCGGTTAGCTTTGATGAAATAGAAGATGACCCACAACTGCATGGCGGTAGTGACAGATATTACTAGCGCTTATCACGGCATTAGGTATCAGATACAAAAAAGGAAGAGCTTGCTCTTCCTTTTTGTTTTAAGTCTTGCGTTATGGGTTGCTATGATTACTTCGTGCGTTGTACCGCGACATGAGCCAGAGTAATAAGCGCTTGCTTGTATTCAGATTCCGGCAATACTGATAGTTCTTCGATCGCTTTGTCTGCTTCTTCTAGTGCTTTTTGCGTCGTGTATTCCAGAGATCCGGCCTCTTTCATCACCGCGAGAATTTCTTCTAAGCGATCCATGCCATTGGCCTTCTCAATTGCTTCGCGAATCATGAGGGCATTGTCTGGCGTGGTATTACGCATAGCGTGAAGTAGAGGCAAAGTTGGCTTGCCTTCAGCCAAATCATCCCCCACATTTTTACCCATGTCTTCGCCATCAGAGGTGTAATCCATGACGTCATCAATAAGCTGAAACGCAGTACCCAAATACTTACCGTAATTTTGCATTGCGATTTCAACATGCTCAGGAGCATCGTTTAAGATTGCGCCAATTTGAGTTGCAGACTCAAATAAGCGTGCCGTCTTAGAGTAGATGACTTGCATGTAGCTTTCTTCTGTCGTGTCAGGATCGTTACAGTTCATCAACTGCTGAACTTCACCTTCGGCGATCACGTTTACGGCGTTGCTCATTAGCTTAAGGATCTTCATGGATCCTAGCTCCGTCATCATTTGGAATGAGCGAGTATAGATAAAGTCCCCAACTAACACGCTAGCAGCATTGCCAAATGCAGCATTCGCAGTTGCTTTACCGCGGCGCATGTCTGATTCGTCGACCACGTCATCATGCAGCAAAGTCGCTGTATGGATGAACTCAATAAACGCAGCTGCCATGGTATGACCGTTGCCTTGGTAACCAAGTGCGCGGGCTGACAGTATCGCTAAAAGCGGTCTCAGACGTTTGCCTCCACCACTCACGATATAAAAACCGAGCTGGTTGATTAAAGAGACATCAGAATTAAGTTGGGCTTGAATTGTTTCATTCACTTTTGCCATGTCATCGGCAGTAAGCGCTTGGATAGTTTTAAAATCCATCGTATATCCGGCTGAAGTTAGACCCTGCAAGGCTTATTCGATTTATATAATTGTCGAATAATACACTAAAAAACGTTGATTAATACATTACTAAAGGGCATGATTGCCGCACTTTTCTTTGGCGATTAGCTTTTCGCCAATTTTTTCAAAATATGGCTTGTCATAGGAGCATCTATTCTGTAGAATCTGCGCCCTATTGATGATTAGTTTAGCGCACACCCTCAAGAAAGGCTGTGCGGAAAAAGCGGAGTAAAATATGTACGCTGTTTTCCAATCTGGTGGTAAACAACACCGTGTAAGCGAAGGTCAAACTCTTCGTTTAGAGAAATTAGACGTTGAAACTGGTGCAACTGTAGAATTTGATAAAGTTCTTCTTGTTGCTAACGGCGAAGACATCAAAGTTGGTGCTCCTCTTGTAGAGGGCGGCAAAATTGTTGCTGAAGTTGTACAACACGGTCGTGGCGATAAAGTTAAAATCGTTAAGTTCCGTCGTCGTAAGCACTCTCGTAAGCAACAGGGTCACCGTCAGTGGTTCACTGAAGTGAAGATCACTGGTATCAACGCTTAATCTATTAGGAGAGTTTAACAATGGCACACAAAAAAGCTGGTGGTTCTACTCGTAACGGCCGCGATTCAGAAAGCAAACGTCTAGGTGTTAAGCGTTTCGGTGGTGAATCTGTACTTGCAGGTAACATCATCGTTCGTCAACGTGGTACTAAGTTCCACGCTGGTAACAACGTAGGTATCGGTAAAGACCACACTCTATTCGCTCTTACTGAAGGTAAAGTGAAGTTCGAAGTGAAAGGTCCTAAGAACCGTAAGTTTGTAAGCATCGAAGCTGAGTAATTAGGTTTTTACCAAGTTACTTAATAGCTTTAAGCTGAATTCAAAAGCCCTGCCGAATCGGCGGGGTTTTTTATTTATGGCAGTCGACATATCGAAGTTTCTCGTTTCCACGTTATTTGTGGGCTGGGAGCTTAGATCTGTCATCTGCTAAAATTGTCAGATGACAAAGTAGATTTAATCCACGCACGAAGTAGTCGGAGTAAAAGATGAAGTTCGTAGATGAAGCGGTAGTAAAAGTTCAGGCTGGCGACGGCGGTAGCGGCGTTGTCAGTTTCTGGCGTGAAAAATTCATCACTAAAGGTGGCCCTGATGGCGGTGATGGTGGCGACGGTGGTGATGTTTATATCCAAGCCGATGAAAACCTTAACACTCTGATTGATTATCGTTTCCAGCGCTTCTACGAAGCGGAGCGTGGTGAGAATGGCCGCGGTGGTAACTGTACTGGTAAACGTGGTAAAGACATCGTTCTTCGCGTGCCTGTAGGTACGCGCGCAGTGGATATCCACACAAATGAAATCGTGGCAGAAGTTGCTGAACACGGTAAGAAAGTGATGATCGCAAAAGGCGGTTGGCACGGTCTAGGTAACACGCGTTTCAAATCTTCAGTAAACCGCGCGCCTCGTCAAAGAACATTAGGCACAAAAGGTGAAGTACGTGAAATTCGCCTTGAACTATTGCTTCTTGCTGACGTTGGTATGCTTGGTCTACCTAATGCAGGTAAATCAACCTTTATCCGCGCAGTCTCAGCAGCAAAACCAAAAGTCGCTGATTACCCATTCACGACGTTGATCCCAAGCTTGGGCGTAGTGAGTGTCGTACCAGAGAAAAGCTTTGTTGTTGCAGACATTCCAGGTCTTATCGAAGGTGCAGCAGATGGCGCTGGTCTTGGTATTCGATTCTTGAAGCACTTAGAGCGTTGCCGAGTGTTGCTGCACATGATCGATATTATGCCAATTGATCAGTCTGATCCGGTGCAAAATGCATTAACGATCATTGATGAGCTAGAGCAATACAGTGAAAAACTGGCAAGCAAGCCACGCTGGTTAGTATTCAACAAAGTTGATTTAATGCCTGAAGAAGAAGCGAATGAGAAGATCCAAGAAATCTTAGACGCACTAGGCTGGGAAGACGAGTACTTTAAGATCTCGGCGATCAACCGCAACGGCACTAAAGAGCTTTGTTACAAACTGGCTGACTTTATGGATAATCTACCTCGCGAAGAGGAAGAAGTGGCTGAAGAAGATAAAGTTAACTTCATGTGGGATGACTACCATAAAGATGCGATGGCGGGTAAAGACGTTATCACTGAAGATGACGACGACGATTGGGATGACTGGGACGATGAAGAAGATGACGGTCACGTTGTCTACGTTCGTGACTAATCAGAACCGTCAAACAATGCCTGTTTGCCTATAATTCATTAAGCCGCAATTATTTATTGCGGCTTTTTTTGTATCTAAATCATATTTAGATGGTGTGATTTACGGCACAATAGCCGATACGTCGTGATTTTTGAGGGCTAGTTTGGACCTCTCGCGTATGAATGAGCAACACCCTAAAAGGAATTAGACTTATTTATGACTCTAGAAACCATACCGTCTGGAGAGTTGGCGGTATCCACTCAACGATCTATTTCTCGCCTTGTTGCCCAAGCCGGGCAAATGCTACTCGCTCATGGTGCTGAAAGTACTCTGGTGAGCGATATTATGCGCCGTATTGGCCTTGCTTGTGGGGTTAATGAAGTTGCGGTTGCGCTATCAGCCAATGCACTGGTTGTAACGACGGTAATGGATGGACACTGCATCACCACCACCCGAAGTTGTGCCGATCGTGGCATTAATATGCGCGTTATTACGCAAATTCAACGTATCTGCATCATGATGGAGCGTGGGCTGCTCGATGCAACCATGGCGCAGAAAAAGCTGAACGCCATCAGTCCAGAGCGTTATAACCGCTGGTTGGTGGTGTTTATGATTGGCTTGTCATGTGCGGCATTCAGTCATCTGGCAGGTGGTGATTTGGGGGTATTTGTTATGACCTTTTTAGCATCAGCTGGTGGCATGATCGTTCGCCAAGAAATTGGTCATCGTCACTTTAATCCTTTACTGAACTTTGCAGCGACCGCCTTTGTCACGACCTTAATTTCTGCGCAAGCTGAAATCTATCAAATCGGCAATCTGCCCACCGTTGCAATGGCATCGTCGGTATTAATGCTCGTGCCGGGTTTCCCGTTGATCAACTCGGTAGCAGACATGCTGAAAGGGCACATTAACATGGGTATTGCCCGGTTTGTGATGGCCAGCTTACTGACGTTGGCGACGAGTTTGGGCATCGTTGCTGCGATGAGCGTTACTGGAATTTGGGGGTGGGCAATCTAATGAGTTTGTTTGATTTGATGCTTGGCCTGCTGAATGACATGTTTTTCGCTGCGATTCCCGCAGTTGGATTTGCACTGGTTTTTAACGTGCCACAAAGAGCTTTAGTGTATTGCGCTGTTGGCGGCGCGATTGGACACGGCAGCCGTTATTTGATGATGCAGTTTGGTATTCCCATTGAATGGGCGACCTTTTTTGCCGCGACGCTAGTTGGGATGATTGGTGTGTACTGGTCTCGCCGCTTTCTCGCGCACCCAAAAGTGTTCACTGTGGCAGCTTTGATCCCGATGGTACCTGGCGTGTTTGCTTACAAAGCAATGATAGCCATGGTTGAGATCAACCATATTGGTTATTCACCTGAGCTCGTTGCAACTTGTATGGAGAACTTTCTTAAGGCCATGTTTATTATTGCTGGTTTAGCTGTTGGTCTTGCTGTTCCAGGGCTGTTATTCTATCGCCGCAGACCTATTGTATAAGGACCTAACATGATCATTAGTATGATTGCCGCGATGGCCGACAATCGCATCATTGGCAAAGACAATCAAATGCCTTGGCATCTTCCCGCCGATTTCGCTTGGTTTAAGCGTTGTACTATGGGAAAACCGGTTGTGATGGGACGCAAAACCTATGAGTCTATTGGTCGCCCTTTACCTGGTCGCTTGAATATTGTTATCAGCCGTGATGAGACACTAAAGATCGAGGGCGTCACTACAGTAACATCGATTGAGCAAGCTTTGGACGTGGCTGGCGACGTGGAAGAAGTGATGATCATTGGTGGTGGTGCGATTTACGCAGCTTGTCTGCCGATGGCCAATAAACTGTATGTAACACACATTGAAGCCGCGATTGATGGTGATACTCAGTTCCCAGACTGGGGAGATCAATTTAAGGAAACCTATTCAGAAACGTATCAAGCGGATGAGAAGAACGCCTACAACATGCGCTTTACTGTGTTAGAAAAGTAATTCGAAATTAAAACAGCGTAGTTAATACGGTAATGCCGTTCGTATAACACCGAGCGGCCATCCCGGCCTGCCATCATCCTGAAAGCGACGGAGGAGCGTGATTCAGGATCTTCTATACGAGTACTTTGTTGTCAAAGGTATCTCTATCTACCCGCAGCGTGCGGATATTAGATTCCTAGTTTCGCTAAGTCGCTGGAATGACTCTACAGGAGATGTTAGGTAACAGGCATTCTCCCTACGATGGATTATCGACTATTATTCAGTGTTTAACTTAACGCATCCTGAGTAAAGATTTTCTTATCGTCCCAACGGAGCATGGTTAGGCTTCCGCCCCAAACACAGCCAGTATCTAGTCCGATGATCTCTTCGTCTACATGGCCTTGTAGTGCAGCCCAGTGACCAAATAACACCGTTTTATTGAGGTGAACGCGCTGAGGTACATCAAACCATGGAATAAGTTCGTTACCGGAAACTTGTTGTGGTGGTAGTTTACAATCCATATCCAAACGACCATCGGGGAAACAAAAGCGCATCCGCGTAAAAGCATTGATAATATAACGGTATCGATCCAAACCCTGTAGAGAGTCATCCCAGGAATCAGGTTGATTACTGTACATGTTTTTTAAGAGCCAAGGCAGCTCTTCACTTTGGATGATGCGTTCAACTTCGCGGGCACATTTTCTTGCGGTTTTTAGATTCCACTGCGGTGATATCCCAGCGTGACACATCACGAACTCGTCATGCTCGGCCATAAGAGGTTGCTGAGCTATCCATGCCAATAGATCTTCTTTATCGGGTGCAGTGAAAATAGGCGCGGTTTTATCTTTGTCTTTGACCTTTTTTATCCCGTGAGCAACGGCGAGCAGGTGAAGGTCGTGATTACCAAGCACCACGGTTGCGCTTGTGCCAAGCGACTTCACAAAGCGTAAAGTTTCTAGTGATTTAGGCCCTCTGGCGACCAAATCACCAGCGAGCCAAAGTTGGTCTTTTTTCGCAGAGAAAGAGACTTGTTCTAGTAGTCGCTGCAATTCATCAAAACAGCCTTGAATATCACCAACAATATAGGTAGCCACTGAATCTCCAATTTACTAATTTAAAACATTTGGAACAGCAAGACGAAATGGTTCAATTTCGGTGATGAACTCCTGTCCTTTTTCATCCAGCATTTTGTAGTGCCCTTGCATAACGCCGACAGGGGTTTCTAACGCGGTTCCGCTACTGTACGTGTATTCATCATTGCTTGGAATAAAAGGTTGTTGACCCACCACGCCATCACCTTCAACCGTCATTTGCTTGCCATTCGAGTCTGTGATTAACCAGCGACGACTCACTAACTGCACGGTTTGTTGGCTAAGGTTTTTGATGGTGATGATATAGGCGAAAACGTAGCGTTGTAGCTCAGGATTGGACTGTTCTTCGATGTATTTGGTGTGAACTTGAATTTTGATGCAAGGTTGAATGACGTCCATGTGCACTCCTCAGAAACGTAATATCCCAATAATAATAAGCCAAACCGGCAAGGGTTTGGCTTATCGTTTGAGTTCTTAGTGCTGCGGGTTATCCGCAAGCCAATTCGCCATCGCGACGAATTGTTCTAGCGTCAGGTTCTCTGGACGCATGCTTGGATTAACACCTAGCTCTTCTAGTACTTCTGTGCTTAACAACGATTTGTAGCAGTTACGAACTGTTTTACGACGTTGGTTAAAGCCTTCACGACAAACGCGATCCAGCAAACGCAGATCTTTCGCAGGGCATGGTAGCTCTTCGTATGGCACTAGACGAACGACAGCAGAGTCCACTTTCGGTGGTGGAACGAATGCCGTTGGCGGCACTTCCAGTACTGGTACCACTTTACAGTAGTACTGAGCCATTACCGTTAAACGGCCGTAAGCTTTGCTGCCAGGGCCGGCGGCTAGGCGGTTTACCACTTCTTTTTGCAGCATAAAGTGCATGTCTTGAATGTCTTTATGGAATTCAAAAAGGTGGAACATCAATGGTGTAGAGATGTTGTACGGCAAGTTACCGAAAATGCGTAGCTTGTTGTTTGGCTTCACCAATTGAGTGAAGTCAAATCGCATAGCGTCACCCTCATGGATGGTCAACTTATCCGCCAGTTCAGGGTGAGTACGTAGGCGTTCCGCCAGATCGCGGTCTAATTCGATAACTGTGAACTTATCCACTTCACGACCTACCGGCTCAGTGATTGCACCAAGACCAGGACCGATTTCAACCAGGTTTTGACCTGGTTTTGGGTTAATCGCTGATACGATTCCATCAATAATGTATGGATCGTTCAGGAAGTTTTGACCAAAACGTTTACGCGCTTTGTGTCCTAAATGGACATCATTTCTCATTGTTTCTTCTCTACCAAATCTATCGCATGCGTGAGCGCTGTTCGGAAACTCCCTGTATCCGCTTGACCTGTCCCTGCCAGATCTAATGCAGTACCGTGATCCACCGATGTTCTAATAAAAGGTAGACCAAGAGTAATGTTTACTGAACGACCAAAGCCTTTGTATTTTAATACTGGCAACACTTGGTCGTGGTACATGCCTAAAACAGCATCAGCATCATTTAAATATTTTTCATTGAAAATGGTATCTGCCGGCAAAGGGCCGATCAGGTTGATACCTTTTTCTTGTCGAATCTTTTCCAGTGTCGGAGTGATGGTTTCGATCTCTTCACGACCTAAGCAGCCATCTTCACCAGCATGAGGGTTAAGCCCGCAAACGTAAATGTTTGGTTGGGCGATAGCAAACTTTTCTACAAGGTCTTTATGAAGAATATCGATGATTTTTTCTAATCGCTCTTCGGTGACCGCTTTGGACACATACGCTAAAGGAATATGTGTTGTGACCAGCGCCACGCGTAGTCCTTCCGTTGCTAGCATCATGACGACTAGCGGCGTTTGTGACTTCTCGGCGAAAAATTCAGTATGACCACTGAATGCAACACCTGCGCGATTAATCACCCCCTTATGAACAGGGCCGGTGACAATAGCATCAAATTCATCATTCATACAGCCTAAAGCGGCTCTTTCTAGCGTTTTTAGTACATAGTGACCATTCGCTTCGTTGAGCTCGCCTGCGACCGCAGGTTCCGATATTTGGATATGATCAACGATAAGCGTGCCTGCTTTTTGTGCTTTAGGCATTTCTTCTGGATTGTAATCAGACAGTTGGACTTCAATGCCAAGCTGCTTGGCTCTGTCCATCAGCATGTTTTTATCGGCGCAGACGACAATTTGGTGTGCCCAATCTTCCTTCGATAAGGCAAGCACTAAGTCTGGGCCGATACCCGCAGGTTCCCCTGCGGTTACGACAATTCTACGAATTGTATTAGTTGTCATTGTTGTCATCCACGATTTCAACAAACGCACTTGCGCGTAGCTCTTGCATCCATGCGCCCGCTTCTTCATTAAATTTACGGTTAAATAGAATACGGTAAGCCTTGTTCTTCATCGCTGAGTCAGTGCGGTCAACTTGGCGACGATCCAACACTTCAACGATATGCCAGCCGTGAACGGTTTTGAACGGTTCGCTGATTGAGCCAACAGGCAGAGTTTCTACTTGGTGTTTAAATTCTGGCACGTACAGATCTGGCGTTTGATAACCTAGCTCACCGTCTTGCGCTGCCGAACCAGGGTCTTGGCTGTATTGTGTTGCCAGTTGAGCGAAAGTGGCTTCGCCAGCTTTGATGCGGCGTACAAATTCATTCAGTTGCTTCTTCGCCCCTTCATCGCTCAGAATCACGGTTGGTTTAATCAAAATATGACGCGCATTTACTTCCGTTACCGCAACCGTTTCTAGGCCTTTTACATCCTCAATTTTTAGGATGTGGAAACCGACACCACTACGGAATGGGCCAATGATGCTGCCTTTGTTTTGCATTTTGATCTGATCGGCAAAGATGGTTGGCATCTCTTCTTTACGCATCCAACCCCAGTCACCACCTTGTAAAGCTTTAGGACCTTTTGAGTAGGTGTAGGCCATCTCCGTAAAGTCTGCACCTTCGTTTAGCTTTTTCGCCAGCGCTTTTGCTTCTGCTTCTACAGTAGACTTTTCTTTGTCATCAGAGAAGCGCAGTTGAATGTGTCCAATTTTGTATTGAACGGTCGCATTGGTTTCTTGTGATAGTTGCTCAGCAAGGCTGTCGACTTCTGCTGGAAGGATATTTATACGGCGACGAACCAGTGCATTACGGGCTTCTGAAGCGGCGATTTCCTTACGGATTTGTTCGCGGAATTCTGGGTAACTCAAGCCTTCACTTTCTACAGAAGCGGCGAGTTGTTCTACAGATTGTTCATTATTACGTGCGATCTCCGCAATCGCTTGGTTTAAGCGGTTATCGTCAATACGCACACCGATACGGTCTGCTTCTTGGCCTTGCAACGTGTCAATAATCAGCTTTTCAACAACTTGTTCTTTTAACACGCTAGCAGAAGGTAAGCTCTTTCCGCTTTGACGTGCGTTGGCTTGCAGCGTTTTCATCGCTGTTTCGATGTCGCTTTGTAGAATTACACCGTCGTTCACGATGACCGCAACCTTATCGATCTCTACTGGTGCTGCAACCGCTCCGCAAGAGAGTAGGGTCGTGAATAAGATTGATTTCCAAATTTTCATTTAAAATTCCGTCAGTATTTTTTGAATAGGCGTCTTATTCATTTAAGACGCCTATTTCGATTAATTGTTCAGATAGAATGGGCGGCCGTACTTAATCGCGTTGTCAGAACCATCCAGTTCTTTGACTGCAGTGTCTTCACGCTGATTGGTCGCAAAGCCTTGAATACCGAAGTTAACGCTAAAGTTATTTTCGTATTCAGGTGATGCGCCAGTGCTGCCGATAGTTTGGTTTTCCCAACCAAGCAATTGGTTGGCGTAAGTCACACCAATGTACCAACAGTCAGACTGGTAACGCAGGCTCGCTAGCCATTCTAGGTCCGCATTTTCATTTAGGTCGTAGTAGTATTGACCACTTGCAGACCAGTTCGGGTTGAACTCGTAGGCCGCTACAATACCTGCTTGTGAAATGCCTTTACGAGTAATTGTGTCTAGGTTTTCGAGAATGATCGTATCTTCGATGTATTCACGCGTGACGTAACGATAGTTACCCTGAATAAAGCCACCGTTAAATTGGTACTCTAAGGTGCTGTTCGCCAACTGCATGGAGCTCAAATCGATATCGTATTGAATTCCACCGTGATAGAACAAGTAGTCGTTGTAGTTGAAATCAGCTTCAATCGCCCATGATGAGTAGTTGGTGGTCTCATCCGGAAGATTTGGGCTGTTGCTCAGTTTGGTCTTTTTATCGAAGTAGTAAATCTGACCAAATGAAACGTTAAGACGCTCTTTATAGTCATCATCAAAGAAGCGAGTACTCGCACCGTAGCTTAACTGGTTCGCAGAGGCGATTTTATCAATGCCACTGTACTTACGACTGCGGAATAGCCCGTAGTAGTCGGTTTGTAGCAAGGTGGTATCGTAGTTGTAGATATTGGTTTGATCTTCTTCAGGTACGTACAAGTACTGTAGCTGAGGTTCCAGTGTTTGTGTGTAGCCCTTGATCCAACTCGTGTCTCGCTCTAAGTAAAGTTGCGCATGCGTACGGAACTCGGGGATAACACGAGAAACTTCGTCATCTAACTGGTTTTGTAAGTTGACATCTGTCAGACCCGTTAAGTCTTGAGAGTAGTACGTGGAAAGCACGCGAGCTTCCGTTGTCCACGTTGCCCATGAATTTGAAAGCGGCAATGTAAGCCCTGGCTCAATATGAACACGGGTCGCATTTGGTCGCGCAGTATCGCTGGTATCGAAGCGGCTCACTTGGCTCTTCACGTCAAAGTTGAGGTAATCTCCCCACAATGGCGTGTAGTAGTTCAAGTCTAACTGAGGAAGCAGGCGATAAGGGCGGTTCTCTTCTTTCAATAAGATTTGGAAGTCACGAACGGTTAACGAAGCATCCCAGAAATCAGAACGATATTGTACTTGTCCTTCTTGAACCAGTTGACCATCTTCACGGTTACCAATATCGGAGTCGAGATCGAGGAAGTAATCAATATCACTCACTTTTGAGTAATCGACTTTGACTATCCACTGTTTATTGATGATACCGTCGTGTTTAACTTGGTAGCCCCAACGAGACTCGTCTTGATATTTGCGATCGCTATTGAGGTATTCGCCTTTGATTTCACCATTCCCCCAACCATCCGTTAGGTAGCGGAAATCCGTGTCGAGTTTTGTTCCACGCTGCTGCATATAGAGCGTGGTGAGCGTCATGTCATATTGAGGCGCGATGTTCCAATAGAATGGCACCTCGACTTCCATACCATCGCTAGAACCATACGATAAAGAAGGGAAGAGGAAACCCGTTTTACGCGTATCTCCAATTGGCATGGTTAGATACGGCACATAGAAAACAGGCACATCTAACACTTCAAATCGAGGATGGTGCAGCGTCGCCGTCTCTTCATCTTGGTCAACGTCAATACCTGATGCCACTAAACGCCATGAATTGTCGCCTTGAGGACATGATGTAATAGAACCATCTTCGAGTTCATAAACCGACTGACCTGTACGCGCGATGTATGCTGCTGTGCCTCGACCTTGTTGGCAAAGGAACTGATAATCGGTGTTCTCCAGTGAAAACGTGTCTTGGTTGATGTCATTAGTAACACGATCAGATCGAGCTTTGACTTGGCCGTCATTGAAAGTCACGTTGCCTTCGGCAACCACGACGTTGTCTTGTTGGTGCAGCGTTACGCTATCTGCGGTGATTTTCTTCTGACCTTGGGTGACTTGTACATTACCTGAGTACTGAGCTTTGTCACCATTGATGGCTTGCAGGGTGTCAGCTTCTACCACTACTGGGGTATTAAGAGCGTCCTCCTCGCCACTGGTATCGACCAAACATTGATCTGTGGCGGGCATTTCCTGCACACTATCATGGATATTCGCTTCAGCTTGAGTGGTGGGTACAAACAAGGCGGTGCTGATAGAGGCCGCTAAACATGTGCGGGAGAAATGTTGCATTGAATTGAACTTTCCTGTGTCACTACTACTCGATGGCTATAGGGCTTGTTGTACCCTAGCGTAATAGCCAAATGAATCAACTATAGTCGCATTTATCCCAGCGTATTGATTCACTGTGGCATAATGACGACAAAATAGCTGCAAAGATAAGCAGGCGAAATGGCCTAGCCGAAATAAAACTAATTCCATTATCATAAAGGAAATCGTTGCATCCGGCACTATAAGACCGCCGTCGTCGATAAAAATTCATTGATAGAGAACACATAATGCATATTTTTGGCAAAATTCTGGGTGCCTTTTTTGGCTTGTTACTTGGCGGGCCGCTAGGTTTACTCTTTGGCTTATTTATTGGCCATCAATTCGATAAAGCACGTCGCTTGAGTCAAGCCGGGTTCTCTACTGGCGGCTTTGGAAAAGGGCCGAGCCAAGCTCAGCGCCAAGAAGAATTTTTTAAAGCGGCGTTTGCGGTAATGGGACATGTGGCAAAAGCGAAAGGCCAAGTCACCAAAGAGGAAATCCAACTTGCTTCTGCAATGATGGACCGCATGAATTTGCATGGCGAACAGCGCCGCGCTGCGCAAGATGCGTTTCGTGAAGGTAAAGACAGTGACTTTCCGTTAGAAGACGTTCTTGTTCGTGTGAAAATTTCGACAGCAGGCCGTTTTGACTTGTTGCAATTTTTCCTTGAACTACAAATCTCGGCGGCCTTTGCTGACGGCTCGATTCATCCTAGTGAACGAAATGTGTTACACAAAATAGCACGTGGTTTGGGTTTCTCTTCTGAGCAGCTAGAGCGTCGCTTGCAAATGCAAGAAGCCGCATTCCGTTTCCAAAGCCAGGGTGGTTTTCATGGTCAGCATCAAGGCCAATCTTCTGGTGGTAGCTGGCAACAAGCTTCACAAGCGGATCAACTGGCTGACGCGTACAAAATTCTGGATGTGTCTTCAGATGCCGACAGTAAAACCGTCAAGCGTGCTTATCGTAAACTGATGAACGAGCATCACCCAGACAAATTGATGGCTAAAGGCCTACCACCAGAGATGATGAACGTAGCGAAAGAAAAATCTCAAGAGATTCAAAACGCTTACGATCTGATTAAAAAGGTCAAAGGCTTTAAGTGATTTTGTCAAAATCTAGAAAATAAAAAGGGCACTTGGTGCCCTTTTAGCTTTTGGGTTACGGGTGACCAAAAGCGTTGCAAGCTGAGCGGTGACGATAAATTAGTCAGCTTGATTCAAACTCCAATCGTATTCGTACTTCACTTTTCCAGAGAAGTCTTTGTACTGTGGCGCGTACTTCGCGATGTGGTTGAAGACTTGTTTTTCTCCACCAAAGTCCGCTGCAAACCAATCATAAATGGAAGACAGCTGTGCCGTGTTTCCTTGAATGGATACGCCTTTGTTGCTGTTAATAAACGTTCTGGCAGCACTTTCAAGTAAGGCTTCAGTGTTTTCGGCAGTGAATGCTTGAGCTTGTAGGTTAGGGCATCCCAAACTTGCACAATTTACGGCGTAGTGCGTTCTTGGGTCATTCCAAATTGGACGCAAAATTCGATGTTCAATATCGTTTAAAGTTAGATCCTTCCCGTTGACCACGACCACATCGTCTCCCCAAGGACCAAAGCTAAATAAACCACCTAGCTTGGTGATGGATTCGACTGGATAGTTATCCAAAATAAGATCTACCGTGATGGCGTTGTAAAGGTTTACCCAATAGGCATATTGCTCTGCTTGGTTGTACTGCAATGGGTCGAGTTTTACCAGTCGTCGGATGTACTGCTTTAACTTCGCTTTGTCGGAAGCCGTGACTTTGCTATAGCGGAACAAAGTATTCTCACCTTGTTCAACCAAGTAATTGTCTAACAGTTGTTGCCATTCCTGGTGGGAAATGTGTGTTTGGTTGGCCTGATTCGATTGTTGCCAATACGGCCACAAGTCAGATTTAGGAGCAGCGAACGCTGAGAAAGAAACCAGAGCACACAATAGCAATAACAGACGCTTCATAGAGATACCTTTGAATGAGATATTGTTGATAGTGTAGACCTGCATAAGGCGAAGTTTCTTTCTTGAGGCAATGAAAATAAAAGAAAAAAGGCTGACATAAGCCAACCTTTTTTTGTTTAAATTGCGATTTTAATTAGCTTAAGAAGCTTGGGATATTCGCTTCGTACTCAGCAATCTTATCTTCATGCTGAAGGGTTAGGCCAATGTTGTCCAAACCGTTTAGCAAGCAATGACGACGGAACGAATCGATTTCAAAGCTGTACTCTTTGCCGTTGGCACGAACCACATTCGCTTCTAAATCGACCTCGACTTCTGCGCCTTCATTCGCCTCAACAAACTGGAAGATCTCATCCACTTCTTGCTCAGTCAAACGAACTGGCACCATTTGGTTGTTGATCGAGTTGCCGTAAAAAATATCGGCAAAGCTAGGTGCGATCATCGCTTTTATGCCGTAATCCGCTAGCGCCCACGGTGCGTGTTCGCGAGATGAGCCACAACCGAAGTTTTCACGTGCCAGCAAGATGGAAGCGCCCTGGTAGCGTGGGGCGTTCATCACGAACTCTGGATTTGGCTGTTCGCCAGCATCATCTAGAAAGCGCCAGTCATGGAACAAGTGTTTACCAAAGCCTAGGCGAGACACCTTTTGTAGGAACTGTTTTGGAATGATGGCATCAGTATCAACGTTCGCTGCATCTAGAGGAACAACTAAGCCTGTATGTTGTTTAAAGCCTGACATTTGTTTGCTCCTTAGTCTAGTTCACGAATATCTACAAAGTGACCAGCAATTGCTGCTGCCGCTGCCATCGCAGGGCTCACTAGGTGGGTACGGCCATCACGACCTTGGCGGCCTTCAAAGTTACGGTTTGAAGTAGACGCACAACGTTCATGTGGACCCAAACGGTCGTTGTTCATTGCTAGACACATTGAGCAACCTGGTAGGCGCCACTCAAAGCCCGCCTCTTTAAAGATGACATCTAGGCCTTCTGCTTCCGCTTGCGCTTTTACTTGCTCAGAGCCAGGAACGATAAGCGCTTGAACGTGAGACGCGACTTTGCGACCTTTCGCGACTTCCGCCGCTGCGCGCATGTCTTCGATACGTGAGTTAGTACAAGAGCCAACGAAGACTTTATCGACGTTGTAATCAGACAATGACTTGCCTGCTTCTAGACCCATGTAAGCCAGAGCTTTTTCTGCCGATGCTTTTTCTACTGGGTCAGCAAAGCTTTCTGGTGCTGGGATCGGTTGGTCTACCGCGATAACCTGACCTGGGTTAGTACCCCAAGTGACTTGTGGTTTGATATCCGCTGCGTTTAGTGTCACGACAGCATCAAACTGGGAATCATCGTCAGTTTTTAATGTCTTCCAATATTCTACAGCGGCATCAAAATCCGCACCTTGAGGTGAGAACTTACGGCCTTTGATGTATTCGAATGTAGTTTCATCTGGCGCAATCAAACCGGCTTTTGCACCTAGCTCAATTGCCATGTTACATACGGTCATGCGGCCTTCCATTGAAAGGTCTGTGATCGCTTCACCACAGAATTCAACTACGTAACCGGTACCGCCAGCAGCTGTTGTTTCACCGATGATCGCTAGCACGATATCTTTAGCCGTGATGCCCGGAGCCACTTTGCCTTTCACTTCGATCTTCATCGTTTTAGCGCGCGCTTGTTTTAGAGTTTGAGTTGCTAATACGTGCTCAACTTCAGAGGTACCAATACCAAATGCTAGCGAGCCAAATGCACCGTGTGTAGCCGTGTGCGAGTCACCACAAACAATCGTCATGCCCGGTAGGGTAATACCAAGCTCTGGGCCCATAACGTGCACAATACCTTGGTATTTATGGTTGATGTCGTAAAGCGTAACGCCAAACTCTTCACAGTTTTTTGATAGCGTTTCCATCTGGATACGCGCCATCTCACCGGATGCGTTGATATCTTTGGTGGTTGTCGAAACGTTGTGGTCCATGGTGGCAAAAGTTTTGCTGACCTGACGCACTTTGCGACCTTTTTCACGCAAGCCATCAAAAGCCTGCGGAGAGGTCACTTCATGTACCAAGTGACGGTCGATGTACAAGATAGGGTTTTCCCCTTCTGCTGCGACGGCAACGTGTGCGTCGTAGACTTTTTCGTATAGTGTTTTGCCCATTGTTTGCTTCCTTTCCTCGTTATCCTTGTTGCTTTGTTTTAGCACCAATGACTTAGAGGTAAGTCATTGGTGGATGGAGGATTTAGTATTTATTATGAATCTGTTCTGTATTACGAGTTTAAGATGTACTCAGCGATCTTATCGCCCATCTCTGATGTTGTAAGTGCCGGGTTGTTGCCTGCAAGGTCGCCTGTTAGCTCGCCAGCTGAAAGTGCTTTCGACACCGCTGCTTCGATGTCTTGTGCTGCGGCTTCTTCGCCAAGGCTATAACGTAACATCAGTGCTGCCGATAGGATTTGTGCTACTGGGTTGGCGATGTTCTTACCTGCGATATCTGGTGCGCTGCCGCCTGCTGGCTCGTACAGACCGAACTTACTTTCGTTAAGGCTTGCTGAAGGCAGCATACCCATTGAGCCAGTGATCATCGCGCACTCATCAGAAATGATGTCGCCGAAGATGTTCGAACACAGCATTACGTCGAACTGTGCTGGGTCTTTGATAAGCTGCATGGTTGCGTTGTCGATGTACATGTGTGATAGCTCGACATCTGGGTAATCTTTTGCGATTTCTTCGACTACTTCACGCCATAAGATAGAGCTTTGTAGAACGTTCGCTTTGTCGATAGAGCACACTTTCTTGCGACGTAGACGAGCAGACTCAAAAGCGATTTTTGCAATACGTTCGATCTCAAAGCGGTGGTACACCTCAGTATCAAATGCTTTTTCTGTTGCGCCTTCACCTTCACGACCTTTCGGTTGGCCGAAATAGATACCACCAGTCAGTTCACGGACCACCACGATGTCAAAGCCACGGCCTGAGATGTCAGCACGAAGTGGTGAGAAAGCTTCCAGGCCTGCGTGGATTTGCGCTGGGCGTAGGTTACAAAACAGTTGGAAGTGTTTGCGTAGTGGTAGTAGGGCACCGCGTTCAGGTTGGTCATTTGGTGGCAAGTGCTCCCACTTCGGACCGCCAACTGAACCGAATAGGACTGCATCAGACTCTTCACATGCTTTTACTGTGTTTTCTGGAAGTGGAGAGCCGTGATTATCGATCGCGATACCGCCTACATCATGCTCGTCACGCTCAAACGCAATACCGTGCTTCTTTTCGATAGCATCCAATACCTTGTGTGCTTGCGCCATTACTTCCGGGCCGATGCCGTCACCGGGTAGGACGGCAATTTTGTATGATTTGTCTGTCATGTTAATCCTTTAAGTTTTCTAATTTTGAGCTTAATTATTTCAACGAGCGTGTTCTTTCCTGAGCCATGTAGCTCGGTTGTTATTACACAGTCGCAATCTTTTTCTGCTTCATTTCTTCGATTTTGTCTGCACGGTGGATGCTATTAATAACGTGCAATAGTGCTTGGCCGGAAGCTTCAACGATATCGGTGGAAACGCCCGTACCGTGGTATTTACGACCTTTGTAGTTGGCAATGATGTCAGCTTGACCCAAACCATCTTCACCTTCGCCTTTCGCGGTTAGGTCGAATTTATCCAGTACGATGTCGTAGCCTGTCACGCGGTAGATACATTGGTATAGCGCATCAACTGGGCCATTACCGACTGCCGCTTCACACATTTCTTCATCGCCACATTGCATTTTGATGCTGGTGGTGGCCATTACGCTGCCCGATTGCACGCTTAGGTAGTTCAGTTTGTAGAAGTCATCTTCTTCACGCAGGTTCGAGAAGTGCATTAGGGCCTCTAGATCGTAATCGAACACTTGGCCTTTGCGGTCGGCAAGTTTCAAGAAGTCCGCGTATAGAGCGTCTAGGTTGTACTCGTCCTCGTTGTATCCCATGGTGTCCATGTGGCTCTTCACGGCTGCGCGACCACTACGGCTGGTTAGGTTTAGTGCTTGGTTTTTAAGGCCAATCGACTCAGGGGTCATGATTTCGTAGGTATTCTTATTCTTTAACATGCCATCCTGGTGGATACCTGAAGAGTGGCTAAAGGCATTCGCGCCCACAATCGCTTTGTTGCTCTGAATTGGCATGTTGCATAACTGGCTCACCAATTTACTGGTGCGGTGAATTTCATCATGTTTAATGCCAGTGTGAACGCCCAAGAACTCTTGACGCGTCTTGATGATCATTGCGATCTCTTCAAGTGAACAGTTTCCCGCTCGCTCACCAATGCCATTGATGGTGCCTTCTATCTGACGCGCGCCGGCTTGAACGGCGGCAATAGAGTTGGCAACTGACATCCCCAAGTCGTCGTGACAGTGAACGGAGATGATCGCTTTATCAATGTTTGGAACGCGGTTGAAAAGGGTTTGAATAATGCCACCAAACTCGCTTGGTACTGTGTAGCCAACGGTATCTGGAATGTTGATTGTGCTCGCACCTGCATTGATGGCAGCTTCTACCATGCGACATAGGTTGTCGATAGGAGTACGCCCTGCATCTTCACAAGAAAACTCGACATCATCGGTGTAGTTACGCGCATGTTTAACGGCGTTGACCGCCATTTCAAGTACATCGTCGTAGCTGCGGCGTAGTTTGTCTTCTACGTGAATGGTGGAAGTGGCTAAAAACGTGTGAATACGGAATTGGTCGGCCACTTTTAATGCTTCAGCGGCGGCATCAATATCTTTCGCAACGGCACGCGAAAGGGCACAAACTCGACTGTTTTTGATGTTTTTTGCAATGGTTTGTACCGACTCGAAATCACCAGGTGAAGAGATTGGGAAGCCAGCTTCGATAACATCAACGCCGAGTCTTTCCAGCGCATAGGCAATTTGCAGTTTTTCTTTAACCGTCAAGCTTGCTGACAACGCTTGCTCGCCATCACGCAATGTGGTGTCGAATATAATGACCTGATCGTTCATGTTTGCTTCCTTCCTGATTTCTGCACTTTACGTGCAAGTTAATCGTTTACTTCCAGTATTTAGATATAAAAAAACCCGCATTCTCATGCGGGTTCTTAGAAATTGGTGTGGTTATTTTTCTTCCACAGCCTACCCGCGCGAACTGGTCACGATCAGGAGGAGGCTAAGCAGAATAGAAAAATGAGCTGACATAGTGTTGTTAAGCTTTCCACATAATTAAGTTAACAAATTAGTACCGCACTCCATGGAGCGCGTCAACCCTAAAGTCGATTTTTTATTCATATCGGATGAGTCTTTTCATTTGCTCGAGAAAAATGATGCGCTAAGTGAAACAGCATGGTGCGATAGAAACGTGCTAGAAGAGGCAAGTTCTCATCAAGTTTGCGACGTTTCATTACCAAAACAAACATTGGGATTGCGACTTGTCACACAAAGGCCCGAATTGTTTGGCAAAAGTTTTGAATGACCATTTATAGTAGTGCAGTTGCACTAGGTAAAAAGAAGGGTTAAGGAATAATGAGGTTAGCAAAACAATTTGGACGTTCAGCCGCAGTATTTACTCTGGTCAGCTTATCGGGTTGTCAGCTGTTTCAATCTCAAACCTATATGGCAGAGATTTCCCCTGTTGCTATTAATGATCACTCTCAGAGTGTCATGGTGATTAATGATCAAATGGATCGATTCTTGAGCTACGAGGGACGTGAATCGTTTTTGAATCAAATGCTCGTTGCTCTTGAGTCGGACAGTCGAGATAAATTTAAAGGCAAAGATCCGGAAACCTATTCGTGGTGGAAGATCCGAGTGCAACCTAGTGAGAAACAACAAGCGGAAGTCTTCCGACCAACAGCTGACGGTGTGGATACCTCAAACCCAGTTGAGTTTATGGATGTCTCCTATCGCTCTAAGACCACATTAAACTTGCGATCCAAGCCGAGCCTAGAAGGAGAAAAGCTTGGCGTGTTATCTAAAGGGGAAGTTTTTAATGTGTTGGCAAAAGTGGTGGATCAACCTTGGTTTCTTGTTGAACAGAAAGGCGTGATAAAAGGTTACGTCCATAAGGATTATGCGCGCAGCAATGTGGTAAATCGTGACATTCTTTCTACACAGCCTAATCCTCTTTTAGAGTCTGCTTCGAGCACAACTGAGCAAACGGGCATAGAGCATGAACTGTCAGGAAATTACACTTGCCGCTCCCTTAGCTACGAGCTGACAAAAGATGGCGACATGACGATGGGCTCTTTGCGCGCCTGTCGTAAGAAGAGAAAAGTCTGGTATATCGATACGCCTCAACCGCAGCAAGCAAACCCTTCTTAAGCGTTCTCTCCTATGATTGTGCTCAATAGATAGATTATTGGGCACACCCTAATTTGGCATTTGTCATTAATTGTCCAAACTCCCGTCATGCAGTTGTCACCTAAACCTCCTACTTTTCACACAACGGCGTTGTCAAAGTAAGGAAAGGCCACATGCGAACCATAGAGACAATTACACAGCCAATTGCAACCATTGCTAAGTTTGATTTAGCGCTCTCTAGTGTTTGTCTTAAGCACCGTTTTAATCAGCAAGTTGCCAACATCAGTAAAGGAGTCTCCCACAGTGGTGACGGACATCTGTACTTGGTGCTAGGTTTATTAGCGTGGTATTTAGATAAAGAGCAGGGAGTCTGGTTTTTACTGGCGGGTTTACTTGCTTTTGCTATCGAGTTGCCAATTTATTGGACGCTGAAAAACAGTTTTAAGCGTCGTCGCCCTGAAGAACTCAGTGCACTCCTTCCTGCTTTTATTACCCCATCTGATCGCTATAGCCTGCCTTCAGGACATACCGCCGCAGCGTTCGTGATGGCTACGCTGATTGAGCACTTCTATCCGAGTTTAGGTATTGCAGCATTCTTTTGGGCAAGTTTAATAGGAACTGCGCGAATCTTATTGGGGGTGCACTTTTTTACCGATGTCATCATTGGTGCACTGCTAGGTAGCCTTTGTGGTGGATTAGCGATTGCGATGCTGGGAGGCTAATTGATGAAAATCTTATACGGTGTTCAAGGTACAGGAAACGGACATATTGCGCGTGCAAGGGCGATGAGTCATGCGTTTAAAGAGCACGAGGTTGAGGTCGATTTTTTGTTTTCTGGACGAGCGCCTGAAAAGTACTTTTCAATGGAAGCGTTTGGCGATTATCAGACTCGCCGAGGCTTCACCTTTATCACTGAAAAAGGTTCAGTGAACTATGCGAAAACAGCATTGAGTAACAATTTAGTGCAATTTTGCAAAGAAGTTAAACAGCTTGATTTGTCGTCCTATGATCTTGTGCTCAATGATTTCGAGCCTGTTACGGCATGGGCGGCAAAACAACAAAATAAGCCGTCGATTGGTATCAGTCATCAAAATGCTTTCCGTTATCCAGTGCCGTTAAAGGGAGCGAGTTGGTTAGACAAATCCGTCATTGAATACTTTGCGCCTTCTCAACACCACCTTGGTTTGCATTGGCATCATTTTGATCAACCTTTGCTACCACCGATAGTGCATACCGTCGATAGCCAAGCGGAAAATGACGATTTTGTTTTGGTGTATCTACCGTTCGAATCGATTGAAGACATCTCTGATTTATTGTTCCACTTTAATCAACAAGCGTTTATCTGTTATCACCCCGATGTGATCGAATGTGAGCAAGTGGAAAACATAGAATTACGCCCTTTATGCCACAGCAACTTTCAGCATCATTTACATCGCTGTAGTGGTGTCATTGCCAATGGTGGATTCGAGCTCCCTTCGGAAGCTCTGTCTCTAGGAAAAAAATTATTGCTTAAGCCACTCGCAGGTCAGTTTGAGCAACAAAGCAATGTCGCGACCTTAGAAGACTTAGGACTTGCGATGTCGATGGAGAACTTAGACATTTCCGCAGTACGCCAGTGGCTAAAGGAGCAACAAGCCGAAAGTGTGAAATACCCAGATGTTGCTCAGGCCATTGTCCATTGGGTATTGCAAGGCGCGTGGGATTCACAAGCGGAGTTATCCAAACAGTTGTGGGAGCAAGTTGATTTCCCAAGTTACGTGTCGAACATTTAAGTACGTTGTTCTAAGTACATTGTTCCTTCCTATTTTTGACACGATTTTGTTGCAGCCTTTCAATCTAGAAGGCTGCATTTTTATTCTTTCTCTTTCATTTCTATTCAATGTGTATTTGCTGATAATTTGACTGATAAGTGCAAATTTCACTCAGAGATATAGTCGTCATCTGTTGGTTTGCTCTCGACCAATAACTGAGGTAAATGCATGCATGTGGTGACCATCCGTCTCATCAATTTGCTAAATACTTCCTCAAAGAATGCGCTTTTACGTGTTTTATAGTTTTTTATGTTTTTATCAAGTTGTTGTTATTTAAAGGGTAAATACCTAATCGGCTAAAATTTACTGATTAAATATCAATCTAGTTGCGAAACCGCAATCGATTAGTTGATAGTACAGTTCGAGCCGGAAGTATCCGGACAGCAAATATAATAAAAAGTTAGGTTATCTATTCGTAAAATGATTCGAATCCAGCCGCCGTCTTTTGTGCGAGATGGGATTCTATTCGTTATGAATTTAATGAACAAAGTTGACGATTACAAAAGAGGCGCACTCAATGTTAGAGAAGAAAGATGCGATGAGCGCAATTGCTAGCTACCGTATGGAAAGCACTTTGCGTGGTGTAGATTTAAACCTACTGACTGTATTTGATGCTGTGATGCAAGAGCAAAATATTACTCGTGCAGCACATAACTTAGGCATGTCTCAGCCGGCAGTAAGTAATGCCGTGGCACGCCTAAAAGTGATGTTTAACGACGAGCTGTTTATGCGTCAGGGCCGTGGTATTCAGCCAACGCAACGTGCTCGTCAATTGTTTGGTCCAATTCGCCAAGCATTACAGCTGATTCGTAATGAACTTCCTAGCTCCGTATTCCAACCAGAATCTTCGACTCGCTTATTTAAGCTGGCGATTTGCAGTCCTTGTGACATGCGTTTTGCTCCGAAGATCATGGCAAAAGTGAATCAACAAGCACCAAACGTTCAGCTTCACCTAGATGCAGAATTTGACCGTCTGTTGTCTGAGCGTATGCGCTATCAAGAAATTGATTTCGTGATCGATTATGCTCGCTTTGATGAGCAAGGTTTCTCAAGTACTGAAATCTTCAAAGATGAATTAGTGGTTATCGCGTCAAAAACACACCCACGCATCCAAGGTGGTGTAACGGCCGAGCAACTGCTTAACGAAAAACATGCGAAGTTATCGAAAGTGCACGGTCAACGCAGCTTCTCAGAACAAGCATATCGTGAACTGGATTGCCAAGCCGCGTACGAAGGCTCTAGTCTAAGCAACCTACTATATGTGGTGGGTCAATCTGAACTTGTGACTATCGCGCCACGTTGGATGGCAGAAAATGCGGTAAACAGCGATCAGCTGCAAATTCTAGACTTCCCATTTGCAAACAAGGAAATCAGCGGCTTCTTAAGCTGGCATGAATCAAGTGAAAAAGATAAAGGCCACATTTGGCTGCGCGATCAACTGATGATCACTTGTGGTGAAGTGGTTGCCGCAAAATAAGATGACGTTTGGTCTTATCGGTTAAGACCATATTGGTAATCATCAATTTTTACAATTCATTGGTCCCCGAGAGATTTTTGTCTCTCGGGGCTTTTTGTTTTAGCAATCAACAATCGAAACAGTAAGTTAAATAGAGTAATCATTCAGCAGTTTTGGGTATGTTCGCGACGTATAAGTGATAGTTGTCTCTTATTAGTGATAAGTTTGATACTGGTCAGTTGCGTTTTAGCAAGCCGTGAGTACACTTGTTCGCTCAATTAGCTTACGCCTGTAAGCCAAAAGGTAAGTAAAAGAATGGCCAAGTTAGATTTTCATATCGTTAAACGTATTCGTGAACAAATTGCGAACGGTGGTACACGCGTTGCACTCAAGCATAAAGTGGGTGAGGAATGGCAAGGTATTACGTGGACGCAATTTGGTCAGCAAGTTGATGCTTTATCACTTGCACTTTTGGCTCAGGGATTAGGAGTCCAAGATAAAATCGGCATTTTCTCGAACAACATGCCGCAATGGACGATTGCTGATATTGCAGCGCTACAACTACGCGGCGTAACAGTACCTATTTACCCAACCAATACCGCCGCTCAGTCGGCGTACATCATTGACAACGCAGACGTCAAAGTGCTGTTTGTTGGTGAGCAGCCACAATTTGACGCAGCAGTGAGCATTTTCGACCAGTGCGAGCAGTTAGAGCTCATTGTTGCCATGTCTGATGATATCGAACTTGGCGAGCATGATTTCGTTATCTCTTGGCAAGCATTTGTCGCCAAAGGCGATACCACATACCAAGTTGAATTAGACGCACGTTTAGAGCAAGCAAAGGAAGATGATCTACTCACGTTGATTTACACCTCTGGTACCACAGGCCAACCAAAGGGTGTCATGTTGGACTACGCAAACATTGCGGCGCAATTGGAAGGGCACGATCAACGCTTGAGCCTTTCTCAAAGTGATGTGTCACTGTGTTTCCTTCCGTTGTCACACGTATTTGAACGCGCTTGGACCTTTTATGTGTTGTACAAAGGAGCGACCAACTGCTATTTGCAAGACACCATGCAGGTACGTGATGCACTGAGCCAAGTGCAACCTACCGTGATGTGTGCCGTGCCGCGTTTCTATGAGAAGATCTTCTCTGCGATTCACGAGAAAGTGTCTCGCGCGCCAATTCATCGCAAGATCATGTTTACTTGGGCCGTGAACATGGGCGCAAAAATGGCCGCTTGTCATCAAGAAAAACGTCAGCCATCGCTCATGCTGCGCAAGTCATATGCCCTGGCGGATAAATTGGTTTTGAGCAAGCTGCGTGCGTTACTTGGTGGACAAATCAACTTTATGCCGTGTGGCGGTGCAAAGTTAGATGAAACCATAGGCCGATTCTTCCACGCGATTGGTATCAATGTGAAGTTAGGTTACGGCATGACTGAAACCACGGCGACAGTATCGTGTTGGGATGATAAGTGCTTTAACCCAGACTCTATTGGTATGTCTATGCCTGGCGCGCAAGTGAAGATCGGTGAGAACAACGAGATTCTGGTGCGTGGTCCAATGGTGATGCGTGGCTATTACAAAATGCCAGAAGAGACCGAAAAGACCTTTGACGAGCACGGTTTCCTAAAAACTGGCGATGCGGGTTACATTGATGAAAATGGCAACCTGTTCATCACTGATCGTATCAAAGAGTTGATGAAAACTTCAGGTGGTAAATACATCGCTCCACAAATGATTGAAGGTGCGATTGGTAAAGACCACTTCATCGAGCAAATCGCGGTTATCGCGGACACGCGTAAGTTTGTCTCGGCGCTGATTGTGCCGTGTTTTGATTCTCTTGAAGAGTATGCGAAAGAGCTGAATATCAAGTATCACGATCGCGTTGAATTGATTAAGCATCACCAAGTGGTCGAAATGCTTGAGAAGCGTGTTAACGATCTCCAAAAAGAGTTGGCAAAGTTTGAACAGGTGAAGAAGTTTAAACTGTTACCAAGAGCTTTCTCTATGGATGATGGTGAGTTAACGCCAACTCAAAAACTGCGTCGTAAAGTCATCAATGACAAATACCAAGATGAAATTGAAGAAATGTATAAGGAAAAGTCAGAGAAAAAGTAACTTAAGCTGACTTAGATTTTATATTGATGAAAAAATCCCCAGTGATGTGATTGCGCATTACTGGGGATTTTTGTTTGTGTTGATTCTTTCTATTTTGCTCACCAAATACAGCTATTTAGCACCCTATACTTAAAAGGTTCTGAAATAATGTTCTTTTTTTAAACGTTAAATTTTTAGGTTGTACTGTGAAATAAGGTATGTGTGGCTGCTATTCCTACTAACATTCTAATTACTAGCATCTTGTTTAAAAAGTAGACCAACCTCTCATTAGACCCGTTGATAATAAAACGTTACATTTGTTGGGTAACCTTGCGGGATGTTATGACGAACGCAAGACATAGCCGAAAACGTGGAAGTATTTCGATTAGGCTACGAATAAGACCTAGACTATGTAAAACCAGACCAATCCGTTGACCTTACGGTGAGGAAACTGGCTAAGGAGAGCAATTATGACAGCAATGTTGTCAGGCGCAGAGATGGTGGTTCAATCTCTGATAGAAGAGCACGTAGAGCAGATCTTTGGCTACCCAGGTGGCTCCGTTTTGGATATCTACGATGCACTGCATGCCAAAACCGATCAAATCAAACACGTACTTGTAAGGCATGAGCAAGCCGCCACTCATATGGCAGATGGTTACGCTCGCGCTACCGGTAAACCGGGTGTCGTACTGGTATGTTCAGGTCCGGGCGCGACCAATACCATTACTGGTATTGCCACGGCTTATATGGACTCCATCCCAATGATCGTTATTTCGGGTAACGTACCTAATAGCCTAATTGGTAATGATGCTTTCCAAGAATGTGACATCGTTGGTGTCTCTCGCCCAGTGGTCAAACACAGCTTTTTAGTGAAAAAAGCGGAAGATATTCCTGAAACGATCAAGAAAGCGTTTTATATCGCGACCACAGGTCGACCTGGTCCAGTAGTTATTGACTTGCCGAAAGATGTAATGAATCCGCAAATCAAACTGCCTTACCAATACCCAGAAACGCTTTCAATGCGTTCTTACAAGCCGACGACGTCGGGTCATAAAGGCCAGATTAAAAAAGCCCTTAAATCGCTATTAGAAGCGAAAAAGCCAGTGCTTTATATCGGTGGTGGTGCTGTGATTTCTGGCGCTCATGAACATATTTTAGAGCTCTCCGACAAGCTGAACCTTCCAGTAGTCAGTACGTTGATGGGACTAGGCGCATTCCCTGGAACACATAAAAACTCACTGGGCATGCTGGGTATGCATGGTACTTACGAAGCCAATATGGCGATGCATGAAGCGGATCTCATTTTTGGTATCGGTGTGCGTTTTGATGATCGCACGACGAACAACCTTGAAAAATACTGCCCAAACGCAAAAGTCATGCATATTGATATCGATCCATCATCGATCTCGAAAAACGTGAAAGTGGATTTACCTATCGTCGGCTCTGCGGAAAAAGTGCTCACAACCATGCTTGGCCTGCTGGCAGAGCAAGAAGGTGGGAACGATGAAGATGCCATCACCGCATGGTGGGATGACATTCAGGTGTGGCGTGACCGAAATTGTTTGGCTTATGAGAAGTCACCAGAGCGAATTAAACCACAGCAAGTGATTGAAACCTTGCACAAGCTGACCAATGGTGATGCGTATGTTGCTTCTGATGTGGGTCAGCACCAGATGTTTGCAGCACTTTACTACCCATTTAACAAACCACGCCGTTGGATCAACTCGGGTGGATTGGGCACTATGGGATTTGGCCTTCCGGCTGGTATGGGTGTTAAGTTTGCCATGCCACAAGAAGAAGTCGTAGTTGTTACGGGTGATGGCAGTATTCAAATGAATATCCAAGAGCTTTCGACAGCCATGCAATACGACATTCCAGTGAAGATCATCAACCTAAACAACCGATTCTTAGGCATGGTAAAACAGTGGCAAGACATTATTTATCAAGGTCGTCACTCTAATTCTTACATGAGTTCTGTTCCTGATTTTGCAGCGATTGCAGAAGCTTATGGTCACGTCGGTATTCGTATCGAAACGCCTGAACAGCTCGAAGAAGGGCTACAAAAAGCGTTGGATATGAAAGATCGTCTGGTGTTTGTGGACATCAACGTAGACGAAACCGAACACGTATACCCGATGCAAATCAAAGGTGAGGGTATGGATAAAATGTGGCTAAGCAAAACGGAGAGAACTTAATATGAGACACATTATTTCACTGCTATTGGAAAACCAACCGGGTGCGTTGTCTCGTGTTGTTGGTTTGTTCTCTCAACGTGGTTACAACATTGAATCTTTGACGGTATCACCGACAGATGATGAAACGCTGTCGCGAATGAACATTACCACGACGTCTGATGAGATGCAGTTGGAGCAAATTCAGAAGCAGTTACACAAATTGATCGATGTGCTGAAAGTACAAGAAGTCACCGAGTACGAGCACATCGAACGTGAACTGATGATGGTGAAAGTGAAAGCCAGCGGTTTTGCGCGAGCAGAAGTGAAACGGACGGCAGACATCTTCCGTGGCCAGATCGTGGATGTCACTGCTGCTCAATACACGGTACAACTTGCGGGCACGAGTGAAAAGTTGGATGCCTTCATTCAAGCGATATCTGAAGTAACTGAAGTCGTCGAAGTTGCTCGTAGTGGGGTAGTGGGCATTGCCCGAGGTGAGCGCGCACTCAAACCGTAATTATCTAATTGCATATAGAAAAGCCACTTAATCTAAGTGGCTTTTTGTTTAGAAAATAACAATTAATGATATAATTGTCGTTTTAGTAAGCATTATAGGCAGTAGACGCGTGAAAATACCTAAGCGAGTCGGCACATTGTTGGCGACAGCACTATTTTTTAGTGCGCTCACTGCAGTTTACTATTATCAGAAATATCTGACGTTATTAGAGAGTAACGTTGAGAATACCGCTCAAGAAGCATTACACCAACTGGCTTATACTGGTCGCGAATACAACAATATTCAGGATCAAATTGAGACGATCAGCGATCTTCTCGGTCACAGCCAAAGTCTTTACGACTATCTACGTCAGCCGAACCGGGTCAACCTTTCTATCTTAGAAGATATGTGGATCTCGGTTGCGATCAACCAAAAGCTATATAAACAAATTCGTTTTCTTGATATTACCGGTCAGGAAAAAGCACGGATTAATTACGATTTCAAAACGGGTATCGCTGCACCCGCCCTCAAATTACATGACAAGTCAGAGCGGGATTATTTTCATTACGCGCAAGGTTTAGGTAATGATGAAATTGCGTCGTGGGGGATTGAACTGGAGCGGGAAAATGGTGAGCTTGTTTACCCTTATAGCCCTTCATTGCGTATTCTGATGCCGATTTCTCTCAATGGGAAACGCGAAGGGTATCTTGTTCTTAATGTTGATATTGAGTATTTATCTTCTCGACTCAACTACTCACCGGTGCGGGATTTTCATATTGAGTTAATTAAAAGTGATGGCTTTTATATCGCGAGTCCTAAGTCATCACGCTTGTACGGCAACATTATTCCAGCTCGTTCTCAATTTAATTTTGGCCGGATGTATCCCAACATTTGGCGCACGATGATCTCAGAAGTTTCGGGCTATGAGTACAACGGCTCGAATTTGATAGCATATAGCACGATCCAATTTGTTTCTAGTGAGCCACTTCATCTGGTGATTGATCTCACGAATGAGCAATTACTATCTCGATCTCAGCGAGATATTGATGACTTAATCCAAGAAGCGTTTTTTGTATTAAGTTTGGTGTTTGGTTTTACTTTACCAACGACCGCGCTAGCCCTGCACTATCGACGTCATAGTATGGAATCGAAGTTAGCTCGGGCTGCACTTGATGGCATGACTGCGGTGATGATCTCAGATGCGTCGCATCGAATCATTATGGTGAACCAAGAATTTGAAAACATGATGGGCTATTCCACCAAGCATACTCAAGGCTGGAATGCGCATAATCTAATTTTCTTACCGGAAGATCTCGAGTCGACCCTCAATATTTGGAATAAGCTTGCGAACGAGCACGTTTGGGAAGGTGAGGTTCGTTGTCGAACCAAGTTTAATCACGTATTTACCGCCATTATGCGCATTCAGGCAAACTTAACCAAGTCAGGTAAAGTGAGCTATTACATCACGTCGCTGGTGGATATATCCGAGCAAAAAGAGCTGGAAGAAAAGCTACGCAACCTCAGTGAAAAAGATGGTTTGACGGGCTTGTGGAACCGTCGAAAATTTGAAGAGCAATTAGCGCAATATGCCGGGATTATTGAGCGTTATCCTGATAGTCCCCCTGCATGTTTGGCGTTGTTTGATATTGACCACTTTAAGCGCATTAACGATGAACTTGGGCACGATGAAGGGGACAAAGTGATTTGCAGTGTCGCTGAGACTCTTCTTAAAGAGGTGCGCAGTACTGACTTTGTTTCTCGCGTCGGTGGTGAGGAGTTTGCGGTGATCATGCCGCATACCACACTCGAAGAAGCAGAAGTTGTATTGAACCGGTTACGTGTGGCGGTTCAACTGCGCAGTGATAGAGCGATTACTGTTAGCGCCGGGTATAGTGATTTAACTTCTGATCGCACGCGCACTTATAAATGTGCTGATATTGCCTTGTATGAATCCAAAAGTGCAGGGCGTAACTGCGTATCGCTATGTCATAGTTTCGATGATATTGCTTAGCTCTTTTTCAAAAACAAAAAATCGGGGATAGACCCCGATTTTTATGCTTATTTTAGCCTCAGCGTTATTCGCTAGCCAGTATGCGATATTGGTTGTCGATGGCCGCTTCGATACACTGCATTGACTGTCTCAAATAACGCTCTAGATAACCTAAAGCATCCTGGCTCTTTTTATCTAACGACGTCTTCATCAGCATTTCTTGCTCATCGATATTACAGTGCCCTGGGTTTCCAGTACCTAACATTTGCATAGCAAAATATTGGTAACGCTTAATTTGCGTGAGTAGATCGCGGAAAAAACCAAACATATTGGCAGAGCCGGCGCCTTCAAACAGCGCAGTAAGAAACTGATTATGGCGCTCTTCCCATTCCTTCCAGCAAAAGCTTTCGCCAGATTTAGAGCGGGATAACTTGTGATAAGCGGTTAGGACGTCCAGTTCCCAATTTTCATCGCCAATCACAATTGCTTTATTTAGTAGGCATGCAGAGACCATTTGTAGGCTCTCGTACAAGTCATTCAACTCATCTTTACATACAGGTGCAACCCAGCAGCCTTTTTGCGGCTCGAGTTTGACGTATTTGCTCCACGATAACTGCACCAAAGCTTCGCGAATGGGTGACGCTCCTACGTTGTACTTCTCTTTGAGTTCCGCAACCACGAGTTTTTGACCCGGTTTAAGCACGCCATCGAGAATATCCTGACGGATCATTTTTGATACTTTGTCGGTAAGAGTGGGACTGGACACATACACCTCATAGAAATTTTAATCGTGACGACAAAATTAAACAGTACGCAATTCTGCGCATGGTGAATGATACAGTTAGGCTATTATTAGAGCAAGAAAGCCATATAAAAAAAGAGGGCATAAGCCCTCTTTATCAATCAACTGAAGTATGAAAAGTTCAGTCTTATAGTACGTGTACAGAAGCTGTGTTCGTAGTGCCTGAAGCAACTAGAGCACCAGAAACCATCACTACGATGTCGCCTTTGTTACCTAGACCAGATTCTAGAGCAAGCTCTTTACCTGCTACGTAGAATGCGTCAGTGCTTTCGATAGAATCAACAACAACTGGCGTCACACCTTTAGTTAGAACAAGTTGTGCTGCTGTTTTCTTGTTTGTTGTTAGTGCTAGGATGTTTGCAGTTGGGAAGTATTTACGTACTGAACGTGCAGATTTACCACCTTCAGTTGCAACAACGATAAGTGGAGCAGCCAGTTTCTCAGCTGTGTCTACTGCGCCTTTACATACTGCTTCAGTGATACGTAGACGTGGGCTGTCTAGACGAGAACCTAGCTCAGCTTTTAGCGCTGAATCAGTACGGTTCGCGATTTGAGCCATGATAGTTACCGCTTCAACTGGGTACTTACCTTTAGCAGTTTCACCAGAAAGCATTACTGCGTCAGTACCGTCCATTACCGCGTTAGCAACGTCGCCTGCTTCCGCACGAGTAGGACGTGGGTTGTTGATCATAGAATCAAGCATTTGAGTTGCAGTGATAACCATCTTACGTGCACGGTTACACTTCTCGATCATCATTTTCTGAGCGAAGATTACTTCTTCAGCTGGGATTTCAACACCTAGGTCACCACGAGCAACCATGATGCCGTCAGAAAGCTCTAGGATCTCGTCGAAGTTATCAACACCTTCTTGGTTTTCGATCTTAGAGATGATGTGGATGTTCTCGCCGCCGTTTGCAGCAAGTACTTCACGGATTTCTTGAACGTCAGAAGCTTTACGGATGAAAGAAGCAGCTACGAAGTCAACGCCTTGCTCACAACCGAATTTAAGGTCGTTCTTATCTTTTTCAGATAGAGCAGGTAGGTTTACAGAAACGCCAGGAAGGTTCACACCTTTGTTCTCGCCTAGTGCACCGTTGTTAAGTACTTTACATTTAACTTCTGTTTCAGTCTTAGAGATAACTTCCATCTCGATTAGACCGTCGTCGACTAGGATAGTGTTACCTACGTTTAAGTCTGCTGCGAAACCTGCGTAAGTTACTGCAACTTTATCTTTGTTACCTACAACTGAAGTGTCAGTTGTGAAAGTGAATTCTTGACCAGCTACTAGATCAACGTCGTTACCGCCTTCTAGCTTAATAGTGCGGATTTCTGGACCTTTAGTATCTAGAAGAATTGCTAGTGGTTTGCCAGTAGCTTCCATTACTTTACGGAAGTTCGCGATACGAGTGCCGTGTTCTTCGTAGTCACCGTGAGAGAAGTTAAGACGCATTACGTTCATGCCTGCGTTCACTAGCTCAGTTAGCTTCTCTACAGATTCAGTTTTAGGGCCAATCGTACATACGATTTTGGTCTTTTTCATGGAAGATACTCTCCGGTAAGTATAGTTACAATTTGAAAGTCGGTTGTTTACTCTGAAGTTAGGGCGTTATTGATGACATTTAGTGCCTGTCACCCACCGATTTTTCGCCTCATTATCAGTACTTCAGATTCTGAAAGTCTTTCACCAAGTTTAGTCATTTTATGACTAAAAGATCGGCGATTTTGGTTACCTTTTTGTGACTAATCCCACTTTATATGCAGAAAGTTGCAAAAAAATAGCCTTCAATTCTGTAATTTTTTTTCTTTTCGGTGGCGAATTCTACCACTGAATGAATCCAATATCACTGTTTAAGAATTGTCTTAGGACAAGGTTTTATCGAGAAATATTAATTTTTTGGATCGAAATAAATGGACTTAAAAGTTTCGGTTTGACTATAATAAGTTTCACATCGAAACTTAAGTTCAAAACGTAAATGTCGAAACGAAACACTCAACTAAGAAGACACGCCATTTCTAACTTGGTTTCTGAGCTAGGAGAAGTCAGCGTTGACGAACTCGCTCAGAAATTCGAAACCTCAGAGGTCACGATTAGAAAGGATTTAGCTTCTTTAGAGAAAAATGGCCAACTTCTACGCCGCTACGGCGGTGCGATTGCTATCCCAACCGAAGTCATTCACGAAGAATTGAGCGCTAATGTTTCGACTCGAAAGCTAAACTTGGCAAAAGCAGCGGCATCACTGATTCGAGACCATAATCGCATCGTGATCGACAGTGGCAGTACGACGGCTGCGTTGATTCAACAGTTGAATGACAAACGTGGCTTAGTTGTCATGACCAACTCGTTGCATGTTGCTAACGCCCTTAATGAATTAGAGAGCGAACCAACACTGCTGATGACTGGTGGGACTTGGGATACGCACTCAGAATCTTTTCAAGGCAAAGTAGCCGAATCTGTATTACGAGCTTACGATTTTGACCAGCTATTTATCGGTGCGGATGGCATCGATCTCGAACGCGGCACCACAACATTTAATGAATTGGTTGGTTTGAGTAAGGTGATGGCGGAAGTGTCGCGCGAAGTGATCGTCATGATCGAATCGGAAAAAATCGGTCGTAAGATCCCGAATTTAGAGCTCGCTTGGCATCAAATTGATGTGCTAGTGACGGATGCTGATATTCAGCAAGAACACAAAATACAGATTGAACAACATGGCGTGAAAGTTATTTGCGCCTAATCTAATAATGTAATCAGTTTCATATTTCACTTCCCTCTGAATACAGGCCTTTGCTTGCTGCCTCTATCTGAAACATGGCTAGGGAAGAACAAAACTACAAACGGAGATAAACACATGTGTGGAATCGTAGGTGCAGTAGCACAACGAGATGTTGCAGAAATTTTGGTTGAAGGTCTACGCCGCTTAGAGTACCGCGGTTACGACTCTGCTGGCGTTGCTGTTGTTGATGGCGAGTCAAACCTAACGCGCGTTCGTCGCTTGGGTAAAGTGCAAGAACTGGCTGATGCAGTAGAAGAAGCAAAAGTGATCGGCGGAACGGGTATTGCACACACTCGCTGGGCGACGCACGGTGAACCATCTGAAGTTAATGCACACCCACATATGTCTGGCGATATTGCTGTTGTACATAACGGTATTATCGAAAACCACGAAGAGCTTCGTGAATTGCTTCAATCTCGTGGTTACGTGTTTGAATCTCAAACGGATACAGAAGTTATCGCACACATGGTTGAGTGGGAACTTCGCACTTCAGAAACGCTACTAGAAGCAGTACAAAAAACAGCAAAACAACTTGAAGGCGCATACGGCACGGTAGCGTTGGATCGCAAAGATCCTTCACGCATCGTAGTTGCACGTTCAGGCAGCCCGATCGTAATTGGTTTTGGTGTGGGTGAAAACTTCCTGGCTTCTGACCAACTTGCGCTACTGAATGTAACGCGCCGTTTCATGTACCTAGAAGAAGGTGATGTGGCAGAAATCACTCGCCGTGAAGTTACTGTCTTTGACGCAACGGGCGAGCTGGTTGAGCGTGAAATCGTAGAATCTAACGCAGAACATGATGCTGGCGATAAAGGCCAATACCGCCACTTCATGCAAAAAGAAATCTATGAGCAACCTAAAGCGTTGATCAACACAATGGAAGGCCGTATCACGGCAGACTCCGTTGTAACTGATGCGATCGGTGTGCATGCGGCTGACATTCTAAGCAAAGTAGAACACGTACAAATCGTTGCGTGTGGTACGTCTTACAACGCAGGTATGACAGCGCGTTACTGGTTTGAAGACATTGCTGGCGTGAGCTGTGATGTAGAAATTGCGTCTGAATTCCGTTACCGCAAGTTTGTGACTCGTCCAAACAGCCTATTGATCACGTTGTCTCAGTCTGGTGAAACCGCCGATACGCTAGCAGCACTTCGTCTCGCGAAAGAAAAAGGTTACATGGCGGCGATGACCATTTGTAACGTAGCAGGTTCTTCTTTGGTTCGTGAATCAGATTTTGCGTTCATGACTCGCGCTGGTGTTGAAATCGGTGTCGCTTCAACCAAAGCGTTCACGACTCAGCTTTCTGCACTATTGATGCTGGTTACGGCGTTAGGTAAAGAGCAAGGTCGCGTTAGCAAAGAGAAAGAAAAAGAGATTGTTGAAGCGCTACACGCACTTCCTAAGCAAATCAACGCGGCACTTTCTTTCGAGAAAGACATTGAAGCACTAGCGACGGATTTCGCAGACAAGCACCACACATTGTTCCTAGGTCGTGGTGAATTCTATCCAATCGCGATGGAAGCGTCTCTAAAATTGAAAGAGATCTCTTACATCCACGCAGAAGCTTACGCGGCGGGTGAACTGAAACATGGTCCTCTAGCGCTGATTGATGCTGACATGCCTGTTGTTGTGGTTGCACCAAGTAACGACCTACTTGAAAAGCTAAAATCAAACGTTGAAGAAGTACGTGCACGTGGCGGCCTTCTATACGTATTCGCAGATGCAGACGCAGGCTTCGAAGGCGATGAGACAATGAAGATCATCACGATGCCTCACGTTAGTGAAATCACGGCGGCGATCTACTACACCATCCCAATGCAGTTGCTGTCTTACTACGTAGCACTGATCAAAGGTACGGACGTAGACCAACCACGTAACCTAGCGAAAGCGGTAACGGTTGAGTAATTACGCTTAACAGCAAAAATCCCAAGCGGCACATGCGAGAGTATGTGCCGCTTTTTTTGTCTTATTCTAAGCGTAATGGAACGCTCAAGAGCCTTCGCCAGTAGGTTGCTTTCATGACAAAAATGTCATGTTGTTGAAAGGGTGGTGTCAGAGGCGGTGTTCAATAATGACCTCATTGAAAACAAGCACTCAAAGGTTAACAACATGAACGCAATCAAAACTGCTCTTTTTGTAACGGTAATGGCAATCACTAGCGCATCTGCATTCGCTCAACCACTTTTCACTGGTGGCAACTACGTGAGCCGCGAAGAGATGAAAACCATCTCAGTTACGCCGACAGCAACGTCAGATGAGGCTTATCAACAGGCACTGTCTGAACTCAATTCACTTAAAACCATGACGGCTCGTGAACTGAATAAAGAGCTCAATATCCTGACGTTTAATGTGAAGTCTCGCAGTACGCATTTAAAAGATGGTGGCTTCGTGACCGTGCAAGAACGCATGAATGAAGATGGTCAGTTGGAATATTTGGGCAAAGTGAATGTCAAAGTGCATTATGCCGAACGCGATAACAATCGATAATGGTTTGCCAATGGGGAAGAGTATGGTGTGGTTCACATCATGCTCTTTTTCGAGCTTTATACTGGGTTCTCATCCTCCCGCTAACACACTAGGTAAGTAAAGTTGAAAATATTGATCGTCGAAGATGAGCACAAAGCCGGAGAATATCTGCAAAAAGGTTTGATTGAATCTGGGTATGTGGTGGATTTAGTGCATGATGGGGTCGATGGGCTTTATCACGCTACCAGTGAAGAATATGACTTAATCCTCCTCGACATTATGTTGCCTAAACTCGATGGTTGGCAGGTGCTTAATACATTGCGCAGTAGTGGGATTCACACCCCAGTGATCATGCTGACAGCTAAGGAGCAAGTGGAAGATCGCGTGCGCGGTTTTGAGCTGGGTGCCAATGACTATGTGGTAAAACCTTACGCGTTTGCGGAGCTACTGGCGCGTGTTCAAAACGTATTTCGTCATCATATTGCCGCGCAAGTGGTCGCATCGCCGCAAACATTACGTGTGGCAGATTTAGAACTTGATATGATCAAACGCGTTGCCACGCGCGCGGGGCAGTCGATGTCGCTTACCGCCAAAGAATATGCCCTGCTTGAGTTGTTGATGCGCAAAACTGGCCAAGTGCTTTCACGTACCACCATTGCGTCGTTAGTGTGGGATATGAATTTTGACAGCGATACCAATGTGATTGATGTGGCGGTCAAACGTCTGCGTAGCAAAGTGGACAAACCGTTCGATAAACCACTGATTCACACTGTCAGAGGGATGGGCTACAAACTCGAAGAGAGTCGTGATGCCTAAGTTTTCGCTGCCTTTTTCCATGAAAAACAAGCTCGTGCTGATGTTTGTTAGCATGACGTTTGTTACCTATTTTTCTTTGGCTTTCATCCTACAGTACGCCATTGAGCGCCACTTTTATTCGCAAGATTTCAGCTATATTTCCAGTAAGTTCAATGCCATTGAGAACGAGTTAAAACGCTCGCCAGAGGATGTGTTCAAGCAAGCGAATAACAGTACGCTCTATATGTGGGTGTTTGAAGGCAAGCAGAACGTGTATCAGAATTCGAGCCTGACGATTCCTCAGAACCGAGCCTACAGCATTAGCTCACCTCAGGTCTTAAATCACGAGCGCGCCATCGAATGGAGTGAGGACTCGCTGAATATTCGCGCGTTTGCGTTTCAAGCTGGGGAGTATCAGGTGGTGCTCGGCATGAGTATCAATCACCATATTTTGTTTTTGGATAAGCTCGACTGGATTTTGTTTTGGGCGCTCGGTTTGGCGTTTGTGATTTCTTCCACGTTGAGCGGTTGGATGGTAAAACGTGGGTTGAAGCCGATTGTGGGATTGAATCAGCACATTCAACAGATATCACCAGAGCAAATGGGCATTCGTCTCGACCCCGATTCGTTGCCAATAGAACTGCGCGAGTTAGCCAACAAACACAACGCGATGCTCGATAGGTTGCAAACTGGTTTTCGCCGCTTGAGCGAGTTTTCTTCTGATATAGCACATGAGTTAAAAACGCCACTCACCAACATTACCACGCAAAATCAGGTCATTTTAGGTGCGTGTCGAACGCCTGAAGAGTATCAGGATGCGATTGCCTCAACGTTGGAAGAACTCAACCGCATCACGAAAACCATCAACGATTTGCTCTACATTGCCAAGGCCGAAAACAAGCTCATTCATCGCCATGACGAAGTGTTTGCGGTGCAGGAGGAAATCGACCGTTTGGTCGCGTATTTTGAAATATTGGCCGAAGATGCCGATGTGCAAATCGTGAGCTCAGGCGACGGTCAGCTCTATATGGACAAAAACATGTTTGAGCGTGCAGTGGGCAATTTGCTCTCCAACGCGATTCGTCATGCGTATGCTGATTCAACCATTGTGATTGACGTTCAAGAGGTTGATGAACAGGTTACGATATCGGTCAGCAACCAAGGTGATACCATTGCCGAGCAAAACTTACCGTACCTTTTCGACCGTTTTTATCGCGCAGATAAGTCTCGCCAACATGTAGGTAGCGTCGGTGCAGGGCTAGGTTTATCGATTACCCAATCTATCGTGCAAGCGTATGAAGGACAGATAAAAGTAACATCAGATAAAGACAAGACGCGGTTTGTTATGATGTTGCCATCGGCAGGTGTCAATGGAAGTGATAAGTCAGTTGAAGCATAAAAGGCAAGCCTTGGCTTGCCTTTGGAGACTTAAACTCGTTTGAAGTTATTTGGGTTATTGACCCAGTTGATGAGCGGTTAGAATTGCAGAGTAGACATTTTCTGCCGTCACTGGGAATGGCATATTGTGGATGGTTTCTCCCTCGGCCGTTGAAGCTTCGGCGACCTCGCGCAACTTATCGTGATTAAGCTCTTTAACGCCCATATCAAATAAGTTGGTTGGTAGACCTACAGATCGGCAGAAGACGAGAACCGTATTAATCTCTTCCATCGCTGCGTTTTCTAACACCAATTGAACAAGTGTGCCGAACGCGACTTTCTCACCATGATAGAGATGATGACACTCTTCAAGCTTAGTTAGGCCGTTATGAATAGCGTGAGCACCCGCTAGACCACTGCTTTCAAAACCGATACCGCTTAGGTATGTATTGGCTTCAATAATGTTTTCTACCGCTTTGGTGCTCACACCATTTTCTACCGCAGCTTTTGCTTTTACACCATCTTCAAGCAAGGTTTCATAGCAAAGTTTCGCAAGCGCTTGTGCTGAACGCGTCGCTAACCCACCAGCCATTGTTGCCTTACCAGAAGTCATGTTGGCACGAGCTTCAAAGTAGGTGGAAAGCGCGTCGCCCATCCCCGATACCAGTAGGCGAACTGGGGCTTTTGCGATGACTGATGTATCCATGATGACCATGTCTGGGTTTTTAGGGATCATCAAGTATTCCGCAAATTCACCTTCTGGTGTGTATATCACCGCAAGAGCTGAGGTTGGCGCATCCGTCGAGGCAATCGTAGGAACCACCACGACAGGAATTTTGGTGTAAAACGCAACGGCCTTTGCTGTATCTAACGTTTTACCGCCACCAATACCGACAATGACATCATGTTTTTGAGTCGCACAAATGTCCGTGATGCGTTCAATCTCAACGCGCGAACATTCGCCACCAAAAATGTTCATAGTGAGTGGAAGCTTTTCGTCAGCAAAGCTTTGTTTGACGTCATCACCAACCAGATTAGTCACGAACTCATCGGCAATTACTAACGGACGTTCACCTAATGTTTTCACATAGTGAGCGATAGATGTAAGTACTTGTTCACCTTGGACGTATTTGCTTGGGCTGATAATAATTTTGTCCATAATTCAAACCTTTAACCTTTTTATGTGTGTTTTGGACTGCAATGAATATCCATTGTAGGGATAAGGTTTATATTAGGTTTGGTGTGGTAGGTGGTGAAGGATATCTCTGGTTTTGTTCCATGCTTTTATGACCTCTGTGTCAAACCGACTGTCAGAAGTAATAAACATCAGCATGCTTTATGGCGACGATCACTATTCAAGCGAATCTGTCGTTTTTCGTTTCATATTGAAACGAAAATGCCGAAGTTGTTGTTTCAATATGAAACGGATTGATTTTTGTTGAGCACGTTTTTTCTCTGTTTAAGATGAATTCATACCCTACATAAAAATATAAATGGAATGAGATAGAACGATGAAAAAATTAATTAACCAAGTTGATGATGTTGTATTGCAGCAAATGGAAGGCCTGGCACTGTCCCGCCCTGAACTAAAAGCCAACTACGAACCTCGTTACATGTGGCATGAGGAAACGCCGGGGCAAGTGGCACTGGTTTCTGGTGGTGGCTGTGGTCATGAACCTTTGCACGCAGGCTTTATTGGTAAAGGTATGCTGACAGGCGCCTGTCCTGGTGAGGTGTTTACTTCACCAACGCCAGATCAAATGTACGAATGTGGTAACCAAGTGAATACCGGTGAGGGCGTGCTGTTTATCATTAAAAACTACACCGGTGATGTGTTGAACTTTGAAACGGCTGTGGAGCTGCTTCATACCGATGGTATCAAAGTTGGGTCGGTGTTGGTGGATGACGATGTTGCAGTCAAAGACAGCCTATACACCGCTGGTCGCCGTGGCGTTGCTGGAACGGTATTGGTTGAGAAGTTAGTTGGGGCTGCCGCGAACAAAGGCTATTCGTTGGAGCAATGTGAAGCACTGGCTCGTCGCGTTAATAATCACTGTCGTTCATTTGGCGTGGCGCTTAATGCTTGTGTTGTGCCAGCGGCGGGTAAACCATCTTTTGTTCTGCAAGATGATGAAGTGGAGTTTGGTGTTGGTATCCATGGTGAACCAGGTATCAAGCGAGTGAAATACACCGACGTCGATACGTTAGTGGATGAAATGTTTGCTGAAGTTGCTGAAAACACACCTTATCAGCGCACTTTGCGTATTTGGAATCGTGACGAAGGTGAATGGGATGAAGTGGAATCCAGCATTGAGCCTTTCGCCGCTGAACACGACTACATTGTGATGGTGAATGGTATGGGCGGTACGCCAACTTCAGAGCTTTACGGAGTGTACCGCCGTCTTGCTCATAACTGCGAGCAAGCAGGGTTCCGTATCGTGCGTAATATGGTTGGTAACTTCTGTACGTCACTCGATATGGAAGGCGTTTCAATTACGTTGCTGAAAGCAGATAAAGAGATGTTGGAGCTGTTTGATGCTCCTGTCGATACGGCAGCGATCAAGTGGTAACAGGGGGAGCAAACATGCAAATTGAAAAACAACATATCGTTCACTGGTTAGAGCTATGTGCAAAAACGTATCAAGAGAATCAAGATTTTCTGACCGGCCTTGATCGTGATATTGGTGACGCAGACCACGGTCTCAATATGAACCGAGGCTTTAAAAAAGTTGCTGAAAAACTGCCGCAATTTGCGGACCAAAATATCGGCAGCATTCTCAAGAATACGGGCATGACCTTGCTTTCTAGTGTCGGTGGGGCAAGTGGCCCGCTGTATGGAACGCTGTTTATTCGCACGGCCGCCGCTGTCGGAACTCGAGAGCAATTAACGTTTGAAGAGTTGGTGGATGCACTAAAAAGCGGTGTGGATGGCGTGGTGTCTCGTGGTAAAGCGGAACTGGGTGATAAAACCATGTGTGATGTTTGGTTACCCGTTTTAGTTAGCGTGAAGGCGTCGTTAGAAAATGGCATGAGCGCTGACCATTTATTGAATGAAATGGTTGAGCTAGCAGAAACGAACGCGGTTGCCACGATTGAAATGTTGGCGAAAAAAGGGCGAGCAAGCTATTTAGGTGAACGTAGTATTGGTCACCAAGACCCCGGCGCAACCTCTTCTTTGTTAATGATTAAAGCACTACAGCAGGCAATAGCAGGTAATTAAGATGGTGGGAATTGTAGTTGTATCTCATAGTCGTCGCCTTGCAGAAGGGGTGGCCGAACTTGCCACCCAAATGACGCAAGGCAAAGCCAAGCTTGCGATTGCGGCTGGGATTGATGACCCAGAGAACCCGATCGGAACTGATGCCATTGCCGTGATGGAAGCGATTGAGCAGGTACAAGATCAACAAGGGGTTGTTGTATTGATGGATCTTGGCAGCGCGTTGCTTAGCACGGAAATGGCTCTGGATCTGATTGATGATCATGTGAGGGAAAATGTCACCCTTATCTCGGCCCCTATTGTTGAAGGAACCATGGCGGCGTCGGTGGCTGCTGCCGCCGGACTACCTTTATCGACGGTAGTCGAAGAGGCACAGAATGCGTTAAGCGTAAAACGAGAGCACCTTGGTGATCAGCCACTAACATCCGCTGAGATAGCGCCAGTATCAGAGAACTTTGAGCAAGAGCGGACATTTGATTGGGTAGTGCAAAATCCGCATGGATTACATGCTCGTCCCGCTGCGGCCATTGTTGGTGCACTCGCGCCTTTTGACTGCCAATTATGGTTGAAAAAAGGTGAGCGCAGTGTGAACGCGAAGAGCTTAAACAGCATTGCGAAACTTGGCGTTCGTAGCCAAGAGACGATCACGCTGTGCGCATTCGGACCTCAATCTAGTGAAGCAATTCAGGCATTTGAAGCCTTAGCTCATGAGCACTTCGGAGAAAAAGAGGCGGTTGAGCAAGGCATTATCGAGCCTGAAGAGAGCACGGATACTCTGCTCGATGATATGGCCTCAAGTCAGATTGAAGGTGCTGTTGTTGGTATTCGAGTCAATGACGGTATCGCTACTGCTCCTGCTGTCCTTTTTACTCATGAAATGCCAGCTGTGCCTGAACGTGATTTCCAAAGTGAACAAGATGAAATTGAACGGGTTAAGCATGCGATAGGCGTGGTTGTTCAACATTTGCAGGAGCAAGCGAAGCAGCCGAAAGGGGAAATATTTTCTGCTCATAGCATGATGCTCAGTGACCCAGAGTTATGGGCATCGGTTGAGGCGCGAATTCAAACGGGCATGATAGCCGAGCAAGCTTGGATAGAATCACTGCAAACGTTGGCCGAAGAGTTTCGCCAGGCAGAAAGTCAGTACATGCGGGAGCGCGAAGCAGATGTGCATGATATCGCACGCCAAGTTATGGTCGAAATGACAGGCGTAACGCCTAATGCCATCGACATTCAGGAACCGAGTATTTTGTTGGCCCGCGACCTGATGCCTTCTGATGTGGCCGGGCTTGATAAATCGAAAGTGCTTGGTATCTGTTTGAGTGAGGGAGGGAAAACCTCTCACAGTGCGATTCTTGCTCGTGCGATGGGGATTCCTGCCATCGTTAAAGCTCAGGGCTGCCTTGATGCTGTGCGTGCTGGTCAAGTGGTGACTATTGATGGATTTCGAGGGCATTTATGGTTCTCTCCTTCAGATGCCATACAACAGGAATTAGAAGCTCAGCAAATTGAGTGGCAAAACTCCCGACAAAGTGCGCTAGCGAGTGCTCAGCAAGCCGCAGTCACCTGTGATGGCGTCCATATTCCAGTATTCGCCAATATTGGTGGACCGAAAGATATTGATGATGCACTAACATCAGGAGCTGAGGGGGTTGGTCTATTCCGGACTGAGTTTCTGTTTCAAAACAGTGATGAGTTGCCGACTGAGGAAGCGCAATACCAAGTGTATCGTGATATTGCCGCCGCACTTGGTGATAAGCCACTTACGATTCGTAGTCTAGACGTTGGCGGTGATAAGCCTTTAGCCGCTTACCCTATGCCATCGGAAGATAATCCATTTTTAGGTTTGAGAGGGGTGCGGTTGTGCCTTCAACATGAGTCATTGTTTACCGCCCAACTTCGAGCCATTCTGAGAGCTTTTCACGAGCAACCGAATATTCAATTGATGATACCGATGGTGGCTCAGGTTGAAGAAGTGAGAAAAGTAAAAGCGCTGTTGGCACATCAAGCAACCCAACTCGGCTTGGATGCGACTCATTTGCCTGTTGGTATTATGATTGAGGTACCAGCCGCGGTATTAAATGCAGATGCGTTAGCCCAAGAAGTCGACTTTTTCTCTATTGGCACCAATGATTTGACTCAATATGTTATGGCCGCCGATCGAGGCAACGCCGCCGTTGCCGAATTGGTGAACTACTTTGAACCATCGGTACTAAAAGCCATTGAACTCACGTGTGCAGCAGGCGATCGCGCGGGCATACCGGTCAGTATGTGTGGTGAGATGGCAGGCGATCCAAATGCCACAGAAACATTACTTCGTGTTGGGTTACGAAAATTCAGCGCCAGTGCGAGTTTGTTGCCGGGACTAAAAGCGCAGATTCGTCAGTTGTCTGTCGATGTTTAATCGATACCTTTATCGTTAGTACACGTATACCGGCGAGCTTACGCCGGTTTTACTTTTGAAGGAACGCCACTTCTTGGCTTAATACAGCTTCATTTGCTCCTGCAGCCCAAACTTATTAATTTTTCTCCATAAGGTCGTGCGGCCAATTTGCAATGCTTTCGCCATATCATGCATTTTGCCATCACACTGATTCCAAGCCTGAACGATAGCTCTTCTCTCGGCTTCTTCTAACGTGATTACTGGCGTATTTTCTGCGGTATGGCGAGAATTCAGTTTAATGTCTTCAGGAATATCGTTCAGCTTGATTAAGTTGGAACTGCGGTTCAGCAAAATTCGCTCAGTTCGGTTTCTTAATTCGGAGTTATTGCCTGACCAACGAAAATTCATCAACGCTTCCAGTGCGACTGGCTCTATCGAGATTGTGACATTGTGTCGGCGTTCATAATGGCTGATAAGCTGCTGGACGAGAAATTCAATGTCTTCTTTACGCTTTCGTAGTGGTGGAATATGCAGCTCGTTCGAGGAGATTTCATAATAAAGTTGCCGACCAAATGAGCGCTGAGTGACATACTCGCTGATCTCTGAAGCGGTGCTCGTAATAAGTTGAAAGTCTACGGGGATTAATCGCAAACTGTCGCTGCGGCTGACGAGCCCAGTTTTTAACAACTTAAGTAGCACGGCTTGTAAATCGGGCGACAGATATTCCACCTTTTCCAAAAAGAGCGTACCGCCATGGGCGAGTTCAAACTTAGAGGGCATGCCTTGTCCCTCGTCGTATCCCAGGGTTTCTTTGACCAGTTGCTCTGTATTGATGGAGCGGCAGTTGAGCGTAATGAACGGCCCTTCTTTGTAGGTGCTTTCGTTATGAATCGCCATGGCGAGAGTGGCTTTTCCTACACCTTCTTCACCTGTAATTAGAATCGGTGATTTGGACTTTATGGCCCGTTTTGCCACGGTAATGACATGCTTCATTTTTCGTGAAATAACAGGCAAAGTACTGAACGTATAGCGCGCACTGCCACCTATTTGTTGTTGAGCAAGTTCGCGAATTTTATCGATAGGGTGCAAAAACAATAAGTGTGTGCCGTCGTTGAGTGGACGCAAGGTAATGATTGCCTCAACAAACTCTCCACGAACCTCTACCGTTGTGAGTTTTCGGTTGATGCTTGCACCCGACTCAATACTATTGAGGACATTTGGCGGGAAACGTAAAACCGAAAAGACTTCTTTATCCAAGACCTGACTGGCTTCAATGTTTAACAAGCGCTCTGATTGGTGATTTACCATGGTGATACGGCTTTCTTCATCCCAGGCCAGAAGGCCGTCATCCATGCATTCTAACGTTGCGTTGTGCGCACAAGTGAGGCGGTTAATGTTTTCTTGTTCCGACTGAATATGGATTTGCAAACTGACTTCTTTCGCGCTCGACGCGATGATGACCAAGTTTTCTTTCTTATAGCTCTCTGCTTTTTTGAGAAGGCATGTTGTGCCGCGTAACTTGCCAAATTGGTCGAAAACAGGTGCTGCTACAGAGGCATAAGAATGTAAGTGGCGATTGAAATGTTCTGCTGCGAATACTTCACACGGGATATGAGTACTAATACAAAGATTGACCGCATTTGTGCCAATTTTTCCTTCAGATAGAAAACAGCCTTGTTTAATGCCTAGTACCTGCATCTCTTGTTGCATTGAGTCATGTCCCACAACGGAAAGAACGCAGCCGTTGCCATCAGTTACCATCAATAGCAGGTCTTCGTCTCCTAGCATGTCGTAAGTGTCTTCAAGTACTGTCGTGGCGCATTCGATGAGGTGCTCGTTGCGTTTCATCAGAGATGAGAAGGTAAAGCCAGAGGCAATATGTGGTTTTGACCAGGTATAAGGGCTGCATTGCTTTATGCAACGCTCCCACGACTCAAGTACGGGAGTGCGGGAAAATTCTGGAGATACCCAATGGTGTTTCTGGAAAAACTCCCATTTGGTTTTAGTGTCTTCGATTGAAAGCATGCCATACCGTTTCAATACCAGCGATAGATTGGTCTGATATTACAGAGACATACGAATATGGACTGTGATGGCTTTCACGCACGTCATACAGAAAGGATACGTAGAGAAAAGAGGCTAGTAGATAAGGCGTTCCTTGCCGGAGGTTGGGTTAAAAAGGGCTGTCCTTGCCCAGTTCATTGCAAATTTCGACAATGGCGAGCGAGAGACCTGATTTTATTATTTGTTGCTGGCGTTGAAGTTGGAGTTGATAAAACTCAAGGTCGATGTCGTCATCAGGTTCGTTGACTTCTAATTGCACCATGCCCATTTTCTTTACCAGATGCAGCTTTTTGATTGGCTCTAGAATATTTGGATCAGTGAACTCGTAGTCCGATGCATCGCTATTGAGTCGGTTTTTAAGCTTAATGATGTCTTCAATATCATGATAAATATCGTCTGGGAGTACGCCTAAGCCAAATAGGAGTTTCAAACGAACGGAGAGATCGCCCAGCGGTCCGGAGTCTTGCAGTAGGGGACCAACAACCGATTGCACGGCGAAGTTATCTTTACGAAAGATCCTTTGTATTAGCCCGTCGATGGAATCGTTGAACACATCGACTGCTGCAATAAAGAAGCCTCGTACCGATGGCGCGCTGTTTAATCGTTCAATGATCTCGGTTTCGTTGATGTTATCTGCCATATACTGAGTAACTGTTTAAAATTATATTTATGGGGAGCAGAGCTCCCTTGATTCGATTAAAGCTGGTGGTAAATCACTTCGATTTGAGCCACTTCAACACTGTCTTCAGCCAGGCCAGTGTACGTTGCTAGCGTTTTCTTTACGCCCACGGCTTTTAATGAGGTTTGTAGTTCCACCGCTTGTGGGTCGGTGTCGTTGGTGTATTTCAACGCTGCCGCGATCCCTTTCAAAAGTGTTTGATTTTCAGTGCCATACTCGATTGTACCGAGTAATGGCTTCACTAATCTATCATTTGCACCCAATTTACGAATTGGTTGGCGACCAACACGATCAACTTCATCAACTAAATAAGGGTTGGCAAAGCGACCTAGGATCTTTTCGATGTAAGCGTTGTGCATGTCGCGGTCAAAACCGTAGCGTTTGATCAGTACTTCTCCACTTTCTTGCATTGCTTGTTTTACTTCTGCGTGAATGCTTGGGTTTTCAATTGCTTCGCGAATAGTGCGATGTCCTTTCAAGCAACCTAAGTAAGCGGTAATGCAGTGACCCGTATTTAGGGTGAACAGCTTACGCTCGACAAACGCCATTAGATTGTTGGTTCTTTCCATGCCAGCGATATCAGGGATTTCACCTTTGAATTGCTGTTCATCCACAATCCATTCACTAAAACTCTCTACCGTGACTTCTAGTGGGTCATCGTTCGCGGCTTCTGCTGGTGGTACGATGCGGTCCACTGCGGAGTCGACGAAGCCAACTAGCTCGTCTGCTTTCGCGTGTAATGATTCATCCAAATGTTTGTACACTTCACCTTTTAGGTGAGTCGTGCCACGAACCATGTTTTCGCACGCGATGATGTTCAACGGTTTTTCGTTGCCTGCCGCAAAGCGCTTTGCAATGCCGGTCGCGATGGTTTTTGCAATGATGTCCAGTACGTTGGGACCTACGGCAGTTGTTACCAAGTCAGTTTTTACAATGCGATCGATGACATCTTCGCTGGCGGAGTTAACAGCGGTGACGTGGGTAACGGTGTCAATCTGGCATTCCGTACCGACCACTTTTACTTTGTATTCTTGTTTGTGGCTAAGTTGATCAACCAGTGGAGCATCAACGTCTGCAAATGTGACCTCGACTTCTGCATCTGCCAATAGTTTTCCGATGAAGCCACGACCAATGTTACCTGCGCCAAAATGAACTGCGTTTTTCATAATTCTTACCTACCAATGTCTGAAATGTTGACTAAAACGAATCTAGGGTGAGGCCAACCGCATAGGGGGTGACAGCTGACCTCGGTTTGCTCAGGAGCAAATTAAAAGGAGTGATTAAGCCGCTTGCTGACCACCAAGGATGTTCAGAATCTCTTCTACATCGTTGGTGCTAGTTAGCTTCTCAATTGCCTCCGGCTCATCGAGCGCGTTTGTAATGGTGGTAATCACCTGGATGTGCTCATCGTTCTTAGCGGCAATGCCGATAACCAGTTTTGCTACATCATCGTCGTCTTCAGTAAATTGGATACCCGCAGGGTATTGGCAGATTACAATGCCTGTTTTCTTCACGCGGTCTTTCGCTTCTACGGTACCGTGAGGTACTGCGATAGATTCGCCTAGGTAAGTTGGAACCAACGCTTCACGTTCAAACATCGCGTCTACGTATTCTGGTTCTGCGTAGCCAAGTTCAACCAATTTGTTGCCTGCAAAGCGAATGGCTTCTTCTTTGTTGGCTGCTTTCAAACCTAGGTGAATGTTCTCACGTTGAATTTGGAATACAGATGGTTGCTGTGGCTCAAAGCTGTCGTCGTTCGCCGCCATTACCGACACTTTTACCATTTGGTCGTCATTGGCTGCGGATTGGTTTTGTGCTGCTAGTAGTTTGGTGACTAGCTGGTTGTACATTTCGCTGTCTAGGAAGTTCGTCAATGAAATGTGGTGTGCGTTCGGAGCATGCTTACGTGCACGATCCGTTAAGTCTTTATGAGTAATCACGATATCTGCACTCTCTGGTAAGCTGTTAATAGCGAGGTTGGTTACATGGATGTTCAGACCGGCGTCTTGAACCTTTTTGCGCAGCATGCTTGCACCCATTGCGCTTGAACCCATGCCCGCATCGCAAGCGACAATGATGCTTTGTACTGTCGCTAGGTCTACGTCACCTTTGCTTTGGCTGTTTACCACCGCATCGTTTTTAGATGCAGATTTCATGTCTTTCATTTGTGATGTTGCTTTCTCTAGTGCAGCTTCATCACCGTCTTCTTCTGTTGACGTTTGCGTCTTCATTAGTAGTGCCGCTACTGCGAATGACACACCTGTTGCTGCTGCGATAGATGCGAGTACACCTACGATTGAACCTTTCTGAGTCATCAACAAGATAGCGAAGATTGAACCTGGTGATGCTGGAGAAACGATACCTGCGTTAAACATTGTTAGAACGAATACGCCAGTCATACCACCTGCAATAGCTGCTAGGATTAGGCGAGGGTTCATTAAAATGTATGGGAAGTAAATTTCGTGGATACCGCCGAAGAAGTGGATGATTGATGCACCACCGGCAGTTTGACGAGCCGTTCCTTTACCAAACACCATGTAAGCCAGCAAGATACCTAGACCAGGACCTGGGTTCGCTTCGATTAGGAAGAAGATAGATTGACCTGTCTCAGACGCTTGTTGGATACCTAGTGGAGAGAAGATACCGTGGTTGATCGCGTTGTTTAGGAACAGGATCTTCGCAGGTTCAACGAAGATTGAAGTCAGTGGTAACAGGTGAGCAGATACTAGGAAGTTAACGCCAGCTGCTAAGCCACCAGATAGAATTTTTACGAATGGACCGATAAAGATAAAAGCAAGAATCGCACATAGCATGCCGATGATGCCTGCTGAGAAGTTGTTAACCAACATCTCAAAGCCACTTTTTACTTTACCGTCGATGTAGTTATCGAATTTTTTGATCGCCCAGCCACCCATCGGACCGACCATCATTGCACCCATAAACATTGGGATGTCTGTACCGACAATCACACCCATTGTTGTGATTGCGCCGACTACCGCACCGCGATCGCCACCGACTAATTTACCACCGGTATAACCGATAAGCAGTGGTAGCAAGTAGGTAATCATAGGACCAACCATAGAGGCTAACGTTTCGTTAGGTAGCCATCCAGTTGGGATGAATAGAGCAGTGATAAAGCCCCACGCGATAAACGCGCCGATGTTTGGCATTACCATGTTTGACAGAAAACGACCAAAATTTTGTATCTTGATCTTGGCATCTGGTGATATCATAACAATTCCCCGTTCGATGTTCTGATGAATATGTTGTCGTAAACGGTTCGCCAAAACCGCTTGTTTGATTGCTTAGTACCCAATCAATTTACCACACATTTTCCAATTGGAACTGACGACGGGTTTTTCGTGATCAACCCCCGCATTTCTTCGGATGAAAAGCATTTTTTAAGTGATGATGATCAATTAATTGATATGTAACTTAATAACAAAAAATGACTTTCAAATCTGTCAATAAAAATATTAGTGATCAATTCGATCTTCTGACAAATATAAAATCAAAATTCATTGTGATTAAAATCACCTTTAATTTCTTTTTCAATTCAAATTAAATGCTCGAAATGATCAATATCACATTTTGTTTGACGTCAGGTTTGATTGAAAATGTGATATATGACCATTTTGAGGTTTTGTGAAAGTTTATAACGTGAACGTTTGTGCGATGTTGGCGTTTTGTGGATTAAAGCTTGAGATGACTGGCCTTTTTGCGATGAGTTTAACTAAACACTTTGTTTTTAATGTCTTATGGGTAAATAACGCATCACGCTGCTCGCGTTGTGTTGTTTAGAGCGATTTTGAGCAGCGCGATATCTCCTACGTTTTTAGACGACGCTTAATTGTTCATAGCTAAATACTCGCGCGCGTTTCCACTGCCCATGTAACGTGCAAGCGTTTTCTCAGGCACATCGCGTAAATCCACCATAATCAATCCATCCAGTGCGTTGTTAAACGCCGGATCGACGTTAAAACACACCAACTTACCATTCAAACTCAAATATTGGCGTAGTAATACCGGAACGCCTTTACCTTCGTCAATTCGAGCGATCACGCGAGATAGCAACTGTAAATCTCCTAATGCGGTTAGCATGCTGGTATTCCAGTTTAAGTTGGTTTCTGGCAGTGGATTTGACGGAGTGACGTATTCGGCGCAGTCGTTGTCGTAGTGGTGTAGGGTCATCGATTGTGCCAGCAACTGACGCGCGGTATGGCTGTAATCGTTGCTGATGCTCACTGGGCCAAACAAGTGCGTGTATTCGGGATGTTGATGGACAAAAGTAGCTATGCCTTTCCAGAGTAAGAGTAGGGCACTCATGCTTTTTTGATATTGCTCGGCAATCACAGAACGACCCATTTCAATCGACTTGCCCATTTGATCGAGAAAGCCTTGGTCATAGTTGAACAAGGTGCGCGAATACAATCCCTCTACGCCATATTTCGCCAATAATTGATCAACTAATCCAAGACGGTAAGCACCTACCATGCATTGGTTCTCACGATCCCACACAAATAGGTGCAGGTAATCATGATCGAAATGATCGATGTCTATCGCTTGTCCGGTCCCTTCGCCAACTTCACGGAAATTATGTTCTCGCAAGCGGCCAATTTCATGCAGGAGAGATGGGATCTGCTGCGCACTGGCGCAATATACGTCGAACTCGCCACTTTGAAGCAATTGGGTTTCTGACGGTAAGCTGTGCAGCTCTTCAAGCAATTGGCCTATGGGTAACCCTGCCGCAATAGGTAAGAGAGCATTGTCTGAGACCATTTGCTGAGTGGCACTTACATCGCGGTTAAGCAGGTAGGTGTTAAGCCTCAGATAATTGACGATCTGATCATCATTGAGGTTATTGAGTTCTTTAAACTTGATTGCTTGCCCAAAGGACAACTCAATGGTTTTTGCGCTCTTGTTGAGCAGCTCTCTTCCTAACATCAAGGTGCGTAAAAGAGGGTGGATTTTACCTGCCATGTAGAAGCGTTTTGAGTTCTGCCCACGAATGAAGACGGGAACAGTGGCGGCTTTGTTCTTACGAATTAACGCACTGACACTGCGGCTCCATTCTTTGTCTTCTAAACGCTCTTGTTTGGCATCCACCAACTGCGACACTTCACCCGCAGGGAAAACCAATAACAAGCCGCCATTCGCAAGGTGTTTGTTGGCTGCTCTGAGGGCCTTCATATTCGATTTGACGGCGTCTTTGCCTTCGAATACGTCGACACCAATAAAAAGTTGGTCGAGCTCTGGTACGGTTTTTAGGTACTGATTCGCTAAAATTTGGATATCGTCTCGTATCATCAATAGTAGCTCGGCGAGAATCACGCCTTCAACACAACCGAGAGGGTGATTCGCCACAATGACGGTTGCGCCTTGCTTTGGCACTGCGTCGAGCGAACCATGGGCAATGCGATAGTCGATCCCCAAAATATCCAGCGTAAATCGCAAGAAAGTTTTGGTATCCGCATTCACGGGGCGTTGGGCGTAGAATTTATCGAGCTGACTTAAACCCGTTGCCCATTCTGCAACGTTTTCACCAATGCCGAACGGCGTTTTACGAGGGAGACGAAAAGGGGTTGAACTATCCATATTTACCTCAGCGTACAAGTGGCTGATCGGATAGTAGAAATTACAGATGACAGTTCAGAGGCAAATCCATGAGCCTTTGGTGACAAACTGGTGAAGCTTTGTTGACCAAAGGCGAAGGGGATAGGAACGCCTTAGCGTTACGTTTTGTCGCCAGCAAACATCAGGATACTCAGAGAGTTGAGCGTTTCACCGAGACTTTCTAGTGAGCTCAAGACCTGTTTGGTCGGCTCATTGTCTAGCAGAATGCGACCATCAAAGCGTTTCCCTTCGTATTGCTCTTCATCGCACATACCCGCTTGGGGTTCTTGTGTTGAGTTGTCATCCATTACTAAGTCGTCAGTACTCAAACAAGCCGTTGAGACAAATAATCCGCTCAGAACTACCAGCCATTTTATTTTCAACATAATCTTAAAACTCACAATAAAACACCGTTCAATTGTAATTTATTCTATTCACCATTTCGAACGATATGACAAAAACTTGGCTTTAGGTCGCCATTTTCTGGCCATAGTTGAGCTATGTTATCGATACGACGAATTGTTACTTTTGGCGAAATTAGGAGGATGAATGGAGAAGATTTCCAATAGAGCGTCAATATGGCTCGGGCTGTGTCTGATAATTGGTTTAGGAGTATTGGGCTTTTTTATTCAGCAAACGGCAGTCAAATACAAAGCCTATGAGCGAGTGGTAACGGTGAAGGGATTGTCTGAACGAGAGTACTCTGCCGATACAGTGATCTGGCCAATTCAGTTCACCTTAGCGAGTAATGATATGGGGGCTATGTTTGATGACATCGATCAGCAAACGCGTTTGATTCTGGATTTCTTAAGTGCCAAAGGGCTCCCTGAAACCAGCGTTTCCCTTTCTTCTCCTGCTGTCATTGACCGAAAAGCACAGCAATACGGGAGTGAGCAAGATATCGAGTTTCGTTATTTAGCCTCGCGGACCGTTACGGTTTATAGTCAAAGTGTCGATGTGGTTCGAGCGGCAATTAATGAGATTGGTGAGCTAGGAAAACAAGGCGTACTGCTGAATCAGGACCCGTACGCGAACCGCATTGAGTACAGCTTTACTAAGCTGAATGATGTAAAGCCAGACATGATCGAAGAGGCGACGAAAAACGCCCGCGAAGTGGCGCAAAAGTTTGCGAAAGACTCACAGAGTTCACTGGGTAAGATCAAACGTGCCACGCAAGGGCAGTTCTCGATTTATGACCGAGATAGCAACACGCCTTACATTAAGAAAGTACGAGTGGTCTCAACCGTTCAGTATTACTTATCGGATTAAAATAATAGTCAAAAAGCCGCTCATCGTGTGAGCGGCTTTCGATAAGATGAGAGCTATAGGATAGGATTAATATCTTGCTCTGTATGCTCACCTTCGACCACATCAACAGGTGTGTAATGTTGATAAATCAGGAAGCCATCTTCTGATGTTTCATGGTTATCTGGTGTATCAACATACGCGGTACAGGTGTACCCAATACTGTAGGTGCCTGGGCCGATGTAACCAAACTCGTAGCTGTAGGTTGTATTACCTTCTTCGTCTTGCGATTCATTCACGTTAGCTACTGCAACTGGCGCTTGGAGTGGTTCCATCGCGCCCATATCGCCCATGGTTGAGCGATCCATCGAACCTGCGTAAAGATAGACTGAGTGAACGGCAGGAACGTCATTTATTGCATTTGATGCTGCACTGTCTGCTTCACACGCTTGATACTGAATTTCGCTGACTTCACCACCGATATGACCTGATTCTGATGCGTTTACTAAGCTTACCGCATTAGAGTTCATGTTCATGTAATCTTTGCCCGTTGGATCTGCCAGACCTTTACGCAAATCAAACTCGACAACATAGCTATTATGACCAGTATGAACTTTTACATACTGACCTTTTTGCGAAAACTTCAAGCGACCTTGATCGCTCGTATCTGGTTTAAAACCAAAACAGCTGCCTCGGCTAGGCACAACTAAGCCTTTGATGTTGCCGTCTGTCTTCTCTACGTATGACAGCGTTGTATCGTTTAATTGTTTGCCGTCTTTAGCGTACACACACATAGCATAATCACCAGGAGCGATGTCTTGCTCGCTAATGATCGTTTTAGCGTTACTTCCCTGATATTCCATTAGATCAACTTGGTGTAGTGCTCCATTGTCACTAACATCTAACAGAATATGTTCTCCAGTTTGTTCTCCAGTTTCTGGGTCAAATGGTACAAGGACAACATCTTTAAACGCTAAGACGACTTTGTTGGCATCGTCGACAGGCGCATCGGAAACGCTGAGAGAAAAAGTGGCTGCTTCTGTATCGGATGAAGAGTCGTCGCTACCACAGCCCGTCAATAAAAGACCACCTGAGATAGCAAGTAAAGGATAAGTATATTTTTTCATTATGACCTCTTGTTTACACTGCTGATAAATGTAAAAGGCTAGTCTCAAAGTCGAGAAATGATGTCATTGTATTGTGATAGAGAGGTCAATCTTCAATGGTGTTATATACAAGTCCTTTTTTATAAAACTAAGTTCTTAACTGTGATGAGGGGAGTTTGATAATAGTCAAGCTGGCTTCTTTCTTATGAGCGTAAGTTAGTATGACTTATTGCTAGAAGGAATTAGTATCATGGCATACAAGCACTTTATTAGAGAACTACTGGGTTTAGCGATTGTTGTCTCTGTCGTCTTTGGCGTATTAGGCGTGATGTTAGAGCTCTTTGCACTGACGGCACTTTGGGAGCATCAGCAAACGATAGCCGATGTTTTCTTCCATGAATCTCTCTACTTCATCGTATTTTTAATTCCACCATATTTCCTCTGGAAGTTGATTAACCGTCCTGAATTGGTTTCTGCTGACCAAGCTTATTTGGCAATGAAGTTAGAGGCTGAAAGTCGACAATGAGTCGATTTAGTGAGTAATGAAAAGAAGAGGCTATGAGAAAACATTAGCCTCTTTTCTATCTGATTCGTGGGCAAAGTATTCGTTGCTTTATTGATTAAAAAGCTGCTTCTATTGTGCCTTTGAACGTACGATCGAGATAATCACGAATTGCTTGAGATTGGTAAATAGAAACGAATTTTTTATACGCTTCATTATTTTTGTCTGCGTCACGAGTAGCGATGACCATGACGGCCAGCGGTGCGTCTTTTGCTTCAAGATAGATACTTTGTTTCTTCGGGTCTAAACCAGAAGACATTACGTAGTTCATTGTGATCGCAGCCGCGTCTACATCATCCAATGTTCGTGGTAACTGGGCGGCATCTACCTCGACAAATTCAAACGACTTTGCATTTTTTGTAATATCAGTTAGGGCGGCTTTGTGGCCAACACCTTGTTTAAGCTCAATTAAACCTGCATTGGCGAGTAGCAATAGACCGCGACCACCATTAGTTGGATCGTTTGGAATTGCTATGCGTGCATTGTTTGGAAGCTCTTGCAATGAGCGATACTTGTTAGAATAAAGTCCCATGCGCATCAGAATGGATTGACCAATCGACACTAATTGGGCGTCATGACTATTGTTGAAGTTGTCTAAAAATGGTTGGTGCTGATAGCTGTTAATGTCGATGCTACCATCGCTAAGCGCGGCATTGGGTGTCACGTAATCAGAAAACTCGATGACTTCTACATTCAAGCCTTGCTTCGCTGCTTCCTTCGCTACTGCTTCAACTACTTGAGCATGAGGCCCTACGGTTGCTCCCACTTTAATGACAGAGTTATCTTTTTCTCCACAAGCACTTAAGCCAACTACTGCCGTGAGAACCAAAGCTAGTTTCTTTAGGTGACGAATACTTTTCATTGTAACTCCATTTTTGTTTTAGACGTCTATACGTTTACATGTCCATCCTATCAGAAGTCGAAAAAGGGTCAATGGTTTAAATAGCGAGCAGACATTTTGTTTCTACGACTATATAGAAGCTTGGTAATAAGCGAAAAGAAAGAGAGGGTAGAATCGAGGAAGATGATAAGTTTGAAGTTGTTGAGGATATGAGCAACGAATTACTACACACACAACTGTACCCAAAGTCAGCAGACACAAAAAAGGCGTAGTAGGTACTAACCTGCTACGCCTTTCGAAATTTGGTGGCCCCTCGCAGACTTGAACTGCGGACCAATCGATTATGAGTCGACTGCTCTAACCACTGAGCTAAGGGGCCTTAATAGGACAACGATTATAGGGGAAGCGTTGCAAGGTGTCTAGATACCAACTAGGGCAATTGCGCTTAGTTTTTATCCACTTAGCACAGTAGATAATAAAAAAGGTGACCTAAAGTCACCTTTTTTGATTTCTAAAAGCTTGTATGCGCTGCGATTATTCGTCTAGGAAGCTGCGCAGAGTCTCTGAGCGGCTTGGGTGACGAAGTTTACGTAGTGCTTTTGCTTCGATCTGACGGATACGCTCACGAGTAACGTCGAACTGCTTACCAACTTCTTCTAGAGTATGGTCAGTGTTCATGTCGATACCAAAGCGCATACGAAGTACTTTCGCTTCACGTGGCGTTAGACCTGCAAGCACGTCTTTTGTCGCCACTTTAAGGCTAGTTGCAGTTGCAGAATCTAGCGGCAGTTCTAGCGTTGTATCTTCGATAAAATCACCTAGATGCGAATCTTCGTCGTCACCGATTGGTGTCTCCATTGAGATAGGCTCTTTAGCGATTTTCAGAACTTTGCGAATCTTGTCTTCTGGCATCTGCATGCGCTCAGCCAGTTCTTCCGGTAGTGGCTCACGACCCATCTCTTGCAGCATTTGACGAGAGATGCGGTTTAGCTTGTTGATCGTTTCGATCATGTGTACCGGGATACGAATCGTACGTGCTTGGTCCGCGATTGAACGAGTGATTGCCTGACGGATCCACCACGTTGCGTAAGTCGAGAACTTGTAACCACGACGGTATTCGAACTTATCTACCGCTTTCATCAGACCGATGTTACCTTCCTGGATAAGATCCAAGAACTGTAGGCCACGGTTGGTGTATTTCTTCGCGATAGAAATTACAAGACGCAAGTTCGCTTCAACCATCTCTTTCTTCGCACGGCGAGCTTTTGCTTCACCGATAGACATACGACGGCTGATGTCTTTAATGTTTTGTACGTTTAGAGAAGTCTCTTCTTCAATCATTTTTAGCTTAGCGATTGAACGACGGATTTCTTCTTCGTTACGTTTGATCTTTTCAGCGTATGGCTTGTCTGAAGCAAGAACTTCATCCAACCAAGCTTCACTTGATTCATTACCAGTGAACAGCGCGATGAATGATTTCTTCGGCATTTTGCCGTATTCAACCACAGACTTCATGATAAGGCGTTCTTGAGTACGAACGCGATCCATAGCAGTACGCAGTTCATTCACTAGGTGATCAAACTGTTTAGGCGTTAGACGAAACTCGCGGAATACGTCTAGCATCATTTCATTAGCAACGGTCGCTTTCGGGCTGTTATAGCCGTACTCGTTGATTGCTAATTGAAGATTTTGATAGGTGCTGCGTAGTTGGTTGAATTTCTCTAGCGCTAACTCTGGATCGATACCTACATCTTCTTCAGAATCATCTGAATCGTCATCGCTATCTTCGTCGTCATCAACGTCTTCATCGTCTTCTTCTTCTAACTGAGATTCAGTTAGTTCAGAACCGATGTGTGTTGCCGTTGGTGCAGCGGTGTCGTCAGCATCTGGGTCTACAAAACCTGAAATAAGGTCAGTAAGACGCAGTTCTTCAGCTTGAACTTTGTCAAATTGCTCAAGAATGTACGGAATCGTACCTGGGTATTCAGCAACAGACGATTGAACTTGGTTAATACCTTCTTCAATACGTTTTGCGATGTCGATTTCGCCTTCGCGAGTTAGAAGTTCGACAGTACCCATTTCACGCATGTACATACGTACTGGGTCTGTGGTACGACCAATCTCACTCTCTACGCTAGACAGTGCAGCGGCTGCAGCTTCGGCTGCATCTTCATCGGTAATATTTGTGTCATCGTTCAGTGCTAAATCATCAGCATCAGGAGCAGTTTCTACTACCTTAATGCCCATGTCGTTGATCATCTGAATGATGTCTTCTACCTGTTCTGAATCTACGATTTCAGCAGGTAGGTGGTCATTTACTTCGGCGTAGGTCAGATAGCCTTGTTCCTTGCCTTTAATAACAAGTGACTTTAGCTGTGACTGCGGATTGTGATCCATAGACGGTATCCAACTTCGTAATCTGGTGAAGGAATCAGTATGCGAAATGCAAACCACTTACTATAACAAATTAAATCGTTGCTGACTAATTAAACAGGGTTACGCTTTTAAATCTAGCATAAGTGCTAGCAGCTCCCTTTTCTCTTCGGCTGATAAACCGACACTTCTTGCTTTGGCCTGCAGGTTTTCAATTTGTTTTTCTACGCACTGGGCAATAATTTTATCCAGTGAGTCTAAAAATATTTCTTCTTGGTTGTCCTCATCGAGTGGAATGTCCCAGCTCGCGAGACGAGACAGAAGGGTCTCATTTTGGCTGTTTCGCCAATGCTCTAATAATTGGCCTGTGTTGATATGGGGATGCGCTTGGCATTTATCAAGTACATCAACAAATAAACTTAGACCAGGAATGGGTAAATCTCTAACGCTAGTTAGATCTGGCACCATACTTACGTATTGTGGGTTTTGAATCAGTAACGCGATCACTTCTCGCATCGGCGTTCGCTTGATTTCTTTATGAGGTTGAGGCCTTTTATCCTCTTTACCTTGTTTTGAAATTAGCTGCTGTAGTTGGCGTTCATCAACCAAACCCAAACGGCGGCCAAGCAGTTCTCTCAAGTATAGTCTTAAAGTGCCGCCAGGGACTTTGTCGATGAGAGGAACAGCAAGGGTACTCAGTTTTGCCATGCCTTCTTTCGTGCTCATATCGACTTGCTGAGTCAATGAGCTGAACATGAATTCAGACAAGGGCATCGCATTAGACACTTGTTGTTCAAATGCTTGTTTTCCGTTTTGTCGGATATAAGAGTCGGGATCTTCTCCATCCGGCAAAAACATGAATTTTAACTGGCGACCATCAGTTAGGTAAGGCAATGCATTTTCCATTGCACGCCACGCGGCTTCACGACCTGCGCGGTCACCGTCGTAACAACATACGACAGTGCTTGTTTGCCTGAATAATACTTGCAAGTGATCGCCCGTTGTAGAGGTACCCAATGAGGCAACGGAATAATCTACGCCATATTGAGCAAGCGCGACAACATCCATATAGCCTTCAACCACTAAAATTTGTGGTGGCTCACGGTACGCTTGTAGTACTTCATAAAGGCCATACAATTCTTTACCTTTATGAAATATCGGGGTTTCGGGTGAGTTGAGATATTTCGGTGTCCCATCACCTAATACTCGACCACCAAAGCCTATTACTCGGCCGCGTCTGTCTCGAATAGGAAACATCACTCGACCACGGAATCGGTCGTAGCGGTTGCCTTTATCGTTTTCAATCAACATGCCGCCTGTGACGAGCATGTCTTGGTTTTCTTTATTCTGGCCAAAGTTCTTACGAACTAAATCCCATTCATCAGCCACATAGCCGATGCCAAACTTCTGGACGATTTCACCAGACAGGCCGCGATCTTTTAGATACTCAATCGCCACTTTACTTGCTGGCTGCTTGAGTTGGTTACGATAAAATTGAGCAATGCTGCCCATTAAGTCGTATAGATTACGTTTTTCACTGCTGCTTGCTTGTGGGCCTGACTGGAACGAACCATTACCGCCGCTACGTTGTTCGCGAGGAACATCTAAGCCCAAGTATGAAGCGAGTTCTTCAATGGCTTCGACGAATTCTAGCCGGTCGAATTCCATCAAAAAGTCGATGGCATTTCCGTGCGCACCACAACCAAAACAATGGTAGAACTGTTTTTCTTGACTGACGCTGAATGACGGCGTCTTTTCGTTGTGGAACGGGCAGCATGCGCCGTAGTTTTTGCCTTTTTTCTTAAGTTTCACACGTGCGTCGATGATATCGACAATATCAAGTCGAGCTAGAAGGTCATCGATAAAACTGCGAGGGATGTGTCCAGCCATAAAACCTAACAAAAAAAGAAGATGATGAGTGGAGTGAATGCTTTAAAAGAATAAGCGTGTTGCTCACTTATTTCATTCCATTCGTCCAGATACAAACAAGCCGTGCGTTCCAAAGGATAGCACGGCTTGCTGCAATTGGGTGGGGTATCTTAAGCCAGTTTAGCGCGAACTAAACCGCTTACTTTACCCATATCTGCGCGCCCTTGAATTTGCGGTTTCAGAACGCCCATTACTTTGCCCATGTCTTGCATGCCAGCTGCGCCAGATTCAGCAATCGCGTTCTCGATAAGAGCCGCTACTTCTTCGTCTGTCAGTGGTTGAGGCATAAAGTCCTCAAGAACGGTAATTTCTGCTTGTTCCGCATCAGCAAGATCTTGACGACCCGCTGCTTCATACTGCGCTACAGAATCGCGACGTTGTTTAACCATTTTGGTCAATACTGCAAGAATGTCGTCATCGTTCAGAGTGATCTGCTCGTCAACTTCACGTTGCTTGATTGCTGATAGGGCTAAACGAATAGTACCAAGGCGCAATTTGTCCTTGGCTTTCATCGCTAATTTTTGCTCTTCTTTGAGTTGATCAATCAGAGCCATAACTAAATTCCTTTTGGAGCTCAGTTATTAGTACAGGCGAACGCGACGAGCGTTTTCGCGAGCTAGCTTCTTAGCGTGACGCTTTTGAGCTGCTGCTTTAGCGCGTTTGCGAACTGTAGTTGGTTTTTCGTAGTGCTCACGACGACGCACTTCAGAAAGGATACCTGCTTTTTCGCAAGAGCGCTTGAAACGACGTAGAGCAACGTCGAACGGTTCGTTTTCACGTACTTTAACTACTGGCATATGCCTTTCACCTCAGGGGTTATTCGTTAACGCTGGCATTCAACAGACCAAATCACAATTGTTTGGTCTCTTACCAGCTTGATCAAAAATGGTGCGGAATTTTAATCCGATCACAACTACTTTGTAAAGCCTTTTGTCGATTATTGTCTGTACAAAATTTGTTTGCAGCACCAAGGCGAGGTAATATGACGCCCAAATTTCCTCTATATAGAAAGCATACTGAGAAAACCATGCGCATTATCGGTATTGAAACCTCTTGTGACGAGACTGGCATCGCGATTTATGATGATGAAAAAGGTCTGCTGTCACACAAGCTTTACAGCCAAGTAAAACTGCACGCAGATTACGGTGGTGTGGTGCCTGAGTTGGCTTCACGCGACCATGTGAAGAAAACCATTCCTCTTATTAAAGAGGCGTTAAAAGAAGCGAACCTCACTTCAAAAGACATTGATGGTGTGGCGTACACCGCTGGCCCAGGTTTGGTTGGGGCGTTATTGGTTGGCGCAACCATTGGTCGCAGTATTGCTTACGCTTGGGGAGTGCCAGCGGTACCTGTTCATCATATGGAAGGTCACCTGTTGGCTCCAATGCTAGAAGATAACCCACCGCCATTCCCGTTTGTGGCAGTGTTGGTGTCGGGTGGTCACTCGATGATGGTCGAAGTGAGAGGCATCGGTGAGTACAAAATTTTGGGTGAGTCAATTGATGATGCGGCGGGCGAAGCGTTTGATAAAACAGCGAAGCTAATGGGTTTGGATTACCCAGGCGGCCCGCTGTTGTCTAAACTGGCAGAAAAAGGCACGCCGGGTCGTTTTAAGTTCCCGCGCCCAATGACTGATCGCCCTGGCTTGGATATGAGTTTCTCTGGCCTGAAAACCTTTACAGCAAATACGATTGCTGCGAATGGCGATGACGAGCAAACTCGCGCAGACATCGCTCTGGCATTTGAAGAAGCCGTGTGTGCAACATTGGCGATTAAATGTAAACGCGCGCTTGAGCAAACAGGTATGAAGCGTATTGTTATTGCTGGTGGTGTGAGTGCTAACCGTCGTTTACGTGCAGAGTTAGAGAAGCTAGCGAAGAAAGTTGGCGGTGAGGTTTACTACCCACGAACTGAGTTCTGTACGGATAATGGTGCGATGATCGCTTACGCTGGTATGCAGCGTTTGAAGAATGGCGAAGTGGCCGATATGTCGGTAGAGGCTCGCCCACGTTGGCCGATTGACCAACTGACGCCAGTCGCTTAATCAAACTTATGCGGTAGGTTTGAAATAGATTCACTACGATAAAGGTCTCTGTTCATCAGAGGCCTTTATTTTTAGCTATTCAATGAAAAGCTTCGTTTACATTCTGACTGATGCGAGCAGTTTGGTATCGTTTCAGTGATAGGATAGTGCGGAAGAATAAGAAATGGATATAACAATGAATAAGTTTGAAATTGAAGGTCAGCAACTTGCTTACCTTGATAAAGGTGATGGTCCAGTATTACTGTTTGGTCACAGTTATTTGTGGGATAGCCAAATGTGGGCGCCACAAATTGAAGTTTTAAGCCAGTCATATCGTTGTATTGTGCCAGATTTGTGGGCACATGGTGAGTCAGAAGCGGCCCCTGCATCGACAGAGTCATTAGTTGATTATGCACAACATATGTTGGCGTTGATGGATCATTTGGATATTGAAGAGTTTTCTGTGGTGGGCTTATCTGTTGGCGGCATGTGGGGAGCGGAACTGACGGCTCAAGCACCGCAACGTGTGAAATCACTGGTATTGATGGATACCTTCATTGGTTGGGAGCCAGAAGTTACATATAAGAAGTATTTTTCAATGCTTGATACTATCAGCCAAGTCCAAGCGGTGCCTGCGCCAATTATTGAAGCTGTCGTGCCATTGTTTTTTGCTGATAACGCTGAGCAGGTGAATCCTGAGTTGGTCGCTGCATTCAAACGCAGTTTAGAAGACCTCAACGGTGAGCGTGCGGCGGAAGTGGCTCGCATTGGTCGTATGGTGTTTGGTCGCCGTGATGTGATTGAAGATTCGGAAAAATTTGCTCTGCCGACGTTAATTGCAGTGGGCTGTGAAGATAAGCCTCGCCCGGTTTTCGAATCGTATTTAATGAAAGACTGTATCACGGGCAGTGAGTTGGTAGAAATTCCGCAAGCGGGACACATCAGTTGTTTAGAACAGCCGGAGTTCGTCAACCAAATGTTGTTGAACTTCCTGAATCGAGTTCATGCATAACCAATGCATCCCTCTTTAAACGAAAAACTCGGCATTAAGCCGAGTTTTTTTGTGTCAGTTTCTTTTCGCCGATTTTTGGCTCGTCGCCAGACAAAAGCCGCCGAATATTTTGATGATGCTTAAATACGATTAAGCAACACAGCATAGCAACAGGTAACGTGTATTGCGGTTTAAACATCCAAGTATAAAACGGAGTGACCAAAACCGTGACGAGAGCCGCTAAGGATGAATAGCGGAATAGCGCGGCTACTGACAGCCAAGTTAACATCACTAATCCTGTTAAGTCCAAACCAATTGGAGCGATAGCGCCAAGCGCGGTTGCAACACCTTTTCCGCCTTTAAAGTGGAAAAAGATGGGGTACATGTGCCCAAGACAGGCAGCAATGGCGATGACGCCAAGAATGATAGGGTCGATACCAAGAAAGTATCCGCCCCACACGGGGATGGTGCCTTTGAGCATATCGCACAACAAGACTGAAACAGCGGCTCCTCGTCCGCCAATACGCAATACGTTCGTTGCTCCAGGGTTGTTGGAGCCTACACTGCGTGGATCTGGCAGTTTTAAGAGTCGACAGATCAAAACCGCACTGGAAACCGAACCCAGTAAATAGGCGGCCATTGTCATTATCAGTGCCAGTGCGTCCATAGAAGTCCTTGATGGATTGGAATTTAATGCTCGGTTCCCGCGTAGTTGCTATCATACCTCGAATTCACATAATGCAGAAATCCTCACTGTGATAGAGCTTGCATTATGTGATTTCTTGTATATAAAGATGCTTTCGCAGTTTATACCTAAGTAACATTGTGATGACCCAAGTAAATGTTACTTAGGTATAGAATACTACGATCAAATTACCCCTCACGGGTATCCGACCTCTGTAATAGAAGGACATAAGATGGCTCTGGATAAAGTTTTTATTGAACAATTAGAAGTAATCACCACGATTGGCGTGTACGACTGGGAACAACAAATTAAACAAAAGTTGGTTCTGGATATCGAAATGGCGCACGACAACAAGCCTGCGGGTAAAAGCGATGATGTGCAAGATGCGTTGGATTATTCACAAGTGAGTGAGGCGGTACTGAGCCATATTGAAAATGGTCGTTTTCTGTTGGTTGAACGTGTAGCCGAAGAAGTGGCAGAGCTTATCATGCAGCGTTTCTCTGTGCCTTGGGTGAAAATCCGTTTAGCAAAACCTGGTGCCGTGCCACAAGCTCGCGCTGTTGGTGTCGTGATTGAGCGAGGTCAAGCATGATCACCACCTATATCGGTGTTGGTACGAATGTAGAAAGAGAGCAACATGCGCTCGCTGCGTATCAGGAGTTGCTACAGCTTGGAGAAAGTCTCCTCGTATCGCCGGTATATGAATGTGAACCTATTGGCTTTAGCAGCCAGAACTTCTACAACTTTGTCGTTGCAATGCGTACCGAGTTGTCATTAGAAGAGTTGAGTCATCAGCTGCGTGAGATTGAATTTAAGTGGGGACGCGAAGAAAATGCGCAAAAGTATCAGGATCGAACACTGGATCTCGATATAGTGTTGTTCGGTGAATGCGTCTCCAAGAAAAAACCTGAGCTACCTCGCAGTGATATCTACAAATATCCTTTTGTCACAAAGCCTCTGTATGATCTCGAACCTCAATTAGTGATCCCAGGCGATGGACGCACAGTCGCAGATATTTGGCATGCAATGCAGCCAGTCGATTCACTCAAACCTGTTTCTTTTTCATTTTTAATTTGAGTTGTTTACATGAGTTATTTTGAAGCCTTTATTCTGGCTCTGATTCAGGGTCTGACAGAGTTTTTGCCTATTTCGAGCTCTGCCCATTTGATCCTGCCCTCCGCCATTTTGGGATGGGAAGACCAAGGTCTAGCTTTTGATGTTGCTGTTCACGTCGGTACATTAATGGCGGTAGTGATCTATTTTCGCCATGAAGTGATCACTCTGTTCCAGGCATTATTTGCTTCGATCTTTAAAGGAGATCGGAGTAAAGAAGCAAAACTTGCTTGGATGATCGTGATCGCCACGATTCCAGCTTGTGTGTTTGGCTTGTTGATGAAAGACATCATTGAAGTGTATCTACGTAGCGCTTATGTCATCGCGACCACAACGATCGTATTTGGTTTGTTGCTTTGGTGGGTAGACAAAAACGCTAAGTTGGTTGCGGATGAATACCAAACGGGTTGGAAGAAAGCCGTGTTTATCGGTATTGCTCAAGCCTTAGCGATGATTCCTGGAACGTCGCGTTCAGGGGCGACCATTACGGCTGCACTTTACCTTGGCTTTACTCGAGAAGCGGCTGCGCGCTTTTCATTTTTAATGTCGATCCCCATCATTACATTGGCTGGTAGCTACTTGGGCATGAAGCTAGTGACCAGTGGTGAACCTGTCCATATTGGTTTCTTACTGACTGGTATCATCACATCGTTTATCAGTGCGTACATCTGTATCCACTTCTTCTTAAAGATGATTTCACGCATGGGCATGACACCGTTTGTGATTTACCGTCTGATTCTAGGTTTCGGCTTGTTTGCGTTCTTGCTTAGCGCCTGATAACGCGACGGATTGGCAGCTTGCTTAACCGCAAGCTGCATACCTAAACCACAACGTCATTCTGAACAGCGACGAAGGAGCGAGATTCAGAATCTTCTCTCCGAGTTTCTTGTGGCGTTGGTCACTTCTAAAACTTCCCTGCGTGCTGATATTAGATTCCTAGTCTCGCTAAGGCCCGCTGGAATGACCTGGCATGAATACAATTCGGTTAATTAATCTGAGCTCAGATCACTTATTCAAAGCGACTCTTACCGCTTCAATCCGTCTCTTTTCTTGTTCATCACGTATTGCCGGGCCTTTAAATCCATCCTTAATGATGCTCTGAACATCTACGGCGGCTGCGGCTTGATAAGCGCGGGTAAAAATCTCAGCTTGAGGATAAGGCTTCTCTTCTAACCCTTTTCGACCTGCATGGTCAGCCTGACAACATATTAAAATATCTTCTAAGCGCTCAGCTTTGCGCCACACATCGAATTTGTTGAGCATTTTTATGATGGTTTGCGGCTTTAACTCGGCCGCACGATGGATATTGGAGTGCTGTTCGCACACCATCAAGGCTAAATCACGAAACTCATTCGGTACACGGACACGCTCGCATAGCTTTTTGATCAGTTTTAATCCTGTATGACAATGCATTTTGTGGCTTGGCCATTCGCTCTCTGGCGTCACCCCTTTGCCCAAGTCATGCACTTGAGCGGCAAATCTGACGGGGAGTGAGTCACTCAATCTTGCGGCTTGCTCTGCCACCATCAAAGTATGGATGCCTGTATCGATTTCTGGATGCCATTTTGCTGGTTGAGGCACGCCAAATAGTGCATCAATTTCAGGTAAAACAACGGCCAATGCACCACAATCTCTTAGAACCGATAAGAAGATATCAGGGCGAGGGGTGGAGAGGGACTTATGCCATTCTTGCCAAACACGCTCGGGAGTCAGTGTGCTCAGCTCCCCAGATTCTGCCATGTGGCGCATTAACTGCATGGTTTCGTCGGCAACCGTAAAGTCTAGATCAGCCAGCTTGGCAGCAAAGCGAGCGACACGTAAAACGCGTAGAGGATCTTCGACAAAGGCGTCTGAGACATGGCGTAGTAGTTTATTATTGAGATCTTTCTGGCCGCCGTAAGGATCATGGAGCTTACCTGCATCATCCATTGCCATTGCATTAATGGTTAAATCACGACGAATTAAATCTTCTTCTAAGGTGACACTTTGATCAAAGAAACACTCAAAGCCAGTGTAACCAGAGCCTGATTTTCTTTCTGTTCGCGCAAGTGCATGTTCTTCTTTGCTTTTGGGGTGCAAAAATACAGGAAAGTCTTTACCAACGGCGGTGTACCCTTGGGACAGCATCGTCTCGGGAGTCGCACCTACGACCACCCAGTCGTTGTCATAACTATCAATTCCGAGCAATTTATCTCGAACTGCGCCACCTACTAAATAAACTTGCACGAATTACCTCTTAATTTATTGATATGTCGTTGGACATTGTAGCAAGCAATGGTACTTTTCTTTACTCCCGAGAGTAGATGCAGCTATGTTTATATTATATCTGACTATTCCCTGGTGGTTTTTTAGCTGGAGAGCCTAATGTATAAGGACTTTTTTGGGTTTGTAGAACAACCATTTTCGATTGTTCCAAACTCGCGTTATTTGTATTTAAGCCAACGTCACAAAGAGGCAATCACACATCTCCAAGCCGGGCTAGGCGATGGCGGTGGTTTTGCTATGCTTACTGGCGAAGTGGGTACAGGCAAAACGACCGTCGCAAAAGCGATGCTGGCGAATTTAGGTGATAACACCAAAGCGGGTCTGATCCTAAATCCCACGTTTTCGAGTCGAGACTTGCTCGAAGCTATTTGCGATGAATTCAAAATTACTTACCCGCCAGATGCAAACCTCAAACAGCTAAACCAAGTGATTCACAAATACTTGCTGCGTAATTATCGCTCAGGCTGGCAGACATTGCTGGTCATTGATGAGGCTCAACACCTTGCTGCCGACGTTTTAGAGCAGTTACGTTTGTTGACCAACTTGGAAACCGATACCAGAAAACTGCTCAAAGTGTTGTTGGTCGGACAGCCTGAATTACAGCGGTTATTACAAACGACGCAACTACGCCAGCTCGCTCAGCGCATTACTGGGCGTTATCACTTGTTGCCGTTGGATGAAAAAGAGACAGAAGATTACATCGCGTTTCGATTACATACGGCAGGTGGTGACCAGCAACTGTTTAATCGTGCTTCTTGTAAACTCATTGCCAAATACAGTCACGGCATCCCGCGCTTGATTAATCTTATCTGTGATAAATCTCTCAACATCAGTTATCACCAAGGTAATGTGGTGGTGGATAAGCAAACCGTTCAGCAGGCCTGTGAAGAGGTGATGCAGTTTCAGGCAGATATTTATCAGCAAGATAAAAAAGAGCGCCGTACTTTCCGCTGGCCTGCTTGGGGCTCTGTTACGGTGGGTCTTATTGCTGCATTAGGTACGGGGTGGGCGGTCGTTAATTATATGCCAGCTCAAGCAACGTCAGTGTTGGCACAAGTGACCGCACCAAGAGAGGAGCCAACGCCAATAGTCGTCAACCAACAATTGACAGATGATCAGCGTGACTTATTGTTAGCACAAAAACAGTCGAATCTCGCCGTGAATGATTTGTATCGTTTGTGGGGTTATCAAGCATCGGTTCGCGACAATCTTTGTTTATCAGAACCCCAATCGACCATACGTTGTGAGCGTAAAATGGCGACCTGGCCGCTGCTGATGCAACAAAATCGCCCTGTAATTTTGGAGTTGAATTATCAAGGTGATGTTGGGTATGTCATTTTGTACGCCGTCGGTAATGACAAAGTCGAAGTGCTCAATGGCAAGCAGCGTCTGCGTCTGCCTATTTCGTGGCTAAAGCCGATGTGGCAAGGCAATATCATTGAACTGTGGCAAGCGCCGTTGAAAGAGACATTACGTTTAGACATGGAAGGCCCTGCGATCGAAGTATTAGACCGACTATTAGCAGAAGCGGTAAGTGAGCCACTGCTTGAAACGTCTATTTTTGATGGTGCGATGAAAGAGCGCGTTGAGTTATTCCAACGTTGGCAAGGTATCGGGGTCGACGGCATTGCAGGTAAGCGGACGCTAGATCGTCTTCAACAAAACGTGCAGCCAGATGCGCCTCAACTGGCACGAATCGAGAAGGAGGACGCATAATGTCAGCCATGAAACATATTGGTTTGTTCTTGTTGCCGATCACCGTTGCTGCAATCGGAGTTGCTTGGTATTTAGATCTCCTTACGCCTCATGCTGAAGCTAGTACTTCCGCCCCTGAGGCTAAGATGGAAGCGGAACAACCGTTCAAAGCATTGGACTATCCTGAAACTACTCAGTTGGCGCAATTGCCAAGAGAGTGGCCAAGTGCAGAGCTGTCTCGTGATTTTGGTACGTTTGCAACATCTGATGAATACGTGAGTAATACAGCAAACAAAGACGAGATAGAAACATCTGTATCAACTCAAGGCACTTCAGTCGTTGAAGAGGACCTAGGTTTGTCTCTGGATGATCTTGACTTGTCCTCATTATCTCCTGATTTGGCGCGAAAGGTCGAAAATGCGTTATCCCGAGATGATGCGCCTTCACCACAAACGGTGCGCGTGAACGATTTAGAGCGCAACGCTCACCAATGGCAAGGGCGTTTACCTGCGCTCAATTTGCAAACTCACATGTACGCCAGTGATGAAAATCGCCGCTGGGTGAAAATTAACAATGTTGAATATCATCAAGGAGACGTTGTTGATGGGCAGGTCACATTAAGAGAAATACAACCGCAAGCGGTGATTGTCGAGTTCCAAGGTGAGCAAATTCGTATCCCAGCGTTGTATGAGTGGGAAGGGTAGCCGTTTTTTATAGTAAATCATCAAGCCAGCGAGGTCATGTCGCTGGCTTTTTTTGTTTCTCATAAGGTCTTTTTTCATCTATTTGAGTGATGATTTTTAGGGACTCACACAAGCTAAATATAGCTTTTCTCAGTTGTTTAAATTACATCAATATCAGTCATGTATTAGTAGAATGACTCCAGTCAGCGTTGTGTAAAAAAACGCCATATTGACGAACTTCGTCATCACGACCTGGTCCACGTTAGACCCCATGAAATAACAGGAGTCTACACAGAGACACATGCGTATTCTGATTTTTTCTTTAAGTGTTGTTGCGTCGTTAAGTTACGCAGCAAAGCCAACCCCTTTCCCTATAACACCAGATAATAACGGACAAGATTTTATGGTCAGCGCGACTAACCCTTACGTGAGCAGCACTGGTTATTCAATATTGAAAGAGGGCGGGAACGCCGTTGATGCCATGGTCGCGATGCAGATGGTGATGTCTGTAGTTGAGCCAGATATGACGGGAATTGGCGGCGGTACTTTCGCGCTGTTTTATCAACATGACAAGCAGAAGTTTTTAGCCCTTGATGGGCGAGATGAAGCGCCGTCTAGCGCTCACCCTGAGATGTTTATTGAAAATGGGAAAGCACTCAGCCGCGATGAAATTTTGGGGCCTCGCTCCGTTGCGGTACCGGGCACCTTACGTCTGCTTTGTTCCACTCATGAGCAATACGGCAAATTACCATGGTCTGAGTTGGTTCAACCTGCGATTAAGCTCGCGCGTGATGGGTACGCGATGAACAGCTATACCTATGATATCGTCGTGCGAGAGCAAACGCGTTTGGCTCGCGACCCAGAAATTAAAGCCTTGTATTGGCAAGATGATGAAGTGAAGCCATCAGGGACGTTAATGAAGAACCCTAAAATGGCTGAGACGCTAGAGAAAATAGCTCAGCAAGGCGATCGATATTTGTATGGTGGTGCACTTGGTCAACATATTGTTGATACGGTGAATCGTCGTATTAACGATCAGCATGAGAAATTGTCGTTAGAGGACTTTAAAAACTATCAGGTTAAATCTCGCGATATTATTGAAAGCGATTATCGAGGCAGCAAAATTGTTTCGTTTGGTTACCCGGCCTCTGGCGGTGTGATGGTTGCTCAAAGTCTGAAATTGCTGGAGCCGTACGATATATCTCAGATGGCATTAACTGATGTAGAGCCTTGGCGTTTAATGACTGAGGCGATGCGCTTAGCAAAAGCCGATCGTATTGCGTATGCCGGAGATCCGGATTATGTGGAAGCACCAGTTGAACAACTGTTATCTAAAACCTATTTGGACCAGAGACGTGATTTAATCCCTGATAATGGCACCTCGAAAGAAAATCCAAAAGCCGGACAGATAACGCAAACTCAGTATGCGCAATATCAAGGCTTCGAGAGCAAAGATACAGGGCACATTTCTATCGTTGATAGGGAAGGTAATGCGATTGCTATGACCAGCACCGTTGGCACGGGAATGGGATCTGGTGTCATGGTTGATGGCGTTATCTTGAATGCACAAATGGCAAACTTTTCACCTCAACCAACGCTTAACGGTAAGCCTACTCAAAACTCGATTGAAGCGGGTAAGCGTCCACGCTCAGCCATTACGCCATTGATAGTGATGGACGGCGATGGCAATCTGCGCTTAGTGGTCGGCTCGCCGGGCAGTTCGCAAATTCCGGGGTATGTACTCAAAACCGTGGTTGGGGTACTGGATTGGAAGTTATCAGCGCAAGACGCCATTGACCTACCAAATATCCAGTACGGCACCAAGATAGACCGCACTAAGCCGTATGACCCAACAGGGTTGCTAGTGGAGAAGAAAACCTTCGCAGAAATGTTGGTGCCGGAGTTTATGGCGCTTGGCTACCCAGTACACGTTATTCCAGTGGTAAGTGGTTTGAATGCAATTGAGCTAAAAGATGGCAAGCTTTATGGCGCAACGGATCGTCGTCGAGCGTCTAGTTCAATGGGTGAGTAGTGCTGATTTCCGTAAAACTAAGCAAACAAAAAAGCCAGTCGAATATCGACTGGCTTTTGCATTCTTTTTTATAGATAAAAGGGCGAAGGATTTATGCCCAACCTGCAGGTGAACGTTTTCTACGAGGCATGACATGCGGAAGAATCAAACCAAATAGCAAACCTAAACCTGCAACACCGCCGCCATAAGTGAAGTACTTAAGCAGCATGTCGTCTTTTTGTGTATCCAGTTTAGCGCGCAGCTCGCGGTTTTCTGTTTCAACAGAAGTAAGCTGGTCGCTGATCTCAGAGTATTTATTCTCAAGATCGGAAATTTGTTGGTTACGCGTTTCTAGAGAGGTAACAAGGCCGGCTTTCTCTGCATCAGAAGTTTTACGAGCGTTAGCAAGCTGCTCTTTCACTTCTGCTAGCTCTTTCTCAATGCGAGGAAGGCGAATCGCCATGCTTTCTTGGTTTGTCACAAACTTGCTTTGTACCCAACCAGTACGACCGCGGTCATCACGAACTTGCGTATAGCCAGTATCTCGGTTGGTTTTAATCAGTTGTACTTTAGAACCGGCGTTAACACTACCAATAATACGGTAGGTGTTATTTGGACCTGAGTGCATAAAAGTGAAGAGGTCATCAGAAATATAACGGTCTGCTGCTAGGGCCGCTGGCGCTGCTAGCAAAGTAAACAAAACCGTGATGATTAGTTTTTTCACAGTAAATCCCTTAACGATTTTTCTTGGAGACAGCGTTGGCACCGAATGATTGGAGCCGGAAATAGACGAATAGTATGCAGTTTCAAACTTCGGTGCAACAAAGAAGGGAGGCAAAGCCTCCCTTTCTGTGCGTTTGAGTCAATAATGACAAAGCGCTTACATTCTATTGACGAGTGTCTTAAGCGAACATCGCTTGAAGTCCGTAGAAGAATACAACGGCCAATAGTGCACCTGCTGGTAGTGTAACGATCCATGATGCCACGATGTTACGAACCACGCCCAGGTTTAGTGCCGCGATACCACGAGCAAAGCCAACACCGAGAACCGCACCAACCAATGTTTGAGTGGTTGAGATTGGCAGACCAGTACCAGAAGCTAGAACAACAGTACAAGCGGTTGCTAGCTGAGCTGCAAAACCACGGCTAGGAGTTAGCTCAGTGATACCTGTACCAACGGTTGCCATTACTTTGTGACCCAGTGTCGCAAGACCGACCACGATACCAATACCACCAAGAGGTAGAATCCACCAAGCGATGGTGCTTTTCGTGCTTATTTCGCCCATGTGTTCAACAGTCGATACTACAGCAGACAGTGGACCAATGGCGTTTGCAACGTCGTTTGAACCGTGTGCAAATGCCATTGCACAAGCGGTGATAACCATCAGAACGCTGAAGATACCTTCCACGCCAGAAAAGCTGCGGTCTTCTTCGCGATTAGCGAATTTTTTCTGGATGTATACGTAGCCGCCAACCATCACGAGTGCTGAAACTGCTGCTGCCCACATCCAAGCTTCGCCATTGGTTAGGTGAAGACCAACGTGTTTTAGACCTTTTTTGATAGTTACAAGTGCAATCACCATTGTTGTGATGAACATGTAAACAGGAACAAAACGTTTGGCGTTGAATAACGGGTTCTCAGTATCAAAAATCAGACGTTGTGCGCTGACAAAGATAACGTAAGCAAAGAAACCTGAAATCACTGGTGTAATAATCCAGCTACCAACAATGCCTTGAACGCTGCCCCAGTCAACCGCTTCAGTACCTACTGATACGCATGCAAAACCAATGATTGCACCGATGATTGAGTGAGTCGTAGATACTGGCCAGCCCATGTAAGAGGCAAGAAGTAACCATGTACCCGCAGCCAAAAGAGCAGACATCATACCGTAGACAAGAACGTCAGGTTGACTAGCAAATAAAGAAGTTTCGATTACACCTTTACGGATAGTGTCGGTTACTTCACCGCCTGCAAGGTAAGCACCTGCAAATTCGAAGATCATCGCAATGATGATAGCTTGTTTTACGGTTAGCGCTTTTGAACCTACTGATGTACCCATCGCATTAGCAACGTCGTTCGCGCCAATACCAATCGCCATCATGAAACCAAAAATCGCTGCAACAATAATCAGGACAGTGCCGTAGTTCGCAAGGATATCCATCGTAATACCTAGTTGTTTTATAACAAGCGGAACAAAATTTTACGCGCGCCAAACCATAAGACGATGAAAATAGTCATCGTCCCTATGACACGTGTTCATTATGCTCTTCGTTATGTCGTTAACTTTATGTTTTAAGATCGAGATAGCATGACTTCCAAACGAGCACCTACGCGCTGCGCTTGGTCGGCAATACCACCTACCCATTCAAGAATCTTGTACAAGAACATGACATCGATAGGGTTCATGTCAGACTCAATCGCCATCAACTGTTGACGAAGTTCAATCTGCATAGCATCGGTATCATCTTCGATGACATCTAATTGATGAATCATTTCAGCGACGAGCGTCACTTCACGACCTTTGAAGCCGGTTTCTAGCAATTCATCAAGTTCATTGATTACCTTTTGCGCCTGATCGGCCGCATCAAGACAACGTTGAACGTAAGCGAGGAAGTTTGGTTGGAGAGCCTCAGGAATGACAAGTTGACGACCATATACACGGCCAGCAATGTCTTTTGCCAGGTTTGCAAGTTTGTCCTGCTGAGTCAGAAGCTCAAGCATGTCAGTACGGTCTACTGGCATGAACAAACCGCGAGGCAGTTTTAGACGGATTTCACGTTTCAGCACGTCCGCTTCTTTCTCTAGGTGAGAAATTTGTGCACGGATTTCAGATGCTTTTTCCCAGTCACCCTTTGAAGATACTTCAAAGAATTTCACCAAGTGTGAACAACATTCGTTGACACACACAACGTGGCGTTGCAAAGGCTTAATTGGGGACTTTGCAAATAACCCCATAATTGTATTTACTGGCATGGTCATTCAACCTAATAACTATAACCTTAAAAAAACATACACCATTTCTGAGTGCTTGGCGAAATGTTGAACGATGGCTATAAAGGCGCGCATGGTAACGCATTAAATCGCTCATTAAAACTGTTTTAGATCATCATTCCGGCGATATTTCTCTCTTGCCGTGCGAGAAATTACGCAATATCCTGTTTCTATCTGCTTTGAAAGGTATAGCTATGGAAACCGAAATAGAACTGAAGTTTTTTGTTTCTCCTGAATTTTCAGAAACTTTAAAAGAAAAAATTTCTGAGACAAAAGTACTTCAGCATAGTTGTCGTGACTTGGGTAACACCTACTTTGATACCGCCGATAAATGGCTGAGAAAGCACGACATTGGTTTAAGAATTCGCCGTTTTGATGATGTATTCGTCCAAACCGTAAAGACAGCAGGACGCGTCGTCGCAGGCTTACATCAAAGACCAGAATACAATGCTGAGCACACTAGCGACGAGCCTAATCTGTCGCTTCATCCTGTAGACATTTGGCCGCCAGGTAAAGACGCAGCAACGCTGCAATCTGAGCTTATGCCGTTATTCTCGACCAACTTCACACGTGAACAGTGGCTGATTGGCATGCCAGACGGTAGCCAAATAGAAGTGGCGTTTGACCAAGGTATGGTCGTCGCCAAAGGTGAAGATGGGCAAGAGAAACAAGAACCGATTTGCGAAGTTGAACTGGAACTTAAATCGGGCCAAACCGATGCCCTATTTACACTAGCACGTAGCTTTTGCGAGCAAGGTGGCATGCGTTTGGGTAACTTGAGTAAAGCGGCGAAAGGCTATCGACTTGCAAGTGGCTATGCAGGTGATGAAGTAAAATCGTTGGCGCTTGTGGACAGTAGCCCGACGGATACCGTTGAATACTGCTTGATCAACTCTTTAGAACACGCCCTATCTCACTGGCATTATCACGAGCAAATTTATGCTGAGCGTGACAATGTGGAAGCGCTACGTGAAATCAGCAATGCCATTCGTTTTATTCGTCAAACATTGACCATTTTTGGTGGTGTTGTCCCTCGTCGCGCGAGTGCGATTCTGCGCCAAGAGCTTAAATGGTTGGAAGAAGAACTGAGTTGGTTGGATGAGCATGCACACCTTGAAGAGCTCTTAGATGACAAAGGCAATGTGCTGCGTAAGTTGGATGCGCGTAAGTTCTTAGTATCTGAGTTGACTCAGCAGTTACAAGAGCTGCCAAGCCGTGAAGAAGTGCTAGGGTTGCTCAATTCCGCGCGTTACACCGGGTTATTGCTGGATCTTAGTCGCTGGATCTTAGCGCGTGGCTGGCAGCCGTTTCTTGATGAAAAAGCGCGCGAAAAAATGGCAAGTAATATCATGCCGTTTTCAGTCACTCAGCTCGATCGCACTTGGGCAGAACTAATGGAAGCTTTCCCAGCAGAGCGCGACCTGACGGCGCAAGAGTACGTTGATCAGCGCTATCGCTTGCTGCGTAACCTCTATACCGGTATTGGTTTCGCGAGTCTATATAACTCGGATGAGCGTAACAGCTTCCGTTTGCCATGGGCGGATCTGGTGCATGGTATTGATGATCTGCTAATGCTGAACCACTTACTTCCGTTGGTAGATATGTTGGAAGACGCAGAAAAAGAGCAGTTAGAACGCTGGTTGCACCGTCAAGAGCGTTCAATTTTGCATGCAATGGATCAAACCCGAGCGATCAGTGTGGAAGTGCAGCCTTATTGGCGTGAATGATCGTTCTGGTGATAAGGACAAAAAATAGGACCGCATGGTCCTATTTTTTTGTCTCTGTTTTACGTTGTTGTAGCTCTTTTTCCATGAAATCGAGTCGTTCTAGTATTTGCGCTTGTTGGCTTAGGAGCTGCTCGAGCATACGTTCTTTATTGATTGAGCTGTGCGTCTGTTGTTTCGTCGGGGCGGTAAGAATAGAGGTGATAAGACCCGAAATCATACCAAAGATCCCCACACCACAAACAATGATGATGACGGCTAAAAACTTTCCTACTGAGGTCACCGGATAATGATCGCCGTAACCAACGGTTGAGATCGTTACGAATACCCACCACAAAGCATCGGCGCCAGTGCGAATATTTGCTTCTGGGTTTTTCGCTTCGATAAACAGCATGGCACTAGAACCGAGCGTAATGAGGATCACCATCAACAGTAATATTGAGGCGACCGTGGTTTCGCGGCGGTTCTCTTTGAGCTGATGCAAAATGAACTTCGACGAGCGCAGTACTAATACCACTCGAAGAATATGAAAGATACGAGCAAAGCGCAGTGGCTCTATTAATGGGATGCTCGCCACGAAATCTATCCAATGGCGTTTAAGAAATAACCACCGATCTGTGGACCGGATCAAATCAATGGTGAGCTGTAATAGAAAAATACTACAGATTATGAAATCCAGACCGATAAGAACTTGACGGGTTTCGTGATCGATCGGGAAAAACAACAAGCCAGAGATCACAAATAGTGCCATAAAAGACAATATTAGTGACAACAGGCCCATCGGTCGTGTGCTGTCTTTGATATCATTGTTTTTCATACGAAGCTCGAAATAAATCGCGTAACCACGCTAAACGCGAACATAACTATAAGTAATATAAAGATTATAGATAAAGACTATATAAGACTCGGTGGAGAACTGACAATGGAAAAGCTGGCATTTAAGCCATGGGAAAGGGTCATATCCGACATTCGACTGGTTCCTAAAATGGTCATGTTGATGGTCTTCAGTACTGTCCTGATAGTGGCAAAACAACTGTGGGACGCGAACACCTTTTACGATTCACTTTTAGCGGCGACACAAAACGCGCAAGTTGCCCAACAGCATTACGAAGCATACTTAACGCAAGTTGCTTGGCAAACCGCCTTATTGATTGTGGTTTTTGTCGTGCTCTTATTAGCGGCGGCTAGAGTGATGCTGCGTCAAACGCAGTATCTGAGCGACGCAATCAAACTGATGGCGAGCAAGAACCTCTCCGTGCCATTTGGTATGGATTGTAAAGATGAATACGGAGACGTGGCACGTGAATTAGAAAAGACACGTCGCCAATTGCACGATGTGATTCAAATGCAAATTAATGCTTCTGATGAGTTATCCACACTCACGGAAGTGATGACGCTGAGCATGTCGGAAACGAAGGAGTCGGCGCAAGAAGAGTTTAACGAAATTGATCAACTTGCGACGGCCATGAGTGAAATGTCGTCGACGGTACAAACCGTCGCGGAACATGCCCAGACGGCGTCTTCTCTTACAGAGCAAGCTTCCGCACAAGCGATTTCTGGTCAACAGTTCTTGCAAAGTACGATGGCGAAAATGAGTGAACTCTCGTCGGACATCGCTTCATCGGCACAGGCGGTTAACCAGGTCGAAGAACGTGTTGAATCCATTGGTAGTGTTGTGGGTACGATTCAAGGTATCTCTGAACAAACTAACCTGCTTGCACTGAATGCGGCTATTGAAGCTGCGCGAGCTGGCGAGGCGGGTCGTGGTTTTGCGGTGGTTGCAGATGAAGTTCGTAACCTTGCACAGCGTACACAACAAGCGACGGTAGAAATTCAAGAGATGATTGCTCAGCTGCAAACCAGTGCAGAATCTGCTGTAGAACTCATGGAGAAAAGCGTAGTGGAAGCGGCCGATGGAAACGAGCTGGTTTCTAATGCTGGATCTGAGCTCGATGGTATTGTTGGGCAAGTGACGCAAATCAATGACATGAACTTCCAAATCGCGACGGCGTCTGGTCAGCAAAGCAGTGTTGCAGAAGAGATGAGTCAAAACCTCACAAATGTACGTGAGCTGGTGGAAGCCTCGGTTGTGGTTGTGACAGAGCTGCTAGAAACTTCTGAAATGATGCAAAATAATGCTGGCGAGTTAGATAAGAAGATCAAATCTTTCCAAGTTTAATATTCCATCCAGAACTTTTGATAAAACGCCCACAAACCTTTTGTGGGCGTTTTTATTTGCTTTAAGTCTGGTATAAAGAATGAGTTACCGTGCTTTTCAAACAAGGAAGAAAAATGCAGCTGCCTTCGCCACTGATTTCTATCGCTGAATCTGCCGTACAAAATGCTCAAGAGGCAGGTTATTTTCCCCTTTGGCCAGATGAGATTGCGCAGCAATTTCGCTATGTGGCGGGCTTAAGCCAGTTTATTACCGAAGCGATTCATCGCGATGAAGTTTTAGCGCGTGAGCTACCGAACATGTTAGCGCAACCAAGCCGTCAAGAATCTTACCGTTCACGTCTTGCGGCACTGCTGGGACAATGCCCGGATGAGATGTCTGGTCATCGCGTGTTGCGTCAGTTTCGCAACCGAGAAATGGTGTACATTGCGTGGAAGGATTTCACGCATGCATGGTCGCTAGAAACGTCTTTAAGCCACTTATCCGAGTTGGCTGAAGCGATGATTTTTGAAACCTATCAATGGCAATATCAAGCGTGTTGTCAGGAGTGGGGAACGCCGACGAGTGAGGAAGGTGAAGTACAGCCGATGTTGATTATCGGCATGGGGAAACTGGGTGGCGGCGAGCTAAACTTTTCATCCGATATCGATCTGATTTTCACGTATCCAGAAAACGGTGAGACACAAGGCGCGCGCCGCAGCATTGCTAATGCGCAATTCTTTACTCGTCTTGGTCAACGCATCATCAAAGCGCTCGACCAACAAACCTTCGATGGTTTTTGCTACCGCGTCGACATGCGACTTCGCCCATTTGGAGAAAGTGGCCCATTAGTCATGAGCTATGCTGCGCTTGAAGATTATTATCAAGAACAGGGACGTGACTGGGAGCGTTACGCGATGATCAAAGCTCGAGTGATGGGGTGCGAAATGTACCCGCAATACCAAGAGCTACGCCAAATGCTGCGTCCTTTTGTTTTTCGTCGCTATATTGATTTCAGTGCGATTCAGTCTTTGCGTCGGATGAAATCGATGATCAGTAGTGAGGTTCGCCGCCGAGGTTTGAACAACAACATTAAGTTAGGCGCAGGTGGCATCCGAGAAATTGAATTTATCGCCCAAGTTTTTCAATTAATTCGAGGGGGCGCGAGCCTTCTCTTCGTAATCGAGGGTTGTTGGAAACGCTGCAAGGAATTGAAGAGCTGGCGTTACTCACTTCGCAAGAAGTCAGCAGTCTAGAAGTCGCATACAAGTATTTGCGTCAATTAGAAAACTTGTTGCAAGCGATGGCGGACAAGCAAACCCAGACGCTGCCTGATTGCGAAACCGAACGCTTAAAGCTCACTACCGCGATGCAAATGACCTCTTGGGACCAACTGATTGAGCAAACTCAGCAGCACATGGCGAATGTCCATCAAGTATTTGAGTCGTTAATTGGTGATGATGAAGAAGACGAGGGTACTACGGTTGCTCGTCATTTTCATGAGTTATGGGATATGGCGAACAAACAAGATGTGCTTGAACATATCTTGCAGCAGGATATTCAGGTTGAAGACTTTGCTTCATGCGCGAAAACCATCATCAACTTTAAAACCGATCTGGCTAAAAAAACGTTAGGACCGCGTGGACGCGAAGTGTTAAACCGTTTGATGCCGAAGGTGTTTGATGCGGTGTTTGCCCACCCTGATGCACAGTTTGGTTTACCGCGAGTGCTGCATTTACTGCACAATATCTGCACTCGTACGACTTATCTGGAGTTATTGGATGAGCATCCAGCGGCTCTAGTACAGCTCGTGCGTTTGTGTACCGCAAGCCCAATGATTTCAGAGCAGCTATCTCGGTATCCGATCTTACTCGATGAGTTGATCGACCCTGCACAGTTGTACAATCCAATCCCATTAGACAGTTACCGTACAGAGCTGCGTGATTATCTGGCCCGTATTCCAGAAGATGATATGGAGCAGCAAATGGAAGCGTTGCGCCAGTTTAAGCAAATCTGCATTTTACGTATTGCGGCGGCGGATATTGCTGGTGCATTGCCGGTAATGAAAGTGAGTGATCACTTAACCTATTTGGCGGAAGCTATCGTTGATGCAGTGGTCAGTCAGGCTTGGTTGCAAGTGTCCGAAAAATACGGCGAGCCAACGCATGTGAAAGATCGTGAAGGCAAGGGTTTTGCCGTCATTGGCTATGGCAAAGTCGGTGGCTGGGAACTCGGCTATAACTCCGACTTGGATATCGTCTTCATGCATGACTGCCCAGTCAATGTCTATACAGATGGCAAAAAGGAAATCGACGGCCGTCAGTTCTACCTTCGCCTAGCGCAGCGCATCATCCATATTTTCTCGACTCGCACCGCTTCCGGCATTTTGTACGAAGTCGATACCCGCTTGCGCCCATCTGGCGCGTCAGGTTTGTTGGTTAGCCCAACCGATGCGTTTGACGATTATCAGCATCAAGAAGCCTGGACATGGGAGCATCAAGCACTTGTGCGCGCGCGCTTGATTTACGGCGATGAACCCCTTGCCATTGCATTTCACAATACGCGACATGATGTGTTGTGCAAAGCGCGCGATCGGGCGGAACTGAAAAAAGCCGTTGTCGAAATGAGAGAGAAAATGCGCGGTCATCTTGGGGGAAAAAGCCCGGCCGTTTTATGCTCAAGCAAGATGTGGGAGGGATTACCGATATCGAATTTCTCGCTCAGTACTTAGTGCTCAACTATAGTCACGATAAGCCGAAATTAACGCGTTGGTGTGATAATGTGCGCATCTTTGAAACGCTCATTGCACAAAATGTCATGGACGAAGACCAGGCAATGCAGTTGATACGTGCCTACACGACAATGCGAAACGAAATACACCGGAGAAATCTACTCAATTTAGATGCTGATGTGGTGGAAGATAAGTTTGTTGCCGAAAGGGAGTGGGTAAAACAGGCTTGGAATCAGTGGTTCAGTTAAGACCATATATTTAGCCTCGATAAGGGCTGTGATAAACTCACTTCGATTTAATTTTTGGAGACCAATAATGAAACCAATTCTACCTGATTACAACAGCGCTGGTGTGCTCATCATCGGTGATGTCATGCTAGATCGTTACTGGTATGGCCCAACCGGACGTATTTCTCCTGAAGCGCCGGTTCCTGTTGTAAAAGTAGAAAACAATGAAGAGCGTCCTGGTGGTGCTGCGAACGTTGCGATGAATATCGCATCACTAGGTGGCCATGCTCACATTGTTGGTCTAACAGGGGAAGATGAGCCTGCAAAAGTGCTGACGGAGACGCTGAGCTCACTCAATGTGAAATGCGATTTCGTTGCACTGCCTGATTACCCAACGATCACGAAGCTTCGCGTAATGAGCCGTGGACAACAGCTTATTCGTCTCGACTTCGAAGATAAATTTGAAAACACGGATTCTGCACCTGTGCTATCGCGTATGGATGTCGCTCTGCCAAACGTTAAAGCCGTGATTATGTCTGACTACGCAAAAGGCTCGTTAGAGCATGTTCAGGCATACATCCAAAAAGCGCGCGCAGCAAACATTCCAGTTTTCATTGACCCTAAAGGTGCGGATTTTGAACGCTACCGTGGCGCAACACTTCTTACGCCAAACATGAAAGAGTTCGAAGATGTCGTTGGCAAAGTAAAATCAGACCAAGAGCTGGTTGAAAAAGCACTTCAGCTTGTTGAAGAGTTTGATTTTGAAGCGCTACTGGTTACGCGTAGTGAAAACGGCATGACGTTGATCCGCCGTGGTCAAGAGCCATTCCACCTTCCGACTCAAGCGAAAGAAGTGTACGACGTGACTGGTGCTGGTGATACGGTGATTTCTGTACTTGCAGCTTCAGTGGCGGCGGGTAAATCCTTCGAAGAAGCGTGTGCACTAGCGAATGCTGCGGCAGGCGTTGTTGTTGGTAAGCTTGGTACCTCGACCTTGTCTGAAATTGAACTGGCAGAAGCGGTACATGGCAGCCAAGACACGGATTACGGTGTGATTTCAGAAAAAGCGCTGATTGAAGCAGTGAAAAAAGCACGTGCACGTGGCGAGAAAGTCGTTATGACAAACGGCTGCTTTGATATTCTTCACGCTGGGCATGTTTCTTACCTCAATCACGCTGCAGAACTTGGTGATCGCCTGATTGTTGCGGTGAATACCGATGAATCAGTGAAGCGTCTTAAAGGGCCTGGTCGTCCTGTGAATCCAACCGATCGCCGCATGGCGGTATTGGCAGGTTTGGGCGCTGTGGATTGGGTAGTACCATTTAGTGAAGATACGCCGCAACGTTTGATCTCGGAAGTTCTGCCAAGCTTGCTAGTAAAAGGTGGTGACTACAAACCAGAAGAGATTGCTGGTGGTAAAGAAGTCATTGCTGCAGGTGGCGAAGTTCGTGTATTGAACTTTGAGGATGGGTGCTCAACCAGTGAAATCATCAATGCAATCAAAGGCGGTAAGGGCTAAGCCTACGATTTGTTGGCATTGAAACGCTATTTGTTTGTAAAAGGTCGCCAAGTGCGGCCTTTTTGATACTTGATGTTCTGAGACACTTTTCGTCTCTTAACGGCAAGCAATAAAAAACGCCAGCTGATAAATCAACTGGCGTTTTTATTTATTGAGAACTGAAGCATTCAGTCAGCAGTTATTTTGCTGCTTTCAAACCTGCATCAACGTCTAAGATGTCTTGTTCGCTTAGCGTACCAACGGCTTGGCGTAGCTGAAGAACACTTAAGATGTAGTCGTAACGAGCGTTCGATAGGTTTTTATTCGCATCGTATAGACGACGAGTTGCGTCTAGCACGTCAACGATAGTACGAGTACCCACATCAAAACCTGCTTCTGTTGCTTCTAGTGCAGAGCGCGCAGAAATAACGGCTTGCTCATAAGCACGTAGTGCGCCGATAGAGGCGTTAATGTTGTTGTTTTGTGCGCGAACATCTTTTACTACGCTACGGTATTGTGCTTCAAGATCTTCACTTGCAGCCACGTACGCGTATTCAGCCTGTTTGGTTTGAGAGGTGACGTTACCACCCGTGTATAGCGGCACCGCAAGGTTCACACCGATATTGAAGTTGTCTGTGGTGTTGTCACGAGAGCTATGAGACGTATCACCGTAGTTGTAACCACCGTCTAGAGACAGCGTTGGTAGATGACCAGAACTTGCTAGTGAAATATTGTCACGTGCGATATCTTGAAGAATACGTGAAGATAGCAAGGTCAGGTTTTTGGTTTTTGCTTCGTCAATTAGCGACTCAGCAGGCACGGTCGATGGGCTAGCAGTGAAGCGGCGAGTGTCCAAGATGTTGAGATCTTTGTGTTCTTGACCGGTAATTTCACGTAATGACTCGTAGCTGTTAGTCAGTGCGTTTTCTGCTAACACTTCATCCGCCAGTACTTGGTCGTACTGAGCTTGCGCGTCGTGTACGTCAGTGATCGCAGATAAACCTACTTCAAAACGCTGTTTTGTTTGCTCTAGTTGACGACCCACTGCAGCTTTTTCTGCACGGACGAAAACAAGGTTGTCTTGTGCGCGTAGAACTTCAAAATACGCTTGTGAAACACGAAGAATTAGTGCTTGTTGAGTCGCAGCGTAAGTTGCGTCTGCTTGGCGAGCACTTTTCTCAGCGGTATCTAGCGAGATCCAAGATGCGCGGTTGTAAAGTGCTTGTGAAAAGCTAACACCAGCGGTTAGAGCGTTGGCATCGTTTGATACGTCATTGACTAGATTTGAGTCGTATTCAGTATCACCACGAGTTAAGTTGTAACCTGCTGTTAGGTTAATTTGTGGTAATAGAGCACTACGGCTTGAGGTGATTGCTTCGAAAGCTTGGTCACGTTGTGCTGCTACACTGAGCAATTGTGGATCATTTTGTTTTGCTAAGTCGTAGATTTCAGCCAAAGAGTCTGCGAACGCAGACGTACTCATGCTACCTAGCGCTGCACTGATAAATAGTGGAAGCAATTTTTTCATTTTCTATTCCCGCGGTCAATAGATTGGTTAATTCTCAGTAGTTTAACTCAATTTGCACGATATTTACTCTAAAGTTTGCACTTTTTTACACGTAATTATCCAGTTGTGCAATAAATTTTCACCAAAGACTTAAATTAATTTGTAACTATTGTACAAAAAGTTGAGCCAAGTCCTTTGAGCAAGCGAATAACAATGAGTAAACTACAAGATTCACTCAGAGAGGTGTCGAATGCAACAGTGTGACAAACAACAAAAGGATTTTACTTCGCAAGATGTAAAAGTCATCTCGAAAGAAACCTTATTTGAAGGCTTTTTCAAAATGGTGAAATATCGCTTTCAGCATAAGCTATTTGCTGGAGGTTGGAGCGAGGTTGTCGAACGAGAAATGTTCGAGCGTGGTCATGCTGCAGCGATGCTTCCTTATGATCCAAGTACGGATCAAGTGGTTATCATTGAACAGATTCGAGTAGGAGCCTTAGAGCATCAACACCCATGGCAGCTAGAGATTGTCGCGGGTATGATTGACCGTGATGAATCAGCTGAAGCCGTCATTCGCCGAGAAGCTGTCGAAGAGGCGGGGATACAAGTGGGTCGTGTTGCGCCAGTCACTTCTTATTATCCTTCAGCTGGCGGTTGCTCGGAAAAGTTGGACGTATTTGTTGGTGAAGTGGACGCATCTAAAGCGCACGGCATTCATGGTTTAGACTATGAGAATGAAGATATTCGCGTACATGTTTTGAGTCGCGAGCAAGCATATCAATGGGTGAAAGACGGAAAATTTGAAAATGGTGCGTCGATTATTGCGTTGCAATGGTTGCAATTAAACCATCAAGAGTTGAAGTCACAGTGGGGGCAACCCCAAATGGTGGAGAGTAAGTAATGGCACAAGTGGCTGAAAAACAGAGGTATCATGTTGATTTAGCGGGTCTAATGAGAACCTATGAGACCAACTACGCTAAATTGAACGCCTTATTGCCTGCTTCTGCCGAAGTTGGGGATGTACGCTGCTATCAAGCGGCGAACATGGTTTACCAACTGACCGTGAATGAAATCACAAAATACACCACAGTTGTTGAGATATGTCAGAGTGATGAAACGCCAGTGTTTCCTTTACCGACGATGTCTGTCAGGCTTTATCACGATGCGAGAGTAGCCGAAGTATGCTCAAGCGGAGAGTTCTCTCGCATAAAAGCTAAGTATGATTATCCCAACGACCAACTGATGCAGAAAGATGAAAAGCATCAACTAAACACATTCCTCGGTGAATGGCTGACGTTTTGTTTACGAAGTGGTATCAGTAGAACACCACTTGCCTTCAATTGATCGTCACGTCACTAAAGGAAAATAACAAATAACGATATAGTGGACGAATCAGGTTTTCATTTTGCAATCATCTAGTGACAGCATCAAACTTTTACAAATTACGGATACTCATCTGTTTGCTGCCGATGAGGGAAGTTTGCTGAGCGTAAAAACGGCCGATAGCTTTAACGCTGTTGTTGCTGATGTTTTACGCCGCAACGTGACGTTTGATTACATCTTGGCGACAGGGGATATTTCCCAAGACCATAGTGCAGAATCTTACCAGCGCTTTGCCGAAGGCATTGAACCGCTAGAGAAAGACTGCTTTTGGCTGCCTGGTAATCATGACTACAAGCCCAATATGGGCAGTGTATTACCTTCGCAACAAATCAAAGCGGCAGAGCATGTATTGCTTGGCGCGCATTGGCAGTTGGTTCTTTTAGACTCGCAAGTTGTTGGCGTTCCCCACGGACGCTTGAGTGATCAGCAGTTAGCGTTACTCGAAGAAAAGTTAGCAGAACACCCAGAAAGGCACACACTTGTGTTGCTGCATCACCATCCATTATTGGTGGGAAGCGCGTGGCTTGATCAACATACCTTAAAAGATGCCGAAGCGTTCTGGCAGGTTGTCGATCGTTTTGATAACGTGAAAGGTATTCTCTGTGGTCATGTTCATCAAGACATGAATGTGCTTCATAATGGCATTCGAGTGATGGCAACACCCTCGACGTGTGTTCAGTTTAAGCCTAACTCGGATGATTTTGCCCTCGATACGACTTCGCCTGGTTGGCGTGAACTGCAGCTGCATGCTTGTGGTGATATTACGACTCAAGTGGGCCGACTTCCTGATGGTCAGTTCCAACCAGACTTCTCTTCTAACGGATACTAACGCGCCCGAGCTCTATGTTCGGGCTCGCTTTTTTGTGCGAGATATCTATGAGTAAACCTTCACTTCTTCTGTATATCCATGGTTTTAACAGCTCCCCACTCTCAATGAAAGCCAATGTGATGAGAGCATACTGCGAGCAGCATCGTCCTGATATCAAAGTGATTGTTCCCCAGTTACCTTGTTATCCTCAACAAGCGGCGAAAATGTTGTTGGATATCATCGAGCAATATAAAGACGACTATAACATTGGTCTGGTGGGCAGCTCATTAGGCGGCTTTATGTCAATGTGGCTAAATGACAAGTTTGGATTTAAAGCGGTTGTGGTCAACCCCGCGGTTAAGCCCTATGAGTTGTTAGTAGATTATTTGGGTGAGCAAACTAACCCTTATACGCACGAAACCTATACACTTGAAGCTTGTCATATTGACGAGTTAAAAGCTCTTGATGTACAAAGCATCGCGTCGCCACATTCTTTCTGGTTGTTACAGCAGACAGAAGATGAGGTTTTAGACTATCGACAAGCGGTAGATAAGTTTGCAGACGCTAAGCAAACAGTAGAACAAGGCGGTGATCACAGTTTTGTAGGCTTTGAGCGTTATCCTGCACAGATTATCGAATTTCTAGAACTGTAATTCGAAAGCGATTGGAAAAGGCTCATAGTTTTTATTGATATATCCAACCGTTTCTTGACATGGGCGGTATGCTTTCCGACTATGTTTTGCCAAAAGATCTTAAGGGTCGAGGACCCTGGCTACTTTGTTATGCATCATGTTTACAAGCACTTAGTGATGTGAACAGGGTGGCTTTTTCGTTTCCTGAGTATGGGTTCACCCATTGGTGATATTCAGGCAACAAGTAAACTTTGAGAATAATTCCGTATTATGACTGAACAATATAATGCTGGTGCCATTGAAGTACTGAATGGCTTAGAGCCAGTACGTCGCCGACCAGGGATGTATACGGATACAGCGCGCCCAAACCATTTGGGCCAAGAAGTTATCGACAACAGTGTCGACGAAGCGCTAGCCGGACATGCCTCAAAAGTACAAGTCATCCTACATGCCGACCAATCACTAGAAGTGATCGATGATGGTCGAGGCATGCCTGTTGATATCCACCCTGAAGAGAAAGTGTCAGGCGTAGAGTTAATCCTATGCAAGCTGCACGCAGGTGGTAAGTTCTCTAACAAAAACTACCAATTCTCTGGTGGTTTGCACGGGGTAGGTATTTCGGTAGTAAACGCGTTGTCAAAACGCGTTGAAGTAACCGTTCGTCGTGATGGCCAAGTGTATGAAATTGCATTTGAGCACGGTGATAAAGTTTCTGACCTGACCGTAACCGGCACATGTGGTCGTCGCAATCGCGGTACCAGCGTGCATTTCTGGCCTGATGCGAAGTACTTCGATTCGGCTAACTTCTCTGTTACGCGCCTAGTCAATAATCTGCGCGCAAAAGCGGTTTTGTGTCCGGGTTTAGAAATTACATTAACCGACAAAGTTAATGGTAAAGACTATAAGTGGTACTACGAAGACGGTCTTAAAGACTATCTTGCGGAAGGCGTAAAAGGCTACCCAGTTATTCCTGAAGAACCATTTACTGGTGAGTTCTTGGCGGATACCGAAGCGGCAAACTGGGCGGTAATTTGGCAGCCAGAAGGTGGTGAGATGATCACCGAAAGCTACGTTAACCTGATCCCAACTGCTCAAGGTGGTACGCACGTTAATGGTTTACGCCAAGGCTTGTTAGAAGCGATGCGCGAGTTCTGTGAGTTCCGTAATCTATTACCTCGTGGCGTGAAGCTAACGGGTGATGACGTTTTCGACCGCTGTTCTTACGTGTTGTCGGTTAAAATTCAAGATCCGCAATTTGCAGGCCAGACCAAAGAACGTCTGTCTTCTCGTCAAACCGCGGCATTTGTCTCTGGCGTAGTAAAAGATGCGTTCAGTCTTTGGTTGAACGAAAAGCCTCAGCTAGCAGAGCAATTGGCAGAAGTCTGTATCGCTAATGCGCACCGTCGTATGCGTGCAGCGAAAAAAGTCGTACGTAAGAAAGTGGCGTCCGGCCCGGCACTGCCAGGTAAGTTGACCGACTGTTCAGCACAGGATTTAAGTCGCACTGAAATCTTCTTTGTGGAGGGTGACTCTGCGGGTGGCTCGGCAAAACAGGCACGTGACCGTGAATTCCAAGCCGTGATGCCACTACGTGGTAAGATCTTGAACACGTGGGAAGTCTCTGCTGACCAAGTATTAGCATCTCAAGAAGTACACGATATTTCAGTGGCTTTGGGGATTGATCCTGACAGCGATAACCTTGAGGGGTTGCGTTACGGTAAGATCTGTATCCTTGCCGATGCGGACTCGGATGGTCTTCACATCGCAACGCTGCTTTGTGCTCTATTTACTCGTCACTTCCGCGCGCTGGTTGAAGCGGGCCATATCTATGTGGCGATGCCGCCTCTGTATCGAATCGATTGCGGGAAAGAAGTGTTCTACGCCCTCGATGACGATGAAAAAGATGGCATTTTAGAGCGCTTGTCGAAGAAGAAAGCCAAAATCAACGTGCAACGATTCAAAGGTCTGGGTGAGATGAACCCACTTCAGTTGCGTGAAACCACCATGGATCCGAACACGCGTCGCTTAGTGCAGCTAACCATTGACGACTCTACGGCGACCATGGAAATGATGGACATGCTGCTAGGCAAAAAGCGTGCAGATGACCGTCGTTCTTGGCTACAAAACAACGGCGACTTGGCAGAGGTGTAACGGATGTCTACAGAAATTACCTACGATGGCGTCGAACAGTTGCCAATGCGCAAGTTCACTGAAGACGCTTATCTGAACTACTCGATGTACGTAATCATGGACCGCGCCTTGCCATACATTGGTGATGGCTTAAAGCCGGTTCAACGACGCATCATTTATGCGATGTCAGAGCTTGGTCTCTCTGCATCAGCAAAATACAAAAAATCTGCACGTACCGTTGGTGACGTGCTAGGTAAATACCATCCGCACGGTGATTCAGCTTGTTACGAAGCGATGGTATTGATGGCTCAGCCATTCTCTTACCGCTATCCATTAGTGGATGGTCAAGGTAACTGGGGTGCGCCAGATGACCCGAAATCATTCGCGGCAATGCGTTATACCGAAGCAAAACTGTCTAAGTTTGCTGAAGTGTTGCTGGGCGAACTTGGCCAGGGCACGGTTGAATGGCAACCTAACTTTGATGGCACAATGAAAGAGCCACAAATGTTGCCAGCACGTCTGCCTCATATCCTGGTTAACGGTGTAACCGGTATTGCGGTTGGTATGGCAACAGATATCCCACCGCATAACGTTCGTGAAATCGCAGATGCGACTATTCATTTGATCGACAACCCGAAAGCAGAACTGCCGGACGTGATGCAATATGTTAAAGGTCCAGATTACCCAACAGAAGCAGAAATCATCTCGCCGCAAGCGGATATTGAGAAGATTTACCGCAACGGTCGCGGCAGCATCAAGATGCGCGCGGTATGGCACAAAGAAGGTTCTGATATCGTTATCACCTCTCTGCCACACCAAGTATCGGGTGCAAAACTGCTTGAGCAAATCGCCAACCAGATGCGTGCGAAGAAGCTACCAATGGTTGACGATCTTCGTGACGAGTCGGATCACGAGAACCCAACGCGTATCGTTGTGGTACCTAAGTCAAACCGCGTCGATTGTGATTTGTTGATGAACCACTTGTTCGCATCAACGGATCTTGAGCGCAGCTACCGCGTTAACTTGAACATGATTGGTTTGGATAATCGTCCTCAAGTTAAAGGTCTGGTGCAAATTCTGTCAGAGTGGATTGAGTTCCGTCGCACGACCGTACGTCGCCGTCTACAACACCGCCTAGACAAAGTCATGGCTCGCTTACACATTTTGGAAGGTTTGTTGGTTGCTTACCTAAACCTAGATGAAGTGATTGAGATCATCCGTACTGAAGATGATCCTAAAGCGGTATTGATGGCACGTTTTGGTATTACCGATATCCAAGCGGATGCGATTCTAGACACCAAACTTCGTCACTTAGCCAAACTAGAAGAGATGAAGATTCGTGGTGAGCAAGACGAGCTAGAGAAAGAGCGTGAGAAGCTAGAACAGCTGCTCGGTTCTGAGCGTCGTCTAAACACACTACTGAAAAAAGAAATCAAAGCAGACGCAGAGAAATACGGTGATGACCGTCGATCTCCATTGGTTGAGCGTGCAGAAGCAAAAGCGCTTACTGAACGTGATCTTGTTCCAAGCGAACCAATCACGGTTGTGCTTTCTGAGAAAGGTTGGATTCGTCACGCGAAAGGCCATGACGTAGATGCAGAAGGCCTGAACTATAAGTCGGGTGATAAATACTTAGCGCATGCGCGAGGTAAGAGTAATCAGCCGGCGGTATTCCTAGGTAGTGACGGTCGAAGTTACTCTCTGGAATCACACTCGCTGCCTTCTGCTCGTAGTCAAGGTGAGCCGATTACCGGTCGTTTGAATATTACGGCTGGTAGCAGTATTCGCCAAGTGATCATGAGTGAAGAAGATCAGCTGTGGCTGGTGGGCTCTGATGCAGGTTACGGCTTTGTATGTAAAGGGGCTGATTTGCTGTCTAAAAACCGCAGTGGTAAAGCGCTGGTCACTTTGCCGGCTAACTCTGAGGTCATGACGCCAAAAGCGATTGAAGATTTAGATTCTGATGAAATCTTAGCAATTACTAACCAAGGTCGCATGCTGCTGTTCCCAATCAAAGACCTGCCACAACTGGCGAAAGGTAAAGGGAATAAGATCATCAACATTCCTGCTGCTAAAGCAAAAGAGCGAGAAGAAGTACTATCTCACTTAATGTCTTTACCAAAAGGTGCATCGTTAACGTTGTACGCGGGTAAGCGAAAATTGGGTCTTAAACCGTCTGACCTTGATAACTTCCGTGGCGAACGTGGTCGCCGAGGTGGGTTACTACCAAGAGGTTTGCAGCGAGTCACTCGCATTGAGGTTGAGCTGGACGATTCCGATACGACGGAAACACCGAGCGATAGCGAGTAACGCACAAATAAAAATCCCAGCCAATGGCTGGGATTTTTTATGCTTCTTGCTTGTCTTCAGCAATGGTGACTTTCAAGCTCATCTCTTTTCCTTTACGAATGATGCCGACGTCCACGGTGGTGCCAGGACGTAAATCGGTGACGATATCCATAACGCTCTGACGCCCTTGCACTTTATTGCCATCAATACTGATAATGATGTCCTGCTTTTGGAAGCCTGCCGCATTGGCTGGACCATTTGGATCAATACCAAGCACGACAATACCACCTATGTGTTCATTTCCAAGTAGGCGAGCAGTGACCGCATTAATGTCTTGGCCGTCGATTCCAATATAACCACGAATCACGCGACCATCAGCGATGATTTTCTGCATGATCTTGCTGGCTAGTGGCGCAGGGATCGCAAAGGAAATACCGTAAGTTTCTAAATCAGTCGCTTGTTGGAAAGAGGCGGTATTGATGCCGACGAGCTCACCTTGTGTGTTCACTAGAGCACCGCCAGAGTTGCCCTCATTGATGGCGGCATCGGTTTGAATGAATGCTTGGCGACCGTCGCTAATCGATGAGCGTCCTGTTGCTGAAATAATGCCGAACGTTGTGGTTTGTCCAAGGTTGTATGGGTTACCGATGGCTAGGACCACATCACCCACTTGTGGCTTGTAATTAGAGTTCAGAGGAATAACAGGTAAATTTGAACCTTCGACACGCAGTACGGCAATGTCTGTGCGTTTATCCGTGCCAACTAGCTGAGCCGCTGCGGCTCTACCGTCTTGTAATGCGACAACAATTTGGTCTGCTTGAGCAACCACATGGTAGTTGGTAATGATGTAGCCTTTCTCACTGACAATGACACCTGAACCCAGACCTTGAGTCGAGAGTTTACTGCGATCATTTTCAACATATTTACGGCTGTAGATGTTTACTACGGCAGGTGCTGCTCTTCGCACCGCCTGATTAAATGTCAACTCAACGGACGCGATATTAACAGGTTGCGGATCTAGCGCGGCAGGAATTACGTTGTTGCGCAAAGATGGTACCGCCAGTAATACCACTGCGGCAGTAGCCAAGCCTAAAAAGACAGAACGTAATAAAAAGCTGAGCATATCCTCTCCATGCATGAGCGCCAAAATGGCATAGAAGATGAAGAATAGCATTACATTGAAAAATAACAAAAGGGCAGCACGGAATCGTGCTGCCCTTTTCATTAGCTATTGAGCGATAAGGAAAAGTATTCGAGGCTTATTACTCGATGCTATGCATCGAAAACCTTATTTCCTATTACTTTGAAAGTGACTAACGAATAACAAGATAAATAGTACGTTCGCCACGCTGAATATTCAGAGCCAATACGCTTTTGTGCTTATCCACGATTGCACGAAGCTCAGCAAGGTTTTTCACGCGCTGACGGTTTACACCGATAATGATGTCCCCTTGTTGTAATTGATATTGAGCAGCCGGAGAGTTATCTGCAACGCTCGATACTTTAACGCCTTGAATTGCATCACTTGGTGTCGTATTGCTTAATTCCGCACCCTTGAGCCCTTCGTGTAATGTTTCGGCTTTGGCTTTCATATTTGTAGATTCGCCAAGCGTTACATCAAAGGTTTTATTCTTACCATCTCGAACCACACCTAATGTGATTTCTTTTCCTGCGCCCAGCGTTGCTACTTTTGCGCGGAGCTCTGAGAAAGTATTAATCTCTTTGCCGTTTACCGATACAATTACATCACCGGCTTTCAATCCAGCTTTATCGGCTGCGCTGTCTGGTACGACTTGGCCAATAAAGGCCCCTTTACTCGACTCGTAACCCAATGCATCAGCCAGCTCAGAGGTTACTTCACCGCCCTGTACACCCAACATGCCGCGTTTGACTTCACCAAACTCTAGAATTTGCTCGGTGAGGTTTTTCATCATGTTGGACGGAATCGCAAAGCCAATCCCCACGTTACCGCCGTTAGGGCCTAAAATCGCAGTATTAATACCGATCAGCTCACCATTAAGGTTGACCAATGCACCACCAGAGTTACCGCTGTTAATTGCGGCATCGGTTTGGATGAAGTTTTCGAAGTTTTCAACGTTTAAGCCACTACGGCCTAACGCTGAGACGATGCCCGACGTCACGGTTTGACCGAGTCCGAATGGGTTACCAATCGCAACCGTAAAGTCACCTACGCGAAGTTTGTCGGAATCTGCGACTTTAATTTGCGTTAAGTTTTTCGCTTTTTCTAATTTAAGCAACGCAACATCGGCCATCTCATCTCCGCCAACGAGCGTAGCGTCATACTCGCGACCATCATAGAGGCGAACTCGAATCTCATCCGCGCCCTTGATTACGTGGTAGTTAGTGACGATATGCCCTTTTTTCGCATCAATAATGACACCAGAACCTAAACCTCTGAACGGGCGCTCGCGCCTTTGCTCCATCGGAAAGTCCGGTCCAAAGAAGAATTGAAATTGTTCGGGAATACGGCTGGTTTGTACTTGTTTGCCTTCTACAGCAATACTCACAACAGCAGGGGTTACTTTCTCAAGCATGGGCGCCAAGCTAGGTAACTGTTGGCCATCCACATTTAAAGGTAATGCGGCGGTGGCTTGAACTGGCGCAATAATAGAGCCCAAACTCAGAGATAGAACGGTGAGCGCAAGCAGTGGTTTTTTCATCCAATAACTCCTCTTGAAACATGTCTGCCAAAAAGAAATATCCGAACGGTTAGTTCACTTTGTTAATAACTAATATAGGGCCTAGTTCGGATAATCAAAGGGGGAGGCAGCTCACATCCAAGTTAGAGCAAAGGTAAGAAGAAAAAGTTCAAAAAAGGGCCGATACAAATGTATCGGCCCTAGTAGGTAGAGGTAAGAGAAGGTTATGATGCTTTTGCGGTTACCGCTTCGGGAGCATTAATGATTTCTTTCTCTTGATCCTTTAAAAGACCCGTTGCGCCATTGGCGTAGTCTTTTGGCTGTTCGTTAAACTCTGGTTGATCTTCTGCAATAGCTTCAGAAGACATTGCCGTTTTCTTATCAAACGGGTTGTCTTGCTCTGGCAAGTTTGGCAAAAGCTCAGAAGAGGTCTTAGCCATATGTTGGTACAGCTTGGTGTAATCTTTACCTAGTGTATCCAACATTTCTGCGGTTTGTGCAAAATGATCGACGAGCTCTTGACGTTGTTGCTCTAGTTCAAACTTGGCCGCTTCAAGTTCTTTCTGCACAGACTTTTGTTTCTTGTATTCAGGGGTGGTTAGTCTACTAATGACTACGCCTACGATTGTACCGACCAGCAAACCCACAATGGCATAAATCCAAGGCATAACTGCTCCTTATAGTTGTTTTAACAAGTCTTTTACTACTTAGTTACACGCGGTGCTAGTCCATGTTACTATGGCTTGAACAGCCGATAAAGAAAAATAGCAGTATGTCTTCGGGGACTGATAACTACTTCTCTCTATTCTCAAAGTTGACCCCGAGGTAACCCTTTTCCCAGTACCTCTATACGACTTAATACGATGACACCACTACAACAATATCAAAAAGACATAGCAGAACACGGGTTTCAGCGTGATGAAGCTCAGTATCAAGCGGTCGTTGCACTAGATAAGCTTTACCATGCTATCGTTGAATTTCAGTCAGCTCCTGTGCCCCAGCTTTCCAAATGGCAAAAGCTCATGGGGAAAAAAATCGACATGCCTGAACCCCCAAAAGGTCTTTACTTTTGGGGAGGAGTCGGACGCGGTAAAACGTACCTCATGGATGCGTTTTTTGATGCTTTACCAACCCAAAGAAAAATGCGCGTACACTTTCACCGCTTCATGTATCGAGTACATGATGAGTTGAAGCTGTTAGGTGATGTCGAAAATCCGCTAGCAAAAGTAGCGGATAAATTCAAAGAAGAAGCGGATGTGGTTTGCTTTGATGAATTTTTTGTCTCTGACATTACGGATGCGATGATCCTTGCAACGTTACTCCAAGAGATGTTCAAGCGGCAGATGATCCTAGTCGCGACTTCAAACATCGAACCGCAGAACTTATATCGTAATGGCTTACAAAGAGCGCGCTTTTTGCCTGCAATTGATATGATTTTGGCACGCTGTGACGTGTTGAATGTTGATAGTGGCGTTGATTATCGCTTAAGAACGCTTGAACAGGCCGAAATATACCATTATCCACTTGATGAACAGGCCAACATTAATCTCAACAAGTATTATCAGCAGCTGACGGGCGAACGTCAGATCGTCGCTCATCAAATCGAAGTTAATCACCGTCAGCTTGAGGTAATTGAAGCGAGTGATGGGGTTCTGCATGCGTCGTTTGCTCAGTTATGCCAAACCGCTCGCAGTCAAAATGACTACATTGAGCTGTCCCGAATTTATCACACGGTATTATTGGCGGACGTTCAACAGATGAACCGAAAAATAGATGACGCTGCGAGGCGTTTTATCGCACTGGTCGATGAGTTTTACGAGCGCAATGTGAAGTTGATTATTTCTGCTGAAGTGCCAATGGAAGACTTATATACTGAGGGGCAGCTCGAGTTTGAATTTAAGCGCTGTTTGTCTCGGCTCACTGAGATGCAAAGTCATGAGTACCTCGCGCGTGAGCATTTGGCCTAAATCTAGTGGGTTCTTAAAAAGTGAAGAAAAAATTAGTGATTTGGCGCAAAAAAAGGTGATTTTTTCTTCGCTCTTCTCTATAATCCTGCGACCCACCGTTACTGCAGACCGGATTATCGAAGTTATTTCGAAATTGAAGGTCGAGAGTACCAACGACTCGAAGGGGTGATGACTGGGCTCTTAGACAGTGTGGGAGCACCAGAACGGTGTTCCTTAAAGTTTAAATTTTAATTAACGGGTTATTATTAGCATGAAAACTTTCGTTGCTAAACCAGAAACTGTAAAACGCGACTGGTACGTTGTAGACGCTGAAGGTAAAACTCTTGGTCGTCTAGCAAGTGAAATTGCATCTCGCCTACGTGGCAAACATAAAGCTGAATACACTCCTCACGTTGACGCTGGTGACTACATCATCGTTATCAACGCTGAGAAAGTTGCTGTAACTGGTAACAAAGCTAAGAACAAAGTGTACTACCGCCACTCTGAGTTCCCAGGTGGTCTAAAATCTATCACTTTTGAAAAGTTGATCGATCGTAAACCTGAGATGGTTCTTGAGCTTGCAGTTAAAGGCATGCTTCCACGTGGTCCTCTAGGCCGTGCTATGTACCGTAAGCTTAAAGTTTACGCAGGCGCTGAGCACAACCATGTTGCTCAACAACCACAAGTACTAGACATCTAATTGGGGATTTCGAAAATGGCAGAGAATCAATACTACGGCACTGGCCGTCGCAAAAGCTCAGCTGCACGTGTTTTTATTAAACCAGGCAGCGGCAACATTGTAGTAAACAAGCGTAACCTTGACGAATACTTCGGTCGTCCAACAGCTCGCATGGTTGTACAACAACCTCTAGAACTTGTTGAACTAACTGAAAAGCTAGACCTTTACGTAACAGTTAAAGGCGGCGGTATTTCTGGTCAAGCTGGTGCTATCCGTCACGGTATCACTCGCGCGCTTATGGAATACGATGAGTCTCTACGTCCTGCTCTACGCGCAGCTGGCTACGTTACTCGTGACGCTCGTTGCGTTGAACGTAAGAAAGTTGGTCTACGTAAAGCACGTCGTCGTCCACAGTTCTCTAAGCGTTAATTTCCTCTTATTGGAAATTCTGCTTTTCAGAGTTACTCTGGAAACTGTGTACCAAAAGCTCGGCTCTATGCCGGGCTTTTTTGTTTTTAAAGAAATAATACCTGCCTATCAATATCCATTTGTATTCACTTATAACTAGGCTCAAAGTAAGGCTTCTTCCTTACCATACGTTATAAGCTTATTTATCTGCTGTGGGTGCCTTTACGTCTTAATATCCCTGCAACATGTTTTAAAATGCCTACTCGTCTTTTTTGCGTATGCGGCGTGCTACAAAAGTGAAAATACAAACAACGTAAGTTGAATGCGCACTAAGAAATATTTTGCTGTGTAATTAACTGAAAACTACCAAGATAAAAGGTTTGAATAGCTTTCAGCAGAACTTCCATGTTGTGCTTTCTTGTTACAAATCACATCAATTTTTTATAATTCTGCCGCTTTTGTGACGACGCGAGCGATTTGCCTCACAAATGTTACAAAAAGGTAGCTTTATCTTGTCAAAAAGTAGGGTTTTCTTTATCATTTCCCTCCAATAAATAGAACTAAATTCATTATTTGTTAGCCATGCTCTTATAAGCGGAATAATAACGATCCAAAGGGAGCAAATGGGAGAATGTTTGGATGAGCAACGCGCCTTTAAATAACGGTCGCAGGCGTTTTCTAACCGCTACAACGGCAGTTGTTGGTGGGTTAGGGGCAGTCGCCGTCGCCGTGCCTTTTATCAAATCATGGAATCCGAGTGCCAAAGCCAAAGCGGCAGGTGCACCGGTGGAAGTGGATATAAGTAAAATTGAACCAGGTCAGCTGGTTCGTGTCGAGTGGCAGGGGAAACCTGTATGGATTGTTCGCCGCACTCAAAGCGTTCTAGATAACTTAAAAACGATCGGCGATAAGCTTCGTGATCCGCAATCTGAAATGGAACAGCAGCCTGAGTACGCTCAGAATGAGTTTCGTTCGATTAAGGAAGAGTTTTTTGTCGCTGTTGGTTTCTGTACTCACCTAGGTTGTTCACCAACCTATCTACCAGACTCTTTCTCAGAGCAGGTCCAGGGCGTAAGATCTGGCTTCTTCTGTCCTTGTCATGGTTCTAAGTTCGATATGGCTGGTCGAGTGTTCCAAGGGGTACCTGCTCCATTGAACCTTGTCGTTCCTAAGCACATGTATTTGAGCGACACCAAGCTCATTGTGGGTGTTGATGAGGGGGATGCATAATGCAAGCAATGTTAGACTGGGTTGAAAAGCGTATTCCTGCAATGAATGCTTATAAAAAGCATTTGTCTGAATACCCAATGCCTAAGAACTTCAACTTTTGGTACCTTTTCGGTTCTCTGGCGATGCTGGTTCTGGTTAACCAAATCCTAACGGGTATTTGGCTAACGATGAACTACGTTCCTTCTGGTGACGGTGCGTTTGCTTCTATCGAGTACATCATGCGTGATGTAGAGTACGGTTGGCTTCTACGTTACATGCACTCAACTGGCGCATCTGCGTTTTTCGTTGTTGTGTACTTGCACATGTTCCGTGGCCTGATCTACGGCTCATACCAAAAACCTCGTGAACTACTGTGGATCTTCGGTATGTTGATCTTCCTCGTTCTAATGGCTGAAGCATTCATGGGTTACCTACTGCCATGGGGTCAGATGTCATACTGGGGTGCGCAGGTAATCATTTCTTTGTTTGGTGCGATTCCTGTTATCGGTGATGACCTAACGCTTTGGATCCGTGGTGACTACATCATCTCTGGTGCAACGTTAAACCGTTTCTTCGCGCTACACGTTATCGCACTGCCTATCGTTCTACTTCTTCTTGTAGTTCTGCACGTATTGGCGCTGCACGAAGTCGGCTCAAACAACCCTGATGGTATCGAAACTAAGCTACCAAAAGGTTCAATGGGCGATGATTACAAGACACAGTTCAAGTTCCACGATTACTACACGAAGAAATACGACATTATCGACTCTATTCCTTTCCACCCATACGGTACGGTTAAGGACTTGGTTGGTGTGGCTGGTTTCTTGTTCTTCTTCTGTTACGTGCTGTTCTTTAACCCAGAAATGGGAGGATACTTCCTTGAACCGCCTAACTTTGAAGCGGCCAACCCACTGAAGACACCAGAGCACATTGCTCCGGTATGGTACTTCACGCCGTTTTACGCAATCTTACGTGCGGTTCCAGACAAACTATTAGGTGTTATCCTAATGGGTGCGTCAATTGCAGTGCTGTTTGTTCTACCTTGGTTGGATCGTTGTAAAGTTCGTTCATACCGTTACCGTAGCAAACTTCATCTGTTGAATATTGTACAGTTCACTATCGCCTTTATCGCTCTGGGTATTTTAGGTGCGTTACCTGCAACACCAACGTACACACTACTATCTCAGATCTTTAGCTTGTGTTACTTCATGTTCTTTGTGTTGCTGTTCTTCTACAGCAAAAATGAAGCAACCAAACCATTACCAGAGAGGGTGACATTCAAATGAAGAAGTGGATTGTAATTCTATTTGCGATGTTGCCATCACTAGCGATGGCAGCTGGGGCCAATGTTCCGCTGGATAAAGCGAATGTTGACCTAACGGATAAAGCTTCGCTACAAAACGGTGCGAAGTTGTTCATGAACTACTGTTTTGCTTGTCACTCAACGCAGTATCAGCGTTATGAGCGTGTAGCAACAGACTTGGAAATTCCAACAGACTTAATGAAAGAAAACCTGATTTTCAATCCTGAAGCGAAAATCGGTGATCTAATGGTCAACGCAATGCCACCGAAGCAAGCGGCAAACTGGTTTGGTGCTCCACCACCAGATCTTACGTTGGTTGCACGAGTTCGTGGTGCTGATTGGTTATACACTTACTTACGCTCTTTCTATGTTGATCCATCTCGTCCATTCGGCGTAAACAACATTGTCTTCCCGAGTGTTGGTATGCCACATGTGCTCGAAGAGCTACAAGGTATCCCGACGCCGATTTACGATACGAAAATCGTAGATGGCGAAGAAGTACAAGTTGTTGTTGGTACTGAAACAGACGGTACGGGTGAGCTGAGCGAAGGCGAATACGACAAAGCGGTTGGTGACCTAGTGAACTTCTTGGTTTATTCAGGTGACCCAGTGCAGCTTGAGCGTCATGCTTTAGGTTGGTGGGTAATGGGCTTCTTAGTGCTTCTAACCATCGTTGTCGTGATGCTCAAGAAAGAGTATTGGCGCGATGTGCATTAATTGTGCTAAAATACCGTGCTAATTCCCAATTTTAATTGATGTACAATGGAGGCTTAGCCTCCATTGTTTTTATTTGTAAGTGTACTGGAGGGCTCCATGGCTGTAGCTGCCAATAAACGTTCTGTGATGACTCTTTTCTCAAGTGCATCAGATTTGTATAGCCATCAGGTTCGCATTGTACTAGCTGAAAAAGGCGTAAGTGTTGAAGTTGAGCTTGTTGACGAAGCAAACCTTCCTGCTGAGCTTGTTGAGCTAAACCCATATAAATCAGTGCCAACTCTTGTTGACCGTGAGCTAGCTCTTTACGATTCAAAAATCATCATGGAGTACTTGGACGAGCGTTTCCCTCATCCACCTCTAATGCCGGTTTACCCTGTTGCTCGTGGCAACAGCCGCTTGATGATGTACCGTATCGAACGCAACTGGTATTCACTCGCTGAAAAAGTGATGAAAGGTAATGCGGAAGAATCAGAAAAAGCACGCACAAAGCTGCGTAATGATCTTCTAACATTAGCGCCAATTTTTGCTGAATATGAGTACTTCATGAGCGAAGAATTCAGCTTGATCGACTGTTACCTAGCTCCATTATTGTGGCGTCTGCCTCAACTTGGTATCGATCTGGTTGGCCCTGGTTCAAAAGAAATCAAGGTGTACATGAACCGCGTATTTGAACGTGATTCGTTCCTTGCTTCTTTAACTGAAGCTGAACGTGAAATGCGCCTAGTTCGCTAAGCGATTTTAAACACGTTATGGATATTGCAAAAATGACTGCTCGCCGTCCGTATATGCTTCGTGCATTTTACGATTGGCTAGTAGACAATGACTTGACTCCTCACTTGGTGGTGGATGCAACGATGCCGGGCGTACGTGTACCGGTTGAGTTTATTCAAGATGGTCAAATTATTTTGAATATTGCACCACGTGCGGTGGGTAATCTTGAGTTAGGTAATGATGCGATTACCTTCCATGCTCGCTTTAGCGGCCGTCCACACTCAGTAATTGTGCCTGTGTATGCTGTCCAAGCTATTTATGCGCGTGAGAATGGTGCTGGTACTATGTTTGAACCAGAAGAAGCGTACACTCACATCGAAGAAGAAGCGATGACCGAGGAAGAATCATCCCCATCGTTTACAACGGTTAGCGATGAGCCTTCTGAGTTAGCCTCTGATTCGGATGCCGAAGAGGACGATGCTCCTCGACCAAAAGGCAAACCAAGCTTAAGAGTGATTAAATAATAAAAAAGCAGCGTAACGCTGCTTTTTTCTTTTTAGTGTCTTGACGTGTTTTCAAGTGATGTTTCGCAATTACTCAATCGTAAATGCTTCGACGTTGGCTTCATTTTCCGCGTTTGTCTCACTTTCTATTGTTTGTACACCGTCACTCGGTAAGTCCACTTCAACAGGTTCCATTTCGCCATATTGGAACCCTTTAATGACTTGTTTTACGCCAGAGATATTACGCGCGATTTCTGTCGCTCGCTCGCCTTGCTCTGGTGTGACATAACCAAACAGAAAAACGTCGCCGTCTTCAGTGATCACTTTAACCTTAACGCCATTGAGCTCAGAGTCGGTAAGCAAGGCTGATTTTACTTTGGTTGTGATCCAGCTGTCGTTGCTAATTTGAGTGACAGTGAGTGGCTCTTTTTGTTTGATTTGATTGTGTATGACTTTCACACCACTAACTTCTCGAGCTCTTCGCTCTAAAGCATGGATAAGGTCTTGCGTTGGAGCCTGACCCATAAGAACAACCGTACCGTTATAGGAGCTGGCAACCACACGAACTTCACCTTTAAACGGCGCCTTGTTACCGATCGCTGCAACTTCGAATTCGATGTTGTTGTCCTGCCAAATTTGTTTTGTACTGCGTGTGTCCGTGACAATATTTGCTGTGGTAGCAGCACCAGCGATAAACAAGCCAGCGCAACCACTTAAACTCAATGCTGTTAATAAGATAACGAGGCTACGTATCATAATTCTGACCCTCAGTCTTGGTTACTCTTCATGAGCAGGGAAAAGCACCTGGTCAATAAGATCACAAAGACAATGGAGTGTCACCATATGTACTTCGTGAATACGTGCAGTGCGGTGTGATGGAATACGAATTTCGACGTCGTTCTCACCAAGCAGTCCTGCCATCTCACCGCCATCTTTTCCTGTTAGCGCGATAATCGTCATGTCTCGAGTTACGGCCGCTTCCATCGCTTTGATAATATTTTTGCTGTTACCGCTAGTCGACATGGCAAGCAGAATGTCGCCTGGCTGGCCAAACGCTCGTACCTGTTTTGAGAAAATTTCCTGGTAGTGGTAGTCGTTTGCAACAGCGGTCAGGGTTGTATTATCGGCTGTTAAGGCCATTGCAGGTAGGCTAGGGCGCTCAGTTTCAAAACGGTTTAAAAGACAAGAAACAAATTGTTGAGCGTTTGAAGCACTGCCGCCATTACCACAACATAAAATTTTGTTGCCATTGAGCAAGCTTGAGACCATCGCTTGGGCCGCGTGAGTAATGGCATCGGGCAGCGCCTCTGCTGCTGCGATTTGAATTTGAATACTTTCTGTAAAGCTGTCTTTAATGCTGTCTAGCATCGCTTATCCTTCAGAGATTGCGTTTTCTATCCAGTTGATATCTCGCCCATTGTCATGAATAGCGATGACATCAAACCGATAATCGATATTGTGTTTTAAGCGCTTTTGTTGGCTAAGCCAAACTTGTGCAGTTTTGATTAGCTTGCGCATTTTTGCGTGCGTTACCATTTCTGCTGCTGAGCCAAAGTGATCATTCTTACGATATTTGACTTCAACAAACACGATAGTTTCACCTTGTTGGAAGATTAAATCAATCTCACCGACCTTGGTCAGGAAATTTTGTTCAATAAAGCGCAAACCCTGGCGTTGCAAATAGTGCTTCGCCAGAGCTTCATATTGATTTCCGATTTGGCGCTTACTAAAGAGCCCCACGCTCAGCCCAGCTCAATTCACGCTGTACAACACAGTTGTTGTCGATACTTAAAATACCGGTTTGGCCACCGACTGAGTAACCAGGAACGACCTTCATTTGTGGAAGTTCACCGATCAATTTATATGCATCCATACCGAGTGCTTTCAAACGTTTTTCCATGTTAGATTGCTCTGACCAAAGCTCGTTCATTTCAGCGGTTACGCTAGGATCTGGGTCAATCAGCAATGGAATGTCGCTGTAGATGATGCCTGTTAGATCTTCGTATGTCGCGCCGCCACTGTTGCTACGCGAACTAGAGAAGATTTGTGGTGCTTTCGCATCAGGGTTAATCGCTACTTCGATAAACGGCTTGATCAAAGTCAGCTCAGTGCTTCTAGCTACGATATAAACCGCATCAACATCACGACGGCTACGTGGCTGTGTTTCAAGCTTAATTCGCATTAATGATTGCATCTGGGCGATACGCTGCTTGCTCTCTTGCAGGCCAAATACTTCATTGATGTCTTTTTGAAGTTGGCGCTTGTCACCAAAGTAACTTGCTGCGACTTTGTTAGAGCTGTACTTTCGCCATTCTTTGTTGAAAGCCTCAGTTACACGCTCTCCAAAGCTGCCTTTTGGTGCAAGAATAAGAGGGAAGTTGTAGCCTTCGCTGAACAAGTGTTTTGCAGCTTGTGCGGCTTCTTGTTCCGGTGATAATGCCAAGTAGCAAATATTGCTATCTGGTTGCACATCCTCGGGGATATTTAGCGCAAGGGCTGGAATGGTAGGGCCATTTGCTGAGCCATCCATGGTTGTGTGCAACAACTCCACGTTCTCTTTTTCTAGAGGGCCAACAACAAAATCGATGTTTTCATTGATCAAGCGTTGTTTAATTTGGTCAGCGTTATACGCATTGGTGTCAATCACCGTAAGTGTTGCACTAGGATCTCGATTACGATCATTCATCATCGCAAACACAAAACCATCACGAATTAATTGCGCTTGTGGCGAGAACTTACCCGTCAGCGGCAGCAATAAAGCAGTATTGTTTGGCTTCACGATATCAAGAGAGAGAATGTTTTGAATCTCTTCTGGTGTATAGATAGCAGCAGGGTGCGAAGGGTTTTCGCTTAACCAGCGCTCTAGCGTATTTTTAAGTTGGGACAGGTTGCCCGATAGCGTTTTTGCATAAACAGCCAGCTGAAGCCAGCCGTCTAGAACATCCTCATTCGGCTCTGTTTCTAATGAGGTGAGTTCATATTCTGAGTAGCTGCCAAAGTTCATCCAAATACGGCTAGAGATTTCCCTCTGCTCTGCTGACGAGGCGTATTGACCAAATGTAACCAGCTGGCGGTTTGCTTCAAACGCTTGGTTAAGGCCTTGATAAGCGTCGGCACGCATCAAGTAATAGTCTTTCCATTGCTCGTTTGGCAATTTCCACCAAGGTTTAAAGTTTAACAATTGCAGCAACTGCGAGTAATTGCCTTGCTTTTGCTGTATGGTCGCACGCGCCAGTTGCCACTCCGCTTGCTGAACTTCGGTCAACTGTTGTCGAGCCAGACGTTTGATCAACAGTTCTGCTTGATCAAACTGGTTCGCTTGAATAGCGGCTTTGGTTGCCATGATCAACCAGTCATTTTGTAAACTGCCTTCCGTGCTATCAGCTTGGATCATATAGTTCTGAACAGACTGAGTAGGCTCAAGTGTTACATCAACGCCATCAGGCTGTCTTGGACCTGAAGAACAGGCGGCGAGCGTAATTGCTAGTGCAACAGGAGTAAGTATGCGTGGTACACTGAGTCTCTTATGGTTAATCATTGCCGTGAGTTCTCTATAATTTTGTACAAAATTGTCTCTATATTAATCGTTGAAGTGATGGTAAACAAATGACAGATAAAAATAAGTTGCCGAATGAGGGGCCAACTCTCTATATCGTACCGACTCCAATCGGAAATTTAGCGGATATCACCCAACGTGCTATCGAAATTCTGTCGACGGTGGACATCATTGCTGCTGAGGATACTCGACATACGGGTAAATTACTGTCTCACTTCAATATTCAAACCAAAACTTTTGCTCTGCATGATCATAATGAGCAGCAAAAAGCACAGGTTTTGGTAGAAAAGCTGCTTTCCGGTCAGTCTATCGCGTTAGTTTCTGACGCTGGTACGCCACTTATCAGCGACCCAGGATACCATTTGGTGACAAAATGTCGTCAAGCGGGCGTTAGAGTTGTGCCGCTTCCTGGTGCTTGCGCGGTCATTACGGCGTTAAGTGCATCAGGCTTGCCATCCGATCGCTTTAGCTTCGAAGGCTTTTTACCACCGAAAAGCAAAGGCCGTAAGGATAAATTCCTAGAGATTGCTTCGGTAGAGCGTACGTGTATTTTTTACGAGTCACCGCACCGTATTTTGGACTCTCTACAAGACATGTTAGACGTTCTTGGCCCAGATAGAGAAGTCGTGTTGGCGAGAGAACTAACGAAAACCTTTGAAACCATTCAAGGTATGCCATTAGGTGAGTTAATTGAGTGGGTGAAAAGTGACGATAACCAACAGCGTGGCGAAATGGTATTATTGGTACATGGTCACCGCGAAACCGCGGACGATTCATTGCCAGATGATGCCTTGCGTACATTAGGGATTTTAACCAAAGAGCTGCCTTTGAAAAAAGCAGCGGCTTTGGTGGCAGAAATTCATAACTTGAAGAAGAATGCGTTGTATAAGTGGGGCTTAGAAAACTTAGACTAAGCACTGCTAACGAGACACATGGTAAAGCGGGTCGATGTGAAAATATCGGCCTTTTTTAGGCTCAATGTTTGATGGTTAGGTTAAAAAAACACCACTCAATGCATTCATTTCATCATATCTGTGATCTCACTAGACTCTGAGTAGATAACTCTATACAATCCGCCCTCGGAGTTGACTGGGTAGTCGCTGCTTTACTGATGTCCTTCGGGAGACTGACGTTGAAGTCCTTTGGGAGACTGACGTCGACGTCCTTCGGGAGACTGGTAAAGGGGAGGAAAGTCCGGGCTCCATAGAGCAGGGTGCCAGGTAACGCCTGGGGGCGCAAGCCTACGACAAGTGCAGCAGAGAGAAGACCGCCGATGGCCCTAGGGCACAGGTAAGGGTGAAAGGGTGCGGTAAGAGCGCACCGGACGACTAGCAATAGTTCGTTGCAGGGTAAACTCCACCCGGAGCAAGACCAAATAGGCCTCCACATTGCGTTGCTCGCGTAAGGAGGCGGGTAGGTTGCTTGAGCCAGTGAGCGATTGCTGGCCTAGACGAATGGCTACCGCCGCGCAAGCGGAACAGAACCCGGCTTATGTGTCGACTCCAACTATTCGAGACCCATCACTACTTTTTGTAGTGATGGGTTTTTTGCATTTTATTGACGCAAACCCTGTCATTACCAATAAACTTGGCGTTAAATCACGTCTGACTTTAGACTTGAGGTGGCGATGATGTGGGAAATCAGTACACTATGGTAGGTTGATCTTTTGCTATAAGTATTCAGCATGAGAGAGCAACATATCTTAAAATCGCTTCAAGATCATTCAACGAGAAAGCTATGACCGAAACCTTCCAACATATTTCCGTGTTATTAAATGAATCCATTGATGGCTTAGCTATCAAACCAGACGGTATCTATATCGATGGAACATTTGGCCGTGGCGGTCACAGCCGGACTATTTTATCTAAACTCGGCGAAAACGGCCGACTGTACAGTATCGATCGTGACCCTCAAGCGATAGCTGAAGCAGGCAAAATCAATGATCCTCGCTTCACCATCATTCATGGTCCATTTTCTGGTATTGCTGAGTATGCTAAAGAGTATGACTTGGTTGGCAAAGTTGATGGCGTTCTACTGGATTTAGGTGTTTCTTCTCCGCAGTTAGACGACGCAGAGCGTGGCTTTAGCTTTATGAAAGACGGCCCGCTAGATATGCGTATGGACCCAACATCAGGTATTCCCGTATCTCAATGGCTAATGGAAGCTGACTTAGATGATATTACTTGGGTGATTCGTGAGTTTGGTGAAGACAAACACGCGCGCCGTATTGCCAAAGCGATTGTTGCCTACCGTGAAGACGAAGAAAATGAACCTCTGGTACGTACTGGCCAGCTCGCGAAGCTGATCTCAGATGCTGCACCCAAAAGCTTTAAAGAGAAAAAACACCCTGCGACTCGTGCGTTCCAGGCATTTCGTATTTACATCAACAGTGAGTTAGAAGAAATTGATACGGCACTAAAAGGCGCGGCAAGTATTCTGGCTCCTGAAGGTCGTTTATCTGTCATCAGTTTCCACTCTCTGGAAGACCGTATGGTCAAACGTTTTATCCGTAAAGAGAGCAAAGGACCTGAAGTGCCACACGGCATTCCAATGACCGAAGAGCAAATTCGTGCTCTTGGTAGTGCGAATATGAAAGCGGTGAGCAAAGCGATTAAGCCAAGCAAACAAGAAATTGAAATGAACCCTCGTTCGCGCAGCTCTGTGCTAAGAATTGCAGAAAAGCTTTAATTATTATGACGAAACCCACTCCTAACCTTGCTAAGTTGATTGCAACGGATCTTATCACCGTTGGTCGCTGGCCATTACTGTTGTTGCTATTGATCGTAGCATCGGCAATGGGAGTGGTATTTGCTACCCACCATGCGCGTCAAGCGATCACCGAAAAAGATCACACTTTGGTTGAACGAGAGCGTTTAGATAGCGAATGGCGCAACCTGATGTTGGAAGAAACGGCCCTCGCGGAACACAGTCGTGTTCAAGACCTTGCCAAAAAAGAACTTGAAATGAAACGACCTGATGGCGATAAAGAAGTGGTTGTCACGCTCAAATGATTAGAAAGAAAACCAACACGAAACCAAGCAACAAGCGTAAACCTGTCGCGAAAGAAAAAAACGCTTCGGGGGATACGAAAACCGAGAAAAAAGCAGTGAAAGTGGCGGTTGAAGAATCCTTTCTGATTCGTTGGCGCTTCCATCTATTACTGTTTTTTGTCTTTTGTGCATTTGCACTTTTGGTGGCGCGCGTAGCCTATATTCAAATCATTGAACCGGATAACCTGATTAAACAAGGTGACCTACGCTCGGTTCGTGTGAAATCCATTCCTTCTGCACGCGGTATTATTTCGGACCGAAATGGTGAGCCGCTCGCTGTCAGTGTGCCTGTTGAGGCCGTTTGGGCGGATCCCGCGACGATATTTAAAGAAAATGCCTTAAGCCAGACCAAGAGTTGGTATGCATTAGCGGATGTTCTTGGTGTTGACCGACAAGGGTTGATAGACAAGATCAAGCACAATGAAAAGCGCCGCTTTATTTACTTGCAGCGCCAAGTGAGTCCAGCCATGGCGAACTATATTCGTGAGCTAAAGCTGCCTGGTGTGGGTCTTAAGTCAGAATCTCGTCGTTACTATCCTGCCGGTGAGGTTAGTGCTCACTTAGTTGGGGTGACGGGGATTGATGGGCATGGTCTAGAGGGTGTTGAGCGTAGCTACGATGAGTGGCTTACTGGCGCCGCAGGTAAGAAAACCATTCGTAAAGACCGTTATGGTCGCGTCGTAGAAAACATTGCGTGGCAAGACAAGCAAGAAGGTAAGTCACTCCAGTTGACAATCGACCAGCGCCTACAGGCGATTGCTTATCGTGCTATTAAACAAGCTGTTGCGGACCATCGCGCCACGTCAGGCTCCGTTGTTATGTTGGACGTGAAAACCGGCGCCGTATTGGCCATGGTGAATGCGCCTTCCTACAACCCTAACAATCGTAGCGACTGGCAAAGCTATAAAATGCGTAACCGAGTGATCACGGACTCGATGGAGCCAGGCTCTACCATTAAGCCTTTCGTTATTTTAGCCGCCTTAGAAAATGGGGTAGCCGATAAAGATACCATCGTAGATACCGGTAATGGTGTACTTCGTTTAGGTGGTAGCCGAGTAAGAGATGTATCCCGCGTGGGTAAAGCGAGCTTGACCACGATCCTCAAAAAATCGAGTAACATCGGTGTGACGAAGCTGGCAATGCAAATGCCAGTAGAGGCGCTGCTCGGTCTGTACAGCTCTGTGGGCTTTGGTGAGCTTTCTGGTCTGAACCTCGTTGGGGAAGTGACTGGTATCTTCCCGACACGAACACGATGGTCTCCTATTGAACGTGCCACGATTGCGTTTGGTTATGGTCTATCGATAACGCCAATCCAGTTAGCGCATGCCTATGCGACGCTTGGAAATCTCGGCAAATACGAGCCAATCCATATTATCGAAAGCAATGATCATGACATGTCGCGCCAAGTAGTGAGTGCAAAGTACGCACGCCAGGTCTTGGACATGCTGGAAACCGTAACCCAAAAAGGAGGCTCAGCTCGTCGAGCGGCAGTTCCTGGTTATCGAGTGGGAGCCAAAACAGGTACCTCACGTAAAGCGTCTGCAGGTGGATACAGCGATGAGTACATCACTTATACGGCAGGGCTTGCTCCGGTTAGCGATCCGCGAATTGCATTGGTTGTGATCGTAAACGAGCCTCAAGGTGATGATTACTATGGTGGTTCGGTAGCGTCTCCTGTCTTCTCTGAAATCATGAAAGGCGCGCTACAAATACTCAATGTTGCACCAGACGAAAACAAATTCCAGCAGTAAGCCGAGTGGCTTACTGAGCAAACAAAATTAAGAAAACCTGAGCCAAAGCTCGGAGAACAAATATGACTAAAGCCATCAGTATGGACGTGCTGCTTTCCCTTGGGTGGATTGCCCCAGCTTATCGTCCGTTCTTGTTTCTGAATTGGAGCTCGACAGCCGAAGAGTTCAGCCTGGAACCACGTTTGTTGCGGTGATTGGCCATATTGTGGATGGGCGTAACTTCATTGCTTCTGCCATTGAGCAAGGCGCCAATGCGGTTCTAGCGCAAGCCTGTGAGGTAAAAGCACACGGCACGGTGGAAATCATCGATGACGTTCCCGTTATTTACCTCGATACGTTGGATCAACGTTTATCTGCAATCGCTGGAAAGCTCTATGCTTACCCAGATATGGATTTGATTGGTGTCACCGGCACCAACGGCAAAACCACCATTACTCAGCTAATTGCACAATGGCTAGAGCTACTTGGCCACAAAGCGGCAGTGATGGGCACGACGGGAAATGGTTTTCTCGACAATTTACAGCAAGCCGCGAATACAACAGGGAATGCTGTAGAAATTCAGAAAACGCTCTCCTCTCTCGCAAAGCAACACGCCACATACACCGCGCTAGAAGTCTCTTCTCATGGCTTAACGCAAGGCCGTGTCAAGGCGTTGTCGTTTGCGGCGGGTGTGTTTACTAATCTAAGTCGTGATCACCTAGATTATCATGGCACGATGGAAGAGTACGCCAATGCAAAGCTGGGGTTGTTTACACAACATCAATGTGAACGTGCCATTATCAATATCGATGATGAGGTCGGTCATGCATGGGCGACGCAGTTAAGCAATGCGATTGCGGTGTCACTCAAACCGAACACTGAGTTTGAAAGCGCAATTTGGGCGACAGATGTCCGTTACGCGGAGTCGGGGATTACTATCCAATTCGATGGTAAATTTGGCTCAGGTCAATTGCACGCGCCACTGATTGGTGAGTTTAACGCAACCAACTTAATGCTCGCTTTTGCGACCTTATTAAGCTTGGGTAAGGATAAACAAGCGTTACTCGAAACCGCAGGTCAGTTGCAACCTGTACTCGGCCGAATGGAGTTATTCCAGACAGAGGACCGTGCCAAAGTCGTGGTCGATTATGCCCATACTCCTGATGCTTTAGAAAAAGCGCTGCAAGCTTTACGAGTTCACTGTGAGGGGCAGCTGTGGGCTATTTTTGGTTGCGGAGGCGATCGCGATGCAGGTAAGCGCCCAATGATGGCGGAAATTGCAGAGCGTCTAGGCGACAGAGTGGTGTTGACTGACGATAACCCACGCAGTGAAGATCCGGTTCAGATTGTAAAAGACATGTTATCCGGGCTGTCAAAACCTGCCGAAGCGATTGTGCAGCATGATCGTTTCAAAGCACTGTCTTATGCGGTTGAGAATGCTTCGCCAAACGACATCATCTTGTTAGCGGGTAAGGGCCACGAAGATTATCAAATTCGGAATGGCGAAACGATTCATTACTCCGACCGTGAGTCCGCTATGCAGCTTTTAGGATTGTCCTTATGATCAAAGTAACGTTATCTCAAATTGCCAACACCACTCGCGGTGAGCTATTCGGCGATGATCTACTTATCGACGCGGTTTCTACTGATACACGAGCGATTGACAACGGTGCTTTATTTGTTGCGCTGGTGGGTGAGCGCTTTGATGCGCACAACTTTTGCCAGCAAGCGGTGGATGCAGGCGCTGGTGCTTTACTCGTACAAAAACGTTTAGATGTGAATGTGCCACAAGTCGTGGTGTCGGACACCAAAATGGCACTGGGTGAGTTAGCCTCTTGGGTGCATCAAACTTGCCAAACACCTACCGTTGCCATCACAGGCAGTTGTGGTAAAACGACCGTCAAAGAAATGGTCGCGAGCATTCTGCAATTGAAAGGCAAAGTGCTGTTTACTGCAGGTAACTTCAATAATGATATTGGTGTTCCGTTGACGTTATTGCGCTCACAGCAGGATGACAATTATGCCGTGATTGAGCTTGGTGCTAATCATATCGGTGAAATTGCTTACACAACGCAGTTAGTAAAACCAGATATCGCGTTAGTAAATAATGTAGCCGCCGCGCATCTTGAAGGCTTCGGTTCTATTGATGGCGTGAAACAAGCCAAAGGTGAAATTTACCAAGGTCTTGCTGCAGGTAGTATTGCGATTGTCAATTTAGACAGCAATGGCGAAACAAAGTGGGAAAGCGTGCTGGCGGATAAGGAAGTTATCACCTTCTCACAAAGTAATTCTGCGGCTGATTACTATGCATCAAATATCGTGATGAATGCCGCGGGAGAGGCCAGCTTTAACCTACATATCGCAGCAAGCTCACAAGAAATTGAACTGTCTCTGGGTATTATAGGTCAACACAACGTGGCGAATGCAATCGCAGCTTCTATTATTGCGTTACAAATGGGCGCCACATTAGAAGAGGTTCGCGCTGGCCTTAAACATTTAAACAAAGTGAAAGGTCGCGTCGAGGTTGAAGCGCTGAGCGAAAAAATCAAATTGATTGATGACAGCTACAACGCAAGCGTGCCAGCCATGAAAGCGGCGGTTGACTTATTGGCTGCTTTCCCAGGTCAGCGCTGGCTGATTTTAGGTAATATGGCGGAATTGGGCGAGGAAAGTCTTGCACTTCATCGTCAAGTCGGGGAACATGCTGCCCCACAAAAATTTGAACATGTTCTCACATATGGTGCAGACGCCAAGGTGATCAGTGAGCTTTGCCAAGGCATTCATTTTGAGACGCACCAAGAGATGATTGAATACATCAAGCAGCATCTAGACCAAGCCGTTCCTGAAAACCATACGATTTTGGTGAAAGGAGCGAACGGTGCACGTATGTTTGAAGTCGCTGCTGCTTTGAAGGAGTATTATTAATGATTATTTGGCTTGCCGAGCTGCTACAGCCATACCTGTCTTTTTTTCGATTGTTTGAATACTTGTCTTTTCGAGCAATTCTAAGCGTATTAACCGCTCTGGGTCTGTCATTATGGATGGGACCAATCATGATCAAGCGTTTGCAAATGCTGCAAATTGGTCAGGTAGTACGTAACGAAGGTCCTGAATCTCACTTTAGTAAGCGTGGTACTCCAACGATGGGCGGTATCATGATCTTAGCGGCCATCTCAATCACAATCTTGCTTTGGACTGACTTATCCAACCCATATGTATGGGCGGTATTGACGGTCTTGCTTGGCTACGGTGCAGTCGGATTTGTTGATGATTATCGTAAAGTGGTGCGAAAAAATACCGATGGTTTGATCGCGCGTTGGAAGTACTTCTGGCAATCGTTGATCGCGTTTGTCGTGGCTTTTGCATTGTACGCTTACGGTAAAGACACTGCAGCCACTCAGCTCGTGGTGCCATTCTTTAAAGACATCATGCCGCAACTTGGTTTGATGTACATTATCCTGACTTACTTTGTGATTGTCGGTACGAGTAACGCGGTTAACCTGACCGATGGTCTAGACGGTTTGGCAATCATGCCAACGGTTCTTGTTGCTGCAGGCTTCGCGGTTATTGCATGGGCGACGGGTAACGTTAACTTCTCTGAATACCTTCATATTCCATACCTACCACATGCTTCTGAGTTGGTTGTCGTATGTACAGCAATCGTCGGTGCAGGCCTTGGTTTCTTGTGGTTTAACACGTACCCAGCACAAGTGTTCATGGGTGATGTCGGCTCACTAGCGCTTGGCGGCGCGTTAGGCACTATTGCTGTTCTCGTTCGTCAAGAGTTGGTGTTGGTGATCATGGGCGGTGTGTTTGTGATGGAAACGCTGTCGGTAATTCTACAGGTGGGTTCATACAAACTGCGTGGTCAGCGGATCTTCCGTATGGCACCTATTCACCACCACTACGAATTGAAAGGTTGGCCAGAACCTCGCGTAATCGTGCGTTTCTGGATTATTTCTATGGTTCTTGTTCTGATTGGTCTTGCGACATTGAAAGTGCGTTAATCGCACTTTCCAAGAACAAGATTTACAGTGTGATCAAATATGGAACGTTGGCAAAACATACATAGTGTTGTCGTCGTAGGGCTCGGTATTACCGGGCTCTCTGTCGTTAAACACCTAAGAAAAAATCAGCCACAGCTTGTGGTCAAAGTCATTGATACTCGCGTAAACCCTCCGGGTGCAGAGCGTTTGCCGGAAGATGTTCAACTGCATAGTGGTGGTTGGAATACAGACTGGCTTTCTGACGCTGATCTTATCGTGACCAACCCTGGTATTGCGCTAGCGACACCAGAGATCCAAGCCGTATTAGCAAAAGGCACGACAGTAGTTGGTGATATTGAGTTATTCGCCTGGGCGGTGCAGAAACCAGTGATTGCGATTACGGGCTCAAACGGTAAGAGCACAGTCACCGACCTCACAGGTGTGATGGTTAAGGCTGCAGGTTTGGATGTGGGCGTTGGTGGTAACATTGGTGTTCCTGCACTGGATTTGTTAGAACAAGACGCAGACCTGTATGTGCTTGAACTTTCGAGCTTCCAGTTAGAAACGACGTCAAGCTTAAAGCTCAAAGCCGCTGCGTTTCTGAATCTTTCTGAAGATCATATGGACCGTTATCAAGGCATGTCTGACTATCGACAAGCTAAGTTGCGTATTTTTGACCACGCTGCTCTTGCGGTAGTGAACCGTGATGATCAAGAAACCTTCCCAGATGCAGAGATGCCATTGGTGACATTTGGCAGCGACAATCAGGACTTTGGTCTCGAGGTGGATGGCAATCGCACTTGGCTGCTCGATCATGGTCAACGAGTGGTCGCAAGTGATGAACTTAAGTTGGTTGGTAAACACAACTTATCTAATGCTCTGGTTGCTTTAGCGCTATTAAAAGCTTCGGACGTAAACTATCACAACGCATTGAATGCACTTAAAAATTACACGGGACTGACACACCGATGCCAGGTGGTTGCGGATAATCAAGGCGTCAAATGGGTGAATGACTCTAAAGCAACTAATATTGCCAGCACTATGGCTGCGCTATCTGGTTTGGAATCGACAGGCAAGCTCTACTTACTCGTTGGTGGTGTTGGCAAAGGTGCTGACTTCTCGCCATTAAAACCGATCTTCGCGACGCTTAACTTGCAACTGTGTTGCTTTGGCGCTGATGGCGATGAATTTATGCCACTGCATGAATCTGCAATACGTTTCGACACTATGGAAGATGTGATTCAACAAGTATCTTCGCAGTTAAAACCAGGTGATATGGTGATGCTGTCTCCTGCATGTGCTAGCTTTGATCAATTCGACAACTTTATGGCAAGAGGTGATGCTTTCGCTGCTCTTGCTCAGAAATATGCATAATTAAAGGTTACACACTTCGTGGGTTTAGGTAACGTTAAACGCAGTATTGGCAATTGGCTCAAGCATCCAGCCCCAGAGGCGATGTTTGATCGTCAGTTAGTGTGGATTGCACTGGGTTTGATGTTGACTGGTTTAGTCATGGTAACCTCTGCATCATTTCCAATCAGCTCTCGATTAACGGAACAGCCGTTTCACTTTATGTTTCGTCACGCGACGTTTCTCGTGCTGGCGTTAGGGACATCCGCTGTTATTTTGCAAGTGCCTTTGCAAGAGTGGTTTAAGAAAAGCCACTACTTACTTTGGGCTTCTTTTGCACTGTTGATCATCGTGCTCTTGGCGGGTAAGTCGGTTAATGGTGCGTCTCGTTGGATTCCCCTTGGGCTGTTTAACCTTCAGCCAGCAGAGGTCGCGAAGCTATCGCTGTTTATCTTCATGTCTGGTTACTTAGTTCGAAAGCAAGACGAAGTACGACAAACCTTCTTTGGTGGCTTTATGAAGCCAATCATGGTGTTTGCCTTCTTCGCAGTATTGCTACTTGGTCAGCCAGACTTGGGGACGGTCGTCGTAATGTTGGTCACGCTGTTTGGCATGCTTTTTATCGCAGGCGCAAAACTGACTCAGTTTCTCGCGTTGATGGTGGCAGGTATCGGCGCTGTGGTAGGCTTGATTCTCGTCGAGCCATATCGTATGCGACGAGTAACCTCCTTCCTTGACCCGTGGGAAGACCCATTTGGTAGTGGCTATCAGTTGACTCAGTCTTTGATGGCGTTTGGTCGTGGTGAATGGTTCGGTCAAGGTCTCGGTAACTCAATTCAAAAACTGGAATATCTACCAGAAGCGCATACCGACTTTGTGTTTGCGGTACTTGCTGAAGAGCTTGGTTTCGTGGGCGTTGTGTTGGTCTTAATGTTGATTTTTAGCTTAGTGCTAAAAGCGGTTTACATAGGCAAGCGTGCGTTTGAAGAAGGCGAAATGTTCGGCGGTTATCTGGCTTTCGGTATAGGTATTTGGTTTGCGTTCCAGACCTTGGTGAACGTTGGTGCTGCAGCTGGTATCGTGCCAACCAAAGGTTTAACACTTCCGCTAATCAGTTATGGTGGTTCCAGTCTGATTATTATGTCCGTCGCAGTGTCCATATTGCTGCGTATCGATTACGAATGCCGCTTGAAACGCGAGCAACAACAATCAGAACAACAAACTAATGAAACAAAATAAACGTTTGATGGTGATGGCTGGTGGTACTGGCGGTCACGTATTCCCAGGGTTAGCTGTAGCAAAACAGCTGCAAGAGCAAGGTTGGGAGATCCGTTGGTTAGGCACGGCGGATCGAATGGAAGCGGATTTGGTGCCAAAACATGGCATTGAAATCGATTTTATCAAAGTGAAAGGGTTACGAGGTCAAGGCGTAAAGCGTCTGCTTGCAGCTCCATTTCAAATTATTAATGCCATCATGCAAGCTCGCGCGCACATGAAGCATTGGAAGCCCGATGCCGTGTTAGGTATGGGTGGTTATGTGAGTGGTCCCGGTGGTATTGCGGCTTGGTTGAGCGGTATTCCTGTTGTTCTGCATGAACAAAATGCAGTAGCAGGTTTAACGAACCAATGGTTATCGAAAATCGCTAAGAAGGTTTTTCAGGCTTTCCCGGGCGCTTTTCCAAATGCCGAAGTGGTTGGTAACCCAGTTCGTGAAGACCTAACAAGATTAGAAGCGCCTGCAGAGCGAATGCAAGATCGCCAAGGCCCAATTCGTATTCTGGTGATGGGCGGTAGCCAAGGTGCACGCATTCTTAACCAAACTCTGCCAGAAGTGATGGCAAAGTTGGGCGGTGATTACTGTATTCGTCATCAAGCGGGCAAAGGTTCCGCCGAAGAAGTGAACGCCGCATACCAAGCTAATGGTGTGGTAAATGCAGAAGTCACAGAGTTCATTGACGACGTAGCAGAGGCTTATGCATGGGCTGACCTTTTAGTTTGTCGTTCAGGGGCGTTAACCGTTTCTGAAGTTTCTGCTGCTGGCGTTGGTGCGATCTTTATTCCTTTTATGCATAAAGATCGCCAACAAGCACTGAATGCCGATCATCTAGTAGAATGCGGCGCAGCGAAAATGATTGAACAACCAGATTTAACCGTTGAGTCTCTGACTCAGCAGATCCAACAATTGGATCGCCAAGCTTTACTTACGATGGCTGAGCAAGCGCGTGGCGCTGCTAAATTGAATGCCGACCGAGTTGTCGCACAAGCCATTGTCGCTTTGACCGAAAAGCGTTAACGAATTATTGAGAATAGAATTGATGACAATCCGACATACACAAGACTTAGCTCAGATTCGCGCCATGGTGCCAGAGATGCGCCGCGTGAAATCCATCCACTTCATCGGTATTGGTGGTGCGGGCATGAGCGGCATTGCAGAAGTGCTGTTGAACGAAGGCTACCAAATCACAGGTTCTGACCTATCAGAGAACCCAGTGACAGAGCGTTTGGTATCAAAAGGTGCAACCGTATTTATCGGCCATCAAGCGAGCAATGTAGAAAAAGCCAGTGTGGTTGTTGTGTCAACGGCGATCAACGAAGAAAACCCAGAAGTGATGGCGGCACGTGAGTTACGTATCCCAATCGTACGCCGCGCAGAGATGTTGGCTGAATTGATGCGCTTCCGTCATGGTATTGCCGTTGCGGGCACGCACGGTAAAACGACGACGACGGCACTCGTGACACAAATTTATTCTGAAGCCGGTCTTGATCCAACGTTTGTAAACGGCGGCTTGGTGAAAAGCGCAGGTACAAATGCTCGTTTAGGCTCGAGTCGTATTCTAATTGCTGAGGCGGATGAGAGCGACGCGTCATTCCTGCACCTGCAACCAATGGTAAGTATCGTCACCAATATTGAAGCCGATCATATGGATACTTATGGTGGTGACTTTGAAACGTTAAAGCAAACCTTCATTGATTTTCTACACAATCTACCGTTCTACGGCCAAGCTATTGTTTGTATTGATGATCCTGTGGTTCGAGAGTTAATCCCACGTATTAGTCGTCAAGTGATTACTTACGGTTTCTCCGAAGATGCTGACGTACGCATTGAAAACTATCGTCAAGAAGGTCAGCAAGGCAAATTTACGGTAGTACGTAAAGGGCGTGCCAACCTAGATATCACTCTGAACATTCCAGGTCGTCACAATGCACTTAATGCGTCGGCTGCGATTGCAGTGGCTACTGAAGATGACATTGAAGACGATGCAATTCTAAAAGCAATGGCCGGTACGCAAGGCACGGGACGACGTTTTGATCACCTTGGCGAGTTTGATACTGGTAATGGTCATGCCATGTTAGTGGATGATTACGGACACCACCCAACAGAAGTTGATGTGACCATTAATGCTGCGCGAAGCGGTTGGCAAGATAAACGTCTCGTTATGATTTTCCAACCACACCGTTATAGCCGTACTCGTGATCTGTACGATGACTTTGCGAATGTGCTAGAGCAAGTTGATGTATTAATCATGTTGGATGTATATGCCGCAGGTGAAAAGCCAATTGCAGGAGCTGATGGACGTTCATTGTGTCGCACAATTCGCAGCCGAGGTAAGGTAGATCCGATTTTTGTTCCAGAAATCGAGCAATTACCTTCAGTTTTAGCTAACGTTATACAAGACGGCGACCTAATCTTAACGCAAGGCGCGGGTGATGTTGGTAAAGTGGCGAAACAACTGGCAGGTCTTGAATTAAATATAAACAAGATGCTTGGTTAACACAGATTGTTGGCGCGAAGGACAGATAAAGACTCAGATCTCGATTTTGCGTCAATATCATTGTGATTTATTGCTATCAGTGTTTGATAGTTTACAAGAGCTCAGTATAATCCCAAGGTTAAAGTCAAGACTTTTACCTCTGCGTAATTATGTGGGTAAAAAGTACACGACAAAAGTCAGGAAACGAAGACGTTGTTGAATATTGCACTGAATGACGAGCGACCAAACACGGATAATAACCGTGGTCGCCAAGAGAAAATCTTGGGTGCGTTATTTTTCGTTGTGGTTGTGACCTTAATTAGTTCTGTTTTGTACTCGGCGATCAGTTGGATGTGGGATGACCAAAGGTTACCTCTCTCCAAAATAGTACTTCAGGGAAAACTGGAGTATGTCCAAGCTGACGATGTGCAGGCTGCATTTAGTCGAATAGATCACATCGGTACATTTATGTCTCAGGATATTGATGTATTACAGCAAAGTGTCGAAGCTCTGCCATGGGTGGCGCATGCCGCAATCCGAAAGCAGTGGCCTGATACAGTAAAAGTTTTTTTGACAGAGCATCAACCTGAAGCCATTTGGAATGGCAACGAACTGTTAGATAAAAATGGGTTTGTTTTTGATGGCGATGTGGCTCTGTTACAAGAAGAAAAAGTGAAACTGTACGGACCCAAAGACAGCGGACCAGAAGTCTTACAGACTTACCGTGATTTGAGTCCTAAGTTTCAGCAATTGGGTTTAGCGATATCGTCTCTGGTATTAAACGAGCGACGAGCTTGGCAAATCATCCTTGATAACGGTATTCGATTAGAGCTCGGTAAAGAGTCTCTTCTTGAGCGTATAGAGCGATTTTTTAAGCTCTATAACAAGCTTGGCAGTGACACGCAAAGAATCAGTTATATCGATCTTAGGTACGATACAGGAGCCGCAGTTGGTTGGTTTCCTGAACAAGAGTTAGAAGAGAGTACAGATGACTAAGGCCGCTGATGACAACATTATTGTTGGTCTTGATATAGGCACTGCAACCGTATCGGCTCTAGTGGGTGAGGTTCTACCAGACGGTCAAATTAATATTATTGGCGCAGGTAGTAGCCCTTCACGTGGCATGGATAAAGGTGGCGTGAATGACTTGGAGTCGGTTGTAAAATCAGTACAACGTGCAATTGATCAAGCTGAATTGATGGCCGAGTGCCAAATCAGCCGAGTCTTCATTTCGTTGTCTGGTAAGCATATCGCAAGCCGAATTGAAAAAGGTATGGGCACGATTTCAGATGAAGAAGTGTCTCAAGAAGACATGGATCGCGCTATCCATACCGCAAAATCGATTAAAATTGGTGATGAACAGCGAATCCTTCATGTGATTCCGCAAGAGTTCACCATTGATTATCAAGAGGGAATCAAAAATCCGCTTGGTTTATCTGGGGTAAGAATGGAAGTAAGTGTCCACCTTATCTCATGCCATAATGACATGGCGCGCAATATTATTAAGGCGGTAGAACGATGCGGCCTTAAAGTAGAGCAACTCGTATTTTCTGGGCTTGCTGCAAGTAATGCAGTAATCACCGAGGATGAAAGAGAGCTTGGAGTTTGTGTGGTGGATATTGGCGCCGGCACGATGGATGTGGCCATCTGGACTGGCGGTGCGTTACGTCACACAGAAGTATTTTCGTACGCAGGAAATGCTGTAACCAGCGATATTGCTTTTGCTTTTGGTACGCCAGTGAGCGATGCTGAAGAAATAAAAGTCAAATATGGCTGTGCTTTGAGTGAACTGGTCAGTAAGGATGACACGGTTAATGTACCAAGCGTAGGTGGGCGACCATCACGTAGTCTGCAACGTCAAACGTTGTCAGAAGTGATTGAGCCACGCTACTCTGAGCTTATGGGACTGGTTAACCAAACTATTGACTCTGTACAAGCGAAATTGCGCGAAGAGGGTATAAAGCACCATCTAGCTGCGGGAGTTGTACTCACCGGCGGTGCTGCGCAAATGGACGGAGTGATAGAATGTGCGGAACGCGTATTCCGCAATCAAGTAAGGGTCGGCAAACCGCTCGAAGTCAGCGGATTAACTGACTATGTAAAAGAGCCGTACCATTCTACGGCAGTTGGATTACTTCATTACGCAAGAGACATGCAGTCTAGCGACGATAGCGATTATAATGAACCTAAACGCTCATCTGTTACTGGCTTTTTCGATAAATTGCGTAACTGGATACAAAAAGAGTTTTAACCTGAGTTGCAGGATAAACGGAGACAACACATGTTTGAACCGATGATGGAAATGTCTGACGATGCAGTAATCAAGGTCGTTGGGGTTGGTGGCGGCGGTGGTAACGCCGTTGAACACATGGTGCGTGAATCCATCGAAGGTGTGGAATTCATCAGCGTCAACACTGATGCGCAAGCACTTCGTAAGACAAGCGTTGGCAATGTTATTCAGATCGGTGGCGATATCACCAAAGGTCTGGGTGCAGGTGCTAATCCACAGGTTGGCCGTGACGCAGCTCTCGAAGACAGAGATAGAATTAAAGATTCCCTAACTGGCGCCGATATGGTGTTTATCGCAGCTGGTATGGGTGGCGGTACAGGTACTGGTGCAGCACCTGTTATTGCTGAAGTAGCTAAAGAGCTTGGCATTCTAACTGTCGCGGTCGTGACAAAACCGTTCAGCTTTGAAGGCAAAAAGCGTTTGGCGTTCGCTGAGCAAGGTATCGATGAGCTGTCTAAGCACGTTGACTCTTTGATTACGATTCCAAACGAAAAGCTGCTTAAAGTACTTGGCCGTGGTGTCACGCTACTAGAAGCTTTTGCAAGTGCGAACGACGTTCTTAAGAACGCAGTTCAAGGCATTGCAGAGCTAATTACTCGCCCTGGCATGATCAACGTCGACTTTGCGGACGTAAGGACAGTAATGTCTGAAATGGGTCACGCGATGATGGGCAGCGGTATTGCTAAAGGCGAAGATCGTGCTGAAGAAGCGGCTGAAATGGCAATTTCTAGCCCACTTTTGGAAGACATCGATCTAGCGGGCGCTCGTGGTGTTCTTGTCAATATTACTGCAGGTCTGGATATGCGTCTTGACGAGTTTGAGACGGTTGGTAATACAGTGAAAGCATTTGCTTCTGACAATGCAACTGTTGTTATCGGTACTTCTCTAGATCCAGATATGACTGATGAAATCCGCGTAACAGTTGTAGCGACAGGTATTGGCAATGAGAAAAAGCCAGATATTACGCTAGTTGCGGGTGGTAAAGCGAAAGTGGCTCCGACGCCGCAGGCTCAACCACAACAGCAAGCGGCGGCAACGCAAGCTGAAGAGAAACCGGCACAAACCTTGCAAAATAATCAAGTGCAAGAGAAGCCACAGGTAACTCCTCAGCCGACAAATACAGTTTCTTCTTCTCCAGCATCGTCGAGCCAAAGCTCTGCGGCTCCGAAGCAAGAGAAGGAAAGTGGTTATTTAGATATCCCGGCATTTTTGCGTCGTCAGGCTGATTAATCTTTAATCCATAAATTTGACATGGCTCAAAATTATGGTAGCATTCACGGTCGACGTTACAGACGGCCGTGTTTTGTAGCAAATTTTTGAGAGGCAAGCAGATGATCAGACAACGTACTCTGAAAGAAATAGTGAAAACAACTGGTGTGGGCCTCCACTCTGGTCGTAAAGTCACGCTTACTCTGCGCCCGGCTGCTGCAAATACAGGTATCATTTATCGTCGTACAGATGTAAACCCACCTGTAGATTTTCCAGCTGATCCAGCTTCTGTTCGCGACACCATGCTGTGTACTGCATTGGTAAACGACGAAGGTGTGCGTATTTCAACTGTAGAGCACTTGAATGCGGCACTTGCTGGTATGGGCATCGACAACATTATTGTCGAAGTAGACGCACCTGAAATTCCAATTATGGATGGTAGTGCTAGCCCATTTGTATACTTGCTACAACAAGCAGGTATCGAAACGCAAAATGCGCCAAAACGTTTCATCCGAATTAAAAAGCCAGTTCGTTTTGAAGATGGCGATAAATGGGCAGAGTTTGTACCATTTAACGGCTTCCGCATGGACTTCGAAATTGAATTTAATCACCCTGCTATTGAGTCAGACGAACAGCGCTTGCTGTTTGATTTCTCTTCAAAAGGCTTCGTTCGTGAAATTTCTCGTGCACGTACGTTTGGCTTTATGCGTGATATCGAATATCTACAATCTCAAAACCTAGTTTTGGGTGGTAGTTTCGATAATGCTATCGTATTGGATGATTACCGTATTCTTAACGAAGAAGGTCTACGCTTTGAAAATGAGTTTGTGACTCACAAAGTGTTGGATGCGATTGGTGACCTTTACATGTGTGGTCACCCAATCATTGGTGAATTTCGCGCCTTTAAATCAGGGCACGGTTTGAACAACCAACTTCTGCGAGCTGTTCTTGCTGATCAAGAAGCCTGGGAGTGGACTACATTCGAAGAAGAAGTCGGCTCACCAGTAGCATTCGCTGAACCAAATATGGTGCTTGCGTAAATACTCGGCATTAAAATTAATAAAAAACCAGGCTTATGCCTGGTTTTTTGCTATTTGGCTTTAATCTTGGGCTTATTAATAGCATTCGAGCTTTTCAGCATATTGAAATAACGGTTACTTACGGTCTTTCTTTTCTGCCATATCGGCCAATCGCTTTAAACGCTCTTGAATTTTAGGCGGTGCCATGTCGGCAATCGTCATCAATGACTTTGCTGCAGATTCTGTTAATGGTGGACGTTTAGGTCTGTCGTCTTGTTCGAAACGATTTTTGTATAATGATGGATTGATCCTCACTTCAACGCTCATCAGTTTGGCAAAGCCTTGAGTACGAAGTTTATTTAGGATCATGAGGCGATCGTAATCGATCTTCATTTTGATCGCGGCACTAGAAACATCGATCAATAGGTGGCCGTTACGAACATTCGCCACCCGGCAATGATCGGCCGTCCCTGTGGGTAAGATCTCTTGCAAAGCTTGGTTAAGCTGTAAGATTTCTCCAGCATGTTCTTGAATCTGCTTGAACTGTGATTCAGCAATAACATCTTCAGTCGAGGTTGGACGGTGATCACGCATAGGTAAAATCTAATTTTGTTGAGATATCAGCTATTCTAGAGCAGCTTTCTATCAAGGTATAGTTTACATTAACGTCTTTCGCTTCAGTTTTACAATGTAGCGAGGTAAAAAGCAAAGTCTGCTCTGAATAGATTACACATATTGTGGTATGCAATATCGTCTAATCAGTCACCACTTTGAGTAAAAACTTCAGAGTGCTTCAAACAAATACGTCTATTTATGGTTGTATCGATGAAAAATCCTTACACTAAGCCACATTGTTTCGAAACTTAGCCTTGAAATATGGATGTTTGAACTCAATATCTTTGATAAATGATTTATCTCAGTATTCTTAGTTCCAAACTGGCAGAGACTGAAGGCATTATGAGTAGATCGGGAACGGTCTGATTAAAGAGAGATTCACGAAAAATGATAACTAAGCTACTGACAAAAGTGATTGGCAGTCGCAACGACCGAACACTGCGCCGCCTTAGAAAAATTGTAAAAGAAATTAATAACTACGAGCCAACATTCGAAGCTCTAAGTGATGAAGAGTTAAAAGCAAAGACGGTTGAGTTCCGTGAGCGCCTAGAGAAAGGTGAAACTCTTGATAAACTACTTCCTGAAGCTTTTGCTACGGTTCGTGAGGCATCTAAGCGTGTCTACGGCATGCGTCACTTCGACGTTCAGCTTATCGGTGGTATGGTTCTAAATGCGGGTCAAATTGCGGAGATGCGTACAGGTGAAGGTAAAACGCTGACTGCAACGCTTCCTGCTTACTTAAATGCTCTGGCTGGTAAAGGCGTTCACATCGTAACAGTGAACGATTATCTTGCTAAACGTGATGCTGAGACGAACCGCCCTCTATTTGAATTTTTAGGTATGACCGTTGGCGTAAACGTGCCAAACATGCCTCCTCAAGAGAAAAAAGAAGCGTACCAAGCTGACATTCTATACGGAACCAACAATGAATTTGGTTTTGACTACCTTCGTGACAATATGGCTTTCCGTAGCGAAGACCGTGTACAGCGTGATCGCTTCTTTGCAGTTGTCGATGAGGTGGACTCAATCCTAATTGATGAAGCTCGTACTCCTTTGATCATTTCAGGTCCTGCTGAAGATAGCTCTGAGCTATACACTCGAATCAACCTTTTGATCCCGCATCTGAAAAAGCAAGATAAAGAAGACTCTGAAGAATACCGTGGTGATGGTCACTACACTGTTGATGAAAAAATCAAAGCAAGTATACCTAACAGAAACGGGTCAAGAATACGTTGAAGAGCTGTTGGTGAAAAACGGTCTGATGGAGGAAGGTGATACACTTTACTCTCCGGCTAACATCAGCATGTTGCATCACGTGAATGCTGCTTTGCGTGCTCATGTGTTATTCGAGCGTAACGTTGATTACATCGTTACTGATGAAGGCGAAGTGGTCATCGTTGATGAACACACTGGTCGTACAATGCCAGGTCGTCGTTGGTCTGAAGGTCTTCACCAAGCAGTAGAAGCGAAAGAAGGCGTTAAGATCCAAAACGAAAACCAAACTTTGGCTTCTATTACCTTCCAGAACTACTTCCGTTTATACGAAAAACTGTCAGGTATGACAGGTACAGCGGATACTGAAGCGTTCGAATTCCAGTCTATCTATGGTTTGGAAACGGTGGTTATCCCAACCAACAAGCCGATGATTCGTAACGATATGCCAGATGTGGTTTACCGTACTGAAGCAGAGAAGTTTGCGGCAATCATTGAAGATATTAAAGAGCGTGTTGCCAAAGGGCAGCCAACGCTTGTTGGTACTGTGTCGATTGAAAAGTCAGAACTTCTTTCTAACGCATTGAAGAAGGCTAAGATCAAACACAACGTATTGAACGCGAAATTCCATGAGAAAGAAGCGGAAATTGTTGCTGAAGCGGGTATGCCTGGTGCGGTAACTATCGCGACCAACATGGCCGGTCGTGGTACGGACATTGTGCTTGGCGGTAGCTGGCAATCAAAAGTTGAAGCTTTAGAGAGCCCAACTCAAGAGCAAATCGATGCGATTAAAGCAGAGTGGAAAGTGGTGCATGACCAAGTGCTAGAAGCTGGTGGTCTACATATCATCGGTACTGAGCGCCACGAATCTCGCCGTATTGATAACCAGCTACGTGGTCGTTCTGGTCGTCAAGGTGATGCGGGTTCATCGCGCTTCTACCTATCTATGGAAGACTCTTTGCTACGTATTTTCACTTCTGATCGTATGGCGAGCCTTATTCAAAGTGGTATGGAAGAAGGTGAAGCTATTGAATCGAAAATGCTTTCTCGCTCAATTGAAAAAGCACAGCGCAAAGTGGAAGGTCGGAACTTTGATATCCGTAAGCAGCTGCTTGAATACGATGATGTAGCGAACGATCAACGTAAGGTTGTCTACGAACTGCGTGACGAGTTAATGAACGTTGAAGACATCAGCGGCATGATCGAGCAAAACCGTGAAGATGTGCTAACAGCGGTTATTGATGAGTACATTCCACCACAGTCACTAGAAGATATGTGGGATGTTGAAGGTCTACAAGAGCGCTTAAAAGCGGACTTCGATCTTGATGCGCCAGTGAAGCAATGGCTTGAAGAAGACGACAAGCTTTACGAAGAAGCATTACGTGAAAAGATCATCAACCTAGCCGTTGAAGTGTACAAAGAGAAAGAGGAAGTAGTGGGCGCACAAGTGCTTCGCAACTTCGAAAAATCGGTCATGCTTCAGACTCTGGATACGCTTTGGAAAGAGCATTTGGCTGCGATGGATCACTTGCGTCAAGGTATCCATTTACGCGGTTACGCACAGAAGAACCCAAAACAAGAATACAAACGTGAGTCGTTTGAACTGTTTGAGGGTCTACTAGAAGCGCTGAAAACAGACGTTATTACTGTTCTATCTCGTGTTCGCGTTCAGCAACAAGAAGAAGTTGAACGTATGGAAGAACAGCGTCGTGCGCAAGCTGAAGAAGCCGCTCGTCGTGCGCAAGCGCAACACGCTGCAGCACAAAATCCGCTTTCTGAAGGCGAAGAATCTGAAGAAGGTTCAAATCAACCAATGGTACGTGATGAACGTAAAGTAGGTCGTAATGAACCTTGCCCTTGTGGCAGTGGCAAGAAGTACAAACAGTGCCACGGCAAAATCGACTAATCTGTTAGTCGGATTATTTATCAAAGAGTCGCTTAGGCGACTCTTTTTTTAAATAAATTCTTTGGCTATCAAATTCCATAAGTTTGATAGGTCAGAAAGTTTTTGAGATGTAGAAGCTCGTTGTCACAATAGCAAAGTACAACGGTCTTGAGAGTTAGGAATCCCCATGAAAAGAATTCACATAGTCGCGGCAATTATTTTTAACCAAGACAAATCAAAGATCTTTATTACAAAGCGTCCTGATGATAAGCACAAAGGCGGGTTTTGGGAGTTTCCGGGTGGCAAAGTCGAGCCGGGAGAAAGTATTGAGCTTGCTATTACAAGAGAACTCGAAGAAGAAGTGGGAATTGAAGTTATTGAGCAAGCCCCTTTTGAACACTTGGAATACGACTATCCAGACAAATCACTCAAGTTTGATTTTATTACAGTATCTCAATTCAGTAATGAGCCTTACGGTCGAGAAGGTCAAGAAGGATGCTGGGTTGAGATCAGCGAATTGGGCGACTACACCTTTCCTGAAGCGAACGTACCTATCTTGGAGCGTGTTGTAAAAGAGTTTGCTTAAGCTCGATGAACTTGCTTGTGGTAACCACGGTATGTTGTTAGTTTAAACAGATTAAGCGAAACGAGAGAACGAGAGCAAACCTCGTTATCCAGAGAAGGAGAGAAAGCGCAATGGTTCGTATTGCAATCGCAGGAGCAGCTGGCCGAATGGGCCGCAATTTGGTTAAAGCTTCACACCTTAATCCTGAAGCGACAGTGAGCGCGGGATCAGAACGACCTGAGTCTTCACTCGTCGGCGTCGATATCGGTGAACTTTGTGGTGAAGGTAAATTCGATGTGCTCTTAACGGATGATCTTGCTAAAGACGTCGATAATTTTGATGTAATCATCGATTTCACCGCTCCAGTAAGCACATTAGCGAATCTCGAGTTGTGCAAGAAATACGGTAAGAGCATTGTGATTGGGACGACTGGCTTCAGCGATGCAGAGCGTGATCTTATCGATGAAGCAGCCAAGCAAGTGCCTGTTGTGATGGCGCCAAATTATTCTGTAGGCGTAAACCTTGTCTTTAAGCTTCTTGAGAAAGCGGCCAAAGTGATGGGGGATTACTGTGATATCGAGATTGTTGAAGCACACCATCGCCATAAAGTTGATGCCCCCTCTGGTACCGCTGTCGGAATGGGAGAAGCTATTGCTGGTGCGATGGGTAATAAGCTGAATGATGTAGCTGTCTATGCCCGAGAAGGCATTACTGGTGAAAGAACAAAAGATGAGATCGGCTTTGCTACGATTCGCGCTGGCGATATCGTCGGTGAGCATACAGCTATGTTTGCTGATATCGGGGAACGAGTGGAAATAACGCACAAAGCGACTGATCGCATGACGTTTGCTAATGGGGCCGTAAAGGCTGCAGTTTGGTTGAGTGCTAAACCTGCGGGCTTTTATACCATGACAGATGTTTTGGGATTGAATGAACTTTAAATACATAATTATTCGCCGGCGTTAGCCGGCTTTTTTATATCTATAGAATTATTTGTAAATAAAATGATTCTGATAGAGAAGATTTTAGCACTTACTTTTGTTGTGTTTTTATCTGTTTTAGCTTTGTTTTTGGGTGTAACCGTTAAAAGTGTTCCTATTTTTGTCGTGGTGAACGTTTGCGTTAAAAACTCATAATTTTTTGTGATCCATAAAAAGTTCAAATTTGTAAAATTCATTAAACCTCTATCCCTCCCTATGTAATAGCATTCAAAAGTTATCTTTTTGAGCCTTACTGATTCGAAATGACCTTACTCGCTAGAAATTGATAATTTATTTTTGATTGTAGGTTGACAGATTTCCAGTCCAACTTTAGAATACCGCCAATTTGTCTGAAATACCTATTTATGTAGATTTTATAGGTAAAGGAAGGCATGTTTGCAGTTTGATTTATTTTTTTTGCATTTTTATTCTGGAGGTTGTCTTGGGTAAATTAGCACTGTTAGTCCTAGAAGATGGGACAGTGTTCCACGGAGTGTCCATAGGGGCAGATGGTATTTCCGTTGGTGAAGTCGTTTTTAATACCTCGATGACGGGGTATCAAGAAATCCTCACTGATCCTTCCTATTCTCAGCAAATCGTCACCCTTACTTATCCTCACATTGGCAATACCGGAACCACTTCCGAAGATGAAGAATCCTCTTCCATTCATGCACAAGGCCTTGTGATTCGCGATCTTCCTCTTATCGCTTCTAACTTCCGTAATGAACAATCCCTCTCTGATTACCTTAAGTCTCAAAATATCGTTGGCATCGCTGATATTGATACGCGAAAGCTCACTCGTATCTTGCGTGAAAAAGGTGCTCAAAACGGTTGTATTGTTGCGGGTAATAACCTAGATGAAGCTTTGGCTCTAGCGAAAGCAAAAGAATTCCCAGGCTTAAAAGGAATGGACCTTGCGAAAGAAGTTACAACGAAAGAAGCGTATCAATGGAAACAAGGTTCGTGGACGCTTGAAGGTGGACTTCCAGAGGCGAAAGATGACAGCGAGCTGCCATACCACGTCGTTGCTTACGACTTCGGCGCAAAACGCAACATCCTGCGAATGTTGGTTGACCGCGGTTGCCGCTTAACGGTTGTTCCTGCTGAAACGTCAGCGGAAGAAGTGCTTGCGATGAACCCGGACGGTGTTTTCCTATCAAATGGCCCTGGTGATCCAGAACCATGTACTTACGCGATTGAAGCGACAAAAGTGTTCCTAGAAAAAGGCTTACCTATCTTCGGTATCTGTTTAGGTCACCAAATCCTTGCGTTAGCGTCAGGTGCACAAACCGTGAAAATGAAGTTTGGTCACCATGGTGCAAACCACCCAGTAAAAGATTTAGACCGTAACGTTGTTATGATCACTTCGCAAAACCACGGCTTTGCGGCAGATGAAGCAACGTTACCGGAAAACTTACGTGCTACTCACGTATCGTTATTTGATGGCTCTTTGCAAGGTATTCACCGCACAGACAAGCCAGCATTTAGCTTCCAAGGTCACCCAGAAGCGAGCCCAGGTCCACATGACGCGGCACCGCTATTTGACCACTTTATCGAACTAATCAAAAAACACAGCGCTTAATTCGGAGTAGTAGATAATGCCAAAACGTACTGACATTCAAAGTATTCTAATTCTTGGTGCTGGTCCGATTGTTATCGGTCAGGCATGTGAGTTTGACTACTCTGGCGCACAAGCCTGTAAAGCACTTCGTGAAGAAGGCTACCGAGTTATTCTGGTTAACTCGAACCCAGCAACGATCATGACTGACCCAGAGATGGCTGATGCGACTTACATCGAGCCAATCCAATGGGAAGTGGTACGCAAGATCATTGAAAAAGAGCGTCCAGATGCAGTTTTGCCAACCATGGGTGGCCAGACTGCACTTAACTGTGCGTTAGACTTAGAGAAACACGGCGTACTAGAAGAATTCGGCGTAGAGATGATCGGTGCAACGGCTGATGCAATCGACAAAGCGGAAGACCGTTCTCGTTTTGATAAAGCGATGAAGTCTATCGGCCTTGAGTGTCCTCGCGCAGATACAGCGAAGAGCATGGAAGAAGCTTACAAAGTTTTAGATATGGTTGGCTTCCCTTGTATCATCCGTCCATCGTTCACCATGGGTGGCACTGGTGGTGGTATTGCGTACAACAAAGAAGAGTTCGAAGAAATCTGTCGTCGCGGTCTGGACTTATCTCCGACCAACGAACTTCTTATCGATGAGTCACTAATCGGTTGGAAAGAGTACGAAATGGAAGTCGTTCGTGACAAATCGGACAACTGTATCATCGTATGTTCAATCGAAAACTTTGATCCAATGGGTATCCACACGGGTGACTCAATCACAGTAGCACCAGCACAGACACTGACTGACAAAGAATACCAGCTAATGCGTAACGCATCGCTAGCCGTTCTACGTGAAATTGGTGTTGAAACAGGTGGTTCAAACGTACAGTTTGGTATCAACCCGAAAGATGGCCGTATGGTTATCATCGAGATGAACCCACGTGTATCTCGCTCTTCTGCGTTAGCGTCAAAAGCAACAGGTTTCCCAATCGCTAAGATTGCCGCGAAGCTTGCTGTTGGCTTTACTCTGGACGAACTACAAAACGACATCACGGGCGGTGCAACACCAGCATCATTCGAGCCAACTATCGACTACGTCGTAACTAAGATTCCTCGCTTTAACTTCGAGAAATTTGCTGGCGCAAACGACCGTCTGACTACTCAGATGAAATCGGTTGGTGAGGTAATGGCAATTGGTCGTAACCAACAAGAATCTCTTCACAAAGCACTTCGTGGCCTAGAAGTTGGCGCAACTGGTTTTGACGAGATGGTCGATTTAGAAGCACCAGATGCACTGACTAAGATTCGTCACGAACTTAAAGAAGCTGGCGCTGAGCGTATCTGGTACATCGCCGATGCATTCCGAGCTGGCATGTCAGTTGACGGCGTGTTCAACTTGACTCAAATTGACCGTTGGTTCCTGGTTCAAATCGAAGAAATCGTAAAACTCGAAGAGCAAGTCAAGGCGGGCGGCTACGCAGGTTTGACCAAAGACGTTCTTCGCCAGATGAAACGTAAAGGCTTCTCTGATGCGCGCTTGTCTAAACTGCTTGGTGTCGCTGAAAGTGAAATTCGCCGTGCTCGTGAGCAGTTTGATATTCACCCGGTTTACAAACGTGTGGATACGTGTGCCGCTGAGTTTTCTTCTGATACGGCTTACATGTACTCATCTTACGATGAAGAGTGTGAAGCAAACCCAACAGACAAAGACAAGATCATGGTTCTTGGTGGCGGTCCAAACCGTATCGGCCAAGGTATTGAATTCGATTACTGTTGTGTACACGCATCACTTGCGCTGCGTGAAGACGGTTACGAAACCATTATGGTTAACTGTAACCCAGAAACGGTATCTACTGACTACGATACGTCTGATCGCCTGTACTTCGAACCAGTAACTCTGGAAGATGTACTGTCTATCGCTCGCGTTGAAAAACCAAAAGGTGTGATTGTTCAGTACGGTGGTCAAACGCCACTTAAACTGGCTCGTGCTCTAGAAGCGGCTGGTGTTCCAATCATTGGTACTAGCCCAGATGCTATCGACCGTGCGGAAGACCGTGAACGCTTCCAGGCAGCTGTTGACCGTCTAGGTCTACTTCAGCCAGAAAACGCGACAGTAACAACGATGGAACAGGCGGTTGAAAAATCGAAAGAAATTGGCTTCCCATTAGTTGTTCGTCCATCTTATGTACTCGGTGGTCGTGCGATGGAAATCGTATACGACGAGCAAGACCTGCGTCGCTACTTCAACGAAGCAGTAAGCGTATCGAACGAGTCTCCAGTTCTACTAGACCGTTTCTTGGATGATGCAACCGAAGTTGATATTGATGCTATCTGTGACGGTGAACGCGTCGTTATCGGCGGTATCATGGAACACATCGAACAAGCGGGTGTTCACTCTGGTGACTCTGCATGTTCACTGCCTGCATACACGCTAAGTCAGGAAATTCAAGACAAGATGCGTGAGCAAGTTGAGAAGCTGGCGTTCGAACTCGGTGTACGCGGTTTGATGAACACGCAGTTTGCTGTGAAAGACAACGACGTTTACCTAATCGAAGTGAACCCTCGTGCTGCTCGTACGGTACCATTCGTATCGAAAGCGACAGGTGCACCTCTAGCGAAAATCGCTGCACGTGTAATGGCGGGTCAATCTCTAGAGTCACAAGGATTTACTAAAGAGATTATCCCTCCTTACTACTCAGTGAAAGAAGTGGTTCTGCCGTTCAACAAATTCCCTGGTGTTGACCCTCTATTGGGCCCAGAAATGCGCTCAACAGGTGAAGTAATGGGTGTTGGTGCAACGTTCGCAGAAGCTTACGCGAAAGCAGAGCTAGGTTGTGGTGCGGTTTACCCTGAAGGTGGTCGTGCGCTACTGTCTGTACGTGAAGGCGATAAAGAGCGTGTTGTTGACCTAGCTTCTAAGCTAGTGAAACTGGGTTACCAGTTGGATGCGACACACGGTACTGCTGTAATTCTGGGCGAAGCGGGTATTAACCCACGTTTGGTAAACAAAGTACACGAAGGTCGTCCACACATTCTTGACCGTATCAAGAACAACGAATACACCTACATCGTAAACACGGCTGCTGGTCGTCAAGCGATTGAAGATTCGAAAGTTCTACGTCGCGGCGCACTGGCAGAGAAAGTGAACTACACAACGACACTGAACGCAGCGTTCGCTACATGTATGTCTCATACTGCAGACGCAAAAGCGTCAGTAACTTCGGTTCAAGAGCTACACGCAAAAGTGAAAGCGAGTCTAGACGCGTAACAGATAAAAATCAGTAAGCTCGTTAATCAGGGCTTACATGACAACCTCATTGCCCGCTCATTTGAGCGGGCTTTTTTATATTGAGGTTTTTCTAAAATGAAGAGCATTAAAGTGTGCTAGGAACGATTGGTATGCTTTGCTTTTGAAGATCATCAAGCTAATTATGGCAAGCAATATTCCCAAAGATGAAGAAATAGTACTACCACTTGCTACAACAAAGTTGATACTGCAGGTAAGAATGATAAAAGAGATAGTGATTAAGTTTATTTTTGCAGCAATACTTAATCCTTTGCTTATTGTCAGGATGTTTGGAATACATACAACAACAACTGTAATAGCTCCCAATGTAAGAAGGTACGTATCTAGATCAATGTGTTGAGTGAAAGAAAACCAGTCATTCCAAATGCTTAAGCTAATAGTCAGACCAATAGTCAATGCCAAGTATAAACATACACTTATTGAGATGTTCACTATTTGTTCGATTTTTGAGTGTAATTGTTGTTTTTCTGGATGGTCGAGTCAGTAAGTTATCCATTATTTTCGTTTTTATCAGATTAGACGTTCCCTATTAAGACAGCGCTTTCCTTTTCTATCAAAATATTAAGAGGCTCTTGAGGTGAGGCTCTATATTTGGTTGTGATTGATGTTTTTAATGTGTCATTTTCTAGATTTATTAAATGATGAAAATTAGGAATAGATTGGTGTCTTGACTTTCCATTGGTGGTTTTGTGAATAAGTGCTACCGTTTTTCCTCTTTGATGCCTCTTTAAATAAAAAGGATGTGTAGTGGAAATCACGGTTGAGATTTTGTTGGCTCTATTTTTTGTTGCGACTGCCGCAGGCTTTATTGATGCGATGGCTGGTGGGGGAGGGCTCATTACGCTCCCTGCGCTTTTGGCAGCGGGGTTGAGTCCGACTCAAGCTCTAGCAACCAACAAGTTACAAAGTTCGTTTGGCAGTTTCTCTGCTAGCTGGTATTTCGTGCGTAACGGTATTGTCAGCCTAAAGGAAATGCGTTTCGCGATACTCTGTACTTTTATCGGTGCAGCGATCGGTGCCGAGGCTGTGCAGTTTATTGATGCTAGCGTACTCACCAGTTTGATCCCTGTTCTTTTGATAGCCATTTCCCTCTATTTTTTACTCGCGCCAAGTACGCGAAAAATCGATGGAGAACCAAAGTTATCTGAAGCGATGTTTGCGCTATGCATTGGTGGGGGGATCGGTTTCTATGATGGCTTTTTTGGCCCTGGGACTGGATCTATTTTTACTGTTTGTTTTGTTGCACTGGGTCACTTTTCTTTGGTCGAAGCCACTGCTAGAACAAAAATCCTCAATTTCACGTCAAACATAGCGGCACTACTCTTTTTTATCTTAGCCGGGTTGCCAGTGTGGAAGCTTGGCTTAACCATGGCTGTTGGCGGTTTTCTTGGTGCTCAGTTAGGGGCGAAGGTCGTGGTAAGTAAAGGGCAAAAATGGATTCGTCCTCTAGTTATTGTGATGTCGATGCTCATGGCAACGAAACTTCTTTGGCAACAACATCAGCAATGGATTTTGTCAGTATTATAACTCGTTCTCTACGTTCAACTACGCCTACTCATGAATTATATGTAAAGAAATACTGATATATCTATGATTTCATTATAGTGTGATATCGTACTTAAAATGAAAAAGTAATAAACAATTTTTATTTAATAAAGTTAGAATGCTAAGTTTAGAATATTTAATTGTTGGTTATATGTATCCTATTATATCTCGAGATAATACCCAGTCAAAAAGAGAATGTTATGCATTTTCTATCAATGAATTTGATAAATTGGTTAGTAAATTTATCCCTAAGCATGAACAGCTTCGGTGGAATAGTTTAAAGGATAAGTTAGAATTTATTGCAAACTACTATGCAACTGTAGATGATTTGGCGTATTTAGGTAGAGTTGCTGTAGCCTTGTCAGGTAGCGCAGCTCCTATTGCAGTTGAGAAGTATGGTGGTTTTAATCATATTGTAATTAAAGGAACACCTAGTTTACAAAGAAAAGTTATGGCTTTGTCTGGTAAGATTTCGCCACCGATGGCTGTAAGTTTTGCTATAGGAAAAGAAAAGGCATTACAGACGGTTAAGCAAGGTGCAATTATTACTGTTATTTTTGTCACATCTTATAGAATAGCTGAGTATTTCTTTAAAGAGTCAAATAAAAGAGTATTGGCTAAATTATTCGGAGTTATAGCAAGTGACATTATTAAAGTGGGTTTGGCTGCTTTAGTTGCTAGTATAACATTAAAAACGATGGTTTCTGTAGGTGTTGTCGCTGCTGGTGGTTCAGCAGCTCTGTTTGTGGTTGTTTTTGTCGGTGTTGTTGCCAGCTTTGCAGCTAGTAAAATAGATGAAGAATTTAACCTCACAAAGAGGTTCCAAAAGGAAATTATGCTATTTTGGTCTCAAAAGGAAGAGGTGGAAAAATTGGAGATGAAAGATAAAATAAACCAATACCGAGCGATGCAAAGCTTTAAAAATAGTGGTTTTTCATTATGAAAAATGAAGAAATAGATTATAGCACATTTATTATAGGTTCAATTCTATTTCCTATATGTACATATTTTGTGATTTATCTTCCGGTATCTGATTTGTTGGATTTTTTTGGAGCAATTTCATCCGATCAGGAAAGTTTATCCTTAGGTGGTCAGAATATTCAGTTATTTTCATCCGGTTTTTTATTTGCTTTGCTTTCTTATGTTTCTATTTATACTGTTTCTACTAAGAGAAAGCCAAATAAAGAAAAACTTAAAAAGCTTTTTAAATTATGTTTTGTTTTATTAGTTTCTAGCTTTTTGTTTTCTTATATGTTTAATGAGTGGCTGCTGTCTTATGCTGAAAGTCATGGATACCATTATTCTGAGGAACTTAGTTCTCGATGGTTTTTAAGTGAGTACTATGTTTTTGTAAAATGACTATGAAATACACTTTTACATTATACTCTACTTCAATTGTCTAGTTGTTGTGATGTCGATGCTAATGGCAACGAAACTTCTTTGGCAACAACATCAGCAATGGATTTTGTCAGTGCTTTAACTCGTTTGCTGCGATATGTGCTGTGGCGCAAGCAGATATGTATTGGTCGAATTAACTGTCCTAGTTCTTCAAAGTCATAGCAGAATTTGGGTGTGATATTAAGTGTCTTCAGGATAGATTTAGGAATTAAAGCGGGAGCCATTCCGCCCAAAGCCAGTTGTGCTGCCGCAGTGTATGAATCCATTTCCATCAAAGGCTCAATTCCGTATTTTGACAAAATAGCTTGTTGGTAAGTGTTGGCAGGATTGGTTAAGTCATTGGTCAAAATGGCTTTGGGTAGTTGCGAAAGTGGGTATCTACTGACGATTGAAAAAGGTTCATCAGCGAGGTGAAGGCTCATTAATCCATGATGAGGCGGTAAATAACCAGCACAGAATCCCAGTGTCGCTTTACCTGATTTGACGTTCTCAATAATGCGTGGTGTATGATTGGTCGATATTCGTATGTACTGGTCATGGGCAAAGCGTTCTGCCATGATCACACTAAGGTATCCAGCGACTAAGGTTTCAGAGCAGTCTATCTTGATCAAAGAAGTATCTTCTATTTCTTGCTGATCATAGATCTGACCTCTTAACTCATTGAACGTTGGCTCGATCGTGTTGATGAGCGCAAGGCCATCGGAGGTCAGCTTTATGTGCCGACCACTTGGCTCAATCAATTTTTTTCCTAACTTCTTCTCTAGATTCGAAATGCGCTTACTCACCGCAGATTGACTAATATAGAGTTGGCTGCCCGTACGGCTCATGGTTTTTTCTTTACTGAGGACAAGTAACGTCTCAATACCTTCAAGCAACATAATAATTAATGAAAGTTAGGAATGGTTGAAATAATTTAGCGAATTGTACAAGAATTGGCGAATCAAATGAGTATAAATGAGAGGAGCCGACACTCAGTCGACTCCATGACCGAATCATGTAATTTGTGTTTAACGATTAATTGCGAAAGTTGGCAGGGATAGATGCCAACGAATAGCACCGAGACGTATAATGAGCGTTGAGATTACACCAGCGAGTAAAGCCGTTGAGTGGTCATAACCCATGTTTACCGCCATCGTATGGAAGATGCCGCCAATAATACATGCCGTAGCGTAGACTTCGCTTCTTAATACCATAGGAACTTCGCGAGCCAGCACATCACGTATAATACCACCACCACAACCAGTAATGACTCCCATGATCACGGCGACCATCCCAGACGCGTTGTAAGCGAGGGCTTTCTCTACACCTATTCCTACAAATACTGCAAGGCCGATCGCATCACAGACGGGTAATACCCACCATGACAGCCGTTTTGGTCTGCGTACAACGAGCATGGTTAGTAGACACGTAACAAATATCACCCATAAGTACGTAGTATCTGTTATCCAAAATACAGGAGTGGCACCTAGCGCCATGTCTCGGATTGTTCCGCCACCAATAGCAGTCACACTGCCGAGAACGATAACGCCGAATGGATCCATTTTTAAACGGCCCGCCAGTAACACGCCAGAGATAGCGAAAACAGCGGTACCGAACAAATCGATCATATAAAGCAGCATGGAGTCCATGTTACTTAGTACCTTTATATAGTGTGAGAAAAAATGGGCGGAAATTGTACGGTATTTGCCACGAAATCGTTAGCGTTTTTGACGAACGCTTTTAAAGTGCTCACACACTTCTGTGATCGCATTTAGTGTGCGTGGGGTTGGGCGGTTAATCCAATCTGAGTTTAGAGACCAGATGTGTTTATTTCTAAGTGCGGGAAGCTCATTGCTCCACTCTGCCCACATACCATCATTACTCATTGCGTGACGAGAAGTAAAAATAACCTCTGGTTGGCGAGTGATGACCTGCTCGATGCTGACCTGAGGATAAGGCGCGCTGGATGCTGCGAAAATGTTTTCACCACCGCAAAAAGTAAAGACTTCACTTGGCCAGTTCTTCCCGGCGACAGTGATGATAGGCTTTTCACTCAACTGATAAAAGTAACGAACTTTCTCGTGCGTGTTGTACTTCTCTTTTAGTGTATTCAGTTGCGTTCTAAAATCTTCAGCGGCCTTTTGTCCTATTTGCGGGGTTTCGCTGTATTGGCTTAGCTGCTCGATATTATTGGCGATATCTTCCAGTGAGCCAGTAGTGGAATAATAGATAGGAATGCCGAACTGTTTAATTTTCTCCAGCTCTTTTGCCGGGTTTCCTGCCGGCCAAGCAATGACTAAATCCGGTTGAAGAGCAATAATGCGCTCTAATTTAATTCCTTGGTAATTAGAGACTCTTTCCAGCTGCTTTGTCTGCTCTGGATAATCACTCATTTCGCTGACAGCAACAAGCTTGTCTCCTAGCCCTGCCGCAAAGGCAATTTCAGTGGCATGCGGAGCTAAACTTACAATGCGTTGAGCGGGTTGAGCGAAGGTCGCTGTCGAAACAAACAGCGTTAATGCGAAGCATAGTTTATTCATCATAATCCTTGATAAATCATTCCTAAAAGCAGACTTTGGATAGCTATCCAAACGAAGACTCGCCAAACGAGCAGCGTATGTATTTGTGAAAGGTGAATAGCCGATGGGGCGATTCGTCCACCGATTTTTGCGCGTTCCGCACGTATACCTTGATAGATAGCAGGGCCGCATAAAGAGAGTTGTAGTTTGTGTCCGATGGTACACAACACCCAGGCAGGCCCGGGTAGTGGCCAAGAGTTAGCTTGTTGCTGTACACCAGAAAGCACATTGCTTACGTTCTTTCCTACAGCTAAAAGTATGGCAAAGAGACGAAGTGGAATAATATCCAGAGCGGCAACCAGCTGAACGGCAGGTTTACCAAAGGGCAAATATTGGCGTCGGCTAGGGGACCAAACTCGAGCTAACTCTGTGGCTAGTCGATACATTAACGCACCAATACCACCTGCTAGTGCGTACCAAAATAACACACCGATTACGTTGCGGCTGTATCCCATAATCATAGCTTCTGAGCTTGCTTTACCTATGCCGATGATCGAGAGGCTGTCAGTATCGCGATTAAGGTATGGTCTTAGTAATTGTCGGCACTGAGCTTTGTCTTCTCTCGACATACTTGTGACGAGTTGTTTCGTTAAGGCTTCGCTGTTGCGCCAGTCCAAAGCAATGATCAATAGCACTAGTTCGTATAAAGGCACTTGCCAAACGAATGGCTCCACGGCAATCAGCAAGATCAAGCAAGGCAATAGCATCAAGCCCAATGCAAGACTGCCGGAGGTCAGCCTCTGTGAGTAACTGTGATTATTGTTTACTTTGTTGGCGAGGTTCTCAGCTAACTTTCGCCATAAAGTGATGGGATGCGATGAACGGGGGATTGGTAAAAGAAGGTGAAAGAGCAGTGCGCCCCACATAATAAGGAGCGCACCGTTGGCATAAAATGACTGAAAAACTTCTTCCATGAATGAGTCTTTTACTTAATGAGTTCCAGCATTTTGAATACCATTTCAGAAGAGCTCTTTGCTGCTAGCGGTAGGAACTCATCAAAGCTCATTGGTGACTCTTTATCAGCGACATCAGAGATTGCACGCACAACAACAAACGGCGTGTTGAATTGGTGACAAGTTTGAGCGATAGCAGATGCTTCCATTTCTACCGCGATAACGGATGGGAAGTGCTTACGAATAAATTCTTGACGCTCAGCGGTGCAAACAAACGCATCGCCAGTACAGATCAGGCCGCGAACTGCATGAGTGTTTTCCATTTGCGCTAGTGCCTTTTCTGCTAAATCCATTAGCTTTTCATCTGCTTTGAATGCAGCAGGCTGGCCAGCCATTTGGCCAATTTCATAACCAAAAGCTGTCACGTCTGCATCGTGATGACGAACTTCTGTTGAGATAACAACATCACCTAGATTTAGGCTTGAATCGAAGCCACCAGCAGAGCCTGTGTTAATCACAACATCTGGCTGGTATTCATCAAGAAGAATGGTAGTGCCTACTGCAGCTGCAACTTTACCAATACCTGATTGTAGTACGACTACTTCTACATCATTAATTTGACCAGAGAAAAACGTACAACCTGCTTTATTTACGGTTTTGCAGTTTGTGATTGCTTCTTTCAGGATGGTCACTTCTTGTTCCATCGCACCGATGATACCAACTTTCATAACACTCTCTTTCGGTAAATATTTTAGTTGGCCGAGAGTATAGCACTCCCCGTGAGCAGTTTTCTATTTGATGAGCTTAGCTTGAGTGAGCTTTTCTCGTAATTGTTCGGCGCGCTTTCTGTTTACGCCAAAGTCAGAATAGCCTACACGTGACTCTGAGCGAACAATCAGTTTGTCTCCTGCTACTTTTAATTCGAGGTCATCCACGAAGCGCATGATTTTAGATGTGCATTCTATCCGAAGGTAATCGCCCTCTTTTACCGCGGTTTTGGCGCCAGGAAGTTGAAGCGCAGCTTGCTCAATGGCATCTAACGTTGCGGATTCAGTGAGCAAAAAAGGCGCTAATTGAAACTTGTCTCTAGAGTCCTGAGTTGAAACGCAATTTGGTTTGTCACCACAAGGTGATTGAGAACGATCTGGCATACTGGTGACTCCTTGGCTGCAGGCTGTCAGGCTGAGTAAAGTGATGGAAAGGAGAGCGGCTTTTTTCATTGTATTTACTCTTATAATTTTGTTTCTAATTATATGGATACAAAAGAAAAAGGATCCAATAATAGGATCCTTTTTGTGATGTTAGCTGTGATTAGACTTCTAGGTAATCAAGAATGCCTTCTGCCGCTTTTCGCCCTTCATCAATTGCGGTTACGACGAGGTCTGAGCCACGGACCGCATCACCGCCAGCGAAGATTTTCGCATTGCTGGTTTGGTACATGAACGCTTGCTCAACAGGTGCCTTGATACGTCCCCATTGGTCTAAATCGACACCATACGGTTCTAACCAGTCCATTTTGTGTGGCTGGAAACCAAATGCCATGATCACGGCATCCGCAGGCAATACATGTTCACTGCCTTCCACTGGTTCTGGTCTGCGACGACCTGCATCATCGGGCTCACCTAAAGCGGTTTTTACCACTTTAACGCCCGATACGTTACCTGAGGCGTCGACCTCCACACCGAGTGGTTGCAGGTTAAACATGAACTTCACGCCTTCTTCCTTCGCGTTTTTTACCTCGCGACGAGAGCCAGGCATGTTGGCTTCGTCACGACGATAAGCACAAATCACATTGGAGGCTCCTTGGCGAATAGAGGTTCGTACACAGTCCATTGCGGTATCGCCACCACCAAGCACGACCACTTTCTTTCCTGCCATGTCGATAAAAGGTTGGTTGTTCTCAAGCTCCATGACTTTGTAGGTATTCGAAATTAAAAATGGCAGCGCGTCATATACACCCGGCGCATCCTCATTTTCTAGTCCTGCTCGCATGTATTTATAGGTGCCAACGCCTAAGAAAATGGCATCGTACTCATCGATTAGGTCTTGCATTTGTACATCTTTACCGACTTCCACGTTCATGCGGAACTCGACGCCCATTTCAGTGAACACACGGCGACGATTTTCCATTACCCCTTTTTCAAGCTTGAACGAAGGGATACCGAAAGTCAGTAGTCCGCCGATTTCTGGGTAGCGGTCAAACACGACTGGCTTAACGCCATTGCGCACTAGGATATCAGCGGCTGCCAAGCCTGCTGGGCCAGCTCCAATGATTGCGACCTTTTTATCGGTCCACTCCACCTTGGACATATCTGGCTTCCAGCCCATTTCAAAGGCTTTGTCGGTAATGTACTTTTCTATATTACCGATGGTGACGGCACCAAAGTCATCATTAAGCGTGCATGAACCTTCACATAGACGGTCTTGAGGACAAACGCGTCCACATACTTCAGGTAAACTATTGGTTTGATGCGATAGCTCAACAGCTTCAAGAATACGTCCCTCATTCGCCAGTTTTAGCCATTGAGGGATGTAGTTGTGTACTGGGCACTTCCATTCACAGTATGGGTTACCGCAATCTAAACAGCGGTCTGCTTGCGCAGTGGCTTGTTGCTTAGTAAACGGCTCGTAGATTTCAACGAACTCGATCTTACGAACTTTGATCGGCTTTTTGGCAGGATCTACACGCTGCACATCGATAAATTGATAAACGTTCTGGCTCATGATTCAAACATCCTCCATGATTACTGTGCTTGAACACGCAGCTCTGCAGCACTGCGGCTCTGGTGACCAAGTAGCGTGCGAAGATCAGCCGCTTGTGGTTTCACCAAATAGAACTTTGGAATCCATTCATCAAAGTTCGCCAAAATATTTTCTGCATGACTCGACCCTGTTTCTTCAAGGTGTTCCGCAATCAGGCCGCGCAAATGCTCTTGGTGGATGTATAGATCGGACAATGAAATGGCTTCGACAGATTCAGTATTGACTCGACCTTCAAAGCTCTGGTTTTCATCCAGAACATAGGCAAAGCCTCCAGTCATACCTGCACCAAAGTTCACGCCTGTTGCGCCTAGAATGGCAACAATACCGCCGGTCATGTACTCACAAGCGTTATCGCCAGCGCCTTCAATGACGGCTATTGTACCTGAGTTTCGTACCCCAAAACGTTCACCCGCTTTACCGGCTGCGAACAGTTTACCGCCCGTTGCGCCGTACAAACACGTGTTACCAATAATGGTGGCTTCATGACACTTGAACGCTGTACCTAAGTGAGGTTTAATGGCGATCTTGCCGCCTGCCATGCCTTTCCCTACGTAGTCATTCGCATCACCTGTGAGGTAAAGCTCTACGCCACCCGCATTCCAAACGCCAAACGACTGGCCGGCAGTGCCGTCAAGATAGATTTTGATAGGGGAAGCCGCCAATCCTAGGTTGCCATAGCGTTTTGCTATTTCGCCAGATAAGCGAGCACCCACAGAACGATCAGTGTTGATGACATTGTAGAAGAAACTTGCCGATTGACTGTTTTCGACCGCATGCATGGCATCATCAACGATCTTTTGATTGAGCTCTGCTTTATCAAACGGTTTATTTGGTTCCGTCCAAAACAGCGGATGATCTTCAGGCGAGACGGGAGCTTCTAGAATATTCGACAAGTCCAGCTTGGTTTGTTTTGCTGTCAGACCTTCAACGGTTTCCAACAAATCGGTACGACCAATCAAGTCAGTCAGTTTTTCAACACCAAGTTCAGCGAGCAATCCGCGCACTTCGTCCGCCAGACCGATGAAATAGTTCATCACCATTTCCGGTAGACCTTTGAAGTACTCTTTACGCAGCGTCTCGTCTTGAGTTGCAACCCCTGTGGCACAGTTGTTGAGGTGACAAATACGTAGGAATTTACAACCCATTGCCACCATTGGCGCAGTACCAAAACCGAAGCTTTCTGCACCGAGAATCGCCGCTTTCACCACGTCCAGACCGGTTTTTAGACCACCATCTACTTGCAGACGGATCTTATGGCGTAGACCATTGGCAACCAATGCTTGTTGGGTTTCTGCTAACCCTAGTTCCCAAGGGCTACCTGCGTATTTCACTGAGGTTAGTGGGCTTGCTGCGGTACCGCCGTCGTAACCCGAGATGGTAATGAGATCAGCGTAGGCCTTCGCGACACCTGTTGCGATGGTGCCGACACCTGGCTCGGAGACGAGTTTTACCGAAACCAGCGCATTCGGGTTGACTTGTTTAAGGTCGAAGATCAGCTGGGCCAAATCTTCAATAGAATAAATATCGTGATGTGGAGGAGGGGAGATTAACGTCACCCCTTGTACCGAATAACGCAGTTTTGCGATTTCTGCGGTGACTTTGTGTCCCGGTAGCTGACCACCTTCACCCGGTTTAGCTCCTTGCGCTACCTTGATTTGTAGTACATCCGCATTAGTAAGGTAATGAGGCGTGACACCAAATCGGCCTGAAGCAATTTGCTTGATGCGCGAGTTACGTTCAGTGCCGAAACGGCGAGGATCTTCACCACCTTCACCGGAGTTTGAATAGCCACCAAGACGGTTCATCGCAGTCGCGAGGGCTTCATGCGCTTCAGGGCTAAGTGCGCCAATGGACATAGCCGCAGAGTCGAAGCGTTTGAACAGTTCGGTTTTCGGCTCTATTTGCTCAAGTGGCAGCGGTGAGTTTGATTTTTTCAGCGACATCAAGTCACGCAACATAGCAACAGGGCGTTGATTCACTTGCTTGGCAAAGCTCTGATAGTCGTTACTTTCGCCAGATTTAACGGCTTGTTGCAGCGTGCCGACAACATCCGGGTTGTAAGCATGATACTCACCTCCATGGACATACTTTAACAAGCCGCCATGATCAATCGATTTACGTTTCGCCCATGCTTTGCGAGATAAGTTTGTAAGATCTTGCTGGAAGTCGTCAAAATTCGCGCCTTCAATACGAGTTGTGACGCCTTTAAAACACAGGTCGACCACATCTTGGCTCAAACCAACCGCTTCAAACAGTTGTGAGCAGCGGTAAGAGGCGATGGTTGAGATCCCCATTTTCGACATGATCTTGTACAGGCCTTTGTTGATGCCGTATTGGTAGTTTTGCATCACATCGCGGTAGTCTTTCTCTAGTGCCTTATCATCAATCAGTTTACCTAACGCTTCATAAGCAAGGTATGGGTAAACTGCAGTAGCACCAAAGCCAAGCAAGACAGCAAATTGGTGTGGGTCACGTGCAGTTGCGGTTTCGACTACAATGTTGGCATCGCAACGTAGGTTCGCATCAATCAAACGAGTTTGAACGGCGCCGACAGCCATTGCGGCTGGAATTGGTAACTTGCCTTTGACCAAAGCGCGATCTGAAAGTACCACTAAAACCGTGCCTTCACGTACGACTTGCTCTGCTTGCTCACAGAGATCATTAATGGCTTGTTTAAGATCTTTCTCTTGTGGATCGTAGTTGATATCTAGAATGGTATTACGGTAGTGATCGTCACCAAGCTCGAGCAGTTGCTGCATGTCTGAATAAAGCAGTACAGGCGAATCAAATGTTACGCGATGCGCGTGGCCATCGGTTTCACAGAAGACATTCATTTCCTTACCGATACTGGTCGCCAGTGACATCACGTGTTTTTCACGCAGTGGATCGATCGGTGGATTGGTGACCTGAGCGAACTTCTGGCGGAAGTAGTCAGTTACCAAACGCTCTTTTGAGGAGAGCACTGCCATTGGAGTATCATCACCCATAGAACCAACGGCTTCTTGGCCCATTTCTCCGAGTACACGCAGAACTTGGTCGACTTCTTCGTTCGTCATCGCGAATTGCTTTTGATAAGTCTTAAGTAAGTCTTCATCAAAGCTGCGCTCGCCTACTTGCTCCTCAGGTAGCTGAGAAAATGGTGTGAGTTTGCGAACGTTGTTTTCCATCCATTTGCGATAAGGGTGACGAGATTTCAGATCATTATCGATCTCGCTAGACTGCCAAAGCTTACCTTTACGAGTGTCGATGACGAGCAATTCACCCGGACCTACACGCCCTTTTTCGGCAACTTCATCTGGGGCGTAATTCCAAATTCCTACCTCAGATGCCAGAGTGATCAACTTATCTTTGGTAATTACATAACGCGCAGGACGCAGACCGTTTCGGTCTAGGTTACAAGCAGCATAACGACCATCGGACAGTACGATACCTGCTGGGCCATCCCATGGTTCCATGTGCTTGGAGTTGAAATCGTAAAACGCCCGCAGATCCGGATCCATATCTGGGTGGTTTTGCCATGCAGGCGGCACAAGCATACGCATGGCACGGAAGATATCCATGCCGCCAGCTAAGAAGAGATCCAGCATATTATCTAAGCTGGAGGAGTCTGAACCGGTCTCGTTCACAAATGGTGCTGCAGTTTGAAGATCGGGCAGCAGTGGTGACGAGAACTTGTAAGCGCGCGCGCGCCCATTGGCGGTTACCTTCAATGGTGTTGATCTCACCGTTATGAGCAAGATAGCGGAACGGCTGAGCCAATGGCCAACGCGGTTGAGTATTGGTAGAAAAACGCTGGTGGAACAGACAGATAGCGGATTCCATGCGTAGATCAGCAAGATCAAGGTAGAAGCGAGGCAAATCCGCAGGCATGCACAGGCCTTTGTACACCAAAACTTGAGTCGACAAGCTACAGATGTAGAAATCAGGATCTTCGGTGATTTGTTTCTCGATGCGACGGCGTGCGATGTAGAGACGACGTTCAATGTCACGCTCTCGCCAACCAGCCGGTGCAGAGATAAAGACTTGCTGAATATTTGGAAGCGAGTTAGTCGCAATTGGACCGAGCACTTCTGAATTGGTTGGAACTTCACGCCAACCGGCCACTGTTAGCGTCTCTTGCGCAAGCTCTCTGTTGACGATGTCTTTAGCGAGTTGAGCTTTGACCGGATCTTGGTTGAAGAAAATCATCCCTACGGCGTATTGCTTGCCAAGGTTGAAACCATTTTCTTCGGCAATAAGACGTAAATAGGAATCGGGCTTTTGTAATAGAAGACCACAACCATCACCGGTTTTACCATCGGCGGCAATACCACCACGGTGGGTCATTCGGTCAAGTGCAGAAATTGCTGTACGAACCAGCTTGTGGCTTTGTTCGCCTTCCATATGCGCGATCAAGCCAAATCCACAGTTGTCTTTCTCAAGACTTGGATCATAAAGAGCCATTGCAATTCTCCCTTTGCTTATCCGTCATCCCGACAGATATATCAACACTGCTTACGTTGATAGTGATGACTGAATATGCGTCATCTTTATGGTTTTATGTATATTTATTCAATAAAAGCTGTGAAATATTTAACATTTTTTGAGTGTTTTATTTTCATCAACTTCACAAGCTATAGCTTATTGTAAAAAAGGTCAAGTTATTAGTGGATAATCACGTGAATATGCGATTTACCATTTAATAAGCTAAAATAGTTTAATAATTTCAAATAGATAGAAAATTGATTGTTACAAAAAAGTAACATTTGATTCTGTGGGAAATAAAAAAGACCAGCATAAAATGCTGGTCAAAATAGAAAGATTGGAAGGAATTGTTTTCTTTCTTTGCTAATAGCCATCGATATCGCTGATGGCTATTTATGGCATTGAAAGAGGGAAGCGTGAATACTTCCGTTAAGCAGAAAGCATCAGTGAATCTGCTTTTGCTTCTAGGTTTGTGCCATCCATTAGGTAGTCATCGATAGCACGAGCACATTCGCGACCTTCGTTGATACAACGAACCACCAAAGATTGGCCTGTTCGCATATCACCAGCAGCAAATACGCCTTCTTGGTTAGTAGCAAAACCTTGAGTTGCTACGTTACCGCGATCATCTAGCGCGATATCCAGTTGAGCAAGCACGCCTGTAGGTTCTGGGTGTAAGAAGCCCATTGCTAGGAATGCCATATCACATGGGATCACTCGCTCGCTGCCTTCTACTTCTTTGAAACTTGGGCGCTCGCCTGGTTTTGCATCTTGCCAAACGATATCAGCAAGACGAAGGCCAGTGACTTCACCTTTGTCATTTCCGATGAACTCTTTGGTCAGGATGTTCCAGTGACGATCGACACCTTCTTCATGAGAGGTCGAAGTACGTAGGATCATTGGGTATTGAGGCCAAGGCATATTGGCTGGGCGCTTCTCTGGTGGAATCGGCATGATTTCCACTTGAGTTACGCTTGCTGCGCCGTGACGGTTTGACGTACCTACACAGTCTGAACCGGTATCACCACCACCAATGACAACCACATGTTTACCTTTTGCGTGAATCTCTTCCGTTTTCAGGTCCATGTTATTTGCACGTCGGTTGTTTTGACCTAGGAATTCCATTGCGAAGTGAACGCCTTTGAGCTCACGACCCGGAACTGGCAAATCACGTGGAACCGTTGAGCCACCCGTCAGTAGAACCACATCGAACTCTTGACGCAGTTGCTGAGCATTTACATCAACACCGACGTGTTGGTTTACTTTAAACTCAACGCCAGCTTCTGCCATTAGATTGATCTTACGATCAATGACTTCCATGCTCAGTTTAAAATCTGGAATACCGAAACGCAGCAGACCACCAACCTTCTCGTCTCGCTCGAATACTGTCACGGTATGGCCTGCGCTGTTTAGCTGCTCAGCAGCCGCAAGACCAGCAGGTCCAGATCCAATGATCGCCACCGTTTTACCAGTGCGAGAACGTGGCGTTTTTGGCTTGGCGTACCCTTCACGATACGCCGTTTCTACGATGGTTTTCTCGATATTACAGATAGTGATTGGGTCTTGGTTGATGCCAAGTACACAAGCACTTTCACATGGAGCAGGGCAAACACGACCAGTGAACTCTGGGAAGTTATTGGTTGAGCTTAGAATGTTCCATGCTTCTTCCCAGCTATCACGATAAACCGCATCGTTAAATTCTGGGATGATGTTACCGATAGGGCAGCCGTTATGACAAAACGGCACACCACAATCCATACAACGAGACGCTTGAATATTGATCTTGTCACCAAACTCCTCGTTCAGAACGAACTCTTTGTTGTTCTTGATGCGTTCAGCTGGGTCGATCTTCTGTGGTAGTTCACGACCATGCTCTAAAAATCCAGTAGGCTTACCCATTATACGGCCTCCACTTGAGTTTCGTTTCCTTGAGACTGTGCTTCAGCTTTACGCTTTTGAAGCACCGCTTTATAGTCACGCGGCATTACCTTAACCATAGAGGCTAGGCTTGCTTCAAAGTTGTCTAGGAAAGACTGAGCGACTTCACTTCCTGTGAATTGAACATGCTTAGTTAGCATGTCGAGTAATAGATCTCTGTCTTCTTGCTCGATTGGATCTAGGTCTACTAACTCTGGGTTCAGTTTCGACTCAAAGTCGCCTGATTTATCCCATACGTAAGCCACGCCGCCACTCATACCTGCGGCAAAGTTACGACCTGTTGAACCAAGGATAATTGCTGCACCGCCCGTCATGTATTCACAACCGTGGTCACCGACGCCTTCTACTACTACTTTCGCGCCTGAGTTACGAACACAGAAACGTTCACCAGCCATACCGCGGATGAAAGACTCACCCGAAGTAGCACCGTAGAAACACACGTTACCAACCACGATGTTGTCTTCTGCGACAATGCTTGATTTCGCATCTGGGTAAAGTACTAACGTACCGCCAGATAAGCCTTTACCCCAGTAGTCGTTCGCGTCGCCTTCTACTTCGAACTTCACGCCCTTAGCTAGGAATGCGCCGAATGACTGACCCGCTGAACCTTTGAACTTCACGTTCATTGGTCGAGGTAGGCCGGCATCTTTGTACACTTTCGAGATTTCGTTCGACAGCATGGTACCTACAGAGCGGTCCGTGTTGACGATAGGGAACTCGGCATTCACCGCTTCGCCTTTCTCGAGTGCAGGAATCGCTGCTTGAATCAGCTTACGGTCTAGTACCGATTCAAGATTGTGGTTCTGTTGCGTTTGGTTATGGATACCGTCTGACTCACGTGGCTGTTCAACGTGTAGAACAGGAGACAGATCTAGGTTCTTGTATTTCCAGTGAGAAACGTCTTGGCGAACACGCAGTTTCTGGCCTTGACCGACCATCTCATCGATAGTGCGGAAGCCAAGTTCAGCCATGATTTCACGTAGACCTTGTGCCATGTATTGGAAGAAGGTTACGACGTCTTCTACGCGACCATCAAAGCGCTCGCGAAGCGTCTTGTTCTGAGTTGCGATACCAACAGGGCAGGTGTTCTTATGACACTTACGCATCATGATACAACCTTCAACCACCAAGGCTGCGGTTGCCACGCCCCATTCTTCTGCACCTAGTAGTGTTGCCACTGCAAGGTCGCGAGGTGTCTTCATCTGACCATCTGCTTGAACCACGATACGGTTACGTAGACCGTTCTTCAGTAGCGTTTGGTGCGTTTCTGCCAAACCAAGTTCCCAAGGAAGACCAGTATGACGGATTGAAGACATTGGGGATGCACCAGTACCGCCGTCGAAACCTGCGATTAGTACAACGTCCGCTTTCGCTTTCGCAACACCAGAAGCGATCGTACCTACGCCAGCTTCCGATACCAGTTTCACGTTTACGCGACCCGCGCGGTTGGCGTTCTTCAAATCGTAGATAAGCTGAGCCAAATCTTCGATTGAGTAGATATCGTGGTGTGGTGGTGGCGAGATAAGGCCAACGCCTGGAGTAGAGTGACGTGTTGCACCGATCCAGTCATCTACTTTATCGCCTGGTAGCTGACCACCTTCACCTGGCTTCGCACCTTGAGCCATTTTGATTTGCAGTTCTTCAGCGTTAGTTAGGTAGTAAGAGGTTACGCCGAAACGACCCGAAGCTACCTGTTTGATCGCAGAGCGTTCCCAATCGCCGTTGTCTTTGCGTTCGAAACGCATTGGGTCTTCACCACCTTCACCAGAGTTCGATTTTGCGCCAAGGCGGTTCATCGCAACAGCCAATGTGGAGTGTGCTTCGTAAGAAATAGAACCGAATGACATTGCACCTGTCGCGAAGCGTTTCACGATTCTTTCAATTGGCTCGACTTCGTCGATAGAGATAGAACCAGCTGGGTTCTTAATGAATTCTAGCTGGCTACGCAGAGTTACTGCGTTGTCGCCTTGCTTATCTACTGCTGTCGCGTACTGCTTGAACTGATCGTAGTTCTTGTTGCGCGTAGACTCTTGCAGTAGCGAGATGGTTTCTGGGTTGAATAGGTGCTTCTCACCACGCTGTTTCCATTGGTAAACACCACCTACATCCAGCATTTGAATTGGGATTTCGCGTTGTGGGTAACCGATGCGGTGACGAACGAGCACTTCTTTAGCAATATCGTCAAGGGTGAGACCTTGGATACGAGAAACTGTACCTGTGAAGTACTTGTCTACCACTGACTTATGAATACCCAAGGCTTCGAAGATTTGCGCACCGTGGTACGACTGCAGGGTTGAGATACCCATCTTCGAGAAGATCTTCAGAAGACCGCCATTGATCGCTTTACGGTAGTTGTTGAACAGATCGCGAGGGCTCGCTTCTGGGTCCAGCTTCTTCGTACGCTGAAGCTCAATGATGGTTTCAATCACTAGGTATGGGTTAACGGCGTTGGCACCGTAACCAATTAGCGTTGCAAAGTGGTGCGTTTCACGCGCGTCACCAGTTTCAACCACGATATCACACTTCGCACGTAGACCTTTGCGGATCAAGTGGTGATGTACTGCGCCAACTGCCAGCATTGCTGGGATCGCCGCGTGGTTTGAGTTCACTGCACGGTCAGTTAGCAGGATGATTGAGTAACCATCAATAACCGCATCTTCTGCGTACTGGCAGATGCGTTTTAGTGCGCGCTCAAGCTTGCCTTGGTCTTCACTGGCTTGGAATACGATATCCAGTGTCTTCGCCTGAAGATGCTCGTTGTCAATAGCACGCAGTTTCTCAAGCTCAGAGTTGGCCAGAACAGGCGATTCCAATTCGACTTTCTGACAGTGAAGTGGTGTTTCAGTCAGAAGGTTTTGGTCTTTACCCAAGTAAGTGTTCAGCGACATAACCATACGCTCACGGATCGGATCGATCGGTGGGTTAGTTACCTGTGCGAACAGTTGCTTGAAGTAGTTTGAAAGATGTTGAGACTGATGAGATAGAACCGCAAGAGGCCAGTCTGCACCCATGGCTGATAATGGCTCTTTACCTTCATTTGCCATTGGAACGATGATTTCGTTCACTTCTTCAGTACTTACGCCAAACGCTTGTTGGCGGTGTAGAAGATGTTCTGGCTTAGGTTGGCTGAATTGGTTGCTCGCATCTGGCAGCTTCTTCAAGCTTAGTAGGTTTTCTTCTACCCACTTTTCGTAAGGCTGCGCTGTTGCGATGGTGTCTTTCACTTCTTCATCAGAGATGATGCGACCTTGCTCTAAGTCTGCAACGAATATGCGACCTGGTTGTAGACGACCGCGGAACTCAACGTTCTCTGGCTCAATATCCACAACACCAGATTCTGATGCCATTACTAGGAAGTTATCTTTGGTCACTGTGTAGCGAGAAGGGCGCAGACCGTTACGGTCGAGTGTCGCACCAACTTGAACACCATCAGTAAAACATACTGAAGCCGGACCATCCCATGGTTCCATGATGTTCGCGTGGTACTGATAGAACGCGCGACGCTTAGGATCCATGTTTTTGTTTTCTTGCCATGCTTCCGGGATCATCATCATCAATGCGTGCGGCAGGCTACGACCAGAAAGAACTAGGAGCTCAAGTGCCATATCAAAGTTAGATGAATCCGAACTGCCTTCCTGACAAATAGGAAGCAGCATGTCGATTTCAGCTTGGGTAAATAGATCGGATTCAATGATCGCCTCACGGGCTTTCATCCAGTTCAAGTTACCTCGAACTGTATTGATTTCACCGTTGTGGGCAATGTAACGGAAAGGTTGTGCAAGACGCCATTTCGGGAAGGTGTTGGTAGAGAAGCGAGAGTGTACCAGTGCCAGTGCGGTCACCATGGTCGGGTTTTGCAGATCAAGGAAGTACTGAGGGACTTGCTCGGTCGTTAACTGACCTTTGTACACCAATGTCTTGTAAGACATTGAGTTAATGTAGAAGTCATCACCAATGTTCGAAACGCTCTCTAGGCAAACACGTACAGTGTAGTTACGAAGTACGTACAGTTTGCGCTCTAGCTCTTCAGGTGTGATACCTGGACCACCAGAGATAAACACATGCTCAAACTGAGGTTCTGTGCTTAGCGGGTCGGCACCGATCATCGAGTTATCGGTTGGCAAAACGCGGTAGCCAATAACTTCAAGGTCTAGACGCTGAGCGTTGCGTTCTAGAATGTCACGGCATTGCTCGCGTTTGTATTCGTCTTTCGGGAAAAGTACGACACCCACACCATACTTTTCAAATGAAGGTAGTTTAATGCCGAGCTTAACGGCCTCTTCTAATAGGAATTCATGAGGTTTTTGTAGCAAGATACCCGCACCATCACCGCTGCATGGATCACAACCTTGACCACCACGGTGCTCCATGCGAGCTAGCATATCCAATGCTTGAGTCACTACTTCATGAGATTTACGGTTTTTAAGGTGAGCAACAAAACCGATACCACACGCGTCATGCTCCAATTCAGGAGTATATAGACCCTGTGGATTTTGCTCTCTATCTACCATAGATACATCCTTCCAGTTCAATGTCGACGCAAAAGCACCAGGCAGGCAAATGCCACCTAGACCATTGATTACGTCTTGTCCTTTATATTTATTATCGCCACCGATCTAGGTTGACCGATCTTGATTCCTTTCCGTATCTCGCAGGAAAAGTTTTGCGAGAAAAACAATCCTTGGTGGTATCCCTTTATTTATTGCCACTATTTAGTGATTTATATAGGTAGGAGTGGGATAACACCGACAAATCCCGCAGTGTACTTTGTAATAAAAGTCACAAAAATAACGGGGTTGTGTAAGTATCCTACAATTTTGTCACTTCAGAATGCAATGAAAAAGTCGACGTTGTGACCCAATTTTTTCGTTTAATTATGCATTTTTAGTTTAACATTTACGCAACATGAACGTTTTTTATCTGTATTTATGCAGGTTTATTGATTTTGAGCCGTATGATGTTTGTTTGAATTGACTAGTATTGTGTGTTTTTTCTTGCAGGGATGTAATTTATTTACACAGATCGTAGTGAGATTGATTACGGTTCATTGTTGGTGAGAATTTATGCAGTTACATGAGTTGGTCAATTCAATCGGCCAAGACCTTCAGCGTCGATACGGTGAAAAAGTCCATAAACTAACGTTGCACGGTGGATTTAGTTGCCCTAATCGAGATGGCACTATTGGTCGGGGAGGATGTACTTTTTGTAATGTGGCTTCGTTTGCGGATGAAGAAGTACAGATAAAGAGTATTCACGATCAGTTGAAAGATCGTGCGGGCGAAATTCATCGAGCGAAGAAGTATCTCGCTTATTTTCAGGCTTACACAAGTACTTATGCGGAAGTGCAAGTGCTGAAAAATATGTATGAAGAAGCACTAAAAGCGGCTGATATTGTGGGATTGTGTGTCGGGACTCGTCCAGATTGCGTGCCTGATGCCGTATTAGATTTACTGTCTGACTATGTAAAGCAAGGTTATGAAATTTGGCTAGAGTTAGGGCTTCAAACCGCTAATAACGACACCCTTAAGCGCATCAATCGCGGTCATGATTTCGAATGTTATGCCGAGATCACCAAGCGTGCGCGTGCGCTAGGTATTAAAGTCTGTACTCATTTAATTGTTGGATTACCGAAAGAAAGCCGCGACGATAACATTGAGACGCTGCAAAAAGTGTTAGCCGTGGGCACGGATGGCATCAAGTTACATGGTCTTCATATCGTGGAAGGCAGCACCATGGCGAAAGCGTGGCGTGCAGGACGATTAGAGGCGCCAGAGCTAGAAGAATATGTCGCAATTGCCAGTGAGATGATTCGTATGACGCCACCGGACGTGATTTACCATCGCGTTTCATCAGCAGCTCGTAGACCTACCTTATTATCGCCACTGTGGTGTGAAAATCGCTGGCTGGCGATGACTGAAATTGGTCGAGCCCTCAGTGAACATGGTGCTCAAGGAAGCCTAACGGGAAACGCTTTTATCTATACTAAACCGGAATTAATAGCAGATCGCTCAATAAATAACTGATATATTTTAACCAGTTTTCTTTAAAGGTTTAAACGATGGATCAGTTACTCAATTGGCTTTGGGATGGTCAAGGCGGTTATGGCTATGTCGTCTTGTTATTAATTGCTAGCGTGTGCGCGTTAGCACTGATCTATTTGCACTTTCAAACATCACTTAAGCAACTCGTAACGGATTCACCCTATCCAGTCATAGTGCTGGATAGTGGCTATGCTCAGATCTTGTTATCTAACCAAGCTGCGATGCAGTTATTAGGTATTCGCTCTTTAGGTACGGGATATTTGTATCCCGCTTTATTCGATATTCGTGAGCTTGAGTCGTTTCTCGACAGTGTCTCTAGTCGTCATTTTAGCCAGCAGGTATTTGATTGGCGCTTATCTGAAAGCGAATCTATCAAGGTGGAGTTGTCAGGAAGAAAGAGTTTGCTGCGCAATCACCGTGTTTGGATCATCTACGCGCAGCCATATCAAGCCACTCATCAAGAGCAGCAACAAGAGCTTGCGCAATTAACGATTGCTCGTTCGGCACTAGACTCACTCTCTGAGTTAATTTGTACCCAAGATCGCCAAGGGAATTTATTAACGACGAACCGAGCATTTGATCAATTTTGGGAAGGGCGAAGGGAAGAAGCCTGCGCATCAAAGGCTTCCATGGGTGAGGCTAGCAGAAAGAGTGAGCGCAAGTGGACGACGGATCCACAAGGTCGCAGTTGCTTATTGGAAGTGAATCAAAATTCCCTTGTGTCACCGAGTGGTGAGCTGATCGGTACATTATCCATTAGTCATGATGTGACCGAGTGGCACAAAATGCAGCAGAACCTGAGAGATGAAATGGAGCGCCGTAAAGATACAGAAGTTGCGTTGGCGCAAAGGGATACTATCTTACAAACTATTCTTGACGCTAGCCCTGACTCTATCGGTATCTTCAATGAGAATATGGTCTATCAAGCGTGTAATAAACCGTTCGTTAATGCATTAGGAATTTCAGACGTGTCTGATTTGATTGGTAAGCGCCTTCAAGATGTCATTCCTGAAGAGATGTACGCTCGCTTAGCCGCTAGTGATTTAGATGCATTGCGCCAGTCAGAACCTGTCCGATACATAGATAAAGTCGTTAGCAGTGATGGCAAAAGTACGTGGTTTGATGTGGTGAAATCGCCCTTTAAAGATAAAGCTTCAGGAACGAATGGTGTGTTGATCATGGCGCGTGATATTTCTGAACGTTACCTTGCCGAACAAAAGTTGGAGAGAGCTAATTTAGAGTTAGAAAAGTTGAGCTTTATGGATAGCTTAACTCAGGTATCGAACCGACGCCGCTTCGATGAACAACTGCAGGTACTATGGTACCACCATGCCCGCGAAAAGCTGCCGCTCACTATCATGTTGTGTGACATCGACTTTTTCAAAGATTACAACGACTGTTACGGCCATCAGCAAGGTGATGAAGCATTGGTCAGTGTTGCTACCGTATTCACAAAAGTCATCAATCGCTCTTCGGATTGTGTTGCGCGTTATGGTGGTGAGGAGTTTGGTTTTATCCTGCCGAATACCACAACGGAAGGCGCGAGCAATGTAGCGCAGCGTATTCATGAACAAATTCGACAACTCGATATGGAGCACGACAGCTCAGAAGCTTCGGAACGTCTCACGGTCAGTATCGGTCTTGTCTCTTATATTCCTCAACATGGTGATGAACCGGAAATGGGTATTGCCATGGCTGACAGTGCGCTATACCAAGCCAAAGCGGATGGACGTAATCGCACCTGTATTCACCCCAGTTCTTGCTAACGCTTTGTGACCGCTTGCTCTAAGTTGATAGCTGATTGTTTAAATCGCCGTATTAAACACGTTAAACTTACCGAAGCCTGTGCGTTCGTTGGTTAACTTATCTTTTTATCTTGTTTAGCAAGCGCAGTTCGCACTACGTATTTTTCACTAATCACACAGACCTAAATTGCGTTAGGCCGAATATGTCTGCTCGTTTTTTATCATTGAAGGGCAACATCTAGCCAGCACCATGGAGTAGTTAATGAAACCCATGAAAAATCTCGCCCAGTATTATGTCGACTTGCTAGTCAAACTGGGGATTGTTCGTTTCTCGATTTTGCTGGCCCTTGCGCTGGTGGCATTAGCCGTTGTGGTGCAGGTGGGGATTACTTTAGCTCTCAAGGGGCGAGTCGACGATATCGACATTGTCCGTTCGGTGTTTTTTGGTCTCTTGATTACACCTTGGGCGGTTTATTTTCTTTCTGTTGTTGTTGATCAGCTAGAAGAGTCTCGCCAGCGTTTAACCAAGTTGGTGTCCAAACTGAAAGACATGCGCTCGCGAGACCAAGAACTGAATTATCAATTGCAACAAAACATCGAAAAGCTCAACCAAGAAATTGAAGAGCGCATTAAAGCAGAAGAAGCTCGTGAAGAGGCGATGCAAGATCTCGAAAACGAGGTGTTCCAACGAGAGCGTACTCAGTTAGAGCTTGCGGAACGCACTGCACTACTGCGTTCATTTATTGATGCCTCGCCAGACTTAATTTACTACCGCAATGCCGATGGTGTGTTCTCCGGTTGTAACCGGGCAATGGAAGAGCTAACGGGCAAAAAAGAGCACCAGTTAGTCGGATTAAGCCCTTGGGATGTTTATAGCAAAGAAATCGCTGAGCACATCGTTGATACTGACCAAAAGGTCTTCGCCGATAATCAAGCCATCACTTACGAGCAGTGGCTAGAGTATCCTGATGGACGCAAGCACTACTTTGAACTGCGTAAAGTGCCGTTTTACAGCAAAGATGGTCGTCACCTTGGATTGGTAGGTTTTGGCCGTGATATCACTGAACGTAAACGTCATGAAGAGTCATTAGAGAAAGCAAGCCGTGATAAAACTACTTTCATCTCAACCATCAGTCATGAACTGCGAACGCCACTAAATGGCATTGTGGGCTTAAGTCGCATGCTTCTCGATAGTCCGTTGACAGAAGAGCAGCGCAAACACATGCAGACCATCAATGTGAGTGCGATTACGCTAGGTAACATCTTCAACGATATTATCGATATGGATAAGTTTGATCGCCGCAAGCTAGAACTATTACCTGCGCCACTTAACTTCGAAGACTTCGTCGCTGAGATTGAAAGCATCTCTGCTTTGATGGCGGAGCAAAAAGGGCTGCGTTTTGACTTAGAACGTTTGAGTGATTTACCAAAAGCAATTGAAGTGGATGCGACCCGTTTGCGTCAGGTAATTTGGAACTTGGTCAGCAACGCAATGAAGTTTACCAAAGAAGGTGGCGTTGTGATGACGGTGAGCGCGGATGTCGAAGACGATTTTGCGACCATTATTATGGAGGTGGAAGACACGGGTATTGGCATACCAGAAGACGAGCTCGATAAAATCTTCGCCATGTATTACCAAGTGAAATCAGGTAAAGACAACCTACATGCTGTCGGGACTGGTATAGGCTTGGCGGTGTCAAAACAGCTGATCAATATGATGGATGGTGACATTACTGTCGCTAGTGAAGAGGGTTTTGGTAGTACTTTTACCGTATCGATTCACGTTCCTATAGTGGAACTCGAAGAACCTGTCATTGATGCAAAACGCGACAATATGCATCTCAACATCTTTATGGTCGAAGACATTGAGCTTAACGTTACCGTGGCCAAATCGTTGCTTGAGAGCTTAGGGCACTCCGTTACCGTGGCGATGACGGGACAAGAAGCGCTCGTGAACTTTGTGCCAGAAAAATATGACTTGGCGTTGTTGGATATTCAGCTGCCTGATATGACGGGGTTTGATGTCGCAAATTATTATCGCGAGCATTATAACAATCTGCCTCCATTGGTCGCCCTAACAGCTAATGTGATGAAAGATCGTCGTGAATATTTAGATAACGGTATGGATGATGCCATCAGCAAACCGCTTGCTGTGAACGCCATTCAGTCTGTAATTGATAAATTCTTCGCGCATCAGGTAGAGCTGCAAGAGCAACCTGAGAGCATTCCAGAAACAGTGGAAGAGCCGACGCCTTCTCCTGTGATTGAGACACACTTGCTCGATATGGATATGTTAGAGTCTTACGTCGACATTGTTGGTGCCAAGCCGGTCTACGACAGCATAAAAATGTTTGAAGACATGATGCCAGACTATATTGATGTCTTAGACTCAAACATGACGGCAAAAGATCAAGATGGGATTGTTTCTGAAGCGCATAAAATTAAAGGTGCTGCAGGTTCGATTGGCCTCAAACGTATCCAAAGTGTGGCGCAGAAAGCGCAATCTCCCGATATGCCAGCATGGTGGGAAAACATTTCAGACTGGGTTGAAGAGATCAAAAATGAATACCAAAACGATATTCAAGTCCTCAAAAGTTGGTTGGAACAAAGGAAATAACATGAAAAAAATCGCACCGTTGGCGTTGGTTATAGCATTGATGGCAGGTTGCAGTTCCGTTCCAAGTGTGAACTGGCAACAAAACAGTCAGATTACGATTAACCAGGTGAATGTCGAGCTCAAAAGTAACTTATGGGTGAACCTGATGCCGACCGTTGGGGAAGTGCAAGAACAAAGCATTCAAGGATCACTTTACCTTGAAGGAGACCAGTTACTCCCAGCCAACCTGACTGCCGAAGCGCTTATCATCAAGCAAGGGGAAAAAGAGTGGTGGGTGGATGAAGACTCTTTAGAAACTCGAACTCATAGTGAGAGCCAATGGGAAGTTGCCTTCACGTCTCAGGTAGACGCGGACACAGAAAAATCGGTTGATATCGCGGTACTTTTAGACGACGCAGGTAAACAGCGCTGGTTGGTGGAAAAGTACGTGAAGATTAACAAGGTTTATTAGATTCAGTGATTGTCCGCTAATTGCTAAACCCAAAATAAAAGGGCTTGCTCAATGAGCAAGCCCTTTGCGTATTAGCGATTCAATTAGTCTTCTAGATCGCCACAGAAGCGGTAACCTTCGCCGTGGATAGTCGCGATGATTTCAGGAGTACCTGAAACAGACTCAAAGTGTTTACGAATACGACGAATCGTTACGTCTACAGTACGGTCATGCGGCTTAAGTTCACGGCCAGTCATCTTCTTAAGAAGATCGGCACGAGTTTGAATCTTACCTGGGTTTTCACAGAAGTGAAGTAGAGCTCGGAACTCAGAGCGAGGGAGCTTGTAGCTATCACCAGCAGGGCTTACTAGAGAGCGGCTGTTGATGTCCAGTACCCAACCATTGAATTCATACTTTTCTACTGAGCGTTTCTCTTCTTGCACCGCGTTAGAGCTCATTGAGCGGCTAAGTAGGTTGCGAGCACGAATAGTCAGTTCACGTGGGTTGAATGGTTTAGTGATGTAGTCATCTGCACCAATCTCAAGACCTAGGATCTTGTCCACTTCATTGTCACGGCCTGTCAGGAACATTAAAGCAATGTTCGCTTGTTCGCGTAGTTCACGCGCTAACAGAAGGCCATTCTTGCCTGGAAGATTAATGTCCATAATAACCAAGTTGACTGAGTTGTCAGACAACACTTGGTGCATCTCTTCACCGTCACTGGCTTCAAAAACAGCGTATCCCTCTGCTTCAAAAATACTCTTAAGAGTGTTACGAGTTACTTGCTCATCTTCAACGATAAGAATCTGCGGGGTTTGCATTGGCGGTACCTAAATTTGTGACAAAATTGTGCTAATAGAATAAATTCTAGGCAAAAATATAACATACAGGTAATGTGATTTTGATAATAAATCAAGTTGATCAAAAAAACACTTCTTTCAGTTATCCGCCCTCCATGGAATTTTGCCAACTCACCAGTATCCAATGGCGACGTTTATTCTAAAGGGCTTGTTTACCTTTCATTTCCTGCTTTCTGTGGGGCCTGAAACGTAAACACCCTAAGATATGGAGCGGATTTTATATTGTTAACAGCATGCTAACAATGCTCAAATGTTAATTCCATTCAGTTTGTTGATTTATATCAATTGATGAAATGTAACTGTTATTAATCGTTTAAGACTTATGATAGAAAAAAGTAATACGAACATAGACGCATCGTTATGGAATGCTTATTCAGAATCTTTTTTCAGATTCGAGGCCGAGTGGTGCGTTTCAAACTACGCTGTGATAACCGCTTGGAACCCATACAGTAATTTGCGGTCCAAAGAAGAGAACTGCATAAGCAATCAAGCATTAGAAACACTGCTACAGCACGTTAATTACGCGCCTATCACAGTAGGTGACAGCTCTTTTACATGGTATGAGGAAAGCTTTGCCGTCGAGTTATCACCAGAGGCGGCGGTCGCATTGGCGAATGACTTTCAACAAAACGCGATTTACTACGTCATTGATGATCAACTTTACCTTATTGCGTGCTCACAGCCGAAAGTGTTGCATAAGTTAGGCTCCCTTAAGCCTCGACTCGTATAGGAAAGGATACTACTCACTGAAGCACTGCTTGGGTGAGAAAATTCACGGAGGAAATATGAGAGACATTACACCCGATATTTGTGACCAATTTGAAGACCAAGTTACCCTGCTTACTTTGCCACTGCAGAACTTTGGTCAACGCACCGCTTTTTACGGAGAAATTGTCACAGTGCGTTGCTATCACGACAACTCAAAAGTACGTGAAGTACTGGGCGAAGATGGGACGGGGAAAGTATTGATTGTTGACGGACATGGTTCGTGTCAGAAAGCATTGCTTGGCGATCAATTAGCAATACTCGGAATAGAAAATGGGTGGGAAGGCATTATTGTCTATGGTGCAATACGCGACGTAGCACAAATATCTCAGATGGACATTGGTGTGCAAGCACTTGGTACCAATCCGTTTAAGACAGAGAAGCGAGGTATGGGAGAGGTCAATGTGACCTTAACGATGCAAAACCAAATCGTGCAGCCGAAGCATTATGTGTACGCTGATTGGAATGGTGTGTTGATTTCAAAGCAAAAATTAGATTTCTAAAAACGAAAGCCTAAACCTACCTCAATACCTTGTTGCCAATCTTGGTAATCAAGAGTCGCGTGAAGATCCAGTTTATCGGTGATTTTTACGCGACTTGAGACTTCAGCTGCGAGGCTGCTGTCTTCTTGGCGGATACCTTCCGCAGTCTCATTCTTGTAAGAGCGAACCGTACTTTTTAGTGTGACACGATCATTGAAGTGATAGCTGATCCCACTCAAAAAACCGCTTTGGTTTTGGGTTGGAGAGTTGTTGACTCGTGCACCGACGTAAACGTCTACTGAGTCAAAGAGTTCGTACGCATAACCCGTGTCGATATTCCAAACATCGAAACTGTCAGATTGATAGCTGTCGCTGGAAATAAATAGTTTATGAGGAGAGGGGGATGTTTTGCCTGGAAGAGGCGGAAGCTCGTTTGCTAGACAAACGCCAGGCACAAAAAACAGCAACAGAAAAAGCCCTCTTTTCATGCTCACCACTCCTTGTGTCAACTTTTTTATTAGTATGTGCCCAAAGCTTCTCACTATTAAAGCATAGAATATGAAAGCTAGCTCACCTATTTTCTAAATAATTCGATCCTGTGAACATAGGTCACAGTTAAGTTGTTGTTAAGTGTCAACAACTCCCTTTCATAATTTGATCTTACGCTTTATGACGAAGATCAGACTAGTTATGGAGTAAAAAGTGAGGCTGATGACGATGGGATGAGCCCCCTACAAAAATTAGCGACAGATTTCCTAACGAGCAATAACATCCAATTAGCTTTAAATATCAATAAGATTGCTTAGCAGAAATCGCTGTAAGACTGAAAAACAAACAATTTTTTGTTGACTATGAATCGGAAACTCGGTAAACGTAGAGTTAAGCAAACACAATTAACGTTGAATATTTATTTATGCCATCTAACAGCCTAGTAGTAATGACCACGACCATTATTATTACCGACACGACACATGTTGGGGCAGGCTGCTGAGCGAAAGAAATTCACAAAAAAGGCCTGTATCCAACAAGATACAGGCCTTTTTTTATGCTTTTTTATCCAGAATTTAGACAAGTTTGAGAAGATATACCGGAGGAAGGGATGCGAGTATTGAAGTTTGGCGGTTCATCACTAGCTGATGCAGATCGCTTTTTAAGAGCGGCAGACATCATTGCCAATAACGCTCAACAAGAAGAAGTGGCGGTTGTTCTTTCAGCCCCAGGTAAAACAACAAATAAGTTGGTTGCGGTCATTGAAGGCGCGTTGCGCAATGGTGAAGCAGAGCTGCAAATCAAAGAGTTGGATGAATCGTTTAAAACGCTATTCACTCAAATCCAAGCAGTACTACCCAATATTGATGGCTCAGCTTTCGATAACCAAGTGAAAACCTCGCTATCTCAATTACGTCAATTTGTTCACGGCATCAATCTATTAGGTATGTGCCCAAACAACGTAAATGCGCGCATTATTAGTAAAGGTGAGCGTGTTTCCATTCAGTTGATGAAAGCTGTCTTGGAGGCGAAAGGACAACAAGCGAGCTTGATCGATCCTGTCGAGTATCTGTATGCCCAAGGTGATCATCTTGAAGCTATGGTTGATGTGGATATTTCAACGCAAAACTTCCGTCAAAAACCCCTTCCTCAGGGTCATGTGAACATTATGCCGGGCTTTACAGCTGGCAACGAAAAAGGAGAGCTTGTCACGCTTGGTCGTAATGGCTCTGACTACTCGGCAGCGGTTCTTGCAGCTTGCTTACGTGCAGACTGTTGTGAAATCTGGACCGACGTTGATGGTGTATACAACTGTGACCCACGTTTAGTCGAAGATGCTCGCCTACTTAAATCACTAAGCTACCAAGAAGCGATGGAGCTTTCTTATTTTGGTGCTTCCGTTCTGCACCCGAAAACCATCGCCCCTATTGCTCAATTCCACATTCCATGTCTGATCAAAAATAGCTTTAACCCTCAAGGTGCAGGTACTCTTATCGGCCAAGATACTGGTGAAGATAATCTTGCGATCAAAGGTATTACAACACTTAACGACCTAACCATGGTTAACGTATCAGGCCCTGGTATGAAAGGCATGGTAGGCATGGCGAGTCGTGTATTCGGTGCGATGTCGTCTGCTGGTGTATCTATTGTTCTGATCACTCAGTCTTCTTCTGAATACAGCATCAGCTTCTGTATTGAGGCTGAAGATAAAGCGAAAGCGCAGCAAGTGCTGGCAGATGCGTTCGAGCTAGAACTGAAAGATGGCTTACTAGAACCGGTCGAGTTTATTGATAATGTTTCAATCATTACGCTTGTTGGTGACGGTATGCGCACATCGCGTGGTGTGGCTTCTCGCTTCTTCTCTTCTCTTGCTGAAGTGAACGTGAATATCGTGGCGATAGCACAAGGCTCATCAGAACGTGCGATTTCTGCCGTTATTCCAGAAGACAAAATTTCTGAGGCGATCAAAGCGTGTCACGAAAACCTATTCAACTCGAAACACTTCCTCGATGTGTTCGTTGTTGGTGTTGGTGGTGTGGGTGGCGAGCTGGTGGATCAGATCGAGCGCCAACAAGTCAAACTGGCTGAGAAAGGCATTGTGATTCGAGTTTGTGGCTTAGCAAACAGCAAAGGTCTGTTGCTTGATAGCGAAGGCTTACCGCTCGAGCACTGGCGTGATCGTATGTCAGCAGCCACAGAAGAATTCAGCCTAGCGCGTCTGATTTCTTTGGTACAACGCAATCATATTATCAACCCTGTATTGGTTGATTGTACTTCCAGTGAAGACATTGCTAAACAATACGCCGACTTCCTAGCGGCAGGTTTTCATGTTGTAACACCAAACAAAAAAGCAAACACAGCAAGCATGGCGTACTACCATCAGCTTCGCGATGTGGCTCGTAGCTCCCGTCGTAAATTGATGTATGAAACAACCGTAGGTGCAGGCCTACCGGTTATTGAAAACCTGCAAAACCTAATTTCTGCAGGCGATGAACTGGAGCGTTTCAGCGGTATTCTTTCCGGTTCTCTTTCTTATATTTTCGGTAAGTTAGATGAAGGAATGAGCTTAAGTGAAGCGACGAATATCGCAAAAGAAAATGGCTTTACTGAACCAGATCCTCGTGATGATCTGTCTGGTATGGATGTCGCGCGTAAGTTGTTGATCCTAGCTCGTGAAGCGGGCATGTCACTAGAGCTTGAAGATGTTGTTGTTGACCAAGCGCTACCGCCAGGTTTTGATGATTCAGGCAGTGTTGATGAGTTTATGGCGCGTCTCCCAGAAGCGGACGCCTACTTCAAAGAGTTATCAGCTAAAGCAGCAAAAGAAGGCAAAGTACTGCGTTACGTTGGTGAAATTAACGAGGGCAAGTGCACAGTAAGCATTGCTGCGGTGGATGAAAACGATCCGATGTATAAAATCAAAGACGGTGAAAACGCACTGGCATTTTACAGCCGTTACTACCAGCCAATCCCACTTGTGTTGCGTGGCTATGGCGCAGGTACTGAGGTAACGGCTGCGGGTGTATTCTCTGACGTGATGCGTACTTTAGGTTGGAAACTAGGGGTATAACAAGAATGAGTTCAAGTGATATGGATGTAGTGGTTTATGCCCCAGCATCAATTGGTAATGTAAGTGTTGGTTTTGATGTATTGGGGGCGGCGGTGTCCCCAGTGGATGGGACCTTGCTAGGTGACAGAGTGCAAGTTAAGGCAGGGACTGAGCCGTTCAGTCTGAAAACTGCGGGTAATTTTGTCTCTAAGTTGCCTACAGAGCCAAAAGAAAACATCGTTTACGATTGTTGGCTGGTGTTTTCTCGCGAGCTAGATAAAAAAGGTGTTGAGCTAAAACCACTTGAAATGACGCTAGAAAAGAACATGCCAATAGGCTCAGGTTTAGGCTCAAGTGCATGTTCTATCGTGGCGGCGCTGGATGCCTTAAACCGATTCCATGGTCAACCGCTGAATGAGACTGAGCTGCTAGCACTGATGGGGGAAATGGAAGGCAAAATCTCTGGTGGTATTCACTACGATAACGTCGCGCCGTGTTACCTTGGTGGTGTCCAGTTGATGCTTGAAGAGCTTGGTATCATCAGTCAAGAAGTGCCTTGTTTTGATGATTGGTACTGGGTCATGGCGTATCCGGGAATCAAAGTATCAACAGCAGAAGCGCGTGAGATCCTACCATCTCAATACCGCCGACAAGATATCATCGCTCATGGTCGTCACCTTGCGGGCTTTATTCATGCGTGTCATTCTGGTCAGCCAGAGCTAGCTGCAAAAATGATCAAAGACGTGATCGCAGAACCGTATCGTGAGAAACTGCTTCCGGGCTTTGAGAATGCACGTCAATACGCTGCATCAGCAGGTGCGTTAGCAACCGGTATTTCTGGCAGTGGTCCAACACTGTTCAGTATTTGCAAAGAGAAAGATGTCGCTGAGCGAGTTGCTCGCTGGTTAGAACAGAACTACGTACAAAACGAAGAAGGATTCGTCCACGTTTGTCGTCTAGATAAGCAGGGTTCGAAAGTAACAGGAAGTGAGCTATGAAGCTTTACAATATAAAAGAAAATGATGAACAAGTTTCCTTTGGCCAAGCCGTTCGCCAAGGGTTAGGCCGTAACCAAGGTCTATTTTTCCCATCGGAATTACCAAAGTTTGAAGACGTTGATGCGTTACTGGCAGAAGACTTTGTTTCTCGTAGCACTAAGATTTTATCAGCGTTTATCGGTGATGAGCTGGCGGAAGAGCAAGTCAACGCGCTTGTGGACGCAGCGTTCCAATTCCCTGCGCCAATCAATCAAGTCAAAGACGGTGTTTACGCGTTAGAGCTTTTCCATGGTCCAACGCTGGCATTTAAAGATTTTGGCGGTCGCTTTATGGCGCAATCTCTTGCGGCGGTATCGGACGGTGGCAAGATCACCATTCTGACTGCGACTTCTGGCGATACTGGCGCAGCCGTTGCGCACGCTTTCTATGGTATGGAAGACATCAACGTTGTGATTCTTTACCCGAAAGGCAAGATTAGCCCACTGCAAGAGAAGCTATTCTGTACGCTAGGCAAGAACATTCACACTGTCGCGATCGATGGCGACTTCGATGCGTGTCAGGCACTGGTTAAGCAAGCTTTCGATGATTCCGCACTGCGTGAAGAGATCGGCCTGAACTCTGCAAACTCAATCAACATCAGCCGTTTGATGGCGCAAATCTGTTACTACTTTGAAGCAGCCGCGCAAATGAGTAAGGAAGAGCGTGAAAACCTAGTAGTGTCTGTACCAAGTGGTAACTTCGGTAACCTGACGGCAGGTCTACTGGCAAAAGCGCTGGGTCTGCCGATCAAACGCTTCATTGCTGCAACGAACGCCAATGACACCGTGCCACGCTACTTAGAAACAGGTAAGTGGGAGCCAAAACCAACGGTTGCAACGACATCGAACGCAATGGATGTAAGTCAACCGAACAACTGGCCGCGTATTGAAGAGCTCTGCCGAGTGAAAGAGTGGGGCCTAGAGACACTAGGTAAAGGCGCGGTTTCAGATGAGCAAAGCGCACAATCTGTGAAAGACTTGTACTCATTGGGCTACCTATGTGAACCGCACGGTGCGATTGCTTACCGCGTTCTTGAAGAGCAACTGCAAGAAGGTGAAACCGGTCTGTTCCTATGTACTGCTCACCCAGCGAAGTTCAAAGAAGTGGTGGATGATATTCTAGAATCAGACATCGACCTTCCTGCGCCACTAGCGAAGCACGCGGCGATGGAGTTGCTATCGGAAGATCTCGACGCAGACTTTGAAGCATTGAAACAAGTACTGCGCCGCGTACAGTAATTATTAAAATGATGAACGACGAAAGGTGAATGAGCAATCATTCGCCTTTTTTATTGTCGGTAAGTTTTGACTCTCTTTATGATTGAGAAACGAACTTAACTAAATGAGATGGAAAGAAAAGCATGCATTTTTTGATTTTCCTTGGCTCAGTGAGAGACAGCACGCCACCACGACCAGCCCGTTTAGGAATGCGAGTCAGTAGAGCGTGTGAAAAACTCATCGTGAGTCAGTATTCGCAACATACCGTCGAAATCATTGATCCATTGAACTACGACTTTGACGACGTGTTTAAGCCTGAGTTTGCTTACCATCGCGCTAAAGTGCCAGCCCACTTGAGAGAACTGGCAGACAAAATTAAAAGTGCCGATGGGTACGTGATGGTCAGTCCGGAATACAACCATTCGATGAGTCCTGCTTTGGCTAATATGCTTAATCATTTTGGTAGTTCGCTGTTTTCTTATAAGCCAAGTGCTATCGTGACCTACTCTGCTGGACAATGGGGTGGTGTTAGAGCTGCCGTTTCTATGCGTATCTTCTTATCTGAACTTGGATGTTTACCTGTCTCGGCGATGATTCACATTCCGAAAGCGCAAGAAGTGTTTGACGAACAGGGTGTCGTTGCGGATGAATTGCAGCAGACGCAGTGGGACAGCTATATGAATCGCACCATACATCAACTCATTTGGTGGTCTGAAGGCGCTTCACAACAAAGAGAAAGGCTTGACCCAACCTCATTGGCTGAAGTGTTTAAGAAGGATCCGTCACAGAGAAATGCTCCGTAAAGGAACAGAACGGTTAGATACTAGGAAAACAAAAAAGCTTGGCCATTGAGACCAAGCTTTTTAAATGTGAGTAAGTCGATTTTATTGAGATTATAGCGTCTCAGTAAAAGTACGAGCGATGACATCACGTTGTTGCTCTGGAGTTAGCGAGTTGAAACGTACTGCGTAACCAGAAACACGGATTGTTAGCTGTGGGTATTTCTCTGGGTGTGCAACTGCATCTTCTAGTGTTTCGCGTTTAAGCACGTTCACGTTTAGGTGTTGACCGCCTTCGATGCGAGGAGCTGTTTCGATTGCTACTTCACGGCTTTCGTATTCACCTAGATCGCTGATTTCGATAACTTGGTCTGCTTCGTAGCCAGCAGTTGCAGCAACACAACGAGCTTCATTTTTTTCGCTATCTAATAGCCAGATAGAGTTTAGTAGGTCGTCGTTTGCCGCTTTTGTAATTTGGATACCTTGGATCATCACTATCTCCTAGACCACTTACGTGGTGATTATTGGTGTTAATTTTCGAATTTTCGTTGAGCTGAGTATTATATAGCTAATATCCACTATTTTAATATTGATTTAAGTCAAAAAACAACCAAAAACATTATTTTTATTAAGGTAATTTTGTTGAGTTAAATCAATAAAACCTTTGAAAACAAACTAATTACAATTTATTTGATAATATAAAAAATATTTAATAGCTCATTTTGTTGTAAATTTACTACAAGTTGAGCTTAAAGTTTAAACTGATTAACGCAACTATCTGTATTTAGGTAGCAATACTGAAAGTCTAAAGTGATTAAATGACAAACATGAAAAACAAGCTTGGGAATAAACTCATTGGTGCACATGTCTCTGCTGCTGGTGGGGTCGATCAAGCGCCGTTGAGAGCTCGCGAAATTGGGGCGAATGCGTTCGCACTATTTACAAAAAACCAACGCCAGTGGGTGGCGAAGCCTTTAGAAGCAAAAACCATCAGTGCGTTTAAAGCGAACTGTAAAATGCTGGGTTTCGGCGCAGAACATATTCTTCCCCATGACTCTTATCTAATTAACTTAGGTGCACCAGAAGCGGATAAGTTGGATAAGTCACGCGCTGCATTCATCGATGAGATGGAGCGTTGTAATCAATTGGGTTTAACGTTGCTGAACTTTCACCCTGGGAGCCACTTAAAGAAAGTCTCGGAACAGGAGTGCTTAGCGACGATCGCAGAGTCGATCAATCTTGCGCACAAAGCGGTGCCGAATGTGATCGCGGTAATCGAGAATACGGCTGGTCAGGGTACAAACCTAGGTTGGAAGTTTGAGCATCTTGCTGAAATCATCGATCAAGTGGAAGACAAAGAACGTGTTGGTGTATGTCTCGATACTTGCCACACGTTTACCGCCGGTTACGATCTGCGTACTAAAGAGGATTGTGAGCATACCTTTGCTGAATTCGACCGTATTGTTGGGATGCACTATTTAAGAGCAATGCATCTAAATGATTCAAAAGTTGAGTTTGCCAGCAAAGTGGATCGCCACCACTCATTAGGCAAAGGAGAGATCGGGTGGGATTGCTTTGAGTACATCGCTAAAGACCCTCGATTTGATGGTATCCCTCTGATTTTAGAAACAATTGATCCGGACATCTGGCAGCAAGAAATCAACGCACTGCGTCAGTTTCATCTAGCGGCGATAGATAACCAATGATGTGATCACAGAGTTGGCACCTTTCTTTCTTAGCCACTTAAGTCAATTTGAATTAAGAAAGAAGGATGCCACTATGTCTCGACCACTCTCTTTTGCTTCTTACGCATATAGCCGCCGCGTGCTTCGTTTGCCGATGCCTAATCGTCACATTACCGGACAGGGGCATTTTCGAACGCCACAGAAGCATTAGTCTTTTATTACTGTTCTCAAGTTCGTGGTAAGTTTTTGTTTGTTTGGGTTTCGCTCGTTAGAATAGAAGCAAAATTTAGGACAGGAACTTTCCATGAATCAGTCACCCACTTGGCACGATGTGATCGGCGAAGAGAAAAAACAGAGCTACTTTGTAGACACTTTGAATTTTGTAGAAGCAGAACGCGCCGCAGGCAAAGCGATTTTCCCGCCAGCGAAAGGTGTCTTTAATGCGTTTCGTTTTACCGAGTTTAACGATGTTAAAGTAGTGATTCTGGGGCAGGACCCATACCATGGTCCAAATCAGGCGCATGGTTTGTGCTTTTCCGTTCTTCCTGGAATCAAAACGCCACCGTCACTCGTTAATATGTATAAAGAGTTGGCTCAAGATATTGAAGGGTTCCAAATCCCTCAGCATGGATTCTTACAAAGCTGGGCAGAGCAAGGTGTATTGTTGCTCAATACAGTATTGACGGTTGAGCAAGGTAAAGCGCATTCACATTCAAAAACGGGGTGGGAAACGTTCACTGACCGAGTGATTGAAGCGATAAACCAGCATCAGGAAGGCGTGGTGTTTTTATTGTGGGGCTCTCACGCTCAGAAGAAAGGGCGCTTTATTGATCGCAATAAACATTATGTGTTAGCCGCACCACATCCATCACCACTCTCAGCACACCGAGGCTTTTTTGGTTGTAAGCATTTCTCTCAAGCAAACCAGTTACTTGCCTCGCAAGGAAAAGCACCAATCAACTGGCATTTGCCATTAACTGTATAAAAGAAGAGACAGCGATAATGCTACCATTATCGCTGTTTTTTTGAGCACGCTCGAGGCTGATGGCAAATTTCTCATGTACACTTATTAAAAGTAGGTGTTAAGGAGAGACGCTATGATGATCGAAAGAATTCGACGCGAACACGGTTATATGGTTCGTCTGTTGGCGATACTGCGCCATAAACTTAATGAGATAAAAGAAGAACGTGCGATCAACTACGCATTAGTAAGCGAGATAGTTGATTACCTCTCTAATCATTCAGAAAAAGTTCACCATCCGAAAGAAGATATTCTCTATCACCACTTTCTTGAGCACTATGGTAAGCAACAGACCATGGAAAACTTAGAGAAAGAACACCAAGAGTTAGCAAGTAAAACCAAAGAGTTTGCTTCCTTGATAGAGATGATCCTGCAGGATGCAGTTGTGCCTCAAGACATGTTTGTGGCCCACCTAGAGGACTTCATTGAATCACAAAGACGCCACTTGGAGTTAGAGGAACGAAAAATCCTGCCTCTCATTGAGGAGCTATTCACTACCGAAGATTGGCAGCATGTTGAAAGCTTATGGAGCGTCAGCGAAGATGACCCAGTTTTTGGTGACACTATTGCCGATCGTTATAAACAGTTAGCTGAACGTGTGCGTCAAAGTGATGCTGAGTATGTTTAAGTGTGTGCGGTAAAACCTGAGTGAGCGAAAGTATCACTCGGGTTTGTTAGCTGCATTTCTTATTTATTGAGAATTGGACGTAAATTTATCGTTTGCGCTTCTCGACCCAAAGACGGGAAAATTCCTATTGAGTAATAACGGTACTCATACTCAAATCCTGGTGCTTAAACTCAAGTCGTTTACCGTTACTGTAAACAAAAACAAAAGGCACCCTTAAGGTGCCTTTTGTTTGAATTAGAGTTTAATGTCTTCCAAGTTGTAGTCGGTACAGGCATCAAGTTCGCGTAGCTCTTTAAGCAAATTGCGCCTGTCGTTCATCTCTTCTATTTCACGCCACTTTCGCTTTACTGGTTTGGCACGAGATTTGGTTGTTGAGGTAGTATCCAGATTAAAAATGTCATCTAGTTGAAAGCCTTCCATAAGCCACCTTTACCTTTCTTAAGCTAAACTGTTGTAACCAGTCCTTGTGGAGTTTTTTAAGTACCACAATAGCCGTGAGAATAACCATGATATATTTCGCATTTGTGTCGGTAGCATGACATTTTCGTGCAAAAATATTCTCAAAATCACACTTTTCATTGCAATGTGATGGCTAAAAAATGCACAAACGATCTCAAGAAAACGATTAAATAGAGAGATTTTCAATGTTAATTCGATTTGGCGAGTGGGGGGACAGTGCAAAGGTCAAAGTTGCATAAAACCAGTTTGATGAAATAGTGTTCAATTAGATGGTAAGGCACTAGAGCAAATTTATGTAACACCTTGTGAATACTAGCTTGGTCTTAATTATATGGGTCTCCGTTCTGTTTGGTGGGCGATAATTATTTATGTTGGCATTTGGTAATTGAAATGTTGCGGCTTATGGGTGTTAAGTCTTCCATTTATGTTATTTTTTGGTGACTTTATAGTGAAAAATAACAATGTTATTATCATGATTGCATATTGATTTTTGCGCTCCTAGGTTGCATTATCCGCCCGTCAAAAAATACGCTGGTACGTAAAATGGATGCATGAAGCGACGTTTACGATTCTAGATTGCCCATAAACATTACTTAAAAAGCTAAGCACACTTTGACACTTAGCAGGCAATTTGGTGGATGGCTTGGACGCATAGACCGGCGCAACTCACTTTGAGGTACACATGACAGACTTAATCAATTTGATGAACGATCTCCTTTGGGGTTCGATTCTGGTTTATCTTCTTGTTGGTGTTGGTATTTACTTCACCGTTCGATTAGGGTTCATTCAGTTCCGCCATTTCGGCCACATGTTCTCTGTTCTTAAGAACAGTCGTAAAGCAGACAAAGCTGGTATTTCTTCTTTCCAAGCGCTTTGTACTAGTCTTGCTGCACGTGTTGGTACAGGTAACATGGCGGGCGTTGCAGTTGCATTGACTGCAGGTGGTCCTGGCGCGATCTTCTGGATGTGGCTGATCGCAATGCTTGGTATGGCAACGTCGTTTGCAGAGAGTACTCTGGCGCAGCTATACAAAACCAAAGATGATGATGGCAACTACCGTGGTGGTCCTGCCTACTACATGGAAAAAGGCCTGGGCATGCGTTGGATGGGCGTATTGTTCTCAGTTTTCCTAATCATCGCTTTTGGTTTGGTATTCAACGCCGTACAAGCTAACTCAATTGCAAATGCAATGAGCACCGCATTTGGTTGGAGTGACCTGTACGTTGGTATCGCGGTTGTAGCACTGTCTGCGATTGTAATTTTCGGTGGTATCAAGCGTATCGCAAAAGTCGCAGAGATGATCGTTCCGATCATGGCGCTGCTTTACTTGGCTCTAGCACTGTTCATCATGTTCTCTAATCTAGAGAAGCTACCTGATGTATTAATGCTTATCTTTAAGAGTGCATTTGGTCTGCAAGAAGCGGCGGCTGGTGGTCTTGGCTACGCGATTGCACAGGCAATGATTAACGGTATTAAACGCGGTCTATTCTCGAACGAAGCGGGTATGGGTTCTGCGCCAAACGCGGCGGCTTCAGCAACGCCTTACCCACCACACCCTGCATCTCAAGGTTATGTTCAGATGCTAGGTGTATTTATGGATACGATCGTTATCTGTTCAGCGACAGTGGCTATCATCCTGATGTCAGGTGAGTATGTCGGTCAAGCAACAGAAGTGACGGGTATCGAGCTAACTCAGCGTGCATTGAGCTCGCAAGTTGGTGATTGGGGTGGCATCTTTGTTGCCGTGGCAATCTTCTTCTTTGCATTTACATCAATCATCGCGAATTACTCGTACGCTGAAACGAACCTAATCTTCCTAGAGCACAACCATAAGGCGGGCCTAAGCATTTTCCGCGTTGTTGTTCTTGGTATGGTGATGTTTGGTGCACTTGCTTCGCTCCCAGTCGTATGGTCACTTGCTGATGTTTCGATGGGGCTGATGGCGATAGTCAACTTGGTGGCAATCATCTTGCTATCTGGCATCGTGATTAAGCTAGCAAAAGATTACAACCGCCAACTTGGTGAAGGTAAAGTACCAACGTTTGATGCGAATGACTTCCCTGAGCTGAAATCTCAGCTTGAAGAAGGCATTTGGTACAACGATAAAAAAGACTAAGTGAGCTATCACTCATAGTTGAAAGCTATTAGTACGATGTAAAAAGCCATGCAGACAATGCATGGCTTTTTTTGTACCCTATTAAAAAACAAAATTAGAGAAGGGAAAGTCATGCTTATCGTAGTTTCTCCAGCGAAGACTCTTGATTACGAGTCTCCGTTAGCGACAGAAAAATTTACTCAACCTGAGTTGGTCGAATACTCAAAAGAGCTTATCGATGTTTGCCGCAAACTGACTCCTGCTGATGTTGCCTCTTTAATGAAAGTGAGCGACAAGATTGCCGATTTGAATGTCGGGCGATTTCAAGAGTGGAGTGAAACGTTTACCACAGAAAACTCACGACAAGCCATTCTTGCATTTAAAGGTGACGTTTACACAGGGCTAGACGCCGAAAGTTTATCTGAAGCGGACTTCGAATATGCTCAAGATCATCTGCGTATGCTATCGGGTCTTTATGGTTTACTAAAACCACTTGATTTGATGCAGCCATACCGTCTTGAAATGGGTACCAAGCTTGCAAACGACAAAGGTACGAACTTGTACCAGTTTTGGGGCAATGTTATTACGGATAAGCTTAACGAAGCGATTTCTGCTCAAGGTGATAATGTGCTTATCAACCTTGCATCAAATGAATACTTTAAAGCGGTGAAGCCAAAGAATTTAGATGCGCAAGTGATCACGCCAGTATTCAAAGATTGTAAGAATGGCCAATACAAGGTCATCAGCTTCTACGCGAAGAAAGCGCGCGGCATGATGGCGCGTTACATCATCGAAAACCGTATTGAGAGTGTGGCAGACCTGACTAAGTTTGATACGGCGGGTTACTACTTTGTTGAAGATGAATCGACACCAACAGAGTTAGTATTTAAACGCGAAGAGCAAAACTAAAACTGATTGAGACGTAGTCTACGTTAATCTCAATAAACACAAACGAAAAAGGGTTGGCAGTGCCAACCCTTTGTTATGTTTTAGCTTAGGCTATTTCGCCCCAACAAGATTACTTCTTCTTAGCGGTTTTCTTTTTCGCTGGCTTCTTCTTGTCTTCTTTTTTCTTTTTCTTCTTAAACACAGGTTTTTTGTGTTTCGGACGCATCTCTTTTACGAAACGCTCTTTGATGTCTTCTTTCACGTAACGTGCAACGCGATCCATCATTGGTTGGTCGTGTGCTTCTACGATTGAGATAGCATTACCTTTCTTACCCGCACGAGCCGTACGGCCAATACGGTGAAGGTAGACATCAGCCGTGCGTGGCATGTCGTAGTTAATAACGTGTGACACATCCGGAAGGTCGATACCACGCGCAGCAACGTCCGTTGCGAGCAGCACGTTTACAGTACCATCGCGGAAGCGAGAAATCGCATTGTTACGACGATCTTGAGGCATTTCACCTTGAATCCAAGAACATGGAATCTGTGCGCTCTCAAGCTGCGCTCGTAGCTCTGCCAAACGCTCACGGGTCTTCAAGAAGACGATGGTGCGTTCTGCTTGTTGAGTAATAATGTGTTTTAGTAATTCAAGTTTGTGTTCAGCATCATCAGCACGGTGGTACCACTGAGCAATCTTCTTACGCTCACGCAGTGGCGATTTTGCATCGATCTCTGCTGGGTCATTCAACAGATCAGCGGTAAAGCCCTCTACGCCTTTACCTTCTAAAGTTGCTGAGAACAGAAGGGTTTGTTTACGCCAGCGGCACTCGTTAGATAAACGATCGACAGTAGGAGCAAAACCCATGTCTAGCATACGGTCTGCTTCATCCAGAATTAACCATTCAATCGCACGGCAATCAAAACGCTCTGCATCAATGTATTCTTTTAAACGGCCAGGCGTTGCAACCACAATGTCTTGTGTTGTCGCAAGGATATCGGCGTGCTCTTGGTATTGAACACCACCTGTGATGGTGAAAATGTTCAGTTTAGTGTTTTTTGCCAAAGCTCGTGCTTGATCGGCAATTTGCATCGCCAATTCGCGCGTCGGCGTTAGGATCAAAATACGCGCAGGTCCAGGCTTGCGACGAGGGAAGTCTTGCAAGTATTGCAATGCTGGCAGAACGAAGGCTGCCGTTTTACCAGTACCTGTTGGCGCTGACGCTAGAATGTCACGACCATCCAACGCTTGTGGAATCGCTTCTGCCTGAATTTTTGTTGGGCGTTCATAACCCATCTCTTCAATGGCTTCAAGTAGGTTTTGGTCTAGATCAAGTTCAGCAAAGGTTCTGATCACAATGAGTTCTCCACAAGCAAAGCTTGGTTAATGGTTCGCCACAACAGCATAGAATACAAAAAGGTCGCACATTATAAAGTGATTGGTGATAAGGATCACATGTTATTTCACATCTTAAGATAAAACTCGCGGGTTAATTGGACGAAATCGTCACTGTAACCGTCATGCGAATGAATTATTAAATGTGATTCTTGAGTATCGCAAGGCTGCTTCGCCAGTTCAAATAACAGTCGATGTACTGGTTTCTTTTCTGATGGTTGCACACGACAGATCCTCGATAGATACCAACCTTGGTGTAATGCTAGCTCAATGAACTGCTCGCCTTCGGTGATTGGCAACGCAAAACTAGCCCTCCCTTCGTCATCAAGCAAATGATAGCAACGCTGTAGCAATACGTTATGGCCTAGTGTATCAGTATGCCTCGCGGTTGCACGTTGGCTGTGTTTCGATTGTTCGCCGCTGTTGAAGTAGGGCGGGTTACAAACGATGCGTTGGAATGGATGCGTCGGCGTAAAGTCTAGTATGTCGGAATGATGCACACTCACACGATCTGACCAAGGCGACTGAACTACATTTTTTTGCGCAGCTTCAATGGCTGTTAATTCAATATCGACCGCGGTTATTTGAGCTTCTGTAAAGCGTTGGGCACACATCAGGGCAAGCAACCCGGTGCCAGTGCCAATATCGAGAATTTGAGCGTTGTTCGGGCTTTGAATCCAAGCACCAAGCATTACCCCATCAGTGCTGACGGGCATACCACTCTCGCCGCCCTCAATACAAAATTTCTTAAAATTGAAGCCTTTAGTTTTCAGTTTTTTGCTCTTCATGATTGTTTTATGTTTGCTCAATAATTAAGTGAATTTCTCTATTGTTTCTTAATTGTATAGATTGTTGTTTTGTTGGTTATTAAATTGTATTGTTAATTGATCGAGATAAAGAACTGGTCTGTTATTTAGATCTGGTTATATCCACTGCTTTTAAGTTTGAAAACTAAATTAATATGGTGTTTTTTTCTTAAAGGTTGCCAAATGATGAGTCTTTCGTCATTATGCGGCGAAAATTTTATAGATTGAACCACGTGTACTTATTGACTTTAGGTATACAAAAAGTGGTCTAAGCATACACAACATTCATTAATTAAAAGACAAGGGTTATCTGTGAAGCAGACGTTAAAACTAACAGATATTATCGCAGTAGGCTTTATGCTATTTGCGTTCTTTTTAGGTGCGGGCAATATCATCTTTCCACCTCTAGCGGGTCAGCTAGCCGGTGAAAACTTAATGCCAGCGATGTTTGGTTTCTTGCTAACAGCGGTAGGTCTACCTCTTATTACTATCGTTGCTATTGCTGTTGCTGGTGGTTCTTGGGATCACTTAACGCAAGACCTTCCGAAAAAAGCAGCGGTTATTATGGCTGCGTTGATCTTCATCATCATCGGTCCTGCGTTTGCTGCGCCTCGTACTGGCCTAGTGGCTTACGAGATGGCGGTGAAACCTTTCTTCCTTGAAGCGTCACAAACGCATCTCACTGCATTTTCAGTGATCTTCTTTATTGCGGCGATGATGTTCTCATGGTTCCAAGGCCGTTTGATTGATCTTATCGGTAAAGTACTAACGCCGGCATTGTTCGTGGGTTTAATCATTCTTGCTGTCGCGGTATTTATTGATCCTCAAGGTGACATGCTGGGCGCGCACGGTGAGTACTTAACGCAACCACTGACCAAAGGCTTCCTAGAAGGCTACAACACAATGGATACGTTCGCGTCATTGATGTTTGGCATGCTGATGGTTGATGCACTGCGCGGTAAAGGCATTACTGAGCGTTCTGCAACCACTAAGTATCTAATCTATGCAGGTTGTATTGCCGCTGCCGGTCTTGCGTTTGTTTACATCTCACTATTCTACTTGGGCGCGACGAGTGCAACTGTTGCTGCAGGTGCAGATAACGGTGGTCTGGTACTTAGCCAATACGTTCAAGCGCTGTTTGGTCCATACGGTCAAATCGTTCTGTCTGTCATTGTATTACTAGCGTGTTTGACAACGGCTATTGGCTTGATTTCTGCGTGTTCAGACTTCTTCAGCTCGAAAACGCCACTGTCATACAAGCAATGGGTACTTATTAACGGGTCTGTTTGTGCGTTGGTTGCGAATGTCGGCCTTGCACAACTGATTTCTCTGTCAGTGCCAGTATTGTTTGCGCTGTACCCTGTGGCGATTGCGTTGGTTGCACTAACATTTGTACGCAGCAAACTGCCAAATCCACGTTTTGCTTACCGCGCGGTACTGCTTGTATCTCTGCTGTTTGCGTTGGTTGATGCGGCAAAAGTATCGGGTGTTGATGTTTCTGCGTTTAACATGTTGCCACTATTCGAAGTGGGCATGGGTTGGGTGCTTCCAACATTTGCGGCTATTGTGTGCATGTTCTTCATCGCGAAACCTCGTCCAGAGCTAGCACAAGAAACAGCGTAATAACTTCGCACTATCAAGATATTAAAAAGCCCGATGAATGACTTCATCGGGCTTTTTATTTTTTATCTTTGAAGCGTTCACACTATTAAAGTGTGTCGTGGAACTCCACAAGAACTTGTTCACACCATTTTTCGATGCGCTCATCACTCAGTTCGTACTGCGAGTCTTCATCTAACGCTAGTCCAACAAACTTTCTGCCATCTTCAATCAGTGCTTTCGATGCTTCAAATTCGTAGCCTTCATTTGGCCAGTAACCGATAAAGGTTGCGCCAGTCGCTTGTAATTCATCGTGAAGTAAGCCCATCGCGTCCAAATACCACTCACCGTAGCCTTCTTGGTCACCCAGGCCAAACAGCGCGACAACTTTACCTTTTAATGGTGTTGTTGCGATGTCTTGCCAAATCGCGTTCCAATCTTCTTGGATTTCACCAAAGTCCCAAGTTGAGATGCCAAGGAGTAATAAGTCGTAGTCTGCCATTAGTGATAACGGTGTCTCTTTCACATTGTGAATGTCGACAAGGTCTTCACCAATAATGGTACGAATTTTCTCTGCTGCCATTTCGGTGTAGCAGGTTGTTGAGCCGTAAAAGAGTCCGATTTTCATTATATTCATCGTTATTTGTGTTGCTGTTGTGGAAGATTCTAACCATAAATTGAGGAAGATTGCAGCGAATATCCTAAGCGGGATGATTTTTTTATGGTATTGGATCGGCAGGTGCCTTAATCTAAATACTGTAAATATAAACAGATAAGGAAGCGTTCATGACGGCACAACAGCCTGTCAATCAACAAGATTTTTCGCTTGTTGAGCAATTCTTAGATGCGATGTGGATGGAGCGTGGGCTATCAGAGAACACGCTGGCTTCCTATAGAAATGATTTGATGAAGCTGCTCACGTGGATGGAGAAACATCGCTACCGTCTTGATTTCATTAGTTTGTCTGGCTTGCAAGAATACCAAAGCTACCTTGTAGACTTGGATTACAAGCAGACGTCCCGTGCGCGTATGTTGTCGGCAATTCGCCGTTTATTCCAATATCTGCATCGTGAGAAAGTACGTGCTGATGATCCGAGTGCGCTCTTGGTCAGTCCTAAACTGCCACAACGCTTGCCCAAAGATATTAGTGAAGAGCAAGTGGACGCCTTGCTCGAAGCGCCAGACCCGAATGATCCTGTGGAATTGCGGGATAAAGCGATGCTGGAACTATTGTATGCGACTGGTTTGCGTGTGACGGAATTGGTCAGTTTAACTATGGAAAACATTAGTTTGCGTCAAGGAGTTGTACGTGTCACAGGTAAAGGCGGTAAAGAGCGCTTAGTGCCAATGGGGGAGAACGCGGTAGATTGGATCGAGACGTTTATTCAACAAGGGCGTCCTGCGTTACTTGGTGATACATCATCTGATATTGTTTTTCCTAGCAAACGCGCAAGGCAAATGACTCGTCAGACGTTTTGGCATCGTATTAAGTACTATGCTTTGATAGCAGGGATTGACACTGAACAGCTGTCGCCGCACGTACTGCGTCATGCCTTTGCCACGCATTTATTGAACTATGGCGCAGATCTCAGGGTCGTACAGATGCTATTAGGACATAGTGACTTATCGACCACGCAAATTTATACTCACGTGGCGACTGAACGATTGAAGCAGATCCACAGTCAACACCACCCAAGAGCATAACAATGGTTAGATTCATCCATGTATTCTTGGAAAAACGATTTTATATTAAGGTGAATTTCATGAGCGTATTACGCCGACTAACTCTGCTGACTTTACCATTTTTTGTTACCGCTTGTGGTGCAGAAGAAAGTCAGGCTAAAACGGACACTCCTGCACAGCAATTGGCGCCAGCTGCGCAAAGCAATTTTGATGAAGCAGCATTAAAAACTAAGTTCTCAAAGCTTGGTTTATCTATCGTTGATATTCAGCCATCAGAAGTTGCTGGTTTATTGGAAATCCAAACTAATGGCGGGATCTTGTTTGCTTCAAATGATGGTAGCCATTTTATCGCCGGTACGCTTTATGCCATCAATGACGATGGTAGTTACAAAGATGTCATTGCAGAGCGCCAAGCGCCGCTTAATGCGGAGAAAATCGCGCAGTTCTCCGATAGCATGATTGAATACAAAGCCGACGATGAAAAATATGCTGTGACGGTATTTACTGATATCACTTGTGGTTACTGTGTGCGTCTGCACAGCCAAATGCAAGGCTATAACGATCTAGGCATTACAGTGCGCTACATGGCTTACCCTCGCCAAGGTGCTACTGGCCCAGTGGCAGAACAAATGGCGACGATTTGGTGTGCTGAAGATCCAAAGTCGGCAATGCACAATGCGAAAGTGAATCGTACGTTTGATAACCCTGCGAAAGACTTAAAACAGTGTAAAGAAACCATCCAATCACATTACAATTTAGGTCGCCAATTGGGAATTTCTGGTACGCCAGCGATCTTCTTACCGAATGGCGAAATGGTTGGCGGTTACCTACCACCTGCAGAGCTATTGAAACGTTTAAAGCAACAATAATCCTTTAGGAGCAGAGCCGGCAAAGTCGCCGGCTCTTTTCAAGCATGATAGAAATTCAACGACGTCCTGAACCTGATCTTTCCCTTCTTCCTGATTCCATTCCTCCGATTCTAAAACGTATCTACATCAACCGTGGGATTACGGATCCTGCGCAACTAGAAACGTCAGCTCGTGGTTTGCATTCTTACCAAAAACTCGGGGGGATTGAGCAAGCTGTCGAGCTTTTGTTTCAGGCAATAAAAGAACAAAAACGCATCATCGTTGTCGGTGATTTTGACGCTGATGGTGCGACGAGCTCTGCATTGTCGGTGCTCGCGCTGCGTATGCTTGGTAGTCACAATGTGGACTACCTAGTACCGAATCGTTTTGAAGACGGTTATGGGTTAAGCCCAGAAGTCGTTGACCAAGCATTAGAGCTTGGCGCTGAGATGATCATGACGGTAGATAACGGTGTGTCATCAATCGAAGGCGTGCGTTACGCAAAAGAAAACGGCATTACCGTGCTCGTTACCGATCACCACTTGCCAGGACAAGTGTTGCCTGATGTGGATGCAATGGTGAACCCAAACCTTGAGAGCTGTCATTTTCCGTCTAAAGCGCTCGCTGGTGTCGGGGTCGCGTTTTATCTCATGATGGCACTATGCGTTCATATGCGAAAACACAATTGGTTTGCTGAGCAGGGCATGCAAGAGCCTAAGTTGATGGAACTGATTGACCTTGTTGCACTTGGCACTGTAGCTGACGTTGTCCCATTGGATGAAAACAACCGCATTCTTGTACACCAAGGCTTGCAACGTATTCGTGCGGGCAAAGCGCGCCCTGGCATTCAAGCATTGATTGAGGTAGCGAAGCGCGATGCGCGTCGTTTGGTGGCGTCCGATTTTGGTTTTGCGTTAGGTCCTCGTATCAATGCTGCTGGTCGCCTTGATGACATGTCATTTGGTGTTGAACTGTTGATGTGTAACAACATTCACGCCGCTCGTCGTATGGCAAGTGAACTGGATGGTTTGAACCAAACTCGTAAAGAGATTGAAGAAGGCATGAAGCAAGAAGCGATGGCTTTCTGCGAGCGTCTTCAGTTTGGTGAAGGCAGTGAGCTTCCTTATGGCTTAGCCTTGTTCCAACGTGATTGGCACCAAGGTGTGATTGGTATTTTGGCCTCGCGCATCAAAGAGAAGTTTCACCGTCCAGTCATCGCATTTGCTGATGGCGGAGAAGGGACAATTAAGGGCTCGTGTCGTTCTATTCCGGGGTTACACATGCGTGATGCGTTGGATTTCATCGACACGCAAAACCCAGGTTTGATCATCAAATTTGGTGGTCACGCGATGGCGGCAGGCTTAACAATTAAAGAGCAGGATTTCGAACGTTTCAGCCGTTTATTTGATGAAGTGGTAAAAAAGGAACTCGATGAAGCGGCGCTAAAAGGCGTGATCATGTCAGATGGTGAACTTAAGCCTGAAGAATTCTCTATGCATGTCGCTGAACAGCTGCGGTCTGGTGGCCCTTTTGGACAAGCCTTCCCTGAACCAATCTTTGATGGTGAGTTTAAAGTGTTGCATCAAAAGCTGGTGGGTGAGAAGCATCTTAAATTGATGTTAGAACCGCTTTACAAAGGTCACCCTACCAATGTGATGATCGACGGCATTGCATTTAATGTCGATTTGCGTCGCTGGCCGGATGCATCAGTTAAAACGGTACGTTTAGCTTACAAATTGGATGTGAATGAATTTCGTGGTAATCAATCACTGCAATTGATGATCGATCATATCGAAGCTAAGTAATATTTAGATTAACTTTTCTTATAGAGTACGGTTGCCCCTAAGAGGGTGTAAAATTTTATGACCGTGCTCTCTCTAACCGCAATCTGATTTCTCATCCGAAATTTTCCTGTATCTCGGTCACATTTTTCAGTAGAATTTCTCGGTTAAATTCTATTCTAAAATGTTGAGTAAACATGTTTGAAATCAATCCAATTAAAAACCGTCTGCAGGACGTGTCTCAGCGCACAAATGTCCTGAGGGGGTATCTTTGACTATGACGCGAAGAAAGAGCGTCTAGAAGAAGTCAACGCAGAGCTTGAACAACCTGATGTATGGAACGAACCTGAACGTGCACAAGCACTGGGTAAAGAGCGTGCATCGCTAGAAGCGGTTGTTGAAACTATTGATCAACTAGAGCAAGGTGTAGAAGACGTAGAAGGTCTTCTTGAGCTGGCTGTAGAAGAAGAAGATCAAGAAACATTTGACGAAATCGAACCAGAACTTGCTGAGTTGGAAGAGAAGCTAGAAAAGCTTGAATTCCGTCGTATGTTCTCGGGCGACCATGATAGTTCAGATTGCTACATCGATTTGCAAGCTGGCTCTGGTGGTACGGAAGCACAAGACTGGACCAACATGCTGCTGCGTATGTACCTACGCTGGGCAGAGGCGAAGGGCTTCAAAGCTGAAGTGATTGAAGTCTCTGAAGGTGAAGTCGCGGGTCTTAAGTCGGCAACAGTTCGCATCTCTGGTGAGTATGCCTACGGTTGGTTGCGCACTGAAACGGGCGTTCATCGTCTTGTTCGTAAATCTCCGTTCGATTCAGGCGGCCGTCGCCATACGTCATTTGCGTCTGCGTTCATCTATCCAGAGATTGATGAAAACATCGATATCGACATTAATCCTTCTGACCTACGCATCGACGTTTACCGTGCGTCAGGCGCAGGTGGTCAGCACGTCAACACCACAGAATCTGCGGTACGTATTACGCACGTACCAACGAACACTGTGGTTCAGTGTCAGAATGACCGTTCTCAACATAAGAACAAAGATCAGGCAATGAAACAGCTTCGAGCGAAGCTATTTGAGCTTGAATTGCAAAAGCAAAACGCGGAAAAACAAGCTAATGAAGACGCTAAGTCTGACATTGGCTGGGGTAGCCAGATCCGTTCTTACGTATTGGATGACTCACGTATTAAGGACCTCCGTACGGGCATTGAAAACCGTAATACTCAAGCGGTTCTTGATGGCGATCTGGACAAATTTATTGAAGCTAGCCTGAAATCAGGCCTATAAAGCTTTTCACCGACAAAAACAGGATACATCGAAAATGACTGATGCTGTTCAAAACGAAACTGTACTAGAAGAAAATAAGCTGATTGCTGAACGCCGCGCTAAACTGGATGAAATCCGAAAGAGCTGCAAAGCAAACGGCCACCCAAACGACTTCCGTCGTGACGCACTAGCGGGCGACCTTCAAAAAGAGTTCGGTGAAAAGACGAAGGAAGAGCTAGAAGAGCTTAACCACGTGGTTGCAATTGCTGGCCGTATTATGGCTAAGCGTGGTCCATTCCTAGTAATTCAAGAAACATCTGGCCGTATCCAAGCTTACGCTGCTAAAGACGTACAAAAAGAGCTAAAAGAGAAATACCAAGGTCTTGATATCGGTGACATCATCGGTGTTAAAGGTGCGCTGCACAAATCTGGTAAGGGTGACCTATACGTGAACATGGAAGAATACGAGTTGCTAACTAAAGCACTTCGTCCACTTCCTGAGAAGTTCCACGGTCTTACTGACCAAGAAATGCGTTACCGTCAGCGTTACGTTGATCTGATTGTGAACGAAGATTCACGTAAAGCATTTATTGTACGTTCTAAAGTGATGTCTGCAATTCGTAACTTCATGATCTCAAAGCAGTTCATGGAAGTAGAAACGCCGATGATGCACGTGATCCCTGGTGGTGCAAGTGCACGCCCATTCATCACACATCACAACGCGCTAGACATGCCAATGTACCTACGTATTGCACCTGAGCTATACCTGAAGCGTCTAGTAGTTGGTGGCTTCGATCGCGTATTCGAAATTAACCGTAACTTCCGTAACGAAGGTCTTTCTCCACGTCATAACCCAGAATTCACTATGATGGAATTCTACATGGCGTACGCGGATTACAAAGATCTGATGGACTTTACTGAAGAACTACTAAGCTCGGTAGCGCAAGAAGTTCTAGGTTCAACATCAATGCCTTACGGTGATGAAACGGTTGAATTTGGTGGCACTTACACTCGTATGAGCATGTTTGAAGCAATCAAGCAGTACAACCCAGATCACGCGCAAATCCAAGCGCTAACCGAAGAAGATCTACAAAACCGTGAACTGATGGTTTCTATCGCGAAATCAGTACATGTTGAAGTAGAAGACTTCTGGACATGTGGTCAGCTTCTAGAAGAAATCTTCGGTGAAACAGCAGAACCTAAGCTAATGCAGCCAACGTTCATCACTGGCTACCCAGCGGACATCTCTCCATTGGCTCGCCGTAGCGATGACAACCCGTTCTTTACAGACCGCTTTGAATTCTTCATCGGCGGCCGTGAAGTGGCGAATGGCTTCTCAGAGCTTAACGATGCAGAAGATCAAGACGCGCGCTTTAAAGCACAGGTTGAAGCTAAAGAGTCTGGTGACGACGAAGCTATGTTCTACGATGCAGATTACATCACTGCACTAGAGCACGGCCTACCACCAACGGCAGGCCAAGGTATCGGTATCGACCGTCTGGTTATGCTACTGACTAACACGCACACTATCCGTGACGTGATCCTATTCCCAGCAATGCGCCCACAAGCGTAATTTGGCAGGATGATCAAAAAAACCACCTTCGGGTGGTTTTTTTATGCCTTTTAGTTAAATAAGTTCAAGTTGTTGCATTTGCTTTTTAATAGGATATGCAAATAAACATTCGCCAAATCTCAATCTATTGCATAGTCTTAATACTGAGACAGACGTGGGGGCGCGGAGTCTCGATAATGTTACCTGCTCGCAAAGATAGGTTTGTGGCGCAAAATTTCTATTAACAATGAAAAAGGGTTAGAGAATGGCTGGGCAGTTTAAGATGGATTCCATCCCGGGATCGCTTGTGGTAGTTGGCGGTACTTATGAGCCTTGGTTATCAGTACTTGAGCAAGTGGGCTGGAAGTGTCACCAAGTGGGTGACTTACGCAAAGCTAATACGTTGTTAGAGGATATTGGTCCATGTATCGGTATTGTCGATCTCAGCCATGACGAATTCAGCTTGAACGGTTTGGCGAACTTAGTCAGTTCTCACAAACACGTGCGTTGGTTAGCGTTTATTCGTGAATCTCAGCTTGGTACTGACACCATATGCCAGTTCATTGTTAACTTTTGTATCGACTTTTTCACTGCGCCAATCCCGGATGCCCAGCTTTTAAGCACGATTGGTCACCAGCTTGGTATGCTCAAGTTGGAGAAAAAGTTTGGCCTAGTTTTGGTAGCAGCTTAGACATGGGGCTGATAGGTGAATCTATCCCGATGAAGCGTTTACGCGATCAAGTAAAGCGAATCGGTCCGACGGACGTCAGTATTCTGATTTCTGGGGAAAGTGGTACAGGTAAAGAAGCGGTTGCTCGCGCTATCCACAAAGTCTCTTCACGTTCTCATAAACCGTTTATGGCAATTAACTGTCGCGCACTCAATGAGCAACGTTTCCAAGCTGAAGTATTTGGTATTAACGCCGATGAAGATATGGAAGCATGCCTGCTTGAACAAGCAAATGGCGGTACGGTGTTGTTTAATGACATTCTTACCATTTCAAAAGAGCAGCAAATGAATCTGCTGAGATTCTTGCAAGAAGGCACCATTGATACCAAAGATGGCGTAAAAGCGGTTAACGTACGCATCCTTGCGGCTAACTCGTCAGATGTTGAAAAAGCTTTGATTGACGGAAATTTTAATGAAGAGCTTTATCACTACATTAACGTATTACGCATTAATGTCCCGAGCTTAAAAGAGCGCGCGAGCGATATTTCTTTGTTAGCGCGCTATTACTTACAAGAGTTTTCTAAAGAGTATAACTCGCAAGCAAAAAGCTTTTCTGAGGATGCACTCAAGGCACTGACACGTTATTTCTGGCCAGGTAACGTACGTGAGTTGATGAACCAAGTGAAACGAGCGGTTCTGATGTCTGACAGCGTAATGATTGAAGAGCATCACCTAGATTTGCCTCAGCGTAATGACTCAAAGCGTAGTTTGAAATCGATTCGTGAGAAGAGTGAGCGTGACGCGTTACTGGTTGTTTTGGAATCTCATTCTGGTCAAGTTTCGAATGCGGCGAAGGAGCTTGGTGTTTCACGCGCGACGATGTATCGACTACTGAACAAACATAATTTGATTTCTGATCAAGCCATGTAAATTTGTTCTTTCTGAAGTTAAATTGGTGAATGAATATCAGTGAAGGAGCGGCTACAAAGCCGCTCTTTTTGTTTTGTATTCAGTTTGATTTATAAAATCCGTAATTTCATATATTCCCTAGGTGAATATGTTATATAGAAAAGTATATGAAACTGAATTGCGGTGTATTGATTTGTTTTTAATCAAAAAGACAAAAAATGTTTGATATATATTCATCAAAGCTTACAATTTAACCGTAACTCAATGAGTTATATCTTTCATAAACGGATTAATTTTTAGCTAGGAGGCGCAAGATGAAACATTACGTTGTTAACACCACTGCTTGCGCTGATCGTATGCCTATCGCTCCGATGACTCTTAAGTCGGATGATACCAGTACCACTGGCTCACAAGATAAAAATTAATCCGTAACCTATCTTATTTATTACTAGGCTGCGGAAAAGTAGCGGCTTAGTATAAACAGAACACCTCTGTTCATTTTACGCACTATTTTTCCCAGTCGAATACATCGATAATCGGAGAAAATATTATGCGTCACTCTATTTACTTACAACTGGCAACTTTGCTATTGAAAGCAGACCTTAAACGCGAAGAAAAGCAATGGCAGCGAACCATACGCCGCACTGCTCATGATGTTCCATGGACGAATGTTCATCTATTGAGGGATATTGGTTTAGATAGCGATGGTCGTTCCACACGCGCCAATGTTCCGGATGCAGTAAAAGTTGAACGTCGAGTTCGTCACCTTCGTCGAGTTTTAACGTCGCGAATAATGACGTAATCGTTAGCGTGTTGGACTGACTGAGTTGCTATCGAGTCATTCAACACGCTTAACGTGCGATATGAAGTCATACTTCATTTGATAAACAGCTGACCTTGAAGGTCAGCTGTTTTCGTTTGAGGGAGCTTTACTGTTAAGGGCATGGATTCGAGTAGGTTGTACCAATTGCTTGAATCTCAGTAAGGAGCTCATCGCTTAGTTTTAGATCGATACTGTCGATGTTGGCTTTTAATTGGTCGAGGTTGGTCGCGCCGATAATATTAGATGCTACAAATGGGCGCTGATTGACAAATGCGAGTGCCATTTGTGCAGGATCCAAACCATGCTCTTGGGCTAAATTGACGTAAGCTTCGGTCGCTTTTATCCCCTGAGGAGTAAAGTAGCGCGCAAAACGCTCCCACTTCGTGCATCGAGCACCCTCTGGTCTCTCACCATTCAAGTATTTGCCGCTTAGGCAGCCAAATGCTAGTGGAGAGTAGGCCAGTAACTGGACACCTTCATAGTGGCTGATTTCAGACAAGCCCACTTCAAAGCTGCGGTTCAATAAGTTATATGGGTTTTGAATCGAGACAATGCGTGGCAAATCATGCTTTTCAGCTAAACGCAGTAATGACATCACACCCCATGGCGTCTCGTTTGATACACCGATGTAGCGTACTTTGCCTGCATTCACTAGCTCAGTCAGCGCTTCCAAGGTTTCAATTAATGTGACTTCTTCTTGTTTGTCTGGGTAAGGGTAGTTGAGTTGACCAAAGCAGTTAGTTTGGCGTTGAGGCCAATGTAATTGGTATAAATCGACATAATCCGTTTGCAGGCGGTTAAGGCTGTCATCAATTGCTGTATGGATGTGGCGACGATTAAGGCTCATGTTGTCTCGGATGTGAGGGACGCCGCGAGGGCCAGCCACTTTTGTTGCCAGCACAACTTTTTCACGTTTGCCGCTCTTTGCTAACCAATTACCGATGTATTGCTCGGTGAGTCCTTGCGTTTCCGCTTTGGGAGGTACAGGGTACATCTCTGCGGTATCAATGAAATTCACCCCATGATCAAGGGCAAAGTCGAGCTGTTCAAAGGCGTCCTTTTCTGTATTTTGCTCGCCAAACGTCATGGTTCCGAGGCAGATTTTACTGATCTCAAGTGATGAGTGCGGTAGTTTTGTGTATTGCATATCACGTCCTTGAAGAGTTACCGACTAAATAAGTGATTCCAATATAGGGGATTTTTAACCGCTATCGCAAATGATTTACGTATAAAGGAAGACCAAACTCGAAAGCTATACATAGCCTAACTACACTTAAATGATCGTGTAAAGGAGGTACGTTATGCAGAAGCATCAATTGGACATGTGGTTACACGGTCCCCATAAAGATACTTATAAAACTCCCAAAGTATTTGTGATTGGGTGTTCTGATGTCTCTGACTATTTGCTAGCAGTGGAGTACAAGCATCAACTTGAGCCGATTAAAGACGGTGAAGATCCGATACATTTCGGTTCGCTAGATTTGGTGAAAGAAGAGCTGCTGAGGTTAGGGGTAGATAAAGCGTACTTAAGGCTGCACAATGCGTATGACGAATGTGGCACTGAAGAGGCAGCCTCGTACTGTGATATCGAGTTATCGCTCGTGACGCACTAAATGGCGGAAACAACATTACTCAGATGGCGTGCTGATGTAGTGCTTGAGTAAGATCTGCTCAGTAAACTGTGTTCTGAGGTAAAAACCTCGGGGCAGAGTTTTTATCGGCTTGCCATTTGAGCTATATGCTTCGGTGAGGGCTTTTGCATTCGCGGCTTTAGGGCGAAGATGCAGCGCTTCTCCGTGTCTGGCGGAAATTTGATCAAATTTCCCCAAGACGATCATCTCCATTAGCTCTTCCCAGTCGTTTCGTAAAATACGCTCTTCGTCGTCGTCTGGTGACCAAATCAGTGGGCTACCAACACGTCTTTCTGCAAGTGGAATTTCTCGTTCCCCTTCCACTGGTACCCAAAGCACACGAGATAGCTTGTTTCGAACATGACTTGTTTCCCATGTAAGACCATGAACACCTGTGAGGGGAGCCACCGAAACAAAGGTTGTTTCCAATGGTTTGCCAGAGTGACTGATCGGAATACTTTTCAACTCGATCCCTAGTTTTGCGAAATCTTGTTGAGGTTTACTGCCAGCTGGGGCGCCCAAGTGCCATTCGAGTAATTGACCCACCCAACCTTTATCACGTTTTAAGTTTTCAGGAACAATCATATTCGCCTCGGCGGCCAACTCAGCAAAACTGAGTCCTGCCATATCATGCGCTCGTTCCAATAGCTCAGCTTCTGTTTGTGGTTCTGGTTTCATAGTCACAAGGTGGTATTACAAAAAATATAGTTTATCAAACTCCGGCCAAATCTACTGTTTAAGATTTCACCGAGGCGGTGTAGGAACGATCAATTCATAACTTATCCACAGGTGGAGAAGGTGTTGATAAGATCCTGACGGGGTCTGTATGAATAAACAGGGGTTAAAATGCATTTTTGGGGTTGATTTTGTTGTAATCATCTAAACGAATAGCAGGTGAATGTGGATAAATAGCCTGTTGGTGGATCTTTGACCGATCTGAGTTTGGTGAAAAGATCATCAAAAAACTGAAGATCGATTTATCGTTATTTTTGAAAATAAATATTTTTATATCAATGTTTTATGTTTATTTTCTTGTTTCTTTATTTGTTTTGCTTTTGATGGGATTGAACTGAATTACTCATTTGAATTGAATTCTTCACAAAGTTATTCACAGAAAAGGTGAATAAATGTGGGCAATGTCTCACTCTTGTGTTGATAAGGTATGATTTGATTAAAAGATATCCAAATATGGTGAAAAGGTAATAAATCTTGCTCATATCACATCAGTAAGTTTGCTAGTAATGGGGATATGTGGAAAAATCACGGTAATAAAAAATTTATTCATAGAGGTTAGCCAGTGATAGATGGCGATGGTTACCGACTTAATGTTGGTATTGTGATATGTAATAACCATGGTCAGGTCTTCTGGGCTAAACGATACGGGCAACACTCATGGCAATTCCCACAAGGTGGAATTGACGAAGGTGAAACTCCTGAACAAGCCATGTTCAGGGAGTTATATGAAGAAGTCGGTTTAACGAAAAAAGACGTTAAGATCATTGCAACAAGTCGTCATTGGTTAAGATATAAGCTACCAAAACGATTGGTGCGTTGGGACTCCAAGCCTGTTTGTATCGGCCAAAAACAGAAATGGTTTCTGCTGAGATTAGAATGCGATGAATCTCGTATTAATATGCAACGCGGAAAATCCCCTGAATTTGATGGTTGGCGCTGGGTGAGTTACTGGTATCCAGTTAGGCAAGTTGTTTCTTTCAAGCGAGATGTTTATCGACGAGCGATGAAAGAGTTTGCATCCTTAGCCATGCCTTTTCGAGAGAGAAAAGCGAAAGGGAAAAGAAAAAAGCAACGTAGAGGATAATCATGCTCAGTCAGCTAAGGGAAATAGTTGAGAAAGTCTCCAGGGTCGATGATGTGCATCTGGCACTCGATATATTGGTGAAAGAGACTTGTGCTGCCCTTCGCACTGAGTGCTGTACTATCTATCTTGCTAATGAAGAAATGCAGCGCCTTGAGTTAATGGCAACTCAAGGCCTTATTTTTGAAGGTGATAGTATTCATATCAACTTCAATGAAGGCTTGGTTGGGTTGGTTAAACGAAGCGCAGAGCCACTCAACCTTGCCGAAGCCTCAAAACATCCCGAGTTTAAATTTTTCCCTCAACTCGGCGAACAGATTTACCACTCCTTTTTAGCCACTCCAATCATTCATCGAAAACAAGTTTTAGGTGTGTTGGTGATCCAGCAAAAAACACCGCGCTTGTTCAGTGAAATGGAAGAGTCGTTTCTTGTCACGTTGTCCGCTCAGCTAGCAGTGCTTATTGCGCATGCGCAGAATCTTGGGCATTGGCAGTTGGCATCTAAACCCACGGTATTAAAAGGTTTGCCTGCATCTACTGGTGTCGCGATTGGAGAGTTTTGGTTCGACAATACCCAACCGAGTTTATCGGATGTTTTCCCATCGTCCACGTTAGATAAGGAACGTGAGCACGAGACATTGCTGGTGGCCATAGAGCGAGCGTTAAATGATTTTCGCCGTATGCGGAAAAAGCTGGACAGTGAAATCAACAAAGATGCGCTGGCGATCTTCGATCTGTTTACGCACTTACTCAATGACCCGATGCTTCGTGGTGATTTGAAGAAACAGATTGAAAAAGGAGACAGGGCAGATTGGGCGTTACGCCAAGTGGTAGAATCATACTCGAATCGATTTGCCAGAATGTCGGATGTCTACATGCGCGAGAGAGCGCAAGACATCCGAGAGTTAGGGCAAAGGCTGCTCTATTTTCTACATAACAGTGAGCAAGAAAATTCTGCAATTGATCGTCCCATTATTTTGGTGGCGAGTGAACTCACAGCCACCTTGCTCGCGTCTGTACCTAAAGAGTTTTTGTTAGCCGTCGTGTCACTAGAAGGTGGCGCGAACTCTCATGCGGCTATTTTGTCTCGCGCACTTGGAGTTCCCGCTGTCATGGGCGCCAACATTAACCCGGATGTGGTCAATGGCAAACTCGGGATAGTGGATGGTTATACGGGCGAGATCTTCCTAGAGCCAAACCGTCAATTATTGCGAGAGTATCGCAGCTTAGTGAGTGAAGAGTCAGAATTGTTTGCCATGGTAAACAAGGACCTAGCACTCCCAGCGGTTACGCAAGACAATCACCACATCGAAATTATGCTCAATGCGGGGCTCAGTGCAGACAGTAATATTGCCATCAATACAGGTGTTGATGGAGTTGGGTTGTACCGAACTGAGATTGCATTTTTACTTCAGCATCACTTTCCGTCAGAAGATGAGCAGTATCATCAATACCAAGCGATACTCAACAGTTATCCGAATCAACGAGTGGTGATGCGCACTTTGGATATTGGTGGTGACAAACCTTTGCCATATTTGCCGATCGAAGAAGATAATCCGTTTCTAGGCTGGCGTGGCATTCGTTTTACATTAGATCACCCAGATATTTTCTTGATCCAGCTGCGTGCAATGTTAAGGGCGAGTGCAGAAAGCGGTAATTTAAGTATTTTGTTGCCAATGGTGTCTGGGGTAAAAGAGCTAGACGATGCCATTAGCTTGATTAATCAAGCCCACAGCGAAGCCGTGTTGCTTGATGATAGAATTCAGTTCCCACAAGTTGGGGTCATGATCGAAGTGCCATCAATGGTGTATTTATTGCCAACGATTGCTCACCGTGTTGATTTTGTTTCTGTCGGGACAAACGATTTAACTCAGTATTTATTAGCGGTAGATAGGAACAATTCGCGCGTAGCGGATGTCTATGAATCTATGCATCCTGCGGTACTGTTAGCGCTTAAGCAAATCCATGAGGTGTGTGATAAATATCAGGTGCCCGTGTGTATTTGTGGTGAGCTAGCGGGTGATCCATTTGGCGCTCTTCTCTTACTTGGGTTAGGGTATACCAGTTTGAGTATGAACACCTCCAACGTGGCTAAGGTGAAATATTTGATTCGTCATAGTCAACAAGAAGAATTAGAAAAATTAGCGGAGCAAGCAATGACAAAATCCTACGGGGAGGACATCCATCAAATGATGCATGACTTCTTCATTCAACAGGGCTTTGCGGGCTTTATCCGTGCAGGTAAAAAAGTAGGAAATCGTGACCGTCTCTTTATTTTTGTTATTGTTGGCGCTAGGCGCTTTTGTGGGTGTGATGGCGGGGTTACTCGGTATCGGTGGTGGTTTGATTGTTGTTCCTGCCTTGTTGTATTTGCTTCCTCTTGCTGGAATCTCTCCAGAAATGAGTATGCACATGGCCCTAGCCACTTCGTTAGCGAGTATTATTGTCACGTCAGGCTCATCGGCGATGAATCACCTTAAGCTCGGCAATGTCGATATGTTCGTCGTAAAATGGTTGATGCCAGGTGTGGTTATAGGTGGTTTTGTCGGTGCCAATATTGCTGAGTGGATCCCTACGCACTACTTGCCGAAAGTATTTGGTGTCATTGTTCTTTGCCTGTCAGTACAAATGTTCCGTTCCATTAAAGTTACGAGCAGTAAACCTATGCCGAGCAGCCCGGTGACCGTTGCGTATGGCACGGGGATTGGCGTCGTATCAAGCCTTGCTGGTATTGGTGGTGGTTCACTATCGGTCCCATTTTTAAATAAACACGGGATAGAAATGCGTAAAGCGGTGGGTTCATCTTCCGTTTGTGGTTGCGTGATTGCTATTTCTGGTATGATCGGTTTCATCTTACATGGCTATAAAGTGGAAGGCTTACCTTCATACAGTATTGGCTATGTTTATCTTCCAGCATTATTAGCTATTGCCATGGCCTCGATGCTCACAACAAAAGTGGGTGCGAAGCTGGCAACTAACCTTCCAACTGCGGTATTAAAAAAGATATTCGCGGTGTTCTTAATGTTTGTAGCAGCGACCATGCTGCTCTAAGTTTGTACCCAAGTCATTCTCGCTGAACCAAGCATCTAGAGGTTACTTGGGTATATTTATTTTGTTGTGATAAGAAGAGAATGATTTATGTCTCAGGGATATATTGAATTTCCCAATATTGATCCGGTTTTAATCTCTATTGGTCCTGTTTCGGTTCGTTGGTACGGTTTGATGTACCTTGTGGGCTTTATGTTCGCCCTATGGTTGGCGAACCGACGTGCGGATAAGCCGGGAAGTGGTTGGACACGAGAACAGGTTTCTGATTTGTTGTTCGCAGGCTTCCTTGGCGTGGTGATTGGTGGCCGTGTTGGCTACGTGCTTTTCTACAATTTTGAGCTTTTCCTGGCTGACCCTTTGTATTTGTTTAAAGTGTGGACCGGTGGTATGTCTTTCCACGGGGGCTTACTGGGTGTGATTACCGCGATGTTCTGGTATGCACACAAAAACGGGCGAACGTTCTTCGGCGTTGCCGACTTTATCGCGCCGCTTGTGCCATTTGGTTTGGGTATGGGGCGTTTAGGTAACTTCATGAACAGCGAATTGTGGGGCCGAGTAACGGATGTGCCTTGGGCGATCGTTTTCCCAAATGGCGGTCCACTGCCACGTCATCCATCGCAGCTTTATGAAATGGCGCTTGAAGGTATCGTACTTTTCTTCATCTTGAATTGGTTCATCAAGAAACCTCGTCCTCTAGGTTCTGTTTCAGGGCTCTTTCTTGCGGGTTACGGAACCTTCCGTTTCCTAGTAGAATACGTGCGCGAACCAGACGCTCATTTGGGTTTATTCGGTGGCTTTATTTCCATGGGACAGATTCTATCCCTGCCAATGGTGGTTATCGGTGTCCTAATGATGGTTTGGGCATACAAACGTGGTCATTACAAAGACGAGTTACCACAAAAGACGAAGTAAGGTATTGGTGTGAAACAGTATTTAGATTTGTGTCAACGCATCGTTGACCAAGGTGTTTGGGTTGAAAATGAGCGTACAGGCAAGCGCTGCCTGACCGTAATCAACGCGGATTTAACCTACGATGTTGCGAACAATCAATTTCCGTTGGTCACCACACGTAAAAGTTTTTGGAAAGCGGCCGTTGCAGAGCTACTAGGGTATATTCGTGGTTACGATAATGCGGAAGATTTTCGTAAGCTGGGCACGAAAACCTGGGATGCCAATGCCAACCTAAATGATGCTTGGTTAAATAATCCATATCGTAAGGGCGAAGATGACATGGGCCGTGTCTACGGTGTCCAAGGGCGCGCATGGGCGAAGCCTGATGGCGGACATGTTGATCAATTACGCAAGATAGTGGATGACTTAACGCGTGGTTTTGATGATCGCGGTGAAATCTTGAACTTCTACAACCCGGGTGAATTCCACATGGGGTGCTTGCGTCCTTGCATGTATAGCCACCATTTTTCATTGCTGGATGATACGCTTTACCTGAACAGTACTCAGCGTTCGTGTGATGTACCGCTTGGCTTAAACTTCAATATGGTTCAAGTTTACGTGTTCTTGGCGATCATGGCGCAAATCACGGGCAAGAAACCTGGTCAGGCATTTCATAAGATTGTGAATGCGCACATTTATGAAGATCAGCTTGAACTGATGCGTGATGTTCAGTTGAAGCGTGAACCATTAAAAGCGCCGACGTTCCACATCAATCCAGAGATTAAATCTCTAGAAGATCTGGAAACATGGGTCACACTGGATGACTTTTGGGTTGAAGGATACGAGCATCACGACCCTATTCGTTACCCATTCTCAGTGTAACCAGTGTTGTTCTTCAAGATATGAAAAAAGCTCCGAATGGAGCTTTTTGCTTTTTCGTACTTTGAAGATATTACTTGAGTGCACTGACAATATAGCGGTGAATAGGGTTGGTCTGCTTCGGTGCAGACAGTGCCGGGCTAATAAACTTGGGTTGGGTGAATATTTGTTTGCTCACTAATGAGTGAATAAGCTCAAAATACTTCAGTTCTGTTTTCCCACATAGCAACAATGAAAAGTCATCGCCCAGTTTATCGTAGGCATTGAGCACCTCTCGGAACCCTCTGAGGTACAAGTAATCCTTCGTCAAACCGCCTCCTCGATACACACGAGCAGTCGTTGTAAATGCTTGAAGGTCAGACGTTTTATACTGTTCTTTTAATAGCATGAACGTATGGCGGAAATCTCGTTCCTTGATCATCGACTCTACCGCCAGGACTCGTAAGGCTAAGGTTCTTAGGCGTTTGATACTGAAATGTCCTGACAGATATTCACACAATATAGCCAGCCCTTCTTGGGTGTTGGTATTGGCTGGGCACCCTAAGCTCAGGACCTTTAGCGGTTGTTGACGACCATTAAGCGTAGTAAGAAGGTGTACACCCATTTCATGATGTGCGAGAGCCTCTAACTCATCGGTCGTGATGTATGCTGCGTGGTTAATTTTGACTCGAGACCCCGAAACGAGTGCGTTTGCTAACATCCCATCCAACACCTGTATTTCACACTCATATCTATTACGTTGAGCAAAGTTTTGCATGAAGTGTGCTATCGCACGGCTATCATGCTGCGGTTTGCTCTCTTCTTCCGTGGGAAGGTGTAAAATGAAATGGGCGTTGGCAATATCTTTGGCGCTCGGCTCTCCGTAATAGCGCAAGGAGTTATAAAGAAACTCTTGTGTACCGATAGTATTCACTTGATCCAATTTATCTGCGTAAGACTGAATCACATCCGCGTACAGCTTTTGTAATTGGGTGTCTTGAATATTTTCTAAAGGCAGTTCATACAGACGTCGCTTTGCGCTGTGAGTATCTAGATTGGTAGTTGAGTATTGGAAGTTAGGCTCTTGAGAGTATTTGTTCTTAATAAAGCGCTCTCTTTCCTGAGCATAATTGAGAGGATTCACGCTACTGAGGATATCAATATCAGCAACCAGTTGAGTTAGGTTTTCGTCTATTGCGAGTAGCTGATCAGAAATAGTGCCATTAAGCTGCGTCATGTTGTCGACTCCAAATGAGGTAGCCCAGCATAAGTATGCTGGTATGGCTCAAATTATCACCAGACAACGAATTTGAACAGCGTCATTAACGCAAAAAAGGCCCCACAATGTGGAGCCTAAACAATAAGCGATGGTATGTAAGTTATTGTTATGTCGTTAGGGCTAAGATCGCGCCTGGTAAAATAACGAATACAGACATTAGGTAGCCACCGACAACAGCTTTGTTCTTGATAGCCATTTCAGAAATCATCTCAGCGCCTTTCACTGGAATTTCACGTAGGAACGGAATACCAAAGATAAACAGTGTTGCCATGATATTAAATACTAGGTGTACCAGAGCGATTTGAAGCGCGAATACCGCAAACTCACCCGATACGGCTGTTGCTGCTAGTAGCGCCGTAATACAAGTACCAATGTTTGCACCTAGCGTGAATGGGTAAATATCACGAACTTTAAGAACGCCTGTACCCACAAGTGGAACCATCAAGCTAGTTGTTGTTGATGAAGATTGTACCAACACAGTCACGATTGAACCCGATACAATACCGTGAATAGGGCCACGACCAATCGCGTTTTTCAAAATTTCACGTGCGCGGCCAACCATTAGGCTCTTCATTAGCTTACCCATTACCGTAATTGCAACGAAGATTGTCGCAATACCCAAAACGATAAGCATGATGCCACCAACAGTATCACCGAATGTTGAAAGTGGCTCTTTAATTGCACCCACAACTGGTTTTGTTATTGGCTTAATGAAGTTGAATCCTTTAATGCTCATATCGCCAGTAGCAAGTAGTGGAGAAACAAGCCAATGAGAAACTTTCTCTAAAATGCCGAACATCATTTCCAACGGAAGGAAAATAGCAACAGCAAGTAAGTTGAAGAAGTCGTGAATAGTTGCGCTTGCAAATGCACGTTTGAACTCTTCTTTACAACGTACGTGACCAAGAGAAACAAGCGTATTAGTCACTGTGGTACCAATATTGGCACCCATCACCATTGGAATCGCGGTTTCTACTGGTAAGCCACCTGCAACCAAACCTACAATAATAGACGTTACAGTACTTGAGGACTGAATTAAGGCTGTTGCTACCAAGCCGATCATTAGCCCTGCAACAGGGTGAGCGGCAAACTCAAATAGCACCTTAGCTTGATCGCCAGTTGCCCATTTGAAGCCACTACCAACCATAGATACTGCTAGAAGAAGCAGATACAACATGAATGCCAAGTTAGCCCAGCGTAACCAACGAGCAGTGCTCGAAATTGGCGCCACTGTTGAAGTAGCTTGGTTCATCATAATTTTCTCCGTTGACCTTTCAGTTCATTTTTCGGTCTGTAGTTGAAACTGCGGGCGATGTTAGAGAACAAATATTTCAGTAATATTACAGATTTCTTGCTGTGAGTAATTTTTATTGTTCTTTTTGATAGTGGTGTGAGTAGGGAAAATTGATGGTTTTTAACTCCTTGAATTTAATGAGTAAATTTGACTTTTGTTTTGTGTGGTTTTTGCGTTTTCTTTAGAAAGAAAATGCGCCTCAGTTCAACTTTTATGACAGTATTAATTTTATATATTCGGTAAAACTTATGTTTTTGTAATGTATTGTATGGTTTTGTCGAGTTTATTGTTTGTCTCTGTCACATTTGGTATAAAAAGCATCACTTTCTTTTCGGGACTTGATCATGTCACATCTAAACTACAACCATCTATATTATTTCTGGATGGTGTGCAAACAGGGCTCTGTAACTAAAGCGGCCGATGCGCTTTTCCTGACACCGCAAACCGTGACAGGGCAGATTAAAGCGCTTGAAGAACGCATGAAAGGAAAGTTAACCAAACGAAATGGTCGTACAGTTGAGCCAACTGAGTTAGGGCAACTTGTTTTTAAGTACGCCGACCGAATGTTTGGTTTGAGTTATGAGATGTTAGATATCGTCAATTACAGTCAGCACTCGAACATTCTGTTTGAAGTTGGCGTAGCCGATGCGTTATCTAAGCGCTTGGTCAGTAAAGTACTAATGACGACTGTCCCGGAAGATAACAGTATTCATTTACGCTGTTATGAGTCAACCCACGAATTGCTACTTGAACGACTGTCTCAGCACAAGCTGGATATGATCCTCTCGGATTGTCCCGTTGACTCAACTCAAAGCCCTGGCCTTTATAGCAAAAAGCTAGGTGAGAGCAGCATGAGCTTTTTCGCCTCTTCTGAAATTGAAAATGTGCGTTTTCCTGAGATTCTGGAACAGAAAAAGCTTTTGATTCCTGCAAGCCGAACAGCAATGGGGCGTAAGGTTATTCAGTGGTTTGATCGTCAAGGTCTTCAGCCTAATGTGTTGGGAGAATTTGATGATGTCGCGTTGATGAAGGCTTTCGCACGGTACCACGATGATGTGATTTTCTTGGCGCCGACCGTATACATGTCGGAGATTGAGGACGACCGAAATCTACAGCTAATTGGTCATGTCGATGGGTTAAAAGAAGAGTACTACGTGATTTTTGCGGAACGAATGATCCAACACCCAGCGGTAAAAAATGTTTGTGATGCTGATTTCAGTCAAATGTTTGAGTAAACCCGTATCGTTGCGCAAATAAATAGATTACTATCAATAAAAATATAATTCTAAATAATACCTAAGTAACTCAAGATACTTGTTTTAGTGAGCAAAACTATTAATTATTGATGGCGCATCAATTCTCCACTTTGGTGGATAATATTGGTGTATCACTAACAACTAAATTAGAGGTTCTAATAATGAAGACTCTGGAAGTGTATCTTGATTTTCTTAGATATATAAATCAGTGCAACACAACAAGCTGGCCAGGGTTGGAATAAGTAAGTTGTAGCTAGAGGTCCAACACATGAATCTACAAGAAATGGAGCAGAACTCCGCAAAAGCCGTCGTGTTGCTCAAAGCGATGGCAAACGAGAGACGCCTACAAATCCTTTGTATGCTGCATAACCAAGAGCTGTCCGTGGGAGAGCTGTGTGCAAAGTTAGAGCTAAGCCAGTCGGCATTATCTCAGCATCTTGCTTGGCTTCGCCGTGATGAGCTAGTCACGACAAGGAAAGAAGCACAAACCGTGTACTACACATTAAAGAGTGATGAAGTGAAAGCGTTAATAAAAACACTGCATAGTCTTTATTGTGCTGAAAGCGCTTAGCGTTAATTACATATACCTAATATATCGTTCATTTTAGGCTGTGAGTCTAACTCGTTGGAATATTTGAGAGTGGCGTTAAACTTTTGATGGTAGAGTTGCTGCGCATCGACCAATTTGCTTTGTTCTCAAGTGTTTTATTGGTGCTTTCCAGTTTGAGCTTTATAAGGTAAATAAGCTGATGCCTTTGAATAGGCGTGCAGAAAAAAGAAAAGCTGGCATTGCCAGCTTTTTATTAAGAAAATTTTGTAGATATAAAAAAACCGACACAAGGTCGGTTTTTTCTTCACTGTAAAATCAGGACTCTATTAAAGAGCTTTGATTTGTGCAGCGAAACGAGACTTATGGCGAGCTGCTTTATTCTTGTGAATAAGGCCTTTAGTTGCCATGCGGTCTAGGATAGGTGTAACTACAGCGAATGCAGCAGTTGCAGCTTCTTTGTCGCCTGCTTCGATAGCAGCAACAGTTTTCTTCATGTAAGTACGCATCATTGAGCGACGGCTAGCATTGTGCTGACGACGTTTCTCAGCTTGGATAGCGCGCTTCTTAGCAGATTTACTATTTGCCAAGGGTCTAACTCCCAAAAACTTAGTTCTGTGACAATTTAAGGGCGAGGAATATCCCTCATTTGCGCTTAAATGTCAAATGATTTGTGCAAAAACCGATCTAAGCCAAAACAAATTTTGGTAAGAGAGGTTATCGCGGTTAAGATGGCGGGGATTCTAACAGCATTTTTATACCAATGCTAATAATTATCCGCGAAAGGCACACTTATTCCTTACAACCCGCGGATAGATTTTTGACGTCTATTTACAGCACCTGTCAGAGAAACAGTATAGGGTTAGCTGTCTTATGGTGATATTCCGAGGTTACAGTGAGTAAACGACTACTCAAGTCTGGCATGATCGTCAGTGCTATGACATTTATTTCCCGCGTTCTTGGCCTAGTTCGTGATGTTGTAGTGGCAAATTTAATGGGGGCAGGAGCAAGCGCAGACGTCTTTTTCTTCGCCAATAAAATTCCTAATTTTTTACGACGTTTGTTTGCTGAAGGTGCTTTTTCCCAAGCGTTTGTACCTGTTTTAACGGAAAGCCATGCTCAAGGCGACATGGATAAAACTCGGGAGCTCATTGCTCGCGCGGCGGGTACGTTAGGGGTGATAGTCTCGATTGTTACCATTTTAGGTGTCCTAGGCTCCGGCGTGGTCACTGCTGTGTTTGGTTTTGGTTGGTTCCTTGACTGGATGCATGGTGGCCCGGCTGCAGCAAAGTTTGAGCTTGCTAGCGTGATGCTCAAAATCACCTTTCCCTATTTATGGTTCATTACCTTTGTCGCTCTATCGGGCGCTATCCTCAATACATTAGGTAAATTTGCTGTCTCCTCCTTTACCCCTGTTTTCCTCAATGTGATGATTATTTTTGCGGCGTGGTTTATCTCGCCGCAAATGGAAATGCCAGAAATAGGGCTTTCCATTGGTGTTTTCTTAGGTGGTTTGGTCCAGTTCTTATTCCAAATTCCCTTCCTTATTAAAGCAGGCGTCATGGTTAAGCCAAAATGGGGCTGGCGCGATCCGGGTGTAGTGAAAATCCGCACTTTGATGATCCCCGCTTTATTTGGTGTATCGGTCAGTCAGATTAACCTGTTGTTTGATACGTTCATCGCCAGTTTTTTGCAAACCGGTTCGATTAGCTGGCTATATTACTCAGACCGCTTATTGGAATTTCCTTTAGGTCTGTTTGGTATTGCGATTGCGACTGTGATTTTACCCGCGCTTTCACGTAAACACGTTGACGCACAAAGTGAAGGCTTCGCGCAAACCATGGATTGGGGGGTGCGCATGGTGATCTTGCTTGGCCTTCCTGCAATGCTTGGTCTGATGGTACTGGCAAAACCTATGCTGATGGTTCTGTTTATGCGAGGTGAATTTTCTCCTCAAGACGTACATCAAGCATCATTGTCGCTTTTGCCTACGCTTCAGGTTTGTTGAACTTCATGCTGATTAAGGTGCTCGCGCCAGGTTATTACTCGCGTCAAGATACTAAAACGCCAGTAAAGTACGGCATCATTGCGATGGTGACCAACATGGTATTTAACGCAATTTTTGCGTACTTTTATGGTTACGTTGGTTTGGCTATCGCGACGGCACTTTCGGCGTTTGTGAATATGGCATTGCTGTATCGTGGTCTACATATCGCAGGGGTATACCAAATCACCAAACGAACCGTCTTCTTTATTATACGTTTGGTTATTGCAGGTGCGGCGATGGTGGCTGCGATCTTATGGCAATTGGAAGACATGTCAGTGTGGCTAGATTGGAGCTTTGCTCACCGCAGCGGTGTACTAGGAATGTTGATCGGTCTAGGAGCCGTGGTTTACCTAGTGGTTCTATTTTTAACTGGTGCACGCTTAAAAGACCTAAAAGCTGGGACAGACTAAGGGTGATTAGTATATAATCCGTCAGTTTCACACAGTGTAAAGTAAAAACAGAGGCAGAAAGCAGTATCCAATGGAACTGATTAGAGGCATTCACAATATCACCCCGCGACATCATGGTTGCGTGCTGACTATTGGCAATTTCGATGGTGTCCATAAAGGCCATCAACAAGTATTGCAGCAAGTGTCTGAGCAAGCGGACAGGCTATCATTGCCTTCTGTTGTGATGACCTTTGAACCTCAGCCGATGGAGCTGTTTGCCAAAGATAAGGCACCTGCACGGTTGACGCGATTACGCGATAAGTTCGTGCAATTGAGTAAGCTCGATATTGATCGCTTGCTCTGCGTCAATTTCAATCGTCATTTTGCAAGTTTAACCGCGGAAGAATTTATCCGTGACTTGTTGGTCGAGCGTTTGGGTGTTAAGTTTCTTGTCGTTGGTGATGATTTCTGCTTTGGCAAAGGCCGTACAGGTAACTTTGCAATGCTGCAGGAAGCGGGGGAAAAGTACGGTTTTGATGTCGTGAGTACCCAGAGCTTTTGTTTACAACAATTACGTGTCAGCAGTACGGCTATCCGTCAAGCGCTGGCGCGTGACGATTTGCATTCCGCGCAACAGATGCTGGGAAGAAACTACAGCATCAGCGGTCGTGTTTCTCACGGAAGAAAGCTGGGAAGAACGATAGGTTTTCCTACTGCGAATATTCCTTTGAAACGCTGTGTTTCTCCGGTTTCCGGAGTCTATGTTGTTCAAGCGCTTGGCTTAGGAAATAAGCCAATTGGCGGTGTCGCTAATATTGGTCAAAGACCGACTGTCAATGGCGTTCGCCAGCAGTTAGAAGTACACTTATTCGACTTTCATGCCAATTTATATGGCAAGCAACTAGAAGTGGAACTTTTGCATAAACTTCGAGATGAGCAAAAGTTTGAGTCGTTTGAAGCACTTAAACAACAAATCGAATTGGATGCTGAAGCAGCAAGGGTGTGGCTGCGTCAGCTTAAGCGTTGAGCGGTTTATTCCACCGTTCAACATAATGTCTAATTTTCGCCCAATATAACGGAATTAAGAATCGATGAGTGAGTATAAAGATACCCTGAACTTACCTGAAACAGGGTTTCCAATGCGCGGCAACCTGGCCAATCGTGAGCCAGAAATGCTTAAGCGTTGGTACAAAGAAGATCTTTACGGTGAAATCCGTAAAGCTAAGAAAGGCAAAAAGTCATTCGTATTGCACGATGGCCCTCCTTACGCAAATGGTGACATTCATATTGGTCACGCACTAAACAAGATTCTTAAAGACATTATTATTAAATCCAAAACACTTTCAGGTTTTGACGCACCTTACATTCCTGGCTGGGATTGCCACGGTCTACCTATTGAATTAATGGTAGAGAAAAAAGTAGGCAAGCCAGGCCAAAAAGTGACGGCAGCAGAATTCCGCGAGAAATGTCGTGAATACGCAGCAGGTCAGGTTGAAGGTCAGAAAGAGAGCTTCAAACGCCTTGGTATCATGGGTGAGTGGGACAAGCCATACCGCACTATGGATTTCGCAACTGAAGCGAACATTATTCGTGCTCTTGGTAAGATCGCAAGCAATGGTCACCTGCTAAAAGGTTTCAAACCTGTTCACTGGTGTACAGACTGTGGTTCTGCTCTTGCTGAAGCGGAAGTAGAATACAAAGATAAAGTATCGCCATCTATCGACGTTCGTTTTAAAGCGGCTGACGAAGCGGCACTGTTGTCTAAGTTTGAGCTGACTGAAGGTCATGAAGGTAAAGGCGATATCTCTATTGTCATCTGGACGACAACTCCTTGGACGCTTCCTGCGAACCGTGCTGTGTGTCTACGTGATGACCTTGAGTATGTACTTATCCAAGTTGAAGGCGAGCAACCTGAACGTATCATCGTTGCAGCTGAACTAGCGAAAGACGTGATGGACCGTGCTGGTATCGAGCACTTCCACAACCTTGGTTTTGCTAAAGGTGCGGAGCTTGAGCTTTCTCAATTCCAACACCCATTCTACGATTTCACTGTACCGGCGATCCTGGGTGATCACGTTACGACTGATTCAGGTACTGGCGTTGTTCACACTGCACCTGGTCACGGTCAAGAAGACTTCGCGGTTGGTAACAAGTACAACCTAGAAGTAGCAAACCCAGTTGGTTCAAACGGTGTTTACCTACCAGATACAGAGCTATTTGCTGGTCAGCACGTATTTAAAGCGAACGATGCGGTAGTAGAAGTACTGAAAGAAAAAGGTGCACTACTACACCACCACGCTTACGAGCACAGCTACCCACACTGTTGGCGTCATAAGACTCCAATCATCTTCCGTGCTACACCTCAATGGTTCGTTTCTATGGACCAAGCTGGCCTACGTGCTAAAGCATTAGAGTCAATCAAGAATGTAGAGTGGATGCCTGAGTGGGGTCAAAGCCGCATCGAAGGTATGATCGAAGGTCGCCCTGAGTGGTGTATCTCTCGTCAACGTACTTGGGGTGTGCCAATCGCTCTGTTTGTTCATAAAGAAACAGCAGAACTTCATCCAAACACACTAGAGCTGATTGAAAAAGTCGCGAAGTTGGTTGAAGAGAAAGGCATCCAAGCATGGTGGGATGTAGATGCCGCTGAACTACTAGGTGCTGACGCTGACCAATACGAAAAAGTACTAGATACGCTAGACGTATGGTTCGATTCAGGTGTCACTCACTTCTCCGTTGTTGATGCTCGTGAAGAGTACAACGGCAACAGTGCAGACCTATACTTAGAAGGTTCTGACCAACACCGTGGTTGGTTCCAGTCTTCTCTAATTTCATCTATCGCGATGAAAGACGAAGCGCCTTACAAACAAGTACTGACACACGGTTTCGTGGTTGATGGTCAGGGTCGTAAGATGTCTAAATCTATCGGTAACGTGGTTGCGCCAAAAGACGTAACTAACAAGCTAGGTGCTGACATTCTTCGTCTATGGGTTGCTTCAACAGACTACACTGGTGAAGTTGCGGTTTCGGATGAAATCCTAAAACGTAGCGCAGATGCTTACCGTCGTATCCGTAACACAGCGCGTTTCTTCCTTGCTAACCTAAGCGGCTTCAACCCTGAAACAGACATCGTTCCTGTTGAAGAGATGGTTGCGCTAGATCGCTGGGCAGTTGGTCGTGCGCTAGCAGCACAAGAAGAGATTGTTAAAGCATACGAAGAGTACAACACACACGGTGTGACTCAGCGTCTAATGCAATTCTGTTCGATCGAAATGGGCTCTTTCTACCTAGACGTAATTAAAGACCGTCAGTACACAGCAAAACGTGGCGGCAACGCTCAACGTAGCTGTCAGACTGCGCTTTACTACATTGTTGAAGCGCTTGTTCGTTGGATGGCGCCTATCATGTCGTTCACTGCAGATGAAATTTGGAACGAAATGCCAGGCGAGCGCGACAAGTTCGTATTCACTGGTGAGTGGTTCGACGGTCTATTCGGCCTTGCTGAAGGTGAAGAGCTGAACAATGAATTCTGGGCTGAGATCCAAGCGGTTCGTGGTGCAGTAAACAAACTTCTAGAAGATGCGCGTAAAGAGAAAACCATCGGTGGTGCACTACAAGCTGAAGTGACTCTATTTGCTGATGACGCTTTAGCGGCGAAGATCAACAAACTTGAAGATGAACTGCGCTTTGTTCTACTAACCTCTGCGGCGAAAGTTAAGCCTCTAGGTGAGAAGACTGATGCAGCACAAGCCACGGATATCGAAGGCTTGTTTGTTGAAGTAGCAGCAGCTGAAGGCGAGAAGTGTGATCGTTGTTGGCACCACACGCCAGACGTAGGCACAATTGAAGGTCACGAGAAAATCTGTGGTCGTTGTGTATCTAACGTAGAAGGCGAAGGTGAAGTACGTAAATTCGCGTAATTGCCTAGAACGACTGAACTTTTTAAAATTAACAGCCCCAGTATTTACTGGGGCTGTTTGTAGGTAAAGTAATGAGTGAAAAAGCACTGTCTTTAAAGCAATCTGGTATTCGCTGGTTATGGTTAGCGGTGGTTATCTTTTTAGCTGATATTGGCATTAAGTATGTTGTAATGAACAACATGGGATATGGCTGGGCAAACCGCATAGAAATTTTGCCATTCTTTAATCTTTTGTACGTGCATAACTATGGTGCTGCTTTTAGCTTTTTGAGTGATCAAGCGGGCTGGCAACGTTGGTTATTTACAGGTATTGCTTTTATCGTTACAGGTCTTTTGACTTACTGGATGAGCAAACTACCAGCGAAAGAGAAATGGAATAATATTGCTTATGCCATGATTATTGGTGGCGCAGTAGGCAACGTATTCGACCGAGTAATACATGGGTTTGTCGTGGATTATTTGGACTTTTTCTGGGGTAATTATCACTGGCCAGCGTTCAACCTTGCAGACATGGCGATCTGTATTGGTGCCGCGATGATTATTCTTGACGGCTTTCGAAAGAAAGACGAGGCGAAAGCCTAAGTAGTGGCAGTGTATATTGTGAAAAGTTGAATAACCCTAAGCGTCGCCCGTTGATTCGAGCGACGCTTTTTATTATGTTGGAGCGCCAATCAGCATATCAATGTATAAAAAGACCAAGCTGACAGCGTAATAACCCAAGAACAAGGAAGCAGTAACGTGACAACAATAACCAATGCATCTGTAGTAACCCTTCACTTTACGATTAAAATGAAAGACGGATCGGTTGCGGATAGTACTCATAACATGGGTAAACCAGCGAAATTTGTTATGGGTGATGGCAGCTTGAGTGAAAACTTTGAGCAGTGCTTGATAGGCCTCGAAACAGGCGCACAAAAAGCGATTGAGCTAAAAGCAGAAGACGCGTTTGGCATGCCAAATCCAGACCATGTACACCATATGGATCGCACCAAATTTGTAGGTGATGCAGAAGTAGAAGTGGGTACAATCATGGCGTTCAGTGGTCCTGATGGTATGGAAATCCCGGGCATTATTACAGAGATTGCTGGCGATTCAGTCACTGTGGACTTCAACCATCCTCTAGCGGGACAAGACGTGACTTTCGAAGTTGAAATTTTGTCAGTAGAATAGCGAACCCAATAAAGATAATTTCCATGAGCAATGAAATGAAAATCCTATTAGCTAACCCACGCGGCTTTTGTGCTGGTGTAGACCGTGCGATTAGCATCGTAGAGCGTGCGCTAGAGATGTATCAGCCACCGATTTATGTGCGTCATGAAGTGGTGCATAACCGTTTTGTGGTTGAAGGGCTAAAACAACGTGGCGCTGTCTTCGTTGAAGAGCTGCATGAAGTGCCAGACAACAACATTGTGATTTTTTCTGCTCATGGTGTATCGCAGGCGGTTCGTCAGGAAGCCAAGCAGCGAGATTTGACCGTATTTGACGCGACGTGTCCGTTGGTAACCAAAGTGCATATGGAAGTAGCGCGAGCAAGCCGCCGCAATATGGAAGTGGTTCTGATTGGTCACGCAGGTCACCCTGAAGTGGAAGGCACAATGGGGCAGTACGCGAGTGAAACCGGTGGTATGTACTTGGTTGAAACCCCGGCCGATGTTGAGAAACTGAAGTCGATTGTGAAAGATCCATCCGATCTTCATTACGTAAGCCAAACGACACTTTCTGTAGATGAAACTGCCGATGTTATCGAAGAGCTACGCCGCGTCTTCCCAGATATCCAAGGACCACGTAAAGACGATATCTGTTACGCGACACAAAACCGCCAAGATGCCGTACGTGAATTAGCGGGTGACGTAGATGTGATGGTTGTTGTGGGTTCAAAAAACTCATCAAACTCTACACGTCTTAAAGAGCTAGCTGAAAAGCTAGGGACACCTGGCTACTTAACCGACTGTCCGGAAGATATCAAACCTGAATGGTTCGAAGGCAAAACAAAGGTCGGCGTGACTGCGGGGGCATCTGCTCCGGAAGAGCTCGTTAATCAGATTCTAGAGCGAATCAAAGAACTCGTCGGTGCCGAAGCGGTCGATGAAGTGCTTGGTCGTGAAGAGAATATGTTCTTTGAAGTACCCAAAGAACTGCAAATCAAGCAAGTGGATTAATCTCCATTTATCGAATATTAAAAAGACGACCCGCGGGTCGTCTTTTTTACATCTCTCTCAGTGCATTTAGGTAATCACGAATCTGGTCTTTCCCTAAACCATCGATAATCATATCGGACATCTTCGTGATTCTTCGCTCAAGCGACTGAGCAACTCTTTCGCAATGTGCGTACACCTCTTCATCAGAACCTTCAGTCGGAAAGGCATCGACTTGCCAGTTTACTCGAACGCCACCCGCAAGCCACTGAGGAGCTGCCTCTTGATGTAAAGAGTCACAGAGAATAATAACGATGTCAGGAAGAAACTGAGTTCGCTCTTCCCATGAGTGGGTGTGGATATGTGGAATGGGAAGTTGGTGGTCATCTAAATATTTTTGCACCACCGGGTGAACTTTGCCTGTGGGATGAGAGCCACCGCTGGCGACACTAAAATCTGCTGGCAGGATATGGGTTGCGATCGACTCAGCGAGCACACTTCGTCCAGCATTGTGCTTACATATGAACAAAACTTTATACATCATCGCCTCGTCTTTTCGGAGCGTCTTATTTATACGCTAGCGGAAACTCAGCGGTGATGTGTGAACTTTTTGTGTTAGTGGCTAATGCCCAGCATCTCTTTGAGCACTTTAAGGTAGCGGCGGCTTACTGGTATCTCAAAGCCAGTTTTGGTGATGATTTCTGCTAATCCGTTTTCGAGTAATTTGATTTCGCTGATGGCCTTAATGCTGACTAAGTATTGGCGATGACAGCGTACCAGTGGGGTTTTCTCTTCTAGCGTTTTTAATGTTAGTTGAGTGCTCGCAGCTTGGCTGGTGGAACGTACATGCACGCCGCTGATGTCACTGTATGCACATTCTACCGTGTCGGTGGCCATGATGACGATACGGTTGTGCCCGATGCACGGAATCTGATCTAAAGTGTCGGGCGTAATAGCAGACAGCTGTTGAGTTAGGGCGGATTGACTAATGACTTTATTTAGCCGTTTGACCGTTTTGGTTAAACGGCATGGGTCGACAGGTTTGAGCAAGTAATCAAAGGCGTTGTCTTCAAACGCTTGAATTGCATACTGGTCGTAAGCCGTGACAAAAACCACATAAGGCATGGTTTCTGGATCAAGCATTCCAAGTAGTTCAATCCCAGTGACTTGAGGCATTTGGATATCGAGAAACACCACATCAGGTTTGAGCTCATTGATTTTTTTAGACCAAGGATCGCGTTTGAGGCATCGCCCACCACTTCAACTTGGCCTGTTTCATCCAATAACTCTGTCAGCTCTTCACGAGCAAACTGTTCATCATCAATGACGAGTGCGGTTAACATCCAACATTACCTTTATTGCTTCAGCGTGCTTTTATGATTTTGGGGGAATGATAAAGCTCATTTTAGTAAATTGATGTGGCTCGCACGTAATTTTTAGCGATGCATCACGCCCAAATTGATTAGTGAGACGTTTGTCGACAATTTCTAAACCTAGCCCGGAGTGGTTTTCTTTTGGCGGTTCAAAACTGCCTGCATTGTCTTCGACGGTAATCAAATGACCTTGTGGGTGTGCTTCGCTGTATATATGAACTTTACCACCTTCAAGCATGTTTGAAATGCCGTGTTTAATGGCATTCTCAACCAAAGGCTGGAGTGTAAAGCTTGGCAATTTGATGTCCAGCAATTCAGGTTGAATATCGATTTCAACCTCTAAGCGGTCCGTAAAACGAGCTTTTTCGATGCTCAAGTACGAGTTCACATGTGCAAGTTCTTCCTTTAGCGTCACGGTATTAATGTTCTGCTTTAAATTGCTGCGGAAGAAGTGCGATAAATTTTGGATTAGCTCGCGCGCTTTGTCAGGATCACGACGAGTAATCGCACTAATAGTATTGAGTGCATTAAACAAAAAGTGTGGATTCACCTGAGCGTGAAGCAGTTTGATTTCTGCTTGAGCGAGTAAGGCTTGTTGTTGTTGGTAATCGCCATACAGGATTTGGCTAGAGAGAAGCTGAGCTATCCCTTCCGCCATTGACATGTTGGCCGTGGAGAACAATTTACGCTTCGGTTCATACAGCTTTATGGTACCAATGACCTCTTTTCCCGCACGTAGTGGGATGATCAGCGCGGAGCCAAGTTTGCAGTCTTTTGCGATGGAACATTGGTATGGACGTTCTGCGCCATCAAGATAAATGATGTCGTTTTTCTCCATGGAGTCTAATGTGCTTTGCGATGAAATCGGCGTGTTCGGTTTATGGTGATCATCGCCAATGCCCACAAACGCCAAGATTTTTTCTTGGTCGGTAATCGCGACAGCGCCCACTTTGGTTTCTTCATAAATAATACGCGCGATTTTCTCAGCGTTTTCGGTGTTGAAGCCGTTGCTTAGAATTCCCACTGAGCGATCAGCAATGGTGAGTGCTCGACGCGAAAACGTCGCAGAAAACTTTTCAAAGATCGCTTTTCTGTCTTGCAGGATACTCATGAACAATGCCGCACCAAATGAGTTCGCGATGATCATAGGCGCTGCAATAGCGGACACCAGTTCATAGGCTTGATCAAAAGGTTTCGCGACGGCGAGCAGCAAAATCATTTGCACCACTTCTGCAACAAACGTGACGCTGAATACAACGCTTGGATTAAACAGCAATGCGCCTTTATTTCGCTTGATAAGGTAAACGTGGAGCAAGCCACCAATTACGCCCTCGGCGGTGGTTGAAATTGCACAGGCTAGGTCAGTAAAGCCACCAAGAGAGTATCGATGGATGCCACCAGTAAATCCGACGGCGAAACCTACCACTGGGCCACCAAACAGCCCGCCCATGACCGCGCCGATCGCGCGAGTATTGGCAATAGCGTCGTTGATATGCAGACCGAAATAGGTGCCGAGAATACAAAAGCCAGAGAAGAGTACGTAACAAATTAGGCGGTGGCTTAAGCGCGAAGAAATACTCAGCAAAGGTAAGATGATTGGCGTTTTACTTAGCATGTAAGCCAAAACTAAGTACACACACATCTGTTGTAAAAGGGAAACGACCAGTTCCATAGTGAACCTAACCTAGAATCAATGTTGTTATTGTATACCTAAGTCACCTCAAGATACTTGGCTCAGATAAATAAAGACACCTAAATACATGGCGCTGCGCTCCGAGTTCTGAATCTTAAAGTAACTTGGGTATAAAACAAAAAGAGCCCGCAATTGGCAGGCTCTTATCTTAGTCACTTGGATGTGACGAGTATTACGCTGTTTCTGATACGGCTTGTGGTTTCTCTTCGTCAGCCAGTTCAGTTTCACCTTTACCCTTAGAGGTTTTGATAACGTAACCAGTCACTGCTAGGGCAAACACAATACCGACGATAGTTGATAGTTGCATTGGCAGGCCAAAACCTAGCGAGCTGTTGTTTAAGATGAACGTGACACATACCGTGGTCATGAAGATAGCAGGGATAGTGGTAATCCAGTGCAGCTTGTTGTGACGTAGTAGGTAAGCGGACGCAGTCCAAAGCATCATTACTGCTGTTGTTTGGTTAGCAAAACCGAAGTAGCGCCAGATAATGCCGAAGTCTACTTGAGTTAAGATACCGCCGATAACGAACAGAGGAAGTGCCATCAGTAGACGGTTACGTAGCGTCTTTTGTTCCATGTTGAAGTATTCAGCAAGGATCAGACGGCTTGAACGGAATGCTGTATCGCCAGACGTAATTGGTAGGATAACCACACCTAGGAACGCAAGTATACCACCGAACACACCAAGCAGACCAAATGATGCGCTGTATACCACGTTACCAGGACCACCGTTTTTCACAGCTTCTGATAGTGCGTCTAGAGAGCCGAAGAAAGACAGAGCGATAGCACACCAGATTAGCGCGATAACACCTTCACCAATCATTGCTCCGTAGAAGACGAAACGACCGTTTTTCTCGTTTTCCATACAACGCGCCATCAGTGGAGACTGAGTCGCGTGGAAGCCAGAGATCGCGCCACATGCGATAGTGATGAACAGTGCTGGCCATAGTGGCATATCATTTGGGTTAAGGTTCGAGAACATGTCTGAAACTTGGAAGTCACCCATTACTGTGTGTTCGCTAGAAAACGCAACGGCTGTCATTAGACCAACAGACATAAAGATAAGTAGAGCGCCAAACAGTGGGTAGAAGCGGCCAATGATTTTATCGACAGGAACAATCGTCGCAATGATGTAGTAAGCGAAGATAGCGATAACCATTGTAGTCATGCTTACGCTCAAGCTTGTTTGATCATTGATGAGGTTAGTAATCATGCCTGCAGGAGCAGAAACGAACACTACGCCAACAAGAAGCAGTAGGACAATGGCAAAAATATTCATAAAGTGTTTTGCGCCATTACCTAGGTAGCGACCTGTGATAGTAGGTACAGATGCGCCGCCGTTACGCACTGAAAGCATGCCAGAGAAGTAATCGTGTACTGCGCCAGCAAAAATACAACCGACAACAATCCAAAGCATTGCCGCTGGACCGTATAGCGCACCCATTATTGGGCCGAAAATTGGACCAACACCAGCGATGTTAAGTAGCTGAACTAGATAAACTTTCTTTGTTGACATTGGAACGAAGTCAACACCGTCCGATTTGGTGTGAGCAGGCGTTTGGCGTTTTTCATTGATGCCGAAAATCTTCTCGACGAAAGCGCCGTAGATGAAGTATCCGCCGATTAGGGCTGCGACACAGGTTAGAAACCACATCATAGCAATTGTCCTTGGTCTTAGTTGGGTAGGGTAATTTTTTAATCTCAGGATGCATGTTATGCGTCACTTGTGTTAAATGCATTCGGTTAGTAGATGAGTGGTCGAATAGAGCACTGAGTGGTCGATATACTGCTTGAGCGGTTTTTAAAAATGGCGAACGGTTGATTGTAGTAGTGAGCGGTTGATTCGAGGCGTCAGTGGTTTAATCTGCAAGCTAAGCGGCAAACGCCAATAATTAGTGGTAAGCTTATTTTTGAAAACAATTACTTAAGGAAGAACCATGAAAAAGGCAACGTTAGGTTTGGCGCTGGCTTTACTTGCAGGATGCGCTGCAACGACGGAAGATCTTGCCAAGTCAGGAGATTGGCATCAGATCGGATATCAAGATGGTGTAGCCGGACATACATCACGCACGATGAGCGAGCTGCGTGAGTTGGGTAGCGTTAAGCAAAGTGATTACGACCAAGGTTATTTAGAGGGGCTACGTGAATACTGCAACCCTGCTTTTGCGTATCAAATGGGGCTATCTGGTCAGTATTATGAAGGGGTTTGTGAGGGTACTGAGCAAGCACAAAAATTCCGTATGGAATGGCAGCGTGGCTGGAATGAGTACTCAAATTAATAGTCAATAAAGCCGTTGTGATACCGTCCGCAAAACATAATTGTGGCAAAATTCCCATTATTAAACTATGTTCATATTGCTTGATAGTGAGCACAGAAAAAAGGAATCACATTATGTCAACGCAAATGGCTGGTGGCTGGAGTCCATTTAATGAACTCAAAGCAGAGGATAAAGAAGTATTTGCTAAAGGTATCGAGGGGTTTGTCGGCGTCAAATATTCCCTTTGGTTGTGGCTACTCAAGTCGTAGCCGGACAAAACTATGCGTTTTTCTGTAATGCAGAAGTTGTCTACCCTGGAGCACAACCATACCCAGCAATGGTTCATATGTTCAGCGACCTTGAAGGTAAAGTCGGTATTACTCACATTGAACGATTGAACTACTAAATTAAGCCATAAAAGGCGCCTGACTTTTAAATAAGTGAGGCGCTTTATTGATTAAGATTGATTCGCTTGATCGATCATGACTTTTCTTAAATATCCTTGTTTGGCTTTCAGTTGCTCAGTCGCGCTTTCTTTATCCAGCCCGGTTAAAATTATCAAAATCGCTAACTTGGCGTCGTAGTCCGTTTCTTTGAGCGCAGTTTTAGCCTCTTGGTTAGTACAATCTGTTGCTTGCATAACAATACGAGCCGCTCTTGCAACTAGCTTTGCATTCGTCGCTTTCACATCTACCATTAAGTTCTGATAACTTTTGCCTAGGCGAATCATGCTTGCAGTAGTGAGCATGTTCAGGACGAGCTTTTGCGCCGTCCCTGATTTTAAGCGAGTGGAGCCCGTTAACGCTTCAGGTCCAACAACGGGGCTGATCGCAATATCGGCAATATCTGCAATCGGAGAGTCAGGGTTACAAGATAGTGCTACAGTGGTGGCACCAAGTTCGTTCGCATACTCTAAGCCACCAATCACGTACGGTGTCCGTCCACTTGCCGCAATACCAACGACGACATCGCGTTGTGTTAGCGCATTCTCTTTAAGATCTTGCTCGCCTAGTACAGGATCGTCCTCTGCCCCTTCTTTCGCGCGGAACATTGCCTCTTTTCCACCCGCAATAATACCAACGACCATCTCTGGATCCGTGCCAAAAGTTGGTGGGCATTCTGAAGCGTCCAAGACGCCGAGCCGACCACTGGTGCCTGCACCGATGTAAAACAACCGACCTCCGATCTTAAATGCTTCCGTGATCTTATCAACGGCTTGAGCGATCTCTGGTAGCACTTTCTCGACCGCAATTGGGACGAGTTTATCTTGTTGGTTTAAACGCTGCACAATATCGAATGAAGGAAGAAGATCGATATCCATTGTTTCAGGATTTCGACCTTCAGAGACAAGGTGAGAAAGAGCCGCAATAAGCGCGTCATTTGTCATAGTAATTTAAGCCTTCGTGATTAATTTTTTGAGTAGAGTACGCCAAGTGAAGCGAGACGACTTGCCCCTGTGACTTCCGGTAAATTGCTAGGGAGGCTATGAATATAGCGCTGCGCAAGCCAAGCAAATGCCATGGCTTCCATGTAGTCACCATCAACGCCTTTTTCTGCCGTTGTCTCAACGTGCCATTGTGGCAATAACTTAGTCAATCGCTGCATTAAAAGTGGGTTTCTTGCTCCACCGCCACAGACCAATAGTTGAGGTGTGATGCCATGAGAAAACTTGTCGACTTCGTTGGCAATGGTAATCGCAGAATATTCGCAGAGTGTACGCTGTACGTCTTCGGTTGGTAAATTGTAATGAGCCAGTTGCTGATGCAGCCAGTCAATATTGAACAGTTCTCGCCCGGTACTTTTAGGTGCTGGCATGGCGAGGTAAGCTTCTTTAAGTAATTGAGTCAACAAAGTAGCGTTTACCGTTCCTTTCAGTGCAAATTGTGCATCTTTGTCGAAGCTTTGCCCAGTGTGCAGCGCACACCACGCGTCCATCAACATGTTGCCCGGACCAGTGTCATAGCCAATGACTGGTTGCTCGGGATGCAGTACAGAGATGTTGGCTATGCCACCGATGTTCAGCACCACGGTAGTGGAATCTTGCATGGCAAAGATACTTTTATGAAAAGCGGGAACCAGCGGTGCACCTTGACCACTTAGCGCCATATCTTTACGTCGAAAATCTGCAACCGTATCAATCCCTGTTTTCACTGCGATGATGTTGGCATCACCCAACTGAGTGGTAAAGGGTAACTCTCCAGTAGGTTGGTGGAATACCGTTTGACCGTGATTACCAATCGCACGAATTTGTTCCGCGACGCAGCCAGACTTATTGAGCAGTTGTAAAACGGCGTCAGCGAAGAGGTGGCCAAGTTGGTGATCCAATTCACCTATGGCTTTTAAATTTGTGGCTTGACCGGTACAAACAGATAACAGCATTTCTTTCAGTGCTGTGGGCATTGGGTAATCGTCGTGCGCAACCAGACGAACGTGCTCATCACTTATTTCAACCAGAGCGGTATCAACGCCGTCCATACTCGTTCCAGACATCACACCAATGTACAGTTCGTTAAATTTCATAGCCGATCTCGTCAATTCTTCATTCACTTATTGTAAAGCAAATCTGAAGCGAATAACCTCATCGAATACGAGATATTCAGCCGATTTTGAGGAGAAAACATGGGACCGTTATGGGTTGACGTCGCGGGTTATGAACTGACCGCTGAAGACAAAGAAATTCTGGAACATCCTACGGTTGGTGGCTTAATTCTATTTGCTCGTAACTATCATGATAGTGAACAGCTTCAAGCACTTACTCAATCAATCCGCAAGGCAGCCAAGCGCCCGATTTTGATCGGTGTGGATCAAGAAGGGGGCGAGTACAACGCTTCCGTGAAGGTTTCTCATTGATCCCTGCAGCCGAAGAATACGCCAAACATCAAAATGGTGAAGAGTTAGCACGTATGGGCGGTTGGCTAATGGCAGCGGAGTTGATAGCACACGACATTGATTTAAGCTTTGCACCCGTGCTCGATAAAGGTCATCAATGTAAAGCGATCGGTAACCGAGCATTTGGCGAAGATGCCGATACCATTCTTCGATTTAGCACCGCTTACATGCAGGGCATGAAGAGCGTTGGAATGGCAACAACAGGCAAGCACTTCCCGGGTCACGGTGGTGTGATTGCTGATTCACACTTAGAAACGCCATACGACGAGCGCAGCGACATTTTTGAACAAGACATGGCTATCTTTAAAGCGCAAATTGATGCCGGTATTTTAGATGCCATGATGCCTGCTCACGTGATTTTTCCGAACTACGACTCTCAGCCTGCGAGTGGTTCAGAATACTGGTTGAAACAAGTTTTGCGACAGCAACTCGGTTTTAAAGGCTTGGTTTTCTCCGATGATCTGACGATGGAAGGCGCTGCAATCATGGGTAGTCCTGCCGAGCGTGGGGTTCAAGCCTTGAAAGCTGGTTGCGATATGCTATTGATGTGTAATAAGCGCGAAGCACATATTGAGGTGTTGGATAACTTGCCGGTATCAACTGTGCCACTGGCGGATGCGTTACTGAAAAAACAGTCGTTTTCTCTAAGCGATCTCAAGTTATCTCAAGAGTGGAAAGCGGCGAGTGAAGCGATGAAACGCTTGACCAGCTAAACCTCTTGTAAACGATTCAAAACACCGATTAGAAGCCAAAGTTAATTATACTTTGGCTTTTTATTTGTCTGTAAATAATATTTTACACCAAATGTTTTTTATTGTGTACGCTTGTTTTTCTTTTTTAGCCTGTTATCTTGTCGTTAAAGCTTAGTTGTCTCACCAAGGATTTGGTTGGGTGTAAAAATAAATATACAGGTTAGAGTTATGCAGAAAAGTGAGTTGAGTAATATTAATATTAGTGAGGAACAGGTTCTTATTACCCCAGAGGAGCTAAAAACCAAGCTTCCTTTGAGTGAAAAAGCGCGCCGCTTTATTCAAGAGTCTCGCCAAACTATCGCTAATATTATTCATAAAAAGGATCATCGCCTGCTGGTTGTATGTGGTCCATGTTCTATCCACGACGTGGAAGCGGCGAAGGATTACGCAAAACGTCTTAAAGCGCTCTCAGAACAACTGAGTGACCAACTGTATATTGTTATGCGTGTTTACTTTGAAAAACCACGCACCACGGTCGGCTGGAAAGGGCTGATTAACGATCCGCACCTCGATGGCAGCTTCGATATTGAACATGGTCTGCATGTTGGACGCGAACTGCTAGTGGAATTGGCAGAGATGGAAATCCCGCTCGCGACTGAAGCTCTGGACCCAATTAGCCCACAATACTTGGCGGACACTTTTAGTTGGGCTGCGATCGGCGCACGTACTACGGAGTCACAAACTCACCGTGAAATGGCAAGTGGCCTGTCTATGCCAATCGGTTTTAAAAATGGCACGGATGGCAGTTTGGCAACCGCAATCAATGCGATGCAAGCTGCGTCTTCTAGCCACCGTTTTATGGGGATCAACCGTGAGGGACAAGTAGCGCTATTGACCACTCAGGGTAATGCTAATGGACACGTGATCTTACGTGGTGGCAAGCAAACTAACTACGACTCAGTGTCAGTTACTGAGTGTGAGCAAGAAATGGCGAAATCTGGCCTTGATGCATCATTAATGGTGGATTGTAGTCACGCCAACTCACGTAAAGATTACCGTCGCCAGCCATTGGTCGCAGAAGATGTTATTCACCAAATCCGTGAAGGTAATAAGTCCATTATCGGCCTTATGATTGAAAGCCATATCAATGAAGGAAATCAATCTTCTGACTTAGCTCTCGAAGAAATGAAATACGGTGTATCTATCACTGACGCATGTATCAATTGGGATTCAACTGAGGCACTATTACGTCATGCACATGAAGAGCTAGTGCCTTTCTTAGAAAATCGTCTAAAGGCTAATTAATACAGGATTTAAGGAACATCAATGGCAGTTGAACTTAACGCATTGCGCGATCAGATTGATGCAGTCGACAAGCAAATGTTGGAGCTATTGGCCCAGCGTTTGGCGCTCGTAGAGAAAGTTGGGGAAGTTAAAAGCGAACATGGTTTGCCTATTTATGCCCCTGATCGTGAAGCGGCGATGCTGGCTTCTCGCCGAGCAGAAGCTGAGAAAATGGGAATTCCTCCACAGCTTATTGAAGATATTCTGCGTCGTACCATGCGTGAGTCTTATGCCAGTGAAAAAGACTCCGGTTTTAAGTGTTTGAACCCTGAATTACGCTCAGTGGTCATTATTGGTGGTAATGGCCAGTTAGGCGGCCTTTTTGGACGTATGTTCAAGCTATCTGGTTATCAAGTCAAAGTGCTTGGTAGCAAAGACTGGGAGCGTGCGGATGACATCCTAAAAGATGCGGGCCTGGTGGTGGTTACTGTGCCGATTAACTTAACAGAAGGTGTGATTGAAAAGCTAGGTAATCTGCCACAAGACTGTATTCTGTGTGACCTGACTTCTATAAAATCTAAGCCACTGCAAGCAATGTTGAATGTGCACCAAGGACCGGTGGTTGGTTTACACCCAATGTTTGGTCCAGATGTGCCGAGCCTTGCCAAGCAGGTGATTGTGTACTGTGATGGGCGTGGAAATGATCAATACCAATGGTTGCTGCAACAGTTTGGTATTTGGGGCGCGAGCTTGTGTCAGATTGATGCGCAAGAGCACGATCATGGCATGACGTTAATCCAAGCGCTGCGTCACTTCACCTCATTTGCTTACGGCATGCATCTAAGCAAAGAGAACCCGAACATTGAGCAACTGTTAAAGTTGAGCTCACCAATCTACCGCCTGGAGTTGGCGATGGTAGGGCGTCTGTTTGGTCAGGATCCAAACCTCTACGGTGACATTATTCTCTCATCGCAAGAAAACATCGACATGATTAAGCGATTCCACCAACGCTTCGGTGAAGCACTTGCGATTTTGGATGGCAAAGATAAAGCCAAATTTGTCGAAAGCTTTGAGCAGGTGAGTGAGTGGTTTGGTGATTATTCACAACAATTTATGAATGAGAGCCAAAACTTACTCAAACAGGCGAATGATAATATTCATCGCGGTTAATCACTGGTTATCTATCCGTGTGGAGCCCGAAACGAAAAGAGCAGCTTACGCTGCTCTTTTTTGTGTCGAGAGATAAATCAGTTAGTCGCGGTATTGCTGGTATCTTCACTTGATACTGTATTGATACTGGTGTCGCGATAGGGGAGTTGGTTAAATTGACTTGCAGACGCACGACATTATCAATCAATTGAACTAAAGGGCCCCATTTCACTTTTTTCTCTTTTTCAAATACATAATTGAAGTTTTCAGGTGTCCACTCCATCAAGTATTGAGGGTTGAGTGCTCGCCCAAGAAAGCGCACCTCGTAATGCAGGTGCGGGCCAGTGGAATTACCTGAACTACCACATTGAGCAATCACATCGCCTTTACTGACAAATTGGCCGCTTTTCACTTTAAAGCGTTGTAAGTGAGCAAAGGAGCTCATAAAACCAAATGAGTGACGAATAGTGACATAGTTGCCATAGCCACGATTACTCGGGCGAACGGTTTCCACCACTCCGTCTGCAGGTGCGAGGATTTCTTCTCCTCGTTTACAGGTAAGATCGATACCAGTATGAACGTGTCGTTTACCTGAAATCGGATTAATTCGACTGCCATAGGAAGAAGAAATACGTTGGTATGTCACTGGGCTATCATTTGGAATCAAACGAAACATGGTTGCTCGAACCGCGGAATCGATAGCTGCTGCATCAATTCGCTCTTCTAACGCCATGTTGTTTTCATCGATCATCAGCTCTTCGTCAGCGAGACCTAGAACCGATTCGACGTCGAATACCCGTTTTCCTAATAGCTGAATTTGATTGTTTTTATCGGTCAATGACTGAGAAAGCGAGTGGTTGGTATCAAGCTGCTCTTCATAAAGCGCGGTGATTTCGGCCTTTTCACTTTCTAGTTTGGCGATGGTTTGTGTTAGTTCGTCTTTATTGTGTATCTGCTGTTGATTGAGATACCACGCGCCACCAACGACGGCGGGTAATGCCAATACCGAAGCAAATACTGCTAGGACCGAACTGCGGCCCAAATAGAACTGCTGATCGCCGTCTTTCGTCGGGATCTGCATGATGATTTTTTTAGACATAGTTATTGTTACTTAAATAGGCGTTCATTTATTTTTCTCCTAAATCAGAGAGATGTTCTAACTCTCGGTTCAGAAGGTCGTTATTGCCTACATTCAATTCTATAAATCGTTTTAGTTGGCTAATGCTCTCGATGTCTATCTTGATGATCTTTAACCTAATCTCACACTTAGAAATATCCACAATTTGCGCTTTTAACGTAATCACTTGTTCGGATTGATCAAATGAAAAAGTCACATGGGCTGGAAGGGCTGGATCCAAAGCCTCAGTCTCTTCCACTTTCATGAGTAAACCATGTAAGGAAAGATCTTGAATCCTAGCTTCAATTGCCAAGTCACGTTGTTCTACCTTCGCTGGCGCTTGATGGAGAATGCGTGAAAAGCGTCGTCTCTCTGCCATGTGCATTTTCTCGTCATGTCTTCAAACAGAATTGAATAGTATATCAACGTGAACAAAAAATGTTCGATTGCTGTTTGAAAAGTGTCGAGGTCGCTACAGAGTGACGTAAGTGCAATGTCATGTTCTTAACGAACGAGACGGGCTAATGAGCTCTTTTTTATAACAAAGAAAACAAAGGCCGCTATGATAGCGGCCTTTGTACAAATTACAATCAAACTTTGCGGGTTGCGATTACTTCGCAATACGCTTGTATTTGATGCGGTGTGGTTCTGCGGCTTCAGGGCCCAACGTTTTCTTCAACCAGTCCATGTACTCGGTGTAGTTACCTTCGTAGAAGTTAACTTGGCCTTCGTCACGGTAGTCAATGATGTGGGTCGCGATACGGTCAAGGAACCAACGGTCGTGCGAGATAACCATTGCACAACCAGGGAACTCTAGTAGTGCTTCTTCTAGAGCACGCAGTGTTTCCACGTCAAGGTCGTTGGTCGGTTCGTCGAGTAGTAACACGTTACCGCCCGCTTTAAGCAGTTTCGCAAGGTGGACACGGTTACGCTCACCACCTGATAGCTCACCAATGATTTTTTGTTGGTCGCTGCCTTTAAAGTTAAAGCGTGAACAGTACGCGCGAGCAGGGATTTCGAAGTTGTTGATCTTAATGATATCAGCACCTTCAGAAATCTCTTGGAATACGGTTTTAGAATCGTCCATGCTGTCACGGAACTGATCGACCGATGCAAGCTTCACAGTATCGCCCATTTCAATTGTGCCTGAATCTGGTTGTTCAGTACCACTTAACATCTTGAATAGGGTCGATTTACCTGCGCCGTTCGCACCGATGATACCAACAATCGCACCTTTAGGGATGCTGAATGATAGGTCATCAATTAGAACACGGCCGTCAAATGACTTCGTTAGGTTCTTCACTTCAATAACTTTATCACCTAGGCGCTCACCTGGCGGGATAAACAGTTCATTGGTTTCGTTACGTTTTTGGTGATCAGAGCTTTGCAGTTCTTCAAAGCGTGCCATACGTGCTTTTGATTTCGCTTGACGACCTTTAGGGTTTTTACGTACCCACTCAAGTTCTTTCTCGATGGTTTTTTGACGAGCACTTTCTTGAGATGCTTCTTGTTGTAGACGAGCGTCTTTTTGCTCCAACCATGAGGTGTAGTTACCTTCCCATGGGATACCTTCACCACGGTCAAGCTCTAAGATCCAACCCGCGGCGTTATCTAGGAAGTAACGGTCGTGGGTGATAGCGACTACAGTACCTGTGTAATCCACTAAGAAGCGCTCTAACCAAGCGACAGATTCTGCATCTAGGTGGTTGGTAGGCTCATCAAGCAGCAGCATGTCTGGCTTAGAAAGTAGCAGGCGACAAATAGCGACACGACGGCGTTCACCACCTGATAGATGCGCAATTTTTTGGTCCCATTCAGGTAAACGAAGTGCGTTTGCTGCTCGCTCAAGTGCGTTTTCTAGGTTGTGACCATCTTTCGCTTGAATCAGAGCTTCAAGTTCGCCTTGCTCTTTTGCAAGTGCGTCGAAGTCTGCATCTGGTTCTGCGTAAGCCGCATAGACCGCATCCAAACGTTTCAGTGCGTCAGCAACGTCAGCAACCGCTTCTTCAACAACTTCACGAACGGTTTTTGATTCGTCTAGTACTGGCTCCTGGGGTAGGTAGCCTACGTTTAGACCAGGTTGTGGACGCGCTTCACCGTCGATATCCGTGTCGATACCTGCCATGATACGTAGCAGTGTGGATTTACCTGCACCGTTCAGACCTAAAACACCGATTTTCGCACCAGGGAAGAAGCTCAGAGAGATGTCTTTAAGAATTTGACGCTTAGGTGGCACAATCTTGCTCACCCGCGACATGGTATATACGTATTCAGCCATTGCCGATCGTTCCTAAATTAACTGTCATTCAAACCCATCATTTTATACCAAGTGCTTTGTTTTTGTTACCGCATTGCAAGAATTTCCCTTTCGAATGGATTTCTTATTTTGAGCTGACCGGAAACTTACACGGTTAGGGTATACACTTTTGTTATTCGTTATAAATGACGAAGTGCTTTCTGCATAAGTTAGGAACTCCTTGTCTCCATCGTCTTAAAAGTTTCACGAGTACAATTTTTAATACACTAAGTTGCTTTACATGGACATCTGCATTCTGTGTAAATAGATGCATGTGTGAAAATTGCCTTAACATCACATGAACGCTAACAAAACGAGGCTTTGGGGCAGTATATGTCTGGGGAAAATGACACAAATGAGATTCAACGTATCTGAATTGGCTAAAAACGTATGCTGCGCCGCCGCGCTGTGTGCGATGAGTTTGAGTGCTAATGCCGCGCTGAGCTTGGAAAAGCAGCGTGAAGTTTATGAGCAAGCTCAAGATTTATTAGATAAAAATGACATCGACGGATACCTTTCGATCCGTCCTAAAATTTCTGACTATCCACTGACGCCTTATGTGGACTACCGAACGTTTATTAGACAGTTACCGGAAAAGTCGCCACAGCAGGTGAACGAATTTATTTCGGAGCACGAGTCGTTTCCTTTTTCTCGTCGTGTGCGCGCTCCATACCTCAACCATCTTTATAAGCAAAAAGATTGGAAAACCATTACTGAGTTTCAAAAAGTCATTCCAAGTGGCGAGCGTTACCAATGTATTTTCTACGTGGCTCAGTTAGAGCAAGGTAAGAAAGTCGCCGCGTTTAAAGGGGCTGAGCATATGTGGTTGCGTGGCAGAAGTATTGCCGATGAGTGCGATCCATTATTCGCAGCATGGGACAAGGCCGGTGAACGTACTGATGAATTAATTCTCCAGCGTATGCTACTGGCGTTTGATGCACGTAATGGCAGTTTGATGAGTTACTTACTTAAATTGCCTAAATCCTCGCAGGCAAGGCAACAAGCGAAAGAAATGAAGGCGTTGTTTGATAACCCTTCAAGCGTTGCGGAGTTCGCGAAGAAAAAACCGGCTAATGATTTTAATCGAGCGCAAAGCGAATATGCGTTGGAAAAGCTAGCTCGCATGAATACCAGTCAAGCGCAGAGTGCGTATGATGCCGTCATTAAAGGGCAGAAGTTTTCTCCAGAAAAGGCGCAAGCCCTGGCTGACTATATCGCATTTCGATTGACCCGTACTGAGTCTGAGTCACTAGCTAAGTGGCGCGATGATAAAACGAAAACCAGCCAGTACTTACCGCTCATTGAAACTCGCATTCGCTTAGCGATTCAGAACGCGGATTGGAAGGGCGTACAAGAGTGGATTGCCGTTCTCAATAAAGAAGAGCAAGCGTCGCTTCGCTGGCAATACTGGCTTGGACGAAGTGAAATTGCGTTAGGTGATGACATCGCAGGGAAACAGCGTTTAGCGACTTTGGTCGGGCAGCGAAACTTTTATAGTGTGGCAGCCGCTAATGCGATTGGACAATCAATCAAATACCCTACGCATACGGTTAAGTTTGATAAGCGAGTGGTTCAACCCTATCAAGACTCGTTAGTTCGTATTGAAGAGTTGATCGCGACGGACAAAATTGCAGCAGCGAAAAGTGAATGGGCACATTTATTGCGCCGCGTAGGGAAAGATGAAAAGGCGATGTTGGCGGCTTATGCGTCTTCTAAGCGTTGGCATAACCTAACGGTGACCGCGAGTATTCAAGCGCAGATGTGGGATAATATCGAACTGAGGTTCCCGATTGCGCATCGCTGGTGGTTTAACTTTTATGCAAAAAAACACAACATAGATCCCGTGACGATGATGTCCCTGGCTCGACAGGAAAGTGCGTTGGATGTCGAAGCCCGTTCTCCAGTTGGTGCTCGTGGTCTTATGCAGATCATGCCCGCTACAGCAAAGTACACAGCACGTAAATATAAGTTGAGTTATCAAGGTACGCAGGACCTCTACAATGTAGGTAAAAATATCGAAATTGGTAGCCATTATTTGCAAGGCTTATTAGAGGATTACGATAATAATCGTATTTTTGCTCTTGCTGCTTATAATGCAGGTCCTAACAGAGTAAAAACGTGGCGAGAGCGTACCCAAGGAAAAGTGGATGCTTATGCCTTTATTGAGGCAATTCCATTTAGAGAGACACGCGGTTATGTACAAAACATCCTGATGTTTGAAACATATTACCGTGATCTTTTGGGTATCGATGGCGCGTTCTTGAATCAACATGAGATCAATACCAAGTATTGAGTGAGGTAACTTGATGTCGCACGAACCCGAGTACAAAGACTGGCAACAGATTATTGAGCTAATTCGAACTAGCATGGACAGTGAGCAAGATGACATGCTGCTAACCATGCTGATGTCACGTGATGAGAGAGAATCATTAATATCACGCGTTAATATTATTAACGAGCTTCTTAAAGGAGAATTATCTCAACGCCAGATCAGCCAGATGCTTGGCGTGGGTATTGCCACTATTACTCGTGGCTCTAACGAGTTAAAATCTAAATCTGATGAAGAGAAAGACAAACTCAAGGTTTTGTTAGAGCAAGTTGCGGTATCTAAGTAGCCAGTGATTCCAATTCGCTTTAGGTATTGGTATCACAAGTGGTTAAGATAACGTGTTAAAAAGGGCGGAAATATCCGCCCTTTTTCGTACCTAGCGAATAGGATGAGCGTTATAAATTTGAAGGGAAGTGCTCAGGGTTTGTGAATGGAATCAGAGCCAGAATCAAGGCTTGATGGTAAACCGAACTTCGAGTCAGCTGGTTTTGGGTGAGCAGGCTGATGGCACCACCTTTCTGTTTGATGTTCTCGGTACCAAACACCTCATCCATGACATCTCCCAGCTCATTCGCATGCTCGAGTTTTTCCAATACTTTGGGCGGCAGCATTAAGCTCGCAGAGCGAGATTCACCGCGGTGAGTATTCGACTCAATCACCATCCACGCAAACGTCACGTTTGTTTCAATTCCCGCTTCAAGTCCGACATAGTAATCCGCGTTTGGCATCCCTACTTTTGCGTTTTTAACGCGGTTTAGTGCACCGCGATGAGTTTCTTCATCAGTCATAGGTTGATCTGCGACTTCACTAGGTACACTGACGCCGACGAAGTTGAACTCTTGGTGCGGAAATGCACTGTTAAATGCACTTTGAACGGCATTAATTTTAGCTGGGTTTAGCGATGCGATTACGACTTTTTGGGTTGCCATGATCTTTTTACTCACTGGTGTCTATTAACTCAATTTTACTTGGGTAGGCTTTACGTTCTCACTAGGGTAACAGCCTAATACTTTCAAGTGTTTAGTTATTTTTGTTAGCTCTTCTAGTGCCTGTTGCATTTCTGTCGAAGCAAGATGGGATTCCAAGTCTACGTAGAACATTTCTTCCCATGGGTTCCCCATAATTGGACGTGATTCTAGCTTGGTCATATTGATGCCGTAACGTTGCAGCACTAATAGTGTTTCAACCAATGAGCCAGCCTCTTGGGAGGTCGACATAATCAAGGTGGTTTTTGCTGGAATCTGAGTTGAAACCTCAACTGGTTTGCGAGCAACCACGATAAAACGAGTATGGTTCTCAGTTTGGTTTGCGATGTTGCCTTGAATTGCTTGCAAGCCGTATAGCTTACCGCTTGATGCATTACCAATTGCAGCAACATCATCACGATCCATCTCTTGGACTTTTTGCATTGCATCTGCCGTGCTGGCGCAAGACTCCAGTTTTACACCTTTCATACGGCTTAAAAACTCACTGCACTGTTGGTGTGGCTGAGGATGTGAATACAGCGTTTTAATGTTTTCCAGACGAATGTCTTTTTTCGCAACCAAGCAGTGCTCGATTGGTTGAGTTAGCTCTCCAACGATGTACAGCGTCGTGTGTTGTAGTAGGTCATACACTTCATTAATAGAGCCTGAACTGGTGTTTTCGATAGGCAGAACACCATAATCAGCATGGCCCGATTCTACTGTTTGAGTCACTTCTTTGAAGTGTTCGCAGTTGAGCTCGATAAGTTCTGTATTTTTACGGCTGAAGTATTCGCGGCTTGCCAAGTGCGAGTAAGAGCCTTTGGCTCCTAAGAAAGCGACGCGAGCAAGTGGCTTACGACTTTGTTGCGGGTTAACGAGGTTTTGCAGGTAACTTTGCTGAAGAAGCACAGAGTCTTCAATGATGGTATGGAAAAGTTTAGTGATGTACTGCGCGTCGAGTTCGTATTTATCTCGGCCATTAGAAATCAGCTTAACTAATAGTTGTTGTTCTCGAACGGCATCACGAACGGGTTTTGAGGTTTGTACTTTGCTTTTGGCTACTTCAATGCTGAGTTTACGGCGCTCAGACAATAAGCTGAGGAGTTGATCATCCAACTCATTCAAGCGCAAACGAATTTCTTCGAGGGAAATAGGTTGGTCTGTCATCAATTCTTTCCTTATAAAAAAGCCTCCCGATTTGGGAGGCTTTCTGTTTGTTTTTGACTTTTCTTTCACAAACGAGTTCGCCCCTCCGACTATGGGAGGAAAAAGAAGTCAAAAAGAAACAGGTTTGTTGAATGCATAAATAGTGCTTAATTTGTGAGTGTTTAAACACAATAAGCAAGCAGGCGGGGAGCGTCAAGCAAAAAAATAGCGCCTTTCGGCGCTATTTCCTCAATCTGGTCAGTTTACTCTTCTTCTTCCACTAGCTCAGGCTTATTTGCACGTCGAGCTTCAGGTTTGTGGGTCAGCTTGTTCAATTGTCGTTCTAGTTTTTGCTCCACTTCGTTGATAGCTGCGTAAAGATCTTCGTGAGTTGCTGAGGCAATGAGCTGGCCTTTAGGAACTTTAATAACCGCTTCGAATTTCTTCTGTTTGTTTGGTTCCTCACTGAAAGTTGCTTGGCAACCAATTAGGTCTACTTGCCATTTCTCCAGTTTTTTAAATTTGCTCTCAATATGAGCTCGGATTGCAGAGGTGATTTCGATGTTTTTGCCAGTGATATTCATTGTCATAAGTGTTTTTCCTCTGTTGCATCCCTCATGGGTTGAGTTCAGATTACCGCTTTAAGTATAAAAAAATGTGACTCAGATCATTATTTTGTTCGGGTTTTTTATGATGAAAAATGAATGTGATCTCACTCAAGATCTGCTGAGATTTATCGTGAAATTGCTTGTTATTGGTTAGTAAATCCGTAGATTGGATAGAGTACTCAGCTGAAAACGTCTTCGTTTTTAGGGAAGTTTTGCGGCCTAATATTAGAGGTGGTTAAAATTTAACTATACGTAAAGTGTGATGACAATCACTGAGTCTCTCAGACGAATTTATTTACAAAGCCGCTTATTGTACAAGCGGCTTTTTTGTGTCTGGCGTTTGACTGACTTTTCGTAGCGGTATCATGAAGACGGGATCCTTTGGAGCCAGTGATACCCGCTCTAGACTTTTGACCTGGTCCAAACTTTCTAGCTGTTTGTATATAACGTAATAGCGATTAATGCTGGTAACGTACCCAACCGTTGAGCTTAAACTTTTCCGCATAACGACTTCCACGTTATTGAACCAAACATTAGGATCGTAGCCTTGCTGGGCTGCACGTTTACGAATTCGTTCTACATTCCCGGGGCCAGCATTGTAAGCCGCTAAGGTAAAGTAGAGTTTATTTTCCGCCGTAATAGCAGGATCACTGAAGTACTGCTTACGCAAAAATGCTAAATACTTCACGCCAGCATGAATATTGTTTTCTAGCTGCCGAACGTTTTTGATATTGATATTAGGGTCTCGAGCCGTGCTGGGTAGAACTTGCATTATGCCGACTGCACCTCGACTTCCAACGAGGTCGTTATTAAAGCCGGACTCTTTATAAGCGACGGCTGCGATCAGTAGATAGTCGATATCGTACTTCTCACCATAGTGTGAAAACAACGTAGCAAGCTTTTCTAGTTGAGCAATTTTGTTGGGGTTAAGGGCTTTGTTTAGCCAACCTGTGTTATCGATGTATTTTCCGTAAATGACGTTACCGAGCAGTGTCCCAGAACGAGATTTCTGAATAAACTTGTTCACGACGGCTTTCAAACTTGGGCTGTTTTCCCGCATTGCCCAAGCGATTTTACCATTTTCACGAATAGGGATTTCTGGGTGAGCTCGAATATCATCCATCACTTTCAGCCAAAGTTTGGCTTTATGACTATCGAGAACAATGGCTTTGACGTAGCCGTTATTGAGCATCCCAACCAGTTCGTAGTCTTGCAGTGTTTCTTCAATAAAATGTACGACAACGGGTGGCAAGCCTTTTTTATTTAGCTTCTTATTTAGTGCTTGAATACTCTCAAAGTAGCTAGAACTGGCACGTACCCAAACCTCTTTGCCGCTCAGTTGCTCAATGTTAGTCATGGCTGGTGTGCTTTTGTTCGTGACTATCCACTCGTCAATACCAGTAAGAATGGGTGAACTAAAATCGACTTTCTGTTTACGTGTGTTGGTAATGGTCAGATTGGCTACGACTAGATCACCGGAGCCATTTTCTAAGGCTGGCAGAAGTTGGTCACGGGCTAGAGGAATAATTTGTACGTTAAGTTTCGGTTTGAGCTTACGAAGGTCTTTTTCGAAATGCGCCAGGAGTTCTGCACCTATTCCTTTTGGTGTACCGCCTTCAATGTAATAGAAGCCTAGATCAGCAGAAACGAGGACACGTAAAACATTCTTCTCTTTAATAACATCGAGATCCCCAGTGTAAGGAGGTTGCTTGAGTGGTGATATTTGCAGTGCGCAAACGGAAGCAGACAATAAGAGCAGCATAACTGCGCATAGCTTAGGTATCGTCACGTTCACATCCTTTTATAAAGGGGAGGGGAACTTTAAGCATATGTAGAGCCCCGTAGATCATCAAGCAAGGGCAGAGTACGCTATTGCGGGTAATAAAAAACCGCCACGGTAAAAACGGTGGCGGTTTAGTTTGAAGCGGCTCAGTTACTTCACAGGGTTGAGCTCGATAAGCTTTTCAGTTCTTGCTACGGCGTCTTCCAAACCGAGTTGCTTGTAGGCCTCTAGCTGGATAGTCAGTGACTTACGTGCCGCTTCTGTGTCTGGGAATGCTTTTTGTAGCTCTTGACTGCGATTAATTGCAGCTACCCAGGCTTCACGGCGGAGGTAGAAGTCAGCCGTCGCTAAGTCATAGTTCGCTAGGCGGTTTTTTAGCGCAACCATGCGTTTTTGTGAATCTTCTGCGTATGGACTGTTCGGGTAGCGTTGGAGCAGTTTTTTGAAGTCATCAAACGCTTTTTTTACTGGCTCAGGATCGCGATCGCTTCGATCTACGCTGAACAGATCATGCATAAAGTTACGATCTTGCGCCATATGGCTTAGACCGCGCATGTACAGTACCCAGTCCATTTTTTCATGGGTTGGGTTTAAACGCATAAAGCGAGAAATGGTTGCCAAGCCCAAAGCAAGGTCGTCGTTTTTGTAGTACGCATAGATTAGGTCAAGCTGCACCTGTTCTGAGTAGGCACCGAATGGGTAACGTGAGTCTAATGCTTCCAGTTTCTCAATTGCAGAAAGCCAATTACCACTTTGAAGAGAAATCTGTGCGTCTGCATACAGTTCCGAAGGCGGCACATCAGGAACGATTTCTTCTTTTGCTTGCACATCCAAACAGAAGGGATACCGCTAAAAGGCCTGTTAAAGTCTGACGTTTCATATCAGGAGTCTGTTCCTTGAATCTAAATATTTCTTAAGCTGCCGTTACTTTCTTTCCAGTAACAGATACAATGACGTAATAGTCTATTTTTTCACAGTCGTGAGCATTAGTCTCACAGTTTTTAAAAAAGTTCGATATGGCTCAGCAGATTGTATTAACAAATACCGTAAAAGATAGCCAGTTAGGTCAACGTTTAGACCAAGCTATCGCCGAATTATTCGCGGACTTCTCTCGCTCGCGCCTGAAAGAGTGGCTGCTTGATGGGAAAGTTCAAGTTAATGGTGAAGTTGTCACCAAACCTCGCACCAAAGTAATGGGTGGCGAGGAAATTACATTGCAAGCCGAGTTAGAAGATGAAGAACGCTGGGAAGCGCAAGATATTCCGTTAGATATCGTTTTTGAAGATGACGATATTATCGTTATCAATAAGCCTCGTGACTTTGTGGTTCACCCAGGTGCCGGTACGCCAGATGGTACGGTACTTAATGCGTTGTTGCATCATTACCCTGATATCGCAGAAGTACCTCGTGCAGGTATTGTGCACCGTCTGGATAAAGACACAACGGGTCTGATGGTGGTGGCGAAAACCGTTCCTGCACAAACTCGTCTGGTTCGCGCACTGCAAAAACGTAATATTACTCGAGAGTACGAAGCGATCGCTATTGGTCGTATGACAGCGGGCGGTAAAGTGGACCAACCTATTGGTCGTCATTCTACCAAGCGCACGCTTATGGCGGTAGCACCAATGGGTAAACCAGCGGTAACGCACTACCGTGTCGCTGAACGTTTCCGCGAACACACACGTATCCGTCTGCGTCTTGAAACGGGTCGTACGCACCAGATCCGTGTGCACATGTCTTACCTCCAGCATCCGCTGCTCGGTGATATTGCATATGGTGGACGTGCTCGCATCCCGACAGGTGCTTCTGAAGAGCTAACGGCAATGATCCGTGGCTTTGACCGCCAAGCATTGCACGCCGTAATGCTACGCTTTGAACATCCAATTACGGGAGAAGTACTTGAGTTCCATGCCCCTGTGCCTGATGACATGGTGGCGATGACTGAAGCGCTTCGTCAAGATACGGAAGAGCACGGTTTACCGGAAGAGTTCTAAGATGAAGACAATCATTCCGAATTGGCGTGCGCCTAAAAATGTCAAAGCTTTTGCCTCAACACGTATAGGCGGTTTTTCGACAGGCCCTTATCAAGGGCTAAATTTAGGTACTCACGTTGGGGATGATTTGTCTTTAGTAGAGAAGAACCGAGCTTGGTTGGCGCAGCAGGCGAACATGCCCAATGCGCCAATCTGGTTAAACCAAACACATTCGACTGTTGTGGCTCAAGCAAATGAACCAACAACACAAGTGCTTGATGCGGACGGTGTATTTACTTCTTCAAGCCATGTTGTTTGTTCAGCGATGACCGCCGATTGTCTACCTGTATTATTGACGAATACACAAGGCACTCAGGTAGCCGCCGTTCATGCAGGTTGGCGCGGCTTAGCAAATGGTATTGTCGAAAATGCATTAGCGTTATTTTCAGGTGAAGTGATAGCGTGGCTTGGCCCTGCCATTGGCCCTCAAGCCTTTGAAGTGGGTGAAGATGTTCTGCAAGCTTTTGTTGATTTTGACTCACAGGCGCATCAAGCATTCACTCCACGCGATATCGACGGCAAATGGTTTGCTGACATGTCGGTGCTGGCAACGCAACGTCTAAATCGAGCTGGAGTGACACAAGTGTTTGACTCTGGACTTTGTACTTACCAAGATAAAGCCTCTTTTTATTCGTATCGCCGTGATGGTAAAACTGGTCGGCAAGCCACCTTTATTTGGATTGAAGATTAGTTATAAGCACTAAAGTGCCAAGATGCATAGTGCTATTTTTGCAAAGCTATCTTTATTCATTCACTCCCTTGAAATTCCTCCTCTGAGTATCCATCTTTCTAACTGTCAAAAGAATTTCCTTTAGTTGAGGTTAGGAAGGTAGATATGCGTCTTGATCGATTCACAAGTAAGTTTCAAATCGCTATCTCTGATGCTCAATCACTAGCGTTAGGGCGCGATCATCAATATATCGAGCCAGTTCACCTAATGGTGGCTTTGCTTGACCAAAATGGCAGTCCAATTCGTCCATTGCTTACTATGCTGGATGTGGACGTAACGCATTTACGCTCTAAATTGAGTGAAATGCTAGATCGATTACCAAAAGTCAGTGGCATCGGTGGAGATGTACAGCTCTCTAGTTCGATGGGCACGTTGTTTAACCTGTGTGACAAAGTGGCGCAAAAGCGTCAAGACTCCTATATCTCGTCTGAAATCTTCCTGCTTGCTGCTTTAGAAGATCGCGGACCATTGGGGCAATTACTCAAAGAGATCGGTTTAACAGAGCAAAAAGTTAGCCAAGCAATCGAAAAGATCAGAGGTGGTCAAAAGGTTAATGATCCGAATGCAGAAGAGCTTCGCCAAGCATTGGAAAAGTTCACCATTGACCTGACCGAGCGAGCAGAACAGGGCAAACTGGATCCGGTTATCGGCCGTGATGATGAAATTCGCCGTACCATCCAAGTATTGCAGCGCCGTACTAAAAACAACCCTGTGATCATCGGTGAACCTGGCGTAGGTAAGACCGCAATTGTTGAAGGCTTAGCTCAGCGCATTGTCAACAATGAAGTGCCAGAAGGTTTACGTGGTCGCCGCGTGCTGTCATTAGATATGGGCGCACTGGTTGCTGGTGCTAAGTACCGTGGTGAATTTGAAGAGCGCTTGAAGTCGGTATTGAATGAACTCGCTAAAGAAGAAGGTAATGTCATTCTATTTATCGACGAGCTCCATACTATGGTTGGTGCGGGTAAAGGTGAAGGTTCAATGGATGCGGGGAACATGCTCAAACCTGCATTAGCCCGTGGTGAACTGCACTGTGTTGGCGCAACAACACTGGATGAATATCGTCAGTACATCGAAAAAGATGCGGCGTTAGAACGTCGTTTCCAAAAAGTGCTGGTGGATGAGCCGACCGTTGAGGATACAGTGGCGATTTTACGTGGCTTGAAGGAGCGGTATGAGCTTCATCATCACGTTGAAATTACTGACCCAGCGATTGTTGCAGCGGCGAGTTTGTCACATCGTTATGTTTCTGACCGTCAACTGCCAGATAAAGCGATCGACTTAATCGACGAAGCGGCTTCAAGCATTCGTTTACAAATTGACTCTAAGCCAGAGTCATTAGATAAGCTTGAACGTAAAATCATCCAACTTAAGATTGAGCAACAGGCGCTTAGTAACGAGCACGACGAAGCGAGTGAAAAGCGTTTGAAAGCGCTTAATGAAGAACTCAATGAAAAAGAACGTGAGTACGCTGAACTAGAAGAGGTTTGGAATACAGAAAAAGCCGCACTTTCTGGCACTCAACATATTAAGTCTGAGCTTGAACAAGCTCGTATGGATATGGAGTTTGCTCGCCGAGCTGGTGATCTAAACCGCATGTCGGAACTTCAATATGGTCGTATTCCTGAACTTGAGAAGCAGTTAGATCTTGCAACCCAAGCGGAAATGCAGGAAATGACACTATTGCGTAATAAAGTAACCGACAACGAGATTGCAGAAGTACTTTCTAAGCAAACTGGCATCCCAGTATCCAAGATGCTAGAAGCGGAAAAAGAGAAACTACTTCGTATGGAAGACGTACTGCATAATCGTGTGGTAGGGCAAAGCGAAGCGGTCTCTGTTGTATCGAATGCCATTCGTCGTAGTCGAGCTGGGCTTTCTGATCCAAACCGACCAATTGGCTCCTTCTTATTCTTAGGTCCAACAGGTGTAGGTAAAACAGAGCTTTGTAAGACACTTGCGAGCTTTATGTTCGACAGCGAAGATGCGATGGTCCGTATCGACATGTCTGAGTTCATGGAGAAACACTCAGTGGCAAGATTGGTGGGTGCGCCTCCAGGCTATGTCGGATATGAAGAGGGGGGTTACTTAACGGAAGCGGTTCGTCGCAAGCCGTATTCGGTAATTTTGTTAGATGAAGTAGAGAAAGCGCATCCGGATGTATTTAACATTCTGCTGCAAGTTCTCGATGACGGGCGTTTAACGGATGGTCAAGGTCGTACTGTTGACTTCCGTAATACGGTTGTGATCATGACATCGAACTTGGGTTCATCTCGTATCCAAGAGAATTTCGCAACATTAGATTATCAAGGTATCAAGAGTGAAGTAATGGATGTGGTTAGCAAACACTTCCGTCCTGAGTTCTTGAACCGTGTTGACGAAATAGTGGTGTTCCATCCACTTGGTCAAGAACACATCAAGTCCATCGCTTCTATTCAATTAGAACGTTTGGCGAAACGACTAGAAGAAAAAGGATATCAACTAGAGGTTTCTGACAAAGCACTCGATTTGATCGCTCAAGTTGGTTTCGACCCTGTATATGGTGCGCGTCCTTTAAAACGCGCAATTCAACAGAATGTCGAGAACCCATTAGCCAAATCGATTCTTTCTGGTGAAATTGTTCCAGACAAGAAAGTGCAGCTAATCGTTACTAATGACCAAATTCGTGCCCATCAGTAATTGCATAGATACAATAAGAAATGAGATAAAAATCACATTCAAGGGGCCATTTGGCCCCTTTTCTATAATGTTTTAGAACCTTTTGCCTGTTTTCTATACGAATGAACTAAAAAGGTGAGTTTTTTTAAAAATGCACTTGTGTTCCTTAATGAACGCCCTATAATGCGCCTCCGTTGTCAAGGGAAAGCAAGTTAAGCGATGCCTAGACAACAAGGTCAGTGAGTTAAGAATTAACTCGCAGATAAATAACTTAAAAAAGTGTTTGACACGATAAGTTATCTAGCTAAAATGGCCGTCCACTTTGAAGAGAAGTTCAAAGTGTGCTCTTTAAAAATATAGACCTATCAATCTGTGTGGGCACTCGTTGATGATAATCCAATTAGAAGCTTCGGCTTCAAATTAGGTTTCAATGAAACGAAGTGACCATTGAATCTTCGGATTCAGCACAGTCAATTCAAACATTACTTTATGTAATGTTCAGTATTCATTGAGCCGAACAAAATCTTAAATTGAAGAGTTTGATCATGGCTCAGATTGAACGCTGGCGGCAGGCCTAACACATGCAAGTCGAGCGGAAACGAGTTATCTGAACCTTCGGGGAACGATAACGGCGTCGAGCGGCGGACGGGTGAGTAATGCCTAGGAAATTGCCCTGATGTGGGGGATAACCATTGGAAACGATGGCTAATACCGCATGATGCCTACGGGCCAAAGAGGGGGACCTTCGGGCCTCTCGCGTCAGGATATGCCTAGGTGGGATTAGCTAGTTGGTGAGGTAAGGGCTCACCAAGGCGACGATCCCTAGCTGGTCTGAGAGGATGATCAGCCACACTGGAACTGAGACACGGTCCAGACTCCTACGGGAGGCAGCAGTGGGGAATATTGCACAATGGGCGCAAGCCTGATGCAGCCATGCCGCGTGTATGAAGAAGGCCTTCGGGTTGTAAAGTACTTTCAGTCGTGAGGAAGGCGGCGTCGTTAATAGCGGCGTTGTTTGACGTTAGCGACAGAAGAAGCACCGGCTAACTCCGTGCCAGCAGCCGCGGTAATACGGAGGGTGCGAGCGTTAATCGGAATTACTGGGCGTAAAGCGCATGCAGGTGGTTTGTTAAGTCAGATGTGAAAGCCCGGGGCTCAACCTCGGAATAGCATTTGAAACTGGCAGACTAGAGTACTGTAGAGGGGGTAGAATTTCAGGTGTAGCGGTGAAATGCGTAGAGATCTGAAGGAATACCGGTGGCGAAGGCGGCCCCCTGGACAGATACTGACACTCAGATGCGAAAGCGTGGGGAGCAAACAGGATTAGATACCCTGGTAGTCCACGCCGTAAACGATGTCTACTTGGAGGTTGTGGCCTTGAGCCGTGGCTTTCGGAGCTAACGCGTTAAGTAGACCGCCTGGGGAGTACGGTCGCAAGATTAAAACTCAAATGAATTGACGGGGGCCCGCACAAGCGGTGGAGCATGTGGTTTAATTCGATGCAACGCGAAGAACCTTACCTACTCTTGACATCCAGAGAACTTTCCAGAGATGGATTGGTGCCTTCGGGAACTCTGAGACAGGTGCTGCATGGCTGTCGTCAGCTCGTGTTGTGAAATGTTGGGTTAAGTCCCGCAACGAGCGCAACCCTTATCCTTGTTTGCCAGCGAGTAATGTCGGGAACTCCAGGGAGACTGCCGGTGATAAACCGGAGGAAGGTGGGGACGACGTCAAGTCATCATGGCCCTTACGAGTAGGGCTACACACGTGCTACAATGGCGCATACAGAGGGCAGCCAACTTGCGAGAGTGAGCGAATCCCAAAAAGTGCGTCGTAGTCCGGATTGGAGTCTGCAACTCGACTCCATGAAGTCGGAATCGCTAGTAATCGTGGATCAGAATGCCACGGTGAATACGTTCCCGGGCCTTGTACACACCGCCCGTCACACCATGGGAGTGGGCTGCAAAAGAAGTAGGTAGTTTAACCTTCGGGGGGACGCTTACCACTTTGTGGTTCATGACTGGGGTGAAGTCGTAACAAGGTAGCGCTAGGGGAACCTGGCGCTGGATCACCTCCTTATACGATGATTATTGCGATGAGTGTTCACACAGATTGATATGGTTTAGATTTCAGAGCAAAATTGGTTCTGCATAAAATGCTGAAGCAATTTATGTGGGGCTATAGCTCAGCTGGGAGAGCGCTTCGCTGGCAGCGAAGAGGTCATCGGTTCGATCCCGATTAGCTCCACCACATACTTCTGTGTCCCGTTCGTCTAGAGGCCTAGGACACCGCCCTTTCACGGCGGTAACAGGGGTTCGACTCCCCTACGGGATACCATCTTTAAGCGCATTTAATTAAGTGTTCTTAAAAATGGTTACTTCTTTGAAGTGATTAGCTCTTTAACAATTTGGAAAGCTGACAAAACAACAATTTATTGTTGTTTGTAAAGTTCTCAAAGTATTCATGTATTTGAATACAACTAAAAACACATTCAAGTGTTCTTGGAATTTGAGTCCGGCAAAATCGATATGTCTCTCGCTCATTCAAATAATGAGAGACAACTTTGGTTGTTTAACATCAATTCGAAACTCCTTCGGGTTGTATGGTTAAGTGACTAAGCGTACACGGTGGATGCCTTGGCAGTCAGAGGCGATGAAGGACGTATTAACTTGCGATAAGCCCAGATTAGGTAGTAAAAACCATTTGAGTCTGGGATTTCCGAATGGGGAAACCCACTTACATAAGTAAGTATCGTTATGTGAATACATAGCATAACGAGGCGAACCGGGGGAACTGAAACATCTAAGTACCCCGAGGAAAAGAAATCAACCGAGATTCCGAAAGTAGCGGCGAGCGAAATTGGACTAGCCCTTAAGCTTTATAGGCGTTAGGTGAACAAGCTGGAAAGCTTGGCGATACAGGGTGATAGCCCCGTAACTGACGACGCATATTCAGTGAAATCGAGTAGGGCGGGACACGTGATATCCTGTCTGAATATGGGGGGACCATCCTCCAAGGCTAAATACTACTGACTGACCGATAGTGAACCAGTACCGTGAGGGAAAGGCGAAAAGAACCCCTGTGAGGGGAGTGAAATAGAACCTGAAACCGTGTACGTACAAGCAGTAGGAGCAGGCTTGTCCTGTGACTGCGTACCTTTTGTATAATGGGTCAGCGACTTATATTCAGTGGCAAGGTTAACCATCTAGGGGAGCCGTAGGGAAACCGAGTCTTAACTGGGCGTTCAGTCTCTGGATATAGACCCGAAACCAGGTGATCTAGCCATGGGCAGGTTGAAGGTTGAGTAACATCAACTGGAGGACCGAACCGACTAATGTTGAAAAATTAGCGGATGACTTGTGGCTAGGGGTGAAAGGCCAATCAAACCTGGAGATAGCTGGTTCTCCCCGAAAGCTATTTAGGTAGCGCCTCGGACGAATACTACTGGGGGTAGAGCACTGTTAAGGCTAGGGGGTCATCCCGACTTACCAACCCTTTGCAAACTCCGAATACCAGTAAGTACTATCCGGGAGACACACGGCGGGTGCTAACGTCCGTCGTGGAGAGGGAAACAACCCAGACCGCCAGCTAAGGTCCCAAATTACTACTAAGTGGGAAACGATGTGGGAAGGCTCAGACAGCCAGGATGTTGGCTTAGAAGCAGCCATCATTTAAAGAAAGCGTAATAGCTCACTGGTCGAGTCGGCCTGCGCGGAAGATGTAACGGGGCTAAGTAGTAAACCGAAGCTGCGGCAATACTCTTTGAGTATTGGGTAGGGGAGCGTTCTGTAAGCGGTTGAAGGTGTGTGGTAACGCATGCTGGACGTATCAGAAGTGCGAATGCTGACATGAGTAACGATAAAGGGGGTGAAAAACCTCCTCGCCGGAAGACCAAGGGTTCCTGTCCAACGTTAATCGGGGCAGGGTAAGTCGACCCCTAAGGCGAGGCCGAAAGGCGTAGTCGATGGGAAACGGGTTAATATTCCCGTACTTCTTACAATTGCGATGGGGGGACGGAGAAGGCTAGGTGGGCCTGGCGACGGTTGTCCAGGTTCAAGTGCGTAGGCTTGAGAGTTAGGTAAATCCGGCTCTCTTTAAGGCTGAGACACGACGTCGAGCATCTACGGATGTGAAGTCATTGATGCCATGCTTCCAGGAAAAGCCTCTAAGCTTCAGATTGTAAGGAATCGTACCCCAAACCGACACAGGTGGTCGGGTAGAGAATACCAAGGCGCTTGAGAGAACTCGGGTGAAGGAACTAGGCAAAATGGTACCGTAACTTCGGGAGAAGGTACGCTCTCGACGGTGAAGTCCCTCGCGGATGGAGCTATTGAGAGTCGCAGATACCAGGTGGCTGCAACTGTTTATTAAAAACACAGCACTGTGCAAAATCGTAAGATGACGTATACGGTGTGACGCCTGCCCGGTGCCGGAAGGTTAATTGATGGGGTTAGACTTCGGTCGAAGCTCTTGATCGAAGCCCCGGTAAACGGCGGCCGTAACTATAACGGTCCTAAGGTAGCGAAATTCCTTGTCGGGTAAGTTCCGACCTGCACGAATGGCGTAATGATGGCCACGCTGTCTCCACCCGAGACTCAGTGAAATTGAAATCGCTGTGAAGATGCAGTGTACCCGCGGCTAGACGGAAAGACCCCGTGAACCTTTACTACAGCTTGGCACTGAACATTGACCCTACATGTGTAGGATAGGTGGGAGGCTTTGAAGCGCAGTCGCTAGATTGCGTGGAGCCGTCCTTGAAATACCACCCTTGTAGTGTTGATGTTCTAACGTCGACCCCTTATCGGGGTTGCGGACAGTGCCTGGTGGGTAGTTTGACTGGGGCGGTCTCCTCCCAAAGCGTAACGGAGGAGCACGAAGGTGGGCTAATCACGGTTGGACATCGTGAGGTTAGTGCAATGGCATAAGCCCGCTTGACTGCGAGAATGACAATTCGAGCAGGTGCGAAAGCAGGTCATAGTGATCCGGTGGTTCTGAATGGAAGGGCCATCGCTCAACGGATAAAAGGTACTCCGGGGATAACAGGCTGATACCGCCCAAGAGTTCATATCGACGGCGGTGTTTGGCACCTCGATGTCGGCTCATCACATCCTGGGGCTGAAGTCGGTCCCAAGGGTATGGCTGTTCGCCATTTAAAGTGGTACGCGAGCTGGGTTTAGAACGTCGTGAGACAGTTCGGTCCCTATCTGCCGTGGGCGTTGGAGAATTGAAAGGGGCTGCTCCTAGTACGAGAGGACCGGAGTGGACGAACCTCTGGTGTTCGGGTTGTGTCGCCAGACGCATTGCCCGGTAGCTAAGTTCGGGATCGATAACCGCTGAAAGCATCTAAGCGGGAAGCGAGCCTTGAGATGAGTTCTCCCTGATACTTTAAGTATCCTAAAGGGTTGTCGTAGACTACGACGTTGATAGGCAGGGTGTGTAAGCGTTGTGAGGCGTTGAGCTAACCTGTACTAATTGCCCGTGAGGCTTAACCATACAACACCCAAGGGGTTTTGATGGACTCAATGAAAGAACATTGAATGTGTAAGAACGAGAATTAAGAAACAGCTTTCCGAATTAAAGAATTTGCTTGGCGACCATAGCGTTTTGGACCCACCTGACTTCCATGCCGAACTCAGAAGTGAAACGAAATAGCGCCGATGGTAGTGTGGGGCTTCCCCATGTGAGAGTAGGACATCGCCAGGCTTTAAATTTTGGACACTTACTGATTACAAGCGAGTGATACCACTGCGGAGTGGTAGTTCAGTTGGTTAGAATACCGGCCTGTCACGCCGGGGGTCGCGGGTTCGAGTCCCGTCCACTCCGCCACTTATTTGAGAGTCGTCTCATTAAACACGAACTGCAGGGGTGTAGCTCCAATTGGCAGAGCAGCGGATTCCAAATCCGCGTGTTGGGAGTTCGAATCTCTCCACCCCTGCCATATATCAAGGCTCTGACTTAGGTCAGAGCCTTTTTCGTTTCTAACGAATAGTTCGAATAGTTGTCGATATCTGATACACATTGATCTTAAGAACATATTACATCGGTGACTTAAGCCATTCTATTTTTCCTTGCAATAGATTGCGTCACTAAGCTTCGGTGTATCGTTTTACCCCTTCTTACCTCTATTCATACTCCCATTATTCTTCGTTAGTGAGCTAGTTGATTTACTACTTGATCTATATGACGTGTATAGAAAAGGTTAGTGGTTACATTGGCTTGGATGATTACTGACTTGGTTCCTGTTATTATCATGAGTTAATGCTAATAATTAGGAAGTAAGTTTATGCCACATTTTCGATTCCGTGCTGTAGAGCCGCAAGCTGTTCAGGCACTATCAAAGCCTCTGACGGATGAACTTCAGCCTCTGATGGACTGTCCGCGTGAGGATTTTACTTTTGAGTACATCTACACTACGTTTTTCAATGAGGGCGAGGTGAGTGCTGCATATCCTTTTGTCGAAGTGCTTTGGTTTGACCGTGGTCAGGAAGTACAAGATAAAGTTGCTAAGCTTATTACACAGCAAGTTCGTGGTATTGCTGGTGCGGATATTGATGTTGCAGTTATCTTTTCAGCTTTATCCCCTAAAGCTTATTACGATAATGGCGAACACTACTAAAGGCTAAAAGCTATGAAGCTGAGTTTCATTGTATCTTTGGGTTTATGTTTCTCAGCTTCTGTATACTCTACTCCTTGGGAGTCTGTTGCTAACCCTACCCTAAACTCTTCTTCCTCTATTGGTAGTTATGCCAACGGTTGTTTGGATGGCGCATTACCTTTGCCTCTTGATGGCGTTGGTTATCAAGTTTTACGTAGTAAAACGAAACGCTACTATGGGCACCCTAAAACGATAGAATTTATTGAAAACCTAGCGCTTCAAGCTCATCAAAATCTCAACACAACGCTGCTTATAGGTGATCTGTCTTTACCACGAGGAGGAAGGTTTTCTTCTGGCCATTCTAGTCACCAAACTGGGTTAGATATTGATATCTGGTTAAGACTCGCTGACCAACCGCTTTCTTATAACGAATTACAACTCCCTAAGCCAATGAGTGTGGTGGACTTAAAAGGCTATTCCATACTTAACCATCGCTGGGAAGATAGGCACTTTAGGCTGATTCGATATGCTGCACAGAGTGAGGATGTTGCACGAATTTTTGTACATCCTGTCATTAAGGAGCAGCTTTGCTCGCAAGAAGAAGGCAAAGAACGTTCTTGGTTACGTAAAGTTCGCCCTTGGTGGGGGCATCATTACCACTTCCACGTCAGGTTATCTTGTCCTGAGTCGAGTGGCTATTGTGTTGAACAAGTTCTGCCTCCCGCTGGTGATGGTTGCGGGGTAGAGCTTGCTAGTTGGGGACCGAAAGTTAAGCCTATCGATAAGCCTCCGTCTGCGAAAGTTATTACTAAGCCCAAGCGAAAAAAGCGATTCCACCGCAATGCCAATCACTTATCTCTACTAACTAGAGTGACTCTACAGGTTTATATTCCCTTACGTATCTCTTTTATGAAACTGGAGAAACATCATACTTTTGTCTACAGTGAATAATACCAATACAAAAACTAACCTAATTAGTTTTGGTGACATAATATAGAAATCTAAATTAAACAAAGAGTTGTAGTATAGATAAGTCGTAACTTCTCTGTTTAGAAAGATCTTTCGTCACGATACTTTGGTTTCTTAGCAATATGTCTGTCAGTTGGCTAGCGAAGCAATAACAAGGCAGACAAGTGTGTGATGCAGGAATGGATACTTCTCCTGCTAGAAGAGTAAATCAAGGATAAAACCATGACTATGATTTGTGCAAAAGAATTTGCAGAGTGGTTAAGACACAGATTTAGCAGTGAAACGAAAGGGGTCTTATTGACTCGGGTTGATGTAAACCACCTGACAGGACGTCAGCGTCTTGATCCCGGATTTGTTAATGATGTGCATTACGAGCTGATGCAATATGGAATGGCTTTCGTTACGGATACGAGCCGAGAAAACTTTTATCTTGTGCCGGTTTCCCAAGCAGAAAATTGGCGAGATAGGTTAGAGTCTCATTTTGAAAAAGAGTTGTTTTGTAATATCTATCCTATTGAAAAGTCGGGTTAAAAAAAGGTTCAACTTTGTCTCCAAAGTTGAACCTACTTGTTCTTATGCCAACCCTTGAATAATCACGAACTTCTCCAGTAACTGCTCTTCTGTTTCTATATGCTCCGGGTCTGTGATGATGCATTTTGTAATCGGACACACTGACTGACAGGTCGGCTTTTCGTAATGTCCCTTACACTCTGTACATAGAGCTGGGTCAATCTCGAAAATGCTTTCTCCCATGCTGATTGCCCCATTGGGGCATTCGGGATCGCACATGTCGCAGTTGATGCATTTATCAGTAATGAGCAAGGCCATGATTACTTACCAGTCGGGTTACGGGTGTCCTGCCCTGAGTTTAAGTTACGCATCAATAGACCGTATTCTAAATCTAGATCTGCTGGTACTGGAATGAAGACGAAGTGACCATTCCCTTTGGCATCCTCAATAGACTCTGACTTACGGTTTTCCATCGCTTCTAGCGTGAAAACAACATTACCTTTTGGCGTCATTAGCTCAAGACTATCACCGACAAGGAATTTGTTTTTCACTTCTACTTCAGCCATATCACCACGACGTTTACCAGTGAACTCACCGACAAACTGTTGAGCATCAGAGACTGAGTAGCCGTAATCGTAATTTTGGTAGGTGTCGTGAGTATGACGACGTAGGAAGCCTTCGGTATAGCCACGGTGAGCTAGGCTCTCTAGTGTACCCATTAGGCTTTCATCAAATGGTCGGCCTGCTACAGCGTCATCAATTGCTTTGCGGTAAACCTGTGCAGTACGAGCACAGTAATAGAATGATTTAGTACGACCTTCGATTTTCAGCGAGTGCACACCCATCTTAGTTAAGCGCTCAACATGCTGTACCGCACGTAGGTCTTTAGAGTTCATGATGTAAGTACCATGTTCATCTTCGTACGCTGCCATTTTTTCTTCTGGACGGTGCGCTTCAGAAAGTAGAACGACTTCATCCGTTGGTTTACCACGACCAATTGTGGTTTCAGGGCGTTCGTCTTGTACTTCGACAGGCTGTGCTTCAGATGGGTCAAATTTCTCTACAATATCACCAGCGTCGTTTTCTTTGCCTTCTTCTACTTTGTATTCCCAACGGCACGCGTTAGTGCAAGTGCCTTGGTTAGGATCACGTTTGTTGATGTAACCAGAAAGTAGGCAACGACCAGAATAAGCCATGCATAATGCACCGTGAACGAATACTTCAAGTTCAGTTTCAGGACAATGCTCACGAATTTCTTCGATTTCTTCTAAAGATAGTTCGCGAGAAACGATCACTCGCTCCACGCCATTCGCTGCCCAGAACTTAACAGTCGCCCAGTTTACAGCGTTTGCTTGTACAGAAAGGTGAATTGGCATTTCTGGGAAAGCTTCACGAACCATCATGATTAGGCCTGGATCTGACATGATCAATGCGTCAGGACCCATTTCTACGATTGGTTTAAGATCACGGATGAAGGTTTTTAGCTTCGAGTTGTGTGGTTGAATGTTACATACCACATAAAGCTTTTTGCCTAGAGCATGCGCTTCATCGATACCGATTTTTAGGTTTTCGTGGTTAAACTCATTGTTACGTACGCGGAGGCTGTAGCGAGGTTGGCCAGCGTAAACTGCATCTGCGCCGTAGGCGAATGCGTAACGCATGTTTTTCAGGCTTCCCGCAGGAGACAGTAGCTCAGGTACGAATGCTTTCTCAGTTGTCATTGCTCAATTCTCTTTTATCTGATCACAAGTCAGGCCAATTCCACCTAATGGAAATGGGGCGCAAATTTTACGTCAAAATGTGAACTGTGACTAGGATAATTGTGCTTCAGATAGAAAAACGCCCTCAAAAAAAGTGAGGGCGTTATGGTTAACCTTTATACAACATTAAGCGTTGGGATTTGGTAAGCCGCCTAGCGCATCGTATAGGTTGGGTAGGAAAGCACTGAACTCCCCACACATCAGAGAGAAGTCTGCATCAAATCGAGCTGCTTGATCTTCACGTGGAATATCGTCATTTTGATCTTTCAATTCATCAGAGAATTTTAGACGCTTAATACCCGCATCTTCTGTCATGATGAATTCAATACGATCTTGCCAATTAAGTGCAAGCTTCGTTACGACTTTATCTGCTGCGATGTGGTTGCGGATTTCATCTGTGGTCAGCTCTTGCTTCTTACAACGAATCACGCCACCTTCTTCAAGCACGGATTTTAGCTCAGCTTCGTCCATCATGGTGATACCTTGAGGTGTGTCACCCGTTTTCACCCACTCGGTTAGCGTTGTTTCAATCGCTACTTCTGGAATGGCAGGAACAACAGGTAAACTACCCATGGTTTTACGAAGTAGTGCTAATACGTCTTCCGCTTTTTTGTAGCTGCTTGCGTCAACAAGGATGAACCCTTCTTTTGGCATGATGAGCACGTGAGTGTGGCTGCTGCGGCTAAATGCGCGAGGCAGTAAATCCATTACGATGTCATCTTTCAGGTTGTCTTTCTCTTTCTTCTTCAGAGGACGACCTTCTTGCGCTTCCATTGCTTCTACTTTTGCATTCAATGACTCTTTGATCACTGAGGCAGGTAGCATTTTCTCTTCTTTCTTGGCGCAAATCAGAATGCGGTTTTCTGACACGTGAGTCATCATGTCGCCATGTCTACCCATTGCACTGACCCAGCCAAATTTCTGTTTATCTTGACTGCCACATGGGGTGAATCGGAATTCAGACAGTTGAGTTTCTAGTTGTTCGGCGTTGAAAGTAACCTCGCGGTTAACGCGGTATACCAGACAGTTTTTAAACCACATAAATCTTCTCTAGGCTTGATGACAAGGGACTAATCATAGGGAATTTTTGTGCTGATGTCTTAATAGAAATGAAAAATATCCGAATGAACCTCAAAAGAAAGTTATATGAAAATTTGTTTTCAAAGGTCACAAAAGTGTCATAATTGGTAGTGATAATGCTTATGCATAGAGGGGCGCTTTGTCTCTTAAATTCATTAGCTCAACGAACATAAGGTTACTCAATTATGTCTAGAAGGATTCTGGTTGTTGAAGACGAAGCTCCTATTCGCGAAATGCTGTGCTTCGTACTTGAGCAGAAAGGTTACCAAGCGGTAGAAGCGGAAGATTACGATACTGCAGTAACCAAACTGGCTGAACCCTTCCCTGATTTAGTTTTACTGGATTGGATGTTACCAGGCGGCAGCGGCATTAACTTCATCAAGCATATGAAGCGAGAGGAATTAACGCGCAACATTCCAGTTGTGATGCTTACCGCTCGTGGTGAAGAAGAAGATAAAGTGCGCGGTTTAGAAGTCGGTGCGGATGACTACATTACTAAGCCATTCTCTCCTAAAGAGTTGGTTGCCCGCTTAAAAGCGGTGATTCGTCGCGTAACCCCGACCGCACTGGAAGACGTAATTGATGTGCAGGGATTGAAGCTTGATCCTGTATCACACCGTGTCACGGCTAATGATGCACCATTAGATATGGGCCCAACAGAGTTTAAAATGCTGCATTTTTTCATGACGCATCAAGAGCGTGTGTACAGCCGTGAGCAGCTATTAAACAATGTTTGGGGTACTAACGTGTATGTTGAAGATCGTACGGTCGATGTTCATATTCGCCGCCTGCGTAAAGCATTGGAAGCCGCAGGTCATGATAAGCTGATCCAAACTGTTCGTGGTGCTGGATACCGCTTCTCGACAAAGGCATAAATTAACACGCAGCTTATCGGTACCATTTCTGGAGTTATGAGTGGTTGAAAGATTAACGTGGAAAAAGCTGGCCTGGGAGCTGGCTTTTTTACACCCCATGGGTGATAGTAGGTTGGATATTCGGTTATATGCCGTGGTTGCTTTTGGCAGCTACGGCATTGCAGCTTGTGTGGCATTTGCATAACCAAGTACGTTTATCTTCTTGGTTATGGGATGAAAAGCGCCTTACGCCACCGTCTGGTAGCGGTAACTGGGAATCTTTGTTCAATGGCTTGTATCGCTTACAGCAGCGCCAACGCCGTAAACGCAAAGAGCTTACTAATCTCATTCGCCGATTCAGAAATGGTGCGGAATCTTTACCCGATGCCGTCGTGGTGTTCCGTGCTGAAGGCAATATCGTTTGGTGTAACAAACTGGCTCAACACTTATTGGGTTTCCATTGGCCGGAAGACTCTGGTCAACCTATCTCCAACCTCATTCGTACGCCTGACTTTATCAAGTACCTCAACAAGAAAGACTTCTCAGAGCCATTGGAAATGCGTTCACCACTCAATGTCGAACGCATGCTAGAACTACGTATCGTACCGTATACCGAAGGTGAACATTTGATGGTGGTGCGTGATGTTAGCCAGTTAAAACAACTTGAGGGAATGCGCCGCAACTTCTTTGCTAACGTTTCTCATGAACTTCGTACACCAATGACGGTGCTGCAAGGTTATTTGGAGATGACAGAAGATCCTGACATGGTTGTGGGCCCAATGTGGAGCAAAGCGCATGGTGTTATGACGGAGCAGCTCAACCGCATGAACAGTTTGGTGAACCAACTACTGACGCTATCTAAAATTGAAGCGGCACCTATGCATGAGCTTGAAGATGTCGTGAATGTACCTGCGATGCTAGAAGTACTAGAAAAAGAGGCGGTCAGCCTTAGCGGGGACAACCAGCATAAATTGAAATTTGATGTTGATGCTAGCCTACGCGTACTGGGCGATGATGACCAGTTACGTAGTGCTATCTCTAACCTCGTTTATAATGCTGTCAAATACACACCGCCTGGCGCGAACATTAATGTTCGTTGGTTCCAGACATCTCAAGGCGCATGCTTAGAGGTGGAGGATAGTGGTGATGGTATAGAGCCTCAGCACCTCCATCGACTTACTGAGCGTTTTTATCGCGTCGATAAAGCAAGATCACGCGATACCGGAGGGAGTGGGTTAGGGTTGGCTATTGTGAAACATGCGCTGAGCCACCATGATTCTCATTTGGAAATTCACAGTGAAGTGGGCGTGGGCAGTAAGTTTTCTTTTGTATTGCCTGAACGTTTGGTGGTGAAATAATGGCATTAAGAGTCGCAAAAGTGTTCAGTCTACTGGCTCTTGCTTGTTCCGGTATGGCTGTCGCTCAAGATAAACCATTGCCGAATTATCATAAAACGACTGGGATTGTCGGGAATTTGCTCTCTGTCGGCTCCGATACGCTTGCGGGCATGACGACACTTTGGGTTGAAGAGTTTAAATCCATTTACCCGAATATTAATGCGCAAGTCCAAGCGTCTGGCTCTTCCACTGCTCCCCCAGCATTGACCGAACAAACAGCTCAGTTTGGTCCCATGAGCCGTCCTATGCGTTTAAGAGAGGTTGAAGCGTTTGAACGTGAACATGGTTACAAGCCAACGGCACTTAGAGTTGCGATCGATGCAATAGGTATTTTTGTTCATCAAGACAATCCAATTCAAGGGCTTAACTTTAGTCAGTTAGATGCTTTGTTTTCTGCCACGCTACGCTGTGGTGAAAGTCAATTTATCACGAACTGGCAGCAACTCGGTCTTGAATCACAGTGGGCAAAGCGCAACGTACAGTTGTTTGGTCGTAACTCCGTTTCTGGAACTTATGGTTACTTCAAAAGCAATGCCTTATGTGGCGGCGACTTTAAAACCCGAGTTAACGAGCAGCCAGGCTCCGCGTCAGTTGTGCAAGCTGTAGCGTCAACCATCAGTGGAATTGGTTATTCCGGTGTCGGCTATCGAGTAGCAGGCGTGCGCTTAGTTCCGGTGGCAAAAATAGGAAATGACTACGTGACGCCAACGCGAGAACATATTGTTAGTGGTAAGTACCCACTATCACGTTACTTATATGTTTACGTGAATAAGCACCCGGATTACCCATTAACACCAATTGAAGCCGAGTTTATTCGCTTTATTTTCTCCGCTCAGGGGCAAGCGTTGGTTGAGAAAGATGGTTATGTGCCCATTACAGCAGACTTTGCAGAAGAAGAGTTAAAAAAAGTCGGCCTGTAAGCCGACTTTTTGTTTAGGTATGAACAGCACGAGATCAGAAAGTGAGTGTCCACTTCGCGCTGTCCCAACGTTCTTGTTCTTCCTGCAAATCAGCATGAAGCAATTTGTTGTTTTCTAGCCATGCTTTATCTGTGCACGTAAGAATCCATTCATCATTTTTGATGGATAAAGTGATGTCAGGCAATGGATCTTCGTTACGCTGTCCATTTAATACGATAGAAAGTCGTAATATTTTGATGAGGCTTATCACGTCACTTTGTTTGTAGAGGTTGAAATCTGGCAGTTCTTGCAGTTTAAGTGCTTTGCGTTGGAAGCGGGCTAATGTTGCGAGCACTAATTGCTGTTCACGGTTGAAGCCTTGTAGAGTGGAATGCAACAGAATATAGAAAGAGTGGCGATGGAAGCTACGTAAGTTGATACTTAATCCGACTTCATGAAGCAATGCTGCCCATTCTAGTAAGTCAAATAACTCACTCTTTTTCTTAATGCCTAGTTCAGAGCGCACCTGACATAACATCTCACGTGCATGGCCTTTAACACGAGCAGCATGTTCTAAGTCAACCCGGTGTTTGTTGGCTAAATTTTCTGTTGTGCGCATACGTATATCGGAGCGCGCAAAACGCTCTTCCATTTCGTACAACAGACCTTCGCGCAGAGCACCATCGGAGAAAAACATCTGCTCAATGCGAAGCGCTTTGAAAATTGCGGACAAAATCGCCACGCCTGCCGCGAATACGGGCTTACGTTCTTCTGTTAAACCTGTCAGTTCAATCTCTTCAATTGAATCAAAATTACACAGAGTTTCAATAAGCGTGTCCAGTCTCTTCGCGGTGATCAGGCCATCTTCAAAACCTAATCCTACTAGCACTTCTTGAATCGCTTTGATGGTTCCTGATGAGCCGAGAGCGATATCCCAGCCTTTTTTACGGTATGCTGAAGCGATGGACTCGAGTTTTTGCTCGGCGGCTAACATCGCTTTATTAAAGTTTTTCCCAGACAGTTTGCCGTTTTTAAAATATTGCTCTGTAAAGCTGACGCATCCCATCTGTTTACTGTTGAGAAGCTCAGGCTCAAACTCTTGTCCAATGATCATTTCGGTACTGCCGCCGCCAATATCAACGACCAACTTGGAGTTTGACTCTACTTGAGTGTGAGCGACACCTAAGTAAATCAAGCGGGCTTCTTCTTCCCCTGGGATGATTTCTATTGGGAAGGGCATCACTTCTTTCGCACGCTCAATGAATAGATGAGCATTTTTAGCGCGTCTTAGTGTGTGTGTCGCGGCGATACGCACATTCGACTCATCAAGCCCTTGCAGTCTCTCAGCGAACATGGCTAAGCACTCTAACGCACGTTCCATCGCGGAATGACTTAAGTTCAATTCACTGTCGAGTCCTGATGCTAAGCGAACACGCTGTTTATGACGGCTAACCAGTTGTAAGTCACTGCCTACAACCTTGGCCACCACCATGTGGAAACTGTTTGAGCCGAGGTCTATCGCGGCAATGTAGCGAGTATCTTGTTCAAGTATTTGAGGCATCTGAATTTTGTTTTCTAGTTTGCTTTTCTATATTTTTAAGATAGTCATAGATAGCGATTTGAGAACGAACTTTTTTGCGATTACCTCGTGGTACGTAAGCGTTACTCATTTCCTTATCTATAAAACGAGCCTTTACTGTATCGGTAAAATGGATATTCGTTATATCAATAATTCTCTGTTTCAAACGTGGATCACGGACTGGCGCCGCCACCTCAATGCGGTGATCGATATTTCTTGTCATCCAGTCAGCAGAGGAGATATAGACTTGCGGATCGCCATCGTTATGGGTAATCACCACGCGTGGGTGTTCCAAAAAGCGGTCAACAATACTGATGATCCGAATGTTGTCGCTGATTCCCTCAATGCCTGGTACTAAGGAGCACATGCCGCGAATGATCATATTTATCTTCACTCCCGCCGTACTTGCTCCATATAGCTTATTGACGATGCCTTTATCGACTAGGTTATTGACCTTGATCGTAAGGGCGGCTTTCTTTCCTAGCTTGGCATTCGCAATTTCATTATCGATCAGGCGGTAGATTTGGGTACGAGAATTACGTGGAGATACCATGAGGTGGTTGAACTTCACTGGGCGGTATGGATTCTCAATATAACCGAAGACATTACGAACTTCGTTAGTGATTTCTTGATCTGCGGTAAGGAGAGAGAGGTCGGTATAAATTCGTGCCGTCTTCTCATGGAAGTTGCCTGTGCCGATGTGCGCGTAGCGAATAATTTCTTCACCTTCACGGCGACTGATCATCAGTAGCTTTGAGTGAATCTTAAGGCCAGGCGCTCCGAAGATGACGTGCACACCAGCTTCGGTCAACACTTTTGACCATTCGATATTGGCTTCTTCATCAAAGCGAGCCCGCAGCTCGACGACCACGGTGACGTTTTTGCCGTTGTGCACGGCATCAATTAACGAGTTCATCAAGCGAGAATCTTTCGCGACACGGTAAATGTTAATCTTGATACTAAGTACTTTCGGATCGAAGGAGGCTTGGCGTACCAACTCACTAATGTGGTCAAAAGTGTGGTAGGGGTAATAGAGTAGAATATCTTTCGCTTTAATCGCATCAAAGCTGTTAGCGTAACCTTCGAAATCGGCGCACTTCATTGGCGGAAGCGGTTTATTTTCAAGGTACTCTCGCCCAACATTTGGAAACGCAATGAAGTCTTTAAAATTGTGATAGCGGCCGCCGGGGATAAGGTTATCGTAATTAGAGATATTGAGCTTGTTACAAAGAAACTCTAACATTTGAGGCGGCATATCACGTTCGTAGACGAAGCGAACGGGCTTTGCTGTCAGTCGCTGATTGACACCTTCCGACATTTGTTCGAGCAAGCTGTATTCGATTTCGTTGCGTAAATCGTATTCGGCGTCGCGCGTCATTTTCATCGCATAGCCGCTAAGCTCATCATAATCAAAAAAGCCTTTGAACAGCTCATCCAAACAGTGGCGGATAATATTATCAAGTAAGATGATGGTTTTTCGACGCTTTCCTTTCTGTTCTGGTACCATCACAAAGCGGGGAAGGTGATCGGTCGGAATTTCGATCAGAGCGTATTGGTAATGTTCTTCTTTACGTAGCTCTACGGCGATGTAAGCGTACTCGTCTTTGAGAAATTGCAGAACATCGATCTCGTCTTTCATTAGCAGAGGAGTGATATGCGGCATGACCTCTCTACGGAAGTATTTCGCGATCCACTTTTGTTGCGATTCATCCAGTTGTTGTTCGTTGACCAAGAAAATGCGACGTCGCGCCATTTCTCGAATCAATTCGCTGTAAAGCTCATCAAATTGTTCGTTAAGCTTGAGTGCTTTCGACTGCATTTTGGTTAACAGTCGTTTAGGGCTATCGCTGCCACCACGCTCTTGGCTGATTAGGATTCTGCGCTTCACGTCCGCAAAGCGTACTTTGTAAAATTCATCTAAATTGTTGGAAAAGATCCCAAGAAAGCGAATACGTTCGATCAAAGGGACGGTTTTATCGGCAGCTTCTTGTAATACTCGTTCGTTGAAAGACAACCAACTCAGTTCTTTTTCTATATATAGTTTTTCTGCGCTCATAACCTTACCTAGCCAAAATTGAAGTAATACGTACTCATCTTGGAAAAATGGATGAGTGAGAACATTATGAGATTTTCATTACAGATTTATTTCATACCACGCATTGCATAAGAGTTGTATTCTTTTCAGGTGTTTAATGTGATCTGTAATATAATTGTCATCTTAACGACATATTCTAGTACTAAGTCAAAAAAGGTAGATATTTAAATGGCACAAGCCGAGTTTTCATTGCAGGAAAAAGATAAGAAACGACTGATAAAAGATCGTTTAGTTCGACTTGCAGTGACATCCGGTGGTGTCGGCGTACTCGCGGCGCTTATTTTGATCTTTGTCTACCTCGCCATGGTGATCATTCCGCTTTTTTCTGATGCGGAGATCAAAACCAACCAAGCAATTCGAGCCACTCATATTGAAACACCACTGGCGATTTCAGTGGATGATTACGCTCAGCTCGCGTTCGTTCTAACCCAAAGTGGTGAGATTCAATATTTGTCGATGGACGATCCTACGAAACCTGCGGTGTATAAACAGCAAATCGTCCAGGAACCCGTCGCTTTCTCTCAATCGGCTCCTGGACTAGGTTGGTATGGGTTTGTTGATGGGCAGGGTAAAGCGCACCTTTTCAAGCCTGAATTTAATGCCACGTTGAGAGAAAATACACGTCCTCCGGAAGTGATTGAGCTAGACACCAGCATGGATCTGACACTAAGTACGCCTCAAGATCCTGTGACTCAGTTTGTATTTGCAGCTTCGACGCCCTTACCAACGGTTGTTTGGCAGACGCAAAGCGGTGAAGTGAAAGCTCGCTGGCAAGTGGCTTCGTCTTTGGATACGCCTCCGACAACGATCGATTTTACGTTCTCTTCAGGCTTTGATGCACCTCAGCAAATGTTATTGACACCTGATGGTGAAACGCTTTATTTACGCGATGGCTCTGAGTTGATCGTGTTAAAGAAAACCGCACGTAAATTTGCTGTGCGAGAGGTGGTCGATCTCACTCAAGGTGATAAGAAGCATTCCGTTCGTACGATAGACTTATTGGCTGGTGCTTACTCGCTTTTGGTGACGCACAACGATGGTCGGGTGTCGCAATGGTTTGATACGCTGCAAGAAGAGAAACGCACGTTAACGCATATTCGTGATTTTAAATTGGCATCAGAGCTTAAGTATTTGTTGCCGGATTCTCATCGAAAAGGATTTTATAGCTTTTACACCAACGGCACGTTGCAAAGCCATTATACAACCAGTGAAAAACTGGTGTTGTTTAAGCGTGCGTACAATCAAGCGCCCGCAATCGCAGCAATGTCTAACAATGAACGCTACTTAATCACTTGGCAAAATAATGCGTTAAATGTTGCGGAAGTGGACAATGCCTATCCAGAAATTTCATTGTCCTCATTATGGCAAGAAGTGTGGTACGAAGGGTATCCTGAGCCTGAATTTGTGTGGCAATCGACTTCGGCGAGCGATAACTTTGAGGCTAAGTTCAGCCTAGTACCTATTGCGTTTGGGACGATAAAAGCGGCGATGTTTGCGATGCTGTTTTCAGTGCCGCTCGCAGTGCTAGGTGCTATTTATACGGCTTACTTTATGTCGCCACGCATGCGTCGTGTCGTAAAACCGTCGATTGAGCTAATGGAAGCACTGCCGACGGTGATCATTGGTTTCCTCGCGGGATTGTGGTTCGCGCCTATTGTCGAAGATCACCTGATTACGATCGTCGTTATGCTGTTTGTTTTGCCCTTGAGCACCATGATTATGGGCGGGCTATGGGCATTAATACCGCAACCTTTGCGAAATCGTCTGCCTAATGGTTGGCATGCTTTAGTGCTCATGCCTGTCATATTGGTACTGATTGGGCTTGGAGTGTGGATTTCGCCTACGATTGAGCAGACGTTCTTTGGTGGCGATATGCGCTTATTCTTAACCGAGCATGGTATTGGATACGATCAACGCAATGCATTGGTGGTGGGGTTAGCGATGGGGTTTGCTGTTATCCCGACGATTTTTACCATTGCCGAAGATGCCATTTTCTCTGTACCGAAGCATTTATCGGATGGCTCTTTGGCATTAGGGGCCACGCCTTGGCAAACTTTAATCTATGTTGTCTTGCTTACCGCAAGCCCAGGTATTTTTTCTGCCATTATGATGGGCCTGGGACGCGCTGTTGGTGAAACCATGATTGTTTTAATGGCAACGGGCAATACGCCATTAATGGATTGGAATATTTTGGAAGGATTGCGCAGCCTGTCGGCGACCATCGCCGTTGAGTTGCCAGAGTCGGAAGTTGGAAGTTCGCATTATCGCCTGCTGTTCCTAGCTGCATTGATTTTGTTTGTGTTTACGTTTGCAGTAAACGCGCTTGCGGAGTGGGTTCGTCAGAGACTGAGAGACAAGTACCGTGCGTTGTAATAATGGTTTGAATAAAGAGCGAGTAATGACGTGTTAAATTGGATTCGTTCTGGCGCACCGTGGATATGGCTAACAGGCGGTGCAGTCAGCATCAGTTTGTTGTCGGTATTAGGGTTGTTACTCCTTATCGGCTGGAAAGGCCTGACTTACTTTTGGCCAGCTCCCTTGTATCAGTGGAATGTTGCAGCGCTGACCCCTGTGCAAGGCGAAGTACTACATGAAAATACTATTCTGATTGGTCAAGTGTATGAACGCAGCTTTGTACCGAAGAGTTATCTGCCTGAAAGCGCGGCGCAGCAATTAGAAGACGATGAAGACTTTGCTACGCGACTCAGTATCAAAATCGCCAACCGAGAGTTGTATCCTGCTGATTTTATCTCCGTATTGCAAATGCAGTTGGATGAGCCCACGACGCCAAAAGAGTGGGCAGTGATCGAGCGCAGTAGTGGCGGTTACTTTTTTGGTAAGCTGGTGGCGTTTCAGGATGGAGATAACTTATACACCAACGATATTCAATCAATCTTGAACAAAAAACTGGATGATGCAGAAACTCTGCGCCATGAGATTGATTCTTTGGTGGTCGATCAGCTAAAAGAGCTTGGTTGGAAGCTAGAGCAGTTGCGATTAGAAAAGCGCAAGCATGAGTTGAATGAAACGCTGACAGAAAGCTTCTTAAAGGAAAACCAGACGAAAAAAGAGCGGATAGAGAAAGCTCTGGCGACGTTAGATTTACAGCTTGATGGCTTACGATTACAGCTTTCTGGCTATGCCCTGATTGTCGAGGATATGACGGGCTCACAAGTATCGATTCCGCTCGAAGACATTTTGGACTACTGGTACCCAAACCAAATGTCACTGCCTGATAAAGTCATGCACTGGGGGAAGCAGGTTTGGAAGTTTTTATCTGAAGATCCAAGAGAGTCGAACTCTGAAGGAGGCGTGTTCCCTGCGATATTTGGTACGGTTTTCTTAGTACTCATCATGTCGATCATTGTGATGCCACTTGGGGTGATCGCCGCTATCTATCTGCATGAATACGCTAAGAATAACGCTCTAACCAGGGTTATTCGTATTGCAGTTATAAACCTAGCGGGTGTTCCATCGATTGTTTATGGCGTGTTTGGTTTAGGCTTCTTCGTTTATACGATAGGTGCCTCTATCGACAACGTATTCTATGCGGAGAAGCTACCGGCACCAACCTTTGGTACGCCGGGTTTGTTATGGTCTGCACTAACTCTTGCCGTGCTGACGCTTCCAGTTGTGATTGTGACGACAGAAGAAGGTTTAACTCGTATTCCGAGCTCAGTACGACATGGTTCTCTGGCGCTTGGTGCAACTCAGTTCGAAACACTATGGCGTGTGGTTTTGCCTATGGCGACGCCAGCTATTATCACAGGGCTCATCCTTGCGATTGCGCGTGCAGCTGGCGAAGTAGCGCCACTGATGCTGGTGGGGGTCGTGAAATTGGCATCCAGTTTACCGGTTGACGGGCAATTCCCTTATGTGCATTTGGATAGAAAGTTCATGCATTTAGGTTTTCACATTTACGATGTTGGCTTTCAAACCTCCAACATCGAAGCTGCGCGACCATTAGTTTATGCCACCTCTTTCTTACTCGTGACAGTGATTGTCGGGCTAAACTTAACAGCAATCAGTATTCGCAATAATTTACGAGAAAAATACAGAACGTTAGGACAAGATTAAGTATGTTTAATTTTGATAGTACATTAGGTTATGAGCCACCATTGGACGTTCATAATTTAACGGATGAACAAACAGCAATCTCAATCGAGAACCTTAATCTGTTCTATGGTCAAACTCAGGCGCTGCATGATATTTCGATGCGAATTCCCAAAGGGCGAGTCACCGCTTTTATCGGTCCTTCAGGGTGTGGAAAGTCGACGTTATTACGTTGCATCAATCGCATGAACGACTTAGTGGAAGGGTGTCGAGTCACAGGTAAAGTGCGTCTACATGGCAAGAATGTTTATCATCCCAATGTCGATGTTGCGACACTTCGACGCCGAGTGGGGATGGTGTTTCAAAGACCCAATCCATTTCCTAAGTCTATTTATGAAAATGTAGTTTATGGCTTACGCTTACAAGGTGTAAAAAACAGCCGCAGTTTAGATGACGCAGTGGAGCGATCCTTGCGCTCGGCGGCGTTGTGGGATGAGGTAAAAGACCGCTTGCATGAGAACGCATTTGGTTTATCTGGTGGTCAGCAACAGCGCTTGGTCATTGCGCGCGCGGTGGCGATTGAGCCGGAAGTCCTGTTATTGGATGAGCCGACATCAGCGTTGGATCCAATCTCAACTTTAACTATTGAAGAGCTTATCAATGAGCTTAAGACTCAATATACTGTCGTTATCGTTACCCATAACATGCAGCAAGCGGCGCGAGTGAGTGATCACACCGCATTCATTCATATGGGTAAGTTAATTGAATACTCTGACGCGGACTCGATCTTCACCTCGCCAATGAAGAAACAGACCGAAGATTACATTACGGGTCGCTACGGTTAAGTCGCGACTCTATACGGAATAAGGAACATCATGCACTTTGGACGTCATATTTCAGGACAATTTAACGTAGAGCTAGAATCGATTCGTACTCATGTATTAACCATGGGTGGCTTGGTAGAACAGCAGCTTTCGTATGCTATTCAAGCCTTGCATAAAGAAGACATCGAACTGGCGCGTAAGGTTGTGCGTGACGATCATAAAGTGAATGCGATGGAAGTCTCGATCGATGACGCCTGCACACGCATTATTGCTAAGCGTCAGCCAACGGCAAAAGACTTGCGCTTAATCATGGCTATCATCAAAACGATCACTGATTTAGAACGTATCGGTGACGTGGCGACACGCATTGCTTACGTTGCCATTGAAAGCCCATCATCAAAAGAACGACAGTTCCAAGTGTCGTTAGAGCCTCTCTGCCGTCAGGCTATTAATATGCTGCATCAGGTTTTAGATGCGTTCGCCCGCATGGATGTGGAAGCGGCAGCAGAGGTGCACAAACAAGATGACAAACTAGACGCCGAGTATGAAGCGGTGATTCGTCAGTTGATGACCTACATGATGGAAGATCCAAAAAATATCCCCAACATTCTGCAAGTGATGTGGTCGGCACGCGCGATTGAGCGTGTTGGTGACCGCTGCCAGAACATCTGTGAATACATTATTTACTTCGTGAAAGGGAAAGATGTACGCCATCTAGGTGATCAAAGCATTGATGACGTACTGAAGTAACTGATTTCAATAAATAGACCAGCTTTTAGGCTGGTCTATTTATTAGAGAGAGGGAAAGTACATCAATATTTACCGGGCACGAAGGTCTGATCATCAATGGGCGCTCTGACATAACCTTCTTTATTGAGATCAGGTAATTCAATCGGTGGGTACTCAAGCGCTTTGTAATCAATCTGGCTAAGTAAATGGCTGATACAGTTCAAGCGCGCTTTCTTTTTCGAGTCAGAGGGCACGACCCACCAAGGACAGCTCTTCGTATCTGTGTAAGCGAACATTTTATCTTTTGCCTCAGAATACTCGACCCAGCGATGACGTGACTCCAAATCCATTGGGCTGAATTTCCAACGTTTAATCGGCGTATTAATTCGACCTAGAAAACGTTTTTCCTGCTCTTCGTCTGAAACCGAAAACCAATACTTAATCAGAATAATCCCAGAGCGTTGCAACATTCTCTCGAATTCAGGGCAAGAGCGTAAAAACTCTTCGTATTCGTCTGGAGTACAGAACCCCATGACTTTTTCGACACCCGCTCGGTTATACCAACTTCGGTCAAATAAAACGATTTCACCAGCAGATGGTAAATGAGCGACGTAACGTTGGAAGTACCATTGCGTTTTTTCTTTTTCTGTCGGTGCAGGCAGAGCGACCACGCGACAAACACGCGGGTTTAGCTTTTCTGTGATGCGTTTAATCACCCCGCCTTTGCCCGCAGCATCACGGCCTTCAAACAGAACCACCACTTTTAACCCTTTGTGTTTGACCCACTCTTGAAGTTTTACGAGCTCAACTTGAAGGTTTTTGAGCTCCTTTTCGTATTCCTTTTTCTTCAATTTAGACATACACCTTTCCTCACTCCTTGATAAACAATATGTTAGCACTCAAAAGCTATGCGTGTGAGGTTACGGTCGTCTATTTGAGAGCTGCTACGACATCGGTAATGGCTTGTGTACTTGTGATGGGGATTAAGAAATCATCGACATCAGTTGCGCCCATTTTGCTTTGTTCAGCAACAAAGTTCATTTTACTAGGTCGAGTCGTTTTGCCTGACAGATGGATTTCAGGAACTTGAGTGTCTTCTACTAATGCACGTACGTTACTTGCATTAACGCCAGCACCCGCCATGACTGCAATGCGGCCTTGGGCTTGTTCAACAAGAGATTTAAGTGCTTTCTGGCCTGCTGGCGCAGAAGGTGCTAGCCCTGAAGTGAGAATGCGTTCGCAGCCCAAACTGATGACCTCTTCCAATGCTGATTGAGCGTTTCTACATTGATCAAAAGCACGATGGAACGTTACGCCCAGCCCTAATTCCTGTGCGAATTCGCACAGTGCTGTTGCAAAGGGCATGTGGATATCCCCCTCTTGAGTGAGTACACCTAAAACCACACCATCCAAGCCCGATTGGTGAGCCGCTTCAATATCCCAACGCATCATTTCGATCTCTTCTTCACTGTAGAAGAAGTCACCTTGGCGCGGGCGAATCATGGCATAAATAGGAATAGTCGAAATCCTAGCGGCTTGCTGCATAAAGCCATAACTGGGTGTTAGCCCGCCTAAAGCCAAAGAGGAGCAAAGTTCAATCCGAGTGGCGCCGCCAGCAATGGCGTAGTGCAGAGATTCAATATTATCGATACAGACTTCTAGGTGAGTAACCACGTTCATTCATCCTACTAACGTTACAAATAAGTGTTGTGGCTAAGATATTAGCAGGGCCAGTAAGCAGAATCTGTATGGAGGGCATGAGAAATAGAGGTAAAGTTTACGCTGCAGCGTTACCTCATTTTGGCGGTTTATCTGAAGGTAAAAGAAAACCCAGAGCATTTGCTCTGGGCTTTGATAGGACTTTACTTAGACTGATTGGCGTTTGCGGTTTTCCGCATTAGCTTTTTGCTTTATATACATCCAACCATCACACCCGTTGAGCTAGGGTGAAGGTCTATTATTTTTTGCCTAGGTCAGCTGCGTGCTCAGATAGGAACGCTGCAACACCTTTTGGAGATGCGTCCATACCTGCTTTACCTTCTTCCCATTGTGCAGGACATACTTCGCCGTGCTTCTGGTGGAAGTTAAGAGCGTCAACCATGCGTAGCATTTCGTCGATGTTACGGCCTAGAGGTAGGTCGTTAACTACTTGGTGACGTACAACGCCTTCTTCGTCGATTAGGAAAGAACCACGGAAAGCAACGCCTGCTTCTGGGTGCTCAACGTCGTAAGCTTTACAGATTTCGTGCTTAACGTCAGCAACTAGTGGGTACTTAACTTGACCGATACCGCCATCTTCGATAGCAGTGTTACGCCATGCGTTGTGAGAGAACTGAGAATCGATAGAAACACCGATTACTTCAACACCTTTAGCTTGGAAATCAGCTAGACGGTTGTCGAATGCGATTAGCTCAGATGGGCAAACGAAAGTGAAATCTAGTGGGTAGAAGAATACTACTGCTTTCTTACCTTTAGTGAACTCTGCAAAGTTGAAGTTTTCAACGATTTCACCGTTACCTAGAACAGCTGCTGCAGTAAAATCAGGGGCTTGACGACCTACTAGTACCATTTTTTTGCTCCTAAAAAGTATGGTTAGTTCCAAACCGAATTCAGTTGTGTCGGTTTGGTCCGTGTTTGTACGAGACAAACTATAGTACAGATTGTAGTATTGAAAAAAGCGAAATAAATAGATTGAGTTAATCGAAAAAAACGATAATAGCAAAACTCTTAACTCGATCACTGGAACGGCGGTAGATACAAATACAATTATGAATAAATGGCCCAGTTTGAAGCAGTTGCACTACTTAGTCACGCTGCATGAAACAAGACATTTTAGTGACGCTGCAGAGCGTTGTTTTGTCAGTCAGTCGACTTTAAGTAAAGGTATTCAAAACTTAGAGGAATTGATTGGTTGTCCATTATATGAAAAGAAAGACAAGAAAAGTCCACTGGTTTTTACCCAAACAGGAGAAATGGTAGTAAAGCAGGGGCGAGAGCTGTTAGCAAAAGGGCAAGATTTGGTCGAGCTTGGACGTATGTGCCAAGGCGACGATATGCAAGGCCAGCTAAAAGTGGGATGCATACCAACAATTGCTCCGTTTTTACTGTGTGATTTGGTGCAAGAGGTTAACTATCGTTTCCCACAACTGAATCTTTTATTAAGAGAAGACACGACAACAAACTTACTTCAAGCGCTTAGACACGGTGAGTTGGATGTACTCATTTTAGCGTTGCCAGTTGAAATTGACGGTATGGAAAGTCGAGTGGTGGGTAAGGATCCGTTTCGAATGGTTATTAGTGCGAATCAAGCCCAATCGGTGCCTGTGCCTATTCGTTACGCAGATTTACCTGACGAATCCGTCTTTTTATTAGAGAAAGAGCATTGCTTAACGGAACACGCGGTATCTGCGTGTAAATTAACAGATAAAGAAAAAATTAATCCGTTTACAGCAACCAGTCTTCATACTTTGGTGCAAATGGTTGCGAATGGTTTGGGAACAACGTTCATTCCTCAAATGGCTATCGACCACGGCCTGCTGCATAACCAGAATTTAGTCGTGATCGATCCCCCAGGAAAGCAAGCCTATCGCGAAATTGGCTTAGTTTGGCGTCCGAGTTCATCAAGAACGAAAACATTTAATCAGCTTGCAGAAGTCGTTTCCGAACTGCTTTAGCTATTAGTATTAGCCTCTACATCTCCATTATTTATCTAAAAGCGCACTGAAAACAGTGCGCTTTCTAGTATTTTATTCTGTTGGTGAACTTTGACTTGTAAAATTTTACAGCTCTTCTTTGATGAAGCTTTCATAAAATAGTGAAATTTCACAATGTTAATTTTACACAAAACCTTGTATGTCTTGTTTGACCCTTGTTTGAATCCACCTTGCCAGCCCTTGTGAATACAAGGCGTTTGTTTACCAGTCTATATTCATACACTCGTTTGAAATGATAAATCGACCTTAAAATTAATGTAATTTAATTACGTAATAAATTACAAAAATAGGTGTTCGATAGGCGGTTTTTACCCTGCCGAATAAAACTTCGAATTTTCTGTTTTGTTTATCTTGGGGGTTTCGTTAAACCCTTTGTTGAGATAGCTTATTTAAAGGCCGATAAGACTTATGTCTAGATTGAAAATACACATAACATTACGCAATCTATCGACATGGCTAGACGAGTTGAACACAAAGTTAAAGGATGTAATTTGTTGTTCATAACTTACAAATGTAGCTTTATGCTGACTGCCCAAGATGGATAAAGCACGTTAAGGATGAATGATTATGCTTGCTCAGACAGAACAAAAAACACAACAACTAAAGCAAACCCAAGGCATGCTTGAGGTGAATGGAGTCGTTGCTCCAGAACATCAAGCAATTTTCCCTGTTGAAGCCCAAACCTTTTTATCTCTGCTGTGTGAAAAATTTGCCGGACGTGTTGAGCAGTTGATGGAAGCACGAGAAGAGAAGCAAGCGCGTATCGATGCAGGTGAGCTGCCAGACTTTTTACCAGAGACACAAGACATCCGTGAAGGAAGCTGGAAGATCCTGGGAATCCCACAAGATCTGCAAGATCGCCGTGTGGAGATTACCGGACCAACTGATCGCAAGATGGTGATTAACGCACTGAATGCGAATGTAAAAGTGTTCATGGCAGACTTCGAAGATTCAATGTCTCCAGCATGGAGTAAAGTGCTGGATGGGCAAGTGAATTTACGCGATGCCGTGAATGGAACCATCAGTTACACCAACCCTGGCAATGGCAAGCATTATCAGCTGGAAGATGACCCAGCGGTGTTGATCTGCCGTGTTCGCGGCCTTCATTTAAAAGAAAAACACGTTACGTGGCACGGTCAGATCATTCCAGGTGCGCTATTCGATTTCGCTCTGTACTTCTATAACAACTACAAAGCGTTACTTCAAAAAGGCAGCGGCCCTTATTTCTACATTCCAAAACTGCAATCGCATCACGAAGCGAAGTGGTGGAGCGAAGTGTTCCATTTCACGGAAGACTATTTCGGTCTTGATACAGGCACCATCAAAGCGACTGTGCTGATTGAAACCTTACCAGCCGTATTCGAAATGGATGAGATTCTGTTCTCACTTAAAGAGCACATCGTAGGGCTGAATTGTGGTCGTTGGGATTACATTTTCAGTTACATCAAAACACTGAAGAAACACCCAGCTCGTGTTCTGCCAGATCGCCAAGTCGTCACCATGGACAAACCATTTTTGAACGCCTATTCGCGTTTGCTGGTTCGTACTTGTCACAAGCGTGGTGCTTTCGCGATGGGAGGAATGGCCGCATTTATCCCAGCTAAAGACCCGAAAGAGAATCAAAAAGTATTAGACAAGATCCAGACTGACAAATCGTTAGAAGCTAACAACGGTCATGACGGTACTTGGGTAGCTCATCCAGGTTTGGCTGACACCGCGATGGAAGTTTTTAGTGCTGTACTGGGCGAGCGCACCAATCAATTGGATGTGAGTCGTTCAGAGGATGCACCTATTACAGCGGCTGAACTACTCGAGCCTTGTGAAGGCGAGCGTACAGAAGCCGGAATGCGCCACAATATTCGTGTTGCGCTGCAATACATCGAAGCTTGGATTTCTGGTAATGGTTGTGTACCGATTTATGGCTTGATGGAAGATGCGGCGACAGCTGAAATCTCTCGCGCTTCTATCTGGCAATGGATTCAACACGGCAAGTCGCTAGATAACGGATTGAAGGTCACTAAGGATCTGTTCGAGCTCTATCTAAAAGAAGAGATTGAAGTAGTGAAACAAGAAATTGGCGAGCAGCGCTACCAAGCGGGTCGATTTGAAGAAGCGGCAGACTTGATGGCAAGGCTCACTACGAGCGATGAGCTGACCAACTTTTTAACAGTTCCTGGTTATGACTACCTGGATTAATAAAGAATAACTGTAACACCAATAACGTGAAGGATTTTCAAGGCAGATAGGGAAGTACTGCCTGAGAACGGAAACTCAACGCACACTCATAAAGTGCAAATTATAAAGAGGGATAGACCAATGACTAACTTAACTCGCCGCCAACAAATTGAAGCTCTGGAAAAAGACTGGGCAACTAACCCGCGCTGGAAAAATGTAAAGCGTACATATACTGCCGAGGAAGTGGTGGAACTGCGTGGTTCTATGGTACCAGCCAACACAATTGCACAACGTGGTGCAGACAAACTTTGGTCACTGGTCAACGGTAGCGCGAAAAAAGGTTACGTAAACTGTCTTGGTGCGTTAACTGGCGGCCAAGCTGTTCAACAAGCTAAGGCTGGTATTGAAGCGATTTACCTATCTGGTTGGCAGGTAGCGGCGGACAACAACACCGCTTCAACGATGTACCCTGACCAGTCTCTATATCCAGTCGATTCTGTACCGTCAGTAGTAAAACGCATCAATAACTCGTTCCGTCGTGCAGACCAAATCCAATGGTCTGCAGGTAAATCGCCTGAAGATGAAGGCGGTATTGACTACTTCCTACCAATCGTAGCGGATGCTGAAGCGGGCTTTGGTGGTGTGCTTAACGCTTACGAGCTCATGAAGTCGATGATCGAAGCAGGCGCAGCGGGCGTTCACTTTGAAGACCAGCTAGCATCGGTGAAAAAGTGTGGCCACATGGGCGGCAAGGTATTAGTTCCAACGCAAGAAGCGGTACAAAAACTGGTTGCTGCTCGTTTAGCTGCTGATGTAGCGGGTACAACAACCTTGGTTATTGCTCGTACTGATGCGAATGCGGCAGATCTCATTACTTCAGATTGCGACCCATACGATAAAGACTTTATTGAAGGAGAGCGTACTCAAGAAGGTTTCTACCGCGTTCGCGCTGGTATCGACCAAGCCATCTCTCGCGGCCTAGCTTACGCACCGTATGCAGATTTGATCTGGTGTGAAACAGCGACGCCATGTTTGGAAGAAGCACGTAAGTTTGCAGAAGCGATTCATGCAGAGTACCCAGACCAATTGTTGGCATACAACTGTTCGCCTTCATTCAACTGGGAGAAGAACCTAGACGCAGAAACCATTGCTAAGTTCCAACAAGAGCTGGCAGACATGGGCTACAAGTACCAATTCATCACGCTAGCAGGTATTCACAACATGTGGTTCAACATGTTCGAACTGGCACACGCTTATGCTCAAGGTGAAGGTATGCGTCATTATGTTGAGAAAGTTCAGCGTCCTGAATTCCAGGCGGCAGAAAAAGGCTATACATTTGTTGCACACCAACAAGAAGTAGGTACAGGTTACTTCGATAGAATGACCAATACTATCCAAGGTGGTAACTCTTCAGTGACCGCATTGACAGGTTCGACCGAAGAAGACCAATTCTAATTGGCAGAGAAACACTTCCTTAATCAGCGTCAGTAATGGCATTTTGAGCGGCAACCCTGCCGCTCTTTTTTTCGTTTAAAACGTTTAAGAAACGAAATTTACACCCAAGATAAAGCGTTTGCGTATTATTCTTCTGGCTCGATTTCTTCGGGTTCCACTTCTTCTTGCAGTTCCAGTAAGTTAATCGCAATGGTCACAAAGTCACTGTCAGTAATGATGCCTACCAATCGACCCTTGGTGACAACAGGTAAACAGCCAACTTTGTGCTTTTGCATATAGATAGCGCTCTCTTTAAGCCCCGCGATGGGTTCGGCAGTCATGATGTTAGTGTGCATCATTTCGTAGAGCGGTGTATCTAGAGTAAAAGATTGTTCAGCCTCATCTGGGTGCAAGCTCGATTCTTGAGCAGCAAGAATGTCGCGTTGAGTCACCAAGCCTTGTAAGTGGTTATTGGCATCAACAACCGGAATATGGCGAATATCAAGCGCATCCATCATGCTTTTTGCATCACGCAAGGTGTGCGTGCGCAGTAAGGTATGAGGATTACGAGTCATCATGTCTTCAACCTTGATCATAGAGACCTCCAGCGGCATTGTCCTTCTCTTAAATATAGAGAATATTTTTCTGTATATCTGGGAGCTAACTCGTTTTTCATCAATTAAATAGCACAATACATTTGCGCTTCTTTTTGTCTGCGTAATCTGTGTCTTATCGACGTTTTTATTAATTTGAATAAGTCGGTTTGTGTGCGAGTCAGTTGGCATTTTTGATTGATATTGAATGGATCGCCAAGGTAATCCAATGAATTGAATCGCACATTTTTATTCGCTGGATTTTCCAAGATTCGTCTCTCGAAGAAGATACGTTCAGGCTTACCAAATTGAAGACAGCAACCTAAATGAAAAGAACAACGTGTAACAAACTCATTGCGCTGGCAGTGGCGGCATTCAGTGTGCAATCAGCACAGGCGATTGTGTTAGGAGATGAACTAACCGACTCTGTTGACCGCGTTACTTTACGAGCAAGTAATATGGCAGAGTTCCCACTGTGTGGCGGCACCATGCTGACGGAGCAGTGGGTGTTGACTGCGGCACACTGCGTGGTAATGGGGCAGGGAACGAACGAAGCAAGCTACTATGTGACCCCGCCGGGCGAGTTGTCGGTGAATGCGAATGTGCATGAACTTAATTCAGCAGGGCTTGATAACTTCTATCCGGTGTCTCACGTTGTGGTTCACCCTGATTACACGCGGATTTCAAAAGCTGAGACCGACAGTAATGGTAACGTGAAACCTATACAAACCGGTTTAGACTCAGACATCGCGTTGCTGTATCTCACGCGCCCAGTGGCAAACGCAAGCTTTGCTGATTTAGCAAACAAAGCCGACATGGAGAGTATCGAAGCGCGGTTGGCAGCGGATTGGAACGATAATTACCTGACCAATCAACGTGTCGAAAATGTGCAAGTGTTTGGGTGGGGAACCACTCAGCCGGATGCTTCTGAACCTTCCAATACGCTCAAAACCACCATTAGTACATTTTTACCCATCGACAAATGTTATGAGCGTTTAGAAATTGGCAGCAGTTTTCCGGGGATTATCGACTCAAGAGAAAACCAAACCAAAATCTGTACGCTACCAACGAAAAACCGAGTATTAGAGCCGGATAGCCACACCCAATATGGTAACTCTGCATGTAAAGGTGACAGTGGTGGTCCGCTGGTCGATGTGGCAACGGGCAAACAGATTGGTATTGTTAGCGGTGGACCTCTCATTCTTCCGACATGTGGCTCTTTGACGATTCCAAGTTTCTACACCAAGGTGAGCCAATATTACGACTGGGTACAGTCTTACATTACTGTCGATGTGCCACCAAGTAGCTACATCATTGCACCGAACTTTATTAAAGAGGCTAATAACGAAGTCGGCGGAGATAAAGAGTGTCACGACGGTATCGCAACTAATAACTGTGATTTCAAAGGGTCAGATGATGATGGTGGCAGTCTGGGTCTGTGGCTATTGGGTCTATTCGTGCCCTTGGCGTGGTGGCGAAGGCGTGAGGTTTGATAGGGCGATTTGAATACCAAACGAGTAAGCAGCGTTATGCGCTGCTTTGCTTTTTAATGTTCCATTTCTGTCGGCTTAAACTGAAAAATAATGCCAAGTGATCGCGGTTTTTCACGTTTTATTACACTCTTCATCATGGCTTTTACAGTGATATTCTGGGGATTTGCTTGCTATTGCAGCATGTAAACATATACTAGTCTGCTGCGAAAAACTCGTCGCAATTTTATCGTCGTCCTAGACGTGATTTGACCAATATATAAGACAAGTAACATGCAAGTATCAGATTTCCATTTCGACCTTCCAGATGAACTTATCGCTCGTTACCCTCAGCCAGAGCGTACCGCTAGCCGACTATTACAAATGGACGGCAATACCGGAGAGCTAATTGATGGCACATTTACTGATGTATTGGGCCAAGTTCAACCCGGTGATCTCGTGGTGTTTAATAATACTCGTGTTATACCTGCTCGTCTTTTTGGTCGTAAAGAGTCGGGTGGTAAGCTAGAGGTGCTGGTGGAGCGCATGCTTGACGAGAAAAGCATCCTCGCGCACGTTCGCTGCTCTAAATCTCCAAAACCAGGTACAACCATCATTGTTGGCGAGAATGATGAATACTCAGCAGAAATGGTGGCGCGTCATGACGCTCTATTTGAACTGAAATTTAACGCTGATAAGACGGTATTAGACATTTTGGAAGAAATCGGCCACATGCCGCTTCCTCCTTACATTGACCGCCCAGATGAAGATGCAGATAAAGAGCGTTACCAAACCGTATATAACCAGAAGCCAGGCGCAGTAGCGGCGCCGACAGCGGGTCTTCATTTTGATGATGTTCTACTAGAGAAAATTAAAGCGAAAGGCGCAGAGTTTGCTTACGTCACTTTGCACGTTGGTGCTGGTACATTCCAGCCAGTAAAAGTAGAAAACATCAACGATCACCATATGCACGCTGAGTACGTAGAAGTACCGCAAGAAGTCGTCGAAGCAATTAAAGCGACGAAAGCGCGTGGTGGACGAATTATTGCTGTTGGTACTACATCGGTACGCTCACTTGAAAGCGCAGCGCAAGACGCATTGAAAAAAGGGACTGAGTTGGTCCCATTCTTTGGTGATACAGAAATCTTTATTTTCCCTGGCTACGAATATCAGCTTGTGGATTGCTTGATTACCAATTTCCACTTGCCAGAATCCACACTGATCATGTTGGTGAGTGCATTTGCAGGTTATGAGAACACCATGAATGCTTACAAGCATGCGGTAGAAAACAAATATCGCTTTTTCTCATATGGTGATTCAATGTTCATCAAGAAGAAAACGATTTAGTAAAAAATAAGATTTACGAGTGCTAGCAGTAAGCTAGGAAATAGAGCAGAACCTCTGCTTTATCTCTCGCAAGGAAAAGCGACCGCTCCTTAAAGTAGGGTAGAGCCCTAAACACTCAGTCAGACTGTTTCTCTGACACCCGGAGGCATCGTGAAATTAAAATTCGATCTTAAGAAGAAAAACGGCAATGCGCGTCGTGGTCAACTGACTTTCGAACGTGGCACTGTTCAAACCCCAGCGTTTATGCCAGTTGGTACTTACGGTACGGTTAAAGGCATGACGCCAGAAGAAGTGAAAGGTACGGGCGCAGAAATCCTACTAGGTAACACCTTCCACCTTTGGCTGCGTCCAGGTCAAGAAGTCATGAAAATGCACGGCGACTTGCATGATTTTATGAACTGGCACGGTCCTATTCTTACTGATTCAGGCGGCTTCCAAGTATTCAGCCTTGGCAAGATGCGTACTATTACCGAAGAGGGTGTGCACTTCCGTAACCCAGTTAATGGTGACAAGATTTTCATGGACGCAGAAAAGTCGATGGAAATTCAAAAAGACCTAGGTTCTGACATCGTCATGATTTTTGACGAGTGTACGCCATACCCAGCGACACACGATGAAGCGAAGAAATCGATGGAAATGTCACTACGTTGGGCACAGCGCTCACGTGATCACTTCGAGAAGCTAGAAAACCCGAACAACCTGTTTGGTATTGTTCAAGGTGGTGTTTACGAAGATCTACGTGATGTGTCGGTAAAGGGTCTAACTGAAATCGGTTTTGACGGTTACGCGGTTGGTGGCTTGGCAGTAGGCGAGCCTAAAGAAGACATGCACCGTATTCTTGAGCACACTTGTCCGCAGCTTCCAGAAGACAAGCCTCGCTACCTAATGGGCGTGGGTAAACCAGAAGACTTGGTTGAAGGTGTTCGCCGCGGTATCGATATGTTTGACTGTGTAATGCCAACGCGTAACGCGCGTAATGGTCACCTGTTTGTGACTGGTGGTGTGATCAAGATCCGTAATGCGAAACATAAAACGGATACAACCCCGTTGGATCCACACTGTGACTGTTACACTTGTCAAAACTACAGTAAATCGTACCTTCATCACTTAGAGCGTTGTAATGAAATTCTGGGTGCTCGTCTGAATACGATCCACAACCTACGCTACTACCAGCGTCTGATGGAAAGTATTCGTAAAGCGATTGATGAAGATCGTTTTGATGAGTTTGTTACCGAGTTCTATGAGCGTCGTGGCCGTGAAGTGCCACCACTAGCAAAAGAACAGTCATTGACGGACTAAAAAGAATTAAAGCCTTTGGCATGTCGCCAGAGGCTTTTGCTAATAAAGTAGGCTAACGCACGTTATTTTTGAGAGAGTGATCGCTATTAGTTACTCTCAGACTTGAATCTAAAATGCGAAAGCCCAACTTGTTGGATTATCAATAAAATATAATGAGGATGTTTTAATGTTTATTTCTCAGGCTCACGCAGCAGCAGAAGGCGCGCCAGCAGGCGGTGGTTTTGAAATGCTAATCATGCTTGGCATGTTCGCAGTGATCTTTTACTTCATGATTTACCGCCCACAAGCGAAACGTGTAAAAGAGCACAAGAACCTAATGGCTTCTATGGGCAAAGGCGACGAAGTTCTAACTAGCGGTGGCCTAGTGGGTAAAATCACTAAGATTGCTGAAGACAATGACTACATTTCAATCGAGCTTAACGCGAACAATGAAGTGGTAATCAAGAAAGACTTCATCACTGCAGTGTTGCCAAAAGGTACGCTTAAGTCTCTATAAAACAGCTAAAGGATCCTCGCTGTGCTAAACCGTTATCCATTATGGAAGTACTTGATGGTATTTTTTGCCATCATCACCGCTGCGTTATACGCACTTCCAAATATCTACGGTGAAGATCCGGCTATTCAAGTTACAGGGGCGCGTGGCGCCTCTGTAGATATGTCAACGCTGGATGCTGTCACTACTGCTCTTGATAAAGAGCAACTCTCTCATAAATCCATTGCTCTCGAGAATGGATCAATTCTTGTTCGTTTTAACGACACTGACACGCAAATCAGTGCTCGTGATGTCATCAGCGAAGCGCTTGGCAAAGACACAATTGTTGCACTTAACCTTGCTCCTTCTACACCCGATTGGCTAGAAGCGATTGGCGCGTCACCATTAAAGCTGGGTCTTGACCTTCGTGGTGGTGTCCACTTCTTAATGGAAGTAGACATGGACGCTGCGATGGAAAAGCTCGTTGGTCAGCAAGAAGAAGCTTTCCGTAGCGAACTTCGTGAGGCAAAAATTCGTTATCGTGCTATCCGCCCTTCTGGCAAAGAAGCGGTAGAGGTTCTGCTACGTAACGAAGAGCAATTAGCAGAAGCGAAAGCAATGCTAGAAAAGAATCACCCGGACATGCTCTTTGTCGAATCTGATTCAAATGGCCGTTACGCTCTTACTGCGACCTTTACCGAGCAACGTTTACAAGAGATCCGTAACTACGCTGTTGAGCAAAACATTACGATTTTACGTAACCGTGTAAACGAGCTAGGTGTTGCAGAGCCTCTCGTTCAACGTCAAGGTGCAAGTCGAATTGTTGTTGAGCTTCCTGGTGTTCAAGATACTGCTCGTGCAAAAGAGATTCTAGGTGCGACTGCAACGCTAGAATTCCGTGAAGTTGACGATAAAGCTGACCTATCAGCGGCGGCAAATGGTCGTGCGCCAGCAGGCAGTGAAATCAAAATGGACCGAGACGGTCGTCCGGTTGTGCTTAAGAAGCGTGTTATTCTTGGTGGTCAAAGCATTACGGATGCAAGCTCAAGTGTCGATGAATACGGTCGTCCACAAGTTAACATCTCGCTAGACAGCGAAGGTGGTAACAAGATGTCAGCGTTCTCTAAGAAGAACATCGGTAAGCTAATGGCTACCGTGTTTGCTGAGTACAAAGACAGTGGTCGTCGTACGCCAGAAGGCAAAGTCATCCTAGATAAGCATGAAGAAGTCATCAACCAAGCGACGATTCAATCGGCTCTTGGACGTAACTTCCGTATCACGGGTATAGACTCCGCAGCTGAAGCGCACAACCTTGCACTTCTATTACGTGCTGGTGCACTGATCGCACCTATCTCTATCGTTGAAGAGCGTACTATTGGTCCATCAATGGGCCAGCAAAACATCGATATGGGTATCCAAGCGTGTATCTGGGGTATGGTTGCCGTAATGCTGTTTACGCTGCTTTACTACCGTGGCTTTGGCTTGATTGCCAACATCGCTCTAATGGCTAACTTAGTGTTGATCATTGGTGTGATGTCGATGATTCCAGGCGCTACCATGACGCTTCCGGGGATTGCCGGTATCGTGTTAACGGTCGGTATGGCGGTTGATGCGAACGTACTGATCTTCGAGCGTATCCGTGAAGAGCTTCGCGATGGGCGTAGTCCACAACAAGCTATTCACCAAGGTTACGCGAATGCATTCAGTACGATTGCCGATGCGAACATCACGACACTGATTACTGCAATTATTCTATTTGCAGTCGGTACTGGTGCAGTGAAAGGTTTCGCGGTTACTCTATCTATCGGTATCTTAACTTCAATGTTCACCGCCATTATTGGTACACGTTGTATCGTGAACCTTATTTACGGTGGCAAACGCGTTGATAAATTGTCGATCTAAGGCTGGGAATTAATATGTTTCAAATTCTAAAAGCAGAGAAGACGATCGGCTTTATGCGTTGGTCGAAAGTAGCATTCGTTTTTTCAATCTTTATGATTGCTGCTTCTATCTTCACTTTGTCAACTAAGTGGCTAAATTGGGGCCTAGACTTCACTGGCGGTACGCTAATTGAAGTTGGCTTTGAAAAACCTGCGAACCTTGAAAAAATCCGAACCGCTTTAGATGCGAAAGGTTTTGGTGATGCGACAGTACAAAACTTCGGTAGTGCTCGTGAAGTAATGGTTCGTCTTCGTCCACGTGACGACGTTTCTGGTGAAACGCTGGGCAACCAAATCATTGGTGCTATCAAAGATGGTACTGGCGAAAGCGTAGAAATGCGTCGTATTGAATTCGTAGGTCCTAACGTTGGTGATGAGCTAACAGAAGCTGGCGGTCTAGCGATCCTCGTGTCGCTGATCTGTATCTTGCTTTATGTCTCGATGCGATTTGAATGGCGTCTAGCGGCTGGTGCGGTTATGGCATTGGCTCACGATATCATTATCACGTTAGGTGTTTTCTCATTCCTACAAATAGAAGTTGACCTAACCATCGTCGCGGCATTATTAACGGTAGTCGGTTACTCGCTCAACGATACCATCGTTGTGTTTGACCGTATCCGTGAAAACTTCCGTAAGATGCGTAAAGGTGAGCCAGCCGATATCATGGACGCTTCAATCACCCAAACGTTGAGCCGTACGTTGATTACCTCGGGTACAACATTGTTCGTGGTAATTGCACTGTTCATGCAGGGTGGTGCGATGATTCACGGCTTCGCAACCGCACTTCTACTTGGTATCACTGTAGGTACTTACTCTTCTATCTACGTAGCATCAGCACTAGCGCTAAAACTGGGCATCCAGAAAGAGCACTTGATGCCACCTCAAGTAGAAAAAGAAGGCGCAGAGTTCGACGAAATGCCATAAGGCAGGTTGAGAGTCGAAAACAAAAACCGCTGAGCAATCAGCGGTTTTTTTTGTATCTGAATCGAGTTTTGTGCTTGCAGAACCTCACGGTATGAAGAGCCTTACATTGCAGCTAAGTAGATACAAAAAAGCCCCGCTCATTGAGCGGGGCTTTTTAAAGTCATCAGCGTGACGGGCTAAATATGACTTTCAAATCTTACTTAAGGATCGCGCTGTTACCGTTTTCGCGGATGTGCTTAAGGATAGATTTTACGCCACGAGCGCTTGAAGCAACAATGTTACCAGACTTCATGTACTCAGTGCCGCCAGCAAAGTCAGTTAGGATAGCGCCAGCTTCACGAGCAATAAGCTCACCTGCTGCCATATCCCAAGGTTTTAGACCTAGCTCGAAGTAACCATCAACACGGCCAGCAGCCACGTAACATAGGTCAAGAGCAGCAGAGCCGCTACGACGGAAATCAGCACATTCAGTGAATAGCGCACCAACGATCTTGATGTAAGACTCAGCGTGTTGTTTCTGTTTGAATGGGAAACCAGTAGCTAGAACAGTACCTTGAAGGTCTTTTAGTTGAGCAACACGGATACGCGCACTGTTTAGTTGAGCGCCTGCACCACGTTGTGCAGTGAATAGCTCGTTTTGCATTGGATCGTAAACACAAGCAACTTCAGTTTTGCCTTTGATACGAACTGCGATAGAAACCGCGAAAGTTGGGTAACCTTTTACAAAGTTAGTGGTGCCATCCAGTGGGTCGATGATCCATTGTACGTCTTTATCTTTACCTTCGATAAGACCTTGTTCTTCAGCAACGATACAGTGCTCAGGGTAAGACTGCTTGATAGTATCGATGATGATGTATTCTGCTTCTTTATCTACATTAGTGACAAAGTCATTAGTGCCTTTAAGAGTAGATTCTACTTTATCAGTGTTTTCTAATGATTTAGCAATATGATTGCCTGCCTTTCGCGCAGCGCGAATAGCAATGTTTAGCATTGGATGCATACGAATTTCCCAACGGATGTTAAAGAACAAATGAAAGCGGCGGCGAGTATACCAGAGATCAGTAAAAAGGGAAGTGGTTATTTTTTGTTCTAAAGTCAGTGGTTTTATTGTATTTAGCTTGAGGCGAACGAGAACAATGACCAAGAATGAGAAGAGAGGCCTGCTTCGCCCTAGGGTGTGTTAAAAAACTATGGTAACATTCTGCGGTTTTAATTTAGGTAGCAAACACAGATGTTGGATCAAGTAAAAATTGTACTCGTAGGTACCTCTCATTCAGGCAATATTGGCTCAGCAGCTCGAGCTATGAAAGTGATGGGTTTAAGCCAACTAGTATTAGTCGATCCACAATGTGAAGTGGATGAACAAACTCTTGCTTTGGCTGCGGGGGCTGGTGATATTGCTCAAAATGCAAAGATTGTCGGCACATTAGAGGAAGCGGTTGAAGATTGCAGCCTCGTGGTGGGCTCCAGTGCTCGCTCTCGTACATTAGAATGGCCAATGCTTGAGCCACGTGAATGTGGTGAGAAATTTGCGGTTGAGGGTAGAAAACATCCTGTCGCGCTCGTGTTTGGTCGTGAAAGAACTGGTCTAACAAACGAAGAGCTGCAAAGGTGTCACTACCATGTTTGCATTCCTGCTAACCCTGAATATAGCTCGCTTAACCTAGCGATGGCCGTACAAACACTGAGTTACGAAGTACGAGTTGCGCATTTGAACTTAGAGCAAAGCCAGTTTGCCCCAAATGAGCCGGAAGAGTACCCACGTCATAGAGAGCTCGAAATGTTCTTCGAGCATCTTGAAAAGGTGATGGTTGAGACCCAGTTTATCAATAAAGAGCAACCAGGACAGGTGATGAATAAATTGCGTCGCTTGTTCTCTCGTGCTCGGCCAGAAACCCAGGAGCTCAATATTCTACGCGGCATTTTAACCTCGATAGAAAAGAAGTTCTGAATAAAGAATAACCACTCTAGGTGTAAGGATGAATACCTGAGTAAAATGGTCAAATAAATACTTGACCAAATTACTCAGGTATGGAAAAATCTTAACCATTACAAACCATGTGGATACGGTGTGGTATGAAACTTACATCTAAAGGAAGATATGCGGTGACAGCCATGCTGGATGTGGCACTGCATTCGCAACAAAACCCTGTACCTCTTGCTGACATCTCAGAGCGTCAGGGGATCTCGCTCTCTTACTTAGAGCAGCTATTTTCAAAATTGCGTAAAGCAGGTCTCGTTGCCAGCGTTCGTGGTCCTGGTGGTGGTTACCGACTTGGTGCCGACGCACACAGTATCGCTATTGGTACCGTGATTGCAGCCGTTGATGAGTCAGTCGATGCAACCAAATGCCAGGGCAAAGGAGATTGCCAAGGTGGAACACGTTGCCTTACTCACACGCTATGGCGCGACTTAAGCTCTCGCATTAGTGACTTCTTGAATAACATCACTCTTGGTGAGTTGATGACAGACAATGAAGTCCTCGAAATTTCTGATCGTCAGGACATTGATCTGGCGGTAACCCATGGGCTATCAAACAAAAATACAACCGCCGCGCCCATCGGTGTAAACGTCCGCTCTTAGCGGTCAGCTTTTTACATTGGAGTAGAGAATGAAACTGCCGATTTATCTTGATTATTCCGCTACATGTCCAGTTGATCCACGTGTTGCTGAAAAAATGGTTCAGTACATGACAATGGATGGCACATTTGGCAACCCAGCGTCGCGTTCGCACCGTTACGGCTGGCAGGCAGAAGAAGCGGTCGATACTGCTCGTGAGCAAATTGCTGACCTTCTAAATGCAGATCCTCGCGAAATCGTATTTACATCTGGTGCGACAGAATCAGACAACCTTGCGATTAAAGGTGCAGCGCACTTTTACTCGAAGAAAGGTAAGCACGTAATCACTTGTAAAACAGAGCACAAAGCCGTTCTTGACCCATGTCGTCAACTTGAGCGTGAAGGCTTTGAAGTGACTTACCTTGAGCCAGAATCAAATGGCTTGATCGATCTAGAGAAGCTTAAAGCGGCAATGCGTGATGACACAGTGCTTGTGTCTATTATGCACGTAAACAACGAGATTGGTGTGGTTCAAGACATTACTGCGATCGGCGAATTGTGTCGTGAGCGTAAAATTGTTTTCCACGTGGATGCAGCGCAATCTGCAGGTAAATTACCAATCGACGTTCAAGAGATGAAAGTTGACCTAATTTCGCTTTCTGCTCACAAAGTTTATGGCCCTAAAGGCATCGGTGCACTTTACGTTCGTCGTAAGCCTCGTATTCGTCTTGAAGCGCAAATGCACGGTGGCGGCCATGAGCGTGGTTTCCGCTCTGGTACACTTCCTACCCACCAAATCGTTGGTATGGGTGAAGCATTCCGCATTGCAAAAGAAGACATGCAAAAAGATTACGATCACGCTTTAGCGCTTCGTAACCGTCTTTTTGATGGCGTGAAAGACTTAGAAGCAGTGACGGTAAACGGTGACCTTGAGCAACGTGTACCACACAACCTAAACATCAGCTTCGCATTCGTAGAAGGTGAATCACTACTAATGTCGCTTAAAGATCTAGCGGTATCTTCTGGTAGTGCTTGTACGTCTGCAAGTCTTGAGCCTTCTTACGTTCTTCGTGCCCTAGGCATGGATGATGAATTGGCTCACAGCTCGGTTCGTTTCTCGTTTGGTCGTTTCACGACTGAAGAAGAAATTGATTACGCAATTGAACAAATCCGCGTTGCAGTGACTAAGCTACGCGACATGTCTCCTCTATGGGATATGTACAAAGAAGGGATTGATTTGAGCACTGTTGAATGGGCTCACCATTAATCTCAGGGATTGAAATAGAGGATTCGAGGTAATTTATCATGGCATACAGCGAAAAAGTAATTGATCACTACGAGAACCCACGTAACGTTGGTTCATTCGATAAAGAAGACCCATCAGTAGGTAGCGGCATGGTTGGCGCTCCAGCTTGTGGTGACGTAATGAAGCTTCAAATCAAAGTGACACCTGAAGGTATCATCGAAGATGCGAAGTTCAAAACATACGGTTGTGGTAGTGCAATCGCATCAAGCTCACTAGTAACTGAGTGGGTAAAAGGCAAGTCAGTTGATGAAGCAGCAGCAATTAAAAACTCTGAAATTGCTGAAGAGCTAGAGCTTCCACCAGTGAAAGTTCACTGTTCAATTCTTGCTGAAGATGCAATCAAAGCAGCGGTTGCAGACTACAAGAAAAAACACCAAGAATAATTATTCCGTAATATAATGGGAGCTTTGACGCTCCCATTCCAATCGAAATTTAGACAGACTAAGGTGCAGTATGGCCATCACAATGACAGAATCAGCGGCAAGTCGCGTAAGAGCATTCCTAGATAACCGAGGCAAAGGTATCGGTTTACGTCTTGGAGTGAAGACGACTGGTTGTTCAGGCATGGCATATGTACTTGAGTTTGTTGATGAGCTTAACGAAGAAGATGAAGTTTTTGAACTCTCTGGAGTGAAAATCATCATCGACAAAAAAAGCTTAGTGTACCTAGACGGTACCGAATTGGATTACGTGAAAGAAGGGTTGAATGAAGGTTTTGAATTCAACAACCCTAACGCGAAAAGTGAATGTGGTTGTGGTGAAAGCTTCAACGTCTAATTGATTGTCCTTCTGGGCAAGCGAGTCCGGAAGGCTTTACTAGGACCCGAACTTAATGAATCACTTTGAATTATTTGGGCTACCAAGTCAGTTTAAGCTGGATGGTAGCCTTCTTTCTTCTCAGTTCCGAGAACTACAAAAACGCTTCCACCCGGATAACTTTGCAACGGGATCTGAACGTGACCGTTTGATGGCGGTGCAAAAGGCAGCGCAAATCAACGATGCCTATCAAGTTCTGAAAAATCCTATCTCCCGTGCCGAGTACATACTCGCAGAGCAGGGAGTTGAGATCCGAGGTGAACAGCAGACAATGCAAGATCCAATGTTCTTAATGGAGCAAATGGAGCTGCGCGAAGAACTGGAAGAAATTGCTGACAGCACCGATCCTGAATCGGCGCTTTTTGACTTCGATTCTAAGGTCAGCAAAATGTACAAACAGCATCTGGCAAGCGTCGAGCAAGAGCTTGATGATGGTCTTTGGGCTGAAGCCGCAGACCGAGTTCGTAAGCTAAAATTCATTGCCAAACTAAAGAACGAAATTGAACTAGTCGAAGACAAACTCCTCGGCTAGTTAGCGTGACAAGGACCTATCATGGCACTACTTCAAATCGCAGAACCGGGCCAAAGCTCGGCACCTCATGAGCATAAGTTAGCAGCGGGTATCGACTTAGGTACTACCAACTCTTTGGTTGCTTCTGTACGTAGCGGCGATGCAACTCCACTTGCGGACGAGCAGGGCCGTACTATTTTACCTTCAGTCGTTAATTACACTGAGGAAACGTTAACGGTTGGCCACGAAGCCAAAGCCAAAGCAGAGCTTGAACCAGAGAACACTATTATCTCTGTAAAACGTTTGATCGGTCGTTCATTAAAGGACATCCAGTCCCGTTACTCTTCACTTCCTTATCGTTTTCGAGAGAGTGAAAATGGTCTTCCGATCCTGCAAACGCCTCAAGGTGACAAAAACCCGATTGAAGTATCTGCGGACATTCTAAAAGCGCTAGGTAAGCGAGCAGAAGAAACGTTAGGTGGTGAGTTAGCGGGTGTTGTGATCACTGTTCCTGCTTACTTTGATGATGCTCAGCGTGCAGGTACGAAAGATGCCGCGAAATTAGCTGGCCTTCATGTGCTGCGTCTTCTGAACGAACCAACTGCCGCGGCAATTGCTTATGGCCTAGACTCAGGCCAAGAAGGGGTGATTGCAGTTTATGACCTAGGTGGCGGTACATTTGATATCTCTATCCTACGTTTGTCGAAAGGCGTATTTGAAGTATTAGCAACAGGTGGTGACTCTGCGTTAGGCGGTGATGACTTTGACCATCTGTTAGCGGATTACCTAATGGAGCAAGCGGGTCTCGAAGCCCCACTTTCTGCTGAAAAAAACCGTACGCTACTGAACATTGCTACTGCGACTAAGATTGCTTTCTCTGAGCAAGACAGCGTTGACGTTGACGTGTTTGGTTGGAAGGGCACCGTTACTCGTGAGCAGTTCGAAGATCTGATTCGCCCATTAGTGAAGAAAACACTAATGTCTTGTCGTCGTGCATTAAAAGATGCTGATGTTAACGCAGACGAAGTACTCGAAGTTGTCATGGTTGGTGGTTCAACACGCACATTGCTGGTTCGTGAAATGGTAGGCGAGTTTTTTGGCCGCACACCGCTAACAAGCATTAATCCTGATGAAGTTGTCGCAATCGGCGCGGGTATCCAAGCCGACATTCTAGCGGGTAACAAGCCTGATTCAGAAATGTTACTTCTTGACGTGATCCCACTGTCGCTTGGTATTGAAACCATGGGTGGTCTGGTTGAGAAGATCATCCCTCGCAATACCACGATTCCTGTTGCGCGTGCGCAAGAATTTACCACATTCAAAGATGGCCAAACGGCCATGAGTGTTCATGTGGTACAAGGTGAGCGTGAAATGGTTGATGATTGTCGTTCACTGGCTCGTTTCTCATTGAAAGGCATTCCACCGATGGCGGCGGGTGCGGCACATATTCGTGTGACTTACCAAGTTGACGCTGACGGCCTTCTTTCTGTTACGGCAATGGAAAAGAGCACCGGTGTTCAGTCAGAGATTCAAGTAAAACCTTCTTACGGGTTAAGCGATAATGAAGTGGCGGATATGCTGCGTGATTCAATGACTCACGCTAAAGAAGACATGCAAGCTCGTGCGCTAGCTGAACAGCGTGTTGAGGCCGACCGTGTGATAGAAGGCTTGATTGCAGCCATGCAAGCTGATGGTGACGAACTACTATCAGAACAAGAGAAACAAGACCTGATAAAAGCCATCGAAGCCTTGATTGAGCTGCGTAATGGTGATGATGCAGATGCGATTGAGCAAGGCATTAAAGATACCGATAAAGCGAGCCAAGATTTCGCATCGCGCCGTATGGATAAATCGATTCGAGCTGCGCTGTCAGGTCAATCAGTAGACGATATATAAGAGATAAGTAGTTATGCCTAAGATTATTGTATTACCACACGACGATTTGTGCCCAGAAGGCGCAGTGTTGGAAGCAAACACTGGTGAAACCGTTCTGGACGTAGCGCTAAAAAATGGTATCGGTATTGAACATGCGTGTGAAAAATCATGTGCGTGTACCACTTGCCACGTGATCATCCGTGAAGGTTTTGATTCGCTAGAAGAAAGTGAAGAGCTGGAAGACGACATGCTGGATAAAGCGTGGGGTCTAGAGCCTGAATCACGTCTAGGGTGTCAGGCGAAAATTGCTGATGAAGACTTAGTGGTAGAAATTCCTAAGTACACGCTAAACCACGCTTCAGAAGATCACTAAAACTATCTTCCCAATATAGGGAAGAAGCAAAAGGAAGATGAGCAATGAAATGGACAGATTCTCGCGATATCGCGATTGAGCTTTGTGACAAGTTTCCAGATGTTGATCCGCAAACGGTGCGTTTTACCGATCTTCATCAATGGATCATGGAGTTAGATGAGTTTGAAGATGACCCAAACCATTGTAACGAAAAGATTCTGGAAGCCGTTATCATGTGCTGGATGGATGAAGCAGACTAAGTCTGTAAAACACAGCCTAGTTAACAATTCTTACTAAAAAAAGCGGACCTTTAGGTCCGTTTTTTTATCCAATTGACATTTTGGCCCTACATAATGCTAACATCCATGAGTTATTAAAAAGAAGCAGCGTAGGCAACGCTGCTATAAGACAAGGAGAAACCATGTCTACACAGATGTCTGTATTTTTAAGTCAAGAGTCGGCAGCACCACATTGGGGGAAAAAGCACTGCTTTCATTCGCTGAAAACGGCGCAACCATTCATTTAGGTGAAGGTCACGATCTTGGTGCAATTCAACGTGCAGCTCGTCAGCTAGATGGCCAAGGAATTCGTTCTATTTTTCTTTCCGGTGATAACTGGGATTTAGAGAGCGTTTGGGCTTTCCACCAAGGTTACCGTAACCCCAAAAAACATGGCTCAGTTGAGTGGTCTGCATTGTCTGAAGAAGATCAAGCAGAGCTTCAAGCGCGTATTACTGCGACTGATTTTACCCGCGATATCATCAATAAAACCGCAGAAGAAGTTGCCCCTCGTCAGCTAGCGACAATGGCCGCTGAATTCATCAAATCTGTTGCGCCTAAAGGCACAGTGACAGCTCGTATCGTCAAAGACAAAGACTTGTTGGCAGAAGGTTGGGAAGGCATTTACGCCGTAGGCCGTGGTTCGGAGCGTACTTCTGCGATGCTCCAGCTAGACTACAACCCGACAGGTGACGAGAACGCACCAATATTCGCGTGTCTTGTCGGTAAAGGTATCACCTTTGATTCGGGTGGTTACAGCTTGAAGCCTTCTAACTTCATGAGCGCAATGAAAGCAGACATGGGTGGCTCAGGCACCATCACCGGTGGTCTTGCACTGGCGATTCTTCGTGGTTTGAACAAGCGTGTAAAACTGATCCTTTGTTGTGCAGAGAACATGGTTTCTGGTCGCGCACTCAAGCTTGGCGACATCATCACCTACAAAAACGGTAAAACCGTTGAAATCATGAACACCGATGCAGAAGGTCGTTTAGTGCTTGCTGATGGTCTTATCTACGCCAGTGAGCAAAAACCTGAGTTAATCATTGATTGTGCAACACTAACAGGTGCGGCGAAGAATGCGTTGGGTAATGATTATCACGCACTAATGAGTTTCGATGACGAGTTATCGCATCAAGCGCTCACTGCGGCAAACCAAGAAAAAGAAGGTTTATGGCCGCTACCACTTGCTGACTTCCACCGTGGAATGCTGCCGTCAAACTTTGCTGACCTATCGAATATCAGTTCTGGCGATTACTCTCCGGGTGCAAGCACAGCAGCAGCATTCTTGTCTTACTTCGTAGAAGACTACAAAAAAGGCTGGTTGCACTTCGACTGTGCGGGTACATACCGTAAAGCCGCGTCTGATAAATGGGCTGCGGGAGCTACGGGTATGGGCGTTCGTACGCTTGCTCGTTTCCTCAATGAGCAAGCTGTTAAATAAGATTGATTGCGGCACTCTCTTGCTTGAGTGCTGCTCTTACCCAGTAAGTCACTTTAAAAACACAACTATTATTACAAGTACAGAAAGGAAACTTTATGGCTCTAGAAAGAACATTTTCAATCATTAAGCCGGATGCGGTAGAGCGAAACCTAATTGGTGAAATCTATAACCGTATTGAAAAGGCTGGCCTACGTATTGTCGCTGCTAAAATGGTTCACCTGACTGAAGATCAGGCAAGCGGTTTTTATGCAGAGCATGAAGGCAAAGAGTTTTTCCCTCCACTAAAAGAGTTCATGACATCTGGTCCTATTATGGTTCAGGTACTGGAAGGTGAAAATGCGATTGCACGTTACCGTGAGCTGATGGGTAAAACTAACCCAGAGGAAGCGGCATGCGGCACTTTGCGTGCTGATTACGCACTTAGCATGCGTCACAATTCAGTTCATGGTTCCGATAGCCCTGAATCTGCAGCGCGTGAAATTGAGTTTTTCTTCCCTGAGTCAGAGGTTTTCTCTCGCTAATTAGGCGTGATACTTCACTTGTTAGTGATGCTCTGATACAGAAAAGCCTCGGAACTTTCCGAGGCTTTTTCATTTCATATACCTAAGTTGAGTGGCAATGTTGACTGCATAAGTGATCTCTTACATGCTAACTAGTCTGACTATATAATGGGCTTTAAAGCCCAGTAACGTGAGTTATTTTTAGTCTTTTCCCTTTACGATTTCTACGCTTTTACTTTTGATAGTGTAATAGCCACTTATAGCGTAAGGGGTGCTTGAAATTTAATCATTTTGATTTTAATGCCTTAGCAAACTCAGGGTTTTACACCCCTTGTTGTGGCTGCATAAAGGCTGTACAATTCGCGCCCTTATTCTTGTTTCAGTCATTGAGAGGCAACATGACCACTGAAAAAATCAATCTACTCGACTTTGATCGCAAAGGCATGCGTCAGTTTTTCGCAGAAGAACTCGGCGAGAAAGCGTTTCGTGCCGATCAGGTTATGAAGTGGATCTACCATTTCGGTGTAGATGACTTCGAAAAAATGACAAACATTAACAAGAAGCTGCGCGAAAAGCTTTTACACAAGTGCGAAATCAAGGCACCAACAGTCGCAGAAGCTCAGCACTCTTCTGATGGTACAATCAAGTGGGCGATGAACGTTGGTGATCAGGATGTGGAAACGGTTTACATTCCAGAAGATGACCGTGCAACGCTTTGTGTGTCTTCTCAAGTAGGTTGTGCGTTGGAATGTAAGTTCTGCTCAACTGCACAGCAAGGTTTTAACCGTAACTTGAAAGTTTCAGAGATCATCGGTCAGGTGTGGCGCGCTGCACGTGAAATTGGTCTTGAGAAAGAAACAGGTCGCCGCCCAATTACGAACGTCGTGATGATGGGGATGGGTGAACCGCTTCTAAACATGAAGAACTTGATCCCGGCATTAGAGCTAATGCTGGACGACCTTGGCTTTGGTTTGTCAAAACGTCGTGTGACTGTATCTACATCAGGTGTGGTTTCTGGCCTTGATCAGATGACAGGAAAAATCGATGTCGCGTTGGCAATTTCCCTTCATGCGCCAAACGATAAGTTGCGTAGTGAAATCATGCCAATTAACGATCGTTGGGATATTCAAGATTTCCTAGCATCAGTTCGTCGTTACATCGCTTCATCGAATGCAAACCGCGGTAAGGTAACGGTTGAGTACGTACTTCTTGATCATGTGAATGATGACATGGACCATGCTCGTGAACTGGCTGAGCTGATGAAAGACACACCATGTAAGATTAACTTGATTCCGTTTAATCCGTATCCAGGTTCACCTTACAAGAAACCAAGTAACTCACGTATTGATCGCTTCCAAAAAACATTGATGCAATATGAGCATACAGTAACGGTTCGTAAGACTCGTGGCGATGACATTGATGCTGCGTGTGGTCAGTTAGTCGGTGATGTGATTGACCGAACTAAACGTACTGCAATGTTAAAAGCGTCGCGCGGTGCTGATACCATTGAAGTAAAAGCGGTATAAACGACCGGAATTCAAAAATAGCCAGAGCCATTTGCTCTGGCTATTTTGTTTATCGATAAGAGCATTTCTGCCAAGATTTATGACGACAACTCTCCAACTCGAGGTTATTTGGGTATAATTTCGAATTCCTTTGTCAAAGTTTGGACAAAAGCTTGAGCTATCTGTTAGTTTGAGTGTAAAGAGTTTTTGTCTTCGTTACACATTCGCTTATCATGATATGTGACATTAACGATGACACCAATAATTCTCAGCATTTTCTCACATACGCTTTGCTGATTTTGGCAAAACGGGTATTCACACTCAAATCGCTGAGAGTTTCTTAAAATTATTATTTTGGTTAACGCGTTTAGGCTAGCTATCTTTTAAAGAGGCTTAAGAACAATAACGAAAATACATAACCACGTTAGCCACTAAAACAGATTAAATACCACCATTATGACAGAACACGAAAATACGAATGAAGTGCCACTTTCTATTGAAGCTGGCACATTACTGAAAAACAAACGCGAATCTCTTGGGATGAGTCAAAAGCAAGTTGCTGATCGCCTGAGGCTTCGCGTTTCTGTTATTGAAGATATTGAAAATAACCGATTTGAGTCTCAACAAGTTGCGACATTTACGCGTGGTTACTTGCGTTCTTACGCGAAGTTCGTGGGCCTTGATGAGAAGATGGTTTTGACTGCGTTAGAGCAGACAGCAGATGTACAGCCACAAGAGCAAGAAATTGAAATGCAGAGTTTCTCTCGCAAAACAAAAGATGAGAAGCACAATAGCCGTATCATGCTCCTGACTTGGGTTATCGGGTTGGTCATTATTGGTATTTCTGCAGCTTGGTGGTGGCAAAACCAGCAAGAGAATAGCCTAACGAAGGAAGTTACGGATTCAAGTGTTGAAGCGCCGAAGCCCACAGCGCAAGAGTTAGCTGATATCGATTTAATGACGGCTGAGGAGTTAATCGCAAGTACTCCTGAAGACGTTGTTTCAACAAGTAATGATGTTGTTGAAACGAGTGAAGTACCAGTCGAGCAAGGTAGCGATCCTCTGCTTGCTGAAACTGAAAATACAACAAGCGTAGATTCTGAAGAACCTGTTGCCGTGATTGAAACTGCGGAAGAGGAACAGCCTACGCCAGTCGTACCTGAAGGCATGACACTTCTTACTATGAAGTTTAAAGCGGACTGTTGGATTCAAGTAAAAGACACCAATGGTAAAACGCTGGTAAGTGGTACTCATAAACCAGGACAAGATGTAGAACTTACCGGAAAAGCGCCGTTTAAAGTGATATTAGGCGCACCGGAAGGGGTTACAATGACATTTGCAAGTGAACCTGTCGACCTTTCTGGGTATACTTCAGGCAAAGTAGCTAGATTCACTCTACCGTTATAAAAAATTATGCAACACGAATCTCCAATTATTCGTCGTAAATCGACGCGTATTTATGTGGGTGATGTGCCAATTGGTGATGGTGCGCCAATTGCCGTACAGTCAATGACTAACACTCGCACGACTGACGTAGAAGCGACAGTCGCTCAAATCCGAGCACTAGAAAAAGTCGGTGCAGATATCGTTCGAGTTTCTGTACCTACCATGGACGCAGCAGAAGCTTTCAAACTGATTAAACAGCAAGTTTCTGTACCATTAGTGGCTGATATTCATTTCGACTATCGTATCGCGCTGAAAGTGGCGGAGTACGGTGTTGACTGTTTACGTATCAACCCAGGTAACATCGGCAATGAAGAGCGCATTCGCGCTGTTGTTGACTGTGCTCGCGATAAAAACATCCCAATCCGTATTGGTGTCAACGGTGGATCTTTGGAAAAAGATTTACAGATGAAATACGGTGAACCAACGCCAGAAGCTTTGGTTGAATCGGCGATGCGTCACGTAGATCATCTCGATCGTCTTAACTTTGACCAATTTAAAGTTAGCGTGAAAGCTTCAGACGTTTTTCTTGCGGTGGATTCATACCGTCTACTAGCAAAGAAAATCGATCAGCCTCTTCACTTGGGGATTACAGAAGCGGGCGGTGCTCGCGCTGGCGCTGTTAAGTCATCTGTTGGCTTAGGCATGCTGTTGTCTGAAGGGATCGGCGATACGCTGCGTATCTCTTTGGCTGCCGATCCAGTTGAAGAAATCAAAGTCGGTTTCGATATCCTTAAATCTCTGCGCATTCGCTCTCGAGGCATCAACTTTATTGCTTGCCCAAGTTGCTCGCGCCAAGAATTTGATGTGATTGGCACAGTGAACGCACTTGAGCAGCGTTTAGAAGACATCATCACGCCAATGGATGTGTCTATCATCGGTTGTGTGGTAAACGGCCCTGGTGAAGCAGAAGTTTCTCACTTAGGTCTAGCAGGTAGTAACAAGAAGAGCGCATTCTACGAAGATGGTAAACGCCAGAAAGAACGCTTTGATAACGATGACCTTGTGAATCAGCTAGAAGCTAAGATCCGTGCGAAAGCAGCCATGATGAATGGCGAAAACCGCATCGAAGTTAAAGTACAAGATTAATCTCAACGAGAATTACGGTAAGTATTGTGGCAAAAACAATTCAAGCAATTCGAGGCATGAACGATTGCCTCCCAACTCAGTCTCCACTGTGGCAGAAACTAGAAAACACAGTGAAAAATGTAATTAGCGCATACGGTTATAACGAAGTGCGCATGCCAATCGTTGAAGAAACAAACCTATTCAGCCGCGCTGTTGGTGAAGAGACAGACGTCGTTTCAAAAGAAATGTACACCTTTGATGATCGTAACGGAGACAGCCTAACACTTCGCCCTGAAGGTACGGCGGGTTGTGTACGTTCGTGTATTCAAAACAGCCTGATCAACCGTGACGAACAGCGTCTGTGGTACATGGGGCCTATGTTCCGCCATGAACGTCCGCAGAAAGGTCGTTACCGTCAATTCCACCAGTGTGGTGTTGAGGTGTTTGGTCTAAATGGTCCAGATGTTGATGCAGAGCTTATCATGATGACGGCGCGTCTATGGCGTGAGCTAGGTATCAATGAACATGTTCGTCTTGAGCTGAACTCTATCGGTTCTCAAGAAGACCGCGCAGACTACCGTACTGCACTGGTTGCGTTCCTTGAGCAACATATTGATGTGCTAGACGAAGATTGTAAGCGTCGCATGCACACGAACCCACTGCGTGTTCTGGATACGAAGAACCCTGACGTTCAAGCTATTTTAGGTGATGCACCTCGCCTTTCAGATTACTTAGGTGAAGAATCTAAAGCACACTTCGCAGGTCTATGTGAACTTTTAGACGCCGCAGGTATCGAATACACAGTTAACGAACGTCTAGTTCGTGGTCTGGATTACTACAACCGCACGGTATTTGAATGGATCACTGAAAGCCTAGGTGCTCAAGGCACCGTTTGTGGCGGTGGACGTTACGATGGTCTTGTAGAGCAATTAGGTGGTAAACCAACACCAGCAGTTGGCTTTGCAATGGGCCTAGAGCGTCTTGTTCTGATGCTAGAAACACTAGAACTAACAGACGTTCGTCGCAGTGTGGATGTTTACGTAGTAACAGCAGGCGAAGGCACCATGATGGCAGGAATGAAGCTAGCAGAGCAGCTTCGTGAGTCTATCCCTGGCGTTCGTGTGATGAATCACTTCGGTGGCGGTAACTTCAAGAAACAGTTTAAACGCGCAGACAAAGTTGGTGCTGTTGTAGCATTAGTTCTGGGTGAAAACGAAGTTGCGGATAATACCGTAGTACTGAAAGATTTGGCCGGTGGTGAGCAAGAGACTTACAACCAAGCAGAAGTTGCAGAAAAGATCGCAGCACTGATTTAAGTCTTTTAGTAATCTAACAAAATTATATCCTAGTTCGTAAGCTAAGGCTCCCAAATGTGGAGCCTTTAAACGAAATAGGAACAATGGCAGCTAAGCTGCCATTTACATGTTTTAAGAGGACAGGAAGTGGAACTTTACGATACTGAAGAACAACAAGTTGAAGCCATTAAAGACTGGTGGAAGGAAAACGGCAAAGCCGTCATCATCGGTGCGGTTGTTGGCTTAGGTGGTTTATTTGGCTGGCGTTACTACCAGGATTCTGTGATTCAGGCGAGTGAAGCAGCTTCTCAAAGCTACACGACAGCAATGAATGCTTTGCAAGATAAAGGTACTGATGCTCAAGCTGACGTGAAAGCTTTCATTGAGTCAAATGAAGTAAAAGAATATTCAGTATTGGCTGCGCTACAACTTGCTAAAGCACAAGTTGAAGCTCAAGATCTTTCTGCTGCATTAGAGCAATTGAAGTGGGCGCAAAGCAACACTCAAGATGCTGCGCTATTACCATTGATTAGTTACCGTATTGCACGCATTGAAACGGAAATGGGTAACTTTGACGCTGCAACGGCTGAGCTAAGTAACGTCACTGATGCAGCATGGACAGGGCGTATTGCTGAACTTCGTGGCGATATTGCGATTCGCCAAGGTGACAAAGATGCCGCATACGCTGCGTATACTGAAGCTCAGCAAGCGGCAGACGCAAGCCCGACGCTACAAATGAAATTGGACGATCTGGCGAAATAAGGACCGCATTGGATGAAAAGAGTCTTTAACAAAGCCTTGTTAGGGGTGTTAACAATGGGAATTCTTGCCGGTTGTGCTGGTGAGAAAGATACCATTGTAATGGCGTCACTACCTCAGGTAGACAGTGAATTTACAACCAGTAGTGAGTGGAGCACATCAGTTGGCGATGGTGTTGGTCATTACTTTTCAAAGCTATCCCCTGTATTTGCGAATGATACATTGTTCGTGGCAAGTCGCGATGGCTTAGTAAAAGCGCTGGATCCTGAAAACGGTAAACAACGTTGGCAAACGGACCTAGAAGAAGATGTCATTGCTCGTCTCTCTGGTGGTATCACAGCAGCATACGGAAACCTTTATATTGGCTCTGAGAATGGTGAAGTCATCTCTCTTGACCAAGAAACAGGTGAAGTTGTTTGGCGTGTGAAAGTTGGTGGTGAGGTACTGGCGAAGCCAGTTGCAGATTCAGGCCTTATTATCATCAATACTAGCCGAGGCATGTTGATTGCCCTTAATGAGAGTACAGGTGAGCAACGCTGGGCATTGAGTACAGAAGTGCCGAACCTAACTTTACGTGGCGACAGTACTCCGACTGCAATTGGCGGCGGTGTATTTTGGGGAACGGCAAATGGCCGACTCGCAGCTGCTATCGTTGAGCGTGGTCAGCTGATTTGGCAACAGCCTGTTGGTACGCCAAAAGGCGCGACAGAAATTGATCGTTTGGTTGACGTTGATTCATCGCCAATTGTGCTAGGCGGTACTCTTTTCACCATTGGATACAATGGTCAACTTATCGCCATTGATTTGCGTTCAGCGAACCCGATTTGGAAGCGTAATTACTCATCTGCAACAGACATTTCTACAGATGGTAGCCGCATCTTTGTGATAACGGAAAAAGATCATGTTGTTGCCGTTGATTCACGAAGTGGGACTGAGTTGTGGGAAAACAGCTTGCTTGAGCACCGACAACTTACAGCGCCAGTTATTGTCGGCAATTATCTCGTTGTCGGTGACACGCTTGGTTACCTTCACTGGATGGATCGCTCAACGGGCGAATTTGTTGCACAGCAGTTTATCGATGATAGCGGCTTGGCCGTTGGCCCGACGTTATTGTCGGATGGTTATGTGATTACAACTCGCAACGGCGATGTAAAGAAACTAACCATTAACGAATAATATCGTGATATAATTCACATTCGGCTCCTGGCTGGTGACAGCTAGGAGCCGTTTTGTTGTTTGAATTTATTAACCCTGACGTGGTTATAGGTAAAAAGCTGGTTTGATTTGGCATCGAGCAAGTCGTTACCTATAACTACAGAAGAAAGATTATTGTAGAGGTTGTTATGGTACCTGTTGTAGCTCTAGTAGGGCGTCCGAACGTAGGTAAATCTACACTATTTAACCGATTGACTCGCACTCGTGACGCGTTGGTTGCGGACTTTCCAGGCCTAACGCGAGACCGTAAGTATGGCCAGGCGAGACTTGGTGAAGAGCACGAATTCATTGTGATTGATACCGGCGGTATTGATGGCACAGAAGAAGGCGTGGAAACAAAGATGGCAGAACAGTCATTAGCCGCGATTGATGAGGCTGATGTTGTATTGTTCCTTGTTGACGGTCGTGCTGGTCTGACTCCTTCAGATGCAGCAATTGCTGCGCATCTGCGTAAAATTGAAAAGCCAGCGATGCTGGTGGTAAACAAAATAGATGGTATTGATGCCGATGCGGCGTGTGCTGATTTTTGGCAGCTCGGCGTGGATGATATGTACCAGATTGCGGCCGCTCATGGCCGTGGTGTGACCGCTTTGCTTGAGCGTGCTTTATCTCCATTCTTTGATGATCTATTAACAAGTGAATCTGAAGAAGGTGAGATTGAAGACCTGACTGGATTCGAAGACGAAGAGCCTCTTGTTGAAGATTACACTGAAGAAGACGCAGAAGCTGAATTCAAGCGCCTTCAAGAGCAGCCGATTAAGTTGGCGATCATCGGTCGTCCTAACGTAGGTAAATCGACACTGACTAACCGTATTCTGGGTGAAGAACGTGTGGTTGTATACGATATGCCTGGTACGACGCGTGATTCTATCTACATCCCGATGGAGCGTGATGGACGCGAATACGTACTAATTGATACCGCAGGTGTTCGTCGCCGTGGTCGTATCAATGAAACGGTTGAAAAGTTCTCTGTTGTTAAGACGCTGAAAGCGGTAGAAGATGCAAACGTCGTTCTACTGGTGATTGATGCACGTGAAAATATTTCAGATCAAGACCTAAGCTTGCTTGGTTTTGCACTGAATGCTGGCCGCTCAATTGTCATCGCCGTTAACAAGTGGGATGGCCTAGACAGTGACGTGAAAGAAAGCGTGAAGAAAGAACTGGACCGCCGTTTAGGATTCGTCGACTTCGCGCGTATCCACTTTATCTCTGCGCTGCACGGTACTGGCGTTGGTCACTTGTTTGAATCTATCCAAGAAGCATATAACTCGGCGACAACGCGTGTGGGTACGTCAGTACTGACGCGTATCATGAAGATGGCAGTGGATGATCACCAGCCGCCAATGGTTCGTGGTCGTCGTATCAAACTCAAATACGCACACGCAGGTGGTTACAACCCACCGATCGTTGTTATCCACGGTAACATGGTTCGTGAATTGCCAGATTCGTATAAACGTTATCTGATGAACTACTTCCGTAAGTCTCTGGAAATTATGGGAACACCGATTCGCATTAACTTCCACAACAGTGATAACCCATACGAGAATCGTACGAATAAGCTTACGCTATCACAAGAGCGTAAACGTAAGCGTATGATGTCGATGGTGAAAAACCGCAATAAATAATGAAATTCGAATACCCAAGTTTCTACTTGGGTATTTTTTTATCAAAAGTAATCGTAAAAATGACTATCACAGCAACAAAGACTCGTTTTTGTCATCAAATATGGCAATTAGAAGCACAAATACAGCTCGTTCAATCTACGGAAGAAGTGACTTACGTTATTACAGATGTCACGCCGTTCCATCCCGTTAGTCACATATGGCCGGATCACCCTGCAGACAAAGGAACGTTGAAGGTGAATTGGGCTGAGCATGACGTGGTAGATTGCCAAGTTGGAGCAGTGGAGCAGGAAAGTGGTGCTCTGTATGTGGGTAGTGACATTCCTGTAAAGCGTGATGCTGAAGGTTGGGTGTTTGTCGTCGTGCATGTTTTATCACGTACGGAATCACTTGCAATTAATGACTTGGTGACATTAGCGGTAGATAAAGACTATCAAAATGCTTTGAGCCGAGGCCACACTGCAGGACACTTAGCGTATTTGGCGTTGAATAAAGTACTAGCGGAAGACTATTGGCGAAAAGACGCAGACCGCAAAGACCCACATGGTTATTATGACTTTAATAGCTATGCGCAAGTTACGAGTTATGTCACTCCAGACAAGTGCCTCGATACGTACCGTTTAGGCAAAACACTCCGTAAAAGAGGATTAAACAGTGCAGATATGCTGAATGACCTCCAGGCGATTGCAGAAAAAGTGAATGGCCAACTGGTTGAATGGCTTCAAAGAGATACGATGATCACCATGGAATGCCACGGCGACAGATTAACGGATTCTCGCTATTGGAAGTGCGATTTAGGGGAAGGTCAATTAGCGGTAATCCCTTGTGGTGGAACGCATGCGAGCCATTTAAATGAGTTTGCTTTTATCCAAGTTAAACTCGTTGAGCTCGACGCTCAAACTATCGAAATGCACACCAATGTAAATGCTGCTTTCTGAATAAGATCTTTTTATTAAATTCTAATTTTTCGTTTAATTAAATTCAAATTAGGTTTTTTATTCTGTCTTAAATTGGAATGCAGAATATGTAACTTATGCTTTCGGTGTGTGGTTATATAAATATTCTTTTAAGGGGTGATCGCTGATCAAGGAGTAAATATCAGACGATCAGTATAAGATCTTACGTATCAAGTATGGTTATCGCCTCGTGAAACTTGTTAGGGCGGTGATGAAGATCAACATACTTGTTCGTTATTTTGAGTAGCATGCGTTACTCGAAATTGCTTAGTTTAGAGAGAGGAACGGGATATGCAGCAGAACATTTGCCCGACTTGCAATGTCGAACTGGAATGGACAGGACAATACCATTGTGAACAGTGTGAATCGGATTTTAAAAAAGTAGGTTTTTGCCCTGACTGTGAGGTGGAGCTGGAGAAGCTGCAAGCATGCGGTGCTGCGAGTTACTTTTGCAATGTGTGTAATGAACTCAAATCAAAATCACGTGTCCGATTTGAGTTCCAGAAAATCAGTTAACCAGAGTTTGTATTCAGTTAACGGTAGAACGAACGTCGCCTTCGGCTAATCGAGTAATCAATACATCTCCCGACTTAACATCTGAAGATTGCGTAATTACTTTACCTTGCTCAGTTTGAGTAATTGAGTAACCTCGTTTCAATGTCGCTAGTGGGCTGACGGTGTCTAACTTCTCTGCAGCAATCGCGAGTTGATGGCGCATAGTCAGTAATTTGCGATCCATTGCATCCATGAGCTTTTGCTCAACACGTTCTAGCTTCGACTTCTGCTCACCAAGGCGTATTACAGGAGAGTTCAATTGCAGCCGATAATGTTGACGCTCGATTCGCTGTTGGCGCAAGGCAATAAAACGACTCATCGCTCGCTGTAAGCGCATGTCCAACTCATCTAACTGTTGCGTCTGACGTTGCAAGCGATAGCTTGGGTGCTGTCTCTCTAGACGGTGCATTAATTGCGCAGATTGCTGCTTTTGCTGTGCTAGGTAGTAACGCATCGCGCTCGCTAACTTATGCTGGCGGGTAACTAAAGCTTGATCTTTGTGGCTGTTATCACGACTTACTAGCTCAGCGGCAGCTGATGGAGTAGGTGCGCGTACGTCGGCGACAAAATCTGCTATTGTCACGTCGACTTCATGTCCAACGGCGCTAATAATAGGAATTTGGCTTGCTGCAATCGTGCGAGCTAATATCTCGTTGTTAAAGCACCATAAGTCTTCTAATGAACCACCACCTCGGCCCACAATTAGCACATCACATTCATCACGGCTGTTAGCGCGACCAATGGCTTGTGCGATTTGAATGGCTGCATCTTCACCTTGTACCACTGTCGGATAAATCACAACGGGTAGGGAAGGATCACGACGTTTCAATACGTCTAAGATATCGTAAATCGCGGCACCAGTTTTCGATGTGATGACGCCAACACGTTTTGGGTGTTCAGGCAAAGGTTGCTTATTGGTTTGAGCGAACAACCCTTCTGCGGCAAGCTTCATTTTCAGCTCTTCAAACTCTTGCTGAAGACGGCCGTCACCTTCCGGTTGCATGCTTTCGATGATCAATTGGTAGTCACCGCGAGGCTCATAAAGAGAAAGACGAGCTTTTACTAGGACTTGATTACCGTTAGCGGGCTTGAAAGTAACGCGGCGATTGTTACCACGAAACATGGCACATTTAACTTGGGCGCGAGAGTCTTTAAGAGTGAGGTACCAGTGACCAGAGACAGGAGCTGAAAAGTTGGATATCTCTCCGACGAGCCAAACGATCCCCATTTCGTTTTCAAGGAGTAAACGAACTTCTGCGTTGAGACGAGAAACAGTAAAGATGTTTTGATTGGTCTTGGAGAGCACAGCTAATCTCTTAGACGTGAGTATGGAAATTAGCGGCAATATAATACATAGCAAGGGGGTAATTGCAAGAAAAAAATTAAAAAACTTGTGGTCAAGCGATTGCGTTAACCGTATAATCCCTCCGCAATATCTAATCCAAATGTAGCTTGTTGCTGACACAGGTTACCCTCATTATGCGAAACGATGAGATTGGATTGTTCTTTTTACTCCTCTAATTGTGAGATATTGCAAATGCTAAGAATTGCCAAAGAAGCGCTGACATTCGATGACGTACTACTTGTGCCAGCACACTCCACCGTTCTCCCAAACACAGCTGATCTTCGCACTCAGCTAACTAAGAACATCACCCTAAACATCCCAATGATTTCAGCGTCTATGGACACTGTTACTGAAGCTCGTCTAGCGATCGCGCTAGCGCAAGAGGGTGGCATTGGCTTTATCCACAAGAACATGTCTATTGAGCAGCAGGCAGCCGAAGTTCGTAAAGTTAAGAAGTTCGAAGCTGGTATGGTGACTGACGCGGTTACAGTAAACCCTGACGCGACCATCGCTGATGTTGTTGCACTCACTGAAAAGCATGGTTTTGCAGGTTTCCCTGTTGTCACTGAGAGCAATGAGCTTGTTGGTATTATCACTGGTCGTGACGTTCGTTTTGTGACGGACCTTTCTAAGAAAGTATCTTCAGTAATGACGCCAAAAGAGAAGTTGGCAGCAGTTAAAGAAGGTGCAACACGAGAAGAAGTGCAAGAGAAAATGCACGAAGCTCGTGTAGAGAAAGTATTGGTTGTGAATGATGAGTTCCAACTAACCGGTATGATTACTGCGAAAGACTTCCACAAAGCAGAACGTAAACCAAACGCATGTAAAGATGAGCGTGGTCGCCTACGTGTTGGCGCAGCCGTTGGTGCTGGCGCTGGTAACGAAGAGCGTGTTGCTGCTCTAGTTGAAGCAGGCGTTGACATTCTACTTATCGACTCTTCACACGGACATTCTGAAGGTGTACTAAACCGCATCCGCGAAACTCGCGCTGCTTACCCAGATCTAGACATCATCGGTGGTAACGTAGCAACAGGTGCTGGTGCTAAAGCACTAATCGAAGCTGGCGTAAGCGCAGTGAAAGTTGGTATCGGCCCTGGTTCTATCTGTACAACTCGTATTGTAACGGGTGTGGGAGTTCCACAAATCACTGCAATCGCAGATGCGGCAGAAGTGGCTAATGATTATGGTATTCCGGTTATTGCTGACGGTGGTATCCGTTTCTCAGGTGATATCTGTAAAGCAATTGTAGCTGGCGCATCATGTGTGATGGTTGGTTCTATGTTTGCTGGTACTGAAGAAGCGCCGGGTGAAGTGATTCTATACAATGGCCGTTCTTACAAGTCTTACCGCGGCATGGGTTCTCTTGGTGCTATGTCTCAAGGTTCTTCTGACCGTTACTTCCAGTCTGACAACGCAGCGGACAAGCTAGTACCAGAAGGCATTGAAGGTCGTATCGCATACAAAGGCCGTCTAAAAGAGATCGTACACCAACAAATGGGTGGTCTACGTTCAAGCATGGGTCTAACTGGTTCTGCAACTATCGAAGATATGCGTACGAAAGCTGAATTTGTACGTATCTCTGGTGCAGGTATGCAAGAGTCTCATGTACACGATGTTCAAATTACTAAGGAAGCGCCGAACTACCGTCTAGGGAACTAATTACCTAACGGAAACGTTTGCTTTTTCCTTGAAGCATTAAGAAGAGGCGAGTACACTCGCCTCGGTTTTAATCACTTAGCCTTAAAAAGACTGCTCAAAATGACTAAAAATATCCATGACCAACGTATTCTGATCTTGGACTTCGGTTCTCAGTACACTCAATTAGTAGCACGCCGCGTACGTGAAATCGGCGTTTACTGTGAACTATGGAGCTGGGATGTAGAAGAAGCGGATATTCGCGAATTCAACCCAGATGGCATTATCCTATCTGGCGGTCCAGAAAGCGTAACGGAAGAGAACTCTCCACGCGCGCCTCAATATGTATTTGACTCTGGTGTTCCTTTACTTGGCGTATGTTACGGCATGCAAACTATGGCGGAACAACTAGGTGGCAAAGTAGCAGGCTCTAACGAACGTGAGTTTGGCTACGCTCAGGTTAAAGTTTCTGGTGAATGTGCCTTATTTAAAGATCTTGAAGCAACTCAAGACGTTTGGATGAGCCACGGCGACAAAGTAGTAGAGATCCCAGCCGATTTCGTAAAAGTTGGTGAGACAGATACTTGTCCTTATGCTGCGATGGCGAACGAAGAGAAGAAATACTACGGCGTTCAGTTCCACCCAGAAGTGACACACACAAAAGGTGGCCTACAAATGCTTGAGAACTTTGTTCTTGGCGTATGTGGCTGTGAGCGTCTATGGACATCGGAATCTATCATCGAAGACGCGGTTGCTCGCATTAAAGAGCAAGTGGGTGACGACGAAGTTATCCTAGGCTTATCTGGTGGTGTGGATTCATCTGTTGTTGCGATGCTGGTGCACCGCGCAATTGGCGACAAGCTAACGTGTGTATTTGTTGATAACGGTCTACTTCGTTTAAATGAAGGTCAACAAGTGATGGATATGTTTGGCGATAAGTTCGGCCTAAACATCATCAAAGTTGATGCAGAAGATCGTTTCCTTGAAGCACTGAAAGGCAAGTCTGACCCTGAAGAGAAGCGTAAGACAATCGGCCACGTATTCGTAGATGTATTCGATGAAGAGTCGAAAAAGCTGAAAAATGCAAAATGGCTAGCGCAAGGTACCATCTACCCAGACGTAATCGAGTCTGCGGCATCTAAGACTGGTAAAGCGCACGTGATAAAATCACACCACAATGTGGGCGGTCTACCAGATGAAATGGAAATGGGTCTTGTTGAGCCACTACGTGAGCTGTTCAAAGATGAAGTTCGTAAGATTGGTCTAGAGCTAGGCCTGCCTTATAACATGCTTTACCGCCACCCATTCCCAGGTCCAGGTCTAGGTGTTCGTGTTCTTGGTGAAATCAAGAAAGAATACTGTGACTTGCTACGTCGTGCTGATGCTATCTTCATTGAAGAGCTGCACGCTGCAGACCTATATGACAAAGTATCTCAAGCGTTCACGGTATTCCTACCAGTTCGATCTGTAGGTGTAATGGGAGATGGCCGTAAATACGACTGGGTTGTATCACTGCGTGCAGTAGAAACCATCGACTTTATGACGGCACACTGGGCGCATCTACCATACGACTTCCTAGGTAAGGTATCTAACCGTATTATCAACGAAGTTGATGGCATCTCACGTGTTGTTTACGATATTTCAGGTAAGCCACCAGCGACAATCGAGTGGGAATAATTTTCCTCTAGACTGTTGAGTTTATAAGAACCAGCCTCCGGGCTGGTTTTTTTGTGCTTCAAATTTGTGAATAGGGGACTCAACTTTTTTACAGGAGATATATACATGCGGTAAAATTAAATATATATTCACTTTGAATGTTTAAATATTATAAATGGTATTGCTATGGAACAGGCTGAAGTTACCTCTCTCATTCCCATCCTTATTACTCTTTTCCTCGCGCTGACGACGAGAAATGTCGTTGTTGGCTTATTCGCCGGTGTGGTCAGTGGTGTCGCTATGCTCGAAGGGACATTTGTCGAAAAAGGGCCACTAGACTCGTTTAGTGCGTTGATGAAAAGCTATCTACTGCCTCAATTAACTGACAGCTACAATGCGGGCGTCATTCTGCTCTTGGTCTTTATTGGTGGCTTTGTTGCCTTGATGGAGAAATCTGGCGGTGGTGTAGCGTTTGCTAAAAAGGTCACTCAATGGGTGGCGAGTAAGTGCCAAGCTCAACTGTCCGCATGGTTCGGTGGTGTTGTTATTTTCTTCTCAGACCTTGGTACACCGTTGATTGTTGGTCCTGTTTTTCGCCCTTTATTTGATAAGTTAAAAGTATCACGCCAAAAATTAGCTTTTATTATCGATTCGACTTCCTCTCCGGTCGCAATCTTGATTCCTTTTATCGGATGGGGTGTTTACATCATGGGGTTGATTCAAAAAGAGTTTACTGCCCTGAATGTCACTATGAGTGATTGGGATGCTTTCATTGGTGCGATCCCGTATCAGTTTTACGCCTTTCTTGCGATCGCGATTGTGCCGATTGTCTCTTTCTTCAAATTAGATTTCGGACCGATGGCGAAGGCTGAACAACTAGCAGAGCAGGGTTCCGACTTTGGGAAAGTGCAGGAGTCCATGAATGTGTTTACGCATAAAAATGCAAAATCTAGTTTTGTATGGGCACCTTTGCTCGTTATGCTGGTGGTTTTATGTACCATCCTCGTACCACACGGTTTTCCATTTCAAAAAGTAGCAGGCTCAACGTTCAGGGCTGCACTTTCTTCGGCATATTTCTTCGCAGCCTTTACTTTGATCGCGCTGATGGCGTTTTATGGCGTAAGAAAACTCTCTGATGGCATTCAGGTTTACCTAAAAGGGATGTCGAACATGATGTCTGTAGCCGTGATTTTGGTATTGGCTTGGGCACTTAGCTCGGTTGGGAAAGAATTAGGTGCAGCTGCATACATTGCTGAACAAGCTCAAGCCGGTTTCCCGTATTGGCTATTGCCAGCAGTCGCCTTTTTGCTTGCTGGTATTATTTCGTTCGCTACGGGATCATCTTGGGGGACATTTGCCATCATGATGCCACTAGTGATCCCAACGGCCGTCGCGATTGATGCTCCATTGTTAGTTTGTATTGGTGCGGTGTTATCTGGTGGCCTGTTTGGCGATCACTGTTCTCCAATCTCTGAAACCACGATTCTGTCGTCGACAGGGGCAGGGTGTGAGCAGTATGAGCACTTCCGAACTCAGTTACCTTACGCATTACTCAATGGAATGATTGCATTAGGGTGTTTCCTTTTAGCTGGAATCAACGCCTCGCCAGTGATTGTGCTTGCCGCCATTGTTGCCCAGTGTGTGGTTTATTTTGTGTTGTCTAAACAAAAATCAACCGCGCAGCTAGACGTGGTTTCGGCAGAACAATAAAGATAGAAATATCATAAAGCGGAGGCTCATTGGGTCTCCGCTTTTCTTTTGAGTCAAGGTAACATTTTTCTTGTGACAAAATGTGTGCGAGGACTTATTTATTCATTTTGTCTCGCAGAATCAACGCACTTAGCTCGGCGTTTTGTATATATGATCCACTATATGTCTAGTTATTCCTTGTATATTGTATTGTTAAAATCCGGAGACTAGACATGTTTGCACTCAAACATCTTCCTCTTGCATTGAGTTGTGTCCTAGCTGCACAAGCGAATGCGAGTATGAATATCCAGCCCGATCCGCAGAATCCAAACGGTTATGTCATTGCTCGTGGTGACGTTCAAGCCGTAGAGCAAAGCAAAACCTCTGACCCTATGTATGCCATTTGGTCACAAGCATTAGAGACGCGCCCGAACTCAGTGGTGGAGGCGATTGTTCCTGGAGCGGCAACCAATCCAGAAAACGTGAAGCGTGTAGAGCGTGTGTTCCCTGAAAGTGAGTGGGACTTCCTGACTCAAATGGCGGCACCTGAATACACTTACACGCGTTTCCTGCGTGCAATTGGTAAGTTCCCAGCATTCTGTGGTGAGTACACGGATGGTCGAGATTCGGATGCGATTTGTAAAAAATCGATCGTGACTGCCTTTGCTCACTTTGCGCAGGAAACTGGTGGTCATATTTCGATTGATAACGTATCGGATAACCCTCTTGGATTGGAAGAGTGGCAGCAAGCTTTGGTTCATGTGCGTGAAATGGGCTGGTCAGAAGGTCAAGAAGGTTACACGACAGGTTGTGGTCAGAATGACTGGCAAAATAAGCGTTGGCCATGTGAACCAGGACAAGGTTACTTTGGACGTGGTGCTAAACAGCTTTCTTACCATTTTAACTATGGCGCGTTCTCTGAAGTGATGTTTGATGGTGATGCATCTGTATTGCTAAAAAATCCAGGCTTGGTTGCGGATTCATGGCTGAACTTGGCATCGGCTATCTGGTTCTTCCTAACTCCACAAGCACCGAAACCTGCAATGCTGCATGTGATTGACCGTACTTGGGTGCCTTCACAGCGTGAGCTTGATGCTGGCATTGGTTACGGCTTTGGTACCACCATCAACGTGATCAATGGTGGTATTGAGTGTGGTGAGCAAAACAAGGATAAAGGTCAACCTGTTAACCGTATTCGTTATTGGGAAGGTCTTGCCGCCCATTATCAAATTCCAATTGAAGCTGATGAAACAAACACTTGTTGGCAGCAGACGCCTTACGGCAGTCTGAACCTAAATGGTGCGACAGACGTGCTTTACACCAACTGGGATGGTAACTGGAAATACTACTCAGATCGTCCGGGAGGTCACTCATTTGAATGTGAGCTGGTTGGTTTCCAAACGGCTTACTCTGCGCTAGTTGCGGGTGATTATGAGAAGTGTGTAACTAACTTTTACCAATCTCATGCGGGGTGGCCAGAAGTTCGTGTGGTTGAAAAACTAGACCCTGTTGATCCGGTCGATCCACCTGTAGGTGGCGTGGCGGCTTGGGATGCAGGTAAAGTGTATAACACAGGTGATCAAGTCTCTTACCAAGGTGCTGTTTATGAAGCGAAATGGTGGTCACAAGGTAATGAACCCACGCAAGGTGACCCGTGGAAGTTGGTCTCAGGCACTCCGACAGAGCCGCCAACAACGGAACCTGAACCGCCGGTGACTGAGCCAGAACCGCCCGTCACAGAACCTGAGCCACCAGTAACCGAGCCAGAACCACCAGTGACAGGTAATTTTATTCAGTGGGAGCCGGGCGTAACGCAAGTCGCTAACGGCGATAAAGTGACGTACCAAAACAAATGCTTTGTCGCAAAAAACGGCCCTGGAGTGTGGGAAAGCCCAACGCAAAGTAACTGGTTCTGGGACGAGATCTCTTGCCTGTAGTTGATTGAAAAGTAGTCTAACCATCTATAAAGACTCTGCTTTTTAGCGGGGTCTTTTTTTATTTGAGCGTTTGCTTATTTATGGAATCTAAGTTTTCAATAACAGTTTTTCTCTTTTGTTCTGGGGCCCATTAAAATTCGCGCGCATTTTTTATCAACATTTTTGAAAAAAGGTATTTGTACATGTCGACAAAACTGGCTAACCCAGCACCGCTAGGTCTAATGGGTTTCGGTATGACCACTATTCTGCTCAATATTCATAACGCAGGATTTTTCCCAATTGACTCTATGATTCTAGCGATGGGCATCTTTTACGGTGGCCTTAGCCAAGTAATCGTTGGCATCATGTGCTTTAAACGCGGCGACACGTTCGGCACAACTGCGTTTACTTCTTACGGTCTATTTTGGCTAACACTAGTAGGCTTGATCGTAATGCCTCATATGGGTCTTCCTGCAAGCCCAGCAAGCTTTATGGGTTGGTACCTAGCGCTTTGGGGCATCTTCACTGGTTTCATGTTCATTGGTTCTCTATGCTACCCAACAGCGAAGCAAGTGGTATTTGGTTCTCTAACTATCTTGTTCTTCTTGCTTGCTGCTCGTGATTTCACTGGTAGCGAAGTGATCGGTGCTATCGCTGGCTTCGAAGGTATCTTCTGTGGCGCAAGTGCAATTTACTTCGCAATGGCGCAAGTACTAAACAACGAATTTGGTCGTGAAGTTCTACCTGTAGGTAAAGCAAAAATCGCTCGTAAAATTGAAGCTGTCGCTGCTTAATCCTTTACACATAATACAGAAAAGGGGATTAACCAATGGTTAATCCCCTTTTTTATGCCCTTAAACGGACCACTGCTTTTTCTTGTTTATGCGTTAAGGCTATGTTGATGGTTGTTCAACAGTTTCTGTAGTACTGTTGTCTGCCGTTGGTGCCTTACCCGTTTTACGCTTGTACTTATCTTCCCAGTAATCTGCGCCTTTAATGCCTAGCGCTACAGGGTTGAATGTAAAGTCGGTCACACCACGTTTTTGTTGTTCTTCGTAATCGTTCAATGCTTTGAGAGCTGGTTTCGACATAAAGAAGATGATCAAAATACCGACGATGTTAAGCCATGCCATTAGACCTACACCTACATCACCCATCGCCCAGGCTAAGTTGGCGGTTTTCACGGTTCCGTAGAACACGGATGAAATAATGATGACTTTCAGAATAAACATCAGCCCATTTACTTTGAATGTACGACGAATGTAAGCAATGTTCGTTTCTGCAATGTAGTAGTAAGCCAGAATGGTCGTAAACGCAAAGAAGAAGAGTGCGATTGCGATGAATGGCTTACCCACACCAGGTAGCGCACTTTCGATCGCCATTTGCGTAAATACAGGACCATTCGCACCAATATCAGCCGGTAGGTTTTGAATTAGGAACGTACCTTCAACTGCACCATTTACGTTGTACGCGCCAGTGATAAGAATCATAAACGCGGTTGCTGAACACACAAGTAGTGTATCGATGTAAATAGAGAAAGATTGAACAAGACCTTGCTGAGCTGGGTGATCAACACTCGCTGCAGCTGCAGCGTGAGGACCTGTACCTTGACCTGCTTCGTTGGAGTAAACGCCACGTTTTACACCCCAACCGATTGCCGCACCAACACCTGCCATTGGTGTGAACGCGTCACCAATGATCATGCCGAAAATGCGTGGAACCTCACCAATGTTTAGAAGGATGATGACAAATGCAGTGATGATGTAAGCCAGCGCCATAAATGGCACAACGATTTGGGTAAAGTTCGCAATACGTTTTACGCCACCGAAGATGATGAAGGCCAGAATGACACAGACAACCGTACCAGTGAAAATTTTAGCAAAACTGAAGGTACCAATAGCGGTTTCAATCATGTCACCTGAGCCAAATGCTGCTTCTACTGCGTTACCGATGCTGTTCGATTGAACGCCTGGAAGTAGAACACCACATGCAAAGATGGTTGCGATAGCGAAGATCCAAGCGTACCATTTTTGTCCCATTGCTTTTTCAATGTAGTAAGCAGGACCACCACGGAATTCACCTTCGTCTTCTTCTTTATAGATTTGTGCAAGTGTCGACTCTGCGTATGCGGTTGCAGCGCCAAAGAAGGCAACGACCCACATCCAGAATACGGCGCCTGGGCCACCGAAACCGATAGCGGCAGCAACACCAGCAATGTTACCTGTACCTACACGGCCAGATAGTGAAACGGCAAGTGCCTGAAATGACGATATCCCTTTTGTTGAACTCTTCCCTGAAAGTAATAAGCGCCACATCTCAAAGAAGTGACGAATTTGTACAAAACGCGTCATGATTGAATAGAACAAACCTGCACCAAGGCACAAATAGATCAGTACCGGGCTCCAAATAATTCCATTCAGAAAATCAACTAATGACTGCATGAGTATTTTCCCTGTTAGTTGTGTTTGTGGTTGTTTTTCACACAATACATTACCCTTTATGTAATGCAATTGTTAACTTTTTTGGCTATAAATCCTTTGTAGCGTGATGGTGAACACAGAATGGAGAGTGATTGTTAAAATTTAGTTCTTGTTGCTTATTTGCTCCTTTGGGGTAGAAGATTTGTCTGATGATTAAATATGCAGCATATTGTCATTAAAATGTGCTGCATATTTGATGAGTTAAAAATGCCAAATGTTATGCATTTTGTAGAGTAAAGGCCTGTTTGTTTTTTATGCAGATATGTCCTTATGCATAACGGCAAAGGTTAAGCTCTGTGTCATCCATCACTTTCGCTTTTTCGCCAGCCATAATGCTCGCTAGCAATTGGCCAGAACCACAAGCCATCGTCCAACCCAGAGTGCCGTGTCCGGTGTTAGTAAAAAGGTTATCGTATTTAGTTGCGCCAATAATCGGTGTGCCATCAGGCGTCATTGGTCTAAAGCCACTCCAAAACTCGGCTTGGCTAAAGTCGCCGCAGCGAGGGAAAAGATCACGGATGACCATTTCGATGGTATTTTTTCGTTTTTGCGGAAGGGAGGCATCAAACCCTGCTAATTCTGCGGTGCCCGCTACGCGAATTCTGTCATCAAACCGAGTCATGGCGACTTTATAGGTTTCATCCATCACAGTAGAGCGAGGAGAGAAGTGCTCATCTTCCATTGGGATGGTGAGCGAATAGCCTTTTACTGGATAGACAGGAATCTCAATGTCGAGTTGCTTGAGTAGCGCTGTAGAATAGCTGCCAGAGGCAACCACATATTGGTCCGCTTTAAACTGTCCTCGATTCGTTTGGACACCTATGATCTTTTTGCCTACTGTAACCCAATTGCTTACTTCGGTGTCGAACTCGAACCTCACGCCATGGGCCTTAGCGAGCTCTGTTAGTTGTTGGCAAAACTGATAGCAATCGCCTGTTTCGTCATCTGGCAGATGCAAGCCACCAACCAGTTTATCTTTCACAAGATCCAGTCCAGGTTCTTGTTCAATGCAGCGTTCTACGTCCATCAACTCAAACCGAGTCCCGCTTTGCTCTAGAAGCTGCATATCCTTTTCAATGGCTTGCAGCTGTTGAGGCGTTCGAAATACTTGCAAGGTGCCGAACTGGCGACCTTGATATTCAATGGCATGTTCTTGACGTAATTGTTCCAGACACATACGGCTGTGGTTAGCGATAGAAAGCATGCGAGCTTTGTTGACTTGATAGCGAGACAGGGTGCAATTGGCCACCATCCTACTTGCCCAACTGATCATATCGGCATTGAGGGTTGGCTTGATTTTGAGTGGAGCATGCTCTTCCATTAACCACTTTATGGCTTTAATAGGAACACCAGGCGCAGCCCAAGGCGAAGAATAGCCATACGAGATCTGCCCAGCATTGGCGAAACTTGTTTCCATTGCACTGCTTGGTTGACGGTCAATAACGGTAACTTGATAGCCTGCTTGAGATAAATACCAAGCAGAGGTTAAGCCGATGACGCCGCTGCCTAATACGATGACTTCCATTGATGTACTCCACACATTTATCAGAGTGGTTAGTTTCTTTTCTTTACCTTTTGTTAACAATCGATATAAATTACATACAGCGTTTAGAAAAACTATAGGCTCAAGGATGAGAAGTAATTTAATAAGTGGCTTGTGTCTGTTTAGCCAAGTCGCGGAACACAACAGCTTTACTGGCGCGGCTAGGTTTTTGCACCTCACTACGGGAGCCGTGAGCCAACAAATTATTCATTTGGAAGAGTTATTAGGTTTTACTTTATTTGAACGCCATTCCCGCGGTATTCGTTTAACCGCTAAAGGCACTCAGCTACACCAAGCGACGCAGTTTCACTTTTCCGAGCTGAGCAAACTGCTTGATGAGCTCAAAGTAGAAAAGCACACCAATGAGATTCGCTTAAAATTAACGCCTTCTTTTGCTTTTAAATGGTTAGTCCCAAAGCTGGAAAGTTTTCATCACGAGAACCCGGATATCCAAGTGCAAATCTTCGCGGAAGGTGCGTTAGTGAATAGTGAGATAAAAGACTATGACGTCGCGATAGACTATGGTCTTCATCCTTACCGAAATGCTAACGCGGAGTTGATTTTGGATGAGCAACTGCTGCCCGTAATGAGTCCGAAGTACCTTGAGGATCATGGTTGGCTAAAAGCGCCTTTTGATGAACAAGAATCCTCAATGTCTGTGAAGAAATGGCAGGAGGCGACGCTACTACACGATGCGATGCCATGGGAAAAAGCGACGCGTGACTATGAGTGGCTATATTGGGCGTCAGCAATGGGATTAGACTTTAAAACCGATGTTGGACACTTTTTTAATCGAACGGATATGGCGATGTCTGCAGCGGAAGCAGGAGTTGGGATTGCGATGGCACGAATGGCACTGATTGAGGATGAATTGACAACAGAGCGTTTAGTTTCTCCCTTTCAGCCGGTTCCAGCCAATGCAGGATACTACTTGATCATGAACACACGAAGCCAGTCCACAAACAAGTTTCGTACTTGGTTATTACAGCAAGTGGCGAGCAAATAGATAAAGTGCTTGGTGAGTCAGATAGAAAACACCGCCTCGATAGCGGCGGTGTTTTATTTTGGATTACTGTCGTTGATAAACCGATTGACCTCTGCTGATGGTTTCTTCCACGTTTAGGTCTTTTAGCGCCTTAGGTTCAATCTTCATCGGGTTGTTATCGAGGATGATTAAATCCGCATTCTTACCCACCTCGATAGAACCTTTATACGACTCCTCAAAGTGTTGGTAAGCCGGCCAAATCGTCATGGCTTGCAGTGCGGTATACGTGTCAACGCGCTGATCTGGCCCCAGTACTTTATCGGTTCTGGTGGTGCGATTGACGGTCGCATCCAATACTCGGAATGAGCTTGGCAGCGCCACAGGTGCGTCATGGTGTGTACTGAATTTTAACCCCGCTTTTCTCACCGCTTGAGTTGGTGAAATGAAATCGGCACGAGGATGGCCGAGTACCGAGTCCACATGCCAGTCACCCCAATAGAAAGTATGCATTGGGAATAGAGAAGGGAAGATGCCTTGCGCCGCTAAGCGATCCACTTGGTCTTGGCGCATGGTTTGGCCGTGAATGAGTACAGGTCGGCGGTCTTGCTTTCCTAGCTTTTCATTTGCTTTGGTCACTGCGTTGATAAATTGCTCGATCGCTGCGTCACCATTGGCATGCGTCAGCACTTGCCATTCATTTTTAAAGGCTGTTTCTACGTAATCGTAAGCTTGTTGATCTTCGAAAGTTGGGTAGCCAGCGTAGTCTTTATCTTGTCCATGTGGTGGGTGGAAGTAAGGCTGACTTAGCCATGCCGTTTTACCTTGTGGAGAGCCATCAAAGTTCAGCTTTACGCCACCGATGCGGAAATGGTTGGTGTACTCTGGCGTGTTGTATTCCGAGTCCATAAAATCACTGCTCGATACCATATCGGCGTACGCAACCAAGTCGATCATCAGTTTGTCGTTTTTCGACGCGCGTTTCATCGCTTCATAACCTTCTGATGTTGCTCGTCCTTCTTGAGCCGTGGTATAGCCATATTTCGCGTACATACCTTGCGAGGCTTCTAACATGCGATCTTGAAGTTCAGAATCAATCAACTTATTGAGGTTGAACAGCATTGCAAAGTGCGCGTTTTCTTCTAGAACACCATTTGGTTCTTGGCTGTTTTCCATTCGGCGGATAATGCCACCTTTTGGATCTTCCGATTCTGATGTGATACCTGCTAGCTCTAACGCTTTACTGTTCGCGACACTCAAATGCCCCGAAGTATGGATGATTAATACAGGCTTATCTGTGCTGACTTTATCGAGATCCGCTTTGGTAGGGTAGTAATCCAGTTGGGCGTCGTCGTAACCAAAACCTAAAATCCAACCCGTTTTCTCAATGAATAGGCGTTGCGTATCATTGTTCGCGGCATTTTTCAGAGTTTCGATGATTCTCGCCACGGTATCGGCTTCGCCATCAGGAGATGGCAGCACGTTTGCGACCATGGCTTGCAGACCAACACCATACACATGACTGTGCGGATCAACAAAGCCAGGCAACATAGTTCTGCCTTTTAAGTCGATCAACTGTGTTTTACCGAACTTGTGTTCCATCGCTCCATCTTTGCTGCCGACATAAATGATTTTCTCGCCTAATGTGGCGACGGCTTCGGCGTACTCTGGCTTATCGCCTGCCATGGTTAGGATGTCGCCACCATAATAAATTTTGTCTGCGGCGGTTACTTTTAGCGGCTCGGCGACGGCTTCTACTTCTTTCGCTTCTTCAGAAAAACACCCCGTTAAAGCAAGCCCAGAGAGGGCAATGGGGATCCAGTTTTTGTTCATCGGTCATCTCCATACAGAGTAAGGTTTTTGCCTATTGCCCCCATCTCAATGAGTTTGAGAACTCAATAGGTCACATTCACTTTAGTTCATATTGAAGGAGGATTATCAACAAGATTAAAGACTTTCAATCAAGCGCAAGTTATACCTATCGATGAATATCAAAAATGTTACCTTTTCCCATTTCATAAACGTTTCAGGACTTGGGCAATGTGACCCATAACGAGGTTCTGTGGTTAAAAAGTCGGCATGATAAGTCCACGATTTATCTCGATGACGCTCAAGGAAGAACATGAAAGACGAAACGCTATCCATCCATTTTGGTTACGAAACTGACCCTACCACTAAATCTGTCGCGACACCGATTTATCAAACGGTCGCGTACGAGTTTGATAACGCGCAGCACGGCGCTGATCTGTTTAACTTGGAAGTACCGGGGAATATCTACACTCGCATCATGAATCCGACTAACGACGTTCTGGAAAAGCGCATGGCGGCGTTAGAAGGCGGCATTGCCGGGTTGGTCGTGAGTGCGGGGAGTGCAGCGATTAACTATGCGATTCTGACGTTAGCACAAGCGGGCGATAACATCGTCTCTACGCCGCAACTTTATGGCGGTACTTACACCTTGTTTGCGCACATGTTGCCAAATCAGGGGATTCAGGTGAAGTTTGCCAAAGATGACAAACCAGAAAGTTTGGCTGAGTTAATTGATGAAAATACCAAAGCGGTGTACTGCGAGAGCATTGGTAACCCAGCCGGTAATATCATTGATTTAGAACGTGTAGCGGAGCTTGCTCACGCACAAGGCGTGCCTGTGATTGTGGATAACACCGTCGCGACACCAGTACTGTGCAAACCCATCGAATTCGGTGCGGATATCGTCGTTCACTCTCTCACTAAATACGTTGGTGGGCATGGCACCACATTAGGTGGCGTGATTGTGGATTCCGGTAAATTCCCTTGGGCGCAGCACAAAGACCGCTTTCCCGTTTTCAACCAACCAGAACCTTCTTACCACGGCGTGGTGTATACCGAAGCGTTTGGTGAGGCGGCATTTATCGGGCGCGCGCGTACCGTACCATTGCGTAATACCGGATCGGCATTATCACCGATGAATGCATTTATGCTTATGCAAGGGCTAGAAACGTTACCGCTGCGTATGGAGCGCCATACCGAGAACACTCTCAAAGTGGCTGAGTTCTTGGAACAGAATGACAAAGTCAGTTGGGTGAGTTATGCCGGATTGCCAAGTTCTGAACACTTCCATCTCGCCGAAAAATACATGAAAGGTAAGCCTTCTGCGATTTTGTCGTTTGGTTTAAAAGACGGCTATGACGCAGGTGTGCGCTTTTATGACGCTCTGAAAATCTTTAAGCGTTTGGTGAACATTGGCGATGCAAAATCATTGGCTTGCCATCCCGCCTCGACGACCCATCGTCAGTTGAGCGAAGCAGAACAAAAACAAGCTGGTGTGTCTCCAGAGATGATTCGTTTATCGGTGGGTATTGAACACATTGACGATATTCTAGCCGATTTAGAACAGGCGCTAAACGCGTAAACGATTCTGTTTTTAGCTTTTGGTTACCCATAGGCCAGCCTTTAAAAAAGCTGGCCTATTTTTATTTTATTATTTAAATATCAAATGCTTTGGTGCTTTTGGTTTGTGGTATTCCAAAAGCTCATAGAGGGTGAAATTTATTCCCTTGTCACGTATGGGGTTTTTCCTGATGATGTGTGCAAATATTACACATTGGAAGGGACTCAAATGTCTTACGTATTTCACCGTCATTGCCATGCCACGCTGCCAATCATCGATAAAGGTGAAGGTGTTTATCTATTCGATAAGCATGGAAAGCAGTACCTCGATGCTTGTGGCGGCGCTGCGGTATCAAACCTTGGCCACAGTCATCAAGCCGTTAAAAAAGCCATGTTGGAACAGCTCGAGCGAGTGCCGTTTGCTCATACTGGATTTTTTACTAGTGACAGCGGTGAGCGACTAGCGGAATTGATTTGTCAGTACATGCCTGAGCAGTTCAACCATGTGTATTTAGTCAGTGGCGGGTCAGAAGCGGTGGAGTCGGCACTAAAAATGGCGCGGCAGCACTTTGTGGAATCAGGTAAGCCAGAGAAGAAGCAATTCATCGCGCGTCAGCAAAGTTATCACGGCAATACGTTGGGAGCTCTAGCGGTCGGTGGTAATGAATGGCGACGTGAACCGTTCAAACCCATCTTGCATCCGAGCCATCACATTGCCCCTTGCTATGCTTATCGGTATCAGCAGACTCATGAGTCGGAATTGGATTACTCATTACGAACGGCGAATGAACTTGAGGCAAAAATTCTTGAGTTGGGGGCTGAGAATGTCATGGCTTTTGTCGCCGAGCCTATTGTGGGAGCCACCGCTGGAGCTGTACCTGCGACTCAAGGTTACTTTAAACGTATTCGCGAAATATGCGACCAATACGATGTGTTATTGATCTTGGATGAAGTCATGTGTGGTGTTGGGCGCAGTGGCAGTTTTTTTGCGTTTGAGCAAGAAGAGGCAGAGCCCGATCTGGTTTGCATGGCTAAAGGGCTTGGTGCGGGTTATCAACCTATTGGCGCGGTGGTTGCGAATGATCGAGTCTATCAAGCTATTGCTGATGGAAGTGGTTTTTTCCAACACGGTCATACCTTTATGGCGCACCCTGTGGCGTGCGCTGCCGCCGTGGCAACCATTGAAACCATCTTCCAAGATGATTTATTAACGGCGGTGAATCAGCAAAGTGCTTTGCTGCGTAATGAGCTTACTTCTGCATTGGCCCATTTATCATACATTGGCGACATTCGTGGTAAAGGCTTGTTTTTTGGCATTGAGCTGGTGGCGGATAAAGAAAGCAAGTCGCCGCTGAGTAAAGCCACATTGGCAGACAAACGCATCAAACAGCGAGCAATGGAAAATGGCTTAATGTGCTATCCAATGGGCGGAACGATTGATGGCGTTAATGGGCACCATATTTTGCTCGCACCGCCATTCATTATTCAGTCTCATCATATTGATGAACTAGTCGGTAAACTCTCACTGACGTTAAAAGAGGTGGCGGAGACATGGAAGTAGCAAACCAATATTTGCGAGAACCTATCGCTATTATCGTGGCTCCAAACGGCGCAAGAAAAACCAAGCACGATCACGTCAACTTACCCATGACAACAGACGAACTGGTTGCAGAGGCTATCGCTTGTCAAACAGCAGGGGCTGCCATGATCCATTTGCATGCTAGGGACGCTAACGGACGTCATTCACTAGACATCGACGACAACATGGCAATTTACCATGCCGTGAAAGAAGCGGTGGGAGAAAACATGATGGTTCAGCTCACCACAGAGGCGGTGGGCTTGTATTCTCCGCCACAACAGATGGCGTTAGTTAAAGCTGTGAAACCAGAAGCGGCTTCTTTCGCATTGAGGGAGTTAATCCCCGATCGCGCAAGTGAGAAAGAAGGGCATGCCTTTTTCCATTGGTTGGCAGAAAACAACATCGTGAGCCAAATTATTCTCTACGATACAACCGACATTGAACGTTATTTTCAACTGCGTGATGCGGGCGTGTTACCTAAAACGCATCAGCATGCATTAGTGGTGTTGGGGCGTTATCACCAAGCTCAGCAGTCTTCACCATGGGATTTACGAGGTTTGAATTTGGCGCGTTTTGTCGAGGAAGAAATTCGATGTGCCATTTGTGCTTTTGGCGCGCGAGAGCAAGACTGTTTAGCGAGTGCGATGTTACTTGGATTCGATGTGAGAGTGGGGTTTGAGAATAACCACTTCGATGTGGCAGGCAAATTAGCAATCAGTAACGCGGCTCAGGTGGAAGCTCTACGCGATGTGGCGCATCGATTTGCGATTCCTTTACACAGTGCGCAAAGTTTGCGTTCAGCTTTGAAGTAAATCTGCTCGCAGCAAGGAAAATAAAGAAGAAAGTAAAAAGGCTCCATCGGAGCCTTTTCGGTATTTGTCGTTAGTTTTCGGTTTGCACTACAGGTTGACGCGCGGGATGTTTGATAAATACCGCGACAACAGCCGCTATCGCTAATGCAAAACAGTAGTAAGAATTAGCAACTACTTCAAGTGGCGATAGGTTGAATACGGAACCTAGCAGCAGTACTTGAGCACCGTAAGGCAACACGCCTTGCACCACGCATGAGAAAATGTCTAACAAGCTTGCTGAGCGGCGAGGAGAGACATTATTCTCTTCCGCCAGTTGGCGAGCAACGCTGCCCGATACAATGATGGCTACGGTGTTGTTTGCCGTACAGCCATTGACCATCGACACCAAGCCTGCGATACCTAGCTCACTCGCGCGGCTGTTGGCATGCTTAGAGTGGCTAGAGCCAAACGCGTGGATAAGGCTGCTAACGAAATTGGTTAGGAACGCAAGACCGCCTTGACGACGCATCAGTTCACTCAAACCTCCAATTAGCATGGATAACAAAAAGATCTCTTGCATGTTACCAAAGCCTTTATAAACGTCTTGGGCTAGATTAGTCAGTCCGTAATTGTCAATCGATGCCAAGCTCACGCCGCCAGCCAAAAGGATACCAATCGACAGAACCACAAACACATTCACACCAGATACCGCTAGGATCAAAATAGTGATGTACGGCAGGACTTTTAGCCATTCGATGTCGCCAGTTGCAGGCACTTGAGTCGCTGTACTGTTGAAAGCGAACACTGCAATCGCGATCAACGCCGCAGGCAAAGCAATACGAATGTTCTCTTTAAACTTGTCTTTCATCTCACAACCTTGAGAGCGTGTCGCCGCGATGGTGGTGTCAGAGATGATAGAAAGGTTATCACCAAACATAGCGCCGCTCAGCACAACGCCTGCGGTTAAGGGTAAGCTCATTCCTGCTGATTCAGCAATCCCCAACGCTACGGGGGCAACGGCTGCGATGGTACCCATCGATGTGCCCATCGCTGTTGCGATAAAAGCAGAAATCAGAAAAATGCCCGGCAAAATCATGCTGGTTGGAATTGCGGATAAACCAAGGTTCACCGTTGCATCAACACCGCCAGAGGCTTTTGCTACCGCAGCAAAGGCACCAGCAAGCAGATAGATCATACACATTGCGATGATGTCTGGGTGGCCAACACCATGCATGAAGTGTTCGATTGAGCGGTTAAGTTTCTCTTTACTTAAAAGAAACGCAATGATGATGGCTGGTAATACCGCGATGGGTGCAGGCAGCTGGTAGAAGGCAAATTCAACGCCTTGCAAAGATAAGTAAGTGCCTACGCCAATAAACAGCGCAAGGAATACAATCAATGGGATCAGTGCGACCGCAGAAGGTGCAACTGTTTTAGTTGTTTGTTGGGAACCGGACATGTAAACGACAATGTTAATAATAAGAGAGAAGAGCAGACTAATATCACATTTACGCATTGTCAACGTCTAGACGTCTAAATGGCTGTTTAAATTTTGCACGTAAAGAAAAAGATAAAAGCTCGTATTACGTATCTCACTGATACCACGAGCTTTAGTTATGCACTAATGAAGGGACTGTCGTTATTGCATTGATTTGGCTTTTTTGCGTTTAACAATACCTAAAACCATCCACGTAAATAAGACAGCAGCAAATGCCCATACAAGGTATTTGTATTCGGTGTACAGGTTGCTCAACACGCTTAAATGTTCAAATGCAAAGTGAGTTAACAAGCTGAATACCAATACCCAAACCGTCGCCGCGAGGGCGTTACCGAGCAAAAACTTTCTACGTGGCATTTTCGCGATACCGCATGCAAGAGGCATAAATTGCTTCATTCCTTCAATAAAGCGACTGACGACCAAGCACGTAGGGCCGTATTTCTGGATAGTCAGTTGAAGTGTTTGCATCTTCGGGCCAGAGATATAGCCTTTTTTATCCAACCAGCCTTCAAAGTAATAACCGATTAGGTAACCACAGGTATTCCCAAAAAGCAGCTTAGCCACGATACCATCATAACCATACTTAGATTCATGACTTGTTCTGAAGAGAGCAAAGATGCCGCGATCATCAGCGATTGACCAGGCATCGGTACACCTATCCCTTCTAGAAATATACTGACAATCAGCGCCAAGTAGCCGTATTGCTCGAGCAAAGGCTTCATTGACATGAGAAGTTCGTTAATGTGTTCCAAAAGCTTTCCCCTAATAAAAGCGGAACGAAGTTGGAGTGATACTCCGAATGTCCTACTGGGTCAATTCTTGTTTCTCACTGCTGAGAAAAACTGACATGCCTCTGATTATTGTGCGGAATCAATCTGCTGCTTGTTTTATTCGCCGCCACGCTCCCGTGTGACGGCGAATAAGGCACACCTTTATGACTCTTTAGCTTTAGTAAATGCGCCATACAAATCAAGACGTCGGTGACGTAAGTTGGTTACTGAACCCTCGGTATTAAGTTGCTTCAACTTAGTCAAATCAACATCGGCGAAGATCATCATTTCGGTGTTGGCGCTTGCTTCTGTCAAGGTCGCATCGTGCGGGAAGTAGATATCCGACGGTGAGAATACGGCAGATTGTGCGTACTGGATGTCCACGTTATCAACACGAGGTAAGTTACCGACACTGCCACCAATTGCAACATAGCATTCGTTTTCAATGGCTCGCGATTGGGAACAAATTCGTACTCGTTGATAGCCATTTTTTGTGTCCGTCCAGAAAGGAACGAATACAATTTGTGCGCCTTGTTCTGCTAACATTCTTCCCAATTCAGGGAATTCGCTGTCATAACAAATCAGTATGCCGACTTTGCCCGCATCGGTTTCGAACACTTGAACATTGTCACCACCGTCGATCACCCAGTCTCTTTGTTCATGAGGCGTGATGTGGATTTTATATTGAGCGTTAATTTCACCATCTCGTTGCAGCAAGTAGGCCACATTATACAGTTTGCCATCTTCGATAACGGGCATACTGCCTGCAATAATGTTGATGTTGTAGGTGACCGCCATCTGCGAGAAACGGTTTTTGATCTCTTCTGTAAAGCTAGCCAAAAAGCGGATTGCTTCAACGGAATTTTTGTCGTTTTGCAAGCCCATCAGCGGTGCGTTAAAGAACTCAGGGAATAGGGCGAAATCGGCTTTATAGTTCGCAAGAGAAGAGATGAAGAACTCAGCCTGATCGAGCAAATCCTCCAGGTCATTCATCGCGCGCATTTGCCACTGGACGACACCAATCCGAATCAGCGTTTTTTCTACATCGTGTACGGATTGAATATCCTCTTCGTAGAAAAAGTTATCCCACTCCAGCAGTGTCGCGTAACCTTTAGAAGCACTGTCCTCTGGCAAGTATCCACGCATGATACGTTTTACATCGAAGTCGTTAGCAAGCTGAAAAGACAAAATAGGGTCATGAAGCTCACGGCGTTTTACTTTGTCGATGTACTCTGCAACGCTCAGTTCATCTGCGTATCGGTGGTAATTAGGAATGCGGCCACCGGCTAAAATGGCTTTGAAGTTCTTACTACGGCAAAGCTCTTTACGCGCATCATATAAACGGCGACCTAAACGTAGCCCTCGATAGTCTGGGTGGACAAATACATCGAGACCATACATTGCATCACCGGTTACTTGATTCTGTATGACGTTGTTTTCGGTAATGATGTCGGTATACAGGTGAGGAAGAGAAAAGCGGTTGTAGTCCACTTTAATGGTTAATGCTGCACCGACTATTTTGCCGTTATCCTCAATACAGATTTGGCCATCAGGAAACTGATGAATGAGATCCATAATCGTCAGCCGTGGCCATGAGCCGCCAACATCAGGAAACACTAAGTCCATTAGTTCTGCAAGCTCAGGGTAATCCGTTGGCTCAATGGTACGTAATGAGAGTTTGGGCGAATTGCTGTCCATATCTTTCAATCCATTTATCCTTTTGAAACAGTGTTAATGAGAATGCCACAATTTGGAGCAGACATATACTGAAGTCTTTGAGTTGTTTTGGGTTACCAAAAGCATTTCAAGAAAACAATATTAGCTTAGTTTGCTCTTCAACCATTCGTAAAACGCCGCCACTTTCTTAGCCGATAGGCGATAATTTGGGATCATCACGTAATAACCATAATCACTCTGTAAAGATAGGTTAAGAATACGTTGGATATCCCCTCTTAAAATAGAATTCTGCGCCATAAAATCAGGAAGTAAGGCGAGTCCTTTTCCCATTTTGACGGCTTCGTAAGCTAGGTAAAAATGTTCAAAGCCTACAGAGTGATAGGTAACGGTTGATTCTACTGCATGTGCAGCCTTAAATTGCTCCCACAACTGAGGGCGAGTGATTTGAGGTATCAACGGATAGTCGCTAACAGCGTGTACACTCTCGAGTGCAGGAGTGTTAGTACAACCGACCAATAGTAGTATTTCTTCGCATAGTAAGTGGCTGTATTCATAATGAGTGGACAATGGAAGACAACGAATATGCAAGTCGCTTTCACCGCTTGAACCTTTGACGTTCCCATCTCCGGTACAGATTCTTACACGGATATTGGGATGTCGCTGGTGGAAGTCATCAATATGAGGTACCAACCAAAGGCTAGCGAAAGAAGGAGTAACATCCACGGTGAGCAATTCTTGCTTTGAATCTGATTGTATTAAGTTGGTGGTTGCATTCTGAATAAGTTCTAGTGCTTCTGTGACTTGCGGTAGGTAGCGTTTTCCTTCCTCAGTTAACTCAATACCATTCGAGCCTCTTTGTATTAAAGGTAAACCCACTAGTTGTTCAAGCGCGGCAATTTGTTTGCTTACTGCACTTTGTGTAATGCATAGGGCATCCGCCGCTTTAGAGAAGCTGAGGTAATTTGCAACCGCGACAAACGTCCTTAATGCTCGGATAGAAGGGTACTCACTGCCTTTTAACATACTTCAGTCCCATGGAGATAGCCTATTCACAGAGTAGGAGATTTACCTATTGAAGCAAAGAGAGAAAAAGCCGATGTGTGATTTCCTTCCTTACTCGTTCATAAAGAACCCAGACCAAAAATTAAGAATCCTAAATATAATGGGTATGTAAATAATTGATGATTGGGGTTTGTTTATTGACTTTTCCTATCTTTTGAAAAAACTACAAATAAAATAGAATGTTTTACATCATTAGTATTTACACAAATCTAATATTGTTTTCTCAAGGTAAATAAAACGGTATAACTTTTATTTTTGTTGTTTTAATTTCAAAATAATGTCAATTTTTTATAAAGTAGAAAATGTTTTTCATTAAATTAAAATTGGCATTGCATTTGCTTTGTATAATTCGAACTTTCAATGGCACTTATATTAGGAGAACGAAATGAAAAGCAATGTTGTTACTTTGATTGGCCTTTTTTCTTTAGCAACGTTTAGTACTTTATCTCACGCAGCGGACTCCAAAGATCATGGTGTTTATGTCGGCGCCAACTATGGTTACTTAAAAGTTGATGGACAAGATGACTTTGATGATGACAGCGATGCTATTCAAGGTTTGGTTGGTTACCGTTTTAACCCTTACTTAGCGTTAGAGGGCGGTTACATTGATTTTGGTAGCTATGGTAATAACCTAGCAAATGCCGAAACGGACGGTTACACCGCAGCACTAAAAGTTACAGCCCCTATTGCTGATCGTGTCGATCTTTACGCAAAAGGCGGTCAAATGTGGTACTCGACGGATTACAACGTTGCGGGCTTCCAAGGCAACAAAGATGACGAAGGTGTATTCGCTGGTGCCGGTGTTGGTTTTAAAGTTACTGATAACTTCTTAGTTAACGCAGAATATATGTGGTATGACGTAGAACTGAATGCAGAGAACGTCGCGAATGGTGCAAGCACAAAAACTGATTTTAACCAAGCATCGCTAGGTGTGGAATATAGATTTTAATATTGTTAACCATGTTTAATCCAATAAAATTGCGAAGCTAAATGGCTTCGCTTTTTTTGAGCTCAATCTAGTTGAGGCTAATAGAGCTGTTTTTAGAATAATTGTTAGTGTCTTTTACTGTCACTCTACTATATTTAGAGCATTTCTAACATGACTGTCTAACCTTCTTACTAGTCTCGAAAAACAAAGTTTTATCACTCTATAAGTAATACTCGATAGGTCGATCGCTGCGCTACCTGACATTACATTCATGTGACCTAAAATACCGCGGACGTGTTCTGTATACTCGTTTTTTAGTTTTGAAATGTACGCCATAGCTTTAGCTAGTTGATCCCAAGCAGTAAGGCCTACGGTTGCTATTTGTTGTATTATATGACCCAGACCTGAAATTCTTAGTAAGGTCAAAATTGAAGAGACTATTTTACTTACCCAACCATCAGTCATTCGAGCATTATATCTATTGTTGAAGTCAAGAAATACGTTGCGTTCTAGGTAAGTTTGAGATTTGGGTTGTAGTGCCGACCACTCATTACTTGTAGCGGTATTGACATAACCCGGAACAGATTTTTTTCCTAGTCCATGAGCGCAGAAGTAGATGCCAGAACTTCCATCTAGCCGATACTCAATACCACCGTGAGTAAATGGCCAAAGAGGAGACATCGGAACTGGATCTGCACCATGAGTGCAGCGATATGAAGAATCTAACTCCCTTCTTGCGTATGGTTTAAAGCCAACTTTTGGTGCGCCAAAAGTATATAGGTGTACGCTATAGCCGTACTGACTCTTCACCCAATCTGCCGCTAATGAAGCAAGAGCACCACCTAAACTATGACCTACACAGTGTACTGCCTTCGGTGCTTTCATGTTCTTTTTCGAATAACCAGCGATGTATGCTGCAAGTTGTGGCTTTATCGTATTGAAGAGATTTACAAAACCTGCATGTACCCTATAACCGGATGAGGTACCTGATATCCCAATGTTTCCATCGGTCATAATGTCGCCGATGTTTGCTTGAGTGCCTCGGAAGGAAAATACTAAAGTATCGGCAAACTCGCCCTTACCTCGACCTATCGCTACAAAATCTGATGTCATTCCACCAAATCCCATAAAGCCACTTGTCGTTCCTTTTTTGACATCATTCCTTAGATCAAATGTAAAAAACTTTGCTATATAACCACTAACGTTACGAACATTAGTTGCGAATACAGAATAAGGGATTTCTGCGATTCTAGATGATAGCTTTGGTGAGAGTGATTGCATTCTTTAATTTCCATATAAGTCAGAGTCAATATATCCAAATAAATCACATTGACTATTTACGTAGTAGTCATCGTTTTCGTCATCATCAATTGAAAAAGCAAAGTACTTAAGAGGGTTTGCTGCATCACAGACTAGATTAGCCATATTGTTTTTTACGTAATCCTCTATTTCATAGCCATCGAACGAACCTTCCCAAATAATAACGTTTTCATCAATATCTAGTTCTGTGGTTAAAACAATAGTTACATAATGTTCAATAAGCGGGATCTTAACGCTCTCTTTGTTCTCATACACAGGAGAAAATTCAAACCGACCACTGCTGTCAGTAAATGTTGATAAGTCTATTGATTTTCCTGAAGCGCTTAAACCAATACTAAGACTAACCTTTTGGTTATTAATCGGCTTCCCTTTTTTTGTTAGCACACCATTGATTTGTGGTGTGTATTGGTTAACTTTATCGCTATTCAATATACTCTCTCCAAAACTCATATTAATGCTCAACAATATGATTGTAATAAATCCAACTAAGTAATTTTTCACATCAAATTTTTTCATTTTAAAAATCTATAAATGTATATGTATTGTGTGTTTTTACAATATTTAATGTTAACTATGTGATTCGTACTGCATTGTCCTTGTAACTTGTGAATTTGAAAATTACATTTTTAGATTTATGTTTATCTACTTGACCGCTTTTTATTAGCATTAATAAAGTTTAAATCTGGAACACTCAGTCTTCGCTAATCTTAGGTAGTTATATTATATTGGATTTTTGAGGCTTTCATCAGGTAATGTGGAAGCAAAATAAACGAGAGCTATCGAATGGTAAAGATCTCTATAAATACTAGGTTTCAGACAATGAAATCATATTGAAAATAGTTAATTAGTCGCTTGGTCAAGAGGTGTTTTTATTAATTTACATCGTAATGCTAGATTGACTTGATAATTTATGTTTCCGCCAATTGTGATAACCAAGAACTGCGTATTTCGGAGCATTCCGAACAGCCATTTCGGTATGACCCGAACACCTATTTCGGTTTAATCCGAACGTACATTCCGCGATTATCCGAACACTTTTAAGCGAACTCCGAAATCAGCGTTCGGAATAGCGAAAACCGCGTTCGGAATGCCCGAAATCCTTCCTTTTTCTCTTTTAAATCAATAGCTCGCTATTCTTTACTTCTTAAACAAGAACGTAAGGAAGCGACAATGGCTAAAAAGAGAACTCCAATGAACAAAATCAAAGAGATATTACGCCTTAAGTACGAGTGTGGGTTGTCCTACCGTAGTATTGCTAGTTGTCTCAATGTCAGCCTTGCAACAGTCTCAGAGCTTGTCGCTCGCTTTAAGCAAAGTCAGATAGGCTGGCCTCTCCCAGAAGGTTGCAGTGATACGGACCTTACCAAAGCCCTATATCATTCGAAGCAAGCCAGTCGAGACAAGGTTATGCCAGACTTCGCTCAGTACGCTGTCGAACTCAAACGTAAAGGCATGACAAAGATGTTATTGTGGCAGGAGTACCATGAGCAATATCAAGAGCAAGCTTACGCTTACACTCAGTTCTGCGAGCACTTCACTCGTTGGTTCAAAACCCAAAAGCGCAGTATGCGTCAGCTCCATGTTGCAGGTGATAAGCTGTTTATCGATTACTGTGGGCCTCGGCTTCAAGTGGTCAACCCTGATACAGGTGAAGTGCGCGAAGCAGAAGTGTTCGTAGCAAGCTTAGGCGCGTCCAACTACACCTATGTGGAAGCCTTCCCCAGCCAAGGGAAGTCTTACTGGTTAGAGGCGCATGCCAATGCCTTCGAGCACTTCGGTGGCGTCCCCCATCTCTTGGTTCCCGATAATCTACGCAGCGCGGTCAGCAAACCTAACCGTTATGAACCGAGGCTTAATGAAAGCTATCAAAAACTGGCAAATCATTATCAAACTGCCGTGATGCCAGCTCGCCCCTACAAACCGAAAGACAAAGCCAAAGCAGAAAATGCCGTCCTCCTAGTGGAACGTTGGATCATGATGCGACTTCGCCATCAAACCTTCCATACCTTTAAAGAGCTGAACCTCGCCATCCGTGAGCTTATGAATGACTTAAACGAACGTGAGATGAAGCAGTATGGTGCGAGCCGCAAAGCACTGTTCGACAAACTCGATAAACCCGCGTTAAAGCCCCTTCCTAAACAGCGATATCTCTATACCGAAACCAAGCGAGCCAAAGTTGGGCCTGATTATCACATCGAATATCGCCGTCACTACTACTCGGTTCCCCATCAACTGGTTGGCCACCATGTCGAGCTGGAAGCCTCCAACCGTCTGGTGCAGATCTACCACCAAGGTAACTTGATCGCTCAACATCCACGCAGCCAAAGGGAACGTGGAAACAGCACTCAACCAGAGCACATGCCGAGTAACCATCAACATCAAAAGTGGTCGCCTGGACGCTTGCTCAACTGGGGAGCCAATATCGGCCCAGCCACCCGAGAAGTCGTCAATAAGATGCTGAACGCCAAACCTCATCCAGAGCAGGCCTATCGTTCCTGTCTTGGGCTGCTCAATCTGAGTAAAACCTATGGCGAGTCGCGCCTAGAACAAGCCTGTAAAGATGCATTGATGCTGACAAAACCCAATTACACCTTCGTCAACAATCTACTCAAGAACAATCGTGAGGGGCACCTGAGTAAAGATAAAGCGAATACGCCGAACCTTGTTCACAGCAATGTTCGTGGCCCGAACTGTTATCACTAGGAGAAAGGATATGAACGCACTGAATGACCAACTCAAAACCCTGCGCTTAAGTCATGCGGCGAAAGCGTTAGAGCAGCAACAAGAGCAACTGACCACCTACGCAGAGCTGGACTTCGAGGAGAGGTTAAGCCTACTTCTGGAAAGTGAAATCTTGAATCGCAATCAAACCAAAATCCAACGCCTGAAACGACAAGCCAAGCTGAGAGTGGATGCTCAGCCGAGCCAACTTATTTACAAGGAGGGACGAAACCTCAACCGCAAGCAGATGAGCGAACTGCTAACGGGTGGCTATCTGCACAAGCACCAGAACATCTTGATCACAGGCCCAACAGGCGCAGGTAAAACGTATCTTGGTTGCGCACTGGCAACCAGCGCCTGCGACCAACAGCAAACGGTCAGATACTACCGATTAACTCGCTTGCTCGATGACCTGACCGCAGGTCGTCTGGATGGTAGTTATCAAAAACAACTTCAGTCGCTGGCTAAGAAAGGCTTACTACTCCTCGACGACTGGGGGATGGAAAAACTGACTCAAGAGCATGCTGGTCACTTGTTAGAAGTACTTGAAGATCGTTACCAAAACAGCAGCACAATCGTCATCAGCCAGTTACCAGTAAAAGAATGGTACAACATGATCGGCAACGCCACTGTCGCTGACGCTCTAATGGATCGTCTAGTTCACAATAGTCATCGAATAGAACTGGGAGGAGAATCAATGAGAAAACTGGCGCAATCCGAACACTTAGAGTAAAAATAGGGAAAGAGAAAAAGTGCTGGTTAAGGTGTTCGGAATAAACCGAAACAAGCGTTCGCAATCACCGAAATACGCAAGAACAAAAGAAAAGGCTTATTAAGTATCTTTTGATGGTTAGTGATAAACCCAAATTGTTCAACTTTAACCCATCATAATTCTATAACTTAGATTTAGCACTCGTAGTTGTTGATACCCCAAAAACTTAGAACACTTTAAATCGAAGAGCATATAGTACACACTTTTTGGCCTTGAATGAGTTCTTCTGAACTTCCATGTGCTCTTGGTTGTGTATTTATGAGCGTATCGTCTGTTACTTAATACTCAACGAGTTTTTAAATCGGCGTACGTTCAGAGTTATGCAGCAATGCTCGTGAAAAGTTATCAGATAGCATGAGTGCGTGAGAAAAGAAGACAATGTGGAAAGTGGATTGTTGATACAAAAAAGGCCACCCGAAGGTGGCCTTTTCCAAACGTTTGGTGGGCTGGCGGCATCTGAAACTGTTTTTTATCTCAATGATTTTAAATGAAAAATTTCATTTTAGCTTTTGCTTTGGGTAACTTGTTGGGTACTAAAAGAAAAAGTGGGTCAGATTTAAGAAATGTGATCTATGTTGAGTTTAGTCACCCATGTGAGTGTGTTCTGTTCTCCCAACTCTTTTTTAGAATAGGTGAAGATTATCTAAATAGAGAAATCTTCATCTCGAAACACCTCACATTCTCGTCTTATATGAGGTTTCTTGCGAATTATCCTTTTTGGACGATGACACTCGCCAATGAGTTGGGTTTGTTTTTGAACATAGCTTTCTTTTTTTAATCTTCCTACAAGCACATCAGTCCATTTCTCTACCATTCTAAGACGATATTTTTGTGTATTGACCACTCTTTTGGCGATGAACGGTGTCTCATAGCCAGAATCTTCAAGAAAGTTAGATATAGCTTTGTCATTGAATCCTTGTTGCTTTTTGAACTTAGCTATGTTGTGGATTTGCATCAGGTACAGAGCTTCTTTGCGGTTCGCTTTACCTTCAAAGCTTCCGTCTAAAAAAGTACTAAGACAAAGCTCGATAATTGCGGACAAATTTTCACTGTTACGGAGTTCCTTACTTGAGAAGCCAAGTTTAGTTCCAATGGCATCAAGTTTGTCTAGTGCGACATTTGACACATGAATTCTCTTGGTTACGAGTCCTGAATCTTTTCTTCTTTGTGTTACATATTGTTGTCTTATAGCTGCATCACTTCTACGTTTCATAATCAATTCTCGTTCCTTATTACATCCTTTACGCTACACGATTTTTCCATCTATTTAAATGCATTTTCAATGTGAGACTCACATAATAATGTTTTAATTTACTGTTTTATAGTGCTTTTTAAGTTGTGAGTCTCACTGTTTTTTTGTGATGACTTGTGAGGCTCACAAGGTGGTTTCTGTAGTTTGATACGATAGCACCATTATTTGAAACAGAGACAAAAGACATGGCGAATGAGAGATATATGAAAATTGGAGAGGTGTTAGAAAGAACTTCGTATAGCAGAGCTCAGATCTATCGCTTGATGAAATCAGGAGAGTTTCCAAGTTCATATCGACTTTCGAAAAACCGAGTCGCATGGAAAGAATCTGAAGTGGATGCTTGGGTTGAAGAGCGCCAAAGTATTTTTCTATTACCACAATTAGATAAAGGGCAAAAGCTACTCGAAGAGGTATGGAGAAGATGAAACTAGACATATTCTTATCTGGAAGCAGATTAGAAGAGTGTGATTGGTTAATGAGCGAGTACGAAGCCTATTTAGAGAACGATTATCGTATTAAGCTGCTCAGAAAAATGGCTGATCATGTCTATGAGAGTCGTGGTCAAAGATACGGTTGTGGTCGATTGCATGAGTTGGCAGATAAGCTTGAGTCTTGCAATGAAGGTTTATACGAGTGTAAGAGCGTGGCATGTAAAAAATGCAATCGTCAGTTTAAAATAGAACGTGTTAACAACATCATTGCTTCAATCTTACTTGACCAAGAGCAAGCAATGGGTACTGAATATGGTATCTATACTATTATTCAATACTCGCGTGGAGTCGATGCATATGACTTCGTCAATTATGATATCCCTAAAGATAAAGACAGATTGAGAAAGTTATTATCTAGATGTGGTATCAGTGGTCCGGTATTGGGGGCGTTCGAGTTAGATTTTCATGATTCGCCACAAAAATGGTTACCTCATTACCATGTTCTTATGCGTAAATCGGGTAATGAAGAGGCAATTGAACGGCTAGGAGAGAAGTTATCGAAGTTACACCCTAAGCATATCAAACAGAATAGACAAGCTAGACCATTTATGAAGCAGGAGTTTAGAGATCCTCTCAAGCAGTTGAGTTATTTACATAAGTTGGCTTGCTTTGAAGTTCGGGATTATCAATCGTTTTGGGGTAAGAATCTGACTAAGAAGTATCGGCTTAACAAATTGATGTTCTGTGAATCACTTTGTTGGTTAGATGAGCAAGACAGAAGAACGTTGCCATTTCAATGGCATGCGAGAGCATGGTTAAAGAAGTCCAAAGTGTAATCTGCGATTTTTGTTGACTACACGAACACCACCTATTTCGAATGCTTAAATAGGTAGTTTTAAGAAAACCCAACACAACACTAGTTAACTATTAATTGTGTTCTAGTCAAAAGGTGTCCATTTTAAATTTATTCATTTAACAGGCGCATTCGCGCTGCGTTTCTTTTTGTTTATAGTCCATTAAGTTAACAAATTGCTTAGGGGAGTTCCCATATGTTTCCTTAAATTTTTTGCAAAAGTAAGATGCGCTAGAAAAACCTGTTAAGTGAGCTACCTTTTTTATAGGATGTTTTTTCTTCAATAGTAAATAAGCAGCTTTATTCATTCTTGCTGAAAGTATCAAGTCTGATAACGTCGTTTTTTCTTGAGATATCCTCCTCATAAGTGTAGATTTTGACATATTAAGGTTTTTGGATATTTCTTCTGCTGTCCAACGATGTTGGATTTGTTTAGATATTAGACGATGAATACGTTCAGATATAGAGTTAGTTCTTTTAATATCAAGTTTTTTTAGAGTTCTAAAAGCATCTCTATTTATTAATTCTTGTAGAAAATTAGTGTGTTCGAAAATTCCATTTTGAACATGAATTAACGAGTCGATATAAGGTTTCATTTTATTAAAAGCATAGTTATCATAATCCATGTCACACATTACTAAATATAAATAAAAGTCATCGGATAACTCTTCTTTCAACGAAAAATTTATTAATGTATTTGAGGGTAACTGAATCAAAGCTTCACCCTCGATCACGATGACGCATCCTGGGTATGAGATAGCTCCGAAAAAACCAGTAAGTTTAATTATATGTTTTGACTTAGATACAAAGCTTCCGGTATCTTTTGTTTTTAAATTTACTTTTATCTTTCTTATCTTAAACATGTTTTTTATTCGTTGTGTTCATCTTTCTTTCTAGCTGTGCCCAGCTTATTGGAGGAGAATAAAAGTATCCTTGAACCAGAACATCAAGGTTCTTCACGACGTCGTGCTGATAAGAGGTTTCAACACCTTCTAAAATAATACCTTTCTTGGCGTAAGGAGATATTACTCTCAATAGATATTTTATTGCATTAATATCATCGCAGTTATGATGAAGGAAAGACTTGTCTACTTTAATGTAATCCCAATCTATAAACCCTAATGATATGTTAGCAATATTGTTTCTATGATAATAATCATCTAATAACAATCCTACGCCAGAGCGCTTTAATAATCTGATACTACTTTGTAAACGGCCGCAATTTACATCACAGTCGATATCTGTAATTTCAATATCAAAGTTAACGTCACGTTCATTTAAGAGACTTTGTAAAAAAAAACTATCCTTTAAACATGATAAAGTGATATTAACAGTTATGGGAATACGGACTTTTAGCTTACTGCAAAACCTAATCTGAGCTAGCGCAACCATTTTTATGAACTCTTGATCAATTTCAGAGAAAAACGTTTCGTTGTATAAAGATTCACCGGAATCACTCAAGACTTTAGACAAGATTTCAAGATGCTTTACTTTCCTCTGCTTCAAATTGATTATTGGTTGAAACAAAAAGTCAAGCTTAACAAATGAAGCATCGGTTCTTACGATGACTCCAGTATCCGTATAGTTATATTCGTACATATTATTCTTACACTGAACTGATGTTGTTTTTCGTATCATCTATATGCATAACTTTTCCGTCTACTAAGCGCGTTGATCTTACAAAAGATTGAGTTGATATTTTCATTATTAACAAAACGTCATAATCCTGACGCACAAGAATAAGTTGAAATAACAAAACGATATGCTGTTTATTTACAGCCTTCTTAGAGACTCTATTGATACGGCTAAAGTGTGATTTCGGTTCAGAGATTGCGTTAAATTTTTCTATTTTGCTTGATAATGATCTCTATTTGTTGATGGTATCACATTTTTTAGCCAAATTGACGAGTATCAAGTTCTACTTGGATTGGTTAGTAAAGAAAGATTGATTGCTCTTGCTTGTGATCGTTTAATCAACTAACAGATTCTAACTAAGCCTTATAATGTTAATATTTAACGGTATTTCACTCCATATAAAGCTGTCAGATGTTCTTTTTGAAACGTTGTCGTCAAAATTAATGCCATTATCGCCCAAGGCTGATCTGCAACTCTAGCGGTTCTTCGCTGTGTAGAAGTAAGTAAAGTTCTTTTTAGCATCACGATGATTATTGTCCTTCGAACTGCGCTAGCTTAGCTAAATACCTGTTCGAGTGGCATCAACAATGTGCTTACTCCACCAAGCCATAAGATCTCTTCTACGTTCTAGGTAATCTGTTCGGCTATATGCGCGATGTGTTTTGGTACCAATAAGGTGAGCGAGTGCTGATTCAATTAAAATGTAGTCGTGTCCAGCTTCATTTAGCGTTGAGCTAGCTATAGAACGTAAACCATGGGAAACTAATCGACCTCCAAACCCCATGCGTTTTAGAGCCATATTAGCAGTTTGACTATGCATTGGTTTTTTTGGATCTGTTGCCGACGGAAAAACATATTCGCTATTTACTCTCATCGAGCTCATCGTATTTAATAGAACGATGACTTCGTCCGTTAGAGGTATTCGGTGTTCTTTGCGTTTTTTCATCCTCTCTGCAGGTATTGTCCAAACTCGATTTTCTAAATCGAATTCTGACCACTTGGCTCCAGAAGCTTCGTTTGGTCTGGTCATTGTATGTAGTTGAAACTTGATCAGGCATCGTGTAGAACGTTTGATGTTTGCTTCAGTTAAAGTTGCCATTAATTCGGGTAATTCGTGTGGTTCTAGCGCTTTCATATGCTCTTGTTGAGGCTTTTTAAAAGTAGCAAAAATATTGCTTATTGGATTGGAGTTAATTAAGCCACTGTGCATAGCGTAAAGCATGACTTCATTTAGCCGTTGAGATAATCGTTTGAGTGTTTCTAAAGAGCCTTTGGCTTCGACAACCTTTAGAGTTTGAATTACAGTTTGAGCTGTAATCATAGAAATAGGTTGTGAGCCCAAAGAAGGAAAAACATGCAGCTCAAATGAACGCCAGATATCTTTCGCATAATCTTCGGTAACTGTTGATTTCTTTTGTTCTATCCACTGCTGTGAAACATTGAATAGCGTGTGCTTATATATAGCGTCGGCTTTTTCCTTTTCTTCTTTTTTGTGGTGTTTTGGATCAATGTCTAATGCTACTAACTCACGGTGGCCTTCTGTTATTTTCCGAGCATTAGCTATCGATAGATCTGGGTACTTGCCCAAGGTTATATTGCTGCGCCTCCCTGTCGCTGGACTCTTGTATACGAAACGCCAAGACTTAGTTCCATTTGGCATTATTCTAAGCTGTAAGCCTCGTCCATCACTGAGCAATTGTTCTTTGCCAGTTGGTTTTGTGCTTTTGACTTTTTTGTCTGTCAGTTGAACTGCTGGTCTTGCCATTTTTAAACCTATTTAGTACCCGAAATATCTTGGATGAGAGTATAGGGTAACTGGGCGGGTACTAAAAACGTGAGCAGATATGAGACGCGATGAGACAGAATAAGACAGGAAGGTGAGTTAAGTGATTGAATTTTTGATGTTTTAGGTACAAAAAAGGCCACCCGAAGGTGGCCTTTTCCAAACGTTTGGTGGAGCTGGCGGGAGTTGAACCCGCGTCCGAAAACCGTTCATCATTGGTACTACATGCTTAGTCGATCTTTAATTTCGCCACCCACCTGCGAACCGACACGCTAATGAATGACTAGCCTGAATTAAAATTCGCCGTTCATCTCTCAGGCGGGAGAATCCGGGCTAGCGCGTTTGGGTTTGATCCCTCGTTATTCCCCGTCTTACGTGCGGAAGCTAGGGCGAGAGAGCTCTGAGCAGGTTATTAAGCTGCTAGTGCGTAGTTTTCGTCGTTTGCGACTATTTTTTTGCGGTTTGTTAACGAGGCCTACCGCACCTCGGCATGCACCTCAGACTTCTGAATTCCCGTCGAATCCTAAATCAGCCCCAGGTAATATTCGCATAGTAACAGAAAAGCATTGGCTGTCCAGTACTATGCGTTTAAGTGGTCAAGATTAACGCAGTGTACTCTTCATTACGCGTGCTTTCTCTCTTGCCCAGTCTTTTTCTTTTAAATCCGTACGTTTATCGTGCAGCTTTTTACCTTTTGCTACGCCAATTTTTAGTTTCACCCAAGAGCGAGACCAGTACAGAGAGAGCGCCGTTAATGTCATACCTTCACGGCTCACACGTCCGAATAGGTTGTCTAGTTCACGACGACTCATTAGTAGTTTACGCACACGTGTGGGGTTCGCCACAACGTGTGTCGATGCCTGATTTAAAGGAGTGATTGTCATGCCACTCACAAAGGCTTCACCGTCACGCATAAATACGTAACTTTCAGAAATATTGGCTTTACCTTGGCGAAGGGCTTTCACTTCCCAACCTTGGAGCTCCAAGCCAGCTTCGATTTCATCATCGATGAAATACTCGTGGCGAGCTTTTTTATTCAGCGCGATAGTATTGCTACCCGCTTTTTGTTTCGTTTTTTTCTTTGCCATAATAGCGACATTATACGGGTTGGATATCGGATAGGAAATCCTTTTATTTGCGCAATCGTGGAATAAAAGTAAAATTGGCAGGAGCTTTAAATCTGTACATGTATCGATAGGAGTATGTATGAAGCAAGTCAGCCGTTCTGCGCTTGTGTCTTTTAGTGCTGAACAGATGTTCAATCTGGTTAACGATGTTGCTAAATACCCTGAGTTTCTGCCTGGTTGCTCGGGCTCTAGAATCATTGAGTCTTCGGGTAATGGTATGGTGGCTTCTGTCGATGTGGCGAAGGCTGGTATCAGCAAAACGTTTACTACTTCAAATGAGCTGATCCCAGGCCAAGCAATTATGATGAACTTGGTGGATGGTCCGTTTAAGACATTGCGTGGTGGTTGGGTTTTTACCGCGCTAGATGAGGAAGCTTGCAAGGTTGAGCTAAAGCTTGAGTTTGAATTCTCAAGTAAAATGATTGAGATGGCCTTCGGTAAGGTTTTTAACGAGCTTACCAGTAACATGGTAAATGCATTCACTAAACGCGCAAAACAGGTCTACGAGTGTTATGAGTATTGAGTCAGATATGATTCACGTAGAGGTTGTCTATGCTCTTCCTCATGAACAGCGTGTATTTAATTTAGTGGTGAATAATCACGCAACGGTAGAAGAGATCATTCGACAATCTGGCGTGTTAGAGTTATACCCTGAAATTGATTTATCTAAGAATAAAGTGGGTGTGTTTAGTCGTAATGTGAAGTTAGATGCGACCGTTCGAGATCGAGATCGAATAGAGATATATCGTCCGTTACTCGCAGACCCGAAAGAGATTCGTCGTAAGCGGGCGGAGCAGGCTAAAGCCGAGGGGAGTGCAGACCCTGTCACCGGTGGTAAGCCTAGCTCTGTACGTAAGAATAAGTAGACTTGATATCAGTCCCAATGGATGGCGTCATTGATTCAAAGTGTGATTGCGCGATATCTAGATAATAAAAAACCTCTCATGTGAGAGGTTTTTTGCAAAAAGCCGTTTACTGGATCTGCTCGTAAAATGCGTCACTTTTTGGGAAGTCACCACTGATATCTGCGAGCGTGCCTTGGTCGTTAAAGTTAACGATCAGGTCTTTTTGCACTGGATCACCGTGACCAGGAGTATGGTGATAAATGTAGTACCAAGTGTTCGGGTAGCCGTTTTCAATAAGCATTGGCGACCCTAGTACGAAGCGAACCTGTGCTTTAGTCATCCCAAACTTTAATTTATCTACCGCACTTTGTTCTACATAGTTGCCTTGGTTGATATCAATGCGATAAACCAGTTTTTCCAATACCGAACATCCTGTCAGCAATGTCATTGCTAATGGTACGGCAACTAACCACTTCTTTAATTGCATAATAATTTCTTAGTAACCTTTAAAATACTGCGCTGATAATAAACAAGCTCGACGCAGATGTAAAAAGCTATGCGTCGTATGATAGGAAATCTGACAACGAATTTTGAGTTGAGTTGCATTTATTGATTCTCTCACATGTATGTTTATGTCGATGAGCGATTTTCTATCCAGTTTAAGCGGTAACTAATGACAAATAGCCAAGTTATTGAGCTATGGGGTGGCACTGACCATTGTTTCGAAAGGGAATCAGCACCCAAGCACTTTGATATGGTGATGGGGGAGGTAGAGTCACGGAGTAGTGTTCGTGACTCTATCTTTGAAAGAGCATGGCTAAGCGGCGATGAGGAGCTCTTTGGCGTTTGCAAGGGTAGAATCTGTAATTCGGCTACCTCCAAGTAGGCGAGCTAATTCTGCCACACGTTGTTGTTCATCTAATGCGTGCATCTGTGTTTCGGTTTGGCCAGCTTTGGTTTGTTTAGCCACGAACATTTGTTGATGGCCACAACCTGCAACTTGAGGGAGGTGAGTGACACACAATACCTGAGTAGACTCGCCAAGCTTGCGTAGCATTTTGCCGACTACAGCTGCTGTTGGACCACTAATACCGACATCCACCTCATCGAAGATCAAGCTTGGTGTATCCACTTTCTGAGCGGTAATCACTTGGATAGCTAATGAGATGCGTGATAGCTCACCGCCTGACGCAACTTTTGCTATAGGTTGCAATGGCTGTCCTGGGTTGGTCGATACTAAGAAGCACACACTGTCCATGCCAAGTGGTGATGGGTGCGTGTTTTCATTGCTGACCTCGATATTGAATACCGCTTTTTCCATGCTCAATTCGTGCATGCTTTGCGTGATCAGCTTATTCAGCTCTTTAGCGTAACGGCTGCGTGATTTGTGTAGTTTTTCTGCTTGGTTTAGGAAGCTTTGGTACTTTTGTTCCACTTCTTGCGCGAGTTCAGCTAAACGTTCATCAGAGCAATCTAACGCTTCTACTTGGGCCAGAAGATCTTGGTGATGTTGGTATAGCTCTTCTGGCATCACGTGGTGTTTGCGAGCAACAGACATCACTTTAGAAAAACGTTCTTCTACATAAGTCATACGAGCAGGATCCACATCGATGCCATCTAGATAACTGCGTAATTCGTTCTTCGTTTCTTCTAGTTGAATCATCGCTTCTGACAACATGTTGGGTAGCTCAGATAGCTTTTCATCTAACTCTGCTAGTTGAATTAGGGAGTGATTGGCCGATTGCAAAATACCAAGCGCATTGACTTCTTCACCTTCGTAAATAAGTTCGATGGCTTGCTGACAGGTAGTGGCGAGTTCACCACTATTGGATAGTCGTTTGTGCTCTTGCTCGAGCTCTGCAAATTCTTCTTCACCTAGCGATAACTCATTTAGTTCTTTGATTTGGTATTCAAGCAACTGTTTTTGCGCCTGGTTTTGCTGGCTATTTTCTTTTAGTTGCTTGAGGTTATTGTCTGCCTGACGCCAATGCTGGTAAGCACTTCGTGTGCTTTTTAGTAGGTTTAGATGACCTGCATATTGGTCGAGCATAGCCATTTGGTGTTCGCTTTTCATCAATTGATGATGAGCGTGTTGCCCATGGATATTGATCAGCAGTTGCCCTAGAGATTTGAGTTGTGATAGTGGGACAGGACTGCCATTAATGAAGGCTCTTGAGCGACCTTCTTTTGTGATGATGCGACGCAAAATACATTCACTGCCATCAAGCAGATCGTTATCTTCTAGCCAACGCGTTGCATGTAGGTTGTTGTCCAGTAAAAAAGCGGCACTAACTTCGGTTTTTTCTTCACCTTGTCGAACCATGCCAGCTTCGGCTCGTCCGCCTAAGCAGAGCCCAAGTGCATCGATAGCAATGGATTTACCCGCGCCTGTTTCACCTGTGATGGTGGTCATGCCCTTAGACAGCTCGAGTTGTAAAGACTTAACAATCGCAAAATTATTAACACTTAGATGAGCCAGCATTTTTTATTTACCTGTATAACTGAACAATACTGTATAAGAGAACAGTATATACTGTTTCTTTATACAGTAAAGACAGGTGAGAAAAAATTTCTGTGTGGGGTGCTTTTTTGTGATGAAGTGGGAAAAATGAGCCGAAGTGATTACAACGACTCATTAAAATTTAACAGGTTACGGACGAGTTGGGTTAATCGTGAGCGGCTCTAATGTGACTACTGCATTCACACCAGCACCTGGATGATCCACGTATGATGTGTCTTGCATTAGTGTGTAGTAAACGTCGACGAAGTCATCATCATTCGTTAGGACGCCGTCAGGGATCGTGTCGATGATCTTATTCGTGATTTGCGGAATAATCGCGTAAGCCTGAACTTCTGGATCTGGAATCGCTTTCAGCACTTCTCCAGCAACTTGAACAAGGAGTTTTGCCAACTGTTTATAGTCTGTACCATCATCTTGTTCCATGAGCACGATGTCCGCAGCGCCCCAACGGTAACGAGACCAGTGAATAATGATCTGATTTGGGTAGTAATCTTGGTTATCGTAGTCTAAGTATGGAAGCTCTACTAAATCGAGAGTAGGTTCATCACGACTTGGATTGACGCCCGTTACGATAGCGTAGATTTCTGCCTTGCCAGAGATCCAAGGTTCTTTGTCATCGGCTAGACGGATCTTTTTCAACTGCGTTGTTTGAATTGGAGCCGCTTCGCCCACTGTGCTACTTGACAATAGCGGTGCATTTTGGCGTTGTTCATCAGCAATATATGGTTGAACTAAAGCTGGCTGACCGAGTTTTTTCATCTCAGCTTGCATAGCTTGCAAGCCTGCTTTTAGCTCTGCAGAGCTGTTGTTATCAACAACGAGTACAGGTACCTCAGGGAGTTGGTAAACATCGAGTTGATGGATGTTGCCATACACATCAAATGCTTCGATATATTGCCAATTCTCATCATCACCACTTGGTTCAAATGCAAATAATGGCTCGACCTCGCCACTTTGCCATGCTGTTATCATGCTCTCATTCGCTAAACGAACTTCCAGCAACTGATCTGAGTATTCAGAAATACCTTTCCAGCTACGAATTTGAGTGTCAGCTTGTACAAGCTGACGGCTAAACTCGGAGTTGGGGTTTTGTTGAACAAATGCTGATACAGAGACGCTAGTCTGTTGTGGAGTAATATCTCTTCTCAACATGGGTTCAATGGCAGCATAGTTCTCACTCAATTGTTGAGCGAGGGCACGCTTCGTCTTAGTGATATCTTCCGCTTTTGCGTTGGATACACTGTTGACTTGCGTTTCCTCTGATTGGCAGCCAATAAGTGCTAATGTACTGAGAACAGACAGAATGATGGTTTTCTTCATAATATGTCCTTTATTGATTTTATGAAATAGAGTTAATACTCTATTCATGGTGAGAATATCACCGGACATAGATCATTGAATTTGCTTTTCTATCTTTTGTGTAAACTTTGCCCACAGGATCAAAATTTATAAACTTCTCTTTAATGACAGCAAATATCGTGTCGCCTCACTACTTTGTGTCTATTTCTTGTCTAAGAAAGCCAAAAGCCAGTGGCAATTAAGCTGCTGGCTTTTTTATTGAAGTCAATTCCTGAGTAACAAGTGTTAGAACAATTTACTAGACCAACCAAGTTTGTTACGTAAAACGTGATAGTAGCTGTAATCTTTGGGATGGATGAGTTTGAGCACATTTGGACTTTGATAGATGTGGATTTCGTCTCCTGGAGAAACAGGGAGAGACACTTGTCCATCACAGCTAACTTCTTGTGTTCCTCGGTTCTCTGGTGACACCACCAATTTAATTCGACGCTTTCCATCAACCACCAAAGGTCGACTCGACAAGGTATGAGGAAACATTGGCACGAGTGAAATGGCATTCAAGCTAGGCGAAAGAATTGGACCACCGCCAGAAAGCGAATATGCGGTCGAGCCCGTTGGTGTGGAGACAATCAAACCATCGGCTCGTAAAGAGAAGGCGAAGCTTTCATCAATGTACACTTCAAATTCAATCATATGGGCAATTTGCCCTGGGTGAAGTACAGCTTCATTTAGCGCAGCGTTGTGGCTTTTAATTTGCCCGTGACGGTGTACTTCCGCTTCTAAGAGAAAGCGCTCTTCTTCAATATACTCACCGTCGAGTACCGCTTGCAGAGACGCTTGGAACTCGTCTGGGTTTAAGTCAGTTAAGAAGCCCAGGTTTCCACGGTTAACCCCTATGACTGGAACATCAAATCGGGATAAAATTCTTGCCGCGCCTAGCATGTTGCCATCCCCACCAACCACAATGGCTAGATCGGCATTTTTTCCTAGTTCAACTAAACTGGCAAATTGACTCTGCGGGATATCATCCAGTATTGCGGCAAGGCGATCGTCAATAAATACTTTATAGCCTTCAGAGGTCAGCCATTGGTACAACTCTTTATGAGTTTGAATTGCTTGTTGATCTCTTGGTTTTCCGATAATCGCGATCACGTTACATGGATTTTTCATAGCATTTCCGCATTAAAGAGGCTTGAATCAGGAATCTTCATCCCCATAATAATGGCAAGTCACCTAAATATGCGAATTTTTATGTGGTTAAAGCCCGCAAAAACGCGCATGGCTTTAAGGGCATTATGTTGAATTCTGGAGATATCATGAGCAACGAAGAAAACAAAGTTACAGAAGAAGAGCTTGATCAAATCATCGAAGAGGCTGAAAAAGTAGAAGCTGAAGCACAAGAAGTTGAAGCTGAGCTTGAAGAAATTGGTGATGAGACAGACGCTAAGATTGCTCAACTAGAAGCGGCACTACTGTCTAGCGAGGCAAAAGTAAAAGAGCAGCAAGATGCGGTGTTGCGTTCTAAAGCTGAAGTAGAAAACATGCGTCGTCGTACTGAGCAAGAGATCGATAAAGCACGTAAGTTTGCGTTGAACAAGTTTGCCGAAGAGTTGCTTCCTGTTATTGATAACCTAGAGCGTGCAATTCAAGCGGCAGATACAGAGAATGAAACGGTTAAGCCGTTCCTAGAAGGTGTTGAGTTAACACACAAAACGTTTGTCGACGTTGTGGCGAAATTTGGCTTGAAAGCAATCAACCCTGAAGGTGAAGCATTCAACCCAGAGTTTCATCAAGCGATGTCGATTCAGGAAAGCCCAGATCATGAATCAAACACAGTTATGTTTGTTATGCAAAAAGGCTACGAACTAAACGGCCGTGTGATTCGTCCGGCAATGGTAATGGTTGCTAAATAACCTTAACTGCCTGTTTTCAAATATAAAGCGCCCATCATTTTTGATGGGCGCTTTTTTGTTTTAAACGTAAGTTATTGCAATGAGCTTCATTGTATATCGACAAAATGGAAGTTTGATCCCCTTCATATTTTTTCTTATTGGTTAATTATTTTCCTATAGGAGATTTCTTCTCATCTCACTGCGTGTTTATGAACGAAGAGGGCTATAAGTATTTGTAATCATTCGTTGTGTGAATGTTTGTGCTGCATAGGAATGTAAATATAGTCATTTTTTCTACAACAAATCCGTTAACAAAAATGTAAATTATCACTTTATTTTGTAACCTTGCTGTGTATGATTTGCGACTAATGCTTTAAAAGTAAGTATATATAACTACAAAGATGTAAATAGCAAACACAACATATCGGAGATTTATAATGGATAAATCGCTTTCTAGTAAGATTTTTATAGGCTTGTTTGCCGGCCTTGTGCTGGGAACAGCAATTCAGTACTTATTTAGCGGTATTGCGATTTTTGATACATACCTACTTGGAGCAGCAGAAGGCGTTGGCGGCATGTTTGTCTCGCTGATCAAATTGCTTGTTGTTCCTTTAGTTTACGTTTCAATCGTATGCGGCATTGTTGACTTGAAAGACATCAGTGCATTTGGTCGTCTTGGTGGAAAAACTTTTACCCTCTACATTCTTAACACCATCATTGCGATTACGGCGGCTTTGACTGTTGGTTTGATTTTCCAGCCAGGAGCGGGTGCTAATCTGGCAGGAACGGTATCTGAGGCCGTACAGCTGACGACGACAGAAACGCCGGACATTTTCTCTCTAGTTGTTAACATTGTTCCTAGCAATCCAGTACAAGCGTTTGCTAACGGCGACATGCTGCAAATTATCTTCATGGCAATTCTGACAGGTCTTGCAATTCAAGCTTTGGATTCTCGTGGTGGTCCTGCCATCCGCACATTCAAAATGGCAAATGAAATCATGATGAAACTGGTTGGATTAGTGATGAGTCTTGCACCATATGGTGTGTTCGCACTAATGATTCAACTAGGTGCAACGCTAAACGCCAATACATTGATGTCCGTGGCTGGTTACGTGGCTTTGGTGGTTGCGATGTTGGTGTTCTGGATCTTCTTCTTCTACCCAATGGCAGTGAGTATTGCGACCGGAACTTCTCCAAAGACTTTCCTACGTGCAACTCGTGAGCAGATTCTGTTCTCTCTATCTACCGCGAGCTCAAACGCGACTATCCCGGTAACGATGCGAACACTGACAGAAAAGCTTCAGGTCTCTAAATCGGTTGCTGGCTTCGGTGTACCACTGGGCGCAACGATGAACATGTCTGGTGTGTCTATCTATATTGCTCTAGCAACGATGTTTGTTGCGAACGCTTTTGGCCAGCCAATTAACACCGCAGACATCTTCACGCTTGGTTTAACTATTCTTCTATTATCTATTGGTGCTGGTGGCGTTCCTGGAGGCGGCGTGGTAATGGTAGGCGTTTTGCTTCACCAACTAGGCTTACCACCTGAAGGCTTGGCAATTATTGCTGCGGTTGACCGTATTAATGACATGTTCTGTACGTCTTCAAACGTTGTGGGCGACACGGCAGTGAACACCATTGTGGCAAAAACAGAAGGTGAGATTGGTAAAGAAGAAGGCGTTGACGCTGAGCCTGCTCAAGCGAACGCTTAATGTCTTGAATCATTTATTTTAACCCTAATATTGAAACGAGCTCTTATGAGCTCGTTTTTTGTTTAGGAAGAGTCGGGCATAAATACATTTACCTGAGAAATGGTGTTTTGTTGCGCTACAGCAGTGTGACGAGTTCCCAACTAATCAGAAAGAAACACATAAATTTCGAAAAAAGACGCTTTTTTTAATTCTGCCCTTGAAAAGCATTTTGCCGCCCTTATCTATGTGGCATAGAGAAGCAAACATTGATTATTTTTGTTTGTGAGCAAGGGTTGAAACCCGATTCTCCTCCCCCACATTGGGGTTATAACCAAACGAAAATAGAATTTATTCGGAGATAGCCAGATGGGTAAAATCATTGGTATTGACTTAGGTACTACTAACTCATGTGTTGCTGTATTAGACGGCGACAAACCACGTGTAATTGAAAACGCAGAGGGCGAACGTACTACTGCATCGGTTATTGCTTACACTGACGGTGAGACGCTAGTAGGTCAACCTGCGAAACGTCAAGCAGTAACTAACCCAGAAAACACGCTATTTGCAATTAAGCGTCTAATCGGTCGTCGTTTTGAAGACGAAGAAGTTCAGCGTGACATCCAAATCATGCCTTACAAAATTGTTAAGGCTGACAACGGTGACGCTTGGGTAGAAGCAAAAGGCCAAAAAATGGCGGCTCCTCAAGTTTCTGCTGAAGTTCTTAAGAAAATGAAGAAAACTGCTGAAGATTTCCTTGGTGAGGAAGTAACTGGCGCAGTTATCACAGTACCTGCTTACTTTAACGATGCTCAGCGTCAAGCTACAAAAGATGCTGGCCGTATCGCAGGTCTAGAAGTTAAACGTATCATCAACGAACCAACAGCAGCAGCGCTAGCTTACGGTCTTGATAAGAAAGGCGGCGATCGCACTATCGCGGTATACGACCTTGGTGGTGGTACATTCGATATCTCTATCATCGAAATCGATGAAGTTGAAGGCGAGAAAACATTCGAAGTTCTAGCGACTAACGGTGATACTCACCTTGGTGGTGAAGACTTTGATAACCGCCTAATCAACTACTTAGTAGACGAGTTTAAGAAAGAGCAAGGTATCGATCTTAAGAACGATCCACTAGCAATGCAGCGTGTTAAAGAAGCAGCAGAAAAAGCGAAAATCGAGCTTTCTTCTACTTCTCAAACTGACGTAAACCTACCTTACGTTACTGCAGATGCAACTGGTCCTAAGCACATGAACATTAAAGTGACTCGTGCAAAACTAGAATCTCTAGTTGAAGACCTAGTACAACGCTCTCTTGAGCCACTAAAAGTAGCTCTAGCTGACGCTGATCTATCAGTAAACGACATCACTGACGTAATCCTAGTTGGTGGTCAGACTCGTATGCCAATGGTTCAAGCGAAAGTTGCTGAGTTCTTTGGTAAAGAAGCGCGCCGTGACGTAAACCCTGACGAAGCAGTAGCAATGGGTGCTGCAGTTCAAGGTGGTGTACTTGCTGGTGACGTTAAAGACGTACTACTACTAGACGTAACTCCACTGTCTCTAGGTATCGAGACAATGGGTGGCGTAATGACTAAGTTAGTTGAGAAGAACACAACTATCCCAACTAAAGCGAACCAAGTTTTCTCTACAGCGGAAGACAACCAGAGCGCGGTTACTATCCACGTTCTACAAGGTGAGCGTAAGCAAGCGATGTACAACAAGTCTCTAGGTCAATTCAACCTAGAAGGCATCCAGCCTGCACCACGTGGTATGCCACAAATCGAGGTTACTTTTGACCTTGATGCGGACGGTATCCTACACGTGTCAGCGAAAGACAAGCAGACTGGTAAAGAGCAGAAGATCACTATCCAAGCTTCTGGCGGTCTAAGCGATGAAGACATCGAGAAAATGGTTCAAGAAGCAGAAGCTAACAAAGAAGCGGACAAAAAGTTCGAAGAGCTAGCGACTGCACGTAACCAAGCTGACCAAATGATTCACGGTACTCGTAAGCAAGTAGAAGAAGCTGGTGAAGCACTACCTGCAGAAGAGAAAGAGAAGATTGAGGCAGCAATTTCTGAGCTAGAAACAGCGCGCAAAGGCGAAGACAAAGAAGCTATCGATGCTAAAGTTCAAGCACTAATGACAGCTTCTCAAAAACTGATGGAAATCGCTCAACAACAAGCTCAAGCGCAGCAAGCACAAGGTGCTGACGCAGGTGCACAGTCTAAAGAAGACGACGTTGTAGATGCTGAGTTCGAAGAAGTTAAAGACGACAAGAAATAATATTTCTTAACCAGATGGCTGCAAAGCCATCTGGGGTCGATAAGACTTCGTGTGCGGGCGTTTGGGGCAACTCTTACGCCCGTCTGTTTGTAAACGCTGTCTTTCTAGTTAAGTATGTTGCGGATAAGTGCACTTACCTAGAACGATACAAACACCAAGCGGTGAATCGATGCCGTTTGTAGTAATTAACTGGTGACGAAGAACATGTCAAAACGTGATTTTTACGAAGTATTAGGCGTAAGCCGTGATGCCTCAGAGCGCGATATCAAAAAGGCGTACAAGCGTCTAGCGATGAAATTCCACCCAGACCGAAACCAGGGTGATGAGTCTGCGGCGGACAAGTTTAAAGAAGTAAAAGAAGCGTACGAAGTTCTGACCGACCCTCAAAAGAAAGCGGCGTACGACCAGTACGGTCATGCTGCTTTTGAACAAGGCGGCGGTGGTTTCGGTGGCGGCGGCTTTGGTGGCGGCGGCGCTGATTTCGGCGACATCTTTGGCGATGTATTCGGCGACATTTTTGGTGGTGGTCGTCGTGGCGGTGGTGGTCACCGTGCTCAACGTGGTGCGGACTTACGTTACAACATGGAACTGACGCTAGAAGAGGCGGTTCGTGGTGTAACGAAAGAGATCGAAGTACCAACACTAGTACACTGTGATACCTGTGATGGTAGTGGCGCGAAGAAAGGCTCATCTGCTGAAACATGTGGTACCTGTCATGGTCATGGTCAAGTACAGATGCGCCAAGGCTTCTTCGCAGTGCAACAAACCTGTCCAACCTGTCACGGTAAAGGCAAGATCATTAAAGACCCTTGTAATGAGTGTCATGGTCAAGGTCGTAAACAGAAAACCAAAACACTTAACGTTAAGATCCCTGCAGGTGTTGATACTGGCGACCGTATTCGTCTATCTGGCGAAGGTGAAGCGGGAGAAATGGGAGCACCAGCGGGTGACTTGTATGTACAAGTGCACGTGAAAGAGCACCATATCTTCGAACGTGATGGTAACAACCTATACTGTGAAGTGCCTGTAAGCTTTGCGATGGCGGCTCTAGGTGGTGAAGTTGAGGTACCAACTCTAGATGGTCGCGTAAGCCTAAAAGTGCCTTCAGAAACGCAAACAGGTCGTATGTTCCGCATGCGTGGTAAAGGTGTGAAAGGCGTCCGCGGTGGCGGTATCGGTGATCTTATTGTTAAGTTGGTTGTTGAAACACCAGTAAACCTAAGCTCACGCCAAAAAGAGCTGCTTAAAGAGTTTGAAGAGTCTTGTGGTGGTGAAGCGGCGACAAAGCACAAGCCTAAATCAGAAGGCTTTTTCAACGGTGTGAAAAAGTTCTTTGATGATTTAACCAGCTAGGACGTTAGTGAAAAGCACAAATACAAAGGCCTGCTAAAATGCAGGCCTTTTTGCATCTCGGTGTTCTTTTAATTCCAGCAATCACTTGGTTCTTCGACATTTGTTGACGTTAAAGTAATCGTTTTAGCGCCAGTCAAGCACTCGTCGTCGTCTTGTCCCAGAGCCGATTTTGCTGTTGCTGTAATGGTATAGGCCGTACTTGCAGAGCTCGCAATATTGAAAGAAAATCTATCTGTGTCTGAATCACATAGAGTGCATGTGCCTCCAGAGATAATATGACTCCAGTCGTACCCACCATCATAAGATGTCTCTAGCTCTAGCTGAATTCGACTAAGATCGCTCAAGGCAACCGTCCTATGAGACTTAATTACATGATTGGTATAAGAAGGGTAGGCGACAGCAGTAATGATCCCGACAATCACAACGGCTATCAGTAATTCGATCAATGTCATCCCTCCCAATCTTTTTTTGTAGCTGTTACAGCGAGAAATTCGAATTATCACGAGTTGTTTCCTTTTCACTTTTCCGCCTATTTTTGGCAGGTGATAGCATCTGTGCAAGATGAATTACGGCCCTTCTGCCGTTTACATAGGAATTTGGGAAATGCCTCGCGGGTTTACGTTGTTGGAGCTTCTTATTACTGTTGCTGTACTGAGTATTATATTGGCGTTTGCAGCTCCAAGCTTTAGCCGTGTTTCACAAACTGTGCAAATGCAGCGATTGGCAACTGAATTAGCTGGTTTTCTAAGCCAAAGTAAGTCCGAGGCGGTAATGAGAAATCAAAAGTTATATATACATTTCTCAATGGCTAAAAACGTTGTTGTCAGTCAAGGTGCATGGTCTCTACAGTTAACTGACTCATCTAGCGGCTCAGGGGGAGTAATCTTAAACCTTTCCGGCTCCGCATACTCTGAATTATCTTTGAAGCACAGTTACGATAATCAAAAAATAAGCTTCGATGAGGTCCGTGGACGGCCCCAAGGAGGAAATATAGAGTTTTTCCCAACCAATGCTCAAAACATAAAACTACAAGCAAAGCTCTCAAACCCTCCTGGGAGGATTAAGATTTGTAGTAATTCTGGAGCGAAGTTATATGATTACCATCAGTGCTAACAAACGCTATCAAAGAGGTAGCTCTTTAATTGAATTAATGATTAGTTCTTTAATTGGGTTAATTGTTCTTAGTGTAGTGGGCTCTATATTCTTGAGTTTACAAAAAACAGCAAAAGAAAAAAGCTTAGAGCTAAATTTATTGCAAGGTCTTAATATCACTTTATCTGTTATGAAAGAAGATATTCAAAGAGCAGGTTATGATGGTGGGAACGGTAGTTCACTCAAATTATCCGGAGCTACAGGAACCATAATGCTGAGCGGCGCCTCTTCTGTTGGTTTTGTGTATTTTAAAGAAGACTCAGCTGCCAATGAAGACTATCGAAATATTAAGTATGAGAAGAGAGATACTCGGTTTTTTATATGTGAAAAAGGCGTTGTGTCTCAAACACAAATATTATCTTTTGATGGTATAGATTTTTGTCGTTCTCTATTTGATGATGATATTTTCCAAGTCACCCAATTCACCGTTAGTTCAGAAACAGTGACTAATGGAGGAAATGTAAGTTCGGTCACGAACGTTAAGTTAGGTTTGCAAACGATTGATGGAGTCTTTAGTGAAGTCGCGGAGTTTTCTATCAAACAAAGGAATTGGCAATGACATCTAAATATAGCTATTCCGGTTATACCACTTTGCTTGTGACTTCTATACTTTTATTACTTGCTTTAATTGCATCATTAGCATCATCCAAAGGTGTATTTTTTCAAATAAAAGTTGCGCAAAACGAAATAAAATCTCGACAAGCACATTGGTTAGCTGAAGGAGGTGTTGAATGTGCATGGGCGCAATTTAGAGTTAGTAATATTGTACCTGCAGTAATAACAGATTGTGGCTCAGGGCTTTGGACGGTTCCGAATTTTACGAGTACTTCCAATGGGTATTTGGTTACTTCTAATGTTGGATTTACAAGCATTAGTAAGGAGATTATTTTGGGAGGTAACTTGAGCTATGGTGCAATGCAGTCTAGTGCCGACATTTATTTTCATTCTAGTGCAACGTTTTCTACTCCAGATCCAGGGGAATTGAGCAGCGATGGGTGGGAGTGTATTGCGTTAAGGTATAAAAAGCGCTTTTACTCCTCTTCAGTTGATAATAAAGGCGTAATTCATGGAGAGTCTCCCTATGCCGATTTTAACAACCCTACAAATAAAGATTGTGCAAACACGACGGCAAACCGTCATCTCTCATCTAGTGTTGGCGGGGTTGGTGCTGGTGATGATTTTACTCAAGATACAGATTTAAAGCCATTTGAATCCTTCTTTGGAGTAAAGGCTGAAGAGCATAACGATGTCCGAGATAATGGTGTATTTCATGTTATGACGGGCTCAGTGGCTGGTGGCATACCTAATTGTGGTGCTGCTTTAACAGCAGAAATTCAGTCAGGGAAGCATCATTTATGGGTTGAAGGGAGCTGTGAAATCAAGCAATCGGAATACAATGATTTGGTGAATGCTACATCATCGACCAATGGCGTAACAGTGCTCATTCATGATGGTCTTTTCTCCGTGATGGGACCACCGAGCTCCGGCGCTACATCAAATAAGTTTAAAGGGGTCTTGTTTCATTTCAATCATGATTATGCTCCGGCAACAGCGGATTGGGTTGGGTTCGAAGCCAATGCTCACCTAAATCATGTGCCAAGTGTTGTAGAAGACTCATACAGGACAATAGCTTCTTATTATCAGCATGGTTCTTTTACGGTATCTGGTGGTCAATATTTTGATAGTGAAGATCAGGCAGCGGTTTTCTTCGATTCTTTGGACTTTAGATACAATAAAGATGTGATAGACAATTCAAGGAATGCGCATGCAATTCCTAGATGGAAGAAGGGCTCTTGGAATGATCTCTAAACAAAAAGGTTTTAACCTTCTTGAAGTTCTAATTTCTTTTCTGCTTATCGGTGTTGGGGCTCTAGGTTTAACGAAGCTAAACGTGTATCTAGAACGCGAATCCGAATATGCCATAAAAAGTATTGAAGCACTGCGTCTAGCAGAAAACCAGCTCGAATGGTTCCGGACGCGTGGTGCTTCTGCGGCGATGTCTACCATCACACCTGCAAATTTTGCTTCTATTGCAACAGGCTCTTCTGTTACTGGATCTTATGTCGTCGAGTGGGAAGTTCCAGCTGCCACGGTTTCAGGAACACTGAAAACTATCACTATTACCTCTAGCTGGAAGGATAGAATCGGCGAGACGCGATCAGTTCAGCTTAAAACGATGATCTCACAATACAGTGAATTCGAAAACTAAGTTCAATTGCATGCATGCGCTGAGACAAATGCGGGTGTAATTCCTGTTTGATACCGGATTTGTCACGGTTAATAAATGGTTTTTGAACTGTTAATCGAGTTGATGTGCTACTGTTTTTATTATGTTTAATTGAAGTGGTGTTTTTGCAAAATATGTCTCCAATTATGAAAAAAATATAGAACCTTGTGCTTTCTCCATTAGTGTTTACTAGAATACTCGTTGGATAGTAGGCCGTTATAATTATTCAAATAGGCCTTGGCACCAACATCATTCACTATGGAGTTACCATGAGTAACCAAGCTGTAAATAAGGCACCATCATCGAAGCCGAGCGGGATGGAGCGCTTTTTAAACTTTATCGAGAGAACAGGTAACAAAATCCCTGATCCTGCGATTTTGTTCTTCTGGGCATTGATCATTACTTGGGCGGCGTCAGCACTTTTGTCGAATGTATCATTCGATCTTCCAAACCCTCGAACGGGCGAAGCTCTTACTATCACCAACTTACTTACGGGCGAAGCGCTAGCAAGTTTCCTTGCTAACATGGTGACGACGTTTACTGGCTTTGCGCCACTGGGTATCGTACTTGTCGCAATGCTAGGTGTGGGTGTTGCAGATTCTTCGGGCTTTATTACGACGGGTCTTAAGAAGATGCTGAACTTCACGCCAGCTAAGCTTCTTACTCCAATGCTTATTTTGGTTGCTATTGTATCGCATACTGCGGCAGATGCAGGCTATGTTCTGGTTATTCCTCTTGGCGGTATTATCTTCCATGCGGCAGGTCGTCACCCTTTAGCGGGTATTGCGGCAGCATTTGCAGGTGTATCTGGTGGCTTCTCTGCAAACTTTATCCCTTCTGGTATCGATCCACTACTAGCTGGCTTTACGCAAACCGCGGCGCAGGTTCTTGATCCTGAATACGTGGTTAACCCATTAGCAAACATCTTCTTTACTGGCCTATCTTCCATCATTATTGTGGGGATTGGTTGGTACGTGACAGAGAAAATCATCGAGCCTCGTTTATCAAAAATGCCAATTGATGACGATGCGGAAACCGCGCCAAACCTAGGTTCATTTACTGAACTGGAATCAAAAGCATTCCGTTATGCAGGTTGGGCAATGATGGCGGGTATTGCTTTACTTGTTGCAGCGTTAATTCCAGAAACATCAGCACTTCGCTCGCCTGAAGGTGAAATTACGGCCTTCTCAGCACCGATAATGAAGTCTATCGTGCCGTTGATCTTTATTCTGTTTATCATTCCTGGTTATGTTTACGGTAAAGTGTCTGGAACGTTCAAGACCAGCAACGACATTATCAAAGCGATGGCTGATACCATGTCGACTATGGGCGCATACATTGTAATGTCGTTCTTCTGTGCTCAGTTCTTATCTGCATTTGCTCAGTCAAACATCGGTACGATGCTAGCGTTGTATGGCGCAGAAGGCTTAAAAGCGATGAACCTACCAGGTGAAGTGACCATCATCGGTATGATCCTTCTAACCGCGTCTGTAAACCTACTTATTGGTTCGGCATCGGCAAAATGGGCTTTAATTGGTCCAATCTTAGTGCCAATGCTAATGGCGGTTGGTATCTCGCCTGAGCTGTCTCAAGCGGCTTACCGTGTGGGTGACTCTGTATCGAACATCATTTCGCCTCTAATGGTATTTTTCCCTCTTGTAGTGGTTTACTGTCAGCGTTATGTGAAGTCGGCTGGTATCGGTACGCTTGCGTCACTAATGATGCCATTCTCGATTGCAATGCTGATCGGTTGGTCTATCTTCCTAGTTGCTTATTGGATGGTAGGTATCCCGCTAGGCATTCAAGCTCCTTACACTTACACAATGTAAAAACGTGTAGGTAATTGGCAGCCGAAAAGCGCAGGTCTTCGATCTGCGCTTTTTTGTTCTCGCAAAACGAACATCGATAGGTCTTGTAACTAGGTTTTTTGGAGTTGCAAACTTTGTCCCGTGATGTGTTGCTGTAGTGAAACCGAAGTTGGTGATAAAATTCCTGACTTCAATCGTTTTTTGTTTCTTTGGAGCCTCCTTTGTCTAACCATCCGTTTACCCCTCAAGATGAATTGTTTATGCGCAGAGCGATGGTGCTTGCTGAGCAAGCAGAAGCTGAGGGGGAAGTACCTGTCGGCGCAGTGCTTGTCAAAGATGGTGAAATTATCGCTGAGGGGTGGAATCGCTCTATTGGTACTAATGACGCTACCGCACATGCTGAGATTCAAACACTGCGTAAAGCAGGCCAAAAGCTAGAAAATTACCGCCTTCTGGATACGACTTTGTATGTAACACTTGAGCCATGCCCAATGTGTGCGGGAGCCTTATTGCATAGCCGCGTTAAGCGGGTCGTTTTTGGAGCGCCAGATTTAAAAGCGGGAGCAGCAGGAACAGTGCTTAATTTGTTTGAAAGCCAAGCTGCTTACCATTACGCCTTGATTGAAAAGGGGCTGCTAGAAGATGAGTGCCGTACTCAGCTACAAGCGTTTTTTAAGCGTCGCCGAAAGGAAATTAAAGCAAAGAAACAAGCACAAAAAGCATTAGAAAATGGAGAGAGCGAACAAGGTAGTGGGAGTAGTGAGGGCTAGCAAACACCTACAACGTGGTAGATGTTTGCTTGGACGCACTAGTGATTGACTAAATGTACAAAAACACGATTACGTGAACTTACTTTCTTTTTCATACATGTCAGTTTACGTTTACGTCGGATAGCAGCTACTGTGTTATTTAAACGCTTTGACTGCACTCTACGTCTTCTCATATTCAAAACCTCCTGCAGACAAGACTTATACCAGTAAAGCGCGGCTCATCGATGCTTGGCAATAGGCTCGATAATCGCACTAAACATTGTATGGTTTAAACGTTCTTCATTTGACTTCTGCATTGCACAGAGCCAGCAAACAATTTCAATACGGTGCTTAATAATAGGAGTGGCGTTATTTCGGCAGAGCGTAGCCGATAGCGCCGCTTCATCAACTGAGCTAAACAATGTGGTTACGAAGCAATCTGTTACAAAGCAATCAGTTTAACTAACGGTGAAAAAGGCGACCAACCAAAGGAATGGTTGAGTGTGGTTGGTGTCACTCAGAGTCTTGGATTCTAGATAAGTTTTCGCTAGGACTCAACAAAAATGACGAGCTTCATAGGCTCGTCATTTTTTAGTTTACCGCGGGTCTATTCTTCAGGGCTTTCTTGTTCGGTGTCTTCTTCAACTGTGACGTCAGAAGCACCTGATACTTGCTCTACGACGGCCTCTACAGCCCCTGATATCAAAATGTCGGGGTTGAGCGGCGGAATCACTTGTAAGTCATCGCTATTCTCATCAATCGCTGGCTGTTGGCTGACATGACCAATGATGGATTGGTAGTAACGTCGAATATTTTCTACGTAATTACGCGCTTCATCACCTCTGGCGTACCCATAGCGAGTTTGACTGTAGTAACGCTTCTGACGCAGTAAAGGCAATCTGTCTTTTACATCCGCCCAAGCGTTTGGATCGCCACCTTGCGCTTTAGTAAGTCGTCGTGCGTCCATCATGTGGCCATAGCCAATGTTGTATGAAGCCAGGGCAAACCATATTTTTTCATGCTCGTTGATGCTATCAGGCACGCGACCTACAATGCGACGTAAGTACTCGACACCACCACGAACAGATTGCTCAGGGTCTAAACGGTTTGTTACCCCGACGCTTTTCGCTGTTGGCAGAGTAAGCATCATCATCCCTCTAACACCCGTTGGCGATTTTGCCGCTGGCTTCCAGTGTGATTCTTGATACGCCAATGCTGCAATTAAGCGCCAGTCGAACTCTTCGCTGTACTTTTGGAATAAAGGTGCCCACTTAGGCAATTTGTCATCCAGAGCTCGAATGAATGCGCGAGTATCAACGTAGTCAAATGCTTCAATATGACCAATGTACTTCTCTTCGAGAGTGGACAGTTCTCCTGATTGTTTAATGTTACCGAAAAACTCTATCAGCATCGCATACAAACTTTCGTCTTCAGAGCGTCGAGTAAACCAAGACACCGGTTGATCTTCTGTAAGTTCAAACGCGAGTGCAAGATCGGGGTAAAGGCGCTGAGCTAGGGAAAGTTCCACCGAATCAGTCACAGTAAAACGCAACTCACCAGTGGATACGTATTTAAGTAAGTCTCTCGTGTCAGCATCGCCAACAATTTCAAACTGCAGCTCTGGGTATTGCTTCTTTAATGCGGTTAGGGTCGGAACATATTGCGATTGTTCAACGATCTTTAATGTTTGCGCGCCTGCATTTGTATCTTCGTCAGATTCGCTGTCTTTCGATGCTTGGTATTCAATCAGCTGTTCGATATCACGTGGTCGAAGTTGCCCCTTTTTATACACAACTTGTTGGCTTACATAATAATAAGCAGGGCCAGGTCTAAAGCGTTTTACCGCTTGTGACGTTTGATTTAAGCCCGTAGCGATGAGATCAATATCTCCTTTCTTAAGAGCTGGAAAAAGCTCGGCTTGGCGAAAGGCAGGTTTAATCTCGAGCTTGACGCCAAGCTGCTCCGCAAACTGACGCGCCAATTCGTAATCCAACCCAGCGGGACCATCGGGACCAATATAATAGGAAAGCTGATTGTTTAGCGTGCCAACACGAAGCACGCCACGTTCCTGAATTTTTTCGAATTCACTTTTGGGTTCCGACTCAATCTGGCAGGCAGAGAGTAGTAGCACAGAAACAAAAATTAGAGCGCTGCGCTTGAGTCGGTTGAGCTGGCTTATTTGCATTAATAGGTACATCTTAGGAAATTTCTATTTGCCTTTATATCAAAGCGAGCTCATGGGGCAAAGTGAATCACACACTTATAGCGTGACATTGTGTGTTTTATCGACATTTTAGTCGTAATTCAAATTTGACAAAAAAAATGACGCAAACGGTTGCTTTTGGTGTTACATCACAAAAACAATTGCTATATAATGCGCTCGCAATGACGAGGTGGAATCGGCATAGGTTCGACAGGGCTTATTTTAAGTGTCTGAATTTATTCCAATATCACCTTAATCAATTGCATAAGAGACCTAAGCACATGAGAATTTTGCGTGGCTCCCCAGCTCTTTCTGAGTTTCGTGTTAATAAACTACTGGAACTTTGTCGTGAACAAGATCTGCCTGTAACTGGCATTTATGCCGAGTTTATGCACTTTGCCGATCTAAAGTCTGACCTTGATGACCAAGAGTTAGAAAAACTTGAAAAGTTACTAACTTACGGCCCAACCATCGAAGAGCATGAGCCAGAAGGTCTTCTACTTCTTGTTACGCCTCGTCCAGGCACTATCTCGCCTTGGTCTTCTAAATCTACCGATATCGCTGTTAACTGTGGCTTGGATAAAGTGAAACGTCTAGAGCGCGGTACGGCTTATTATGTCGAATCTTCAGTTGTTCTATCAGAAGCTCAAGTTGGCGCTGTCAAAGCGTTAATTCATGACCGTATGATGGAAACGGTATTTACAGAATTTGAAGCTGCGTCAGCGCTGTTTACAGTCGCTGAGCCTAAGCCAGTCGCACATGTTGATATCTTAGCGGGCGGTCGTCTTGCGCTTGAAGAAGCAAACGTTTCCCTAGGCTTGGCACTCGCAGAAGATGAAATTGATTACTTGGTAGAGAACTTTACTAAGCTTGGGCGTAACCCAAACGACATTGAATTGATGATGTTTGCTCAGGCGAACTCAGAGCACTGTCGCCACAAAATTTTTAACGCAGATTGGACTATCGACGGGGTAGAACAACCTAAGTCTCTGTTCAAAATGATCAAAAACACGTTCGAAACGACACCTGACTATGTGCTGTCTGCATACAAAGACAACGCGGCTGTTATGACGGGCTCTAAAGCGGGTCGTTTCTTCCCAGACCCTAAATCTCGTCAATACACTTACCACCATGAAGATGCACACATCTTGATGAAGGTAGAGACGCACAACCACCCAACAGCAATCTCTCCATGGCCAGGCGCATCGACTGGTTCAGGCGGTGAGATCCGTGACGAAGGCGCGACGGGTATCGGCGGTAAGCCAAAAGCGGGTCTGGTTGGTTTTACAACCTCTAACTTACGTATTCCTGGTTTTGAACAGCCATGGGAAACCGACTTTGGCAAGCCAGGTCGTATTGTTAACGCGCTAGACATCATGCTTGAAGGTCCTCTAGGCGGCGCGGCATTCAACAACGAATTTGGTCGTCCAAATCTATTGGGTTACTTCCGTACTTACGAAGAAAAAGTGACCTCTCACGCGGGTGAAGAAATCCGTGGTTACCACAAACCAATCATGATTGCTGGTGGTATGGGTAACATTCGTGACGAACACGTGCAGAAGAAAGAAATTCCAGTGGGTGCGAGCTTAATCGTACTTGGTGGTCCGGCAATGAACATCGGTCTTGGTGGTGGCGCGGCGTCCTCAATGGCGTCTGGTCAGTCAGCAGAAGATCTGGACTTTGCTTCAGTACAGCGTGAAAACCCAGAGATGGAACGTCGCTGTCAGGAAGTGATCGACCGTTGTTGGCAGTTAGGCGACGACAACCCAATCGCATTTATCCACGATGTGGGTGCAGGCGGTATCTCTAACGCATTGCCTGAACTTGTCGACGACGGTGAGCGTGGCGGTAAGTTCCAATTACGCGATGTACCAAACGATGAGCCGGGCATGAGCCCACTGGAAATCTGGTGTAACGAATCACAGGAACGTTACGTTCTAGCGGTAGCGCCAGAAAACATGGAAGCATTCGACGCAATCTGTAAGCGTGAACGCGCACCGTATGCAGTGGTGGGTGTGGCGACAGAAGAGCGTCATCTAACGTTAGAAGATTCTCACTTCGACAATACGCCAATCGATATGCCAATGGATATCCTACTTGGTAAGCCACCGAAGATGCACCGTGACGCAACCACACTAAAAGTGGAAAGCCCTGCCATTGTTCGTGATGGTATTGAGCTTAATGAAGCGGTGGATCGCGTACTTCGTCTTCCAGCGGTTGCAGAAAAAACATTCCTAATTACTATCGGTGACCGAACAGTAACGGGTCTGGTTGCTCGTGATCAAATGGTTGGCCCTTGGCAGGTACCAGTAGCAAACTGTGCAGTAACAGCGGCAAGCTATGACACTTACCACGGCGAAGCAATGTCGATGGGTGAGCGCACGCCAGTGGCATTACTAGACTTTGGTGCATCGGCTCGCCTAGCGGTTGGTGAGTCACTAACGAACATTGCGGCAACAGAAATCGGTGATATTAAACACATTAAACTGTCTGCGAACTGGATGTCGCCAGCGGGTCACCCAGGTGAAGATGCAGGTCTTTATGAAGCAGTCAAAGCGGTGGGTGAAGAGCTCTGTCCTGCATTAGGTTTGACGATCCCAGTTGGTAAAGACTCCATGTCGATGAAAACCAAGTGGGAAGAGAACGGCGAGAGTAAAGAAGTCACTTCTCCACTGTCTCTAGTTATCACGGCATTTGGTCGTGTGGAAGACGTACGTAAGACCGTGACTCCACAACTACGCACTGACAAAGGCGATACTTCTCTAGTTCTTGTTGACTTGGGTAACGGCAAAAACCGCTTAGGTGCGACAGCATTGGCACAAGTATACAAACAGCTGGGTGACAAACCTGCTGACGTAGATAACGCAGAGCAGCTAAAAGGCTTCTTTGATGCAATGCAAGCGTTAGTACGTGATGACAAGCTAGTGGCTTACCACGATAAGGGCGATGGCGGTCTATTTGTTACACTGGCTGAGATGGCGTTCGCGGGTCACTGTGGCGTAAAAGCGAACATCGCAGAGCTGGGTGATGATGCGCTAGCCGTTCTATTTAACGAAGAGCTAGGTGCGGTTGTTCAAGTTAAGAATGATGATCTGGATTCAGTTCTATCTACTCTGGCGGCAAACGGCTTAGAGGCATGTTCACATGTGATTGGTTCAGTTAACGCTTCAGACGACTTTATTATCACTTCTGGTGATGCAGTTGTGCTTGAACGTTCACGTACCGAACTACGCGTTATCTGGGCTGAAACAACGCATAAGATGCAAGGTCTACGTGATAACCCAGCGTGTGCTGACCAAGAGCACGAAGTTAAGAAAGACAACTCTGACCCAGGTTTAAACGTTAAGCTCAGCTTCGACGTAAATGAAGACGTTGCAGCACCGTACATTGCGAAAGGTGCTAAACCTAAGATGGCGATTCTACGTGAGCAGGGTGTTAACTCCCACGTTGAAATGGCAGCAGCGTTTGACCGCGCAGGCTTTGAAGCAACCGACATTCATATGAGCGATATCCTAACGGGTCAAGCGGTACTGGATGAATACCATGGCCTAGTAGCTTGTGGTGGCTTCTCTTATGGCGACGTACTAGGTGCGGGTGAGGGTTGGGCTAAGTCTATCCTGTTTAACGCACAAGCCCGTGAACAGTTCCAAGCCTTCTTCAACCGTAAAGAGACGTTCTCTTTAGGTGTATGTAACGGTTGTCAGATGCTTTCTAACCTGAAAGAACTTATCCCGGGTGCAGACTTGTGGCCACGTTTTGTTCGTAACGAATCTGAGCGTTTTGAAGCGCGCTTTAGCCTAGTTGAAGTTCAGAAATCTGATTCTGTATTCTTCGACGGAATGGCTGGTTCGCGCATGCCAATCGCGGTTTCCCACGGTGAAGGGCGTGTAGAAGTACGTGATGCAGAGCACCTAGCAGCGATTGAAGCATCAGGTACGGTTACGGTTCGTTACGTGGATAACCTCGGTAACCCAACACAACAATACCCGAACAACCCGAACGGTTCGCCAAACGCGATTACTGGCTTAACAACAGCAGATGGTCGCGTGACTATCATGATGCCTCACCCAGAGCGCGTATTCCGCACAGTTGCAAACTCTTGGGCTCCGGAAGGTTGGGGTGAAAATGGTGCTTGGATGCGTATGTTCCAAAATGCCCGTAAGAATATCGGTTAATTAACCAAAGGTTAATCTAGCTTAAGTAAAGCGTTGGTTGAGAGACCAGCGCTTTCTTTTTCTTATCACTCTTTTTCTTCGCCGCTCTTTCTAGTGACTTGGCGAAACGTTGCTTTGTTCTGCCTCTTCTTTGTCATCTATTATCTAGCGTAAAAAACTTGCAGCGTTTAGATTACTTTTATGCTCTAATACCGCGCTTACCAAGGGATGGTGTTAAACAGCTCAGCTTAGATGGAGTTATCAAGTTGACCGAATCCCTGATTGATCCCTAAATCCCTTAGGAAATGAAAGAAATGTCTAAGAATCCAAAATTTGCTATCCGCGTCACTGAAAAACGTAACGGCTGGAGCGCAGAAATCACTCGCCAAGTGACATCTCGTAAGACTGTAGTATCAAAGCGTGAAACTGGCTTTGACAGCGAAGAGAAAGCACAAGCTTGGGCTGAACAAGAACTGGCTGGTTTTATCCAAAACCAAGTGGTTCGTAACGAGCGTAAAGCAGCGCAACGTCAAGAGCGTGAAGCAGAACAACTAGCGGCAAAAGTTCGTAAAGAAGAAGCCCGCAAAGCACGTGACGCTGAAGTAGACGCTGACGAAGAATAGATTCAAGTCGGTGAGATGGTGACGTCACCCATCAAACAAAAAGTGAAAATGCCCTGAGCTTTGTCTCAGGGCATTTTTTATTGTATCGACTTAAAAACAATCCGAGGATACTGACAGACTAAACGTAGCGTCTTCAGGGGCTGCAAATTGTTTATTGCCAGGAAGAAGGTGAGGGTTATTAGCATAAGTGCGATGTGTTGACTTACCCTTTGCCGAGTGCCTCTCTGGTAAATCAAAGTGTTGCAATCCGTCAGATAGATCGTTTGCTTCACCGTAGTCGAAATGTGTTGCGACGTCCTTGGGCTGCTTGGCGTAACGACAGTGATCCGGCTTGCCATCTTCGTGCCAAGTTAACGCGTTTGCTTTGGCGTCTAGATTCAGATTATTTGTTGTTGGTTGTGCGTAATGATCCTCAATGACTTGGTGCTGACTCTGCTCTTGTAAGTAGTCAGCAATGCTCTCAGAAGTCTGTGCCAGGCTTTGACTTGCTGGAACGAAGCAAGCAAGAAGAAACAGTGTTTTTAAGTTGTTCATAGTGTGTATGCAAGCAAAAAGAAATGATAGTACTGGTAAATAAAACGGTGTGCAATTATGTCCGTTGGACACGATATAACAGGGCAGTTAATGTCTGCCCTGCATCTTTTAGGTATGGTTAGTATTGATAAGTGAGGTGCAGTTTGACTTCGCGACCAGGCGAAGGCACGCCATTAGATAGGTATGCTTCGTAGTAACGATCGGTTAAGTTTTTCACAACAGCGCCAACACTCAAGCCTTCGACTTGTTGTATTTCCCAAACCACGTAAGCGTTTTGTAGCGTGTATTGCTCACTTGGCGATTTCACTTTTAAATTGTTACCGCTTGCCTTGGTTTTGGTTTGCGCATCATACCAACGGACTTCCCAGCCCGTACGTAAACCCGGAATCCATTCGTAACCTAAACCCAGATTAATGTTTAATGGTGGCACATCAGGGTGATCATCATCTGAACCTGTAGAGTCAGATAAACTGCCTTTGTTTTTGCCGCGAATGTAACTTGCTGAGAAATTACTGTAGAAATCTTCAATCCGGTATTGTGAAATTAGCTCAAAGCCGTAGTTTTTAAAGCCATCTAGGTTTGTATTCCAGCTTTGTAACTCAGTAGTATTTGTGTCGAGGTTTTCGCCCGTTCGTATATCAACCGTGTCGCTAACATCGTTATAGAATAAAGTTAACTCTGTTGCGAGGTTATCGCGAGTATTCACCAGCCCTTCCGTTAAGTTGATAACGCTTGCTTGATAAGCATGGATACGAGACACGTCCAGATTCAAAGCAGTAGCCGTAGCGGTAGCTCGTGCATATTGCACTGAGTAGATGTTATCAACGGTTGGTGCTTTTAAAGCGTAGGCGTAGGAGGCGTTTAAACGCGTATTATTGGTCGCATCAAAATCGATATCCAAACGTGGGCTAAAGCCTTTATGCGTCGTTTCACCGTAGTCATGTCCGGCGGCTGGATCATTATAATCCGGTGCGGCGTTCCCTTTTCCTTCACTCTTGATGTATTCGTAACGCAGAGAAGGTGTGATGGTTAGACGGTCTGTTGCTTGATAGTGATCAGCAATGTAAGCCGCATAAATTGACTGAGTGCCAGATGGTTCGTAGTAAGGGGTATACCAACCGTAGTTTTTGGCTTCATTACTGTCGTATGATGCGTTGAATACTAATGAATCTCTATCTGTTTTTTGATATTGAAGCCCTGTCACTAGAGTGTGGTCTCCGAACTGCGCTTGGTTAAACACATCAGCATAGTCACGCTCGTAACTCAACCAAGACTCGTGACCGTAACTGCCAACAGAAACGAACATTTTCTCGAATGCAACGTCAGGGCGAACCCAGTGACGATCGTTTTCAGAACGTGCCATTTTGATATTGAAATCAATATACGGGTTAGTCGGCATGTAGTGGTAAGAGATGGTCGTGGTGTTATCCGTGTATTTATTATTGACGGTGTATGCGTATTTGGCTTTTTCTAATGATCCGTATTTCTTGATGTTGTACTCAGTGATGTTAGGCATTTTTCCGCGGCGGTTAGCCCAAGGTTTACGACCTTCATCTTTGTAGCGAGTGTGGCTAATTTCAAACTCGTGATCGTTGTTTTCATAACCGACTTTTACGAGCATGTTTTCTTGCTCATAACCTGAGTAATCCAGCGTTTCACCACCACCGACTTTAATGTCATCAGAATCTTTTACCGAGCCATTCGCTAGAAAATAAAAACCAGTATCGTTTTTACCATAGAGTGTTAGCGTGTAGGCATTCTCATTGCCGTTGGTGTTGTATGCACTTGAGATGCGAGCACCAAAGTTTCTGTCGCCGTAAAGGAGATCATCGACACTCTTGGTTTTAATACGAATTGAGCCACCAAACTTTCCGTTGAGTGCTCGATAGTCGTGCGCGCCCTTGATAATTTCTGCTTCACCAATCAAGAACGGATCAAAAAAGAAAGTTCCGTAGCGGTATTGTTGAAAGCCAATTGGAGCGCCATCGACAAATACGGCGATATCGCTTGGATCATCAAAACCACGTATATTAATACGTTCGCCGCCGGAACGGCCGCCACCATCTAATGATGCGCCTGGAACGGCATCGATCATTGAGGCAAAATTAGAGTACTGTTGCTCTTCAATCTCTGACCAATTAATGGTGGTTTGCGCAGGCTCTGCAATGGTAATAGGTTTGGCATAACGCACACCGATGACTTCAAGCTCTTCATTTGGCGTTGTCTCGGCATATGAATAAAGAGGGAAGAGCAAAGTCAGTGAAATGAGATTTACTTTGAATGGATGACTTTTTAATCGTTTCATATTGATGATTTATAGTGTTTTTATGAAGCTCGGATTATAAGAACATTATTACGATTAATAAATGATAATGAGATTAATTATCAAATGTGTTTTTGCGATGGCTTGTAAAGTTTTTTATCCATTCGTGGAAACTACGATGAGTATCGTTAGCTTACAGAAAACAAAAAGCCCAGCATCATGGACGCTGAGCTCATTGGCTTTTAAACAAGATGGTGCGAGCACTGTTGCTCCTTTCGAGCTAATCAAGTGCGTACTTGGTAGGAATTACTGAGTTTCTAACGGGATCTGTCCGGTAGTCAGTGGCTCGACATCGAACTCGGTCAGTCCTTCAATGTAACTTTCAACGGCTTGTTCTACCGAATCATCACCTTGGTTGAAGTAAGCAAGGTGGAAGATCGCATCGCCTTCATTAACCAGTGGCAAAGTTTGTTGACCGATCACCAAGCCACGCTTTGGCGCTTTGAGCTCTACCTCATCATGTCCAAGAGGAGAGCTGATATAGGCGAGCGTTTCACCCTGTTCCACTTTGTCTCCCAGATTAACGACAGTACGCAAAATACCGTTACCTGACGCACGAACCCAGCTGGTGGACTTCGCTATGATAGGCTCTGGCAGCTTTTTCCTGCTCGCACGCAACATACCAATGGCTTGCATTACGCGCCGAACCCCGAGTACACCAGCGCTGATCGAAAGTGGATCAAAACGCAATGCTTCGCCAGCCTCGTAGGTTAGCACGGGGATATCACATTTTTCTGCTTCACTGCGTAAAGAGCCATCACGCAATGCTGAGTCAACAATCACTGGCGTTGCAAACGCCTGAGCAATACGCAGAGTTTCTGGGTTGCTTAAGTTTGCGCGAATCTGTGGCAAGTTCGTGCGGTGAATGGCCCCGGTGTGCAGATCCAAAATGTAGTCACAACGCTTGGCAATGTTGTTAAAGAACCCGTGTGCCATTCGAGATGCAAGCGCGCCTTTTTCACTGCCAGGAAAACAACGGTTGAGATCTCGTCGATCGGGCAAGTAACGTGATTTATGGATGAAACCAAAAACGTTAACGATAGGTACTGCAATGACAGTGCCTTTCAGTTTTTGTGGATCCAGTTGGTTAATGATCTGACGAACGATTTCTACGCCATTAAGCTCATCACCATGGATAGCAGCATTCACCATCAACACAGGCCCTTCTTGTTTCCCATGGATGATTTCCACAGGAATAGATAAAGGCGAATGTGTGTATAGCTTCGCTGCTTCAAATTCGATCTCTAATCGTTGTCCTGGTTGTATTTGATGCCCTAAGAGCTCAAACACTTTGCTTTTTTTACTTCTGGCCATAAACCATCTCTGTCAAATGCGTTATCAGCAATGTAACAATTGCTGCAAAATTGCACTAATCATTCTCATTAAGGACACGACAAATTACTTTAATCGTCATGCGCGAAATCTCAGCATGTGTGAAGTTTTTGTTTTCAATATGATCTTTTCTATCAGTTTAATACATAACGAGAGGTACAGAAGGAAGAGCAATCATAGGCTTAAAAAATGTGACTGTATTAAAAATAATACTGATAATGAGGGACAAAAAAACGGACTTTTAACCCTACTTTTTATCCGATAATATCCGCGCCGAATTTGAGGTCTAACATTTCTAACTAGAGGTTTTGATGAAAAAGGCAATTGCTAAAATTGGTGCATTGACTGCTGTAGCAGTTTCACTTTCAGGTTGCGTTGGCAGTAATGCCGTGACAGGTTATGTCATGGGGTTTAACTTGAAAGCTGTAGATAACCGTTACGCTCGAGGTGGTCTAAACATGCTTTTAGCACCTGTTTATGGTGTCGCAATCGCAGCGGACTACATCGTATTTAACTCTCTAGAGTTTTGGACGGGTAAGAACCCTTTAAATGGTAAGCCACATATCTTCGATACAAAGATGGATACTTACATCGATGTAAACCACCAGTTAGATAAATCGTTAACGACGGCGCCAATTGCACCGTTAGCGAATAACCGTGTTATTGAGCAGGGTCGAATGCAGCAAATCGATGAGAATACTGTTCAAATGGATATTACTTACAATAACGGCGAGAAGGCGACACTCATGGGTGTGCGCGATGGTGAGTTTGTCACTTACTACATTGATGGCGAGGTCGTTGCACAAACCTCAATGGATGAGCTAGCTGCTTATACGCAAAATCGCGTGTAAATTGGTCCAGCCAAACAACAAAGGGTGCCGTAAAGCACCCTTTGTTGTATTTCGTGATTGAATTACGCTTTCTCTGGAATTGCCTCTAGAAGCGCTACCATCTGATCCCAGTACAACTGAACAGTATCAATCTTCACTTTCTCATCTGGTGAGTGAGGGAATTTTATTGTTGGACCGAAAGAAACCATATCCATGTGTGGGTATGGTTCTTTAAATAGGCCACACTCAAGACCAGCATGGATGACCATGATGTTCGGCTTATGACCGTAAATGCCTTCATACATATCACGGAAAATTGCCATGATCTCGGAATCTGCATCTGGCTTCCAGCCAGGGTAAGCACCTGAGAACTGAATTTGTGCGCCAGCTAATTCAGCAATTGAACGTAGCATACTCTCAACTTGGCTGCGGCCAGAGTCAATCAAAGAGCGAATCAGACACAGAACTGTCACTTTATTTTCTTCAGTAGTGATCACGCCAACGTTCAGTGACGTTTCGACCACACCTTCAATTTCGTCGCTCATGCGCATGACGCCATTTGGGCATGCGTTAAGTGCGGCAATGAAGCGTTGCTGATCGGCGATTGAAAATACTTGCGCGTCAGTAGCGAGCAGTTCATTAAAGGTTACGATACCTGTTTCGATTTTACCCAGTTCAGTTTTAAGCAGCTCAGTGTAGTGATCGAACAACTCTGCAAGTTTGTCTTGGTTTTCGACAGGAAGCGCAACAGTAACAAACGCTTCGCGAGGGATTGCATTACGTAAGCTACCACCACGGAATTCTACCAAACGTAAATCAAGCTCTTGCCCATGACCCGCGAGGAAACGACCAAGTAATTTGTTGGCATTGCCGCGACCTGTGTGAATGTCACAACCTGAGTGACCACCTTTTAGGCCTTTCAGCGTCAGTTGGCGTGTTACAAAACCTGCAGGCGTTGATTCTCGAGAAATATCGAAAGTCATGGTGCCATCAACGCCACCTGCACAACCCATGTAGACTTCACCTTCTTGCTCAGAGTCTGTATTTAGAAGAATCTCACCTTCTAACCAACCAGCTTCAAGGCCAAATGCGCCAGTCATGCCTGCTTCTTCATCAATCGTAAGCAGAACTTCGAGTGGACCGTGCTTAATGTCTTTAGATGCCAATACAGCAAGGCAAGAAGCCATACCAATCCCGTTATCTGCACCAAGCGTCGTGCCTTTCGCCGTTACCCATTCGCCATCGATGTAAGGTTGGATTGGATCTTTGGTGAAGTCGTGTTCGGTGTCTTCGTTTTTCTGCGGCACCATGTCGATGTGTGCTTGAAGTACAACAGCCTTCTTATTTTCCATTCCAGGTGTCGCGGGCTTTTTGATGAACACGTTACCGGTTGGATCACGGCGAACGTCAAAGCCTTGCTCTGTTGCCCAGTTGATAATGTACTGTGCTAATGCTTCTTCATGTTTAGATGGGTGAGGGATAGAACAAATCTTATCGAAAAACTGCCAAAGTGGAGCAGGTGATAAGGTACTGATCTCAGAATGGAACTCAGACACGGAGGACTCCTTTTGATGTGCTTTGCCAAATATATACCGTAAAAATATTGTCGAAATAGCATTAAATGCTAGACGATTTGGCCTTCAAATTGCCGTTTAGCATACCACCTGATAAGGAGTACGAGTAGTCGCGTGCACAAGGATTTCTCTCAGAACTGTCACAGTTTGTGAACACAATAACAGGCACTATGTGTTCTTTATCATACATTCTGAAAGTGGCTTTATTTTTTAATTCACAAAACTGTAATTTAATTACATTTAAACTTTGATGAAGGTCAATTTATACATTTTTTGTGATTTTAATCACTAAAATGCTTGTAATTAAATTTCTTAGTGGTATATTTGTAACCAGCTTCTGAGAGAAGAATGAAATGCTCAAAGGATGAGTCCGTTTTATCGCCTCCAAGGAACCGAGAATCAACGAATGTTTAATTGATTTAAAAGGTGATAGTTATGAAAGGTTTACCAAGTACAATGTTCTGGAATAGCAAGTCTGTTTACACCGGCAACTTTGTATACCCAACAAGCTTTGGCTACTAAGTGAAGTCAACGCATGTGACTCGAACAGTTTGTTCACCCCTATAAATTGGAATTTTTTTTCAGTGATAGTGCTGACATGATTCGCCGCCACCCAAATTGGGTGGCGTTTTTTTATCTCCACTTTCTATTTCTGACACATTTTCTGCCATCAAGGCTAGATTCTATTCTCCGTTCTTTAGTTTTATCGACTTCCCCGTCAAATCCACCTAGATATGACGCTTAAAACGCCCAGTTTCTATTTGAAAGTTTAGTACATTGTTCAGTTTTTATTCTGTTGTTGGGGTCTGAACGATAATTATTAATTGTTGTTTTATAAGAATATATTTCCTGTTTTGCTTTTAAGAATTAGCGAATGGGTTTCATATCCAAAGAAAAAAATCGCATTAGAGTGAAGATTCTATCTAGAATTTGCTATTTGATAACTTTATAATTCCCGCCAATCGATTACGCAACCGTTTACTTTTTACCTTTACAGGATTCGATCATGCTCGAGAGGCTTTTTAAGCTCAGTGACAATGGCACAAATGTGCGCACTGAGATCATTGCAGGTGTTACCACCTTCCTAACTATGGCTTACATTATTTTTGTAAACCCAGCGATCCTGTCGGATACCGGTATGGACCGTGGTGCCATTTTTGTTGCAACTTGTCTTGCGGCCGCTATCGGCTGTTTCATCATGGGATTTGTTGCCAACTACCCAATTGCACAAGCACCAGGAATGGGGCTGAACGCATTTTTCACTTACTCTGTTGTGTTGGGAATGGGCTATACGTGGCAAGTTGCGTTAGCGGCGGTGTTTGTTTCAGGCCTGCTGTTTATTCTTTTGAGTATATTTAAGATCCGTGAGTGGATTATTAACTCGATCCCGCATTCTCTTCGAACTGGTATTTCAGCCGGTATCGGTCTTTTCTTAGCATTTATCGCATTAAAAAATGCAGGCATCGTCGTTGATAACCCTGCGACATTAGTTTCTATGGGAGAGATCACATCATTGCCATCTGTATTGGCTGCGATTGGTTTCTTCCTTACTATCGCGCTTGTTCACCGTGGTGTGAAAGGTGCGGTGATGATCGCCATTCTTGGTGTTACAGCGCTTGGCCTTCTATTTGGTGATGTGCAGTGGAGCGGTATTATGTCAACGCCACCAAGCATTGCACTCACTTTCATGCAACTGGATTTCTCTGGTTTGTTTGAAGTTGGCATGATTTCCGTTGTGTTCGCTTTCCTATTTGTCGATTTGTTTGATACCGCAGGTACGCTAGTTGGTGTTTCTCAAAAAGCAGGCCTCACGGATGAGAATGGCAACATCCCGCGTTTAAACAAAGCGTTACTTGCAGACTCAACGGCAACGTCAGTAGGTGCACTACTTGGTACCTCAAACACCACATCTTACATTGAGAGTGTTTCTGGTGTGGCGGCTGGTGGTCGTACTGGTCTAACAGCAGTGGTTGTTGGTGTACTCTTCCTACTTGCTCTATTGTTCTCACCACTAGCAGGAATGATCCCAGCTTACGCAACATCGGGCGCTCTGTTCTATGTCGCGATTTTGATGTTGTCTGGGCTAGTAAGCATTGATTGGCGTGACCTAACGGAAGCATCACCAGTTGTTGTGACTTGTTTGGTGATGCCATTAACGTTCTCGATTGCAGAGGGTATTACGTTAGGCTTTATCGCGTACTCGGCGATCAAATTATTCAGCGGCAAGGGCCGTGAAGTGTCGATGAGTGTGTGGGTGATGTCTGCCATCTTCATCGTCAAATACCTCGTCGGTTAATTTCTCGAGCAAAAGCCAGTGTGGATTTATTCACGCTGGCTTTTTCTTTTTTCACGTTGTTCACTTCAGACGGTTTTTCTGCGGAATAGGCAGAGAATTTTGATATCACCGTTGGTATTAGCGGTGTGTTTCGGTAGAATAATCGTTTGCGCAGCTTGAAATCCTCATCTCCATACGTTTTGGAGAGGTCAGTGAGCATTCCGCTTTTGAGTGAGTTCGCTAGATTTTGAGGATGCATATTTTCAAATTATTAGGTTATTACAATGAGTAAAAAATTCATTATCACTTGGGATGCAATGCAGACTTACTGCCGTGAACTGGCTGAAAAACAAATGCCAGCTGAGCAATGGAAAGGGATTTGGGCGGTAAGCCGCGGTGGTTTGGTTCCTGGCGCTATCTTGGCTCGTGAACTGGGTATTCGTTACGTTGATACAATCTGTATTTCAAGCTACGACCATGATCATCAGCGCGATATGACGGTACTAAAAGCACCTGAAGGCGATGGTGAAGGTTACCTAATCGTTGAAGACCTAGTAGACAGTGGTGATACGGCGCGCAAATTACGTGAGATGTATCCAAAAGCGAAGATGATCGCTGTGTGTGCGAAACCTTCAGGCAAAGCGTTGCTAGATGATTACGTGGTAGATATCGCGCAAGACACTTGGATTGAACAACCTTGGGATATGTCAATCCAGTACGCTGAGCCTGTAAACCGCAAGCAAAAATAAACGCTATTAAAGAATATTGAGAAATGCCCCTGTATAGGGGCATTTTTTTTATTATCATAACAACTCATGCTAATAGCCTAAGGTTCTTCCTATGTCTGAAGACGTCAGTAAAAATCTTTCCGAAACTTTGTTCGTGAAACATAAGCAAGCAAAAGAAACCTCTGCGCTTACCCAGTACATGCCGACCAGTCAAAAAATACTTGATGAGCGAGAGGCGCAGGGAGATCGTGCTTGGTATCGTCATTTGCGCCGCTTGCAATGGGCTTGGCAAGGGTTGTCTCCGATAGAGATGGAAGGTGTGCTTTCTAAAATTGCTTCTTCTTCCCACTCTCGAACCAATGATGATTGGTTAGACACCGTAATGGGATACCACAACGGCAACTGGACATTTGAGTGGATTAAGCTCGGCATGGAGCATCAGAAGCGTTCAAATGAAATGCAAGGTGAGGAGGCCGCCGATGAACTCTTCACTGCATCTCTATGTTTTAGTATCGCAGGCTACCCACATCTGAAGAATGATAATTTGGCCTTGCAGGCTCAAGTGCTGGCAAACAAAGCGTACTCTGACGGCGCAGAGAAGACCAAGTACACCATCAAGCAAATTGAAGTGCCTTACCAAAATCGCAAAATCATCGCGAACCTTCATTTGCCAAGAACCGACAAACAACTGCCTGTGGTGATGGTGAGCGCTGGTCTCGATACGTTACAAACCGACATGTGGCGTTTGTTCCGCAATCATCTTGCACCACGAGATATTGCGATGTTGACGGTTGACATGCCTTCGGTAGGGCACAGTTCTCACTGGCCTTTGACTGAGAACTCAAGCTGTCTGCACCAAGCGGTACTAAATGAGCTGTATTCATTGCCTTGGGTGGATCATCACAAAGTGGGGTTAGTTGGATTTCGTTTTGGTGGTAATGCCATGATCCGACTCTCTTTTGTTGAGCAAGAGAAGATCAAAGCTTGTGTAGCCCTTGGCGCACCCGTACATGATATTTTTACTTCCCCTGAGAAGCTGCAAAAAATGCCGAAGATGTACTTAGATCTGTTGGCTTCTCGCTTAGGGAAAAGCGCGGTTGATATTAATAGCATGGCGGGCCAGATGATGGCCTGGTCATTGAAGGTTCAGGGCTTCTTGAGCAGTAGAAAAACTAAAGTACCTATTTTAGCTTTGAGCCTTGAAGGCGATCCGGTGTCTCCACACAGTGATAACCAACTCGTTGCGCTGTTTAGCCAGTATGGCAGAGCGAAAAAAATCAGTTCCAAAACGATTACAAAAGGATATGAGCAATCCCTCGATTTAGCCATAAAGTGGCTAGAAGATGAATTATTAGGGTGACAATTCTCCTAAATTAGTTAAGAGTGATATATCTGAGCAAAAAATAAGCTCATGATAATTAAAAATAATAATCATTCTTGGGTGTTTACTTTTAACTATGAAAACGGAGATTCATATGTCAGAGACGACTCAGGGCCCGACTCACTTTCGCTTGATGTCAAAGTTGAAGGCGATAGGGCCTTACCTGCGCGAACCACAATCGCAAGAAGGGCGCTATTATTTTGATTGTCTATCTGTTTGTGTAGACGACAAAAAATCGCCTGAAAAGCGTGAATTTTGGGGCTGGTGGATGGATTTGGAATCCATCGAAGGAGGCTTTACTGCCAAATATCATATCGGCAAGTACAACAAAGAAGGGCAATGGGTATCTGAAGCCCTGCCTAAAAAAGCGGTAGAGGAAGTGTATCTGACGCAGAGCACATTCCATCAAAAGCTGGTTGATACTTTAGAAGAACACTTCAAATTAGAAGTCGAATATCACACGGAGTCTTTCGATTTCGCTTAATTTGGTTGTTTTCATTTAATACCAAACAAAAAGGTGCGAAAACGCACCTTTTCTCTTGTTAATTCCCTCTTTGATTGTTAAAACATCCTCTCTTTATTTGTTTTTCACTTCAGAAGACATCATGACAACGAATCAACAAAATGCAGTTGTTTCACAACCACAAACTGTCGTTGTGAAACTGGGTACAAGTGTGCTGACAGGCGGCACTCTGGCACTCGACCGTGCTCACATGGTTGAGTTAGCGCGCCAGTGTGCTGAGCTTAAAAAACAAGGCCATTCAGTGGTAATGGTTTCGTCTGGTGCTATTGCAGCAGGCCGTGAGCATCTTGGTTACCCCGCATTGCCCAACGAGATGGCGAGTAAACAATTACTTGCGGCGGTAGGGCAAAGTCGCTTGATTCAAACATGGGAGTCTTTGTTTGGTATTTACGGTATCAAGATCGGCCAAATGCTACTAACTCGTGCTGATTTAGAAGATCGCGAGCGATTCTTAAACGCACGTGACACCATCAATGCGCTCGTTGCGAACGATATTATTCCTATCGTAAACGAAAATGATGCCGTTGCGACCAGTGAGATTAAAGTGGGCGATAACGACAACCTTTCCGCTTTGGTGGGCATTTTGTGTGGCGCAGATAAGCTCTTGCTTTTAACTGACCAAAAAGGTCTGTTTACTGCTGACCCTCGTAAAGACCCAAATGCAGAGTTGATCAAGGAAGTAAAAACCATCGACGATACGCTGCGTAAAATCGCAGGAGGAAGTGGTACAACATTGGGTACTGGCGGTATGGCAACGAAGCTGCAAGCCGCAGACATCGCTCGCCGCGCTGGTATCGAGGTTATTATTGCTGCCGGTAGTGCACCGAATGTTATCTTTGACTCTTTGAGTGCAGAGCCACAAGGCACACGCTTCCTACCTTGCGCTGAAGCTTTAGAAAACCGTAAACGCTGGATTCTGGCGGGACCTGCGGCATCGGGCGACATCATTATTGATGACGGTGCGGTAAATGCTGTGGTCGGTAAGGGCAGTAGCCTACTTGCTAAAGGGGTAATCAAAGTAAGTGGTGACTTTGCTCGAGGCGAAGTGGCGCGTGTAACAAATTCTCACGGTAAGTTGGTGGCTCGTGGCATCAGCGCCTACTCAAGTGATGACCTAACTAAAATTACTGGTAAGCACAGTAAAGATATCATCTCTATTTTGGGTCATGATTATGGCTCTGAGGTGATTCATCGCGATGATTTGGTCGTCATTCAGGAATAGAATTAGAGGGAAGCAAAGTGGATTTAACGAATATGGGTAAAGCTGCTAAAGATGCAGCTTTCGAATTAGCGACAGCGTCAACTGCGCAAAAGAACCAAGCTTTAGCGATCATTGCTGATGAGCTAGAAGCAAACTCCGTTGCTATTTTGGCGGCAAACGCTAAAGACATCGAACTTGGCCGTGAAGCGGGTTTAACCGATGCACTGCTTGATCGCCTTTTGCTTAATGAAGAACGATTGACTGCAATTGCTAATGATGTTCGCAACGTCATTAGCTTGAACGATCCTGTAGGCAGCGAAATCGACAGTAAGGTACTGGAAAATGGAATGTCATTGTCTCGTCGCCGCGTACCACTGGGTGTTGTGGGCGTAATTTATGAAGCGCGTCCTAACGTAACTATTGATATTGCGGCACTGTGCTTGAAAACCGGCAACGCAAGCATTTTGCGTGGCGGCAAAGAGACATTTTTCTCGAATATGGAATTAGTGAAGGTTATTCAGTCTGCGCTAGCAAAGGCGAACCTTCCTGCCGCTTCGGTTCAGTACATTGAAAAGCCAGATCGTGAGTTAGTCTCTCAACTGCTTAAATTGGACGATTACGTCGACATGATCATTCCACGCGGTGGTGCTGGCCTACACAAAATGTGTAAAGAAAACAGCACGATTCCGGTGATTATTGGCGGCTTTGGTATTAGCCATATCTTTGTCGACGAATCCGCTGATCTAGAGAAATCCCTGAATGTGGTTGAAAACTCGAAAGTTCAACGCCCATCAGCATGTAACTCACTAGATACGCTGCTCGTGCATGAAAAAATTGCAGAACAGTTTCTACCAATGATCGTTGAGCGTATGGACGAAAAAGTGACGTTCGTGGCAGAGCCAAAAGCAAAAGAACTCATGGAGCAAGCGAAACAAGTACGCGATGCTGTTGAAGGTGACTTTGATACGGAATGGTTGAGCTACACCCTTGGTGTAAAAGTCGTGTCTGATGTGAAAGATGCAATTGATCATATGCGTGTTCATAACGCGAGCCACTCAGATGCGATCATGACCAATAGTTTGGAAAACTCAGAACTGTTCATCAATTCTGTCGGTTCGGCGGCGGTTTATGTGAATGCTTCAACGCGCTTTACAGACGGTGCGCAATTTGGCCTTGGCGCAGAAGTCGCAGTATCCACGCAAAAGCTACATGCCCGTGGTCCAATGGGCTTAGAAGAGCTAACTAGCTACAAGTGGGTTGGTAAAGCGAATTACTTAGCACGCAGTTAACACATTCAACGAGATCTTGAGTGAAAAAGGGGCCTTTGGGCCCCTTTTTGTTTTGTCTAACATACCAATTCCGCTACACTACATGAGCTTTTATTTCGGTTTGAAAGCGTTATACCCAAATAGCTTTAATAGAGTCCGTATAACCATGAACGCGTGGTTAGCCGTGATTGCTCATGAGGTTATTTGGGTATAGATATGGAGGTGATATGCATTGTCCTTTTTGTTCCGAGAACGATACCAAAGTTATTGATTCCCGCTTAGTGGCTGATGGCCATCAAGTTCGACGTCGCCGTCAGTGCTTGGCGTGTAGCGAGCGTTTCACTACGTTTGAAAGCGCAGAGTTAGTGATGCCTAAAGTGATCAAATCGAATGGTAACCGTGAACCATTTGATGAAGATAAAATGGTTGGCGGTATTCAACGCGCTTTAGAGAAACGCCCAGTGAGTGCTGATTCTATAGAGTTAGCGATCAGTATGATCAAATCACAACTGCGTGCGACGGGTGAGCGAGAGGTTCCGAGTGAAATGATTGGTAATTTAGTCATGGACCAACTCAAAGAGCTCGACAAGGTCGCTTATATCCGTTTCGCCTCAGTTTACCGCAGCTTTGAAGACATTCGCGAGTTTGGCGAAGAGATTGCCCGCCTAGAAGACTGAGTAGCTCATGACTCAACACACTCCTGAAAGAGCGTTTTCTGATTTAGATTTCGCCATGATGTCACGAGCTATTAAGTTAGCGAGACGTGGCATTTATACCACCGCACCAAATCCAAATGTGGGGTGCGTCATCGTTCGTGATGAAGAAATTGTTGGTGAGGGCTATCACCATCGCGCTGGTGAGCCGCATGCCGAAGTGCACGCGATGCGCATGGCGGGTGAAAAAGCAGTTGGTGCAACCGCTTATGTGACGCTAGAACCTTGCTCTCATTACGGCCGTACACCGCCATGTGCTGAAGGGTTAATCAAAGCCAAAGTGGCACGTGTGGTTTGCGCAATGGTAGACCCAAACCCTAAAGTTGCGGGGCGGGGCATCCAGATGTTGCGTGATGCTGGAGTTGAAGTACAAATCGGCTTGTTAGAGCGAGATGCCCTTGCCCTTAACCCTGGTTTTATAAAGTACATGCGTACAGGCATGCCGTTTGTTCAATTAAAAATGGCGGCCAGTTTGGATGGGCAAAGCGCACTCAGCAATGGGCAGAGCCAATGGATCACCTCCCTGCGGCCCGCCAAGATGTGCAGCGTTATCGAGCGATGAGTGGTGGTATTCTCTCTACCAGCAAAACGGTGATTGATGATAATGCGTCACTCAATGTGCGTTGGGATGACTTACCTACCAGTGTTCAAGCGCAGTATTTACGAGAAGAACTTCGTCAACCAGTACGTGTAATCTTAGACCGTCAGAACCATTTAACGGATGCGCTCAAGCTGTTCCACACCGATGGAGAGCGAGTTATTGTTAGCCCAGATGGAGACTGTATCCCTCTATTGGACAGCGCTGACCAAATTGACTTATCAACAACATTAAAGCGTATCTCGGATGAGCACCACATCAATCACTTATGGGTTGAAGCTGGAGCTACGCTAGCGAGTGCGATGATAAAGGCTAATCTTGTAGATGAGCTCATTGTTTACCTTGCGCCAAAACTCATGGGCAGCGATGGTCGGGGGCTTATCGGTGCTTTAGGGTTAAGCGCTATGGCTGACGTCATAGATTTAAACATTACAGACGTTCGTATGGTTGGGGTAGACATTCGCATCACTGCCACCATCAAACGTAAAGAACTTAGATAAGAAATAGTATGTTTACAGGAATAGTAGAAGCAGTTGGCAAGTTAGCTGCGATTACGCCGAAGGGCGAAGACATCACCGTCACAGTTGAAACGGGGACGCTTGATATGTCAGACGTTAAGTTAGGCGATAGCATCGCGACCAATGGTGTTTGCTTAACGGTAGTTGACTTCGGAAGCCATTATTACAGTGCTGATCTGTCATTAGAAACCTTGAAGAAAACTGGGTTTGCTGAATACCAAGTAGGCGATAAGGTGAATCTAGAAAAAGCCATGTTACCAACAACGCGATTGGGGGGACATATCGTTTCTGGCCATGTCGATGGGGTTGGTGAAATTGTCGAACGCAATTTAGTTGGCCGCGCGATAGAGTTTTGGGTTGCAATGCCTGCGGAAATTAGCAAGTACGTCGCAGAGAAAGGCTCGATTACCGTTGATGGTATTAGCCTAACTGTCAACGACTTACGTAAAAATGCTTTTAAGCTGACGATCGTTCCTCATACGAGTGAAGAAACTACGATTGACCAGTTTCAAGTGGGACGTAAAGTAAACTTAGAAGTTGATGTACTTGCTCGTTATATGGAGCGTTTACTGCAAGGACAGCAAGAAGATAAGGCCGAGTCTCGTATCACGATGGACTTTTTACAGCAAAACGGTTTTGCATAAGTCTTGGGAGTGGCTGCGTGAGGCATGCGATAAAGAGCAGACTCACAGAACACCGCGAGATTCATTGACTTGCTTGGTGCAAAGCTCAAACTATTGACCTAACTAGCATTCACTGCAACATGATTTTTCATTGCTGTCGCAATAACAAATTTAGAATAACGGGATAACAGACTATGCCAATCAGTACGCCACAAGAAATTATTGATGATATTCGCGCAGGCAAAATGGTCATCCTAATGGATGATGAAGACCGCGAGAATGAAGGTGACTTGATCATGGCTGCCGAGCATATTACGCCGGAAGCCATCAACTTTATGGCAACCTATGGCCGTGGCCTGATTTGTTTAACCATGACCAAAGATCGTTGCGAAAGCCTAGGTCTGCCACCAATGGTGCAAGACAATAATGCGCAATACACCACCAACTTTACCGTTTCTATTGAGGCGGCAGAAGGGGTAACGACGGGTATTTCAGCTGCGGATCGCGCACGTACCGTTCAAGCAGCAGTTGCGCCAAACGCCAAAGCTGCAGATTTGGTGCAGCCTGGTCACATCTTCCCTCTCGCAGCTCAAGACGGCGGTGTACTGACTCGCGCGGGTCACACTGAAGCTGGCTGTGATTTGGCTCGCCTTGCTGGTTTAGAGCCTGCATCGGTTATTGTTGAGATCTTAAATGACGACGGCACTATGGCTCGTCGCCCTGATCTAGAGATCTTTGCAGAGAAGCACGGTATTAAATTGGGCACTATTGCCGACCTAATTGAATACCGCAATAACACTGAGACAACGATTGAACGTGTGGCAGAGTGCAAGTTACCGACAGAGTTTGGCGAGTTCACGTTATTCACCTACAAAGACACCATTGATAACCAAGTGCACTACGCAATGTGCAAGGGCGATTTGAAAGAAAAAGCGCCACTGGTTCGCGTACATCTTCAAGACGTTTTTACCGACTTACTACGTAGCGATCGTAATGCAGAGCGCAGCTGGACATTAGATAAGGCAATGAAACGCATTGGTGAAGAAGGCGGTGTGCTGGTTGTTCTTGGCCATGAAGAATCGACCGATCTACTTATTCATCGTGTGAAGATGTTTGAAGCGCAAGACAAAGGTGAAGCACCAACGCTTGCTAAGAAACAGGGCACGTCTCGCCGTGTCGGTGTGGGCTCACAGATTCTTGCGGATCTCGGTGTACATGATATGCGCCTTCTGTCATCGACCAACAAAAAGTACCACGCATTAGGTGGTTTTGGTCTGAACGTGGTTGAGTACGTCTGCGAGTAACAACCGAACAATAAGTTCCTAGTCTTTTACGCACTCAACTCGTCAATGGCTAGGAACCGGTGATTTGCCTCCAATTTCCATTAGATATTGCTCACAAATTTGTGCTAGAATCCGGCGATTCTCACTTGATGAACATATTTCACTTATAAATAGAGTTAAAGGAAAGCTTATGAAAGTGATCGAGGGTGGCTTCCCAGCGCCAAATGCAAAAATTGCTATCGTTATTTCTCGTTTCAACAGTTTTATTAACGAAAGCCTACTTTCTGGTGCGATCGATACACTAAAGCGTCACGGACAAGTAAGCGAAGACAACATCACGGTTGTGCGTTGTCCAGGTGCCGTAGAACTACCTCTAGTAGCTCAGCGTGTTGCTAAAACTGGCAAATTCGACGCTATTGTTTCTCTAGGGTCTGTTATTCGCGGTGGAACGCCTCACTTTGACTATGTTTGTAGTGAAATGAACAAAGGTCTAGCACAAGTGTCTATGGAATTCAGCATTCCAGTAGCATTTGGTGTTTTGACTGTTGATACGATCGATCAAGCGATTGAACGCGCAGGAACCAAGGCTGGTAATAAAGGTGCAGAGGCTGCACTAAGCGCACTTGAAATGATTAATGTACTATCTGAAATTGATTCCTAATGGGGGCCAGTGTGAAACCAGCCGCACGTCGTAACGCACGTCAATTCGCTCTACAGGCGATCTACTCATGGCAAATTACTAAAGAGAATGTTGCCAAGATTGAAGAACAGTTTTTGTCTGGCGACAAATACGATGAAGAAGAACTTCATGCATCTGAGCCAGCGCTTGCTGCTCCAGAAACAGACGTAGCTTACTTCCGTGAACTACTAAGCGGTGTTGTACTTAGCCACGCTGAGCTAGATAGCAAAATTCGTCCATACATCTCTCGTCCTATGCAGGATTTAGATATGATGGAACTTGCTCTTCTTCGCCTTGCTATGTACGAGATGACTCGTCGCGAAGATGTTCCTTACAAAGTTGTTATCAATGAAGCGATTGAACTTGCAAAAGTCTTCGCAGCAGAAGATAGCCACAAGTTTGTGAACGGTGTACTTGATAAAGCAGCACCTCACATTCGTAAGAAATAACGATTTCTTCAATGAAAAGGTCAGCACATGCTGACCTTTTTTGTATCAAAAGCTTTTACATCAAAAAGTAAGTGAATTATGTCTGGTGAATTTAATCTGATAGACAAGTACTTCGTCGGTCGTCAGAGCCAACGTAAAGATGTCCATCTAGCAGCTGGTGATGATTGTGCTTTGGTCAAAGCGCCAGCTAATGTTCAGATTGCGATTAGCACGGATACATTGGTAGCTGGAACGCATTTCTTAGCCGACGCGAACCCAGCATGGGTCGCACACAAAGCATTGGCTTCTAACATCAGTGATTTGGCTGCGATGGGCGCAACGCCTGCGTGGGTGAGCTTTGCATTAACGATGCCCGAGCCAGATGAAGAATGGCTGGCTCCTTTCTGTGATGCATTTTTCGAACTGGCTGATTACTATGGTATCCAGTTAATAGGCGGTGACACCACCAAAGGGCCATTGTGTCTGACACTAACGGTGCAAGGTTTTGTACCTGAAGACAAAGCGCTCACGCGATCCGGCGCAAAGCCTGGGGATTGGGTATACGTAACGGGAAACCTTGGCGATGCAAAAGCTGGTTTGGATGTGATTCTAGATGACTCTCTGCGCAGCAGAGTCGGCGCGGAAGCACTAGAGCGAGCTCATTACCTTAGTTCTCCGCGTGTGCTTGCTGGACAAGCTCTTGTTGGCTTAGCCTCGTCGGCGATAGATATTTCAGATGGTTTAATCTCTGATATTAAGCACATTTTACAGCGATCTCAGGTTGGGGTGAGTATTGATGTCTCTCAGCTACCGATCTCTTCAGAATTAGTCCAGTTTTTAGATGATAAGATCAGCGCGCAGCAGTATGCTTTAGCAAGTGGCGAAGAATACGAGTTGTGTTTTACCGTGCCGGAGCAAAATCGAGGCTCGTTACAAAGCGCTTTATCTCATACTGGCTGTAAGGTCACATGTATTGGTCAAATCCGACCAAATGGAACCTTCGAGCTGCATGATAACAATCAACCACTTGATTGGGACTTAAGTGGCTTCGACCACTTTAAATGATCTGAGCTAAGCTCTAGCCAAGAGCCTGTTACTATTGAGCAACTCACAGGCATGACGATTGAAACCAAACTAGCAGTATAGGTTTAAGGATATGACCAACCCTCTTTCTCTGATTTCATTAAAGAACCCGTGGCATCTATTGGCGACGGGTTTTGGCAGTGGATTATCCCCGTTTATTCCAGGAACAATGGGGACACTGGCGGCCGTGCCCTTCTTTTTGTTGTTGGCGCAATTGCCATTTACGGCGTATGTCATTGTTGTTCTGATTTCGTGTGTGATCGGCATTCAAATCTGCCAAGTGACGTCTGCAGACATGAAAGTACATGATCATGGTTCAATCGTATGGGATGAATTTGCGGGTTTTTGGATTACGATGGGTATCGTCCCTGCGTTAAATATTCCGTTGACCGAGTGGAAGTGGTTGCTCACTGGCTTCATCCTGTTCCGTTTTTTCGACATGGTAAAACCGTGGCCAATTGGGTGGCTAGATAAGCGAGTTCACGGTGGGCTGGGTATTATGGTTGATGATATCGTGGCGGGAATTATGGCTGGTGTTGCCCTGTTTCTAGTCGCAAAATACGCAGGCTGGATGAATTAAACGTTGGACATAAAAAAGGGATGCCATGAGCATCCCTTTTTAAATTCATTTTGCTAAATAATCCAAGATGGATTGTTCAATCCCTTTTGCATCGAGACCAAGCTCTTCATGCAGTTCATCTTGTGTTCCTTGATGAATAAACTCATCTGGTAAACCTAGGTTCAACACAGGTTTAATGATTTTATCTTTCATCATGAACTCAACAACACCAGCACCAGCACCACCCGCGATAACATTTTCTTCTAACGTCACGAGCACGTCATGATCTGCGGCTAATTGACGAATTAATGCTTCATCGAGCGGCTTCACAAAGCGCATATCAGCAACAGTGGCGTTAAGGTATTCTGCCGCTTCTAGCGCGTTACCCAAGAAAGTACCAAAGTTCAGAATAGCAACTTTTTCACCTTGGCGAACCATGCGTCCTTTACCGATTTCTAAAGCCGTAAACTCAGTTTCGATTTCTACGCCCACCCCGCTACCGCGAGGGTATCGAACCGCACTAGGGCCAGTATGTTTATGGCCAGTGTAAAGCATTTGTCGACATTCGTTTTCGTCACTTGGCGCCATGATCACCATGTTCGGAATACAGCGCATAAAGCTTAGATCGAATGCGCCTTGGTGAGTTTGGCCGTCTGCACCAACGAGACCTGCACGGTCGATAGCGAACATTACTGGTAAATCCATGATCGCGATATCGTGGATCAGTTGGTCATAACCACGTTGCAAGAAAGTCGAATAGATAGCTACGATTGGATGATCGCCAGCAATTGCCATGCCTGTTGCAAGTGTCACAGCGTGTTGCTCAGCAATCGCCACGTCAAAGTATTGGTCTGGATATTCTTTTGAGAAACGTACCATACCAGAGCCTTCGCGCATTGCTGGCGTAATTGCCATTAGCTTAGGATCTTGGGCCGCCATATCACATAAAAAGTCACCAAAGATCTTTGAGTAAGTTGGCTTACCGCCACTGCTTTTCGGTAGACAGTTATGCGTTGGATCGAATTTAGGAACACCGTGGTAGCCGATAGGATCTTTCTCGGCAGGCTCATAACCTTTGCCTTTCTTGGTCATGATGTGCAGGAATTGAGGGCCTTTGAGCTCACGCATGTTTTTTAGCGTTTTGACGAGTTCATTGACGTCGTGTCCATCAATCGGGCCAATGTAATTAAAGCCGAACTCTTCGAACAGAGTACCAGGCACTACCATGCCTTTGAGGTGCTCTTCCGTACGGCGAACCAACTCTTTAATAGGTGGAACACCAGACAACACTTTTTTACCGCCTTCACGGATAGAAGTGTACAAGCTGCCAGAAAGTACTTTCGCAAGGTGGTTATTCAGGGCGCCGACGTTTTCTGAAATCGACATTTCGTTGTCGTTCAAAATCACCAACATATCAGGATGAACGTCGCCAGCGTGGTTCATGGCTTCGAATGCCATGCCTGCTGTAATTGCGCCATCACCAATCACACTGACAATTTTACGACCTTTGCCCTCTTTTTGGGCGCTGATGGCCATGCCAAGACCTGCACTAATCGATGTCGAAGAGTGACCGACAGATAAGGTGTCATATTCACTTTCTTCACGCCAAGGGAAAGGGTGTAGACCATCCTTTTGGCGAATTGTTGGCATTTTATCGCGACGTCCGGTGAGGATTTTATGCGGGTAAGCCTGATGACCAACATCCCAGATCAATTTGTCGATAGGGGTGTTGTAAACATAATGCAGAGCGACAGTTAGCTCCACGGTGCCTAAGCCAGACGCTAAGTGTCCGCTAGATTGGCTCACTGAATTTAGCAGATACGTTCGCAGTTCATCACACAGATTTGGTAATGTTTCTTTCGGAAGGAGACGTAATTCTTCCGGTGTATTTGCTAACGCCAGTGTTGGGTACTTTGAAATATCAAGAGTCATATAAATGCGCGCTTATAGTGTTAATTTTTGCGCTCGATGACATATCGGGCGAACTCTTCGAGTAACTGAGTATTGTATGGGATAGCTTCCAATGCTTGAAGTGCTTCCTGTAACAGAGTGTGAGCTTTCTCTATGGCTCCCTCTAAACCCAGCAGGGAAGGATAAGTGCTCTTATTCAGACCTTGGTCGGAACCTTGAGGCTTACCCAGTGTTTCTGTGTCACTGATGATATCAAGAATATCGTCTTGAACCTGAAACGCCAAACCAATTGCTTTTGAGTAGCGCTCCAAGTGAGGTAGAACCTCGATACCTTTCTCACCAGCAGCTAATGCACCTAATTTTACCGCACAATCAATCAGAGCTCCGGTTTTTTTACGGTGTATCTCTTCCATTTCTTCAAGAGAAACTTGGCGATTTTCTGCGCCTAAATCTAAGGCTTGCCCAACACACATGCCGTTGGCGCCAGAAGAATGCGCCAACGCTTTGATCATGTTGATGCGTTGAGTCTCGGCTGCCGGGTTTAATTGACCATCGGCAATAATGGTGAAGGCGAGAGTTTGTAGTGCATCACCTGTCAGTATTGCGGTTGCTTCATCAAACTTAATGTGACAAGTTGGTTGACCTCGACGCAGTTCATCATCGTCCATGGCAGGCAGATCATCATGAATGAGTGAGTAGGCATGTATACATTCGATAGCAGCGGCAGGAGTGTCTAAGTCTTCTGGTTTACAGCCGAGCATTTGACCTGTGATGTAAACAAGAAAAGGGCGAACGCGTTTTCCACCTAGCAAAAGGCCGTATTTCATTGCTTGAATCAATGGCTGCTCTTGATATGGAAGCTGATCGAGCCACAAATTCAATTGCTGATTGTTTCTTTGTTGAAAAGACGTCAATGTCTGTTGCATCACATTGCTCACTACTGATGGTTATTCTGAATCTGGTTTGAAGTCACTCAGTGGTGCTTCATCATCTTCGCTAAGAAGAATACTTACGCGCTGTTCGGCGTCGCTAAGTTTAGTTTGGCCAGCACGAGCTAAGGCAATGCCTCGTTCAAACTTACGTAGAGCATCATCTAGGGCAAGATCGCCATTTTCTAATTGATCAACCAAGCTATCAAGCTCTTCAATGGTTGCTTCGAAGGTCATGTTTTCTGGTTTCTTGACCGCCATCTTTTTTCTGCCTTAATCAAGCCTTGGAGAAGATGCACGAAAGTTACCTTAGCCTAGTAACTTGGTCAAATTTAACCTTATATAATTGTCACAAAATTAGCGTTAAACGAGCCTAAGCGCTGAAACCCCATATTTTGGTTAAGGTTGTTAAGTCTAATTTGTGATCCATTAGCTAAGATTTTTCTAAAAATTCTGCGCGAGTTGTCGATACAGGTAATAATCCGCCCAATGGCAGTATTTGAGTATAGCGTGAGGAGTGCTTTGTGGATTTAGCAACCCTATTAGGTTTGATTGGTGGTTTTGCATTCGTCATTATGGCGATGGTGCTTGGTGGCAGCATCGGCATGTTTGTCGATGTCACGTCGATCCTTATTGTCGTTGGTGGCTCAATATTCGTCGTATTGATGAAGTTCACAATGGGACAGTTTTTTGGTGCAACAAAGATCGCAGGCAAAGCCTTCATGTTTAAAGCGGATGAACCGGAAGACTTGATCGCAAAAATTGTGGAAATGGCCGATGCGGCACGTAAAGGTGGTTTTCTTGCTCTTGAAGAGATGGAAATTAATAACACTTTTATGCAAAAAGGCATTGATTTGCTTGTTGATGGCCATGATGCCGACGTGGTAAGAGCAGCCTTAAAAAAAGACATCGCGCTTACGGATGAACGACATACTCAAGGCACTGGCGTATTTCGCGCCTTTGGTGACGTTGCCCCTGCAATGGGGATGATTGGTACCTTGGTTGGCTTAGTCGCAATGCTTTCGAACATGGATGACCCAAAAGCGATTGGACCAGCAATGGCGGTTGCGCTCTTAACCACATTGTATGGCGCGATCCTGTCCAACATGGTGTTTTTCCCTATTGCGGATAAGCTTTCTCTGCGCCGTGACCAAGAAACGCTAAACCGCCGTTTGATCATGGATGGTGTATTAGCGATTCAAGATGGTCAAAACCCGCGAGTGATTGATAGCTACTTGAAGAACTACCTCAACGAAGGTAAACGTGCCCTTGAGATTGACGAGTAACTTGGAGAGTAGTGATGGATGATGAAGATAACAAATGCGATTGTCCGCCACCCGGTCTCCCGTTATGGATGGGGACATTCGCGGACTTAATGTCGCTACTGATGTGTTTCTTTGTTCTTCTGCTCTCGTTTTCTGAGATGGACGTGCTGAAGTTCAAACAGATTGCGGGATCAATGAAATTTGCCTTCGGTGTACAAAATCAACTTGAAGTGAAAGACATTCCCAAAGGTACTAGCATCATTGCTCAAGAGTTTCGACCGGGCCGACCGGAACCAACGCCGATTGATGTCATCATGCAGCAAACCATGGACATCACTCAACAGACGCTCGAATTTCATGAAGGGGAGTCTGACCGAGCTGGTGGCACAAAGCGTGATGAAGGAAAGTTAACCGGTGGTCAATCGCCAGAAACGTCAACGCAAAACAATCAATCTGCAGAAGCGGACATGCAACAGCAGCAATCTGAAGAGATGTCGCAAGAGATGGAAACCTTGATGGAAAGTATCAAGAAAGCCTTAGAGCGAGAGATTGAACAAGGTGCGATTGAAGTTGAAAATCTTGGCCAACAGATTGTTATACGCATGCGTGAAAAAGGTGCATTCCCTGAAGGTTCGGCCTTCTTGCAGCCTAAATTCCGTCCTTTAGTTCGACAAATTGCAGAGTTAGTAAAAGACGTGCCAGGCATTGTGCGAGTATCTGGTCATACGGACAACCGACCGTTAGACTCAGAGCTTTATCGTTCTAACTGGGATCTCTCTTCTCAGCGCGCCGTATCGGTTGCACAAGAGATGGAGAAGGTGAGAGGCTTCTCTCATCAACGTTTGAGAGTGCGAGGCATGGCAGATACTGAACCATTGTTGCCGAATGATTCTGATGAAAATCGCGCGCTTAACCGACGGGTTGAAATCAGCATCGTGCAAGGCGAGCCACTATACAGTGAAGAAGTGCCTGTAATTCAATAACTAGACTTTAGTTTCAAGTCAGTAGAGAGATAAGAAAGCGAGCAGATTGCTCGCTTTTTTTGTTTTTCCAATCCGCTTGGGTGTATAATCTTGCGCCTTAAAAGTGAGCTCAGACTACTTTTTGTGACTGAAACGCGGTTTTACTGCGTATGAAGCATTGAAGTTGAGTGTCACTCTTTGTTGATTGCGAAACTAACCTGCGAATTAGACTATGAAATTTATTGTAAAGCCCCATCCAGAAATTTTTGTAAAAAGTGAATCTGTGCGTAAGCGCTTCACAAAGATTTTAGAGTGCAACATTCGTAACATCATTAAGAGCCGCACGGAATCTGTCGCGGTATTCAACCGTCGTGATCACATTGAAGTGACCTCTGAGAGTAACGAATTCCACGCTGAAGTTCTTGAGGTTTTGACTCATACACCAGGCATTCACCACGTACTGGAAGTGAAGCAGAGCGAATTTAAAGACTTGCACGATATCTTCGAACAAGTACTGGAGCTAAATCGCTCTGCACTCGAAAATAAAACCTTTGTTGTACGTGCGAAGCGTCGCGGTAAGCACGACTTTACCTCTATCGAACTAGAGCGTTATGTCGGCGGTGGTTTAAACCAAGCGATTGAGAGCGCAAGAGTTAAGCTGCAAAACCCAGACGTGACGATCAAGGTGGAAGTCTCGAACGATAAGCTAAACCAAGTGCTGGCTCGTCATAAAGGTTTAGGCGGCTTCCCACTGGGCACGCAAGAAGACGTGTTGAGCTTGATCTCTGGTGGTTTTGACTCTGGTGTTTCTAGCTACCTTCATATCAAGCGTGGCTCAAAAGTACATTACTGCTTCTTTAACTTAGGTGGTCCAGCACACGAAATCGGCGTTAAGCAGGTTTCTCACTACCTATGGAACAAATACGGCTCTTCAGCAAAAGTACGTTTCATCTCAGTTGATTTCGAACCTGTGGTTGCGGAAATCCTAGAGAAAGTCGATGACGGCCAAATGGGGGTTATCTTGAAGCGTATGTTCATGCGTGCAGCAGGCATGATCGCTCAGAAGATGAAGATCGAAGCATTGGTAACAGGCGAAGCGCTCGGTCAAGTATCGAGCCAAACGCTAACTAACCTCCGCCATATCGATAACGTAACGGACACGTTGATTCTGCGCCCACTTATCAACTGGGATAAAGAAGACATCATTAACCTAGCACGCGAAATCGGCACGGAAGACTTTGCGAAGACAATGCCAGAGTATTGTGGTGTTATTTCTAAGAAGCCGACAGTAAAAGCGATTAAAGCGAAGCTAGAAGCGGAAGAAGAGAAATTTGACTTTAGCATTCTTGAGCAAGTAGTTCGTGATGCACGCATGATGGACATTCGTGATATCGCGAAAGAGTCTGAGCAAGCAGCACCAGAAGTCGAGCAGGTTGAAGCGGTAGAAGAGCACGCGGTTGTGCTAGATATTCGTAGTCCTGAAGAGGAAGACGATAACCCGCTCGAAATCGAAGGTGTGGATGTGAAACATATCCCATTCTACAAGTTGGGTACACAGTTTGGTGATTTAGACCAATCTAAGACATATCTATTGTACTGTGACCGTGGGGTGATGAGCCGTCTGCAAGCACTTTACTTGCAAGAGCAAGGCTTCAATAACGTAAAAGTTTACCGCCCATAGTTGACTGATAAAAAGACGTTAAAAGGCGCAAATTGAGACATCAATTTGCGCCTTTTTTGTTTTTGATCGCGTTACAGCTAATCATTACTTAGCATAATGTTGAGGCTTATCGCAAAGCCATACACTTTGTGTTGATATAACGATAATTAATCCGAAAGAAGAGTAATAAAGTGATGTTGCTGCCAGATATACGGATGAGATTTTCGATAGATAAAAAAACACCGCCTAATTTAGGCGGTGTAACAAATTTGACAGACAGGTCAAAAATAAATACAGGAAGTATATGTTTTGTCACAGGGAGTGTGGACAAAACATTATGGTAGAAATCTACCTAACTCGAAATACGAGTTTGCAAACACAACATCGCAACAACGAAGCCAATTGATTTCCAAAGAAATCAAGCCGTTCAGGCTCGTGTTGCGGGGTGAAATATAGAATTTATCTGGCTGTTCGACAACGGACATTTTATAATGTTTCAGATTAAAAAAACTAATCCTATTTGAGGTCCCATATGTCTCGCAGATTGCCTCCATTAAATTCGCTTCGAGTCTTCGAAGCGGCTGCTCGCCATCTCAGTTTTACGCGAGCGGCAGAAGAGTTGTTTGTTACTCAAGCCGCGGTCAGTCACCAGATTAAAGCACTCGAAGAGTTCTTATCGTTGAAGCTCTTTCGTCGCCGTAATCGTTCGCTATTGTTGACAGAAGAAGGACAAAGTTACTTTCTCGACATCAAAGATATTTTCACCTCGATTGCCGAGGCGACAGATAAGGTATTGGAACGTAGTGAAAAAGGAGCATTGACGATCAGTCTACCGCCGAGTTTTGCTATCCAATGGTTGGTGCCTCGTTTGGCCGATTTTAATGCTCAAGAGCCAGATATCGATGTACGTATTAAAGCTGTGGATATGGATGAAGGTTCACTGACTGATGATGTAGATGTGGCTATCTACTATGGTCGAGGGAATTGGCCGGGTTTGCGAGCGGATAAATTGTACCAAGAGTTTCTGATCCCACTTTGTTCACCTTCGTTACTTTTAGGCAACAAACCATTAGAATCTCTAAGTGACCTCAAATTACACACTTTGTTACATGATACTTCGCGTAAAGACTGGAAGCAGTTTGCGCGTCATTACAACATCGAAGGTATCAATGTAAACCACGGTCCTATTTTCAGTCACTCGACGATGGTGCTACAGGCTGCTGCGCATGGTCAGGGGGTTGCGCTTGGTAACAACGTACTCGCCAAGCCAGAAATGGAAGCTGGACGACTCATCGCGCCATTCGACGAGGTGTTGATCTCCAAGAATGCATTCTACGTGGTGTGTCATGAACAGCAGGCAGATATGGGCCGAATCGCAACGTTTAGAGACTGGATGTTAGCGACCGCGAGAAAAGAGCAAGAGGAAGTACTAGATGAGCCAATGGATAGTTGAGGGACCTGAAAGCGGTCCTCTATTTATCTTTGCCCATGGCGCTGGAGCGGGGATGGAACATGATTTCATGGCCGCCGTTGCCAAAGGATTAGTTGAGCAAGGAATTCGCGTGGTGCGATTTAACTTCCCGTATATGATTAAGCGAGCGGAAGATGGGAAAAAGCGTCCACCAGATCGTGCGCCAAAACTGCTGGAAGCCTATGAAGAAGTGATTGCTCACTTTACCTCTCAACCTATTGTCATTGGTGGTAAGTCAATGGGTGGCCGCATGTCGAGTTTACTGGCTGAAAATGAGCTGGTGGCGGGCATTGCCTGTTTAGGGTTTCCCTTTCACCCTCCGGGAAAGCCAGAAAAGTTCAAAGGCGATCACTTAGCGAATATCGAGAAACCTACGCTGATTCTACAAGGGGAGCGAGACACCTTTGGTAAGCGTGAGGAGTTCGATGACTTTGTCCTTTCATCGCAAGTTAAGGTGAGTTTTTTACCCGATGGTGACCACAGCTTTAAACCGCGCAAGAGCTCAGGCCATACCGAGGCGGGTAACATCGATCTCGCGGTAGAGCAGTTAGCGGCGTTTATCAAAGAGGTGCACCGTGAAAAGTAAGTGGTTACTCTCATTTTCTGGTCTGTCTGGGCTGGTTTCTGTCGCTCTAGGAGCCTTTGCTGCACATGGGCTAAAAGCTCAGCTAGCTCCGTATTTACTTGGCGTATTTGAGACCGGAGTTTTGTACCAATTTATTCACACGTTGGCGATTGTGTTTTGTGCGGTTTTATTGCTATTGAATTTGGGACAAAAAGCACAAAAATATTTTTTCATTGCAGCGATTTGCTTTATCATCGGCATCTTTTGTTTTAGCGGCAGTCTTTACGCACTGGCGCTGACAGGCATTAAGTGGTTTGGGCCGATTACTCCAATGGGAGGATTGCTGTTCATGATTGGTTGGTGTCTGTTCTTTTTTGCTGCGTTCAATATCAAAGAGGTCTCCAAGTGAAACAACTAATGCTCTATTGCCGTTCTGGCTTTGAGAAAGAGTGTGCTGGTGAAATTCAGGACAAAGCGACACAGTTGGAAGTGTATGGCTTCCCTCGTGTGAAGAGAAACTCAGGTTATGTTGTCTTCGAGTGTTACCAAGATGGAGATGCGGACAAACTTGCGAGAGGTTTGGACTTTAAGTCGTTAATCTTCGCTCGCCAAATGTTTGCGGTAGCGGCTGAGTTTCAATCGCTGCCAAGTGATGACCGCATTAGCCCAATTTTGAATGAGCTAGCAGACATTGAAGCGTTTCCTCGCTGTGGGGATTTGAGAATTGAAACTCCGGATACGAATGAAGCGAAAGAGCTACTGAAATTCTGCCGTAAATTTACTGTCCCAATGCGTCAAGCGTTGCGCGGTAAAGGTCTAATGTTGAACAAAGACAACGCGAAGAAGCCAGTGCTGCACATTTGTTTTGTGGAGCCTGGCCACTGTTATGTCGGTTATTCTTACACAGACAATAACTCTCAGTTCTTCATGGGTATTCCTCGCCTTAAGTTCCCAGCAGACGCCCCAAGTCGTTCAACGCTTAAACTGGAAGAAGCATTTCACGTCTTTATTCCACGTGAAGAGTGGGATGAGCGTTTGGCTCCAGGAATGTGGGGGGTCGATTTAGGGGCATGTCCAGGCGGTTGGACGTACCAACTGGTGAAGCGCTCGATGTTCGTTCACTGTGTCGATAACGGCATGATGGCAGACAGCTTGATGGAAACTGGCCAGATCAAGCATCATATGGTGGATGGTTTTAAATTCGAACCAGACCGTAAGAACGTAACATGGATTGTTTGTGACATGGTAGAAAAGCCAGCTCGTGTTGCTCACCTTATGGGCCAGTGGCTGTTAAAAGGTTGGGCGAAAGAGGCAATCTTTAACCTTAAGCTGCCAATGAAAGGCCGCTATGACGAGGTGCTGCAAGACCTTGAAAACCTGAAGCAGTTCCTGATTGATAATAAGGTAAAGTTCAGACTACAAGCTAAGCATTTGTATCATGATCGTGAAGAGATCACGATTCATATCCAGTGTCTATCGAACATTTCTCCGTACTAATTCTATCTCCGAGTCATTTGGGGATAGTCCCGAGAATAGAAAAAAGCGCCTTCAAATGGCGCTTTTTTATTGTCTGAGAGCTTTATGGTTTGAAACCATCATCAGACACTATTCCGCTTTATTTGGTCCTGTAAAGCGAATGTCCTGTAAGTTAAAGCCGAGTTCAATGTCGCACTTTAAAGCCGCGACGCGTTTACATAGGCGTGCAGACTCAATGTGCTCGTCTAATTTTTTACGGTATTTCGGTGCAAGGTCTTCACTGGCGTAGGCTGCTTCAATATTCTCAAACTGAGTAAGAATCTCTTTCGCCGCTTTTGGTCCAATGCCCGGAACCCCCGGCACTTGGCTAGAGCTGATCCCCGTTAACCCCCAATAATCGGCCAGTTGGCTCGGTTTTACGCCGAACTCTTTTTCGATAAACGGTTCATCTAACCAACGATGTTGGAAGTAATCACGGATCTGTAGGGTAGGAGAAAGCAGCTGACAGTAGCCTTTATCCGTAGAAACGATGGTGACTTTTTCACCATGACTGGCCACTTTAGTCGCGAGAGTCGCAACCAAGTCGTCCGCTTCATCGCCTTCAGAAAGCAATGAATCAATACCTTGTTCCCACCATGCTTGCTGAATCGCATCTAGACCTAGCATCAGTGGTTCCGGCATTGGTTTTCGATTTTGCTTATAGTCTGGGAGAATCTCAGCTCGCCATCCTCTGTCTTGTTCATGGTGATCGAAAACCGCGATGATGTGTGTCGGGTTGGCTTCTGACAGAATGCGAGTGAGGGTTCTTTGTGTCGTGGTGATGGTTCTTGCTATGTCGGTTGGATCCGGTTGTGCAGAGTGCACACGGCGGATCAGGTTTAGGGCATCAATAATAACAAGATGAATAGACATAATGACTTAGCAATAAAAAAGGGGCGTAATGCCCCTAGTGTAACGAATGCTAGCCTGACTATCGACCACCAATTTCTGGGTGAGCGATGCGATAACACGGTTCATAGTCTGAACCGCCAGGCAGTTTCATTCGGTGTTGTTCGACAAAGTCTTGTAGTAACTTATCGAGCTTTTTCATTAGCACAGGATCACCGTGAATGGTGAAAGGGCCTCGACGTTCGATTTCTCGAATTCCTTCGGCTTTCACGTTACCAGCCACGATACCGGAGAAGGCTTGACGCAGGTTGGCCGCTAAGACTTGAGGTTCTTGATCTAAGCTTAAATCCAATTGCTCCATCGACTCATGAGTTGGATCGAATGGTAACTGGAAGTTAGGCTCGATTTTTAATGACCAGTTAAAGCTATAAGCATCGCCTTTTTCTTTTCGGTGAAGGCGTACAGAGTCCATTGAGCGCTTCATGATACGTGCCACTTCTGCCGGATCGTCAATGACGATCTCGTAATGCTTTTGACCTTCTTCGCCAAGTGTATCGCGAACAAACTCGTCGATAGAGCGGAAGTACTCTTCACTCTCTTTCGGTCCTGTTAACACGATAGGCATTGGCTGATCGGCGTTGTCTGGGTGCATCATAATGCCAAGAATATACAGCAACTCTTCTGCAGTGCCCGGACCACCAGGGAAAATCACAATGCCATGCGCCATACGTACAAAGGCTTCCAAACGCTTTTCGATGTCCGGCATGATAACCAGCTCATTCACGATTGGGTTTGGTGGCTCGGCTGCAATAATCGAAGGCTCGGTTAAACCAAGATAACGTTGCTGAGTATAACGCTGCTTCGCATGTCCGATAGCGGCACCTTTCATTGGCCCTTCCATCGCACCAGGGCCACAACCCGTGCAGATATTAAGTTCACGCAAGCCAAGCTCGTTACCGACTTCACGTGTGTATTGATATTCCACGCCATTGATAGAGTGACCACCCCAACACACGACGAGGTTTGGCTCGATACCTGGTGTGAGTGCTCTGGCATTACGCAGAATACCGAACACGAGGTTAGTGATGTGAATTGGGTTCGTCAGGTTGAGTCGTTGTGCGTCTGCTAAATGCATATTGACATAAACAATATCGCGTAACACGGAGAACAGATGCTCTTGGATACCTTTAATTATCTCGCCATCGACAAAGGCGTGCTCAGGTGGGTTAGTCAGCTCAAGCTTAATACCACGCTCGCGGCGCACTACGTTGACATCAAACGACTGGTGTTTATCGAGCAGCTCTTTCGAGTTATCGGTATGACTGCCGGAGTTCAACACCGCTAACGTGCAGTTGCGGTACAGTTGATAAAGTTCACTCGAGGCCGTGTTTTTTAAGCGCTCTACTTCTAATTGAGATAGCAAGTCCATGCTACCAGCGGGGCTTATATGGGTAATCATAACGCCTCCTTGTGTTGCATTATTTTGAGGGAAAGTACCAACTCACCTTTTGGGGTTATACGTATGGTTTGATGAAAGGCAGTTGGCCGATTTGGTTTTATGGTTATTGACTCCCAAGCAACCGCAAGATGGTACATTCGCGTTCTGTAAATGCATCATCTTGAAGTGACTTGGGTTTTTACAGCTTAGCAGACTGAAAGGGAAGAAATGTGATAACTCGTTGAAAATGGGTGGTTATAAAGCGTAAATTGCACCAATTCTGGTTTGTTTGTTCGATTTTTGTACGAAATCTAGCTCCAGTTAAGCTGATTTGTTCCACGTTTTTTAGCGTCCGCAAGCATCTTGCCGAGTCGATCGAGTACATACTCTGGCGTATCGGACTCTTTAAAAGAGGTCGACACAGCCGCTAGGGTGATTATGATATTTTGCTCACGGAACTTAAATGGTAATTGGCTAATATCACGCTGGATATGTTTAATGAGATCCAGTGTGTATTCTTCAGATTGTTCTGGAACGAGTAAAATAAACTCTTCGCCACCAAAGCGAGCTACCGTTTCAGTTTCTGATACGCGTTTATTAATGGTGCGAGCGATGATCTTCAACGCTTTATCACCAGCCGTATAGCCATAGCTGTCATTCACCGCTTTGAAGTTATCAACGTCAAACAACACTACACGCAGGTTCTGTTGAGAGCGAATCCAACGGCGATACTCTAGCTCTAGTCGATCATTAAATGCGGTGCGGTTATAGACTTTAGTCAGAGGGTCGAGCAACATGCGCTGAGCTTGGTCATCTAAGCGTCGACGATGATCTTGGGTGGTTTCAAACACGGCTTCGAGCTGGTTCTTACTGTAATTCAAACGCTCTTGCAGCGCTTGTTCTCGTTCTTCCGTCATTTTAAGTCGCTCTGTCAGCGACGCCATTTTCGCAAGTAACGGGGCGATTTCTTTTTTTACATCCGCTAGATCTTGAGCTTGGTCGAGCGAAAGTTGACTCAATTCAACCAGACTGTTCATTTCTGTGTTGAGCTCTTGGCGGTGCTCAAAGTAGGTATGATGTTGGTCGACGTTCTGATGAACGGTTTTTAGGTTACTTGCGAGAGAAGTGTTCAGCTGATCAAGAAATTGGCTAGACGCTTCGCGCTCGAACTTTGTTGCTTCGACAACCAATTTCAGCGTTGAGAGCGTAAGCTCAATGAGAGACTCTGCACTCACGCCAAGAAGCAGCTTAGCCCGAATATCGAGCAATCGATCTCCCGTTTCTCCCTCAAAATCCAGCTCGGTGATGGTATGTTGTAGATCGCTGGCTAAGCACTCAAGTTGAGACTTATCAGGATTATTCTCAAACTCACTGAGATGCAAACGCGAGTTGGAAGTGATGATTTTCAGAGCGCGTTCGTAAATGCTCAGTAGCTTAGTGGCTTGATCGGCTTTATTGCTGGCATGAGCTTCTGAGAAACTCATTAAGTTCCGTAGTTCACGTTTTAACTGCGCAGGTAAACCTGTGACACGTTGGAGTGTTTCACCACTGTGTTTGATTTGTTCGTCTAGGTAGCCGTTCTGTTTGTCCATCGTCTTCGACTGCTGTTTGAGCATTCTCTCTAATACCGCTAAACGTGGGATAAGAGTACTGATATCTTTTTGATGTTGCAGCTCTTGTTGGATTTCAAACAGGTAATTGGATACCTGGGTATTCGAACCCTGGCAAGCTGAAGACAATGATGCCACAACGCGTTTAAGAACTTGTTGTTCACGTTTGAATTTGAGTGAAGTATCACGATGTGTCAGTCTGAGTTGGTCAAGTTGACAACTCAGCTGATGAAGCTGCGACTGAATATCGGATTCCAAGATTCCCATGAAGTGACTACGGTTAAGTCCATGTACTACTGACAATTATCCGATAATAACAAAAAACGTTATAGCGTCATTAGTTATTATGTCTAACAGGCGTTTAATTATCCATTTTTTAATATTTTCTTGATGTCGTCCTCATTCTTGTAGGACGAATGGATCTTAATCAGGCCTTGGCTAATGGCATGCTGACAGGCAGTTCTTATGTTACCCGTTGCAAAGCTTGCGGCGGGTGCGTTATCGATGGCTTTCAAGAAAACCCAGTGGCTTTGCTTATCCTTCAAGCTGACTTCTCGCGCAATGTGAGTCGCAAGCAGCAACAGATCGAGTAATTCCTCATCGTTAATTGCAGTGTAGGCTCGTGGTAAGAACGGATAATCGCTGATACCCATGCGAATAATACGGTTGACGTTGTGCTGCTGAGCGAACTCATCCACCCAAGTCTGGAATTTCTCGAACATGACTTCGGCAGAAGCATCACGGTCAGCATTCGGTTCGATATAGAGTAGGTTTGCATCTGAGAAATGGTAAAGGCGCGACGGTTTTTCTATCTTTTCCGCTAGGAAGTCACCAAATGCGCGCTCCAGCTCCAAGCCCGCTTTATAACCGTTGTGGACGTACATGCTTCGTAGGAATGGCAAGTCGATCATGACAAAGCGCAGGCGATCGTTAAGTGGCTCGTGGATCAATTCGCCCATTTGCCATTGTTCGAAAGTTTCGCTCGACTTTTTCAATGAGCGAGACAGCTTCACGTTCAGCATACGCAAGTTACGCAAACGGGAACGAGAGTGAGTGAAGAGATCATTACGCAGTTTTTCGATTTCACTTGCTTGGCGTTGCATGATCACGCCGCGGCGCATAATGAACAAAAACATCACCAACACAGTAATAAACAATGCGAATGAGATTTTCTGGAATTTGCGGTGTTCCCTTTCCACTTGCTCAAGGCGTTCCGATTGGCCGATATAGTGGATGGTTTGTTCAGCAAACTCTTTTTGTTGGCGGAATGCATCCTCACTGATTTGGTTGAGCTGTTTTTGCTCTAAACGCACAAGGTTGGTGTATTTCTTATAAGCCTGCAGAGAAAGTTGGTATTCGCCTGCCTGCTCGTAACCAAGCCCGAGTAAGCGGTAAGACTGCTGCTTAATGAAGTTGTTATTTTCAGGTGACTTTTCAGCAAGTGCTAACGCCAGCTTTGCATTGGTAATGACGTTTTTACTGTCGTTTTGATGATAAGCCAGGCCTGACTGAAGCAATGCTGCCTTTGCTTCAAGCTTAGGAATGTCAGTGTATTCTAAAAGCTCTTTAGATCGGTCTAGGTATTGTTCTGCTAGCGCGTAATTGTAGAGTTGCAGATAGGTAGCCGCCAAGCTTAAGCGAATCTTAATGATCCGATTAATGTTCTTACTGGTGCTTTCATGGTCCAGCACGTTGAAGTAGTGCACCAAGGCAAGGTTAAACTTGCCTTGGTAAAAATAAATGTCACCCATTTGCTCAAGGACATCCGCTAGGATGGGAGAGCTAGGGTAGGAGTCATAGAAGTCTGCGGCTTGAGATAAGTATTCGATCGCTTTGTCGTAAACTCGGCGCTCTTGGAAGAGTCTTGCCAACAGGCGATTAACTTTTGCTAACCTTGCGCCACTGTCACTCTCAATAGATTGCCAATAACCGTAAAGCAGTTCCGACAAAGCCAAATTGTATTTCTTGCTATTCAGATAAAACTCGCCGACGGCTGTGTAATAGTCGATCAAGGCTAAGTCAGATCGGCTGTCTTCAAGCATAGTTTTGGCTTGAGAATACAAACTTTCCGCTTTAATCAGATCGCCACTATGTGAAGCGAGGAGCGCTCTTTGCATCACTAATCGATAGCGGACGCTGTCGGTACGTTGCAATACCGCATCGGCTTCATCGAGTTGCTGCTCAATTTGGTTAAGCGTATCTTCCGCTTTTGAATAGTTTTTGTCGTACATCCAAATCATTTGGTTGCGCATCAGCTGGAGATCTAAGTCCATGTACGGCAATTGATATTCTTGCGCTAAGCGCTCGGCTTTGTTTAGGTGTTCGATAGCCGAACGAACGTTACCCATGGCGTAGTCTGCCTGAGCGATAATCTTGTGTGCTTCGATGGTGCTGCTTGGTGTGCGAACGCTACGATCGGTCTCGTCACGAGACATAGCCGAAGGGCTGTCACTCTCTTTGCGTTCCGTTAGCTCACGTTGTGACAAGTAGTTGGTTGCCGCTTGTTTTGCTTGTGATGGCTCTATTTCCGCCAATTGTTGTGCTTCGTTGAGTAACGCGGACGATAAAATGGTCGCGTGAAGCGGCTGTACAAACAGCAAGCAAAGAAAGCCAATCAACTTGAATAGACGCGAACTGTCCCAAAACATCCTTTCGTTCCCTCGAACTGTTTTTAGATATGGCGGATAACGGTAAAAGACCTCAACAAGCCTCTTAAATGCAGGTTGAAGCCATTTGATATAGTAACATGCTTGGACAATAAAAACGTCCGGTAACCCTTTGGATTACCGAACTTATTTCTGTCACTAACGCGATTACTGACGAGCCATGCGGTGGTTGTGATCTGGCTTGTCTTGTTCCGTTGAGCGGTACGGGTTGATGTCCAAGCCACCACGGCGCGTGTAGCGGGCGAATACGGTCAGTTTGCTTGGTTGGCAGTATTTCATTAGATCAGTAAAAATACGCTCAACACATTGTTCGTGAAATTCGTTGTGCTCGCGGAAAGATACCAAGTAACGCAGCAGTTTCTCGCGATCTATTTTCGCACCTTGGTAGCGAATTTCTACACTGCCCCAGTCAGGCTGGTTAGTGATTAAACAGTTTGACTTCAATAGATGGCTATGTAGGATTTCTTCCACTTGCTCTTCACCTGCTGCGCCTTCAAGCAAATTGGCATCAAAATCGTAACTGGTGATGTCAATGTCTTGGTCATCAATGCATTCGCCTTCCATTGTCACAATAGGCTGATTGGTGTAGTGAGTAACCGGGTTCACCTCGACCAACACCTTTTCACCGGCACATTCAGATAGGTCTTGCGTTAAACGCTCTTCAACTTCTTCCCAGCTTGAAAAACGGGTTTGGTTGTAGCTGTTTAAGTACAGTTTGAAAGACTTCGACTCAATCAAGTTTGCACTGGTGGCTGGAATGTATACTTCGCCAACGGCCACTTGTGGTAAGCCTTTACTATTTAACCAAGATAGCTCGTACAGCGTCCAAATGTCGTGGCCCATAAAAGGAAGGCTGTCGCCTAACTGAAGGTCATCTCGGTTTAGGCTACGAGGAACTGGTTGCAGCAAGCTTGGGTCGTATTGGTTCGCATACTCGGTCTTTTTACCTAGTGTTAGGCCAGCAAGCTCTTTAGCGTCAGAATATTTGCTCATACTTTGTGGTCGTTTTCGATTAGAATGGCGAGAATTTTACTGAATCCGCTGGTCAATTGCCATCCGGCAAACACGGCTATCTGATAAATAAGGAATGAGGAGACCTTCATGACCCAAAACGTTACTCAGGCGCTACAAGAGTTCAGCCTGCGCTACCAACAAGCTTGGCAAGCTAAATATAATGAGTTGCCAAGCAGTGAAGAGCTTGCAGATCTTGTTTCTCCTTGTGTCGAAGAGAAGCGTGATGGAAAGGTGCTTTGGAAAGCGGTCGCACGTGATGAAATGGCCGATTTCACTAATGTGGAAAATGCGATTGAGTTGTCACTGCAAGATGATGTAAAAGCCTTTTATGGTTCTCAATACAGCGCCGATATGGAGGCAACTTGGCAAGGTAATTCGTTGACGCTGCTGCAAGTGTGGAGCGATGATGATTTTGTGCGCCTACAAGAAAATATTCTTGGTCATTTGGTGACGCAACGTCGCCTGAAACTTAAACCAACGGTATTTATCGCGGCGACAGATGAGGAAATGGATGTAATCTCTATTTGTAACCTCACTGGTAATGTGATTTTAGAGCGTTTAGGTACGTCTAAACGCGATGTGCTGGCGGATTCATTGGCTGAGTTCTTGAGCAAGTTAGAGGCCGCTGTCTAAATATGTACGTTGTTGAGTTGCAGTTTGAGTGTTTTGATAACACCACCGTCAGCGCGGTAGACAAAGCCATTAATGGCTTGATGGATGCGTTGCGTTACAACGGCCAAGTACTAGGCCGTGAATTCCCGATAGTGATGGGAGATGGCGAGTTTTATGTTCGTGTCGTTTGCCCAGAGCAAGACAGTTTGCATCCACGTTATCACTCAGATTTTGTCAAAGTGTGCATGAACCGTTTGTCAGACGCGTCTTTGCTTGCACCGAAAATGCGTATGCTTGGCCGTGATTTAAATTCAGAACAAGCGGCCGAAGAAGAGACACCTAGCTGGCAAGTGTTGTACACGACTTATGTTCATACGTGTTCGCCATTGCGCAGTGGGGAAACGTTGTTGCCGATTCCTTTGTATCGCAATGAGCCGACGCTAAATGGTGACCATAAAGCCGTCATCAAATGGCAGACAGAATGGCAAGCGTGCGATGAAATCCAAATGGCTGGCGGGTGCCGTGCAGAGCATGCGGCGCTGCACGAGATTTGCGATGTAGACAGCGTGTTGTTCCGCAGAGGTTGGGATTTGCGAGGTCGTATCGAATACATCACCAAGGTTCCAACATACTATTACCAGTATCGCGTGGGCGGTCAGTCGCTGGAGAGCGAGAAAGCGCGCAAGTGCCCAAAATGCGGTGGAGAGTGGCTACTCGATGAGCCACTACATGACATATTTCACTTTAAGTGTGATGACTGCCGAATCGTGTCGAATATCTCTTGGGACCACCTAAAGTAACTAATTGAGGTTAGTTAAATGGTTAGATAGAGAAATAAAAAGGGCTGATGTTTTCACATCAGCCCTTTTATGTTCAGACTATTATTTTCAGTACGGTTTAGAAAAGTGGGATTACCAACCTTTCACTACGCCGCCTTTGAATAGCTCTTTTGCCGCTTCGTAAACTTCTTCCGTTTGATAAGCTTTTACGAAGTTTTGTACGTTTTGCGCATTAACATTTTCTTCGCGAGCAACAATTAGGTTTACGTATGGTGAGTCTTTATCTTCAACGAACACGCCGTCACGCTCTGGCGATAGGTCGATAGAGCTTGCGTAAGTGGTGTTGATGATAGATAGCGTTACGTCATCCAATGAACGTGGAAGTTGTGGCGCTTCTAACTCAATGATTTCGATATTTTTAGGGTTGCCTACGATGTCACGTACTGTAGCGAGTAGACCAACGCCATCACGTAGCGTAATCAAACCTTGTTGCTCAAGAAGCAGTAGTGAGCGACCTAGGTTTGTTGGATCGTTTGGAACTGCGATGCGTGCGCCATCTTGGATTTCATCGATTGACTTCACTTGCTTAGAGTAACCAGCAATCGGGTAAACGAATGAGTTACCCGCGATAGCCAGTTTGTAGCCGCGGTCTTTCACTTGTTGGTCTAGGTATGGTTTATGTTGGAACGCATTCGCGTCTACTGAACCATCATCCAGAGCGGCATTTGGCGTTACGTAATCGGTAAATGTTACTAATTCAACGTCTAGGTTGTACTTTTCTTTTGCTACTTTAGCTGCAACTTCGGCAACTTGTGCTTCAGCACCAGCAATAACGCCAACTTTTACTTTATTTACGTCTACTTCTTTGTCGCCACAACCCGCTAGAACAAGAGCAGAAGCGGCCGTTGCTGCAGTCAAAAGACCTTTAAGGCTAAATTTCATCTTTATCTCCTTATAATTTGTATTTTCAATGCTTATCTGTGGTCTACACGGCGCACCACTGCGTCACCGATAGACTGAATAATCTGTACTAGAACAATCAGCATCACGACAGTCACAGCCATGATAGTTACATCGTAGCGGTGGAAACCGTAACGGATGGCTACGTCGCCGAGTCCGCCGCCGCCTACCGTACCCGCCATGGCCGAGTAGCTAACGAGAGTGACTAAGGTGATCGTTACTGAGTTAACAATAGTCGGCATTGCTTCAGGTAGTAGAACTTTTGTGATGATCTGTGTTGGTGTCGCCCCCATTGATTGTGCCGCTTCCACCAAGCCTGTTGGTACCTCTAACAAAGCACCTTCAATAAGACGGGCAACAAACGGAATGGCACCAATAGTAAGTGGGACGATTGCTGCGGTTGTACCGATAAAGGTTCCAACTAGCATTTTTGTCACTGGAATAATCGCAACCATCAGGACGAGGAATGGCACAGAACGACCAATGTTAACGACAGCGCCTAAGCTGCTATTTAGTTTGGTGTTTTCAAGTAGGCCGCCTTTCTTAGTAATGTGGAGGATTACGCCTAATGGAATACCCACGGCAAAGCCGACTAATCCGGCAACCGCAACCATGTAAAGCGTTTCCCACGTTGCACCTAAAAGTAGTTTGCTGTTTAAACTCAGCCATTCAGAAATCGTATTAAAGGACATAACCAAGTACCTCTACTTTTACGTTGTGCTTACGCAGGTATTCCAGTGCTGCGTTGTCATCTTCTTCATTACCAAATAGCTCTGCGACCATCATGCCGAATTTCACGCCGCCAGCGTAATCGAGATCGGAGCTTAAAATACTCACATCAATATTGTATTTACGAGAGATTTGCGACATTAGCGGAGCATCGACGGTTGCGCCAGTAAACTCTAAGCGAACTAATGGGTAGCTGCCTTCAACACGCTCTGCTTGCAGACGTGCTTGGTAATCTTCAGGAATGGATAGATCCAGCGTTGAGCGAATGAATTGGTGCGCCAGCTCCGTTTTAGGGTGCGCGAAAATATCGCCAACGGTGCCTTTCTCCACCAACTCACCACCACCGATGATCGCCACTTCGTGACAGATGCTTTTTACCACTTCCATTTCGTGGGTGATCAGTAGAATCGTGATGTTGAGTTTGCGGTTGATCTCTTTCAATAGCTCAAGGATAGATTGAGTTGTTGCAGGATCCAGTGCGCTAGTGGCCTCATCACAAAGCAGAACGCTAGGATCGGATGCCAATGCACGAGCAATCGCCACACGTTGTTTTTGGCCGCCACTTAAGTTCGATGGGTAGCTCTCGTGTTTGTCGGCTAAGCCAACAAGTTTTAGTAACTCAGTGACTTTTGTTGTGATTTGCGATTTGTCTTTGCCTGCCAGTTCCAGTGGTAGCGCCACGTTATCAAACACAGTACGAGACGAAAGCAGATTAAAATGCTGGAAGATCATGCCGATGTTACGGCGCGTTTCGACCAACTGCTTTTTGCTGAGTTTTGTTAAATCAATGCCATCAACGATGATGGAGCCAGATGTTGGTGCTTCTAACATGTTTACGCAGCGGATCAGCGTACTTTTACCAGCACCAGATGAACCGATAACACCGAAGATGGTGCCCTTGGCGATGTGTAGGTTAATGTCTTTCAGGGCAAGGATTTCCTTACTGCCTTGGTAGAACACTTTATTGACGTTTTTTATTTCTATCATGTTTCAACCTGCCCAAAGATACGGGGAACTTCGCTGTCAAAAACGGCCTTTGACAGAACTTAATGTTGAGCTTTATCTCACTTCTCAGTTGATGCTATGGGTTAACCAGAATGAAGTCAATAGATATTTTTACGTCTAGACGTCTAAATGTATGGATGTTCTGTTTTGAAAATAATGAGGAGTAAGTTACGAGGAGAAGATAAGCGGAGAGACCCTTCAGAATTACCGATTCTTGCCCAACAAATCAACTGTTTTGTCGAGGCCTAGAATGAATTAGATAGTGTTGAAGTTTATAAGGTATGTAATAATCTGATTAAACCGAGTTAATAGAGAAATACGTTTTGGCAAAACCTGCTGTTTTTATCGATCGTGATGGCGTGATAAACGTTGACCACGGCTACGTTCATGACGAACATGATTTTGAGTACATTGATGGTGTATTTGAAGCGACGAAAGCGCTGAAAGATCAAGGTTACCTCTTAGTGCTAGTGACGAATCAATCGGGCATCGCACGTGGTAAATTCAGTGAAGACCGTTTCTTGTCTCTGACTCAATGGATGGACTGGAACTTTGTTGATCATGGTGTTGAGTTTGATGGTATCTACTACTGTCCACATCACCCTGAACATGGCATTGGCGATTACAAGCAGGATTGTGATTGCCGCAAGCCTAAACCTGGTATGTTTATCTCTGCTCGCGACTTCTTGAAAATCGACATGGAAAAATCTGTGATGATTGGTGATAAAGCCGAAGACATGATGGCAGCAGAAGCCGCGGGCGTTGGCACCAAGATTTTGGTGCGCACAGGTAAGCCTGTTACTGAGCAAGGTGAAGCATTAGCAACGGTTGTGCTTGATAGTGTTGCTGACGTGCCTGCATATTTAAAAAAATAATCTGCACAATTCACATATTTAAGGGAAGCGTTTGCTTCCCTTTTCTCTTATTACTGTTAAAGTTCAGTCACCTAAGCATTCATCCATTCTAGTTTGATCACTTATGAGCAAAAAACTCACCATTCTTGATATCGCGAAATTGGCAGGCGTTGGCAAATCAACAGTAAGCCGTGTGCTTACCAACGATCCAAAAGTGAAACCTCAAACGCGAGAGAAAGTAGAGCAAATCATTCGTGAATCTGGCTATGTACCGTCCAAATCTGCGCAATCAATGCGTGGCGGTAGCCAAAAAGTCATCGGTGTTATCATCTCCCGTCTGGACTCACCATCCGAAAATCGTGCTGTTGGTACAATGCTCAATGCATTGTATTCCGCTGGCTATGACGCAGTGATCATGGAGAGTCAATTTGATCGCGACAAAACCAACGAGCATCTAAACGTGCTTAAGCGTCGCAATGTGGATGGGGTGATTGTGTTTGGCTTTACTGGGTGCGATGAGCAAGCCTTAGCCGAGTGGGGCAATCGCATTGTGGTGATTGCGATGGATACCAATAACGTCTCTTCCATCAATTATGATGACCAAGGCGTGATAGACATGGCTTTGTCTCATCTTGAGCAGCAATCTCTCTCTCGCATTGCTTATATTGGTGTTGATCCTGAAGACAAAACCACAGGCTTGGCGCGTTTAAATGCTTACAAAGCTTGGTGTCAACGCAAGCAACTTACGCCTTGCTTCCAAACCGGTAAGCTTAGCCATGAAAGTGCTTATCAGCTGGTGGACCACGTTCTCAATGCAGACACGCAAGCCATTGTGTGTGCCAGCGATACCATTGCATTGGGCGTAATCAAGCGTCTTCAAGAGTTAGGTCGTGAAGACGTGGTCGTGACAGGCGTGGGTGGTAACGAGTTGCTTTCTTTCCTTTTCCCTAAAGTATTTAGTGTCGATCCTGGTTATACCCTTGCGGGTGAAAAGTCCGCTAAAATGCTGATTAATCAATTAAATGGCGATGAAGAAGTCGTTCACTTCACTCAACAACCTATTTGCCGCTAATCCACACTACAACGATTTGCTCTAAAATTATACTGTGATCATTCTCAATTAATGGGACTGTTCCCATTTTGTTTTTTGTCTTTGAGTGGCAATATTAAAATCAAGAAATGGGAATGTTCCCATTTATAAAAAATAAAATGATGAATCGAATGTATCCAATACAGGGTGGACAAAGTTATGAGTAAGATTGCGCGTAAAGACGTGGAGCGTCTTATTGAGCTGGTCGGGGGGCCGGACAATATTGCCAGTGTAAGCCACTGTTTAACTCGCTTGCGTTTTGTTCTAAACGATACGGACAAAGCAGACACAAAACAGTTAGAAGCATTACCGATGGTGAAGGGCTGCTTTACCAACGCAGGTCAATTCCAAGTCGTCATCGGCACTGAAGTTGATGAGGTTTACAAAGTACTGATCGAGCTAAGCGGTAAAAGTGAAGCGAGCAAAGACGAATCCAAGAATGCTGCTCGCCAAAACATGAATATCGTTGAGCGTGGTATTTCCCACCTTGCAGAAATCTTTGTACCACTGTTGCCTGCGATCATTACTGGTGGTTTGATTCTTGGTTTCCGTAATGTGATTGGCGACATCAAGATGTTTGATGGTCAAACCCTAACGGAAATCAGTCAGTTTTGGGCGACTGTTCATTCATTCCTATGGTTAATTGGTGAAGCAATTTTCTTCTTCCTACCCGTTGGTGTGTGTTGGTCGACCGTGAAAAAGCTCGGCGGTACACCGATTCTGGGTATCACGCTTGGTGTGACATTGGTTTCGCCGCAGTTAATGAACGCCTACCTGATTGGTAAGCAAGTACCTGAAGTGTGGGACTTTGGGTTGTTTGCGATTGAGAAAGTCGGTTACCAAGCGCAGGTGATTCCCGCGATGTTAGCAGGTATCGCACTAGCGTTTATCGAAACACGCTTAAAACGCATCATTCCGTCTTACCTTTACCTAGTAGTAGTACCGTTTGTTTCCATCATTGTGTCTGTGATTCTTGCGCACTCTATCATTGGCCCATTCGGTCGTATGTTGGGTGACGGCGTTGCTTTCGCAGCAAAAGCAGCCATGACGGGTGACTTCGCGATGATTGGTTCAACCATCTTCGGCTTCTTATACGCGCCACTTGTGATCACAGGCATCCACCACACAACCAACGCCGTTGACTTGCAGTTGATGCAAGAATTGGGTGGCACGCCGATTTGGCCTTTGATTGCACTATCGAACATTGCTCAAGCATCGGCAGTGGTTGGCATCATTATCATCAGTAAAAAGCAGGATGAGCGTGAAATCTCAGTGCCAGCAGCGATTTCTGCCTACCTTGGCGTAACAGAGCCGGCGATGTACGGCATCAATTTGAAATACAAGTTCCCAATGTTGAGTGCGATGATCGGTAGTGCATGTGCTGCTGCTATCTGTGGTAGTGCAGGCGTCATGGCGAACGGCATCGGTGTGGGCGGCTTGCCGGGTATCTTATCTATCCAGCCGCAGTTCTGGGGCATCTTTGCTCTGGCGATGTTGGTCGCGATGGTGGTACCTGCCGCATTAACATTAATTCTTTATAAGCGTGCACAAGCCAAAGGTGAGCTTGAGGCGGCAAACGCGTAATTCAATTTGAGGCAGTGACTTGGCTGCCTCCTCCTATTTTTCTTTTCAAATTTTAAGTTTCCGATTACTGGTAAGTGAGTGTTAGAAATGGCTATGACCAAGCATGATGAGAGCTGGTGGAAAACCGCAACCATCTATCAAATTTACCCAAAAAGCTTTTGTGACAGCGGCAGTAAAGGCACGGGCGATATTAAAGGGATCATTTCTAAACTGGATTATCTAAAACACCTCGGTGTGGATGCGATTTGGCTGACGCCGGTTTACCAATCGCCAATGATCGACAACGGTTATGACATCTCCGATTACTACTCGATCAACCCCGAGTTCGGCACGATGCAAGATTTCGATACCCTGTTGTCAGAGGCTCATCAGTTGGGCATTCGAATCATCATGGACATCGTGGTCAACCATACTTCGACAGAACACAAGTGGTTCCAATCTGCGTTAGGTGATAAAAACAGCCCTTACCGTGATTACTACATCTGGAAAGATCCGGTTGATGGCGTAGAGCCCAACAACTGGCAATCGAAGTTTGGAGGCAATGCTTGGGAATTGGATGAAGCGACAGGGCAGTACTACTTGCACCTTTTTGCTAAAGAGCAGGCGGATTTGAACTGGGAAAACCCAGTGGTGCGCGAAGAAGTCAAAGAAGTCATCAGCTTCTGGGCAGACAAAGGCGTGGATGGTTTCCGTCTTGATGTCATCAACCTGATTTCTAAACAACAAGATTTCCCAAGCGATGATATTGGCGATGGCCGTCGTTTCTATACTGATGGTCCTCGCGTGCACGAATATCTGCAAGAAATCAGCGAAGCCGTGTTCCAAAAGTACGGCAGCGTGACGGTGGGTGAAATGTCTTCCACCACGCTAGAGCACTGCCAGCAATACTCTTCGCTAGACGGCAAAGAGCTATCCATGGTGTTCAACTTCCACCACCTGAAAGTGGATTATCCGAATGGTGAAAAATGGACTAAAGCGCCTTTTGATTTCATTCAGTTAAAGCAGATCTTCAACCATTGGCAAACGGGCTTAAATGGCAAAGGGTGGGGCGCGCTGTTCTGGTGTAACCACGATCAACCTCGTGTGGTAAGCCGCTTAGGCGATGATAAACAATACCGCGTCGAATCAGCCAAAATGTTGGCGGCGTCTGTACACATGATGCAAGGCACACCTTATGTTTACCAAGGTGAAGAGATTGGTATGACCAACCCAGGTTACACTGAGATCAGCCAGTACCGCGACGTAGAAAGCACCAACATGTACGATATCATGGTCAACCGTGATGGCGTATTACACGAGGAGATGATGGCGATTTTGGCGCAGAAGTCGCGTGATAACTCACGTACGCCAATGCACTGGAATAGCCAAAAGCACGCTGGTTTTACCGAAGGCACACCGTGGCTTGAAGTGGCGCAGAACTACTCTGAAATCAACGCAGAAGCAGCGGTTGCTGATTTGAACTCGGTGTTCTACTTTTACAAACGTTTGATTGAGCTACGTAAACAGGTTCCGGTGATCACCGATGGCCGTTATGAAGATTTATTGCCAGAGCATCAACGCATTTTTGCTTACGCTCGCCAGAACGACAAACAAACGCTGCTGTGTATCAACAACTACTACGCTGAAGAGGTGGAATGCGTTCTGCCAGAGCGTTTTGATATGAATAAAGCGAAAAACTTGCTATCCAACTATCAAAACTCAGCGAGTGCAGTCGCGTCAAACCATCAAGTATTACGACCTTACGAAACTCGTATTTTATTGATAGAAGAATAAACTCGGGTGTCACCCCCTAAGATTGATGTTCGAGATAAAGGCTTTGGTGTGCTCCCCAAAGCCTTTTTTATTGAGATGCGAGATACTTGTGGAGTACAGGCTTATTTTGTTTCAATTGCTGTTAGCAGCACTTTCTCTTCATTGATTTGTACTTGTTGTACTTTTAGCAGCTCGATTTGCTCAATCATACCTAAGCTCGGGTTAAACCAACGTTCTGCCGAAGTGGCGAACTCCATTGAGTCCATATCATCGCAGTTTAGGTTGTAAGTATTTTCTTCCGTCAGGTACGCCGCTTCAATTTTCTTGCTTGAAATCGAGAACGTTTTACGTACGCCAGTCTCTCGGATTTGCTGCTGCCAAACCACTTGGCAAGATACTGTCATTGGCAGGTTTTGCACCCACTCATGATCTTCAAAACTGTCTAGTAGGTTGTGAACTGCGTAGCCTGTTAGAGTGGTTTGCAGAGATATGGTCTCTTCACCGATATCAATGTTCGGGCTTTTCTCTTTTACGTCGTCACCGTTGAGACGGAAAATAGGGCTGCTGTGCATCAGCATGGCAACAAACTGCTGGTTAATGGAATAAGCGTCGGTGACTTCATGAAGTGCGCCATCAGAGCCTGCAAAATAAAGCGTACTGCCCTCTTCATCGTCGTTGTACTGTTCGTCAGAATAGTAGAACTGTTCGGCGCCGTAGTTCACCAAGTCATTAACCAACTGGACCATTGCTTCGCTGTTTGGGATTTGTGCCAACGCTGCCAACAATTGCTCGTTATCCATCGCTTGGAAGCTCAGTTTCATCTCGCCTTCAGGTTGGCCATCCAGGCTAAACGCGTAGTTTAGTTGTGTGCTTGGCGTGGGAGCGAAGATTGAGTTTTGAATCGCGATGTCGAAACTTTCTTGAGGCACTTTGTTTGGATTAGCACTGCCAGAAGATGAACCGCCGCCACAGCCGTAAAGAGCCAGAGTTGCTGCTGCGATAAGCGTCATTTTGTTTAGCATGGTTTACATTCCTGATTGATTAGGCCGCTTCATGTTGGGCCGTTGCTTGAATGCGAGCATGCTAAGTTTAGTGAGCTAAAAAGGGCAAAAAACAAAAGCTAATAGGGCTTAACGAAAGCTTAATTTTATATTTAGGTATTTGTTTTATTTGGGCTTATTTCGTTAGCTACGTTGGTGCAATACTCGTTGATGAGCGCTTTCCATCGGCTGATAATTTCTTGATCGGTCAAACTGACATGCAACGTTTTCCATGGTTGAAGGCAAGTCTCTTTCGATTCAGATTGAGAAAGACGTTCAAACAATGTCTCGGACGGTAAAACGCGCAGCAGTGCCACCAGTGATTCCATGTAGTTGAGACGGAACTGTTCGAGTTTGTTTTGTTTATAAGCGATGTGAGACACAAACGTATAAATCAGCGCGTTTTGAATACGTGAGTCGCCATCTGGAGTGGTCAGCAGAACTTTTGCTCGGTCTAGGTTACCTAGTTTGAAATGCAATACGCCCAACCAGAGGCTTAGCTCATCTGGCAAAACATCGAACGACGACTGCACTTGCGTCAAATACGCTTCCAGCTTTTGAGGTTCTTGCTCGTACAAAGCGAGATGCCTTGCGGTTGTGATCGCTGCAAACTCATCAGCTTGTTGGAGAGGTTGGTTAGAAAAGACATTCTCAAACAGCATTTTTTGGTGAACGTCTGACAGCTGCCATGTGCTTGCCGAAGGTGCAGGCAAGTTGAAGTATTGCGCGACATCTGAGTGAATTTGGAAGATATCCGATTGTAGGTCGGATAAGCGCAGTGTGTATTCGTTGCGAAACGCCAGTTTCCCTGTCGCAGGATAAATAAGGTTCATCTGAGCTTTCAAGGTGCCTTGCTCTGCGCCGTCTTTTAACTCTATGTTGAGTTCGTAATCACTGGTCTGCATGTTTCGCGCGCCAGGGAAATACGGCGTATGACCGATAGGATCAAGAAAGTAACTGGGAGCGTCTTGGTTGGCGATGTCGGTGTATGGATATTCGACTTGTTGTTGCAGTAAGACGGCTTTGACCAGTATGCGGTATTTTCGCGCCTGAGAGCCGATTGCATCGACACGGTTGAGCAGCAACTCGACTTTGGGGATAAGTAACTGATGACGTGTTTGTTGTGTTGAAATCTCTTGGCGTTGCCATAACAAGCTTGCGAGCGTCACGCTACAAACCGTAAGTACGGCACATAAGCTATAAGCAAAAATCAGCTTGATGTTCTTACGGTTCGTAACTTGAGCTGTAATAGCACGTCGATGGTTTTTCGCTGGTGGCACTAAACGGATATTCGCAGGGTTTAGAAAGTAACCTTTGCGAGGGTAGGTGACCAAGAGCTTAGTCGCATCGTACTCGGGGAGATGCTGTTGTAGCAGCGCACGTAAGGTGCTAATGCGGTTAGTGAGTACATTCTTAGAGATGAATTTGCTCTGCCAAATGGTTTCGATAATGGTATCGGCAGAGAGCGGATGTCCCACGCTTGTTAGCAGCAGCTCTAATAACTCAATGGTACGAGGTTCGAGATCAATCGCGACAGTGTCTTGATGAAGAGTTTGTGTCTTCGGATTATAGACCAACTCGCCAATCGCAATACAACTGTGAGTTTGTTTGGCTTGTTGCAAAAAATCGCGCATACCGCACCGCGTTATTTGGAAATGGCGAAATATTATATAGCGATTGGAGCGCGAAATCTTATAAATTGCGCTCCAATTATCATCAAAAGTTTATGAACCGTAGGTCACGGAATAGCGATGAGGCTTATGGTTCATCGCTAACACGACATTCAGTGCAAATGCGCCCAAAATCGAAAGACCAATTACTTCTGGAGTGACAAAGAAGAATGACGCAAACAGGATGCACGCATCGATTGCCATTTGGCTTTTGCCAACTGAAATGCCAAATTTGTCCTGAATAAATAAACACAGCACGTTAAAGCCACCTAAGCTGGAGCGATGTCGGAACAAGATCAGCATACCGAGCCCCATTAAAAGCCCACCTGCGACGGCACAATAAACTTCATTTACCGATTCGAGCGAGATTAGCAAATAAAGATGATCGGCAAAGATAGAAACCAAAGCGCCAGAAATGGCACTATTAATGGCGAAATGACGGCCGAAGCGTTTCCATGCTAGCAAGTAAAAAGGACTGTTTGCTAAAAAGTACAGCACACCAAACGTAAAAGGTGTAAATTGGCTAATAAGCAGAGCCAATCCTGTCGTCCCCCCTGTTAGGAGGTTTGCGGATTGGAGAAAGAAAACGCCTTGAGCTACCAAAAAGGTACCCGTGAGAATCGCTATCCAGTCTTCTTTTAATGAGTGTTTTTCCATCAATATTGCAGTCATTAGTGATAAATAAGGCGTGCATAGTAGTAAAAAGATGATCTTTTCGGTAGCTAGAGGGTAAAATTTACGGTAAACCTATGTAATTGCTGTTTTACAGGGTGTAAAGCACAAAATTGACAGGCAATAGAGCGTCGTTATGCAATTGCAATGCGGGCGTGATACAGATTGCTTGCCATCATGAAAAAACTGCATGAGAAAAATTGTAAATTTCTCTTTATGACCCAGATCAAATTATGTAGAATGCGCGCCATTAGGGTGACGAAAACGTTTGCGTAGGGTCATTCAACAGTTTTTTTGCAACTTTCAGTACTAATCTGAGTCAGGAGATACAGATGCTTAAGCGTGATATGAACATCGCAGATTACGATGCGGAACTGTTCGCAGCTATCCAGGAAGAAACTCTTCGCCAGGAAGAGCACATTGAACTTATCGCTTCTGAAAACTACACAAGCCCACGTGTAATGGAAGCGCAAGGTTCTCAGCTAACGAACAAATACGCTGAAGGCTACCCAGGCAAGCGTTACTACGGCGGTTGTGAGTACGTAGATAAAGCGGAACAACTTGCTATCGACCGTGCATGCAAACTGTTCGGTTGTGAATACGCGAACGTACAGCCTCACTCAGGTTCTCAAGCAAACAGCGCGGTTTACATGGCGCTTCTTAACCCAGGCGATACAGTTCTAGGCATGAGCCTAGCGCACGGTGGTCACCTGACTCACGGTTCTCCAGTAAACTTCTCTGGTAAGCACTACAACGTTATCCCTTACGGTATCGATGAAGCGGGTCAAATCAACTACGACGAGATGGAACAGCTAGCGCTTGAGCACAAGCCTAAGATGATCATCGGTGGTTTCTCTGCTTACTCGCAAATCGTTGATTGGAAGCGCATGCGTGAAATCGCTGACAAAGTAGATGCTTACCTTTTCGTTGATATGGCGCACGTAGCGGGTCTTATCGCAGCAGGCGAATACCCAACACCTGTTCCACACGCTCACGTGGTAACAACAACGACGCACAAAACACTAGCAGGTCCTCGCGGTGGTCTTATCTTGTCAAATGCTGGCGAAGATATGTACAAGAAATTGAACTCAGCAGTGTTCCCTGGTGGTCAAGGTGGCCCTCTAATGCACGTTATCGCTGGTAAAGCAGTAGCGTTCAAAGAAGCGATGGAGCCAGAGTTCAAAGCTTACCAAGCTCGCGTAGTGAAAAACGCAAAAGCAATGGTTGGTCAATTCCAAGAGCGTGGCTACAAAATCGTATCTAACGGCACAGAAAACCACTTGTTCCTTGTGGACCTGATCGACAAAGACATCACTGGTAAAGATGCAGACGCGGCACTAGGTGCAGCAAACATCACAGTGAACAAAAACTCGGTACCAAATGACCCACGCAGCCCATTCGTAACGTCTGGTATCCGTGTAGGTACGCCAGCGATCACTCGCCGTGGCTTCACTGAAGAAGATGCAAAAGAGCTAGCAAACTGGATGTGTGACGTTCTAGATAACATCGGCAACGAAGAAGTTATCGAAGCGACTAAACAGAAAGTGCTCGAAATTTGTAAGCGTCTACCGGTTTACGCCTAACTGTTCTTCATAGAATGAGTCGATTTCGGTGTCGAACATACTCATTTGCTCGCGCAAACTCCGTGTGTTCTCCTAGAACTCGACTCGTCTATTTTGAACATTGATATACTAAAGGTCCTCAATTGAGGGCCTTTTTGTTTGTCTGGCGTTTGGAATGAGATATAGCGAAGAGTGTGTGATAAGGAGATGGCTACCAACACTTGTCCCTTTCAATATATCCAAACCGCGTCATTCCGACGAGCCTAGGCGAGATCAGGAATCTTGTTGAGGCACACTCTTTTACTCAGCGTTTCCCAAAAAATCATCAGTACGTTGGAAACTGATTCTCAATCACGCTCGTTCCTCGCTGTTCAGAATGACGGAGGTAGAATGGCTTTTTATCACCATTTGACTGATACAAAAAAGGTTGGCACTGAGCCAACCTTTTCTCTTCAAAATAAGCGAGTGCTTATTTAATCTCGATGCCTTGAGCCTGCATATCAGCATGGTAAGAAGAGCGAACAAATGGACCACACGCTGCGTGCGTGAAGCCAAGCTCTAGTGCAACTTCTTTTAGCTCGTCAAACTCTGATGGCGGAACGTAACGCTCTACTGGCAAGTGGTGACGGCTTGGCGCTAAGTACTGACCTAGAGTCAGCATCGTTACGCCGTGTGCGCGTAGATCTTTCAGTACTTCGATGATTTCTTCTTTGGTTTCACCAAGACCCATCATCAAACCAGATTTGGTCGGTACATTTGGATGCTGCTCTTTGAACTTCTTAAGAAGCTCCAGCGACCACTTGTAGTTTGCACCTGGGCGAGCTTTACGGTAAAGACGTGGCGCTGTTTCTAGGTTGTGGTTGAAGACATCTGGCGGGTTATCTTTCATTAGATCAAGCGCTACGTCCATACGACCACGGAAGTCAGGAACCAGAGTTTCAATCTTAATATGCGGGTTCAACGCACGGATCTCGCGGTTACAGTCGGCAAAGTGCTGTGCACCACCATCACGCAGATCGTCACGGTCTACAGAAGTGATTACTACGTATTTCAGCTTCATATCGGCGATGGTTTTCGCCAGTTTTTGAGGCTCTTCTGCTTCCGGTGGTAATGGGCGGCCATGAGCAACGTCACAGAAAGGACAACGACGAGTACAAATGGCACCTAGGATCATGAAGGTAGCTGTACCGTGGTTAAAACATTCCGCTAGGTTAGGGCAAGAAGCTTCTTCACATACGGAGTGAAGTTTATTCTTGCGCATCGCCGCCTTGATGTCTTGAATTCGTTGGCTGTCGGCTGGTAGCTTGATCTTCATCCAATCAGGCTTACGTAGCACTTCTTTCTGCTCTGTAGGCATGTTCTTTACGGGAATCAATGCCATTTTATCGGCGTCACGATATTTAACGCCTTTTTCCATCTGGATTGGTTTGCTCATGCTTTATTACCTTGAGAAGGTGCTTCTGTGCTGAATTCTACTTGCTCATAGTCGAGCAAAGTAACGAGTTCTTCTATTAATTGTTTTTCTACGGCTTCTACATTGTCTGGGCCGCCGAATTGGCTGACCTGAACCATTTCCATACCTTCATAACCACAAGGGTTAATACGCAGAAACGGTGTTAAATCCATATTTACGTTCAAGGCTAAGCCATGAAACGAGCATCCTTTACGAATGCGTAAACCGAGAGAGCATATTTTTTTACCGTCAACGTAAACGCCTGGTGCGTCAGGTCGCGCGGCCGAATCGATATTGTATGCTTTTAGTGTGTTGATCACGAGGTTCTCGATAGTGGTAACGAGATCTCGTACACCTAATTTTTTGCGGCGTAAGTTGATCAAGAAATAGGCGACCAACTGACCAGGGCCATGATACGTAACCTGGCCTCCGCGATCACTTTGTACAACAGGAATGTCACCAGTGTTAATAAGGTGCTCAGCTTTACCTGCCTGACCTTGCGTAAATACTGGGTTATGTTCTACCAACCAGACTTCATCAGGGGTTTCTTCTGTGCGTTGGTCGGTGAACTCATGCATCGCCTTCCATACAGGCTCATAGTCTTGGCGGCCAAGTCGTTTTACAACAAGTTGGTGTTGCATGGGAATTCCTGTTGCTAATATATAAAGTTTTTGGATTATAAACCGGATAACCCTGATGCTCTACCGCTGAGTAACAGATTTTTAACTGAAAGCGATGTAAAGTTTTGTTATCTGATTGATAAATAAAAAGAAAGCAGCCGAAGCTGCTTTCAAAAAAATTTAATCTATCAAAAAATTATAGAACCATGCGTACGATGTCAATTTCACCTAACTCTTTGTATAGCGTCTCAACTTGCTCGATAGACGTTGCAGTGATGTTGATTGATACCGAGTGGTAGTTGCCCTTAGCACTTGGTTTAACGGTCGGGCTGTAGTCACCTGGAGCATGGCGCTGAATAACTTCAAGAACAAGCTCTGGAAGTTCAGGCTTTGCATGACCCATTACCTTGTAAGTAAATGAACAAGGGAACTCAAGCAGGTCTTTTAATTTTGCATCAGAGTTGATGGTTAGCATATCGATAACTCCAGTAGATATTCGTTGCGGTGCGAAATAGTACAGTCAAATTAGGGGGAACTCAAGACGAGGATCTCAAACTTAAAAAGCCGCCCTTTCAGGCGGCTTTGCGAATAAGTTTGCTACTCTAACGTTCTTCTTAGAAGAAGCTCTTGAATAACAATACGATGTAATCCCACATGCGGCTAAATAGACTACCTTGCTCTACGGTTTCTAGTGCCATTAGTGGGTATTCGGCAATATCTTCACCATCGATCTGATAGTATAGCTTACCAACTACATCACCTTTATTAATTGGGGCTTCTAGCTCTTTTTCAAGGACGAAGCTGGCTTTTAGGTTTTTCGCTTCACCACGTGGTAGTGTTACGTAAGTATCTTGGTCAAGGCCCAACGCTACAGTGTCTTTGTTACCCATCCACACTTTTTCTTCAACGAACGTTTCACCTGCTTTGTGCGGTGCTACTGTTTCGAAGAAACGGAAGCCGTAGCTTAGTAGCTTTTTGCTTTCTGACTTACGAGCATTGGCATCTTTCGTGCCCATAACGACCGCAACCAAACGCATTTGGCCTTCAGTTGCTGAACTTACTAGGCTGTAACCCGCATTGCTTGTGTGACCCGTTTTGATGCCGTCAACGTTCATGCTCTTATCCCAAAGTAGACCGTTACGGTTGTATTGGGTGATGCCGTTGTAAGTAAATTTCTTCTCTGAGTACACGCGGTACTCATTTGGTACGTCACGGATCAGGGCTTTACCTAGCAATGCCATGTCGTATGGTGTCGAGTACAGCTCGGCGTTATCTAGACCATGAACGTTGGCAAAGTGCGAGTTCGTCATACCTAGTGTGTTGGCCCAAGCGTTCATTAGGTCAACAAACGCATCTTCTGAGCCTGCAATGTGTTCAGCCATTGCTACACAGGCATCGTTACCAGACTGGACGATGATACCGCGGTTTAGGTCACGTACTTTTACAGTTGTGCCCACTTCAATGAACATTTTTGATGATTCAGGGAAGTTTTTCGCCCATGCATTTTTACTGATGGTGACATCGTCATCTTCTGAGATATTACCACGCGCTAGTTCTTGGCCGATTACGTAGCTGGTCATCATCTTAGTCAGACTGGCTGGAGACAACTTTGTGTTCATCTCTTTCTCTGCCAGTACTTTACCTGAATGGTAATCCATCAGAACGTAGCCCTTCGCAGCGATTTGAGGGGCATCTGGAACAACGATAGGTGATGCAAGAGCAGATTGAGCGAAAGTTGCAGAAAGGGCAACCGAAGAAACGAGAATAGATTTCACAAACTTATTTTTATTCATGGTAATTCAAATTTTTGGGTTAACTGCGGACATCTTATCAGAATCCCCAGCTATGTAAGAGGGGATCGAGGAGAAATTCATGACACTAGGTCATTTGGCAGTGTTGTGTTTTTTAATAAATGCAGACGAATAGCCGAGCAACTTTACTTTATCTAGAGTGGCTTGCGTCAGGGAATAGTCAGTAAATGGCCCTAACAACAAGCGATAAGACTCTTTCGCATTTTCTAGGAAAGTTTCTGTATCCAGTTTTTGACCAAGCTCTGTCCCTAAAGTTCGTGCGCGTTCTTCATTTTTTGATGATGCCACCTGAATAACGTACTTAGGGTGCGCTTCTAAAGATTTTTTATCCGTGGGCTGATTGATACTGATTACTTCAATTTCCACGTTAGCTGTACCTGTTTTTATCACATCTAACTTATGTGCTGCGGCATAGCTTAAATCGATAATACGGCCATCGTGAAACGGACCTCGGTCATTAACTCGTACTACGGTAGTTTTGCCGTTGTCAGTGTTGGTGACTTTTACGTAACTCGGTAACGGTAGCGTTTTATGAGCCGCTGTCATTGAGTACATGTCATAGATTTCGCCATTAGAAGTCAAATGACCTTGGAACTTCTTCCCATACCAAGATGCGCGGCCTTTTTCTTTAAAGCCTTTGGCATCGCGAACTATTTTGTAGTCTTTGCCACGCAAGTGGTAATCTTTGTTCCCACCTAGGCTGTACGGTTCATATTTAGGGTGCGCATCCTCGATGTGTTCGACTGAAAGCGGTGTATCCGGTGCAACATCGGATTCGAGTTCGTAACGGCCTTCTTGTTCTTTTTGGCTAGTTGATGAACAGCCTGCCAAAATAAGAGCAGAGAAAACCAAGGAATATAAAGCGCGTTTTTGCATGTCTAGGTCGCCTTAGAGAATGCTTTTCGGTGCGTATGAATTGACATCAGAATACCAAAGCCAGCCATCAAGGTTACCATTGATGTGCCGCCATAACTAATGAGTGGCAACGGTACACCTACTACAGGTAGGATGCCACTTACCATGCCAATATTTACAAAAATATACACGAAGAAGCTGAGTACAATACTGCCTGCCATCATTCGTCCAAATGCAGTTTGCGCTTGGCTGGCGAGGTATAAACCTCGTCCAATAATAAATAGATAGATGGCTAAAAGGCAAAGGAAGCCAATCATACCCCATTCTTCAGCAATTACTGCAAAGATAAAGTCAGTGTGTCGTTCAGGAAGAAATTCCAGTTGTGATTGAGTGCCTTGCAACCAACCTTTGCCTGAAATACCACCAGAGCCAATCGCGATTTTACTCTGAATAATGTGGTAGCCCGCACCAAGCGGATCTGACTCTGGGTTAAACAGAGTACGTACGCGAACTTTTTGGTATTCGCGCATCAAGAAGAACCACAAAATCGGAATGAAACCACCGAGTGCGATGGCGGCACCAGCGATGATTTTCCAACTAATGCCCGCGAGGAAGATAACAAAAATACCGGAAGCGGCGATTAGAATAGAGGTCCCTAAGTCAGGCTGTTTTGCAATGAGGATGGTTGGCAAGCAGACCATAATCAGTGCAACGATGAGTGTTTTTAGCGTTGGCGGAAGGGGTTGTCGACCTACATAGCGTGCCACCATTAATGGCACCGCGAGCTTCAATAACTCGGAAGGTTGAAAGCGCACAAAACCGAGGTTAAGCCAACGCTGTGCGCCTTTAGATGCTTCACCGAAAAACAGCACGCCAAAGAGCAGTATGACGCCGCCGACGAACATCAAAGGTGCCAGGCTCTCGTAGGTTCGTGGAGAAAGCTGCGCAAGAACGATCATCACAACGAGTGAAAGCACCATTCGCATAGCTTGGCGATCCATCATCAGTAAACTTTGGCCACTGGCGCTGTACATGATCACTAGGCCAAACCCCATCAGGGCCAATATGCCAAGTAGGAGTGGTAAGTCGATATGGAAGCGTTCAAACAGGGCGCGATTTTTACCTGTAGAGGGATCCATCTTCATTACTGTTTTACCTCTTTCTTCGCATTGTTATCAGGCTCAATTTCTTCTGGGCCAAGTACGACTCGATCAAAGATCTTTCTCACTACTGGGGCTCCGTTGCTAGAACCACCGCCGGCGTTTTCTAGCACTACAGTGACGACCACTTTAGGATCATCAAATGGTGCAAAGCCAGTAAATAACGCATGGTCACGTAAGTGTTCGGCGATCTCATCTGCGTTGTACTCTTCGTTTTCACCCAGACCGAAGACCTGCGCAGTACCTGATTTACCCGCTGTTTGATAACTCATTTTGTAGAATGAGCGGCGAGCTGTTCCGCGCGTGCCATGGTTTACACGACGCATGCCTTCTTTCGCCATATCCCAGTACTTTTTCGGTACATTCTTGATTGGCGGGTAAGTCACGTATTCTGTTGTTTGTTGTTCTTCGAAGTCGTTGCCGTTCTCTATCGTCGCTTTTAGTAAGTGAGGTGCAATCACTTCTCCCTCATTTACTAATACGGAGGTCGCTTTGGCGATTTGCATTGGTGTTGCTGTCCAATAACCTTGGCCGATACCCACAGGGATCGTATCGCCTTTGTACCACGGGGTTTTATGGCGAGACATTTTCCAGTCACGAGTCGGCATATTCGCCTTACTTTCTTCGTAGATATCGATGCCAGTGTAATCACCAAAACCGAACATCATCATCCAATTCGAAATACGGTCAATACCCATGTCATAAGCGATTTGATAGTAGAAGGTATCAACAGACTCTTCGATCGACTTAATGATATCGACGCGTCCGTGTCCCCAACGCAACCAGTCACGGAATGGGCGAGTGTTGGAGTTTGGTATGCGCCAATAACCTGGATCATTTCGCGTAGTGTTCGGTGTGACGACACCTTCTTGTAGCGCGGCTACCGCCATAAATGGTTTGATGGTAGACGCGGGTGGATAAATGCCAAGTGTGGTTCGGTTGACCAAGGGACGGTTTTTATCGTTCAAAAGGGCGCGATAGTCTTTACCTGAGATTCCGTGCACGAACGAGTTAGGATCGTAGCTAGGACTTGAAACCATAGCCAGTACGCCGTTGTCTCTAGGATCGATCACTACAGCACTGCCTCTGCGGCCATCCAATAATTGGTGTACGTACAGCTGCAAGTTGATATCAAGGTTTAAAACGATGTCTTTTCCGGGTACAGGTGGAACGTACTTTAAGGTACGAATTACTCGGCCGCGGCTGTTTACCTCGACTTCTTGATATCCGGCTGTACCGTGTAAGAGGTCTTCGTAGTATTTTTCAATACCTAGCTTACCAATGTCGCGAGTGGCCTGATAGTTTGCGTCTTTTTCTTCTCGGATCAGGCGCTGCATGTCGCGATCATTGATTCGAGAAACGTAACCAATCACGTGGGTTAAGACTTCGCTGAAAGGGTAGTAGCGCTTTAAGGTCGCACTTATTTCTACACCAGGAAAGCGGTACTGATTGACGGAGAATACCGCTACTTGTTTTTCGTTCAGTTGGGTAAGCAGTGGGACCGACTTAAATCGACGAGTCCGTTTACGCTCTTGGTGGAAACGTTCAATCTGATCTGGGGTAATTTCCAGAATGGTTTGTAGTTCTTGGATGGTTGCATCAATGTCTTTAATTTTTTCTGGAGTCAGTTCTAAGTTAAAGACGGGACGGTTCTCTGCCAGTAAAACACCATTTCGATCATAAATCAGACCTCGGTTAGGCGCGATAGGAACCACTTTGATACGGTTATCGTTCGAGCGGGTTTGATAATCTTGAAACTGGTTCACCTGAATGTTGTACATATTGGCGACCAGAGCTCCCATCAAGAGAACAATGCCGATAAAAGCGACAATAGCGCGGCTGGCAAACAGACGCGCTTCGGCTTGATAATCTCGGATTTGACTGCGGCGCTTACGAATCATTAACGCTTGGCTCTAAAGTTAAACAACGATTATTCGCGGTGGTAAGGATGGTTCGCGGTGATGCTCCACGCTCGGTACAAGCTTTCTGCCATTACGATACGCACTAAAGGGTGGGGTAGCGTTAAGGCAGACAATGACCAGCTTTGGTCTGCTGCAGCTTTGCATGCAGGAGCGAGTCCTTCAGGACCGCCGATTAAGATTGATACATCACGGCCATCTAATTTCCAAGCTTCTAACTGCTCAGCAAGTTGAGGAGTGTCCCATTTTTTACCTGGGATATCTAACGTGACGATACGGTTGCCTTTTGGTACCGCAGCGAGCATCGCTTCCCCTTCTTTTTGCAGGATGCGAGCGATATCGGCATTTTTTCCACGTTTGCCAGCAGAGATTTCAATCAACTCCAATGGCATATCATGTGGGAAACGGCGACGATATTCTTGAAAGCCTTCCTCAACCCATTTTGGCATTTTTGTGCCAACAGCAATTAGTTGAATTTTCAAAAGATTAACCCCAGAGTTTTTCTAGCTGGTAGAGTTCGCGGTGCTCTTCTTGCATCACGTGAAGCATGGCGTCGCCCATATCTAGGACTACCCATTCACCTTCGTTTTCACCTTCCATTCCTAGTGGCTCAAGACCGGCTTTTTTCACTTCTGTTGCAACGTGGTCAGCGATGGATGAAACGTGGCGTTTGGATGTGCCAGTACAGATGATCATGTAATCTGTCACGCTTGATTTATCTTCCACGTTTAGGACGATAATGTCTTCCGCTTTCATGTCGTCGGCTTTATCAGCTAAAAAGTCTTTCAGTTCTTCGCGAAGCACTCGGTTTTCCTCGGTTTGTCTCTTATCTCTACAGTGTTTTACATTCTTGCTTGCAAAACAGGTCGCGCACTATATCACGCTTTGATTTTTAAATTGCCAGCTTAATATCAGGAGAGCAGGTTTCTAAGCTCAACTGATGAATAGTTGGCCATACAGACTCGTCATATTGAGTTTTGGCTTTTATCTCTGCTTGAGCCAACAAGGAGAGCAATGCACAAATACGACTCGCCGATAAGCGGGTCAGTGCTGCGTTATAGAGTGGACGCTTGTTTTGCCAAACTCGATATTTCTCAAATACCTGGTTCATTCCCATTTGAGTTAAGTCTTGATGCATATTTAAAAGTTGGCTCAACTCTTTTTGTACACTTCGAATCAAGATCACGGTCTCGACCCCTTCCGCCTCAAGTTGGCGAAGAATACGTTGTGCACGGTTTGCTTTACCTGCCAGTAAGGCGTCGATCCAGTTAAACGTAGTAAAGTGATTATGGCGACTTAGGGCTTCCTCTAAACGTATGATGGTCAGCTCACCATCCGGGTAGAGTAGGGCCAATTTCTCTAAGCTTTGTGTCAATGCAAAGAGGTTACCTTCATGCCATTGAGCCAACATTTGCAGTGATTGTTGATCGGGTTTTAGGCCCAACGTGCGGCAACGTGCCTGAATGAACATAGGTAAGCGTTGTAGATCTGGCGACAAACAGCTTACCCAGTCGCCTTTTGAGCTTAATGCTTTGAACCATTTCGCATTTTCTTGGGCTTTGGTCAGTTTGCTACCAACAATGACGAGCATGATGTCATCATGCAGCATATCACACAGTGTTTGCAGCTCTTTGCTGACGGCGGTTGTCACGCCACTTTCTGGAATTTCAAGCTCGATCAATTGACGGTTTGAGAACAGGCTCATCGCTTGGAAGCAATCGTAAACTTGATTCCAGTCGATGCTTGCGTCTACCGCAAAACGGTGTTTTTCCTCAAAACCTTGTTGAAACGCTGCCTTTTGGATTGCTTGGCGGCTCTCTTGAATCAGTAACGGCTCATTACCAAAGATTAGGTAAACTTGTTTAACGTGTTTAGTTAAATGATCCGTTAATTTATCGGCATAAATTCGCATAGTGATTAAGAGTTTGTGTTCGCTGGCTCAGAGATTTGTCCTGCTTCATATTCGGCACGAATACGGCCCAACTGGCGCATCATCTGTTTTGCAGCTTGCAAGCGCATCTCGTCTTCAATTACGTCACGTTCAACAGATTTTGCAAGTGCCGTCAACGGGTTGTCTAGGTAGTTGCGGTTTACTGTTGTCGTAAAGTTTTTAGAGCCATAGCCAGGAATCGTCACACGGTATTTTACTACGTATGTCAGCTCTTTTTCTGCTGCACGGCTATTTTGATACAGAGACAGTGTACGCTCATCGATAGTCGCTTCCGTCAAATGAAGGTTGGGTACAGTCGATGATGGTTGAACAAGTTCAACTTTGTTCAGTTCGAGTTGAGAGCGAACATAGCGAGTTAATTCACTGTATTCATCGTAGCTGGAGAAAGACATGGTGTGCAGCTCTTCCGGTACGGAATACTCGCCGCGAAGGTGAAAACCACAGGCAGAAAGAAGCCCCGCTAATACCAATACCACTGGTAGTTTAATCAAAGAGAAAAAGCGCATTGATTGTATTCATCCTAAATTGAAGGGGTTATTTACCTTAAACCACTCATGTGAATGGTTTGAGGTAAATAAACAGGGTAGCGAACTACCCTGTTTAATGACTCTTGGTTAACAAATAAGTTCGCTAAACAGAGACAAATTGCAAGCTGTGATTAGTTTGCAACGATGTTCAGCAGTTTACCTGGAACGTAAATGACTTTACGAATAGTCAGGCTATCAGTGAACTTAACCACGTTTTCGTCGTTTAGACCAAGCTGTTCGATATCGTCTTTAGAGATATCTGCTGGAACTGTTAGCTTCGCACGTAGCTTACCGTTAACTTGAACAACGATAGTTTTTTCGTCTTCAACTAGCGCTTTTTCGTCAAACGTCGGCCATGCCGCGTTATCAATGTCTGTTTCACCTAGTGCTGCCCATAGCTCGTATGAGATATGCGGAGTGATAGGGTAAAGCATGACAACAATAGCTTTCAGCGCTTCGTCAAGGATTGCACGATCTTGCGCAGATTCTTGAGGCGCTTTCGCTAGTTTGTTCATCAGCTCCATGATCGCTGCGATCGCGGTGTTGAATGTTTGACGACGAGCGATATCGTCCGTCACTTTCGCGATGGTTTTGTGAACGTCACGGCGAAGTGCTTTTTGATCACCAGAAAGCGCGGCTGTATCTACTGCTTCTGCTGCGCCTTTCGCTGTGTGCTCTTTCACTAGTTTCCAAACACGTTTCAGGAAGCGGTTCGCACCTTCTACGCCAGACTCTTGCCATTCAAGCGTCATGTCTGCTGGAGACGCGAACATCATGAATAGACGTACTGTGTCAGCGCCGTACTTATCTACCATTTCTTGAGGGTCGATACCGTTGTTCTTAGACTTAGACATCTTGATCATGCCTGAGTGCGTTACATCGCGACCTTCAGTGTCTTTAGCAGAAGTAATGCGGCCTTTACCATCACGTTCAACGGCTACGTCTGTTGGAGCTACCCACTCTTTGCCGCCTTTCTCGTTCTCGAAGTAGAACGCATCAGCTAGTACCATGCCTTGACACAGTAGTTGCTTGAACGGTTCGTCAGACGTTACGTAGCCCGCGTCACGTAGCAACTTGTGGAAGAAGCGTGAGTACAGTAGGTGCATACAAGCGTGCTCGATACCGCCGATGTACTGGTCTACTGGTAGCCAGTAGTTTGCTTTTTCTGGATCTAGGATGTCGTCTGCTTGCGGTGAACAGTAACGCGCGTAGTACCAAGAAGATTCCATGAACGTATCGAACGTATCTGTCTCACGTAGAGCAGGTTCGCCGTTGAATGTGGTCTTCGCCCATTCTTTATCTGCTTTGATTGGGCTGGTTACGCCGTCCATTACCACGTCTTCTGGAAGAATCACTGGTAGTTGGTCAGCAGGTACTGGGTGAACTTCACCGTCTTCAGTCGTTACCATTGGGATTGGTGCGCCCCAGTAACGTTGACGAGATACACCCCAGTCGCGTAGACGGAAGTTTACAGTCTTAGTGCCTTTGCCTTCTGCTTCTAGCTTCGCTGCAATTGCATCGAACGCCGCTTGGAATTCTAGGCCGTCGAATTCACCTGAATCGAACAGTACGCCTTTCTCTGTGTATGCTGCTTCAGAAATGTCTAGCTCGCTGCCATCAGCAGGCTTGATAACTGGCACGATGTCTAGACCGTACTTCGTTGCGAACTCGTAGTCACGTTGGTCGTGTGCAGGTACTGCCATTACCGCGCCTGTACCGTAGTCCATCAGTACGAAGTTTGCTACGTAAACAGGAACTTCACGGCCGTTCAATGGATGAATAGCAGTAAGGCCAGTAGCCATACCTTTCTTCTCCATTGTCGCTAGCTCAGCTTCTGCAACCTTGTTGTTCTTACATTCGTCGATAAACGCTGCAAGCTCTGGATTGTTCTCTGCAGCAAGAGCTGCAAGAGGGTGGCCGGCTGCGATGCCCACGTAAGTCACACCCATTAGCGTATCTGGACGTGTCGTGTAAACTTCTAGGTCTTGTTGACCCTTAACTTCAAACTTCAGCTCAACGCCTTCAGAGCGGCCAATCCAGTTGCGCTGCATGGTTTTCACCATTTCAGGCCAACCTTCAAGCTTGTCTAGGTCGTCTAGTAGCTCTTGAGCGTACTCAGTGATTTTGATGAACCATTGAGGGATTTCTTTTTGCTCTACAGGCGTATCACAACGCCAGCAACAACCGTCTTCAACCTGCTCGTTTGCAAGAACAGTTTGGTCGTTAGGACACCAGTTAACAGAAGACGTCTTTTTGTAAACTAAACCTTTCTCGTAAAGTTTAGTGAAGAACTCTTGTTCCCAGCGGTAGTACTCCGGTGTACATGTTGCGAATTCACGGTTCCAATCGTAACCAAAGCCTAGAAGCTTAAGTTGGTTCTTCATGTATTCGATGTTTTCGTAAGTCCAAGGTGCTGGCGCAGTTTTGTTTTTTACTGCTGCGTTTTCTGCAGGTAGACCGAATGCGTCCCAACCGATTGGTTGCATCACGTTTTTGCCTTGTAGGCGTTGGAAACGAGATACTACATCACCGATAGTGTAGTTGCGCACGTGACCCATGTGCAGTCGACCACTTGGGTATGGGAACATGGATAGACAGTAGAATTTTTCTTTATTTGGGTCTTCACTTACAACAAAGGTTTTGTTGTCATCCCAGTGCTTTTGAACTTTTTGTTCAATATCTTGTGGGTTGTATTGTTCTTGCATCGATGGTATCCGTTATCTTGGAATTTGTGAGTTCGGTTAGAACAGACTTAAATAGATCGTCATAGAATACCTAAAGCTAGGGATCACAACAATAGCCAATCTGTACCCATGCGCCCTTAAGTGACGCAGGTAGGAGAAAGATGGAGGTCAGTTATGCCTAAACGTAAAACAGGTTATGAGGAAATGCTCGAGGATGTGATTGAAACCTTGAAGCACAGTCCGGAAGAAGTTAACAAAGCGATTGAGACGTCGGGCAAAGTGGTGGATGCTGCTAATGACTTGACCAAAGATGAATTGGCTTTAATCAAAGCGTACCTTAAAGCAGACTTAAAAGAGTTTTCAGAGAGTTACGAGGATAGCAAAAGCGGACCGTTTTACTTAACGATTGCGGATTCGATATGGCAAGGGCTGTTAGAGATAACAGACCGAACTAAAGTTGAGTGGGTTGAGTTGTTCGATGACTTAGAGCATCAAGGGCTATATGAAGCAGGAGAGGTGATAGGCTTAGGTACTTTGGTCTGTGATGAGTGTGGTCACAAGACAACGTATAACCACCCAACTGTAATCATTCCGTGTATTAAATGTGGTCACAAAGGCTTTACTCGCCAGTCATTAAAGCCATAAATGGCGCGTAACGACTGTATAATGTAATGAATAAAAAAGAGGCTTGGTCGCCTCTTTTTTGTCTTTTCTACTTTCAAGCTGTTATCAGCTCTGTTTTCTTCTTAAACCGAAAGCCAGCGCTAAACTTAACCCAACCCAAATATACAATGGCCAAGTACCAACGATTCGATATGGCGTTTTCCCATCGGTTGGGGTGAGCTCTGCGCGCAGTACTGCAGTTTCAAACTGCGGTACTTGCTCAACGATTTTACCCTTGTGATCGGTTACCGCTGTTAATCCGTTGTTAGTCGAGCGGATGAGCGGTTTACCTAATTCTAAGGCACGCATACGGGCGATCTCCATATGCTGAAGAGGGCCGATAGAGTGACCAAACCATGCGTCGTTCGATAGCGTTAGAATGAAGTCTGTTTCGTCAGTCACATTTTGACGCACTTGCTCATTAAAGATGATCTCATAGCAAAGCGCTGGTGCCATGTGCATGCCATTCGCAACGATGTTGGGCTGCACAAAAGCCCCACGGCTAAACGACGACATCGGTAAGTTAAAGAATGGCGCTAATGGGCGCAAAATATCTTCAAATGGTACAAACTCACCAAACGGTAATAGGTGATGCTTATGGTAGCGTTCGCTCAAGTCGAAACTGTAGTCACCGTATGGTGTGATGCCAAGGGACAGGATACTGTTGTAGAACTGTCGATCTTCAGCTTGGTTGACGACACCAGTGATGATTGCGCTGTTATTCATTTTTGCTGCACTGTCGATATTGCTCAAAAATGAAGGCACTTCAATTTCAAAAGCAGGAATTGCAGCTTCTGGCCAGACGATAATATCAGCGTCCCAGTTTTCACGAGTGAGATCGGCGTATTTCATGATGGTTGGCCAACGTTGGCTTGGCAGCCACTTAAGGTTTTGGTCAACGTTACCTTGAATCAGCGCGAGCTTAGTCGTGTCTTCTGGCCGAGGTGTTACCCAATCGTAGTTACGAATCCCAAAGCCTGTGCTGAGTAGTACCGCAGGAATAATCACCATCAGCCACTGTTTATGAACCCAAGCATAGGCTAATGCCCCCGCACTAATAAGGATAAACAGAGTGAGCAGTTCCACGCCACCGATAGGCGCAAAGCTTGCTAGTGGAGCATCAATCTGGCTGTAGCCTAGCCATAGCCACGGGAAGCCGGTCATCACCCAACCACGCAACCAATCACTGATTAGCCATAAAGCGGGCGCAGCGAGAAGCGCTTTTGTGAGTGTGAATTGAGGAAATAGCTTGTTGTTAAGCCAAGCAAATAAGCCTGAATAAACAGCCAAGTAGGCGACAAGCAAGCCCATTAAAAATAAATTGGCAATCAGTGGCATGCCACCAAAGCCGGAGATACTGACGTACACCCAGCTAACGCCAGTTGCAAATTGACCCAACCCCCAAGCATAGCCAATCCACAGTGCACGTTTCGGAGTTTGGTTAGCAAGAAGAATCAGTAGAATAGCTGGGCTAAGAATGGCAACAGGCCACAACTGGTAAGGTGCAAAAGCGAGCGTAGTAGAGGCGCCAACAAAAGCGGCCACTAAGGGCCGCTTGAGGCGATGAAAGAGTTCATTCATCATTATAATTTTCTGAGATTCCCAATGGGTATCGCGTTACTCTTGAGTGGCTTCAACCAGGGTTTCTTCGTCTGGGATCGTCACTTGGAGTTGAATGACACGACGGTTATCGGCAGCGGTGACTTTGAAGTTGTAACCTTCAATTTCAACCAGTTCACCACGAGAAGGTAAGTGACCAAAGGCAGTCATGACCATGCCACCAACGGTATCTACTTCCTCATCGCTGAAGTTAGTTCCAAATGTCTCATTAAACTCTTCGATGGTTGTCAGCGCTCTGACAGCAAACGTATGCTTGCTAAGCTTACGAATGTCTGTCTCTTCGCTTTCATCGAATTCATCTTCGATATCCCCGACGATTTCTTCAAGGATATCTTCAATGGTCACAAGACCAGAAACACCACCGAATTCATCGACAACAATGGCCATATGATAACGTTCTTCACGGAACTCTTTCAGCAGTCGATCAACGCGTTTACTTTCCGGTACCACAACGGCTGGTCGAATAACTTCTTCGATATCAAATGGATTACTGCCTGAGCCTAAGTATTTAAGTAAGTCCTTCGCGAGAAGAATGCCTTCCACATGGTCTTTATCTTCGCTGATCACAGGGTAGCGAGAGTGTTGAGCATCGGTAATCAAGGCAACCAAGGTATCAAGGTCGTGAGTACGCTCAACCGTAACCATTTGCGAACGCGGGATCATAATGTCACGCACGCGCATTTCGGAGATTTCCATAACACCTTCAAGCATATCGCGGGTGTCATGGTCAATCAGGTCATTGACTTCAGAGTCACGGATAACATCCACAAGCTCTTGGCGATCTTTTGGCTCGCCCTGAAATAATTGACCTAGACGTTCAAAGAAGGACTTTCTACTCGGACCTTCTGCCTTTTCTTTCTTATCTTCGTTAGAAGAGGGAGAATTATCTTCGTTCATTGTTTCTCAATTAAGTAACGCTATCAGAAGTGTGATAGCACACATAGAGAGGCGAACACGAGAATCATTTAGGTGGTTCGCCTTTCCCTGCTGAATAGCCAATGGCTACTCTTTTTCAGCAAGGTAAGGGTCTTCATAGCCCATACCTTGCATGATTTCGGTTTCGAGGGACTCCATCTCTTCGGCTTCGTCATCCTCGATATGATCATAACCTAGCAGATGCAAGCTGCCATGTACAACCATATGCGCCCAATGTGCTAACAAAGGCTTGTTCTGTTCAATTGCCTCTTTTTCAACGACTTGACGGCAAATAATTAAGTCGCCAAGTAAATCTATTTCCATACCCGGAGGGGCTTCAAATGGAAAAGACAACACATTGGTCGGTTTATCTTTACCACGATACTCATGGTTAAGCGTGTGACTTTCTTGTTCATCAACAATGCGAATGGTGACTTCGGCTTGTGGTTGGAAGAGAGGAATCGTCTTATTTAGCCACAATTGGAAATCTTGCTGCGAAGGCAGCCCTTCTTCATTTTCGACTGCCAGTTGCAGATCAAGTTCAATCGCCATGATTATTCCTTAGTGGAAGCAACTTGTGCATTCAGTTCAGCTTTTGCTGCTTCTAGTAACTTCGCATCGCGTTCTTCACGACGACGCTTCTCGAACTCTTTACGCTCTTTCTGGTCTTGTGCTTCCCACTTCTCATACGCGTTAACGATACGAGCAACCACTGGGTGACGTACAACGTCGTCTGCTAAGAAGAAGTTAAAGCTGATGTCGTCGACTTCGCTTAATACTTCAATAGCATGACGAAGACCTGATTTTGCACCACGAGGTAAGTCGATTTGCGTGACGTCACCAGTGATAACTGCGCGAGAGTTAAAACCAATACGCGTTAGGAACATCTTCATCTGCTCAACCGTGGTGTTCTGACTCTCATCAAGAATGATGAAAGCGTCGTTTAGAGTACGACCACGCATGTAAGCAAGAGGGGCTACCTCAATCACGTTACGTTCAATCAGCTTCTCTACACGCTCAAAGCCCAACATTTCAAATAGGGCATCGTATAGCGGACGTAGGTATGGGTCGACTTTCTGGCTTAAGTCACCAGGTAGGAAGCCCAGTTTCTCACCGGCTTCAACCGCAGGGCGCGTCAATAGAATACGACGGATCTCTTGGCGCTCTAGTGCATCAACTGCTGCTGCAACAGCAAGATAAGTTTTACCTGTACCAGCTGGGCCAATACCAAAAGAAATATCATGCGTGACCATATTAACCAAGTACTGTGCTTGGTTTGGCGTACGTGGTTTGATCACACCTTTCTTGGTTTTGACGAAGACTTCTTTACCATGCTCGATATTAGACTCAGTATTCTGCTCAAGAACACCAGACTCTTTAATTGCTAGATGGATCTGTTCAGGCTCAATGTCTGGGATCTCACCTCGTACAGGCGCGGTATCAACATACAGAGTTTTCAGGATATCCAGCGCAGCTGATGCGGTATGAGGTTTACCGACAATTGTAAAATGGTCACTACGGTGGTTAATTTCAACGCCTAGACGACGTTCTAAATGCTTGATGTTGTCATCGAATGGACCGCACAGGCTAGCAAGTCGGCGGTTGTCGGAAGGTTCTAGGTTAATTTCTAGAGTTACGATTTTATTACTCAATGTTGCCTCTCATTTTTTGCCACTTAGTGAGAGCCTGATAACGACCAGGCTCTCCATGGCTATTTATACGAGCTTATGGCGTAAAAGTAGCTACACCCAGCTCATCTTCGCGACGTGTTTTCGCCATCATCTGCGTTGGGGAAATCACACTACGAAGATCCATGTCTTTTTCAGTACGTACTAGCTCACCACGCAGTGAGTTCGCAAATACGTCTACGATCTTCACATCAACGAACTGACCAATTAGGTCTGCACTACCTTCAAAGTTTACTACACGGTTGTTTTCTGTACGAGCGCGCAGTTCCATTAGGTTTTTCTTCGAAGGACCTTCAACTAGAACACGTTGTTCTGTGCCAAGCATTAAGCGAGAGTAACGCATCGCTTGAGCATTGATAGTTTGCTGTAGTTCGTAAAGGCGCTCTTTCTTCACTTGTTCTGATACATCACAAGGGTAATCCGCTGCTGGCGTACCTGGACGTGGAGAGAAGATGAAGCTGAAGCTCATGTCAAAGTCTACATCTTTGATTAGCTTCATGGTGTCTTGGAAGTCTTTGTCTGTCTCACCAGGGAAACCAACAATAAAGTCTGAACTGATTTGAATATCAGGACGAGCTTTACGCAGTTTACGGATGATCGACTTGTACTCGATAGCGGTGTGAGGGCGTTTCATCATAGTTAGGATACGGTCACTACCACTTTGCACAGGTAAGTGCAGGAAGCTCACAAGCTCTGGCGTATCTTCGTAAACCGCGATGATGTCGTCAGTGAATTCTAGCGGGTGGCTCGTTGTGAAACGAATACGGTCGATACCATCGATAGACGCAACCAAACGAAGCAGTTCTGCAAATGAACAGATTTCACCGTCGTGTGTTGGACCGCGGTACGCGTTTACGTTTTGACCCAGTAGGTTTACTTCACGTACGCCTTGTTCAGCAAGCTGTGCGATTTCGAACAGCACATCATCCATTGGACGGCTTACTTCTTCACCACGAGTGTACGGTACGACACAGTAAGTACAGTACTTCGAGCAGCCTTCCATAATAGAAACGAATGCTGTCGCGCCTTCCGCACGAGGCTCTGGTAGGCGGTCGAACTTTTCGATCTCTGGGAACGAAATGTCCATAACTGGTGCGTCATCCGACTGAGATTGTTTGATCATCTCAGGTAGGCGGTGCAGAGTTTGTGGGCCAAAAATAACGTCGACGTATGGTGCACGTTCACGAATATGGTCACCTTCTTGCGTTGCTACACAACCACCTACACCGATAACTACGCCAGGTTTTTTATCTTTTAGTGTTTTCCAGCGACCAAGCTGGTGGAAAACTTTCTCTTGCGCTTTTTCACGGATCGAACAGGTGTTAAGTAGAAGTACGTCTGCTTCCTCTGGCTCTTCCGTCAGCTCGTAGCCGTTTGCAGCATTAAGCAGGTCGGCCATTTTTGATGAATCGTATTCGTTCATCTGGCAGCCCCAGGTTTTAATTAGCAGTTTCTTACTCATCTCACTTTCGCTCGTTCAGTTGTACTTAAATTGGAGAGCTATTGCTCAAATTATAGCCGCCATCACGGCGGTAAGCGGCGTATTGTACTGCTTTAAAAAGCACCTGACTAGTGATCTGGCTAATTCTCTGCAAAGCCTGATGAAATCTAGTTTTTCGCCCTATGCAGAACAAGGTTTTTTGTTAAACAATTTTGTAAAAATAGCCATGGAAAGTACAATAAAAAACGCCAATTAATCAGCACGATGAAGAGTAAAAAATGAACAAGTATGACATCGCCGTGATCGGTGGCGGTATGGTTGGGGCAGCCGTCGCTGTTGGATTTGCCAAGCAGGGCAGAAGCGTTGTCTTGGTTGAAGGTGCAAAACCCAAAGCTTTTGATGCCGCTCAGGCGATGGATATTCGCGTATCTGCGATTTCGCACCAGTCGGTGGAGTTACTTGATTCACTCGGCGCATGGTCAGAAATTAAAAGTATGCGAGTTTGCCCTTATCGGCGTTTAGAAACTTGGGAGCACCCGGAGTGCCGTACTCGTTTTCACTCTGATGAACTGTCATTGGAGCAGCTAGGTTATATCGTTGAAAACCGCCTAATCCAATTAGGTCTTTGGCAAGTCTTCTCTCAGTATGACAATCTAACCGTGATGTGTCCCGAGCGATTAAAAGACATTGAGTTTGCAGATGTAAACCTTGTGACACTAGAAAGTGGGGCGCAGTTTGAAGCTAACTGGGTAATTGGTGCTGATGGTGCAAACTCTAAAGTTCGTCAATTGGCTGGAATTGGTGTGACTGCGTGGGATTACCGACAACACTGCATGTTGATTAACGTGAAAACAGAATTGCTACAGCAAGATATCACTTGGCAACAATTTACTCCTTCGGGCCCGCGTTCATTTTTACCTTTGTGCTCTTTGACTAATGAAGACGGTCAAGAAGTAGGCCAAGGTTCGTTGGTTTGGTATGACTCGCCAAAACGCATTAAACAACTGTGTGCGATGGGTAAACCTCAACTAAGGGAAGAAATCTTACGTCATTTCCCTGCTGAATTGGGCGATATTGAAGTTTTACAGTTTGGCTCATTCCCACTCACTCGTCGTCATGCGCAAAGCTACTCAAGCAAAAATTGCGTGTTAGTGGGTGACTCTGCCCATACGATTAACCCGCTTGCAGGGCAAGGGGTAAACTTAGGCTTCAAAGATGTAGACGTTCTCCTTTCGGTAACAGAACACCAAGAAAAGCTGGAAGATACCTTACTCGCGAAATACGAACGCGCACGTCGACCTGACAACTTACTCATGCAGACGGGCATGGACTTTTTCTATAAAGGTTTTAGCAACGATCTTGGGCCATTGAAGTTCGTACGTAATGCTGCATTGAAGCTTGCTGAAAACTCAGGGCCAATTAAGGCTCAAGTACTGAAATACGCGTTAGGTATGTAGTAAGCTACTCAAATCACAGATAGAAAAAAAGCGAGCCATAAGCTCGCTTTTTTAATTCGGCAAATCTAATGATTTCCCGAGTCCAGAACCAAAAAAAGAAAAAACCCAGCAAAGTCATGCTGGGTTTTCCGATAATGGTGCGGAAGGAGAGACTTGAACTCTCACACCTTGCGGCGCCAGAACCTAAATCTGGTGCGTCTACCAATTCCGCCACTTCCGCAACTTAATCTATAGATATCAAGATAATTGGTAAAATCTCAATATCGTTGTATATGGCAGGGCTACCTGGATTCGAACCAGGGAATGGCGGCATCAAAAGCCGCTGCCTTACCGCTTGGCGATAGCCCTACAGTGTAAATAGCCAAAGACTACTTAAGCTCTCTTATCGAGAGAAAGAATGGTGCGGAAGGAGAGACTTGAACTCTCACACCTTACGGCGCCAGAACCTAAATCTGGTGCGTCTACCAATTCCGCCACTTCCGCGTATTCTGATAGTGTAGATTAATTTAAGATGGTGCGGAAGGAGAGACTTGAACTCTCACACCTTGCGGCGCCAGAACCTAAATCTGGTGCGTCTACCAATTCCGCCACTTCCGCATCTTAAATCTACGTGACCGATAGCTTATGCTAGCAATCCAATCAATGGTGGCTACGACGGGATTCGAACCTGTGACCCCATCATTATGAGTGATGTGCTCTAACCAGCTGAGCTACGTAGCCATTTTAAAACTTCGACCAAGAATGGTGCGGAAGGAGAGACTTGAACTCTCACACCTTGCGGCGCCAGAACCTAAATCTGGTGCGTCTACCAATTCCGCCACTTCCGCAACTTGATCTGTAGATATCAAGATAATTGGTAAAATCTCAATATCGTTGTATATGGCAGGGCTACCTGGATTCGAACCAGGGAATGGCGGCATCAAAAGCCGCTGCCTTACCGCTTGGCGATAGCCCTACATTGCTCTAATAAAAGAGGCTTTAATAATGGTGCGGAAGGAGAGACTTGAACTCTCACACCTTGCGGCGCCAGAACCTAAATCTGGTGCGTCTACCAATTCCGCCACTTCCGCAACTTATTCTGTAGTTATCAAGGTAATTGGTAAAAACCTAAATAACGTTGTTTATGGTGGCTACGACGGGATTCGAACCTGTGACCCCATCATTATGAGTGATGTGCTCTAACCAGCTGAGCTACGTAGCCATTTTAAACTTTTGATCAAGAATGGTGCGGAAGGAGAGACTTGAACTCTCACACCTTGCGGCGCCAGAACCTAAATCTGGTGCGTCTACCAATTCCGCCACTTCCGCAACTTGATCTGTAGATATCAAGATAATTGGTAAAATCTCAATATCGTTGTATATGGCAGGGCTACCTGGATTCGAACCAGGGAATGGCGGCATCAAAAGCCGCTGCCTTACCGCTTGGCGATAGCCCTACAATGCTCTAATAAAAGAGGCTTTAATAATGGTGCGGAAGGAGAGACTTGAACTCTCACACCTTGCGGCGCCAGAACCTAAATCTGGTGCGTCTACCAATTCCGCCACTTCCGCAACTTATTCTGTAGATATCAAGATAATTGGTAAAATCTCAATATCGTTCCTGTATTTCAAGGAAAATAATGGCAGGGCTACCTGGATTCGAACCAGGGAATGGCGGCATCAAAAGCCGCTGCCTTACCGCTTGGCGATAGCCCTACATTGCTCTAATACAAGAGACTTCAATAATGGTGCGGAAGGAGAGACTTGAACTCTCACACCTTGCGGCGCCAGAACCTAAATCTGGTGCGTCTACCAATTCCGCCACTTCCGCAACTTATTCTATAGATATCAAGATGATTGGTAAAATCTTAATATCATTGTATGTGGCAGGGCTACCTGGATTCGAACCAGGGAATGGCGGCATCAAAAGCCGCTGCCTTACCGCTTGGCGATAGCCCTACTTTGCTCTAATAAAAGAGACTTCAATAATGGTGCGGAAGGAGAGACTTGAACTCTCACACCTTGCGGCGCCAGAACCTAAATCTGGTGCGTCTACCAATTCCGCCACTTCCGCAACTTATTCTGTAGTTATCAAGGTAATTGGTAAAAACCTAAATAACGTTATTCATGGTGGCTACGACGGGATTCGAACCTGTGACCCCATCATTATGAGTGATGTGCTCTAACCAGCTGAGCTACGTAGCCATCTTTTGGAGCGGGACAATATAAACCTTCGCGCTCTCGGTGACAACCCCTTTTATAAAGGAATCTCACTTGAATAATGGCAGGTCTACCTGGATTCGAACCAGGGAATGGCGGCATCAAAAGCCGCTGCCTTACCGCTTGGCGATAGACCTGCAGGCAATAGTCACAATGACTATTCAAAATATGGTGCGGAAGGAGAGACTTGAACTCTCACACCTTGCGGCGCCAGAACCTAAATCTGGTGCGTCTACCAATTCCGCCACTTCCGCATCTATTCCTAATTGCTCTGATAAAAAGAACACTTAGGAATGGTGGCTACGACGGGATTCGAACCTGTGACCCCATCATTATGAGTGATGTGCTCTAACCAGCTGAGCTACGTAGCCAAAACCATATTTTTTGCTCTCAACGCTTTGTTGCCTTGTCGTTGGGAACGGCGCGCATTATGCGAAGTTGAGTGAGATCCGTCAACAGTTTTTTTTAATAAATTTCGGAAAAAACCTCGTTCGCTTCCTTTTTAAACAAAGAGGCGTGTTTATGATCTAAAACTGGAAATAAATTAGCTCGCAGTTAGGTAATTTATTTTTGCTCATTTACTTAAGGTATTAAAAAAGCCAGCTGAGCAGCTGGCTTTTAGTGTAAATGAAGTGTTTAAAATTCATTCATTTAATTAAACATTGAAGCGGAAGTGTACAACATCACCATCTTTTACGATGTAGTCTTTACCTTCTAGACGCCATTTACCTGCGTCTTTTGCGCCATTTTCACCATTGAATTGGATGAAATCGTCGTAACCGACTACTTCTGCACGAATAAAGCCTTTCTCGAAGTCAGTGTGGATCTTACCTGCAGCCTGAGGCGCAGTTGCACCAACAGGGATTGTCCACGCACGTACTTCTTTAACACCTGCCGTGAAGTAGGTGTGAAGAGTCAGTAGCTCGTAACCAGAGCGAATTACACGGTTCAGCCCCGGTTCTTCGATCCCCATATCCGCTAGGAATTCTTCGCGATCTTCATCTTCTAGTTCAGATAGTTCAGATTCGATAGCTGCACATACAGGTACAACGACGTTGTTTTCTTTTTCTGCGAACTCGCGAACCGCATCTAGATATGGGTTATTTTCGAAACCATCTTCGTTTACGTTTGCAATGTACATAGTTGGCTTCAGTGTAAGGAAGTTTAGGTAGCCGATTGCTGCTAACTCTTCTTTAGATAGCTCAACTGTGCGTGCCATGCCGCCTTCAGTTAGTACTGGTAACAGTTTTTCTAGTACTGTTAGTTCAAATTTTGCGTCTTTATCGCCGCCTTTTGCCTTCTTCGCGTTACGTTGAATCGCGCGCTCACAAGAATCAAGGTCAGCCATTGCAAGTTCAAGGTTGATCACTTCGATATCTTCGATAGGTGAAACTTTACCTGAAACATGAACAATGTTTTCGTTTTCAAAACAACGTACAACGTGGCCAATCGCGTCTGTTTCACGGATGTTAGCTAGGAATTTGTTACCTAAACCTTCACCACGTGATGCACCAGCAACAAGACCAGCGATGTCCACGAACTCCATCGTCGTTGGAAGAACTCTCTGTGGGTTAACGATCTTAGCTAGTGCGTCTAGACGTAGATCTGGCACAGGAACCACACCAGTGTTTGGTTCAATGGTACAGAACGGGAAGTTTGCTGCTTCGATACCCGCTTTAGTTAGTGCGTTGAACAGAGTTGATTTACCTACGTTAGGTAGACCAACGATGCCACATTTAAAACCCATGATAGTAACCTTATTCAGCTTTGAACGTGTGGAGGCGATTTTGTGCTTTAGATAGGCCATCCTTAATCAGGATATCTAGACAACGAACAGCCTCATCAGCTGCTGCATCTAAAAGCTCTTGCTCTTTAGCTGGCGCTTTACCTAATACAAAACCCGCCACTTTATCTTTGTGTCCCGGATGACCAATGCCAATGCGAAGACGATAAAAATCTTTGTTATTGCCCAGTTTGCTAATGGTGTCACGCAGACCGTTGTGTCCACCGTGACCCCCACCTTTTTTAAACTTAGCGACACCTGGCGGTAAGTCTAGCTCGTCATGAGCAACCATGATCTCTTCAGGTTTAATTTGATAAAATTTCGCAAGCGCTGCGATCGATTTACCTGATAGATTCATGAAGGTGGTTGGGATAAGCAAACGGAGATCCTGGCCATTGACCATAATGCGTCCTGTTAGACCAAAAAACTTTGGTTCGTTCTTCAGTGTAACGTTGTGAACGCGTGCTAATTCTTCTACAACCCAAGCGCCCGCATTGTGACGAGTTCTGGCGTATTCTGGTCCTGGATTAGCAAGACCAACAAGAAGTTTGATTTGTTGACTCAAGGTTAGGATCTCTCTGGAATCTCAAAAAGCGCAGTATGATAGCACAGAATTCTCACAGTGGGCGACCAAGGGATTTTCTGGTTATCAGTACAAATAAAAAAACACCCCAAAGAGGGGTGCTTTTGAAATCAGTGTAACTGAAATGTTCGGATTAGTTGAACATTGCAGAGATTGACTCTTCGTTGCTGATACGACGAATCGCTTCAGCCAACATGCGAGATAGGCTTAGTGTTGTCACTTTGCCTGTTGCAGCCATCTCTTTAGATAGAGAGATAGAGTCAGTTACGATAACTTGGTCAAGAACTGAGTTCTTGATGTTGTCCGCAGCGTTGCCTGAGAATACAGCGTGAGTAGCGTAAGCGAATACACGCTTAGCACCGCGCTCTTTTAGTGCTTCAGCTGCTTTACATAGTGTGCCACCTGTGTCGATCATGTCATCAACGATCACACAGTCACGACCTTCAACATCACCGATTAGGTTCATTACTTCAGAAACGTTTGCACGTGGACGACGCTTATCTACGATTGCGATGTCGATGTCGCCTAGTGCTTTTGCTGTTGCGCGAGCACGAACAACGCCACCTAGGTCAGGAGATACCACAACAGGGTTATCTAGACCGCGAGCCTGCATATCTTCAAGTAGCACTGGCGTGCCGAAGATGTTGTCTACAGGTACATCGAAGAAGCCTTGAATTTGCTCTGCGTGTAGGTCGATAGTTAGAACGCGGTCAACACCAACGTTGGATAGGAAATCAGCAACAACTTTTGCAGTAATTGGCACACGCGCAGAACGTACACGACGGTCTTGGCGAGCGTAGCCGAAGTAAGGGATAACTGCAGTGATACGGCCTGCTGAAGCACGGCGCATTGCATCAATCATAACAACCAATTCCATTAGGTTGTCGTTAGTCGGTGCACAAGTGGATTGAATGATGAAAACATCGCTACCACGAACATTCTCATTGATTTGAACTGCAACTTCGCCATCAGAAAAGCGAGAAACAGATGCATCACCAAGAGAGATGTAAAGACGATCAGCAATACGTTGGGCTAGTTCAGGTGTTGCGTTACCAGCAAATAGCTTCATATCAGGCACGGTGGAAACCTCGGGTTTGCGTCCAGTTTAAATAGGTCGGTGTGAGGCTGATTGGTATTCAGCCAAAGTCTCTTTTAATGGCGAAATATTGCGCCCTTGAGCGACAAATGCCGAGACTTTATCAGAGAGTTGTGCAAGGATAGTTTCTGCTTCAGATTTGCTCGAAAATTCAGCAAAAACGCAAGATCCTGTCCCCGTCAATCTTGACGGCGCGTATTGTAGCAGCCAAGAAAGTTGCTTATCAACCTCTGGGTAGAGCATTCGTACAATTTTTTCGCAATCGTTTACGCTTGGTGTATTTAAAAGTGTTTCTAGATCTCTTTTTGGGGTGTTTCGCGTTAGATCTGGATGACAAAAAACGTCGACGGTTGCGATAGAAACATTCGGTCTGACGACTAAATACCACTTTTCTTCGGGATAAGCGGGGGAGAGTTTCTCGCCAACACCTTCAGCAAAAGCTGCAAATCCGCGCACAAACACGGGCACGTCTGCGCCCAGTTTTAAACCAATTTCAGCCAGTTCGTCGTCAGTTAGATTCAGTTGCCATAAGTAGTTCAGTGCCACTAATGCTGTAGCCGCGTTCGATGAGCCCCCACCAATGCCCCCACCCATAGGTAGCACTTTCTGTAGCTCAATATGTGCGCCAAAAGGGCACTCTGAGTATGCTTGAAGTGCGGTTGCTGCTTTCCAAATTAAATTGTCTTGAAGAGGCACACCTTCTATATCTGGAGAAATCGTAATATCACCAGAATGGTTTGCTTGAATGGTGAGCTCATCGCCGTGATCGACGAATTGGAATAAGGTTTGTAACTCGTGGTAACCATTTTCTGTGCGACCGTTGATGTATAGAAAGAGATTCAATTTCGCTGGTGATGGCCAGCGGGTTGAAAGTTCGATCATTGGGTGATGTTCCATTTTGTGATCACTAGATTTATTTTGACGTCAGCAGTGGTGAGTTTCAGCTTATTTGGCAGTGGTAGAGACTGCTCATGCCATTGAACATCGCCATACCGTTGATAAGCAATACGCCAATCATTTAAACCAATTTGTTTGTTTAACGCTTGCAGTGTATTGGTTGGGGACAATTGGAATTTGTCGGCATCGGTCGGTAGGCCTAATAGCCAGTCAGGCATGTGTTCAACGGGCATCATTAACCCCGTAAGACGGTAAATTAGCTGGTTTGCACTGCGAGAGGAAAGGACCTGATCGTCGTAAGTTTCTACTGTGGCACCTTGTGGGGTGATGGTGAGCTTTAATGCCGTTTGTCCGAGAATCGTAGTTAAACGCAACTGGCTTAGTGCTGAAGAATGTTTCCAGTAGAAATTTAAATTTTGTCTTTGGTCTGGGCCAATATAACCAAGTTTTCCCGTTGCTTGAAAATCTTGGATGGTCTCGAGTCGTTGCTCATGAGCTTGCCATTCAACGCTGGTAACACTTTCAGGAACGGAGGAACAACCAGCGAGCAGTAAGCTCGACAAGAAAAAAAGAATAAAGGAGCGTAACGTCATGTTTGATGGCTTATTAATCAGTTTCGTCGGGAATCGCTCACAACTATAGCATTGAAAAGTCGCAGTTAGGAAAACAAATCCGGCTTACCCTTTCAATAAATGCGTGCTTACAGTAAAATTCTGGACCTATTTTATAACCTATCCCAGAGATACCACGTTAGATGTCCTTGCTTGCTATTGGAATCAATCACAATACAGCGTCTGTCGACTTGCGAGAGAAGGTGGCGTTTGGTCCGGATAAACTCGGCCCTGCACTCGAGCAACTTAGAGAGCACGAAGCGGTTAACGGCAGTGTGATTGTTTCAACCTGTAACCGAACTGAGTTGTACTGCGATGTTAAGCAAGGAGCGCGAAACAAGTTGATCGATTGGCTTGCTCAATTTCATCAAGTGAGCCGCGAAGATTTAATGCCGAGTTTGTATGTGCATGAAGAACAAGCTGCAATAAAGCATTTGATGCGCGTATCGTGCGGCCTTGACTCTCTGGTGTTGGGTGAGCCTCAAATTTTGGGGCAGGTAAAGCAAGCATTTTCTGACTCGCGAGATCATCAAGCCGTCGATGCTTCAATTGATAAACTGTTTCAAAAGACGTTCTCAGTCGCCAAGCGTGTGAGAACAGAAACAGATATCGGCGGTAATGCTGTGTCCGTGGCTTATGCCGCATGTACATTGGCAAAACATATTTTTGAGTCGTTATCTGATTCAACCGTGCTTTTGGTTGGTGCGGGAGAGACGATTGAACTGGTCGCAAAGCATTTAGCATCCAACGGCTGCACAAAAATGATTGTCGCGAACCGCACTAAAGAGCGTGCGCAAGGCTTAGCGGATCAATTTGGCGCAGAAGTGATCAGTTTGAACGAAATTCCTGAACATTTGGCGAAAGCGGATATCGTGATTAGCTCAACGGCGAGCCCATTGCCTATTATTGGCAAAGGTATGGTCGAAACGGCTCTGAAGCAGCGCCGACATCAACCTATCTTGTTAGTCGATATTGCGGTGCCGCGAGATGTAGAGTCGGAAGTCGGTGAACTGAACGACGCATATTTGTATTCGGTTGATGACTTGCAATCTATCATCGACAGCAACATTGAGCAGCGTAAAGTCGAAGCGATTCAAGCTGAAGCGATTGTTAGTGAAGAAAGCGCTGCGTTTATGACATGGTTGCGTTCACTGCAAGCCGTCGATAGTATTCGCGACTATCGCAAATCAGCCAACGAAATTCGTGAAGAGTTACTGAGCAAAAGTTTGCAATCTTTAGCGGCAGGCGCAGATCCGGAGAAAGTGCTGCGCGAGCTGAGTAATAAACTCACCAACAAACTGATTCACGCTCCAACTCGCGCATTGCAAAGTGCAGCAGAGCAAGGCGAACCAGCAAAATTAACGATTATCCGCCAAACACTTGGCTTGGATGATCTATAACTCACGCTTTTTATTAAGAAAACGACACTATGAAAGCCTCTATTCTGACTAAGCTAGAAACGCTAGTAGAACGTTACGAAGAAGTTCAACATCTTCTTGGTGATCCTGATGTTATTGGAGATCAGGACAAATTCCGTGCTCTATCAAGAGAGTACTCTCAGCTAGAAGAAGTAACCAAGTGCTTCCAAGCTTATCAACAAGCGCAAGAAGATCTTGTCGCCGCTGAAGAGATGGCAAACGAAGACGACGAAGAAATGCGTGAAATGGCGCAAGAAGAAATCAAAGAAGCGAAAGCGACTATTGAGCGTCTTACTGATGAGCTACAGATTCTTCTTCTGCCAAAAGATCCGAACGATGATCGTAACTGTTTTCTAGAAATTCGCGCAGGTGCGGGTGGCGACGAAGCGGGTATTTTCGCGGGTGACTTATTCCGTATGTACAGCAAGTACGCAGAAAAGCGTGGCTGGCGCATCGAAGTGATGTCTTCAAACGAAGCTGAACACGGTGGTTACAAAGAGATGATCGCAAAAGTGAGCGGCGATGGTGCGTACGGCGTACTGAAGTTTGAGTCTGGCGGTCACCGTGTGCAACGTGTTCCTGCAACTGAATCCCAAGGCCGTGTGCATACTTCTGCATGTACCGTAGCGGTGATGGCGGAAATCCCAGAAGCGGATCTGCCAGAAATCAAAGCAGCAGACCTGAAAATCGATACGTTCCGTGCATCTGGCGCGGGTGGTCAGCACGTTAACACCACGGATTCTGCAATCCGTATTACCCACTTACCAACGGGTACGGTAGTAGAGTGTCAGGACGAGCGTTCACAGCACAAGAACAAAGCGAAAGCGATGGCGGTTCTTGCTGCTCGTATCGTTCAAGCGGAAGAAGAGCGTCGTGCTGCAGAAGTGTCTGATACACGTCGTAACCTTCTAGGTTCTGGTGACCGTAGTGACCGTATTCGTACCTACAACTACCCACAAGGTCGTGTGTCTGATCACCGCATCAACCTGACCATCTACCGTTTGAACGAAGTGATGGAAGGTGACCTGCAGAGCTTGATTGATCCTGTGATTCAAGAGCACCAAGCAGACCAACTTGCGGCGCTCGCAGAGAACGGCTAATCGATGAGCCAAGTTCAATCAATTGAGCAAGCACTGAAAAGTGCGACGGCGAAACTGGCAGAAGGCGGCAAAGAGTCGCCTTCTCTCGATGCAGCTGTACTCCTCTGCCATGTCCTTGGCAAACCACGAACTTATCTACTGACCTGGCCAGAAAAAACATTAGAAGCAGAGCAACAAGCAAAATTCGACGCTCTACTTGAACGACGTTTAGCTGGTGAACCCGTCGCTTATATTATTGGTGAGCGAGAGTTTTGGTCTCTACCGTTCAAAGTTTCTCCCTCCACCTTGATCCCAAGACCGGATACAGAACGTTTGGTCGAAGTTGCACTCGATAAGACCTATGAGCAAACAGGACCTATTTTAGATCTTGGAACGGGGACGGGGGCAATTGCTATCGCACTCGCATCTGAAATGCCAAAACGTCAAGTGATGGGCGTAGATCTCAAGCAAGAAGCGAAAGCACTTGCAGAGTATAATGCTGAGCAGCTAAACATCAAAAATGTGACCTTTGCTCAAGGCAGTTGGTTCGAGCCTATTACAGAAGGTACGAAGTTTGCTTTAATTGTCTCCAATCCGCCGTATATTGATGAAAAAGATCCACATTTATCCCAAGGTGATGTGCGCTTTGAGCCAAAATCAGCATTAGTTGCTAAAGAGAATGGCTTAGCTGATATTCGTCATATCTCGGATCTTGCTCGTCAGTATCTTGAAGTAGGCGGTTGGCTGGCATTTGAACATGGTTATGATCAGGGTGATGCCGTACGTGAGATAATGCGTGGTTTTGGTTACCAACAAGTTGCCACGGAAAAAGATTATGGCGGTAACGACCGAGTAACACTTGGTTGCCTGGCCAGTTAATCATGGAAGTCAGCAAACACTAACTAAAAAGAGAAGAAAAATGTACGTAGCTCTAAAACACATACACTTAGTGACGATTGCGCTCAGCGCGACACTATTATCGATCCGATTCGTGTTAATGATGATGAACTCACCGAAGCGAAATAATCGCTTTTTGAAAGTGTTTCCCCACATCGTTGATACTGCATTGCTAGTGTCAGGTATCGCGCTTATTTTCATTACTGGTTTCATCCCGTTTACTGATGCCGCACCGTGGTTAACAAACAAAATCACCTGCGTATTGGCGTACATTGCACTCGGTTTCTTCTCGTTGAAGCTTGCGAAAAACAACCTACTGAAGATATTTGGCTTTTTCGGCGCATTAGGTTGGTTGGTCATGGCTGCAAACATTGCTGTGTCTAAGAGCCCTACGTTATTTGGATAAGACGTCATGTTAGAGTTTTTTGACGAAGATTTTGACAATATACCGTTGGTGGAAGGTGCGCTTGAGCTAAACAAAGCGATTAACCCAGAAACCAAAGTACATTGGGCGAAACAAGAGTTAGAGCGTCTTTACAAAGATGCAGAAGCCACGCTTGTTCATGAAACCGATGAAGAGCAACGATTTGATGCATTCCTACGACTGTTTTTCCACGAGTGGGGATTCAAAGGCGACGAGCAGGAATACTTTATTTCGGACAACAGCTTTATCGATAAAGTGTTGGAGCGCAGAAAAGGTATTCCCGTGAGCTTAGGTTCGATTTTGTTATACCTAGGCAAAAAGCTGGGGTTCCCGTTGAAGGGAGTTACTTTCCCTACTCAGTTCCTGTTAAAAGTAGACTGGATGCATAAAAAGCCAGACTACATCAACCCATTTAATGGTGAGTATGTAGGTGAAAGGATTCTTCAAGCTTGGCTTATTGGCCAAGAAGGACCGCTAGCTCAGCTAAAGCCTGAACACTTTGAGGAAGCTGACAACCCAACAATTATTGGCCGCTGGTTGGCGTTGATTAAAAGTGCGATGTTGCGTGAAGAGCATTATACGCTGGCGTTGCGTTGTACGAACCTTGCGTTAACCTTTGTGCCAGATGACCCATACGAAATTCGTGACCGTGGTTTTATTTTCCAACAGCTAGAGTGCCCTCAAGTGGCGGTATCAGATTTTCAGTACTTTATTGACCAATGCCCTGACGATCCGGCTTCTGAGCTACTAAAATCACAAGTTAATGTGATGAGTGAAACGCACGTCACACTTCACTAATTTTATCGATGTGCCGAACAGTGGCGTATCGTGGACAGAAAAAGAGAATCAAAATGGAACAGAAAATCGTTAATATCGGCGACATTCAGGTTGCTAACGACAAGCCATTCACCCTATTTGCAGGTATGAACGTTCTTGAGTCTCGTGATCTTGCGATGCAGATCTGTGAGCACTACGTAAAAGTAACGGAAAAACTTGGCATTCCTTACGTATTTAAGGCGTCGTTTGACAAAGCAAACCGTAGTTCTGTTCATTCATACCGTGGCCCAGGCCTTGAAGAAGGTATGAAAATCTTCCAAGAGCTAAAAGACACATTTGGTGTTAAGATCATCACTGACGTTCACACTGAAGCGCAAGCTCAACCTGTCGCTGACGTGGTAGACGTTATTCAGCTTCCTGCATTCCTAGCTCGTCAAACTGACCTTGTTGAAGCTATGGCCAAAACAGGTGCGGTTATCAACGTGAAGAAACCTCAATTTATGAGCCCAGGTCAAGTGGGTAACATCGTTGAGAAGTTCGCGGAATGCGGTAACGACAAGATCATCCTATGTGAGCGCGGCTCTTGCCACGGTTACGATAACCTAGTCGTAGACATGCTTGGCTTTGGTGTGATGAAAAATGCATCGAAAGGCAGCCCAATCATCTTTGACGTAACGCACTCACTACAGATGCGTGATCCGTCAGGTGCGGCATCTGGCGGTCGTCGTGAGCAGACAGTTGAACTTGCGAAAGCGGGTCTAGCAACAGGCATCGCAGGTCTATTTATCGAGGCGCATCCAAACCCAGACCAAGCACGCTGTGATGGCCCATCTGCACTGCCGCTTGACAAGTTAGAACCGTTCCTAGCGCAAATGAAATCTCTTGATGATCTGATCAAGAGCTTTGCAGATATCGATATCAAGTAAACGCCAGATGACTGGTGATCAAATGCAATAGCCAACCTCGTGTTGGCTATTTTTTTATCAGATGGCACATCATTCTCAGCTTCTTGCTGTAAAGGCTCTAGGCCGCTGGGAATGTGCATCAGTGACTCCCAATAAGAAAAAAGGTAAATAAATGAAGCAGCGTCTGATTATTAAAACTGCGTTGAGTGCCGCTATTTTGGCCTCGTTAGCTGGGTGTGCTACGCAACCTGCACCAGAATGGAATGCCGATACAACCTATAAATTGACCGTGCTACACACTAACGATCATCACGGTCGTTTTTGGCAAAATCGATACGGCGAGTACGGTATGGCGGCACGTAAAACGTTAATAGATGATTTGCGTGAAGAAATACAAGCAGAGGGGGCAGTGTGTTACTGCTTTCTGGTGGTGATATCAACACTGGAGTGCCTGAGTCTGATTTACAAGATGCGGAGCCAGATTTTAAAGGCATGAGCAAAATTGGTTACGATGCGATGGCTCTGGGTAATCATGAGTTTGATAATCCATTGGACGTGCTATTCAAGCAGCAAGAGTGGGCAAACTTTCCGATGTTGTCTGCCAATATTTACGATAAAAGTACTGGCAAGCGTTTATTCCAACCATACGCGATGTTTAAAAAGCAGGGCATTAAAATTGCGGTCATTGGTCTTACAACCGAAGACACAGCGAAACTTGGCAACCCTGAATTCATTGAACAAATTGACTTCCGTGACCCAAAAGAAGAAGCCAAGAAGCTGATTGCAGAACTGAAAGAGACAGAGTATCCAGATCTGATTTTTGCTGTCACGCATATGGGACACTATGAAAATGGTAATAGAGGCATCAATGCTCCTGGCGATGTGGCGTTAGCTCGTTATTTGAATGACGGCGATCTCGACATGATTGTCGGTGGTCACTCACAAGAGCCGGTTTGCATGGAAGGTCCAAACGTCATCAAAAAGAGCTTTCAACCGGGTGATGAATGTCAGCCTGATCAACAAAATGGTGCTTATATTGTTCAGGCACATGAGTGGGGGAAATATGTGGGACGCGCCGATTACGAGTTTCGTAATGGCGAACTCTCGATGGTGAGCTACGATCTGATCCCTGTAAACTTGAAAAAGAAAGTTAAAGTTGATGGTCAGTCGCAACGAGTCTCTATCCAAGAAGAGATTAAACAAGACGAAATGATGCTTGAGTTTCTTCGTCCTTATCAAGAAAAAGGTCAGGGCAAGCTAAACGTGAAGATTGCAGAATCTAACGGTAAGCTTGAGGGTGACCGCAGTGTGGTTCGTTACCAGCAAACAAACTTAGGTCGATTAATTGCAACGGCTCATATGGAACGGGCAAAAGCAGATTTTGCCGTAATGAATTCTGGCGGCGTTCGCGATTCGATTGCAGCAGGTGACATTACCTACAAAGATGTGCTGACTGTTCAGCCATTCGGCAATATGGTCTCTTACGTTGATATGACGGGCAAAGAAGTATTGGATTACCTAAATGTTGTTGCAACTAAGCCTGTCGACTCTGGAGCTTACGCGCAGTTTGCGGGTATTGCGATGAGTATCAATAATGGTGAGGTAACCAATGTGTTCATTGGTAATAAGCAACTTCGCTTAGATGATAATTACCGCTTTACCGTACCAAGCTATAATGCTGCTGGTGGTGATGGTTACCCTAAAATCGACGATCATCCTGGGTATGTAAATACAGGTTTTACCGATGCTGAGGTTTTGAAGGATTATTTAGAAACACACAGCCCTATTGATGTTAATGAGTATGCCCCTTCAGGTGAAATCACGTATTTAGTTGATACGGCGATTGATCAGTAACCCAACAGAGAAAAAGCGATTGACTCAAACTCGCTGATATCATTAACTAAAAGCGCAGATCCAATTCAATCTGCGCTTTTTGTTTTTATGAGGAGAATCTTGATGACTCCGGCCATTAATCTTGCGAAAAAGAAAAAATTCCACACACGATTCATCAGTATGAGCACGACCCTAGAGCCGATAGTTATGGCTTGGAGGCTGCTGAAGTACTGGGGCAGGATCCGAAAACAGTATTTAAAACCTTGCTGTTCTGCTTGAACGGCGAGCCAAAGAACCTTGCGGTTGCGATTATCCCTGTTGATCAAAAGCTGAACCTAAAACTGGCAGCGAAAGCAGCGAAGGGCAAAAAGGCCGATATGGCTGATCCGGAAATCGCGCAAAAGACCACAGGTTATGTTGTTGGTGGGATTAGCCCACTGGGGCAGAAGAAAGCCTTACCTACTTTTTTGCACGAAAGCGCAGCAGAGCAAGACACAGTCTGTGTGAGTGCAGGTAAACGTGGTTTAGAAATAGAGTTAGCCCCGAGAGATTTGCTGAGCTTAACTCGCGGTCAGTTTGCACCTCTTTGTTTGTAAACTCATGACAAATAAAAAGGACGCTCATGAGCGTCCTTTTTTGATCTTGCCTGTTAGTGAAGCGTTACTTCTTCAGACTCAATGTACCACCGGTGCGTTTAGCTGGTTTGCTTGGCTTCGCGGCATTTGGGTTCATGTAATGCTGCTTAGGCTTACTCGGTGATTGAGGCTTGTTTGCTGAGTGCGTATTGCTCGATGCATCTGGTTTACGGTGCGATTTTCCATGCTCGCCTTGCGGTCTGCTACGTTCACCTTGTGGTTTCATTTTGTAATGTTCTTTAGCTGGACGTCCGCCTTCATCGTCACGCTGACGACGCTTTTGTTGACCTTTTTTCGAGTTTGGTGCATGACGGAATTCATCAGCATTGTTACCACGGAAAGTTCTTGTCTTCTGGTTACGACGAGCAGTAGAGTCTTGATTTTCTTCACGGCTATCAAACAGCTTCGCATCAGTCGCTTTACGAATATTACGACCTCTAGAGTCTGTTTTTGATGCCTCTTCTGTACCCACCGAACCATCGCACATAGCAAGAATCTCAGCGACTTCATCGTCAGTTAAGTAACGCCATTTTCCGTTCGGAATACCGTCAAGAGAGATATTCATGATTCGAACACGACGAAGCTTAAAGACTTCGTAACCTAGTGCTTCACACATACGACGGATTTGGCGGTTAAGTCCTTGAGTGAGCACAATACGGAAAGAGAACTTAGTCTCTTTCGTTACCTTACAAGGTAGAGTGACGGTATCGAGAATCTTAACGCCGCTCGACATCTGTTTGAGAAACTCACCTGTAATCGGTTTGTCCACGCGCACAACGTACTCTTTTTCGTGGCTGTTGCCAGCACGGAGGATTTTGTTGACGATATCGCCATCGTTGGTCAAAAAAATCAGACCATCAGAGGGTTTATCCAAGCGGCCGATCGGAAAGATACGTTTTTTGTGACCGATAAAATCAACGATGTTTCCAGGTACATCTCGTTCTGTTGTACAGGTGATGCCTGTTGGTTTATTGAGAGCGATATAAATCGGCTTCTCTTTCGCTGCAACTGGCTTACCATCCACACAAACATCATCACCAGGTAGCACTTTTGTTCCCATTTCAGGCTTGTTTCCATTAATGGTGACACGACCTTGTTCAATCAGTCTGTCTGCCTCACGGCGTGAACAAAAGCCAGTTTCACTGATGAATTTATTTAATCGTTTAGCGTTGTCTTGTGACATTTTTGTCTCCTAACGTTTCACAACGGCGAATGAAGTTTCCTTCCCGTGAAAGGGAAGGAAGAATAAGGGCGGGCATTCTAGCATTAGGGTGAAATTTAGCCCAACCGTTTTTGGTGACGTTCGCGAGTTTCTAATTTCTTTTCCGCACTTTTTCTAAGTAGAACGTAAACGGCTCCGGTTCCACCGTGAAAGCGTTGCGCACTGTGCACGCACTGAACTTCCCTGATTTGTTGTAGCCAGCTGCTAACAAAGCTTTTCATTAGTGCTGGTGGATTTGAGCGTTCTCCTCGGCCGTGGACAATAACGACCGTTCGTATGTCCATTGATAGGCACTGTTTTAAAAACTTTACGACTTCATCACGAGCTTCTTTCAATGTTTTACGATGCAGATCTAGGCGTGCTTGGATTGGATATTTGCCAAGACGAAGTTTGCGGTAAACCCCGTCTTGTACGCCATCACGTTTAAACTCAACAAAGTCCTCTGGTTTCAGCATTTCTGCGTGATCAAGTGACAGGTATTCTGGGTCATCTTCTGTTAGCCAGATTGCCGCTTCTCTCTTGGCGAGCTGCGCTTCGGTTACTTGGTGTACTTTTTTGTGTTCGGCGGTGTCTTGAGTGATCGGCTTTACATCGCCCATCATCTGTTGGAACAGATCAAAATCGTCATCGTGAGACATAGTAGTAATCTCATTAAGAACAGGGAGGAATAATAGGATTATATCAATGAGTGGTGCATTGAGATCAAATAAAAAACCGGAGTAGGCAAGTAACCGACTCCGGTGCAAAGCGTTTCTAGAGCTAAGCGAGATCTAGTGAGGAGATTTGTCGTTCATGATCTTGTATATGAAGAAACCGCCGTAAAATAACATCAGACCAATTGCCCCAAAGATTACTATCATTGACGATAGACCCACCGCATTACCAAATAGGAGATCAAGCCAAAAGTCCATACGTTTCCTCCAAGATGTTCCCGACAGGCATAAAACTAAATGGCAGTGCCTTGTTGCACACTGATCTGGATCAATTATGTTGCTAAGGTTAATAAACTGTATTTTGTTGTGAGTTATCAGTCACATTTTACGTGCTAGTGTTCAGTTATTCATCAAACGAATTAAGACCTAAGGTTTTTTTGTAAAAAGCACTTGCGTCACAGTTCAGAATCCGTAATATACGCATTCGTTGACGGGGACAAGTCCTCAGTTAAACATCTCGGTGAATAGCGCAGTTTGGTAGCGCATCTGGTTTGGGACCAGAGGGTCGGGGGTTCGAATCCCTCTTCACCGACCATATTGAGAAAAAGGCTCTACAGAAATGTAGAGCCTTTTTCGTATTTGGTGATATTTATTTGGAGCCAGAGGGTCGGGGTCTGGAATGCCAGTCCAATCGAATCCCTACTTCACCGACCACTTTTAGAAAGCCTGCTCAATGAGCAGGCTTTCGTCGTTTTTAGCGCTAGTAATTTTAGACTTCAATAGTATCGAGCCAAATGGGTTCGCTTGAAGTTGGAATATGGCGCTTCATCGGCATCTTTAAGAAAAGGCTCTACAGCAAATGTAGAGCCTTTTTCGTTTTTTAGAGCGAGTAAATATATTACTTGATGTCACACGAGATAGTGCTGATAGGAGTTTCAGAAGTTGTGAAGCAAACATAAGCGGTCTTTGGATGGTTTGGACCAATCTTGACGTAACCTGCTTTTAGTTCGTCTTCATCAAACGTGACGGAGTGAGATTTGCTCGAGCTTCCATCAAAGTAAACAGCTTCAAAGCCTTGATTCATCATATGTGCGACGCGATTTCGGGTATGGTTAGTGGAAAAAGTGATGTTCGCACAACGCATCATTGGTTTTTCGGTAATAAGAAACTGGCCACTCTCTTTATCTAATAGCCCGCCTTTTGCTTCCGGGGTTATATCAATAGCTTGAAAATTTTCTACGTTACATGACGGTTTAGCATAAGCAAGCGATGAAGTGAGCATCATACTGCTCACGCATAGGAATAAAGCTTTAAATTTCATATGAGTTATTATGTATCCACATAGGTTAAAGTCGTTTTAGCAGAGAGAGTAAACCATTGTCAGTGATCGTGTTAGCGTGATGCCTTGCTATTCATCATTGATGAGGCCGGCTGCCTTCAAATAAATTTCTAAATATGGCACCTAGCTTGGCGGGTTTTACCGAGTGGTTTTATGTCAAAGCCCCTTTTTTTAAGCAGCTCAATCAGGTTATCTTTACCAACTAAATGCAAACTGCCGACAACAACGGTATAGCGACCCGAACGTTGAGGTAGGACACTGCCAGTATCAAGCTTTTTTGCCCAATCTCGATTGCGCTCATATAAGAAAGCCTGATTAAAATCTTCTGTTGCTTGATCGGTTAATGATGCCTCAACCAACATGCTACCATCACCGCTCTTCCAACTTTCTATCAAACACTGAACCAATTCTTCCCCACCGTCATATTCTTCAATTGACGAGAGGAGCATCTCTTTACCACCTTCTGATTGACCTGCTATTAAATCAATTTGGAATTGCACGGACTCCAGTGGAATGACCGGGATTTGTTTTTTATCAGCGAGTCCTATTAAGTGCATGTCGACCCCTTTATCAGAGACATACCCCAGTTTGTTGACTAAAGCGAGTTGGATGGTTAATGCAGCCGTCCATGGTGGAGAATTCAAAAGTTGAGTTTCTGGCAACCCTAAATCTTGTGCTATCTCGACTAAGTGGCGACGTTGAGCCTTGTCTAAAACATCTTTAGAAAGAATGGTTGTTTGTGGGTAAACCAAGCCTTCAGAGTTTCTGACATCTGCTTCGATAATCAACCCAGCGCTTTGGCTTAAGTGCTGAGTAATAGTTTTAGGGAGTGGGTACATCGTTTTATCGCCCACATGGACAGAGCCAATGATCATCAGCTCGGTTTCCCCTTTTTTTGCTAACCAATGTTGCGGTTCTGCATAAGAGGAAAAGGGAGCAAAGGCAACAAGTAGGGATGATATGAGTGTCAAGAGACGAAACATAGAATGGTCCTCAGGTAAGATACCTTTAAACTTTATACGCAAAAATGCTTGAGGTTAAGTGCAATTTCTCTAGTGGGGATATTCGACAAAATCGTCATTTCTAAAAATATTGACGAGTTTTGACGACGAATAAATGAGAGTCACTTCACGAAAGATAAATAGGTCATTCGCTTACTAATGGTTCACAAAATAATTAGGCGTGATCCAAATCTTACAAAATCAGTCGTAACTCATGAATATGAGTGACCTAGATCGCAGCAAACTCGTCAAAACAAGTTGTTCGATTTTGACGTAGCTTGTAACTTCATGAAAGTTAAGTTTTTATGGTTTTTGCTGAGTATCATTTTTTGAACTAGATCACTTCCTATTTCTATTTATTTTACGCTTAGAAATAACTGGTTGTATGTTGAATGCAACTGTTAGGCCCCTCGCATTTGAGGAGCCGCGATTTTTATCATTGTCGTTTTGAACCACTGACTTTTTTGGGGAAGTAAGATGTTTAAACCTAGTCTGATTGCTGTTTCTGTTATCACCACATTAGCAGGTTGCTCTGCTCTGCAAAGCTCTGAGCAACAAGCTGTAAATTCACTGGCTAATAACCTTGATATTCAATACCAAGTGTTGACTAACCACGGTGCAAACGAAGGTCTTGCTTGTCAGGATTTAGGGGCTGAGTGGGCTTCTTGTAACAAGGTGAACATGACGCTAGTTAACCAAGGTGAAGCGGTTAACTCTAAAGATTGGGCTATCTACTTCCACAGCATTCGTCTGATTTTGGATGTAGATAATGATCAGTTCAAAATTTCTCGTGTAACGGGTGACCTACACAAACTGGAACCAACAGATAAGTTTGATGGCTTTGCGGCGGGCGAAGAAGTGGTACTTCCACTAATTGGCGAATATTGGCAGTTATTTGAAACCGACTTTATGCCGGGCGCTTTCGTTGCAGCACCAAACGCAGAACCTAAGATGATCGCTTCTCTTAACACAGAAGACGTTGCGTCTTTCGTGACTGGCCTTGAGGGTAACAACCTAAAACGTACGCCAGATGACAACAACGTATTTGCAAACGCTGTGTCTCGCTTCGAGAAGAACGAAGACCTAGCAAAACAAGATGTATCAACCACGTTACTACCAACGCCAATGTCTGTTGAAGCAGGCAAAGGTACAGTAGATATCGCGGCGGGTATTGCGCTACCTAAAGACGCATTCGATGTGACTCAATACGCAGCAATTCAAGATCGTGCAGAAGTGGTAGGTGTGGATGTTCGTGGTGATCTTCCTGTAAGCATCACTGTTGTTCCTGCAGACTTCACCGGTGAACTGGCAAAATCTGGTGCTTACGAGATGAGCATCAAGGGCGATGGTATTGCGATTAAAGCGTTTGACCAAGCAGGTGCTTTCTACGCAGTACAATCTATCTTTGGCCTGGTAGATAGCCAAAATGCTGATTCTCTACCACAACTGTCTATCCAAGATGCACCTCGCTTTGATTACCGTGGTGTGATGGTGGATGTGGCTCGTAACTTCCACTCTAAAGACGCAATTCTTGCAACGCTAGACCAAATGGCAGCGTACAAGATGAACAAACTTCACCTTCACCTAACCGATGATGAAGGCTGGCGTTTGGAAATCCCAGGCCTACCTGAGTTGACAGAGGTTGGCGCTAATCGTTGTTTCGATACACAAGAGAAAAGCTGCGTACTGCCTCAGCTTGGTTCCGGTCCAACGACAGACAACTTTGGCTCTGGCTACTTCAGTAAAACAGACTACGTGGAAATCTTGAAATACGCGAAAGCGCGTAACATTGAAGTCATTCCCGAAATCGATATGCCAGCTCACGCGCGTGCAGCAGTAGTATCAATGGAAGCTCGTTACGACCGCCTAATGGAAGAAGGTAAAGAAGCTGAAGCGAACGAATACCGTCTGATGGATCCTCAAGATACATCAAACGTAACGACGGTTCAGTTCTACAATAAGCAAAGCTTCATCAACCCATGTATGGAATCTTCAACTCGCTTTGTTGATAAGGTGATTTCAGAAGTGGCAGCAATGCACCAAGAAGCTGGCGCACCGCTAACGACATGGCACTTTGGTGGCGATGAAGCGAAGAACATCAAGCTAGGTGCTGGTTTCCAAGACGTTAACGCAGAAGACAAAGTAAGCTGGAAAGGCACGATTGACCTGTCGAAACAAGACAAGCCATTCGCGCAATCTCCACAGTGTCAGGCGTTAATCGCAGAAGGCACAGTGAGCGATTTTGCTCACCTACCGAGTCATTTTGCACAAGAAGTATCAAAATTAGTTGCTGAGAAAGGCATTCCAAACTTCCAAGCATGGCAAGATGGTTTGAAATACAGCGAAGGTGAGAAAGCATTCGCAACAGAAAATACGCGTGTTAACTTCTGGGACGTTCTTTACTGGGGTGGTACATCATCAGTGTACGAATGGTCTAAAAAAGGTTACGACGTGATCGTTTCTAACCCTGACTATGTGTACATGGACATGCCATACGAAGTTGATCCGAAAGAGCGTGGTTACTACTGGGCAACACGTGCAACCGATACGCGTAAGATGTTTGGCTTTGCACCAGAGAACATGCCTCAGAACGCAGAAACCTCTATAGACCGCGATGGCAACGGCTTTACTGGTAAAGGTGAAATCGAAGCGAAACCTTTCTACGGTCTATCAGCACAGCTTTGGTCTGAGACAGTACGTAACGACGAGCAATACGAGTACATGGTATTTCCTCGCGTACTCGCAACCGCAGAGCGTGCATGGCACCGTGCAGATTGGGAGAATGACTACAAAGTCGGTGTTGAGTACTCGCAAAACTCTAACCTAGTTGATAAAGCATCGCTAAACCAAGACTACAACCGCTTTGCGAACGTACTTGGCCAACGTGAACTGGCTAAGCTAGAAAAATCTGGTATCGACTACCGCCTTCCAATTCCTGGTGCGAAAGTAGAAAACGGCAAGCTAGCTATGAACGTTCAGTTCCCTGGCGTTGAACTGCAATACTCGTTAGACGGTCAAAACTGGCTGACTTACGCAGACAATGCTCGTCCAAGTGTGAAAGGAGAAGTGTTTATCCGCTCTGTATCGGCGACAGGGGAAAGAGCAAGCCGCGTAACTAGCGTGAAATAACCTTAATCTTCTCAGCTAAATTTAAGCAAACCCTCAATGTCATGTTGAGGGTTTCTTTATTTTTATGGGAAATTAAGTGTGACCAATGTCTGATTATTTTTCATTGATAAATAAGTTTTAGCTTGTAATGGTCAGGGTTATTGTGAACTGGATCGACTTAATTTGCTAAATGTCAATAAATTACCTGTTTATGATCACACTTCTATTTTTTGAATCATTATAGAAAAATACGGTAAGTGCCTGTATTTACCATACTTTTATCAGGGTTGTTGAGCGTCGGTTTGAACAAGATCACTTTTTAAAATGTTTTATTTTCCATCGCGAATTAATTGGAACAATATTGCGATCGCCAAGGAGGCACATTCCAAAGTTTGCGATAAAAGGGAAGAGAAGCCCTTTAAAACCGTCGCATAACGTGAATAAATAAAGGCAGTAATTATGAAAAACATTTTTGCACTGAGTGCTCTTTCTCTCGCTTTCGCTTCTAGCGCTTTTGCTGGTTCTTCTTACGTAACGGGTAACGTTCAATTCCACGATGATGGTCGAATCCATGGTTCGGACGTTACGTCTACACTGGAAGCTGGTCATACTTTTGATAACCAATTCGGCGGCTTTACGGTTTACACCGAATTTGATGGTATTCAGTTGGGTAAACTGGAAACAGAAAACGGTGGCGCGGGTAACACAACACCAGCAATCACTGTGGGTGGTGAGCAGTCATTTAACATTACCGATCATTTATGGGTTGCAGCGGGTTACCAACACTTGTTCTCTGCTGGCGAGAACGTACAGTACCGTCCATTGGTTAAGATCGGTTACAACTTCGATAACGGTATCTCGCTAAGTAACCGTACTCGTGCGCATATTGATGCGACAGACGCAGATGCGGATACAGACTACCGCATGGATAACCGTATTGGTTACGTGATGAATGAAGATGTGACGCTAAGCTACAACAACGTCTACATGATTGAAGCGGAAACGATGGACCACGAGCTTCGCGCAACGTGGACACGTAAAGGTGTTCAGCCTTACTTTGAGTTCCGTAGCCAAGCACACGGTGCAGAAAACGCAAGTGGTGATAGCCTAGTTAACAATGCGTTTGTATTTGGTGCCTCTTACGGCTTCTAATCTTATATTTGTCCATTAAGAAAAAGCCCAGCAATTGATTTGCTGGGCTTTCTTGTTATTTGTCGTTGCCTTCGTGGTGGCTATATTCGAACACTTGGCCTTTTTCGTTAAAGGCGTAAACAGTGTAGCTGTCTTTTTTATCGCCATACTCCATACCAGGGGAACCCATTGGCATGCCCGGTACCGAGAGCCCTTTTGCGTTACGTGGTGGATTTTCTAAGAATGCTTTAATGTCTTCGGCTGGAATGTGACCTTCGAACACATAGCCGTTGATTTCTGCTGTGTGGCAAGAGTAAAGCTGTTCGTTCTTGATGCCTAGATCGCGTTTTATGGCGTTCATGTCATCGTGCAATTTCTCTTCGACCGTAAATCCGTTCTCTTCCATGTGTTTTGTCCATTCACCACAGCAGCCGCAGTATGGCGATTTGTGGTTAATGACATCAGCTGCCAATACGTTGGCGGATGCGGTCGCAAGCATTGCAAAGGTCAATAATTTCAACTTCATAATAGCCTCAAATATAAGTGGTTATTTTACTGAAAAAAGTCGTAGTCGATTTGCATTACTAACGACAGTAATAGATGACAGCGCCATTGCCGCACCTGCGACAACTGGGCTGAGCAAAAATCCAAATGCAGGATAAAGTACGCCTGCGGCAACAGGGATCCCCAGTGAGTTATAAACGAAGGCTCCAAATAGGTTTTGCTTCATGTTTTTAAGTGTAGCGCGCGACAGTTCAATCGCATGTACCACCGCCATTGGTGACGTGTTAAGGATGGTCATTTGCGAACTTTCAATGGCGACATCACTGCCGCTACCCATTGCAATACCAAGGTTGGCTAACGCGAGAGCAGGGGCGTCGTTAATGCCATCCCCCACCATTGCCACAACATGGCCTTGGGATTGAAGTTGCTCAATGTGCTGAGCTTTCTCATCTGGCATTACTTGAGCGATTACTTCATCAATACCAAGTTCTTGACCGATAGCGTTGGCTACGTGTTGGTTGTCACCCGTCAGCATTACCGTTTTGATGCCTTGCGATTTTAATGCAGAGAGCGCGTGTTTTGCATCCGATTTGATTGGGTCAGCAATGGCGATCAGGCCGACTAACTCACCATCGAGCGCAACGGCAACCGGAGTCCATGCATTCTGAGCGCATTCGTCAATTGCATCCTGAAGTGCCTCTGTTGCAACGTTTTCCGCTTGCATAAATTGAAGCGAGCCAATAAGCAGCGGTTTACCTTGATACGTTGCCAAAATGCCGCGCCCACGAACGTTTTCAAATTTATCGAGAGTCACTTCTTGCGTGTCGTGCTGATTAGCAAAGTCGCATACCGCTTTTGCTAGTGGGTGCTCTGACTGACGCTCGGCGGCGTACGCTAACCCCAACAGCTCTTCTTGGCTGGTGGTGTGAGTAAACACTTGCTGCACACTCGGTTTACCTTGGGTAAGCGTGCCTGTTTTATCGAACACAACCGTATCTATTTTACTCGCTAGCTGCAGGGCATCAGCATCTTTGATCAAAATGCCGAGTTCTGCGGCTTTACCCACTCCCACCGTGACAGAAAGTGGGGTTGCTAAGCCTAGAGCACAAGGGCAGGCGATGATAAGTACGGTTGTGGTGACCACCAGCATATAGCTCGCTTTTGGCTCTGGGCCAACGGCAAACCAAACAAGCGCTGCCAGTATTGCTATGCCTACAACGACAGGGACAAACACTGATGAAATCTGGTCTGCCAATTTCGCGATGGCAGGCTTACTGCTCTGAGCGCTGCGCACCATACGAATAATACGTGCGAGCATCGTATTTGCGCCGATTCCGGTAGCCTCTATAGTGAGAGAGCCGTCGGTATTCAATGTCCCTGCGGATACATGTGCCTCTTGTGCTTTTAATACAGGAACGGGTTCACCAGTTAGCATGGACTCATCAATGTATGATTCACCTTGAATCACAACGCCATCAACAGGCACTTTCTCGCCTGGTTTGATACGCAGTTTCATGCCTAACGTGATTTGCTCAACCGCGATTTTTTGGTCGCCTTGTTCCGTAATTACCGTAGCTTGCTGAGGTTGCAGGTTAATCAACGCTTGTAAGGAACGTGTTGTGTTTGCTTTGGCTTTTGCTTCTATATAGTGACCAAGAGAAATTAAGCCGATGATCATTGCACTCGCTTCAAAGTACACGTGGCGTGAAGCAAGAGGGAACCAGTCTGGGAAAATCACCACAAGCATCGAATAGAACCACGCTGCGCCAGTACCGAGAGCGACTAACGTGTCCATGGTGGCTCGCTTGTGAGTAGCCGCTAACCAAGCGTTACTGAAGAAGTGTTTCCCTGCTGTGGCAAGAAGGAGTAAACATACGATACCGATCGCGCCCCAAGCTAATTGGTCGTTGGTGTTGCGAATCATCATATTGCCGCCAGCAACGCCCCAAATCATTAAGGGAGCACCGACGACAAGGCCAGCAATAGCATCCAGTTTAAAGTGTTTTTGTTGCTGACGTTGTTGCTGCGCTTGCTTTTCTTGCTGGGTTGCGGCGTCTTGTAGGATCTCTGCTTGGTAACCGGCTTGTTTTACCGATTCAACAATTGCGTTAAGGAGGTCATCAGAGTCTTGGCTTGCGAATACTAGTGCGCTTTGTTCTGCAAGGTTGACCTGTGCTTTCTCAACGCCTTCTACGTTAGTAAGTGCTTTCTCTACTGAAGATACGCAACTCGCACACGTCATGCCTTGAATCAGCATTTGCAATTGAATACTCGCTGGTGGCACCTGCGTATCTTTAATATTGCTTTGCTTTTCTACCTGTCCGGTCTCTGGTGAGCTTTCGTTCTCTACTTCAACAGAATCAAGGTTGGCGGTATAGCCGAGTGTTGCTATTAAGTCGATCACTTGTTGCTCGGAGAGGAGGGTACGAATCTCTAAGTGCGTTGTTGAAGCCTCGAAAGAAATAACGTCTTGATGAGAGTCTAATAAAGACGAGAGTTTTTTCACGCAGCCGCCACAGCTTAAGCCTGAAAGGTTTAACTCGTACTGATTTCCTGCGTGGTAACCAAGAGATTCAATTGATGAAACAAGCTCTTTAAGCGAGGACTCGGTTTTGACCTCGACTTGCGTTGGGGACAAAGTGAGGATCTCTACATCGTGATTCGCATGTAAAGCCTTCTCAACTTTTCTCGCACAGCCCATGCAGTTGAGCCCTGATAAAGGTATGACAAACTGATACATAATCTGCACCTCAATAATAGTGATACATTGAGCTTAAACCTTCCTGCAAGGGTAAGGTCAATACCCATTTTTTGCTCTCAACAATTTCGTCAAAATCGCTTGAATCACAAAAGTTCACTGCCATTTTACTTGCGAGTGATCTCAAGGTTTTTTCTCTCTGAATATAAAGTTCCGTTAAAACACCTAAAAGATGAATGAAGTCGCTCACGCTTTTGAGATGCTCTCAATGTCAGTTCAGTGTCAAAAAGTGCTTTTAACGTTTTTGATTTTTTATATTTAAATTTAAGTTTTTGATTTTTAATTGATTATATTATTTTTGATCTTCTCATTTTGAAGTCGCTCAGATTGCTGTAGGGAAAGTTTTTTAGTGCGAAAAAAGTTTGTCATATTTGCCCCGTCCAAACATTGTTTCAAGTTCCTGCCATGTCCTAGTTAGCGAATTTGAAAATGGAAAAAACTAAAAAATATAGGGGTTAAAAATGTCTTACCTAAAGAAAAGCCTACTTGCTACGGCAATCACAGGCATGATGTTCAGTGGTGCTGCATTTGCTGATGGTGCAAACAGTGACGCAGCAAAAGAGTTCCTAACCAAAGATTCATTCTCTTATGAAGTTTACGGGATCATCGCGATGCAGGCCGCGTACCGCGATTACGATTCTGGCAACAAAGCAACGGACGATGATCTAGGTGGCATGCAGCTAAACAACGAATCTCGCATCGGTTTCCGCGGTAAAAAACAATTTGCTAACTTCGGTCCTACTTTTATTTGGCAAATCGAAGGTGGTTACGTTGACCCTAGCTTTGGCGGCGAGGGTGCAGGTCTTGGTGAACGTGACACATTCGTCGGTTTTGAAAGTGCATCTTGGGGTCAAGTTCGTTTAGGTCGAGTATTAACACCGATGTACGAATTGGTTGACTGGCCTGCATCTAACCCAGGTCTCGGTGATGTTTACGACTGGGGTGGTGCAATCGGTGGTGCTAAGTATCAAGACCGTCAATCAAACACCATTCGTTGGGACTCGCCAATGTATGCGGATAAATTCTCTCTAGATATTGCGGCTGGTGCAGGTGACAAAGCGGGTCTGGGTGAAGGTGATGACTACTGGGGTGGTATCGCAGCGCACTACAAAATTGGTCCAATTCAGTTAGATGCCGCATACGAGGGTAACCGTAACATTAAGATGGAAGGCCAAACGTGGGAAAACAACACATACTTGGTGGGTGCTCAAGGCTGGTTTGATAACGGTATTTCCTTCTTCGCGCAATACAAATACATGGAAGCTGACGCAAGCAACGGCGTGAGTGAGAAGCAAGACGCAATGTCTGCCGCTATCATGTACACCACAGGTGATTGGCAATACAAACTGGCTTACGCAGCGAACTTTGATCTAGAGCGTGATGGTAAGACAATTAACGATACAGCAGACGATGTACTATCTGCACAAGTTATGTACTTCGTAGACCCATCGGCAGTGCTTTACGTACGTGCTCGTACTCTAGACTTTGGCGACGGTGCGTCTCAACTGGATAAACCAACAGAAGGGCGTTGGAAATCTGCGGACTACGATGAGTTCTCTGTGGGTGTTGAATACTACTTCTAATAAAGAAGCAGCTAAAAGGGCGGAAACGCCCTTTTTGTCTTGATACTGATTCAAATAAGCCTTTGGAATGACTGGCCTGTAAGTTTTAGAGGCTTATCTAAATTGGTATAAAGTGAGAAACCACGATGAAAAAAACAACGACACTTCTCGGACTTTGCGCAATGCTTTCTGCGCCTGCTTTTGCTGCTCAACTGACTCTGCAAGCTGAACTGGTTCCTCGCGTTCTCAACGGTGAGTTCGTGTACCCTGAGTGGATTTCCAAAAATAACAGCATCGAGCTGAAGGACGGGGAAAATCAGTTGGCGGTGACGGTTGGACAAATTGTCTTTGAAGATGGCAAGCGCCGTAAGTTCGATTCGCAGCCACTGGTATTAGAGTTTGAAGCAGAAAAAGACGCCGAACTATCGCTGACTTACAAAGCGTTCCGTACCATCGAAGAAGCGAAAGCTTTTGAACTCGATCCAAAAGTGGTATTGAAAGACAAACACGGAAAAGAAGTGGCATTCTCTATGGTTCAACTTCGTAAAGGTGGCTTGCAAGGTTTTCGTGATTACGAGCGAGAAGTGGCTGACTATAACAATGCAATGAACAAAGAATCGACCAAGGCAAGCATTGCGTCTTCTCCGGCGGAAACCAAAACAATCAAAGCATCGTTTAATGAGTTAAGCCGTGAAGAGCAGCAAGAATTTATGCAATGGGCGATGCGTAACCTGAAGTAATTTCGTTCTGCACTTTAACAGTAAATAGGAGGGCAGTACCTTTATTGGTGCTGCCCTGTTTGTATTTCTGGTGTCAAACCGATTGTAGAATTGACTTACGGTGGTAAAATGTCGCCACTTTTATCCTTGACATTACAACGAGAGATCTCTCGTTGCTCATTACCCCTAAGGAACTCAAATGACGGTTAAAACTCGTTTTGCTCCTAGCCCAACTGGCTATCTACACGTTGGTGGTGCGCGTACTGCACTTTACTCTTGGCTATACGCTAAAAACCAAGGTGGTGAATTCGTTCTACGTATCGAAGATACAGACCTTGAGCGTAACTCTCAGGAAGCGGTTGATGCAATTCTTGAAGGCATGGAATGGCTAGGCTTGGAGTGGGATGAAGGTCCTTACTACCAAACTCAACGTTTTGACCGTTACAACGAAATGGTTGATAAGCTGTTGGCAGAAGGCAAAGCTTACAAATGTTACGCGTCTAAAGAGCTGCTAGATGAAATCCGTGCAGAGCAAGAAGCAAACAAAGAAATGCCTCGTTATGATGCGAACCATCCAAAAATCAAAGCGGCAAACGAAGCGGCAAAAGATGGCGATCCATGTGTTATCCGTTTCCGTAACCCGAAAGAAGGCAGCGTAGTATTTGATGATCAAATCCGTGGTCGCATTGAAATCCGCAACGATCAAATGGATGACCTAATCATTCGTCGTACTGACGGTTCACCTACTTACAACTTTTGTGTAGTAGTGGATGACTGGGACATGGGTATCACTCACGTTGTTCGTGGTGAAGACCACATCAACAATACGCCTCGTCAAATCAACATCTACGAAGCACTAGGTGCGCCAGTACCAACGTTTGCGCACTGTGCAATGATCTTGGGTGATGACGGTGCGAAACTGTCTAAGCGTCATGGTGCTGTATCGGTCATGCAATATCGCGATATGGGTTACCTACCTGCGGCACTAAATAACTACTTAGTGCGTCTAGGTTGGTCTCATGGCGACCAAGAAATCTTCTCTCAAGAAGAGATGATCAATCTATTCAGCCTAAATGCAGTATCTAAGTCAGCGTCTGCCTTCAACACGGACAAACTGCAATGGTTGAACAACCATTACATCAAAAACTCAGATTCTGCGTACGTTGCAGAGCACTTACAATGGCACCTAGATCAACAAAAACTAGACGTAACGAATGGTCCTGCTATCACTGACGTGATCAAGCTAGTGGGTGAGCGTTGCAACACGCTGGTTGAGCTAGCTGAGCAAATCCGTTACTTCTACGAAGATTTCTCTGAGTTTGAAGCGGGCGCAGCGAAGAAACACTTACGCGGTGTGGCTAAAGAGCCTTTAGAGCTTGCTCTAGCGAAAGCTGAAGCACTGACCGAGTGGACAACAGCAAACATCAAAGATGGCGTTATCGCTGCAGTCTGTGAAGAGCTAGAAATCGGCATGGGCAAAATCGGTATGCCATTACGTGTTGCTGTAACAGGCGGCGGTCAATCTCCTTCTGTCGATGCAGTAATGGAACTGGTTGGCAAAGAGCGTTGTGTTGCTCGTATTAAGATGGCGCTTGAGTTCATTGCTGAGCGTGAAGCAAACGCATAATTGCTTTGAACTAAAGGTTCTTTTGAATAAATAGTCACAAAGCCGCGGTAAACACCCGCGGCTTTTTTGTATCTGAATCCTAGATAATGAGAAACCTTCTCATATGTCGGTGAAGGATGTGGTATTTAGGACCGTAATTCACCTAGGTATGGATAAGATTTTTTAATCCAAATATCGTTGGCATGAATAAAAAACGAGCGATTATATATCAAATATCTGATTGATTTTTATCCACCTTCCTTAAAGTTCCATTTTTGCTGTCTCATTTTTAAGAAAAAACTTTGCTTAAGTTGTAGTGTTCCAGAAAATAAAGCAAACGTTTGCGTCGTGATTGTGTGGGGATTTTTTTGCTTAGGATCACATGTTGTTGAGATTTTTGATGACAATAAATTGACAGAATTGGGATTTTTCTCGCGATTTCTTAGCGTTATAGTTCACCCCGTCAGTGATACCGAGATGGCGATATGTATCACTGAACAGGAAATGTACGTAAGTAGCTTCCATAAAAAAATGCATGTGCATAAAAAGAAGCTGACTAAGTATCTCACTCAAGGAATGAATAAAAAGAATTGAAATACAACGTCAGTCAGACGGCGCATTTCGGCATCTAACAAAAGAACTTCTTTAGAGGAATCAATAATGAAAAAATTAGCAGCGGTAATTTCAGCGTCTCTACTTATGGCTTCAGCAGCACAAGCAGAAGTATACGTTGGTGGTAAGATGGGTAAGTCATGGATGGAAGACGCGTGTGTAGCGGGCCAGGCTTGTGACAAAGACGACTCTACTCTTGGCGCTTTTGTTGGTTACGAAATGAATAAATACTTCGCAGTAGAAGCAGGTTTCGACAACATCGGTGATTTTAACCAAACTTCTTTCGGTGGCCATGTAGAAGCAATCACTCTTGCACCTAAATTCAGCCTACCAATCACTGAAGACATCGCACTTTACGGTAAAGTGGGTGGCGCTTACGTAATGTTTGATGGTAAAGATGATTACTCTTACCTAGGCGCAGCTGGCCTTGAGTTCAACCTAAGCCAAAACGTAACTGCTCGCGCGGAATACCAAACTCTGACTGATATCAGCAACGATGTAACTCGTGCGACAGGTAACACAGCAACACTGGGTGTTTCTTTCAAATTCGGTGGCAACGATGAGCCAGTAATCGTAGAAGAGCCAGTTGTTGTTGAAGAAGTGGTTGTAGAAGAAGTGGTAGAAGAGCCAGTAGTTGTAACGAAAACATTCGAAACTCAAACAATCGGCACTGGTAGCTTTGATCTAAACAGCACAACTCTAAAACCAGAGAGCGCTGCAAAACTTGATAACCTAGTTGCTTTCCTAAACGAGCACCCACAAGCGAACGTTGAAGTTGTAGGTTACACAGATACTTCTGGCCCAGCAGCTTACAACCTAAAAGTTTCTGAGAAACGCGCGGAATCTGTAGCTAACGCACTTGTTGAAAAAGGCATTGATTCATCACGTATTCAAGCGCGTGGCGAAGGTGAAAACAATCCAATCGCTTCAAACGACACTCGTGAAGGTCGTCAGCAAAACCGTCGCGTAGAAATCGTTGTTCCAGAATTTGAATACCAAGTTCAGCAATAAGCTTCTATCCGACCGTAGTATAGAAGACTAAAGCTGAAAGCCCCAAAGAGTTCGCTCTTTGGGGCTTTTTCATTTCTATTTGAAACGGACTGAAAAGTTAAAAACGGTAAACATCACTTGAGGTCAATGCTGTTTAAGCGCCCCATGAACGTTAGGATTTCCAAGTTGTCTTTATGTGCTTCTAGCAACGCTTTTTTGGTTTGCATGTAGGCGGCAAGCTTGCCGTATTTACTAATAGAGCGAACCACCGTTTTGTATTTGTAGTCACCGTCGTCATTGAACTCTCGCCACTTAGCGATGTAACACGTATCTCGGTTATCTGGGTTTTCAAGAGTGGGGTTAGGTTTGTGAACAATTTTTGGCTCAACGCTGTGTGGGAGTCTGGTCATGAGATAAGGATCCTTCAAAAGACGTCGCCAAAATTTGCCCCACATTTGCCGGCCTAATTCGTTTCTCAGCTTAATGGCTTTTTGTAAGCCTTTCTTTTCTCCAATACGAACAAACCCAACCGAGCGGTGCAATACCGTGTCCTCGGGGGTATGGATATGAATCTTAAAGGCAGTCTTGCCTTTAGAAATAAAGCGGTGTCCAGTGTTAGTTATTAAATTGCTCTTAGACATAGTGCTAACTAATAATTTTATTAATAGCTAAAAGGGTAAGCAAAACTCATAGATAATTAAAGTAATAAAATACAAAACTGTAAATAGGGCTTGTTGAAATGATTTCAAGGGGAAGAGGTCGGAACAGTAAAAGGTTTTATCTCGTCGAGTAAAGGAGCGAGGCGATCATATTGATTACTGAGGAAATTGTTTCACACGTTACTTGGAAACGCTCTGTGAAGCTCGAAATAGTGGATACAAAAAAGCCTTAGCTCAAGTGGGAGCTAAGGCTATGATATGGCGCCCCCAGTAGGATTCGAACCTACGACCTGTCCCTTAGGAGGGGACTGCGCTATCCAGCTGTGCCATGGGGGCGTAATACCAATAGTTGCAGTTCATTGAACCGTTTTACTGAATGCAAACCTAGCAACTTTGTTTAGGTCTTTATCAGCATCACTTTGAACGACTTACTACGGTCATTGGTATAATCAAATAAGATGCGCTGCCTATGATATTCAAAAGTGAGCATATCTCAAGACTTAATGTTTGCTTTTATAGGATCTTGTTCATTACGTCGCCAATTTGAACACTAGAGGCTAAATTTGGCTGATCAATCGTCAGCTCGGCTTCGTGTTCGTATATACGAGATACCGTCAATGTAATTTCACTTTGCGATACTTTATTTCTTGGTAATCCGTTTTGGTCGATAAATGATGCGGTGTGCCAAAGCTGCAATTTGTCTCCCTCTTTTACGCCATGCATACGGCCGAGATCCATCGTTACTGTGTTGCCGAAGACAGCAACGACCTCTGGCAGCGTAATTTTGCAAGACAGCTCTGACTCTAGATCCAGCATTATATTGCGACTAACGCGTAGCATCATCTCGCCATAGGTCGACGCCCAAAAGCGCGCACTGCGAGTATCCACTTGGCTCGTTTTGGCAAATGGCCAACGCGCCACTTCACGGTAGGCTTTGTTGAAGACTTCATGGCCAGTTTTACCATCAAATACTTTCATCTCTAACGCAAACTGACGATTGATGATGTCATCTTGCAGTAGTTGAGATTCGACCGTTGCAGTGAGATCGGTAATGACTCCCCCAATGATGTATTGTGCGCCGTTGTCTTGTGCAATCATTTGAGTACGAGCGGGATAGTTACTGCTAATTGAATAGTCCGTTGTACCCACAGATACAAAGCTGCGAGAGGTTTGATCCAGCTGGCGATTCACCACGCGGCTAAAATCGTCACCCACTTGGTAAATCTGTCCCATCACCGCTTGTTGTGGTGAGGCAACCTCAATATTGCCGACAAGGATCGTCTTTTTGTATTGATCTGTGTGGCAACCCGTTGCCGATGGATAAATATCGACGCGAATTTTTACCTCGACTTTACCTCGACGTTTACGTTCAGACTCGACCAAAATGTAACGGACTTCATGGTTGGTAAACAGGTACTCGTTACGGCTTTCTTCTAATAGCGGCATCAAATTGCTAATACTGCCAATATCTGCGCCCGAAAAATTGACGGCTTTGAACAGCGCGTCTTCCAACGCATGGAGCCTTGCCGTCTCTTCTGAAGAAACGATAGTGGCAACGCCTGTTACTTCATACCAAGATGCCATTACTTTAAAAGGCACAAGCATCACTAAAGTGATTAAAAACAGACTGTTTAATATTTTTTTCATTGATTACAACCGTTCGGGTATAAATATTGCTTTAACAATTTCAGTGAAGTTTGGTGGATTTTTCTTCGTTAGGCAAACAAAGAAAAGCAAAGACTGTTCCAATATTCACTTTCTTAGAAAGGAATTAATCAAGAACGGTATCACCTAAGATTATCTGGAGAATCAAACCATGAAAAAGTGGCTTGTCGCCGCATCGATGATGACGCTTCTGACATCGTGCGCGTACTCACCGATTTACAATGGTAAAGAACCGTACTCAGGAAGCCAGTTCATGCTTATGGATAGTCCACGTCATACGATGGACTTTTTCATTGAAAGCATGACCGAAGACCTGATGGTTTCTAATGTGGCGGTATCTGCGCGGACACCGATTGCGATTACCTCGTTTGTTGATCTACAAAATATGGATGCAACAAACTGGTTAGGTAACTCGGTCTCGGAAGGTTTTATCCATCAGTTCCAGCGCCGAGGGTTTAAAGTGGTTGATTTCAAAACTACGGGCTCTATCCAAGTGACGCAGCAGGGCGATTTTGCTTTAAGCCGTGATTGGCAAGATCTGGCGCAAGAGCAACAAATTCAGTATGTACTGACTGGCACGATGCTGCGCCAAGAGGGCGGGGTGCTGGTCAATGCACGTGTGGTCGGTATGCAGAGCCGTGTGGTTGTAGCAACGGCGCAGGGTTTCCTTCCGGCTGACCGTATTGGTCGTGACTTAGATACGTTAAACAGTATCCGTACGCAAGATGGCGTGTTGATTCGCTCAGACCCAACCATTCGTCAGCCGTACACTGTGATTCTGCGTCCATAGGATAGAAGCATGAAGAAGTTATTATTTATTATTGCCACACTGGTATTGGTGGGGTGTCAGCCACTACAACAGATGCGTCAAGATGAAATCTTAGTGGCAGTGGGTTATGCGAGTGTCAGTGAGCAAACAGGCCGCACAGTAGAAGAAAAGCGCGTACGAGCAATGCGCGCATCAAAAATTGATGCATACCGTGAACTGGCAGAACAAGTGTATGGTATGCGTGTTAGTGGACGTGCAGAACTGCAAGACCAGCGTTTAGGTATTGAGAGCACTACAGGTGCGGTTGATGGTGTGATTCGCGGTGCAGAAGTTGTGCGTAGTTATCTTGTTGAGGACAGTTACGTGACAGAGCTGCGTCTTGATATTCGTAAAATGGATAAGCTACGTGATTACGGAGAAGTTCAACAGGTGCCTGAGAAGCGTCAACAAACCTTGTTCTAATGCACTAAGCGCATTACTTCAGAAGACCAGATAATCTTTCCCGCGGCTGATTGGCAACAATGAGTCGCTTTTTTATATCTACATTCTAGAGATGGTGTGGGGTAGGAGTGACGTTTAGGCTTTTATATTGGTGCCAAGTGTCGAAATAGTGTGGGTTTTGCCACCAGCATTGTAGGTCATGCCCACTTTGCCATGAGTTCGCTGAAGCATGTTATTGAGTTTATTGAAACTCAGCTGTGCGCGACTAAGCGATTCACCATTTACTTTGTTGACTTGTTGACAGTCGAGGACGATCGATTGGATTTGAGCAACAACCTGACTTAGGTGCTCATCTTCAGTAAGTTGATTGACGTGCGGGTGAGAGGCGATTCGCTGATCAGTTGTTCTAAGCTGATCAATGAGTGTCATCTTCTGTTTGGCAATACTCTCAATCTCGGTAGAGACACGCGCAGTTATCGCTTGTGTTTCTTGACGCAAAACAGCAGAAAGTGCCTTAGCATTTTCTAGTTGGAAATTGACGAGATCGGCTAATGCTGCCATAAAATACTTACCTTCGGCCTAAGTCAGTTAGCTTTTGCCTTGCAATTCGTTTTCAAACTTAATCATGTTGTCAGCCAATTTTTCAGGATCGACTTTGTATGAACCGTTTGTGATTGCTTCTTTGATTGCCGCGACTTTGGCGCTGTCATAGGCCGGAGAAGCTGCCATATCTTTTTGGAGTTTGCTAACGGCTTTGCTTTGCTGGCTGAGTGATACAGCGTCTTGTTGTGCGGGTGCTTTTTTCGATTCAGTCGTGCTGGTAGCATTGGAATCGTTACGCGCAGGTGCACGACTTGTCGTCGTCATCATTTGCCCTGAACGTATATTATCTATACCTGCCATGTTTAACCTTTGCCTTGTATCGTAATACTGGTATCCAGACTATCGACCAGTGCAAAAATAACTTTAGTCATTTTTTGCATTTTTATTGATCAGTTTAAACACGCTACCAGTGGGTATTAAAAATTAACAGTGATTTCCGCAATGCCAGTCACTATGCCTTCTATTATACGCTGTGACTTATCATTTTTCACTCTTACTTGATCGCCAGCCGCACCATCTTGCAATGCTGTGCCTTGCGTGGTGATCGTCATGCCAGAATTCACCGCTTTAATTGTGACCTTTTCATTCCGGCAAACGACACAGACATCATTACGTTCAACAACATCACCTAGGCGAACGTTGCGTTTTAGCTTTGCGCCAACCACTTGATCGTAGCTAGAAAAGCCATCTTTGCGAAAGCGCTGCAGCTCGATCATAGAAGTGGTGACATCCGATGCGCTGACGATTTCTCCTCTCCCTAGCGTTCGTGTTGCGACGATCATTGGCACCGATACAGAAATCCGTACAGGCACATAGACTTTCCAGTCATCCGGTGGGCATTCCACTAGAACATTGATGTTGCTTCGAGTACTGCTGGTGGAAGAAGCTGACGTATCTAGGGGCACTGGGCAGTCCGTTGCTTTTATTCTCGAGTCGATATCTGCCGCATTAACAGATAGCTCGCCACCATCAGGCTGATCAACTGTAGCAAGAATATGTTGTTCTGCTGCCGTTTTTATTTGCTCGATCTGATTATCTGAAGCTGAATGAACAAAAAAGCTAAACATACTGAGCAAAATGCCGATAGACTTAGCGTACTTTGTAATTAGCGCTCTACATATTGTCATAGTCAATGGTGTCGAAGTGAAAGTGAAATACGCCATACTGTCTCCCTGGTATCGTGCTTGCCAGTGGTAGAGTATCATTTAAAAACAAAAAGTTTGAGATGGAGATGAGCATATGACGGGGATTCTTGACTCGGTGAATCAGCGTACGCAACTCGTCGGTCAGAACCGATTGGAATTATTGACCTTTCGACTGATGGGCCGACAGCGCTACGGCATTAACGTATTCAAAGTGAAAGAAGTACTGCAGTGCCCTAAGCTGACTTCAATGCCAAATCTACACCCGCTGGTAAAAGGTATCGCTCATATCCGCGGCCATACCGTGTCCGTTATTGATTTGAGCCTGGCAATTGGTGGCCGCCCAACCACTGATCTGGATAAATGTTTTGTTGTTATCGCAGAATTTAACCGTACGATCCAAGCATTTTTGGTATCATCGGTTGAGCGTATTATCAATATGCATTGGGAAGCGATTTTGCCACCGCCAGACGGTGCGGGTAAAGCGCACTACTTGACCGCAGTGACGAACATCGACAACGAGCTGGTTGAAATCCTTGACGTTGAAAAAATCCTGGCGGAGATTGCGCCGGTTGATGAAACGATGGATTCCGCTATCGGTGAAGAAATCGCGCAAGCAGAACAAGAAAAGCCTATTGTACGCCGTATATTGATTGCTGATGACTCGACTGTCGCGCGTAAACAGGTAGAGCGTGCGATTACATCAATCGGTTTCGAGGTCGTATCTGTCAAAGATGGCAAAGAAGCGTACAATAAGTTGATTGAAATGGCTCAAGAAGGCAATATCTACGATCAAATTTCGTTGGTTATTTCCGATATTGAAATGCCAGAAATGGACGGCTATACCTTAACGGCTGAAATTCGCAGACATGCCGATTTGAAAGACCTTTATGTTATCCTCCATTCTTCATTAAGTGGTGTATTCAACCAGGCTATGGTTGAGCGTGTAGGTGCCAATACCTTCATTGCGAAATTTAACCCAGATGAATTGGGTAACGCGGTTAAATCTGCATTAACACAATAAAAGAGACATTAATGACTGCTATTACAATCAGTGATCAAGAGTATCGTGACTTTAGCCGTTTTCTAGAATCGCAATGTGGCATCGTGTTAGGTGATAGCAAGCAATACCTTGTGCGTAGCCGACTGAGTCCTTTAGTGACGAAGTTTAAGCTCGCATCGTTATCAGATTTGCTACGTGATGTTGTTACAGGGCGTAATCGTGAATTACGAGTGGCCGCTGTGGACGCGATGACGACTAACGAAACCTTGTGGTTTCGAGATACTTATCCGTTCACAGTTTTAGCTGACAAATTATTGCCAGAAGTAGCGGCAAGCAAGCGCCCAATCAAGATCTGGTCTGCAGCCAGTTCATCGGGCCAAGAGCCGTATTCTATTGCAATGACGATTCTGGAAACGCAACAGCGCAAGCCGGGTTTGTTACCAAACGTGTCTATTACAGCAACAGACATTTCAGCAAGTATGCTCGAGATGTGTCGTGCAGGTGTGTATGACAATTTGGCTCTAGGGCGCGGACTTTCACCTGAACGTCGCCGCACCTTCTTTGAGGATGCGGACGGTGGCCGTATGAAAGTCAAAGACAACGTCAAACGTTTGGTGAACTTTCGTCCACAAAACTTGATGGACAGTTATGCACTGATGGGTAAGTTCGACATTATTTTTTGTCGCAACGTGCTGATTTACTTCTCACCGGAAATGAAATCAAAAGTGCTTAACCAAATGGCGAGCAGCTTAAACCCAGGTGGTTATCTGCTGTTAGGGGCATCAGAGTCGCTAACTGGTCTGACTGATAAATTTGAAATGGTGCGCTGTAATCCGGGTATCATTTACAAGCTTAAATAGCGGTATCTCTTCATTGATAAAAAGCCTGACCTAGTGTCAGGCTTTTTTTGTTTGCTGGTTTCCTGACTTCGAGTGTTTCCACGTTTTCACTTGCTAAATTGAAGCGCGATTTTGCTTTGTTCCCTCATCACGGTGTATCTTTATTAAGTGAACAAAGTGAAACGACATGACATTCCAGTCACTTTGGCTCACTTATTGCTATTCCAATGGGTGATAGCTATTAAGTAGATAGAGCGCTTTATGTTTTTGGCATGCTAATTGCTTTTTGGTTATCAATCACGGTCAGTTCTTAATTGTAGAGGCAAACATGGCTATATCTTTTGACAATGCACTAGGCATCCACCAGCACACGGTGGGCGTACGTGAGCGCAATGCTGAGGTGATTTCCACCAACATTGCACAAGCCAACACGCCTGGTTACAAAGCAAGAGGTTTAGACTTTGCGAAGGAATTGCAAGCGGCAACATCTGGGGCAAGCATTGGTCTTAGTCGTACGGATGGTCGGCATATTCCTGCCACTACAACGTTGGTCGGGGACAAGCTATATCGTCTTCCTATGCAGCCTGATACGGGTGATGGCAACACGGTAGACTTGGATTTAGAGCGTAACTTGTTTATGCAAAACCAAATCAGACACCAAGCATCACTCGATTTTCTAGGCAGCAAATTCAAGAACTTAACCAAAGCAATCAAAGGGGAATAATTTAGATGAGCTTATTTAACGTTTTCAATGTGACAGGTTCCGCAATGAGCGCTGAATCCGTTCGTCTGAACACTACCTCAAGCAACTTGGCGAACGCCGACAGTGTCAGCAGCTCTGCGAAAGACACTTATAAAGCGCGCCATGCTGTGTTTGGAGCTGAGTTAAGTAACGCCATGCGTGGCGGTGATACGGTGCCAGTGAAAGTGATGGGCATTGTAGAAAGCGATAAGCCGCTGAGTGCGGAGTACAACCCAGACCATCCCCTTGCAAACGAAGAAGGCTACATCTACAAGCCGAACGTGAATGTAATGGAAGAAATGGCGAACATGATTTCAGCTTCTCGCGCATACCAAACCAATGTGCAAGTAGCGGATTCTAGTAAACAAATGCTGCTGCGTACGCTGCAGATGGGTCAATAAGGATAAGGAGGTAGCGTATGGCCGGAATTAACAACGTTGGTCAAAGCGGCTTGTCCTATATCGACCAGCTTAAAAGTCTACAAGAGAGCAACAAGAAGACGGAAGAGAGCACGGGTAAGCAAGACCTAAAACAGGAAGACTTCTTATCATTGCTCACGAAGCAATTGTCTCAACAGGACCCTTTTAAGCCGGTAAGTAATGACCAGATGATTGCGCAAATGGCTTCATTTGCGACCGTTGATGGCATCGGCAAGATGAATACTCAGTTTGAGAGTTTGAACTCGTCAATGACATCAAACCAAGCGTTACAAGCTTCCTCTTTGGTAGGGCGTGACGTATTGGTCCCAGGAGCGGCAGGTGTGAAGCAGGACGACGCGCCAATGGCGGCAATGGTTAAGCTTTCACAATCTATCGATAATCTGTTTGTTCGTGTAGAGGATGAAGCTGGCCAACTGGTTCGTACTTTTGAGGTAGGGGCGAAACCAGCCGGCGACACGCGTGTGCTTTGGGACGGTAAAGATGAAAGCGGAAATCCACTGCCTGCTGGCAAATACAAAGTGAAAGCGTCTGGCTTGGTTGAAGGGGAGTCGCAAGAGTTCCCAGTATCGACGTATGCCAACGTAAACAGTGTATTGCTCGGCAAAGGTGACGGAAACGTATTACTCAATCTGGCTGGTTTTGAATCGCCAGTTCGACTTGCAGAAGTATTGGAAGTCGGCAAAGCGTAGTCATAGCTCGCTAGATTAGGAGATTTTGGAATGTCATATGTATCTTTAAGCGGTTTGTCCGCCGCACAACTGGATTTGAACACCACCAGTAACAACATTGCGAACGCCAACACGTACGGCTTTAAAGAGTCCCGTGCTGAGTTTGCTGATGTTTACTCTAACTCTTTATTTACTAACGCAAAAACCACGCCGGGTGGTGGTGCGCAAGCAAGCCAAGTGGCGCAGCAGTTCCATGAAGGCTCAAGCATTTACACCAACAACCCAATGGATCTGCGTGTTTCGGGTACAGGTTTCTTCGCCGTGGCGAAGGAGCGTTTGACTCCACAACAGAATGAACTCACACGTAATGGTGCATTCCATTTAAATAAAGAAAACTACATGGTGACCGCGAACGATGAGTTCTTATTAGGTTACCAAGTGGATCCAAGCTCTGGTGAGGTTTCTTCATACGAGCCACAACCTATCAATATTCCTGCTGAATTTGGTAAGCCAAAGCAAACAGCAAACATTGAAGTGGGCGTGAACTTGCCAGCTAACGGTGATTTGAAAGATCCAACTCAGTTTGATTTTTCAGACCCAGATACATACAACCGTTCAACCTCTTCGACTATTTATGACTCGATGGGTCAGTCTTACAAGCTAACGACGTACTACTTGAAAGATCAGACTCAGCCAAACACGTGGAACACTTACTACACCGTGACAGACAAAGAAGGTGAAAAGCCTTTAAACGTTGCGGCAGGTGATGCACAAACGCCAACAGGCCATGTGGGTCATACCATGAAGTTCAACAATGATGGTACGTTGGCGAGCTTGAACAATGGTCAGCCAATTACGTCTGTGGCATTAGGCGATCCGGCGACGAACACGACACCAGTCGATATGAATGGTGCCGATCCTGCGCAGACGCTTAACTTTGGTTTAGGCTCGGCAACACAGTTTGCTGCTCCGTTCGAACTGACTAAGTTCGATGAAGACGGTGCAACAACGGGTTTCCTAACCAAAGTTGACTTCGATGAAAACGGCAGCGTAATGGGGACTTACTCAAACGGCGAAAACGTCACATTGGGTCGTGTCGCGCTAGTACGTGTTCCAAACGAGCAAGGTCTTGATAAGAAGGGCGGTACGCAATGGGATTCAACTCAGTTCTCTGGTGACAAGATTTGGGGTGAATCTAACAAAGGCTCTTTTGGCACCATCAACAACGGTATGCTGGAACAGTCAAACATTGATATGACACAGGAGCTGGTGGACCTGATTTCTGCTCAGCGTAACTTCCAAGCAAACTCACGTTCGCTAGAAGTGCACAACCAGCTACAACAAAATATCCTGCAGATCCGATAATCTGCATCATCAAGCTAGGCGTGCTTTCGCCGCTTGGCTTGATAACATCATGACATTCATCTGATGCTTAGCCTGAAAATACCTCAGTTCAGGTTAAGCATGCTTTGATCTCTGATTTGCCGCCGTTGCCGCCATGCGGATCAAAACCTTGCCCCTTGTTGCAGTTTTCTGCCACTGAAACCCCTCTTAATCTTTTGTTTCTTATTTAAATATTTGATAAATAAGCTCATTTTGTGTTGGCATAACTATTGCTTTTACTCCGTGTACAGAGAAGTTTTTGGAGTAATTTATGGATCGCGCACTGTTTCTCGCAATGAGTGGGGCCAAGCAAAATATGCAGGCACTACAATTGCGTGCTAATAACTTGGCTAACGTAAGCACGACAGGGTTTCGTGCGGATTTAGCGCAGGCTCGCTCAATGCAGGCTTATGGTGAAGGCCATCCTTCACGTGTTTTCAGCATGACAGAGCGTCCAGGGCATAACTTTGCTCAAGGTAGCGTGATTACAACAGGGCGTGATCTGGATGTGACGATTGAAGGCAGCGGCTGGATATCGGTACTCGATCATACAGGGAAAGAAGGGTTGACCCGTAACGGTAACCTAAAAGTCGATCAAAATGGCATGCTTACTAACGCAAGTGGCCATTTGGTGCTGGGTGAAAACGATGCGCCGATTACTTTGCCTATCCCTCTCTCTAAAATTGAAATCGGTCGGGATGGCACCATCTCTGTGCTTCCTCAAGGTGCCCCGGCGGAAGAATTCCAAGCGGTTGATCGCATCAAGCTTGTTAAGCCTAATGATCAAAGCTTATTTAAAGACACCAATGGCTTATTTCGCCATAAAACTCCAAACCAACCTTACGAAGCAGACGCGACTGTTAGCCTCCAGACAGGAGCGATTGAAGGCAGTAACGTGAATGCCGTAGGTGAAATGACCGCATTGATTGACTTACAGCGTCAGTTTGAAATGCAAGTCAAGATGATGAGCACTGCTGAAGAGATGGATAAATCTTCAGATTCACTGCTTCGTATGAGTTAACAGAGTTAGAGGTTCACTATGCATCCAGCACTATGGGTAAGTAAAACAGGTCTAGACGCCCAACAAACCAACATTGCCACGATTTCGAACAACTTGGCGAACGCCTCTACTGTGGGCTACAAAAAGAGCCGTGCGGTATTCGAAGATTTGTTCTATCAGAACATCAACCAGCCTGGCGGCCAATCATCTCAGAACACTGAGCTTCCGAGTGGCTTGATGCTAGGTGCGGGTTCTAAAGTGGTTGCAACGCAAAAAGTGCACACGCATGGTAATGCGCAGACAACGACCAACGCACTAGACATGATGGTTGAAGGCGACGGCTTCTTCCAAGTGACGTTGCCGGATGGCAACATCGGTTACACCCGTAACGGTCAGTTCACGTTAAATGGTGAAGGCACGTTAGTCACGTCGGGTTCTGGCTACCCTGTAGAACCTGAAATTGTGATTCCAGAAGATGCGATTTCTATCACTGTCGGTACAGATGGTGAAGTATCGGTTCGCGTCCGTGGTCAGCAAGACAACCAAGTCGTTGGTCAGCTAACCATTACAGACTTTGTTAACCCAGGAGGCCTAGAGCCAATTGGCCAGAACCTTTACTTACCAACGGGTGCTAGTGGCGATCCACAAGAAGGTGTTCCTGGTTTGGACGGTTTGGGTGAAATCCGTCAATCCATGTTGGAAGCGTCTAACGTGAATGTAACGGAAGAGTTGGTCAACATGATCGAAGCCCAGCGCGTTTACGAAATGAACTCAAAAGTGATCTCGTCAGTCGATAAGATGATGAGCTTCGTTAACCAGCAGTTATAACGGTTAAGAGCAAGAATTGAGGAGCTCACGATGAAACGTATTTGTCTACTTGCTTTGATTGCCACGATGTCGGGTTGTGCCATGTTAGAGCCGATTGAAACGGATGAAGTGACACAAGCAACGACGGTGGTTGACGCGGTAGAAGGCGATAAATCGAAAGAAGAGAGCAGCGGTATCGTGGATACACTGCGTGGCAGAAGCGATCCGGTTGCGGGTGATCCTGCATGGGCTCCTATTCATCCGAAAAAGAAACCTGAGCATTATGCTGCTGCAACAGGTTCACTGTTTAGCGCCGAGCACATTACCGATCTTTACGACGATTCCAAGCCACGTGGTATTGGCGACATTATTACCGTGACACTGGATGAGACTACCAGCGCCACGAAAAGCGCCAATGCCGATTTATCGAAAACCAATGAAGCGCAAATGGACCCGCTTCAAGTGGGCGGAGAAGAGCTGCAAATTGGTGGCAAATACAATTTCTCTTATGACTTAAATAACTCAAACTCATTTGCGGGTGACTCTTCTGCTAAGCAGAGTAACAGCATCAGTGGTTACATTACTGTTGAGGTGATTGAAGTTTTAGCAAATGGCAACCTCGTTATCCGTGGAGAAAAATGGATGACGCTTAATACGGGTGATGAGTACATACGTTTAAGCGGCACTATTCGTCCGGATGACATTAGTTTCGACAATACTATTGCATCAAACCGCGTTTCTAACGCAAGAATTCAGTATTCTGGCACCGGTGTACAACAAGATATGCAAGAGCCGGGTTTCTTGGCACGATTCTTTAATGTAGCGCTATAACACGCCGTGCTGACGGCAATTTGACTGCAAGAGATAAGTAAGCATGAAAAAACTCCTTTTAATACTGATGAGCGTTGCTCTGTTTTCTACCGCTGCCCAAGCTGCACGTATCAAAGACGTCGCGCAAGTGGCTGGTGTACGAAGCAACCAACTCGTGGGTTATGGTTTGGTTTCAGGCTTACCTGGCACAGGCGAAGCGAACCCGTTTACGGAGCAAAGTTTCGCCGCTATGCTGCAAAACTTCGGCATTCAGATGCCGCCGGGCACAAAGCCAAAAATTAAAAACGTTGCCGCAGTCATGGTAACGGCAGAGTTGCCGCCATTCTCTAAACCAGGTCAGCAAGTAGACGTGACAGTCTCTTCTATCGGTAGTGCCAAAAGTTTGCGTGGTGGTACGCTACTGCAAACGTTCCTCAAAGGTCTCGATGGTCAAGTTTACGCGGTTGCTCAAGGTAACTTAGTGGTGAGCGGCTTCAGTGCTGAAGGCGCTGACGGTTCTAAAATCGTAGGTAACAATCCAACCGTTGGTCTTATCTCTAGTGGTGCGACAGTAGAGCGAGAAATTCCAAACCCATTTGGTCGTGGCGATTACATCACGTTCAACTTGCTTGAGTCAGATTTCACAACGGCTCAACGTATGGCGGATGCGGTAAACAACTTCCTTGGCCCACAAATGGCGAGCGCAGTCGACGCGACGTCGGTACGTGTACGTGCCCCTCGTGATGTCAGCCAGCGTGTGGCGTTCTTATCGGCAATTGAAAACCTAGAGTTCGACCCAGCAGATGGCGCAGCCAAAATCATCGTTAACTCTCGCACGGGTACCATCGTAGTTGGTAAACATGTTCGCCTTAAACCAGCGGCGGTAACCCATGGTGGAATGACGGTCGCAATCAAAGAAAACCTGAATGTTAGCCAACCTAACGGCTTTTCTGGTGGGCAAACCGTTGTCGTGCCAGACTCAGATATCGAAGTCAGCGAAGAGCAGGGCAAGATGTTTAAGTTCGAGCCAGGCTTAACGTTGGATGATTTGGTCCGTGCCGTTAACCAAGTCGGCGCAGCGCCGTCGGATTTGATGGCTATCTTGCAAGCATTGAAACAAGCTGGTGCCATTGAAGGCCAGTTGATCATCATTTAATGGTTAGGAGGTAGGTATAATGAACAATCCTAACGACATTGGTTTTATTCATGACATCAGTTCGCTGGATACCCTGCGTCAAAAAGCAGTGAAGGAAGGTAAAGATGGCGAGCAAGAAGCACTGCGTGCAGCGGCTCGTCAGTTCGAATCTATTTTCACCTCCATGATGTTGAAATCAATGCGAGAAGCCAATGAGGGCTTTGAGTCCAACATGATGAACAGCCAGAACGAGAAGTTCTACCGACAAATGCTGGATGAGCAGATGGCGAGCGAGCTCAGTTCGTCTGGTTCAATGGGCTTGGCCGATATGATTGTTAAGCAATTAACGGCTGGGCAAGGTAACGACAAGAGTGAAACGGCAATGCGTGATGCGGCAAATAATGCCGTGGAATATCGTCGTGTTGACCCGAAAAAAGCGCGTGAGATTGAACAGCGCTTGATTGAATCTGGTCAGCTATCTCGACCAAGCAATGAACCAACTCGATTCGATTCGCCAGAATCTTTTGTTAACTCGATGAAGCCATACGCGGAGAAAGCCGCGAAAGCCCTAGGTGTCGAGCCATCTCTGCTACTTGCGCAAGCGGCTTTGGAAACCGGGTGGGGACAAAAGGTCGTGAAGAACGCGCGTGGCAGCAGCAACAACTTATTTAACATCAAAGCAGATCGAAGTTGGCAGGGTGACAAAGTGACGACTCAAACGCTAGAGTTCCACGATAATACGCCAGTGAAAGAGACGGCAGCGTTTCGCGCCTACTCAAATTACGAAGACAGCTTTAATGACTTTGTGCGCTTTTTAAATGACAACCCACGTTACGAGACGGCATTGCAACAGCGAGGGAATTCAGAGTCCTTCATTCGCGGCATCCACAGCGCGGGTTACGCGACCGATCCGAATTACGCAGACAAAGTCCTGCAGGTGAAGCAGAAAATCGAAAGTATGTAATTTACTCTTCGCCAGTTCATGTTGTTTTCGAAGGCTTGCCACAGTGCAAGCCTTTACTTTTTCTGAACATTCACACCTCTATTTTATTTGGCACACCTTTTGCTTTGATGTGTCTAGGTGATCGGTTTTGCCGATTTTATTTCGTTTTTGGGGGCATGTATGGCGTCAGATCTTCTGAATGTAGGTACTCAAAGTGTGCTTACTGCTCAGAGACAATTAAACACCACTGGTCATAACATTTCTAATGTTAATACAGAGGGTTATAGCCGCCAGTCTGTTATCCAAGGTACGAATGATCCGCGCATGTTTGGAGGCTCTACCTACGGCATGGGTGTGCATGTGGAAAATGTTCGCCGCTCGTGGGATCAGTTTGCCGTGAATGAACTGAACTTGTCGTCAACCAACAATGCCAACAAAACGGATACCCAAGACAATCTTGATATGCTCTCTAGCATGTTGAGCTCAGTTGCATCGAAGAAAATTCCAGAGAACTTGAACGAGTGGTTCGATGCGGTCAAAACCATGGCAGATACCCCGAACGATTTGGGGGCACGGAAAGTGGTATTGGAAAAGGCGAAAATCTTCTCTGATACATTAAATGACTTCCATGAAACCGTGCGATTGCAATCTGATGTGACCAATAAAAAATTGGATATGGGCATTGAACGCGTGAACCAACTTGCGTTGGAAATCCGCGATGTGCATCGGTTAATGATGCGCACACCCGGTCCACACAATGATTTGATGGACCAGCATGAAAAGCTGGTTACTGAGTTATCTGAGTACACCAAAGTTACCGTCACCCCACGCAAAAATGCGGAAGGGTTTAATGTTCACATCGGCAATGGACACACACTTGTTTCTGGCACGGAAGCAAGCCAGCTCAAAATGATTGACGGCTATCCTGATGTTCACCAAAGACGCTTAGCAATGGTGGAAGGGGATGGCATTAAAGCGATCAAGTCTGACGACATGGATGGCAAAATCGGTGCCTTGCTTGAAATGCGCGACAAACACATTCCGCAACTTCAGGATGAAATGGGCCGCTTAGCGACGGGCTTTTCCTACAAAATTAATCAGCTGCAATCTCAAGGCCTGGATCTTAACGGTAAGATAGGTAAAGACGTATTTACCGACGTGAACTCTGAGCTGGTGGCAAAATCTCGAGTTTTTGCTGCGCCTGACTCTCAAGCAGATGTTGCGGTTTACATTGATGATATTTCAGCGATCAAAGGTGGTGAATATTCGCTACGTTATGATGGCGACCAGTATAGCGTGACAACACCGAAAGGTGAGCAAATGTCGTTGAACATTGATCAATCAGATTCTTCGTTTGTTCTGGATGGTATGAAAGTGCAAATCGGTGAAGGTCTTGCCGCTGGTGAGCGCGTATTATTGCGCCCAACACGAAGTGGCGCAGCCATCATAAAGATGGAAACCAATGATGCAAAAGCCATTGCAGCGCAAAGTTATGAAGCTTCAACCACTTTTGCTCAAGGTAACGCCAAGTTCAAAATTCGTGAGGCGGGGGATGTCAAAGAGTTTGAGGTCACCGTACAACCAGCCGACGAGAAACATGATAAGCCATGGTTAAAGATCACGGACAACAAAGGCAATTTGCTATCGGACAAATACTCATACCCGCTAGACAAAGATAACCCGATGATTGAAATCTCAGTGCCGAAAAGTCATCCGCTGTATAAAAATGGCGATGCGACTGTATTTGAGCTGAGCGAAGGTGCGCTGATGAATGACAAGTTCACCGCGAACTTGGTGCCTTCGGAAGGTGGTAATGGCAACTTGAGAAAAATGCAGAAGATCCAAACAGACAAGATGATGGACGGAAAATCCAGTACTTTGATTGATGTTTATCACAACCTCAATACCGAAGTCGGATTGAAATCTTCTACAGCAAACCGATTAGCTTCTGTCGCTCGCTTAGAGCATGAGGCGGCACAAGAGCGCGTTGCTTCTATCTCTGGCGTTAACCTCGATGAAGAAGCGGCCAACATGATGAAGTTTCAACAAGCGTACATGGCTTCATCACGTGTGATGCAAGCGGCGAATGACACCTTCAATACCATTTTACAACTGAGGTAAGGAGAAGAGATAAGTGCTAACCCGAATTTCTAGTTTCCATAACTATCAGTCCGTACAAAATGACTTGCGTCGTCAAGAGAATAAGGTTCACCATAACCAAGAGCAACTTGCTTCAGGGAAAAAGTTACTGAAACCTAGCGACGATCCCCTTGCGTCGCATTACATTCAAAATATTAGTCAGCAACAAGAGCAGCTACAACAATACCTTAGCTCAATAGTGTTGGTGCGTAATCGTCTAGAAAACCACGAAGTTAATATCGCCAATGCAGAGAATTTTGCCGACGAGTCGAAGCGCTTAACGATGGAGATGATTAACGGTGCGTTTTCTGCGGAAGACCGACAAGCAAAGAAGCGTGAGCTAGAAGAGATTGCGAACAACTTCCTTAACTTAGTGAACTCGCAAGATGAATCTGGTAACTACGTGTTTGCTGGCACTAAGCCAAAAAGCCAACCATTCTATCGCGATAAAGACGGTAGTGTTCAGTACGCTGGAGACGATTACCAGCGCAAAATGAAAGTCTCCAGCATGCTTGAGATGCCAATGAACGATCCTGGCAGCAAGCTGTTTATGGAGATACCAAACCCATTTGGCGACTACCAGCCGAATTACGATCTACAAAACGGTTCTGAGTTGCTATTAAACAGAGCCACTAACGTTGATACGAAGGATGATGCGGCGTATCGCGTGACATTTGTCGATATGAACAACGGCAAATTTGGTTACCAACTAGAGCGTAACGGTAAAGTCGTGGATGCCGATGAGTTTTCTCCAGAAAAAGGCATTGAGTACAAAGGCTTGAAAGTGCACGTAAAAGGTCAAATTACGCCTGGCGACAGCATCGAGATCGAAAAGCGGGCTGAGTTCAGCATTTTCGATACCTTCAAGGATGCAATGGCGTGGTCAGATAAATCGGTGTCGGATACGTCGGCGACCGCCAAATTGCACCAAATGACAGAAGAATTTCACGCTGCTTTTATCCATTTGAATAAAGCGCGTACTGATGCTGGCGCTCGATTGAGCACGCTCGATATCCAAGAGCAAAACCACGAAGACTTTAATTTGTCTCTGGCGAAAGCGAAGAGCAACTTTGAGGATTTGGATTACTCTAAAGCCGTTATCGAGTTCAGTGAAAACTCACGAGCGTTACAGGCATCGCAACAAGCATTCGGTAAGACCAAAGATCTAACTCTGTTTAACTATATTTAGTCTGACTTAAGACACACTGTCTGATTTTTGATGCCTTATGTGCAAAGCCTTAAGTGCGATAAATCGACGTAAATTGAGAGTCATGCTATGCGGCACGATTTTACCCAAAGCGGCAATGACGCAAGAGGCAAGTCGGGCGGCAACAAAGTAGCGGTCAATATCCATGAAGCAAGATGAGCCTCATTATCCTGAAATGGTTTAGTGATAACGCTAACTTATTGTTTATGCGCCTCTTTTAAAGGCGGTGAAATAAATTTTATAAGTTGGCACACAAATTGTATTGAAAATATCAGAACAGATTTAGAGATTCTAAACCCTGCGTTTAAGGCAGATTTAGCAAGTAATTTTTACGGTCAGTGCTTATCCAAATGAGAGTAAAGCTGGCCGCTTCGCAAAAGCTTGCGAACTCAAAAGGAGAGCAAAATGGCTGTAACAGTTAGTACTAACGTCTCCGCGATGACCGCGCAGCGTTACCTAAACAAAGCGACTGACGAATTAAATACGTCGATGGAGCGCTTATCTTCAGGACATAAGATTAACAGTGCAAAAGATGATGCGGCAGGTCTACAGATCTCCAACCGCTTAACTGCACAGTCTCGTGGTCTAGATGTCGCAATGCGTAACGCGAACGATGGTATCTCGATTGCACAAACCGCTGAAGGTGCGATGAATGAGGCAACATCTGTCATGCAACGTATGCGTGACCTTGCTATTCAATCATCGAACGGTACTAACTCTCCGGCTGAGCGTCAGGCGATCAACGAAGAGTCAATGGCATTGATTGACGAGCTAAACCGTATCGCAGAAACCACGTCATTCGGTGGCCGTCGTCTATTGAACGGCTCATTCGGTGAAGCGGCATTCCAGATTGGTGCGAGCTCAGGTGAAGCAATGATTATGGGGCTAACCAGCATTCGTGCGGACGATACTCGCATGGGCGGTGTGACCTTCTTATCGGAAAACGGTAAAGATAAAGATTGGGGCGTTGACCCAGCTAAATCGGATCTAAAAATCACTTTGCCAGGTATGGGTGAAGACGAAGACGGCAATGTCGATGATCTAGAAATCAACATTAATGCAAAAGCAGGTGACGACATCGAAGAGCTTGCAACGTACATTAATGGTCAGTCTGATATGATCAACGCGTCTGTAAGTGAAGATGGCAAGTTACAAGTTTTTGTTGCACATCCAAACGTTCAGGGTGAAATTTCAATTTCGGGTGGATTGGCGTCTGAGCTTGGTTTGAGCGATGAACCTCTTAGAACATCAGTACAAGATATTGATATGACAACCGTACAAGGTTCTCAAAACGCTATCTCTGTGCTGGATTCGGCACTGAAATACGTGGATTCACAACGTGCGGATCTGGGTGCGAAGCAAAACCGTCTGAGTCACAGCATCAACAACTTGGCAAACATCCAAGAAAACGTTGACGCGTCGAACAGCCGAATTAAAGACACGGACTTTGCGAAAGAAACCACGCAAATGACCAAAGCACAAATTTTGCAACAAGCAGGTACATCGATTCTTGCTCAAGCGAAACAGTTGCCAAACTCTGCAATGTCACTATTGCAGTAGTTTACTTAGCCTGTACTCAATACATTCAGACGTGGATGGGAATGCAGGCTTTTGGCAAGCAACTTTATAATAGAATGAGCGGCTCTCTCATCTCTCACCTGCCAATCATTTTCAATGTAAAGTTGCACTCGGTATGCCGGAAATGTGTTCATTTCTCTTGATCTCCACATAGGCTCTGGCGACCAACCTAGCCCCAGTTCTCTCAAAGGAAAAGGGGCTTTTTCTTTTCTAATTCTCACGTCTATCGTCTGCGAACTTACCTTCAATTGTTTCCTTTTGCTGATTTTCTATACAATTTGGCCCTCTCGGCTCGATTTGTGGAAACTTGAGCACTTTTTCTTACTTTTCTTCAATTTTTTTAGCCAAATCTCGCAATGTTATTATTTTAAATTTTTTTCTAAAGCTTCTGAATTTTGTGTCGTTAATAGGGGTAACTTTGAGAGAACTACTTGGTTTTCCGAGACGTCGGAAACCGCTATACCGGAAAATCAATTGGAGAAATCACCATGGCAGTGAATGTAAACACTAACGTATCAGCGATGACCGCTCAGCGTTACCTAAACAACGCAAACTCAGCTCAACAAACTTCTATGGAGCGTTTGTCTTCGGGGTTCAAAATCAACAGCGCAAAAGATGACGCTGCGGGTCTACAAATCTCGAACCGTTTGAACGTACAAAGCCGTGGTTTGGATGTGGCGGTTCGCAACGCGAACGACGGTATCTCAATTGCACAAACCGCTGAAGGTGCAATGAACGAGACCACTAACATTCTTCAACGTATGCGTGATTTGTCTCTACAATCAGCAAACGGCTCAAACTCGAAATCAGAGCGTGTGGCGATTCAAGAAGAAGTGACCGCGCTAAATGACGAACTAAACCGTATCGCAGAAACCACTTCTTTCGGTGGTAACAAGCTACTAAACGGCACACACGGTGCGAAATCGTTCCAAATCGGTGCGGATAACGGTGAAGCCGTGATGCTTGAGCTAAAAGACATGCGTTCAGACAACAAAATGATGGGCGGTGTGAGCTACCAAGCTGAAAGTGGTAAAGGTAAAGACTGGAACGTTGCTGAAGGTAAGAACGACCTAAAAATCAACCTAACGGACAGCTACGGTCAGGAGCAAGAAATCAACATCAGCGCAAAAGCGGGTGACGATATCGAAGAGCTTGCGACTTACATTAACGGTCAAACTGACCTAGTGAAAGCCTCAGTAGACCAAGACGGTAAACTGCAAATCTTTGCTGGCAACAACAAAGTCGAAGGCGAAGTCGAGTTTTCAGGAGGCCTATCTGGCGAGCTAGGTTTGGGCGAAGGTAAAAAAGTAACGGTAGATACTATCGACGTAACCTCAGCTGGTGGCGCACAAGAATCTGTCGCTATCATCGATGCGGCACTGAAATACGTAGACAGCCACCGCGCAGAGCTGGGTGCATTCCAGAACCGTTTCAACCATGCAATCAGCAACTTGGACAACATTAACGAGAACGTGAACGCGTCGAAGAGCCGTATCAAAGATACTGACTTCGCGAAAGAAACGACTCAAATGACCAAGTCACAAATTCTATCGCAAGCGTCAAGCTCAATCCTTGCGCAAGCGAAACAAGCGCCAAACTCAGCGCTAAGTCTGCTAGGTTAATCACCTTAATAAGACAAGATACAAAAGCCAGGCTCATCCCTGGCTTTTTTGCTTATCGGCTATAACGATTTAGATGCGTCCCAACAGGATGTTCGACAAGGCACTCATATCGATTAGATGGTCTCTTTAAATACCAATGTTGCCGCGATGGTGGCGCAGAGACACCTGAGTCAAGCGGCAGCGCAAAACGTCGAGTCACAACGCAACCTAACTTCTGGTTTTCGAATTAACTCGGCGAGTGATGATGCGGCAGGTTTACAGATATCGAATACTCTCCATGTGCAAACGAGAGGGCTTGATGTCGCCTTAAGAAATGCGCACGATGCTTATTCGGTCGCGCAAACCGCGGAAGGCGCGTTACATGAGAGCAGTGATATTTTGCAACGGTTACGCTCTCTAGGGCTTCAAGCGGCAAATGGTAGTTACGATACCAGTGACCGACAAAGCATCCAATACGAGGTCGTAGCGCTGCAGGATGAGCTTGATCGTGTCGCGATCACGACAACATTTGCGGATAAAAATTTATTTGATGGTTCTTATGGCTCGCAAAGCTTTCATATTAGCGCGAACGCTAATTCAATCTCTTTGACGTTACGTAACATGCGTAGCCATATCCCAGAGATGGGAGGGCAGCATTATGTTGGTGATGCGGTCGATAAAGATTGGCGAGTCACTAAAGATAACCAAACTCTAAAAGTCGAATACCAAGACAGTAAAGGGCAAACCCAAACGGAATCCATTGGGCTCAAATTGGGTGATCGCATAGAACAGGTCGCCACTTACATCAATGCTCAACAATCGGTAGTGAGTGCCTCAGTAACGGAAAACAATGAACTGCAATTCTTTGCCTCTACGATGAATACGCCAGAAGGAGTGGAGTTAGAAGGCAGTTTAGCGGATGAGCTTGATATAAGCACTGGTCAATTAGTCACAATGGATGACATCGATATGTCGACGGCTGGTAAGGCGCAGCTTTCAATTGGGGTGATTGATGCAGCGATCAAGTACGTTGATTCGCACCGAAGTGAAATTGGCAGCTTTCAAAATCGTGTAAATGGTTCGGTGGATAACTTAAATACCGTGAATCGGAGTGTTACGGAATCCAAGAGTCGAATAAGAGATACAGACTTCGCAAGAGAATCTACGGAAATGGTGCGTTCTCAAGTGCTCCAAGATGCGACAACTGCGTTATTGGCTCAAGCAAAACAAAGGCCGAGTTCGGCACTTGGTCTACTCAGTTGAATCCGGTAAGAAAGCATAAACTTCAGGTAATAAAAAACGCTGCCAATGGCAGCGTTTTTTTCGTGTTCGGCTAAGTAAAAATTACTTAGTTACACGTAGAACTGGAGTTTCACCAACAGTCACAGAACCAGAAAGCTTGTTCAGCTCTTTGATTTCGTCCATGTTAGAGATAACAACTGGAGTTAGCGTTGACTTCGCTTTCTCTTCTAGAAGAGCTAGATCGAATTCAATTACAGTGTCGCCAGCTTTAACAGTTTGACCTTCTTCAGCGATACGCGTGAAGCCTTCGCCTTTTAGTTCAACTGTGTCGATACCGAAGTGAACGAAAAGCTCAACACCGTCGTCAGACTCGATAGAGAATGCGTGGTTAGTTTCGAAGATCTTACCGATAGTACCGTTTACAGGAGCTACCATTTTGTTGCCTGCTGGCTTGATAGCAATACCGTCACCAACGATTTTCTCAGCGAAAACAACATCTGGCACGTCTTCGATGTTTACAATCTCACCAGAAAGTGGCGCGATGATTTCGATAGCACCAGCGTCAGCGCTGTCATCAGATACAAGCTTCTTAAGTTTGTCAAACAGACCCATTGTGTCATGCTCCTAAGGTTTGGTTTTATTCTGTCGAATTATAGTATACCAATATAGCGCATTAGACGACTTTTTTCGCCGTCTAATGACCATTAAGTATTGAATTACTTGGTACTACCGATTACTGAGCTTTCTCAGCAATAAACTTTTCTACCACTGCTTCGATTTCTGCAGCTGTTGGTAAAGAAAGGGCTTCTTCAGCCATTGCTTTCACTTCTGCGAAGTTAGAGTTACGAACTACTTTCTTCACTTTAGGGATTGAAATGCCGCTCATTGAGAACTCGTCCAGACCCATACCTAGAAGTAGAAGCGTTGCACGCTCGTCACCTGCAAGCTCACCACACATACCAGTCCATTTACCTTCTGCGTGAGAAGCGTCAATAACTTGCTTGATCACGGTTAGTACTGCTGGTGATAGTGGGTTGTAAAGATGAGAGATCATCTCGTTACCACGGTCTACCGCTAGCGTGTACTGAGTTAGGTCGTTTGTACCGATAGAGAAGAAAGATACTTCTTTCGCTAAGTGGTGTGCGATCGCTGCAGCAGCAGGAGTTTCAACCATAACACCGATTTCGATGTTTTCGTCGAATGCGTGGCCTTCAGCGCGTAGCTCTTCTTTGTACTCTTCGATCGCTTTCTTAAGCTCACGGATTTCTTCAACAGAGATGATCATTGGGAACATGATACGCAGTTTACCGTGTGCAGACGCACGTAGGATGCCACGTAGCTGATCACGAAGGATTTCACGACGATCCAGACTGATACGTACAGCACGCCAGCCTAGGAATGGGTTCATCTCTTTTGGAAGATCCATGTATGGGAGATCTTTATCGCCGCCGATATCCATTGTACGGATGATCACAGCTTGACCGTTCATTGCTTCTGCAACTTCTTTGTACGCTTGGTACTGTTCTTCTTCAGTTGGTAGCGCAGTACGGTCCATAAATAGGAATTCAGTACGGTACAGACCAACACCTTCACCGCCGTTACGGAGGATACCGTCACAGTCTTTCACTGTACCGATGTTACCGCAAACTTCTACACGGTGACCGTCAGTCGTTTCCGCGTGCAGGTCTTTCAGTTTCGCTAGCTCTTCTTTTTCAGCTAGGAATGCCGCTTTAACCGCTTTTGCTTCTTCTAGTTCAGCTTCTGATGGGTTAACAACAATCTTGTTGTTCATCGCGTCAAGAATCAGCATATCGCCATTCTTAACTTTTTTCGTGATGTCGTTAGTACCAACGATAGCTGGAAGCTCAAGAGAGCGAGCCATGATTGAAGTGTGAGATGTACGACCGCCGATGTCACAAGCAAAACCAAGAACGTAGTCTAGGTTAATTTGTGCTGTTTCAGATGGCGTTAGGTCGTAAGCAACTAGGATAACTTCTTCATTGATGTCGCTAAGCGAAACAATGTTGATACCCAGTGCGTTTTTCACAAAACGAGAACCGATATCGCGGATGTCAGTTGCACGTTCTTTTAGGTATTCGTCATCTAGTGACTCAAGAGCACATGCTTGCTCTTCGATAACTGAGTGGATAGCGTGATCCGCAGTCATCTTGTCGTTTTTGATAAGTGCTAGGATCTCTTCTTCTAGCTCTTCGTCTTCAAGAAGCATGATGTGACCTTCAAAGATCGCTTCTTTTTCTTCACCAAACGTTTCAAGCGCTTTTTGCTTGATAGTTTCTAGCTGAGCTGCAGATTTGTTACGAGCGTCGAAGAAACGCTGAACTTCAGCTTCTACTTGATCGTCAGAAATAGTGTTTGTGTTTAGGACAATTTCATCTTCTTGAAGTAGTAGTGCTTTACCGATTGCAATACCAGGAGATGCTAGGATGCCTGAAATCATAGCCTTACCTTAAGTTTGGTCAACTTTATAAAACGGGAGAATAATGGGTGCGCTAACGAATAGTTTTAGCTTAGTTTTGAGCCTATTTCCAACGAAGCCATTTTGCTTTCACAAAATGGCTTCTGGAGTAGGAGACCGGATTAGTGTAGTTGGTCCATTAGAGCAACTAGGTGGTCAACTGCTTGCTGAGCTTGTGGGCCTTCAGCAGAAATAGTTACTTGAGTACCTTTTACTAGGCCTAGTGTTTGTAGTTTGAATAGGCTCTTAGCGCTAGCGCTTTTACCGTTAGAAGTCACAGTGATGTCTGCGTCGAATGCTTTTGCTTCTTTAACAAACTGTGCAGCTGGACGAGTGTGAAGGCCGTTTTCTGCTGTGATTTCTACTTGCTTCTCGTACATGTGATATACCCCAATAAATGTATTTTTTTGTTAGTTTGTGACTAGATTTTAGCTTAACTGCTTTACATCTTGTGCGCTAGCACGGGAAGAGTTCAAAGCGCGTCAGTTCTGATACTAGTCAAAAGTTTGGTAACTACGCAACTGTTTGCGTGCGTAATCACTTTGAAACCTTTTTGTGTTCTGCTTCTTTATTTTGAAGCTAGAAATAAAACACCCTGATATTACCAAAGGTAGGGCAGGGATCAACAAAAAAGCCCCTAAACGGGGCTTTTTTAAACTAAAAATTGATTTGAACACATATTATTGTTGGTTCTCTTTTTCGGTAAAGATACCTGCAAAGAGTGCTGTGCTTAGGTAACGCTCACCTGAACTTGGTAGAACGGTTACAATTGTTTTTCCTTCAAATTCAGGGAGTTCTGCAAGTCGGTTGGCTGCAACAACAGCCGCACCAGATGAGATACCAGCTAGGATACCTTCCTCTTCCATTAGGCGACGAGCCATCTCAATTGCTTCTTCTGAGGTGACTTGTTCAACGCGGTCAATAATGTCTAAATCGAGGTTACCTGGGATGAAACCAGCACCGATACCTTGGATTTTGTGCGGAGCAGGTTGGATTTCTTCGCCAGCAAGTGCTTGTGCAATAACTGGAGACTCTGCTGGCTCAACTGCGACAGAAGTGATGGCTTTACCTTTTTCACCTTTGATGTAACGGCTTGTACCTGTGATAGTACCGCCCGTACCAACACCAGCAACGAATACGTCGATTTCACCGTCTGTCGCTTCCCAAATCTCAGGGCCCGTAGTCTTCTCGTGGATTTCTGGGTTCGCTGGGTTGTCAAATTGTTGAAGAAGTAGGTACTTCTCAGGGTTGCTTGCTACGATTTCTTCTGCCTTAGCAATCGCCCCTTTCATGCCTTTCGCCGCTTCAGTCAGCTCAAGGTTAGCGCCCAGTGCTTTAAGTAGCTTACGGCGTTCTAGGCTCATTGATTCAGGCATGGTCAATGTTAGCTTGTAACCGCGAGCGGCCGCTACGAATGCTAGAGCAACACCTGTGTTACCACTGGTAGGTTCTACAAGCTCTACACCTGGCTTAAGAAGCCCCGCTTTTTCTGCTTCCCAAATCATGTTTGCACCGATACGGCACTTAACACTGAAGCTAGGGTTACGCGCTTCAATTTTCGCGAGAACTTTGCCTTTGCTTACTTTGTTTAGACGAACGATAGGTGTATTACCGATAGTAAGAGAGTTATCTTCGTAGATTTTGCTCATAGTGATGTTCCTTCATTACACGTTGTGTGAATATGGATAGAAGAATATGCGGTATGAAAAAAAGGGAAAAGGATTAAAAAGTTATATCTTATTAGGTTGGCCCAGAACTCGATAAAAGAAAAGGGAAAAGCTGGCGCTGATCCCTTTCCTTAATCTCTAGTCGACTATCGTTGGTGCTTAAACTCCGCGACCCACATAGCGGTTGCACCACATATTGCTACAGGCATGACAATGAGGTTCAAAATTGGGATCGTCGTAAACACAGACACCAATACCCCAAAGCCATAGGCCTTACCTTGCTTTTGTTTCAATTTGTAACGCATGTCGTTAAATGGGATTTTATGGTTATCAAACGGGTAGTCACAATATTGAATCGCGAGCATCCAGGCGGTAAAGATAAACCATAAAAATGGGCCTACTGTTTGTCCAAGGGCAGGGATGAGCAATAACAGGAATAGGCCTATTGCTTTAGGTAAGATGTAAAGCAGCTTTCTCCACTCACGAGCTAAAACGCGAGGAATATCTTTCAGGACGGCAGTGAAACCATCATCATTTACTTTTTGTCCCGTTAAGTACTCTTCCACTTTTTCAGCTAAGAGGCCATTGAATGGCGCGGCGATAAAGTTCGCGAGTGTGCTGAAAAAATAGGAGAAGGTAGCGAGTATTGTCAGAGCGAGTAAAGGCCAAAGAATGTAAGTTAACCAGGATAAAAACTCAGGCAGCTGCCCAATCCAGTCTTCGATCCATATATTAAGGTTTGAAAATAGATAGAAGATGGCACCACCCACAAGCAAGATATTTGCAAGTAGAGGTAAGATGACAAAGCGTCTGATTTTAGGGGCAAGTGCCAATTGTATCCCGTATAGAAAATAACCGAATCCGGTTCTCTGCTGATTGTTTTGCTTCATGTCTATTTTGGCTTCGTGTAAATGAAAACTCATTGTACCTGTGAGGGCTTTTCTTTCAATGCCCTGACAAATGACGTCTTGTTAAGTGGAATCGTGGCAAGAATCACAACAAAAAACGGAACTTCTTGCATTAAGTTGTTCTAAATCTACATATAGTTTTGGTAAAGTAAACGTATCATTCAGATTTATTGCACTTGGGTTGCTGCTCAAGGAACTGCGAGTAGTAAAAACAAGTATATTGAGAGTAAATAATGCAGGAATTGCGATTCGTACTCATTGTTGTTGGCGCATTAGCCATCGCGGCATTGCTGTTTCATGGTTTGTGGAGCAGTAAAAAAGAAGGCAAAGCAAAGTTTGGTAACAAGCCGCTTGGTAAGCTGGATGTTGACCAAGGGGACAAAAATGATCTTGTCGAGAAAGAACGAGACTTCGCTCCCGCTCCTGAAGATGACTTTGAGATCATTCGTAAAGATCGCAAAGAACCAGATTTTGGGATGGCGAGTTCTTTCGACAACAAATTTGAATCTGACCCGCTATTCGGTGGTCCATCTGAAGTAACACAGACACAGCAGGAGCCAGATGACATCCCTTCATTTGTTGCAGAAAAAGATAAAGAAGAGGACGTTGAGCCTGTTGTTCAAGCACCAGTAGCTGAAGAGCCACTCCAGTCTGCTGTGGAAGAAGAAGCTATTCCCGCCGCGTTTGATATTGCTGAGAAAGAACAGCAAGTCGAAACGGTTAGTGAGCCTGTCATTGCAGAGCCTAAGGAAGAGCCAAAGCCAGAACCTGAAATGCAAGTGATTGTATTGAATGTGCACTGTGCGGGTGAAGAGCCATTTGTTGGTACTGCTTTATTTGAAAGTATGCAACAAAACGGCTTAATTTATGGCGAGATGGATATTTTCCACCGTCATGTCGACTTGTCCGGTAACGGCAAAGTGTTGTTTAGCGTCGCTAATATGATGCACCCTGGTACGTTTGAGCATGCTGATCCTGCTGAGTTTACAACGAAGGGTATTTCATTCTTCATGACATTGCCTTGTTATGGCGAGGCTGAACAGAACTTCAACTTAATGCTCCGAACTGCGCAGCAAATTGCTGATGATTTAGGTGGCAACGTTCTTGATGACCAGCGTAACTTAATGACGCCAGACCGTTTAGCGTCTTATCGACGTCAAATAGTTGAGTTTAATGCCGCTAACGCATAATCTTAACAGCAAATAATAATAGGGCTCCGGATGGAGCCCTTTTTCTTGGATTTCCCAACCTCACCGATTGAAAATACACGGGGCTTTACTATGTCTGAATCAGTACTTCAGCGATTAGAAGAACTAAAAGAGTCGTTGCATTACCACGCTGTGCGTTACTACGTGGAAGATAACCCAGAGATCCCTGATGCCGAGTACGACCGTTTAATGCGAGAGCTCCTGGATATTGAAGCTGAGAACCCTGATTTAATTACCGTAGATTCACCAAGTCAACGTGTCGGTGGACAACCTCTCTCTGCGTTTAGCCAAGTGACACATGAAGTACCGATGCTTTCGCTTGATAATGCGTTTGATGACAGCGAACTTGATAGTTTCCATAAGCGAGCACAAGAGCGGGTGGGCAGTCAGAGTGTAAAAGAATACTGTTGTGAGCCGAAATTGGATGGACTCGCAGTTAGTTTACTGTATGAGAACGGAGTGTTAGTGCAGGCGGCAACACGAGGTGATGGCACTACCGGCGAGAACATCACAGAGAATGTTCGCACGATTAAAGCCATTCCTTTAAAACTCAGGGGTAATGACTGGCCAAATCGTCTTGAAGTTCGTGGTGAAGTCTTTATGCCGAAAGCTGGGTTTGAAAAGCTCAATGAATTAGCAAGGAAGAAAGGCGAAAAAATCTTTGTCAACCCACGTAACGCTGCGGCTGGTAGCTTACGACAATTGGATTCACGCATTACGGCTTCTCGTCCGCTTAGCTTCTATGCATACAGTGTGGGCGTGGTGCAAGGCGCTGAATTGGCGGCAAGTCACTACGAACGCTTCTTGCAAATTAAATCTTGGGGATTACCAATGTGCCCGGAGACCAAGCGAGTTGAAAGCTTGGCTGATGTAAAAGCTTACTACCAAGATATCTTGCAGCGTCGTGATGCCCTTCCTTATGAGATCGATGGTGTCGTCATTAAAATTGACGATATTGCCGTGCAAGAGCGTCTTGGATTTGTTGCTCGCGCTCCACGTTGGGCGATTGCCTACAAATTCCCGGCTCAGGAAGAAATGACGACGTTGAATGAGGTGGAATTCCAAGTCGGTCGTACTGGTGCGATTACACCTGTTGCTAAACTAGAGCCTGTATTTGTTGGCGGGGTAACGGTAAGTAATGCGACGCTTCATAACGCAGATGAGATAGAACGTCTGCAAGTTAAGATCGGTGATCACGTTGTGATTCGTCGAGCGGGTGACGTTATTCCTCAAGTCGTTTCTGTCATCAAAGAGCGTCGACCAGAAACAGCGCGAGATATTATTTTTCCAACTCAGTGTCCGGTTTGTGGCTCGCATGTTGAGCGGATCGAAGGAGAGGCGGTAACACGTTGCACGGGTGGCTTAGTTTGCCAAGCCCAACGTAAACAAGCGCTAAAACACTTTGTGTCTCGTAAAGCGTTAGACGTTGACGGTCTAGGCGATAAAGTGATCGAGCAACTTGTTGATCGTGAGATGGTAAAAAACCCTGCTGACTTATTTAAGTTATCTGCGGGGATTTTAACGGTATTAGATCGCATGGGGCCAAAGTCTGCGCAGAATATTGTGAATGCGTTAGAAAAATCCAAAGAAACAACGTTACCTCGCTTTTTGTATTCGCTTGGGATTCGTGAAGTTGGCGAGGCAACCGCCGCAAACCTAGCAATGCACTTTAAAACGTTGGAAGCCATCCAAAATGCTAACGAAGAGCAGTTAATTGAAGTGCAAGACATCGGTGCTGTGGTTGCTCAACATATTACGACTTTCTTCAGTGAAGAGCAGAACCAAGCAGTGGTTAAAGATTTGCTTGAACAAGGGATCCACTGGCCAGAGATTAATACTACTGAGCAGGTAGGAGAGCTACCGTTAGAAGGTAAGACAGTTGTATTGACAGGAACACTTTCTCAATTAGGTCGCACAGAGGCTAAAGAAGCCCTCCAATCCCTAGGTGCAAAAGTGACAGGTAGTGTTTCTAAGAAAACGGATATTTTGTTTGCTGGTGAAAATGCAGGTTCGAAATTGGCAAAGGCACAAGAACTGGGTATCGAGATCAAAACAGAACAAGACTTACTCGAGTTGATGAATTAAGTCTCATCAAAAAAGCTAAAAAATAACTAAAGGCCCGACATGGTAAGCATGTCGGGCTTTTTTTTGCCCATAATTAAGTGCTTTTTTATTGAGTTTTTTTATGCTTTTTATCTTTTCAGTGATCAAGATCTCCCATTGAATTATTAAGGTTTTTTACTTCTTTAGTCTGCGAGTGACTTCAAGTTGGAGTTCTAGGGTGTGATTTAAATTATTGATATTTAATGTTTAACTGTCTTTTTGTGTTGGTGTTGTTAAAAGTAAGATCTGGATCAACAACTTATATGGAACTTTGGACTGGCTCATATTTTTTTAGAAAAAAATAAGTTCCGTTTGGATGTTTTTAGCTGCGAAGTTAGTCTTAATCACGTGGATACACGGTGTGTATGCAGGAACTAAAAAAAGCCAAATTAGAAATAATGAGGTTTGATCAGGAATTTACTTCTCTCCTTCGGCGGCCAACTAAAGGTGAGATAGAAAAATACAGCTATATCCATTTTTAGGAGTTTTTCCATGGACAAATTTTTTAAGGTTTCAGCGTTAACCGCAGCAATGTTTGGTGTTGTTGCTGTTGCTCCAGCTACAGCGTCTACTGAAAGTGCAGCAGGTGGCGAGTACGTAGAGAAAGTGAACGAATTTATGCAAGACTCTAGTCTTAATGCATTATTTCTAGTTGATACTCGTTCTCGTACTCGTACAACAGGTAAGCCTGGCGGTGAAAACGGTGACCGTTGGAGTCGTCTAAACTACTCTTCTTACAACGCAATTTTAGACTTTACTTCTGGCTACCATGATGGTTGGGTTGGTGCAGATGTTGCGGCTTACTATTCTGGCGACCTTTACAACGATAGCCTTTACAATTCAAACGAAGGCTACCTATGTAACGAAATTTCAACTTGTAACAACCTAGACTGGGGTGCAGGTGATGGTCAACAGCTTAAAGTTTACAAAGCAGCACTGAAGTTCAAAGCAAACGAAAGCTTCAACGCGCGCTTTGGTATGCTACAAGCGGGTGGTAACGGTACTATTGGTAACGTTTGGAGTTTCGTACCTGGTACTTACCGTGGTTTCGAACTGAACGCTAAACTAGGTGATTTCAACCTAAGCTACTTTGGTGCAGACCAATTTACAGCACCTTGGCTACTTCACGAAGATGACTACGCGCCAGCGCTTTGGTCTGACACTTCATGGAGCTACCTACACTCTCTAGGCCTAAACGGTAACCTAACTGACAGCTTGTTTATGCAACTTGGTTTGGGTCAAGCGACTGGCGTTCAATATGCAAATGGTATCGACTGGGGTGCAGGTCAAGTAACTAGCTACCACAACGAAACGGACAACACTTCTTACAAGGCTTACTTGAAGTACACTGTGAGTGACCGTACAACTCTAGCATTTGATTTCTACGGTGTTGACGATGATGTGAAATACGATGGTCTAGGTTTCCACACTGGTCTATCTTTGAATCAATCTTTCGGCAAGCTAGCTTGGATGTCTGAGCTACGCTACACAGACACAGACAACCGTGCTGACTTCGTTCCACGTACAATTCATACTTACGGTATGAACAACGGTACTTGGTCTCAGTGGTGGGATGCACTGTCTGACTGGAACAAAGCGGGTGAGCTAGCGTGGTACAACCGTCTATCTTACAACCAAGGTAACGGCTGGAACTACTACCTAGGCTTTGGTTACGGTACTGGAGCTGATTCTGCAGCAAGCGGTGCATCAGGTGACTGGGATTACGAAAGTGAATACGCAGTTAACGCGACAGTATCTTACTCTCTACAGAGTGGTGCACTGAAAGGTTCTACGATCCGTCTACACGGTACAATCCTAGAGCGTGATGAGTACGCTGGTGCTGGTGATGCGGATGAAACAGACCTACGTCTACAAGTTCTTATCCCTTACAGCTTCCACTAATACTTAGTGAGATGATAAAAAGGAGCCGCTAGGCTCCTTTTTTTATTTTACTTCTCGACCATCATATATTTTGCAATATAACGGCGGTAGCATATGCACGTTACCGTTTGGTAACTCACACTTTATCTCTGGGGCTAGCGTACGGCCACCTGAAGCACCATTAGCATGAGTAGTTAATGGAGCTAGGGCAAAACATGCTAACAATAGACCAGCTAAAAATTTCATAATCATCACCTTAATGTAGACATTGAATATCTACTTGCTTGGATAAATAATGACTTTACTGAAAAGTAAGGTATCAATAGTTTCTTAATATTGAACTAACTACTGACTTCTATATTAGTTCCATTCCCCGCCTCTAAATCGACACATTTCACTTGGAATATTAGTGACATCACCACTGGGCAATTTACATTCGACTATCGGTCCTAAATTAGTTGTACCACCATTTCCGTTGGTGTAGGCAAAGGAAGAAAAAGAAAAGATACCGCATAACATTAAAAAGAGAAGTTTCTTCATAGTACATCCTCTTACTTACCAAATAAAAAGCATTCAACTTAAATGCTTATGCGTTAAGTATGTATGGGGGAGCAAAAAGATCAAAAAATAATTCAATAAAGTTTTATTTTTTAAAATAAATTTAGAAAGATAATTTATATCGATATATTTCTATCTTATTGATTATCGTATGATGAAGAATTAAATAATTGGAAGAAGAGGGTAGGATATTAATAATATTTCTGCTACTTATTTTTTGTTCGATTTTAATTAAATCAATGAAATGAAAGCGGTTGTTTAGATTAAAGTAATGGAGCATAGTTATGCCCCATTACTTTGGCATAAATTACTTAGAATCAGGCTCAATGATTAAAATAATACCATCGATATCTTTTATTTTAACGCGCGTTCCTGCTGGAAGTGCTTGATCCGACTGTGCCGACCACGTGGTATCGGCAACCTTGATACGATTGAGCCCAACAGAAAAGTCCTCTTCAATGGTAAGTGTGCGTCCGATTAACTGCTTATACTTTTGGTTCAGATCTCTTTCTTGGTCTTCTTTTTTGTCTTGAGACCATTGTCGTCGCCACCATAACCAAGTGGTGATTAAGCTGAAACTTGCAAAGCAAAGCCATTGTAATTGCCAGCTCATTGGCAAAACGGTCATTAGTGCCCCAACGATAAGTGCAGAAACTCCGAGCCAGAGAAAATATCCCGCAGTCCCAAGTAGCTCTACCGCTAGAAGTGCAAAACCGAAGGCTAGCCAATGCCAGAAAGAGATGCCTTCTAGCAAACTGAAAAAGTCCATAAGTTATTCTTTATCTTGTTGTTTAAACATCTCTGCTATCCCTGCAACCGAGCCCATTAGTCCGGTCGCTTCTAATGGAAGCATAATGATTTTGCCGTTTTCGGCTTGACCAATACTTTTGATCGCTTCGGTATAGCCCTGAGCAATGAAGTAATTGACGGCTTGCATATCGCCTTTGGCAATCGCTTCAGAAACCATATAAGTCGCTTTTGCTTCTGCCTGCGCGGCGCGTTCTCGAGCTTCAGCATGGAGAATAGCAGACTGCTTTTCGCCCTCAGCTTTTAATATCTCCGATTGCTTATGACCTTCAGCCTTTAAAATTTCAGCTTGGCGTACCCCTTCTGCTTCGAGAATCTCCGCTCGTTTATTTCGCTCGGCTTTCATTTGAGCATTCATCGCCGCCGTTAGATCGGATGGTGGCTGGACATCTTTTATTTCAATTCGCGTGACTTTTACACCCCACGGGTTGGTGGCTTGGTCAACAATTGCCAGCAGCTTGGAGTTGATCATGTCACGCTGACTCAGCATTTCGTCCAACTCCATTGAGCCTAAAACGGTACGGATATTGGTGAGAGTTAAATTTCTAATGGCATGTTCCAAATCGTTGACTTCATAAGCCGCTTTGGCAGCATCGATGACTTGAACAAATCCGACCGCATCAATAACCACGTTAGCGTTGTCTTTTGAAATAACTTCTTGCGCTGGAATATCAAGAACGCGCTCCATCATGTTGACTTTTTGCCCTATCTTATCAACAAATGGGATGATCAAGTTTAAGCCGGGTTTTAGCGTATGCGTGTAGCGTCCGAAGCGTTCGACTGTCCAGTTATTTCCTTGTGGCACCGTCTTAATGGCTGAAGATAAGATAACTACAGCAAGAGCGACGAAAATACCGATGGTAATCAGTGAATCAATTGGCATTGGTTATTCCCTTAAGTGCATAATGTCCGATTCATTTTTACCTATTTATAGACAATAGACAATTGAAGTTCTGAGAACCTTAAGAGGTTATTGGTTTTTTATATAACAAAGGCCGGAATATCCGGCCTTTAGTTGAAGTTTCGCTTTTCAGCGAGTTAGTACAGAATCGAATACAGCTGACGGCGATATTTGCTTGCTAATGCGTTGCCTTGACCTAGCGCGCTGAGAATATCCATAAAAGTCTTCTTCACTTCACCGTCTTGGGCGCCCAAGTCTTTTTTAAGAATATTCCACAGCAGTTCCAGCGCTTCTTCATCACGACCCACTTGGTTGTACTGTACCGCCAATTCACAAGCAAGTTCGAAATTTGCCATGTCTGCTGCGTATGTTTGTTCTAGTCGTTGTAACTCAGGGCTATCTGCAGCCTGCAAATGCAGCTCGAGCTTGGCTATTAGACTCTTGTAGTAGTTATCTTGATACTCAAGAGGGATAGCGTTCAGTAGCTCTTGGGCGACATCAAATTGTTTGGTTTCTAATAAACAATCAGCCATCGCGAGTTTCACATCGCCACGCTCTTGCAGTTCTGGCGGCAAAGTGTGGATGATGCTTAAAGCCTGAGCATGTTCACCTTGCTGAAGAAGTTCACTTACTTGCTTTAATAGCTGTTCATCTGGGCTTGGCAAATGCTTTTGTAGCATGGTTGCAATGGCATCAATTGGCTGAGGGCCACCCAATCCATCGACGGCTTGACCATTTATAAACAGCGCGATAGTTGGCAATACTTGCACACCAAATTGAGACGCTAGAGCCGGCTGATCTTCACAATTTAATAAAGCAAGCGTAAATGCACCGTTGTACTGTTGAGCAAGAGATTGCAACTCAGGGAGTATCTGTGCGCTTTCTGGTTGAGCATTGGCCCAAAAGTGGATCAGAACGGGCGTGTTCATTGATCCTTCAAGAGTTTCGCGAAAGTTCTGTTCTGTTATCTCAACGATAAATGGGGATTGCATCAGAGTATCCTTGCTTTGTGTCTTGTCGTTGATAATAGATATGGAGTTGATTTAAGGGAAAATCAAGCGATGGTTGCTAATCGTCATCAATAATGAATCATTCTATTTTGTGAAAGGATGCGGTAAGAGAATAGTGTTACTGCTGAATAGGTGTAAGGCAAAAAGAAAACGCTGCCGAAGCAGCGCAGTTCTAATGCTATTTGTTAGTGCGGTATCAAAATAGGATGAACATGGTCAACACTACACCCACACTAAGCCAGTTAAGCTGATTTAATGTCATTGTTGCCTCGCAGTAGTATAAACATTGCTACAAAACGTAATGGGTGGCGATACCAAATCTAAGCAACTCATTCACTTTAGGCTGAATAGTGCTCACTGAATTGCGTAGAAATTGATTCGTTTGTTTGAGGTTTTTTTAACCTACATGCTCATAATGACATCACATTGTTACGATGAAATTACATTGTGACAAAACTTTTTTATGCAGCTTGTCGCAAAATTTTATCAAGCACACGGGTTGGTAATAACCTTTTCAAGATTGCGAATAATTTAGTCGGCGTAGTAATTCGATAGCGAATTTTAGGTGACGCGCTAGTTAATGCATGAAGAACAGGTGCGACGCAGGAGTCTGCAGGTAAAACAAATCGATTATTAGATTTGTCGTTGTTGAGTCGCTCTCTTTGTCCTTCATAGGCGAGGCGGTGAGGGCTGGATTCAATATCAATCCACTTCTCGAAGGCTTTTAATGCATTGTTTCTAAATTGAGTTTCGATAGGCCCAGGTTCTATCAATGCCACTTTGATATTCGTATCCGCAAGCTCTAGCCGTAGTGTGTCAGTCCAGCCTTCTAGGGCAAACTTTGACGCATTGTAGGCGCCGCGGTATTTCATTGCAGCAAAGCCAAGAACAGAACTGTTTTGTATTATCCGTCCTTCGCCTTGTATGCGCATGTGAGGAAGCACTTCTCTGACTAACTGGTGCCAACCAAAAAAGTTGGTCTGAAATTGAGCTTGAAGAGCCTCGGTGGGCAAGTCTTCCAATGCACCGGGCTGGCCATAGGCACCATTATTGAACACGGCATAAAGCTTACCCTCTGCTAGCTCTAATGCTTGCTTCACGCCCGAAGAAATACTTTCAGGGCTGTTTAGGTCTAGCTTGATGCAGGTTAGCCCTTTATTAATTAGACGTTGGACATCTTGCTCTTTCCTACAAGATGCTATGACATGAAATCCCTCGTTTTGCAGGGCGTGAGCGCACACGTAACCGATACCGGTTGAGCAACCCGTAATAAGAATCGACTTTTTCATAAACTAAGCCTCAAGAAACATTGAATGAGGTGATCATTCATCAGCTCCGGTCATGAAGCAAGTGCTTGAGTGCTGGCTCTATTCTGGAGTAGCTAAATTTGAAGCCAAGTTCGGTGAGCTTTTTGGGTTTGGCTCTCATGCTATCGAACAATAAGCAGGAAGATTCACCCATTAGGAGTTCCATTGCCCATTTAGGCGTGAACAAGATATGTGGTCGTTTGAGCGTTTTTGCCAACGTGCCGCTAAAGATACGGTTAGTCACAGGGTGAGGTGCGCACATATTGAACGCACCGTGGGCATGTGGTGTTTCAAGCAAGTACATGATGGCGCGGACCATATCCAGAATGTGAATCCAAGGCATGTACTGGTTACCGTTCCCGAGCGGGCCGCCTACGCCAAGTTTGTAAGGTAAGAGCATTTTCGCCAAAGCCCCGCCATTAAGGCCGAGTACTACGCCAGTTCGCAATAGACAAACACGTGTTTGTTCAGACTCTGCGCGTTTGGCTATTTGCTCCCACTTTGCGCAAACCTCGTGAGGAAAGTCTTCACTGTTAACATGCAGGCACTCATCAAACGGGTGGTCTTGTTGATCGCCATAGTAACCAACGGCCGAGCCACTAACAAAAACAGCGGGAGGTTCTGTGCTGGCGTGGATCAGCTCAACGATTTGTTCGGTAATTTTCCAGCGACTTTTGCAGATTTTTTCTTTCTGCTCGCTGGTCCATCTTTTATCTGCGATAGGCTCACCCGCAAGATTAATTATGGCATCAATGTGATTGAGATCGGCGAATGACTCAAGCGAGTCAAGGTATTCGATATTACCCAAATCAGCGTGTTGGAGGCGTTGTTTTGCTTGCTCCGGAGAGCGTGTAAGTAGCATAACTTGGTGAGTGGATAGCAGCTTGAGCAACTCCGAACCAATAAACCCAGTGCCACCTGTGAGTAATATCTTCATGTTATCTCTTTGAATGTACACGTATTAGAACATTATAGTCGTTTTGTGCTGAGCTTGATCATCTCAAGACTATTATTTCTAGGATAGTGGCAAGCCTGTAGCGAGGCTACTGACTTCACATATTGAAAAAATGTAACTAAATGTTATGCATGGCGCTAATTCGTTCACGGTAGGAGAACTAAATCTATGCCAGACTAAAAACATCGCTACCGGAACAAGCGTAATCAGTTTGCACCATCAAGGAGGATAGGTATGGAAGCATTTGTTGCTCTTTTTCGAGCGCTCCTTAATAGTGCTCGCGATCTGCTACCCATCGTTGTTGTTATCACTTTTTTTCAATTAGTTGTTTTGCAAGAGCCACTTCCTAATCTCATCTCCATTCTTTTTGGCTTATTGCTTGTGGTTTTAGGGTTAACGTTTTTTATTTTTGGTCTAGAGCTTGGTCTTTTTCCTATCGGAGAGAGTATGGCTCAAGCCTTTGCAAAAAAAGGCAGCGTATTCTGGTTGTTAGTTTTTGCGTTTTGTCTAGGCTTTGGTACCACGATCGCCGAGCCTGCATTAACGGCCGTAGCAGAAGAAGCATCAGAAGTTGCGGCAGAAGGCGGGATGATCCCAAACTCAGAGCAATCGATGCAGGATTATGGACAAGGGCTACGAGTAACGGTGGCTCTTTCTGTGGGAATCGCCATTGTTATTGGCGTTCTGCGCATCTTAAAAGGGTGGCCAATTCATTACATGATCATCGGCGGCTACGTCGGCGTTGTAGTCCTGACGTGGTTTGCACCGGAAGCCATTATTGGCGTTGCTTATGATTCTGGAGGTGTGACGACGTCGACTATCACCGTGCCTTTGGTCACTGCACTAGGGGTTGGTTTAGCATCGGCGATTAAAGGGCGCAACCCCATGGTGGATGGTTTTGGTTTGATCGCTTTTGCCTCGCTGCTACCGATGATGTTTGTGATGGTTTACGGAATGGTCGTAACATGATTTCAATTGAACATTTCCTAGACACTTTATTATCGACCGTTCGAGATGTCATTCCCATCGCCAGCATTATTTTTTGTTTTCAGTTAGCGGTGTTAAGGCGTCCAGTTAACAACCTTAAAAAGGTTTTGCTTGGGTTTGTTTATGTGATTCTTGGGCTTGCTCTTTTTTTGCTCGGATTAGAAATGGCTCTGTTTCCGCTCGGAGAGACCATGGCCGTGCAACTGACAGCGCCGGAATTTTTACAAGAGTTTAAAGTCTCTGTGGGAAAAGCCTTAGTGTGGGTCGACTACTATTGGGTGTATACCTTCGCCTTTTTTATCGGTTTTAGTACCACGATTGCTGAGCCTTCTCTAATCGCTGTAGCGATAAAAGCAAACCAAGTTTCTGGTGGCAGTATCAGTATTAACGGCTTACGCGTGGCTGTTGCATTTGGGGTGGCCATTGGCATCGCGCTAGGGAGCTATCGGATTGTTGTCGGTGACCCTATTCACTATTACATCATTGCGGGTTACATCGTGGTTGTGATTCAAACGTTTTATGCGCCAAAGCTTATTGTTCCACTCGCCTACGATTCTGGAGGCGTCACGACTTCTACTGTCACTGTTCCGCTTGTAACCGCATTAGGGCTGGGGCTTGCTTCTACCGTCCCAGGAAGAAACCCAATGATTGATGGCTTTGGCTTGATCGCTTTTGCCAGTCTGTTTCCTATGATCTCTGTGATGGGCTATGCGCAAATAACCCAATGGCTGAATAAAGATGTCTCGGAGGACGAAGAAAATGCGCTTTAAATTGATACTTGCGTTTGTTGAAGATAGCAAAACAGACAAGGTACTGGACGCTGCTCGCGAAGCTGGCGCGACTGGTGCGACGGTGATTAATAACGCTCGTGGACAAGGTTTAAATCAAAAGCGAACGTTTTTTGGCTTAACGCTGGAAGTACAAAAAGATGTGCTGCTGTTTGTCGTAGAGGAGCACCTTTCTCGACACATATTAGAAACCATCAATGAAGTTGGTGAGTTCGACCGAGAGTCGGGGCAGGGCATTGCTATTCAGATCGATATTGAGGATGCAGTCGGTGTCGCGCATCAAGTAGAGACGTTGACCAAAGTGGTCGAGGATGAGTTATGAGCAGTCAAACGATAATTAGAGTTCGAGATGTAATGGCGGCTACTTATGTCATGGTTGATGGGCTAATGACAGTTTATGAAGGCATAACGTTGGCTAAAAAATACCAAGTCAAAGCGCTGGTGGTGAAAAAGCGAGATGACAACGATGAATATGGCATCGTCTTGATGAATGATATCGCCAAAAAGGTGCTGGCGAATAATCGCTCTCCACAGCGCACGAATATTTATGAGATCATGACCAAGCCCGCTTTGTGTGTCGACCCTGATATGAATGTGAAATATTGTGCGCGCCTATTTGAACGATTTGGCATTAGCCGAGCTCCGGTCATTGAAGATGGGGAGGTCATTGGCATGGTGAGTTATAACAATATTGTCATCAATGGCATGGTGCGAGAAGAAGTGTAATAGGTTGATATAAATGAAAAATCAACGCATTTTTTCTCAAGTCAGCGACTGTTACAAAGAACTAAAATATTTAATATATGTTAGGTTGCATATGTGTTAATTCACCATTATTCTTTGCGCCCTAAGTCTATTGTCGAGGAATTTGTATCATGCCTTTAGTCTCTTGCCCTGTGTGTGAGAAACAAATCTCAAAGCGCGCTCACGCATGTCCAGGATGCGGAGAGCCAGACCCGCTGCACCACCTAGCTAAGTCAAAATTTATGTCGATGGTGTTTTGGATACTGGTGTTGGTTGGAACTGCGTATGCCGCATGGTTCTATATTTTGCCTATGGTCATTGAATCATTGCGTTATCAGTAGTCGTTGGTTGAGCTGTCATAAAAATGCCGTAGAATGACCTCGTACTTTGTGAGGAGACGATGTCGTGAAACTATTTTTTGCCTCAGATCTGCATGGCTCTTTGCCAGCAACTAAAGAAACTATTGAGCTATTTTTAGCCTCTGGTGCGGAGCACCTGATTTTGTTGGGGGATACGCTAAACCACGGGCCAAGAAACCCGATTCCAGAAGGTTACAACCCACCGCAGGTGGCGGAGCTACTGAACCAATACAGTGATCAAATTATTTCTGTGCGTGGTAACTGCGATAGTGAAGTGGACCAAATGCTATTGAAGTTTCCAATGATGATGGATTACTCGTGGGTGCTACTTGAATCTGGTAAGAGAATCTTTTTGACTCATGGTCACTTGTACAACTCTGAAAAACGGCCGCCACTGCGTGAAGGTGATATCATCGCCCACGGTCATACGCATGTTCCTGTCGCAGAGATGCAAGATGGGGTCATTATTTTTAACCCAGGCTCGATGACATTTCCACGTAATGGTTTACCAAGAAGCTTTGGTACTTTAGAAGACAATACGCTAACGGTAAAAACGCCAGAAGGCGAAGTCTTAGCACAAACCATGATTTAACGCTTTCACTAAGTAAAAATATAGGGAGCGAATTGCTCCCTATTTTGTGTCTGAATGTCCTAAATCGCGTTCTGGGTCGATAATGTCTCTTACGCGCTGTTTTAGCACCTTTGCTTCAGGAAAGCCGCTGTCTTTTTTCCGTTCCCAAATTTGCTGGCCATTACAGAAAATTTCGAAGCGACCACCCGTATCTGGGTGTAAGCTGATCGTTTCTATTTCTTCGCTAAAAGTATGCAGTAGTTCTTGCGATAGCCAAGTTGAACGCAACATCCAGTTGCATTGGCGGCAGTAATAAATATCAATGATCGCTTTATCCATGAAACTTTCCTTTTAATCGGTTTAAACTAGCAACTTGATGCCCACGGCAAACGTGAGAATTTCGAATGCAATTTTAATCACTCGGTTGCTGTATCGAGTCGCGGCCCATGCGCCTAAACTGCCGCCTAGAAAAGAGCTTAACAGTAAAATAGGCAGCCAAGCCCAATGTATCGGAGCGCCAGCTTGGACGACGGCAATGCCTCCAATGCCATTCCAAAACAGGCCGACACAAATCATGGTGTAAGCAACGGCTTGTTTATAGTTATACCCAAACCAGCGAACTAAAAATAGTGTCACGAGTAAACCAGAACCTGCGGTCAGCGACCCGTTGATGATACCGATGAGCATTAGTCCGACACCGCCGATGACCCCACCGATTGGGTGACGGTTACGTATTATTTCTTCTTGGCCTAATGATTTCTTAAACCGTGAATAGATGCCGAGCGCGAGAATCATGCTCCCTAGCATTTTTTCCGCCATACCATCAGGTATTTGGACAATTAGGTTTGCCCCTAAGACTACGCCAATGCTGCCAGAGACTATAAGGTAGAGCGCGACCTTCCACTTAATTGTGCCTGCTTTTAAATGTGTGCTTGCTGCCCCTAAGCCTAAAGCGACGGAAGCCACTTTATGTGTCCCTAGCGCAACCGAGAATGGCAAGCCGAGAAAGATGAGCAAAGGGAATTGAAGTAAGCCTGCACCGCCGCCAGAAAGCGAAGCCAGAGTATTGGCGATAAGTGAGCCGAAAAAGAGGGTGAGGGTATCTAGCCAATCCATAAGCAAAATAAAGGGGGCGTCTTGCCCCCTTATCATCAAATCAAAGTTAGTTTTTAAACAGCACCGAAGAACCGTGGTTCAAGCTAGTGAGCAATAGCGTTTTTTCGTTCACGACATCAATACGGCGACTTTGCTCAGCATCAAGCTTAAAGATTTGAGTGATCAAACGTAGCTGTGCTTCGGAGAAGTCTTTTGATTGAGAAGATGAAATATCTTTAAACTCAGAAGGCGAAACCAACAAATAGTTGTCACTGACTTCCCAGCGCCCTTTTTCCGAGATATTAATCGTGGATTCTGCCGTTGAACCTTGAGCGAATAGTTTGATATTTGCTACGCGAATATAGTCCCCATTAGGGAGATATTTCACATTTGATTCAACATTAACACGACGCAGTGGGCCGACAGGATCGTCAGGCAAGCTGTCTGTAATGACCGTCACCATGGTTGACTGCCACTCATTGGCAGTGAGGACCTGTTCCACTTTTAGGTCGCTACCCCAATATAACCAACCACTGAAAAGAACGGATACGGCCAAAACCGCAGATGCTAATTTTATCTTCATTCTGGCCTCCTTATTTACAGATATCGGTTGGGTCATTTTGACCAGCGAAAATACGCAATGTCACGTTCTCATATGAATGTTGACTGTCATGAATGTAGTTCAGAATCAGCTGATTGTTCTGGCCACCTGTAGCAATCACTTCTACCGGCATTGAATCTTCTGCATGGTATTTTACGTAGCGTTCAATGCACTGCTCAATGGACGGCAACCAACTATTGATTTGCGGGTGGTTCACTGGCGTCATCACAGGTACATTTTGATACTCACCAATCTGACGGAATTGGGATTCTGCAGGATTGGTGAATAGCAATACACAAATAGGAAGCAGCAGAGACAAAAGAACGATCATACGCGGCAGCCAGTTATTAGTGTTAGCTGCTGGTTTTGGCTGTGCCTTAGGTAGTTCTACTTGAGGCTCTACTTCAGTCGTGGTGTCTGTCGCCGCTTCTGTTGACGGCGCGTCACTTGTTTCTATTTCAGCAGCGTGCACTTCATTTTCAGAAGTGGCTTCTTCAACGTCAGTATTAGAGTCCGCAGATAATGGGCTTAAGCGTTCCACTGAACAAATGAGTTGATAACCGCGTTTAGGAACCGTTTTAACAAACTCTGGAGATTTTGTTGAGTCCTTCAACATCTTACGCAGAGTAGAGATCGCTTGAGTCAGGCTTGAGTCATCCACCTCAAAACCTTGCTCACGCCAAACAAACTCGTGAAGCTCGTTACGGGTTAAAACTTCGTTTGGTCTCTCTGCCAACATCAGAAGTATACGGCTTTCGTTGCTTCCTAATCGTACAACGTCGTTGCCGTTTTGTTGGTCAGCGAGCGAATTACTATTTGGATCAAAGGTGAACCTTTGAGCAAGTAGAAATTTGGTGCCGATGTTAGTCATTTAGTTCTTCTTAGATGGATGATGTTGTAATTATAGTGATTTATGTCACAAAACTACCGAAGCGCATGGAGTGCGCACGACATTTTAGATGCTTTTAGGCTGGTAGGATAATTAAATTTTTCTAAAAAAACACCGTTTTTAGCAATATTGACCTTGAATTTACATTTGTCAGCCACATGTTAAATGACATCTCAGTAAGGTAATTTCAAGGGGAAAGTCACAAACTTATCTCCATGAAAAAACCAATTAGTTTAGATGTTATGGAGCACACATGAGCGAAACCGTATCTCAAAACAAAGAAACTCGTGGTTTTCAATCAGAAGTAAAACAACTACTGCATTTAATGATCCATTCTCTTTATTCAAATAAAGAGATCTTTTTGCGCGAGCTGATTTCTAACGCATCAGATGCATCGGACAAGCTGCGCTTCCAAGCGCTATCTAACCCAGACTTATATGAAGGTAATGCAGACCTTTGCGTGAAACTGTCGTTTGATGAAAGCGCAAATACCTTAACCATTTCTGATAACGGTATCGGTATGAGCCGCGATGATGTGATCGAGCACTTAGGTACGATCGCAAAATCCGGGACCGCGGAGTTTTTCTCAAAGCTGTCTGAAGAGCAGAGCAAAGACTCTCAGCTTATTGGTCAGTTTGGTGTTGGTTTCTACTCGGCGTTTATCGTTGCTGATGCCGTCACCGTACGCACTCGTGCTGCGGGCCTAGCCGCTGATGAAGCAGTACAATGGCACTCAGCCGGTGAAGGTGAGTACACCATCGAAAACATCACTAAAGAATCGCGTGGTACTGACATCATTCTTCATATGCGTGAAGAAGGTAAAGAATTCCTAAATGAATGGCGTCTACGTGATGTGATCAGCAAGTACTCGGATCACATTGGCATCCCAGTTTCCATCCAAACTGTTGTTCGCGATGACGAAGGCAAAGAAACGGATGAGAAGAAGTGGGAGCAAATCAACAAAGCTCAAGCTCTGTGGACGCGTAATAAATCGGATATCTCAGATGAAGAGTATCAAGAGTTCTACAAGCACGTATCACATGACTTTGCCGATCCATTGGTTTGGAGCCATAACCGTGTAGAAGGTAAAAACGATTACACGAGCTTGCTTTACATCCCATCTAAAGCGCCATGGGATATGATGAACCGCGACCACAAATCAGGTTTGAAACTGTACGTACAACGCGTGTTCATTATGGACGATGCAGAGCAGTTCATGCCGTCTTACCTACGTTTTGTACGTGGTTTAATAGACTCCAATGATCTGCCACTCAACGTATCGCGTGAGATCTTACAAGACAACAAAGTGACTCAGTCTCTACGTAATGCTTGTACTAAGCGTGTGCTAACGATGCTAGAGCGCATGGCTAAGAATGATGAAGAGAAATACCAATCATTCTGGAAAGAGTTTGGCCTTGTGATGAAAGAGGGTCCGGCAGAAGACTTCGCAAACAAAGAGAAAGTTGCAGGCCTATTGCGCTTTGCTTCAACTGAAGTGGATTCTGCGGAGCAAACCGTGGGTCTAGCTGCTTACGTTGAGCGCATGAAAGAAGGTCAAGATAAAATCTACTACTTGACGGCAGACAGCTATGCAGCTGCGAAAAACAGCCCTCACTTAGAGCAGTTCAAAGCGAAAGGCATTGAAGTTATCTTGATGTACGACCGCATTGATGAGTGGCTGATGAACTACTTAACTGAGTTTGACGGCAAGCAGTTCCAGTCAATCACAAAAGCTGGGCTCGATCTAAGTCAGTTTGAAGATGAAGCAGAAAAAGAGAAGCAGAAAGAAACTGAAGAAGAGTTTAAGTCGGTTGTAGAACGCACGAAGTCTTACCTAGGCGATCGTGTGAAAGAAGTTCGTACGACCTTTAAACTCGCGTCTACACCTGCTGTTGTGGTAACGGACGATTACGAAATGGGCACTCAAATGGCGAAGCTTCTTGCAGCGGCGGGTCAGGCAGTGCCAGAAGTGAAGTACATCTTTGAGCTAAACCCTGAGCACGAGCTGGTTAAGCGCATGGCTGACGAAGCGGATGAAGAGGCATTTGGTCGTTGGGTAGAAGTCCTGCTTGGTCAAGCAATGCTTGCAGAGCGAGGCTCAATTGAGGACCCAACGGAGTTCTTAGGAGCTGTTAATAAACTTTTGACTAAGGTGTAATAACCTCAGTACATCAAAAAGCTCGCATTTCGCGAGCTTTTTGTTTGTTGTCGCAAAATTTTGCATCTCAGGTGTTGAGTTAATAATCAATAGGGCGTGAAAGAGGGTATCGTTAACATTCTTTAGTCTTAATACACTCTTTGCGCGGCGAACCTGTGATAGAATCTGCGACTTGAATGTGAGTAATAAGGCGTGTATTTTTGCTCGCCTATATACGTTATACCGAAACTTATCGTTGCGAGTGCTTCTCGGGTTTGATGTCTAAGAAGCCCAGCTATTGTGAGCTTCGGTATAAATCTTAAATATTAAAGAGGATAAATCATGCGCATCATTCTTCTAGGTGCTCCAGGTGCAGGTAAAGGCACACAAGCAAACTTCATCATGGAAAAATACGGTATTCCACAAATCTCTACTGGTGATATGCTTCGTGCTGCTATCAAAGCAGGTACAGAGCTTGGTAAACAAGCTAAAGCTGTTATCGACGCTGGTCAGCTAGTTTCTGATGAAATCATCCTTGGTCTTATCAAAGAGCGCATCGCTCAAGAAGACTGTGCAAACGGTTTCCTACTAGATGGTTTCCCACGTACTATCCCTCAAGCTGACGGCCTAAAAGAAATGGGCGTAGACGTAGACTACGTTATCGAATTTGACGTTGCAGACGATGTGATTGTTGAGCGTATGGCTGGTCGTCGTGCTCACCTTCCTTCTGGTCGTACTTACCACGTTGTTTACAACCCACCTAAAGTGGAAGGTAAAGATGACGTAACTGGTGAAGATCTTGTTGTTCGTGATGACGACAAAGAAGAAACAGTACGTGCACGTCTAGGTGTTTACCACGAGCAAACTGCACCACTAATCAACTACTACGGTAAAGAAGCTGAAGCAGGCAACACTAAGTACCTTAAGTTTGATGGTACTAAGCAAGTAGCTGAAGTTAGTGCAGATATCGAGAAAGCACTTTCTTAATTTGCTGAAGTCAAAAATTTAATATTTTGATATATTGAAAGCGACCCAAGTGGTCGCTTTTTTTAGTTTACTCGTAAACATATATCTAAATAACTTCAAGCTGCAGCGATGCAGCACTTTGAGGCTATTTAAGTATATGAACCAAGCCGTTTACCATGAATAGGATGTTATGAAAGAGAATAATAAACAGGGTGTACTCCTCGTGAACCTGGGTACTCCTGACGCACCAACCGCTCCTGCCGTAAAGCGCTTTTTAAGTCAGTTTCTTCATGATCACCGAGTGGTAGACATGACTCGATGGCTTTGGTGTCCGCTATTGCACGGCGTTATCCTTCCAATCCGAGCTCCCAAGGTTGCTAAACTCTACCAATCAGTTTGGATGGAAAAGGGCTCGCCACTGATGGTGTACTCTAAGCGTCAAACAGAAAAGTTGGCTCAAAAGCTTGATATGCCAGTCGAACTTGGCATGACTTATGGAAATCCAAGTTTGCAATCAGGTTTTGAAGCGCTGTTGGCTCAAGGGGTAGGGGAAGTCATCGTTTTACCTTTGTATCCGCAATACTCGGGCACAACAACGGCAGCGGTTTCTGACGGAATCACTAAAGCGTTTAAAAACCTGCCCGTGATACCGAGCTTTAGCTTTATTCGGGATTACTACAATCACCCGAAATACATTGAAGCGTTAGCGCATTCAGTTCGTGAACATTGGCAAGAGTATGGTAAGGGAGACTACTTGCTATGTTCTTATCACGGTATTCCAAAACGTTACGCTGATAATGGAGATGTTTACCCTCAGCACTGTGAAGAAACGACTCGCTTACTCGCTGAAGCGTTAGGGTTAAACGAGCAACAGATAGGTATGACGTATCAGTCTCGATTTGGCCGAGAAGAGTGGTTACAGCCCTATACCGATAAAACCCTAGAGGCACTTCCTGAAAAAGGGGTAAAAAATATCAATGTAGTGACACCAGCATTCTCTTCGGATTGTTTAGAAACGTTGGAAGAGATCTCGGAAGAGTGTAAAGAGATTTTCCTTGAAGCAGGTGGTGAAAGCTTTACCTACATTCCTTGTTTGAACGATAGTGAGCTTCATATAGAAATGATGGCTGAGTTAGTTCACTCTAAGCTTTAGGTACAAAAAGGGTCGCAAAAGCGACCCTTTCATTTTTTGTAGAGCGATTAAGCGACTTGTACTTGCTGCTCTTCTACTTGTTCTGCTGTGCTGTGAGTATTCTCTGCACCATGCATCCAGCGAACGAGCGTATTCGAGAACAGAAGTAGGATGACACCACTCACGGTAGCACTGACTGCAATGCCACTAAAGATAGCCATTGCGCCCAATTCTCCTACGTGAGATCCCACATAGCCCGCAACGTAGTTTGCAATCGCATTGCAGCCAAACCATGCACCCATCATGAGTGAAGCTAAGCGAAGCGGTGCTAACTTGGTCACCAGTGAAAGACCAATTGGAGATAAGCACAGTTCGCCCAATGTATGGAAGAAGAAAGCACCCACCAGCCACAACATTGATGTTTTTACCGTTGTGTCTCCACCTTGTTCTAGCACAGCGCCAACCATACATAGGAAGCCAATTGCCAAGAAAAATAGTGCCATTGCAAATTTCACTGGCGACGTAGGTTCGCGTTTACCCAGTTTTACCCAAAGGACCGCTAGAACCGGTGCTAGGGTAATAATGAAAAATGGGTTTAGCGATTGGAACCACGCAGCAGGTACTTCAAAGCCACCAATCATACGATCAGTATATTGTTGAGTGTAGATGTTCATCAGGCCACCGGCCTGCTCAAAGCCAGCCCAGAAGACGATAGTGAATAAGCTCATGACCAAAATTACTTTTAGTCGGTTTACTTCTTCTTTCGTTAAGGGTTGCTTCGTGGTTGAGTTTTTGTTGCTTAGATCTCGTTTTGCTGCGGGCTCGCGACCGATGTCACCAAGCCAAGACTGAGCTAGCACCATTTGCATCACTAGGCTAATAATCATACCTACACCTGCGGCCACAAAACCAGCTTTCCAACCGTACGAGGTTGTCACAGAGCCAGAAACGACGCCGGCAAGTAACGCACCTAAGTTGATACCCATATAAAAGATAGTGAATGCGCCGTCACGACGGTTGTCACCCTCTTTATATAAATCGCCAACCATGGTTGAGATATTCGGCTTAAAGAGGCCGTTACCAGTGATAAGCAGACCAAGACCTAAATAGAAACTGTGTAGCGAACCAATACCCAGAGCGTCAGCAGGAAGTGCGAGTGTAAACTGGCCGATAGCCATTAACGCGCCACCAAGCAAAATTGAACGGCGTTGACCTAGATAGTTATCCGCTAAGTAACCTCCGATGAGAGGTGTGATATACACAAGACCAGTATAAATACCGTATAGGTCTAGTGCGTCTTTGGTTGACCAGCCAAGGCCGCCATTCATCGTTGTATCTGTAAGGTAAAGTACTAGAATGGCGCGCATTGCGTAGTAAGAAAAGCGTTCCCACAGTTCAGTACCGAACAATAAGAACAAGCCACGAGGATGGCCGAAATATTGATGTTGGTTTGACATAAGCTCTTCTAATAATAGTTATTACATTTTTTAACGACTTCTACGTATACATTGCAATTTAATGAGTGACAAACAATAAAATTTTGCATTACGACTAAAGTTGTTTGTTAAGTGACTGTCTTTGGGTGAATTTGCAGATGATATGATGGTGTGTTGGCTGTGTTACAAACTTAATTTCCATTTTTGTCTATGGACTTCTTCTCGTAAGTTCTTGAAAAGATACCGTTAATGCGAGCGATGTATAATCATACTTTTATAGATAAACTGAATGTCAATGACTCAACTTTGGCTTAATGCTAGGATAAAAGCAAAATAGAATTGGCTAGTAAAAAAGATGAAACGTTGGTATCTACTTTATTGTAAACGTGGGGAGCAGGTTAGGGCGAAACAGCACCTTGAAAACCAAGGTGTAGAGTGCTTTTATCCAACTGTAGAAGTTGAGAAGATTTTGCGCGGGAAAAGACAAAAAGTCGAAGAGCCGCTGTTTCCTTGTTATGTGTTTGCGTACTTTGATTATGAACAGGGACCTAACTTCACCTCAGTCCGCTCCACTCGAGGGGTTGTTGATTTTGTGCGTTTTGGTGCTCAACCGAAAGAAGTCCAAGGTGACTTAGTCTTTGAGTTGATGCAGCTAGAAAAATGCTGTAATGAAAATACCGCTTCTGAGTGTATGCCAAAACCAGGTGATCAAATCCGAGTTAAGAGCGGTCAGTTTGCAGGTATAGATGCTATCTTCCAAGAGCAAGATGGTGAGAAACGCTCAATCATGTTAGTGCAGATGATCACTAAACGAGTGCCTGTCAGTATTGATAACAGCGATTTAGACTTGAAATAGCTAATGTGTACAAACAAAAAAGAGGTGCTTTGGCACCTCTTTTTTAATCTTGCTGGTAATCACCAGCAGTGGGACGCTGTTTAGCGAGCTTAGCAAAACAACGATGGTTACCGATTAGGAGTAGGGCATGACACCCTACTTAGTCGCTTAGTAAGCGTCGTTATGGACGGTTTGCACCGCACGACCTGACGGGTCTACACAGTTTTGGAATGACTCATCCCATTCAATCGCTTTCGCTGATGAACAAGCTACTGAAGGACCACCTGGCACACACTCAGCCGCTGAAGGTAGTGGGAACAGCTCTTCAAAGATTTCTCGGTACACGTAACCTTCTTTTGTGGTTGGCGTGTTGTATGGGAAGCGGTATTGAGCCGTTTCCATCTGCTGATCCGTCACTTTTTGCTCTGCGACTTCTTTCAACGTATCAATCCAGCTGTAACCTACGCCATCAGAGAACTGCTCTTTTTGACGCCATGCGATCGACTCTGGCAAGTAATGCTCAAAACACTCGCGTAGAATGTGTTTTTCCATTTTGCCGTTGCCACACATCTTATCTGCTGGGTTTAGGCGCATTGCAACGTCGATAAACTCTTTATCAAGGAACGGTACTCGGCCTTCAACCCCCATGCCGCTAGCGATTTGTTTGCGCGCGCGCAGTCAAACATGTTCAGAGCAAGCAGCTTACGTACCGTTTCTTCGTGGAACTCTTTCGCGTTTGGTGCTTTGTGGAAATATAGGTAACCACCAAAGATCTCATCTGCACCTTCACCAGACAATACCATCTTGATGCCCATCGCTTTGATCTTACGACCCATTAAGAACATAGGTGTGGATGCGCGGATGGTGGTCACATCGTACGTTTCGATGTGGTAAATCACGTCGCGAATCGCGTCGAGACCTTCTTGAATTGTATAAGTCATTTCATGGTGAACGGTACCGATTTGGTCGGCAACTTCGCGAGCGGCTTTCAGGTCAGGCGCGCCTTCTAGGCCAACAGCGAAAGAGTGCAGTTGTGGCCACCAAGCTTCTGACTTTTCATCGTCTTCAATTCGCATTGCAGCAAAACGTTTAGCCACAGCAGAGGTGATGGATGAATCTAAACCACCTGATAGTAAAACACCATATGGAACATCCGTCATTAGTTGGCGTTTAACCGCTGCTTCTAGTGCTTCAGTCAGTTCTTCTTTGCTGGTGGTGTTACCTTGAACAGCAGCGTATTCGTTCCAGTCACGAACATAGTAACGCGTTGGCTCGGCATCTTTTGAACTGTAGTAGCTACCAGGAGGGAACTCGCTCACTGTTTTACATACTGGAACAAGTGCCTTCATCTCTGATGCAACATAGTAGTTGCCATGCTCATCATGACCTTGATAAAGAGGGATAATGCCAATGTGGTCGCGACCGACTAAGTATTCGTCTTTTTCTTCATCGTACAGAACAAAAGCGAAAATACCGTTTAGTTCTTCAAGGAGATCTGCACCCATATCTTGGTACAGTGCAAGAATGACTTCACAGTCTGAATCGGTTTGAAACTCGTATTTTCCTTCGTAACGAGCACGAATTTCTTTATGGTTGTAGATTTCACCATTGACTGCAAGGATGAGCTTTTTATCAGGGCTGTATAGCGGTTGTGCACCACTATTTAGACCAACAATCGCCAAGCGCTCATGCGCTAAAATAGCGCGCTCTGAAGAGTAAATCCCAGACCAGTCAGGGCCACGATGACGAAGTTTTTTCGACATTTCTAATGCGATAGGGCGCAATGCGGCTGCATCGCTTTTAATGTCTAAAATGCCAAATACTGAACACATACTACATCCTTACTAAACTAAATAATTTCTAATCGGTATGGCTTCAATTTGCCATTACTAGTAAAAAAAGCAACGTTTTGTGATTATAAAAATGATAAAAAGCCTTGTTGTGTAAATATTATTTAATTTAATGGCTGGTTTGGTGAATGGAATCAAGGTTTGGTATAAAAACCATACAAAAAAGCCTTTCTATTGATAGAAAGGCTTTTAAAAAATATTAGTATGGTTGCTTATTTTATTGGTGTGAACTGAGGTTCAAGTTGTTTACACACATGTCGAGCAAAACCGCTACCTGCTTCACTGTATATATTGAATGCGGCGTCAACTCCGCTTTCCAGCAAACCTTCCAACTGATCTGGGTACTCGGCGATAGCAGCTATTTGCCCTTTATATTTTCTGCGTTTAAGCTGCTCAAGTGCGGTTTGGTTACCTTGATGATGAGGCATGGCAAGCAGCACCAGTTTGACATGGCCTGTATCTAAAATTCGTTCCCAAAAATCTGGGTCTGTGGCATCGCCAGCGATCACGTTTCTTCCCTCTGAACGGTGCTGATGTGCTGCATCTTCACGAATTTCTATGCCTAGTGAAATTTTGCCATAGCGCGCACGTAATTCATCATAGGCCCCAGTCCCGATGCGCCCCATGCCTAAGATCAATACCTGGGCATGCCCAGGGTTAATGAGTTGGTCACGCTGGTTAAGCTTTTCTGCGGCTGTCTCTTGCAGCCACTTGCCGGAGTGTTGATAAATTTTGTGGCTAAGGCGGTTAAGTGGCGCAGAAATAATAAAGGACACAGACACCGCAACCGCAATCGCAGCGAGCATATCGCTTGGCATCCAGCCCATTTTATAGGCCAACCCTGCGACTATAAGGCCAAACTCACTGTAGTTGAACAGCGATAAAGAGGCGAGCAAAGAGGTACGTACTCGAAACTTAAAGTGATTAATCGTGACGAAGTACAAGAGCCCTTTTATAGGCAGCAGTAAGATAAATAGTAGGGCGAGTACGACGCCATTGACGCTCAATGAAGCGGACAAGCCAATGTTTAAAAAGAAGCAGACTAAGAACAGCTCCTTCATATTGAATAGCGATTTTGATAGCTCTGAAGCTTTAGGGTGGCCTGCGAGCAACATGCCTAAAATCAGCGCGCCCAAGTCTGGTTTCATACCGACCAGTTCGAATAGCCCTGCCCCAACAACAAGCGCGAAGAAAATACCGAACAGCACCAGCATTTCGCCGTGGCCAACTTTATCTAACAGCTTATAGAATAGTGGACGAAGGAAAGGCAATGCGAACAAACCAATGGCATACCATTCTGGGACTTTGCCAGTTGAAGCAGTCAGGAATACCACGGCAAAAATATCTTGCATAACCAAGATACCGATCGCGAGTGTGCCGTAGGTAGCGTTCATTTCCCCTTTTTCTTGCAATGCTTTTACGGCAAAAACGGTACTGGAGAACGATAGTGCAAAAGCTAAAAGTAGGATTTGACCGCTATCCATACTGGCGAGCGAAGTTAAGCCCAGTAGTTTTAAACCTGATAGCGCTAGTGCAAAAAAAGCGGTAGACAGTATGTTGTGGGCGGTCGCTCCTCCCCATATTTCTTTGGACAGTAGCGTTTTGACATCAAGCTTGAGTCCGATCGTGAATAGAAGAAGAGTGACACCAAGATCTGCAAGAGTGACGATAACGTCATTGCTTTGATAGCCAAATGCATGCAAACCAAATCCTGCCAGTAGAAAACCAACGAGGGGAGGGAGGCTACATTTAAGCGCAATAAAGCCAGCTAAAAAAGCTGTTGTAATTAGAATAATTTCCATACTGTTGAGCTGTATTCCTGATATACAAAAACGGGCTGTGAAAACACAGCCCGAGATTGTAACTCAATTAGTTGTATAAACTTAGTCTTCAAGTAACTTTTGTAACAAAACTCCGTTTAGCATTGCGCGTTTAATCATCGCAAATGCGCCCATCGTTGGCTGCTTATCAATGTGTGAAGCCACGATAGGAAGGTCGTTATGGAAAGTTTTGAGAGATTGATTTTCGACATTGCGTTGAATGGCAGGGAAGACTATGTCTTGTGCGGCAGTAATGTCGCCCGCAATGACAATTTTCTGAGGATTAAACAAGTTAACGGTAATTGCAATCGCTTTACCTAACTGGTTACCCACTCGCACTAAACTCTGCTTTGCAAGTTCGTCACCATCCATTGCATGCTGACACACTGCTTCAATCGTGATGTTTTCAAGGTCAGTCAAGCTTGACTCATAGCCTTGAGCAATCAGTTGTTTTACTCGTTGGATAATAGCTGGGTTCGCTGCTACGGTTTCTAAGCAACCAAAGTTCCCACATTGGCACTGTTCACCAAGCGGATCGATTTGGATATGACCAATTTCACCGACGTTGCGGTTAAAACCAAGAAAAACCTGGCCGTTAACGATAATACCTGCACCAGTACCGCGGTGAACGCTAACTAAAATGGAGTCCTGACAGTCTTGGCTTGCCCCAAAGTAGTGCTCCGCTAACGCCATGCCACGTACGTCATTCCCAACAAAGCATGCGGTATTAAACTTCTCTCCAACAATTTCACCCAGCGCCAGATTATCGATATCGGTATTCGGCATGTACTCAACTACGCCTGTTGTTGGGTTTACAAGGCCCGGTAGCGTAATACCAATTGCGATGAGCTGATCAATTTTGTCTTCGCAACGGTTTACGAAGTCTTTAAGTAAATCGATAAGCCCAGCGATCAAGTCAGCTTGGTTGGTGTAATGCAGTTCGTGTTGATCTTCCGCAAGTGCAGTGCCACCTAAATCGTACAAACAAAATTGTACGTAATCTCGACCTAAACGAACCGCAATAGAGTGGAAGGGTTTGACTTCGGTGGTCAGAGAGATTGCACGACGACCACCAGTTGAAGCTTGCTGGGCGACCTCTTTAATAAGGCCGCGCTCTAAAAGTTGGCGGGTTATTTTGGTAACACTAGCAGGTGCGAGCTGGCTCACATCTGCGACTTGAATACGGGAGATAGGACCTTGCTGATCAATCAGCCTATATACCGCAGCGCTGTTAAGCTGTTTTACTAAATCTACATTACCAATCTGTCCGCCATTCATGCTTAATTTTGCTCGTATTGTCCGTTAACAACCGTCGCTTTTACTTTGAAGTCACGATCGAAAATGGTTAGGTTTGCAACCATCCCTTTTCGAACTCGGCCAAGGCGATCCTCAACACCAATTGCAGTTGCTGGGTATAACGTGGCCATTCGTAGAGCTTCGTCTAAAGCGATCCCCGCGTGCTCAACTGAATTCTGAACTGCTTCTATCATTGTCAAAGCTGAGCCGCCTAGTGTGCCGTTTTCATCAACACACTTACCATCTCGGTAATATACTTTCTTACCGACAAAAATAAAGTGATCAATGTTAGCACCTGCTGGAGCTGTGGCATCCGTCACCAAAACAAGCTTTTCACCTTTGATTTTATGAGCAATTCGGATGTTTGCGTAGTCTACGTGGAAACCATCAGCAATAATGCCAGCATAAACGTCAGGCGTATCATAAATTGCACCAACAACTCCAGGTTCACGACCAACCATAGGTGTCATCGCATTAAATAGGTGTGTGGCAAAAGTAATACCTGCTTCAAAGCCTTTACGCGCTTCGGCGTAGGTCGCATTTGTATGACCAATAGAAACTACGATGCCGGCTGCTTTTAATCGTGCAATATGCTCTGGATCGTTTTGCTCTGGTGCAAGCGTTACTTTAGCGATGATGTCGGCGTTTGCGCAGATCAGATCAATCATGCTTTCATCTGACGGGCGAATAAAATCGACGTTGTGGATACCTTTTTTCGCGACGTTAAGATAAGGGCCTTCTAGGTGTAGACCAAGTGATTGGTTTTGATATTGGTTATGATATTCACGAGCGGCAGAAATTGCAGTTCGCATATCTTCGTCTGATGAAGTAATGAGCGTTGGTAAGAAGCTAGTACAGCCGGACTTGAGGTTTGCTTCGTGCATGATTTGCATGGTTTCCGGTGTGATTGCATCGTTTAGCATTACACCGCCACAGCCATTCAGTTGTAGGTCGATAAAGCCCGGACTTAGGTTTGCGCCTGCGAGGTCTTTCACTTCGATGCCCTGAGGTAGCTCTGCAACCGGCACAATAGATTGAATAAGGTCGTTTTCGATGATGACCGCATGATCGGTAAGAACATCACTACCGGTATAAATTTTACAGTTACTTAGCGCGTACATAGTCAGCTAGTCCTTATAGATGAGAATTCAATTTCTATATCGTTACCTAAGTGGAGACTGCTTTAGTCATATGGGTACTTAGTTTGTATCACTGAATTAGATAACGAGTCACATACAGCAAGTCGCGTTTTATCGATGTTATTGTCATAGTAACTAACTGAAAAGTAATAATTGTATGGTTTTTTATGATTCTTTTTCAGAGCAAAGTTACAGTGATTTACCCGCCTAGATACCAAAATAACACTGATTCTGCCTTGCATAAAGTGCGAGAATATTATCTTTAAAACGCCATTTTTTCGTATAATAAAATAAGTTTTATGATCTCGCTAGCAAAAACCTTCCGAAAGGGCAAATTGTGGTGATTATGATCACAAACGGTGAGCTTTTAATTTGCGGAGCAAAATTAATGTCATAAACTGAGGATGACTAAATTGGACGACTGAAATAAGTCATTCAACATAACATCTAATCCTATAGGGGGAACTTAAGGTGAATATTCTCGGATACGCGCAGAAGTTAGGTAAAGCTCTTATGCTTCCTATTGCGACTTTGCCAATCGCAGGCTTGTTACTGCGCTTGGGCCAGCCGGATGTTTTTGACATCGCATTTATGGCACAAGCAGGTAACTCAATCTTTTCTAACCTTCCATTGTTGTTTGGCCTTGGTATTGCGATCGGTCTATCTAAAGACGGTCAAGGTGCAGCTGGCCTTGCTGGTGCAGTTGCGTACTTTGTACTGACAGCGACAGCGTCAACAATTGATGCATCAGTAAACATGTCGTTCTTTGGTGGTATCATCGCAGGTATTATTGCTGGCCACTCTTACAACGCTTTCCATGCTACACGTCTTCCTGAGTGGCTTGCTTTCTTCTCTGGTAAACGTTTAGTGCCGATTATGGCAGGTCTATTCGCTTTAGTTGCTGGTGCAGTTGGTGGCATTGTATGGCCAACAATTCAAGGTGGTCTAGATGCGCTTGCTCATGGCATCTCAACTTCTGGCGCTATTGGTCAGTTTATCTACGGTACACTGAACCGAGCCCTTATTCCTGTAGGTCTACACCACGTACTTAACTCATTCTTCTGGTTTGGTATGGGGTCTTGTCAAGAAGTGCTAGTAACTGGTGCAAATGCTGCGGGTCAAGCGCTTCCTGCTCTACAACAACTGTGTGTGGATCCTGCGCTAGCGAAAACGCTTGTGGCTGGTCAAACTCATACATTTGAATTCGCTAACTCTGTCACTCCTGAAATCACTGCAACAGTGAAGGAAGTAACTGAAACAGTTAAATCTGGTGACCTACACCGTTTCTTCGGCGGCGATAAGAGCGCTGGTGTGTTCATGAACGGTTTCTTCCCAGTAATGATGTTCGGCCTACCTGGTGCGGCGCTTGCAATGTACCTAGCGGCTCCTGCTGAGAAACGTAGCCAAGTTGGTGGTGCATTGTTCTCTGTTGCATTCTGTTCATTCCTAACTGGTATCACAGAGCCTCTAGAGTTCATGTTCGTATTCCTAGCGCCTGCACTATACGCGATTCACGCAGTGTTCACTGGTCTGTCGCTAGTTGTTGCTAACATGCTTGGTACGCTACACGGCTTCACATTCTCAGCTGGTCTAATTGACTACTTGTTGAACTACGGTCTAGCAACTAAACCGCTACTACTTGGTGCAGTTGGTCTTGGCTTTGGTGCTCTATACTTCTTCACATTCAGCTTCGCAATCCGCGCATTCAACTTGAAATCGCCTGGTCGTGAAGATGACGACAGCGAAGCTGCAGCGCCTGCTGGTGAGAAGAAAAGTGGTGACCTAGCTCGCCAATACTTAAAAGCACTTGGCGGTCATGACAACCTAACTTCAATCGACGCATGTATCACTCGACTACGCTTGACGCTAAAAGATCGTTCAGTCGCTGATGAGGAAGTACTGAAGAAACTGGGTGCGAAAGGTGTGGTTAAACTTGGTGAAAACAACCTTCAAGTTATCCTTGGCCCTCTAGCTGAAATCGTTGCTGGCGAAATGAAAGCAATCGGTGCTAATGAAGACCTATCGAATGTAAAATTGCCTTAATTACATCGAACTGATATCTGACTAAAGACCTCCCTCGGGAGGTCTTTTTTTGTTTTGGCACTTTGAATCTGCTGTGCTTTCGCTCTAACTCGATAAATATTGTCGTTTTAGCGCGAGTTCTTGTTGTCTAATTGCTTAGAATTGTGGATCATTAGAAACAATGTACTCTGCAAAACCATACTTGGATGCAGAGTTCCGTTTTCTCTGACAATACTAATATTTTTGAGGTGCTATAGATGAGTGAAGCTGATGCTCGTCCATCAAACTTTATTCGCCAGATCATTGATAAAGATCTAGCGGATGGTAAACACACTAGCGTGCATACTCGATTCCCGCCGGAGCCAAATGGCTACCTGCATATCGGTCATGCTAAGTCTATCTGTTTGAACTTCGGTATTGCTCAGGACTACCAGGGTCAATGTAATCTACGTTTCGACGATACGAACCCTGAAAAAGAAGACATCGAATACGTTGAGTCTATCAAGAAAGATGTAAACTGGTTGGGCTTTGAGTGGAGTGGTGAAGTATGTTACTCATCAAACTACTTCGATAAGCTTTACGAATATGCAATTGAATTGATTAACAAAGGCTTAGCGTACGTAGATGAGCTAAGTCCAGAGCAGATTCGTGAATACCGTGGCACGCTAAAGGCGCCAGGTAAACCAAGCCCATACCGTGACCGTTCTGTTGAAGAGAACTTAGCGTTATTTGAAAAAATGCGCGCTGGTGAATTTGAAGAAGGTAAAGCGTGTCTTCGTGCCAAGATTGACATGGGTTCTTCATTCATGGTTATGCGCGATCCAGTTTTATACCGTGTGCGTTTTGCTACGCACCACCAAACTGGTGATAAGTGGTGCATTTACCCAATGTACGACTTCACGCACTGTATCTCTGATGCATTAGAAGGCATTACACACTCTATCTGTACGCTTGAGTTTATGGATAACCGTCGTCTGTACGACTGGGTTCTGGACAACATCACGATCGAAAGCCGTCCGCATCAATACGAGTTCAGTCGCTTAAACCTTGAGTACACAGTGATGTCTAAGCGTAAGCTTAATCAACTCGTCACTGAAACACTGGTTAACGGTTGGGATGACCCACGTATGCCAACAGTCTCAGGTCTGCGTCGTCGTGGCTTCACGCCAGCATCTATCCGTGAGTTCTGTAAGCGTATTGGTGTAACGAAGCAAGAAAATATGATCGAGTTTAGCTCACTAGAATCTTGTATTCGTGATGACCTAAACGAGAACGCTCCGCGTGCAATGGCTGTGCTGGATCCTGTTAAAGTTGTTATCGAAAACTTTGAAGAAGGTGCAGTAGAAAACTTGACGGTTGCTAATCACCCAAACAAACCAGAGATGGGTGTGCGTGAAGTACCATTCACTCGAGAGTTGTGGATTGAGCGTGAAGACTTCCGTGAAGAGGCGAACAAAAAGTACAAGCGTTTAGTGCTAGGTAAAGAAGTTCGCTTACGTGGTGCTTACGTGATCAAAGCAGAGCGCGTTGAAAAAGATGCCGAAGGCAACATCACGACTATCTTCTGTTCTTACGATGCAGACACACTAGGTAAGAACCCGGCTGATGGCCGTAAAGTAAAAGGTGTGATTCATTGGGTATCAGCTGATAAAGCATTACCAGCGGAAATCCGTCTGTACGATCGTCTATTTACGGTTCCAAACCCGGGTGCAGCAGAAGACTTTGCTTCTACAATCAACCCTGAATCATTAGTTGTGATCAATGGTTTTGTAGAGCCTAGCTTAGCGTCTGCAGTAGCAGAAAAAGGCTACCAGTTTGAGCGTATGGGTTACTTCTGCGCAGACTCGAAAGATTCTTCAGCAGATAAACTAGTATTCAACCGCACGGTTGGTCTACGTGATACTTGGGCAAAAATTGAGAACCAATAATCTCGATTAATGCAAAAACCGATAAAAATGCCAGCAAATGCTGGCATTTTTTTATTCTCATTATCGTAATGCGGCGGTTATAGGTAGTGTAGGGAGTTGCTTAAGAACGAGGGACGTTTGATAAATGTTCGGTTTGGAGGCAAAACAATGATGTTTATTAAGGTTTGAATTGGTAAGTCTAATCGACGCTTTACAAAAGTTGGTACGGCAATTCAGCTATTGAAAGATATCGCCCTCAGAAACAAAAAACGCCAGCATGAGCTGACGTTTATTTTAAATCAACAAACCGTTATTTTTTTGGTTTGTGTGCATCTGGATTGTCTTTACAACCACCATCACTACACTTGCCGTACAAGTATAAGCTGTGGTTTGTTAGCGTGACATTGTACTTAGCTGCAATCTCTTTTTGACGTTCTTCAATAAGATCGTCAGAAAATTCAATTACCTCACCACAGTCTAGGCACACTAGATGGTCGTGGTGATGTTGAGTCGATAATTCGAAGACTGACTTACCACCTTCAAAGTGGTGACGAGTTACAATACCAGCATCATCGAATTGGTTTAGAACTCGGTAAACAGTTGCTAGGCCAATCTCTTCACCTAGATCAATCAACTTTTTGTACAAATCTTCAGCACTGATGTGCTGGCAGTCTGGCTGCTGAAGTACTTCTAGAATTTTTAGCCTTGGAAGGGTTACTTTTAAACCCGCATCCTTCAGCGCCTGATTATTATCTGACATATACTTTCCCGTTGGATCATCTGCAGCGATTTAACAGAATTCAATCTTCCTACCATTATAGGATAAGCGCTCAGAACATTAAACCACGAACTTCAAAGGGTTAATAGAATCTTTTTGTAAATTAGAAACAGGTCGATTATATTACAGATCTGACCAGTTACAACTTTGTAACATTGAGCTTAGAGAGGGCACGGACTGCGATGAATAAGCGACTTGCGAAGATATACAAACCAGGAATTGTAAAATTCGCACTCAATATTTGGCCACCTTTTTGGGGCGCTGGTATTAAAATCTTACATATTTCTGAAGACTTTCGTACCGTGAAGGTGCGTTTGAAACTTCGCTGGTGGAATAAAAACGCCAATCGTACTCAGTATGGTGGCAGTATTTTCTCTTTAACTGATCCCATTTACTCGTTGATGCTGATGGGGATTCTACGCGAGGAGTATTACGTGTGGGATAAAGAGGCGAGTATTAACTTTATTAAGCCAGGGCAAAGTGATTTATTTGCAGAATTTGAGGTCACTGAAGGAATGCTAGAAAACATTTATCAAATGACACGGAATGGAGAAAAGTGTTTTCCTGAATTTATTACCCATGTAAAAGACAAACAAGGGAACGTGGTTTCAGAGGTTCAACGCAAGCTTTATGTAAGAAAGAAACCTCAGTATCGCGAAGAGGAAGTGCTCACCGATGCTTTGTGAAAATATACAAAAAGACCTCCAATCGGAGGTCTTTGTATAATTCGATTTATTTAGCCTTCAAGCTCAGCTAAACACATTTCTTCGTAAATCTGTTTAACCCAGTTCTCAACACGTTCGTCAGTCAGTTCCGGTTGACGGTCTTCATCGATACATAGACCTACGAATTGGCTGTCGTCACCTTCAACAAGTGCTTTAGACGCTTCAAATTCGTAGCCTTCTGTTGAAGTATGGCCAAGAATTGTGCCACCTTTAGACTCAACGATATCACGTACTGTGCCCATCGCGTCACAGAAGTACTCTGCGTAGTCCTCTTGGTCGCCACAGCCAAAGATAGCCACTAGCTTAGTAGAGAAGTCGATTTGCTCAAGTTCAGGGAAGAAATCATCCCAATCACATTGTGCTTCGCCGTAGTACCAAGTTGGGATACCTAGAAGAAGAAGATCGAAGTTATCAATGTCTTCTTTGCTGCTTTTCGCGATGTCTTGAACGTGAACTAGATGCTTACCTAGTTGCTTTTGAATCATCTTTGCAACGGCTTCAGTATTACCTGTGTCGCTACCGAAGAAGATACCTACACTTGCCATAGAGTCTATACCTTTACATTGTTTGTTATTGGCGATGGTACTAAGGGTTTAACCTAACCCAGAGCCTTCCCAAGTTAGCTGAATTACACCTTTTGCAATAAAGCCAGCACAGCCTAGGAAAAGGACTAACCACACAATACGACGACCAAAAACAGGTACATTGCCTTGCTTTAGCACATCTTTTATCGCCATCCCGATGAAAAAGAAGATAGCAGCAAAAAGAAGATCGAGCCCAATAGACTCGAGCATATCCATATAGTCGTAAAGCATTTTAGCCCTTCATGCCGAAAAATCTTGGGCGCACTATACCACTGTTAAACGGTAAAGTTAATGCACTACAAGAAGGGTTATTTCAATAATCTATTGTTGCTTTTCGAATTTGTTAACTCGAAATGTATTTCCGAATGACTCTCATTACTTCAGCCGGTTTTTCGGCGTGAAGCCAGTGGCCAGTATTAGCGATAATATGTGCTTTTGCTTGTTTGAACTGTTTTTGCACCGCAGGTTGGTGCTCTGGCATTAAGTAATCGGAATCACCACCTTTAACAAACAGAGTGGGTATGTCTGTTGGGGCAATTTCCTGCCAGCCGATAATTTGTGCGTAATTCTCAAAAAGGCTCGGTACGTTAAACCGCCAGTCCATTTTATCGCCATTTTTGTATAGTGACTTAGAGAGAAATTGTCTTACACCGTCGATCTCCACATGTTGAGCTAGGATATCCATCGCTTGTTGACGGCTTGCTGGCTTTTCGTTAATTACGGCGTGTAAACCATTAAACACATTGTCGTGACGGTTTGCTGTGTAGGCGACAGGTGCCATGTCGAGCACAACCAACTGTTTGACGAGCTCTGGAGCAATGTCCACCAGTGTCATCGCGACCTTTCCACCCATTGAATGCCCAATAATAATAGATGGATCAACATTTAAGTGTTGTAGGAGTTGTGCCACATCTTTTGCCATGTCGGCGTAATTATGAATGTTTGAGTGAAAAGAGAGGCCGTGATTTCTCAGATCAATACTGATCACCGTGTGATCTTTAATAAGATCGCGGGCTAGTAGACCCAGATTACTTAAACTACCAAACAATCCGTGAATCAAAACAACTGTTTGGCCTTGGCCTTCCTGCTTATAGTTGAGTAATGCTGACATTTTATCTTATTCGTGATGGGTTTAACGTGGAGTATCCGAGAGGATCTCGTTATAATCCCCCAGAGTTTAAACATTGAGAATGTGAAAAGCGAATGAAAACAATTGAGGTTGATGAGGATCTATACCGTTACATTGCTAGCCAAACTAAGCATATCGGTGAAAGCGCCTCGGATATTTTGCGACGCCTTTTAAACCTTGATGGTCAGTTGCAGGAAGCTGAAGCCGCGCCTGTAGTAGAGAAGCCACAAGGGATTGTAGTAAGTAAAGATGCGGGTAAAACGGAATCTGTTGATGTAGTGAAAGAAATGCGTTCGCTGCTTATTTCTGATGAGTTTGCCGGTCTAAAAAAAGCGATTGATCGCTTTATGTTAGTACTATCGACCTTACATAAATTAAATCCAGAAGGTTTCGCGCAGGCTACGAATGTAAAGGGGCGCAAACGCGTGTACTTTGCAGATAATGAAGAAACCTTGTTGGCAAATGGCAACACGACCAAGCCAAAAGCCATTCCTGGCACACCGTTTTGGGTTATCACGAACAACAATACCAGTCGTAAAAGACAGATGGTTGAACAAGTGATGACACACATGGGGTACCAACCTGACTTAATAGAAAAAGTAACAGGTTCAATCTAAGAAACCTGATAGAAGCCTCATAATGTGTCGCAGTTAGCGGATATTATGAGGCTTTTTTAATTTTATTTGTATTTAAAGAAAGGATGTCAAACATGGCTATGCACCCTCGTGCTGGGCAAAAAGCGCAGCAGGAAGATCTTCATAATATTCCGGCACTTGTTGCCAATTACTTCTTGCTTCAACCTGATGCTAAGAACCCCGATCACAAGGTTCAATTCGGCACATCAGGTCACCGTGGTACCGCTGATAAGCATACATTTAACGAAAACCACATTTTGGCTATTGCTCAAGCGGTTGCAGAAGTTCGTGCCCAGCAAGGGACCACAGGTCCTTTGTTTGTCGGTAAAGACACGCATGCTTTGTCTGAACCTGCATTTTCTAGCGTGATTGAAGTTTTGATTGCGAATGGCGTAAAAGTCATCGTACAGCAGGATAACGGCTACACGCCAACACCAGGTATCTCGCACGCAATTCTGACTTACAACATCAAGCACGATGAAAAAGCAGACGGTATTGTGATTACACCATCTCATAACCCACCACAAGACGGCGGTATCAAATACAATCCGACTCACGGTGGTCCAGCAGAAGCTGAGTTGACTCAAGCTATCGAAGATCGTGCGAACGCACTGATTGCCGAAGGTTTACAAGGTGTTAAACGCTTACCACTAGCAGAAGCAAAAGCATCGGATCTGTTTGTGGAGATGGACTTGGTTAAACCCTATATCGATGATCTGGTGAACGTTATCGATATGGAAGCAATCCAAAAAGCAAATCTGAAGATTGGTGTAGATCCATTGGGTGGCAGCGGCATCGATTACTGGCGTCAAATTGGTCAGGCATACAACCTAGACCTAACGCTAGTAAGTGAAGCGATTGATCCTTCTTTCCAATTCATGTCTCTCGATAAAGACGGCGTTGTACGTATGGACTGTTCTTCTCCATGCGCAATGGCGGGTCTATTGGCACTGAAAGACGAATACGATTTAGCATTTGGTAACGATCCTGACTACGACCGTCACGGTATCGTTACGCCAAAAGGTTTGATGAACCCGAACCACTTCTTAGCCGTTTGTATCGACTACCTATACCGCCATCGTGACGCATGGGGTAAAGATGTAGCTGTTGGTAAAACACTAGTATCAAGTGCACTGATTGACCGTGTTGTTGCGGATCTAGGTCGTGAGCTATGTGAAGTACCAGTAGGCTTTAAATGGTTTGTTGATGGTCTGTACACCGGTAAATTCGGCTTCGGTGGCGAAGAAAGTGCCGGGGCATCTTTTCTTTGTAAAGATGGTACGCCTTGGTCAACAGACAAAGACGGCATCTTGTTATGTCTTCTAGCGGCAGAGATCACTGCGGTAACGGGTAAGAACCCACAAGACTACTATGAAGAGCTAGCGGCGAAACACGGTGAGTCGAAATACAACCGTATTCAAGCTGTAGCGAATGGCCCTCAAAAAGACGTACTGAAGAAGTTGTCACCAGAAATGGTCGCGGCTGAAACACTAGCGGGTGATCCAATTACGGCTCGTCTCACGCATGCGCCTGGTAATGGTGCTGCAATCGGTGGTCTAAAAGTAACGACTGCCAACGGCTGGTTTGCTGCTCGTCCATCAGGCACAGAGGACATCTACAAGATTTACTGTGAAAGCTTCAAAGGTGAAGAGCACCTAAAACAAATCGAAGCAGAAGCACAAGAGATCGTTAATCAAGTGTTTGCAGCTGCCGGCCTGTAAACCATTCAATAGTCGATTTAGAAAACAAAGGGTTGATGTGCAAGCATCAACCCTTTTGCGTTTTAAGATTCCTGAACTGAGTTGTTTCCGGGCCAAGAATCCGGTACCACAAACCAGAATTGACCGTCCTCCGTTTGTGCATGTACAAATCGGTCTGAAGGCTTTTCAATGGGTTGAGATAAATCGTCCGTACCAATCGCCCAGCATGGTTTGTGTAAATGATAAAGTGGCTTACCGATTAACTCCCATTGGCTCTGGTAGCACCAGTAACCACTAATCTGACTTGGATTTAGTTCATAACCCAAGCACTCGCTAGGAGTTGGCTCTGGAGTAAACGGATTAATATAGAGTCGTCCTTGCATCAATAGATGCTCTTGTGGGGCGTCGTTTAACGGAATTATTTTTTGAAATTCCGGGCGATCGCTCATTTTCAATTGATGAGTAAGCATTCTATTCAGTTTTGTATGCAGCTGGTCGTGAGCATTCGGACCATACCAAACGCCGTTATAAAGAAGATAAAACTTAATCGCCACTTCCCAGTGTTCTACTTGATTTGATTCTGTATTCCGCAACACCAAGTCGATAGCACCAATGGTCTTACCTTCGATGTCGTTTAACTGAACCTCTTCCGCGATAACCTGATATCGTTCTGAACTAGAGAGAACTGCAGTGCATAAGTGCTGATATAAAAAGCCCAATCTTGGATTACCATTGTATTGCTCAGTGTTCTTTAAAGGCGTTACCGTAAGATCCTCTAAGGTTGCAAACGGAGGGCGTAACTTGAAAAGAGGAGGTGAAGTGGCGATCCATTGGTAAAAGCGTTGCAGTTGGTTCATCCGTATCCCTAAATGTATGGTGAGGCGACAAGCTTTGTTATTGTAACTAAATTTGCTTTTGAGGGTAGGGTGGCTAGCATCGATATTAGGGTTCGAGATACACTTTAAATACCTAAATGATATCAAGGTGCCAGATGTCAAAACGTTGTTGTATCAACTAGGTTGCACACTCTCGGTCTGATTTCATCGAGAGGTTATTTAGGTTTACATGCGCTAGAAATTGGAAGTAATAATGAATAACTTAAAGCTAGAACAGATTCTTAATGACAAACTGTCACCGCAGTTAATTAAAGATTACGCACCAAACGGGTTACAGGTAGAAGGGACGCCAGCCGTAAAGCGTATTATCACTGGCGTAACTGCCTCCCAAGCCTTAATCGATAAAGCGATTGAGCTTAATGCAGACGCATTACTCGTTCATCACGGTTATTTCTGGAAAGGTGAACCTGAGCCAATTCGTGGTATGAAAGGTAAACGAATTCGTAGTCTGATCAAAAACGATATCAACTTATATGGTTATCACCTTCCTCTGGATATTCACCCAGAGCTAGGCAACAACGCCGAATTAGCTCGCTTACTTGAAATAGAAGTAGAAGGTGGGCTTGAAGGACATCCTCAATCAGTAGCCATGTTTGGACGCTTGAAAAAACCGATGTCTGGTGCTGAATTTGCGAGCAAGATCAATCAAGTTCTTGATAGAGAACCACTGCATATTGCTCCAGAGAATACCGATAAGATGATTGAGACGGTCGGTTGGTGCACTGGTGGAGGGCAGGATTTTATTGAGCTTGCTGTACAACACGAATTAGATGCGTTTATCTCTGGCGAAATTTCTGAGCGTACAACCTATACTGCGCGAGAAATGGACATTCATTACTTTGCTGCAGGTCATCATGCTACTGAGCGTTATGGTGTTCAGGCTTTAGGAAAATGGCTAGCGGATGAATACGGCCTACATGTGGAGTTTATCGATATTGATAATCCGGTTTAGTGTTCGCTATTCATAACGTGAGACGCTGAAAAGAAAAAGGGTTGAGACAAAATCTCAACCCTTTTGTTTATCTTCTAACTAAAAATATCATTCACGTTCGTGAAGTGGAGAAAACTCACGCTGTGTCTCACCAGTGTATAGCTGACGAGGACGACCGATGCGGTTCAGTGGATCGCTGTGCATTTCGTTCCAGTGAGCAATCCAGCCGATGGTACGAGAAATCGCGAAGATAACCGTAAACATAGAAACTGGAATACCAATCGCTTTAAGAATGATACCTGAGTAGAAGTCTACGTTCGGGTACAGCTTCTTAGAAACGAAGTACTCATCAGAAAGCGCAATGCGCTCAAGTTCCATTGCTACATCTAGTAGAGGGTCTTGAATGTTTAGCTCTTTGAGAACTTCATGACACGTTTCGCGCATTACTGTCGCACGTGGATCGTAGTTTTTATAAACGCGGTGACCAAAGCCCATTAAGCGGAATGGGTCATCTTTGTCTTTCGCGCGGTCTACATACTCAGGGATGTTATCGACGCTGCCAATCTCTTCTAGCATTCTCAAGCACGCTTCGTTTGCACCACCGTGAGCAGGTCCCCAAAGTGATGCAATACCAGCGGCAATACATGCAAATGGGTTAGCACCAGAAGAGCCAGCTAGACGTACAGTTGACGTCGACGCATTCTGTTCGTGATCCGCGTGTAGCGTGAAGATTTTATCCATCGCACGCGCAACGACAGGATTTACTTCATACTCTTCGCAAGGGTTTGCGAACATCATGTGTAGGAAGTTTTCTGCGTAGCTCAAATCGTTGCGTGGGTAGATAAATGGCTGACCGATAGAGTATTTGTAACACATTGCAGCCAGTGTCGGCATCTTCGATAGCAGACGGTACGCCGCGATCTCACGGTGCTCGTCGTTGTTGATGTCAAGAGAGTCGTGGTAGAAGGCTGCAAGTGCACCGACTACACCACACATTACTGCCATTGGGTGAGCATCACGTCGGAAGCCATGGAAAAAGCTTGCGATTTGTTCGTGGACCATAGTATGGCGAGTAACGGTCGTTTTGAATTGCTCGTATTGCTCTCGGGTAGGGGCTTCACCATAAAGAAGGATGTAACATACTTCTAAGTAATCTGCGTTATTGGCTAATTGATCAATCGGGAAACCGCGGTGCAAAAGAATACCTTTGCCGCCATCGATATACGTGATTGATGATTCACAAGATGCAGTGGCAAGAAAACCTGGGTCAAAAGTAAAGTAACCATTGGCTCCCAGCTTACGAACGTCAATTACAGGTGTACCTAGCGTACCGTCCATAATTGGCAGTTCGATTGGCGCTTGACCTTCAACATGAAGGGTCGCTTTCTTATCCGCCATAACAATCTCCTTTGTTTATTATTTAATCCGTCCAGGATGTTTATGTGCCATTTTTGTACTGTTGTTAAAGCTTAAAGTCAATTTTTCTCCATCTTTGTGTGCACTTGTTATGATTTTTCTCATGAAAATCGTTAAAAATCTGTTCTATGTAGCATAATTTGTTACACCAATTGTATTAGAATGTTGCTCGCCGTATATTGGCTAAGAAAATTTTAGTTAAATCCTTATAAATTCGGGGCTAGAAACAAAGAGTGAGGTTTGTTGCTGGACTCCGATTGTTAACAAGTTGTTTACAATTATCTGGGTGGTTACTCGCGATATTTGTTAAATAGATGTTAACTTTTGTACGTTTGGAAGCTGAAATTGGTTATAACAATAAATGCTCAATGGAGCTGAGTGAGCAAGCCCGTGAAAGAAAGAAAGTCAAGACCTGTTAATTTAGATTTACAGACCATCCACTTTCCTATCACAGCAATCGCATCCATCCTACACCGTGTGTCTGGGGTAATTACGTTTGTTGCGGTGGGTATACTACTGTGGTTACTGTCCATTTCTCTGTCATCCCCAATGGGTTTTATGGAAGCCGCTGACATCGTCGATAGCTTCTTCGTAAAATTCATCCTGTGGGGAATTCTTACTGCACTTGCCTACCACATTGCAGGTGGTATCCGTCACTTGTTGATGGATCTAGGTCACTTTGAAGAGCTAGATTCTGGCACGATGAGCGCTAAAGTCGCGTTTGGTGCAACAGCAGTATTATCATTATTGGCGGGGATCTTGGTATGGTAAAACACGTATCTTCATTTGGTCGTAATGGTGTACACGATTTCCTACTAATTCGTGCAACTGCAATCATTATGACGCTATACACGATTTATCTGATTAGCTTCTGTGCATTTTCAGATATCTCTTACGCATCTTGGACCCAATTCTTTGGTGGTACCTTCACTAAAGTATTCACCATGTTGGCACTTGTCTCGATCCTGATCCACGCATGGGTCGGTTTGTGGCAGGTATTAACGGATTACATTAAGTGCGCGAAACTGCGTGGCGCACTGCAACTTGGTGTTATTGCCGTGCTATTCGGCTATGTCTTCTCTGGTCTATTTATTCTGTGGGGTGCGTAAGTGTCTATTCCAGTTCGTGAGTTTGATGCCGTAGTAATCGGCGCTGGTGGTGCAGGTATGCGCGCTGCACTACAAATTTCAGAACAAGGCCTATCATGTGCTTTGTTATCAAAAGTATTTCCAACACGTTCTCATACTGTGTCTGCACAGGGCGGTATTACCGTTGCTCTGGGTAACTCGCACAAAGACGATTGGCAATGGCACATGTACGATACTGTTAAAGGTTCCGATTACATCGGTGACCAGAACGCGATTGAATACATGTGTAAGAATGGCCCTGAGTCCGTTATCGAACTAGAAAAAATGGGTCTTCCATTCTCTCGTTTTGATAACGGTACTATCTACCAACGTCCATTCGGTGGTCAGTCAAAAGAATTTGGTGGTGAGCAAGCTGCGCGTACAGCAGCAGCTGCGGACCGTACAGGTCACGCGCTTCTTCATACGCTTTACCAACAAAATGTGAAACACAAAACCACCATTTTCTCGGAATGGTATGCACTAGACTTGGTGAAAAACCAAGACGGCGCCGTAATGGGCTGTACTGCGATTTGTATGGAAACAGGCGAAATCTGTTACTTCAAATCAAAAGCAACGATTCTAGCAACAGGTGGTGCAGGTCGTATTTACGCGTCGACCACTAACGCACACATCAACACTGGTGACGGTGTAGGTATGGCATTGCGTGCGGGTGTACCTATGCAAGACATGGAAATGTGGCAGTTCCACCCAACGGGTATCGCTGGTGCAGGTGTTCTTGTAACAGAAGGTTGTCGTGGTGAAGGTGGTTACCTTCTAAATAAAGATGGTGAACGCTTCATGGAACGTTATGCTCCAAACGCGAAAGACCTTGCTGGTCGTGACGTAGTTGCACGTTCAATGATGATCGAAATCCGCGAAGGCCGCGGTTGTGATGGCCCTTGGGGTCCACACATTAAGCTGAAGTTGGATCACCTTGGTAAAGAAGTGCTTGAGTCACGTCTGCCTGGTATTTGTGAGCTGTCTCGTACTTTCGCGCACGTTGATCCAGTGAAAGAGCCAATTCCAGTGATTCCAACCTGTCACTACATGATGGGTGGTGTACCGACTCAAGTGTCTGGCCAAGCAATCAAGCAAAAGGCTGACGGCAGCGAGATGGAAGTACAAGGTCTATATGCATGTGGTGAGATTGCTTCTGTATCAGTACACGGAGCAAACCGTCTAGGCGGTAACTCATTACTAGACTTAGTTGTATTTGGTCGCGCGACTGGCTTGCACCTTGGCGAAACGCTCGCAGCGCAAGCTGAGGCACGTCCTGCAACTGAATCTGATATTGAAGCATCTCTAGCGCGTACAATGCGTTGGGAAAATAGTACTGGCGGTGAAGATCCAGTTCAAATCCGTAAAGACCTACAAGCTTGCATGCAAAACAGCTTCTCGGTATTCCGTGAAGGCGATGCAATGGCAACGGGCCTAGAAGAGTTGAAAGTGATTCGCGAACGTCTGAAAGATGCACATCTAGCGGACAAGTCTTCAGAATTCAACACGCAACGTATTGAGTGTCTAGAGCTAGACAACTTGATGGAAACAGCATTCTCTACAGCCGTAGCGGCGAACTACCGTACTGAAAGCCGTGGCGCACATGCTCGTTTCGATTTCCCTGAGCGTGATGATGAGAACTGGCTATGTCACTCTATCTACAACCCGGAAACAGAAGCGATGACTAAGCGTGATGTGAACATGACGCCAACGCATCGTGAAGCTTTCCCACCGAAAGTACGTACATACTAAAGGGAGGATACGACTATGAAATTGAACTTCTCTTTATACCGTTACAATCCGGACGTGGATACCAAGCCTTACATGAAAGAGTATACCCTTGAGGTAGACGAAGGCTCAGACATGATGGTGCTTGATGCATTGATTCTGCTAAAAGAGCAAGATCCAAGCATCGCGTTCCGTCGCTCATGCCGTGAAGGGGTATGTGGTTCTGATGGTTTGAACATGAATGGTAAAAATGGTCTAGCGTGTATCACACCGTTATCTGCTCTACAAGGCGAAAAGATAGTTATTCGTCCATTGCCAGGGTTACCTGTCGTGCGCGATCTTATCGTTGACATGACGCAGTTCTATGATAACTATGCGAAAGTTAAACCATTCTTGATTGATGATGGTGCATTACCACCATCACGCGAGAACCTACAATCGCCTGATGATCGTGCGCATTTAGATGGATTGTACGAATGTATTATGTGTGCATGTTGTACAACGTCTTGCCCATCATTCTGGTGGAACCCGGACAAATTCATCGGTCCAGCAGGTCTTCTTGCGGCGTACCGCTGGCTAATTGATAGCCGTGATACGGCAACAGATGAACGTTTGTCTGATCTTGATGATGCATTTAGCGTTTTTCGTTGCCATGGCATCATGAATTGTGTAAGTGTTTGTCCTAAGGGATTAAATCCGACGAAAGCCATCGGCCATATTAAGTCGATGCTGGTTAATCGCTCGGTTTAATTTACTCGCTCTTAGGAATGTCGCAGTGTTGCGGATCACCCGATATGACCGCTTCACTGCTTCAAGAATATTTCGAGTAAAGAATACAAAAATTGCCGACTAGTTCTGGTCGGCTCTTATAGCTCGGCAAAGACCGAAGCAAACGTGAAAACTACTGGTTAAGGGAAAATATGCACAACGGCGTGATGAAGGCATGGCTCGAGTCTTCACACTCTGGCTGGCGCCAATGCAACGTATGTAGAGGACCTCTACGAACTGTATCTAAGTGATCCCGATCTGGTAAGTGAGGAGTGGAAACGTGTTTTTGAAGGCTTACCTAAGCCGTCAGAAGAAGTGGCAGAACAACCACATTCACGTGTCCGTGACTACTTCCGTCGACTCGCTAGAGAAACAAAGCATTACAATGTCCAAGTTAGTGACCCAGATGTCGATGCAAAACAAGTAAAAGTTCTACAGCTAATCAACGCATACCGTTTCCGCGGACATGAAGCTGCAGAACTAGACCCACTAGGTCTATGGCAACGCCCAACCGTGGCGGAGTTAGACCCTGCTTTTCATAATCTTACCGAAGATGACTTCGAAGAAACTTTCAACGTAGGTTCTTTTGCTGTTGGGCAAGAAACCATGAAGTTGAAAGACATCTATGAAGCCCTCAACAAAACTTACTGCGGTTCCATCGGTGCTGAATACATGCACATGACTGACACAGAGCAAAAACGTTGGATCCAACAACGTCTTGAGTCTGTCGTAGGCCAGCCATCATTCAACAAAGATGAGAAGCGCACATTCCTAGAAGAGCTAACAGCCGCTGAAGGTTTGGAGCGTTACCTCGGAGCGAAATTCCCAGGTGCAAAACGTTTCTCTCTAGAAGGTGGTGACGCACTGATTCCGATGACGAAAGAGTTGATCCGTCACGCGGGAACAAGTGGGATGCGTGAAGTGGTTATCGGTATGGCTCACCGTGGTCGTTTGAACATGCTGGTGAACGTGCTTGGTAAGAAGCCTCAAGATCTGTTCGATGAGTTTGCCGGTAAACACGACGAAACTTGGGGCACGGGTGATGTGAAATATCACCAAGGTTTCTCTGCCGACTTTGCTACCCCAGGTGGTGATGTTCACTTAGCTCTTGCATTTAACCCATCGCATCTAGAAATCGTCAACCCAGTAGTCATGGGGTCGGTGCGAGCACGTCAAGATCGCTTGGGTGATAATCAAGGTAGCAAAGTGCTTCCTATCACTATCCACGGTGACTCTGCAATCGCTGGTCAGGGTGTGGTTGCCGAAACGTTCAACATGTCACTGGCTCGTGGTTTCCAAGTCGGTGGTACGGTGCGTATCGTTATTAACAACCAAGTTGGCTTTACGACGTCTAACCCTCGTGACACGCGTTCAACGATGTACTGTACAGATATCGCGAAGATGGTTCAGGCGCCAATTTTCCATGTGAATGCCGATGACCCAGAAGCGGTTGCTTTTGTTACTCGTATTGCTTTGGATTACCGCAACGAGTTCAAGCGCGATGTCGTGATTGATTTGGTGTGTTACCGTCGCCACGGTCACAACGAGGCCGATGAGCCAAACGCGACTCAGCCTTTGATGTACCAAAAAATCAAAAAACACCCTACACCACGCAAATTGTATGCGGATATTCTGATCGATAAAAACGAATCAGATATCGAGACAGCGACTCAGTTAGTCAATGAGTACCGCGACGCATTAGACCGCGGTGAAGTGGTGGTTAAAGAATGGCGTCCAATGGCGTTGCACTCTGTAGACTGGTCCCCTTACTTAGGGCATGAATGGGATATGGAGTGGGATTCAAAATATGACAAGACGCGTCTTATCGAGTTGGGTAATCGTCTTTGTCAGTATCCAGAAAGCCATAAACTGCAAAGCCGTGTTAATAAGCTTTACAACGATCGCCTAGCAATGATGACCGGTGAAAAAGCAATCGACTGGGGTATGGCCGAAACATTGGCGTATGCAACATTAGTTGATGATGGCAAGCGTATTCGCCTTTCTGGTCAGGATTCGGGTCGTGGTACTTTCTTCCACCGTCACTCGGTTCTTCATAACCAAACAGATGCAAGCACGTACATTCCATTAGCGAATATTCATGACAATCAGGGTCCATTCCAAGTGTTTGACTCAGTACTGTCAGAAGAAGCGGTATTGGCATTTGAATACGGTTACGCAACAGCAGAGCCAGGTGGTTTGACTATTTGGGAAGCGCAGTTTGGTGACTTTGCCAACGGCGCGCAGGTTGTGATTGACCAATTCATCTCGTCAGGTGAGCAGAAATGGGCACGCTTGTGTGGTCTCACAATGCTTCTACCTCACGGTTACGAAGGTCAAGGCCCAGAGCACTCCTCTGCACGTCTAGAGCGTTACCTTCAGTTGTGTGCTGAGCAAAATATGCAGGTTGTAGTTCCTTCAACACCGGCTCAGGTATACCACATGATTCGTCGTCAAGTTGTACGCCCAATGCGTCGACCTCTGATTGTGATGTCGCCAAAATCTTTGCTGCGCCATCCTCTATGTACTTCGACAATTGAAGACTTAGCGGACGGTACATTCCAATCTGCAATTCCAGAAGTAGATGATTTAGACCCAAGCAAAGTAAAACGCGTCGTGTTCTGTTCAGGTAAGGTTTATTTTGACCTACTGGAGCAGCGCCGTAACAACGAGCAAGACGATGTCGCTATCGTGCGTATCGAGCAGCTTTATCCATTCCCGATGGAAGAAGTACAAGCAGCGATTGCTCAATACACTAACGTTGAAGACTTCGTGTGGTGTCAGGAAGAGCCTCAGAACCAAGGTGCTTGGTACTGTAGCCAACACAACTTCCGTGCCGCTACTCCTGCAGGTGCAGATCTTAAATACGCAGGTCGCCCAGCTTCTGCTTCGCCAGCAGTTGGCTACATGTCGGTGCACTTGAAACAACAAAAAGCGTTGGTTGAAGACGCTCTGAACGTGAACTCAAAAACTTCGAATTAAGAACTAGAAGTTAAAGGAAGAAACAGATATGACAATTGAAATTCTGGTTCCAGATTTACCTGAATCAGTTGCTGATGCAACCGTAGCGACATGGCACAAACAACCAGGCGACGCAGTAGAGCGTGACGAGGTTTTGGTTGACATCGAGACAGACAAAGTCGTACTAGAAGTGCCAGCTCCGGAAGCAGGCGTTTTGGAAGCTATCGTTGAAGAAGAAGGTGCGACAGTACTTTCTAAACAAATCATTGCTAAATTGAAGCCAGGTGCAGTTGCAGGTGAGCCTACCGCAGACAAAACAGAAGGTACGGAAGCATCTCCTGATAAACGTCATAAAGCTGCGCTTAGCGAAGAAAGCAATGATGCGCTAAGCCCAGCAGTACGTCGTTTATTGGCTGAGCATGGCTTAGAAGCAAGCCAAGTGAAAGGTACTGGCGTTGGTGGCCGTATTACGCGCGAAGATATTGAAGCGCATCTTGCGAACGCTAAAGCTACGCCAAAAGAAGAAGCACCAGCAGTGGTTGACGTACCGGCAGCGGCTCGTAGCCAAAAACGTGTTCCAATGACTCGCCTGCGTAAGACAGTCGCTAACCGTCTGCTAGAGGCGAAGAACAACACGGCAATGCTAACGACGTTTAACGAAGTGAACATGAAACCAATCATGGACCTTCGTAAGCAGTACAAAGATCAGTTCGAAGAGCGTCACGGTATTCGTTTGGGCTTCATGTCTTTCTACGTAAAAGCAGTAACAGAAGCGCTTAAGCGTTACCCAGAAGTAAATGCTTCGATTGATGGCGATGACATTGTTTACCACAACTACTTCGACATTAGCATGGCGGTATCAACGCCACGTGGTCTAGTTACACCTGTCCTAAAAGACTGTGACAAGCTTGGTTTCGCTGATGTTGAAAAAGGCATCAAAGAACTGGCTATCAAAGGTCGTGATGGCAAGCTAACGGTAGACGAGTTAATGGGCGGTAACTTCACTATCACAAACGGTGGTGTGTTCGGTTCACTAATGTCTACACCAATCATCAACCCACCTCAATCAGCGATTCTTGGTATGCATAAGATCCAAGAGCGTCCGATGGCAGTGGATGGCAAAGTTGAAATCTTGCCGATGATGTACCTAGCGCTGTCTTACGATCACCGCCTAATTGATGGTCGTGAGTCTGTTGGCTTCCTAGTGACGATTAAAGAGTTGCTAGAAGATCCAGCACGTCTCCTATTAGACGTTTAATATCGCTAAAACGTCTAGTTATCGTAGGTAGCTAGACGTTAAAAATTTCAATGGCTAGACTAGCTCAACGTCTGGCCTTCATTTGAATCCCACACCATGGGTACTCGTGATGAGGGATTGATTTGAGAAGACCCTACAGACGTACAAGCAGCCAAGACTGCAGCGTTATGGAAATAATAAATCCCCTAAGGGAAAAACAAACGGAATATCGAAATGAATTTGCATGAATACCAAGCCAAACAGCTGTTTGCAGAATTCGGTTTGCCTGTGCCAGAAGGCTACGCGTGTGATACACCACAAGAAGCTTTTGAAGCCGCAGGCCGTATCAGTACAGAAAAGAAAGTAGTTAAATGTCAGGTTCACGCTGGTGGCCGTGGTAAAGCGGGCGGTGTAGAGCTGCACGATACAAAAGAAGGTGTTAAAGAGTTTGCACAAAAGTGGTTAGGTAAAAACCTAGTGACTTACCAAACTGACGCTAACGGTCAGCCAGTTACAAAAATCCTTGTTGAAGAAGCTTCAAACATTGCAAACGAATTATACCTAGGTGCGGTTGTTGACCGTGCAAGCCGTAAGATCGTTTTCATGGCTTCAACAGAAGGTGGTGTTGAAATCGAAAAAGTTGCGGAAGAAACGCCGGAGCTTATCCACAAAGCTGCAATCGATCCACTAGTAGGCCCACAAGCTTACCAAGGTCGCGAGCTTGCGTTCAAACTTGGTCTTGAAGGCGACCAAATCAAACAATTCGTTAAGATCTTCATGGGTCTTGGCACGATGTTCGCCCAGTACGATCTTGCTCTACTTGAGATCAACCCGCTTGTGGTTACTGGTGAAGGCAACCTGCTATGTCTTGATGGTAAGATCAACATCGATTCAAACGCTCTTTACCGTCAGCCTAAGCTTCGTGAAATGCACGATCCATCACAAGAAGATGAGCGTGAAGCACACGCAGCTCAGTGGGAACTGAACTACGTAGCACTAGACGGTAACGTTGGCTGTATGGTTAACGGTGCAGGCCTAGCAATGGGTACGATGGATATCGTAAACCTACACGGCGGCAAACCAGCTAACTTCCTAGACGTAGGTGGCGGCGCGACGAAAGAGCGTGTTGCTGAAGCATTCAAGATCATCCTATCAGATGACAACGTGAAAGCGGTACTTGTTAACATCTTCGGTGGTATCGTACGTTGTGACATGATCGCAGAAGGTATTATCGGTGCGGTTAAAGAAGTAGGTGTAAGCGTACCTGTTGTTGTTCGTCTAGAAGGTACTAACGCTGACCTAGGTCGCGAAGTTCTTGCTAATTCTGATGTTGATATCATTGCTGCTGAGTCGCTAACGGATGCTGCTCAGAAAGTTGTTGCTGCTGCGGAGGCTAAATAATGTCTGTATTAATTAACAAAGACACTAAAGTAATCTGTCAGGGTTTCACTGGTGGTCAAGGTACGTTCCACTCAGAGCAAGCTATCGCATACGGCACTCAGATGGTTGGTGGCGTTTCTCCTGGTAAAGGTGGCCAAACTCACCTAGGCCTACCTGTATTCAACACAGTACGCGAAGCAGTAGAAGCAACTGGCGCAACAGCGACAGTCATCTACGTGCCAGCACCTTTCTGTAAAGATGCAATCCTAGAAGCGATTGATGCGGGCATCGAGCTAATCGTAACAATCACGGAAGGCATTCCTACAACAGATATGATCGACGTAAAAGTGAAGCTAGAAGAAACTGGCGTTCGTATGATCGGTCCTAACTGTCCGGGTGTTATCACTCCTGACGAGTGTAAGATCGGTATCATGCCTGGTCACATCCACAAGAAAGGTAAAGTAGGTATCGTATCTCGCAGCGGTACTCTAACTTACGAAGCAGTTAAGCAAACAACAGACGAAGGTTTCGGCCAGTCTACTTGTGTTGGTATTGGTGGTGACCCAATCCCAGGTTCAAACTTCATTGATATTCTAAAACTGTTCCAAGAAGACCCTGAAACAGAAGCGATTGTTATGATCGGTGAAATCGGTGGTACTGCAGAAGAAGAAGCAGCAGCATACATTAAAGAAAACGTAACGAAGCCAGTGGTTTCCTACATTGCTGGTGTAACTGCTCCTCCTGGTAAACGTATGGGCCACGCTGGTGCGATTATCTCTGGCGGTAAAGGTACTGCTGAAGATAAATTTGCAGCACTAGAAGCGGCGGGCGTTAAGACTGTGAAATCTCTAGCAGAGATCGGCCAAGGTCTACGTGAAGTAACGGGCTGGTAATTTCAAACTCGAAGCTTAAAGCTAAAAAAGCCTAGCAATTGTTGCTAGGCTTTTTTGTATCAAGGTGCTTTTTACGATTTTTGGCGAATAAATTGGCTAAGCATAAACAGAGATGTTGCGCTGATTACTACTGATGGGCCAGCCGGCGTATCGAAGTGCCATGATAGGCTAAGCCCCATTAGTACTGCCACAGAGCCAATAATAGATGCGAACAGTGCCATTTGCTCTGGTGATGAAGAGACCTTACGTGCTGTTGCTGCTGGGATGATCAGCAAAGAAGTCATGATAAGTGCCCCAACAAACTTCATTCCTACGGCAATCACAACACCTACCATAAGCATTAACACCAATCTAACTAAGTCTGTATTGACGCCCTCGACGGCAGCAAGCTCTTCACTAACTGTGCTCGACAATAAAGGTCGCCAAAAAACGTAAAGACACACACTAACAGCAGCGACACCTGCGTAAATGAACATCAGATCTTGCGGAGATACTGCGAGTAAGTCACCGAACAAGTAACTCATCAGATCAACACGGACATTATCCAAGAAACTAACAGAAACTAGACCAACAGATAATGCGCTATGGGCGAGTATACCCAGAAGCGTATCGGTTGCGACCAGTTGTTGTTTCTGTAGTGTCACGAGCAATACCGCGAGTGCTAAACAGCAAACGAGTAGGGCAAGATAAAGGTTCACGTTGAGCAGAAAGCCTAATGCCAAACCCATCAATGAAGCATGTGCTAGGGTGTCACCGAAGTAAGCCATTTTGCGCCAAACGACAAATGATCCAAGAGGACCTGCAATGATCGCGATGCCAATACCAGCAAGAATAGAAGGTAGAAGAAACTCAATCATGATGATGATGTCCGTGTTTATGGTTGGAGCATGATGTCGCATCGCCAGTTACTGGCGTTCCGGATAAATCGTGATGATGATGCTCGTGGTCGTGATGATAAAACGCGAGCGATTCTCTCGCTGCATTGCCAAATAGCGCGATGTAAGAAGGGTGCTGAGTAATCGTGGCAGGTGAACCAGAACAGCAAACATGGTGATGCAGACAAATGACATCATCTGTTTTGGCCATTACTAAATGTAAGTCGTGTGACACCATAAATACACCGCAATCGAATCGGTGACGAATGCTTTCAATTAGATCGTAGAGATCGATTTGACCTTGAATATCCACACCCTGCGCAGGTTCATCTAGCACTAACAGCTCTGGGCGTTGAAGCAAAGCACGCGCAAGTAATACGCGTTGGTTTTCACCACCTGATAAGCGATGCATGTTACTACTAATTAAATGCTCAGCGCCAACAAGCCTTAATGCATCAATACATTCTTGTTTACTGTATTTTCCTGCTAAATTTAGAAAACGGGTGACATTCAATGGAAGAGAGTCATTGAGTTTCAATTTTTGAGGAACATAACCAATTTTTAGTTTTCTTTGCCGGTTTAATTTGCCGCTAGTCGGTTTTTGAAGGCCTAAAATGACTTTGACTAACGTTGATTTTCCCGCTCCATTGGGACCAATTAGGGTTGTTATTTTGCCCTTTTGTAATTCCATACTAATGTTATCGAGAACTCTGCGGCCATCGAACTCGACGCATAAGTGCTCAAGATGGACTAAGGAAGACATGAATGAAACTCATTTGCAAATCAATAATGTTATAATGTAACATTATCACACTTTCTACACCATATCCCAAGTAAAACTATGAAAAGAGCATTAATTCTTGCTGCGTCAGCGATGCTAACGTTGCCAGCACACGCAGTAACGGTACTAACGAGTATCAAACCTATTCAGTTATTAGTGACAGAACTTACTCAAGGGGTGACTTCGCCAGATGTATTACTGCAGTCCAACACTTCACCCCATGATTACGCTTTACGCCCATCGGATGTTAAGAAAATCGCTTCTGCTGATTTAGTTATTTGGTACGGACATGATCTCGAACCGTTTCTGGAAAAAGTCGTGTCAGACAGATCGAATATTCTGACTATTAGTCAAATTCCAGATCTAGATTTGCGTGAGTTTGATAGTGAGCACAATCATGACCATGATGGCCACGATCATGGTTCACATGATCCGCACTTTTGGTTAGGTGTAAGTCAAGCACAACAAGTTGCCAAGGCTGTCGTGAATCAACTGGGATCACTTGATCCGGAAAATGCAGCACAGTACCAAGAAAACCTTAAAAAATTTGAAACTGAGCTCAGCCAGACGGACCTAGAGATCAAGAAGAAATTATCGCCAGTGAAAGACAAAGGTTACTTTGTGTTTCACGATGCTTATGGTTATTTCGAAGAGCGTTATGAGTTAAATCAAATGGGGCACTTCACCGTGAGCCCGGATCGTAAGCCGGGCGCAAAAACCTTAATCCAAATTCGTCAAAAGTTAAGTTCAGGAGATGTAGCCTGCGTGTTCTCTGAACCTCAGTTTACTCCAGCTGTCGTTCAGAGCGTGATGCGAGGTAGCAAAGTTGCCAAAGGTGAACTTGACCCATTAGGGAGCACAATTGAAGCAAAACCGGGCAGTTACTTTACTTTTCTCAACAATATGGCGAATAATTTTGAGCAGTGCTTGAGCCAAAAGACGGATTAAGTAGTGTTGTTGTGTAGGAATAGTCCTTTTAACGTGATCCAGTAGTAAGAATTACAACCTTTGGCAAGGCGAGCCTTTTCTCAAACAGTAATTGAGATATCATTATCAATAATTAGCAGCTCAAAATAACCGTATAAGTCCATGCTGTAGAAGATATGGACGGTGAGCGCCGAGCACAAATTGATATAAAAGGTTTTCGTCTTGCTACGCCAATTAGCCCTTGTCTTGTTGGGCTTTTTCCTATCTTTCCAAGCATTTGCTCTTCATAATGCGAATGCCATCTTTTACCCTTTGCCGACTCAGGTTAAGGGTACTTTTATTGCGGCTAAAAAATTGTTCTTGGGTGAGCAAGGGGGCTTGTGGATTCACGACGTGCATGGGCGGGTGTTGTTTTATGATGGCCAAAATATCCTACCTAAATCAGGCAGTTTTTTACAAACGTCTGCCAAGCAACTGGCTTATCATGAAGGCTCGTTCTGGACCTTTGTTGAGAATGAGGTGTATCAAACTTATCCAAATCAAGAAAGACGTTTAGTCTTTAGCTTAAACCCCGGGTCGCAAATAAGAAAAATCGGTTCTTCTGAAGATTATATTTGGGTTAGTGATGGCGCACATTTCTATACTTACAACATCGATACTAGCGAGTTAAAGTCCTTTTCTTTGTTGCAGCTCTATCAACATAGCAACAATAGCTATGTTTATATTAACGATGCAGTTCTGCTCGAAGAGAAGTGGGCACTTGCTACAACTTCTGGCTTTTATCTTTCAGAAGGAGATAAGTTTGACCATGTAGTCGCTTCAGGTCAGAACTACATTGAAAAGATCTACTACTCACACACGCGCAGAGAAATTCTGGTAGGAACGTTGCGTGGGGCATTAATTTTCAATATTTATCAACCTGATAAAGAGGTGATTAAGATTGGCGGCTCTCATGTGTTGACTTTCGCTGAGACAAATCAAGAGTACTGGGTGGGGACTGAGCATGGTCTGTATTTATACTCATTCTTGTCAGGCGAAGTGACAGAAGTCGAGCCTGCAAGCTTTCTTGAACTGGAGCTGGATAATACAAAGATCTATTCGCTACTGAGTGACAACATGGGAGGGATGTGGATCGCGACTAACCAAGGCATTCGCTATTACTCCTTGTTTAGTAAAAAGTTTGAACGAGTAACCTTCAGTAGTTACGACTCGCAAACCTTATCAGGGCGAATTCGACAAACCTCCACAGGACCTGATGATGCGCTTTGGTTCGCGGATGACCGAAAGCTTTATCGGACAGGTGAGAGTGGCAACATCAAAGTCTTGGAGCTTGATTCGCAGATCAATGAATTTGCATTTCAAGGTGGGATGCTTTGGCTTGCGACCTCTAAAGGGCTCGAAATATTCGAGCTGAATGGTCTTAACAAAGTGACATTTCCTTATTTACAGGTTATGGCTGGACACGGAGTGGAGCATGTGACTGTAGATGGTAATGAGCGTCTCTGGGTATCAAGCGGATACCATCTTTACAATGTTGATATAACCAAGCAAAGCGTAAGAAATTTTGGAAGTGAGTGGCTAGTAAGTCAGTACTTACCAGCTAAGGTTACGCGTTTATACGACACTGAAGATTCTCTATTGATAGGGACCGATCATGGGATTTATCAATACAGCAATGAAAACATCCAGTTCATCCGCTATTCCGAAAAATTTGGTGAATCATTAGACATGGTCACGGCGGTTGATGGCAGTCAGTGGTTTGCGTCATCTTACGGCGTTTTTAAAACGATTAAAGGAAGTAACGAGAAACATGTTGTTGAAATGAGTGTGCCCAACGCGCGACCTGCTTGCTTGATCAGAGACAGGCAAGGTGTGTGGTTAGCCTCTTCTGTCGGATTAAGCTATTACCACCTTTCGGGTGAATTAGTGAAACATTATTCATCGGCGTCTGGCTTAATGAACAACGAGTTTCTACCAGGAATCTGCAGTGTTATACAGCAAAAAGAAGGTAGTGAGCGAGAGCTCGTCCTAGGGTCGAAATACGGGTTGGTAAAAGCTGAAGCATCCAAGCTGCTTGTGTCCAACCCTCCAGAGTCGAAGTTTATCGTGAGCCAAGTTGTGCTTGAAAACGAGGTTCTACAAGTTGGTAGCGCCGATTTGAATGGAATAAAATTACCGTATGGCTCTTCTCTAAGTTTCTTATTTGGCGTGATGCCAAAACCAGACAGCCAAAATTTGTATTATCGATTGAATAGCGATGATCCTTGGCAAGCGCTAGAGGGAGGCCAACTGACTCTAGAGCATCTCAATTCCGGTGAATACCATCTGCAGGTAAGTAATGAGTCTCAAGTCGCTGCTGGATTGGTTGGGCTCGAGTCGTATTTTATTGTGCTTAATCCTTGGTATTTATCGCAACTCGCAATTTTAGGTTTTGTGGTAGTGAGTATTGCCATGGTTGCACTACTTATGTACTGGCGTTCTCGCTATGTTGTACAGGCTAACCGTGATTTAGCTGCGCAAGTGACACTCAAAACTAACCAGTTGAGGCATCAAAGCCGAGTGTTGTTGACGAGTAACCAACAGCTACGTAAACAGATTCAAGTCAGAAACCTGTTGGTTGATCACGTGGCGCAATCTATTAAGTCCAGTGTGGATTTTATAGCGTCAAAATTACCCATACCTTTGGATGCAGCTACGGAAGATCATCTGGCGAAAACGACATGGCAATTAAATGAGTTAAAAAGTGTTCCTGGTGAAGCTAGCGGCGGCAGTCACAATTACAATTTGAGTCAGATAACTCAATCGGTGGTTGATGTATGGCAAGATGATTTTGCGAAGGCTGGGATTATGGTGGAGCTTGAAGATGAGAGAAAAACAAGTCGAATTGCTCTGGAAAGCTTTAACCTTGATGTTATCTTCAACAGCATTTTTGCCAATATCATCAAGCGTTCTTTCCGAGGCCAAACGGTGAGAATCATGCTAGAAGAGGGCAATGATATTGTTTCATTGAGTTTTCTTGATTATGGGACGCAACTGCCTAATAAAGTGACGACCGGGCGTCCATCTAATATGAACCACTCTGAATTGAGTATTGATCATCTTGCCCAGTTAGTGACAACGAGTGGAGGATACTTGGCGGTGTTTACTTCCGACGCTCAAAATAAAATCGAAATTACATGGCCAACTGCGAAGGAGATGAGTTATGTGGATGAATCTCTGCAAGAATTTGAGTCTGAACCTATCGTCGAAGATAAAGTGACCCCAGAGAAAGAATGGTTGCAAAAAGTCTATCAGCTGGTGGCTGAGCATTACCATGACCCTGAGTTTGGTACTGCTTTAGCGGCTAAAATGCTGTTCATGTCAGAGCGCTCTTTACAGAGGCGCTTTAAATCAGCCTCGTCAAGAACGTTAAAAGATTATGTAACCGAAGTTCGTTTAGAAACGGCGTGTGAGCAGTTATTAGCGGGCGAGAAAATCAGCGAAGTAGCGTTTAACTGCGGCTTTAATGATCCATCTTACTTTAGCCAAAAGTTTAAATTGCATTTTGGTTTGCCTCCTTCCAAGTTTGCTTTGACTCAAGAAAGCCAAGAAACCAACTAAAAAACCTCATTACACACTCCCTAGTGAATATTCAAAAGACTGGGGAGCTGCTTATAGTGCTCTACTATTCTAGAGCTACCAATGCAGTGATTCTCATTGCTTCTTCATCACATCTAGCCTACAAATCCATTCTCAATACGTAAGCACGGTCACGCTCTATCTGTTAGTAGCGCTGTTCTTAGCTATAACCATACATGGCTTAAGAGGACGGATTTACCTACGGCGACAAATAGATGAATGGTTGTATTTTTGTATCTAGAGTGCGTTGGTTCATTTGAGTAGTGGGGGTATGCGAAATTCGTGAAAACAGAACTGTGCTGAAAAGGTGGATAAGATAAAGAGTTTAGAGAGAGATGAAAAAAATATCGTGGTATAGCCGGGGGACTATACCACGGGTGTCAATGACACCTTCGCTTGCTGCCGGAGTGACATGTTGCCATGCCACCTCTGGAATTCATTTGAGAGGTTGCCCTCTCGATGGAGTAACTATACGAGAGGTTACTTATTTTTCTTATAAAAATAACGCCATGTTGATATGAGAAAAACGACAAAGTTTTAAATGTCATCTAACCTGTTGTTTTGTATGGAGATTTTTATCTTTACCATTTGTTTGTGACATTTTTATTTCATTGGTCGTGATTTTTAATTGTTAATTTTGACGTAAATAACGAGAGGAAATTTACGGAGTTGACGTTTGAAAGCATGAAAACATTTATGAAATCTTTGATTTCACACAAGGATTGAAGGGTTATAGGAGAGTAATATTGGCAGCCTAAACTTATTAAATAATAATATTTCTCATTAGCAATACTCTTAAGGGCCACTATGAAGTTATCAGAGATTAATCCTGGCGATACGGTGACGATTCGGTTGTTAGATGGTCTTTCATCAGATATCAGAAAGAAACTCATGGTAATGGGGCTGCTTCCCAATACAGAAGTCAAAGTGATTCGACGTGCTCCAATGGGCGATCCTTTACAAGTCGAAGTCCGTGGTGTGTCTGTCGCATTGCGAGAAACCATTGCTCAGAAAATTGAAGTGGAGCGAGTGTAATGCAATATCAAGTGCTTACCGTAGGTAATCCTAATAGTGGTAAAACGACGCTATTTAATGGTTTGACTGGCGCAAAACAGCAAGTTGGTAACTGGGCAGGCGTCACCGTTGAAAAGAAAACGGGACAATTCAAACATGCGGGTGACGAGTTTTTGCTCACTGACCTTCCTGGTATTTACTCGTTAGACAGTGGTAATGATAGCAATAGTATTGACGAATCCATTGCATCGCGTGCGGTTCTAACTCATCCTGCTGATCTCATTATCAACGTGGTTGATGCCACGAGTTTAGAGCGCAGCTTATATATGACGTTACAACTTCGCGAACTTGGCCGTCCTATGATTGTTGTTCTCAACAAAATGGATGCGCTAAAACGTGAACGTCAAATGATTAACGTTTCAGAGCTTGAGAAAACGTTAGGTTGTCCTGTAGTAAGTTTATCTGCAACCAATAAAACTCAAGTTGCAGAGTTTAAAGAAAAACTTCATAAGTCCATTGTTCAAGGGGTCGCGCTTAAAGAGTTATCTTTGCATTACGGTGAAAAGATGGAGTTGGCGATTCAAACTGTTTCCGCACTTTTTAACGATCAAACCGTCGCCCATCGTGCATTAGCGATTCGTGCGCTTGAAAAAGACACGATGGTTCTCAATAGCCTTTCCGATATTGATAGAAGCAAAGTATTGGAAGTCATTGCGACTTTAGACTTGGATATCGATTTGCATGTCGCGGATACCAAGTACACATACCTGCATGAACAGTGTAAAAAAGTTCGCCGAAGCGAAGGCAAATTAAGCCGTAGCGTGACTGAAAAACTCGACCAGTTTATTTTGAACAAGTGGATTGGGATCCCATTCTTCTTTGTGGTTATGTACTTGATGTTTATGTTCTCGATTAACATCGGTAGTGCATTTATCGACTTTTTTGACATTGGTGTAGGCGCATTGCTGGTTGATGGTGGACATCACTTATTAGATGGTCACCTCCCCGTATGGCTAGTTACGGTGATTGCTGATGGTTTAGGCGGCGGTATTCAAACAGTTGCGACCTTTATCCCGGTCATTGCGTGTTTGTACTTATTCCTTGCTGTGCTTGAGAGCTCTGGTTACATGGCACGCGCTGCGTTTGTGCTTGATAAAGTGATGCAGAAAATCGGCTTGCCGGGTAAAGCGTTTGTCCCTTTGGTTCTTGGTTTTGGCTGCAACGTTCCGTCAATCATGGCAACGCGCACGCTAGACCAAGAGCGTGAGCGCAAGTTGGCTGCGTCGATGGCACCGTTTATGTCATGTGGTGCTCGCTTACCTGTGTACGCTTTATTTGCTGCCGCTTTCTTCCCAGGCTCTGGTCAAAACATTGTGTTTGCACTTTACCTACTTGGTATTGTCGCCGCGGTGTTTACCGGTTTGTTCCTCAAGCACACGCTGTATCCTGGCAGCAGTGATAGCTTGGTGATGGAAATGCCTGACTATGAGCTTCCGACATTGCAGAACGTCGTGATCAAAACTTGGCAAAAACTTAAGCGTTTTGTATTGGGTGCAGGTAAAACCATCGTAGTGGTTGTTGCTATCTTGAGCTTCCTCAACTCGCTAGGAACTGACGGTACATTCGGTAATGAAGACAGTGATAAATCGGTTCTATCAAAAGCCGCTCAGGTTGTGACGCCAGTGTTTGCACCAATTGGTATTCAAGAGGATAACTGGCCAGCAACGGTTGGTATTATTACTGGTATCTTCGCGAAAGAGGCAGTCGTGGGCACATTGAACAGCTTATATACTACGCCAACCGATGGAGAGGATGCAGATTTTGATCTTGTGGGTAGCCTAGAAGAAGCGGTGATGAGCATTCCTGAAAACCTAGCAGGGCTGAGCTATTCTGATCCGCTGGGAATTGACGTCGGTGATTTAGCGGATTCTCATGCAGTCGCAGAGGAGCAAGAAATTGATGAATCGATCTTTGGTAACATAAAAGAGAAATTTGTTTCTGGTCATGCTGCTTTTGCGTACCTAATTTTTATCTTACTTTACACTCCTTGTGTGGCTGCGATGGGTGCCTATGTTCGAGAATTCGGCAATAACTTTGCGCGCTTCATAGCGGTATGGACAATGGGGCTCGCGTACTTGAGTGCGACTTTCTATCATCAGCTTATGCATTTCGCTGATAGCCCTATCACCAGCGGCGTTTGGATTGCCATAATTATTGCGATTTTCTTTGGCACGTACCGCGTTTTCAAGCGCGTAGGCAAGAAACATCAAGGTGAGTTTGAGGCGCAAGTCGTATGATTTTAAAAGAGCTTTATCAATATATTGCCGAAAAAGGAACGGTTTCCCAATCTGAGCTAGCAAAACAGTTCGGAATGAGTGAAGACGGTGCAGACGCCATGTTAAGTGTATGGATTAACAAAGGTCGCATTTCTCGCTTGGTAGATACAAATAAAGCTCATCATATAACGCGAATACGCTATGCAGTCACAAAGCACGATGGTTTGTCACTTACCGTGACCATGTAGTAGGAGCAATGAACCATCGCGCACAAACAACAAAGCCGCATCAGCAATGATGCGGCTTTTTACTTTCTACCTGAATTAAAAGTTATATAACGGTTACGCTTTACGGAAGATAGAGCTTAACGACAACACATTACGAATTCGGTTAAGAATCTCTTCTTGTTCTTCGTCAGTACGAAACTCTCCTTTTGTATTCCCCCAAACTGGTCCTGGCCATGCCATATCGTCTTTAAAGCGCGCAATATGGTGAATGTGCAGCTGTGGCACCATGTTACCTAGGGCGCCAAGGTTTAGCTTGTCTGGGCGGAATGTCGCTTCGAGTGCTTGGCTTACCGCTTGAGATTCGAGCAAAAACTGTTGTTGCTCTTGCATTGGCAAGTGGTGTAGCTCTTTCAAATTTTCGCGTTTAGGCACCAAGATAACCCATGGCACAGCATTATCTTTATGAAGAAGCGCGACGCAAAGTGGGAAGTGACCAATCACCGAAGTGTCTTTTGCCAATTGAGGATGAAGTTCAAAACTCATTATTGCTGTCCGATTAATTTTTAGTTTGAATTAGTATACGACAGATAAAACAAAAGGTTGGCGCTTTCACGTCAACCTTTGTCATCATTTAGCTTGTGCTACTTAAGCTAACTACGTAAAAGCGGATTACATACGCTCTAGAGTATCGATACCCAGTAGAGACAGACCTTGCTTGATGGTCTTCGCTGTTAGCGCAGCTAGTTTCAGACGGCTTTGTTTCACTGCTTCGTCTTCAGCAACTAGGATAGGGCACGCTTCGTAGAAGCTAGAGAACTGACCTGCTAGTTCGAATAGGTAGCTACACATGATGTGTGGTTGGCCTTCGCGAGCAACAGATTGCACCGCTTCTTCGAACTGCATAAGTTTAGCAATAAGTGCTTTCTCTTTCTCATCAGTGATTTTGATGTCACCTTGGAGAGCATCCATAGCAACACCAGCTTTAGCGAAAATTGAAGCTACGCGAGTGTATGCATATTGCATGTATGGTGCTGTGTTACCTTCAAACGCTAACATGTTGTCCCAATCGAACACGTAGTCAGTCGTACGGTGTTTAGATAAGTCAGAGTATTTAACCGCTGCCATTGCAACTGTTTTAGAGATCTTCTCTTTTTCTTCTGCATCTAGTTCAGGGTTTTTAGATTCGATCAGCTGTGCTGCGCGAACTTCTGCTTCATCCAGAAGATCTGCCAAACGAACGGTACCACCCGCACGAGTCTTGAATGGCTTTCCGTCTTTACCCAGCATCATGCCGAACGCGTGGTGCTCAAGAGATACCGACTCAGGCACGTAGCCCGCTTTACGAACAATCGTCCAAGCTTGCATTAGGTGCTGGTGTTGACGTGAGTCGATGAAGTAAAGCACACGGTCTGCGCTTAGCTCTTCATGACGATATTTTGCACATGCGATATCTGTTGTTGTGTATAGGAAACCACCATCGCGTTTTTGAACGATAACGCCCATTGGTTCGCCATCTTTGTTCTTGTATTCATCTAGGAATACAACTTGCGCGCCATCATCTTCAACGGCAAGACCTTGTTCTTTTAGGTCCGCAACGATCTTAGGAAGCATGTCGTTGTACATGCTTTCGCCCATTACGTCGTCACGAGTCAGTGACACGTTTAGACGGTCGTAGTTGCGCTGGTTTTGGATCATGGTTACATCAACGAGTTTTTTCCACATTTCTGCACAGTACTCGTCACCGCTTTGCAGTTTTACCACGTAGTTTCGCGCCTTTACTGCGAACTCTTCATCTTCATCGTACAGCTTTTTAGACTCACGGTAGAAGCCTTCAAGGTCCGCAAGTTCCATAGAAACTTCGCCAGACTCTTGTTGTACACGCTCAAGGTTTGCGATAAGCATTCCGAACTGAGTACCCCAGTCGCCGATGTGGTTCGCGCGGATCACTTTGTGACCTAAGAACTCAAGCGTACGTACCACTGCATCACCGATGATGGTTGAACGCAGGTGACCTACGTGCATTTCTTTTGCTACGTTTGGTGCAGAGTAGTCGGCAACGATGGTTTGCGCTTCTTCTTTAGCTACGCCAAGACGTTCGTCTGCTAGCGCCGCGTCGGCTTGTTTCGCAAGGAACTCTTCGCTTAGGAAAATGTTGATGAAACCAGGGCCAGCGATTTCTGTTTTGCTCGCAATACCATCTAGGTCTAGAACATCCAGTACTTTCTGTGCAAATTCTCGAGGGTTAGTACCCAGTTTTTTAGCAACGCCCATTACGCCGTTTGCTTGGTAATCACCAAATTGTGGCTTTGCTGATTGGCGAACGGCTGCAGGACTGCCTGCAGGTGCGCCAGCGGCTTCTAGAGCCTGAGATACTTTGTCATTAATAAGTGCTTGGATATTCACACGCGTTTCCTTCAATTCAAGGACAAAGAACTCGGCAAAGTAAGTGCCGAGTTCTGTTGGAGTTCACAAAAATGGGGCTAATGATAACAACTTTATTGCTTTTCATACAGAGAGGAATTGGGGAAATTTATACTTTTTCGATTGAATGGAAATGTGGTTTGGTTTGCGTTTACTATTGCGCTCAGAGTAATGAGATAAATCGCCCCATAAGAGAGCCACAATGACGACTCAACTAGTTGAAAAACGCCTAGCGCCTAAATTGATGATCCAAGACCTGGACGCATTTATGGCGAAGATTGAAGAGCTTGCAACCCTGTTAAAACTGGATCTGAGCTTTGCTCAGGCTGACCATATTGCGCTGCGTATTAATGATACTGAAACAGTGAAAGCCGCGCATGAAGCATGGAATCAATACGGTAAGGTGATTTCACAAGCGAAAATAAACGGTCGCCCAATCATCGTTATCGAATTCGACAAAGCGTTGGAAAGCCGTGGCTGGAAGATTGAGTGTCTGGAGCTGCCATACCCTGCGGAAGGCAAAATCTACCCAAATGAAAGCTGGGAACATGTGGAGTTTGTGATTCCGTCTCATGCCGAAACCGCAGATGAGTTTCTTGCTGATTTGAAACACACTTACCCAGCGTTTGGCGCGCGTTTTGATGAGTTAAAAGAGCTGGGTGTGAAGATCAAATTGTCGAGCCCGAAAGGGGAAGGCGAACGCTTGAACAACCCAACCGTGGCGTTTAAGTACCAAGGCATTTGTATCAAGCTGCACCCGCATTCACTTAAGCGTATTGTGGAGTCTGAGCAGGCTGAATAAGTGAGCTCTGAACAACTATTAAAAAGAAAGGGTTGCCAAATGAGCAACCCTTTCTTTTTTCAAATGCGATGAACTTAAAGGATAACCGTCTTATTGCCGTAAACAAAGACGTGGTCGTTAATGACTTTATTCAACGCTTTGCTCAACACATTCTTTTCTACATCGCGTCCCGCTTGTGCCATATCTTGGGCATTGAATGTATGGTCGACAGGAATTACGTCTTGCTTGATGATCGGCCCTTCATCTAAATCATTAGTCACGAAGTGTGCCGTTGCACCGATGATTTTCACACCGCGATCGTAAGCTTGTTGATATGGCTTAGCGCCAATAAAAGCAGGTAAGAAGCTGTGATGAATATTAATGATTTTGTGGTGGTATTTCTCAACAAACGTAGGCGTCAATACGCGCATGTATTTAGCTAACACCAAAAAGTCAGCATCGTATTGGTCGATCACCTCTAACATCTTCTGCTCGTGTTCTTCACGGCTAAGGTTTTCATGGGTCACGTGGTGGTAAGGAATGTCGAAGCGTTCAGTGAGAGTTTGCAGTTTGTCGTAATTCCCTACCACAGCGGCGATCTCAACATCTAGGCTTCCGTCGTAGGTTTTCATCAGAATATCGCCTAAACAATGCGCTTCTTTTGTGACGAGAATGACGATGCGCTTACGGCGAGAGCCAACCAATTTACGCTTAGCACCTTGCGGGAGTGCTTGGTCCAAATCGGCAAGAAACGTTTGATCGTTGAAGTATCCCTCCAGCTCCGTTCTCATGAAAAAGTGGCCACTGGTATTATCAACAAATTCGTTATTGTGAACGATGTTGAGTTGGTGCTTGTAACAGATATTAGTGATTTTCGAGATGAGACCCGGGGCGTCAGAACAGTGGGTCAACAGTGTTTTCTTTTCCATAAATCAGGTACTTCCATGCATTAATATTTTAGCGTACGAATGTGTTATTATTCCCTGGCGGGTGTAACTGTACTGCCATGTTTCACCATAAATAATCTATTCTTACGTTGGTTTCAACAAAATATCCGTGTGTCGCCACAAGCTGGTCAGATTGTGGGCTGATGTCACTCCTATTCCTCTGATATACTCTCGATAATTTTTCAAACTCAATACCAAGCATGATCGCAAAAACTTTTTCCTCTGATGGCGCGTTAGGTAAGGCCATTCCTGGCTTTCAAGCTCGTCAGCCACAAATCGATATGGCGGAAGCCGTCAGCAGTGCGATCAAAGATCAAACCCAGTTGGTGGTGGAGGCAGGAACCGGAACCGGTAAGACCTTCGCATACCTAGTCCCTGCGCTGTTGAGCGGTAAAAAAGTGATCATCAGTACAGGCTCGAAAAACTTGCAAGAGCAGTTGTACCATCGTGACTTACCGCTCATGGTCAATGCGCTTGGTTTTTATGGCCAAGTGGCGTTATTAAAAGGGCGTTCTAATTATCTGTGTTTGGATCGTTTGAGCCGCCAAATGGTCGAAAGCCACACTAATGAATCTGACCCGACGTTATTAACTCAACTGGTTAAAGTGCGTGCTTGGTCATCAGAAACCAAAACAGGTGACCTTGGGGATTGTGATGATCTGCCAGAAGACAGCATGATCATTCCGACCATCACCTCAACCAATGATAACTGTTTGGGTAAAGAGTGTCCGAGCTACACTGATTGCTTTGTATTGAAAGCGCGTAAGCGAGCCATGGATTCCGACATTGTTGTAGTGAACCATCACTTGTTTCTTGCTGATTTAGCGATCAAAGAAACAGGATTTGGTGAACTGATTCCAGAAGCCGATGTGTTTATTTTTGATGAAGCTCATCAGTTGCCAGATATTGCGAGCGAATATTTCGGCCAGTCAGTTTCAAGCCGCCAAATTCACGATCTTGCCAAAGACATTGAAATAGCCTATCGCACCGAAGCCAAAGATATGCGTCAATTGCAAAAAGTGGGCGACAAACTCATGCAAAGCGCAATGGACATGCGGATTGTATTGGGTGAGCCAGGCTTTCGTGGCAACTGGCGTGAGGCGTTGCAATCAGGTTCTATTAAGCGAGAATTATTGCGCTTAACTGATAGCCTCGAATTGGCGATTGATGTACTCAAAATAGCCTTAGGGCGCAGTCAATTACTGGATACCGCCTTTGAACGAGCCAATTTGATCAAAGGCCGCATCGACCGGGTATGTGATGTCGATATTACTGGTTACTCATACTGGTATGATACCTCGCCTCGTCATTTCGCTCTGCACATTACGCCTCTTTCTGTCGCGGACAAGTTCCATGAGCAAATAGAGATTAAACAAGGCGCGTGGATTTTCACGTCAGCAACTCTAGCCGTATCGGGCGACTTCAAGCACTTTACTGAGCACCTTGGCCTCAAGCCTACAAAGCAATTTTCTCTGCCGTCCCCCTTTGATTATCAAAAACAAGCGCGCCTTTGTGTGCCAAGGTATCTGCCAGAGCCAAACAGTAACGGCTTAGCGGATAAGTTAGTCCGAATGCTTGCTCCGGTGATTGAAGAAAATGATGGTCGCTGCTTCTTTTTATGTACCTCGCACAGCATGATGCGTGAGCTCGGTGAGAAGTTCCGAGAAGTACTTGAGCTGCCTGTGTTAATGCAAGGGGAGATGAGTAAGCAGAAAACCTTGGCGGAGTTTATGGAACTGGGTAACGCTTTACTCGTGGCGACAGGCGCTTTCTGGGAAGGGATTGATGTTAGAGGTGATGCGCTGAGCTGTGTTATTATCGACAAATTACCGTTTACCGCCCCTGACGATCCGTTACTCAAAGCCCGTGTCGAGGATTGTCGATTACGTGGCGGTGAACCATTTGCTGAAGTACAAATCCCGGATGCAGTGATTACGTTAAAGCAGGGAGTAGGGCGATTAATTCGAGATCAGAAGGATCACGGTGCGTTGATCATTTGTGATAATCGCCTTGTCACGCGAGACTACGGTGGTATTTTCCTCGGAAGCCTACCACCTATCCCAAGAACGCGAGACTTAGATGGAATCAAAGCATTCCTGAAAGCAGAACAATCTGTCACAGACGCAAGTGCTGAGGCATAACCCAATAAATGAGAGTTGTAGAGAGTTAAATGAGCGCAAAAATTCTTGCTATCGATACAGCGACTGAAAACTGTTCAGTTGCGTTGTTGGCTAATGATCAAGTGATTTCACGTAGCGCGGTTGCACCACGCGATCACACCAAAAAAGTACTGCCAATGGTTGATGAAGTACTTAAAGAAGCTGGCCTGACTCTACAAGAGCTAGATGCGTTAGCGTTTGGACGTGGTCCAGGTAGCTTTACTGGCGTTCGTATCGGTATTGGTATCGCACAAGGTTTGGCGTTCGGTGCTGACTTACCTATGATCGGCGTTTCAACGCTGGCTGCGATGGCTCAAGGTAGCCATCGTTTACATGGTGTGACCAATGTCGCTGTTGCCATTGATGCACGTATGAGTGAAGTTTATTGGGCGCGCTATTCTCGTCAAGACAATGGTGAATGGGTTGGTATTGATGAAGATTGTGTTATTCCACCAGCACGTCTAACTGAAGAAGCACAAGCAGACGACAAAACGTGGACGACAGCAGGCACGGGTTGGGATGCCTACCAAGAAGCGTTAGCAGATTTACCGTTTAACTTGACGCATGGTGAGGTTCTGTACCCTGATTCACAAGACATCGTGATTCTTGCTGAACAAGAATTTAAAAAGGGTAATACCGTGCCGGTCGAAGATTCGAGCCCTGTCTATTTACGTGATAATGTGACATGGAAAAAACTTCCTGGTCGCGAATAGTCCGTTTTTCATTAACCTGACAAAAAGCAGGGCGTTTGCCCTGTATTTTTATGGAGTGCTATGGCGTCGATTAATGGCTTGCCTCCTTCTTTGATTCCCGGTGCAAATCGCACTAATAAAGTCAGCAAAAAGAAGCAGGTAGGTAAATCACAAACAAAGCAGCCTGTAGGTCAGCCTTCAAAGGTTGCTAACGCTGTGGCGCACTCCATAAAACACGTGGATGAGTCCCAAATTCACCGAGCTCAAGTGCAATATGACCTTCCTGAAGGGAGCGCACGTAAAGCGATGGAGCAGTACATGGATGTCATGAATCGAGCTAAAAAAGAGGAACTGGCTCAGTTACTTGGTGTCGATATTTACGTGTGAGTACTTTCCCCAAACAGGGATTACTAATATGAAAGGTGGTTTATGAAGGTTTTTGGACGGTTTTTTCTCGCATTATTTGCTACGGTTGGTTTGTCTGCGTGTAGCTCGTTGCCAGAGGCGCTAAATGCAAGCACAGAATTGGTCGTTACAGACTATAAAGCTTTTGCTGAGTCTCAGGGGCAAGTGAGTGAAGATGTTCGCCTTGGTGGAATCATCGCTAAAGTGGATAACTTTAAAGATAAAACGCGTCTAGAGATTGTAAATCTTCCAATCAGTAAGTCTGGTAAACCTGATATTGATGAAGAGCCTACGGGACGTTTTGTCACCTATTTTGATGGCTATTTAGAGCCTGTTGCCTTTAGTGAAGGTCGCTTGTTGACGCTTGTAGGTACAGGCGCCGGAGAAGAAGAAGGAAAGATTGGTGAGCACGAATACGTATTCCCGATCATTAAGGGGCAAGGCTACCGTTTGTGGAAAATTGAAGAACGTGTACGCATGTATGATTCGCCAACCTACTTTTACCCATGTTACTCGATTAACTGCCGCATGTGGCGTAATGATTTCCCACAAGACGGTAAAGTGATAAAACAGGTCAAATAATCTGCGATGCATGAGCGTCAATTCGAGCTTCCTGCCGGCAAAATGGCAGCCCTTGAGATAGGGAACGAGAAAACGGCTGACTTGTCAGTCGTTTTTCTTCATGGATGGTTAGATAATGCGGGCAGCTTTAAAGCGCTCATGGAGCAGTTGAACCAGCTTAATCCTCACTTACACCTCCTCGCCATCGATCATTTTGGTCACGGTTTATCGAGTCATAAATCTCACGATAATTATTATCCCTTTCACGACTATATTGCCGATTTATATCAGCTGTTGGACGAATTATCACCAAACAGACTGATATTAGTAGGGCATTCACTTGGTGCTTTAATCGCAAGTTGCTATAGTGCTGCGTTTCCAGAGCAGGTCGAAGCTCTTGTGCAAATTGAGGGAGCAGGACCTCTTACTGAAGATCCTACTAACAGTTTGCCTCGTCTTCGCGATGGCGTTTTAAGTCGAATAAGACAGCAAAACAAGCCAGAGCGAAGCATTACCTCCTTCGATCTGGCGTTAAAATTACGCATGCAAGCCAACCAATTAACCGCTGAGCAGCTTCTGCCGATAGTCGAGCGAGGAACGGAGCAGCGAGGAGATAAATGGTATTGGCGGCATGATGCCAAGTTAAAATGTGCGTCGCTTTACCGAATGGCGCAAGCGCATGCTAACTCGATTACCAGCCAAATACGTTGTCCTCATTTGATCGTATTAGGCGATCAAGGATTTCAGAATTTACCATCTAACCAAGCTGATTGGGGAGAGAACCCGCCGCAAGTGGTTTCTGTCAAGGGTGGTCATCACTGTCATTTAGAGCAAATACTCGAGGTCGCAACGCGAATTATTGGTGTAGTTAACAAAATTTAAACAAGTGTTTGAGAGTTGCGTGCTCAAGCACGTTCGCTGTGCTGTAATAGCTTTCAAAATAAAAAGGACGCTATTTTTTAGCCAGTTATAAACGAGGAGTAACATCGTGGATAAACCATGGCTTTCACGTTATCCAAGTGACGTACCTGAAACCATTAATCCAGAGCAATATGAGTCTTTGGTAGAAATGTTTGAGCAGTCTGTACAAAAATATGCAGACCAACCAGCATTCATGAACATGGGCTCGGTTATGACCTTCCGTAAATTGGAAGAGCGTAGTCGCGCATTCGCAGCGTATCTGCAAAACGAGTTAAAACTGCAAAAGGGTGACCGTGTTGCTCTGATGATGCCAAACCTACTGCAATACCCAGTGGCGTTGTTTGGTATTTTGCGTGCAGGTTGTATCGCCGTAAACGTTAACCCACTTTACACTCCTCGTGAACTTGAACACCAATTGAATGACTCAGGTGCGACGACGATTGTGATTGTATCTAACTTTGCGAACACGCTAGAACAAATCGTCGATAAAACACCAGTTAAACACGTGGTGTTAACCAGCCTTGGTCAAATGCTGCCACGAGCGAAAGGTACGATTGTCGATTTTGTCGTGAAGTATGTTAAGGGCATGGTGCCTAAGTACGATTTACCTGGTGCAATCTCAATGCGTCAGGCTCTACGTAAAGGTCGTCGTCTACAATACGTTAAACCGTTTATGTCTGGGGATGACATTGCATTCCTGCAATATACGGGGGGACGACAGGCGTCGCGAAAGGTGCGATTCTGACTCACCGCAACATGATTGCGAACGTTCTACAGGCAAAAGGCGCGTACGGGCCGGTTTTATCTCCAGGCCGCGAATTGGTCGTGACAGCGCTACCGCTGTATCACGTATTTGCTCTTACCGTAAACTGTTTACTGTTTGTCGAAATGGGTGGCCGTAACCTACTTATTACGAACCCTAGAGATATTCCAGGGTTCGTGAAAGAGCTACAAAAGCATCCGTTTACTGCGATTACGGGCGTGAACACCTTATTTAATGCTTTGATCAACAACGAAGACTTCCACGAGTTGGATTTCAGTAACCTACGTTTAGCCGTTGGCGGCGGCATGGCAGTGCAGCGCTCAGTGGCAGAAAGATGGCAGAAGACCACGGGTTGTTACCTACTAGAAGGCTACGGCCTAACCGAGTGTTCTCCATTGGTTGCGGCATACCCGCATGACCTTGTTGAATACAATGGATCGATTGGTCTGCCTGTGCCATCAACAGAAGTTCGTATTGTGGACGAAGAAGGCAATGCGCTTCCGAACACTGAAACTGGTGAACTTCAAGTTCGTGGTCCTCAGGTTATGCAAGGCTACTGGCAACGACCTGAAGCAACGAAAGATACGATCAACGAAGACGGCTGGCTATCAACGGGCGACATTGTTAAGTTCGATAACGAAGGCTTCTTGCACATCGTTGACCGTAAAAAAGATATGATCTTGGTATCAGGCTTTAATGTTTACCCGAACGAAATCGAAGACGTTGTAGCGCTACACGGCAAAGTCCTTGAAGTGGCCGCTATTGGTCAACCGCACGAAGTCTCTGGTGAATTAGTGAAGATCTATGTCGTGAAACGCGACCCGAGCTTGACCAAAGATGAAGTGATTACGCATTGTCGTCAGCACTTAACTGGCTACAAAGTGCCTAAGTTGGTTGAGTTCCGTGAAGACCTCCCTAAAACCAATGTCGGTAAGATCTTGCGTCGTGTTCTGCGTGAAGAGAACGACGCTGAACTCGCGAAGAAAAGCGCATAAGCCGATTTCGTCGAGTCGAGAGATTTAAAAAATGATAGAATGCCAGCGTTTTGCTGGCATTTTTTATAGCGAGAAGTATGTGAATTATCAAATTATTACCAAAAACAAAGACCTAGAAGAAGTTTGCATTCACGCCCGAGAGGCAGATGTAGTGATGTTGGATACCGAATTCGTCCGTATTCGCACTTTCTACCCGCAGTTAGGTCTGATTCAGCTTTTCGATGGTAATCGCCTCTCGCTGATTGATCCGACCGAATTAACGGATATGACGCCGTTCGTAGCGCTATTAAAAGATACTTCCGTGTTAAAAGTGCTGCACGCATGTGGTGAAGATTTAGAAGTTTTCCAAAATGCATTTGGTTGTACGCCGTTCCCTATGGTAGATACTCAGTTGATGGCGGCCTTTCTTGGCCACGGTCTATCAACAGGCTTTGCAACGCTGGTGGAAGAATATTTAGGTGTTGAGCTAGACAAAAGTGAATCACGTACTGACTGGATGGCTCGTCCACTGACACAAAAGCAATTAGATTATGCTGCCGCAGATGTTCATTACTTGTTACCGTTATACGAAAAGCTGCTCGATAAGGTGACGCAAGCAGGTTGGTGGGAAGCCGTACAACAAGAAAGTGATTTGTTGGTTTCAAAACGTATTCGCGTCACTAATGAAGAGAATGCCTACCTTGATATTAAAGGTGCTTGGCAGTTAAAACCTTCTGAGCTGGCGATTTTAAAGCCTCTAGCGACGTGGCGTTACTGTGAAGCAATCAAACGAGATTTAGCGCTGAACTTTATCTTCAAAGAAGGTGACCTGTTAACAGTCGCTCGTCTTGGCTTAACGAACTTTAAGAAGATGGAAGCGGAAGATATTGATATCCGAGCGATTAACCGCCATGGCGCGAAGATTGCCGCGATTGTTAAACAAGCGAAGCAAACACCTTCTGAAGAGTATCCAGCGAAAATTGAACGCTTAATGGATTATCCAGGTTACAAACAAGTCTTCAAAAATATGAAAGACATAGTGAAATCGGCGTCGCAGAAGTCTGGCTTAGCGACGGAGTTCCTTGCTTCTAAAAAGCAGATTAATCAGTTGATCAGTTGGGTGTGGAAAAAGATCGCGATCCAGAAGTGTTGCCTGACTTGATGCAAGGGTGGCGTTTGGATCTACTCGGCGACAAGATGAACAAAGCATTAAAGTAATAAAAGGTTAAAAGGTTGGCCTCGATGCCAACCTTTTTCATTCAAATCTGAGCATTCAATCTCGCGAGGAAAAGTGGTTTACTTCTCGTCGTCTGGTAGCTTCACATTGAGCTCAAGAACTGAGATATCGTCGTCTTTGTGCTCAAATGTTAAGTCAACCATATTTGGATCAATTGCCACGTACTTACTGATCACCTTCAAGATGTCCTCTTTCAATTGAGGTAAGTAAGAAGGCGCTGGATCATTTTGGCTGCGGCGCTCAGCAACAATGATTTGCAAACGCTCTTTAGCTAGATTCGCAGAAGTTTTCTTCTGTGGACGGAAAAATTCTAATAATGACATGTCTAGCCTCCAAAGAGTCGTTTAAAGAGTCCTTTCTTCTCCTCAGTAAGGAAACGAAATTCAACCTGATTGCCTAATAAGCGATCAACGGTGTCAGAGTAAGCCATACCTGCATCGGTGTTATCGTCAAAAGTGACTGGCACACCTTTGTTTGACGCGTTAAGCACGGCTTGGCTTTCTGGAATCACGCCCAGTAGTGGAATATGTAAGATCTCCTCTACGTCTTCAACGCTTAGCATTTCGCCTTGAGTGACGCGAGATGGGTTGTAGCGAGTCAGTAGCAGGTGCTGTTTTACTGGCTCTAGCCCTTGTTCTGCACGCAGGGACTTAGAATCTAAAATACCGAGAATGCGGTCAGAGTCACGCACAGAAGAGACTTCTGGATTCGTTGTGACAATGGCTTCATCGGCGTAGTACAAGGCCATCAATGCGCCTTGTTCGATACCTGCTGGTGAATCACAAATAATGAAATCAAAGCCCATTTCATCAAGTTCGCCGAATACGCGCTGAACACCATCTTTTGTCAGTGCGTCTTTATCACGAGTTTGAGAAGCAGGAAGAATGAATAGGTTGTCCGTGCGCTTATCTTTGATCAGCGCTTGGTTTAATGTCGCTTCGCCGTTAATGACGTTTACAAAGTCATACACGACACGGCGCTCACAGCCCATGATTAGGTCGAGGTTACGCAAACCGATATCAAAATCGATCACCGCGGTCTTTTTTCCCTTCAGAGCTAGACCAGAGGCGATGGCTGCGCTTGAAGTGGTTTTACCAACGCCACCTTTACCAGACGTTACTACAATAATGCGTGCCATTTTTTTTCCTTTTTAGATTAAATCGCGAGAACTTCTAAATGTAATGATTCATCGGCTTTACTGATCATTACTTTCTTTTGCCAGTACTCGCTTTCAATTTGATCGCTTAACCAGTAGTCACCCGCAATGGATACCAGTTCTGCTTGTAAATCGTGGCAAATAATACGCGCTTCCTGCTGACCACTTGCGCCTGCAATCGCACGGCCTCGAAGTGTGCCATGGATATGAATAGAGCCGTCAGCAATGACTTCAGCACCTGCACTTACGTGCGCTAGCACCACCAAATCACCATCTTTCGCGTAGATCTGTTGTCCTGATCGAACAGGCGTGCGAACTACTTTCGTTGGTGCCATTTTGGCTGGCGCCTGGCTTGGTGATTTGCTTGCCGACATAATGGCGAAGCCAGCTTCGGAAGCAAGATTTTGTACACGCTTGTCTTTACAGCCCGTTACACCGACCGGAATAAAACCAGCATCTGAGATGTCTTGTTTAAGCTTAGGGAAATCAATGTCGCCTTGTACTTTTGCTATATTGATTACCAAAGGCGCGGATGCAAAAAAAGAAGGTGCTTGAGAAACTTTTTCTTGCAAAAATTCGACAGTCTTTGCGATCTCATTGTCAGAAAGGTGTAAAACTGACAATGTAAAACTGCTACCTTTAAGGTCTGGTGAATGGGTCATCGTGGACTTCTTGCCTTTATTGAAAGAGCGTTGCCTTAAACTAGGTCTGTCATGTTATATTTCATCCTTTGACGCAGCAAGTTCTCTCGTGGGCAAATAGGTGAATTAATCTCAAATTTGCTATTAAGTTTGCGAGAATTTGACGTTTTCAACCTAATCCGCACTCAACGCGGCTAAATCAGCATAAAAGGCGTGTCATGCTTTGTTCTATTTATAAAAGCTCGAAAAAAGAAGGTACTTATCTCTATATTCCGAAAAAGGATGATTTTTCACAGGTTCCTGACACCTTAATGCAGATGTTCGGTAAGCCTATCGCTGTTATGACGATTAAACTTGATGGCCGTAAATTGGCACAAGTTGATATCGAAAAAGTGAAGGCTTCATTGCAAAATGATGGCTTCTTTTTGCAGGTTCCGCCTCCGCCGGAGAACCTACTAGAAAAGTACAAAGAACAAAAAGCCCAGCAGAAAGGCGAATAACGTCATCGTTTTTCATCTGGGATTTCTGCCTTGCTCAAGGAGGGCAATATGAAAAAAATACTGGCTACCATGCTTAGCGTTGGTGTGTGTACCTCGGCTTTTGCAAGTAGCGAGGGTTTCGATGAATACTTGAATAAGCTGCGTGCTGAAGCGCGTGATAAAGGTATCTCAGAGCAGGTCATTAATGCTGCTTTTGCGAATGTTGAGTACAAGCCTCGAGCAGTAAAAGCGGACCGAAACCAACCAGAGAAGAAACTGACGTTGGATGAATACATTCCTCGCGCGGTGCCCGAATGGAAGGTGAAGCAAGCAAGACAACTCTATAAAGAGCATTACACCGAGCTAAAGCGTATAGGCGATGAGTACGGTGTGCAGCCTCGCTTTATCGTGGCGCTGTGGGGTGTAGAAAGTAACTTTGGTAAGTTTACGGGCAACTTTAAAGTGATTGATGCACTATCCACAATGGCTTTTGAAGGCCGTCGTGAAGAGTTTTTCCGTAAAGAGACCATGTCGGCACTGCAGATCCTCGATCAAGGCCATATTGAGCTAGATAACTTTAAAGGTTCTTGGGCTGGTGCGATGGGACAGTGTCAATTTATGCCAAGCTCTTTCCTACGTTTTGCCGCTGACGGCAACGGGGATGGTAAAAAAGACATTTGGCAATCTGAAGCCGACGTGTTTGCATCAACCGCTAACTATTTGAGCAAGTCCGGCTGGGATGACAAATACACTTGGGGTCGCCAAGTGAAAGTTCCTAAAGGCATTGATCGCAGCTTAGAAGGGCGCACAGCTGAAAAAGGTAAATACCTTCAGGAGTGGAGCAAACTTGGCATCACAAAATACGACGGTAGTCCGTTGCCAAAACTGGATGAAGACATCAAAGCATGGTTGATCATGCCGGACGACGAAAATGGTCGTACGTATCTGGTTTACAATAACTACAACGTACTGATGAAGTGGAACCGCTCTTACTACTTCGCACTCGCCGTGAGTCACTTGGCTGACCGAATCAAATACTGAGCTGTTATCAAATAATCACTTGGCATCCAGTATTCAATATGAGGGCTCTTCGGAGTCCTTTGTTTTTTCTATAATCAAATCGAGGTAAAGCGTGTTATCTGAACGTGCTGCACAAATGGTGATCTTCTCCGCTCTTCTTAAACATAAAAGTTTCACGGCTGCTGCAAAGAGCTTAGGCGTGTCGGTGTCTCATGTGAGTAAGCAGTTGAGCCAGCTAGAAGCCTCTCTTGGTATCAAGCTTGTTCAACGCACTACGCGAAGCTTTACGCCGACTGAGGCAGGGAAAACCTTTTTTCATCACTGTGAGCAAGTAGTACAAGCGGTGAGCAGTGCTACATTAGAGATGGAAACCCAGCGGGATGAAGTGGCAGGCTTAGTGCGTCTTGGTTTGTCGCAATCATTCGGTACCTTGCACATTATCCCAGCGATTCAAGAGTTACGCGAACTGTATCCTCAACTTCAAGTGGAAGTACATCTGTTTGACTATAAGGTCGATATGTTAGCCGAAGGGCTCGATTTATGGGTAACCAACAACGAGCATTTACCTGAAGGTTACATTGCGCAGCGTTTGACGGATTGCCAGTTTGTTGTAGCGGCATCACCAGATTACTTATTGAAACATGATACGCCAACAGAGCCGGATGATTTGTCTTCTCATAACTGTCTTATATACAGAAGCTGGGAGCGTGACTATACGGGGTGGGCATTTACCAAAGATCAGCAAGAATTGAACGTAAAAGTCTCGGGTAACTATTCAGTGGATCTGGCAGAAGCCGTTCGGGATGCCGCTATTGCAGGTTGGGGTATTGCCTACCTTGCCACTTACTTACTGGGTGATGAATTTAGGACGGGTAAGTTAATACAATTGTTACCGGACTGGAAAGCAAGTCAGTCGATGCCGTTTTATGCGGTGTATCCAAGCCGCCAACATATGCCCAAAAAAATATCCGCAGTGATTAACTTCATCAAACAGAAGATCGGTAACCCGTGTCATTGGGATCAACGTCTAGCGTCTTACATCTCTATTCCTAAGTAACAGGATCAATGACGTTATTGAACGGCACATAAGGTGATTCACTTCACAAAAATTTTTCCAGAACTAGAAACATCTTTTCCATATAGAAATAATAAAAATAAGCAAACGTTTATATTTATATAATTCAATGCCTTATAGTTAAGGTTAATTATTGGGCGCTTAAACTTTTCACACTGTTAACATCCTCAACTTGCAGCATTTTGAGTCCACTATACAATCCGGTGCCTTCCATATCCCCCTTCTGTCGGATTCATTTTATGAACTCAATTATTGGTATCGTAGCCATACTATTCGTAGCATGGCTACTTTCTACAAATAGAAAAAATATAAAGCTGAGAACAGTGTCGTTTGCGTTTGCTTTGCAGGTACTGTTTGCGTTGTTGGTTTTATATGTACCAGCAGGACGAGATGCGCTGAATTCAGTGAGCAGCGTAGTGTCGAATTTGATCAACTATGGTCAAGAGGGCATTGCGTTTTTATTCGGTAATTTGGCGACAGGGGGCTTCACCTTTGCGATCAATGTTCTGGGTATCATCGTTTTCTTCTCCTCTCTTATCTCCGGTCTTTATCACATTGGTGTGATGCCAAAAATCATTAACTTTATCGGTGGCGGTATTCAAAAACTGCTGGGTACCGGTCGTGCGGAGTCTTTGTCTGCTACGGCGAATATCTTCGTTGGCACCATTGAAGCGCCATTGATGGTGAAGCCTTACCTAAAACACATGACTGACTCGCAGTTTTTTGCGGTGATGACAGGTGGTTTGGCATCAGTTGCTGGTGGAACGTTGGTCGGTTACGCATCACTGGGTGTCGACCTTAACTATCTTATTGCTGCTGCATTTATGTCGGCACCTGCGGGCTTGCTGATGGCAAAAATTTTAATGCCAGAAGATACGGATAAAGCAGCAGATATCGACATTAGCCAAGTTGAAATTCCACGTGCAACCAACGTAGTAGAAGCATTAGCCGATGGTGCCATGGCGGGTGTACGCATTGCTGTATCAGTAGGTGGTACGCTATTGGCTTTCATCAGTGTCATTGCAATGTTAAACGGCATGCTAGGCTGGATAGGTGATCTTATTGGGACACCATTAAGTTTTGAGCTCATCCTAGGTTTTGTGTTTGCGCCAGTCGCTTGGTTATTAGGTGTACCATGGCAAGAAGCAACCACAGCAGGCTCGCTGATTGGTAACAAGATTGTGGTGAATGAGTTCGTTGCCTTCATCCAGCTTGCAGAAGTGAAGTCTCAACTTAGTGAGCACTCACAAGCAATCGTGACGTTTGCTTTGTGTGGTTTTGCAAACATCTCAAGCATGGCGATGCTGATTGGTGGGTTGGGCTCATTGGTACCTGAAAAGCGTGCATTTGTTTCTAAACATGGTTTCCGTGCGATTATCGCTGGTGTCATGGCGAACTTAATGAGCGCTTCGATTGCGGGCGTGATTTTAAGCCTGTAATTGAAAGATATACCTAAAATTAGCAAAAAGAGCTCCTTGCGGAGCCTTTTTCGTATCTGAAGTTTACGTTATTTGTCTGTGTGGAACTGCTCGCAAGCGAGCATCGTGTTCTCAATTAAGCTTGCGACGGTCATTGGGCCAACACCACCAGGGACAGGAGTAATAAAGCTCGCACTTTCACGTGCTTTATCGTATTCCACGTCGCCAACTAGCTTGCCTGAATCAAGACGGTTAATGCCGACATCGATAACCACTGCACCTTTCTTAATCCACTCTCCAGGGATGAAGTTTGGCTTACCAACCGCAACTACGACAACGTCAGCTTGACGTACATGACTCTCTAGGTCTTTGGTAAAACGGTGACATGTTGTTGTCGTGCAGCCCGCAAGCAGCAGCTCAAGTGTCATTGGACGACCAACAATGTTTGATGCACCGACCACAACAGCATGTTTACCACGTAGCTCAATGTTGTAACGGTCGAGTAGGGTAATGATGCCCTTTGGCGTGCAAGAGCGAAGCTTTGGAATACGTTGCGCAAGACGACCAACGTTGTAAGGGTGGAAGCCATCCACGTCTTTCTCTGGGTGAATGCGCTCTAAAACATGTGTTGTGTCGATGCCCGCAGGAAGGGGTAATTGCACTAGAATGCCGTCAATTTCATCATCGTTGTTTAATTCATCAATCAGCGCTAGTAACTCTTCTTCTGAGCTAGACGCAGGAAGGTCAAAAGACTTAGAAACAAACCCAACTTCTTCACATGCGCGGCGTTTGCTGCCGACATAAACCTGAGAAGCAGGATCTTCACCAACTAGAACCACTGCTAAACCAGGAGCACGTAGCCCTGCTTCAACACGCGCTTTAACACGTGCAGCCACTTCGGAGCGAACAGTTTGGGAAATGAGAGTTCCGTCTATATTTTGAGCAGTCATGACTTTCCTTATAAATTAAGAAGGCAAATTATCTGCGGCGCATTGTCGCAGAATTTCTTATTAACATCCATACGCAAACGTTTGCTTTGTGGTGTTTTTGAACATTAAGCGTTTTGATGGACTTTTTTTAGGCATTCAGATCAGAATGTTATGAAAACCCGTTGATTTACCCGTTTGAACTCGTATAATCCTGTCCCTGTAGCGCGCCCTTAGCTCAGCTGGATAGAGCACGTCCCTTCTAAGGATGTGGTCATTGGTTCTTATATTAGGTTATTTTTGGTGTAATGAATCAAGATGACTGACTAGTGGCTTTGCAACCTAATCTGGTGCAATGAAGCGTACAAACAATTTGAATTTCGTTTTTTAGCTAGATATAGTTGAAAAGCAAAATAAAGCGCCCTTAGCTCAGCTGGATAGAGCACGTCCCTTCTAATTGGCTAGATTTATCTAGCGTTCAGATTGGGCCTCTTTTTGGAAACGATAAGAGTGTAAGACGTCAAATTCGGGGAAACCTTACTTTAACGAGTTGGCAATCCCGAGCCAAGCCCTGTAATTATGGGAAGGTGTAGAGACTAGACGGCGTCTACCTAAAGCTTTCAAAGCTATGGTAAAGGTATAGTCCAGCGCACAAAGCCTTAAGAGGTGGTAGCGAAAGCTATAGTGTGACGAAGGATGTGGTCGTAGGTTCGAATCCTACAGGGCGTGCCACTTTGAAGAGCCAGTATCTATTAATTTAGGTACTGGCTTTTTTCATTCAGAAATTTATAAATTTCCCATATCTCAGTCACAAATCACGTAACCCCCTTTATCATTGCACCAAAAGGCATTTTTTTGGTATAGGATATATGGAGTGTTAGGTTAATTTTGGTGCGATGTGAAAAATGGCTAGAAAAACGAAGAATGTAATTAAAAGAGAACTCACTACCCCAGAAGGTGTGATTTTTTATTCATTCGTTTCGAGAATCACAGGTTCGATTGTGGAGCTTGAAGAGCATATAAATAATCTTATATTAAGTAGTCAGCCATACAACACTGTTAAAGCGAAGGCTTCAGATTTAGCTAAGTTCTATGATTTCTACATTGAAGCATCAAATGTACTACACACGCAGGCGTTCAAGGAAGAGCTTACGAAAAAATGCCATTACTCCTCTGCCTTTCATTTAAGAACTACTCTGAACAATATTTTTAAAGCTTATCCTTCTTTTCTTATGGATGGGAAAAGCTCAGACAATCCACTTGCCAGAGCATGCGCTGTAAATCTAGATTCAACCCCTCTTGGTAGAACATCAGCTAAACGTATGATTTCAAGTCTGTGTGATTTTGTAACTGCATCAAACGCACTTGAATACAGCATGGTACAGCAGAGAAAGATGGATGGGCTTATTAATGTAGATCGGCCACTTACTGCCGTTGGTGAAGAACTCGGCATGGTAAAGGAGTTACCAACAAGTCAGCGTAAAGCGCTGATTGAGAACTCTTACTTAGCTGGCTGCATCTCAGGTGGTGCTAAGGTCTCGAAAATCAAAAATTTTTTCAAACTGCCCAGTGAAACCAAAAGCGAGGAACCTAAACATTTTCCAAAGGATTCCATAGGGCAATTTCTTTTGAACACCAAAACTCATCGTGACAAATGTTTATACGCACTCTGCTTTGGAGGAGGGTTAAGGTTTTCTGAAGCAACAAAAGTGAGATTTTGTGATTTGGACGTTATCAATGAAGAGGTTAAACTACACGACAAAGGAGCAGTTAGTTACCTTGAAGCTATTGATTATAAAACAAAAAGTGGGAAATCTTTAGACCATTATCACGTAACTTTTATAGAACCTTTTAAATCATTTTTCTTTGAAGAATTAACAAGCTATTTAGAGCATGAAAGGGCTGAGTCAAACTCTCAGTACGTCTTCTTACAGAGTCGATCCACTAAAAATAGTCAGACTGGAATATTCGAATATCAACCCTACTACCGTTCCGCAAATAGCACTATCAAGGAAGCTTGGGATTTAAACCTTAAGAGAGCTGGCTTAAATACAGACCCAAGGTTTGATTCACTTGGCACTCATTCAATGCGCCACTACTACGCTCACTTCATGACCAATCACGCCCCTAACCCTAGAGGTAGTAAAGGCTACTCACTTCTGGAAGTTCAACATTTTATAAGACACAAAGAACCAAAGAGTACAAAGATTTACACCTCGACAATTGATATTGAAAAAGTGCGTGAGGACACACAAAAGATGAATGAAATGATACTGGCAGCCATTCACTCTGGAAGCGATCAAAACTTCATTTCAATTACAGATTAGGGCCAGATATATGATTTTTCTAGAAACTTTCACAACGGAGCGCTTTAAATCTCTCCTAGTTGAATTTAAGTCTAAGCTTAAAGAATATTGTAAAGAGGCGTACCCCCTAGTTATCAAAAAAACCATAACGGTGAAAATGATGGATCTGACCTCCTTCTTTCAGCATTAAATAGAGAGTCAACTAAGCAACTTGATGAAATTAAGTGCTTTTTAACTAGCTGCGAAGATCTTGTGATTAAGGAGTCCCGAGGCAACGGTATCGGGCGTAGCGTTGATGAACTTGATAATTTAATACCTTGGGAGTCAAAACCCAAAGCAAACGATATCTATAATCGATTGCATCACGTGCGCCTGTTCTTGAGTTTTTTGGCTTTGAATAAGTTAGTTAGGCTTAATAGTATGTTTGGCTCACACCCTAAGTCAGTGAACGCTGCCAATCGGATTGCTACAACAAAATTAAGGCACTTTATGCCTGTAATGGCTAATGATTTGTGGCTGTGCGCGACCAAGAATCGCTTTAATAAAATAGGGAAACATATCGAAAGCGCCCCAATTATTACCCACTATCCTGATTACACTAAAAGGGTCGGTACAGATACGCTTAATCAGTCTTTTAAAAGGCTGGCTGATATCATCATCTCGAATGGAATAACTGATCTTAGCGAACTCAATAAAGATATTTTGTTAGATTATCATCATGACCTCTCTGAGTATTACAATGGTTCTCCGTCTGCATATAATCTTAGGTTTGCGATTGATTTCCTAGTTGAATGTGGGCTTATCGCAGATGCTAAGTTTCACGACGAATTTAAACGCATCCCCAAAGACAATGTCAAAAAGGCAGTGTCATCTTTAGTAAAAGTCCACCCAGCCCAAAACAAGCTTGCTCGCACTTACATCGGTGAAAATGTTCAGAATGCTGAAGAAATTATAGTTTCTAGAAGAGATAGGAATACCATTGTTGATTACGGGTATTGGTCTGATTCTGGCGGTAGTGATGTAAATTTTTACGCTGAAAATCTAGATCAAAGCAATATTTGGGTTGCTGCTCAACAAGATTATATTCGAGCTTCTTCAGTAGAAGCAGGAACTAAGAAGCAGAAGAGAAACCGTTTGAGCATATTCAACAAATACCTCTTCTCTTACCTACCTGCGTATTTTAATTCAGGCCTTTCGGGCAAATTCACTTATCCAGAAACTCCAAGTAAATTTATACATAGCCTGTATGTGCAGAGAAGTAACGTTTTCGAAATGCAAAATCCTGATAAGTTCGGAGATGGTTTTCAGTACCCTGTTTCTATACAACAATTTGTCTACGATATGACAGGTGCGGTTAGCAAAGCCAACACCGAGGGTAACAATAGTGGTAGGGATGCATTGGTTGTTGTCAGTGCCTTTTTTGATTACCTGACGGAGTTGGACTCGGGCATCACGGGCGAATTCAGAAACCCTTTAGATGGTAAAGCAAAAGAAAAGGTTGGCAGAAAGTATGCCAAAAACAGGAAATACGTTTTCAGCCTCACTTATTGGTTAGGGTTGCGCTCATATGCCATGGCAGTTACCAATCGGATACTTGATGATGTTCTTTACGCCTTAAAGAATGGTGAAAATTGCAAACAATCCATCCATGTTCCTGAGGCGATTAATATTGATGGTGGCGATGAGAGTGCCATGGTAATTGGTCGGGTATCACTAGAGTCAATAACGAGAGTAAAACTTACTAAAGACGATAGTGTGATTTACAAAAACGGCGTCAAAGACACCAGTGTTTATATAAATAATCACATACCATGGGCAATGATGACGCTGTTTTTGCACTCTGGACTTAGAAGATCTAATGCCCTTTGGTTAGATGAACGAGATTGTTTTTCTTATATTGTGGAAGGCGCGGAATATCAGGAGATCGTGGTATCGACGGATAAAGCGAAAACAAAACCATATAAGGTTTTGGTTCCTAATGAAGTGGTGACGGTATTAAAGAAAGTTGTTGAAATAAAACAGTTCGCAGCTAAAGCTAACCACAAACTAACAGAGGCAGTGCCTTACGATAATAATGAAGATTCAAAATGGGGGGATATCTACCCGATATTCCAAATTAAGGACCATCACGCTGATAGTGCTGTACCGCACTGTTTTTCAGCGATAATTAATGAATACGAGAGCTTTTTAACCAGAAACAACGTAAGTTTCGATCCAACAACTATATATGCCCCTCAGTTACATTACGCTCTTGATGAATTCGTCTACTTACGTGAGCATGGGGATATTGACACTAAATCTTGCGAAATATTAGTCAAGTATCTACTAGATCCTGAATTGGTGAAGTTTATCCCGCTGGAAAAGAAGACATTAGTTACTCCACACTCATTACGCACTATGACTGATAGCGTGTTTGCACCAATCGTTGGTGCAAAGGTGGTTGGTAAGCTAATGACTGGTCAATCAGAATCAACAGTCGGCTATTATACAAAGTTGTTGCCAGATAGTGCATCTAGAGACTTTATTAATCAAATTGCGCATCTTGTGGCAGTGTCTAGAGAAGATTGTGGTTTAGTGACGGTGTCTGAGTCCCAAATTAATCAGGAGAGCTTTGAGAGAGATCTTAACAATTCGCCTCAGTCTACTATCAGTAAATACAATGCACAGTCGGTCAATTTTACAGCACCTGAAGGTGGTGTAAAACCACTCAACGGATTAGATGAGTTAGGGGCGGCGCATCATAGTAACATTGCTTACTTCCGTACACATATCTGCCCTGTCGGTGGAAAGTGTCCGAAGACGGTTGTTACGGACATTGGAGAGAAACATTGTTACGCCTGTCCTCTAGCGGTAGTTACTAACAACCATCTCCCAGCTATTGCTGCGACCATCCGTGCTTTGTGCGATGACATAAAAACTATCAACATAAAGCTGGAACATTTTAAAGATACTATGTATGAAACTGAGGTCGAGGAGTTGGAGCTACAGAAGACTCAGTACGTAGTTGAAGCTTCGTATTGGTTAGCTCGAAAGGATATTGCAGATCAATCTAATAGTGGCAAGAACTCATATTATGTATCGGATGAAGGTTTGGAGCTAATGCATGAGATTAAGCCAATAGAAGCAACCGATCAGGAAAAGCTATTATTACGGCTGAAAGAAACGGAGGGAATCCCTAAACTGCAAACACAAACCTTATCTAAGCAAGCGGCAAGATTGAGAAGGAAAGTCCAAGTGCTATCTAAGAATGGATGGGATGAACAAGACGAGCTAACCGATATTGAATACCTAGCTCAATTGTTTAACCTTAAAACCGATATTCGAGGCATAAGCAATGAAGACAAAATGAAGATGCTTTTGCTCACAGAGGGGTGAGGTTTTTATGGCTGGTTTAATTGATGTAAAAGTGGAAACTGTAAATCGCAGAACTGAGATGATTAAAGAAATCCTCTCAGACCTTGCGAGATCACATGCTAGCTTTAAATCCGCAAGAAAACTTTCGGAGTACGTTGCGGACAAGATGACTGAGAAAGGAGAGCGCATCGATAGCTCAACATTGAGACGTAAGGGTTCAAAATACAAAGTGTTAATTGATAACTATGTTGGAAAGAATCTTAGCTCGAATCGAGAGGCTGACAATGTAGCAAGAGACTTAAAGTTAAGGCGACAAACAAAAAAAATTGAAGAACTTGAGGCTCTTATTAAAGATAAGGATCGTGAGTTGGACGAGAAAGAGTCTGAAATTGAAACCGTGCTTATCGAATTACGTCAGGAGAAAAGCAAAAGCTTGTCCGCAATTGCGCCCCCTAAGGCATCGATATATAGCAAAAGCGAACTCACCAAGGCTCAGTTAACCATTGAGGAGCAGACAAGCCAGCTAGAACAACTCACCCGCCAGCTTGATTTAGCGTGCAAGACTTTGAACCAGATAATGCTAGACTCTCACGAATCATATGTTGTCGATAATGGACAGTTCAAGGATACGGTCGCTAGTAATGAGGTAATGTTTAACAAAGGCAACCTAGAGAGATACTTTGAGTTGTATGGAGGTAAGTAGGTATTACACTAGGTTCAAGAAAGTATACTTTTTTAGACATCCCCCAGGTTGCAATTTGGTTATTTTAGGGTGTAGATAAAAATCCATTCATCTATTGTTGTACATATGTCTAAAATAGTCTTAGAGTTGTTTGACACTACTTGTAACTTTATTCATACTGTATTTCCATGCGATTATTAAGGTTATTGTTTCATGTCTGTTCAACAGATTGGGTATAAGAGAGTATCTACGGAAGAACAAAAAACTGATCGGCAACTTGAACACCTCAAACTCGATAAAGAGTTTGTAGAGAAGGCATCAGGTAAAAGTACAGATAGACCAGTACTAAATGAATGTCTGGCATACTGCCGCGAAGGAGATGAACTTCATATTCACTCTATTGATAGATTTGCTCGAAGCTTGCATGATTTAGAGTCCCTTATTAGGAGTTTCAATTCTAAAGGTGTCACTGTGAGCTTCCACAGCGAGAAATTATCATTCTCTAGTGATTCTGATGATCCTATGGCAACTCTAACATTGCAAATGTTAGGTGCATTTGCACAGTTTGAGAGAACTTTAATTAAAAAGCGGCAACAGGAAGGGTTTCGAGTCGCGAAAAGCCGTGGTGTTAAATTAGGTCGTAAACCGACTCTTTCGGAAGAGACGATTAATGAAATCGAGGTTGTGTACAAGGAAAGGAAAGAGTCCGTAACTCAAATGGCAAAAAGGCTTGGGGTTTCTAGGGCTACTATTTACAACGCTCTGAAGTTAAACAGGAAAAGCTAATGGCTGGCGGTAAGAAATCTAAACAAGAATCTATTGCCAAATTCTTAGCTTGGAAAGAGTCTACTACAACTCAAGAATGTAAGAATATATGGGAGAATGGCCAGCTTAATAGAGTTGAATTGTCAAGAGTCACAGATATCACCAGATCCGCATTCTATCAGAATAACACCCTCAAAGATCTGGTAAAAGAATATGAAAGAGAACTGCTCAAAAAAAGGATTTCTCTTCAAAAAGCAAAAAATCAAATGAAGCACGGACAACTAGGCATGCAGACACTAACCCTAGAAACACTAGTATAAGCAAGATAGTAAGGCTTGAGGCTCGGATTCAAGTACTGGAGTCTCAAAATTTGGAGTTGAAAGCAAAACTAGCACGATACGCAGAGCTTGAAGAAGTCATCTCGCAAATGGGTGGCATTTTATGAGATCAATAAATGTAAGCCGCTGTTATGTTCGTATTACTTCCAGTTACGGCTTAAGACATGGTTCGTATAAGTTCTCTGGTGTATTCGTTAGATTAGACGATTGCGATAACAAGATCCCTTTTGCGTCAAATGCTGTGGTCGAAATTCCCGAGTTTGTAAATGCCGAGCCTTGTGTCGGTCAGGTGTGGGAGATTGTAGGTTCGGCTAGCACCTCCATTATTCGCACAAATAACAATTACGAGATAACTCAATTTAAATTTGTTAACCCAGAAATAGCCATGATGGTGATGCCAGAGTCTCTGGAAGAATTTTACAAATTTGTTGGTAGCAACAATGAGTTTGAAGGTATTGGTGAGACAACTACAAGGCGTTTGGGAGAGAAGTTTGGGATTCAGCTACTATCCATGATTAAGTCGGGTGAAATACAGCCTATCGCTGAGTTCCTTACATATAAGAAAGCAGAGTCATTCCTGAAGGGGTTCCGTAAGTACGAGAATATTCAGTTTGCTTTCGAGTTCGCAAAGCTAGGCATTCCACAAAGTATCCAACAAAAGCTATTTAAACTTTACAAAAAAGATGCGTTCGAACAATTAAAATCGAATCCCTATTTACTCCAAACCTTTGGTTTGTCTTTAGATAAGGTAGATGAGATAGCAATTAACTCGTTTGGAATTGATGAGTATGATAGACGACGTTTAAATGCTCTTGTTGAATACGCAATGAATAAGCACTGTCGAGATGGTCATACTGTTATTGAGTTGGACTTCTTGTGGGATCATGTATTTGAGTATACAAATGATGAATATATCGCTGAAGAAGCTATCAAGAGTGCAAGTTCATCGTTGGGAGTCTACTACAACCTTGAGAGCGGGTTAGTTCATCACACTGGACTTTATGTGATGGAAAGCGTTATCGCAAAAAGAATAAAATACCTTTTAAAATCGAAGGATATTCACCTAAGCGGATCTGATATTGCTTATCAGCATGTGATCAAAAAACTCTCTTTTCAGCTAAACGATAAACAAACTGAAGGCCTGATACATAGCTTAAACAGTCGTGTTTTTACATTGACAGGGGGTGCAGGTACAGGAAAGACAACGGTTCTCAAAGCGGTAGTGGATACATACCAGATGTTGAACTTTAAGGTGTTTGGTTTGGCTCTAAGCGGACGAGCAGCTAAGAGACTAAGGGAATCAATAGATATTGAGACTCAAACAATTCAGCGCTTTCTAATATTGAATGACCATGATATTGCATTATATGACTCAATTTTGGTGTTAATCGATGAAGCGTCGATGATCGATGTTCCTAACCTTTACAAGGTATTGATGAAGTTACCACGAGATAGAGAAGTGCGTCTTGTTTTTGCTGGGGATGAAGAGCAATTACCACCTATAGGTGCAGGTTTAGTTCTATCTGAATTGATTAACTCAGGCATTATACCTAGAACCCACTTGACCGAAGTGCGCAGACAATCCTGCGAGACTGGAATACCTTCATATGCTAATGATATTCGCAATGGTCGTGTGCCTGATAATCTGCATTACAAAAATATTTCATTTGAAGTTTGTAACAACCAAGAATTAGTAAGCCGAGCCGTCGATTTGTATATGAAGTTTGAGCGCAAGGGGCAAATCATAGCTCCGACTCGACAGTTAACAAAAGAGATAAACTCCTTGTGCCAAGCTGTTGCTAACCCCTATGGAAGAACCTTGTTGATGGCGGGAACTGGTGCTGATTATGAGGATGTTGGCATTAGAATTGGTGACCCTGTTATTTTTACTAAAAATGATTATAAAGCTGATTTACAAAATGGAACTTTAGGGAAGGTTGTCTCTCTTTATGATAAAGAGGATAAAAATATTCTGGTTAAAGTAAAAATTGATACGGGTGAGATCGTTGGTGTCACATACTCAATGATTGATAATCTTGAACTTGCTTATGCGATAACGTTACATAAAGCTCAAGGAAGCCAATTTGAAACGGTCATAAGTCCTATAACTAACAGCCGAGTTATTGATAAGTCTTGGGTATATACAGCGATAACAAGAGCGACTAAGAACATGTTCTGGCTCGGAAGTGAGAAAATATTGAGAAACGCTATAACGTCTGGAACCAAGGCGAGTAAGAGACAGGTCTACCTCTCCAAGCTAATTACTAACGAGGTCGCGAGTATCAAATAGACTTATATATGTGTACTAACTAATACACGATTTGACAGTTTTGATTATACAGTGTGACTTAATCGAAAAACCGCAGCTCACATTTGGACAAAACCGTGTCAGTGACTTTTCTAATTTAGTCATACATTGCTTTAATGTATGAGTGCTCCATTTCTTATTGATAAACATTGCGTATTACACCTAAATACCTGCGTATTAGTGCTTCATTGAAGTGCGTATTTCGGAGCATTCCGAACAGCCATTTCGGTATGACCCGAACACCTATTTCGGTTTAATCCGAACGTACATTCCGCGATTATCCGAACACTTTTAAGCGAACTCCGAAATCAGCGTTCGGAATAGCGAAAACCGCGTTCGGAATGCCCGAAATCCTTCCTTTTTCTCTTTTAAATCAATAGCTCGCTATTCTTTACTTCTTAAACAAGAACGTAAGGAAGCGACAATGGCTAAAAAGAGAACTCCAATGAACAAAATCAAAGAGATATTACGCCTTAAGTACGAGTGTGGGTTGTCCTACCGTAGTATTGCTAGTTGTCTCAATGTCAGCCTTGCAACAGTCTCAGAGCTTGTCGCTCGCTTTAAGCAAAGTCAGATAGGCTGGCCTCTCCCAGAAGGTTGCAGTGATACGGACCTTACCAAAGCCCTATATCATTCGAAGCAAGCCAGTCGAGACAAGGTTATGCCAGACTTCGCTCAGTACGCTGTCGAACTCAAACGTAAAGGCATGACAAAGATGTTATTGTGGCAGGAGTACCATGAGCAATATCAAGAGCAAGCTTACGCTTACACTCAGTTCTGCGAGCACTTCACTCGTTGGTTCAAAACCCAAAAGCGCAGTATGCGTCAGCTCCATGTTGCAGGTGATAAGCTGTTTATCGATTACTGTGGGCCTCGGCTTCAAGTGGTCAACCCTGATACAGGTGAAGTGCGCGAAGCAGAAGTGTTCGTAGCAAGCTTAGGCGCGTCCAACTACACCTATGTGGAAGCCTTCCCCAGCCAAGGGAAGTCTTACTGGTTAGAGGCGCATGCCAATGCCTTCGAGCACTTCGGTGGCGTCCCCCATCTCTTGGTTCCCGATAATCTACGCAGCGCGGTCAGCAAACCTAACCGTTATGAACCGAGGCTTAATGAAAGCTATCAAAAACTGGCAAATCATTATCAAACTGCCGTGATGCCAGCTCGCCCCTACAAACCGAAAGACAAAGCCAAAGCAGAAAATGCCGTCCTCCTAGTGGAACGTTGGATCATGATGCGACTTCGCCATCAAACCTTCCATACCTTTAAAGAGCTGAACCTCGCCATCCGTGAGCTTATGAATGACTTAAACGAACGTGAGATGAAGCAGTATGGTGCGAGCCGCAAAGCACTGTTCGACAAACTCGATAAACCCGCGTTAAAGCCCCTTCCTAAACAGCGATATCTCTATACCGAAACCAAGCGAGCCAAAGTTGGGCCTGATTATCACATCGAATATCGCCGTCACTACTACTCGGTTCCCCATCAACTGGTTGGCCACCATGTCGAGCTGGAAGCCTCCAACCGTCTGGTGCAGATCTACCACCAAGGTAACTTGATCGCTCAACATCCACGCAGCCAAAGGGAACGTGGAAACAGCACTCAACCAGAGCACATGCCGAGTAACCATCAACATCAAAAGTGGTCGCCTGGACGCTTGCTCAACTGGGGAGCCAATATCGGCCCAGCCACCCGAGAAGTCGTCAATAAGATGCTGAACGCCAAACCTCATCCAGAGCAGGCCTATCGTTCCTGTCTTGGGCTGCTCAATCTGAGTAAAACCTATGGCGAGTCGCGCCTAGAACAAGCCTGTAAAGATGCATTGATGCTGACAAAACCCAATTACACCTTCGTCAACAATCTACTCAAGAACAATCGTGAGGGGCACCTGAGTAAAGATAAAGCGAATACGCCGAACCTTGTTCACAGCAATGTTCGTGGCCCGAACTGTTATCACTAGGAGAAAGGATATGAACGCACTGAATGACCAACTCAAAACCCTGCGCTTAAGTCATGCGGCGAAAGCGTTAGAGCAGCAACAAGAGCAACTGACCACCTACGCAGAGCTGGACTTCGAGGAGAGGTTAAGCCTACTTCTGGAAAGTGAAATCTTGAATCGCAATCAAACCAAAATCCAACGCCTGAAACGACAAGCCAAGCTGAGAGTGGATGCTCAGCCGAGCCAACTTATTTACAAGGAGGGACGAAACCTCAACCGCAAGCAGATGAGCGAACTGCTAACGGGTGGCTATCTGCACAAGCACCAGAACATCTTGATCACAGGCCCAACAGGCGCAGGTAAAACGTATCTTGGTTGCGCACTGGCAACCAGCGCCTGCGACCAACAGCAAACGGTCAGATACTACCGATTAACTCGCTTGCTCGATGACCTGACCGCAGGTCGTCTGGATGGTAGTTATCAAAAACAACTTCAGTCGCTGGCTAAGAAAGGCTTACTACTCCTCGACGACTGGGGGATGGAAAAACTGACTCAAGAGCATGCTGGTCACTTGTTAGAAGTACTTGAAGATCGTTACCAAAACAGCAGCACAATCGTCATCAGCCAGTTACCAGTAAAAGAATGGTACAACATGATCGGCAACGCCACTGTCGCTGACGCTCTAATGGATCGTCTAGTTCACAATAGTCATCGAATAGAACTGGGAGGAGAATCAATGAGAAAACTGGCGCAATCCGAACACTTAGAGTAAAAATAGGGAAAGAGAAAAAGTGCTGGTTAAGGTGTTCGGAATAAACCGAAACAAGCGTTCGCAATCACCGAAATACGCAATTGAAGACTGGACGACCACAAAAGTGATAAACTTGTTGCTTATTTACCTAAGCGTGCCGTTATGATGCACTTCATTGAAAAAAGCACAATATGATAACAAGAACCCTATTTTTTATAGCGCTAATTCTATCAACAGCAGTAAACGCTTCAGAGAACCCTCAAACAACATCAAAATCGGCAGATGAACTTGTCACAGTAGAACAACTCTCAATGCAACTTAAAGAGCTTACAACAAAGTTTGAAGCTATATCTAAAGATAATACAGATCTTAAAAATTCTATTATTCCAAATATTGAGAAAGCCCAAAAGCAATTCACTCAAATCAACAGTAAAAATGCAGAGATAGCTCAATATCTTAAAGAGCAAAACGTTGACTATGAATCGCTCGAAAAGAGAGATGTCGATTTACATCTTTTTATGAACTCACCTAACACTCCCGCGTGGATTAATTTTTGGGCGGTGATAGTTAGTATCGGAGGCTCGATTGGACTCTCACTCTATTTTCTTCATCGGACTCTACGAAGAGAAACAGATAAGCAGCTTAAGCAAATCAAAATAGATGCAAAAGAGCGTAAGCAAGAACATCTCGCTCTTCTGCAAACTCAACAGAAACAAAATGATGATTCATTAAAAAGCCAAATCCAACTTGCTAAAAATGAGCAGAAAGAACGTCATAAAGTCGTAATTGATGAACTTCGTCAAAAGTGGATTAACACCTTTCGAGATGAAGCTAGTAGTTATGTCAGAGTCGCAACTCAACTACTCCATTTCTATGAAATCGAGAAAGATATACTTGCTATAGTTAAAAGTTTGAAAAGTGCAGAAAGACGGTGCGCCAAGTTTCGAGCTGATTTCCGTGAAGAAAATAGCGGATTGCCACGAATCCTCTCAGAAGAAAACAATAATGAGTACAGAGAATTAAAAATGCATGAGAGGCAAGCAAGAGAAGACTTTGACAGTGTCAAACCCACGTATGCAGAGCTTAAGAAACTTGAATCTGAACTAATCGAAAAGAAAGTTAAGATTAGTTTTATGCTTAACCCAGATAAAGACGTAAACAGTTTAAATAATAAAGCTTTTGATAATGAGATTTTAGAATTAGCCACCCTTATAAATGATGCATTTATCTCAGAACAAAGGGTGTATCAAGCACTTACAAACGAACGTCTGATCAAAGAAAAAATTGCAGAGTTTCAGCGCATCGTTCCCTTGATGCTCAAAGCTGAATGGGATAGAGTGCAGAGAAAACAGCAGTAGCAAACGCTTTGATAAAAATATATCTCCCTCTTCAGGTCAATTTCTGTAAAGTCGGCTGCATATCGGCGTTTTTCAAGCTAGTTGTCACTACTTGATTAATTATCAAGCAGCTTCTTTTTCTGGGTTCAGGTGAACTTCTCCGATTGGTTCGCAGTTGCGTATTTTACCTGACCAACGTTCTGGTTTTGCTTGGCGATGTGCCATCAACACCTTAGCTCTTTTCTTTAAAATCTCTGTATCCTTTCCACTATGTCGCTCTGAAGGTGTCACGTAATTCAGCCGACTATGTTTATGCTCCGTGTTGTACCAGATTACGAAGCTTTCTACCCAAGAACGGCTTCGTTCAAGGCTTTCGAACCCTTTTGATGGCCAGCTCGGAACATATTTAAGCGTTCGGAACAGTGACTCTACATACGGATTGTCGTCGCTCACTCGAGGACGACTGTAAGATGAAGTAATGCCAAGCTCCTCCATTTTTGCCTTGAACGTCAACGACTTCATTGGCGCACCATTATCTGAGTGCAGCACCAATGCTTGATTGAAGCATTGCTCTCGCATCAGCGTGCGCTGAAGTAGTTGAGATGCCATCTCTCCGCACTCTCGGTCATAGACATCATACCCAACAACTTTTCGACTGTAGATGTCTTCAATGAGGTAAAGGTAATAATGTTGTCCACGAACACCTGAAGGTAGATACGTAATATCCCAAGTAAATACCTGATTTGGACCTGTCGCTGTGTAGCTTGTTGGTGTTGATGATTTTTTACGGCTACGTTGACGGCCTCTACGGTTAAGTTGTCCTGCCGCTTTTAATACGCGATAAAAGCTGGCTTCAGAGGCAATATACCGACCTTTATCCAGCAGTGTTGGCACTATTTGGCTTGGCGGCAAACTGGCATACTCGGGCGCATTACTAATATCAATAATATCTTGCCGCTCTTGCTCTGAGAGCTTATTAACAGGCTCAGGTCTTATCGACGTTGGTCGCTCATCAGCTTGTATCTTTCCGCGCTGATACCAGCGACGGTAAGTCCGTAAATCTATCTCAGCTTCATTGCACGCACGCTCTAAGCGACTGCCGCTCTGACATGCCTCATGGATAAGCGTAACGATATTTTGCCTTTCTTCGGTTGAGGTTAGTCGTCCTCTGGCTCTTCCCCGTAAAAGGCCCTCAGCTTTTTTCTTAGCACCAACAAGGCTGCCGTTTCCGCTAATGCTTTCTCTTTAAAGCGAAGCTCTTTTTTTAATTCTTTGATTTCATGCTTATCGGCTTTAGCTTGTTTCTTTGCCTCGGCTTCACGCTCCTTCGATGACATGAACCCCTGCATACATTCGCTGCGCCACTGCTGGACTTCTTCTGGGTACAACCCGTTTTCACGGCAGTACTGGCTTAATTCATTTTCTGTCATAGAAAACGTCGCAGCGACAATGGCTAACTTAGTTTGCGCGGACCAATGCTCTGAAGGAATATGACTGTTTGGCACAACGGCTCCTGATTCTCGAAGTTGTTTGCGCCAATAATACAGCGTCGCATCACTGATGCCTTCTTCTTTTGCTACTTCGGCTACAGAGCGAGAGTGCGGGGGTAACAACTTTTTCAATACAGCTTCTTTTCTTTCTTGTGAGTAACGAGACATATTTCCTCTGTCACCGCCCCTTTAATTGGTTATTTTTTAACAGTGACAACTAGCCTGACACAGGGGGATATAAGCAGGATATGAATGAGAATCTTATCTGACAGCAAATAGTGCACTTTCGAGCTAGAAAGTGCCACGGGTAAAAACTCACATACCTCAGTTGGTTGGCTAAAGCTTTTTTGGACATTTCCGTGTCAGTGACTTTGCTAATTTAGTTATTCACGGATTACTCTGTGTAGGGCAAAGCCGAACCATAATCGTTTGTTTGTATATTACATACAGGCGCTATCTCCGCTTTTGGATTGCCTTTAATTCATCCATTAAACAATGATGCTTAGAAAGTCCATCCAAATCTGGGAACAAGGTTTTATAGTTCACTGACAAACGGTCAAGCATAAGTATTATGGATAACTTAGCATTTGCGGGTATAGTCCACTCAAACAAAGTTTGATGTTTTGCAGGTTCGAAGAATTCATTTTCGATTTTGAACTCTGGCTCTTTGTGATATGTGAAGCAACCTGACTGAGATTGTAGTCGTGCTGCAACTCCCTTTGGCTGATAGCCAAGAGCACGCTCGGGCTTACCACCAGGAACCAACACATCTTTTTCTAGATAGGCATATTGCGTTGGAAAGTAAGCATAAATTTTGCCATCTTTGTCAAAATGGCTACTACAAGCAAAAAAAGCAGAAGTTAAGATATTTGAAGACCAGTCTAGCAACTTGGTTGCGAAGCCATGATGTTGCGCTATTGCCATTGCCTCTAACTCATTTTCAAAATCCATTTCAGGATACTTATGTGCTTGCTTGAGCCACATTTTAAATTTGAAATCGAACTTGTCTTCCTCGTTGTGCGGAAAACGATGAGCTTTAGGTTCTAGATCCCAGGAAGCAACTGCCTGCCCACGATAAAACCATCCTCCAACATAATCATCTGACGGTAACTTGCTCACTACATCCAGTAATTCTTGGACAGACTTCAATTTATTCACAAATACTTATTCCCATTTTTAGTATGCTAGCGCCGCATTAAAGTGTGAGCAACGCTACCACGAAACCTAACCAGACCACCGTAAATACAAAGCCCAACGAGGGAATGAATAATTCCAAGCGTTGGCAATCACTCTTAAATGCTTGTATGGCTCTTTGGTTTACTCCAAGATTATCAAGTTTACGTAACTTTTTCGATACCACGCCTTTCACACCAGTTGTCTAAACGCTCTCGGCTAGATGAAATAAAGTTATGATCTTCACTATCTGTAACCATATGTAGTAGTGATGAAATCGGACGAAAATAATCTCCGACTTGCTTGAATAACAAGGTATTCATAAGTCGTTTTAGAAGATCATCGAGCTGTACTTCATGACTTGAGGCAATTTCATCAATACTATCCAAGTCAACGTAACCACCAAAAAACATCATTGAGTGAATAACGCTTTTTATGTCTTTGCTGATTTCGACGGGTTGCCACTCTTGTTGACTTTCCCGTGCACTAAGATCAGATTCTTTTAGCCTTATGGGAGAATAGTACCAACCTGCACTATCTTCTGTTTCAAGTGGTTTAGCAAACAATAGTGGAACTGCTGTCTCTGTATCAGAATCTTCCCCCAGGGCATAGCAACGTCAAAATACAGAGATATCTTAGACCAAATAACTTCTAGAATTATACGGGCAGTATTCCCTTTCGTTGAAAGCAAAGCCGCCCACTCACGATCTTCGTTGATGCCGATGAAGGGAACACCATTGCCTTTAACGATGCTAAAGCCGTTGGTAGTGACCAGTGACGGTAGACTTGGAATACCAAGCCCCTGACCAGATTCTTCACCTTTTTCAGATAGAATATCTAAGAAAGCATTACGCATTCCAGATTCAGTCGTATAACCACCATAACCTTGGATAATACTTAGTGGGGCTAGTGTTTCTTGAACTAACGAGTAAAAAAGTATCCCATCTGATTTTGATAGGTTATTAATCTGGCTATACTTCTCAGGTGCTTCTTTACCTGTTATTTGTGAAAAGTGCTTACGCGCAGCATCCACATTTGGTTCAAATGTAGGGTCTTCATCAAATTTTGATTCAAAGAACTCGGCGTACTTTTTCCTGATGACTCTCAGGTGATCAAACGCATCTATGTAATCAGCTTTATTTAGTGTTTTCTTAACTTCAAAAATGCAAAGCACTTGATCTATAGAATAGATATATTCTTGCGTTCGACCATATTGTTTCCCCTCACCACGGACTAACATTCCATCTATTTGTTGAGGTAACATTTCTTCTCCGACAGAAATGAAGCCAGACACTACCTTCAAGTCTAGGCCTTTTGGGATCGCAAAGCCTTGGTCAATCCCTTGCTTTGTTATCTCCTCGTATGCACTTCCTAACGTAGGCATGTGGGGCATATCGACCTCATCTAATGCCTGCGTTTCAATTCGTATGAACTGCTCTAACAGTTCCGATGCTTTTTCTATCATTCTTTCACCCACTTAGTTCGAAGAACAGAACTCTATTTAGATAGTTAATAGCTGCTTTAATCCCCACATACAGCCCCTTTATATCACTTCAATTTATGAACAATAGGTTAGTAGCCATATTAAGAAGTTAGACTGCAATGTGTGCAGCACTCGGATAACTTTTGGTGGAGCAAACGTATGCCAGTGATATGTATATGAGCATTTACTTTAGCTAGCTCAAATCTGGACAAAAGCCGTTTAGAGCTTTGCCTCAAAGCCGTTTGCTTCGGATTACTTGAGTTTGGGTAAGGTAAAGTAGGTGGGTTTGATGCTCAAATGGAGCTACGGTCAAATCTGGTGTAAACCGACCTTTTCTTTATGATGATTCACTTTCTCTGGCTTTCGCTACTTTGTCCATAATCACCAAAGTAACAACGCCCAGCTGCAAGATATTGTTAATAACTGACATCATCATAAGCTTGAAGGCGAATCCTACAGCTTGGGACGTAAAAACAAACAGGCTACACCCGAAAGTAACAAACAAACAAGCAAATGTTACTTTGAACAAAGTAAAGAATATCTCCGAATAACCGTCCTGAATCCAACGTTTGAAAAAGCGATATTTCTGAAGCGAGAACAAGAATGCGGCTATCGCAGCAAGAAACCCCATCATTGTAAAACTGAAACCAGCAACGACTGTTGCTAGGGTCCTTACTTCTTTAAAGCCGACTGACCAGTCAGCATAATGCTTGATTCCAAGGTATGCGAAACCAATAGCTACACCAATTAACGGTGTTAGCCATATCAGCTTCTTAACGCTTGCAATCTCTGTATTGGTCATGACATTAAGCCTTTTCTGTTTCCTCTAGAGGAACCACGTTATCATCGTTGTCAGCTTCTTTTGAGGTATCAACTTTACTAACTTTTGCGGCGAACGGTTTTACCTTTTTATATTGTTCAAGTAAAGGAACGCTTTTCTCTTTGAGGCGATTGTTTGATACATAGGCATTAAACAAAGGCAATAGCTGCATGTTTTCATCGAACTTTTCACAAATCTGGTCAGGTAGCTTTCTACGCTTCGCTTTCGGGTTTAGGGAGTCTGTGAGGTTATTTTCATTATCTAACCAGTGATCCATCAGTTGCCCTTTAAACTCATCATGCTTGGCTTTTGCCCCAATCTGCACTATGCCGTCAGTGTTGTTACTCTTACCTGTTGTGTCGTGTCTGTGAACAATATGGCGGAATACGTCGCGCATGTTAGAACCAGACGGTTCAATAGTAATGCGCAAGTTCCCCAAGCCTGCTGATTCTGAACCAGTCAGTTTCTTACATAGGTATTTGCTAATGTCTCTATCCGCAGCAACATCAATATAGATGCTATTCACTACTTCCATTTCCAGTAGGTCTTTTTTGCTACTAATCGTAGTTAGTGCGCCCAAAGTCACTTCATAGTTATTTAGACCAACCTTCTTGAACATCTCATTAATGTAGTCTGCTAAATCATCAAACCTTGGGCAACTCATCCCACTAGCACAAGCAATCACCTGTCGTTCAGTGCAGATATACACGTATGAAGCAAAAGCGACCTTTTCATTAGCGGCAAGATTCTCTGAGATCTCACTAACGGTAATATCTTGCTCGTTCACTCGCTTGATGATGTCATCATCGCTAGTACGCACAAAGTAGTACAGGTTCTTTTGAGCTGCGATCTTGGTTAAGTACAGCTTTTCATCACCACGTTTGAAGCTGTTTTTTAGTTCAATGTTATTTGAGCTAACAAATGCGTCAATAATCGGTTTGATGTTGTAGAGAAAGGCTTCTTGAGAATCAAACTCACGCAAATAGTAGCCAAAATAACGAAGCTTCATCGGTGTTTCCTTTTGTGCAGTGTATACAAGTGTCTAGATTAATGTACCTCATAGTAATATGAGATTGAATGATATTAGCTAAGTTTCATTTCATTTTATGACAGGCATGTCATCCAGTCCTGCATAAGATCAGGTATTGGATAATTACGTTAACAATATGTGAGTGACTTTCGGCTCTACATGATAATGGGGCAGAAATACGTTAGTGCAAATGAACTAACGTATTTATTTAGGGTAAGAAAAAGTATCTTGAAGCTTTAACGCTAGTATCTATTGGAGGTTCTCTTTTATCCTATCAAACCAACCACAGACCTCTTCGTAAGCTCCAAGCTGTCTGAGATCCTCGACAGTGACAAGCGGAGCTGCTTTTTCGGATAGAATCCTTTTTATCGATCCTGCGCCTTCACCAGCTATTTCATTATTGCCCGCAGCCTTTAGCTCCTTCAAAAATATCGATAAATCCTTTGGAATATTCTTATGTTTCCATTCATTTTCCCAACCATCCACTAAGTCAATGAAGTCATCGTCAATAGGGTAAACTTCTTTAAACAAGCGAGGATGAATATAATTTTCTACCTCTAGCATATTGGTTAATGTAGCCCAAGAGCCTTCTCTCTGGTTAACTTGATCGACAGCAAGCTGGTACTTAGATACATCATTATCATATATATGAACTTCGGGCTTATTCAATTTAGCTAAGTAGTTGTTATTAACCCAATGCATTAAAGTGCCACCGCCTAAGAATATCGTTAATATGCGGTCATCATTTTTCAAGTCTAGATCGAATAGTTTGCCCATATGACTAAAGAACTCAACATCAGTTGGCCCTTCCAGACAAAGGATCGTTTGCACACCTAAGTTATCTATTGAGAGCGATACGTCAGGTAACATACCTAACGTATTTGCAATAGCCTCCAAGTTTTCTTGACTCCCTTTACGAACGATAGTAGAGCCATCTACTCGATCAATAAATCGGATTTTATCTGTATTCACCAGCCCCGCCAGCGACGGGCTATGCGTAGTAATCAGCACTTGAGTATTAGAATTTTCCGATAGATCTACAAGAGCATTAAAAAGTTCAACCTGCCATGTTGGGTGCTGTGATGTTTCGGGTTCTTCAATTGCGTAGATAACGTTACGCTCTTCTGAGTTCTTACGCTCAGCTTCCGCACGGAAGTAATTAAGCAAAATTAACCGCCTTACACCACTCCCTCTTTTATTGATCGGAATGCCATCGTCACAGTTGAATGAGAACGAAAATAATGACTCCCAAGGTTTGTGGGTCATCTCAGGAGAAAGAACATCGGCAATCTCTGGACTCATTTCCTTGAGCTTTGCTAGTGTATTGTGTCCTAATTGTTCAGCTTTGATTCTAATTTGCTCTTTTACATCCTCAAGCTCAGCCTCTAATTGGCTAATGGCTGTTTTTGTGATTGCTTTAAGAGGATCTTGAACTTCTTTATCTGAGTCTTTGTTTGCACGGTCAGATTGAAAAATAAAGAACAGCGGCAAGTCTAACTTTAATGACTCCCAAATTTTCTTCCCATCCTCTTTATCAATTGGGATTTCTATAACAGAAAAATCATTCAGATTTTCAACACCGTATATTGCTTGACGGATGGAAGAGCTTTTATGCTTCTTGACTTCGTTGACATCAAGCTGGTCTTTATAGTCATCTAGAAGTTTCTTTAAATCTGCAATTTTCTGGGTTATCAGAGGTGAGTCAAATGCTGTTGGGTAGTTGGCAACTAGATACGTTTTTAGGGATGATGCCGTTAGTTTATCTTTTGAACAATCCCATACTTTCTTTATAGATAGGTTGTTGTCACTATCTAGAAGATACTCCTTTTTCAGGTCTGTTGGTACGGTATCTATCGTGTATTCCTTATCTTCAGGCTTGAAGGAGACTTGAATTGACATGAAGTCTTGATCAGCCGCATGAACGTTGTGGTCGTTAATATCTATTTTCACTGTATCATTATTGAAAAATATCTCTAATGCTTCGAGAATCGTAGATTTACCAATGTCATTTTTACCAATTATCACATTAAAATTTTCATCAAATCGACAGACACATCCCTGTAACCACGAAAATTTTTCAACGTCAATTTTGTAATCTTCACCCCGTACTCCTTAAGCCAATGAGAAATGGATTGCCACCAAAGCCATAGACACTTTGTGGCATAAGAAAGAATAGGTCAAAGAATCTCATATAGAAATGAGGTGCAGAGCAGTCCTAGCTCAGAATGGGGCAAAAATGTTTCAGCCAGTTCGGGCTGAAACGAACATGGACAAAAGTGAGTCAGTGACTTTACTAATTTAATAAGTAATAAATTACTGTGGGTATAGGCGACCTACAGTAGAGACATCCATGACCTTACAGGCTTTTGATACGTTGCCGAGTTCTTCTGCAAGATTGAGAAGGCCAGCTTTGTGTTTGATTATTGGATTGCTAGTATGACGCATGAGAGTTACTTCTTATTGTCTTTGATTACGGATTAAGCACCTTTAATCAAAGTAGGTAACTCTCTTCTTTTCAAATTGAAGTGTCAGATCTAGTCGGAACTAATACATCTAATGTTCTAAAGTTTAGAACAGAGAGCTGTCCATAACGATCTCGAACGTTGTAAACAACTCAATTGGTTGAGATTGACCTCCCTTCGTTTCTATACAAGCAAAACCTTTAGATGAAAGAGCTTCGAAAGTATCAGTAATATCCTTGATACTGCGCCCACTCATTTCAGCAAGTTCATCAAGATTGTTTGGTTTTTCGCGAGCAATCAAATTCAGCAGTTCAACATTTTCGTTAGACAACAGTTGTGAAAGCACAGCCAGTGATTCAAACAAAAATTTAGGGTATGGTTCTTCAGGCGTCATTTTTCCTTCAGCGATGCGAATCATGCGCTTACGAGCAAGCTCTTCTGATAGAATGCCGATTGTTGCTTTCATACCATCCTCACTCCTAATAGTCGCCATCTAAATCGACTGCATAGTATTCAACGACCTCCTCCAATTGATCTTTCATTTCATGAGAAGGAACAACTAAGTTATCTGTATGCTGCTCGATGTCTTTTTCGAGCAAGTCTAAAAATTGAGCAATGCCCTGGTTCTCACAAGAAGGTTCTGACAGCTCACTACTTTTATATTCCTCACGTTCCATTGCTAGCTACTCCCGTTTTTTATTGACGCGATCACTTTTAACAAATCTGTTGCGATTGCTGGGCATTTGTCGTTCATTAAAACCGTTACTTCATCACCAAATTTCATCGTTACGATTCCATTTTTATCGACACTTAACAGAGCGAAAGACTGCTTCAAATCAAGAGTCGTGTTACTTCCATTGGTCGTGGTTTCAGTCATCTTTCCCTCACAGCTAACGAGTATGTGTACAAAAAGGGCAAAAATTATTACCCAAGATGTTTACTTGATTGTTCTGTTTAACTTTCCCACGATTTCAGTGGCATGTTGATATATGGCGTCCTTTACTAACGTGAACTCCTTTTCAGGAAATCGTTTGTCTATAGAACTCAGTGCGTTATTAAATTGAGAGAGAAAATCTGAGACGATTTCATAGCAGTCCACCTTGCTGATACCAAACTGACTAGCAGTCTGCTCTATGTGTCGTAAGAAAATTTTGCTGATATGGTATTTATATCCTTTGGATGCTTTCAGTCCCATTGCTAGCTTTAGCTTTCGCTTATTTAAGCCTCTATTACCGATAGCGGGGTAAGCTGATAGCAAATCGTAGAACGGTGTAAGTTGATAGTGTCCGCTAGGAGCAATATGCACGGAAAAGTTCTTGAGATGACCGTCAGTGGCACCAAGAAAGTACTGTAAAACCATAAACTTAAAAAAGTCATGATTGTTCGCCTTGCTTTCCGTAGAGAGACTTAAAACATCAACAATTTTGGAGACACTTAGGTTGTTCTCCGATTGATATTTTTGATGTTCAGGTACACCGAAAATCTGGCAGAAGTCTTCTTGGTGTCTACGAGTCACAACTCCATCACCAAAACATCGGTCGAACCGTTTTACTGCAAGGGCTTTAGCTCCTGATTCAGTCGTTATTATTTCCATATCGGGTACTTTAAAATTAAGTTCCTTCGCTATTTGAGTACAGATGAATTCATTCTCAACACTGCTGCTCATATCTAGTACGGAGTTGCTTTGCGCAATTGCATCCATTGGGTATTTGATAATGTGGCTACTTAGTGATTTTTCTTGAGGTACGTACCATTTACCGTTCAACCTAGCTAGCGTTGTTTTTCGCTGAGTGCCTGAAATACAAGGTCGATATTCCCCAAAAAAAGGAAGAAATGACTTACGCTGAGTAACGAGTTCATTTAATTCACTTGCCGAGATCTCTCGATATTCCCATCCTATGTTTGGTGCCTGCCTACTCCCAGTAAATGAAATGCCGCCCGTGCAATCGTGACCAATTTTGGAGAGTAAGGTGAATGCATCGTTGGACTGTACCCCCATCGAGTAAGCAAGACTTAATCGTTCTTCTTTCAAGTCAGGAAGCAGGTTGTGAATAAAATTCAGTGCATTAAGTGATGAGCATTCTCCCTTTACGAGCGGCAGGCTTAACGAGATCGGGAAAGCTGAATCATATGCTAACCACTCATCAGAGTATGAAAATGACCCGTAGGTCTTCGACTGTTGGACAAACTGCCCCACGAGCATGTTGTTATTTGTGGCATGTGCGTAAAGTATAGGATTGTGCAAATTAGCTCCCACTTTCTTCTAGTTGGGCTGTGTTTTTGTAGAAGTTAATTGCATTTTCTACTGCTAGCATTTCGGCTTTGATATCCAATCTACGATTGTCATGCTCTGAGATGTATTGCTCTATGCATGGCCTAAGCTCGGAGTATTGCGCACACAACCGATTGAAATGCTTCCATGCCCTTTTATGAAGAGAATAGGACTCTGACAGCTCTGACTGTTTATCTTGCAAAATCGTCAAGAGACTTTCTTTCTTGAGAGCAAGATAATTAGAATCCTCACTGTAATTGTCGTAATCAACAACCTCCCAGTCGGTATGGTTAAACATAAAACCTTTGGAAAACTTTTCATCACCATGCTTGTCGAAACCGCACGAAAGCACTGCGCCGATAAGCGACATTTCCTTCAATTTTTTTTCGACGTATTCATCCGATAAGTATTCCTTCTCATCACAGTCTATTGGAAAGGACTTTAAGTCATTAACAGAGAAATGTTCATTGTAATAAATGGCTAGAAATAACTCTTTTCTGATCTTTACCTTCATATGTTCAAAAAATGGCCTTTATTGATGGTTTTGAGGATTATAGTCCGTGGAGTTGTATGCCGCAACTGTGCAATTGTTCAACAAATTAATTCCATAAATAAAAAACATGAACAAGAAGCTTGCGGCACTTGTGGGCAAACGCATTGCAAAAATGAGGAAATCTAAAGGGTTAACTCAAGATAAACTCGCGTTGTTCGCAGAGATAGATAGAAGTTATGTTGGACGCATTGAGCGCGGTGAAGTCAATATCACGGTTGAGAAGTTGTATCAGATTGCTGAGACTTTGGGATGTGATGTCAAGGAGCTTTTACCTTAATGTTTAACCCCTTAGATTCATTTTTACTGGAAATGAAAAACTATCTTTGCCACTAGCTCTGCTTATGAACACTTCGTTGAACTCTTCTAGTTGGTAACTTTTCTTCGATTCCCTAACCTAGTTCTACCTTTTTTATATATTGTTTATAAATGCATCAATCTAAATGTAGAAAAGTAGATGCTTACTAAGGACAAAGTAACCCAGTAGTTGTAAATTGTTACTGTAGTTTGATTTAACTTATTGATAATGATGTAAATAACAACTAAGTGAGCGCTATGGAAATTGAAAATGTCATTTTGCACAACCTCATCAAAGAGGAAAAAAGTACCAAAGTTGAGCTAGATGATCGCAAAAAAGAGAATGAAGTAAATGAATCGGCGCTTCAACTCAGCAAGGGGATCAATGAGAAATTTAATTCTACTGGATTAAATACTGGTCACTTTGAAAAACCAGAAGAGGATGAGCAGTTAACTCATTTTGAGTTTTTATTGGAAAAATACTACAACGAAGGATTTGATAATTTTGTTGGTTTTACAAAGTCAGCAGCTACTTATCTGCAAAAACAACTAATGTCCGCACCATCAGCAAAAGGAGGGCATCTTTGGTTTAACCATTATACGCATGCTGGTGAGCACTTTTTGAGCGTGGTTTTACTACGCGAAAAAATGGTAATGCGTATTGACAAATTAGAACTAGAGCAATTCGATAGTGTTGACCTTGATAAGCTCCATATGGCAGCCCGAATTAATTTGACTAAATGGAGAAATGCAGATGAGCAATCTAACCGCTACATCTCATTTAAGATTGGTAAAGAAGCTAAAAAGGTTACGGATTACTTCGCCAAGTTCATTGGTTGTAAAGAGTTCACTCAGGCCGCTGCGGACACTAAGGCTCTTGTAAAATGTATCGAAGAGTATTGCCGTCATCATCTCTTCGATGAAGCGAAAACAGAAATGGTGAAAAACAAGGTTCATGACCAGATTGTTGAGTGGAGAAAGGAAGAAAAGCAAACAATACACTTAGATACTCTTTCTACTGTCCTGGACGCGACATTTTTGACCGAAGATGTGGACGAAGAGAAAAAAGGACAATTATTGCGTATTTCACAAGGTGAGCCTCATAATCTCAATAACGAACTCGCTACTGATCCCAATGCTCTAAGACGACTAAAAAAATACTCAGGAAGAAACAAGCATATCTCACTAAGCTTTGACGCAAAGCTGTTAGGAAATTCTGTCGTATATAATCCCGAGAATGGGGGAGTGTTGACCATTACTGAAATACCTAAAACGCTGAAAGATCAGCTAGACGGAAAAAAATTAAAGATGACTAAGGTAGAGCTTCTTAATCAAGTATCATCTTTTATTGACACGTTTAAACTCGTTTCCAATAACGAAGACGATTACATGTGTCAAATAAAAATGACAAATGAAATTAAGGCGCAACTATCTTCATGGGAAGATGAAGGGCTTCTTTTAACTATTGAAGACTTGGCAAGCGATTGCTCACCAGAGGCTGAAGACACTGTTATTGATCGTGAGTATCGGGTTTCTATTTCATTGGTCAACTTACACCAAGATGGAGTAGAAATTTACTCAAACTGGAATCAGTTTTTTAAGAAAAGTAAAAACAAACATATAGTTCCTGATTCATTTTATATTATTAGCGATAAGTCAAAATTCACTGGTGAAACCAAAAGTCTAACTGGTGACTTGAAGCACTATGTAAATACGGTTGCGTTAATCAAAATTTTACTTGATCACGCCGACCATACTGAAACTGTTAATGGAAGTAACGTTCCAAACGCAATAATGTTGCATAAAAATCGGTTGGAGATTCCTTGTAATTACAAGTTAGAGGATATTCAGTCTGGTCTAGACGGCATAACGCATATAAGCAAATGGATAAAAGATGAGTCGCACAAAGATCAAAGAATAAGCATCTTTAAAACAGCATTGTATGACTTTCTTAAATCTGTGCAAAAAGACAGACGCTTTAAATACCTCCTTACTCACTTTGGGGAATTCTCTGCTCAGGTTATTGAAAACTATGATCTATATGTGAGCGAATTTTCTTTTGATGATGTCCGTTTAGAATATCAGGAAAAGAAAAGAGAATACATGTTGAAAATCAATGAAACATTTAGCTCTATTCAGACGAAAGCATTAGGTATTCCAGTATCACTAGCATTTGTTGCACTTCGCTTATCAACATCAAAGACGGGGCATGTTACTGAAGCCACTAATATGCTTTTATTTGCATCAGCACTAGTTTACGGGTTGATGATGTGGTTACTAATACAAAACCAGAAGCATTCATTGAAGTCTATAGAGACAGAGTACAAAGGACAAATCAACCGCCTCAAGAAAGAGTATCCAGAGCACCATGCAAAAATAGTACTGGAGTTTGCAGACTTAGATAAAAGGTGTCGTACACAAAGGTTCCAATTGAATTTTTTCTTGATTCTGATAGTCGGTCTAGTGCTTATTGTTTATACGCATTTAGATATATCTCTGAGTTCTACTCTGGAACGCATTTTCGCTTGGATATTAGAAAATTCAACGAAGGGGTGGGAAATCATCTTAGCTGTTATTCATAAGTAACATACAGTCTTATTCCGATACTAAGGGCAGGAAATTATCTAAATTTGTCGACTTTTATCTGATCAGCCATTGGAATACAACCAAGCTTAGTTAAAACTGACTCAAACATCATATATCAGTTTTAATTATATAATGTAACTTGTTCGTACACCTAAACTCGACATCCACTCAGATAAACTTTTGCACAAAGGTGAACTAGAGACTTTACTTTAGCTATTATGATTTGAATTCGAAAAAGTAATGGGGAAATCTAGGTTAGTAAAATGAAAGAGTTGCCCTAGTGAAGACCGAAGATGATCGATTTAAGAGTAAAATAATGTATTATATAAACTAAAAGTACTAACACCTTGAAAAATAATTTATTGTAAAAAGTAGTCTGTTATCTAACTTAAAAATAAAATAAGGTTTTTCATTTGAAAATTGCACATATTTATATTGAGGAACACAAAGCCATTAAGGCTCTAAACATACCTATCAATGGTAACTTTGAGTGCTCATATAACAATAAAAAATTAATATTAAAAAAAGTGAGCTAGATCTATCTGATTATTATAGAAATATCGATATATCTGCCATTATTGGGAAGAATGGAACGGGGAAAACTACGATTCTAGACTTTTTAGAAACATTGATATTACCAAGCGATTCAAACGGAATAATTGTATTTTATTGTGAGTCTAAATATAGATTTTACATTTGTAATATAAATAGATGCGAGATTGAATCAGTCGAAATAATAAGTTCCAACAATGATATTCCAGTTAGTTATGAGCATATATCTAATAGTGCTTACTTTATAAAGAAAAATAAAATAAATTTGGTAAATATCAATAATATCCCTTCTGAGCAAGCAGGGTTAACTCTTAAAGGAAATAGAACTAATCCACATATTATAAACTTGTCTTTAAAAAGTTATATAAAAAATCAAAGCAAAATAAGAGAGTATTTTTCTAAACTTTTAACTTACTTTAAAAAATATTATGAGTATGAACCATTCCAAGAAAAAATATACTTCGAGCTTAAAATAGGTCAATCTCCAGTTAGGATATTTAACCGAGTTAATTATTTTTTATCTGAGAGGGAAAGTGGTATAGATGTTTCAAAAGAGTGGCTACGAAATGTAAATGTCAGACAACTATTCAAAGACAGCACTCCGTTCAATAACCTTATCGGATTTAATGCATTATCTATATTAAGCCATCTTTCAAAGAGTGCTGATGAAAGACCAGAAAACCAAGACGTAATATTATATTATTTTATTAGGATTTTTCTAATAATAAAAGAAGAAAATGATATGGCTTATCATAACATTTTGAGAGAAACAGTTCGTTCACTTGATTTCAGAGAAAATTGGTCGGAAATAATTATCAATCAAAAAATAAATCCCCCAAGAGAGATGGATGAATTATATAATATTATAGATTTTAAAAATTTAAGGAAAAAGTTGGAATTAATAATTGAAAAATTAACTGTATTATCTGGTTTGATGGTAGATCATGGTTTAGAATATTCTGAATTTAAACAAAATACCTTTGAGTTAGATGACTATAATCTAATTAATGATATATCAAACATATTAGATGATTTACCAACTGATTTATCTAGCAATGTTAGAATGGGGTGGCGAGGGATAAGTACAGGTGAACTGGCTTTTTCACATATTTTTTCAGAAACATTTCACTATTTTAATGATTTGAGTTCATACAATGAAAATAATATTATAATTATTGATGAAGTGGATTTATATCTACACCCTGAGTGGCAACGTGAGTTTATCTATAAATACCTTGTGCTCATTTCACATTGCCAGCAAATAAATAATATAGCATCACCTCAAGTTATTTTAACTACCCACTCTCCTATCATTACAGGTGACTTTCTTCCTAAAGATATCGTATCGCTTTATAAAGAAATTGATGAGTATGATAATGAAAATATCGTTATTAAACCATCATTGGGTTTTGGGACTAGTATTTCAGATCTATACTTGACAGGAATGCATTTAAGGGCAGTTTTTGGTGAACATTCTAAAGCTTATATTGATCTTATTCTTGAACACGCTAAGGGAGGAGAGCTAACCGAATTTGATAAGAAGCTAATTGAACAAATATCAGATAAACATATTAGACAGTACTTGCTTGCGTTATGATTAAATTGAACCTTAAATTTAGTGACAAATTCAAAGAAGAATACTTTGAATATTGTTATAATGAAATAATTTCTGATAAGATCGATGAAATTAGAATGTCATTACCTGATAATGAAAATTCATTATTTTATTTTAATGCGTTGTTTAACAAATGTAGTATTAGGGAAATACTCTTTTGTCCTGCTGAAGATTTAGAGAAAATAATAGAAACATTCTTCAAACTATTTCCTGTTTTGGCGGAACGATATCATTACTCATACTTACTTAATAAAGTATCCATTCCTAGAAACTGTATGGAGTTGTCGTTACAAGATGAAGAACAGAAATCACATTTTGATTCGATTGTCGATAATACAATTCTGGAACTGGAAAAACTAACTAAAGAGTACGACTTAGTTGTAACGCAAAGTCATATTAATGATTTGAGACAAAGTACGATTAGCCGTTATAATAAAAAGAAAGTTTTATGCCGTTTAGAGAATGCAAAAAGAGGAAACTCTATTCTTACAAGAAAGTATATTGATATGTTTCCTCTATGGGTAAATTCCCTCGAAACAGTGTTTGATTATAACATCATGGCAAAAAAGTATGGGTATGATCTTGCATGTAATGCAGACACATCTATATGTGCTTACTGTGGTTTAGAGAACATTCAAACTTATAATAATGAACAAATTCAAGTTCGTCCTGAATTAGATCACTTCTATCCAAAGAGTCGCTTTCCATTTTTAGCTCTTTCGCTATTTAATTTAATTCCCGCAGGGTTAGTATGTAACCAAAGACATAAAAGAAATACTCCAATGATTGGTTATATGCACCCATCCTTGGATAGTCTACAAAATAATACATTCTTCACATTTTCATTCCTAGATGGTAGTGACGTCCAAGAAACACTAAAAGTGGGCGTAGCTCCACAGCATAATTTTAAAGATAACAATATTTCACTGTTTAAGATTCAAGCTCTTTACGAAGGGAGTGAAGAATTAAGGTATTGGTATTCATGTCTTCATCATATCTCTGAATTTCATAAATCAAATGGAGATGATTTATCCGCTATAGATTTCACAGCTGTAACTTGGAGACATACGATTAGACTTGATGCTCCTGCAACAAAAGTAAGTGCTCAGCAATTTAAGGTCGATGCAATTAACGACTTATTTGGTACATATTTATGTTCTTTTGAGCAGTAACTTTTAGAAATCTAGCGCAGTAATACGTGAGTGCTTGTGATCTTTCGTTGTTGATGTTGGTGCTTACATTAGGGTTGGCTTATTTACAAGGTTGCTTTTTCACTCAAGTATCTAAGCGAACACTTTCGGGTAAAAGCGCGATAACTCAATGATTGTTAGTGGTCTTGTTACGTAATTTGGGCAAGATACCAAATCACTTGAACATGAGTAATGTTCATGCAATATACTGGGTTTCAGGCATACCAAGTCCTGTAAGCTTGTTCAGCGCTTTAATCATGGCGTAGGTCTCACTAACCTGAGTATTGTAGTTTCTCAGGTTTAGTTTCCGCCCCGCAACTGCTTCACTCGATACATGGCTATTTCTTGTGTCATAAGCGCTATTGCCTGATATCTCAATGATTTTAAGATGTGCCCGCTTAAGTAAGTTGGGAAGTACTTCTGCTAGATTCTACACTTCCCGTCAGTATGACCTTCGATTCACCTTCGCCATGAACCTTGAGACCTGTAGCATCAATAGCCAGATGCCGTATCGTGCCTCTGGTTTTAGGATTAATTGAAACATCAACTTCCTTAGCTTGACGGCTTATACAGATGTTATGAGGATAAACAAGCGGTATGTTAACCGTCTTAAACATTGAGTCTAGAAAACCTTGAAACGCTCGCAATGGCATGGAGAAAACACGTTTTACCATCAGTGTGATAGTAATGGCTAGGTCGCTGAATCTGAGGCCTAACGCGCTTGTTTTGTTTGCTTTATTCCCATTCGTTTATAGCTGCTTCATCAATCCAGAAAGTGAGTGAACCGCAATTGATTAGGACTTTGTTGTGCTGCTTGCCATTAGTTGTTTTGTAACCAGGTTTCGGAATAAGACTATAATTATTAACTGATGTAGCCGAGCAGATCGTAACTTCCTGATATATCCTCATCGAATTACGTAGCAAAGCCCACCAAATTTAGCAAGAGTGCAATAATAAAACATCAATTGCACCAATGGTGCATTGATAATTTGTTCTCTAACAATGTTGAATTGTAGGGTGATAAGGCTTTATACATAAAGGATTGTTAAATTTCAAATGCACACACACACACTTGTTTGATAAAAATAACCTTATATAATGGTTCGAATCCAATAGGGCGTGCCATTTATTCAAAAGCCCCGATAACTCTTTGAGTTGTCGGGGCTTTGTCGTTTTTAGGTTTTTGGCTGTAATTACCACTCTATCTACAACTTTTGAATGGCATTCTAGCCATTGCAATTTCTAGCAATTAATATGGACGCATATTAATTATCTTTCGTTAGTCTTTATGCCTGCCACTTCTAATTTTTATGACCAACACGCCAACTCTTTCGCGAAGCAATACACATCGCTCCAGTTTGAGGATGTCCACGCGAGTTGGAGAGTTTTCTGGCCCCAGGCTGGAGATCGCGTGTTAGATGTTGGCGCGGGCTCTGGTCGAGACGCGAAATGGATGGCTGAACATGGGTGTGAAGTTGTTGCGATTGAGCCTGCTCAAGCACTTCTAAGGCTTGGTAAGTCTTACTGTGGCGATTCCGTTACTTGGCTTGAAGATGCATTACCCAAGCTTGAGAAAACCATTAATCTTGGCTTTCGCTTCGATTTAATTCTTGTCAGTGCGGTATGGATGCATCTTGCGCCTACGCACCGTGAACGTGCATTTCGCAAACTTGCAAATTTGTTAGCGCCTAATGGTCGATTGGTGATTAGCCTCCGTCACGGTGACTTTTCTGACGGTCGTAAAGCTTATCCGGTATCGGTTGAAGAGCTCGAAAAGTTTGCAAAGAATAGCGCGTTAATGGTGAGAAACGTATCTCTCGATGATGATCAGTTAAAGCGAACGGGTGTATCTTGGCAAACGGTAGTGATGTCTTTGCCTGATGATGGTTCCGGTGATCTGAATAAGGTTCGCCACATTATCGTCAATGATTCCAAATCGGCTACCTATAAACTCGCACTACTACGTACTTTACTACGTATTGCAGACGCTCATTCTGGTGCAGTGGTTGATCGCAGCGAAGGTAAAGTTGCCATCCCATTAGGATTAGTTGGCTTATATTGGATTCGTCAATTTAAGCGTTTAATCGATAAAGAGAACATCCAGCAAAGCTCGAACTCGTCTAAAGGGCTAGGTTTTATAAAGCCCGATGGTTGGGGCAGACTTTCCCATTTAAGTCCTGATGATCTTGCTATAGGCACGACATTTTTTGGCGAAGACGCAGTGGCGCTTGATAAAGCAATAAAAGACAGCTTAAAAACCATAAAAGATGGCCCCGTCACCTTTACCTATCAAGGTGATAAATCAAACCCTTACTTTGAAATGATTCGTTCAGCTAAAAAGCCTAATAAAGGCTCAATTGTTGTGGATAGTGAGTTCCTCGAAAGCTATGGGCTGTTTGTGTTGGATGAAAGCCTTTGGGATTGTTTTCGATTGTATAACTCTTGGATTGAGCCGCTGGTAGTCAACCAGTGGATTATGGAAATGCAACGATTTCGGTCTAATCAAGAGCGGAGTATTCCACTGCAAACGTATCACGATTGTTTGGTCTGGATTGATAAAGACCATGATACGCGAGTCGTGCGAAAGAGAATTGAACAGTTGAAGCTCAGCCATTACGACATTGTCAGTGTATGGAGTGGAAGCAAATTACGAAATGAGTATCACGTTGATCACTGTTTGCCTTTTGCTTATTGGCCCAACAATGATAAGTGGAACTTACTACCAACATCTAAGGTTGAAAACCTAAACAAACGTGATCGTATTCCTGCTAGCTATCGATTAAACGCATCCAAGTCGCGAATTTTGGATTGGTGGCAGTTAGCGTGGGGAGAGACGGATACTTTGAGTCGGACATTTTTCACTGAGGCTTCATTGTCGTTGCCTAATGTACCTGCATCTTGCCAAGATTTTGAGCATGTCTTTGAAGCGATGGGTTTACAAATTCGTGGTGTTAAAAGTCGCCTTTGTATCGCGGAATGGTAATGTCTTGTTTGCCGTTACTGCGTGATATATGAACCTGATAGGCAACCAACAAAAAAGCGCTGGTTAACCAGCGCTTTTGTATTTACTAAGGGCATTACACCTTTTTAAAGATGATGGAGGTGTTGATGCCGCCAAAGGCGAAGTTGTTACTCATCAAATATTTCACGTCCAGCTCTCGGCCTTGTCCGGCAATGTAGTCTAAATCGCCACATTGCTCGTCGAGGTTTTCTAGGTTGAGCGTTGGGTTGAACCAACCTGTGTGCATCATTTCTAAACCTAGCCACGCTTCAATTGCGCCACAGGCGCCTAGTGTGTGGCCAAAGTAGCTCTTGAGTGAACTGATTGGCACTTTGCCCAGAGCATTCGCTGTTGCGTTGCTTTCCGCAATATCGCCGCGGTCGGTGGCAGTGCCGTGAGCAGATACATAGTCGATCTTCTCAGCAGGAATGCTCGCGTTTTTCAAAGCCATTTCCATACAGATTTGCATGGTTTCCATCTGTGGTTGAGTGACGTGTGCGGCATCACAGTTGCTGGCAAAACCGATGATTTCTGCATAGATTTTCGCGCCACGAGCGACGGCGTGTTCGTACTCTTCCAGAACCAGTGTTCCCGCACCTTCACCAATCACCAAACCATCGCGATCGGAGTCATAAGGTCTTGGTGTGCTTTTCGGGTCTTCATTCTTCAGACTGGTGGCAAAAAGGGTATCGAAGACAGCGGATTCCGTTGGACACAATTCTTCAGCGCCACCAGCAACCATGACCGTTTGGTAGCCGTGTTTGATCGCTTCGTAGGCGTAGCCGATTGCTTGGCTGCCGGAGGTACATGCACTGCTGGTTGGGATCACTCGGCCTTTCAAACCGAAAAATAGACCAACGTTCACCGCCGTGGTATGTGGCATCATCTGCACGTAAGTCGTTGCGGTGATCGCTTTAGTGGTTTTCTCATTCAGCATGACACCAAATGCGCCGATTGCGTCAGTACTGCCTGTTGATGAGCCGTATGCGATACCCGTTTGGCCATTAGTGAGTACGTCGTTACCAATCAAACCTGCTTGGCTTAGTGCGTTTTCTGTTGCGACGGTCGCTAATTTGGAAACACGCCCCATGCCACGTACTTGTTTACGCTTGTAGTGCTTTGGCAGTTCAAAATCTAAAATTGGTGCCGCGAGCTTGGTGTTCAAACCATCATACTGTTCGTAAGAAGGCATGTATTGCGTCGCGTTCTGGCAGTCACGCAGTTTTGGCTCGACAGATTGCCAATCGTTACCAAACGCAGTCACACCCGACATTCCGGTTACAACAACTCGACGGCTCATACTAGGCCTCCGTTTACCGAAATGACTTGGCGAGTTACATAGCCTGCGATGTCAGACATAAGGTAACTGACTAAACCAGCAACTTCTTGTGGCTCTCCCATGCGGCGCAAAGGAATTTGCGGCATCGCGTGTTCTTTCACGTGTTCGTCTACCATGCCTGTGTCGATAAGCCCTGGAGCAACGCAGTTGACGGTGATTTTGCGTTTTGCCAGTTCAAGTGCGAGTGATTTTGTTGCACCAATTACGCCCGCTTTTGCTGCGCTGTAGTTGGTTTGACCACGGTTACCCATCAGGCCAGAGACTGATGCAAGGGTAACAATTCGGCCGCCTTTGCGCTTTTGCACCATAGGCATAACACAAGGGTGAAGAACGTTGTAGAAGCTATCTAGGTTGGTATGAATCACACCATCCCATTCTTCTTCGGTCATCGCAGGGAAAGCGGTATCTTTTGTGATGCCAGCATTGTTCACGACGCCATAGTAAGCGCCGTGTTTGGCGATATCGGCTTCTAGCTTCTCACGACAATCTGCACGGTCACTGATGTCGAATTGGATAAGACGACCGTTACCACCATGCTGTTCGATGGTGTCTAGGGTGTCTTGCGCGCCTTGTTGATCGCCCATGTAATGGACAATGATTTGGAAACCATCTTTGGCTAACTGAACGGCAATGGCTTTACCGATGCCTTTGCTGGCACCTGTAACGAGGACTTGTCGGGTCATTGTTGACTCCTGATTTTCATTTCTTGTAATTTTTCTTCTGATGGAACGTAAACGTTCAATTGGCAAGTCGCTACAACAGTTCCTTGTAGCTCAATACGGGCTGAAAAAACCGCCATACCGTTATCTTCCATAACTTTTTCAGCATACACATCGAGCACCTGTCCGCGAGAAAACGTATCGCATTCAGACGTGTATCGACGGCTACCAAGCAAAAAGCCAATCGGTGGCGCTTGTTCTTTCATTAATGCGTGGTAACCAGACCACGCCGCGACAGATTGCGCCATAAACTCAATGCCAACGTAAGCTGGCACAGTTTGAGAGGTCAAGTCGAAGAACGGGTTGTGTTCTGCGATATCAACCTGGCAGTGAATCGTATCTTGTTGAACATCCAAGGCACGATCGACCAAAATCATTGGTTTGTCGTGTGGCAAAAGTTGTTCGATGGGAGGAAGTTTAGTCATGAGCGTAACCAAAAATAAGACTAATATTGTTGCCACCAAAAGCAAAAGAGTTGCTGAGAATCGCTTTGTTACCCAGTTTGGTTGGCGTCTCAACTAACGATATATGGATATCGTCTGCTTTGGTTTCGCAGTGTTGCATTGGCAAGTCAAGGTTGTACTTGAGAATATGCCAAGCGATCGCGGCTTCCGTTGCACTTGCAGCGCCTAATGTGTGTCCGGTAAGTGGCTTTGTCGAGCTTACGGGAACGGAGTCACCAAAGCAGCGATGAATGGCTTTGCTTTCCATCGCATCGTTTAACGGCGTTGCTGTGCCATGTGCGTTGATGTAACCAATGTCTTGCGCTGTAAGTCCTGCATTGGCCAACGCTTTTTTCATCGCTTCTTCTGCGCCTAACCCTTCTGGATGTGGTGCGGAAATATGGTGTGCGTCTGAGCTGTCGCCAGCTCCGAGAAGAGCAACGGGCGCAGGTGTTTTGCTTAGCAACATTAATGCTGCGGCTTCGCCGATATTGATGCCGTTACGATGTTGGTCAAATGGTTTGCAAAGAGTATCGGATAGAGCTTCTAAACCGTTAAAGCCGTTTAGTGTGAGGCGACAAATGGTATCTACACCACCCACAATAACCGCATCAACAATGCCAGAGCGAATCAGGCGCTGCGCGGTTAAAAAGACACGGCCACTAGAAGAACAGGCGGTTGAAACTGAGTAATGTGGGCCGCTCAAATCAAAGTAGGCGGCAATAAAATCGCTGCAGTTACCAAGCTCTTGTTTGGTGTAATGGTAGTCGGCAGGAAAATTACCGTTTGCCAGCTTTTCGCCAAATGCGATTTCGCCATCTGAAATGCCAGATGTGCTGGTGCCGATCACGACTGCGATACGGTCACGGCCATATTTAGCAATGGCGTCACGCACGTCGCCTTCGATTTGCTGTAAAGCCGAAAGTGCGAGGCGGTTGTTTCTCGTATCAAACTGGCTGAGTGCGGGTGGTAATTGCGGTAACGTCTGTGCGATTCGACCGATTACTGTTTGTCGGCCTGAATTCAAAATGTCTTGGTCAACCACCATGTTGGATGGTTTCGCTCCCGATAAACACTGGTGGATGATGGCGTCATCTTGCCCCATGGCAGAGTGGAAACCACAGGCCTGAATATACAAAGGTTGAGAAGAGCGAATAGGCATATTGTTATTCTAAATTGTTCTTAATTAATCTGATGTTGCAGTGTTTGAATAGAAATTGAAAACTGATGTTTGAGGTGATGAAAATCAATCTTACCCTCTAACTTGTTAGAAGAGCTGTATTGAATCTCAATGATCTTTTCACCGTCGCTATCAAAGATGGCGCGAGAATTATTTTTATCAATAATTCGCCACCTTACCTCATTTAACGATCCTTCCCAAGCGGAACTCGGCCAGAGCGTGATCATCAGGTTAAATAATACCTGTTCTGGCTGCGGTAGCGAACCTTGTAAACCGTTGAGCACTTCGGTTTGAATTTGTTCTCCATCGTAAGACAGTGAGAGTACTCTCGTCCCCCAGGATGAGAAGCCTGCCAGCACCACTTCGTTGTTGGTTACTTGCAGTTGTACCGGAAGTTGCTCAGATGTGGTTTTACCATCTATTGCCCAAGAAGCCGTAATCAACTGACTGGCAGACAACTGATAGCCCAAGCTTGCGGGAGTGGGCAAGCTAACTTGGGTGTGCTCGTCAATGTCGACCTGAGGCGTCGATTGGTGAGGTACCAAGCTGCATGCACTTAAAAACAGACTCAGTACGATTAACGTCGCGCAGCGAAAAGCATGGTTAAAAATCATGACGTCGTTTCCTCTGTTTTAATCGCAATCGGAGAGAGCAGCCAAGCAACAAAAATACCACTTAACACCGTAATGCCGAAACTGTGAATCGCGTGAGTTTGGCTTAGTGACAGCAACCCAAATGACAGCACAGTGGTTATTGCCGAAAGGGTGATCGCCAATAGTGTGCTCACGCTGCGCGCTTTCTCGGCAAAGAAAAGAGTGTAATCGATCCCGATACCAAGAATGAGTACTAAGCCAAGCAAGTTGAACAGGTTTAATGTTGTTCCCATCGCGACAGCCGTTGCCAGACCGCACGCACAAGCAATCAATGATGGCAGTAAAACTCGCCAACTGTGTTGCAGACCGTACCGCTTGATTAACACCAGAAAGATCACAGTACTGGCGGCTGCCAACAGCTCCATGATTTTGATTCGGTATTCACCAAATAGGGCGGAAATTTCTTCTGCTTTGTTTAGGTAGACAACGTCAGGCTGCGATTTGGCAAAAGACTTAACAACGGCGGAGTCTTGCAATTGGTTTAACACCACTACCGTTGCCGATTTTCCTTTAATTTTACCCAAATGGAGAAAACGCACAGGCGCTGATACTGGGTTTTGCAAGTACTGATCAACCGTGACAGGGATAAAGTCGGCGTCCATTTTCGGCTTTTTATTTAAGCCCAGTCCGGATGCAAGTGGGCTGGATTGTGTTGCGTAAAGATCGCGAATCAATTGATAGTCTTGTTGCTGACGCTCCACTGAGCTCAAGTAGCGGCTCAGACTCTGGTAGCTTTCGATGGTGCTGTCCGCTTTCCACGCTTCTAAAGTTGGCGTCAAAGACTCCAGCTTTTTCATTAGGTTTTCGTCATCGTCGGCGGTAACGACCAACATTTGCTGCGAAGATTGCATGCCACTGAGCGTCGTAGTCAAGGTTTCTTGCTGCTTGAGATCGTTCGGCATCGTTTGCAGCAGACGAATGTCGTCATCGTAGTTCAATTGCAGCAAGAAAAAACCACTCGCAACCACACATAACATCGGTAATCCGACTTTAATTCGAGGTTGATTCCAAAGCGTTAACCATTTCGCCAACAGTGATTGTCCCGGTAAATTCGAAATGGTGCGCGATGGGTTACGAGCCAGTATCGGATACCAAGCCACCACGGTGATGTAAGCGGCAATCAGACCAATGGATGAAAACAGCGCAAGCTGCTGCAAACCAGGAAACGGTGCCACTAACATGCCCAAATAGCCGATCAAACTGGTGATTAAGCCAAGTGTGATAGCGATGAAAATATGCTTTAACCCTTGCTCGCTATCCCATTCATTTCCCGCCGCAAGACGTTCGGTTAGGTAGTGGAATGCGTAGTCGATAGACACGCCGATTAAACTTGCGCCAAACACTAAGCTGAACAGATGGACTTTTCCAAAAATCCACGTCGTAACGGACAACGCAACGAGCAAACCAATGGTGATGGAAAGCAGTGCGAGAGACACTGGCATCACACTACGAAAGACCAACACGAACAATGCAATGATACCGAGCAGAGAGAACACACCGATGGTACTGATCTCCGATTTGGCACTTTGCGTACCAAAGTCGGCGTAAAATAGAACGCCAGTATGTGAGACTTCAGCACCATATTTCTGCGCGACGCTTTGTTCTAGCGATTGAATATCAGGGACTGCAAGCTGCCCAGTTAGGCTATAAGGCGAGTCTTTTAGCTCAGCAGTAATAAGCAAGTATTGAGCACCGTCTTTTTCGACGGACAGATAGCCGTTATCCAACCGGAAAGAGGACGATTGCTGGGTAACTTGGCTTAAATAATCACGAAATAGCAAGAAAGGATCATTTTGTAACTCTTGCCCAGTCACCCCAGAAAACGGGTTGTACAGAGACTGAATCACATGCTGCACTTGCTGTTCTGGATTTTGGCTTAAACGCTCTCGTTGTTCAGGCGTCAGCAATTGGAAGCGGTGCTTAAAGTAGTAACTCGCCCAAGCTTGCTGTTCTTGAGGTGAGATTTTTCCTACCACATCGCGAAAATGATTACTTTGGCGTAACCCCTTATCAAATTCAGCGGCCGCTGCAAAAAGGGCATTTTTGTCCGGCGCTGTGATCACGAAAATGACTTTGTCGCTCATACTTGCCGAGACCGACTCAAAGGCTTGCTCAGCCACCGGGTTTTGTTGGTTCTTCGGCAGTAGTTTTAAAATGTTGGTCTCAATCGGAGATTCTGCACTCCAAACCCATTGTTTGAGTAGCAACGCGCCCGCTAAAACAACGAGATTGAGCCAAACAATTGCAAAGGTGTGAGTGCCGAGACTGAGTTTAGAAACGGAATTGAGCGTCTTCGGCATCCGTGAGTTCCTGAGGTAGAGAGGTCTGGTTCGTAAACGTGATTTCGGTTTTATCGCCGCGCAGCTCTTGTAGGGTTAGGCGATCAATGTGCGTTTTACCGGAAAGAGTGATGGATTGAAACACCGCATTTAATGGCGACTGTTTGGGCACTAAAATGAGCTGCCACTGATTGTTCTCTACTGAAAAATCGAGTGTGAATTGTTCTTGCAGTGCAGAAGTATCCCCGTGGAACACGGATAAAAACACATGGCTAAAGTAGAACGCCATTGGGTTTTCTTCTGCAGAGATCGTTTTCGGAGCTTGGTCGGCAAAAGTCTGACGAAGTTTGTTTTCCGTCAATACCAAATTGACTGCGAAAGGTTCTGTTTGTTGCCACAACAAGCCATGTGTTTTGCTCAGTGTGAACTGACCTTTAGAGGTTAAAGGTTGACTAAACATTTCCAGATGACGCTGCTGCGTAAAATTTCCGCGTACGATTTCATGCTGAGACAACTGCTGTTGAAGCGATGCCAAATCCGTTACATTTACTGTCGGTGTTGCCAGTGCTGAAACAGAAAATATCAGCAAAAAAGAGAGTAACCACTTTTGCATTAGTTCAGGCTCCCATGGTTGTGCCATTGCTCTACTTTATCTAAAAAGACTGCTGGAGACACAAAGCACATCTCTTGCTTTTCAATGGATACGGCGACTTGCGTTGTATGCGCTTTGCACATACGTTGATTCGTTTCGGCGTCGTAAATCACGTAATCCACACGTAAGCGGTTTTCCCACTCCGTGAGTTGCGCGGTAATACGAATGGTGTGATTAAACGGAATCGCCTTCACGTATTTAACGCGCGTGTCGATGATCGGCCACATGTACCCAGAGTCTTGCATATCGCGATAGCTGTATTGGATCTTCTCCATCAGCACACGACGCGCTTCTTCAAAATATCGAAAGAAGTTGCCGTGATAAATCACGCCCATCGGGTCAGCATCTTGGAATGAGGTGACCATAGTCACCTCCGCTTCTAATGGGTAGAGAACCTGCTCTTGCATTATACCTCCGCGTAGAGTGGCCAATGACGTTGCTGAATGCGTTCAATGAAATGACGCAAATCTTGTTCTAATGGGCGATCTTCAATCACAAATTCAAACTCGCTCAGTACGGCGTCACGAATTACTCGCAAACTCTGACTCATGTGGTGTTCGTCCAATTCGTTATGACGGCGACGAATCTCAACCGCTTGAACGCTTGCTAGGAGTGAAGCCGCAGCAACTTGCTCTGTTAACTCAAGTACGCGTAGGCAATCACGAGCCGCGATGGTGCCCATGCTCACTTTGTCTTGGTTGTGACATTCGGTTGAGCGAGAAAAAACGCTCGCTGGCATGGTGTTTTTCAAGGCTTCTGCCGTCCAAGCTGAGATACCAATCTGAACCGCTTTAAAGCCGTGGTTGATAGGTTTACGCTCGCCTTCTGCACCAGTTAAGTTAAACGGCAGGCCGTTATTGAACTTGTAATCCATCAGTTGCGCCATCTGACGGTCCAGCAAATCAGCTAAGTTGGCAATGTTCACTTTCAACGTATCCATCGCCATTGCGATATGACCACCGTAGAAGTGACCGCCGTGCAGAACGCGCTCGTTGTCGCCATCGATAATTGGATTGTCGTTGGCACTATTTAGTTCATTCTCAATCAATTGACGTAGCCAAGGCAGTGAGTCTTGCACCATGCCAATTACGTGTGGCGCGCAACGCAGCGAGTAGCGATCTTGCAGTCGGTCGCTATTGCGTGGCGGACGTTCAGCATTGAGATCATCACGCAGCCAAGCCGCAACTTGCTGTTGACCAGGGTGAGGTTTTACCGCAAACAATGCTTCATCAAAGTGGAAGTCATTACCTTGCATACCCACAGAGACCATCGCGGTAATCTTGGTGCAAAGCTGCGCTAGGTATTCTGCGCGTTTGTAGGCAAGACAGGCGAGGGCAGTCATCACGGATGTACCGTTCATTAACGCCAAACCTTCTTTTGGTTTTAGGCGAATTGGCTCAATGTCCAGCTCTGCAAACACTTCTTGTGTTGGTCGCACATCGCCTTTGTAAAGCACTTCACGCTCGCCAATTAAGGTCGCCGCTAGGTAAGACAGAGGCGTTAAATCGCCACTTGCACCCACCGAGCCTTCTTGTGGAATACGCGGCGCAATGTCGTGATTGATAAGCGTAACGATTTGGTTCAACAGATCGTGAGACACGCCAGATACGCCTTGCGACAATGAACATAAACGTGTCGCCAACACCGCGCGAGCTTGCTCATGAGAGAGGATTTGACCTAAGCCACAGCCATGGAAGCGCGTAAGGTGCAACGGAAGTTCATCTACAAGAGCGGGTGGAATCGCCACAGTGCATGAATCGCCGTAACCCGTGGTCACGCCGTAAATAACACCTTCTTCTTTCAGTAATCGTTCCAGAAACGCCACGCCACGATCGATCTTCGCGGTAAATTCTGGCGAGGTGTTCATGTTTGCCTTTGCACCTTGAGCAATGGCAACGACATCTTCGATGGTTAAAGATTGGGCACCAAAAGTGATGTTGTGATTATTGTTGTTTGTCATGTGGCTGATTACTTAAAGTCCAGAAGTTAAAAAAGTTGTACCACTGTAACGGCGCTTGCAGTGTGTGGTGTTCTAATCTGTGGGCGTACTGTTGAACAACGTGTTCTAGTGCCTGCTGACGCTCCTTGCGCGGTAGCGTGATTTGGTCACTAAAGTGTTCAAAGTACACATTAAAATGCGGAGTGTTTGCTTCGTCGTCGCGTAGGCCGAAGAGTAGGTAAACCGGCGCTTTTAATACCGAGGCCAGCATGAATGGGCCTTGCGGGAATGGTGCGGGTTTACCAAGAAAATCTGCCCAAACGACACGATTTTCTTTGCTGGTGGAAGTGCGATCGCCAACGATCACTACCCATTCGCCTTGCTCGATTTTTTGTTGAAGCAGAATCGCGGTGTCTGGTCCCATTGAGCTGACTTGAATCAGATTCAGTTCCGAATTTGGGTTTACCGCCTTCATTACCGCATTAAATTGTTCAGCGTGTTGGGTAAATACCAAGGCATTGATTTTGACATGAGAGTGTCGACGACCAAGCGCGCGGCAGAGTTCGATATTGCCAAGGTGCGAGCCTAAAATGAGCACGCCTTGTTTTTTCTGCGCCATCTCTTCGAAATGATGCTGGCCGTGAATGGTTAGGTTGTCGACGTTAAAGTCACCTTGCCATGCTGCCAGTTTGTCGAGCATGGTTCGCCCAAAAGAAAGCAGATGATGATAGCTGTCCAACTGTTTTGGTAGTGTGATGTTCTGCTGCGCTGCGTAGCGCTGCAAGTTTTGCAGGTAAATCTCAGACGCTTCGCGGGCTGATTTACCCGTGAAGTGGTAGTAGCGCATGACTAGCTTTAAAATCAGGTCGAACGCTTTTCTGCCGAACAAGCGGTAAACCGCGAGCAAGGTTTTGATGCCTAAAATCGTGCCTTGTTCTTTTCGTTTCGACCAGTGGGCATTACTGTCGTCTGTGTGACGGCGCTTTCTGGCGAGTAGCGAAGGAATGCGCGGCAACATGCCAAAAAATAGGCGAGTGTGCATCCAGGTTATCTTGACGTTATCCCACAATGCGTCGAAGTGGGAAATGCCACCTTCAGGGTAGATCACGCGCGTTGGAACAAAATCAATATCGACGCCTTCCCAGTACATTCGCACCAGAATTTCGATATCAAAATCCATGCGTTTGCCGATGTTGTACTTGTTCAACACGGCGACCGTTTTCGCCACTGGGTAGGCGCGAAAACCGCACATACTGTCTTTGATAGACAGTGACAAGGTTTCTATCCACACCCAAACGTGCGTAGCGTAGCGACCATACAAACGGGATTTAGGTACGCTCTCGTCGTATATCGGTTGGCCAGAAATCAGGTTATCTGGTTTTGTTTCGCTGGCGCTGAGCAATTTGGGTAGTGCTTCTAGGTCGTGTTGACCGTCTGCGTCGATTTGAATGGTGTGCGTAAAACCAAGCTGGTGAGCTTGATGTAGGCCAGCCATCACCGCGCCACCTTTGCCTTGGTTTTCACTCAGACTAGTCAGTTTTATCAGTCCTTGCTCACTCAACGCTGAAAGCGCTTGTTTGGTGTCTTCATTGCTGCCGTCGTCCACGACCAGCACTGGCAAATCGAAAGAGGATAACGATGCAACCACGTCTGCAATTGTGCTGCCGTGGTTGTAGCAAGGAATTAAAAAGCAGGGACGGTAATCACTCACGTGACTCACCCAGTTTCATTTTGCCTGAAGAGTGAGTCACCAAGGTTTCACCGTTTTTCGATGTGTACTTAAAGGTCAATTTCTCGCGCTCATTGTCCCAAGAGAGTGAGAGACAAACGTCGGTGTTTGGCAGAATCGGCTCTTGAAATTTGATGACTTCCATTCCTTTAAATATCTTGGGAGTATTCAAATATTGAACGGCGTAGAACAACGCCCAATCAATTTGAGTGACGCCGGGTAAAAGAGGGAAGTGACTGAAATGACCTTGGAAATCTAAGATGTCAGCATCCACACGCAGCGACAGCTCCGCGGTGTGGTCGCTCACTTCAATATTCTGAATAGTTGGTTTTCTTTTTTCCATGTTACTAGCTTTATTGGAATAATTTTTCAATTTCAGCAACTTGGCGTTTGCCTTGGCTGTTCAATGGAATTTCGTCGACCACTCGGAATTTTCTCGGTATAGCGATCGGTTCTAACCAATTGCGCAGTGCCTTGCGAAGCTCAAGCCAGAACTTGCCTTTACCAAGTTCATCAAGCACATCGCTGCCTTTATCGTTAAGTACGATGATCGAGACTAACGTGAGGCGACCTGATTCTTCCATTGGGATCACCACGCTTTCTTGAACCCACGGCAGTTGCTCTAAACGTTTTTCCACTTCGACAAGGGAAATACGCTTTTCTTCGACTTTGACGATTCGGTCAGTGCGTCCACGCAATTCAAAAGAAATACTATCATGGAAATAGCATTCATCCGCAGTTTGGTACCAAGTGTTTTCATCAATGTGTGGCGAGCGGAGCTTTAAACAATTTTCATGGTTAAGCTTTGCTTCAACACCTGGGAATAACGTCCAAGGAGTGCTGGCTACGTGCTGCTGACGGTAAGCGATGCCGCCGGTTTCTGTGCTGCCAAAAACTTCAATAGGAAGTGACCCAAACAACAGCTGGCTGTGTTGCGCGGCTTGGTTTGGCAAGGGGCCTCCAGAAGAGAATACGCACCGAATTGCAACCGGATTATGCTCCTCACTGAGTCGTTTAAGTAACGCAGGGCTACTTACTAGCGCGGTGTCAGCATCGGCGTGATGGACAATTTGCTCTGGGAACTCAAGGTTGTGTGCTGAAAATGGACGTGCAGAGCACAAAGGCCACAATACGCGGAACAGCAAGCCGTAAATGTGTTGATGAGAGACGGTGCTTTCAACGCGTGTGTTGGCAACCGTGTCGCCCCATAGGTTGTCTAGAATAGACACTTCGACATCGAGCTGCTTCAGCGTTTTTGCAATGGCTTTTGGTTTGCCGCTTGAACCAGAAGTGAATAGCGTCACTGGTATTTGTGCCAGATTCAATTCACGCCAAACATAAGGTTGGTTTACCTGTTGTTTGTTAGTCAATGTGGTTTCTAACAATGAACTAGCTTCGATTAAAAGCGAACTCACCTGTTCTGGAACCGAGACATCGGCATCGTGCAGTAATAAATCGTAGTGCTCACTGAGTTCTTTGAGTGCTTCTGGTTGGTAATTACCAGGCAATACAATGGATTTTCCTGCGTGACAACAAGCAAAAAAGCCAACGGCAAATAGGTAGCTGTTGCCAAAACACAACGCAATGTTTTGCGTTGGCTGGGTTTCTAACTGCTGAGCAAGCGTTGCGACGTGCTTCTGGAAATCACCCCAAGTGATAACTGTGTCGCGATCGTAAGAGACAGGGGATTGCTCATACCTCTTTGTGCTGAACAAGGTCGCCAGTGAGGTAAAGCTCGAATACGTTGTATTCATACGATTAGTGTTCCTTTCGAACAAATTGACGCACGATCCATTCTCCGGCGAACAAGCTACCAGCAAGTAAGTAGCTAATCAGACCGTTATACAGCGTCCATATTTTTACTGGCAGGAAACAGGTATAGAGGGCAAAAGCGGCATTCAGTACAAAAAAACGCACCAAACCATCGTCACTTTGCGAGTGTAAGCAACGCCGCTTGGCGGTAGTTCTGGTTCTTGCAAGCGAGCAAGCCTTTCAATGATTGATTGCGGCTGTTTCAAGCTCAGTCCAAAGACACACAGCATACATACATTGACAACCACAGGGTAAAACTGAAGCCACCCGTGTTGTTTAAACACCATGCCAAGTGTAATTAGAACAATGCCAACAGCGCCCGTAGCGAGCGCCAAGAATTTAAACTCTTTTAGTGGGGTCTTATTTGCGACGAAAACACGCAAAAGTAACGCAGCAATTAACAAGCCCCCGACTAAGTTCAAGCCAAATTTATCTATACCGAAATAGACGGCGAAGGGGTAGGCAAACAGTACAATTGCAGACAGACCAGTCAGCAATTGGCGCATTAACTTTCCTTCAATAACTCAGTGACGGCGTTAACCACATCGTCAACGGTTCTTACAGCACTAAACTCTGCTGGCTTGATTTTTTTGCCAGTGACATTCTGTAGGTGTACGACCAAATCAACGGCGTCAATGCTATCAAGGTCGAGATCTTGGTATAAGTGCGCATCTGACTGAATGTCGGCTGCGTCAATTTCGAACAGCTCAACAAGCGCATCTTTAACTTGTTCAAATACTTGATCTTTATTTACATCAGTCATGAATATACCTACAACTTATTCATTAGTTTGAGAAGAAACGTATTTCGCTAGGTTTGCTACAGAAGCAAAGTGTTCGCGCGTATTTGAGTCGTCGGCATCAATAACGATGTTGTATTGTTTTTTTATTGCGAGTCCAAGCTCAAGCGCGTCGATAGAATCTAAGCCAAGTCCATCACCAAAAAGTGGTGCATCCGTTTCAATATCATCTACGGTTAAATCTTCAAGGTTTAAAGCATCAATAATAAGTTGCTTAATGTCGTTGTGTAACTGTTCCACTGGGACCTGCTTATTAATAAAAGTTTTCTGGAAAAATGTTTTCAGCTAGGTGCTGTTGTAAGCGTCGCGCCGCTATTGTCGGCGACGTAGTTTGCTTTATAAAAGGGTCAATCTCAACTTTATCCTTAACTTCAACCCTGAAAAAAGGCTTTGTTGCCGGTACTTGATACCATTTTTTCTCTTTTGTGAGGAAACTTGGCGTTACCGTAATATGGACAACCCTTAAATCTCGTTCTGTTCTTACCGCAATTTGTGCTGCGCCGCGTTGTAATTTTGGTTCTACACCTGGTGTTGTTCTTGTCCCTTCAGGAAATATAAGCAACACGTTGCCTTTGTTAAATCGTTCATCACAAAGTGCTAATAAATCATCCGGCGCTTCATTGGGAATATATCCGGCTGCTTTTACGATGTGCTTCATAAAAGGATTCGACCATATTGCCGATTTTACTAAACAGTCGCAGCGATTTAATTGTGAAGCAATGAGAACGTAATCGATTAAACTCGGATGGTTGGCAACAATTAAACAATTACGATCTTGTTGAAGAATATCGGCACCAATAATTTCGTAATCGATTGCTCCACTTAACTTCATCAATTTACAAAAGGTGTTGAATGAATATCGAATGGTACCTTGAACTTTATATTCACGTTCCGTTTGATCCGAAACGAAAATACGAATGGTCGGAATAACAATGAAGCTTAGTGCTAAACCACCTAACCCAAATACTGAAAAACAAAAGCCGGTTGCTAGCACACGCCAATACTGATTTAAGCGACTCATTGCTTTTGCCATTCCCAAATTTGTTGCGGAGCGTGAATAGTCCACTGATTTTCATCTGACAAGTAGTGTTGCAAAAACGCTAAGCCTTGTGGCAACGGGTGGTTTGAGCATTTTGCACTGATGCCGCTTTGCACCGTGAAGCTATCTCCATGAGAAAGTATCAAGCCGAGTCCAAACCCTTGGTATTGTTGGTTTTCATATTCTAAATAAGAGTCAGGCATAGGCTCATCAAAATCAACAAGCAGGACTTTTTTGTCAGGATTGTCGGACAAAAACAGCCATGCTTCTAATATTGCACTTTGGAATGTGTTTTCTGCCGCAGCGATCGAAGTTAGGGGGATGGGCTGTTTGGTTGCAATGGTGGCAAGCCCTGCGGCGGTATTATGCACTGACTGAGAAAAAGCCATCGGAGACGCTTCTTCACCGTTAATAATATCTTTAACTAACGCAACACTGCGATGCAATTCGCCATGACGACTCGAAAATACGAGGTAATCAACCTGATGTTGATTAAGCAATTCGATTGCCGTTTGCACTGCCAGTTTGCTAAGTGGACTCATTCTTCTGCGCATCATCGCAGGAATATCTGCAACATTGATTTTGCCATCTTCTGGCCATGTTATCTCTGTTGCCCATTGTTTCCATTCATTGGATTCGGATAAACCGAATGAATTCGCTGTCCACGCATCAATATTGAACGAAATGTTGATCTTCGAGTTTGGCATATTGGGTTAAATTGTTTATTTTACAGCTCGATACAAATTGGGCTTTACCCAAAGTCATAATAAAAAAGGAAATTATCATGTCGCGTTTTAAGCTGTATGTCTCGTTATTATTAACTTTGCTTCTTGTCGGTTGTGGACGAGTACAACCTGTAATGAATGTGGAGGATACTCCAGTTGCTTATGATCTTCAAAATAAACAAGTAAAAATGGCCATTGTGCAATCGGCAACTAACCGAGGTTGGACGATTGAAGAAGTAAGCCCAGGCGTTCTTATTGCAAAAATTCACGTTCGTAAACACTTTGCAGAAGTAAAAATTCCATATAACAACAAATATTACTCAATTATTTATCTCAACTCAGTAAATCTAAAAGCCAGTGATGGCAAAATCCATCGCAATTACAATCGTTGGATAAACAACTTGAATGTTGATATTCAACGAGCTATTGCATTGTTAGGCTCTCAGTCTAAACAATAAAAATATTAATTGCAGTTAGGTTTTTCCGTGTTAAATCAAAATAATGACCCTTTTAATGCTTTTGAAGCAAAAACAGAAGCTCAGAAGTTATCTTTTGCACCAATCGTGTTCCAGACCGCCAGAACGCTCCGAGATTTAGGTATTTTAGCCGCGCTAGACAGCGCTGGTTCACAAGGCATGAGTGCCACGGACATTGCCGAGAAAACGGGCGTGTCAGAATATGGTGTCAAAGTATTGTTGGATATGGCGATTAGCGCACATATTGTTTTATGGGAAAGACCTAACTATTCGCTTGCGAACCTTGGTTTTTACCTTCTTCACGATGGTATGACGAACGCAAACATGGACTTTACGGCTGATGTCTGTTACGCCGCGATGATGCATCTGACGGAAGCGATTCAAGAAGGTAAGCCTTCTGGTTTGAAAGAGTTGGGCAATTGGGAGACGATTTATCAAGGTCTGTCGACGCTGCCAGACCAAGCCAAACAGAGTTGGTTTAAGTTCGATCACTTCTATTCGGATCGCTCGTTTCCATTACTGCTTAAAGAAGTGTTTGCAAGCAAGCCAAAGCACCTCGTGGATATTGGCGGAAATACCGGGAAATGGGCTATTCAGTGTTGTAAGCATGATCCTGATGTTGAAGTTACCATTGTCGATTTGCCGCAGCAATTAGAAGTGGCGATGTCAAATGTCTCAGAAAACCAGTTCGCCGAGCGTGTACGTCCATACCCTGCCAACATGCTTGATAAAGCACAAACATTGCCTGAGCATGCTGACGTATGGTGGATGAGCCAGTTCTTGGATTGCTTTTCCCCAATTGAGATCCTAAATATCCTTAAAAAAGTCAAAGCCCAGTTAATGAAGGGAGATACTATTTACGTATTGGAGCTATTTTGGAATGCCCAAAAATACGCGGGCGCTTCCTATAGTCTTAATGCAACCTCTCTCTACTTTACCTGTTTAGCCAACGGCAATGGTCGTTTTTATCGCAGTGATGATTTCTTAGAAATTGTTGAAGCGGCAGGTTTATCTGTCGTCGAAAGAACCGACAACATTGGCCTTGGTCACACCTTATTAAAACTACAAGCAAACTAAATTCAGAATGAAAACAGAGCTCAAGCAAGTTGTCGTCGTAGGAGCGGGCCCATCTGGCTCCACCGTTTCTGCGTTATTAAAATCGCGTGGCATAGATGTCGTTGTCATAGAAAAAGCCACCTTTCCACGTTTCTCTATCGGAGAAAGCCTGCTTCCTGCATGTATGGAAGTTGTCGAGCAAGCCGGAATGACCAATGCGGTAAAGCAGTTTGGCTTCCAATATAAAGATGGCGCTGCATTTCGTCGCAATGGTGTTTACACCCAGTTCGATTTTACGGACAAATATACCCCAGGGCCGGGTACGACGTTTCAGGTGCAACGTGCCAGTTTTGATAAAGTGCTCGCCGACAGTGCCGCAGAGCAGGGCGTCGATATTCGTTATCAACATGAGCTAGTTAGCTTGGCGTTTGAAGGCAAAAAATCGCGCTTAGAAGTGGTTGGATCCGATAAGCAGGCGTATCAAATCGAAGCTGATTTTGTTTTGGATGCGAGTGGTTTTGGCCGTGTTTTGCCACGCTTGTTGGATCTTGAAGAGCCTTCTTGTCTTCCTCCAAGAAAAGCGATATTTACTCACATTGAAGATCGTATCTCTCCACAAGAGCCAGAGTACGATCGTAATAAAATTCTGATTTCCGTGCATCCTGAAAATCACGATGTATGGTACTGGCTAATTCCATTCTCGAATGGTACATGTTCGTTTGGTGTGGTGGGTGAGCCTGAGTTTTTCGAGCAATACCCAGAAGATAAGCTTGCAGCTTTGCAGCAGTTGGCGAATGAAGAGCCGGGGTTGGCTTCTTTGTTGCGAAATGCGAATTACCCAAATCCAGCAGGCGAGTTGGGTGGCTATTCAGCGAACGTCAAACGCTTAGCGACTGAAAACTACGCACTGCTTGGTAATGCCGGCGAGTTTCTTGATCCTGTATTTTCATCGGGTGTCACTATCGCCATGAAATCGGCGGAATTTGCGGCCGATTGCGTAGCTCGTCAATTAAATGGTGAAGTGGTTGACTGGCAAGAAGAGTATTCGGAACGCTTGATGGTGGGGGTGAACACATTCCGTACTTATGTGGAGGGGTGGTACAACGGCACATTGCAAGATGTGATTTTCTACCAAAACCCGAATCCACGTATTAAGCAGATGATTAGCGCGATTTTGGCTGGGTACGCTTGGGATACAAACAACCCTTACGTAAAACAAAGCGAACAACGTTTGTCGACGCTCGCTGAGCTGGTTCGAGAAGCGGAACTGTAAGAGTATAAATTCTCTTAGCTGAGGATGCGTAAACCTAGGTCTTACCGAGAAATTGGTAAGACCTTTTTTATTCTCGACAATACCTTTTTATTTGTACTTCGAGCTTACTGGAGACATCTTGACCACTTGTTTCGAGGTGTATCGAATTTGAGAAAATTTATAGTGATTATGATCACATACATACTCATTGTTGCTGATATTTATATTAAACGTGTAGGAAATGGATTACATTTTGGGAGTGTTCCCTAAATCCGGCTTCGTTGTGAAAACGGTTTATAAGCAACTGTATAAATTAGTAAAGTTCCAAAAACTGCACCAAAAAAAAGATAAGTTTCTTGCCAAATCAATTCGCTTGGTGAGTTCGAACCATCGACTGCGCCAAACACTTCCTTTACTTTCTCGAATTGTCAAAGAACACGACGCGCCAACTGTCTCTTCGGTTGTTGATCCCGAGAACGCGGTGGCGTGGGGAGGCAAAGTTTCTCCAGAGTTCAAATGCAAAGTCATTCGTATTAGTGAAGAGCTGGAGATCAACCCTAATCATCTGATGGCCTGCATGGCATTTGAAACCGCTGAAACCTTCAGTCCAAGCATCAAAAATGGTTCAGGAAGTGGGGCGACAGGGTTAATTCAATTTATGCCCTCTACCGCTGAGTCATTAGGAGTGAGTACGAAAACTCTTGCGAGGATGAGCGCGGTCGAGCAACTTGACTATGTAAAAGCCTATTACTGGCCATATCGCCATAAAATCAATAGCCTGGAAGATGCGTATATGGCAATTCTCTATCCTGCTGCGATTGGCAAACCGTCTTCTTTCGTTTTGTTCAAGCAAGGCTCGATTGCATACCGACAAAATGCGGGTATCGATCGTCACAATACAGGAAAAATCACGCTTAATGATGTTTCCTATAAAGTACGGAAAAAACTAGAGAAAGGTTTACAGCCCAATTTGATGGGATAGGGCCGTGTTTTATTCAACTTCGCTATTGTTGGTTGGTGTATCGGTGTCTTTGGTGACTCTGACTTGCATAATGCGATGTTTTTTAACGAGGAGTATGTCAAATCGCCAACCTTGGTAGTGAATGTGCTCCCCAACATTTGGGACTCGACCATAAAGCCATGTCAAAAGCCCATTTAATGTTTGAAAGCCTTCTCGCTCTTCGCCTTCTATGCTGCTCAGTTCGAGTTTATTCTTGAGCTCATTGAGCGGGATCAACGCGTCCATCAACCAACTGCCATCTTTTTGTTGCTTGGCCCACACTTGCTGTGGTGCCATGCCCAGTTCTCCAGCAATTGACTTTAACAAGTCGTAAAGGGTTACTAGGCCTTGTACATCACCATACTCATCGACAATAAAGACCATTTCCGCACTGGTTTGTTGCATGTAGTTAAGGAGAGGTAATCCTTTCATGGACTCGGGTACAAAACGCGGACGCTTGAGCTGTTTAGCCAGTTTACTGATAGACAATTCGTCATATTCATCGAGCAGGACTTTGGATGAAATGGTACCAATAATATTGTCCAAACTACCCTTACAGACTGGCCATACGGAGTGTTGGGTTTGGCGAAGGTCAGTAAGGATGACATCAATAGGTTGGTTGGCATCCAGGTAATGGATATCGCACCGTGGTGTCATTAACGATAATGCTAAACGATCGTTAAGGTGGAGTAAGTTGCGAATCATCAATTGCTCTTGTGGCTCAATCGCACCGGACTCAGAGCCTTCGCTAACAATAGCAAAAATATCCTCCTCGGTAACAATCTCACCGTTGCTGTCGTTTTGGCGCAATAATCGGAGAAAAGTATCGGTTGAAAACGTCAATAAGAAGACAAAAGGAGTGGTGAGCTTGGCGAGCCAGTGGATCGGGTAAGCTACGATAATAGCGATGGTTTCTGCGTTGTTTTGTGCAAAGCGCTTGGGAACGAGCTCTCCCACCACAATCGCGAAGTAGGTGATCATGAGCACGACGCTGGTCGTTGAAAGTACCGTTGCTATCTCTCTTTCTAGCCCTTGGGTTACTAGCCAATTTTCGAATGGTACTGAGAGCGTTGCTTCACCAAAAATACCACTTAGTAGCCCGATCACGGTAATGCCTATTTGGATCGTGGAAAGAAACTGAGTCGGATTGTTTTTAAGTTCGAGCGCTAAAGCGGCAGAGGCGTTGTGTTCTGCAATTAATTTTAGCCTTCCGCTTTTGGCTGCGACTAGAGCGATCTCTGACATCGCAAACGCGCCATTGAGTGCGATTAATCCAACCAGCAGTAATACGTCCATAACGTTTCCCAGTAATGTACACGTTAGCAGCATAACTAGATTCACGCGCAAGAAATGTGATGTTGCGAGTAAATCATGCAGCGCTCTATTATCGGGCTCTACGCGCATGAATCCTTCTGTTACTTCACTGGGATTCTGATACACTACGCGCCCATTTCCTCTGTTGAGACGTTTCTATGCCATTTTCTAAGCTTGGTTTAAGCGCATCGATTACTGATGCAGTAAAAGCGCTAGGTTATGAAAAACCGACCTCTATCCAACAAAAAGCCATTCCAATCGTACTGCGTGGTAGCAACTTAATTGCTGCAGCACAAACGGGGACAGGTAAAACGGCCAGTTTTGTTCTACCAATCTTAGAAAAGCTTAGTCAAGGCGAAACGCAACGTAAAAAACGCGCTCGCGCTATTATTCTTACGCCCACACGCGAACTTGCGCTTCAGGTTCATCAAAGCATTGAAGCTTATGGTAAAAACTTACCGCTGCGCTCAATGGCGATGTTTGGTGGTGTGGATTATGCGCCACAAAAACAAGCCTTGATCGAGGGTGTCGATATTGTGGTAAGTACGCCGGGACGTTTGATTGACCTGTACGGTCAACGCGCTATTCACTTTGATGAAGTGGAAATGCTAGTGCTTGATGAAGCGGACAAAATGTTGGACATGGGATTCATCGATGCGATCGATAAGATCGTTGATTGCATGCCAGAACATGTTCAAAGTCTACTATTCTCGGCAACGCTATCTAACCCTGTTCGTGATTTGGCGAAAAACGCGATTATTGATCCGGAAGAGATCACGATTGCAAAACACAGTGCATCTAAGTCGAACATCAAGCAGTGGATCACCACCGTCGATAAGGACATGAAGTCGTCGCTGTTAAGTCACATGCTCAAAGAAAACGACTGGTCACAAGTACTGGTATTTATTGAAACCAAACACGGTGCTGCCAAGCTTGTTAGCCAACTTGAAAAGCGCGGCATTGTGGCTGAAGCGTTTCACAGTGGCCGTAATCAGCGTGTTCGCCAGGAATTAATAGAAAAGTTCAAAGCCGGTGAAATCCAGTACCTAGTTGCTACTGGTGTTGCAGCGCGCGGTATTGATATCGATAACTTGCCCGTTGTTATTAACTATGACTTGCCGTATCCAGCAGATGAATATGTACACCGTATTGGTCGTACCGGTCGTGCTGGCGCACAAGGTGAAGCGATCTCATTAGTCTCAAAAGATGACTTTAAAAACCTTTGTATGATCGAGAGCCGTTTAGGGCACTTGCTAGAGCGAGTGGAAATTGACGGCTTTGCACCAAGAAAGCCAGTGCCGATTTCTATTTTAAATTACGTACCTAAGAACAAGCGTAAACCGCACGATAAGCGCGAATCAAAATAGCCTGTTTTATCTCTACGATCCAAAAGCCGCATTGTTGCGGCTTTTTGCGTTTTAGGGAGACTCACTCATGGGTTGACAGTGTTGGCTTTTATGCCGTAATGAGGAAAAAGTTAATTTATGTCATACGCTTAACACTCAAAGTGAGTCAGCTTTCGTAAAGCTTTTGTCAATTCTCTGTCCTCAGGTTTGCACAAGGTTAGGAATGGGCGCAGACTTTTTTGCTTGCTAGTGAATGCATAAGATGAGGCATAAATGAAAACAGGTGATAAGCAATTCGCCGTTATTGGTCTTGGCCGATTTGGTTTGGCAGTGTGTAAAGAGCTACAAGATTCAGGAGCTCAAGTTTTAGCGGTTGATATCAACGAAGACAGAGTCAAAGAAGCTGCCAGTTTTGTTAGTCAGGCAATTGTGGCTAATTGTACTCACGAAGAGACGGTTGCTGAGCTTAAGCTCGATGATTACGACATGGTGATGATTGCTATCGGAGCGGACGTTAACGCCAGTATTCTCGCCACACTGATCGCCAAAGAAGCGGGAGTGAAGTCAGTATGGGTTAAAGCCAACGATCGATTTCAAGCGCGTGTCCTGCAAAAGATTGGTGCGGACCACATTATCATGCCTGAACGTGACATGGGGATACGTGTCGCGCGTAAAATGCTCGATAAACGGGTTCTTGAGTTCCACCCTTTAGGTAGTGGCTTAGCCATGACGGAGTTTGTGATTGGATCTCGTTGGATGGGTAAGACATTAAGTGACCTAGCACTGTGCAAAGTTGACGGTGTGCAAGTACTCGGGTTTAAACGGGGCCCAGAAATTACCAAGGCGCCAGACCTTAATACCAAGCTGGAAATTGGCGATCTCATTATTGTGGTTGGCCCGCAAGATGCGCTGGCAAATAAATTAAAATCACTATGACGCAGTTTCATCAAAAAGGCGTTTTTTACGCGCCAGATGGTAAACGAGAAAAAGCAAAGGGTAACGAGCCGCGGATTATATTGCTGAGTTTTCTCGGTGTATTGCTGCCTTCTGCCGTGCTGTTAACTTTGCCGGTTTTTTCTGTTACGGGCCTTTCGATAACGGACGCTTTGTTTACCGCAACATCCGCCATCAGTGTGACAGGGCTTGGTGTTGTCGATACCGGGCAGCACTTTACGTTAGCCGGAAAAATCTTGCTGATGTTTTTAATGCAAATCGGTGGGTTGGGACAGATGACGTTGTCGGCGGTTTTACTCTATATGTTTGGTGTGCGTTTAAGCTTACGCCAGCAAGCGTTAGCGAAAGAAGCGCTAGGGCAAGATCGACAGGTCAACTTAAACCGACTGGTGAAGCGGATTGTGATTTTTGCGCTTGTCGCAGAATCTATTGGGTTTATTTTCCTTTCCATTCGTTGGGTTCCTGAAATTGGCTGGCAAACCGGCATGTTTTACGCGTTATTTCATGCAATTTCTGCGTTTAACAACGCAGGGTTTGCTCTGTTTTCGGACAGCATGATGAGCTTTGTGAATGACCCGCTGGTTATCTTTACCCTGGCCGGGTTATTCATTTTTGGTGGGCTTGGTTTTACTGTTGTCGGAGATATCTGGCTGAACTGGCGTAAAGGTTTCCACTTTTTGCATCTTCATACCAAAATCATGCTTATCGCGACACCGATATTGCTCCTCGTTGGGACGGTGATGTTTTGGTTACTCGAGCGGAGTAACCCAAATACAATGGAATCGTTACCTTTGACGGGTCAATGGTTGGCGGCTTTCTTCCAATCCGCTAGTGCTCGAACGGCCGGATTCAACAGTGTCGACTTGGCGCAGTTTACCCAGCCAGCGTTATTGATCATGATTGTTTTGATGTTGATTGGTGCTGGGTCCACCTCAACGGGGGGCGGTATTAAGGTTTCCACATTTGCCGTTGCGTTCATGGCTACGTGGACCTTTTTGCGCCAAAAGAAACACGTGGTTATGTTTAAACGAACCGTAAACTGGCAAACCGTGACTAAGTCACTCGCCATTATCGTTGTGAGCGGCGCCATTCTGACAAGCGCGATGTTTTTATTGATGCTCACAGAGAAGGCAAGCTTTGATAAGGTCATGTTTGAAACCATTTCCGCATTTGCGACGGTAGGACTTACCGCTGGTTTGACGGCTGAGCTTTCTGAACCTGGCAAGTACATTATGATCGTGGTAATGATCATTGGTCGTATCGGGCCACTCACGCTTGCCTACATGTTGGCCCGCCCTGAACCTACCTTAATCAAGTACCCAGAAGACGCCGTTCTTACAGGGTAAAGTAGCGTTTATCTGCACCCCACCGACCATAACGAGCACTGATTAATAGCAGTGCTCGTACATTTATAAAATATGTGGGACGTTGCCCAATTTTATCTACAAAGTCGCAGAAGTTTATTTCTTCTTCCTTTTGTTTCGATACTATTCATTCACTCAATTTATACCCTCGGAAGCCACACTTACAAAAGTATTTGGGCATCCGACGCTTTTGTAACGTGATGCTAAATAATATTGTGTTATCTGAGCGAATTGATACCAGCCTTAGTCGTTAGCCACTCAACCTCATTCTATGTTTATGGGTTATTGTGTACTGGCTGTGCTTGGTATTAAACGAATCGAAAAGATGGAGCCGTACTTTGAAATTCAACACACTCGCCTTGACTATGCTAACTGCGCTTCTTGCAGGTAAGAGCATGGCAACTACTCCGCCATCACCAGTTTGGCATACTATTGCGTTGAGCGATGGTACCTCTAGTGAGGCAATTTTACGCGGCACTGCCGATTTCCACTGGTTTGAAGATAAACAAGGTAATGCCTTGGTTCATGAAGATGGCATTTGGTTTTTTGCACAGATTCAGCGCGAGTCAGACATCCCAACGTTACGCTCGACGGGTGTTGCTAAAACTCAATCGAGTGATGCGCCTGAATCGGCGAAGTTTCGCCCGGATCTACAAGTTAAGCCGCAGTTATCTTCTCTAAAAACCATTGAACCGATGGCGCGCCAAAATCTATTGCGTTCGGCGCAAGGTTATCAGGCGATGAGTAGCTCATCGGTGAAGCAGCAACCACTGTTGGTTGTGCAAGTCTCCTTTGATGATCAAGCGATGGTGCATGACTTCGAACAACGTGTGTTTAATACCGATGGCCAAAGCGTTGTCGATTATTTTGATAAAAACTCTCAAGGGAAATTCAAAGTTGTCCCTGCGATTGAGAGTTATGGTACCGCGAATGATGGTGTGATCAATGTGACCGTGGCGCAAAGCCACCCAAATTGCCACTCTAGCTCAACTGACAAGACTTGTACTGCCAAGTTGAATGCGGTCTTCACCGAAGCGTATCAAAAACTGGATCCGTACTTTAATCTTTCGGCTTACGACAGCAATCAAAATGGTACCGTAGAACCGTCAGAACTCTCAGTTATGTTTATTTTTGCGGGTGGCGACCGTTCAACCGGATTCCTTGATCGTCCTTCTATTTGGCCGCATAAATTCTCTCACGATGATGTGACCCTAGATGGCAAAAAAATTGCCGATTATTGTGTGTTTGCTGACTACCAAGTTGATCATCAAGCGACGTTAGGCGTGATCGTACATGAGCTTGGCCATTTAATGCTTGGCTTGCCGGATTTGTACGCAAGGAACAGTGATGCCTCGATCGGTTCTTGGGGCGTGATGGGCGGTGGTTCATGGGCACAGAAACCGGGAGACTCATACGCAGGAGACACGCCAGTGAACATGAGTGCGTGGAGCAAACACGCCGCTGGTTTCGTAGTACCAACGATCACTCATGAAAGCCCGGTGCCTATTTCCGTGAACAACGACGATGTCAAACTGGTGTATCTCGACCCGTACTTGAAAGAGTTCGGCCCACGCGTTTATTTGGAAAACCGTACCTTTAGCGGTTACGACCGAGCATTGGCGGCAGAAGGCATACTAGCGACGTCGGTTAATGTCCAGAATCGCTTTAACGATGTTGGCGCGATGCAGGTTCAAATCATGCAGGCCGATGGTCTGAATGAGTTAGAGCATGATGGAAGCAGTGATGCCGGCGATTTGTATCCTAATGGTGGCAATGTCATTTCAGATACATCGACCCCGGGTCTGAGAGCGATCGCCGGGTTTGATACTGGGGTTCGTATTTCCAACATTGCCAGCAATACCAACGGCGGCAGTTTTTCTCTTGAGCATATAAACGAGCCAAATAAATCGGCATGGTTGAACTCTCTTCACCAAGGTTATGTGTACGCAAGTGGCAGTAACACTCTGGCGGTATCATTGGATTTGAATGCTGAGACAAAGCTTGATGGTCTTCAACTTTACGCGCAAAGCAATAGCGCTCAAAGTGACATGACTTATCGAGTATGGCGATTCCCATTCTCAGGTAACGTGGGCTACCGATTAATATTGGATCAGAACAATGCTGAACTTTTACAGCAAGGTAGCTTCCAAAAGCCATCCCGAATTTTATTCCCTCAACCAAGCCAATTAAGTGCGGGTCAGCACCTGTTAGTAGTGGAATTAGAAGGCGGTGAATTTGAATCGAACTTTGACTTTGGCCGCTTACTAAAAACTGAAAAATCATCCCTGCCTGTAATGTGGACTGGTAATTACAACGAGATAGGTACGTTTGGTTTAGAGCAAGCTGGATTCTCTTATGTTCCGTTCGCAGCACTCTTGAATGTGGAGGCGAACAACATTGTTGATGCGAAAGCTGATTCACTGCAAACCGATAAGAATACGCCAATCGATCTGAACCTGATGGACAATGATTTCATGGCCATAGGGTATCAGTTCAATGTGGACATTGTGCAGAAGCCTGAGCACGGCACCATTTCTGGCAACCAATACCAACCTGAAGCTAACTTTGTTGGTTTGGACAGCTTCCAATATCGTTTGCTGTCTACGGATGGCGTGTATTCGTCTTCGGTTGTGAGCGTGCAGGTCGAAGTACTTGGTAGTAATGAAGCACCAAAAGCGCTCATCGATGTGGATAGCCAGGAGATTACTGCTGGACAGAAAGTAACATTGTCGGCGGCAAACAGCACAGATGCGGATGGCGATGTGTTGAACTACCGATGGGAGCAATTGGCTGGTACTTCAGTTTCTATCGGAAATTCGGCCAGTGCTACGGCAAGCTTTACAGTGCCTCAAGGTATAAAAGCGGGTGAGGTTCTGACATTCCGTCTAACCGTTACTGATCCAAGTAATGAAACCTCCAGTGCTACCGTCAATTTAACCATGCAAAACGCAGCGCCAGTCACGTTAGCAGATACGGCGACCGTTGCCGTTGGTGAAAGCATTGTGATTGATGCTGCTGGCAATGATTCGGATGTGAATGGCGATAAACTGGTTGTAGAAAGCGTACAGAACCTAACGGGCGTGGGAAGTGCGAGTGTAGAAAATGGCAAAATTCGTTTTCAAGCTCCGGATAGTGCGGTTGATAACATCAAGCTGCAATATACGGTTTCAGATGGCAACGGTGCTACCGCAATAGGTGAAGTGACCGTGACGGTTGTCGCTTCTTTGAAAACAACGACATTCAAGAACTCTGAAGGTAGTGGCAGTGTTTCTTATTGGGCTCTGATGTTACTTGTTGCATTGGGCTGGCGACGCCGCGTCTAAAACGATATCGAATTACTGTATAAGCCACTCACATTGAGTGGCTTATTTTTGTACCCGTTTTGCTTCCTAGTACCTCTCATTATCTTATGAGATGTGTTTCTCATTATTTTTAAAGCGATTTTTCTATTCAGCGGGTACCCTATGGGCAGATTTTTATAAATTAAGGATGTTGTATGTCAACCGAGGACTTTTCTGTTTCGGCAATATGCCGAGAAGCAGCAGTGATGGTCAGAAGGAACCTACTCGCAATTGTCATTGCTTGTATTCCATTGATCATCGTGCACTCAATTTTTGTGTTTATGTATCCTGAAATGACGGGGCAAGATCAAGCGAACGCTCAAGAAGGAAACATCGCGGGATTTTATTTCGTCACAATCATTTTATACCCACTTGTTGCCGCGATGGCGGCTGTGCGTGTACACCGAATTTATTTGGTTGGCGATTACATGCACTCAGCGTTGGATGTATTTCGCTTGTCAGCCAGAGAATTCCGTTTCATTGGCTGGTGGATATTATTTGGGTTGATGATGATGCTCGTCATTGGTATCCCAATCTTTGTGTTGTCGTTTCTCTATATTGCAGAAAGTGGTGAACCCGATTTTGTCGCCATGGCGTTTATCACAACGGTTGCAAGCATTCCGGGCTATTGGGTGATGGCGCGCTGGTCGTTCGTGTTGCCAGCGACCGCAATGGATCATCAGCCGCGCAGCTTGCGTCGTTCGTGGAACCAAAGCAGACCATACAACAAACAAGTATTCATTTTGATGGGCTTAATTCCATTGGGCGCGGGATTGCTCAGTCAGCTTATCTTTAGTCACTTTACTAACCTCTTCATGCTGAGTCTTGTGGGTGTTGCCTATGGTATTTTCGGTGCGTACCAGTTGGCTTTGTTATCGTTGAGCTATAAAACGGTCGTGGACATTGAACGCGCTCGTTTTGATACACCATCAGAGCCACCAAAAACGGGTGAAGAGTTTTCCGCTTAATCATTTGATCGCTTTTACATACCACTTCCGTTTGTGAGGTGGTATGCAGCGGGTTAATACCTTCCTACCACCTTCGCGTTATTCACGCAAAATACCCATGTCCATTTCATGGCTGAATGACAGTGACGTTCACACGTATACTGACAGCAGTACTTCTTGTTATTAAGGAACCCCACATGTCCATTTGGCAACGGGTCAGTTTCACCCATCGCTTTAGTCAATTACCGTCAGCTTTCTATACTTTGGTCGAGCCGCAACCCTTGGATAATACTCGTTGGGTCGCTTGGAATGGTGAGTTTGCGCAGCAGTTTGGTTTACCAGCAGAGCAAAGCGATGAGCTATTGGCGGTTTTTTCTGGGCAAAGCGAATTCGAACCGTTTCGTCCTCTGGCGATGAAATACGCAGGACATCAGTTTGGCGTTTACAACCCAGACTTGGGCGATGGACGTGGATTGCTGTTGGCGGAAATTGAGCATCAAGATGGCACTTGGTTTGATATTCACCTTAAAGGCGCGGGGCTAACCCCCTACTCGCGAATGGGGGACGGCAGGGCGGTGTTGCGCTCAACCATTCGTGAGTATCTATGTAGTGAAGCCATGGCGGGGCTTGGGATCCCGACGACTCGTGCTCTTGGCATGATGGTCAGTGACACGCCGGTTTATCGCGAGAAAACAGAATTCGGCGCAATGTTGATTCGTATGGCGGAGACCCACGTGCGTTTTGGCCATTTCGAGCATTTTTTCTATACCAATCAATTGGCAGAGCAAAAGTTGCTGGCGGACAAAGTGATCGAGTGGCACTTTGCTGATTGTGCATCGGCAGAGAAGCCATACGCTGCAATGTTTGGTGAAATTGTTCAGAAAACAGCGGACATGATTGCTTATTGGCAAGCGTATGGGTTTGCTCATGGGGTAATGAACACCGACAACATGTCGATCCTTGGTCAAACGTTTGATTACGGCCCGTTTGGTTTTCTTGATGATTATGAGCCGGGATATATTTGTAATCATTCCGACTACCAAGGCCGTTATGCATTTGACCAACAGCCAAGAATTGCGCTTTGGAACCTCTCAGCACTCGCGCATGCGCTATCGCCACTCGTTGAGCGAGAAGATTTAGAAGCGTCGTTGAGCCAATTTGAAGTCCGGTTGAGTCAGCAGTTCAGCCGCCTAATGCGTGAGAAGTTGGGTTTAAAAACCAAGATCGCGGAAGATGGACGTTTATTTGAAGCAATGTTTGAGCTCCTTCACCAAAATAACACGGATTACACTCGCTTCTTTAGAACGCTTTCAAATCTTGATACTGATTCTTCTCAAGCCGTAATCGACTTGTTTCTCGACCGAGAAGCTGCGCGAGCTTGGCTTGATCTGTACTTAGCTCGATGTGAGCTAGAGGTTGATGAACTAGGGGAGCTGATTTCAGCCGAACAGCGTTGCGAACAGATGCGTCAAGCCAATCCCAAATACATCTTGCGTAACTACTTGGCTCAGTTGGCCATTGATAAAGCGGAAGAAGGGGACTTTAGTGAATTACACCGATTGGCCGAACTGTTAAAGCGCCCATTTGATGAGCAACCCGAGTTTGATGATTACGCGAAATTGCCACCGGAATGGGGGAAGAAAATGGAGATAAGCTGTTCTTCATAAATGGGTCATTTCCCACCCATTTGAATCTTTTTCTTGGGTGGAATTCACTCGTTATACTCTGTGTTCATGTTAATGGGCTTTGTTAATTTATTGAAATGCATATGAATTTTAACATGGTCCATTAATTGCTCTTTGTTGAACATCCGTACCCATCGCCTAATACCTAGTTATTCATGGACGGGATGGGATGTGATTCAACAAGGAGAATAATAATGTTTAAGCCTCTAACTCTACTATCTGTCTCTGCGCTTGCTGTAACGAGCTTTAACGCTGCCGCGAATTGTGACCCAGGTGAAACGGTCATCAAGTTCAGCCATGTAACGAACGCGGACAAACACCCAAAAGGTATTGCGGCTTCGTTACTTGAAAAACGCGTTAACGAAGAGATGAACGGTAAAGTCTGTATGCAGGTGTTTCCGAACTCAACGCTTTACGATGATGATAAGGTGTTGGAAGCACTACTAAATGGTGATGTTCAACTCGCTGCCCCTTCTCTTTCTAAGTTTGAGAAATTCACCAAAAAGTACCGCCTTTTCGATCTGCCTTTCTTATTCGACGATGTCGACGCTGTTGACCGCTTCCAAAACTCTGAAGCCGGTGAAAAGCTGAAAAACTCAATGAAACGACGTGGTCTACAAGGTATTGCGTTTTGGCATAATGGCATGAAGCAAATGTCAGCCAACAAGCCGCTCATTTCTCCAGCCGACGCTGAAGGGCTTAAGTTCCGTGTTCAAGCTTCTGACGTTCTCGTTGCTCAGTTTGAACAGCTAGGCGCAAACCCGCAAAAAATGTCATTCAAAGAAGTGTACGGTGGCCTGCAAACTAAGGTTATTGATGGTCAAGAAAATACTTGGTCAAACATCTACGGCAAAAAGTTCTTCGAAGTTCAAGATGGCATTACGGAAACGAACCACGGGATTCTGGATTACCTAGTGGTGACGTCAAACGACTTCTGGAAAAACTTACCAGACGATCAGCGCGAGCAGCTAAACACAATCATCCAAGAGGTGACAGCGCAGCGTAATGCTGAGTCGACCAAGGTGAACCTTGCGAACAAAAACAACATCATCGAAGCTGGTGGTGTGGTTCGCACGTTAACGCCAGAGCAGCGCCAAGAGTGGGTCACTGCACTTCAGCCAGTATGGAAGAAGTTTGAAAAAGACATTGGTTCTGACCTAATTGAAGCCGCTTTGGCTTCTAACCAAAAATAATAACGCCTAGCACGCTTAGCCCTCTCGATTAGAGGGGGCTCTTTTCCCCTACAGACGACGTGATGTAATTATGGAACAGACTTTTTTTGCCAAGGCTGGACGAATCACCGATGCCATTGAAGAGACTTTGATTGCTTTCTTCTTAGGTGCCATGACCTTGTTAACCTTTGCCAATGTCATCTTTCGTTATGTCTTTAACGACAATATTCTTTGGGCGCTTGAGCTCACCGTCTTTATGTTCGCATGGATGGTGTTGGTCGGCGCTTCTTACGGTGTGAAAAAACACTTTCATATTGGTGTTGATGTGATCATCAATATAGTGCCAGAGGGCAAACGAAAAGCCTTGGCGTTATTTGCTGCAATATGCTGTTTAGCCTTCTCTATTTTGCTTTTAATTGGCTCTTGGAACTACTGGTATCCGTTCGCCACAGACCGAGCGTGGTATGAAACGGATGATATTCCAATGCCGGAAATGCTTCAGTTTATGGCGGATTGGTTAAACGAGGGAGAGCGTTACGAAAAGCTGCCACGTTTTATTCCTTATTTCGCTTTGCCGCTTGGTATGGCGTTGCTAACGCTGAGATTTGCTCAGGCAACATGGCAAATTGCTACCGGAAAGCTCGACCGACTGATTGCAGGGCATGAAGCAGAAGAAGAGCTAGAGGCGCTTCAAGAAGAGATGAGTGATGCCGGTGATCTTATGGCTCCAAAGGCCTCAGACAATTCTAAGAGCAAGGAGCAATAAGCCATGGATATCTTATTTCTATTTTTGATGGTGATTGGCTTCATGCTCGTCGGCGTGCCAATCGCAGTTTCTCTGGGTCTTTCCAGTATTCTTTTCCTTTTGATTCATTCGGATGCGTCTTTGGCGTCTGTTGCTCAAACGTTGTTTAATGCATTTGCTGGACACTACACTCTATTAGCAATTCCATTCTTCATTTTAGCTTCAAGCTTTATGTCGACAGGTGGTGTAGCGAAACGGATCATTCGTTTCGCGATTGCGATTGTAGGCTGGTTCCGTGGTGGTTTAGCGATGGCTTCGGTTGTCGCGTGTATGATGTTTGCCGCGCTGTCAGGTTCATCTCCAGCAACGGTTGTTGCCATAGGTAGTATCGTTATCGCAGGTATGATCAAAAACGGTTACTCAAAAGAGTTTGCGGCCGGCGTAATTTGTAACGCAGGTACGCTAGGGATTTTGATTCCGCCGTCTATCGTTATGGTAGTTTACGCTGCCGCGACTGATGTATCAGTTGGACGTATGTTCCTCGGTGGTGTGATACCGGGTTTGTTGGCTGGCGTCATGCTGATGATAGCGATCTATATTGCTGCCCGTATTAAGAACCTGCCAAAACAACCATTTGTCGGTTGGAAAGAGACGTTTGATGCAGCTAAGGATGCAAGCTGGGGCTTGTTGCTGGTGGTGATCATTCTCGGTGGTATTTATGGCGGTATTTTCACCCCAACAGAAGCCGCTGCAGTTGCTGCTGTGTACTCGTTCTTTATTGCCAACTTTGTATACAAAGACATGGGGGCATTTGCTGATAAGCAAAATACTAAGCCTGCATTAGTCAAAATTTTTCACACCTTCGTTCATAAAGACACCAAACACACGCTGTATGAAGCGGGTAAACTCACCATCATGCTGCTTTTCATTATTGCCAATGCGTTAATTTTGAAGCACGTTCTCACGGAAGAACGCATCCCGCAAATGATCACAGAGTCAATGATGTCAGCTGGTTTAGGACCAATCACCTTCTTGATTGTGGTGAACGTATTGCTGTTGATTGGTGGTCAATTTATGGAGCCATCAGGCTTATTGATCATTGTTGCACCACTGGTGTTTCCAATTGCGATAGCACTGGGGATCGACCCAATTCACTTAGGTATTATGATGGTGGTGAATATGGAGATAGGTATGATAACACCACCTGTTGGGCTTAACTTGTTTGTTACTGCAGGTGTCGCCAAAATGTCGATGATGAATGTAGTAAAAGCCGCACTGCCATGGGTGGCGGTGATGTTCCTATTCCTCATTATTGTAACGTACGTGCCATGGGTGTCTACTTGGTTACCAACGACCTTGATGGGGCCAGAAATCATTACTAAGTAATGGCACCAGATATTTGAAGAAAAACAAAAGAGGTGTGATGATTCACACCTCTTCGTCTATGGGTTTGTAGCTAGGCCTACGAGGGTCTGGGTGGACTCGCCGCTCGTAGCTTCGCCACTTCTTTTTATTCTTGCGCCGCTCCTCGCCTGAACGTCTCTCTTCTTGATATTGCCCGTCTACCATCACGGTATCTGTAATGATCGGTATTCTCACTTTCTCGTTCATATCCGTAACAACCATGATGAATCAGTTATTAAAAATTATGATTCAAGTTGGATATAATACCAATCCTTGAGAATCGTTTTATTTATAGAGCTCTTTATCTATTTGATAGCGTTGCATTTTGTCATACAGAGTTTTTCGAGGCACATTCAATTGCGCCATTGTCTGTTTAATGCTGCCGTTATTTTCCAGTAATGCGCCTTCAATGGCTGCTCTCTCGAACTCTGCTACTTGTTCTGCAAGACTTGAAGAAGGCTTGGCAACTGGAGTCGATTCTCCTAACTGAATTAATTTACCCAATAGCACGAAACGCTCTGCTGCATTTCTTAGCTCGCGAACATTGCCTGGCCAGTCATGGTTCATCAGTTGGGCGAGGTCGTGGGATGACAAGCTAGGAGAGCTTTTACCGTAACGTGAAGCCGCTACCAATAGGAAATGATGGAAGAGGGCAGGGATGTCTTCTTTCCGTTCACGCAGTGGCGGGAGATCTAAGGTAACCACATTCAGTCGATAGTAAAGATCTTGGCGAAAGGTTCCCTCTTCAGCAGCGCGTTTCAAATCGACTTTGGTTGCGGCAATTACTCGAATATCTAAGGGCAAGAGTTCATTCGAGCCGACACGCTCAATCACACGCTCTTGCAGTACTCTCAGTAAACGGATTTGGGCTTGGATTGGCATTGACTCGATTTCATCCAAGAAAAGTGTACCGCCTTGAGCAAATTCAAATTTACCGATACGGCGGCTTTCTGCGCCAGTAAATGCGCCTTTTTCATGCCCGTAGAGTTCGCTCTCAATCAAATTCTCTGGTACTGCACCACAATTTACTGCGACAAAGTTTTGGTTCCGTCGAGAGCTTTGCTCATGCAAAGAGCGGGCGATTAACTCTTTACCTGTACCAGTCTCGCCAAACAATAAGATATCTGCATCAGTATCGGCGATGTGAGCAATGGTTTCGCGTAACATTTGAATGCTAGACGTTTCTCCGATAACACGAGGTCCGAGCGTTTTACTTGCCTTGAGAGACAGGCGTAACTTCTCGTTTTCAACCGTTAATTGGCGCTTCTCAATGGCGCGCTTGACGGTTTCAACTAGGTGCTCAGGTGGGAATGGCTTTTCGATAAAATCATACGCTCCTTGGTGTAACGCATTAACTGCCATTGAGATATCGCCATGACCAGTAATCATAATCACGGGAAGATGGGTGTCTTTTCGTACAAGGGTATTCAGTAAATCCATCCCTGAAATACCGGGTAAGCAAATATCGGTAATCACCACACCTGGCTCGGCTCCCTGCTTAATGGCGAGTAAGGCAGATTCAGCGTCTGGAAAGAATGTGGCATCGATATCTGCCAATTCAAACGTTTGTTCTATTGCCAGTCTAAGATCGGCTTCATCATCAATAAAAAACACCTGACACATGATCTCATCCTTTTGATTGTTCTGTGTTGTTAGGAGCGATAGGTAAACACAATGAAAATCGAGCTCCGCCTTGTTCTCGATTTTGGGCACATAATCTTCCGTTCATACTGGCTAAGATTTGTTGCGAGATAGAGAGTCCTAAACCTAACCCATTTTGTTTGGTAGTTAGGAAAGGCTCACATAAGTCCGAAAGTGAGAAATCTCCAAGCCCTGGACCATTGTCATCTACATGAATCCAAACCAAACCGGCATGTTCGTCTTGCTCTACGGATAACTGTACTTGTTTGTCTTGTTGCTCTTTGAGAGCCTCTATCGCATTGGTCAGCAAATTAACCAACACTTGTTCAAGTTGAATGATATTGATCTGAACTTCAACATCGTGCTCTGGTACCTGCGTTTCTAGCGTGACACGTGCAGATTTAAGTGCGGGTTTCATCAGCTCTTTGACTGAGGCAATTACTGGAAACAAACGAGATTGAGCCAGCTCGTTTCCACTGGTTTTTTTAGCGAAAGAACGAAGCTGCTGACTGATGTTTGCCATACGATCAGTGAGGGCTGAGATGCGAGTTAGATTATCTTCCACTCGCTCATATTTTTCTTTTTGGAGGAACAGCTTGCCGTTTTCAGCAAAGCTGCGAATGGCCGCAAGTGGATTATTCAGTTCATGACTGATACTGGCTGACATTTGCCCTAATACTGCTAGTTTCGCAGCTTGAACGAGTTCGTCTTGCGTTAGGCGAAGTGTTTGTTCGGTTTCTATTCTCTGGGCGATTTCTGCTTGCAATTCTGCGGTGCGAGCCATGACTTGATATTCAAGTTTTTGATTGGCCTCTTGCTGAATTCTCTCAAGTTGTAAGTGGCGTTGTTGACGGTGATAGATGAGCTGGCCAATTAAAAACAACACGGTGAATGCAAGAGTAAGTACAAAAATGTAACCCATTGTGAGCCAGACGATAGACTGCTTGGGAGATAGTACACGGATGGTCAGCTTGAGCTCTGGTAGGGGCAACGAAGAGACCACCAAGGTCCCTTTGTTATATGGGTAACCTTGTTTTAGCTCAGAATGCGTTTCCTCCACATTGCCCACCAGTCCTAGGGTTTCAATTGGCTCATCAAGATATTGTCGGCTTGCCCAAACTTGCTTTTTTTCATTCTCAGTCAGCGGTTGTAAGCTTTTGAGTAGCCAATCACTTCGGCTACTCATGAAAACAATCCCGTGCGGATCGCTCGCGACAAACACACTATTTGGCTGCTGCCAGTTGTCTTCTATTTTACTCAAGTCCATCTTAACCACGACCACACCAAGGACGCCGCCCGCGTATATGATCGGATAAGAATAGTAGTAGCCACGCTTACCCGAAGTCGAACCCAGCGCGTAGTATTGGCTTCGTTCCCCAACGATTGCTTGTTTGAAATAAGGGCGGAACGCAAAATTTCGTCCAATAAAAGATCGCTCTTTACGCCAGTTGCTGGCCGCGATCGTTGTACCCCATTGATCGATTAAATAGGTATCTGCCGCTTCAATCACGTCATTAACGGATTCTAAATACCGATTGGTGAGTTCCAGTTGGGCACTGTTATTTGGATGCAGTAACGCTTGATGGAGAGGGTCATCTTTAGCCAGAAGATTAGGGATATGGGCGTATTTATCGAGTTTGTTTTTAATATGACTAGAAAATTGCTCAAGTTGGGACTGGTGTTTATCAAGCAATGATTGATAACTAGTCTGCCAAACCCAATGACCACCTATGATTGCGCAAAGGAAATAGAAGGCAAAAAAAGTCAGCAGAATCCGGTTTTTTTGCGACATCCTTACACTCCTTAAACCTTTCCTTTGGTCACGTAAGAAAATGTTAATAGTTTGTAGGGAGGATTAGGGATTTAGTTTTCAACTCTGTGGAGTAAAACAAGAGCAAGATCTCTTTTTAGGCTTTTCGATAAAAAAACCGGTCGATTCTCTTGAAAAAGTCGCTATTGTCCCCATTCTAGATATGCTGACGATACTTAGACGCTGTTTGAATCGCATTTTTGAAGAAAAAATGGGTCAGCATTCGAGAATTTAGCGCAGACAATGTCCACATAGTGGCTATTGGCTCGACAGGGTTGCGACAGATCGCTAGAATGTCGCGTCTAAAAATTCTGTCCTGAGGCTAATAGGAGATACCTTTGGTAATTTTATCGAAGATATCACTGATTAGTCCGGTACTGACAAACAGTATCGATACTCGATTTAAATTAGGTGTTCGGACAGAACACTACACAAGGATGAAGCGTAAGCTCCGCTGAGTTTCGCTCATACGCTCGGAAAACCGAGCCACTTTAGAGGTTTATATATAATGCAAGTTACTGTTGAAACGCTAGAGGGCCTAGAGCGCCGTCTAAACATTACTGTTCCAGCTGCAAACATCGAAGACGCTGTAACAGCTGAACTACGCAACATCGCTAAAAACCGTCGTTTCGATGGTTTCCGTAAGGGTAAAGTGCCTCTAAAAATGGTTGCTAAGATGTACGGCAAAGCAGTACGTCAAGACGTTCTTGGTGAAGTTATGCAACGCCACTTCATCGAAGCTATCGTTAAAGAGAAAATCAACCCAGCTGGCGCTCCAACTTTCGCTCCTGTAGAAAACAAAGAAGGTTCAGACCTAGTTTTCACTGCAACTTTTGAAGTTTACCCAGAAGTTGAGCTTAAAGGCCTAGAAAACATCACTGTTGAAAAACCGCTAACTGAAGTTAAAGACGCAGACGTAGAAGAGATGATCGATACTCTACGTAAGCAACAAGCTACTTGGGTTGAAGTTGAAGAAGCAGCAGAAGATGGCAAACGCGTAAGCATTGACTTCGTTGGTTCTATCGACGGTGAAGAATTCGAGGGCGGTAAAGCTGAGAACTTCCCACTAGAAATGGGCGCTGGTCGCATGATTCCTGGTTTCGAAGACGGTATCGCAGGTAAAACTGCAGGTATGGAATTCGACATCGATGTGACTTTCCCAGAAGATTACCACGCTGAAAACCTAAAAGGTAAAGCAGCTAAGTTCGCAATCAAAGTGAACAAAGTTGAAGCTCGTGAACTGCCAGAACTAAACGACGAGTTCGTTGCTAAGTTCGGTGTTGTTGAAGGCGGTGTTGAAGCACTTAAAGCTGAAGTTCGTAAAAACATGGAACGCGAGCTTAAGCAAGCTGTTAAGAACCGCATCAAAGAGCAAGCGATTGACGGTCTAGTTGAGCAAAACGACATCAACGTACCATCAGCGCTTATCGAGCAAGAAATCCAAGTTCTACGCCAACAAGCTGCACAACGCTTCGGTGGTAACCCAGAAGCTGCTGCTCAGCTTCCACGTGAACTGTTCGAAGAGCAAGCTAAACGTCGCGTAGTAGTTGGTCTTCTACTAGGTGAAGTAATCAAGTCTGAAGAGCTAAAAGCGGACGACGAGAAAGTTAAAGCTCTGATTGAAGAAATGGCTACTGCATACGAAGATCCATCAGAAGTTATTGCTTACTACGAGCAAAACGAAGAAATGATGAACAACATGCGCAACGTAGCTCTAGAAGAGCAAGCAATCGACGCGATCATCGCTAAAGCACAGGTTTCTGAGAAAGAAGTAGGCTTCAACGAGCTACTTAACCAACAACAACCTGCTGCTTAATAAGCAATATCTTGCGTAGAAGGTTGACTTAACGTTAACTATTCTGCTAACAATGGTCCGTATGATAGTCATCATCCGGGCCATTTATTTTAGGGACATAAGAATATGAGCTACCAAGAAAAAAATGCAATGTCGCCAATTATGGACGCGCTAGTACCAATGGTGGTTGAACAAACTTCCCGCGGCGAACGCTCTTACGACATCTACTCACGTCTGCTGAAAGAGCGCGTGATTTTTTTAACGGGTCAAGTGGAAGACCACATGGCAAACCTTGTCGTGGCTCAGCTACTTTTCCTAGAATCTGAAAATCCAGATAAAGATATTTTCCTATACATCAACTCGCCAGGCGGCAGCGTAACAGCTGGTATGTCTATCTACGATACCATGCAGTTTATTAAGCCAAATGTTAGCACTGTATGTATGGGTCAAGCATGTTCAATGGGTGCCTTCCTGTTAGCAGGTGGTGCGCCAGGTAAGCGCTACGTACTGCCTAACTCTCGTGTAATGATCCACCAACCATTGGGTGGTTTCCAGGGTCAAGCTTCTGATATCCAAATCCATGCTCAGGAAATCCTGACCATTAAGCAGAAGCTAAACAAGTTGTTAGCAGAACATACTGGCCAACCTCTTGAAGTCATTGAGCGCGATACTGATCGTGATAACTTCATGTCATCAGAGCAGGCTGTGGAATACGGTATCGTGGATGCAGTGTTAAGCCACCGCGGCGAGTAATTAGCCAGCGCATTTTGGCAAAAATTGATATACACTCATTCATGAAGAGTAAAGGCTAAGAGGTTAGCGAATGACAGATAAAAGCAAAGAAAGTGGCAGCGGTAAATTGCTGTACTGTTCTTTCTGCGGCAAAAGTCAGCACGAAGTTCGCAAGCTAATCGCAGGTCCGTCAGTGTACATTTGCGACGAGTGTGTCGACTTATGTAACGATATTATTCGCGAAGAAATCAAGGATGTTCTCCCTAAGAAAGAATCTGAAGCGTTACCAACGCCAAAACAGATCCGTGAACACCTTGATGACTATGTGATCGGGCAAGATTACGCGAAAAAAGTGCTCGCAGTTGCGGTATATAACCACTACAAGCGTTTACGCAATGGTGATACAACGAGTGAAGGTGTGGAGCTTGGTAAAAGTAACATCCTTCTAATTGGCCCAACAGGTAGCGGTAAAACACTACTTGCTGAGACATTAGCTCGATTCTTGGATGTGCCATTTACAATGGCAGACGCAACCACACTAACCGAGGCTGGTTATGTGGGTGAAGACGTTGAAAACATCATCCAAAAGCTTCTGCAAAAATGTGATTACGATGTAGCTAAAGCTGAACGCGGCATCGTTTACATTGATGAAATTGATAAAATTTCACGCAAAGCTGAAAACCCATCTATTACGCGTGACGTATCTGGTGAAGGTGTTCAGCAGGCGCTACTAAAACTTATCGAAGGCACGGTTGCATCGGTTCCACCTCAAGGTGGTCGTAAGCACCCTCAGCAAGAATTCCTACAAGTGGACACGTCGAAGATCCTGTTCATCTGTGGTGGTGCATTTGCTGGCCTAGATAAGGTGATTGAGCAGCGTGTTGCAACAGGTACAGGTATTGGCTTCGGTGCTGAAGTTCGTTCTAAAAACGAATCGAAGACCGTGGGTGAGCTATTTACTCAGGTTGAGCCTGAGGATTTAGTGAAGTACGGACTCATTCCAGAATTCATTGGTCGTCTTCCTGTGACAACAACACTGACTGAGCTTGATGAAGAAGCGTTGATTCAGATCCTATGTGAACCGAAGAACGCATTAACCAAGCAATACGCAGCATTGTTTGAGCTTGAAAACGCTGAACTTGAGTTCCGAGAAGATGCGCTGCGCGCTATCGCTAAGAAAGCAATGGAGCGTAAGACAGGTGCTCGTGGTTTACGCTCGATCCTTGAAGGCGTATTACTAGAAACCATGTACGAACTGCCATCTGCGACAGACGTAAGTAAGGTCGTGATTGATGAGTCCGTCATCAATGGTGAGTCAGAGCCATTGCTTATTTATAGCAACTCAGACAATCAGGCCGCTGGAGCAGAATAAATTCAGCCGTAATGAAAAAGGAGGTAAGTAATTACCTCCTTTTTTTATTTCTCTTATTGAATCCAAACAATTAGCCCCCATATAAATCGATAAGTAATACGTAAACGTGAAAGCGGAAGAGAGAATTATATGAACTTGGAACGTTCCGAGCGTATCGAGATCCCGGTACTACCTCTACGTGACGTAGTGGTCTACCCGCACATGGTTATTCCATTGTTTGTTGGTCGTGAGAAATCGATTAGCTGTTTAGAAACGGCGATGGAAACCAACAAACAAGTTCTTCTTGTGGCACAAAAGCAAGCTGATACTGATGAGCCTACGGTTGACGACCTATTTGAAGTCGGTACGGTAGCCACCATTCTCCAGCTACTGAAGCTTCCGGATGGCACAGTAAAAGTACTGGTTGAAGGCCAGCAACGTGCGAAAATCAATCACTTTAAAGAGAGTGACTTCTTCCTAGCGGAAGCGGAATTTGTTGTTACGCCAGAATTGGATGAGCGTGAGCAAGAAGTGATTGTTCGCAGTGCGATTAATCAGTTTGAAGGCTTTATTAAGCTAAACAAGAAGATTCCACCAGAAGTTCTCACCTCACTCAACGGTATCGACGAAGCGGCTCGCTTAGCGGATACCATTGCAGCTCATATGCCGTTGAAGCTGGTGGATAAGCAGCAAGTGCTTGAAATTGTTGATGTTACTGAGCGTCTGGAATTCCTAATGGGCCAGATGGAATCAGAGATCGATTTGCTGCAAGTTGAAAAACGCATTCGTGGTCGCGTTAAAAAGCAAATGGAAAAATCTCAGCGTGAGTACTATCTGAATGAGCAAATGAAAGCGATTCAGAAAGAACTTGGTGAGATGGAAGACGCACCAGACGAGTTCGAAACGCTGCAGAAGAAGATTGACGAATCAAAAATGCCTCAAGAGGCACGTGAAAAGACTGAGCAAGAGCTGCAAAAGCTTAAGATGATGTCTCCAATGTCTGCCGAAGCAACAGTGGTTCGTAGCTACATCGATTGGATGGTCAGCGTGCCTTGGGCTAAACGCTCAAAAGTTAAGAAAAATTTAGCGAAAGCAGAAGAGATTCTTAATGAAGACCACTACGGTCTAGAGCGCGTAAAAGAGCGTATTCTTGAATACTTGGCGGTTCAAAACCGAATCAATAAGTTAAAAGGTCCAATCCTTTGTCTTGTTGGTCCTCCAGGTGTGGGTAAAACGTCTCTTGGTCGTTCAATTGCTTCTGCTACAGGTCGGAAGTACGTTCGTATGGCGCTGGGTGGTGTACGTGATGAAGCAGAAATTCGCGGTCACCGCCGTACTTACATTGGCTCATTGCCAGGTAAATTAATCCAGAAGATGTCGAAAGTTGGCGTGAAGAACCCATTGTTCTTATTGGACGAAATCGACAAAATGTCTTCAGATATGCGCGGCGATCCGGCATCAGCGCTACTAGAAGTACTTGATCCTGAACAGAATAACTCGTTCAACGATCACTACTTAGAAGTGGATTATGACCTTTCTGACGTTATGTTCGTTGCAACCTCGAACTCGATGAACATTCCAGGTCCATTGCTAGACCGTATGGAAGTTATTCGTTTATCTGGTTACACAGAAGACGAGAAGCTGAACATTGCAAAACGTCACCTTGTTGATAAGCAAGTGAAGCGCAATGGTCTAAAACCAGATGAGATCATCATTGAAGACTCTGCGATTATTGGCATTATCCGTTACTACACTCGTGAAGCGGGTGTCCGTAACTTAGAACGTGAGATCTCTAAGATCTGCCGTAAAGCCGTGAAGAACATCTTGCTGGATAAAGACATCAAGTCAGTCACGGTAACGATGGACAACCTAAAAGAGTACTTGGGTGTTCAACGTTTCGATTACGGTAAAGCGGATGAAAGTAACCGAATTGGTCAAGTGACAGGTCTAGCTTGGACAGAAGTGGGTGGTGATCTGCTAACGATTGAAACTCAATCCATGCCAGGTAAAGGTAAGCTGACGCAAACGGGCTCTCTTGGTGACGTGATGCAAGAGTCTATCCAAGCCGCAATGACAGTAGTTCGCTCTCGTGCAGAAAAACTGGGTATCAATACTGACTTCTACGAGAAGAAAGATATTCACGTGCACGTACCGGAAGGCGCGACGCCAAAAGATGGCCCAAGTGCGGGTACTGCAATGTGTACTGCTTTGGTTTCAGCTCTGACAGGTAACCCTGTGAAAGCAGAGGTAGCGATGACGGGTGAAATCACACTGCGTGGTGAAGTCCTACCTATCGGTGGCCTAAAAGAGAAGTTACTTGCGGCACACCGTGGCGGCATTAAGACTGTGCTAATTCCAAAAGACAACGAGCGTGATTTGGAAGAGATTCCTGATAATGTTATCGCTGATCTGGAAGTCATCCCTGTACAGTGGATTGATGAAGTACTGAAAGTCGCACTAGAGCGAGACCCGACGGGCGTTGAGTTTGAGTCTCAAAAATAGTGATGTGCAGCAAAAATAAGTAAAAGTTTACGCTGATAAGTCTAAAAAGGCTTGTCAGCGTTTTTTTGGGCGCTAAGTTAGTTTCGATAGCTGCCAGCCCTTGACGAATAAGGGATGGAGCATATTTTCTTAACAATGGAACGAAAGTCATCACAAAAATAATCACAGATGACACAAAGGGGAAATTACAGTGAATAAAACTCAGTTAGTAGAACAAATCGCAGAAAATGCAGACATTTCTAAAGCGTCAGCGGGTCGTGCTCTAGATGCATTCATCGAAGCAGTAAGCGGCACTCTTCAGTCTGGTGATCAAGTTGCTCTAGTTGGCTTTGGTACATTCAGCGTTCGTACTCGTGCTGCACGTACTGGTCGTAACCCAAAAACTGGTGAAGAAATCCAAATCGCAGAAGCAAAAGTACCAGCTTTTAAAGCTGGTAAAGCACTGAAAGACGCTTGTAACTAATCACAACGTTAATTCTGTAACCGGCCATTTGCTTAACTTTTGCTCAAACAATAAGTTTCGAACAAAAATTTACAAACTTCGAGCCGAACTTTCTTAAATTATGCGCATCATACTGATGCGCATTTCTTTTTCTGATATTATTGCGCCATTATTTCTATTAGATAGAAGCAGTAGGCTTCAATTGTGGAGAGCAGTTAAATTATGATGGATCGACTACGCGAAGGCGTGAATAGCATCGCGGTCAAAATTATCCTTGGGCTTATCATCCTGTCTTTCGTATTTGCAGGTGTAGGTAGCTACATCGTTAGTGGTAACAACAACTCTGCAGCGAAAGTCGGTAACACTGAGATTCCTCGTGGTGAGTTCGAGATGGCATACCAAAATGAGCGTAACCGTATGCAAGCTCAGTTGGGTGACTACTTCTCTCAAATGCTGGCTGACCCTGCATATGTTGAATCTTTCCGCAAATCCGTTTTAGATCGAATGATCAATGACGTGTTGCTTGACCAACAAGCAGAAGCTTTAGGTCTGCGAATCAGCGACACCCAAGTTCGCAGCATGATTCTAGACATGCCTCAATTCCAATCTAATGGTCAGTTCGATCAAGAGATCTATCAAGCTTCTCTGCGTCGTGCAGGCTTTTCGCCAGATTCTTTTGCTGAGTACATGCGTCGTGAATTGGTTCGTGAACAACTGCTGAATGCACTACAAAACAGTGAATTTATTCTGCCAGGTGAAGTACAGGCAGAAGGTAAGCTGTTCACTCAAACTCGTGATATTCGCACGATTAAAATCGACTTAGCAGAGTTTGCGAAAAACATTGAATTGACTGACGAAGAAATTCAACAGTACTACAAAGCAACCCCTGACAACTTTACTCGCCCAGAGCAGGTTAAAGTCGCTTATATCGAACTGTCTGCTGAAGCGCTAAAGGAACAAGTTAATGTTTCTGATGCTGAGGTGAAAAAGTACTACGATGAGCACTTAAACAAATACTCTTCAGAAGAGCAGCGCCGTGTCGCTCATATTCTTGTAGAAGGGGACGATGAAGCAAAAGCGCAGGCTATCCTAGATGAGCTAAATGCGGGAGCAGATTTTGCGACGCTTGCTCAAGAGAAATCTGACGATTTTGGCAGCGCTGAAAACGGCGGTGACTTAGGTTGGATTGAGCGTGATGTGATGGACCCTGCTTTTGAAGAAGCGGCATTCGCGTTGAAGAATCCAGGCGATACGTCGGGTCTAGTAAAGTCGGACTTTGGTTACCATATTATCAAGCTTGAAGAGCTAAAAGACTCTGTGGCGAAGCCATTTGAAGAAGTAGCCGCTGAAATAAAACAAGAAATGGTTGACCAACAAGCAGTTGATCAATTCTACGAGCTACAAAGCGAGCTTGAGCGCGTAGCGTTTGAATACCCAGACTCATTGTATGACGCTTCTCAAGCGGTTAACCAAGAAGTGAAGACAACGGACTTTATTTCTCAAGTTGACGCACCTGAAGTGCTTCGTAACCCTGCGGTAATGCAAGCTATCCTTAGCCCAGAAGTAAAAGAAGATGGCTTAAACTCTGAAGCTATCGAAGTTGCACCTGAACATATTATTGTTGTTCGTGTTGAAGACGCACGTGATGAGACGGTTCTTCCACTAGAAGAAGTGAAAGATCAGGTTATTGCAGAGCTATCTCGCGTTAAGGGTGAGCAAGATGCGATGGAACTTGGTACACAGGTTGTTGCTGCATTGAAAGAAGGTAAGACAGATGTGCTTACTGAAAACAACCTTGCATTTGGTGAACAAGAGACAGTAGATCGCCGTTCTCCGTTGGCAACAACGGTATTCGCGATGGCAAAACCAGTCGATGGTAAGCCAGTATATGGTCAGTCTAAAGATCTTGAAGGTAACATTGTTATCATCGAGCTTGATGCTGTAAATGCTGAGCTAGATAGTGAGTTAGAAGAGCAAGTTGCGATGCAAATGCAGCGAGCATCTTCTCAGCAAGACCTATCATCTGTGCTAGCTGTACTGCGCGCAAACACTGACATTGAGTACTTTATTGTGAGCAACTAAGCACAATTAGTGTAATTTGCATGTTAACTAAAACGGACCGCATAAGCGGTCCGTTTTATTTTTGTCTTTATTAACTTCAATCATCAATAAGCATTACTTAAATTAGTGCGCGTTTAAGTGATACCAGTCATTGCGAATATCGGGTCATCTAGGTTTGTTAATTGATAGTGACTTGCTCCCGATGACTGGTTTTAGCCTACTATTTTGGAGATTGTATGTTCAATATGAAATGGATTTTGACATTGTGCTTATTTGTTTTTGCGCCTTTTAGCATGGCTGCGGATTCAGCCACTGACAAATATGAAGGAATTGAAATTACCGTAAATATCAACACGGCCTCTGCTGAAGAAATAGCGACCATGTTGAAAGGTATAGGTGAGAAGAAAGCGCAGAGTATCGTAGACTACCGCGAGGAGCATGGCCCTTTTAAAACGGCAGCAGATTTGAAGAGCGTAAAAGGCATTGGTGAAGCGACAGTCAAGAAAAACGAAGACCGCATTTTACTGTAGCTTGATGTATTGCAGATATTGAGCCTGAATTCAGAACAATATCTGTTTCCCTATTACTGCTTTCCCGAACCAACCCCTCTTTCGTGGTTCGGGATTTTTTAACCGAATAAACGACGGCGAAAGCCTTTTTCCATTAGAGCCATTGTTAACCCACCGAGTGCGCCAAATAAATGAGCATCAATAGCAACGTTTGCGCCGATAAGCGCAGCAGTGCTGCTTGATGGTCCATAGATCTGCTCCCATGCTACTTTGGCAATAAGCCCGCCGACCAACAACAAGCTGCTTCTTCTGCTTTCAAATACTTCTCTGAGTGCCCAGAATCCAAATAGTCCGTGTAGTACGCCAGATAATCCCACGTACACCGACATGTTGGTAAACAAATTCATTGCGCCAACAAATGCACACAAGAGTGAGAAAACGATAAGGAAGTTGCGAGTGCTTGGACGAAAAATAAAAGTAATGATCCACAATCCTGCCAGGTTCATCCCTAAGTGCGCAAAGTTGGTATGTGTGAGATTTCCTGTTACGATTCGCCACCATTCGCCATGGCGTATATTGTAGCTGTGCCACTCGGTTAGGCTTGCCATTGGCTCGAATTGAAGTATCAAACAGATCACGCTGATAATACTCAGCAAGGTATAAAGGTTCACTCTATGTCTCGTTATTGTTCTCGTTGTGGAAAATCGCAAAAAGCGTGTATTTGCCAATGGATTGTACCGTTGGCAAGCGAGGTAGAACTTATCATTCTTCAGCACACGAGTGAAGAACATCGTCCGCTTGGTACGGCACGGATTCTCAATTTGAGTTTAGATAACTGTATTTGTCTGATAGGAGAGGACTTTTCTGGTGATGATGTCTTAAATCACTTGTTGGCGGATGAATCATATCAACATTTTGTTCTTTACCCATCGGAACAGTCACGATGCATCTCTGAAATTAATCAAGCGAGCCGTAGTGTATCTAAGAAAATACGTTTGATTTTGCTCGATGGGACGTGGAAAAAAGCGTACAAAATGTGGCAGCTTTCTAGCAATTTACATCCACTCCCAACCGTGCAATTACCGAAGCAATTACAAGGGCATTACACCATTCGTAAAGCGCCCTCTGAGAATAGCTTATCGACAGTCGAGGCAGGTTATCATTCGCTTCGCTTGCTTGAACCCGAGAGAGACTTTACACCGCTTATGCATGCCTTTGAAAAGATGATCGAATTCCAAATCGCCCAGATGCCGCCGGGCGTATTTGAAAAGAATTACTTGAAAGGTTGAGTGTTACTAAAGAACGATGGAAGAGAATAGCTGACGGTGAAGCTTTTGCGCGTGTCCATCGGTCATAGCAGAAATGTAATCGGCGATGACTCTCATCTTATTGCTCTCGCTTTTCGCTTGGCACCACAGTTCTTTTGTATGAACAGGCAGCAAGCGCTCTGGGTCCGCTGTTAACGCTTCAAAAATATCCATAATAATTTGCTGACCCTTATACTCAACGATCTGGACCTGCGGGACTTGGATAACGAAGGTGCTGACAAAGTGCTTGAGTACGTCAAGTGCACGTGCCATTTGTGGCTCTAAACACGCATTCCAAGACAGTAATGGATTACTGAAAGACTCATCCACCGCCTTAATTGAAATGCTGGTCAGCAGGGCGTTAACCATACCACCGATGGCATCTTTCCGCTCATGATGCTTACCGCTAAATAGCATCTGTCCGATGGAATCGATATGAGCTTCAAACCACGGGTCGCCACAGTCCGCTAATTGACTTGCTGCGCCTTCTTGCCATTGCTGGCGTGTCACCATACCAAGTACGATTGCATCTTCTAAATCATGAACGCCGTAGGCGATATCATCCGCTAGCTCCATGATTGAGCAATCGAGTGATTTAAAGCGCGTTTTACTGTGCTCAAACTCCGATTCTGGTTTTGAGCGCATTAGGCTAAGCAATGCCTTGTCGTTGTCAGAAAGCGGTGCAATTATCCAATCAAATAAGTCTTTGTCACAATCATAAATACCCTTAGCTGGGCTCCAATCTTTTGCTTTTAGTTTACGTTGGTGCTCGGCTGGTTGAGGCAACTTGACGGAGCGTGTTTGACTAATGAGGGCAGGGTACTTAATCAAACCAAGCAGTGTGCGGCGTGATAAATTCATTCCGAAATGCTCGGTATAAGGCTCTAACTTAGTGACTATACGAAAGGTTTGGGCGTTCCCCTCGAAGCCGCCATGTTCGCGCATTACGTAGTTTAGAGCGACTTCTCCCCCATGACCGTATGGAGGATGCCCGATGTCGTGCGCCAAACATAATGAATCAATTAAGCTGTCTGATGGTAATAGATCACGGAACTCTGGTTGTTTTTTCTTTAACTGGGCGACGATACCGGTCCCGAGTTGCGAGGCTTCTAAGGAGTGTGTTAACCGACTGCGGTGAAAGTCTTCCAAGCTATTGCCGTGTACTTGGGTTTTTGCTTGTAAGCGTCGAAATGCAGCCGAGTGAAGAATGCGCGCTCGGTCTCTTTGGTACGGGCTTCGATGGTCGTCACGACGTATTTTATGCTCATCATCATGGCGCTCTTGCCATTGCGGGTGTAATTCAAACGACACGATTATCTCCGTAAGCTAACTGATTTCATCTAACGATAATTCGAAACTTGGGGCAAAGGTATTGAGGAAGTAATCCATTTCAGGCGTTCTACGTTCTTGCAAAGTGATGTCTAAGCGTTTTTTTGCCAGAGCGAACTCATGATTGCCTGCGCTTAGTTCTTCGAGACATTTTAAATAGGCACAGATGGAGTCGGCTTGCTTGACGATTTTTGCGTCCTCTTCGTGTGCAGAGTGGGAAAGAAGGTAGGGGGCAAAATCATCTTGGAACTCTTCCGGTAACATTGAGAGTAATTTTTGTTCCGCTGCCGATTCTATCTTCTTATATTCTTTGGCAATTTCAGGATTGTAATACTTCACTGGGGTTGGAAGGTCACCCGTTAATACTTCGCTGGAGTCATGGTACATAGCAAGAATCGCGATGCGTTCTGGATTAAGGTTGCCGCCGAACTTTTTGTTTTTAATTAGGGCAAGGGCATGAGCGACAAAAGCAACTTGTAAGCTATGCTCTGAAACGTTTTCTGGTGAGACGGACCGCATTAAAGGCCAGCGTTGGATCAGCTTCATTCGAGCCAGGTGAGCGAAAAAATGGCTTTCTTTCATGGCTTTCTCCGTTTCTGGTGTAAAAAAGGAACTCACTAGGAGTTCCTCTAAGCATATGAGAGATCAGCACTAATTACTACCAATGATTCATTACTGGCTGTAGGTTGATAGGAATCTTTCAAAACGTCCAATGGCGATTTCTAGATCTTCAACGTGCGGTAGTGTCACGATGCGGAAGTGGTCTGGTTTTGGCCAGTTAAAACCGGAACCTTGCACCAGTAAGACCTTCTCTTGTTTTAAGAAATCTAAAACCATCTGCTGATCGTTCTTGATGTTGTACATTTTAGTGTCGATTTTCGGGAAGAGGTACATTGCACCCTTAGGTTTGACACAAGAAACACCAGGAATCTGATTGATCAGTTCATACGCTCGGTTGCGCTGCTCTAATAAGCGTCCGCCAGGTAAAATCAGTTCATTAATACTTTGGTATCCACCTAACGCGGTTTGAATCGCATGTTGCATTGGTACGTTTGCACATAAACGCATCGATGAAAGCAGCTCCAAGCCATTCACGTACCCTTGAGCCAGATGTTTAGGCCCCGTTAGGAACATCCAGCCACCACGGAAACCACAAACACGGTAGGCTTTTGAAAGGCCATTGAATGTCATGACTAGCACATCTTCAGTGAGTGTGGCGACTGAGGTATGTGTTGCACCGTCGTACAACACTTTGTCGTAGATCTCATCTGCGAAAATGATCAGTTTGTGCTGGCGTGCTATCTCAATCACTTCAAGTAGGAAGTCACGGCTGTATACCGCACCTGTCGGGTTGTTCGGGTTGATCAGAACAATGCCACGTGTCTTTGGTGTGATTTTCTTTTTGATGTCTTCAAGGTCTGGGTACCAGTCTGCACCTTCATCACATAGGTAATGAACCGGCTTACCGCCTGATAGTGCAACTGAAGCTGTCCACAACGGGTAATCGGGAGCTGGGATTAGCATTTCGTCGCCATTATTTAACAGCGCTTGCATGGCCATCACGATCAGCTCAGACACGCCGTTACCCACATACACATCTTCGACATCTAGCGAGCGGATACCTTTACGTTGATAGTGTTGGACCACGGCTTTACGAGCAGAGTAAATGCCTTTGGAATCACAATAGCCTTGAGAAGTCGGCAGATTACGAATCACGTCGACTAAAATCTCATCAGGGGCGTCAAAACCAAATGGGGCAGGGTTACCAATGTTTAGCTTTAGGATTTTATGCCCTTCTTCCTCCATGCGCTTAGCATGTTTGAGTACAGGACCCCTAATGTCGTAGCAGACATTATCGAGTTTTGACGACATCCCGATATTTTGCATTGTATAATTCCTAAAAATTCGTTAATTTCTTTATTAAAATACAATAATTTGTTTTTTATTAGAATATATATCTGTAAATTATCTGTTTGCTGGTTAAGTTTTACTCGTTTGCTATCACAGGATTTTGCAAAAGATCGCATACGACCTTGATTTGCTTTGGGTCTAAACTTAGAGTAGCCGTCAGTTACCATTTATCCTCACATACTACGAGGTTGATTTGTCACAGTTCCATCAAGCCGTAAAGAGAATTATCGAGCGAGTTCAGCAAGCGGAAGGCAATCAAACACGTCTGGTCGAGCCCCTGAGCGAGAAACCTAATTTCTCATTTATTGATTGGCTTGATGCACAACCACTTTTCCCTAAATTCTACTGGCAGTCCCGCGATACTCGTGAAGAGGTCGTTGCACTAGGGCAATTACACGCTTTTGTTGAGCCAGGCCCTGCTTATACCATTTTAGGTGAAGGGCAACGAGTCTGGGGCGGACGCTCTTTTGACGGCCAGCATGAGAAGAATCGTCGCTGTATGCCTTCTTTCTTCTTTTTGCCTCAAATTGAGTTAATTCGTTTTGACCAACAATGGTCTCTCGCAGTTAATATTTCAGAAGACAAAGCGCGAACCCTAGCAGGACTGCATAAACTGGTTTGTGAGGTCGCGACCTTAGCTCCGATTTCTTCTCACATCCGCTCTATTGTTCATACGCCAAGTCAGCCTCAATGGAATGAGTTAGTTCATAAAGTTCTGACTGGTATAAAGAATGATGATTTTAAGAAAGTGGTATTGGCGCGTCGCTCTACCGTGCAGCTTGATAACACATTAAGCGCTGCACAGTTGCTGAAAGCGAGTTACTTAAATAACCATCATAGTTTCCATTTCATGCTGAGCTTAGACAGCAAACACAGCTTTATGGGCTCTACGCCAGAACGTTTGTATTCTCGCGTAGGGCACGAACTTCATACCGAAGCGTTAGCAGGCACGATTGGTCGAGGGGACAATGCCACTCACGATATGGAGTTGGCGAATTGGTTATCCCAAGACCAAAAGAACCTCAACGAAAACCAATATGTAGTTGATGATATTATTGATCGCCTATCACCACATTCCGAAGCGGTTGAAGTGGAGGCCGAGGCAAGTTTGGTTAGGCTACGAAAAGTGCAACACCTCAAGCGAAATATTCACGCGAGCCTAAAGACGGGAATAAACGGTGTTCAGTTGTTATCGGCGCTTCAGCCAACGGCAGCGGTTGCTGGCTTACCTCGACAAGAATCCATGCAGTTTATTCTTGATAATGAGCCCTTTGCACGCGGCTGGTACGCGGGGTCAATGGGTTACATAAGCCATGAACGAGCAGAGTTTTGTGTCGCGATCAGAAGCGCGCTTGTGCTCGGTGACCAAGTACAATTGTTTGCGGGCGCAGGTATTGTGCCAGGCTCTGTGGCAGAGCATGAGTGGGCGGAACTTGATAAGAAAATGTCGACGTTACTTACGCTGATTTCTGATCACCCTCCGTTGGGAGTTGCATCATGAATCATGACCAAGCGGTGCTCAATCGAATTTGGTCAGAAACCATATTGATTGAGCTTCAGCGATTTGGCGTTAAGCATGTTTGCATCGCTCCTGGCTCTCGTTCTACTCCTTTAACTTTGGAGGCGGCAGAACAGTCCAATTTTTCTATTCATACTCACTTTGATGAGCGTGGTCTCGGCTTTATGGCTCTTGGTTTAGCGAAAGCTACCCAGGAGCCAGTGGCAATCATCGTTACTTCTGGTACGGCAGTGGCGAATTTATTACCAGCCGTTGCGGAGGCTAGGCTTACTGGTGAGAAGCTGGTGCTGCTCACTGCGGATCGTCCGGTGGAGCTCGTTGGCTGTGGTGCAAACCAAGCGATTAACCAGTTGGGTATTTTTTCACATCATGTCTCGTCCAGCTTGAATTTACCAAGCCCAACTTTAACAACATCGCTTAATTGGTTGCTGACCTCTGTTGACGAAGTGATGTTTACTCAGCAACTGCAAGGCAGTGCTGTTCATATTAACTGTGCATTTCCAGAGCCTTTGTATTCCAATGGTGCAAAAGCGGATTATCACACCTACTTAGACTCGGTAGCCGGATGGCGAAAAGGAAGTGGTAGTTATACCCAGCGTTTTAGCCACTTATCACAGGCGCAAATCCCGTCTTGTGCGGATAAAAAAGGCTTGGTTGTGATTGGCAGCTTACCGCTTGAACAAGCGAAGTCGGCGCAGGCATTTGCACAAAAGATGGGATGGCCGGTACTTGCAGACCCGCAAAGTGGTCTCAGTTCGGATTGGGCGCATTATGATGTATGGCTTCAACTTCCCGAGTTCGTAAACGAGCTTGAGTCTTGTGAACTTATTATCCAATTTGGTAGCCGAATCATCTCCAAACGTTTGAACCAGTGGATTGATAAACAAGTTTCGCAAAATCAACAAAATAAAGACGTTCAATACTGGTATATCTCGCCGCGTATGGACCGTAATAACCAAAATCATCTGGCGCAAATGCACTGGGTTGAGCTTCCTCAAACTTGGGTTTCTCGCATTAGCTTTGAGAAGCCAATATTTGCTGGGTGGGCTGATAGGTTAGCGAATGGAGTTAAGCGAGTTCATCAACGTATCGAAGAAGCTTTCCTATCTGGTTCAGCGTCTGCCATTGACGAAATTGCGTTGGCAGCAGACATCAACGAGCGCACTAAAAACGCTGATGTCTTTTTGGGTAACAGTTTGTTTGTTCGACTTGTCGATATGTACGGCAAACTTGATGATGTAAAAGTGTTCACTAACCGAGGCGCGTCAGGAATTGACGGTTTGTTTGCTACCGCATCAGGTGTGCAGCGAGCAAGAGGTAATCCGTTACTAATGTATATTGGTGACACATCAGCACTGTATGATCTCAATTCACTAGCGCTGTTTTCTCACAATAAATTGCCGACGGTACTTGTGGTCACAAACAATGATGGTGGCGCAATTTTCGATATGTTACCGGTGCCTCAGGAGCATCGCACTGCGTACTACCAAATGCCCCACGGTTATCAGTTTGAACATGCAGCCAAACAGTTTGGTTTAAAGTATGAGAAGCCAACTACGTTAGAAATGTATCAAGCAATGGTTGCCGAGCACCTGTCGAGCGGCCAAGGCACACTGCTGGTGGAAGTTCAAACCCCACCAAGCCAAGCCGCAGAGTTGATAAAGGCATTTAACAAGAGCCTGCATGCTTCACTCTGAGCGTCTCTCTTCAACTGAAAAACACCAAAGTGGCGACCTTCCCACTCTGGTGTTTTTGCATGGCTTTTTAGGAAGTGGTGCTGATTGGCAAGCTTGTTTGGATGAGCTGACTCAGTTTGAACGAATTATTATAGACCTTCCTGGTCATGGTCGTAGCCAGTTTACAAAGTGCAACGATCTCGATGATTGCTGCAAACTTCTTAATTCCACACTATCTTTATTATTTCCTCCGCAACAACCACTTATTTTGATTGGTTACTCGATGGGCGGCCGTATTGCGATGCATGGTATTGCCAATCAATGCTTCTCAGATCTCAATATTGTGGGCGCAATTGTTGAAGGGGGAAACTTCGGGCTTCAAACTGAGTCAGAGAAACAGGTGAGATTGGAGAATGATGCCCGCTGGGCAAAGCGTTTCAAAACTGAACCACTTGAACGTGTTTTGAACGATTGGTATCAGCAAGCGGTGTTTTCTTCACTAAACCATGAGCAAAGACAAACATTAATTGCGAAGCGAAGTGATAATCTTGGCTCGGCGGTCGCGAGCATGCTGATGGCAACATCGTTAGCCAAGCAGGCGTATTTGTTGCCCACACTGAAAAAGCAGAATATACCGATGTATTACTTGTGTGGCGCTAAAGACCAAAAATTTAGCCAACTGGCACAACGTAGCGGGTTGGCGTATCGACAAGTTGAAGGCGCAGGACATAACGTTCATCAAGAGCAGCCCCAACAATTTGCGATGCATATTAAGCACATAATTCAATCTCACTTTGGTGAGAGTAACGAGAACAATGGGAATCACCATGGCTAAAACAGTAGGCATTTCTGAAGAAGAACTTTACGCTCCGGTTCAATGGAAAGATTGCGGCGAGAAATACGAGGATATTCACTACCATAAATCTGAAGATGGTATCGCGAAAATTACCATTGCACGCCCACAAGTGCGTAATGCATTCCGCCCTCAAACAGTAAAAGAGATGATTGATGCGTTAGCAGATGCGCGTTACGACTCTGGTGTTGGCGTTATCATCCTAACTGGCTTGGGTGAAGATGCATTCTGTTCTGGTGGTGACCAGAAGATTCGTGGCGACTACGGCGGTTACAAAGATGACCAAGGTACGCATCACCTAAATGTATTGGATTTCCAACGTGATATCCGTACTTGTCCAAAACCTGTTATTGCTTCAGTTGCGGGTTGGGCTGTTGGCGGTGGTCATGTACTGCACATGATGTGTGATCTAACAATTGCAGCAGACAACGCGCAGTTTGGTCAAACGGGCCCTAAAGTGGGTTCATTTGATGGTGGTTGGGGCGCGTCTTACATGGCTCGTATCGTAGGCCAGAAGAAAGCTCGCGAAATCTGGTTCCTATGTCGTTTCTATAACGCGCAAGAAGCGTTAGACATGGGCTTGGTCAACACGGTTGTGCCGCTAGAAGAGCTAGAGAAAGAAACTGTTCGTTGGTGTCGTGAAGTTCTTCAGCATAGTCCAATGGCGCTACGCTGCCTGAAAGCTGCATTGAATGCGGACTGTGATGGTCAAGCAGGTCTTCAAGAGCTTGCGGGTAACGCAACGATGATGTTCTACATGACCGATGAAGGACAAGAAGGTCGTAACGCATTCAACGAGAAACGTCGCCCAGACTTCGACAAATTCCCTCGTAACCCATAATTCGTATAAAAAGAGGAGTGTTTTAGCTCCTCTGTTCCATTTTTCCTGAGCGCCTCGCCCTCTGGGAGGCTGGTGGGATTGCTCGCCAGAACGCTCAAATATACGGCATTACATAGGACTCGAATTATGCGTGAAGCGAAAATTTATCGTTATATCTTGCCCATGGATAGTGGTGTCATCCTGCGAGACAATAAGCTAACTGAACGTGTTGGTTATGTTGTTGTGCTTTCTGAAGGTGACCAAATAGGGCTTGGAGAAGTCGCTCCTCTTCCTGGTTTTAGTTTAGAGAGCACCGAAGATGCTGGTATTCAGCTACAGGAACAAGCGGAGCGTTGGGTTGCTGGATTGGATGTGGATTACGCCAACATGTATCCATCGGTCGCGTTTGGTTTATCGATGGCACAGTTAGAGTTAGCTGGTGGCTTACCCCAACAAGGTAAGTATCAAACAGCGCCGCTGTGTACTGGTGACCCAGACGAGCTCATTCCAAAGCTGAACGAAATGGAAGGCGAGAAAGTCGCGAAAGTAAAAGTCGGGCTTTATGAGCCAATTCGCGATGGCATGCTTGTGAACCTTTTCCTTGAATCTATCCCTCAATTAACGCTTCGACTTGATGCAAACCGCGCTTGGACACCAGAAAAAGCGCAGCAGTTTGCTAAATACATTACTCCGTCTCTGCGTCAGCGCATTACCTTTTTGGAAGAGCCGTGCCGCTCTCCTGGCGATAGTCTCTCTTTTGCTATCAATACTGGTATAGCGATTGCTTGGGATGAAACGTTGCAAGATGCGGTTCGTCGAGAGGATTTCCGTCTTGAAGATCTAACTGGTGTGAAAACGATCATCATCAAACCCACACTCATTGGTTCGGTGGATTTTTGTATTACACTGATAGAGAAGGCGAAGTCACTGGGGATGAAAGCGGTTATTAGCTCGAGCATTGAATCCAGTCTCGGTTTAACGCAATTAGCGCGCTTTGCCCAATGGCAGCTGCCTGATGAAGTTCCAGGTTTGGATACGATTGGCCTATTCAAAGCTCAGTTAGAGCAAGGCTGGCCTAAGTGTGAACTTCCCGTTCTTCCTCTGAAAGATCAGGAGATTGTGTGGCATTCTGCATAGACAATGTTGCGAAGGCACCGTGGAAATATTGGGCTCAAACGAGCCCTTTTTCTATTGCACTCAAGACACCAACAGAAACATTAAACTGGCAACAACTCTCAGTACGTATTGACCAATACGCTCACTATTTGAATGACTTGGGCGTAACGCGGGGAGATGTGCTGACTTTGGTAGGTAAAAACCAAGTCGAAACTCTGCTGTTTTATCTTGCTTCCAAGCAGTTAGGTGCACTTGCCGCGCTGACCATGGTACAACCACTCGATACGCTACAGAGTAAACTTGCGACCCTTTATAAACCTGAACAAACTCGGTTTATCTGGTTTGCTCAGGAGTGCGCTTCGACCTTTTCTGAACATGATATACAAAAACTCAAGGCAACATTGCTTTCACCGCCCTTAGTTTCACAACAAGAGCGTGATGCGGTGATTGAAGATGCCTATCACCATGACAGGCTCGCTTCAGTGGTATTTACCTCTGGCTCGACAGGGGAGCCTAAAGCTGTGGTTCATACACATCGACAACACCTTGCTTCAGCAGAAGGCTTGTTGCAAGAGTTCATTTTCACTCAGCAAGATTCTTGGCTATTGTCGCTTCCGCTTTATCACGTCTCTGGATTGGCGATTGTATATCGTTGGCTACATGTCGGAGCGACATTGAAAATCGGTACAGGAAAACTTGTCGAAGATATTCAGGGCGTGTCACACGCCTCTTTGGTTGCAACGCAGCTCAAACGGCTATTGGATGATGATGCTCACTTGTCATTGACGCATGTGCTATTGGGCGGCAGCCACGTTGCTCACGAGTTGGCGTTGCGAGCAACAGGACGAGGGATTGAGGCGTGGTTAGGTTATGGGATGACGGAAGCAGCCTCTACTGTTACCGCAAAGAGAATTGACAGTACCAGTAATGCTGGACACGTATTGAATCATCGTAAGATAAAGTTGGTTGACCAACGCATTTTTGTCGGTGGTAAAACATTAGCGGCAGGGTATTTTCATCAAGGTCATGTTACTCCGTTTCTGGATGAGAAAGGCTGGTTCGATAGCAAGGATCTCGGTGAGTGGCAAGGTGACGAGTTAAAGATCATCGGCCGTGCCGACAATCAATTTATCTCTGGTGGTGAGAACATTCATTGTGAAGAGATTGAGGCAGCATTGAACCAAATTGATGGCGTGGTGCAGAGCATAGTGGTTCCAGTCGAAGATGCGGAATTTGGTCATCGCCCTGTTGCTGTGATTCAGACCAATGATTTGCGCAGCAAAGCGGAATATGACCTGCATTTGCAACCCAAATTAGAGAAGTTTAAATGGCCAGTGGAATACCATTTAATGCCACAAGTGCTACTAGAAAGTGGGATCAAAGTTTCTCGGAAGGCAGTGAAGGAGTGGCTATTGCCATCAATTCAGCATTAGTCAATTTTGCTATGTATTAGTCAGAAAGGGAATTTCGTATCCTTATAACTCTGAATCATAATTATGCTTCTTCGAAGAGAGAAAAGGCATAAGGTTCAGGATGGTAAAGCTAGTATTAATTACGGCGGTAGCACTACAAATTGGTATTGCAATAAGCAGTGAAGGGCTCGCCCGCTCTCTTGCAGAGCTGACGGCCTTTTTGATCGCTATCGCATTGGTTGTTACATACAAAAACAGCAAACTTGAGCCGTCGTCATCTCAACACGATGAGAAGACCACTAATATCTAAACAATAACCAACTTAGAGAAGTGGTTGAAATTAACACCCACAGAGTTACACCAAACAACAGTGGCTTAGCTCCAGCAGACCTCAGCTTCGAAATTGAAATGCTGCAACCAATCAGGAACAGACACACCACCAAAGCTTGTTTCGCTCCAACGAAAATACCGTGATAGACCATTTCAAATTGAGGGAAGAAGTCGCTAAACACGATGGCTGCGCAGTACCAAAAAATGAAATAAGGAATAACTAACTTTTTCGTTCCATTCTCTTTCTGGTCTCTCGAAAAGATCACGGCACTGATCAGTGCGACAGGGATGATCCACAAAGCTCGTGCGAGTTTTAACGTTGTTGCTGTAGTTAGCGCTTCTTCACCGTAGGCTGAGGCAGCCCCAACAACAGAAGAAGTGTCATGAATAGCAATCGCGGCCCATGTACCAAATGTGTGTTGATCTAGCCCTAAAGCATGCCCAACCACAGGAAACACGAATAGTGCGATGGAGTTTAGGACAAATACTGTTGCCAGTGCTAATCCAATCTGTTCGTCTTTTGCTTTAATCGCTGGTGCTACAGCGGCAATTGCACTACCACCACAAATTGCTGTACCTGACGAGATTAAGTATGCGGTTACTCGCTCCAACTTAATTATTCTGGCAATGATAGTGCCTATGATCAGTGTGCCCGCAATCGTGGCGATAATCAGACCGATACCATCCGATGTAACAGAGAGTGCTTGCTCAAAGTTGATGCCAAAGCCTAAACCAATAATCGAGTAGGACAACAGCTTTTTAGTAAAAGAAGCAATGGGCAGTTCTGAAGGCACAAAACCAAAACTTGCGAGTAGAAAACCAATAACTAGGGCAATAGGAGAGGAGACAAAAGGGGTTAAGCAAAAGAGTAACGCCAATCCAAACAAGAGGTAGTTTCTATTCAAGGTTTTTATTCGCTGTTGTGAATGAAAGCGCGAGTATATCGCACTGAGTGTGGTCAGTTTGTCTTAATGATTTGAACACATGTTCAGTTATTCTAAACATGTGTTCAAATGTATTTTTATCGCCAGTCGCCTCTAAGTTGATGCACTCTATCGAACATCGTTTTTGCCGTTGCTTCATTTGGTGGAACCGGCTGTCCGGCTTCAATTTCTAGCTTTGACCAAAATCGAGTCGGTAAGCCACAACATGCGCGGCCTTTCGCGCGGCTGAAATAGCTTCCCCATAAGCCTTTGAGTGCCACGGGTATGACAGGTACCGGGCTGCGACGCAGAATAATATCAATGCCACGCATGAATTCATTCATTTCACCGTCTGAGGTTAATTTCCCCTCTGGGAAAATACAGACTATATGTCCTTCGCTTAATGCTCTCTCTACATCATTAAATGCACGCCTGATGGAGTTTCTGTTACTCGCTGAAATCGGAATTACCCCAGTTCTGCGTAAAAAGCGTCTTAGTGGCGGTAGGTTGGCGTAATCTTCCTCCATCACAAAACGAATCAACCTTGGGCATACTGCGCTAAGTAGCAAGGCGTCCATATAGCTCACGTGATTACATACGATCAACGCACCGCCTTGTTCTGGCAAGTTATGTAGGTTTTTATGTTTCACTCGATAAATAGTATGAGTTAGCATCCAAACCACAAAACGGACAACGAATATCGGTATTTGCAAAAAAATGTAAGCGGCGACCAAGAAATTCAAAATGGCTAACAATGCAAACAATTGAGGAATTGTCATCTTGATTACACTTAGGCACACAATACCTAAGACAGCACTGCCGACCATAAACAGAGAGTTAAAGATATTGAGCCCTGCGATGACTTGCGCGCGCTCGGTTTCCTTTGCTCTATGTTGCATTAATGCGTAAAGCGGCACGATAAATAACCCACCCGAAGCACCAATCATCAATAGGTAGAAAAATAATGGCCAAAAAGGCTCATATCTAAAGAAGTCTACAAAGTTATGGAAGATAGGTAGGTCACTTGGAATGGAGGTTGCCATCAAGTACCCAAATACCGTAATGCCAAGTGCGCCAATAGGCACAATACCGACTTCGATACGATGATTCGAGATCCAATTGCAAAGTAGCGACCCTAACGCGATACCAATGGAAAACAGAGCAAGTAAGAAAGACACCGCACTCTCGGTGCCATTTAAGTAAATCTTGGTGAAATTCGGGAACTGGGTTAGATAGGCGGCGCCTAAAAACCAAAACCAGCTTATCGCCATAATACATTGAAAAACAACACGATCTGATTTTGCGATGGATAGCGTGTGTTTAGTTTGTTTGTACGGTTGCCAACGAAAAGAAAGATTAGGTGCGCTGGCGGCTGCAAAGGGTATTGAGCGGCTCGACAAATATCCCAATAATGCAAAGAGTACGACACAAAATGCGGCAAGGTATTTTGCGTTGTCTGCTGAGGCGATAATTCCAGCACCTAGGGTACCAATAAGGATGGCGATAAAGGTACCAGCTTCAACAAGGGCGTTGCCTGGCACTAACTCTTTTGCGTTTAATTTTTGGGGCAAAAGGGCATATTTAACCGGTCCAAAGAATGCTGACTGTGTGCCCATTAAGAACAGTAGCAGCAAAAGCACACCATAACTTTCGGTTATAAAACCAATGGCGCCCAAAAGCATGATGGCGATTTCAAACAGCTTTACCTTGCGAATAAACCATGATTTTTCATATTTATCGGCTAATACGCCAGCTGAAGCGGAGAATAGAAAGAACGGTAGAATGAACAAGCCAGCCGCTAAATTGATGAACAAGTTGCTCGAAATAGGTAGTGCGCTGGATCCCGCGAAGGCGACAAACAGCAGCAAAACGTTTTTAAAAATATTGTCGTTGAAAGCGCCAAAAAACTGAGTAATGAAATAGGGTAGGAACTTTCTTTGCGTAAGTAAGGACGGCTGTCTGTCGGACGACATGGATAATCCTTTGTTACCAGTTTGTGAGGTAGTTAGAAAGCAGGTTACTGATTAATTCTTTACCATCAATGGGTTCACTAGAGAAAAATTTATCATCAACACTGAGTAAAGTAATACCGTGTACGCCAGACCAAAGCACTCGACTTGCTTGAATCACTTCGGACTCGGTACGATGTGGTGCGATTTGAGCCAATAGTGACTCCAGCATTCCTGTCATCCCGTCGATACGTTTGGCATGCCATTCTGGAAGCTCTGCACCATTCATGTTGTGCTCGAAGACTAACTGCCAACGGTAAGGGTGCTTTTGAGCGAAATCGTGGTAGCAATAAGCCAGTTCAAATAGAGCTTGATGAGCGTCTTTACTGCTATTGGTCGCCTTCAGTGCTTCTTGGGAGAGTTCGTCTAAAGTTTGCGCGACTACGTGTAAAAGTAACAGGTTATAGTTGCCAAAAATGTTGACTAATGTGCTTGGCACGTAACCAATCATGTTAGCGATTTTACGAAGACTGAGTTCGTGGTAAGAATTCTCATCTAAAAAGTTTTTGACTGTTGTTAAAGTCAAATTCACTAACTCTTCTCTGGTGTGATCGTTTCTGCGCGCCATACTCTCAAACTGCTTTATTGAACATCGTTCAATATGATAGTCAGCTACCTATTAACCGTCAACAAGGCAATATACTCAAGTGACGTCAAGGTGCAGGATTCTGAGCTGTGTCACTGATTCTAATTCAAGTAAAACATCCCCAAGTAGCAGCGAGTTCATTCTAAGCATTTCTAAACGAACCAAGTATCTCGAAGTTAACCGAGAGCAGTCTGTACCTTTGGCAATATTCTGATACATGTCAGCTTCTGTAAGCTGTTTTCATCAACAGGCATACAGAGTATGATGACGTAACAATCATCTTTGGCGTGCTACTGTTTGAAACAATCGTTGTTTCGTCTGATAGAGCACAATCTTAGATAGCTAACTTTAAGGATAACGATGAAACGTTTATTTTCTATTGTTGCTCTGTTGATGTTTACCGTTGCTGTAACGCCTATCGCGGAAGCGAAGAAGTTTGGTGGCAGTAAGTCTTTCGGTAAGAGCTACAAAACAGCGCCAGCACCAAAACAACAGCAACAAAACACCAATACGGTCGGCAAAGATCAGACGGTGAAGTCTTCAAGTAAAAAAGGCTTAATGGGTGGTCTGCTAGGCGGACTTCTTGCTGGTGGTCTACTTGCTGCATTCTTTGGCGGTGCTTTTGAAGGTATCCAATTTATGGATATCCTAATTATTGGTTTGATTGCCTTTGTCATCTTTAAATTAATGCGCGGTATGCTAGGTGCGAAGCAGGGCAGTATGAACCAGCATCGTCAGCAACCTGCATTTGGTGGTAACGCATCTAAGTTTGAGCAACCAAACATGCAAAACTTTGAGCAACAGCCAAACACAAATAATGGTGGCTTTGGTGGTTTCGGCGCTCAAACGGACGTACCACATAACTACCCACCGGGCTTTGACCAAGCAGCGTTTATTAACGGCTCTCGTGAACACTACCGAATCCTGCAAGGTGCGTGGAATCACAATCAACTGGAAACCATTGAAGAATATGTTTCTCCAAGCTTGTTTGAAGATCTGAAAGCAGAGCGCGCGAAGCTCGACGGTGAGCAGCATACTGATGTAATGTACGTTGATGCAGAGATCGTCCGTGCCGATTACGATGCAAATAAAGCACAGCTCAGCCTACAGTTTAGCGGTCGTTACCGTGACACAGTAGAAGGTGTTGAAGAAGAAATCGAAGATATCTGGCACCTAGAGCGTGACCTGACTGTGCCTAATGCACCATGGTTAATTGTTGGTATTCAAGGCTAGTCACCTTTAAACCAATTTAGTCACTAATAAAAATCCCGCGCCCCCTGCGGGATTTTTTGTATCTGTCGTTTGTACCTACGAAAGATATTTTTATAAAACCTGCCAGGTGGAGCCTTCATCATAGCTCGCGCTTAACTCTGCCGAATATCTTTTTTGCTAGCTAGTCCTCAAGTGCTTTACTGAATGTTTTTAGCATTCACATTATGGTCATTGCGATAAAACAAGGACAAAGTGCTAGTACATTGTTTGTATTACAACGACCAGATCCGAACTTTGGGCATAGGAGATTCGCTTTGGCCCAGTTGTTAAAGTAGGATCTAACAGAGGGAGAACCGCGAAGAAGTTGGGTTAAATAAGGAAGGGCTTGTTACTTTATCAAGAATCCGAAACGAAAAAAGCCAGCTCAATGAGCTGGCTTTTTCAATATGGTGGAGGGGGACGGATTCGAACCATCGAAGGCAGTGCCGGCAGATTTACAGTCTGCTCCCTTTGGCCACTCGGGAACCCCTCCAGGGTGTTTTATACTTAAAAGATAGTTTCCCAACCTAGCTTCCAAGTTGTTCTTATGTTTAAAGGAAAAACACAAGAGAGAATATGGTGGAGGGGGACGGATTCGAACCATCGAAGGCAGTGCCGGCAGATTTACAGTCTGCTCCCTTTGGCCACTCGGGAACCCCTCCAGGGTGTTTTATACTTAAAAGATAGTTTCCCAACCTAACTTCCAAGTTGTTCTTATGTTTAAAGGAAAAACACAAGAAAGAATATGGTGGAGGGGGACGGATTCGAACCATCGAAGGCAGTGCCGGCAGATTTACAGTCTGCTCCCTTTGGCCACTCGGGAACCCCTCCAGGGTGTTTTATACTTAAAAGATAGTTTCCCAATCTAGCTTCCAAGTTGTTCTTATGTTTAAAGGAAAAACACAAGAAAGAATATGGTGGAGGGGGACGGATTCGAACCATCGAAGGCAGTGCCGGCAGATTTACAGTCTGCTCCCTTTGGCCACTCGGGAACCCCTCCAGGGTGTTTTATACTTAAAAGATAGTTTCCCAACCTAGCTTCCAAGTTGTTCTTATGTTTAAAGGAAAAACACAAGAAAGAATATGGTGGAGGGGGACGGATTCGAACCATCGAAGGCAGTGCCGGCAGATTTACAGTCTGCTCCCTTTGGCCACTCGGGAACCCCTCCAGGGTGTTTTATACTTGAATGATAGTTTCCCAACCTAGCTTCCAAGTTGTTCTTATGTTTAAAGGAAAAACACAAGAAAGAATATGGTGGAGGGGGACGGATTCGAACCATCGAAGGCAGTGCCGGCAGATTTACAGTCTGCTCCCTTTGGCCACTCGGGAACCCCTCCAGAGGATTTTTATACTTAGCAAGATGTTTTCCCAACTCATCTCCCAAGTGCGGAGCGAATCATAGCAAACTCGCTCAGGCTGTAAAGCGTTTTTCTTGCGTTTTTACGTTGAATGCTGTCTTTTTGGGCAAAGATGGTAGAAAGTCAGCGTTTTGTGTGTCCTTTGAACAGAAGAGAAACGCTCTTTTTACTTGAATTTACACTACTTGACGTTAAACCACGTATCTACTGATAAAATGTAAGCAGTTTAATGACATAAGTTTATTCGTTTAGAAGTCAATATCATGAGCATGAAAGCCACGTTATCGTTATCTGTTTTAACGCTTTCTATATTAATGAGTTCTCCATCAGCTTTCGCAGCTATGCGAGGCTCAGCAGTTACCGTCGTAACTGAGCAAGTAGAAACGCACGAGATCAATCAATCCTTATCGCTTATCGGTAAATTAGAAGCGGCGGAGTCTGTGGTTGTTGCATCGGAAGTCGCCGGCAAAGTGAATCAAATCGCTGTTAAAGCGAATCAAAATGTCCAACAAGGTCAACTGTTAATCAAGTTGGATGATGATAAGGCTCAAGCTGCTTTGATTGAGGCAAAGGCGTACCTTAAAGATGAACAACGTAAGCTAAAAGAGTTTCAACGTTTGGTTAAGCGAAATGCTATCACCCAAACTGAGATCGACGCACAAAAAGCAAGCGTTGAAATTGCACAAGCAAGGCTGGACGCCGCTCAAGCAAATTTGGCCGATCTTCATATTACTGCGCCGTTCTCTGGCACTGTTGGTTTCATCGATTTTAGTCGCGGTAAAATGGTTAGCGCGGGTACAGAGCTGTTGACCTTGGATGACCTTTCCGTCATGGAGCTGGACTTACAAGTACCGGAGCGCTATTTATCAATGCTTTCTATTGGTATGGAAGTCATTGCCAAAACCAGTGCATGGGGTGAACAGACGTTTACTGGTCAAGTCACAGGCATTGATACGCGGATTAGCTCAGAAACGCTGAACCTGCGTGTACGTATTGAGTTTGAGAACCCTGAAAACCGCTTAAAGCCGGGCATGTTAATGAATGCATCATTGGCCTTCCCAGCGATTGAAGCGCCAATTATCCCAGTTCAAGCACTAGAATACTCTGGCACCAAGCGTTACGTATACGTCATCGATGACAACAATAAAGCGACTCGACAAGAAGTCATTCTCGGTGCTCGTGTCGATAACGAAGTCGTTATTGAGTCAGGCGTTGAAGTTGGCGACAAAATTGTTGTACAGGGCATCGTTAATATGCGAGATGGTGTTGAAGTTAAGGAAATTGTCGCACCAGGAAAGGCAGAAACAGCTAACGCAACTGGTAATCAAGGTGTTCAAAGCACGCAAGACGAAGCGGCTAAGGAAGCAAACTAATGTTACTTTCTGACGTTTCTGTAAAACGCCCAGTCGCAGCGTTGGTATTGAGTATGCTGCTGTGTGTATTTGGTTTTGTATCCTTTACGAAACTAGCGGTGCGAGAAATGCCGGACATTGAAAGTCCGGTCGTTTCCATTAGTACGCGTTATGAGGGCGCTTCCGCGACGATCATCGAGAGTCAAATTACTTCTGTATTAGAAGATCAGCTTTCAGGCATCAGCGGAATCGATGAGATCAGTTCGACGACGCGAAACAGCAGTTCGCGTATCACGATCACTTTTGAGCTCGGTTACGATCTCAATACGGGTGTTAGTGATGTTCGCGACGCGGTGGCTCGCGCTCAACGTTCGCTACCTGATGAAGCGGACGATCCAATTGTCTACAAGAATAACGGTTCAGGTCAGGCCTCCCTCTATATTAACCTCAGCTCTGCAGAGATGGACCGCACTCAATTGACGGATTATGCAGAACGTGTACTGATGGATCGCTTTAGCTTGATCTCTGGGGTGAGCTCCATTGATCTCTCTGGTGGTTTGTACAAGGTGATGTACGTGAAGCTTAAGCCAGAGCTGATGGCGGGGCGCTCAGTCACGGCTTCGGACATTACATCGGCACTGCGAAGTGAAAACTTAGAAAGTCCGGGTGGTGAAGTTCGTAATGATTCGACAGTCATGTCGGTACGGACAGCGCGTAGCTATAACACGCCGGAAGATTTTCAGTACCTCGTGATTAAAAGGGCAAGCGACAACACGCCTATCTATTTGAAAGATGTCGCTGATGTTTTTATCGGTGCAGAGAACGAAAACTCGACCTTTAAAAGCGATGGCGTCGTCAATGTTAGTTTGGGGGTTGTTCCTCAGTCTGATGCGAACCCGCTAGAAGTAGCAAAATTAGTTCGAGCTGAAGTTGATAACATCCAGAAGTTCTTGCCGGAAGGGACGCGGCTTGCTATCGACTACGATGCGACGGTGTTTATCGAGCGCTCGATAGAAGAGGTGTATAGCACGCTATTTATTACGGGCGGTTTGGTCATTTTGGTGTTGTACATCTTCATTGGTCAAGCTCGTGCAACCTTGATCCCAGCTGTTACGGTTCCGGTATCGCTGATTTCTTCGTTCATTGCCGCTTATTACTTTGGCTTTTCTATCAACTTAATCACCTTGATGGCGCTGATCCTGTCTATCGGCTTGGTAGTGGATGACGCGATTGTGGTTGTTGAAAACATCTTCCACCATATCGAACGTGGTGAATCGCCTTTGCTTGCGGCCTATAAAGGTACGCGGGAAGTAGGCTTTGCCGTTATCGCGACAACGCTAGTGCTGGTGATGGTATTCCTGCCGATTTCTTTTATGGATGGCATGGTAGGTCTGCTATTTACTGAGTTTTCTGTCTTGTTGGCGATGTCTGTGATTTTCTCGTCTTTGATCGCCCTAACATTAACTCCTGTATTGGGTAGTCAGATTTTGAAGGCGAATGTAAAACCAAATCGATTTAATCAAGTGGTCGATCGCCTATTTAGTAAACTGGAGAGTGGTTACCGCTCATTATTGAAAGGCGCATTGAAAATGCGTTGGGCTGCACCGCTGGTGATTCTGGCGTGTTTGGGCGGCAGTTACTTCTTGATGAACCAAGTGCCAGCCCAGTTGACCCCTCAAGAAGATCGCGGCGTGATGTTTGCGTTTGTGCGCGGGGCTGATGCCACGTCATACAATCGTATGTCAGCCAATATGGACATTGTTGAAGAACGATTGATGCCATTACTTGGGCAAGGGTATCTGAAGTCGTTTAGTATCCAAACGCCCGCATTTGGTGGACAGGCAGGCGATCAAACCGGCTTTGTTATCATGATTCTAGAAGACTGGAACGAGCGAGATGTAACAGCTCAGGAAGCGCTTAACAAAGTGCGTGGCGCACTGGCTGGCATACCTGATGTTCGAGTGTTCCCATTCATGCCTGGTTTCCAAGGTGGTTCGAGTGAGCCTGTTCAGTTTGTATTAGGTGGCTCTGATTACGATGAACTTCTCGTCTGGGCTGAAATGTTGAAAAACAAAGCAGAAGAATCGCCAATGATGGAAGGTGCTGAGATCGATTACTCAGAGAAAACGCCAGAGCTATTGGTTACGGTCGACAGACAGCGTGCCGCAGAACTAGGGGTCAGTGTCAAAGACATTTCTGATACGCTAGAAATCATGCTTGGTGGTAAAAGTGAAACGACTTATGTTGAGCGTGGCGAAGAATATGATGTGTATCTTCGTGGTGATGAAAACAGCTTTAATAATGCAGCGGATTTAAGCCAGATTTATCTGCGAACTAATAGTGGGCAGTTAGTGACGTTAGACGCGGTCACTAAAATTGAAGAAGTGGCAGCTTCTATTCGTCTATCTCACTACAACAAACAGAAATCCATCACTATTACGGCTAATCTGTCAGAAGGCTACACATTAGGAGACGCGCTGAATTACCTTGATCAACAAGCGATAGACAACTTACCAGGTGACATCTCGGTGAGTTATTCTGGCGAGTCAAAAGACTTTAAAGAGAACCAAGCGAGTGTTGCTGTCGTATTTGCGTTGGCATTGCTTGTGGCGTATCTCGTGTTGGCGGCTCAGTTTGAAAGCTTCGTGAACCCGTTAGTGGTGATGTTTACGGTGCCGATGGGCGTATTTGGTGGCTTCCTTGGCTTGGTTGTGATGGGGCAAGGCATGAACATTTACAGCCAGATCGGCATGATCATGTTGATCGGCATGGTGACGAAAAACGGCATTTTGATTGTCGAATTTGCCAACCAGTTGCGAGACCGTGGTGTTGAATTCGAAAAAGCGGTTATTGATGCAGCTGCGCGACGTCTACGCCCGATCTTGATGACAGCATTTACCACGCTTGCTGGTGCTATCCCGTTGATTGTATCGACAGGGGCAGGTTATGAGAGCCGTATTGCCGTGGGTACCGTGATCTTTTTCGGGATGGGATTTGCGACATTGGTGACCTTGTTTGTCATCCCGGCTATGTACCGATTGATTTCGGCGAAAACACAGGCGCCAGGTCATGTAGAAGCAGAATTGAACAAAGCACTCAGCCACGATACAAAAGGCCGTATTGCTCATCCTTAGCCGCTGTACGTAAAGCTTTGATTGAAAACACCGAACAAAAGTTGTTCGGTGTTTTTTTATATTGAGAGTGATTACTTATAGATCTAATGATTATTTTTGTTTATTATTTCGCCACTTCTTCGAGGGGCACAGGACTCGCTCATCGTATTGACTGAATGTCGGGTCTTGTTAGGTGTCATGCCGGGAAAGCAGCATATACCTATTATTATTTGAGGTGTTCTCTTGAAAAAAGTACGTGGTAGTTACATGGTAGAAATGGTTTTAGTTGCGGGTGTTATGGCGTTGTTAGCGACCACTGCACTTCCGACGTTAACGAATGCACTAAAGGATCGTCAAGATGGCATTTTACACTCTCTCGATGCCGGGCAACCAAGTAGCCATGTGAATCAAGAGACAACAGAAAAGTTCTCCGCTCAGTAACTGATGACACACCGTAGATTGTAAAACAAGCCGAGGTAAAAACCTCGGCTTGTTTGTATTTCAATTCTGGTAACTTGGTGCTATCTAATGTTAGAAGCGTTTCCCTAAGCTAACTTGCACACCTTCGTAGCTGTCGTAAAAATCTTCAAAGCCCATATCTGCGACATTATAGATGTACTCTGCGCGCAACCAGATGTCTTTGCTCATATCCCAATGGACACCAGCACCGATATTGAATAGTGCTCCTGAATCATCTGTGACTTTTTGTTGGTTTGGAACGTACATTTCTGCCTGAGTCCCCAACGCGGTCACGCGGCCGAACAAAGAAAGTGGTGTATCGCCAAGGTTATCACTGGTCAATACTGCTGACATACCCGCTTGGTAATAGTGCAAATCCAAATCTGTTTTCAGTGTGTCGTTTTTAAGTTCGTTTTGGGAGTAGCGAAGCACACCTTCAAACGTAAGGTATTGATTAACATGATAGCCCCAACCAACAGTGATATGTGGTGTGGACCACTCATTGTCTCTGTCTGAGCCAAAATAGGGTGTATCAAAACCGACGTTACCTGTACCCAGATAAAAATAAGATTGATGAGTTTGTTCTTGAGCAGCAAAAGTCGGCACACTGATGGTCAAGGCAGACAATAATAGAATGGCGTTTTTCATAACTTGACGATAACCTTTGTAAAAGACCGTTGTAATGAGTTGTGTTAATATTAATTTAATCAATAAGATAGATGGCGTTTATCATATCAGCTTTTGCGCAAAGGTAGTCATTTAGACTGGGAATTGTTGCGCTAAAGCAGACTTCCTAGGCTGGAGAACTTACTATTCGGTATGGTGACTAACGTCAATCAAATAAGAGAGAAGGAAAGGAAAGTGGCTGAATTCAAATATAAAAATCTGACTCAAGAAGAACAAGATAAGTTAGACGCGGCGACATTTCGTCGTTTATTGGCGCATTTAGACGCGAATAAAGACGTGCAGAACATCGACCTCATGATTCTTGCGGGCTTCTGTCGCAACTGCTTTAGCAAATGGTACAAAGCTGAAGCGGAAAATCTCGGTGTGGATTTAGATATTGATGACGCTCGCGAACGTGTTTACGGCATGACTTACGATGAATGGAAACAAAATCATCAGCCAGCGGCAACGCCAGAACAATTGGCGGCGTTTGAAGCGCGTCAGAAAAAGTAATACTCATTTCCAAAAAAACAGCCCGCACATCAGCGGGCTGTTTTTTACATTCGAATTTACATATTAAGCGGTAATTGGACCGCAACATGCAGGTTCGACACAGCCTTTCGCTTGAATGACTTCAAGTTGCGCGAGGTAAGGTTGAATATCACCGATGTTCTCTTTTACCCATGCTAAGTCGTAATACGTATCTAAGTAACGCTCACCAGAGTCACATAAAAGTGTCACGATAGAGCCTGTTTCACCGCGTTGTTTCATTTCGCAGGCCAGTTGAAGCACACCGTAAAGGTTCGTGCCTGTCGATGCGCCGACTTTACGCCCAATCAGCTGAGATACCCAATGGGCGGTTGCCACACTGGCAGCGTCTGGAATTTTGCGCATTTCATCAATGACACCTGCAATAAAGCTTGGCTCGACACGTGGTCGACCAATGCCTTCAATTTTGCTGCCGGTCTCACCTTTTAATGAGTGATTACCTGACTGGAAAGCGTCGTAAAACACCGAGTTTTCAGGGTCTACGACACAAAGTTTGGTGTCGTATTTTTGGTAACGAATAAAACGACCAATGGTTGCAGACGTGCCACCAGTTCCTGGGCTCATTACTACCCAATTAGGAATTGGGTGATCTTCTAGTTCCATTTGGCTAAAGATAGAGTTCGCAATGTTGTTGTTGCCGCGCCAGTCAGTCGCACGTTCAGCATAAGTAAACTGATCCATGTAGTGACCATTTAACTCTTGAGCCAAACGTCGAGACTCGTCATAAATCTGATCTGAGCGCTCTACAAGATGCGCTGTACCACCGTAAAACTCAATTTGTTCAATTTTTTTACGCGCGGTGGTTTTCGGCATAACGGCAATGAACGGTAAGCCAAGCAAGCGAGCAAAATACGCTTCTGAAACGGCAGTGCTGCCTGAGGACGCTTCAATCACTGTGGTTTCAGGACCAATCCATCCGTTACAAATCGCATAAAGAAACAACGAGCGTGCCAATCGGTGTTTCAGAGAGCCTGTTGGGTGCGTGCTCTCATCTTTTAGGTAGATATCGATACCATCAAGAGAAGGCAGTTCGAGTTTAAATAAATGAGTATCAGCAGAACGTTGAAAGTCTGCTTCAATTTTACGCACTGCATTGTTGATCCAGTTGTGGTCAGTACACATGGCGTCTCTCCTTGGAAATCGATAGATAAGCATTAGATGGGAATAATTTACCTATAATACGAGAGAAAAACTTTGCTATAGTTGCCGGTAATGACTATTTTGATAGAAAAGTTTTCTACACTTCGTGGGTTTTATAGGATGAGTTTGGATCGGGTCGATAAACAGCTGCTTGCGTTGTTACAAACCGACAGCACCTTGTCATTAAATGAGTTAGCAGAGCAGGTAAATCTGACAACGACGCCATGTTGGAAGCGTTTGAAAAGGTTGGAAGAAGAAGGCTACATCGAAAAGCGCGTGGCGTTACTGAGTGCAGAAAAACTCGACCTGTCTTTTATCGCTTTTGTTCAGCTAAAAACCATCGATCACTCCGAAGATTGGTATCACCACTTTGTCACAACAGTGAGTGATTTCCCCGAGGTAATGGAGTTTTATCGTATGGCCGGCGAGTATGACTACATGATGAAAGTGCTGGTGAAAGATATGAAGTGTTTTGACGAGTTTTATAAGCGCTTAGTTAATAGTGTAAAGGGATTGTCTAATGTGACTTCAACATTTGCTATGGAATCCATTAAATATACGACTGAGTTACCACTTCTCAACTAAATAGCTTTATACGAATTTTATTTAATGGTTACTCTACCTGTTAGCATTTTAAGTGTTAACAGGTAGCAGGGTTATTCTAACTACGTTACTTTTTACTGGATTGGAATAAATATAAACGATATTTATTCTCTCTTCTATTTGCGCATTAACTGTTTGTTTTTATTCTTCATCAAGCGCTCGTACAGCAAAACGCATGAAAAAATAACGCAATTTCTCCTCTTTATTTGTCGTGTTTTATTTTTATTGAATATTCATTTTTACTAAATTAATTAATTAGTTTAATTTAAACGTTTGCTTTGTGTTGTTTTGTGTATTTTAGTCACCACTTCTGAGCATTTATTCTTATGCGTAATACAGTAGTAAATACTTAAGTAATAAAGTACTCAAAAATGAAGCTAGTGATTAATAAAACATCGTATTATTATCGCCAGCACTTATTTGTGACAAAGTGTTTCTAAAAATGAACAGAAAATATTATTTGCTTTTTCTCGCGGTGTTACTCGCTGGTTGTGGTGGTGGAGGTGACTCTAAAACGAACAATACAAACACACCAACTACGATGATAAAGCAGAGCCGTCCACAGTTAAAAGCTGAAGACACGGTATTGAAGTTTGAGGGCGTGGGAACCGTTACTGCGGCAAAATTGAGCAATGTACATGGTTCGGTGTCTTATCAAGTCATTGACTCTAATCCGCTAAATGTTGTGAAAATTAATGACTCTGGAGTGCTACAAATTTTGCGTCCAGGAACGGCAACAATTCTGGCTACGGATAGCAGTTCTGCTTATGAATCCTCTGAAGCACGATTTTCTATCACTGTGGAACGAGGTATTAACACAGACCTTTCGGTTAGTGATCTAAACTTCAATGCAATCGAGTCTGAAGGGAAAGCGCTGACCGTTCGTGGCCAAAAAGGTGAACTGAGTTATGAAGTAGAAAGTGGTCATAACTTGATTCGGGTTGATGAGAACGGTTCGGTATATTCATTAGGCTCAATTGGTCAGGCGTCGGTACTGATTACAGATTCAGGTAACGAGCTTTATCTGCCGAAGCAAGTTCGCGCAACGGTGAAGCTTCATGGAGTAGCGTCTGGGCAACTTCAATTCGCCTTGCTTGAGGACGAATATAGGGAAGGGCTGACGTTAGAACCTGCACGTTTAGATAAAGCTCAAACGCAAAGTATCACATACAAAATTATTCGCAGCGAGCCAGACAACAACGTTGCCGAGTTACTCAACTCGGAGTCAGGTCTGCTCCTTGTTCATAATGTCGGGCAGTTAACCGTTGAAGCGACAGCAACTTACAGCGACGCGTTTCTAGATAAACAGCAAACGGCGCAATTTGTTGTGGATGTAAAACAAGGTCAACGCGAAGCAATCAGCGCGGCGGATATCGTCACCACTTATGAGGAAGGTGGACGAATTTTCCCTAAAGTGACTAATGCCTACGGTGGCTATGAGCTGAAAATTATTCGTGGTGAAGACGTTGTTGCTAAAACTGAAAATGGTGAAGCATTACTGATCAAAGGCGTTGGTGCTTCTGAAGTGGAAATTTACGAGCATGATATGCGTAATTATCCTGCAAGCAAAACTCGCTTTGAGCTTGAAGTTAATCGCGCGCCTCATCCAGTGATGAACGACATTGAAATGTCGCTTATTTATCAGCCTAGCCTCTCAATTCCTTTGGCATTTTCAGGACAAAAAGGCAACGTAAGCCTAGTCGGTAGTTTACCGGACGGTTTAAGAATGACCGATGGCAAGTTAGAAGTAGAGACGGCTGGAGAATATCGTCTTAAGTTTGAAGACGATGGTGGGGAGTTCTACCAACCTATTCAATTTAATGTTGTCATCAAAGTTGCAAAGGCTGAAGGCCAACCGATGGCAACGCACGATTATGATGTTGTATACAGTAATAAATACAGTTTTGATCTTCATCGTGATTTTGGTTTGAGTGCTGACGAGCAAATTGAGATTGTAGATAACACCGCACCAGATGTTGTCGGTGGATTTAGTGAAGGACGTCTCCATGTGTATAAAGCGGGTAAAGCGACGTTAACTGTGCGCAGAAAAGAGAGCGCGAATTATACCGTTGGTCCTGATCAAAAAGTCTACGTGACAATTCTGAGTGCGCCGAGTCGAATTGAAGTTCAATCCGATGTGGAAGAGATTTGGAAGGTTGACCAAACATTTCTTGCGCCGGAAATCTCTGGTGTGGTCGGGGAGCTTACTTATCGATTTGAAGACAACGCAGCAACAGATGTGGTTTCCTTAAACAGCCAAACGGGTGCCATGCAAATTCTTAACGCGGGTAGTACAAAAATTATTGTTTCGGATGCTGGGGACGATAAAGTTAACCCGGGTGAAAGCAGTTTCTTAGTCACGATTAAACCTGGCGCAAACCCCGTATCGGTTACTTACCCAACGGTAGGCTTCTCCGCAGGTAGTGTTATCTCACCTGTGATGAGTGGTGGAGCTGCGAAGGCTAGTTACCGCCTTATTAACCAAAAAGATCCTGTGGTCGAGTTAGTTTCTTCTGATACAGGGCGTTTGAAAATCCTGCATGCAGGTGCGTACCAATTAGAAGTTACCCTTACTGGGCGCAACTACATAACTAAAACAATCATCGTAAATGGCACTATTAACAAAGCGAAGCACCCTGGTTTAAGTACTTCTACAATGAAGGTGGAATTTGAACCATTTAAAAAGGTTAAGCTAGACTTCGGTACACCAATAGGAAACCGTAGTTATAAAATATCCAGCTCAACAGTTAAAGGAGTCGCTTCATTAGATGCTGATAAAGAAGAGTTGGAGTTACTTGACCTCCCTCCGGTAAAAGAACGCTTGATTTCTCTCGACGTTTCGGAAGGAGAATCTCGTGATTACGAAGCGTTGGAAAGTCAGAAAGTTGAGGTATATCTGAGCTTTGCAGATGAAGGTGTTGCGGATCAATATACATTGCTTGAGACTGAACAAACGGTATTGTTTAGCACGCTAAATGCACCTGAGTTTTCTAACTTAGAAGAAAGTGAGTTTGGTTTGATGAACGTTCGCTCGGTGCGTGAGCCAACGGATGAAGAACTGAAAATGCACGGTAAAGGTAAGGTTGCGCTGCTTACATTTAAGCCGGTGGGTAATGATGACAAAGCTCTAGTAAAAGCAGCGTGGGTGCATGTTGCTCGATTCGATGGATGTAGATCAGAGCTGTTCGATGATGCTCTCAAGCCTTATCAAGCAATTGATTATGATGACCCAGGGTATTGCACCAGTGGTAGCTCGATTCGTATGACTCGATTCTTAGTAATTGATGACTCGCAGATGGAAAAGGTAGAGTATGAGTTAGAAGCGCCAGTGATTATTTATCGCCGCGGCCAACGCAAATTTTTACCAAGTGATAAAGGGTCGTTTTTAGAGACTGATCCTGGTGGCTTTTATTTAGAACCCGGTATGATTAACAAAGGAAACGAATTTGGAGAACCAAGAACATTGTATGAATGGTCGGTTGCTAACATGAAGTATCAACCAAATTAATTATTGTTTGATACCCACAATAAAGGAGTGCTGAGCACTCCTTTTTTGTCGTTTAAGGCTTAGCGGTTACTTGGTATAGCGCATTACACCTTCTTGCACTGCGGTTGCCACTAAATGACCTTGCTGGTTATAGATTTCGCCACGCACCAACCCACGAGTATTACTCGCTGTTGGGCTTTCTATCGCGTACAACAACCATTCATCCATTTTGAACGGACGGTGGAACCAGATTGAATGGTCAATGGTGGCAACTTGGAAGTTTGGCGTCATTAATGACACTTCATGTGGGTGCATTGCTGTCACGAGGAATCCCCAATCTGATGCGTAGGCCAACAGGTACTGATGTATAAGCAGGTTCTCTGGCATTTCACCATTGGCACGAATCCAAAGATACTGTTTAGGCTCTGCTTTTTGGGCTTTAGGGGGTTGATGACCGTAACAGGACGGGTTTCAATTGGCTTTTCACCACAAAATGTTTTGCGTAGTCGCTCTGGCAGGAATTCGGCTATATGGCTAGCAAGCTCACTCTCAGAGGCGAAGTTTTCTGGGCCAGGAATGTCTGGCATCTCCTTTTGATGATCAAACCCAGGTTGATCGCCATGGTAAGACGCCGTTAGGTAGAAAATAGGGCGTCCATTTTGAATCGCCTTAACGCGTCTGGTGCTGAAGCTACGGCCATCCCTTAGGTTTTCTACATCATAAATGATGGGCTTTTCTGGATCACCAGGGTACAAAAAATAGCTATGGAAGGAGTGCACCGCGCGTGTTTCTTCAACGGTGTAGCGCGCAGCAGAAAGCGCTTGCCCAATCACTTGGCCACCATACACTTGAGGCAAACCTAGGTTTTCACTTTGGCCACGAAACAAGCCTTCTTCTAATTTTTCGAGTTGTAGTAGGCTGAGCAATTCTCGTAATGGTTTACTCATTGTGTCTCCTCACCGTTGTCTTTCACTCCAACTTACCTCAACAGTCTCACTCTTGTGAAGTGCCATAGTTAAGAACTATTGAGTAACTTAGAAATAGTATTGTTCCGATTATGAAACAAAATCAATTGTTTGATAAATTCTAACTCAGTCAAACTATTGTCAAATAAACTGACAGGAAGCAGACAGTTTTATATTCCACACCTATAATTGCTCCGGTTTAATACTCTTTTCGAGGAAGATATGAAAAAAACACTACTGCTTGTTACTTCTTTACTCTTTGGGGCTGCGTTAGTGGGTTGCCAAACTTCTCAAAATACAGAAATGGAATCTGCAGAGGCGTCAATGAAGACGATTACAGGTACAGTGGCTTACCGTGAGCGTATTGCTCTGCCGCCAAACGCAGTGGTTACCGTCGCGTTAGAAGATGTGTCTTTGGCTGACGCGCCAGCAAAAGTACTAGCAAAGCAGACATTCGAAACGGAAGGTAAACAAGTTCCTCTTTCTTTTGAACTGAACTACGATAACAATGAAATCAAACCAAACCATCGTTACAGCGTCCGTGCGCGTATTGAAGTGGATGGTAAATTGCGTTTTATCAGCGATACGCATAACGGTGTAATCACAGATGAAGCACAAACTCACCAGTTGGATATTCGTCTAGTTGGTACGCGTTAATATCAAACTCAGCGAACAAAAAATGGCAGCCTAAGGCTGCCATTTGTATTTTCTTAGCGAAATTTTTCCAATCTCAGATACTTCAATTCCTTCGGCTTCTAATTTCTTTGTTTGTCGTTCTAAATTACTGCCTTTTAAGGATATTTTTCCTTGACTATTTATCACTCTAAACCACGGGAGTTTGCTGTCCTCTGGCAAATTACCAAGCGCCTTACCAACATGTCTTGCGTAGCCCGGGTAACCTGCCATTTTTGCGATTTCCCCGTAGGTGGAGACTTTTCCTTTTGGAATTTGGTGAATTACAGCAAAGATTTGCGCTAAAAATTGGTCCATACTCAAAAGTGTCTATTGTGGATTACTAAGGAATGGTAAACCATCGGACTTGTATATTGCTAACGGTTCTTAACGTTTATATTGCCCGCGATTGACTTTTGTTGATCACATTTTCTCTTCAGTCGTGCCGTATGTTAATGAGCGTTAAAAAGCATAAAACAAACACAAGCTAAGCTTGAATCTAGACCCTCTCAACGACTTTTAATCCCAGTTTTTGCCGTTGAGTTACCAAGTAGGTGGGGAAGCCAGGAGGCGCTATGATTTTATCGACACTTCAATTTTTCATTACGACTTTACTCGCAGTGGTGTGCGTTCGAGCGATGAGTTTGAGCGAGGGAGATATTCCCGTTCTTGCACTCATGATCCCGGCGTTGTGGATCTTGCCACAAGGCGGGTTTGCAGGCTTGGTGTTGCTGGGCGCAATGATGGCTTTTGGCGCTACGCTCTCAATGCAGCCAATCGCGCTATCGATTGGTATTTTGATCCTTTTCCCACTTTTAATGGTAGTGTTCTCTCGTAGAAGTTCGTTGGGCGTTCTGCTCACCGCAGGCCTAATCGTACTTACTCTACAAGTCGGTATTATGGTCACGCAACAAGGTGGGAAGCTGGATGGATCCGCTTGGGTTACAGTGGTTCAAACTGTCGCGGTCATGGCGATGTGGTGGTCTGCTGTACATTGGACCCCATCCAATAAGCACAGCTGGTGGCCGATGCTGTTGTTGTTCCCATTATGGATTGCTGGCTTGCCATATGCCGTGCTTGTGGCATTGAGCGTGACAGGAATGCTGGCTTCAATGGAAACCCTCGCGAAGCTTAAACACTCCATTCGTTGGAGTAAACTATTGTGCTGGACATTACCGACTGTTGGCTTTGCTGCCTTAGTGGTGAGTCCGACTACAGATGTACCAAACCCTGTTTTTGTTGTTTGGATCTGTTTGTTAGGAACGGCTTGGATGACGGACTATATCTTACGTAGCAGCGATGAACAGGCAGAATTATGAGTATTTCGTCAGGTAAAAAGTGACACGTGCGGCAGACTATCGAATTGGTTGTGGAACAAAATGAAGATTAGTATATGTTCTTCATTTCATATTTACTAAACTTCCAATAATAATAACCACAATATAAGTGGTTGATTTAAGATAAGTTTGTCATGACTACCTTTGCTCGAACACTGTTGCTTTTTACTTGTTGCCTACTGAGTTTGAATGTAAAAGCTGAATCACCTTTAATTGCTCATTATAAAGTTGCGACAGAAGCGGATGATGTCGTCACCCGTGTTCTTTTTAATGCTGCATCGAAAGAGTTCGGCTTTACCGTTCAATATGTGAACTATTCCAGCTTTGATGCCATTCTAAATTCCGTCGCGAATGGGGAAGCGGATTTTGCTGCGAATATCACTTACACAGAAGAGCGTGCTCAACGCTTTAGTTACTCCCGCCCAACTAATATCGAATATACCTACCTTTTTGGTTTAAAAGACTCGACGTTGAGTGACATTTCACGAGTTGGCGTCCCTAAAGATACGGTTTATGCCGAATTACTCAAACAATACTACCCGGAGCTAAAACAGGTCTCTTATCAAGGTCATGAGCAAGCGGTAACGTTACTGAGATCAGGCGTTGTTGAAGGCGTAGTCGATGCCATCAATCAGCTTAAGCCGATGCTGCTGGAGGGCTTTGACGCTAAGATGTTAAATGATCAGATTTCGATAAAGCCAGTATCGATCATCAGTAAAAAAGATCATCATCTCGAAGAGTTGGATACGTTCGCTACGTTTATTCATGGGGAAGGAGTGCAAAAGCAACTTCGTGAAGAGATCTCCCAGTATCAATTTGAACTCAGGCGAGCGGCATTGCGAGAATCTATTCGCTTATTACCTCTCGATTTTAGTGAGCCTATACGGATCAAGCTCGAATCTATCTTTCCATATGTTGTTTACAACGAAGACGGCAGTATCGAAGGGATGACGGCAGATGTCGTCCTGAGAAGCTGTGAGATCTTGGCATTAAACTGCGTGATCATTAGTGAGCCAAATGAAAGTTGGGGCTCCATGTATCACGAGTTTATGCAGGGGAGCTTTGAAATTTTAGCGCCGTTAACGGTCAGTCGCGAGCGGCATGAATTTAGTTACTTTCCCAAGCCCCATTACTCACCAGCATCCGTTATGGTCAAGCGTTTAGGTTACAAGCCGAACACTTACTCTCATGTGTCACAGTTGATCTCTGAGCGGATTGGTGTGGTTGAGGACGACTTTTTCGACCAAATGATGACACAACTTTTACCGCTAAAAGAGCTGAAACGTTATCGTACCCAACAAGAACTCATTCAGGGTTTATTGAATGAAGAGGTCGATTACATTCCGATGGATACCGCGATGCTCAACCACTTTTTACGTCTGAGCGAGTTGGTTCCGATAGAGCAGGACACGGCGATTGGCGAGTTTTACCAGTCACAACTTTCTGTTGGATTGGTGGCGAACGAGAAAGGTGCCATGCTTGCTCCTTTTTTCAGTCGAGCGATAGCGATGTTGGAAGTTGATAAGATCATTGCCCAGTACGACCTGCGCCCAGATTGGCGTACCGCGCTTGAATATGAGGTTCGGCTGGCGACGCAAACACAGGCTGTGTTTGTCTTTGTATTGTTGTTTGCGATTTGCGTTTCGCTCTATCTTTACCGTCAATCGAATACCGACAATTTAACGGGGTTAAGAAATCGCCGCGCGTTGCAAGTAAAACATCGAAAAGGCGTAAACAAAGATCTATCCATACTTTACTTGGATATTAACCACTTCAAACGAATCAATGATACGTACGGTCACCGTGCTGGTGATGAGGTGTTGCAATTATTGGCGCTAAAAATTCATTATGTATGGTCAGGGAAAAGTTACCGGATAGGGGGAGATGAGTTCATCTTGTTGGGCTACCCGACTCAAGCAGAATTAAATAGGGCAATGAAAGAGCTCAGTAGAATTGATGTAAAAGGCAAACTGTGTAGTGAGTTAGAGTCTGTGGGTATCTCTATCGGTGTCTCTGCAAAAAGAGAACAGCACATGAGCTTAGAGCAAGCCATGCATTTAGCTGATGAAGATATGTATTCAAGTAAGCAGTCAACACGCCGCTATCCTTCTTCGCATCGTTACGTGGCTCAATCATAGAGGAATGAATTGATCGAGTTTTGTCCAAACGGTAATGAAATGACGAAATTCAAGGTTTTTGCTCTTGCATTATGAGGGCTGATACTGAATAATCGCCCCATCGATTGAGGCAAGTCCTCTCGAAAAGAATTATGGGGCTCTGGTCCTCTCGCAACAATAGCTCGTGAACTCGGTCAGGTCCGGAAGGAAGCAGCCGCAGCGGGTGACTTGTGTGCCGGGATGTGGCTGGGGTCCCACCCTTTAAAAGCCCTGCGTATATCGCAGGGCTTTTTTCGTTTTTGAACCCTCTTTTACTGCGTTTGCTCTTCAAAGTCTTCTGATGAATCAAGTTTCTTGAGGTTATTTAGGTATAATTTATAATCTCACGCGCTTGATACCGAACTGTCGTGAAGATTATTTCGAGTACATTCGCCGAATAACCATTTTCACCTGGGATACTTTAATGATTTCAAAAAACCAATTAAAACTGCTTCGTGCTTTAGGTCAAAAGAAACAGCGTAAAGCGCATGGCTTATTCCTAGTTCAGGGTGAAAAGAACGTTTTAGAGCTGGCAAGCAGTTCATTAAAGGTGAAGCACGTCTTCGCAACCGAAGCATTTCTCGAACAAAACGCTAGTGCGCTATGTAGTTTTGATTGCATTGAAGCATCGCTTGACGACCTGACCAAAGCGAGCACTCTCGTGAGCAATAACGCGGCCATTGCAGTGGTTGAAATCCCGAGTGTAAAAGTGCCTCAAGCAAAAGGCTTGATGATTGCGCTAGATGGCGTATCTGACCCAGGTAATCTAGGAACGATTATTCGTGTCGCAGACTGGTATGGCATCAAGCACATTATTGCGAGTACAGATTGTGCTGATCCGTATAACCCTAAGACGATCAGCGCGACCATGGGCAGTTTTGGCCGCGTACAAGTGAGTCTGGTGGATTTGCCAAGTTACTTAGAAGAAGCCAATTTGCCAGTTTATGGCGCGTTTCTGGAAGGGGAGAGCGTTCATAAAACGGAATTCGCTGCTGAAGGTATTTTGTTGATGGGCAGCGAGTCCCACGGCGTACGTGAAGAAGCTGCGAAGCTCGTGACAAATAAGATCACGATTCCGGCATTTGGTGGTGCTGAGTCGCTGAATGTCGCAATGGCAACCGGTATTATTTTAGACAATATGCGTCGACATCATTGTTAATGTAACTATGCGCCAATAATGAAGCCAGTCAATTTGACTGGCTTTGTTGTATTTACCACCTGTTAAAAATGAGCCCATTTGCAAGTTGTACTCAATTAAACAACAGTGAATGCCGATGATGACTTAATTTTGATTCAGATCAATAGGCTGCACCTATAAATAAAATTACTCATTTCCATTTAGTAAATTCAGGAAATTAGGCGACACTTATCTAAAGGCCGCAATAAAATGCCCTTAAGGAGATAAGAATGCATTCATTAAAAGTAAAAGATTACATGACGTTGCAAGCGGTGACCTTCACTAAAGATATGTCACTTTCGGCTGCTTTGAATAAAGTCATGCAAAGCGTCACATTAGGTGGACCCGTCATTGATGAGAATGAAAAGGTAGTTGGATTCTTATCAGAGCAAGATTTGTTAGATAAATTGGTGAAAGCGAGTTATCACTGCCAAGATACGCATACCGTTCAAGAGTGTATGCATGACGATGTTTTATCTGTTTCTCCAGACATGTCAGTGATTGAGTTGGCTGACATGATGAAGATTGGTAAGCCAAAAATGTATCCAGTGGTTGACGGCAAAGGTAAATTGGTTGGCGTTATCACTAGGCGAGATGTGCTGCGCGCCATCGGGATGACTTTAAATGAGTGTTTTAAGCATCCAGTTTAACCTTTTTGATCAAATTTCATAGGTGCTTGATTTTAAATAAGTCATTTGGAAAGACGCTTCGGCGTCTTTTTTTATTTTCAATCGACGAGTTTTTAAAAAATTACCTTGACCTTGGAGCTAGCTCTAAGGTTTATCCTTAGTCATAGGCAAAGAGCCTACACCAATAAGGAAAATAAATTATGTGCACGAAACATCAAGGTTGCCAATCTAGCAAAATCAAAACTGCGGTGCCGCTTGGCGCGAGCGAGTCGTGCTGCGCACCAGTAAAATCTTCACTCAACATTTCTCAAGCTGGCGTAGAAGTGTCCGAAAGTTCATGTTGCAGCGGAGGGAGTTGTAGCGCCGACCCTGGTGAGGAAGAAGAGCCCTCAAGGGAGAGTGATTCCTCAATTCGAAACTCGTGGCTTGTGTCAGGTATGGATTGCCCTTCATGTGCACAAAAGCTTGAGAAGGCTATTACGTCTTTGGAAGGCGTTAATCAAGCAAAAGTCTTATTTGCAACAGAAAAACTGGTTGTCGATTTTGACGATCGCGAGCTGACCTCTACGATAGAGCATACAGCCCAACAAACAGGTTTTCCGCTTTCTTCACTCGATGCTCCAAAACCAAATACCGCAACGAAGGGCTGGCGTGGGGTAGTAAAAGACAACATTCAAATTCTCTCTATTGCTAGTGCGATGGTTGTCGCGGCAATAATTTCTAAGATCGACCCTCAAATAAGCACTTGGTTATTCACGTTGACCTGTTTACTGGGTTTATACCCAATTGCGCTCAAAGCGCTCAAGTTGGCGCGTAGCGGTACGCCTTTTGCGATTGAAACGTTAATGAGTGTGGCAGCGCTCGGCGCTTTATATTTAGGTGAAACCGCTGAAGCGGCAATGGTGTTATTGCTTTTCCTTATTGGTGAAAAGTTAGAAACATATGCATCATCCCGCGCTCGAAGTGGTGTCCAAGCGCTAATGGACTTAGTCCCAGAAAATTCAATTTTAATTGTTGATGGTGAGCGTAAAGAGGTGCCTGCAGCTCAGCTTAAGCCGGGGGATATTATAGAAGTTGCACCCGGTGGTCGTTTGCCAGCGGATGGTGTGTTGCAAGATGCGCTTGCAAGTTTTGACGAAAGCGCGTTAACGGGAGAATCCGTTCCCGTTGAGCACCAAACGGGTGGCAAAGTGATGGCCGGGGCTGTGGTTGTCGATAAAGTCGTTCGTTTACAGGTGACTTCTCGTCAAGGCGAGAATGCGATTGACCGAATTCTCCATTTGATTGAAGAAGCAGAATCTCGTAAGGCACCATTAGAACGTTTTCTGGATAAATTCAGCCGTTGGTATACGCCGCTGATGATGTTGGTGTCCTTGATGGTTATCGTCACGCCACCACTGTTGTTTGCTCAACCATGGGAAACGTGGATTTATCGAGGACTTGCCCTGTTACTGATCGCCTGTCCGTGTGCGTTGGTTATTTCAACGCCTGCAGCGATTACTTCTGGCTTGGCGGCTGCGGCAAAGCGGGGGGCATTAATCAAAGGTGGTGCGGCGCTTGAGTTGCTTGGTAAGGTGGAGTCCGTCGCATTTGATAAAACCGGTACATTGACGCAAGGTAAGCCGCAGGTGACCGACGTCTTTGCTTTTGATGTAGATGAAGACAAGTTACTTAGCCTGACAGCCTCAATCGAAGTTGGCTCAAGCCATCCTCTCGCAGTTTCTTTAGTTAATAAAGTGCAACAGCAGGGGCTTCCTATTCCTGAAGCGCTAGATAAAACCGCACAAGTGGGCTCTGGTGTCACTGGTTACGTCGATGGGAAAATAGTCCAAGTAGTCACGCCTTCTAAGGCCGGTTTCCCACTTTCTCAAGAAACCGAAGAGCGAGTGGTGACGTTGGAACAACAAGGTAAAACGGTTGTTATTGTGCGTTACGATTACGAGGTCATTGGCGTGATCGCATGGCAAGATACATTGCGCCCAGATGCCCAAGAAGCTATCGCTACGTTGAAGGAGCTTGGGATAACGTCGGTGATGCTAACCGGTGACAACCCGAGAAGTGCTGAAGCAATGGCGACCAGAATAGGCTTGGATTATAAAGCAAGCTTATTACCAGCAGATAAAGTGCATTACGTCGAGAAACTATCACAGCAACACACCGTTGCAATGGTGGGAGATGGTATTAATGATGCGCCAGCGATGAAAGCTTCGAGTATCGGTATTGCGATGGGAGGCGGTACGGATGTTGCGCTGGAAACGGCCGACGCGGCATTAACGCACAATCGTCTGATTGAGTTACCTGCCATGATAGAACTATCGCGTGCGACGTTAAGTAATATTCGTCAGAATGTTGCGTTAGCGCTTGGTTTGAAAGGCGTTTTCTTGGTGACAAGTTTACTGGGTATTACGGGTCTATGGGTGGCAGTATTAGCCGACAGCGGCGCAACTGCACTGGTTACGTTAAATGCGTTGAGATTGCTCCGTTTTGAGTCCAAGCAGGCCAAGTGACCTACCTAACTAGTTAATAAAAAGCCCGAGGCATTCGTGTCTCGGGCTTTTTTAACCGTATCGACGAAATCTAATAATATGTTTTAGTTTGTTTTTGTAATCACGCATCGCTATGCAACAAAATGAGCCAAACTCCCCAAAAGTGTGATCATTGCTTGTTTTGGGTGAAATTATAGTTTCATTACATTTTCTCATTGTGATTGTGATCACTCTATGTTGGTGAAAGGTTCGCTACAGTGCATTTGTACCCAATAACTGATTAATGAGCTTATTGTTCATAAAATAAGCCACAATAAGGAGCGACTTATGTCTCAAGCTGTATTTCATTTAGGTGTTACTGAAGCTGATCTTAATGGTGCGACTCTAGCCATCATTCCTGGTGATCCAGCGCGCGTTCAAAAAATCGCAGAACAAATGGAAAACCCAGTATTTCTAGCAAGTCACCGTGAATACACGCTATACCGTGCCGAATTAGACGGTAAACCTGTTGTGGTTTGTTCTACAGGTATTGGTGGCCCTTCTACCTCTATCGCAGTTGAGGAACTCGCGCAACTTGGTGTTCGTACTTTCCTACGTGTTGGTACAACTGGCGCAATTCAACCGCATGTAAACGTAGGTGACATGATCGTAACGACGGGGTCAGTTCGCCTTGACGGTGCGAGCCTGCACTTTGCGCCAATGGAATTCCCAGCAGTTGCTGACTTTGAACTAGCAACTGCAATGAAAGCGGCAGTAGAAGAGTCTGGCGCTGCGGTTCACATGGGTGTGACGGCTTCAAGTGATACTTTCTACCCAGGTCAAGAGCGCTACGACACGTTCTCTGGTCGCGTTGTTAAGCGTTTCCAAGGTTCTATGCAAGAATGGCAAGACATGGGCGTACTTAACTTTGAGATGGAGTCTGCAACATTGCTAACAATGTGTGCGAGCTCTGGTCTAAAAGCAGGTTGTGTAGCGGGTGTAATCATCAACCGTACACAAAAAGAGATTCCAGATCATTCAACTCTGAAAGAGACGGAAGCTCGTTCAATTAAGGTGGTAGTAGAAGCAGCGCGTAAAATGCTGTAAGCCGCGATAATTGGCATTTTAAACAAACGGAAAAACCAGAGGCATGCCTCTGGTTTTTTTCTACCTATCTAAACCCACACTTAAAAATTAGGTATAAAAAAAGCAGCCTGTAACGCTGCTTTTGATCATTTTGAATTCTAGCTGTTATCGCTGATGTTAGATCTCGTCCGAGCCACCTGCGTCTTTAAACCAAGCCGTTAGGTGCGTTCTTAAGTCTTTAAGCTCATCAGGGCCAATCAGAGCTAGCCCCAAATCTTCTGCACGAGTAATGTCATTGTGACGAAGCGGTCGGAAGCTCACCAGCATTGCACGTGCTTGTAAACCACCTAGCAGATCTCTGAGGGATTCTAGCTTGTACAAGGTGTCATCGCCGTCATCTCGCATGCCTTTGGTTTTACACTCAATGATGTGGAGCTTGTTGTTTACCACTGTTGCAACATCCAACTCATTGCGTACTTCACTTTCCCCAAGTTTGCGATAAACCTGAACATTCAAAGAGCGATCTTGAATCGTCGGCATCGTATCTTGAATTTGCTTGACCGTGCTGTGTACCAGAGTCTCTAACCATTCACCGTTTGAAAAGCGGCGTGCATCTTCATCTGCAAACGTTAGAACACCATTCTCATAAGTGGCGATTTGCGCTTCCACTAAGTCCGAAAGCAGCATGTTGAGCTCACGGTAGCCTTGTTGCTTTTCAGAAAGCTCCACATCAAGTTTTTGCTCTTTGCGGCATGTGGTTGCAAGGTAGTTAAGAGTCGCTAAGCCTGGACCAAGTTCAAGCGCATTTGAGGCCCAGCGTTCACCAAGTTCATACAGTTTTTTATCAAGAAGAGGAGGTAAATCAACGTGGTGGAACTCGCCGCGTGCGCCGAAGATAGTGAGGTAGTCAGCAATCGTAATGTGGTCTTCGACCTGAGTATCTTCTTTGCCATCTGGGTATAACCAGCAAAGCTTATCGCTACTTGGCTCAACCACAAAAATTGGCCAGCGATAGGTACGGAAAACCTCGTACACAGACAATAAGCGATGACGAAGACCGCAACTGGCGTTCAATTTCACATCTTCGCCGCGCTCATGGAGATCTTTTGCCAGTTTTTGAATCGCTTGTTTGATCAGCGAAGTATTGACGGCGGATGGGATTTCAAAAAATTCGGAAGTAATGTCTCGTTGCTCTAAAACGGCACTCAGTCGGTCAAATATATCTAACTGGCTCTTGTCTCCGATGAAGACGATATGTGTGCTTAGCGTACGATTATCTAATAGAGGAGTGACCAATCTCACTGGGTCTTGGTCGATAATACCAACATGAACAGCCATAGATTTTCCTTTTTATGAGGCCGCTCGAAAAGAGATGTGCAAGGGGATGAGCTGGCCATATTAATCATATGTAGACATGGCTGATAAAAAACAAGGGCGACTTAACAAAAAGTCGCCCTTATACAGTTGATTGCACTAATTAATGCTCAAATTTATAAATTATTTATAACTTAAAGCGGTGAACCAATTCATTCTGCTGATGAGCCAAGTGAGTCAGGGATTCACTGGTCTGTGCGATGCTCGACATAGCTTGGAAGCTTTCATCGGCGATACTATTGATATCTTCAATACTGCGTGCAATGTCTGCTGAGGTTTCACTTTGCTCTGCTGCCGCTTGCGAAATATGCGTACTCATTTGGCTGATTTCGATGATTAGCGCTTGAATCTCTTCCATTGAGCTGTTCGCTTTTGATGCTTGCTCAACAGACATCTCCATATCGCTCATGCAGCTTTGTATCACTTGATTTGCTGACTGAGAGCTGGATTGCAGATTACTGATCATCGATTCAATTTCAGTGGTGGACTGAGTGGTTCTGGATGCAAGCACACGCACCTCATCGGCCACTACCGCAAAGCCGCGACCTTGTTCGCCAGCGCGAGCCGCTTCAATTGCTGCATTCAATGCCAATAGGTTAGTTTGTTCAGCAATGTTGCGAATCACATCGAGGATAGAACCAATTTGACCACTCATTTTTTGCAGTTCAGAGACAGCGGAAACGGATTCGTTCAAACGCGTTTCCAGTTGATTTATGGTCGAGATATTGCTGCTCATGACATTTCTGCCTTCTTCAGAAGCAGATTCGACACGCTGCACCATTTCTAGTGAACCTTGTGCACTTTGAGCGACTTCTTGCACTGAGTGAGACATTTCCGTCATTGCGGTCGCAACGTTTGCTGTTTGCTCGCGTTGTGAGCTTAATTTGCTTTGCGCTTGCGAAGACGTGCTTTCGTTTGTTGCTGCGGTCGAAGATAGGTTCTCTGATGCTTCGTTGAGTTTCACTAAGATCTCGTGAAGACTGTCGGCTAGTGAGTTAATGTGTCCACTCACTCGGCTGAACTCGTTGTTATAGCGAATATCGATACGTTGTGTCATGTCACCTTCAGTCAGGCTTTCAAGCACTTTTAGAATACGAGTCAATGGTTCGCGAACGCTATGCGCGATGTGGTAGCCAATCGCTGTGGCAAGTAACACGACAACAACGCCAATGATGATTGCTTTCGTCACACCCGCAGAATAAATGTCACCAGCGTCTGCTAACGATTCATTAAGTTTATCCGTTGCGGTTGTCGTAAATTGCTCAAGAATCGCCATCGTTGAATCAACTTTATTCGCTAGGTTGGCGATGTTGTTGTATAGCGCTGCACGAGCATTGAGGTAATTATTGTGCTGGTCTAAGACACCTCCACGCATTCCCACATCGCGTGTGAATTGTTCTACCGACTCACCAAACGCTGTTTTTAGTTCAGGTAATTGAGTAACTAAACCACGGAAAGCATAGTTCAAATGAGTCACTGCTTTGCGGTTTTTGGTCACGGCTTGCGTAACAAACTCAGGATCAGAGCTGGCGAGGGCATCAGAGGTTATCACTTCGGCATCTTTTAGCTTAATGAAGTAACTCTTCGCCATGACTTTGACAGAAATGCTGGTTTGATCTGCCACATATTCTTTAAGGCCGACCGACAACTCGGTATTCAGCTTTTGGAAGCGACGTGACGATTTTTGCACTTTTTCTTGCGCAGCGAACATTGCTTCGTAGTTGTCCATGGCTTCAAGAGCTTCAGTAAAATAGCTCTGCTCTAACGTTTTTAATTGTGAAAACGGTTCGGCAAGAGAGGGGTAGATTTGGCTTGCAGTTTCCAGTTGAGCCAAAGTGGATTCGAAACGTTGTTGAGATCTAGCAAATTCCTGACGCATTTCATCCATGCGTTGTTTATTCTCTGTCGTCAGAAAATCTTTAAACGATTTGTCGGCAGAAAGCAGTTCAACACTGGTTTGGTTAGATAACGATACCAGAGGTAGGGATGATTTAGACACGGTGCCAAACTTCCCGTGAATATCACTCATTCCTCCCATCATAATGGCAATTGTGACGGCAAATAGGATGATGATCAGAGCAAAGCCCGCATACATCCTTTTAATAACTGAACCTCGCATAAGTGAGCTTCCTCTCCCAAAATAGACAAGCTACCCAAGAATTTTGAGCTTACTTGGGTATAAAAATAATAATTGTCTTAAAAAAGTAACAAAATTCATTGGATTGTATTGAGTTTGTGACGCGCATTTTATGACGCACACGACAAAAAAAGCTTCGTTAATTAGCGTTTGATTAATAATGTTAAGTGAACACTGTTTTTATTGAGCTCCGCTTTTGGTTGGCGCATACTAATTGGGGTCTAATTACCTTTATAAAATGGAGTCCTCATGGCGGAAGAAACGATCTTTAGTAAAATTATTCGTAAGGAAATCCCTGCCGATATTCTTTATCAAGATGAGTTGGTGACTGCGTTTCGCGATATTAACCCGCGCACACCGAGCCATATTCTCATTATTCCGAATAAATTGATCCCAACAACGAATGATGTTGAAGCTGAAGATGAAGCAATGATGGGGCGTTTGTTCACTGTTGCTAAAAAACTGGCGAAAGAGGAAGGCATTGCGGAAGACGGCTATCGCCTGATCGTTAATTGTAACCCGCACGGTGGCCAGGAGGTTTACCATATTCACATGCACCTATTAGGCGGTCGTCCTCTAGGTCCAATGGTATTGAGCTAAGCTTTAAAAAAGTGGGTGGCGCAGTTCACCCACTTCTTTTTCCTGTCGAATGACACATTTGTGGAGATAAATGTGAAACTAGGTGTAAAGCTGTTAGGGCTGATGAGCTGGGCTTTAATGGCCTCTGGCTGCGCGAATTTGTCTGCGGGCAATCTGTTTAGTCACTACAGCGACCAGAATCAAGAAGTTTATCAAGCCGTTGTTGCCGGGGAATATGCGAAAGCGAAACAACTTCAATCGAGCGAAGTGGGTGGCGAGATACTTGGCAACTTTGAAAAGGGCCGTATTTCTTTTCTTGCTGAAGATTACCCGACAAGTTTGAAAGCGCTGGAAAATGGTGATCGTGCCGTTCGTGTTCAGCAAGATCGCGCGACTATTTCTGTGTCAGAAACGGCAACGAGCGTCGGCTCTCTCGCAGTGAACGACAATCTCCAAGATTATCATCCCGCCGATTATGAACTAGGCTTTCTGCACCTTTATCTCGGGCTAAACTATTTACAGAAAAACGATTTGGAAGGGGCGCTTGTTGAAGTGCGTCGAGCCAATCAAGTTCAGGAAGCGGCAAGAAAGGCGCGTGAAAAAGAACTAAAAGCAGCAGAAAAAGACCTGAAAAAGCAAGGCATGTCTGCCAATTTAGGCAGTGTGTTGGCGAGCTACCCTGATGCTGGTAAAAAACTAAGCGCAGTACAAAACGGCTATTTGTTCTATCTTTCTGGCTTGTTATATGAAGCGTCACGAGATTTAAACAGTGCTTATGTTGATTACCGACGAGCACTCGCTGTGATGCCAGACAACAAACAAGTTGTTGAAAGCACGTTGTACGCCGCTAAGAAACTAGGCATGCGTGAAGACTTACGCATGCTAGAGAAACGGTATGGTAAAGCACCTTCTGGGTTAACTCAGTCTCAAGGTCGAGTCATCGTTATTGATGAACAAGGCGTTGTGGAGGCTTTGAAAGGTTGGCGTATTGATCTACCGATTTACGACAGTCGCGATAATGGGGCCATTTATTCGTTGGCGCTTCCTTATTATCCGAATCGGGGTGCTCAACGTTTTAGCGATGTGGTTTTAAATGGTCAGGTATTGCCTTCTAGCACGCTGACTGATGTTAATGCGATGGCACAAAACGATCTTAATGAACGTCTGACTACAATGGTGATCCGTCAAGCTCTTCGCGTTTGGGCAAAAGATCGAATCCGAAAAGAGGCAGCGAAAAAAGGCGATGATGTGGGTAACATACTTTTCAATGTATGGAACACATTGACCGAGCAGCCGGATACGAGAAGTTGGCAAACATTACCAGCGCAAGTGAAAACGGCATCAAAAGTCGTGAAACCGGGAACACAAAGTTTAAACTTGGGTGATCAAACCTATCAGTTTGAAGTGCCTGCACAGCAGACTACATTGGTATGGGTATCTCGTCAGGGAACACACTCAACCGTGTGGCATAAACAGCTAGGGAGACTGTAATGAAAGCATGGCTTATTTGTTTAGCAATGGCTATTGGTTTAGTTGGATGCGCCGAAAACACGGCTGGTATTCGAATTGATGGTCAAACGCAAAAAGTATTTTTTAATGATAACGTTTTGGGTAGTCGCTTATTAGTTGACAACATCACCACCACTTACGTTGATGATCGTCCACGTGGAGTGGTGCAACTAAGCAGTAACTATAAAGGTGACCAGCACATTCTTTACCGCTTCTATTGGTATGACAATAATGGTTTAGAAGTGAATACCAAGCCTGGCCCATGGCGCAAAATGATTGTGCGAGGGTTTGAGCAAGTCACGTTATCTGAAGTTACTGTGAATCCAAATGGCACCAAATTCCGTGTTCAAATTAGAGAAGCACAAGACAATTAATCTTAACGGCTTTGCCGAAGCTGCCGCGCTAACGATGCGCTGGTATTGAAAAACTAAGGAACTCTCATGAAAAAAAGTATTATTGCTCTTTTAGGTCTTGCCGTCATTTTGGGTGGCTGTTCTAACAAAGTCTCTTACGGCGATGCGCAAGCAACAGAAACCACAACTATCGATTTTGGCTCAACAGATTTACAAAAAATCGCGGCTGAAATGGTGGATAGCATGATGATGTCGGGTTCTGTAGCAGCAATTACTCGTGATCAACGTCCTATCGTTTTTGTTGAGCGAATTAAGAACAAGACCAGTGAACACATTGACACTGAATCCATTACCGACACTATTTCTACTAAGATGCTGAACTCTGGTAAGTTCCGCTTTGTTGATATGGACCGTGTTGAGTCTGTGCGTGAACAGCTTAACTTCCAAAACACGGATGAGCTGGTTAACCAAAGCACAGCGATCCAATTTGGTAAAATGGTGGGTGCGCAATACATGCTTTACGGTAACCTATCTAGCATCGTCAAAAATGCAGGTAGCGATAAAGATGTATACTACAAGATGACCATGCGCCTAATGGACCTAGAAACAGGTTTGATTGAGTGGGCGGATGAAACGGAAATTCGTAAAGCGCAATCGAAGAGCTTATTCGGTCTTTAATCGATACTGATGGAGAAGTCATCAATGGCATGGTTTTCTTGGCAACAAGCAAAACAGTTAGATCCGAGTCTTAATGCTCTCGATGGCTTCTTTACTGAGCCTCCGGTAAAAGTTCAAACCGTTACCGGGGGCTAACCAACCGTTGTTGGCGGTTGGAATCCTCTCAAGGCCTTGTATACATCTGGCGACCGACCAGTAATGTTTGCAAGGCTTTTTCAATTTCTCGCCACAATGAATATCAAGTTCTGAATGCTATCTCTTCATTAGAAATTGGCCCCAAGCCAGTATTTATCCACGAGCAAGGTTTACTGGTGGAATGGATCGAAGGGCAAGCACTTTCGGATGTAGGGCTACCAGTAAGAGATTTATTATCCATTGCGGCGACCATTCATCAGCACCCGATCAGTGCGCTCCCTTTGGTTCCATTTTCTTATATTTCTCGCATCGATCATTATTGGCTTGAGCTTGATGGTCAGTATGCGGATACGGAATTTGAGGCTCTATACATGAAGTGGCGCACGGAACCGAGTGTAGCGCCGGTTCCACTAGCTCTTTGTCACTTTGACCTGGGGTGTTACAACCTCGTTCGGGGAGAGAGTGGGGTGAAAGTCATTGATTGGGAGTATGCTGGTATTGCTGACCCTAGGCTTGATTTGACCTTGACTATTCAAGTCGCGGATGCGCCTGTGGAAGAGGCAGTGAAACAGTATTGCCAAATTCGAGGTATCGACGATACGTCTCTTTGGTTAAGTGGTGTACAGGAGTGGCAGCCAAGAACCCTAGTGATGGCGATGCTTTGGTATCTACTGGCCTATAAATTGTGGGGAGATGAACAATACTTAAACAGTGCGCATGAGTTGAAAGGCTCATTGTGTATGGAAGATCACTGTTTTGAGAACTCGTGATATTTTCCCCTTTAACAGTAAGGAAATAGTGGTAGTTTTAATAAAAGTACCAGATACACACAGGGAGAGGTACACATGATTATTTACTTACACGGCTTTGACAGTACAAGCCCGGGTAACCACGAAAAAGTTCTTCAACTGCAATTCATCGACGACGACGTTCGTTTTATCAATTACAGCACCCTTCACCCAAAGCACGACATGCAACACTTGTTAAAAGAGGTGTCTAAAGTTATCGATCAATCTGATGATCCAAACCCGTTAATCTGTGGGGTTGGTTTAGGTGGTTATTGGTCTGAACGAATTGGTTTTCTATGCGGTATCAAACAAGTGATGTTTAACCCGAACTTGCACCCAGAAAAAACGATGGCTGGTCGAATCGATCGCCCAGAAGAGTACGAAGATATCGCAACAAAATGTGTTGATCAGTTCCGAGCGAAAAATCAGGCGCACTGCTTGGTGATTTTATCCAAAGATGATGAAGTGCATGACAATGCGAAAACTGCAGCTGAGTTAGAAAAATACTATCAAATCATTTGGGACGAAACGCAGTCCCACAAGTTCAAAAAGATCTCTCACCATTTACAAGCGATGAAGGCATTTAAAAATACTTAAGAGTGTTTGAGTGTGAACAGTAAAGCGGCATTTTTTATCGGCTGCTTTGCTGCGCCCCCTCTTGTGAGTATGCCGAGTCACTTTCTCTTTAAAGGCCTCATTTTCTTGGTTTAGCGCTTAGAATATTGTGTTCTCCTTACCGTTTTCTTACTTCCATCCTATGTGGCACGAATACCTTGTTGTAGAGTAGTCGAAAAGTAGTCAATCCGTACTCGTCACACGGATTTTGGTTGCCTTCAAAGTACGTCTCTATATAATGAACCAGACTAAAATAATTTGATAAATATCAAAAAAAATTGAGAGCGAGTAATAAACTTGCCCAAAAATCTCTGGCGTCGTATGCGTACCAGACAAATATGCTGATTCCTAACAAGTTATTGATAGATAAAGAATAAAATTAGGCAGCAGTTTTTAATCCAAATAAATTGAGACACCTCTAAGAACCAAGAATTCATCGGTTGGATGTACGGCACAGCATGTCTGTGAGCCATATGTCGAGCTGAACCCCATATATTCATTTTTGTAGAGGAAAATCATTGTGACACGCATTATCGTTGTAGGCGGCGGTGCTGGTGGTCTTGAGTTGGCAACTAAGCTTGGCCGAACTCTAGGTCGCAAGAACCGTGCGCAAATTACGCTAGTAGATCGTAAAGCGAGCCACTTGTGGAAGCCATTATTGCATGAAGTTGCAACTGGCTCTTTGGACGAAGGGGTGGATGCTCTGAGTTATCGAGCTCATGCAAAAAACCACAGCTTCGACTTCCAAATGGGTAGCCTTCAAGACATCGACCGCGAACGTAAAGTGATCATCTTAAGTGAGCTTAAAGATGAGCATGGTGAGCTTCTGATGCCAAGCCGCGAGCTAGAATACGACATTCTGGTCATGGCGATTGGTTCAACATCAAACGACTTCAACACTCCTGGCGTTCGTGAGAATTGTATTTTCCTAGACAGTCCAGAACAAGCGCACCGTTTCCGCACAGAAATGAACAATGAGTTCCTAAAACTGCACGCGAAAAACGGTAACGGTACGGTGGATATCGCGATTGTTGGTGCTGGTGCAACTGGCGTTGAACTATCAGCTGAGTTACATAATGCTGTTAAAGAGCTGCGCACTTACGGCTTTGGCGATCTTGACTCTAGCAAGTTGAACGTCAATCTGATTGAAGCAGGTGAGCGTATTCTACCAGCGTTACCTCCACGTATTTCTTCTGCTGCTCATCAGGAGCTGGTGAAGTTGGGCGTAAATGTACGCACGGCAACCATGGTGACTAAAGCTGAAAAAGATGGCCTCACCACGAAAGATGGTGAGAAGATCCCGGCACAAATCATGGTTTGGGCTGCGGGTATTAAAGCACCAGATTTTATTAAAGATATCGCTGGTTTAGAAACGAACCGTATCAACCAGCTGGTAGTGAAAAATACACTACAAACGACGCGTGATGATGACATTTTCGTTATTGGTGACTTAGCACAATGTACTCAGGCTGATGGTTCGTTTGTTCCACCACGTGCGCAAGCTGCGCACCAAATGGCAAGCCAAGCATTCAGCAACATCGTTGCGAAGATCAACGGACGCGAGCTGAAAGATTATGTGTATAAAGATCACGGCTCATTGGTGTCTCTAAGCCGTTTCTCTACCGTTGGTAGTTTGATGGGCAACCTAACCAAAGGGTCGATGATGGTAGAAGGCCGTATTGCACGTGTCGTTTATATCTCGTTATATCGAATGCACCTGATGGCGTTGCACGGCGTATTTAAAACCGGACTGATGATGCTTGTGGGCCGTATCAACCGAGTACTGCGTCCAAACCTTAAGCTTCACTAAGACGCCAAATTCACATCTACGCGGATTGCGCGGATGCTGTATCTTCGAAAGATAAAAAGCCACCGCAAGTCGGTGGCTTTTTATTTATGTTAGATCTGCCGGTAAAAGTGAGTACACAACGCCATCCTTAGGCTTACCATGAAAAATAAACCGGTTTCTGGCGATGGTTTCTTTTTGTGCACCGACTGACTCAATTAAGGTTTGGCTTGCTTCGTTGTCGGGGTCACAGACAATTTCCAGTCGAGTTAAACTCAGCTTTGCAAAGCAGAATTCAGCCAAGGCTCTAACGGCTTCTTGAGCATAGCCCTGTCGTTGATAGCGGTCAGCAACCCAGTAGCCAATACTTGCCATATTAAACGTGTGATATAACTCGTTTACGGCGGCCATTCCTACTAGAGTGTTACTTTGTCGCTCATAGATACCGAAACCGAAAGCTTCTGTTTTTACCCAGTTAAGTCGGGTTGCCAACAGGAAGTCCTGTGCATCTTTCAACGTAACGTTTTGATTACACCAATCTAGCCACTGGTGTAGGGAAGGGGACTCTGCAAGCAAACGTTGTAGTAAGTGAGCTTCTTCAGAAGGGATGAGCTTGAGCGCTAAGCGGGGCGCAATGATTTCAAAATCTGGACTCATGAACTGATACGACTTCCATGTTGAGTGTAAGTAATTTGAAAACTGTCTATTTCATACTGTAACGCAGTTATTTTCCTTGCTCTGCGTTGGTTAGGAATAACTGAGGACATAACAGATAAAAACAAAGCGCAGCAAATGCTGCGCTTTGTTGAATCACTCGTGCTTATCGAACGCGACGAACTTGAATGATCATGCCCATCAATGGGTTGTCTAGGTAATGAGTCTCACTACTACGCATACGGCGTTTTTGATCCATTCGGTAGCTCTTGAGGAACTTTTCTTCTGTTATTGTAGGGGAGATTTCCGCCAAGTTACCCACTTGAACATTACCATCGACCTCACCTAAATCATCCGCCAATTGCTCGGTTGAAGTTGGTTCAAAACGCACTTCTCTAACACTTGGCTCGCGCAGATCTAGTGTCGTTTCAGCGAATAGATAATGCTGCACGTAAATTTGGAATCGACCGTCTAGTTCATACAAAGGACCGTTGACTGTCTCTTCACTGTAACCGTCAGTGGAAAATGTCTGAGTACTGCCATTGATTGGACTACCATCTGCGTGATAAGAATCAGAGAAATCTCGTCCACCAACAATACGGAAAATTGGGGCGCTAGATTTGCCTCGGTCACCTTGACGCCATGCTACGTGTTTAAGCACTTTAAACCCAGCGTGGTTGTTTAATGCTGCTTCTTGCGCATTCAGGCGGAAAGATGAGCGTGGCAGTAGTGTTACGCCTTTAGAGCGACGGTATGATTCACTCTCTAAGCTGCCGACATTTTCCATATCGATTTTTGGCAGTTGATTCGGCCAAGATTCAGTGGTGCTTTCAGCGTCGACTGCTCGCTTGAAAATGATCACTTCAATATCAAATTGACGCTGTGCCCAAGAAGGCATTGAGACACATAGAAGCAATAACGGGATCAGTATTCTCATTCGACTATTAGCTCGTTGGTAATAAATTCTGTTTAAAATCATTCAGTAAGTCTTGAACAAACTGAATGCGTTTACGTCGGTCCGCCAATGGTACGCTAAACTTGAACTTAGTTGGACCTTCCATTGCAAATTTTTGCGGCTGTGATTGCAGCAGTTTAACCAAATACGCTGGATTTATGTCAGCATCAGGGTAAAACTCGATAAATCCACCTTTATCATGGGCTTCTATCTTTTTCGCTTTTAGGCTACCAGCCGAAATTTTCAATTCTGAGACAGCAAGTAAGTTCTTCGTCGCGTCTGGAAGCAGTCCAAATCGATCGATAAGTTCCACTTTGAGCTCTGAGAGTTCTTCACCACTCGTAACGCTCGCAATACGTTTGTACATCGACAGTCGTGTATTCACATCCGGGATGTAATCGTCTGGCAAGAGCGCTGGGATTCGCATTTCAACTTCAGTTTGTTCACGAAGCAGCTCGTCCAAAGAAGGTTCTTTACCTTCTTTCAATGCTTGGACTGCTTGTTCCAGCATTTCCATGTACAGTGTAAAACCAACCGATTGAATTTGCCCACTTTGCTCGTCACCAAGCAGTTCACCAGCCCCACGGATTTCCAAGTCGTGAGTTGCTAGAGTAAAGCCTGCGCCTAAGTCTTCCAGTGAAGCAATCGCATCAAGACGCTTGATAGCATCTTTGGTCATGGCTTTTGGATGTGGCGTTAATAAGTAAGCATAGGCTTGATGATGAGAGCGTCCAACACGGCCACGCAATTGGTGCAGTTGCGCTAAACCAAGGTTGTCTGCACGATCCATAATAATGGTATTCGCCGTTGGTACGTCGATACCGGTCTCGATAATAGTTGTACACACCAACACATTAAAGCGCTGATGGTAGAAATCATTCATGATGCGCTCCAGTTCGCGCTCACGCATTTGACCATGTGCCACGGTAATTCGTGCTTCAGGAATCAGCTTTTGCAAGTCTTCCGCAGTTTTCTCGATAGTCTCTACCTGATTGTGCAGGAAGTAAACCTGACCACCACGCATGATTTCACGCAGTACCGCCTCACGGACCACAGATTCTTCTCTTTGACGAACAAAGGTTTTGATGGCTAAACGACGCGCTGGAGGTGTCGCGATGATCGACAGATCGCGCATGCCACTCATGGCCATATTAAGAGTACGTGGAATTGGTGTTGCGGTGAGGGTAAGAATATCCACATCCGCACGCATTGCTTTGACTTTTTCTTTTTGACGAACTCCGAAGCGGTGTTCCTCATCAACGATCAACAAACCTAAATCTTTGAATTTAATGTCGCTCGAAAGCAGCTTATGCGTACCAACGACAATATCGACTTTACCATATGCAACGTCTTGCAAAATGACTTTTTGTTCTTTGGCCGATTTAAAACGAGACAGTACTTCAACTCGGATTGGTAAGTTGGCAAAACGGTCACGGAAGTTTTCGAAATGCTGCTGAGCAAGCAGGGTTGTCGGTACGAGTACGGCGACCTGTTTACTGTTATCCGTTGCGACAAATGCTGCGCGCATAGCGACTTCCGTTTTACCAAAGCCCACGTCACCACACACTAGACGATCCATCGCTTTTGCTTGGCACATGTCAGACAAGACAGCATTGATGGCCATCGCTTGGTCATCCGTTTCTTCAAATGGGAACGTTGCTTTAAACGTTGCGTATTGCCCACGATCTAGCTCAAATTTGAAGCCCGGTTTTAATTCTCGTTTAGCGTAAACATCCAGCAACTCAGCCGCGACATCACGCACTTTTTCTGCTGCTTTACGACGTGCTTTTGCCCAAGCCTCGCCACCCAATTTATGCAGTGGTGCACTTTCTTCAGCACCGCCTGAATAACGGCTAATAAGGTTTAGTGATGAAACTGGTACGTAGAGCTTGGCATCGTTTTGATACTCAAGGGTGACGTATTCCGTTTTCATGCCACCGGCTTCAAGTGTTTGTAAACCGATGTAGCGGCCAATACCGTGATCAATATGAACCACGGGTTGACCGGGTTTCAATTCCGCAAGGTGGCGAATAACGGTGTCACTGTTGACTGCTTTTTTATCTTTGCGGCGTCGCTGGATAACGCGGTCACCGAGAAGATCACTTTCACAGATCAGAGCGAAGTTCAGCTCTTCGTGAATGAAACCATGCTCTGCAGCGCCTAAGATCAAACTGAAGCGATCACCCGAATCTAGAGCTTGGTAAAGTGAGCCATGTACGACAGGGCGAACTTTGATGCCTTGCAACAGTTCCGTTAGTGCTTCACGACGACCTTCTGACTCTACCGAGAAAACAATTTTGCCGCTGAATTGCTCACTGAATTGACGAAGACGCGAAAGCGGTTCTTTATTTTGTTGCTGAACGCCAAGCTCGGCTAACGATTGTACTGGTAGGTTTTGACGACCAGCACGCTTAACCACTTTCTCTAGGCTCAATTGAGCCATAGGGAGCTGTTTTAGTTGGCTGAAGAGTTCGTCTTTTTTCAGCCAAAGTTGTTCAGGAGTCAAAAGAGGACGTAGTGGATCAACTTTTTTCTGGTCGTACCGATATTCGACATCGGTTAAGAAAGTATCGACCGCAGATTCAATATCACCATATGTGATTACTTGAGAGTCTTCTGGCAAATATTCAAATAAAGTCTCGGTATGGTCAAAAAACAGCGGTTGCCAATACTCAATACCAGCGGGCCAAGTGCCTTTGGTCACTTGCATGTAGATCGATTCTGGCTCTCGGCGTGCTTCAAATTGGGTGCGCCAACGTGTTCGGAAATCCTCAATCGCTTCTTTAGTGGTTGGGAATTCATGTGCAGGCAGCAATTGGATTTGCTGAATATCGTCGATAGAGCGTTGGTTCTCTGGATCAAACGTGCGAATGGTATCTATCTCATCATCAAAGAAGTCGATGCGATACGGGTCATCGCTGCCCATAGGAAAGAGATCCAGAATCGACCCACGGCTCGCGTATTCACCTGGCCCAAATACTTGGTCTACGTGGCGGTAGCCCGAATTTTCAAGTTGTACACGTAGTTTCTCAAGCGAGAGTCGATCACCAGTTTTCACCATTAAAGTGTGTTGCAACAGAAAATCACGTGGCGATTGGCGTTGCAATACTGTACTGACCGGGACGATGGTTATGCCATTACGTTGGCTTGGCAGTTGGTATAGGCGCGCGATACGTTCAGAGATGATTTCTTGATGCGGAGAAAAGTTATCGTAAGGCAGCGTTTCCCAATCAGGGAACAGGCTTACTGTTTGGTCGGTGAATTGTTCAATCTCCGCTTGAAGCTTTAAAGCGATTTGCGGGTCAGGCACGACGAGTAGCGAGTGACTCGAATGCTGCTTGGCTAGCTCAGCAATAGCTAGAGGTAGAGCTGCGCCCGGTAAATTACCTAGCTGTTTTTTGTCGCCACGCTCAGAAGGATTGGTGACGGAAAGAATCGTTGCTTTTGTCATAGGAATTATTTTTTATCTCGCTCCATCGAGCGCTGACGTAAAAGTTTTTGTTGTTGATACAGTGCCGCCTTTATCAGTAAATCTTGATCAGATTCTCGGAGCATCTTATATCTAAGCGTGATAATGAAATCCTGCTCTGAAGCATCACATTCTTCTACTTGAGCGTAACAGTAAATCGCCGCAGCAGGGTGATCGAGGAACAGTTTAACACGAACGAGTTGTTGAGTAGTTAACGCTGTATCTGAGCGGAAACTGAGTTGACTAGCACCAAACTGCGTCGTTTGATATCGAATGGAGGCGTCATCTTGTTGTGAAAGCATAAAGCTCAACAAGAGGTTAAGTTTCGCGTTTTGCGTATCAAGCAAGTTGATCACATGCTTTAACTCTTTGTTTTTCAGCTCTAGACGCGCGTTGTCTGCCAACATATCTAAGTGACTAAATTCACTGGCGACAATAAATGGTGCTGGAATTTCGGAGACAAAGGTTTCTTCATCTGGCAAAGCAAAGTCCTCACTCAACGTTTCGACGTTGATGGTGAGGTTATGATGGACGGTAAAGTATTCTTGCTCTGTCATATAGTCGATCCTTTTGCCAGTGAGCGCTCCCTGTTCACTCAACAAACAAAGAGAAATAGGGCACTGATTATCGCTAACTGAATGAAGTTATCAAGTTTAGCCGATTTGTCCTTGAACTTTTTGCCCTAAATACAGACTTATTGCATGTCGTTGACAAATTTAGCGATTCTCTTGTCTTCTTAATGAGAAGAGTAAGGTAAGATAATCTGCTAAAGCTTTATATCAAAACAACCAGTTGGTTTGTCTTATATGTATCATCCTATCTCATTGTTTATTGGCTTAAGGTATCTTCGGGGACGCTCTGGAGATAGGTTCAGCCGATTTGTTTCTTATATGTCGACGGCGGGTATTACGATCGGTGTAATGGCGTTGGTGACGGTTCTTTCTGTGATGAACGGGTTTGAATCGCAGTTAAAAGAACGCATTTTAGGTGTGCTACCTCATGCCGTTGTTTCGCAACACGATGGAAAAACGCCTATGACCGAGTCTGCTCCTCCATTTGTTCAAGCGATGTCGAGTGAATCTGAACCGGAGCCTATCGTTAGAGGAGAGGCTGTTATTCAGAGTTCTGCACAGCTGACGGCTGGTTACCTCATCGGTATTGAACCTAAGAAAGGCGATCCGATTAGCAACCATTTGATTGCCGGACGATTATCGTCACTTCAAGCAGGTGACTACAATGTATTTTTGGGTCACAGTTTGGCGCGTTCACTAAAGGTCTCAATCGGGGATAAAGTGCGCTTGATGGTGACCAACGCGACGCAGTTTACCCCACTTGGTCGTATTCCTAGCCAGCGAAACTTTACTGTCTCAGGCATTTTCAATACGGGATCGGACGTTGATGGTCAATTAATGATTGTGAACATGACGGATGCATCTAAGCTGATGCGTTTCCCTAAAGACACGGTTTCTGGTTGGCGTGTCTTTTTCTCTGACCCATTTATGGTGACGGATTTTGCTGACCAACCCATGCCTGATGGGTGGCAATGGAGTGATTGGCGTGAACAGCGTGGTGAGCTTTTCCAAGCGGTGAAAATGGAAAAGAACATGATGGGACTTATGCTAGGTCTAATTGTGGGTGTCGCTGCATTCAATATTATCTCCGCTTTAATCATGGTGGTGATGGAGAAACAATCAGAAGTCGCAATATTGAAAACTCAAGGCATGACTCAATCTCAAGTGATGACCATTTTCATGGTACAAGGGGCAAGCAGCGGTGTAATTGGCGCGATTGTCGGTGGCGCTGCGGGCGTGATCTTGTCACTTAACCTGAATGCGATTCTTGAATCTGCCGGTGTGGCGCTATTCAGTTTCGGTGGTCATCTACCTATTTTGATTGATTCACTGCAAATTCTTTTAGTGGTGGTGTTGGCGATTGCTCTTAGCCTTGCTGCTACGCTTTATCCTTCTTATCGAGCATCTTCTGTTAAACCTGCTGAGGCACTTCGCTATGAATAAGCTATTAGAATGTCGTGATATTCGTAAAGTCTACCGAGAGGGTTCGTTAGATACGGAAGTGTTGAAAGGCGTAAGTTTCGATATCGATAAAGGGGAGCTGGTTTCTATTGTTGGCTCTTCTGGTTCTGGAAAAAGTACCTTATTGCATATTTTAGGGGCGTTAGATGACGCAACTCATGGTGAAGTTGATTTTCTAGGGCAAAACCTAGCGGCTTTAAGTTCGAATAAACAGGCGGCTTTACGCAACAAGCACCTTGGTTTTGTATACCAGTTCCATCACTTGTTAGCTGATTTTACTGCGCTTGAAAACGTGGCGATGCCACTGATGATTGGTGGCGCTAAAGTAGCGGATGCAAAACAGGCGGCTAAAGCGTTGTTAGATAAAGTTGGTTTGAGTCATCGGATGCAACACAGGCCTTCTGAGTTATCGGGCGGTGAGCGTCAACGTGTTGCGATTGCGCGTGCATTGGTGAATAAGCCTGATCTGGTTTTGGCCGATGAACCTACGGGGAACTTAGATCACAATACGGCACTGTCTATCTATGATTTGATGCGCGAGCTCAATAAAGAGTCAAACATTGCATTTTTAGTTGTCACGCATGACAAAGAGCTGGCAGCGAAAATGGATCGTCAAATGCACATGCAAGATGGTTTGCTCGTAGATCGTTTTGTGACTGATACTGCGTCTGCGGAGGGCTAGTTTTGTTTACCTCTTTAGCATTGATGATTGGTGGTCGCTTTAGTCGAGCGAAAAAGCGCAACAAGATGGTGTCTTTCATTTCGCTTTCTTCAACGATTGGCATTGCGGTTGGTGTAGCCGTGATCATTATCGGTCTTTCTGCAATGAATGGCTTTGAGCGCGAGCTGCAATCGCGTGTGTTGTCAGTTATTCCACACGGCGAGTTGGAAGGTGTTAATGGACCGCTTCATAACTACACCAAAACGATGAATCAAGCCCTAAACCATGAACATGTTGTTGCGGCAGCACCGTACGTTCGTTTTACGGGCTTAGCAGAAAAAGGCAGTAAGCTAAAAGCGATAGAAGTTCGTGGCGTAGAGCCTACTTTCGAGCAAGCGGTGTCGAGCTTATCGAATTTTATCGACCAAGAAGCTTGGCAAAACTTTTATGCCGGTCAGCAGCAAGTGATCTTAGGCCGAGGTGTAGCAAACGAGCTAAATGTCGCCGTGGGGGATTACATTACGTTGATGATTCCGCAAGCAGGCGGCGCAAACAAAGTGCAGGCTCCCAAGCGTGTGCGCGTGAAGGTGTCAGGGTTCTTAACGTTGAATGGCCAAATAGACCACTCTTTAGCGTTAGTGCCATTAGCGGATGCTCAGCAGTACGCAAGGTTAGGGGAAGGGGTCACTGGCATTTCACTAAAAACGGATGATGTTCTCAATGCGCCTTCTATTGTTCGTGAGGTAGGTAGCATGGTGGATGTTTACGTGTATTTGAAAAGCTGGCAGCAAAAGTTTGGTTTTTTGTATCGCGATATACAACTCGTGCGCACTATTATGTACTTGGTGATGGTACTGGTGATTGGCGTGGCGTGTTTTAACATTGTGTCTACGCTGATGATGGCAGTGAAAGATCGAGCCGCAGAAATTGCAATTTTGCGAACTATGGGAGCAAAAGATAGCCTAGTCAAACGTATCTTTGTTTGGCAAGGAGTCTTCTCTGGTGTATTTGGCAGTCTCGTAGGCAGTGTTATCGGTGTATTAGTGGCATTAAATCTAACCCCGTTAATAAAAGTGCTAGAAAGTTTAATTGGTCATCAGTTTTTATCGGGTGATATTTACTTCGTCGACTTCTTACCATCACAGTTACACTGGCCAGACGTAGCATTGGTGTCGGTGACGGCGATAGTTTTGAGTTTGCTTGCAACGTGGTATCCCGCTTCTCGCGCCGCGAAGTTAAATCCAGCAGCGGTGCTGAGTTCTAAATAACCAACCGTTTTACAATACGAGAAAAGCAAAAAAGGACCGAACTCGGTCCTTTTTTGTATTTATCCAACTTGAGCGACATCGTGTTTCATTCTAACTGTTAGGTGCCCCTCATCTGATAGCGCAAATGCTGATTTTTATGCAGTAACGTCTTATCTTATTTTGCGTTTCTGCCAGCTCCGAACCACTGAGTAGCGCCAAAGCCCTCTAATGCCGAAGTAGCCAATAATCGCGGATACAACACCACAGATAGCACAGCCTAATAAGAATGGAGGGCCAATAGTGCTCATCTGTTGCATGATGAATTCCCATGAAAGTTCAAAGTGGAAAGGTTGCGGAGGAACATGCATCACTAAAGCGCCAAGCTTATACGCAAAATAAAATAACACAGGCATGGTAATAGGGTTGCTTATCCATACCAAAGCGACGGAGAGAGGTAAATTGACGCCAAGCATGATTGCCAAACCTGCAGCCATGATCATTTGGCTTGGTAGCGGAACAAATGCCATAAATAACCCGACAGCAAAAGCCCCAGACGCCGAGCGACGATTTAAACACCACAAGTTCGGGTTGTATAACACATTGCCGAAGACCTTCAATGCTTTTTGGCGTTTGATCAATTCATGATCTGGCATGAAGCGTTTTATCAGCTTTCTAGGCATAGGACAGCATGACTCTCTCAGAAAAAAGTTGGACCTTGGCGTTATTTGTAGCGAGCGTAATTTCGTCAGCTTGGTGGCCGACAATACCAGATTGGCGTTGGTTGCTGCTGGGAATAATAACCACTGGCTCAATAATCAAATTACGTCGTGGCTTAATTAGCATAGGCGCAATTGCGGGCTTTATGGTTGTCATCGTCCACGGCAATGTATTGGAGTCTCAGAGACAAGCCCTTTTTCAAGCAGGGGAGAATATTACCATAATTGGTAAAGTTGACAGCCCTTTTACGCAAATAAGTCACGGATATGAAGGCATTGTGGCTCTAAAAAAGGTAAATTCTCAAACTCTGTTACCTTTTCTTAAACCTAAAATCCGTCTTATTACGCCTTTTCCACTCGATGTTAACAGTGAGTTTACGACATCTGTCTCGTTAAAGCCGATTACAGGCCTACGTAACGAAGCTGGTTTTGACGCCGAAAAGCACGCAATGGGTAAAAGTATTATCGCACGCGGTGTTGTTAACAAGGATGTTACCTGGATTATTCGTTCTACTACATCTTTGCGCCAAGCCATTATCGCTGATGTTTCGGAGGATGTGTCCTCCCTTCATCATTTCTCGTTAATAAATGCGTTAGTTTTTGCCGATCGCTCTTGGTTATCTAAGGAGGATTGGCAAGCACTCAGAGACAGTGGTTTACTGCACTTGGTCTCGATTTCGGGCTTACATATTGGTATGGCGTTTACTTTTGGGCTAGTGGTGGGCGGTGCCATTCGTTATGCGTTACCTCAATACCAGCTATTGCCTAGCTTCTGTGGGCTGATGTTTGCCGTTGCCTATGCTTGGTTAGCGGACTTCTCATTACCTACTACCCGCGCGGTGTCGGTATGTATTATTTACGTCGTTCTCAAATATACCTTAGTGCACTGGGCTTCCTGGCGGGTACTTTTGCTCGCGGTAGCGCTACAACTGCTTGTTCAACCTTTTGCATCGTATAGCATGAGTTTTTGGTTATCGTATTTGTCAGTTTGCGCAGTGTTGTTCGCAATCAATTTGATTCGGCATCAAAACGGGGGCTGGAAGGCGAAGTTAAAAGTGCTACTGCTTACTCAATTGATGTTGAGTGTGTTAATCGTGCCTATTAGTGGCTATTACTTTTCTGGTTTCAGTTTGTCATCAATTGCATACAACTTGGCGTTTATTCCTTGGTTCGGGTTTATCGTTGTGCCTTTGATGTTTCTGGCCCTGTTCTCATCTTTATTTCTTGAAATGATAGCAAAGTCTCTGTGGCAGTTGGTGGACTGGTCATTGCAGCCATTGAGCACGTCAATTCAGTACGCGATAGGCTCCTGGCAACCCATTAGTATAGAAATGACAGGGTTGATTCTGGCGGGAATTGTTTGCTTGGTGTTTCAACGATTCATGTTTCAGTACGCGTGGTGTTTGTTACTTGGCATTGTAATTAGTATTAAGCTCACATCGGAATATGATCAGCAACATTGGCGCATTGATGTACTAGATGTGGGCCATGGCCTTGCGGTGATTGTAGAAAAAGACGATAAAGTGTTGCTCTATGATACAGGTAAAGCATGGCAAAATGGCAGCATTGCGGAGCAGGTCGTCACTCCGGTCTTGCATAAACGAGGTTATGAAAGCATCGATACGATGATCCTCAGCCATTCCGACAATGACCATGCAGGAGGACGCTTGTTCATTGAAGATTCCTTTTCGCCACAGCGCAAACTCAGTAGCCAAAATTTTATCGGATATGAGTCTTGTACTCGCGGCGATCATTGGAAATGGCAAGGGTTAAATATAGAAGTACTTTGGCCTCCTGCTGTTGTTCAACGTGCATATAATCCGCACTCCTGTGTGCTACGTCTTACCGACCCTATTTCTACGTTCAGTATGCTTTTTACTGGTGATATTGAGACCATTAGCGAGTGGATCTTGCTCAGGGAGCCTGAAAAGTTAAAAAGTGATGTGATGTTGGTCCCTCATCATGGTAGTAAAAGTTCGTCGAATCCTCGCTTTATTGAGGCGGTAAACCCGAGTGTGGCCGTTGCTTCTTTGGCAAAAAATAATCAATGGGGAATGCCGGCAGAACATGTTGTTGCAGCATATCGCAAGCTTGACATTACTTGGCTTGATACTGGGGAATATGGTCAGGTAAGCTTCTCTATTCACCGTGATAATTGGCGCTCAGAAACCAAACGTAGCGATACATTTGAGCCTTGGTATAGGCAGATGCTGCGTAAGGGAGTAGAATGAGAGTCTTAATGTAAGAAAATAAAGCACTTCTATGTCGATAAATACTGATGAAACGACTTGGCAGACGTTTAAGCGTCTATGGCAATTTATTCGCCTTTACAAGTCAGGTCTTGTCGTTGCAGTCATTGCATTAGTTATTAATGCTATATCAGATACCTATATGATTTCCCTATTAAAACCATTACTAGATGAAGGTTTTGGGAACGCTGAATCTGATTTTCTACGCACGCTTCCATTGATTATTTTTGCCATGATGTTTGTCCGTGGCATAAGTGGATTTGTCTCCACATACTGTTTGAGCTGGGTATCCGGCAATGTGGTTATGCAAGTCCGCCGTATGGTATTCAATCACTTTATGCATATGCCTGTGTCTTACTTCGATAAGGAAAAGACGGGCAATTTATTGTCACGTATTACCTACGATTCAGAGCAAGTCTCTGCGGCAACCAGCCAAGCGTTAGTGAGCATTGTTCGCGAAGGTGCAAGTATCATTGGCCTGTTAGTCCTGATGTTTTACAACAGCTGGCAGTTGTCGTTAGTGCTGTTTGCTGTTGCTCCCGTTGTCGCGTGGGGTATTGGTGTCGTTTCTAAACGTTTTAGAAAAATATCTAAAAATATGCAGACAATGATGGGCAACGTGACTGCGTCAGCAGAGCAGATGCTTAAAGGCCATAAAGTCGTGCTGAGCTACGGCGGCCAGGATATCGAACGTCAACGATTTGAGAAGGTCAGCAACCAAATGCGTCAACAAAGCATGAAGTTGGTGACAGCTCAAGCAGCGGCTAACCCTATCATCCAAATGATTGCGTCACTTGCTATTGTTGCCGTTCTTTACTTAGCAAGTATTGACTCGATTAAAGAGCAATTGACTCCAGGTACATTTACCGTTGTCTTCTCTGCGATGTTTGGTTTGATGCGTCCGCTTAAAGCGCTTACTAACGTTACCTCTCAGTTCCAACGTGGTATGGCTGCGAGCCAAACGCTCTTTGCGTTGATTGACCTTGAGCCTGAGAAAAACGAAGGTAAGTTGACAGTTGAACGCGCAAATGGCGATGTTTCAGTTAAAAACGTAAGCTTTACTTATACTGGCGCAGAAAAGCCAGCATTGGAAAATGTCAGCTTCGATATTCCAAGAGGGAAGACCGTTGCGCTGGTTGGTCGTTCCGGTTCCGGTAAAAGTACCATCGCGAACTTGTTCAATCGTTTCTATGATGTTGATAGTGGCTCCATCACATTAGACGGACATGATATTCGTGAATACGAGTTAAAGAACTTGCGTCAGCAGTTTGCGCTAGTATCACAAAATGTTCATTTATTTAATGACACGATTGCAAACAATATTGCTTACGCAACGGATGGAAAATACGAGCGCAGTGATATCGAGAAAGCGGCAAAACTCGCGCATGCTATGGAATTCATCAGCAAAATGGATGATGGGCTTGATACCATGATTGGTGAAAATGGCGCGAGTCTATCTGGCGGTCAACGTCAACGTGTCGCTATTGCACGTGCTCTATTGCGTGATGCACCGGTATTGATTCTTGATGAGGCGACCTCTGCTTTGGATACGGAATCAGAACGCGCTATCCAAGCTGCATTAGATGAGCTGCAGAAAGACAAAACGGTACTCGTGATTGCGCACCGCTTGTCAACTATCGAGAAAGCCGATGAGATTCTTGTGGTTGATGATGGCGCCATCATTGAGCGTGGCAACCATGCCGATCTTATTGCAAAAAATGGTGCGTATGCACAATTGCACCGTATTCAGTTTGGTGAATAGACGCGGTGGTTGAAAAAATCTGGTTTGAAAACCATCCAATAAAATACCTCTTGTGGCCGCTTTTGTGGCCACTGAGTGTATTATTTGGAGCAATAAGTAAGTCTAAGCGAAAGCAATATCAAACAGGCCGTAAGCAAGCCTACAACGCGCCTATCCCTGTTATTGTTGTCGGCAATATCACGGCTGGTGGTAATGGCAAAACACCAGTTGTGGTTTGGCTTGTTGAGCAACTGCAACAGCTTGGGCTTAAGCCAGGGGTCGTTTCTCGTGGTTATGGAGCAAAAGCTCCTGCCTATCCGTTAGTGCTAAAAGAAGATACGCCTGCGAAACATTGTGGTGATGAACCTAAGTTGATTCATCGCCGCACAGGAGCGCCTGTTGCGGTAGACCCGGTGCGTTCAAATGCAGTGAAAGCACTGCTAGAGTCAGGTGTGGATATCATTATTACGGACGATGGGTTACAACATTATGCGTTAGGCCGTGATATTGAGTTAGTGATTGTGGATGGGAATCGCCGATTTGGGAATGAAAGCCTCATTCCGCTTGGCCCACTTCGTGAAGGGGTCGAGCGTCTTGCTGAAGTCGACTTTATCATCACCAATGGTGGTCAAGCACATACGGGCGAAATCGCAATGACTTTAGCGCCATCTAAAGCCATTAACCTCAAGACTAAGCAACTTGTGGACGTTTCTGAATTAAAAGAGCTAGTGGCATTTGCAGGGATTGGGCATCCACCACGATTTTTTCATACACTAAACTCGATGAACGCAGATGTTAAAGTCACAAAAGGTTTTGCTGACCATCAAGACTTTAACCAACAAGAATTAGAAGCATTGGCTCAACAAGGAGCCAATGTGATTATGACCGAGAAAGATGCCGTCAAGTGCAGCCATTTTGCGCAAGATAATTGGTGGTATCTGCCTGTATCTGCCCAGTTTGAACCAAACGATGCAGAGCAAATTTTAAAGAGAATAAAAGAGGTTAAAGCGGCTTATGGATCACCGTCTGCTTGAGATTGTAGCTTGCCCTGTTTGCAAAGGTAAGCTGACGTACGATAAAGAGAATCAAGAGTTGATCTGCAAATTGGATCGCCTCGCTTACCCAATCAAAGAGGGTATTCCCGTTCTGCTCGAGCCTGAGGCTCGTACTATGAGTATGGATGAGGGACGCTAATGTCTTTTACGGTTGTCATTCCTTCGCGTTACGCATCGAGCCGCTTGCCTGGTAAACCGTTAGCGGATATTAGCGGTAAGCCTATGGTTCAGTGGGTTTACGAGCAAGCGCTACAAGCGGGTGCGGAAGATGTTATCGTGGCAACTGATGACGAGCGTGTTGCTGATGCTGTCTCGTCGTTTGGTGGTAAAGTCTGTATGACCTCTCCTAACCACGAATCAGGTACTGAACGCCTTGCTGAAGTTGTTGAAAAGATGGCTATTCCTGCAGACCACATTATTGTTAATGTGCAAGGGGACGAGCCTTTGATTCCACCGTCTATCATTCGTCAGGTTGCTGATAACTTATCGGGGTGTGACGCTCCGATGGCGACATTAGCCGTAGAAATAGACTCGGAAGAAGAAGTGTTCAATCCGAATGCAGTTAAAGTTGTGGCTAATGAGCAAGGCTATGCGATGTACTTTAGCCGAGCAACTATCCCTTGGGATCGCGATAACTTTGCCAAACAAGACAAAATCATTGCCAACCCATTAATGCGTCATATTGGTATTTATGCTTATCGAGCTGGTTTCATTAATACGTATGTAAATTGGGCTCCGAGCGCATTGGAGCAGATCGAGTGCCTTGAGCAACTACGAGTGCTTTGGTACGGTGAAAAAATTCATGTAGCGGTAGCGAAAGAAGCGCCAGCTGCCGGCGTTGATACGCCAGAAGATCTAGAGGCGGTGCGCGCTATTGTGGCGAAGCAAGCATAACTAAAGGTCACATTGAATTAAGAACGAGAAAGGCTCCTGAATTAGGAGCCTTTTTGTTGCTTATATCCAAGTATTAGTTAGATGTTTGTGTCATATTGGTTTCGTTTAGGGCAGGTCGCTAAGACTTCTCGGTGACCTGTGTCTTTTACTTCTTGCAGAATGACATCAAATCCCCACAATCGGTATACGTGTTTAAGAACTTCTTCATAACTGTCATCAAGCGGGATTCGGTTATGAGGTACGTATTGCAACGTGAGTGAGCGGTCCCCACGAACATCGACATTAAATACCTGAATGTTTGGCTCAAGATTAGATAAGTTGTACTGAGCGGCTAAGGTTTCTCTAATGCGTTTATAACCCATCTCATCGTGTATCGCGGCGACTTCAATAAAGTTTTTGTGGTCATCATCGTTGATCGCAAACAGCTTGAAATCACGCATTAATTTCGGAGAAAGGTATTGGCTAATGAAGCTTTCATCTTTGAAATTATGCATCGCGAAATGTACTGCATCTAACCAATCGGTTCCTGCCAAGTCCGGAAACCACTCCTTGTCCTCATCAGTGGGTTCTTCACAGATACGTTTAATATCTCGGAACATAGCAAAGCCCAAGGCGTATGGATTAATACCATTAAAGTAAGGACTGTTATAAGGCGGTTGAGCTACCACACTGGTATGGCTATGTAAGAACTCTAGAATGAACTTTTCGGATACCAAACCCTCATCGTAAAGATGGTTGAGAATGGTGTAATGCCAGAATGTTGCCCAGCCTTCGTTCATGACCTGCGTTTGTTTTTGCGGATAAAAATACTGACTGATTTTGCGTACAATCCGCACGACTTCACGTTGCCACGGCTCTAGTAGCGGGGCATGCTTTTCGAAAAAGTAGAGCAAGTTTTCCTGAGGCTCGCTTGGGAATCGCTCTTTAAGATCTTCCTCTTTGGTTTTGGCTCTTGGTACTGTGCGCCACAATTCATTCACTTGAGACTGTAAGTATGCCTCGCGTTCTTCTTGTCGCGCTTTCTCTTCGGTAATGGAGATTTTCTCTGGTCGCTTGTAACGATCCACACCAAAGTTCATTAAGGCGTGGCAGGAGTCGAGCAGTTTTTCCACTTCCTGTACTCCATATCGCTCCTCACATTCAGCTAAATACTTTTTGGCAAACAGCAAATAATCGATGATGGAGCTAGCGTCCGTCCAGGTTTGGAACAGATAATTACCTTTGAAGAAAGAGTTGTGCCCGTAACAAGCGTGAGCAATCACCAGCGCTTGCATTGTCACGGTATTTTCTTCCATCAAATAAGCGATACACGGATTGGAGTTAATGACAATCTCGTAGGCTAACCCCATTTGACCATGCTTATAGTTCTGCTCCGTTTGGATGAACTTCTTACCAAACGACCAGTGGTTGTAATTGATGGGCATACCAATACTTGAGTAGGCATCCATCATTTGCTCGGAAGTAATCACTTCTATCTGGTTAGGGTAAGTGTCTAGGCGATAGTGTTGTGCGACACGCTTAATCTCTTTGTGGTAGCGTTCCAACAGCTCAAATGTCCAATCCGGTCCATCTGGCAGCATTTTACTATTACGCTTCTTAGGCGCCTCTCCTGAGAGGTTTTTCGTTGCGGTACTCATCGCTAGCCTCCTTACGCCGTTTCTTTTTGGAATAGTTCACGGAAGACTGGGAAAATATCCTCCACAGAGCGAATGTTTTTCATTGCGAAGTTCGGAAATTCATCGGTGAGTTTTTCGTACTCATGCCATAGAGTTTGGTGCGAGCGTCGCGTAATTTCTATGTAGGAGTAGTACTGACAGTTTGGCAGTAGTTTGTTCACTAATAGATCGCGGCATCTTGGCGAGTCATCTGCCCAGTTATCGCCATCAGATGCTTGCGCAGCATAAATGTTCCATTGTCCAATTGGATAGCGCTCTTTTACGATTTCGTCCATCAGTTTCAATGCGCTGGATACAATAGTGCCCCCGGTCTCTTGCGAGTAGAAGAACTCGTGTTCGTCCACTTCTTTCGCTTGGGTGTGGTGGCGAATAAAGACGACGTCTACATTCTCGTAAGTACGAGTTAAAAACAGGTATAACAGAACGTAAAAACGTTTTGCGATGTCTTTCGTTGCTTGATCCATCGAGCCCGATACGTCCATCAAACAAAACATCACAGCTTGACTAGATGGTACAGGGCGTTTTTCATAGTTTTTAAAGCGTAAGTCGAAGGTGTCAATAAATGGAACCCCCTCAATTTTCTTACGCAGCTCTTCAATTTCAGCCTTCAAGCGGTTCTCTTCAAACTGCTGAGCGGGTTCAATGTTTTTGATACGAGCAAGTTCATCTTCTAGCTCTTTGAGAAGACGTTTCTTACCTGCGGTCATTGCCGTACGTCGTGCAAGAGATTGTTGTAGCGAACGTACAACCGCAATGTTTGAAGGGATACCAGCAGTTTGAAAGCCTGCGCGGTGCGTTTTCCATTCAGTAATTTTGGCAATTTGGTTTTTTTCTAGATTAGGCAGCTCGAGATCTTCGAACAAAATATCGAGGTACTCATCTTTTGATATTTGGAATACAAATTCGTCTTGGCCTTCTCCATCTGGACTGGCATTGCCTTCTCCCGAGCCACCACCTTGACCGCCACCTTTGGGACGCTCAATTTTATCACCAGTAATGAATTGGTCATTGCCGGGATGAACTCGTTCGCGAACACCACCTTTGCCTTGATGAAAGATCGGTTCATTGATGTCTTTGTGAGGGATAGAGACGTCTTCGCCCGTTTCCGTATTCGTAATCGAGCGTCGATTCACTGCGTCTGCTACCGACTCTTTTATTTGCTCTTTGTGGCGCTTCAAGAAGCGCTGTCGATTAACAGCGCTCTTGTTCTTGCCATTGAGCCTTCGGTCTATAAATTGCGCCATGAAATAGCCCTCTTCATGTTTCACAAGCGACCTAACTCAATACTGGGTTAGGATGACTTACGTACTCGTAGGTACCACTCAGAAAGTAGGCGAACCTGTTTCTCGGTATAGCCTTTTTCCATCATGCGAGCGACAAAGTCGTCATGCTTCTTCTGATCTTCAGAAGAGGTTTTCGCATTAAATGAGATAACCGGAAGTAGCTCTTCGGTATTGGAGAACATTTTCTTCTCGATTACTGTGCGCAGTTTTTCGTAGCTGGTCCAAACCGGGTTTTGACCATTGTTATTCGCTTTCGCACGAAGCACAAAGTTAACGATTTCGTTTCGGAAATCTTTCGGGTTAGAAATACCAGCGGTTTTCTCGATCTTCTCTAGTTCAGCGTTCAGTGAAGATCGATCAAATAGCTGACCAGTTTCTGGATCTCGGTACTCTTGGTCTTGAATCCAGAAGTCTGCATAGGTGACATAGCGGTCGAAGATATTCTGACCGTATTCAGAGTAAGACTCGAGATAAGCGGTCTGAATCTCTTTACCGATAAATTCAACGTAGCGAGGCACTAGATAGCCTTTCAAAAACTCGAGATATTTCTCTGCCGTTTCAGCAGGGAACTGTTCACGTTCAACCTGTTGTTCAATCACATAGAACAGGTGTACAGGGTTGGCTGCCACCTCGGTTTGGTCGAAGTTAAATACGCGCGACAAAATCTTAAAGGCGAAACGTGTAGAGAGACCATTCATGCCTTCATCGACACCCGCATAATCACGATACTCTTGATAGCTTTTCGCTTTCGGATCGGTGTCTTTGAGTGTTTCACCATCGTAGACGCGCATTTTTGAGAAAATGGATGAGTTTTCAGGCTCTTTCAGGCGTGAAAGAATACTGAATTGCGCTAGAGTTTCGAGCGTGCTTGGAGAACAAGGAGCCTGAGACAGCTCACTGTTTTCAAGCAGTTTTTGGTAGATTTTCACTTCTTCGGATACGCGGAGACAGTAAGGTACTTTTACAATGTACACACGGTCGAGGAAGGCTTCGTTATTTTTGTTGTTACGGAAAGTCTGCCACTCAGATTCGTTCGAGTGAGCCAGAATCATACCGTCGAATGGAATCGCAGATAGACCTTCAGTACCGTTGAAGTTACCTTCTTGCGTTGCCGTCAAAAGTGGGTGAAGTACTTTGATCGGCGCCTTGAACATCTCAACGAATTCCATTAAACCTTGATTTGCTTTACACAGCGCACCGGAGTAGCTGTAGGCATCTGGGTCGTCTTGCGAATAATGTTCGAGTTTACGGATATCGACTTTACCAACCAGTGATGAAATATCTTGGTTGTTTTCATCCCCAGGTTCTGTTTTAGCAATACCGATCTGATCGAGAATTGAAGGGCGAACTTTCACTACTTTAAATTTAGTGATATCACCGCCAAATTCATGAAGGCGTTTAGCGGCCCATGGCGACATAATCGAGCGAAGATAACGTTGCTCGATACCATATTCTTTTTTCAAAATATCGCCGTCTTCCGTGGCTTTGAATAGACAGAATGGATGGTCATTCACTGGGCTACGTTCGCCATTGGCAGTAAGTACATAGATAGGCATCTGTTCCATCAGAGCCTTAAGTTTTTCAGCAAGTGAGGACTTACCACCGCCGACAGGACCGAGTAGGTAAAGGATCTGCTTACGTTCCTCTAAACCTTGCGCCGCGTGTTTTAGGTAAGACACAATTTGCTCTATGGCATCTTCCATACCATAAAAATCTTTAAAGGTTTCATAACGAGAGATAACACGATTCGAGAAGATGCGGCTCAATCTCGGGTCTTTTGCCGTATCGATTATCTCTGGTTCACCGATCGCCATCAGTAGGCGTTCTGCTGCATTAGCATAAGCGCTTTTGTCATCCTTACACAGGGCTAGAAACTCCTGTAACGACATCTCTTCATCTTTTGCAGCTTCATATCTTGATTGATAGTGGTCGAAAATACTCATGTCGCTTTCCCCTTTAATAGTCAGTCTACCGACGAACGTTGATTCAGGCTTTCCCACCTATTGTTATGCTCCTTGTTGTTTGAATATACGTCCTGTTATCACATTTGGTTCGTACAGGATGTAAGATTGGCGACACCAAAGACTTTGCTTTATGGACAGTTTTTTCATTACAACGGTGAGCGGTGGGTATGAATCTTTCAATCACAGCCTTTCTCTACTTAAGCCTAGTCGGGGATTTGCAATTTTGCTTAACAATTATGAATTTATTGCAAAAGTGACATTTGAATCACTCTTTCACTGAAGATGAATTTATGTCGTAAATAGGTGCAATAGAAATCAAATATTTGGCAAAGACAGAAGAGTCTCAGTGATTCATTGCTCTACATCGCACAAGGGAAGCGTAAGAAGGTGAAAAAGCAGCGGTAAGGTTGTGACAGGGCAAATAAAAAAGGAAAGCGAGTGCTTTCCTTTTCGTAGACGAATATTTTATGCGCTGAAGATTTGTGCAAGCTCGTTTTCGCATAAATGGTACTGACGAGGACAGTTGCGCCAAGTTTGTAGCATACGACGGTATTTATCCAGCATTGGCATTTGGCTGTTAAAGTGATGGTCTGCTTTATCAAATTGAGGGTACAGACCTTCAGAATCAATAAGGAAGCGTACGTAATGGACTTGTTGGGCCTCTGAAGCAATATCAAACCCAAGGAACTGCAAGCGGCGCTGATCCACTTTGTTACGATCTTCGGTATCGAGCATGTTGTAAGATTCTTGCATCGCGTGATACATCTCCATAACGTCGATGATCTCACGACACTCCGCTTCTGACAGACAGCCGAAATCTTTATTCAACTCACGCATTTGTAGCTCATAGCCACGTTCAACGATCGTTTGTAAGCGTTTGTATTTGGCCGCATTACTTGGATCAAGTTGAGACATAAGGTTGTATTGGTTTGATAGAATCAAACGTTGAGCGTTTGACATTTCCATGATGACCTCACTAGATATCTAATACATTTTTAATGTGCTTAGGTTAACGCTTAAGACATGAGTGAAACATGATCTCAACACATATTTAATACTAAAAAATGGCAAGAACTGTCACTTTTGACCAGTTTAAAAACACTTATTTATGGTAATGATTGTATATGTAGTCTCGGTCTGAAAATACTCTTAGCCACTCTGGCTTGAATACGGTTAAAACCGCCAGTGACATACCATTTAATAGGCCCTCAGGGAAGGCAAGCAACGGTACAAAAATAAAGTAGTTATGTTGAATGGTTTCCCAATCGTAATGACCAACCGATAAATGGTAAAAGGAGTTAATCAGCAGATGCAGGCTTCCTGTTATCGCGCCGTTGAAAAAACCTGCAACGAAGATGAACACAAAAATGTTTCTTGGCAAGTAGTGATAACTCAAAAGAAAGACGAGGTAACTAATGAAGATAGGAAGCAGGGCAGACAATACTAAAGACGTGGGTAACTGCAACAACGACACATCATGTAGCAGGTGGTTGACCAGCATTGCGGGGATACTGATTAGAAAGGCCATACGCCAACCATACATCATCGTCAGCGTTGTTAGCGCGAGAAAATGAATCTGTAGTCCTTCTTTTACGCCTGCTTGAGTTGCCCATAGGATGCTGAAAAAAAGAGTGTTGCAAAAACGAGGTGCTGAAATGCTTTTTCCTTTTCAAGCTTGGGCCAAACTACTTTTTTCCAATCTGGTAGACAGTAGGCGAGCACTATCCAAAGTATGACAACCAGAGAGCCCAAGTTAAACCAATCCATGTTACTTCCTTCCTATGCGATCATGACGCAATCATTTCTATTGTTCTTTTTATACCTAAATCACCTCATAGAGATTCATTGAAGGTACTTAGGTATAGTTAAAAAAATACCAGCAATATGCTGGTATTTTAAAGAGGTTAGTCTTGCTGTTCACTTAGTATTTTACGTTATCGTTGTACTGAGCAAGAATGGATTGAATCTCGTCCATGGTTTCTTTCGGTGGAGGGTTTACCCCTTCGAGTGGGTATTCTAAGCCCAATGCTTCCCATTTATGGGCACCCAATTTGTGATAAGGAAGTAACTCGATCTTTTCGATGTTATCCATATCTTTAATAAACTCACCAAGCATGTGTGCTGCTTCAGGATCATCCGTGTAACCTGGCACGACTACATAGCGAATCCAAGTTTTCTTTCCGATTTTTTGCAAGTAACGAGCAAAGTCCAATGTACGTCGGTTCGATACGCCGATGAGATCTTGGTGCACTTCATCTTTCATGTGCTTGATATCAAGCATTACTAAGTCTGTTGCATCCAGTACTTCATCGATAACATCAGTGTGTTTACGAACATAACCGTTCGTATCTAGACACGTATGAATACCTTCTGCCTTAGCTGCGCGGAAAAAGTCTCGTACAAATTCAGGCTGAAGCATCGCTTCGCCGCCAGAACAAGTAACACCACCACCTGATGCATTCATGAAGTGGCGGTAACTTTTCGCTTCGGAAATGATCTCTTCAACCGTAACTTCTTTGCCATCATGCGTATCCCATGTATCGCGATTGTGGCAATACTTACAGCGCATCAAACAACCTTGCAAGAAGACGATAAAACGAATACCAGGTCCGTCTACGGTACCACATGACTCAAATGAGTGAATACGACCAGTTGTTGACATCTTTTGCTCTCATTACTAGTAAATTCTAGCTGTTATTTTATTACAAAAAGCAGGGTTAAAACAGCTTTGTCGGTACTAAAGGCAAGGTTATGTGAAGAAAGAAAATAGATAGACCAATCTAAATAAATGCTTGATCACAGGGTTAGTTAATACCAAACGAGAGAACTTGCCTCGTATTTAGATTGGTGCGGATACAGGGATAAGTCAGCTTTTAGAAAAAGGCGAACACAGAGAAGGAGCCTGTCCCATAAATATCAGTTTGGGATTCTTCATAATCTGGCGTTTTTATCGTAAAGGTTAGGCTTGCACCGTAATTTTGGTTATACCAAGTTGCACCCGCTACGGCGCTTGCTTGCCAATTTTGCAGTGTGACGTCGTATGGCGCGGATGGCTCAGGAATACCAGGGCGATCACCTTCGATGGTCATGTCATTGAAACGGTAACGACCTTCAAACCCCGTAAATAAGAACCAGCTTGAAGTATCCTGTGCGAGCATACTCGCTGAGAACGGGCTCTCAACACTAATATTGGCGGCTCCGATGCTGCTTGCTAGGTTTGTACCCCAACGAAACATGACGCCTTGAGAGACATCACTACGGAAGTTACCCGCATTGATGTCGTTAATGTTGGTGATTTCCCATTGCGTTTTTTGTTCTTCGCTGCGCATCAATTTATTAAATACGCGGTAGCCAAGGCTAAACGCTACTTTATCGTCGATCTGGTAATCCCAACCTTGTGGGTCAGTCGAGCCTGTTATGCCGTGAACGATTTCTTGCGCTTTTTCTGAAAGCGAACTTTCACCTGTTGCACCGATGGTGAAGTTGTAGCGGACGGCCTTATCATCAGTCAAAGAAAGATAGTTGATCTCAGTATGTAGATAACCCGCATATGGGCGATCATTGACCAGTGGATAATCCGCTTCAATGTCGCTCGGAGTCCACATTTTGTGGCCAAGAACCAACTCTATTTTATCGATATTGGCGTGTTCTGAGTCAGCCAGACTCAGCCATTTCCATTGGCTTTCTTGTTTCAGTTGGCCTGTTGCGTAGGAAAGAAAAATACCATTTGTGTAGTCTTGGTCGACGCCGAAAATACCATCATTGTCGAGTGTAAAAGAGACCGTAGACTTAGTGGATGCCATCGCAACTGGAGAAAGAAGAGTAAGAACAATTAATTTACTGAGTTTCATATACTTTATTTACTAACTTTTTTCGCATCATACGTAAGAATGTGGGCAAAATCTCTCGTAATATCACAACTTTCATTCAAGAAATAAAAAAAGGCTGATGCTTCTAAGCATCAGCCTTTGTTGTATCACTAAAACGTTATTTCATTAAAGTCTTATAGAGACTCTGTGAATGTACGTGCGATTACGTCAGCTTGTTGCTCTGCAGTTAGAGAGTTAAAGCGAACAGCGTAACCAGATACACGGATTGTTAGCTGAGGGTATTTCTCTGGGTGCTTAACGGCGTCTTCTAGAGTTTCGCGGTTAAGAACGTTCACGTTTAGGTGTTGACCACCTTCGATACCCGCTTCGTGGTGGAAGTAACCATCCATCAGACCAGCAAGGTTAGCGCGTTGTGAACCCTCATCTTTACCTAGTGCATTAGGTACGATAGAGAATGTGTAAGAGATACCATCTTGTGCGTCAGCAAACGGCAGTTTTGCAACTGAAGTTAGTGATGCTACGGCACCTTTCTCATCGCGACCGTGCATTGGGTTAGCACCTGGAGCAAATGGAGCACCAGCACGACGACCGTCAGGTGTGTTACCAGTTTTCTTACCGTAAACCACGTTTGAAGTGATAGTAAGAATTGACTGAGTAGGGATTGCATCACGGTAAGTCTTAAGCTTACGGATTTTGCCCATAAATACAGAAACAAGTTCACATGCGATATCATCAACGCGTGGGTCGTTGTTACCAAATTTAGGGTAATCACCTTCGATTTCGAAGTCGATTGCTAGACCGTCTTCGTCACGGATTGGCTTAACTTTTGCGTATTTGATTGCAGACAGAGAGTCAGCCGCAACAGATAGACCAGCAATACCACAAGCCATAGTACGTTTAACGTCACGGTCATGTAGAGCCATTAGTGCCGCTTCGTAGCTGTACTTGTCGTGCATGAAGTGGATAGCGTTTAGTGCAGTTACGTACTGCTTCGCTAGCCAATCCATGAAGTGGTCCATTTTCTCCCACAACTCATCGTAGTTCAGTACATCGCCTTCGATCTTCGGCATTTGTGGACCAACTTGGATTTTTAGCTTCTCATCCACACCACCGTTGATGGTGTAAAGCATAGTTTTCGCAAGGTTAGCACGAGCACCGAAGAACTGCATTTGCTTACCAACAACCATTGGAGATACACAACATGCGATTGCGTAGTCGTCAGAGTTCATGTCTGGACGCATTAGGTCGTCGTTTTCGTACTGGATTGAAGAAGTATCGATAGACACTTTCGCACAGAACTTCTTGAAACCTTCAGGTAGTTGCTCAGACCAAAGAACAGTGATGTTTGGCTCTGGAGAAGGACCCATTGTGTATAGTGAGTTTAGGAAACGGAAGTTTGTACGAGTAACTAGCGTACGACCGTCAAGACCCATACCACCCATAGACTCAGTTGCCCAGATAGGGTCGCCAGAGAATAGATCATCGTACTCAGGAGTACGTAGGAAACGAACCATGCGTAGTTTCATTACGAAGTGGTCGATCATTTCCTGAGCTTGTTCTTCTGTGATGCGGCCAGCAGCGATATCGCGCTCGATGAAGATGTCTAGGAACGTAGAAGTACGGCCTAGAGACATTGCCGCGCCGTTTTGAGATTTAACAGCAGCTAGGTAACCGAAGTAAGTCCACTGGATAGCTTCTTGTGCAGTTTCAGCAGGACGAGAAATGTCACAACCGTATTTTGCAGCCATTTCTTTGATTTGACCTAGAGCACGGTGTTGCTCTGCGATCTCTTCACGAAGCTGCATTGTCATTTGTAGGTCTTCGCCGTTCTCGAAACGCTCTTGTAGAGAAGAGAACTGTGCGAATTTATCCTTCATTAGGAAATCAATACCGTATAGAGCAACACGACGGTAGTCACCGATGATACGACCACGACCGTATGCATCAGGAAGACCAGTCAATACGCCAGACTTACGACACGCCATGATTTGTGGAGTGTAGATGTCGAAAACGCCTTGGTTGTGAGTTTTACGGTATTCTGTGTAGATTTTCTTAACTTGTGGGTCAAGCTCGCGGTTGTAGGCTTTGCATGAACCTTCAACCATACGGATACCACCGTTAGGGATGATCGCACGCTTTAGAGGAGCGTCAGTTTGAAGACCTACGATAGTTTCTAGGTCTTTTTCGATGTAGCCTGCATCGTGAGCAGTGATGGTAGAGATAACTGAAGTATCAAAATCAACAGGAGCGTGAGTCGCGTTCTCTTGTTTGATGCCTTCCATTACCTTAGCCCAAAGCTTGTTAGTCGCTTCAGTACCTTCAGAAACTAGGAAAGATTCGTCGCCTTCGTACGGAGTGTAGTTCTTCTGAATGAAATCACGAACGTTTACTTCGTTTTGCCAGTCGCCTGCAGCAAAACCTTCCCAAGCTTTAGCAAATTGCTCTGCCATGACATACCTACCTTTTTAGTAGAAAAAAATACGTACTGCTTCGCCGTTGAGCCAGCTATCCCCAAGTTAAAGAGGGGAACAGTACACTCTTATGAATAACAATATTTATAGTCTTAAATTTAAATGTTCGAGTTACAAAACTATAAATATTGTCACTAGTTTTAACGTTTCTCTTTTTAAGCAACAGTTAGAGGTTAAACTAAAATTTTTTTGCAAACCTTAAACTAAATCAATAAATCCTCAAAAATCTCGATAAAAATGGGGTAGCGACTAGCGCTACCCACACATTTTCTGAACTGTCAGCTTTACAGCCAAGCTTGGATCCCATATTGGCCTTCAAGCATACCAACTGCAAGCATAGCAACTAAACAGATAATAAGTACGCTTACTGGGATCACAATCTTGTCTACAAATGACAAGCGAGACGCGCGCTCTTTATCACCAATTAAGCCGTTGTTATCTAAAAGCATAGTTAGTGCCCAAGCTAGAACAGGGTTAACGACTGCTGAACCAAAGATACAGATGCCTGCTGCTTGTGAATCTTTTGAGTCTTTCACCATCTGCATGCCTGCTTCAAGTAGTGGTAGAGAGACGCCAACGAGAAGAGCAACGCGCATAACTGGTGGCCATACTGCAACATCCATAGGGAAACCAAGGATTGCAACAATAATACATAGAGAACCTAGTAAGATTGCACCGCCAGGAATAGGGCGCTTCGCGATTGCTGCAGGGATCATGTAAGTCCCCCAAGATGATGTGATGTTACCACCACCGACAGCGGTACCGACCATTTGGCGCACAGAACACATTGTCATTGTGTCATCAACGTCCATCAGTACTTTTTCACTCTTACGTGGGTAGTTCATTTCTTGGAAGATGCGGTGACCCAAGAAGTCAGGAGACCACATTGCTACAGCAAGAATTGCGAATGGTAGAGAAGCAATGAAGTGTTCCATATTAGGAAGACCAAGCATCCAACCTTCTTCTGTTGAACCCCACCAGTAGATTGGGTTTAGGTTTGGAAGACCCGTCTCGGTTACGAATTTAATATCGAAGCCTGCGCCAAGAACAAGTGCGATTGCAAGGCCAGTGAAGGCACAAACAGGGATTGCTAGCCAGCGTTTGTTCACTTTAGCAAGGAACGCGTATAGGCCAATGGTAACCGCAAGAACGATTAGACCGATGTAACCCATGCTACCTGCGGCAACTGTGTCGGATTGCAAACCAACAGCCCAAGCTTGAATGGAATTAATTTGGCTCATCGTTCCGGTTAAACCCAAGAAGATGAGAAGGCCACCAGCCGTACCTTCAGATGTGAGGTTAACCAGTTTTGAACCACCTTTTAACAGGCTCAGAATTAAACCAAACACACCAATGAGAATTGCCAATGCAAGAGGGTGAGCACCAGCAAGCGCGATGGTACCAATAAGAGGGATCATTGGGCCGTGGTTACCTGCTAGGTTGGCTTTAGGGTTAATAAAGCCAGAAGCAAGTACACAGAAAAGAAGTGCTGGGATGAGCATCTCTACACGGGCAACTTCGATGGCGAAATCTTTGCCCAGGTTAACATGGTCCCATGCGGCAGTTAGGCCTTCAGCCCAAGACATCATTACCGCAGAGTACATCGCGATAATACCAATCGTACCGGCAAGTGCTGGAACAAGATCTTCAAGTTCAAAACGGAAGTCACGACCTGGCAAGTTTAAGCCGAAACGACGCGGCTTCATAATTTGTAGTTCGTGGTCTAGGTAGTCTGAACGGCTTGCGAACTCAGATGCTGGACGATGAAGCTCACGGTAGCTCTTGGTCTCGATATCTGAATCAGAGTGCGTTTTGTTAACTGCGTCTGACATAGATTCCTCATATATTTAAAAGTTATGAATTCTTCATTCAATTGTGTTAATCCGCATCCTGCGGCACGCTTATGCTAGCTATTATTAGATTTGTTACACGTCGACATTGTGCCTAAGCATAGCTAATAACTTATTGTGTTGAGGCACAAAAAAATCCTCATCTTTTGGCAGGAGTCTAGCAAGATAGCCATTTAGGGTGATTGATTTAGATCACTTTAAGAATGGTTGTGAAATAAAACTACAGAAAGTTTCTGGCATGCGAATGAGATGGTGAAATCTTGTGTAATTTCATTACACAAGTTGCATAAAATTAGAATTTGTTGCTCTTATCGTTCTGGGATGCAGGGTAAATATCAATATTCATGATGATTATATAAAGCTGGCTTTATTCTTGCTTTCTACAGGGCAAAGACGATTTTTTGGCTAATCATTGCCGCTCAGTTTAGGAAAAAGACATGAAACAGCTTAAAGTACTGCCACTAGTGGCAATCATCTCAGGGTTAATGGTCGGTTGTGGCGGCGGTGGCGGTGGCGGTGGTAGTTCCACACCAAGAACTACATTCACTTTTACTTTTGCAGCTCCAAATGTCATTAGTGAAACAAATGCACAAAAAGACAGCTGTACTATTTACGACCGTAGAGTAGATGGCAATGGCATCGAGCAGGTATTGACCTATCAACCAGCCGTAAGTGCACAGCTAACAGGAGGTAAGGTTGTCGGTTTCTATTCAGACAAGAATGGTGTCCGTCAAGGCGACTTTATCTACCCATCAGGCACTACTTTGAAATTTGTTCTAGAAGACATTCCTGAGGACGGCTATTTTACTTATCAGTTGCTTGATGCTTCTGGAACCGTATTTACGGCAAACAGCTTCAGTCGAGACTTTTTAAAGGACAATAACCTTAGAAACTCAACGTTCTCTATGAATCGAGAGGCGGTGTCTGCTTGTAATAAAAATGGCAACTTCCGTAAGGCTACCCGAACTGACCTTAAGTATGAAGCAACGGAGGCTGGTGGCTTAGAGTACAACTTCATATCTCAAATTGCGAAAGAGTCTAAGCCTACCTATTCTATTGATTCTTTAGATGTAAGATCAATTGGTTCGAAGATGGAGTCGACAGTCGTGCTGCAATATGCAGACGCAGCGAAAACAGAACTGCACCAGTATGGTATTCGCGATTGGTCGAGTGAATCACCATTGCCATTGGTTGGCATGAATGGTTCTTCTCCAATCTTGAACCCAACATCTTTCAAATATGACACTTTAGACATCAGTGTACTTGTTGGTGATTACAACTACGAAGTTGCAGAGCTACCTATGTCAACGACAAAGTTCTACCACCCGCTTGAGCCAAAAACGGAAACTTGGACTTACAGTGTTGCAGCTGAAAAACCTATCAATGGTTGGACGGTAGCGCTGAACCAAAAGATGTATCAGGACGCAAATTGGGATATCTCAATTGATCCAAGCGCTTACTACAACCTAAATGCTCTGCCTGCGTCGCATGTGGTGAGAGGTTCAACTATTGATACTGGTTTTGCTTTCACTGACCAAGATAAAGGCTTTAGCCGCCTTGCATATCGTGCAGAGTCTAACTCTGGAACACTACACCGAGTAACACACAAGATATTTACAACTTTAGAGAGTGATGTCGTTGTTCCGGAGTTGTTCTACTACACATTCGATGACAGTGTGAAACAAGATTTGAAAGTTTCTTCTACAAGTGATTACTCACAATCTATTGTCGTGGAGTCTGCTGAAGCAAACCTAAATAGCTATGACTTTGTTTCTCTTTTCTCTCATGGTGATGTGACCGATCTTAAAGTGGATCACGATGGTCTTGTGATCAGTGAAGTTGATTCTGAGAAGGTCAATACGAATGCTCAGAAATCTGATTTTATGGTATTGGTTAAGTAGCGTCTTAACACTTTTGTAATTTTATTAAGCCCCTTCTAAAGGGGCTTTTTTATATTTAATATTCAGCTTTTGAAGAATAAGTTGCTATATATTGCATATTAATTTGGCTATCGTATCTTTCTATTCGAATTATTTAGGTTAATAATTTGTTGCAAGTTTCAGGGCGTGGTGCTAATTTGTTCCGAATTAGAGAGGGCGGAGTCCCTTAATTGCAGTGACAAAAACACAGGGAGTAGAGCGCATGAATGATGTACCAGCGCTAGATATAAAAGACCTGCACAAAACATTTGGACAAAATGAAGTTCTCAAGGGAATTTCTCTTGCCGCGCACAAAGGAGATGTCATCTCCATCATTGGCTCTTCCGGTTCTGGTAAGAGTACCTTTCTTAGATGTATCAACTTGCTAGAAACGCCTACCGCAGGCGAAATTTGGGTGAATGGTGAATTAATCCAAATGAAGAACAACCGAGCAGGGGAATCCGTTCCTGCTAATGAAAAGCAAGTGCAACGTATTCGCTCACGTCTAGCGATGGTGTTCCAAGGTTTCAACTTATGGTCACACCTGACAGTACTAGAAAACGTGATTGAAGCCCCTGTTCATGTTCTAGGCGTACCAAAAGCCCAAGCGATTGAAAACGCAGAAGTCTTGCTTAAGAAAGTAGGCCTATATGAGCGTAAAGACTATTATCCTGGGCACTTATCTGGCGGTCAGCAGCAACGTGCCGCTATTGCCCGTGCGCTAGCAGTTGACCCTGAAGTGATGTTGTTTGACGAGCCAACCTCTGCGCTTGACCCAGAACTTGTTGGGGAAGTATTAGGGGTAATGAGAGATTTGGCAGATGAAGGACGAACCATGCTGGTGGTCACGCACGAGATGGCATTTGCGCGAGACGTATCAAACCATGTGATGTTCTTGCATCAAGGCTTAGTGGAAGAACAGGGAAATCCAGCTAAGCTATTTACAAAACCGGATTCAGAACGATTACAGCAGTTTATCTCATCCATTTACTAATATTTTTAGGCGGCAGACTATTGCCTCCTAAGCCAGCACAACAAACAAAACGAAATAAAATAGCAATCACAGGAGTATGGAAATGAAAAAGTGGTTATTAGCAGCAACGATCGCTGCAACGGCAGTATCTGGTGTCGCTCAAGCGAAAGAATGGAAAACAGTTCGCTTCGGCATTGAGGGTGCTTACCCTCCGTTTAGCTGGACAGAAACTGATGGTTCTCTGAAAGGCTTCGACGTAGACATGGCCAACGCGCTTTGTGAAGAAATGCAAGTGAAATGTAAGATTGTCGCGCAAGATTGGGATGGCATCATTCCTTCTCTATTAGCGCGTAAGTACGACGCAATCATCGCTGCGATGTCTATTACTGAAGAACGTAAGAAGAAAGTCGATTTCACTGGCAAATACGCACTGATTCCAAACAAATTTATTGCCAAGAAGGGTGCGAATCTGGATTTTGACAACCTAGATGGCAAGAAAATCGCCGTTCAACGTGCAACAACACACGACAAATATCTGACAGATAACTATGGCGATAAAGTAGAGATTGTTCGTTACGGTTCTTTTGATGAGGCTTACCTAGATTTAGCCAATGGTCGTGTTGCCGCTGTATTGGGAGACGCCTCTGCTCTAGAAGAAGGTGTGCTTAATAAAGCGGGCGGCGACGCGTACGAGTTTGTTGGTCCGTCATTGACCGATCCTAAGTGGTTCGGTGAAGGTTTTGGTATTGCCGTGCGTAAACAAGATAAAGATCTAACGAAGAAATTGGACGCGGCGATAATTTCACTACGTGAGAAAGGTGTTTATCAAGAAATTGCTGGTAAATACTTTAACTACGATGTGTACGGTGAATAAACCGTAATTAAGCGACCGTTGGCTTGTTCCTAGAAGTAGTCAACGGTCGATTTTTTGAGTTTAGGGATTAGGAACTCACCTATGCTAGATTTACAAGGATACGAAGCTTCGATTTTAAAAGGGGCTTTAGTAACGATAGAAGTTGCAGTGCTTTCACTCCTTCTTGCCGTGATCTTAGGTATGCTTGGCGCATTAGCTAAGTTAGCGCCTTACAAATGGGCAAGGGCGATTGCCACTCTTTACACCACCGTCATTCGCGGCATTCCTGATTTGGTTCTGATGATGCTGATTTTCTTTGGTGGACAAATACTTTTAAACAATAGCCTGTACTCCATTAACGAAACGCTCAATGAGTGGTTTGCTTCGAGTGATCCAAACCATGAATGGACGTCTTACTTACCCGACTATATTGATGTCAGCCCATTTATTGCAGGTGTACTCACGATTGGTTTTATCTTTGGTGCCTACATGGCGGAGACTTTTCGCGGAGCGATCATGGCGGTGGACAAAGGTGAACTAGAAGCGGCGAAAGCTTATGGTATGAGCTCAGCCTTATCGTTTAGAAGAATCTTACTGCCTCAGATGATTCGTCATGCATTACCTGGATTTGGTAATAACTGGTTAGTGTTACTCAAGACCACAGCGTTAGTGTCCATCATCGGCCTGGATGACATGGTGAGAATGAGCTCGTTGGCGGCGGGTACGACGAAAATGCCGTTTACCTTTTACATGGCTGTCGCGCTCATCTTTTTGTTTTTTACCAGCGTTTCGACCGGGCTACTCAAGCTTGTTGAGCGTAAGTTCAGTATTCATGCGAGGTAAGTTATGGATTTTTCTTTGATTATTGAAAGTTTCCCAACTTATCTTCAGGGACTTTGGACGACAGTTTGGCTGGTAGGATTAGCGTTGGTTATCGGTTTGTGTGTCTCGATTCCATTAGCCGTGGCACGTAATAGTACGAATTATGCCTTTAGCTTACCTTCTTGGGGATTCATTTACTTTTTCCGTGGAACGCCGTTGTTGGTCCAGTTGTATTTGATTTACTACGGTATGGATCAGTTCTTTCCTGTGAAAGATACCTTGTGGGAAAACGCCTGGTTTTGTGCTTTAGTCGCTTTTATTCTTAATACGTCGGCTTATACAGCAGAAATTATTCGTGGTGCGATTAATGGCTTGCCCAAAGGTGAAGTAGAAGCTGCCAAAGCGTATGGGATGAGTAAGTTTATGACATACAGACGTATCATCTTGCCTAGTGCACTGCGTCGAGCATTACCAGCTTATTCAAACGAAGTGATTTTCATGCTGCACGGTAGTGCGGTCGCGGGTATCGTTACCATTATGGATCTAACTGGCGCTGCGCGTTTAGTTAACTCACGTTACTATGCGCCATTTGAATCTTTCCTAACGGCGGGGCTGTTCTACATGGCACTGACGTTTATGATCTTGTGGTGCTTTAAAGTGGCAGAGAAGCGCTTCTTGGCATACCTACGTCCTTTAAGTTAATAATTAATGTCAGCAATGGTATCGAAATGGGTACCATTGCTTTTTGATGATTTTGTTATCTTCATTCCTATTTTTCCTACCGATACAAAAGACTATTTCTTTTTATTCATGTACTTACATTAATATTTGATAAACCCATTGTTTAGTAAGTAAAAATGAAAAAAACAATTCTATCGTTGGGCCTTGCCGCCGTTGCCACTGGATGTGGTGGGGGAGAGGGAGAGTCACAACCTAATGCTCAAGTAAAACCAACGCCAGCTCCAGTTCAACAAGCTCTGGAAACTGGTAATGCACTGCTCGTTTCTGACCCGAACGATTTCATCCGAGAAAGTCGGCAAGTTGTGGAAGGGCACAAGAAACAGTCGAATACGATCAAATCTGCAATTGCGAAAAACCTTTCTGGCCTTTATTGGGATCCAACCCATGATGCAGCGATCTTGGCACCTCAGTATGGGTTCAACGACACCATCTTGATGACCAACAAGGCTATGGCTAGCGGTTATAAAGATCAGGCGTTGTCAATTGGCGTTGCTGGAGAAAAAGCTAATGGTCAACGTTATGCGCTATTAGGTAGTAACCCATTTAGAACGGCACAACGCTTTCCCGAATCTTCGAATGCAGCGATGACTCAATGGCTAAGCAACCTGGTCACTTGGTTGTCAGGCGGAGCTACTTCAAACGTTGTCATCGCGCAAATGGATCAGTCTTATTACTTCCCTGATGAGCAAGCGACTCGGAATTGGCTGAACGACAATGTTTCACAAGAGTTGGCGTTTAACGAGGCCAACCTATGCGATGGTTCGAAGCTACTTAGCTGCTTGCAAACCAATACTCCAAACTTATTGATCTTGTCACAGCATCTGCAATCTGGCGACACCAACCAACAAGTACTCGATGCTCTGGCATACGCTGAGCAAGCCCAAATTCCTGTTCTATACCTGCATTGGGATGGAGGACTAACTGAACTTGGCCGAGACATTTTGGAAAAATTCCATGTTGATTATGTGGGAGATAACTATTGGCGTAAGTTAGGCTTGGTTGATTGGGCGCCTTCATCACTCATGAACTTAGTGCCAGACTCTGTTGCTACGCAACAAGCGCTGTTGTCTCGTTTTGAATCTCAAAACTTCAATGTTGACTTGTCACAGTGTGATGACAAATCTTGTCCTGACACTGCGAATATGGAAAGTCAATTTTATGCAGGGGCAAACAGTATTCGCCATCGGTTGAAAAAGCTTGATGAACAAAAAGTAGATTTGTTTAATCAAGATGACTACCAATACGAAAAACTCATGGTATTGCTGGCTGATCACTATCGTCAAACGGTTGTGTTCCCAATGGACAAACAATCAACCCAAACGACCGAATTCCTAAAGTCGTACTTTGCCGATTACGTGCAATACAACAGCCGAAGCGTAAACCCAAAACAACCAAATATGGGGAACTTCAGCCGTAGTGAGTTTAGCCCTGAAGTAAAGAGAATCAGCGCAACGATTAATATGGAATCAAAGCGTAACTTCCGCTCTGCTGGTGTGTATGCGCTTCCTGGGGAGACCTTTACGGTCACGCGCAATGACAGTAATGAAGTGACGACTAAAATTGTCATCAACAGTTTAAGAAGTGGCGCAACTCATGAGTTCAGCAAAGATGGATACACGCGACCAAAAATGCTGACTTCATTTGCTTACGAAGTTAAAGCGGGTGAAACCATCACGCTGACATCTCCTTATGGCGGCCCAGTACAGGTTCACTTTGACAAAAATGATATTCCGGTTGAACTGAGATTTAACCATGTGGCACAGCATCCTGTATGGAGAAGTGAGAAGGACAACGACACCTTTATTCAGCAGCTAGAAGCCAATTTGTTTGATTGGGCCGAGCTGATCACCCCTGGGTTTGAAGTGCACTCAAAGCGTGACAAGATGTTAGAGTCGGTCAACGATGAGATGTGGTCGACACCAGCTGAAATGGCCCTGGCGACAGAAGAGTATGTTCATAACTACCCACATGTCTTGGCTGGTTTCCAAGGGCCGGGTATCGATGGGGTTCCGGAAATTATCCAGTATGCCAAAAATCAAGGTTGGGAAATCGCCAATATTGATATGGTGAAGCATATGAACGCTGACCAAGCGACGTGTGGTTACGGCTGTTCTGGTAACCCATACGATGCTTACTGGTCATTCAGCCCACTCGGTCACGGTGATTTACATGAGCTTGGTCATGGCTTGGAAAAAGGTCGATTCCGATTTGCAGGCTGGGAAGGGCATTCAACGACTAATTACTACTCGTATTACAGTAAGTCTCGTTTCTTCCAGAATACGGGGAAAGTTTCAACTTGCCAAAGCTTAGATTTCAAAGGCCAGTTTGAATTATTGCAAGCAAGCCGAACTCAAGCGGATCCAAACGCTTACATGGCAGCGCAAAATCAAACTGGTTGGAGTTGGGGAGCTCGCGTTTACATTCAAATGATGATGGCGACGCAGCATGAAGGTGTACTGCAAAATGGTTGGCATTTATTGGCGCGATTGCACCTGATTGAACGTGAGTTTAACCGCTTGAAATCGGATGATGCGCTTTGGAATGAGAGACGATTGAGTATTGGTTTCACCAACTACTCTCGTGAAGAGGCAAATAGCATCTCAAACAACGACTGGTTGCTTATTGCTCTGAGCTACATCTCTCAGCGAGACATGACGAGCTATTTAGATATGTGGGGCTTCTCGTTCACAGAAAAAGCGAAACAGCAGGTTGTGGCGCTGAATCTACCATCGATGCCTCTCACTTACTTTGCAAGCAGCAATACCGGCTACTGTCTTAACGAATTTGCTCAAACGCCAGTCAGTGTTGATGGTCAAACGGTTTGGCCGCTGAACTAGCTGAGTAGAAAGTAACTTGCATGAAAAAGGGAGACAGAGTCTCCCTTTTTCATGGGTTAAGCTTAGCGTTGAGTCCCGCTTATTGCTCAGTTATGTATTACTTGAACGTCGACCAAATTGGAGCGTGGTCTGAAGGTTTTTCAATACCGCGCAATTCATAATCGATACCCGACTCAATACATTTTTGCGCGAGAGAAGGGGTCGCCAAAATGACATCAATTCGTAGACCTCGGTTATCATCAAATCCGCGAGAGCGATAATCAAACCACGAGAATTGATCGTTCACTTCTGGATATAGCTTGCGGAAGGTGTCCTCAAAGCCCCAATCTAGCAAGGTTTTCAGCCATTCGCGCTCTTCCGGTTGGAATGAACATTTACCTGTTTTTAGCCAACGCTTACGGTTTGGTTCGCCGATACCGATATCTGCATCAATAGGGCTGATGTTGATGTCACCCATAACAATCAATTGCTCGTCACTATTGTGATGATCGTTTAGGTAGGTCATCAGATCTTTATAAAACTGACGTTTGTATGGGAATTTTGTTTCGTGGCTGATGTTATCCCCTTGAGGGAAGTAGCCGTTTAGCACCGTGACCTTTTCGCCGTTTTCATTTAAAAACGTTGCCATGATCATGCGCTTTTGGTGCTCTTCGTTATCCGTCGGGAACCCTTTTTGTACGTGTAGAGGTTCTTGCTTACAAAGCATTGCGACGCCGTAGTGCGCTTTTTGACCATGGAAATACACTTTGTAGCCCATGGCTTCGACAGCTTCAATCGGGAATGCTTCATCGTGAACTTTAATTTCCTGAAGGCCAATCACATCTGGTTGGTGTTTGTCGATTAGCGCTTGGAGTTGGTGCAGTCGCGCACGTAGTCCATTGATGTTAAAGCTGATTACTTTCATTGTTTATCCTTTTTGAGGGCGTACTTTTTTATGAATAGTATCATTGTGCAAGAGCACTGAAAACGAGTCTCGGTGAAAGGAGCGAAACGTTGGGCTACTTTGCTTTTAATTTGTTTTCTAAGTCGTTTTGCACGATCTTTAAAGCGTTAAGCGCAACTTCTGGATCTATCTCATTGCTCTCAAGTAAATAGATCAAATCGACAGCCAATTTGATCTCTTCAGGTGCGTCATCTAAAGTCGAGGTTGGTTGATCGGCCATTATTGGTGTTTTTCCCTATGTGTAATTTGGTTCTCTAGTTTCAGAAGCGCTGCCTCACAACGTGCCAAACGTTGCTCGGTCGCTAGTAACACTTTCTGAGCCTCGGCACGCATAAAACTCGGAGCGGTTTCGACAGCACGTTCTTTTTCTAACACCATTTCGCGCAAGCGTCTTGCCCACTCTTGGTGTTGAGCGAGTTCCTGATAAAGCACGTTAATAGGCTTGCGGAAATGGCTGCTATGTTTGATCTCATTCTTGCGAATTTTGGTGGTAGAAATCTCGCGTTGAATCGCACCTATTTGCGCTACTAACCGTTCAGTGAGGTACTCAGCACGCAAAGCGGTGAGCTTACCTTCATTTTGCTCACGCACAATCGCATCCAGCGTGGCTTTTGCTTCTTTTACGCAAGGAGTAAGTAAGCGAGAGCGACAACCAAATAAGCGCTCATCAAAAAGCGGAACATGGTGTTCGCCTCTTTGACGGTCAAGAACAGCGGCTTGCTTCGCCATTTGTTCTAGGTTTTCCTGGAGTTGAGAAATGTTCATGACAAACCTACAAACCATGCGTCATAAGCCAATTTTATGGCCAGTATACTGACGACAGTAACAAATACAGGGCGAATGAATTTAGAACCGAACCGAATGGCGGAATGTGCGCCAACAAAAGCGCCAGCCATTAAACATACCCCCATTGTTAAGCCTAGCACCCAGTTGATATGACCGAGGACTGCAAACGTGATCAAAGAGGTAAAGTTGCTGGTAAAGTTCATTGCTTTTGCTAAGCCAGAGGCGAGCAAGATATTCAGCCGATACAGAGCCATTGAACTTACCGTCCAAAAAGCCCCAGTTCCAGGCCCTGCGAGCCCGTCATAGAACCCTATGGATAATCCTTGCATGTACTGTTTTCTATGAAGTTTTGGGCAAGGCTCGGGAATTGGACTTTGATGAGGAGAGTGCGGTGTTTTATGGAAGACGGTATATAACGCCGCCGCTAAAATAACAAGAGGTAACCCTTTTTCTAGCCAATCCGTGCTAATCGCGTCCACAAGTAGGGTACCTAATGTTGCTCCGACAAGCGTCGCAACAAATGCTCTTCCCCAGCATTGAGGCTTGAATAAACGTTTCTTGTAGTACGTAAATGCCGCAGTAGAAGAGGCAAAGGTAGCCGCAAGTTTATTGGTGCCTAGTGCAATATGGGGCGGCAAGCCCAACGATAGTAGAGCAGGTACGGTTAGCATGCCACCACCACCGGCAACTGCATCAATAAATCCAGCGACAAAAGCGACAAGCGCCAACACCAACAGCATAGTTGGCTCAATCATTTCCATAAATGGTGATTCTTCTAATATTCTATTTTACGTTTAAATGGAGGTAGTGAGTCGATTAAGGCTTGTCCGTATCGCTTAGTGACTAGGCGTCGATCAAGAATCGTTACTCTACCAGAATCTCTCTCTTTACGCAGTAAGCGACCTACGCTCTGGATCAGCTTTTTGCTTGCGTCAGGTATAGTTATTTGCATAAACGGGTTCCCTCCTTTTTTCTCGATATACTCGGAGTGAGCCTGTTCGACAGGAGAGGTTGGAACACCAAATGGAATTTTTGTAATCACCAAGTTTTCAAGTAATTCGCCAGGTAAATCTAGCCCCTCAGAGAAACTGCCAGTACCAAATAAGATGCTAGTTTTATTTGATTCTATTAGCTTTTTATGTTTTTTTAGAATTTCTTGACGTGAGCTTTCACCTTGAACTTGCAACGCCCAGCCTTTTTTTATGAAATCCGAAGACAGCGCCTTCGCAACTTGGTTCATCTGCCAATAGGATGAGAATAATACTAAGTTGGCTTTCTTGTCTTCCAAGTACTTAGGCAATATCTCAATAAGATATTCAGTAAATTGAGGCGCTGGTGGTTCATATTTCATCGCAGGGATGAGCAATTCTGCCTGGTTTTGGTAATCGAATGGTGACGCAAGCGCTAAAAACTGTGTGCCTGATTCTGGTTTTCCATCAATACCAACCTGATGGCAAAAGTAATGGAAGGAGTTTAATGCACGCATCGTTGCGGAAACTAAAATGGCGCCAATGCACCTGCTCCAAATTTGTTGGTCGAGTTGCCATCCAATTTCAAGCGGAGAAACACTCACAATGAAATCACCCTCGCGATCGGGGTGGGTTTCTAACCAGCGAGCTAAAGGCGCACCTTTTTCACGAGTTGGCTCAGCCATCAAGTGCCAGACTTGCGCTAGGTTTTCTAACCTTTGAATGTAGAAGCCGAGCTCTGCAAGCGCTGGTTCAGCCAATCTTGTCGCAAGCTCCCCATCTTTTACTCTTTCCGCAATAAGGTCGGCAATTTTTGCCACACTTTGATTTGCTTTTTTACTGAACTGCTTTAACTCTTTGGATTGGTTCTCTAGCCATTCTGGTAGTTCACCGTGCTCAAAGCGGTAGATACTCTCTTCAAATTGAGCTGGATCGAACTGTTTAGGCAGTTGAGTCAGTGCTGGTATCAAGTTCTGAACCGCGTCTTGAAGGTCGTTGCGAAATCGAGCTACGCGCTTCTCGTCTGCGAGCGACGAAAACTTGCTAATCGACTGATTTAACTTCTCAAGCCATGCTGCCGCACCTTTTAAGCTCGCAGATGCTGAAGCATGATCGCGGGCGACGTGAGGTAAGTGATGTGCCTCGTCAAAGACGTATATCGTGTTTTCTGGCTCAGGTAAGATTACTCCGCCCCCAAGTCTGCGTCTGCCATGACGAGAGAGTGGTTCGCAATGATGACATCATTCTTATCCAGCTCCGAGCGCGCTTTTTGAAATGGACAGCCGCGATGGCCCGGTAGACTGTTATTGCAACTGTGTTTATCACTGACAATCAGTTGCCAAAGCTTATCATCGATGGTTTTAGGCCAAGAATCACGGTCACCATCCCATTTACCTTGCGCAAGAGAGCGATGCATTGTTTCCAACAGCTCTATATCTTTTTGCTTAGGCTTGGTTTCGAACATGGCTAACTGACCACCATCAGCACCACAAGACGAAGCAAGTTTTTCTGCACAACAATAGCGTTGACGGCCTTTTGCCAAAATAAAAGAAAACTCTCGGTCGGTAATCCGACGAAAAAGAGGGAGGTCTTTATTTATGAGCTGCTCTTGCAGAGCTACGGTCGCCGTTGAGATAACCACTTTTCTATTGTTATGTACAGCCACGGGGATGGCAGCCATTAGATAGGAGAGCGACTTACCAATTCCAGTCCCTGCTTCTGCAACCAGTATTCGGTTAGATTTGTGGTACTGACCGCACAGCGTTTTTGCAATCTCTGCAACAAGGTAGTTTTGTGCTCTTCTAGGTACAAAGTTATCAAGTTGATCTTGCAGGTTTTGATAGCTATTACGAATCGATTTTTGAATGTTACTGGTCAGCATACGGGCCTCAAATGCGTTGGAGGCGAATAGTAGCACACATCACTAGTTGTACAGTAGTTCACAAAACGGAATGCTTTTATGAGGAATGTAGATCTTCTTCACAAAAAAATATTGAACCTTATCTAAATGAAATTAATTTCATTATATGAAAAATATAAAACTCCAAATATGATATTTGTATGGTTTTTTATTCTATATATTGTGTTTTTTAGTATTTTTTTTTGGGTTTAAAATCTCATTGTTAATGGTTTTATAAATTATGAAAAATCAAGAGGATTGATTAGATGTTCGTCGAATAAATAAAGATAAACTTTTCAAGTTATTGTTTTTAAATGTTATTTTTGTTTTTTTACATTGGTATTTAGAAAATTTGACAGCCAGAATAATCTTTTGCACTCTTAGCTCCAGATTTTGAGAAGGCGCTGTATAACGTTTTGTTAACGCTCTATCTCAAACATATAAAAAAAGGGAACCGGACAAGGATATCCCGAACTAAGAAAAGGCAGTGGATTAATTATGAAAAAAACTCTATTAGCACTAGCTGTAGTTGCGTCTGCAACTTCAGTGAACGCAGCTGAAGTATTCAAATCTGAAGAAGGTTCTGTAGATTTCTACGGTCAGCTACGTCCAACTCTTCTATTCCTAGACAGCACAGACCACACTGCAGAGCTAAACACTAGCTCTTCTCGTATGGGTGTAAATGGTGTTTACGTTGTAAACGACAACCTAAAAGTTCTAGGTGAAGTTGAAATCGGTGTTGCTCTAGGTGACAACTACGGTGCAGGTGCTGATTCAAGCGAGCGTACTGATGACTCAGTATACGTACGCCGTCACATCTTTGGCTTCGACATGGGCGATATGGGTACACTTCGTTTTGGTAAAGAAGGTACTTGGGCTGATGACATCTACGGAGCTGATTACTCATACTTCTTCGGTGGTTCTGCACTTCTTTACGGACACGCGTGGAACAACTCTTCTCAAATTAAATACGCTTACGAAAATGACGCATTCTGGCTAAAAGCTGGTTACGCGCTAGGTGAGAAAGATCAAAACGAAGAAATCCGCGAAGTATTCGTAGGTAAGTCTTTCAATGACCTATCTGTACACGCTGGCGTTCTTTCTTCTGAGAACAAGATTGCTTCTAAAGGTAACAACACTGAGAACCTATCTTTCGAAGTAACTGCTGAATACGCTCTAGATGAGCACACTCTAGGTGCTACGTACTACTACAACGAAAATGAAGACAAAGCAGCTAACGAGACTATCGATTCTCACGGTATCTCTCTAGCAGGCATGTTCGCTGTAGCTCCTAAAACAACACTTTACTCTGGCTACGAGCTAGTAATGTCATCTTCTGACAAATCTGGCAAGAAAGATGGCGACCAATCTAAGTTTTACGCTGGCGTTGAATACAAGTTCTCTAAATGGGCTCGCGTATTCGCAGAAGCGGGTTACAATTTTGATGGTGATAAGCTAGAAGCTGGTAAAACAACTGCAGAAACTGATTCTAAAACTGACTTCGGTGTTGGTGCACGTTTCTACTGGTAATCAATACCCAGTTTGATATTGTAAGACCCAGCTATATGCTGGGTCTTTTACTATGAAGATAAGGATGAAAAACTCTATGCAGTTATCATTAAAAGTGGCAATGGCGTTGTCTATTCTTGCCAGTACAAACCTTTATGCTGCAACGACTTTAGTGGTTCCAGAAGACGTGAAGTTACTGGCCGTCAATATGGAGAAGCCAAAACTTGAGGGGGACTTTTCTCTAGTGAGAAGACAATTGAGATCCCCGACGGAACTAACCAAATTGTCTTCAAATATCAACCTGCTTTTGAAACAAACGAAAACCTTAAGACAGTTTACAGTGACGTGATCATCGCTAAGTTTGATGTTGAAAATGAAAAACTAAAGTTTGAACTACCAGAGTTTAAAACTCTTCGTCAAGCGCAAAACAACATCTCACCTTTAGATTGGCAACTGCTGGACACCAAAGGTCAACCTATTGCTTTGGTCGAAGATGTATTAGAGTCAGATGGTGTTCAAATTGGTCGTAATTACCCTCAAGAATCTCGTAACTACAATATTGCTGGCGGTATCGCGAGTGTTGCCGTTAGTTATGTAACTGTGAATCAGCATCAACAATCAGTAAGTGATATCGAGCCTCGAGTTGAGAGTAGTGATACCCGTTCAACAGTCGCATCGAACGACAGCCCAATGGTTGATGTATTAAAGACGATGTACCAGAAAGCGTCTCCGGCGGAAAAAGAGGCATTTAAAAACTGGCTTGCTGAGCAGTAATCCCTTAGTTCATTAGATAGGGCTTAACTGAAAAAGTACGAATCTAAAAAGCAGGCTTTAAGCCTGCTTTTATCTTTTCTGCCTATTAGAGAGAGATTTCTCTCCATTCACCAGGCATTAGGTCTTTAAGGACGATATCACCCATCGAATGACGAATGAGGCGCAAAGTAGGGAAGCCAATGTGCGCAGTCATGCGACGCACCTGACGATTTCTTCCTTCAATAATGGTAATGGCTAACCAAGTGGTAGGGATATTTGCGCGAAAACGAACAGGAGGGGTTCTATCCCAGACTTGTGGTTCTGGAATCACTTCAACTTCGGCTGGTAGAGTCATACCATCTTTTAGCTCTACTCCCTTTCTCAATTTTTCAAGATCTTGCTCCTGAGGAGCGCCATCAACTTGAACCCAATAAGTCTTCGGCGATTTTGACTTTGGCTGCGTTAGCTTCGCCTGCAAGATGCCATCGTTAGTGAGTACCATCAAACCTTCGCTGTCTCGGTCCAATCGGCCAGCCGCATAGACATCTTTGATTGGGATATAGTCCGCTAACGTTTTGCGACCATCGCCATCGGTAAATTGACTGAGCGTATCGTAAGGCTTATTGAAAATAATGACTTTACGATCTTTGGGGGCCACTTTTGGCTTTTGGCTTTTTGTTGGGCGATTAGGTCGACGGTCTTGCTGAGTACGAGTCTTCGAGCCATTGCGAGCTCCTGAGTGTTTAAAATGGCCCGTTTTAGACTGGTTACGACTGCGACCTTTTTCCTGACCTGTACGAGATGACATGTTAACTACCCTGCAAAAATGTAAATGAACTGTGTTTGAAAGTTTTAAGTTTTCTCATGATCGGATATGATTTGCGCGCCTAAAACTAACAAACGCGCACAGAATGATAGACTAATTCGTGTTATTTGTTTAATTATATCAGTGCACTCATGGATTCAGAGCCCAGAGCTTCAAACTACAACAAAGAGTGCGAACCGCATGTGGCGTTAGTGAGGAGACATGTACTGCTAACGTGCAGCAATGCGTCAATTAAACCAACTCAGACGCTGAGTTGATCAGCCAACAAGTTGATTAAAAAATAGGGAAATTTCATGCCTACAGAAAAACCTACAATTATCTACACCATCACTGATGAAGCGCCGGCGCTAGCAACTTATTCATTACTACCAATCATTCAATCATTCACAGCATCGTCTGGCATCAATGTAGATACTCGTGATATTTCACTAGCAGGTCGAATTATCGCTAACTTCCCAGAGCATCTAAAAGAAGAACAGCGCATTGGCGATGCGTTGACTGAGCTTGGTGAACTAGCTCAAACTCCAGAAGCAAATATCATCAAGCTACCTAACATTTCAGCTTCAGTTCCTCAGCTTAAAGCGGCGATTAAAGAGCTTCAGGCGAAAGGTTACGATTTACCAAACTACCCAGAAGAACCGAGCACGTACGAAGAGAAAGCGATTAAAGCGGCTTACGACAAAATCAAAGGTAGTGCGGTTAACCCAGTACTTCGTGAAGGTAACTCAGACCGTCGTGCTCCAACTTCGGTTAAGAACTACGCGAAGAAAAATCCACATTCAATGGGTGCGTGGTCATCAGAGTCTAAGTCTCATGTCGCGAGCATGTCAGATAACGACTTCTTTGGGAGCGAAAAGTCGACAACCATCTCTGGCGCAACAGAGGTCAAAATCGAGTTCGTCGGTAATGACGGTACAGTTAAAGAGCTTAAGCCGGCTTTCCCATTACTAGATAAAGAAGTCATTGACACTTCAGTTATGAAGAAGAAGGCGCTGGTTGAATTTTTCGAGAAAGAGATTGCTGAAGCGAAAGCACAAGACGTGCTGTTGTCTCTTCATATGAAAGCGACGATGATGAAGGTTTCTGACCCAGTCATTTTCGGCCATGCAGTGAAAGTTTACTACAAAGACGTTTTCGATAAATACGGTAAGCTGTTTGAAGAACTGGGCGTTGATGTAAACAATGGCATTGGTGATGTCTACTCGAAAATTGAGTCTCTACCTGAAGCGCAAAAAGCAGAAATTGAAGCGGCCATTCAAGCGGTTTATCAAACTCAACCAGAACTTGCGATGGTTGACTCTGATCGTGGTATCACAAACTTACATGTACCAAGCGACATCATTGTAGATGCTTCTATGCCAGCAATGCTTCGCTCTTCTGGTCAAATGTGGGGACCAGATGGTAAACAAAAAGACACCAAAGCGATGATACCAGATCGTAGCTACGCAGGTATTTACCAAGCGGTGATTGATTTCTGTAAAGAGCACGGCGCATTTGACCCGACCACTATGGGTAGCGTGCCTAACGTTGGCTTAATGGCTCAAAAGGCAGAAGAATATGGTTCTCACGACAAGACGTTCATTCTAGATGCAGCGGGTACCGTTCGCGTTGTTGATACTGCGGGTAACGTATTGTTAGAGCAAGCGGTTGAAGAAGGCGATATCTTCCGTATGTGTCAGGTGAAGGACGCACCAATCCAAGATTGGGTTAAACTAGCAGTGACTCGCGCACGTGCAACAGGTGTTCCAGCCGTATTCTGGCTAGACGAAAACCGTGCGCACGATGCTGAACTCATTAAGAAAGTAAATACCTACTTACCAGAGCACGATACTGACGGTCTAGAGATTAAGATCCTATCTCCTGTTGATGCTTGTAAGTACTCGCTAGAGCGTATGAAAGCGGGTCTGGATACTATCTCTGTAACGGGTAACGTTCTTCGTGACTACCTAACAGACTTGTTCCCAATTCTAGAGTTAGGCACGTCAGCTAAGATGCTATCTATCGTTCCATTGATGAATGGCGGTGGTCTATTTGAAACAGGTGCTGGTGGTTCTGCTCCTAAGCATGTTCAACAAGTAGAAAAAGAAAATCACCTTCGTTGGGATTCTTTAGGTGAGTTCTTAGCACTAGCTGCATCCCTAGAACATCTAAGTGTGGTGGCAAACAACCCGAAAGCACAAGTTTTGGCGGATACGCTAGACAAAGCGACTGGTGAGTTTTTAGATACCAACAAGTCTCCGTCACGTAAAGTGGGCGAATTAGATAACCGCGGTAGTCATTTCTACCTCGCACTTTACTGGGCGAAAGCACTTGCTGAGCAAACAGACGATGCTGATCTCGCTGCTGAGTTTGCACTGATTGCGAAAGCGTTGTCAGAGCATGAAGAAAAAATCGTCGCTGAGCTAAACAACGCACAGGGTGTGAAAGGAGAACTGGGCGGTTACTATCTGCTAGATGATGCATTGGTTTCTAAGTTGATGCGCCCAAGCGAAACCTTTAACGCGATCATTAACAAGTAAAATAGATGAAAAGAGCACGTCGCTTTCGGCGTGTTTCTTCTTTTATCAATACTTTGTATGTGGTCTATCTGTATTTCATAAGCTACAAATAGTAAGAAACCCGCTATCTTGGCGGGTTTATTTTTCTCTTCAGAACATCAAAATGACGTTTCGAGAGCAATATTTTTATTTTTCGACAGCGCTCTAATTATTTGGCTTGACCTTCAAGAGGCACGACGCTACTCGCGTGACAGCCTTTGGGACCTTTTTCAATCTCGTATGAGACTTGTTGGCCTGCTTTCAGTGTACGATAACCGTCCATCTGGATAGTTGAGTAGTGGGCAAAGATATCTCCCTCTTCTTCATCTGAACAAATAAACCCAAATCCTTTGGCATTGTTAAACCACTTTACTGTACCTGTAGCCATGCTTTTACATCCCTCATGCATTTTTTACTGAGTTGTTACAACAACCAAGTTATACCTTTAACCTGGTACTACTATTGTCAGCGAACGCTAACAAACATCTAGTCAATGAGAAATCACATTCACCAAGCTGCTTAAAAACAAATGGATTCAAAATGACGATTTATGCATCAACACTTTCCACTGTAGTCAATGAATCCCGACAGTCAATAGCATTAAGCAACAAACAGAAACATAATTGAAAACAAATCACTTTTGAGATTAACAAATTTGCAAACAGTTTTTCGTATATACGCGGAAGTTTGGTCAATTAGCCTGCAAAGTAGTATTCACTGGAAAAACCATACTGTTCGTGTTGCTTATGATAGATGAATCCTCTAACTGAATAAAAAATGAAGTTTTCGTGATAATTACCCCATTCTCAGTTAGGAAGTGTGATCTCGGTAGAAGACTGAGAGATGTTTCGCAATAGCTCGGAGGGGGTAAAAAGAAAGTTATTTTATAAGTAAAAATGTGTAACTTATCGACAAGCATCTTTTATTTGCGCCCCCTCAAGACCTGCATTAGTCTCTATATTAGGTAGCAACTTTTATCGATCAAAGATCGAATTCGGTGCCATATCTCACTACACCGCGCTGCACGCTTGTGGTAGATTGTTTTTATAGGTCGAAAACATCAACCCTTTGATACGATATCTTTGAATTGCCATGAGTAAAAATTTTGAATGGGTCACTCCGGACTCTGATCTTCTGGAGCGAGAAAGTACGAAAGTTCAGCCACCTAAGCTGTACAATGTTGTACTAAATAATGATGACTATACACCTATGGATTTCGTCATAGAGGTACTTGAGCGATTCTTTTCACATGACATTGATAAAGCGACTCAGATCATGCTCAAGATTCACTATGAAGGAAAGGCAATCTGTGGCACATACAGTGCAGAAATTGCCGAAACAAAAGTAGCGCAAGTTACGATGTACGCAAGGGAAAATGAACATCCGCTACTTTGCACTATGGAGCAAGCGTAAACAAAGAAGACTTGCTCGAACAACCCAAGTTGTTTTTTCGGGAGGTACTTATGCTAAATAAAGAACTAGAGTCAAGCCTTAACGGTGCATTTGCTCGGGCGCGAGATAAACGCCACGAGTTTATGACTGTCGAACACCTCCTACTTGCATTATTGGAAAATGATGCAGCTAAGGAAGCCCTTTTAGCTTGTAAAGCGGATCTTGACGCTTTACGTAACGAACTCGATATATTCATCGATCAAACTACGCCTCTTATCCCAGACAGTGATGAGACGCGTGAAACCCAGCCGACTTTGAGTTTTCAACGTGTGCTACAACGCGCCGTCTTTCATGTACAGTCGTCTGGCCGCAACGAAGTAACAGGTGCAAACGTGCTTGTGGCGATCTTCAGTGAGCAAGAGTCGCATGCCGCCTACTTACTGAAGAAAAACGACATCTCCCGATTAGATATTGTTAACTTTATCTCCCATGGTATTACTAAAGCGTCAGGTGCAAGCGAAGACCCATCATCAGATTCGTTCAGTTCAGAGAGTGTCGAAGAGCCGAATTCTGAAGAACGTTTGGAAAGCTTTGCGACTAACCTTAATCAGGTCGCTAAAGATGGCAATATCGATCCACTGATTGGTCGCGATAAAGAGCTAGAGCGCACTATTCAAGTACTTTGCCGCCGCCGCAAGAATAACCCATTACTAGTGGGTGAAGCCGGGGTAGGTAAAACAGCCATCGCAGAAGGTCTTGCTTGGCGAATTGTAGAAGGGCAGGTCCCGGAAGTTATTCAAAACAGCGTGATTTACTCATTGGATATTGGTTCTCTATTGGCTGGTACTAAGTACCGTGGTGATTTTGAAAAACGCTTCAAGGCGATTTTGAAACAGCTTGAAAAAGAAGAAGATGCAATTTTGTTCATCGATGAGATACACACAATCATCGGTGCGGGTGCGGCTTCTGGTGGTCAAGTTGATGCCGCAAACCTTATCAAACCTCTACTAAGTAGCGGTAAGTTGCGTTGTATCGGCTCGACTACATACCAAGAATACAGCAACATTTTCGAGAAAGAGCGTGCGTTGTCCCGTCGTTTCCAAAAGATAGACGTTGTAGAGCCTTCTCTGGATGACACAACTAAAATCTTGATGGGCTTGAAGCCGAAGTACGAAGCACACCATGAAGTACGTTACACCAATAAAGCACTGCGTGCCGCGGTAGAACTTTCGGCGAAATACATCAATGAACGTCATTTACCAGATAAAGCCATTGATGTCATTGATGAAGCTGGCGCTCGCAGTCGTCTTGCTCCTGCAAGCCGCCGTAAGAAAACGGTTGGTGTTGCCGATATCGAAGCGATGGTTGCCAAGATGGCACGAATCCCAGAGAAGTCGGTTTCTTCTTCAGATAAAGACATCTTGAAGAACCTAGATAGCAAGATGAAGATGTTGGTATTTGGTCAAGATAATGCGATTGATGCATTATCCGAAGCGATCAAGCTGACACGTGCAGGTTTGGGCGTGGATAACAAACCAGTTGGTTCATTCTTGTTTGCTGGCCCTACTGGGGTGGGTAAAACAGAGGTGACGGTGCAGCTATCTAAGCTTCTAGGGATCGAGCTACTTCGTTTTGATATGTCGGAATATGGTGAGCGTCACTCCGTGAGTCGCTTAATTGGTGCACCTCCTGGTTATGTCGGTTACGACCAAGGTGGCTTGCTGACAGACGCTGTTATCAAGCACCCACATTCAGTCGTATTGCTTGATGAGATTGAGAAAGCGCATCCAGATATCTTTAATTTGCTATTGCAAGTGATGGATAATGGTACGCTAACGGACAACAACGGTCGTAAAGCAGACTTCCGTAATGTCATCCTCGTTATGACAACCAACGCGGGTGTGGCTGAAACTGAGAAGAAATCAATTGGTTTGATTCAGCAAGACAACAGTCACGATGCGATGGCGGAAATTAAGAAGGTGTTCACTCCTGAGTTCCGTAACCGTCTTGATAACATCATCTGGTTTAACAGCCTTGATGAAAGCGTTATCCATCAAGTTGTTGATAAGTTTATTGTTGAACTGCAGGTGCAACTTGATGCTCGTGGCGTATCAATGGAGGTATCGCAAGATGCACGCCATTGGTTAGCGAATAAAGGTTATGATAAGGCGATGGGTGCTCGCCCAATGGGACGCGTTATCCAAGAGCAACTTAAGAAACCTTTGGCTAATGAATTGTTGTTTGGCTCTCTAGTCGACGGCGGCACTGTGAAAGTAACGCTAGTGAACGACACACTTAAATTTGAATATTTGAGTGAGAAAGAGGCAGCGATGCATTAATCGCTGCCCCGTAAGGGAAGTAAAAGCGCACGATTTTATCGTGCGCTTTTTGTTTGTCTGAACCTACTCGGAAATAAAAATCATGCAATAAAAAACGGAGCAAACTGCTCCGTTTTTTATTGCATCCGAAAATCAGAGATTAACGAGCGCGGAAGACGATGCGGCCTTTTGACAGGTCGTATGGAGTCATCTCTACAGTTACTTTGTCACCCGTTAGGATACGGATGTAGTTCTTACGCATCTTGCCAGAGATGTGAGCAGTCACAACGTGACCGTTTTCAAGTTCAACACGGAACATAGTGTTTGGTAGAGTGTCAAGGACCGTGCCTTGCATCTCGATTACGTCTTCTTTAGCCATTTAATCCTCTTTAGAAATTAGGCAATATTAGCGGGCTATATTCTGCCGCTAAATAGTAATTATGTAAAGTTGAGGCGTATTCTACCCTCGCCAACGCTGATTTACTAGCCTTTGGTGGCGTTGAAAGCGTGTTTTATAGTTCATTGCTGGGCACTCATCAATCTGATAACCCAAATAAAGCCACTGTTGTTTGTTTTCTTGGCAGTATTTTATTTGATAGAGCACTGCCAAAGTGCCAAGAGATAACGGGTAGTCAGGGTCAAAAAAAGTATAAAACGCACTCGAACATTGAGTCATTACATCCGTTACCGCAATGGCGAGTAATTGATTTGACTCATCGTAAATATGTAAAAATGAAGTGGTCAACCAGCTGGTTTGGGCAAACCGAGAAAACTCATCACGCTTTGGTGGGTACATAGTGCCGTTTTTATGCCGTTTGCAGATGTACCGACTGTAAAGCTCAAACCATTCCTCATCCATTTCAGGTTTCATTTCCCAGCGTAAAAACTGTGCTTTACTGAGCAGCCTCTTCTGGCTTTTTGATAGCGTCACGTCCGGAATCGAGACTCTAATTGGCTGGCAAGCATTACAATGCTCACAGTGCGGTTTATATATGGTATCTCCGCTACGACGAAAGCCGTTGGCCATCAGCAGTTGATAGTTTTCTTCAGTATGCAGTACTGCATCAAGTGCTACCGCCACACGCTCTTGCCGTTCAGGCAAGTAACTGCAAGGGTGATTATTCGTTAATCCAATTCGAATATGTTGTATATCCGTACTCATACTGAATCCTGCAAAACTTGGGGCTTATAGGTATCAAATAGTGTTTGTTTTTCTCTTAAAGATAGTAGTTTTTGCATAAACTCGTTACGCTCTAGTTCAAATGCGCCAAGTGATGCCAAGTGCGAGTTCATAACCTGACAATCGATTAATTGACCTTGCTTTGACGCCAAATGGTTGCATAAGTACCACAATGCAATTTTAGATGCGTTATCTTTTAGGCTAAACATCGACTCTCCGCAAAAAAGTTGACCAACGCAGATGCCATATAGTCCCCCAATGAGCTCGTTGTCATGCCATACTTCTACAGAGTGACAGTGACCCAGTTTAGCTAACTCAATGTAAGACGCTTGCATTTCCTCGTTGAGCCAAGTTTCCTCTGCAGGACGTGTTGATGAACATAGTCTAATCACTTCTTCTGTCGCGAAATTGAGCGTTACTTTATAGTTATGTTTACGCTGAAATTTTTTGAGACTTTTAGACGGTTTAAACGCTAAGGGATCAAAAACAGCGCGTGGGAAGGGCTCCACCATAGAATAGGTTCTCCAGGACCATACCAAGGGAAAATGCCTTGATAGTAACCATTGAGGATTCTCATGGGATCTAAGTCACCGCCAAAAGCAAGCAAACCATTGGGATCGCTGAGTGCTTTATAGGGTGAGGGAAAGTTGAACGTTTCATCGAGTTCAGTTAAATAAATAGCCATAAGAAGTCGTTACCAACATTGGAGTCAGAGGAGTTTATGATGACCTGGTTAAGAAATATTGTGAAAGTATGGCTTTGGATCATACTGTTTTTCCCACTTGCCGCCAACGCAGCATATGAAAGAAATGTTGCCAAGCCGGTAAATGAAGTGGTGTATGGGAAGATTGACTCTGTCCGTTATATTACTCAGCAAGAGGTCGTTCAATCGAAAAATAATGGTTGGAAAACGCTACTTGGTGCCACAATAGGCGGTTTAGTCGGCAATCAATTTGGTGGTGGTACAGGACGAGAAGTTGCGACGGCAGTTGGTGCACTTGCAGGTGCAGCGGTTGCACAAAATCAAAGTAATTACCAATACACGGTTGAATATAAGTTAGTTGAGCTACTCATCAAAGTGAAGGGCGACAAGCTGATTAATGTTATCCAAGATGTTGATAAAAATATGCTATTTAGTCGAGGGGATGAAGTTCGTATCTTATATTTTGATGATGGAGTCAGGGTTGATATCGCTTATTAATCCTACGTTATTTTAACCTAAGGTAGCCTAACCAGGCATGCACAGTAGGGCTGGCTTATCGTCAAATAAAGTCGAAATAGCTTGCTGTTTCGTCGCGCCTCTTTCGCTCTTATTTACATCGCTGGCAATGCCTTTAATTCTGCATCTTTAGGCTACTTGAGTATATTCATAAATTAGCGCCGATTTGCTCTGGTTTTGTCGTGTTTTTTTGGGTAGTCTGAATTCACGAAGAATTGTTTAGCTCTCATAAAAAATCGTATGTTGAGGGCACAAAGGATTATCAACTTTTAATGGAAAGCCTAACGTTACAACCTATCAATAAAATTCAAGGGGAAGTGAATCTTCCTGGCTCTAAAAGCGTTTCTAATCGAGCTCTTTTACTTGCTGCTCTTGCTAAAGGCAGAACTCGCCTTACTAACCTCCTCGACAGTGATGATATCCGTCATATGCTGAATGCGCTGACTAAACTCGGCGTTCAATACCAACTTTCCGAAGATAAAACAGAATGTCTCGTTGAAGGCCTTGGGCGTCCGTTTTCTGTCTCAGAACCGGTAGAGTTATTTCTCGGTAATGCTGGCACTGCGATGCGACCATTAGCTGCGGCTCTTTGTCTTGGAGAAGGGCAGTATGTACTGACGGGCGAACCTCGTATGAAAGAGCGTCCAATTGGTCACCTTGTCACGGCACTGAAAGATGCTGGTGCGAACGTTGAGTACATGGAAAACGAGAACTTTCCGCCTCTCAAAATAGTTGGTACTGGCCTAAAAGCAGGTACAGTTTCTATCGATGGATCCATTTCAAGTCAGTTCTTGACCGCTTTCTTAATGTCTGCGCCATTGGCTGAAGGTGAAATTCGCATCAACATCGAAGGCGAGTTGGTTTCTAAGCCTTATATCGATATCACCCTGCATATCATGAAGCAGTTTGGGGTCGATGTGATCAACAACGACTATCAAGAGTTTGTGATTCCTGCCGGTCAGCAATACATCGCTCCAGGTGATTTCTTGGTTGAAGGTGACGCGTCTTCTGCTTCTTACTTCTTGGCGGCGGCAGCCATCAAAGGCGGAGAAGTTAAAGTGACGGGTATCGGTAAAAACAGCATTCAAGGTGATATTCAATTTGCTGATGCGCTTGAAAAAATGGGTGCAGAAATTGAATGGGGTGATGACTACGTAATTTCACGTGTTGGTCAATTGAAAGGCATCGATATGGATTACAACCATATCCCTGATGCTGCAATGACCATCGCGACAACAGCGTTATTTGCCGAAGGCACTACCGCTATTCGTAACGTTTATAACTGGCGTGTAAAAGAAACAGACCGTTTGTCAGCTATGGCGACGGAATTACGTAAAGTTGGTGCGGAAGTGGAAGAAGGGGAAGACTACATCATCGTCAAACCTGTCTCTCAGTTAAAGCATGCTGCGATTGATACTTACGATGATCATCGAATGGCGATGTGTTTTTCGCTGGTGGCACTTAGTGATACGCCTGTGACGATTAACGATCCAAAGTGTACGTCGAAAACGTTCCCTGACTACTTCGACAAACTTAAGGCTTTAAGCTGCTAAATATTCTGACCTGAAACAGGAAAGCCAGAGTGAATAACACTCTGGCTTTTTTGTTTTCCGCTACTATTTAACCAGCGTAAATTCCTTGGAAAGGTGATGCGCTAAGTATTTGAACATATTGAATACTGCAGTCGTATTTGAAGTTGGTAAACCTTTGTCATCAAGGAAGTATTCACCTTTAAAAACTAAAACACCTTCTTTTTCTCCTACGCTTGTTGCTCGCATCCCTTCGATGTAATCATCGTGTTCTTGGATGATTTGGTTAGCGATCAAAAGAAGGTCGAACTCTTCGATAAACGTTCTATCAGACATACTTTTTCTACCATTCATTTCAGTTGAGAACGCTGAGTATACCTACAACTAAAATGGGTTTGCATGATTAATTCAGTCAATCGTTCACTTAGCCTAAACAGATCAATTTTTAGAGTGTAAGTATGATTAGTTGGAGGATATGGAAGAGCCACTGAACGAAACTATTTTGTGATGCGTAACAAAATTTATTGCATTGGATTAGCGGATGCTAAGTTTGCCTGTTTAGATATGCCGCTCAATACCTTTCAGAACCCTGTCTCTTTGAAGTATAAAGACGATGAATTGTCAACCAATCGGATCTGAATTTCAAAAAAGCAGTTGATCTTCTTTTCATCTCGCACAATAGTAAAAAAAGAAGCAATGAAATAGAACATTATGCGGGTGGCCTTTAAACAAGGTTTCTACCCGCATTATTATGAAGGACGTTAGAGTCAGTTATGGGTAAATCACTCGTTATAGTGGAGTCACCAGCCAAGGCAAAGACGATAAATAAGTACCTTGGTAAAGACTTTATTGTTAAGTCTAGTGTTGGTCATGTGCGTGATCTGCCTACGGCCGGTCAAAGCACTGGTGAGAAAAAAGCCGCAGCCATCTCAACAAAAGGGATGAGTCCGGAAGAGAAAGCGCGCGTTAAAAAAGAGAAAGACCGCAAAGCGTTGATCAAAAAAATGGGGATTAACCCATATCATGACTGGGAAGCGAATTACCAAATCCTTCCAGGCAAAGAAAAAGTTGTCAACGAACTACAAAAACTCGCCAAAGACGCAGATTGCGTTTATCTCGCAACCGATTTGGACCGCGAAGGGGAAGCAATCGCATGGCACCTTCGTGAGATCATCGGTGGCGATGAAGAGCGATACAAACGTGTAGTTTTTAACGAAATTACGAAAAACGCGATCCAACAAGCTTTCCAGACACCTGGTGAGCTGAACATGGATGGTGTTAATGCCCAACAAGCGCGTCGCTTCATGGACCGTGTCGTTGGTTTTATGGTTTCACCTTTACTTTGGAAGAAAGTGGCTCGTGGTTTATCTGCTGGTCGCGTGCAGTCTGTTGCGGTGAAACTATTAGTTGAGCGTGAGCGTGAGATTAACGCGTTTGTACCAGAAGAATTCTGGGATATTCATGCGAATACGAAAACGAAAGACAAAGCTGACTTTAAACTGCTTGTTGCTCAGAAAGATGGTTCTGCGTTTAAGCCAGTTAATGAGGCAGAAACCAAAGCAGCGATGTCTGTGCTTGAGAATGCAAGTTACGAAGTATGTAAGCGTGAAGATCGCCCTACAAAGAGCAAGCCTTCAGCACCTTACATCACCTCTACGCTTCAACAGGCAGCAAGTACACGTCTGGGCTACGGCGTGAAAAAGACCATGATGCTAGCTCAGCGCCTCTATGAGGCCGGTTACATCACTTATATGCGTACTGACTCGACTAACCTAAGTGCCGAGGCTGTGGACGCTGTACGTGACTTTATTGGTTCTGAGTTTGGTGATAAGTACTTACCAGCGAAACCATTGACGTACGGTAGCAAAGAAGGGGCACAGGAAGCGCACGAAGCGATCCGTCCTTCAAATGTGGGTGTTAAAGCGGAAGACCTGCAAGGTGTCGATGCTGATGCGCACAAACTTTACGCTTTGATTTGGAATCAGTTTGTCGCGTGTCAAATGACGCCAGCAGAATACGATTCAACAACCATCAGCGTAAAAGCAGCAGAATACACGCTTAAAGCGAAAGGCCGTATCCTTAAATTTGACGGCTGGACTCGTGTACAACGTCCAATGGGCAAAAACGAGGATACAATCCTTCCTGCGGTACAACTTGGCGATAAGCTAAGTTTAGAGTCACTTGACCCTAAACAGCACTTTACAAAGCCACCTGCGCGCTACACTGAAGCAGCACTGGTTAAAGAGCTGGAGAAACGAGGTATTGGTCGTCCGTCGACTTACGCATCGATCATTTCTACGATTCAAGATCGTGGTTACGTGAAAGTTGATCAGCGCCGTTTCTACGCTGAAAAAATGGGTGAAATTGTTACTGACCGCCTTGATGACAGCTTTAACGATTTGATGAACTACGACTTTACTGCGCGTATGGAACAGAAATTGGACCAAATCGCTGAAGGTGAAGTGAACTGGAAAGCTGTGTTAGACAACTTCTTTGCTGATTTTACTGGCGATCTTGAAAAAGCGGAGCTGGATGAGTCAGAAGGCGGTATGAAGTTAAACCACATCGTCATGACGGATATCGAGTGTCCGACGTGTAGCCGTCCAATGGGTATCCGTACTGCTTCGACAGGTGTGTTCTTAGGCTGTTCTGGTTACGCGTTACCACCAAAAGAGCGTTGTAAGACAACCATCAACTTGGGTGACGAAGAAGGTATTATTAACGTTCTAGAAGAAGACGTTGAAACGGCCGCGCTTCGTGCTAAAAAGCGTTGTCCGATCTGTGAAACGGCGATGGATGCATACCTGATTGATGACAAGCGTAAGATGCATGTTTGTGGTAATAACCCGAATTGTGAAGGCTACCTTGTTGAATACGGTGAGTTCAAAGTCAAAGGCTATGATGGTCCAGTTGTTGAATGTGACAAATGTGGCTCAGATATGGTGCTTAAGAACGGTCGCTTTGGTAAATACATGGACTGTACGAGTGAAACGTGTAAGAACACTCGTAAGATTCTGAAGAATGGCGAAGTCGCGCCACCGAAAGAAGATCCTGTTCATTTCCCCGAGTTACCATGTGAAAACTCAGATGCGTATTTCGTACTTCGTGATGGTGCTTCAGGTCTATTTATGGCGGCAAGCAACTTCCCGAAATCGCGCGAGACACGTGCTCCTTTGGTTGCTGAACTGGCACGTTTTGAAGAGCGTTTACCTGAGAAGTTCAAATACCTAGCGACCGCACCGCAAGAAGATCCTGATGGTCGTCCTGCAGTTGTACGCTTTAGTCGCAAAACAAAAGAGAACTACGTTCGTTCGGAAGAGAACGGCAAACCATCTGGTTGGACAGCGCTCTTTGTTGAAGGTAAGTGGGAAGTCACAGATAAGCGTAAAAAAGCGAAAGCATAAAAATGCACCATTAAGGTAAAGTAAAAAGGCAGCGATATCGCTGCCTTTTTTGCGTAGGGGCCGACAGTTTTCTCCTGCGCATTCTTCCTCTAATCGACCTTTCCTCACTTTAACAAGCATCATTGTCGCTAGAAAACACCAGAGTCACGATTTATTGGTAGCGAACGTATTTTTTATGTAAAAAACATTCGTCGTAACTTTCATTTTGCGTTCATATATTTGTTATATATTAAGCTCAAAAAGTCGGTGGTGTAGTGAATCCGTTCGTAAATTGTTTTCATAATGTAATCGTTTGCTTTTGCATGTGTGATCTAGATATCGTCTTGAGTAAGCAAGAACTGTATGGAACACAGAATGGCGTATTAAAAATTGTAATTTAGAACCTGCTTAGATAATTTATTACAAAAATTAGTGCAACTGTGTGCATTTTGCGTCGAAAAATAAGAAAAGAGTGGGCGTTGCATACTGGAAGTGCCGTAGCTTTTTTATCGTGTTGTAAGAGTTCAAAGAAACTCCTAATACGGTTACTAAATGTATTCGCTTGACTCCCCGAGTATGACTCATTCAAGCGAGTACCAAATCCAAGCTATAACGATATGGAGAACAACAAATGGCTGGTGTTTTGGGAATGATTCTTGCTGGCGGTGAAGGCTCTCGTTTGAGACCTTTAACAGAATCTCGTAGTAAACCTTCGGTACCGTTTGGTGGTAGCTATCGATTGATCGATTTTGCTCTAAACAATTTTGTAAATGCGGATTTAATGCGCATTTACGTCCTCACCCAATTTAAATCTCAATCTTTGTTCCATCATTTAAAAAAGGGCTGGAACATTAATGGCATCACTGACCGCTTTATCGATCCTATTCCTGCTCAAATGCGCACTGGTAAGCGTTGGTACGAAGGAACGGCAGACGCGATCTATCAAAACCTCCGTTTTATGGAACTAGAGGAACCGGATCAAGTTTGTATTTTTGGTTCTGACCATATCTATAAGATGGATATTAAACAAATGCTGAACTTCCACTCAGAGAAACAGGCTTCTCTCACGGTATCTGCATTGCGTATGCCACTAAAAGAGGCGTCGCAATTTGGGGTTATCGAAGTGGACAGTGAAGGTCGCATGATAGGCTTTGAAGAGAAACCAGCAAACCCGAAGTCAATTCCTGGCGATCCTGATTACGCTTTAGTTTCAATGGGTAACTACGTTTTTGAGGCTCAGGTGTTATTCTCTGAGTTGGTTGAAGATGCGGATAATGAAGCTTCATCACATGATTTTGGGAAGGACATTATTCCTAAGATGTTCCCTCGAGGTGACGTGTTCGTGTATGACTTCAGTACTAACAAAATCAGCGGCGAAAGAGAAGAGGTGTACTGGCGTGACGTGGGAACCATTGATGCTTACTGGGAAGCGCACATGGATCTGCTAGAAAAAGACGCACCGTTTTCACTATATAACCGTAAATGGCCGCTGCATACTTATTATCCTCCACTGCCGCCAGCGACATTTACAGACTCTGATAATGGCCGTGTTCAGATCATCGACAGTTTGGTATGTAATGGCAGTTACGTCAGAGGCTCAAGAATAGAAAAGTCGGTGCTTGGGTTCCGCAGTAATATTGCATCTGCTTGCGATATCAGCGAATGTATCCTTCTTGGTGACGTGAAAATTGGCGAAGGCTGTGTTTTACGTCGTGTGATTGTCGATAAGGATGCCGATATTGCTCCTGGTACTCAGATTGGTGTGAATCTTCAAGAAGATAAAAAACACTTCCACGTGTCTGAGGAGGGCATTGTTGTTATTCCGAAAGGAGCTCGAGTTGGCTACTAACAACTTATCTATTCTGTTTGTAGCTTCTGAGGTTGAAGGTCTCATTAAAAGTGGTGGCTTGGCAGACGTTGCCAAGGCACTACCGGAAGCCCTTCAAAACCTACAGCAAGAGGTAAGAATTACCATCCCTGCGTACAGCAGTATTGATAAACTCGTTGACGCAGAAGTTGTATTAGAAACAGAACTAACATCATGGCCGCATACGGAGTATCGAGTTCTGCGGCTCATGCTAGGTCAAAATCCTGTTTATCTGATTGATTGTCAGCCGTATTTCAATCGACCATCGATGTATGCGGAGAACAACCAAGCGTATACCGATAACGGTGAGCGCTTTGCGTTTTTAGTGCAGCGTGTTTAGACATGTTGCCGAAGCTTGCTTTTCAGCCAGATATCATACACGCGAACGATTGGCACACTGGTCTTGTTCCATTTTTGCTCAAGCACAGGTATGGCAATGATCCGTTTTTTGCTCATACTAAAAGTGTCATTTCTATACATAATGCGGTTTTTAAAGGCGTATTTAGTTATGAAGACGTGCAGTGCTTGCCAGAGTTTCATTGTCGAAACGTTCCCGATGCTGCGGTGAGTGCAACGCATATTACTATGCTTAAAGCTGGTGTAATGAATGCCGATAAGATAAACGCGGTCAGCCCTACGTACGCAGAGGAACTCAAAACAGAGCTTGGCAGTCATGGAATGGCTTGGGAGTTTCAGCAACGCGCGCAGGACTTAGTTGGTATTTTGAACGGTTGTGATTACAGTGCTTGGAACCCGGAAACGGATACTTACTTGCCAGTTAATTACTGCGCTGACCAACAAAGTATGACGCAAGGCAAGAAAGCGTGTAAACAAGCATTACAACTGCGGCTAAATTTGCCTGAAAAAGATGTAGCCATGTTCGGTATGGTTTGTCGGTTGACCCAGCAAAAAGGTGTGCATTACTTGTTGCCTGCTTTGGCCGATTTTTTGAAGCACGATGTTCAACTAGTTGTCGTTGGGACCGGAGACCCTGTACTAGCCGCTCAGCTAGAAGAGGTTGCTGCACAGTTTTCTAGTAAATTTGTCTTCGTAGAAGCTTATGATAATGAACTTGCGCATATCGTTGAAGCGGGTTCTGATTTCTTTCTGATGCCTTCTGAGTTTGAGCCGTGTGGTTTGAATCAAATCTATAGTATGGCTTACGGTACATTGCCGATAGTACGTGGTGTCGGTGGTCTAAAAGACAGCGTCAACGATTATGATGTGAACCCTTCTGAAGCGACGGGGTTTGTTTTTTTCGAACCGACACCGCAGGCATTGTTGTTAACGATGTTAAGGGCACTGTTGCTCTATGCACAAAACGAACCTGAAGTGAATAAAGTACAGTTGCACGCGATGCAACAAGATTTTTGTTGGCAAAAGGCCGCAGAAGCTTATTTGCAACTTTACAATTCGGCGTTAAATTGACTTAAAATTGTAACGAAAGGCACCGAATGAGGTGCCTTTATTATCTTGAGTAAGGGGAGTGTGGTAGGATGGATTTTTACTCAATAGCACGACCTTTTTGATACTTGAATATGACCCAGCCGCTACTTTTTCATAAAACCTATTTGCACCCTACTAGTCATGAGTGGGTTGTATTTGTGCATGGTGCTGGCGGTAGCTCTTCTATCTGGTTCAAGCAAATCAAAGCTTACAAGCAACATTTTAACTTATTGCTGATCGATTTAAGAGGTCATGGAAAGTCAAATCAGTTACTTAAAGAGCTCATTGCCAGCCGTTATACCTTTACGGAAGTTACCCAAGATATTTTGAAAGTATTGGACCATTTAAAGATCCAATCCGCTCATTTTGTCGGTATGTCACTTGGTACCATTATTGTTCGAAACCTTGCTGAATTATCAGCAGAGCGCGTGCGTTCAATGGTACTCGGTGGCGCTGTCACAAGGCTCAATACTCGTTCTCAAATATTGGTTAAATTAGGTAATTTTTGTAAGCACATTCTGCCGTACATGTGGCTCTACAAACTTTTTGCGTACATTGTTATGCCACAGAGAAGCCAGCGAGAGTCTCGCCATCTTTTTATTCGTGAGGCCAAGAAGCTTTGCCAAAAAGAATTTAAACGTTGGTTTATTCTTGCTGCTGATGTAAATCCTTTAATGAAGTATTTTAAAGATCGAGAGTTACCCATTCCCACACTCTATTTAATGGGCGACAGAGATTACATGTTTATTAAGCCTGTTAAAGAAATGGTTGCGGCGCATAAGCTTAGTGTTTTACGAGAGATCCCCAACTGTGGTCATGTCTGTAATGTTGAGCGGCCTGAAGATTTCAACCAACATTCCATCGAATTTATTAAGCAGCAAACGGTTTCTGCTTAGCGCTGAATAAATCGATTGAGTAGGAGTAGGGGAGTTATTAAGGCTCCCCTATTTGATGTCCACATTGCCAACAAGCACCAAACTGCCCCTCGTTTACCTCATGGCACTTCGGGCACTGCCAATCTTGATACTCATTTCCATCGGATTGTTTGCGGTAGGCTTGTACTATTCCTTCTGCTTTTACTCGTTGTTTGGCGTCAAAAAGCCAGACATAAGGATCGGTATCATCACTAAACGGCAGTTCTCCTTTTAAACCGAAAATACCTTCTCCGCGGACTTCACAATAGACTTGCTCGGTTTTCAATAATTCGCACACGATATGCGCTTCTGCTGGGTTTTTAGCAATGAATATTTTCATTAAACACGTCCACTTACTAATTATGAGTTTTGCTGACTCGGTGTTGGCCTTACTTTATTCATAACCCATTTAGTGATGATTGGAAACAGCCCCAGTAACGCAAAAGAGGCCAATACCGCAGGTGAAATAATGCCTGACAGGCTTTCAATTGTTGCTAACTGAGTACCGGCGTTTAAGTAAACTGCAGTGCCTGGCAACATACCTACTTGGCTAGTAAGGTAAAATCGACCTACAGACATTGGCGTTAAGCCCATCAACAAGTTGATAAGAAAGAAAGGGAATACCGGAATGAGACGCAAGGAAAATAGATAAAATGCACCGTCCTTTTCGACACCTTGGTTAATTGCGATTAACTTATTGCCAAACTTGTTTTGTACCCAGTCACGCAGCAAATATCGGCTGCTTAAAAATGCTAGCGTTGCACCCATAGTACTGGCGAAAGAAACCAGTAATAAGCTCGTCCAAAAACCAAATAGAGCCGCACCAAGTAATGTAACCACAGCAGCCCCAGGAATAGAAAAAGCGGTAATTGCAATGTAGGCAAAAAAGTAAATAGCTGCCGAAAAAACAAAGTTCTGATCGATGTATGTGGTCAGCGCTTCTTGTTGGGCTTTTGCATTTTCCAACGTTAAATACTGACTAAAGTTAACGCCTAAAAAGATAATGATCGCGACCAGGATTAGGCCTAATATCAGTTTCTTATTCATATTTATGATTCCAATTTGGGATATATGTAATAAGACAGAAGGAAAGTCGAAAAAATTTCACAAAAAAACCGCAGATTAGACTGCGGTTTTACAAGATAGTTTTTAAGGCCGACTTTTATTGGAGGCCATTCATCAACTCATCTCGGCGAGCTTGAGGTACAACGCTCCAATGAGTACCGTTAATAGCACCTTCTAGTGCCCATAACAGTTCAATGTTGACGGTTGCAGAGTGCGTATCTCTTATCGCTTTATAAGCGTTAAGTGCACCTTCCTCTTCCAGTTTTTCTACTGACTCAATGCCTGCTTTTTTTAGCATGCGTTCAGTAGCCAGTCGTAAGTTAGGCAAATCTTTTAAGCGATTAGGCTTTGTAGTTGCTTGCTGTTCTTTTTCAAGCTTTGCCTTTTTCAACGATTGGTTAGCTACTTCGATTAAGCGTTCGCTAGACTCCCATAAATCGTTGGAAATTGCGTAGTACTTAGTAACGACTGGGAAGCCACGTTTCTTATAAACGTAAGGCTTTAGCCCTTGTTTCTCGAAGTCAGATGAAGTTTGTTGGTCTGCTCTTATATGAAGCTGATTATTTACAACTAGTGCAAACATTGTTTCATCAGCGAATAGTCCGAAGCCACCAAACATTGAGCGCGACTTGATATTACCAAGTGCCTCAAATAGCTTCATAGAGTCTTTGAGTATCGGTTTATCCATGTTTTGTTATCTCGGTGTAATTAATATTACGCCACCAAAAGTCAGGTCCGAGAGAGTAGCAAACATGCGCAAAAGCAATGTCATTACAGGGTAAAGTCATCGCTTGCACACTTGCCATCGGTAACCCCGCTACCTTCCATATAGTACTATGGTTCAGGCCGGAGGCTTTGCGTCCCACCCTTTCGAATGGTTTGCCCTGTGCGTGACAGAATGAGCATACTTCGTATATTGAATTAACATCACGTTTTACCCGTAAAAGTGTGATTCTGGTTCAATAAAAAGTGTCGACAAGCGCATGTTTGTGCATATTTGAGAATAAGGCGGGATGATCTCGAGGTTGTGAGCGAGTGTGATTTACCTACATATAAAACAGAGACTTAGAGATTCGAGATTTTTTGTCTAACAAACCTAAGTCAGGGGAAAGTTATTTAGAGACAAAAAATAAGCACCCTTTTAGAGCGCTTATTTGACATCGTTATATTTGGCGAATTTTAGTTCATTTTCTTCACGGTGTTTCGAATTACAAGCTCAGGTTGCATTTCGAAAATTCGCTTTTCGTGTTCTTTATCTTTGATTCGCTCAAGTAGGATCTCGAACGCATTTTTACCCACACGACGTTTAGGTTGGTGGATAGTGGTTAACGGTGGAGAGAAGTATTCCGCAAGCTCGATGTTGTCGTAGCCGATCACTGAAATATCATCAGGAACTTTGATACCGTTTTGTTGTAGGCGGCTCATTAAGCCCAAAGCCATTGTGTCGTTAAAACAGAATACCGCTGTCGGACGTTTGTCCATTGCTGTAATTTTATCTGCGACTAATACGGCCGTATCACATTCAAAGTTACCTTCAAGGATCCAATCTTCATTTACAGCTAGGTTTGCTTCGCTCATCGCGCGACGGAAACCTGCAATGCGCTCTTGGCAAGCAAGTTTTTCAAAATGACCGCTTAGACAAGCAATATCAGTATGGCCATTGTCGATCAGATGTTTGGTTGCGATGTAGCCACCTTCTTCTGAGTTATCCATGATCTTGTCCGCTTGTGAGCTTTCTGGACCCCAATCCATGACCACTTTAGGAATGTCGGCATGACGGTCAAGCATCTCTTTAAGCTCTTCGGTTAAGTCAGAACACATCACTAGGATGCCATCAACACGTTTTTCAGCCAGCATACGGATGTAATCGCGTTGTTTTTCGTAAATCCCACCCGTATTACACAGAATCAGAGTGTAGCCTTGGCGGTAACAGTAGCTCTCAACCCCGTCAATCACTTCTGAGAAGAATAGGTTGGTTGACTGCGTTACTAACATGCCAATCGTACGAGTTGAGTTGCACTTTAGGCTGCGTGCAACCGCACTTGGCGCGTAATTCAACTCGTCCACGGCTTTCATTACTTTTTCTTGCGTTGCTTCTGCAACGAAACGCGTTTTATTGATAACGTGCGAAACTGTCGTAGTGGAAACGCCGGCTAAGCGAGCAACGTCTTTTATAGTGGCCATAAATGGTGTCCTGTATCGAGCTACTGAAATATGTCGTGTTGGATGTACCTGATGCTCTAATGGTTTTACACCCAGCAATCTAAGGTTGGCGCTAAGTGTTTCGGCAGCGGTTGGTCCAAGTACGACAAAAGGGTACGTAGCAGCATCGGTCGATGAATTTTATCTTTTTTCTATCTGATGAGAAATTGCCATCAACCTGTTAAAAAACACAAAAACCGCTATATTTCAGCGGTTTACATATAAATCATATTTAATCGTTTGCGCTCACATTTTAGCCCTATGTGGACTGACTAGCAATGTTTTCAGCAAGAGATTTGTGTATTTGAAGTCACATTTTGACTGCTAAATAACCAAGCGTCTTTGAGCTAAGTTAAGGCAAACGAATAATATACCCAACTTACTTACATTCAGTTATTTCAGGTATACAGGAAGCCCGATAGGCGGGCTCCCTAAAAATAGGCGGCAATTATTCACCAAGAAGGTAAGCGCTGTCTAGTTTACAAAATGCAACTAATAGTTTCGCGACGCTCGAGTAGAACCCAAATTCGTCGAATTGTTTACATTTGTCTGCAAACTGAGGTAGCCAAGACATCAACTGTTGCTGGATAAAGTCGTTTTGTTTAACGAAGGCTTCTTCCATGTGTTTTTCTTGCTCAAGTTCGTTTGAGCGGATAATCATGTTGCCGAGAAAGTCGAGTTCAACGGCTAAGTGGTCCGCAGGCTCTTTTAGATTTTCATCTACTTGAACGCCAAATTCTGCCATCAACTTTTCCATTTCCTCGGCTGGCTTGTCATTCAGCAAACCTGATTCACCGATGTACATCGATGCGTAAGGAAGAGCGCCGTATTTTTCTGTCTTCAAAAACAGTTCACAAAAGTCAGCAGCAAGCTCCAATTGAGCGTCTTCACGATCTTGCAATCGGTTTAGCGCATCAACGAGGCTATCAACGGCTGGTTTCAGCGACTCATTTTCACCTAAACCTGCTAGAAAACTGCGAATTTCAACACTGTGGTAGGCTTCCAGCTCTTTCTCTGTTAGCTCTTTTGCGAACAAGCTCGAAAACCACCAGTAAATTTCAGCGCGTTTTTCATTAAAAGCTTTCACTTCTTGCATTTTGGGCTCCTGAATGATGCTTCAAGTTGTGCATCACAAAGTCAATTAGGGATATCCCCTAAGTGTAATCAATTAAAATGAATAGCAGTAACTATAATTATTATGTTTTATGGTCAAAAATTAACGTTTATTAATAGCGATGGGTAAGCTTGTTTTGAATCAATAAAAACGCTAAATCTTGCTTTTTAATGTATCTATGACTAGAAATGTTACTAGTTATGAATAGAATACGTCTTGGATAATAAGAAGACAGAAAAGTGGTGTAAATGAGCTATCACGTATTAGTCGTAGAAGATGATGTTGTAACTCGTAGTAAGCTTGCGGGATATTTCCAAAATGAGGGTTACCAAGTCAGCGAAGCAGAGAGTGGCGCAGAAATGCGTGAGGTCCTGCAAGCGGGTGATGTAGACCTAATCATGCTGGATATCAACCTGCCGGGTGAAGACGGCCTGATGCTTACTCGTGAATTACGTAGCCAATCGGATATTGGTATCATATTAGTAACAGGACGCACGGATAGCATTGATAAAATCGTAGGCCTAGAAATGGGCGCTGACGATTATGTGACAAAACCTTTTGAACTGAGGGAATTGTTGGTTCGCGTTAAAAACTTGCTGTGGCGTATTTCTGCAGCGCGTAGCGGTAGCGCGAAAGCGAACGAAACCAGTGAAGAACATATTGTACGTTTTGGAGAGTGGACATTCGACATTCAACGTCGTGCGCTGAGCCGTAACGGCGAACCCGTAAAATTGACCAAAGCTGAATACGAACTTTTGGTTGCATTATCGTCTTACCCTAACCAGGTGTTAAGTCGCGAACGTATTTTGAATATGATCAGCCACCGAGTTGATGCTCCCAATGATCGTACTATTGATGTTCTTATTCGACGTATGCGCGCAAAAATGGAGTTTGATCCAAAGAACCCGCAAATTTTTGTGACGGTGCACGGCGAAGGCTATATGTTTGCTGGTGATTAAACTGAACAAACCTAAGTCTTAAAAAAGAAAAAGGAGAGCTTCGGCTCTCCTTTTTTTGGGTTTCAAGATAGTACTACTTTGCTTCAACCATTGGTGTTTGGCCGACAGTATCACGCAATCTTTGCCAAATGCTGCCCAAGTACTCATGCCAATAAAGCTCTGTTTGTTCTAAGTAACGCGCTTTAGGTGAGTATTTATCCCAAGGTTGACTGATTTCGCTAATAGCTAAGAAGTTGGTCGGGGCTGGGATTGGTTTAATGCCTGCTGCGTTGAATTCATACAATGCACGACTCATATGGCTCGCAGAAGTGATTAACACAATCTCCTTTTGTTGAACGAATGCAGCTGCTTGACGGGCCTCTTCCCACGTATCTTTCGCATCTTCTAATAAAATGATATCGGATTTCGCGACTCCCAACGCAAGGGCAACGTTCGCCATCATTCTCGCATGGCTAATTTCAGAACCGCCAGCATAGCCAGACAAAATTAATTTAGCACCTGGATACATTCTTAAAATACGAATGCCTTCAGTTAAGCGCATTAATGCTGCACGGCTTAACTGCGAGGTGGGTGGAATTTCGTCATCAATAACATGACCATTCCCTAAAACCATCACGTAGTCGATGGTGCCAGAAACTGGCAAAAAGGCTTTATGCTCTCGCTCTAATGGCATAAGAAGCTTGGTTGAAACAGGTTGGAAGGCAACAAGAAAAATGCCAACAAAAGAGAATAGAACAACGAAGCAGCCAGTTTTACGTTTTGTGGTAAAACTAATGAGAGCAAGACCCAACAAGCCTATCAGCAGCAATGCCGGAAGTGGCATAAGCAAGGCTGACACTACTTTTTTCAGCTCAAACATACATAAATAGTCCGAAAAAACATCAATTGATAATAAAAATGAGGGTACCCCTCTTTATTCCTGCTTTCCTTGTGCCAGAATAGCGGCACAATCCGTTATGATAACTCAGCAGAAGTGACAGAAGACCGCAATTTCGACGATATCGCCCACAAATTTGCAAAAAATATTTACGGCTCCGACAAAGGGGAGATCCGCCAAATCATTGTGTGGGAAGATTTTCTACAGATTCTAAGTGAATTAGATGCTGACCAGCAACCCCTAGAGGTGTTGGATGCTGGTGGTGGTTTGGCACAAATGTCGCAAAAGCTTGCTAAGCTCGGACATCGAATCGCTTTATGTGATCTATCTTCGGAAATGCTGCAGTTGGCTAAGCAGGATATTGAAAAAAACGGTTTGCTTGAGCAGTATCGCCTGATTCATTCGCCTGTCCAATCCATTGGTGAGCATATGGATGAACAGGTGGATCTTGTTATGTTTCACGCCGTCATGGAGTGGTTGGTCGATCCTAAGGCCGCACTTGAAACGGTACTAGAACAAGTAAAACCGGGAGGCATCGCATCAGTGATGTTCTATAACCACCATGGTTTAGTCTATAAAAACGTGGTTTGTGGCAACATTCCTCATATATTAGACGGCATGCCTCACCGAAAAAAGATTTAAACTACAGCCGCAAAAAGGCTTAAAACCTGAAGAAGTCTACCAATGGATAGAAGATTCAGGCTTTAGTATTTGTGGTAAATCTGGTATCCGCTCATTTAGTGATTACATAGGCAATATGCAATACATGGGCGATTACGAGTTTGAAGATGTGTTGGCGCTAGAAAAACAACTTTGTCGACAAGAGCCATACCTCTCATTAGGCCGCTACATTCATGTGTGGGCTAAAAAGAACGATAAACAGGAATAACAATGAGTGAGATGACTCTCAATGCTGCAGAGCAACCAATCGATGAGTTGGTTGGCTGGGTTAAGCAGCACGATTTCTCGTTGAACCTGACCACAGAGCGATTGGCATTCTTAATAGCCATTGCCGTACTGAGTAATGAAAGGTTCGATGAAGAATTGGGTGAAGGTGAATTGCATGATGCGTTTGCCATCGTCACTCGATTATTTGATGAGACTGGCGAAGCATCCGCTTTTCGTGCTAACAACGCCATCAACGAGATGGTAAAGCAGCGCCTTATTAGCCGTTTTGTCAGTGAGATTACTGATGGAGCGAGCATTTACCGCTTGTCGCCTTTAGCGATAGGAATTACCGATTACTACGTGCGTCATCGTGAGTTCTCGAAACTGCGCCTTTCTATTCAACTGTCTATGGTGGCAGATGAAATGGCGAAAGCGATTGAGGCAGCACAAAAAGGTGGCACACCGGGCCACTGGAAGAAAAACGTATACGGAGTTTTAAAATATTCTGTAGGCGAAATCTTCGATCAAATCGATCTTAACCAACGTGTGATGGATGAGCAGCAGCAATCTGTAAAACAACAAATTGCCGATCTGCTAAATAAAGACTGGCGCGAAGCGATCAACAACTGTGAAGCGCTCCTATCAGAAACATCAAGCACGTTGCGTGAACTTCAAGATACGCTGCAAGCCGCCAGTGATGAACTGCAAACTCAGATCCTAGATATTCAAGAAATTGTGTACGGCGATCCTGAGCTAGAGTTCATCGAAGAAGCGTTGTTTGGTCTGCAAATGAAGCTGGATCGAATCACAAGCTGGGGCCAGCAAGCGATCGACCTTTGGATTGGTTACGACCGACATGTGCACAAGTTCATCCGTACTGCAATTGATATGGATAAGAACCGTGCGTTTAGCTCGCGTCTACGTCAATCCGTCAAAGATTACTTCGATGCGCCTTGGTATCTGACTTATGCAGATGCGGAAAGGCTTTCTGACCTTCGTGATGAGGCGTTGGTGCTACGTGATGACGAAGTGACCGGCCAAGTTCCGATGGAAGTAGAGTATGAAGAATTTCAACAAGTCAATGATGAGTTGTCTGAACGAATTGGTGACATGCTAAAAGCGCATAAAGATCAAGGCACGCCAATCGACTTGAGTGTGGTATTGCGAGATTACCTTGCACAGCATCCTTACACTCATCATTTTGATTTAGCTCGCATTATCGTCGATCAAGCCGTACGTCTGGGGTATTCAGAATCGGATTACCAAGCGATTCAACCGGACTGGAAAGCAATCAACGAATTTGGGGCAAAGGTACAAGCGAATGTCATCGACCGATACTAATGAATACATGTCAGATAAACTGGCAAAAGCAATTTCTAACCCTCTGTTCCCAGCGCTAGACAGCATGCTACGAGCAGGGCGTCATATCTCAAGTGAAGATCTGGATAACCACGCGTTGTTATCGGACTTCGAACTTGAGCTTTCTTCTTTCTACCAACGCTACAACACCGAATTGGTGAAAGCGCCAGAAGGTTTCTTCTACCTTCGTCCACGTTCAACGTCTCTGATTGGCCGTAGTGTTCTTTCTGAACTGGATATGCTGGTGGGTAAGGTACTGTGTTTCCTTTACCTAAGCCCAGAGCGTCTTGCGCACGAAGGCATCTTCACTAACCAAGAACTGTACGACGAACTGCTTGCTCTAGCAGATGAAAATAAGCTGATGAAGCTAGTGACGAACCGTGCGACTGGTTCTGACCTTGATAAAGAAAAGCTGTTTGAAAAAGTACGTACGTCACTTCGTCGTCTGCGTCGTCTAGGCATGATCATCAACATCGGTGAAACCGGTAAATTCAGCATCAGTGAAGCGGTATTCCGCTTTGGTGCCGATGTACGTATTGGCGATGATATGCGTGAAGCGCAATTGCGTCTGATCCGTGATGGTGAAGCGGTAGTGCACACCAAAGAGCTAAGCCAAGGCAGCCTATTGTCTGAAGAAGATCAAGACGACCAAGCCCAAGAAGAAACAACAGAAGAGGGTGAAGCATGAGCATGATTGAACGCGGTAAATACCAATCGCTGACCATGGTCAACTGGAACGGCTTCTTTGCCCGTACGTTTGACATCGATGGTCTGGTCACCACGCTATCAGGTGGTAACGGTGCAGGTAAATCAACCACAATGGCGGCGTTCATCACCGCATTGATTCCTGACCAAACGCTGCTGCACTTCCGTAACACGACAGAAGCAGGCAGCAGCCAATCGTCTCGCGACAAAGGTCTATACGGTAAGCTACAACCGGGGGCGTGTTATGCAGCGCTAGACGTGGTGAACTCACGTAACCAACGCCTATTGTTTGCAGTAAAACTGCAGCAAGTTGCCGGTCGTGATAAGAAAGTAGACATCAAACCGTTTGTTATTCAAGGTCTTCCAAGCCATGTGAAACCAACGGATATCTTGGTTGAAAGCGTATCTGCGACTCAAGCTCGTGTACGTCAAATCAACGAAGTAAAAGAATCGATCGCGGAATTTGAAGGCGTTCAGTTCAAAGCGTTCTCTTCTATCGTGGATTACCACGCACAAATGTTTGAATTCGGTGTGATTCCGAAGAAACTGCGTAACTCTGGTGACCGCTCTAAATTCTACCGCCTGATCGAAGCATCGCTTTACGGTGGTATTTCAAGTGCGATTACGCGCTCGCTACGTGACTACCTTCTGCCACAAAACGGCGGCGTGAAGAAAGCGTTCCAAGATATGGAATCGGCGCTGCGTGAAAACCGCATGACGCTAGAAGCGATCAAAACTACGCAAGCAGACCGTGACTTGTTCAAGCACTTGATTACAGAGTCGACCAACTACGTGGCAGCAGACTATATGCGCCATGCCAACGAGCGTCGTAAAAAACTAGAACAGACATTGTCTTTGCGTTCAGAGTTATTTGGTTCTCGCGAGACCTTGATTGAGCAAAACAACCTGCTTAACCGCGTTCAAGAAGAGCTGGAACTGCTGATCGAATCAGAATCTTCTTTAGAGCAAGACTACCAAGCGGCTTCGGATCACTTGCAACTGGTGCAAAACGCGCTGCGTCAGCAAGAGAAGATCGAGCGCTACCAAGAAGATCTTGAAGAGCTGAGCGAGCGTCTTGAAGAACAAATGATGGTAGTGGAAGAAGCGCAAGAACGCGTGATGATGGCTGAAGAGCAAGCGACCATTGCAGAAGAAGAGGTGGACAGCCTTAAGACGCAACTTGCTGATTACCAGCAAGCTCTTGACGTTCAGCAAACTCGCGCGCTTCAATACCAACAAGCCGTTCAAGCGCTGGAGAAAGCCAAGCAGCTACTTGGCGATGACAACCTAACGGCAGAATCCGCACAAGCGTTAGTGGCGGAGCTGAAAAACAAAGAGTCGGAAAATACCAATACGTTGTTGTCTGTGAAACATAAGCTCGATATGTCATCAGCTGCGGCAGAGCAGTTTGAAACCGCGCTTAAACTGGTACAAAGCATCGTTGGTCAAGTTGAGCGCAAAGACGCGTCTGAACATGCGAAAACCGCAATTGCGAAAGCGCGTGAGTCACAACAAATCGCACAAAACGAACAGCAATGGCGAGCACAACACCGTGATCTCGAACGCAGCCTTAACCAGCAGCGTCAAGCACGTGAACTGGTTGCTGAATACAAAAAACAATATCACGTTGAACTAACCGATGAGGTTACGTTTGAACAAGAACGTGAACGTCATGCGACGCAAATCGAATCACTAGAGATAGCTCAAGAAGAAGTTCGTGATCAGCGTGGTGAACAGCGCCGTCTAGAGCAAAACGCGGTGGTAGAAATCAGTAAGCTTGAAGCAATAGCACCAGCTTGGATTGCGGCGAACGATGCGCTAGAGAAACTGAGAGAGCAGAGCGGTGAAGAGCTTGAGGATCGCCATGCGGTAATGAACCACATGCAGGTTGTTCTTGAGCAAGAAAGGGAGCTGTCCTTAGCTAAAGATAAACTTGCTGAGCGTCGCAGTCAGCTTGACACTGAGATTGAACGTCTTGCTTCTCCTGGTGGTTCAAACGACCCTCGCCTGAAAGGTTTGGCTGATACTTTAGGCGGTGTATTACTGTCTGAGATCTACGATGACATCACGATTGATGATGCGCCTTACTTCAGTGCGATGTACGGTCCGGCTCGTCACGCTATCGTTGTTTCTGACCTGTCAGGTATCGAAGAGAAACTGGTAGAGCTAGACGACTGTCCAGAAGACTTGTACATCATTGAAGGTGACATCGATGCCTTTGATGACAGCTCGTTCGATGCAGAAGAGTTAGAGGGCGCGGTTTGTGTTCGCATGAACGATCGCCAAATGCGTTACTCTCGCTTGCCTGAGATCCCATTGTTTGGTCGTGCGGCACGTGAGCAGCGTTTAGAGTTGCTGCGTAACGAACGAGAAGAAGTGGTAGAGAAGCACGCAAAAGCGGCGTTTGACTCTCAGAAAATGCAGCGTTTGTACCAAGCATTTAACCAATTTGTGTCTAACCACATTCAAGTAGCTTTTGACGCTGATCCAGAACAAGCGCTCGCAACCATTCGTGATAAGCGTAACCAAATCGCTCGCGTGCTGGCGGATCTGGATGCAAAAGAGCAGCAGCAACGCTCTCAGCTTCAAACTAGTAAGCAAGCACTGTCTTCTCTGGACAAGTTATCATCACACATGGTGCTTGTTGAAGATGAATCATTGCAAGCGCGTTTTGATGAGCTAGAAGAGAAAATCGCTCAGCTTGCAGAGGCGAAAAACTTCTTAAACAACCATGCAAAAGCCGTCGCGCAACTAGAAAATATTGCGTCTGCGCTTGATGCTGACCCAGAGCAATTCGATGCACTAGAAGCAGAATACAAAGCAGCAGATGAACAGTTACAAGATCTTAAGAAGCAAATCTTTGCACTCTCGGATCTGGTTGAACGTCGTCACTACTTCGCTTACTCAGACTCGGTTGATCTTCTGAACAAAAGTAGCGAACTGAGTGAGCAGCTAAAAGCGAAGTTGGTTCAAGCTGAACAGACTCGTACTCGTTCTCGTGAAGAGTTGAAGCAAGCACAAGGACAAATGAACCAATACAACCAAGTATTGGCGTCTTTGAAGAGTTCGCATCAAGCGAAGCAAGAAACCGTACAAGAGTTCAAACAAGAGCTGCAAGAGTATGGCGTAAATGCCGATGAAGGCGCGGAAGAGCGTGCAATGCGCCGTCGTGACGAGCTGCAAGAACGCTTACATACTTCACGTAGCCGTAAGAGTGAATACGAGCGCACGATAACGTCGACCGAGCTTGAGATGAAAGGCTTGGCGAAACGTCTGAAGAAAGTGCAGAAAGAATACGCAGAGCTGCGTACGTTCGTGGTTGCTGCGAAAGCTGGCTGGTGTTCAGTACTTCGTCTGGCGCGTGAGAACGATGTTGAACGTCGTCTACACAAACGTGAACTGGCGTATATGTCGGCAGATGAATTGCGTTCCATGTCGGATAAATCATTGGGTGCGCTGCGTCTTGCTGTTGCAAACAATGATGACTTGCGTGATGCACTCCGTTTGTCTGAAGACAACGCTCGCCCAGAGCGTAAAGTTCTGTTCTACATTGCTGTTTACCAACACCTTCGTGAGCGTATTCGTCAGGACATCATCCGTACTGATGACCCAGTCGAAGCAATCGAAGAGATGGAAGTAGAGCTAGCGCGTCTAACGGAAGAGCTAACGCAACGTGAAAACCGCCTAGCGATCAGCTCTGAGTCGGTAGCGAGCATCATCAAGAAAACGATTCAGCGTGAGCAAAACCGTATTCGTATGCTGAACCAAGGCTTGTCGAACATCTCGTTCGGTCAGGTCAAGGGCGTACGTCTAAACGTGAAAATTCGTGAAAGTCACGAAGTGTTACTAAACGGTCTAGCGACACAGCAAGAGCTGCATAAAGATCTGTTTGAATCGACTCGCTTTACCTTCTCTGAAGCAATGGCGAAACTGTTCCAACGCGTGAACCCACACATCGATATGGGTCAACGTTCACCGCAAGTTCTAGGTGAAGAGCTACTGGATTACCGTAACTACCTAGAGCTAAGTGTAGAAGTGAACCGTGGTACAGATGGTTGGCTACAGGCCGAGTCTGGCGCGCTATCAACAGGTGAAGCGATCGGTACTGGTCAGTCAATCCTACTGATGGTAGTGCAAAGCTGGGAAGAAGAGTCTCGTCGTCTGCGCAGCAAAGACATTGTGCCTTGTCGTTTGCTCTTCTTGGATGAAGCAGCGCGTCTGGATGCTAAATCGATCGCGACATTGTTCGAATTGTGTGACCGTCTGGATATGCAACTTCTTATTGCGGCACCAGAAAACATCAGCCCAGAGAAAGGGACTACCTACAAGTTGGTGCGTAAGGTGTTTAAAGACCATGAGCACGTACACGTAGTTGGTCTACGTGGTTTTGGTCAAACGGATAAGCCTAAGACCGAAGCGCAAGAGATGATCGAAGAGTTTGAATCGTAAACTTCGAATCTAGCAAAACGCCCGCATTTATTGCGGGCGTTTTTGTATTTGTTAGCGTATAAAATAAGCCGAGACTGTAGGACGACAGTCTCGGCTTATTAATAGAACTTAGCGGGGAGGCTAAGTTTTATTCCTCTGAAATATCGTCTCTGATATCGATCATTTCAGCAAGCTCTTCAAGTGCTTGGACAGAAAGCTCAGACAAGCGTTGTAAATGCTGGTCTAAGCTCTCTTGTTCTTCAAGCTCTGGTTCATCGTTATCTGTTTCTTTTGTTAGCATTTCTCAACCTCTCAAGTTGAGTAAGGGGAGACCTCATCATACTCAAAAGTTAAAGGAGAAAAGAAACGATCTATGTTGATTCTGTTAGCTCGATCATTGATTCAAGTTATAGGTGAGATAGGTTTGTTTAATAAGATGAGTAGGTAGACGGTTTTGGAAACGGAAACAAAAAACGCCAGCAATCCGAACAATTACTGGCGAATGATATTGTGATTGGCGATTAGAACTGCGGTTTTACCCCAAACTGCTCTGCTGCGTAGGCGACACGTTCAATCGGCTTTGGATACTCGGCAGGTGTGCCGAGGCTCTCTATGTGTTTCAAACGAGGAAGCAAGCCTGCACCATTAGCGATTTGGATTGCTAAGCCAGGACGAGCGTTGAGCTCTAAAACCATAGGCCCTTCCTCTTTATCTAACACCATATCAGTGCCCATGTATCCCAACCCTGTCATCTCCCACGCACTAGACGCAAGCTCAAGCAAGCGCTCCCAGTGCGGGACTTGGAGGGTAGAAAGGTCTTTGCCGGTATCCGGATGGTGGGTGACTGGATGGTCGAATTGCACCGCTCGGATTGCTTTACCTGTGGCGATATCAATGCCCACGCCCACAGCGCCTTGGTGGAGGTTTGCTTTACCGTCCGACGCCGCCGTAGAACAGCGCATCATTGCCATAACAGGGTAGCCTTTAAATACGATGATTCGAACATCAGGCACGCCTTCATAACTGAAGCCATCGAAACAATCATCAAACTTAATCAGGTTCTCAACGACTGCGACGTCGTTTTTACCACCAAGAGAGAAAAGGCCTGCAAGCGCATTACTGATATGACGTTCAACTTCGTCCTTACCAATTGTAGAGCCGGAAGGTTTGGTATAGACCCCATTTTTATGCGAGGTAATAACCAAAATACCCTTACCACCACTACCTTGAGCGGGTTTGATAACAAAACCAGGCCAATCTTGCACCATCTTATGGATGGTCTTTACTTCTGCTTGGTTATGAATAACGCCGATCAGGGCAGGGACTGTCGCCCCTGCTGCCTGCGCAATGATTTTAGTCTTGAGCTTGTCATCAACTAATGGGTATTTAGAACGATCATTGTAACGGCCGATATAACTGTGGTTACGTTTGTTCATTCCCATGATGCCTTTATGGCGAAGCTTAGCTGGCGAAGTAAAACTTTCGAACATCGTTTAGTCCTCCGCTAGTGGTTTGAAACGACGTAACTCAGTTAGACGGTAACCTGTGTAAGTACCTAGCAATAGAATACCGGCCAGAACAATCAACTGTAGACCAATGAAATTAAAGGTTAGGTGCTGAATGTATGAGTTCGTCATCGCTAAGTAAACCAATACTGCGGTGAGCAGTGAGCCCCCACCTTGCAGAGCGACTTCTTTCGCGCCTTCTTCTTCCCATAGGATAGACATACGTTCAATTGTCCAAGACAAGATGATCATCGGGAAGAACGTAATTGTTAAGCCTTCCGTTAAGCCCATCTTAAATGCGACTACTGTGAACACCGAAATGATCATAATAACGGTAATAATGACCGCTGATATCCGTGCTACAAGCAGTAAGTTCAACCTCGATAAGTAACTTCGAATAATCAAGCCTGTGCCAACGATCAGTAAGAAACCGACAATACCCGTTAATAGCTGGGTTTGAACAAACGCAACAGCAATCAGTACTGGCATGAAAGTACCGGATGTTTTTAGACCGATAATCACACGCAAGAACACCACGATAAGGGCACCGATAGGGATTAGCATGATAGTCTTAAACATCGCTTGTTCTTCAAGAGGCAAGCTATGAATTGAAATATTCAGCAGCCCATCAGCTTCTATCTTGTTGTTCGTCGCTTGCTGTGGAGTCATTTCTTGTTTGATCATTGAGAAATGAACTTGGCTATTTTTACCACCAACAAGATCAAGCAGGGATACATTCGACTCATCCCAAACTAATAAGTTTGGTTTCACAGCTTTCTGCTCGGAATTCGGTGAGAACAGCACCCAATCTTTACCTGACCAAACCTGAACCATTGGTTGAATGGTTTGGCGTCGACGGCCATCTTCTAATTCAATCACACCAACTGTTTTGCTTTGGATGTCAGCCGTTAGCAGAATATTGTGCAATGCATCAGTACGGCTGAAGTCATTCAGTAGTAGCGATGAGTTTTGACTGTCTGGGTCATTAAGCGCTTTGATGAGCTCACGAGTAAAGGTCACATTGTCGGCAGAGCGACTCATCGCACGCTCTACAAGGGCATTTGCCGCCGCGGCTTGTGGAGCTGATAGCGTTGGTGGCGTAATGTCTTCAGTTGGTGGTAGAGGCGTAACTTTAGCCTGAGGGTCCACTAAGAACTGCGCTTTGTAGTAAATGGTTTGAGGACCTTTGGCCTGACGAATTGACCACTCGGCACGACGTCCAGAATCAGAATTAATGTAGGAAACGCCATAACCAGAAGAGGAAGCGGATTCACCGATAAGCGTATAACCACTTTGTGTATGAGGTGCTGCGAGTGAAGCTTTGACTTCATTGCCGTTAGCATTGAACTCAATACGTGCCTCTACATCCCATACCTGACGAGTTTCGCCTGGTGTCCAAGGCACGCCGTAGTTTTCATGTCTGAAAACACTCAAAGCAATGCCCGCAATCACCAATAAGATGATTGAAAGGTAAAACGGTATTTTTGACGTCATAATCTACCTTATTATTTTTTATCTTCGTCCGTTTGGATATAGGTACGACTTACATCGACAAGTGCGATGTCGCGCATAAATTCTCTACCCAGTAAAATAGGATGGTTCATATGCGAGCGATCTGCCAACGTAAATTGCGCTTTTTCATGAATTTTTCCAACGCGCACCCAAAGTTCGACTACAGCGCGACGTTCTAGTTCTTCACTGGTAACTTGGCGAATTTTTACGTAACGAATGACTGGCGCTTCGATCCAAGTATTTTTTTCTTCTTCAGATTTACTGGTATCTGCCAGGTGGAATCGAACCCAGTTTTTGCCGTTTCTTTCGAACTCTTCAATATCAACTGCATTTAAAGATGAGGTTGCGGCACCGGTGTCGACACGTGCATCAAAAGTCTGCTTAATGGAGTCGATAGTGACCTTTTCAATTGAGCCAAGGACAATATCATGAGTTGGTGTTGGTTCCACAGGAGCAGGAGATTGGACAATAATCGGCTCTTTTGGCTTTTTCACTTCTGCCATTGCTTCATCACGAAATGTCAGAAGTTCAACCTGTAGTTTATCGACTTGTTCTTCAAGGCTGTCGATATAGTCCGATTGGTTGCTGAGCTGAAGCTCTAAGTTAGTAATGCGATTATTGACATTCGCTTCTGAAGTTTGAATAGCCGCTAACGTTTCTTGGTGGTACTGTTCGCCTTTGGTTAGTGAGCATCCAGATAGTAAGGCGATGGCAACAATCGGGGTCAATCGTAATAACATTGAAAACCTTGGGATTGGATTAAGTTGTTTATTTTTTAGGAGTTTAGCTCATATCGATAAAGCCTCACAAGTAAGAATGTTTCTCTATTACTTATTGTTTGAGGAATAGTGATGAAAAGCTAAAAATCAAGGACATAAAAGCGCATCCTTATTTAGAGCGTGCTTATGTTTTGATGTAACAAATGGACTCGAAAAACAAACACGCTCAGTACGAGGAAAGAGGGTAATGTCTTAACTCGTAAAATGAGTTAAGACAATGTCAGGAATCTCAGCGAATTATGGTTTGCGAGCGACAAGAACCGCGCGGCGAGGGGCAGGGTAACCTTCTACAGTCTTGCTTGGGTCGTTCGGATCTAGATAGTCTGGTAGAGAGTTATGCGTCATCCAATCTGTGGTACGTTGTTCATCAACCGAAGTGACGTTTTCATCAACGATGCGCACATCTTCAAATCCTACCAACTCTAACCATACTTTCAGTGCTTTTGCTGAAGGGAAGAAATAGACATTGCGCATTTGTGCGTAACGAGAAGTTGGAACCAACACTGAATTCTCATCACCTTCAATCACTAGTGTTTCTAGTACGAGTTCACCACCAGACACTAATTGATCTTTTAGCTGCACCAAGTGATCCAATGGAGAGCGACGGTGGTAAAGCACGCCCATGCTGAATACCGTGTCGAACGCTTCTAACTTAGGTAGTTGTTCAATACCCAACGGCAGTAGGTGCGCACGTTGGTCATCGCCCATTAGTTTACGAATTGCTTCGAACTGAATTAGGAACAGATGAGATGGATCGATACCGACGGTTAAGCGTGCACCTTCACCCAGCATACGCCACATGTGGTAGCCGTTACCACAACCAACATCGAGTACGCTGCGGTTCTTTAATGGAGAAATATGAGGAAGCACGCGGTCCCATTTCCAATCACTGCGCCACTCAGTATCAATATGAATGCCGTGTACGTGGTATGGCCCTTTGCGCCACGGATGGAATGTACGAAGTAAGTTCTCTAATTTCTTCAGCTCACCTTCATGGAAAGGAGTGTCGTTGCTGATAGTCACTGAATTCTTGATGTCAATTTGATCCGGTGAGCCTTCTGGAATCTTGTTCAGTGCTTTCAACCAGCGACCAAAGTCACCGTGCTCTGCATTTTGCCAATCCGTTAGCTGTTGTGGTAGCACATTGAGCCAAGGTTGAAGACGTGTGTCTTGGGCAATCAATTGGTAGAAGTTTGCAAAGTTAAACATAGTTAGTTAATCGCTGAGTTGGTGGTATTAAAATTATTAAATAACAGCCTAAAGTGGCGTGATTCAGGGCCTTTGTATGCACGGTTTATTTAATTGCGAACATAGAGCCAAAGTTAAAGCATTGGAACCAAACATCGTAGCTAGAAAAGCCAATTTTAGCGAAACGCTCTTTATGCTCTTTCTTTGAATCTGGGCGCATTACGTTTTCTATCGCGCTGCGCTTTTGGCTGATTTCTAGTTCGCTATAACCATTTGCACGTTTAAAGTCGTGGTGAAGGTCAATTAATAGCTCGTTTGACACTTCATCTTCGAAGACGAATTTCTCCGACAAAATCAAAATTCCGCCTGGACGTAGACCCGCGTAGATTCGTTCAAGCAGGGCGTAACGATCGTCTGGAGAAAGAAATTGCAGAGTAAAGTTCAGTACGACAACTGATGCGTTTTCAATATCGATATTACGAATATCCGCTTCAACCACATCTACAGGAGTATCGCTTCGGTACGCGTTTACATGTAATTTGCAACGCTCAACCATTGCAGGTGAATTGTCGACCGCAATGATCTTACAGCCTTCTTGTTTGATATGACGACGCATAGACAGCGTAGCTGCACCCAAAGAGCAACCTAGGTCGTAGATGTTTGAGTGAGGTTTTACAAAACGCTCTGCCAGCATACCAATTGCAGAAATAATGTTGCTGTAACCCGGCACCGATCGTTGAATCATGTCAGGAAATACTTCCGCTACGCGTTCATCGAACGTGAAATCCCCAATTTTATCGATTGGAGCCGAAAAAATAGTATCTGGATTGCTCTTAGGGTTCATAACCAAGTCTCTGCATACAAGCCGCCTGAAAACGTCAGGCACCAAAAAAGGCGCGTATTTTATGGGAATTTCACGCCTCTGTCATGTGTTGCGTTAGAACATCTGCAACTGCGAGTTGCCATCGTTAGCCGGGAAAGATGCCAAGTCAGGAAGTGTTATACGCTTCTGTATGTCTTTATACAGATTGGCTGCCAACTCCGGCGCAATTATATTGTCCGCAGTATGGATCATGACATACGGCTGTTTACCTTCTGCAACCCATTGCGGCAACTTGCTGAGCCATGGTGTAAAAAACTCGTAATTTTGCTGTTCTTCTGGATGACCAATAAAGCGAATCAAAGGGTGTGAAGCGGTAGCAATGGCGTGGACTGGTACTCTTGGTTTTTTCATTTGCGCATCAATGATCGCTTCATTGTTTGGCTTAGCGGCAAAGACAGGGCGGCTATCCATAATAATGCGGTCAATGTTATTTTCTACTAACCATTGGTTAAGCGCTCGCTCTTCTTCACCTTTGGAGAAAAATGCCATATGACGAACCTCAACACCAAGAGGGAAGTTAGGTGGAAAGCTCGCACAGAACTTTTTCAATCGATCAAGGTGCTCAGGACCAAAAGCGGCTGGCAATTGAATTGTCCATTGCCCCACACGGTCATGCAACGGCTCCATGACTTTCATGAAGTCTCTCAGTTGTTCGCTGCAACCTCTTAGCATTTGCTCATGAGTGATGGCTTTAGGAAGTTTGAAAGTAAAGCGAAAATCATCGTGGGTTGCTGCTCTCCAGTTCTGCACCGTGTTGAGCGTCGGCGTGGCATAAAATGTCGTGTTGCCTTCCACGGTATGGAACACCTGTGCATACTTTTCTAAACGTTCAGCGGGCTTTGTCCCGCTGCCGTAAAAGCTTTGCTGCCATTGATTATGCGACCACATTGTCAATCCAAGTCGAAGAGGTAAGTTATCCATTATTCTTTACTGCTTGCTACTCGTGTGAATACTTTACGAGAGTTTTGCTGAAATAGGTAATTTCACGCTATAATCCCCACCAATTTTTTCGCTTTGGTGCGCTTTTGAACATTTGTTGTACTAAAAAGCACCAGTGAATGATAAAACACACTTAATTGTATGTTGAGTAGTCGATTTTCGTGGACATTCAGCGTATAACTGAATCTTTACTCTGCTTGGCAATGAGGCTGACAGAGCGTAGTTAACAACATTTGAGAGATTGGGAATTTCATTATGCGTACCCATTACTGTGGTCACCTGAACAAGTCCCTTGCAGGACAAACTGTAGAACTTTGCGGCTGGGTTAACCGTCGTCGTGATTTAGGCGGTCTTATTTTTATTGATATGCGAGATCGCGAAGGTATCGTTCAGGTAGTTGTTGATCCAGATATGGCGGATGCGTATGAAGTGGCTAACACACTTCGTAATGAATTCTGTATCAAACTAACGGGTGAAGTACGCGTTCGTCCAGAAAGCCAAGCAAACAAAGACATGGCAACAGGTGAAGTTGAGATCCTTGCGACAGGTCTTGAAATCATCAACCGCAGTGACGTTTTGCCTCTAGACTTCAACCAAAAGAACTCTGAAGAGCAACGTCTGAAGTACCGTTACTTAGACCTTCGTCGTCCAGAAATGAGTGACCGCATCAAGCTACGTGCTAAAGCATCTAGCTTTGTTCGTCGTTTCCTAGATGACAACGGCTTCCTAGACATTGAAACTCCAGTACTAACGAAAGCGACACCAGAAGGTGCGCGTGACTACCTAGTACCTAGCCGTGTTCACAAAGGCAGCTTCTACGCGCTTCCTCAGTCTCCACAGCTATTCAAACAGCTTCTAATGATGTCTGGTTTTGACCGTTACTACCAAATAGTTAAGTGTTTCCGTGATGAAGACTTACGCGCTGACCGTCAACCAGAATTCACTCAAATCGATATCGAAACGTCATTCATGACGGCTGAGCAAGTACGTGAAGTGACAGAAAACATGGTTCGCGATATGTGGCAAGAGCTACTAAACGTAGACCTAGGTCAGTTCCCAGTAATGCCATTCAGCGAAGCGATTCGCCGTTTCGGTTCTGACAAGCCAGACCTACGTAACCCACTAGAGCTAGTAGACGTTGCTGACCTAGTGAAAGACGTTGAGTTCAAAGTATTCTCTGGCCCAGCAAACGACGAGAAAGGTCGCGTTGCCGTTATTCGCGTTCCAGGTGGTGCATCTTTGACTCGTAAGCAAATTGATGGCTACGGTGAATTCGTTGGTATCTACGGTGCGAAAGGTCTAGCTTGGATGAAGGTTAACGATCGTGCAGCAGGCATGGAAGGTATCCAATCTCCAGTAGCTAAGTTCCTAAACGAAGATGTGATCAACGCTATCCTAGATCGCACTCAAGCGGAATCTGGTGACATCATCCTATTTGGCGCTGATAAAGCGGGCATCGTTGCAGAAGCAATGGGTGCGCTACGTTTGAAACTAGGTAAAGACCTAGAGCTAACTGACGAATCTGCATGGGCTCCACTATGGGTTGTTGACTTCCCAATGTTCGAAGAAGATGACGAAGGCAACCTACACGCGATGCACCACCCATTCACGTCACCTCTAGGTGTGACTGCGGAAGAGCTAAAAGCGAACCCAGCTGCGGCAAACTCTAACGCTTATGATATGGTTCTAAATGGCTACGAAGTTGGCGGCGGTTCTGTTCGTATCCACAACGCAGATATGCAAGAAGCCGTATTTGATATTCTAGGCATCACACCTGAAGAGCAACAGCTTAAGTTTGGCTTCCTGCTTGATGCACTGAAATTCGGTACGCCTCCACACGCAGGTCTTGCATTCGGTCTTGACCGTCTAGTGATGCTGCTATGTGGTACCGAGAACATCCGTGATGTTATTGCATTCCCGAAAACAACAGCAGCGGCGTGTCTACTAACAGACGCACCAAGCATTGCTAACCCAGCTGCGCTAGAAGAGCTAGCAATCGCAGTGACTGCAGCGAAAGAAAAAGACGCAGAATAAGCGCACAACATTTGAAGAAAACTCCCGCAACTGCGGGAGTTTTTGTTTAAATAAACCTAAGAAACTTCCAAAGCAATTTCCCAAGCAACGCTTTTTAGCTCATGTTTGCTATTAAGCGTCAAAATACATTAAAAGGTGAATTATGGCAGGTCATAGTAAATGGGCGAATATTCGTCACCGTAAAGCAGCGCAAGATGCGAAGCGCGGCAAAATCTTTACCAAATTAATCCGTGAAATCGTTGTTGCTGCAAAAGAGGGAGGCGGTGAGCCAGAAAATAACCCACGTTTGCGAGCTGCAATTGATAAAGCGTTGTCTAACAACATGACGCGTGACACTGTCAACCGCGCTGTCAGCCGAGGTGCTGGTGGTGAAGGCGACGACAATATGGAAACCGTAATCTATGAAGGTTATGGTCCGGGTGGTACTGCGGTTATGGTCGAATGTATGACGGATAACCGAAATCGCACAGTATCAGGTGTACGCCATGCGTTCTCGAAGTCAGGAGGCAATCTGGGTACGGATGGTAGTGTAAACTATCTTTTCGACAAGAAAGGCGTGATCTCATACGCCCCAGGTTTAGATGAAGATGCGGTGATGGAAGTGGCGTTAGAAAGTGGCGCTGATGACATCGAAACATCAGAAGATGGCTCGATTGATGTTTACACCGTACCAAGCGATTTTGGACTCGTAAAAGATGCCCTTGATGCCGCAGGTTTTGAGGCGGAGAACGCCGAAGTGTCGCTTATCCCTTCAACGAAAGCAGAACTGGATGTGGACACTGCGCCAAAACTGCTTCGTTTGATTGACGCTTTAGAAGATTTGGACGATGTTCAGGAGGTTTATCACAACGGTGACATCTCTGACGACGTTGCGGCCTCTCTAGAGTAAACTCAATGTGCAGTGAGCGGTATTCGCTCCGAAGTTAGAAAGTAAGCTAAAAGTAATAATAAGAAATTGAGGCCGTATTCGGCCTCATTTTTAGGAATATTCATGTCAATTATTTTGGGCATTGACCCAGGTTCACGCATTACCGGTTATGGGGTCATTCGTCAAAATGGACGTCATTTGCAATACCTTGGTAGTGGCTGTATTCGTACTTCAGAAAAAGAACTTCCGGGCCGTCTTAAGCAGATTTACGCTGGCGTCACGGAAATCATTACCCAGTTTCAACCGGACGTATTTGCGATTGAACAAGTGTTTATGGCTAAAAATGCGGATTCAGCATTAAAGCTTGGCCAGGCTCGTGGCAGCGCAATTGTTGCTGCGGTGAATGCAGAGTTGCCGGTATACGAATACGCCGCGCGTCTTATTAAGCAAGCTGTAGTCGGTACTGGTGGTGCGGACAAAGCGCAAGTTCAACATATGGTTCAGCAAATGCTTAAACTGCCCGCCAAGCCTCAAGCGGATGCAGCCGATGCTTTAGGTGTGGCGATTTGTCATGCCAATACGAACAAAACCCTCGTTGCCTTAGCGGGCAAAGCAACCAGTGCCAGAAAAGGGCGCTACCGATAAAATTAACTGGATGTCTATCCAGTTCTTTATTATCCTGTCGCAAATTCATTTCCAAAGAGTATTTATAGTGATTGGACGTCTTCGTGGCACACTGATTGAAAAACAACCACCTGAAGTATTAATTGAAGTTAATGGCATCGGTTATGAAGTCCAGATGCCAATGAGCTGTTTTTACGAGCTGCCAAATGTTGGCGAAGAAGCCATTATTTATACTCACTTTGTCGTCCGTGAAGATGCACAATTGCTATACGGTTTCAACACAGTAAAAGAACGCGCACTTTTCCGTGAAGTGATCAAAGCCAATGGCGTTGGTCCTAAACTCGGTCTTGGTATTCTCTCTGGTATGACAGCAACGCAATTTGTTACTTGTGTGGAACATGAAGACGTTTCTACGCTGGTTAAGCTTCCAGGCGTTGGCAAGAAAACCGCAGAGCGATTGGTTGTTGAAATGAAAGACCGCTTGAAAGGGTGGGGCGCTGGCGATCTATTTACACCATTTACGGATGCTGCTCCTGCGGATTCTGGTGCGACATCCAACAACGCGGAAGAAGAGGCAATTAGCGCGCTTCTAGCTTTGGGTTACAAGCCGACTCAAGCGTCGAAAGTGGTGTCTCAGATCGCTAAACCGGACATGAGCAGTGAGCAAATGATCCGTGAAGCTCTAAAATCAATGGTGTAACGCTGGTTTCACAGTGAGCATTTGTTCAAGATAACTCATTCTCTAAGGTTAATGCCAATCGCTTAACGATATTTTTTGTGTCATTCCAGCGAGCCTAGCGAGACTGGGAATCTAATAGCAGCACGCTGAGCGGTTAATGAAACAATTTGACCATAAACCGCTCGGATAGAAGATCCTGTATCACGCTCCTTCGTCGCTGTACAGGATGACGAGATATAGAAAAAATATGCCACTTGCTGTTAAACGAGCGGCATTATTCTCTCAGGTAACCATTTTTCAAGGTAAAAAGATGATTGAAGCCGATCGTTTAATCGCGCCAGAAAACCCTGCCTTTCGTGATGAAGATGTCATTGACCGTGCTATTCGGCCAAAAAAATTAGCGGATTACCAAGGTCAGGATCATGTCCGTGACCAAATGGAGATCTTCATTAAAGCTGCTCAGTTACGTAGTGAAGCTCTTGATCACCTTTTGATTTTTGGTCCTCCAGGTTTGGGTAAAACCACACTTGCGAATATCGTTGCCAATGAAATGGAAGTGAACATTCGCACCACTTCGGGCCCTGTACTTGAGAAAGCAGGGGATTTGGCCGCGCTGTTAACTAACCTAGAAGAAAACGATGTGTTGTTCATCGATGAGATTCACCGCTTGAGCCCGATGGTTGAAGAGGTTCTGTATCCGGCGATGGAAGATTATCAACTGGATATTATGATCGGTGAAGGTCCGGCCGCTCGTTCTATTAAGATCGATTTACCACCATTTACGTTAATTGGTGCGACGACCCGAGCGGGCTCTTTAACGTCACCATTGCGCGACCGCTTTGGTATTACTCAGCGCCTTGAGTTTTATAAGATAAAAGACCTCCAAGATATTGTGCAGCGCAGCGCGGATTGTTTAGGTTTGTCAATGGAACCTGAAGGTGCATTGGAAGTGGCAAGACGTGCACGTGGCACACCACGTATTGCTAACCGCCTACTACGTCGTGTTCGCGATTATGCGGAAGTGAAAGGAAATGGTCACATTTGTGCAGAGGTTGCCGACAAAGCGCTGAATATGCTTGATGTGGACGCCGAAGGTTTCGATTATATGGACCGCAAACTACTACTCGCAATTATGGAGAAATTTGGTGGTGGTCCGGTCGGACTCGATAACATGGCGGCAGCGATAGGTGAAGAAAAGGATACTATCGAAGACGTTCTTGAGCCTTATCTTATTCAACAAGGTTATTTACAACGCACTCCACGTGGAAGAATCGCGACAGATCGTGCGTATTTGCATTTCGGAATTGAAAAATAAGATTCCCGCGCTGGGCCTTTGCTGCCCAGCGCTTCATTAAAGTTGACCAAACTCACATTTTTTGAATTTCTTCTCATACCAGTTTAGTAAGTAAAAAGCATTGATTGTTAACTCTATGTTTGCTCGCAACTGGTTAATTTCTCTCCTGATTACTCTCTCTTAACATCCGTATCTAATACTGGTTGATCTGGATCAATGTGATGGATTTTTGTGCAAATTCCGCGCATAAACATTGATGTATATCAAAGCGCATTCCGGCTATAAACCTTTTGAAACAATCTGTTTTTACAAGTAATATTAGCCCTAGCTATATTAGCTGATGCTTAACAATTAACTAACCAATGAAGCACATTTTTGCAACAATGAGTTGTGATAATTCAACATTTTTCAAGTGTAAATAACACTTGAGTATGGATTGCAATATGTAGAGAGTGTCATTCAGCCGACACATAGGAGTTACCATGATTGACGTAGTTGATCTATCGCGGTTGCAGTTTGCACTGACAGCGATGTATCACTTCCTATTCGTACCATTGACCCTTGGTATGGCCTTCCTTCTGGCCATTATGGAATCGATGTACGTAATGACGAACAAGCAAATCTACAAGGACATGACCAAGTTCTGGGGTAAGCTATTCGGTATTAACTTTGCACTTGGTGTGGCGACAGGCCTTACCATGGAATTCCAGTTTGGTACGAACTGGTCTTACTACTCCCACTATGTAGGTGACATCTTCGGTGCGCCGCTAGCGATCGAAGCCCTTGTCGCATTCTTCCTGGAGTCAACTTTTGTTGGTCTATTCTTCTTCGGGTGGGATCGTCTATCTAAACGTCAACACTTAGCGGTTACTTGGCTTGTGGCGCTGGGCTCTAACTTCTCTGCACTTTGGATTCTTATCGCAAACGGCTGGATGCAAAACCCAGTAGGCGCGGACTTCAACTTCGAAACCATGCGAATGGAAATGGTAAGCTTCTCTGAAGTTGTACTAAACCCAGTTGCTCAGGTTAAGTTCGTGCATACGGTTGCTTCTGGTTACACTTGTGGCGCAATGTTTATTCTAGGCATCAGTTCATACTACCTATTAAAAGGTCGTGACATTGCGTTTGCTCGTCGTTCATTTGCTATCGCTGCTTCTTTCGGTATTGCGGCTATCTTATCTACCATCGTTCTTGGCGATGAATCTGGCTACGAGCTTGGTGAAGTTCAAAAAGTGAAGCTTGCTGCAATTGAAGCAGAGTGGCACACAGAACCAGCTCCAGCAGCGTTTACGTTGTTTGGTGTTCCTAACCAAGAAACCATGCACACAGATTACGCAATCAAGATCCCTTACGTAATGGGTATCATCGCGACACGTTCTTTTGATGAGCAAGTAACAGGTCTTCGTGACCTACGTGATGAGCACGTCGATCGTATTCGTGACGGTATGTACGCTTATGAACTTCTTGAGAAGCTTCGTGCGGGCGACAAGTCAGAAGAAAACATGACTGCGTTTGATGAAGTGAAGGGTGACCTAGGTTACGGTCTACTTCTAAAACGCTACACAGACAATGTTGTTGATGCGACAGAAGAGCAAATCCAAGCTGCTGCGGATGACTCAATCCCAACAGTATGGCCGCTATTCTGGTCATTCCGTATCATGGTTGCTTGTGGTTTCATCATGCTATTCGTTTTCGGTGCGGCATTTATTCAAACGTGTCGTCAGAAGATCGAACAGAAACAATGGATTCTTAAAGCTGCACTATTCAGCATCCCACTACCGTGGATTGCGATTGAAGCGGGTTGGTTCGTCGCTGAGTACGGTCGTCAGCCATGGGCTGTTGGTGAAATTTTACCAGTGCACGTTGCAGCTTCTGCATTAACTGCTGGCGAAATCTGGACTTCACTATTCGCAATTCTGGCGCTATACACGGTATTCCTGGTTGCAGAAGTTTACCTAATGTTGAAATTCGCTCGTAAAGGCCCAAGTAGCCTGAAAACGGGTCGCTACCACTTCGAGCAAAATGCTGACTCTGTTGAAGACAAAGTTAGTCGCCAAGTAGAAGCGTAAGGTAAGGAGATAACAAGATGTTTGATTACGAAATCTTGCGACTCATCTGGTGGGTACTAATCGGTGTTCTACTAGTTGGTTTTGCAGTAACAGACGGTTTCGATATGGGTGTAGGCGCGCTTGTACCTATTATCGGTAAAAACGACACGCAACGTCGCGTCATGATTAACTCAATAGCCCCTCACTGGGATGGTAACCAAGTTTGGCTTATCACTGCTGGTGGTGCATTGTTTGCAGCTTGGCCTTTGGTTTATGCAACGTCATTTTCAGGCTTCTACTTAGCGATGATTTTGACACTAGCAGCGCTATGGCTTCGTCCTCTGGGCCTAGACTACCGCTCTAAAATCGAAGATCCAAAGTGGCGTAATACATGGGATATCTGTATCTCAATCAGTGGTTTCGTTCCACCAATCATCTTTGGTGTAGCGTTTGGCAACCTACTACAGGGTGTACCATTCCAATTGAGTGAGTTCTTGATGCCAACATACCATGGCTCATTCTTTGGTCTTCTAAACCCATTTGCACTGCTGTGTGGCTTAGTTAGTTTGTTCATGATTTTGATGCAAGGTTCGACTTGGCTACAAATGAAAACAACGGGCGAAGTGCATGTGCGTGCTCGCAACGTTGCTCAGTTGGCTGGTTTACTGACGGTTGCAGCGTTTGTAGCTGCTGGTTTCTGGATCCAAAATATTGATGGTTACGTCATTGTTGGCGGTATCGACACTAATGCAGCTTCTAACCCTCTAAACAAAGAGGTAATCCGTGAAGCTGGTGCGTGGATGAAGAATTTTGAAAACTACCCACTACTATGGGCTGCTCCTGTACTAGGTGTCGCAATGCCGCTTCTTGCCGTATTGGCATCTCGTCTTGAAAAATGTGCGATTTCGTTCATTACTTCAAGTCTGGGTGTTGCTGGCGTTATCTTTACTGCAGGTTTTGCGATGTTCCCATTCATCATGCCTTCAGACTTAATGCCAAGCCACAGCTTAACAATGTGGGATGCAACGTCATCTGAACTGACTCTGAACCTAATGACAGGCGTTGCGTTTGTTATGGTGCCAATCATCCTTGGTTACACGTCTTGGACTTACTACAAGATGTTTGGTCGCCTTGATGATCAGTACATTGAAGACAACAAAAACTCACTTTACTAAGGAGCATTTACTATGTGGTATTTCGCATGGATTCTAGGTGTACTACTTGCTTGTGCATTCGGTATCATCAACGCTCTTTGGTTAGAGCACTCAGAAATGATGGACAAAGACAGTGAGTAATCTCGCTGATAAGGTAGCGCAACTTCACGCTCCGATGGATAAGACTCTGTTAAGAGTCTTATCTCTCATCCTTGGCTTTATGCACGTAGGATTGGTGATGTGGGATCCTGAAGCTTATCATCAAGCGATTGGTGGTTTTAACTCAATCATCGCACCGGCACTGATTTGGTCTGTATGCTCAAGCATGGTTTACGGTGTGGGCTTCAAACCGAGAAACTGGTACTGGCAAGTTTTGTTTAGTCCCTATTTTTCGTTAGCTATCTTAATTTATTTAACGGCACTTTATTTCTCTTAGGCTGAAATACGCTGTAATAAAGTCGGTTACTAAATCATCGAATAAAAGCTAGGTATTTCGCCTAGCTTTTATTTTTTCTACAAATTTCAAAAATATTCCCTTAGCTCGGTACCAATTGCTGTCGCTTCAGTTATAGTAATTACTTTAAAGAATTGAATATATTGGGACTCCCTTGCAAGGCACATCAAATCTCTTTCGCTGGCCGATCACCGTGTACTATGAAGACACCGATGCGGGCGGCGTTGTATATCATTCTAATTATCTAAAATTCTTTGAGCGCGCGCGGACAGAAATGTTACGTGCCAAAGGCATTTCTCAACATGTGTTACTGGAACAAAATATCGGCTTTGTTGTCCGACACATGGATATTGATTTCAACCAAGGGGCAAGGCTGGACGAGCATTTGACAGTATTAACCCGAGTGTCAGAAATAAAACGTGCTTCCCTGCAATTCTGTCAAGAGTTGGTCAATGATCAAGGCAAGATATTGTGCAAGGCCTCTGTTAAGGTAGCATGTATCGATAATAAGAAAATGAAACCAATAGCTATTCCAACCTTTATAAATTCGGAGCTAACAAATAGTGACTGCTGATATTTCCATTTTAGATCTCTTTCTTCAGGCTAGTCTGTTGGTAAAGCTTGTGATGCTGACGTTGCTTGGTATGTCAATTGTGTCATGGGCAATGATCATCAAGCGCAGCAAAGTGCTTTCTCAAGCCTCAAAGAATGCAGAGCAGTTTGAAGACAAATTCTGGTCGGGTACTGATCTTTCTCAGCTTTACCAAAAAGTAAAAGCGCGTAAAGACGAAATTGAAGGCACAGAAGAAATTTTTTACGCAGGTTTCACGGAGTTTGCTCGTCTACGTAAGAGCAACGCAAACTCACCAGCGTACATCATGGAAGGCACTGGCCGCGCAATGCGCGTTGCTGTCTCTCGTGAAGTTGATGAGCTTGAAACAAGCTTACCATTCTTAGCGACAGTCGGTTCTATCAGTCCTTACATCGGCCTATTTGGTACCGTTTGGGGCATCATGCACGCTTTTATTGCGTTGGGAGAAGTAAAACAAGCTACGTTGTCTATGGTTGCACCGGGTATCGCCGAGGCATTGATCGCGACAGCGATGGGTCTATTTGCGGCTATTCCGGCTGTAATGGCCTACAACCGCCTAAGCAATAAAGTGAGCAAACTAGAGCACACTTACGCAACATTCTCTGAAGAATTCCACAGCATCCTTCATCGTCAAGCGATGGCTGGCCGAGACAGCGCGGATAAGGAATAAAGCATGGCGGGTTATCAACCTAAAAAGCGAAAAATGACAGCGGAGATCAACGTTGTTCCGTACATTGACGTAATGCTCGTACTGTTGATCATTTTTATGGCGACCGCTCCATTTGTGACTCAAGGCGTCGATGTTGATCTTCCGAAAACATCGACCGCTGAATCTATGCAAGACCTTGCTGGCGAAACTGACAGTAGTTTTATTATCATCGAAATTGATAGCGAGGGTAATTTAGGCCTAAGCGTAAACGATGAAGAAGTTCAGCGAGGTTTGTCGTTGCAAGATGTTATTGTGCGAGTGAAAGCGGAGCGAGAGGTTAAGCCAGATTCACCAGTTGCGGTAGGTGGCGACGCGGCAACACCATATGCCGATGTTGTTCTATTACTGGATGAACTAAGTCGAGCTGGTATCCCTAAGGTAGGTCTAATGACCGATATCAGGGAATAGACATCAATTATCTATGAAAGATCGCAAGAAGAAACCCAACCAATACGCCAAACCGATAGCAATATCGGTTGGTTTGCATGCAATTCTAGTTGCAGCCCTGCTTTGGGGACGGACTTCAACATGTCTAAACCAGAGCCTACAGGGCAAATGGTTCAAGCTGTTGTCATCGATCCAAAACTTGTGCAGCAACAAGCGAAAGAAATTCGCCAGCAACGCGAAAAGGCAGCAAAAAAAGAACAAGAGCGTCTTGATAAACTGAGACGCGAAGCAGAGCAGCTAGAAAAAAACCGTAAAGCTGAAGAAGAGCAAATTCGCAAGTTGAAAGAACAGCAAGCGAAAGATGCTCAAGCGGCACGAGAAGCAGAAGCAGCACGTAAGAAAAAAGAGCAAGAGCGCAAGCAGGAAGAAGAACGCGTTCGCAAAGAAAAAGAGCGAGCTGCTAAGCTAGAGAAAGAGCGTAAGGCAAAAGAAGAAGCTGTGCGTAAAGCTGAGCAGGAGCGTTTAGCGAAAGAAGCGGCTATAGCAAAAGCTGAGCAAGAACGTCTAGCTCGTGAAAAGGCGGCAAAAGAAGCGGAAGAAAAAGCACGTCGTGAGCGTGAAGCCGCTGAAAAAGCTGAACAAGAGCGCATCGCAAAAGAGAAAGCGGCAAAAGAGGCGGCAGAGCGAGAGCGCAAAGCGAGAGAAGCTGCGGAACGTGCAGAGCGCGAGCGTAAAGCGCAAGAAGCCGCGCTAGATGATATTTTTGCAGGCCTTGAGGATGAGGTTAGTAAAAATAGTGCTGCTCGAAATCAATTTATTGACGACGAACTTTCTCGAATGTCATCCATCTATACTCAAAATATTCAGCAAAAGTTGATTAAGGATGACTACTTGCTGGGAAAGGAGTGTAGGGTAAACATCAAATTGATTCCGACAGGAACTGATATGATGGTCTCTGGTGTTACCGTTTTGAGTGGCGATACTCGAGTATGTGCAGCGGCGAAGCGAGCGATAGCTCAGGTAGGGACGTTCCCTAAATCTTCAGAAGCTGCGGTAAACGAAAGACTAAAAGACATCAACATAACTGTTGCTTTGGACTAAAAGGAATAAGACGTGATTAGACGCCTTTTACTAGGAATGTTTGTACTGTTTAGCAGTATGACAAATGTGGCGAATGCCGCATTAGAGTTGGTCATTACCGATGGTATTGATTCAGCACGACCAATTGCTGTTGTTCCGTTTAAGTTGGAGGGTACTCAAGCGCTTCCAACGGATATTTCTGCTGTTATTGCCTCGGATTTGCAACGCAGTGGTAAGTTCAGCCCCGTTCCAACGAGCAAGATGCCACAAACTCCGTTCAGTGAATCAGAAGTCAATTTTGATGCCTGGACTAATTTAGGTGTAGATGCTCTGCTGACTGGCTCAATCAAACAAAATGCTCAAGGTGATTATGTTATCAACTACCAACTTGTTGATATTGTGCGTGGTCAGCTAACGGGCGGGAAAAGTAAAGCGCTTGGTAGCGATGGCGAATTAGTACTGTCAAAAGATCATGTGCTGTTCAATAAGGTCGCGACCGTTCAAGGCCCTCGCATGCGTGAGTATGCTCACCGCATCTCTGATTTGGTGTATGAGCAGTTAACGGGTGACCGTGGTGTCTTCATGACCCGTATTGCATACGTGGTGGTGAATGATAAAGACCGTTTCCCTTACCAACTTCGTGTGGCTGATTACGATGGTTACAACGAGCGCTTGGTTTTACGTTCTAAGCAACCATTAATGTCACCAGCATGGTCGCCAGATGGTAAAAAGCTTGCGTATGTTAGCTTCCAAAATGGTCAAGCAGAAATCTTTATCATGAACATCTACACCGGTGAGCGTGAGAAGATTACTTCATACCCACGTCATAATGGTGCGCCAAGATTTTCGCCTGACGGCAATAAGTTAGCGATTGTTCTCTCTAAGACAGGCTCGCTTCATGTTTATACGTTCGATCTTAACACTCGCAAGCTGACGCAAATTACGCGTGGCAGATCAAATAATACGGAACCGTTCTGGCATCCAGATGGAAAATCGTTGATTTTCACATCGGATAGGGGTGGTAAACCACAGATTTATCAAGTAAATTTGGGCAGCGGTTCTATTGACCGTTTGACTTGGCAAGGCAGCCAAAATTTGGGTGGCCAGATTACTCCTGATGGGCGATTCCTAGTAATGGTGAACCGCAGTAACGCAGGATTTAACTTGGCGAAACAAGATTTGGAAACTGGTGCTCTTCAAGTCTTAACTAAGACCTTGCTTGATGAGTCTCCTAGTATTGCCCCAAACGGTGGCATGGTTGTGTATAGCTCGATTTACAACAAGAAAAACGTACTATCGATGGTGTCAATTGATGGTCGATTCAAAGCTAGATTACCGGCAACAAATGGGCGTGTTAGAGCGCCTGCATGGTCACCGTTTTTGTAGTAATAAGTTTGATTAATAAAGGAAAATAAGATGCAACTGAACAAGGTTCTAAAAGGGCTACTAATCGCGCTTCCTGTAATGGCTGTTACAGCGTGTAGTTCAAGCGACGACGCTGCTTCTAACACTGATGCAGCAACAAACAACAATGGCGCAGTTGAAACAACAGTAGCTACGCCAATTGATCAAAGCGGTCAGCTAACAGAGCAAGAGCTAAAAGAGCAAGCACTACGTGAAACTCAAACAATCTACTTTGCTTTTGATAACTCAACAATTGCAGCAGATTACGAAGAGATGCTTGCAGCTCATGCTTCTTACTTAAGCAAGAACCCAGCTCTTAACGTAACTATCGAAGGTCACGCTGATGAGCGTGGTACTCCTGAGTACAACATCGCTCTTGGTGAGCGTCGTGCACAAGCAGTAGCGAACTACCTGCAAGCACTAGGTGTTCAAGCTGACCAAATCTCAATCGTTAGCTACGGTGAAGAGAAGCCACTTCTTCTAGGTCAATCAGATGAAGTTTACGCTAAGAACCGTCGCGCGGTTCTAGTATACTAATTCGAGGTAATCCTCATGTTCAGTAACACTAAGCGCGCTGTTGCGCTTACGTTACTGGCAAGTGCAGCGAACTTTGCGTTCGCTGTACCAGCTCCAGTATCCGATCTCAACAGCACATCATCCGTCTCTAAGAGCCGTTCATCTGAAACGGAAGTAGAGCGTCTAGAGCGCTTACTACAAAACCGCAATCGCGTTCAGCTCCAAATGCAACAGCAAATTGACCAAATGTCACAAGAGATCAGTGAATTACGTGGTCAATTAGAGCGAAATAGCTACGAAATGAAGCAAATGTTGCAACGTCAACGAGAGTTGTTTGTCGAGCTAGATCGTGTGCGTGGAGAAATCAAATCCTCCGCGCCTGCGCAAGAAGCGAAACCGGCTAAAACAGGTGGTCAGTATACGCCAAATGTTGATGAGCAAACGGCATACCAAAATGCAGTCGACCTCATTCTCAAGAAACGTGACTACACTGGCGCAATTGCAGCGTTCCAGCAGTTCCAGAAAGATTATCCTGACTCCACATACTCAGCGAATTCTCACTATTGGCTAGGCCAATTGTACTTCGCTAAGAAGCAGGACAAAGATGCTGTAAAGAGCTTTGCTGCGGTGGTGTCTTATAAAGACTCCAATAAGCGAGCCGATGCTTTGCTCAAGTTAGGTGAAATCGCTGAGCGTAATAACAATGCAGCTCAAGCGAAAAAGTACTACCAACAAGTGGTTGATGAATACCCAGGTAGTGCATCTGCAAAACTTGCCAGCTCTAAGCTGTAAGACGTTATGTTTTAAAAAGGAAGCTTCGGCTTCCTTTTTCTTTTCCGTTTCTTTATCGGTGGTGATCGAATAAATCGAGAGGAATGGCATCGAGCCTTTTATCCCCATCTTGCAACGGATCCTTTCAATCAGAAATGCTACCTGTAACAAAGATATACGGCTAGATAGCTAGAAATCCCCGCGACAAGTTGGTTTTTGAAAATTAACGAGGTTACAATACTCGGATTAAAGGAAGTTGCGTAGAGCAAGAGCAATGAGCCATATATTAGATAAAATCGACACTGTTTACCCATTCCCACCGAAGCCAGTTCCATTAAGCGAAGAAGAAAAAGCGTCTTACATTGAGCGCATTAAAAAGCTGCTAAAAGAAAAGGATGCGGTACTTATCGCACACTATTATACCGATCCTGATATTCAAGCCCTAGCGGAAGAAACGGGTGGTTTTGTTGGTGACTCCTTGGAAATGGCGAAGTTTGGTAATCGTCATCCTGCAAGCACACTGATCATTGGCGGTGTTCGCTTTATGGGCGAGTCGGCCAAAATCTTAACACCAGAAAAGCGAATTCTAATGCCAACGTTGGAAGCGGAATGTTCGCTCGATCTTGGCTGTCCAGCGGATAAGTTCAGTGAGTTCTGTGATGCTCACCCTGATCACACGGTTGTGGTTTATGCAAATACGTCTGCCGCAGTTAAAGCTCGTGCCGATTGGGTCGTTACATCAAGCATTGCGCTTGAAATCGTGGAACATTTAGACGCCGAAGACAAGCCAATCATCTGGGGACCAGACCGTCACCTAGGGTCGTACATCGCTAATAAAACCGGCGCAGACATGCTGCTATGGCAAGGTGAGTGTGTGGTTCATGATGAGTTTTCTGCTGATGCGCTACGCAAAATGAAGAGCGTGTATCCAGATGCGGCTATTTTGGTTCACCCTGAGTCACCAGCAAGCGTCGTAGAACTTGCCGATGCCGTTGGATCAACGAGTCAGCTGATCAAAGCAGCGAAAGCGCTTCCTCACAAACAAATGATCGTTGCGACAGACAAAGGCATTTTCTTTAAAATGCAGCAACTAGTGCCAGAGAAAGAACTTATCGAAGCTCCAACCGCAGGTGCTGGCGCAACATGCCGTAGCTGCGCACACTGCCCTTGGATGGCAATGAACGGTTTGAAAGCGATAGAGAAAGCGCTTAGTGAAGGCGGTGAAGAACACGAGATCTTTGTTGATGAAGAATTGCGTGTTAAATCGCTCATTCCGTTAAATCGTATGTTGGACTTTGCTGAGCAGCTAAATATGCAAGTGAAAGGTAATGCTTAAAAAGTAGGCGTAACTGAAAGTAAATCTCAAAAACCAGCCGAATATGGCTGGTTTTTTTGTGTCTTACTATCAATGAGTTACTATTGATGTAATCAATGAATGTCGAGGTTATAAATTTATGGCGGTGTGGTTAGTAGTTAAAAAGTGGCTTAGTTCACACCTTTTTAAATTGAGCAACCGAAGTCTTCTCATCTTTAGTGGCTTATATGTGAGCCTTTCATGGGGACTGCTCGTTCTCGCTGGTGAAACCGCATTAACAGACAGCTTCTCTAACTTTATCTATTACCTTATGGTTACGGCGAGTACGGTTGGCTATGGCGATTATTCTCCAGTGACAGATTTGGGTAAATGGGTTGTTGTACTGTTTGTGATCCCAGGCGGCTTGAGCCTATTCGCTGCATTATTGGGACGTGTCGCTGGAGCAGCGATGGATTACTGGCGAGCGGGTATTTTAGGAAAACGGAGAGTAAGAGTGGAAAACCATATTGTATTGTTGGGTTGGAATGGATCGAGAACGATGCACCTTATTCGCATGTTACAACATGAAGAAGAGGGGAAGCGTCCGATTGTTTTATGCAGCCGTTCAGAAATAGAAAATCCGTTGCCAGGCGAGATCAGTTTTATCAAAGTGACCAGCTACACGGATTCACAAGAGATGAAAAACGCCAATATTGCTGAAGCAGCTTGCGTTATTGTTGATAACCTCTCGGACGATATTACGCTGTCAGCTGCGCTGTACTGCGCTTCTGTGAATCCTTCCGCACATTTGGTCGCTTACTTTAAAGATGAGGCGTTAGGCCGTCTTTTAAGTCAACACTGTCCTAAAGCGGAATGCATACCTGCAGTTGGCGCAGAAATGCTGGCAAAAGCGGCGGTAGATCCAGGCTCAAGTGCACTTCACCAAGAGCTATTAGCTTCAACACGGGGTATGACTCAATACTCGGTCATTTATCCTGAAAGGCTGCCAGTAACTACTGTTGAGAGTCTCTTCGTTTTTCTCAAAAGACGTCATCATGCCACGCTAATTGCTTTTGACATTGGCCATGGTATTCAACTCAACCCAGATTTAGATGCTGAAGTACCACCGAGTACCAAGCTGTTTTACATTGCAGATGAACGTATTGAAGATTTTGCCTGGAAAGAAATGAACAAGGAACAATAATGCACATGATTGCTAATCTGTTAGCAGGTTTTCCCAACTTTTTACTCTATTTTTCTGTTTCTATTATTTTCGTTTTGGCGTTTAAGTTCATCTACGTCAAGCTTACGCCTTACGATGAATGGCACCTGATCAAAGAAAAGCAAAATACAGCGGCAGCGATTGCACTGAGTGGCGCATTTCTTGGTTATTGTATTGCGATTTCGGGGGCGGCAAAAAACTCAGTCAACATTGTCGATTTTATGGTGTGGGGCGTTGTTGCAATGCTGGCGCAGATCATTGCATTTGCGATTGTACGTTTTGTTTTACTTCCAAAAGTGACTGAGCGTATCGAAAAAGATGAGCTGCCTGCCGGTATTGTATTAGCGGCTGTTTCTATATCGGTCGGTGTATTAAATGCCGCTTGTATGACGTACTAGGAGGGACGATGAAGCGGAGTTCTAACGTTAAACGTTCTTCCATGGACAAAAGTTTAAAGCTTGGGAAAATTATTCCCTTTGCTGCTTTTGGCGGTATTTTCTTCTTTGCGACACAAGAATCGAAAACCGAAGGCTACATTTTTTCTGACGCTGATGAATGCAAATCAAACTCGCCAGAGTTCAGTGAGCAGTGTGACATTGCTTATCAAGAAGCTTTGGCTCGCGCCGAACGAAATGCCCCTCGCTACAACAATGAGTTCGAATGTGAAAATGATTTTTACGAAGACGATTGTTACTACAGTTCCAGTTCCCGAGCTTATGTGCCTCACTTTGGGGGCTTCTTTTACAGTCGAGCACTGAGCGGTTTGAAAGGTTACAACAAGAGCTATTACTCTGAACCAATGTATCGCTATAAATCCAAATTCTATAATGGTGCCGGACAATTTTTTGGTTCCTATCGTAATCAGCCGACGAAGGTTGCGACCAGTAACCTAAATAAACGTGGTGGCGGAACTATTGGTAGAGCAATGTCTCGAGGCGGGTTTGGTAAAGCGGTATCGGTCAGCCGAGGCGGTTAATAAGCACTATGTTTCGACGAGAAATACAAGAACGAGAAAACTGGCGTGAGTTAGCACGCCAGTTTGGTTTTGGCTTCCATTCCATGTATGACCAACCGTATTGGGATGAGAGTGCTTACTATCAATTCACGCTTGAGCAAATAGAGAACGATATTGAAGCGCCCACTGAAGAGCTGCATCAGATGTGCTTGGCTATTGTGGATGAAGTAGTTCGGAGTGAGAGGTTGCTGACGCAATGTGCGATCCCTGAATTTATGTGGGAGCAGGTTGCTTCTTCGTGGCACCGAAATGAACCCTCACTCTATTCGCGTCTGGATTTTGCATACAACGGAACTTCGCCAGCTAAGTTACTGGAGAACAATGCGGATACGCCGACCAGCCTGTTTGAAACGGGTTTTTGGCAGTGGGTGTGGTTAGAGGATGTTGTAAATAAAGGTCTAATTCACCAGAGCGCGGATCAATTCAACATTCTTCAAGACTTTTTGATTGAGCGTTTTTCCGAGATAGCCAAATATCAACCCGGGCAAACCCTTCACTTTAGCTGCTGCAAGTACACTGAAGAAGATAAAGGAACTGTCCAGTATTTAGAAGATTGCGCGCGCGAAGCTGGGTTAGCGACGGCGTTTGTTTATGTCGAAGATATTGGTGCGACGGAAGATGGTCAGTTCGTGGATGCAGATGACAGAGCGATTCGTTGGATGTTCAAGCTTTATCCGTGGGAGTTTATGTTTGAAGAGGAATATGCGAAATACCTAGCGACCGCGAAAGTGAATTGGTTAGAACCCATGTGGAAGTCGATTCTATCCAACAAAGCACTTTTACCGTTATTGTGGGAGCGCTTTCCGAATCATCCTAATCTTTTACCTGCCTATTTTGCTAACGATTCAAAAGCGAACACTTTGAAAGACTATGTAATCAAACCACTATTCTCTCGAGAAGGCGCGAATATTGAGATCGTCAAAGGTGGGAAACGCATACTCAAAACAGCAGGGCCTTATGAATCTAAATTCAATATCGTCCAGCAGTATCGTCCGTTACCCAAGTTTGGGCAAAGCCATACATTAATTGGCAGCTGGTTAGTCAACGATAGAGCCGCTGGGATTTCGATTCGGGAAGACACTAGCTTAGTCACGCAAGATATGGCGCGATATATTCCACATGTGATTTTAACATGATCAAAAAAGCTCTCCATCCAGAGAGCTTTTGTCTATTCTGCGGTTCAATCTTGATGGTCGACAGCGTTGTGTCTTATTGTTCTTCAGCTAATGCAACACCACGCTGAGTAAGACCACATAGCATCACTGGCATGGCATTGAAGATCTCTTCAAACTGTTCTAAGCCTTCCATGCCTTGTTCTGCCAACGTTTCAATGGTCGTTTCTGGATCGTAAAGCATCGTAAGAGAAAGCAAAACACCGCCGAGCAGAGCATTATCTTCGCTGTCCTCTGGCATTAGCGTTTCCCAGTCATCACGAGCAAGTTGCCAACCTTGTAATACACCTTCACAGAAATCACGGGTCTGGCTTGTTACAATATCTTGTTCATCTAACGCGCATCCTTCAGGCCACTGCCAAGATCCTTCTAGAAGAGCAGGACGAGTTTGGTTCCACATTTGTACAATCTCATCAATGTATTGCTCTAATTGCTCACCGTCAGTAAATGGCGCTGTTTCTTCACCACCCCATAAGAATGGCAACCACTCTTGAGGCATTAATACGTTTGGCGCAGCAGCCATCGCTGTTACAAAGCCTTGAGTTTTTGCTAGGTTTAGTAGTTTACCGTCAAGTTCTGGGAGAGAAAGGATGTCTTGTAGTTTCAAAATAGAATACCATTTGTTAATGGGCTGGTTGATTGCGCTCATCTTACCAATCAATTTGTGATAAATCGATATTAGGGAATGATTCACAGACATCTATGGAAATTCGCTCATCACTTAGAAAAAAAGCATTCTCGCCCTGACACTGTACCTGTGTTTCTTTATCGCAACGATTGGTTCTGTTGCCTATTTGGTTGTCGAGCCTCCGGTTAGGCAAAAGCTAGAGCAAAACCTAGAGTTACGCACCCAACTCCTTGCTCTAGAGATTAAAGAGCCTCTCCTTAGCTCTACCGGTGTATTGAGTAGCCTTGCAGGACTCGCCCAGGGGACTGAAAATATTCAATCTCTCAACACGACAATTCCGCATATTCTCCAATTGAGTGATGAGATGCTCGTCAGTGGTGGCGTATGGCCTAAACCAGAACTCAAAGCTGAACAATGGCGATATAAAAGCCTATTCTTCAACAAAAACAGTGATGGCGGTATTGACCAAATTCACTCCTACAATAATCCTGAATCTGGCGGCTATGATAATGAACCATGGTATAAGGCAGCTGCTGACGCGCCAGTTGGTTCTGTGAGTTGGTCTACGGTTTATATCGACACTTTTACTCAGGTTCAGATGATTACGGCGTCTTCCCCATATTATCAAAACGGTCAATTCGCTGGCGTTGTAACGGTAGACTTATCACTTGATGCACTTTTTCAGTTTATTCGAGAGCACACGAACCTGCATTCTTTAGGTGTGGTGGTTCGCGATGCTGACTCGAACGTGATTATTGAGCACAACTTCCAACTAACAGACGAAATTTATGTCAGTGAGCTTGATTTTGGAGAGTTCGATTGGCGCATGGAAGTTGTCAACGCGAAAGCTAAAGTAGCCGATCAAGTGTTTGAACAAGTCATGAGTGTTGAGGGAGGATCATTCCATTCTTACTCTTGTGTGTACTGGTCGGGTATTACTTGCTGAATCGTTACATTGTCGAACCGATTGTCCGTATTGCCGCTAAGATTGATGACTCGAAAACTGGCGGGATCATAGACATTGATTACGATAGCGAAGATGAAATTGGACAGCTCATCGAGAAGTTCAATGAAAAAACCATCTATCTAGAGCAAGAGAGAATAAAAGCCCAGGCTTCGACGAACGCTAAAACGGCATTTTTAGCCACATTATCCCATGAGATTCGTACGCCAATGAACGGTGTATTAGGAACTGCTCAGATATTGTTAAAAACGCCACTCACCGATGATCAACGTAAGCACCTGAGAACACTTTATGACTCAGGTGATCATATGATGACGTTACTTAATGAGATTTTAGATTACTCAAAAATTGAGCAAGGACATGTTGAATTCGAAAATACGCCTTTCCCAATTGAGTCGATCATCGGCAGCATAAAAAGTGTTTATCAAACACTATGTGCAGAAAAAGGCCTTCGCTTTAGAGTCGTGTCTCATTTACCAACAGGGCGCTGGTACAACAATGACAAAGCCCGTCTGCGCCAAGTATTGTTTAACCTACTAAACAACGCTGTCAAGTTCACCGACCGAGGCATCGTAGAGGTAGAGCTGACAGAGAAATCGAGCAAGGCAGGTACCAAGCTTATTCTCGCGGTGAAAGATACGGGTATCGGTATTTCTCAAGAAGCGCAAAAACGCATTTTCCGTCCTTTTGAACAAGCGGAGTCCTCGACGACTAGGCGGTTTGGTGGTACAGGGCTTGGTTTGGCGATAGTAAAAGAAATTGCCGAGCATATGGGAGGGCATGTGATTGTACAGAGTCAAGAGAATGTCGGGACAACCTTTACCGTCGAGATCGCGCTTACGCCTTGTGAGCCTGGGAAAGTGGAAGCAGTCAATACACATAAGCTGAATTGCAAAGGTTTGAAAGCGCTCATTGTCGAAGACAACCGAACAAATGCGATCATTATGGAAACTTTCCTAAGAGCCAAAGGCTTTGAGTGCACAAGTGTTGAAAATGGTCAGCTTGCCGTCGATGAGGTGGCCGTTCAGTCATTTGATTTGATATTAATGGACAATCATATGCCTGTTCTTGATGGTGTTGGGGCGATATCAGCCATTCGAGCGATGAGTTCGCCTGTAAAGTCGGTACTGATCTTTGGCTGCACAGCGGATGTATTCAAAGAAACACAAGAGCGCATGATAAATGTAGGAGCCGACCACATAATTGCGAAACCAATTGTGGAGTCTGAATTAAATGATGCGTTGTATCTCCATGCAGCACGTTTATACCAATACCAGTCGGACTTTGGTGATAATACAACGGATATCCTTGATGCGGAAAAGTGGCTACTAAACTTCTATGTTGCTCTAGATAATGGTCATCTCAACGAAGCGCTAGAGGCTATTTCAGCGATTATTGCTCAAGTCACCCCTGATGCTAATAAAGACGTTTCTTTAGTTGCCGAGCGAATAAGGCGTAACTTAAAGCGTCAGCAGTCTCCAAACCAAGATGATATCGATACATTAACGCTCTTGCTCGCATCATCATAGCTTAATCCATATAGCGCGATTCAACGCAATCATGAATTGTCTTTACTCTTCATACCTAACCTTAGCTGAATCGTCTGTTTTTTCCTTACTTTCAATGAGCTTAGCGCTGCTGTTGGATTCTGTCATAAGAGAAACGGTGCGGCTCTCAGTTGCGCTCACATCGGGAATACTCTGAATTTTTACAACTCAGTAGCATAAGTTATTAGAATGATCGTTTATTCCCCGAACTTTATCCTAACCCTCCATCCAAACAATCACTTATCCCACTTTTTGTGTAAGTTAAATCCGTATTTTTCTACCATTTTTACGTCATTTTAAGCGTGTTTAGTTGTTAGTGGTGAAAAAAACTACTTTCATTTTAAAAAATGGTTATAAATTTACAACTTGATTTCAAATACAGTGCCATGCGCTGCTTTTTATGTGATTTAATTGTCTTATTAACTGGTCATGTATTTGTTTGATGGTTGATAGTTTTATTTTGTTTATTATTGGTAGTATTTAATTTTAGGAGCTGGTTAATGAAGTCTCGTGGACCATTTTGTATTCGTCACGCCGCAGCGGATACCTTTGCTATGGTTGTTTTTTGCTTTATCACAGGGATGATTGTCGAGATTTTGATTTCAGGGATGACGTTTGAGCAATCTTTAGCATCACGTACACTATCTATTCCAGTGAATATTGCTATTGCTTGGCCGTATGGCGTTTTTCGTGATTGGGTACTACGTCAGGGTAACAAGGTATCGCCGTCTTCATTTATGAAAAACGTATCTGATCTGGTCGCTTATGTGCTTTTTCAGTCTCCAGTTTATGCGGGAATTTTATTCGCAGTTGGTGCGTCTACAGACCAAATAGTGACCGCGGTGACAAGTAACGCCATTATTTCTTGCGGTATGGGTGTGTTGTATGGGTACTTCTTGGACATGTGCCGCCGTTGGTTCCGTGTTCCCGGTTATTCTCAAGGCATCTAAATGCCCCAGTTTTGCTCAATTTAGTTACTTAGTGAGCAATCGAGTGGAAAAGGGCGCTTTTTTTTATGTTTAGCCTTGACCATCAGGCACATAATCATTAAATTAGCGCCTCGTTAGCCAATGATGCTAACCAAAAATTGATTCGGTGAGTTGTCCGAGTGGCTGAAGGAGCACGCCTGGAAAGTGTGTATACGGCAACGTATCGAGAGTTCGAATCTCTCACTCACCGCCACATTCTATAAGCCCTTGTAGTGTAAGAACTTCTTATAATACAGGGGTTTGGTGTTTTAATGTAAGCTGCCTACTGGTACAAAGAGTAGGTACAATGTCGAACATCATGGCAAGTCCTTATAAGCATCCCCAAACTGGTGTTTACTACTTTAGAATGGCTGTCCCCAAAAAGCTGGTTCCTATAATCGGTAAGACAGTCTTCAAGAAATCTCTTCAAACGAAAAACCTTTCTGAAGCAAAGCAGCGCTTTCCTCAGCATCTTGATGATGCGCTCAAGCAAATCGACTTCGCTAATTTAAAGCTATCTAATTCATCTGATATTGAGCTTAATGTCCGTGATTGCGCGATCATTGCCGAGCGTTGGTATCTGCGTGTCAAAGATGAGGTTGATGGTAATGGTAACTATGATTGCTATCTTCGATATGAATGGTATGGCGTTGAGGGCGATAAGCGTCTCCACGTATTCGGCTTGTCTGACACATTTGAGTTTAGTGGTCTAGATGCGTCAAAAGCTACTGAAGAAGAATACCAAGAGCTTTTGGAAGGCTTGATGCGTATTTCGGTGATTGCGAACGCTTGTTTCGGTTTATTCCGAACACCTTAACCAGCACTTTTTCTCTTTCCCTATTTTTACTCTAAGTGTTCGGATTGCGCCAGTTTTCTCATTGATTCTCCTCCCAGTTCTATTCGATGACTATTGTGAACTAGACGATCCATTAGAGCGTCAGCGACAGTGGCGTTGCCGATCATGTTGTACCATTCTTTTACTGGTAACTGGCTGATGACGATTGTGCTGCTGTTTTGGTAACGATCTTCAAGTACTTCTAACAAGTGACCAGCATGCTCTTGAGTCAGTTTTTCCATCCCCCAGTCGTCGAGGAGTAGTAAGCCTTTCTTAGCCAGCGACTGAAGTTGTTTTTGATAACTACCATCCAGACGACCTGCGGTCAGGTCATCGAGCAAGCGAGTTAATCGGTAGTATCTGACCGTTTGCTGTTGGTCGCAGGCGCTGGTTGCCAGTGCGCAACCAAGATACGTTTTACCTGCGCCTGTTGGGCCTGTGATCAAGATGTTCTGGTGCTTGTGCAGATAGCCACCCGTTAGCAGTTCGCTCATCTGCTTGCGGTTGAGGTTTCGTCCCTCCTTGTAAATAAGTTGGCTCGGCTGAGCATCCACTCTCAGCTTGGCTTGTCGTTTCAGGCGTTGGATTTTGGTTTGATTGCGATTCAAGATTTCACTTTCCAGAAGTAGGCTTAACCTCTCCTCGAAGTCCAGCTCTGCGTAGGTGGTCAGTTGCTCTTGTTGCTGCTCTAACGCTTTCGCCGCATGACTTAAGCGCAGGGTTTTGAGTTGGTCATTCAGTGCGTTCATATCCTTTCTCCTAGTGATAACAGTTCGGGCCACGAACATTGCTGTGAACAAGGTTCGGCGTATTCGCTTTATCTTTACTCAGGTGCCCCTCACGATTGTTCTTGAGTAGATTGTTGACGAAGGTGTAATTGGGTTTTGTCAGCATCAATGCATCTTTACAGGCTTGTTCTAGGCGCGACTCGCCATAGGTTTTACTCAGATTGAGCAGCCCAAGACAGGAACGATAGGCCTGCTCTGGATGAGGTTTGGCGTTCAGCATCTTATTGACGACTTCTCGGGTGGCTGGGCCGATATTGGCTCCCCAGTTGAGCAAGCGTCCAGGCGACCACTTTTGATGTTGATGGTTACTCGGCATGTGCTCTGGTTGAGTGCTGTTTCCACGTTCCCTTTGGCTGCGTGGATGTTGAGCGATCAAGTTACCTTGGTGGTAGATCTGCACCAGACGGTTGGAGGCTTCCAGCTCGACATGGTGGCCAACCAGTTGATGGGGAACCGAGTAGTAGTGACGGCGATATTCGATGTGATAATCAGGCCCAACTTTGGCTCGCTTGGTTTCGGTATAGAGATATCGCTGTTTAGGAAGGGGCTTTAACGCGGGTTTATCGAGTTTGTCGAACAGTGCTTTGCGGCTCGCACCATACTGCTTCATCTCACGTTCGTTTAAGTCATTCATAAGCTCACGGATGGCGAGGTTCAGCTCTTTAAAGGTATGGAAGGTTTGATGGCGAAGTCGCATCATGATCCAACGTTCCACTAGGAGGACGGCATTTTCTGCTTTGGCTTTGTCTTTCGGTTTGTAGGGGCGAGCTGGCATCACGGCAGTTTGATAATGATTTGCCAGTTTTTGATAGCTTTCATTAAGCCTCGGTTCATAACGGTTAGGTTTGCTGACCGCGCTGCGTAGATTATCGGGAACCAAGAGATGGGGGACGCCACCGAAGTGCTCGAAGGCATTGGCATGCGCCTCTAACCAGTAAGACTTCCCTTGGCTGGGGAAGGCTTCCACATAGGTGTAGTTGGACGCGCCTAAGCTTGCTACGAACACTTCTGCTTCGCGCACTTCACCTGTATCAGGGTTGACCACTTGAAGCCGAGGCCCACAGTAATCGATAAACAGCTTATCACCTGCAACATGGAGCTGACGCATACTGCGCTTTTGGGTTTTGAACCAACGAGTGAAGTGCTCGCAGAACTGAGTGTAAGCGTAAGCTTGCTCTTGATATTGCTCATGGTACTCCTGCCACAATAACATCTTTGTCATGCCTTTACGTTTGAGTTCGACAGCGTACTGAGCGAAGTCTGGCATAACCTTGTCTCGACTGGCTTGCTTCGAATGATATAGGGCTTTGGTAAGGTCCGTATCACTGCAACCTTCTGGGAGAGGCCAGCCTATCTGACTTTGCTTAAAGCGAGCGACAAGCTCTGAGACTGTTGCAAGGCTGACATTGAGACAACTAGCAATACTACGGTAGGACAACCCACACTCGTACTTAAGGCGTAATATCTCTTTGATTTTGTTCATTGGAGTTCTCTTTTTAGCCATTGTCGCTTCCTTACGTTCTTGTTTAAGAAGTAAAGAATAGCGAGCTATTGATTTAAAAGAGAAAAAGGAAGGATTTCGGGCATTCCGAACGCGGTTTTCGCTATTCCGAACGCTGATTTCGGAGTTCGCTTAAAAGTGTTCGGATAATCGCGGAATGTACGTTCGGATTAAACCGAAATAGGTGTTCGGGTCATACCGAAATGGCTGTTCGGAATGCTCCGAAATACGCAGCTTGAAAGATTTCATTGAAGAACAGCTAAAGATAGAAGGTTTAGTTGTATGTGAGACAAGCGCTTCATATAGACGTTTGGTTTACGCTTTTTACGATTACGCCCGTCGAGTTGAGTCTCTCTGTTTGGCTCGTCACAAGCGAGACTTTGGGTATGAGCCAGTGGCCACTCCAATCGCTAGTGAGCCCCTTTCAGTGTCTAAGCCTGATAAGATACCGTCTAGGGTTTTGAAACCATCTCAGAACTCCATTTCGAGCCTATTGAAGCGTTACCTTGAGTCTGCATCTATTAATGGCAAAGCTTCTCAATCCTTGGCAGAGGTTGAGTCTCAGATAGAGCGTCTTATAGAGATAATAGGGGATCTAGACGTTGCTGATGTAACGAGAGGTCATATCTCAAAATACAAAGATACCCTGTTACAATTACCTAAGTCTAAAGCTAAAGAGATTAGAAACAAATCAGTACCTGAGCAGCTTGAGCTTGTTAAGACAAAGGGGCTCGAAACAATAGCTCCTTCAACCGTTAAGACTATTCTCAGAAAGACTTCTCCTGTATTTGGCTATGCTGTTGAGCTTGGTCTGATAGACGTCAACCCATACAAAGGTGTAACACTTCCTAAAGTGCAGAATAAGTCAGCGGTTGCCGAAGCTAAAGGCTTTAGCCCTAGTGAGATCAACCAGTTATTTCAGTTTGATATATTCACTGACGCTACTGCTAATAAGCCTTATGGCATGGCTTGTTATTGGGTACCACTTCTATGCAGGTATACGGGCTCTCGGATTGAAGAAATGGTTCAACTTAGAAGGTCAGATATACAACAGTCAGACGAAGGTATTCATTTTATTTATGTTCGTGAGGGTGAAGAGCAGAACGTAAAAAACGTTAAGTCAGTTCGACAAGTACCGATTCATGATCATCTCATTGATTTGGGCTTTTTGGATTATGTGGCGTCCTGTGGAGAGTTTCTATTCCCTGAGCACAAGCCAAACAAACACGGTAAAAGGTCTGGTGCTATTGGTAAGTGGTGGAGTAAACAGGTCAAGACGTTAGGCATAACCAAGCAGCCATCACACTCGTTTAGGCACTCTTTGAGAACAGCTTTGCGTGGCCTAGGAGTGGTTGATTCTGTTAGTGATGCTATCACTGGTCACGCTCCGGCTAATATCGGAGCAGCATACGGTACGGTTGATATTAAGGCTAAGAAGAAAGCAATAGACTGTTTGCCTAGGTTGGCTGTCCCACGTCTTTGGTAGTTTTTCGTTAATGTCTTTACACTGTTGTGTACACCTAAAGTCTCCCCACTGTACACACGTGTACACTTTGGTTTGAATTGGCCCGTAGGCCTTGTGGTATAAGGCTTACGAGCTCACAATGTCATTTCTAAAAGTCGTAGTTTTCGGTTACGTTAGGGGCTTTATTTCCACTGTTTTGATCTTGAATACTCCCTTCGATACTCCCAGCTTGTTCCAGCCACTTACTCCGTTGAGATATCGAGATACCTAATTGAGATCCCCTAGTGACCTTTCTTAAACCTTCCCTGAAGATATCCTCTCCAAAGAACTCAACGAGGCGGCTGATGCTATTTGAGACGTCTTTAATTTGCTTTTGCTCCCACTGCTCATCATCTTTGTCAGATATATCATCCTTGCCCTTAAAAGCATCTGAGAGACGTCTAATCTTCGGGAACCCCTTAGAGTCCCAGCAGCTTTGGGGTAGGTAATAACGTGACTCCAAGCCAAACTTGAGGTCTTCAACAAAGCTCTCTAGGTCGTTCATCTCGATGTCAGTCCCTAATGCTTCTTTACAAGCTTTTAAGCCGTTAGCAATGTGTGCAGCCTGACCACGACTACATCCAACAATCTCACATACTTGAGAGACGCTTAGGTCAAACTCTCGGTTAACAATTAGCTTGCGAAACTTAGCTTGCATTGCTTCATCTTTAGTAACTCCAACCCCATGTGCTTGGTTGACATCTTGGGCTGCTGAGAATGCTTCAGCATAAGTACGATTTTCTATGATCAACGAGTTAATCATCAATTCAGCATCGGGGTTTTCTTCAAGGTACTTCAGACAAGCTCCAGTGCGGTGAAAACCATCCACTACGTAATACTTATCATCAACCACAAAAACAGTGATAGGCTGCCTTATAGGCTGTCCATTACGAAGGTCTTCAAGAATCTCCTTGCTTTGGCTCTCTTGCTTAATCTCTTGCGCTGAACGTACTCGTTTGTCTTTTATGAGTTCAACGTCACGGGCTTGCATCGCGGGATCGAGTATGAGAGTTCGAGGGTCTAAATACGCAAATCTGCTATCTGCCATGAATTGATTCATAGTGTGTTATGTACCTGTAGGTCTATGACTGATTATTAATGTTTCTCTTTTTGGTTTGATTGGAACCCTAGAAGGGGGAGGGTTCGGGGTAATGCGAATCCATCACGATTGCACTGCCCAGTTATTTTTACACAATATGTGCGCTTGGTTTTTTGATTTTTGCTTACTTGAGGTTTGTTGATAGAGCTCTTTGTACCGTTGAAAGAGAGACTCCTACTTGAGCTGCTATTTTCCTTAAAGACATTCCTTGTGAGCGTAGCTCAGCGATACGCTGGTGGTTAGTTGTGTTAGTTGGTCTACCTTTATATTTCCCTGCTGCTTTAGCTTTCTCAATGCCTTCCTGACGTCTTTCCTGAATCATTGCTAACTCGAATTGAGCTACAGCTCCTAGCATGTTCAGCATGAGCTCAGACATATGATCGCTTCCACCAGCATTAAAGCTTAGGTTTTCCTTGTGGAATCTCACGCTAACACCTTGGTTAGTCCAGTCGTTTATTAGCTGCTTTAAATCAACCAAATTACGCGCTAGGCGGTCGATGCTATGAACGTGGATTGTATCTCCTTCTCGAACGTAGTCTTTAAGAGCTTCTAATGCTGGTCGTTTAGTTGAGCCACCACTGCATTTATCTGTAAAGCTCTTATCAAAGGGGATACCAGAATCTGTAAGTTGACGGTCTGTATTTTGGTCTGTGGTCGAAACACGTAGATAAGCTATGTGTGCCATTAGGTGTACCCGTTTAACTCTAAGATGTTAGAAATCTTATTGTGGTCACAATTTTAATTCAACCCTAATGGGTACTGTTTGATCAAGGTTTGACCGTAGTCGTTTGGGTATACCTAATGGGTACATATTTCATGATTTTGGGTCAAAGAGATATAACCTACATCGTTGAGAGCAAGTCATCTATTTGAGTCTACAAACCATTTTGTAGATGAGAACGAACAACTTTTGTAATATCCCATACCGAAGCATCAAAGCCTTTCTGTAGAATTGATACCTGATCTTTACTATTGGTCTCAGCCCATTTAATTGTATCTTCAGGATACGGATCAACGACTAAAATAGGGGAGTTACTTTTAGTTAGTGAACCCCAGATATGCTCGTCATGAGGGATATATTTGATTCCAACAAGAACTATAAGTCTGGATGAGTCTACCAAATCAGCGTACTTGTTTTGGATACTCTTGATTAGTCCTTGATTGACCACAATTCTTTTGTCTTTGTTGTACATCGAGAGTACAGGACTAACGTCTCCATGCTTTGGATTGTTGCACCAGTTTTTTATTTCATTGTGCGTTTGAACTGCCTCAGTCTTTAGCCCTTCAACGTATGCCCCTACTCCTGTCATAATATTACCACTCATCTGCAATCCATCTAGTTGGGGTAAGAAGTTTGAAGAGCCATGTGGTTTGAGTAGATTTACCCCATTTCCTTCACAATTATAGTCAACTTGAAATCCTCTAGACCAAAGAGCTTGTTCAATCAATAAGTCATAGTTGAGGGTTACTATGTTGATATCATTGATGTTGCTTTTTAGCTTATTAAATAATCTCACATAGGCATTTTCATCTGTTATTGAAAATGAAGATAGATAGCAAGCTAGCTCTTTTTGAATTGGATTTATTATTCGGTTGTCGTCAGGCACTTTTGCCATTCCCGCTTCAAACCCTTCGTCTATAAAGACTTTCTGTGTTGTTTTATCTAATCTAGAGAAAGCTCCGTCTAATTTTACTAGGTCATTAAACAGGTAGTTTCCAAGAGGTGGGTTGTTGGGGGTACAGCGTCCAGAGCCGTAGCTTGCTCCCGCCCCAAAAATAAATGTAATCATGTTAAAGAATCCTTCATATTGACCAGGTTAAGCTTAATGTTTTGCCTGCATGGTGAGGTGCATAGTTTTAATCTATATGAAACATAAGTCTTAAGGAAGGCATGAAAGAAGCGTAGTACAAAAATCTGGTACAAAATAGGAAACTAGCTTATATTTAACTTGTTGATTTTTAATGTTTTAAACATGGTAGCTTGCAATCGAGAGTTCGAATCTCTCACTCACCGCCACATTTGAGCCCTAGCAGAAATGCTGGGGCTTTTTCGTATTACGCGACAAGTTCAATCCCAGAGCTGTATATCGTATTGATTTTCAATTACTCATTGAGTCGGCAAGCCCTTCAAAAAGCCTCCTTTTTTATTCATCTTTTGTTACACATTTTCCGTACAGGTAGTGCGTTTTTATTCGCATGTTGTGATGAGCGTTCCTTATTAAATTTTCCATAAAATCAATTAATTGTTGAAATTAGAACGCTTGTCAAAAAGTCATCAGATATCATGTTTAATAGAGTCTTTTACCTAATGGGATACTCTATTTGTTTGATATAATTTCTGGCAGTTTGTATACCATAATTAAAGAGAGTCTATTCATGTTCCAGAACTTAACGATCAAGCAGAAGATAGTGATTCCGCTGTCACTGATTATTGGATTGTTTATTGTGAGCTCTGTATTAAACGTTATGACAAGTTGGAAACAATCTGAGTTGAGTGAAACACTTAACGAACAGATAGTGCCGAACTTATTAACGATTGAGGATGCTTACCGCGATCTTTACCAAGCTACATCTGCAATCCAAGGTGTTGCTCTTTCTGATACTCAAACCGATATTGACCACCACATCGGTGAATACAAAGACAACGCATACAAAGCGCTGCCACGTATGGAGAAAATGATTGAGCTATCGCAAGCTGGCGTGATGTCTTCTTCACACGGTAATGAAGTGAGAAAGCTTGTCTCCCTAGGTGAAAAATGGTTGGCGAGTTATGAAGCGATGTTGCGTTTACCTCAATCACAATGGCTTGGTTACTACAACGAACACAAACACACCTTTGAAAATCAGTTTATCGAGGTAAGAGCGCAACTTAATGTTGTGAAAGATGCGATAGAAGAAAAACAAAGCCTATTGAAAGATGAAATCTCAGCAGCCGCAACAAGAGCTCAGGTAATTCTTGAAGCGGGCATTGTGATTGTTATTCTGGCCGCTATTGCGATGGCGTTTTTGTTGTTGCAAACCGTCGTGAAGCCTATCAACGATATCAAAAATGCGATGACAGAAATTGCTTCTGGTGAAGGTGATTTAAGCCAGCGAATCGACGTGAAAACACAAGACGAAATTGGCAATTTAGCGAACGCGTTTAATCAGTTTGTGTCTAAAATCCAAGCGACAGTTTCTCAAGTAATTGAAAGTTCGAATACCTTGCGTAATGAGATGGAAAATCTTAGCTCGTTGACCACGACCATCGCGAACTCGACCGTTTCACAGCAAAAAGACAGCGAGGCGGTAGCAGCGGCAGTGCATGAGATGCAAGTCACCAGCAGAAATGTCAGCGATAGCGCCAACGAAGCTGCGGTTGCAAGCCAGACTGCGAATGATGAACTTACCAATACCAATGTTATTTTGGATCAAACCGTTAGCTCAATTCGTAGCCTCGCAAGTGAAATCGAAAGTGCAAGCCACGTCATTAACACATTGGATCATGATGTGAGTAACATTGCTTCTGTATTGGATGTCATTCGTGGTATCGCAGAGCAAACGAACTTATTGGCGCTTAACGCAGCGATTGAAGCGGCTCGTGCAGGAGAGCAAGGGCGAGGCTTTGCTGTTGTAGCAGATGAGGTTCGCTCGTTAGCCAGTCGCACACAACAGAGTACGGGTGAAATCCAAACCATGATTGAAAAGCTACAATCTGGTGCGGGACAAGCCGTAGAAGTGATGCGTGGTAGCCAAAATAGCAGTGATGAAACAATTCAATCGGCAGGGAGAGCGAGTCAATCCCTTTCTGAAATCTTAAACGCGATTTCACGTATGAACGAGATGAACACACACATTGCAGCGGCTGCAAGCCAGCAAAGTACGGTAAGTGACGAAGTAAATAGCAACGTACAAGGCATTGCAGATAGCAGTACATCTATTGTGGAAATCGTAAACCAAGCGCAAGCATCTTTAGCCATGTTATCAGAGCAAACCCAGCGCTTAGATCATCAGGTTAGTCAGTTCAAAGTATAAGCTGAGAACTGCAGTCTCACTGACGAAATAACCCGCTTCTGAGCGGGTTATTTTTTAGATAAGGGTCGAACCTGACTTGTGAAGGCTCGACTATATTTACATCCCTCTTTTACTTAACTTTGTATACCAGAGGTGCAAATAATCCTAGACAGCGGTGACAAACTCTGTACAGCGTGATGATGCTTTTATCATCACTTTTGCTGCTTTTTAACCATTGCAATTGCTCACAGGAAAGTGTGATTTCCAACCCAAAATCTTCAAATTTGAGAACTTCATTACACCTTTACCATAAACGTTTTTCGTAAGCGTATAGAACTGTAAATTTTGTTGTATGTACAACACTGGGTAATTATCATCCTAATTAATTTGTTCTGGATATACATCCGTTAGTCATCATTAAGTCATTCTAGAAGTTTTTAGCAAGGAATCTTGAAGGCTTGTAGGTAAAAGAGAGAAAAATTCATGAGACGTAAAACCACGCTATCTCTGCTGATTGCGTCGAGCCTTTTTGTGGTTGGATGTCAACCTAGCGAAGAAGGATCGAGCCAAGGTAGTGGTCCTGCGCCCGCAACCGAAGTTGAAGTGTTAACGGTGGAACCAACTCGCCAAGCGTTAACTGTCGAGTTGCCAGGTCGTAGCCGTGCATTCAAAGAAGCGGAAGTTCGTCCGCAAGTTACAGGCATTATTTCAGAGCGAAATTTTGTTGAAGGGGGCCTTGTTGAACAAGGACAGTCCCTATATCAAATTGATGATTCATCATTTCAAGCGGATTTGCTGAGCGCTGAAGCGGAATTAATCCGAGCTCAAGCAGCGGCAGAATCGACCCATGCCACAGTGAAGCGTTACAGAACCTTGATCACCAAAAAGTCCATCAGCCAACAAGATTTGGATGAAGCAGAAGCAGCATACAAGGAAGCGCAAGCACAGGTCCTAGTCGCAAAAGCTAAGATCAATACGGCAAAAATCAATTTAGATTACACGCAAGTGAAAGCTCCGATTAGCGGTGTGATCGGTAAATCGAGTGTGACGGCGGGTGCGTTGGTTACGGCTAACCAAGCAGCCAAATTAGCGACCATTCAGCAGCTTGATCCTATCAACGTTGATATTGTGCAATCATCCGCGCAACTGCTGCGTTTAAAAGCGGCTCTTTCCCAAGGTCATATGCAAGAAGATGACTCTGCGCAAGTTACATTGATGCTTGAAGATGGCAGCACGTACGAACATAAAGGCACGATGAAATTTACCGAGGTCAATGTGAACGAAAGTACGGGTAGCGTGACGCTTCGTGCTGAATTCCCAAACCCTGACGGTTTGTTACTACCAGGAATGTTTGTTCGTGCGACGGTCATTACTGGTGTTGACCCTGACGCGATTCTGATACCACAAAATACCGTTTCTCGCGATGCGACAGGCAAAGCGACAGTGATGATGGTGAATGGTGAGAACAAAGTGGAAGCGAGACCAGTGAAGACAGCCGAAGCGATCAATAATCAATGGCGTATTATTGATGGTTTAAACGCGGGCGATAAAGTCATTACTGCTGGGTTACAAAAGGTAGGTCCAGGCAGCCCAGTAACTATCCAAAACGGTGAACAGGAGTAATCATGGCACGATTTTTTATCGATCGTCCGGTATTTGCTTGGGTTCTCGCAATTCTAACGATGTTGGCGGGGGTAATGTCATTATTCAATTTACCCGTCTCGCAATACCCAACGATTTCACCGACAACGATCACCATCAGTGCTCGTTATCCAGGTGCATCAGCGAAAACCGTTGAAGACTCGGTAACGCAGGTTATCGAGCAAAATATGACGGGATTAGATTATCTTCGCTACCTATCATCGAGCAGTGATGCATTCGGTAATGCGACAATTACCCTGACGTTTGATAGCGAAGCTGATCCTGATATCGCGCAAGTACAGGTGCAGAACAAGCTGCAATTGGCATTGACATCATTGCCGATGGAAGTACAAAACCAAGGTATCGTCGTGAATAAATCCAATACGGCGTTTCTCATGGTGGTGGCAGTTTATTCTGAAGATCCTGACTTTACAGAAAACGATATCGGTGACTTTGTTGTAACGAATATTCAAGACCCGATAAGTCGTGTAACTGGCGTAGGACAAGTGCAGGCGTTTGGTGCGCAGTATGCGATGCGAGTTTGGCTGGATCCATTTAAGCTTACGCAGTTCAACTTGACCGCAATCGATGTAGCAAATGCTATCAGTGAACAGAACGCGCAAGTTTCTTCAGGTCAACTTGGTGCAGCACCTGCGCAGGAAGGCCAGCTGTTGAATGCAACGATTTCGTCTGCAAGTCGTTTGAGCAGTGTGGAAGAGTTCCAAGACATCATTCTTAAGTCTGACGCCAGCGGTTCGAATGTTTATTTGAAAGATGTGGCTCGTGTTGAACGTGGTGCAGAAAGTTATGATATTCGAGGCCAATATAATGGCTTCCCAGCATCGGGTTTAGGTATTTCATTAGGTACTGGTGCAAATGCGCTTGAGACAGCCAATGCGGTGAAAGAGCGTTTAGAACAACTGAGTGCAACGTTCCCAGAAGGGTTGCAGATTGCTTACCCATTTGAAACGACGCCATTCGTCAAAGCCTCGATTCAAGAGGTGGTTAAAACGCTGTTAGAAGCCATTCTGCTTGTGTTCTTAATCATGTACCTGTTCTTGCAGAACTTCCGTGCGACGATCATTCCAACGATCGCAGTGCCTGTCGTATTGCTCGGAACCTTCGCTATTTTGTACGCGACTGGATTTAGCGTAAACACGTTAACCATGTTCGCGATGGTTCTGGCTATCGGTTTGCTGGTGGATGACGCCATCGTTGTGGTGGAAAACGTCGAGCGTGTGATGCATGAAGATGGTTTAGAGCCCAAAGAAGCGACCAAAAAATCGATGGGGCAGATCACTGGTGCCCTGATTGGTGTGGGGTTGACGCTTTCAGCGGTATTCGTCCCTATGGCGTTTATGTCTGGTTCTACAGGGGTTATTTACCGTCAGTTCTCGATAACCATTGTGGCGGCGATGACACTTTCAGTTTTGGTAGCGATAATTCTGACTCCAGCATTATGTGCAACATTACTGAAAAAAGGCGATGCTGAGCTTCTAGAAAAGAAAGGCTTCTTTGGCTGGTTTAACCGCAAGTTTGATGCGATGACAGCTGGCTATGAAACCGGCGTTGCTAAACTCCTCAAGCGCACAGGTCGTATGTTGGTTGTATTCTTGGCAATGAGTGCAGGTGCGGGCTGGCTGTTTATGAACCTTCCGACGTCATTCTTGCCGGATGAAGACCAAGGCACGGTATTCTCAATGGCCATTTTGCCGCCTAACTCAACGCAAGAGCAGACGGAAAAAACACTTGAGAAAATGCGCGACTTTTACCTTGTGGATGAGAAAGACAACGTGAAATCCGTCTTCTCCGTTGCGGGCTTTAGTTTTGCAGGCCAAGGCCAAAACATGGGGATGGCATTTATCGGTCTGAAAGATTGGTCAGAGCGTGAAGCGCCGGGTGCTGATGCAGCTTCCATTACTGGTCGAGCGATGGGGTACTTCTCAAGCATCAAAGAAGCACTGGTGTTTGCATTTGCACCTCCTGCGATTCAAGAATTGGGTAACTCGACAGGCTTTGATTTCTATCTTCAAGATTCGTTGAACAAAGGTCACGACGCATTAGTCGCTGCGCAAGGTCAACTGCTTGGCATGGCTGCACAAAACCCGAAACTTGTCGGTGTTCGTCCGAACGGTCAAGCAGATGCGCCAATGTACAAAGTGAACATTGACCACGTTAAACTGCGTGCTCTGGATGTTAGCATTAATGACGTCAACCAAATCCTGTCAGCGGCATGGGGCGGAGCGTACATTAACGACTATATTGATCGCGGTCGAGTGAAAAAAGTCATGATGCAAAGTGATGCGGAATACCGTATGCAGCCAAAAGACTTCGATTCGTGGTACGTGCGTAACTCAAAAGGTGAGATGGTGCCTTTCTCTGCCTTTGCGAGCGGAGAGTGGACGTATGGTTCACCTCTTTTGCAGCGTTTTGATGGTTTGCCAGCGATGAATATCCAAGGCGGCGCAGCTCCTGGCGTCAGTACTGGTGAAGCCATGGCAGAAATTGAAGCAATGGTAGAAAAGCTACCAGAAGGCTTCACGGTGAACTGGAATGGTATTTCGTATGAAGAGCGCCTTTCCGGAAACCAAGCGCCAATGTTATATGCGCTGTCTATCCTCGTCGTATTCTTAGTTCTCGCCGCTTTGTATGAAAGTTGGTCAGTACCTTTCGCCGTGGTGTTAGTTGTGCCTCTTGGTGTGCTTGGTGCTGTGCTCGCGGTAATGACGCGAAGTATGGACAACGATGTATTCTTCCAGGTGAGCTTATTAACGACGGTCGGCTTGGCAACTAAAAACGCCATTCTGATTGTTGAGTTTGCGAAAGATTACTACGAGAAAGGCGCTGGCCTTATCGAAGCAACCCTGCATGCCGTTCGTGTTCGTCTGCGCCCAATTATTATGACATCGCTTGCCTTTGGTCTAGGTGTAGTACCGCTTGCTATCAGCTCTGGCGTGGGCTCAGCAGGTCAAAATGCGGTAGGTACTGGTGTACTTGGTGGCATGATCAGTGCGACGCTCTTAGGTATATTCTTTGTGCCAATCTTCTTTGTGGTGGTTGAGCGATTGTTTGATCGACGTGCGAGAAAAGAATCGGAGGCAGAGTTGTCTGAGACTAATCCTAAACCTGCTCAGCAAAGCGAGTAAGACTTGGTTGCTGTAACTGAGTTATACTGGTGATAATAAACACGATAAAAGGGCGCTTCGGCGCTCTTTATTTTATGTTTTCACTTGGTGGCTACCGTCTTTGACGCAAACTTGAAGGGGGGCGTTTTGCCTTATGCAGAATCTGTTTATTCCTTCCGACCGAATGAAAGCCTAAAGAAGAACAAACGACGATGAAAGATCAGAAAATCTCCCCAATTTCCGTTTTGGATCAAAGCCCTATGTTTGTCTGCGGTGTGATGCAGCGAATGTACCGCAATCGTGCTCAAGCCGAGCTCTCTCGGCAAAATTTGATGACACTAGAAATGGCAAGTGCACTGGCCGCTTTGGAAGAGTTTCAACCCATGAGTCAGCAAGCGTTGGCTGACGCGGTTCGAACTGAGCGAAGTGTAGCAAAGCGAATGGTGGATAATTTGGAAAAGCGAGGGTTTGTTCAAGTTTCTAAAAGTAAATCGAATCAGCGTCTCAAAATGCTCAGCATGACAAAAGAGGGGGCAAACGCTTTAAAGCAAGTGCATCAAATCATGACGAATTTACAGAAAGAATTTTTTGCTTGTTTGTCTGAATCAGAAGCGAGTGAGTTTTTTCGTTTGGTAAGAAAGCTTACTTTTGCAAATCACGACCAGTAGCTTATCTTAATGCTATCTAGCGCGCCTTTACTGTATTGGTGAGCAATTATATTAAGTCGTAAAACTTAAGAAATAGAATGCCCAAAGTACACGTGACGGTAGAAAGTACCGTAGTGAGTGCGATGATATTTGCGGCTAATATGGCATTGCCTCCCATCGAACGTGCCATGACATAACTGGCTGCTGCCACTGGGGAAGCGTTCATAAAGAAAAGAATACCTAACTCAATTCCTCGAAAACCTACTAAGTAAGCACCAATAGTGATCATTACGGGTGCCACGATGAGCTTGTAACTGCTTGCAAACCAAGATGGACCTTTCTCTTTTCTCATCAAGCTAAAATCGAGTGAGCCGCCCGTACACAACAGCGCTAAAGGTAATGTCATTTTGGACAAGTAGTCCCCTGCATCAATAACAACATTCGGCACTGGAATAGAGAGCAAATAGAAAGCCATCCCTAGGACGATTGAGATTATCAGTGGATTCCTCGTCAGTGTTCGGCCCATCATTTTTGCGGCTTGTGGGACAGAAGTTGCGCCTTTGGGAGATAAGCAAATTACCGCTTGGACGTTGTAAATAAACGTGGTGACCGCGACATAAAGCGCTGCTAACGCCACACCTTGAGAACCATACGCATTGGCAACGTAAGCGATGCCAATAATACCTGTGTTTGCTCGAAACCCACCCTGGATAAGAACACCTTGGTCAGGCGATGCTTTGAACAGAAGCTTGACCGAAAGGTAGGTGAAAATGAAAAACGAAATGCTAGCGATGACGCCGAAATTGACAAAGCCACTCGCCGCGGAAAAATCGTGTTCTGAAGCCACAATACTGACAAATAACATCGCAGGTAGCGTAACTTGAAACACCAGTTTGGAGCCTACTTCGATAAAATTATCGTTGATCAGCCCTATGCGTTTGAACATCACGCCAAGTATTAACATTAAGCAGATAGGGCCGGTTATCGACAAAGAGAATTGCAACTGATGTAGAACAGCTTCCATGTAAGTACCCGCAGCAAAAGAAAAATATTCCTGCTGTCTATTAAGCCATAAACTCTGGGAGACAGGACAGAAAAGTGATGAAATTTTCCTCTTTTGTTGTTTCCAGAACCATTTGCATTCCAAGTTATGGACGAGGTCCCAGTTTAACAAAGCTGTACTGGTTCTATGCGCGATATGTTGGTTTACTACTTATCGTGATGCATCCACATGCGTATTAAATAAAAGGGTTGGTCATTGTGGTTATGGATAGGAGTTCATCGATGAAAAGGAAACACAACAAAACCGTACTTTGTGCATTTGTCTCAGGTTCGGTGTTTGGTGCAGCTTTAGTCATTGCGATGTCTTTACCAATGTAATCGTTTCTGTAGGCTCTTTGAATACTTACGCTAATTCAATACAAAAACAGATTGAGTTCAGCTTGATGTACTGTTAGTTTGAAAACATGAAAATACACGTTAGCCCTTCATCAACAACCTTATTTTGGTGGCGCTCTAAATAGAGCGGCACGGAATACTCACATTCTTAAGCTGCTGGATGGTAGCTAAGAGTGTTTGATCTTTTTATCTCCAGTAGCGATCTATTAAATACTTGGAGATAAATATGAACACCATTCAAAGTACACCACAGCGTGAAATTATCCTGACCGGCGATCGAGCGACAGGTCCGTTACACCTCGGGCACTATGTCGGTTCATTGCAACAACGAGTCAAATTGCAAACGGAGCATGAGCAAACGATCTTAGTCGCAGATATGCAAGGTTTGACGGATAACGCGCATAACCCATCAAAGGTATCCTCTAATATTCTCAATGTCGTTGCAGATTATTTGGCTGTTGGTATCAACCCCGCTCAAACTACGATCACGTTGCAGTCTCAAATACCAGCGTTAGCAGAGTTAACTATGTATTACAGCAATCTTGTCTCTATTGCGCGTTTAGAGCGTAATCCCACGGTTAAAAATGAGATACAGAGTAAAGGCTTTGAACGCTCTATTCCTGCTGGCTTTTTAACGTATCCAATTTCTCAAGCTGCCGATATTACGGGGTTCCACGCGACGTTGGTTCCGGTAGGTGATGACCAACTGCCGATGTTGGAGCAAACTAATGAAATCGTAAGAAAAATAAACCACCTGGGTGGAAAAGAGGTTCTTAGAGAATGCCGTCCATTACTTAGTGATGCACCTCGTTTGCCGAGTACTGATGGCAAAAATAAGATGTCTAAAAGCATGGGGAATGCAATCAACCTAGGGGCGTCTGAAAAAGAGATTTCTGCGGCGGTGAAATCTATGTATACCGACCCCAATCACCTGAAAATTGAGGACCCTGGCCAAGTCGAAGGGAATATTGTATTTACCTACCTCGATGCTTTTCATCCTGATAAAAACTATGTCGAACAGCTAAAAGACCATTATCGACGAGGTGGGTTAGGTGATGGTTTGACCAAGAAAGTGTTAGAAGAATGCCTACAAGAGATGCTTCGCCCTATTCGAGAAAAGCGCGCTATGTATTTGAATGATAAAGCACAACTGATTGATATTTTAAAACATGGTAGTGAGCGTTCTCGCGAGAAAACCGAAAAAGTGCTATTTGATGTGAAAGATGTATTTGGTTTAAATTTGTTCTGAATTAAAAGTAGAGAGTTGAACATAAGGCACGACGGCTGAACATAAGGCACGACGGCTGAACATAAGGCACGACGGCTGGTTAGCAACGTGCCTTTTTAAGTTCCCAGTCAGTCAAAGCGCATTGTTAAGAAGAAAAAATTCACGACGAAAATCCGCGACTTCTTGTTGGTAATAGCTTTGCCATTCCGGTTCTGACAAATTCGAATGGCTTGTGGCTCTCTCTTTTCTGAGCCTGGACTCAAGTTGTTGCAATGCTTGTTGGTAACCTCTGACTTGCTCTTTTTGCTCGGCAATTTGTTGTTCACGAGCGTGAATCTCTTCGCTTTCGTCCTTCGTTAAGTAAGTTTTTTGCAGCTCTGCGATGATAGTTTGGCGATCTGGAAATCTCATACTATTAGGAATCAGGGTGACCGCACGCTCATATTTTTCCCGGTCGCTTGTTAGCCCGATAGCATCTGCATGTTCTTGCCAGTCAATAGTGAGTTGCTCGAAAGCTCGCAAAAAGTTATCTGGGCTTTGAGTGTCCAGCTTTTGGGCTTCTAAGTTGAAATCGTACAGCGCGAACTCATCCGCGAAAATAACATCAGCCAACTCGCCCCAAATGCCTCTTGCCTCGGCTTTAAGTTGTGCAATACGTGAGGCTAGTGGTTGTTGCTCATCAAACAACAAATTACCCACACTTTCTTGCCATTGACTGTTGAGTTGATGGTAGCTCGCCAAAAGTTGAAATCGTGCTGAAGATAAATAAGGCTCGAGCAAGGCTAACTGTTCCTCACAGTCGCGGTTCGACATGCACTCATGCCAAAATGACTCAAGCTCTGCGACGAGTTCTCTCCCTTTGAGCAGAGTTAGTCTCTCAGTCGTTATTTGAGTCGCAGAAGGGAGCTCTGCGGTCTGTGGTGAAGCATCTGCACTGGGAGCGATATTGCTTGTTTTTAGTGAGGTACTGGGGACGTTCTTATTTTTTGTCTTTGGAGCAGAAGCCGACACGGCCGCTTCTTGCTGCCCATCTTGACTGAAAGTTAAAAACATCATGCCCGCCATAATGGCGGACATGATTATCAACGCGATTTTCTTCATGGCTTGATTGTTGCGCTAACTGGGAAATGGTCAGAAAGATTGTAGTGTTTCCATAAACTCTCTGCGGTTGTGCGCGGCACGTCTACACGGTTGTCATTGAATGATTTCACCCCGTATTCACTACTCACCATAACATAGTCAAGGTATTCCACGTTTTCGCCACCTGATAACGCTTCACCTGCGAAGTTATTGATGCGGGGATCAAAGGTTGACTCCGTGTATCCAGAATACTGAGGCTCTATGGCGCTTAAGTTAGCGATCATTTGTTGGTAGTCACCAGGGAACTTTCTTTTGTTTACGTTAAAGTCGCCGCTATATACCACAGTTTCGTTTGAAGGAATGTTGAGAGATTTAGCGAGTGCGCGGATTTGTTTGAACTGGCGCTGACGATACTCGCGAGCGGTGTCTGTATCGAAAGATGCGGTATGGGTAGCAAACACATGGTAAGCCTGACCACCTTTAATAATTTCCGCATAATTCACGCCTTTGTCGGCAAAGCAGTCTGTGCCAGAGCAGTCGGGGAAGACATATTGCGCTTCATTCACGATAGGATAGCGACTGACAATGATCACCCCACCATCATGAATATTAACGCCTTCTTTATCTAACATTTTAGTTTGGTACGGATATTCCTTAGCTAACTCACGTAGGAATGCTTCACGACCGCTTGCAAACACTTCTTGCAGCGCTAATACATCATAACCTTTGACGTATTGAGGAATCAGTTCGTAACGATCACCGATGTGCGATGCAATAGCCGTAAGAGCCCAGATGTTGTAAGTCATCAACTTAAGGTTTTGTTCTTCGTTATCGACAGATTCATTTACTTTGCTTGGCGTGATCGTGTAATAAAGATCGTCGTATCGAGCGGTACTGTCTGACTTAAATGCCAGTTCGGTTTCTCGGATGCCAAAAGCGTTAGTGTTGACACGATGAATATCACGATCATCTTTAAGAGATAAATCGACATCGGCCGCCGATAAGCCATATTCAATGGTTGAATTATACCAATGACCTTCCATGACCTGATTGAGTGTTATGCTTTCACCTTTAGGGCTAGAAACCACAGTTTCAAAACGGTAAGTTTGGTTGGATTTCACGCCTTCCCAACGATTGAAGCTCAATACAGGTTTGGTTTCCCACGGACCAAGTACTTGTACATGTTGCTGCCACTCTTCTCCATATTGAAGTAAATCACTGCCTTCGTGCTTTACTTGAATAGTTAAAGACTGATCAGAGTTATTGGTTAGATAAACATCTGTATCTGCAATGCTTGGCAATGCCACCAAGCCACTTAATAAAAGACCCCACTGCGATAATTTCATCTTATTTTTCCATCATTTGAACTAGAGCAATCATTCTTGTTTATAAATATTACTTGCACGTTAAATATGGATGACATCGAAGCCAGTACTAAAAATTGTTATCAGAATGTGATCTTTATTCAATGGTGAGGAGTCGGGGTAGAGAGTTAATGGTTGCTTAAGCGGTTGTAAATAATAGCGATGGTTAACGAATCGTACTCACTGCAATCAAGTTGTCATCTTCGCTCTATAAGTTGTGCGGCGTCATTCATCCAGCCACATGGCTAGAACTTAAATTGATAGATGGAGCACCATGGCTAGAGCAGTAAATCCAATCGATGAAACCATCATTAAATTACTACAAGACCAAGGTTTGATTAGAAGCGAAGCAGAAGCTCGTTTAAAGAAAGAGGTATACCGCTTACAGCCTAATGAGATTGAAAAAGTCAAAAATTATGCCCAGCACTTTGGCATCAACGCTAAAGAAAAACTCATCGATGAGATCTTAGAGTTGCGCCGGGAAGCGCTCATAAAAAAATGTAGACACAATACGGAGCATGCGAGCCTATCTCTAAAATAGCACGTGATAAAAATATCAATTACTGGTCAAGATTTGATCTTTCAGGCCGATGTATATAAGAGCGCTCAATGATATCGAGCGCAAAAAACAGTGTGTTTTAGAGGTTAAGCTTTCACTTAAGTGAGAGGTTTGGAAAGGCTGTAGGGAGAAAGTGCATGCGTATTAAAGACTTAAGTGTCGTAAAGAAAATATCGGTTAGTTATTTAACCGTTTTTGCCGTGTTTGGTTTAGTGTCAGTAATGTTGGTACAAGGTTTGTTAACACTGAATAAAGACATCTCAGTGCTAACGGATAAAAGCTTACCTTCTGTTGCGATTTTGAAAGGTATCCAAGTTGATATTACTAAAGTGCGCAAAGATGAGTTCTCTTTATTGCCAAACGCAAATCATCCCAAAATTGGTGAGTGGTTAAAAGGCCTCGACCAATGGCGTTCTGATGTGCAGGCTGGTATTGCAGAATACGAAAAGCTCGACCTTAATCAGCGTGAAACGCAGTCTTTTAACGTTTTTAAAGAAACCTGGAATCAATACATCAAAGAAACGAAGACTTACAACGCACTGCTAAGTCAAGGTGATGCTGAAAGTGCAAATGATGTGATTTTATCGAGTTTCGATACCTACTCAAAAGCGTTGAGTAGCTTGGATGATACCCTCGCGTTGAACGATGAGTTGGTGAATTTGATTGGCGAAGAAGTACAAAATGAAGCGGCGTTTACACAATACAGCGCTGCTGTTGGTGCGCTTGTCGTCGCATTGGTCATGGTAATGTCTGCCATGTTGCTTTCTCGAGTCATTTGCGGGCCTGTTGATCGAGCATTGGAATTCGCTTCTAAAATCGCCAAGGGTCAATTGAATAATCAAATCGACGAAAGTGAATTGAGCAAAGACGAGTTAGGAACGTTGCTCAAAGAGCTTGTCGGTATGCAAACAAACTTACATTCGCTGGTTTCTGAGATTAATGACTCAACGATTCAGCTAACGGCAGCAGTAGAGGAAGTGAGTGCTATTTCTTCTCAGACTGCTTCTGGTATGCAAAATCAACAAATTGAACTTAGCTCGGTGGCTTCTGCGATGACAGAAATGCAAGCTGCTGTAAGTGAAGTGGCACAAAATACCGAAGTTGGCGCGACCTCCGCTTACTCGGCAACGGAAGTGGCAAAGCAAGGAACGGCGACGTTACAACAAACTATCGCAGTAATTGAGCGTGTATCACATACGATCCAAGAGTCAGATGAACTGGCACGTGAGCTTGAATCTAGCTCAAACAATATCAATGTGGTCGTAGATGTGATCCGCGGGATTGCGGAGCAAACAAACTTGTTAGCACTGAACGCCGCAATTGAAGCCGCTCGGGCTGGTGAACAAGGACGTGGGTTTGCTGTTGTGGCAGATGAGGTTCGTTCTCTGGCGCAACGCACTCAAGACTCCACTTCACAAATTGTGGAAATTGTTAATCAACTACAAGAGAGCAGCAGCAAAATAGGGCATTCAAGCCGTGATTGTCAGGAGGGGATTTCTCAGTGTGTTGAGCAAGTCAATGACGCTGATAGCCAGATAAAAGAAATTGAACATTCTGTCGATAACATAGCGCAAATGAGCACACAAATTGCAACGGCGTGCAGCGAGCAGAATTCTGTATCCGAAGAACTGAATCGAAGTGTGGAGCATATTAATAGTGCTTCAACAGAGATGGCTGAGGGAGCTTCGCAAACGGCTGTGGCTTGCCAGCAGATCAGTAGCCTAGCGCACAACTTGAAAACTCGAATGGGTTCTTTCCAGCTCTAGTTGTTGTGTTTCAGCTTTATTCCTAACCTCATTGCTACAAAAAATAAGCCGGACGAAATGTCCGGCTTATTTATTCTCTGTCTATATAAATAAGTTCAGAGCATGCTCAATCTTGGGAGAATATGCTCGCTAGGCTGGAATACCACTATGGAACTTAAAATCTGTATCTGGCGTAGAAATTAAATCCGCCTCAACTCGGCCAAAATAGGCTATGCGTTCGCTGATGTCTTTGCCCGCGATTTGCTCTGCCAATACTAGATAATCTTGATAGTGGCGTGCTTCTGAGCGCAGTAAAGAAACGTAGAATTTTGCGATATCGTCATCCATATGTGGTGCTAGTTTGGCAAAACGCTCACAAGATCGGGCTTCGATGTACGCACCAATGATGAGCTTATCGATCAGCGTTTCCGGTTCATGAGTCTTCATATGCGAAATGAGCCCTTTAGCATAGCGACTTGCTGGAATATTTTTATACTCAATTCCACGACTTTCCATGATCTCTAAAACTTGATAAAAGTGGTGTAACTCCTCTTTAATCAAAAGCACCATTTTATCGATCAAATCTTGGCTGTACGGTGAGTTGGACTTAGCCATGATCGCTTTGGAAATATTGCTCTTACCTTTTAAAGTTTCTAGTGAGCCTACATTGCGATAAGCAAAATCTTCATAGGGTTTAAACCAGTCAAGCAGAGCATGTGAACTGGATTGGTCAACGGCATACTTACGAATTAAAAACATCGCAGATTGGCCAGCTTTTAGCTCACACAGTAGGTGGTCTAATAAAATGGTTTGAAGGTTTTCTGGTTTTTTTGCTTCCTCTACCCATTCATCAGGTGTGCTGCATTGCAGAAATTGGTTAATGGGAGCAAGAAGATCTTGATAGGCGTCTAGATTCATCATTTTAGTTTTAGTACTTCACATTCTAATTGGGCATATCCGCTATCTTACGGATAGAAAAAAGGCTGCGATTGCAGCCTTTATTGACCTTAAGTGAATGTTACCACTTTTTCTTCTCGCCGAAGAGTGCTTCCATGTCATTGTCGCGCTCTTTATCGGCGATCTGCTGCATTTCGGCATCACTTTTATCTTGGCGTTTTTTATCTAGGTCGCCCAGCATGTCTTCAAGCTTCTGTTTCGCTTGAATAGAGTAGGGATCGCTCTTTGTACTCAATGCATCGATACCTTTGCGTAGCAGTTGAAGTGCTGTGCCAGGTTGACCTCGAGCAATAGAGTCGTTTGCTCTTTTGATGACGTTTTCGATGTTGATACGAATCTGCATCGTTTCTAAACGCGCATTTTCAGCGACATAAGTCTGGGTGTCGATACGGCCTTTATTGTGTTCGTTACGGATAGTATCGCGAAGGCGCTTCACCAACTTAAGCATGACGATGGCTTGTTTATCACTGCTAGGCATTTTGAACGTGGTACTCTCGCCAGTGGGACCATTCTCTTTCAGTTGCTCAATCTGTTGCTTCATGTTTTCGATACGTTGAGCAAGCTGCTTATTCTTCGGGTCAAGCTCATGCATGCTTTCTAGCGCGTCAAGAATACGATTGTTTAGACATAGCAACAGCTCCTTGCTAAAAGGGATATGGTGCGCATGACCAATCAACTCTTCAGTGCCATCAATCAAGGCAACATAGCGTGCGGACTCCTGTCTTTTCGCAGTCTCTACCTTGACCTTATACTGCAACATAATGTTATAGCCTAGGATCAACACCAGTAGGATGGCTACCAAAGCGATTATTAAACCAATATTCATATCTTTGCGTCTGCTTTACTTTTCTACGGCTAGCGTTAAAGAATACATGAATCTTATCTTACTCGGCACCCTATTTGTTTGATTATTTTGTCTCTCCCACGTTTTAGCTACTGATAGAAGTCACATCATAGAAATTCAGTCATTTATTGGCTCAACTTTGTGCATATTGTTTCTATGTTGAGGATTATCAGTATGTGATTGAGGTATAAGTTAGAAATTACTGTTCATTTCGATTTGAACGCGTTATAACTAATTATTATATCGCTCGTCCGAGTGGCCAATAAATTCTCTCATGAACAAGTAAGGGATTACGATGAAACTGCAGCAGCTGAAGTATATTGTTGAGGTTGTAAACCATAATCTGAATGTATCCGCGACGGCAGAAAGCTTGTATACCTCTCAGCCAGGTATCAGTAAGCAGGTTCGGTTGCTGGAAGATGAGTTAGGCATTCAGATTTTTGAACGTAGCGGTAAGCACTTAACACAGGTGACACCTGCTGGTGAAGAAATTGTACGTATCTCTCAAGAAATTCTCGCTCGTGTAGAAAGTATCAAAGCTGTAGCAGGGGAGCACACCCACCCAGAAATGGGGACGCTGAATATCACCACGACACATACGCAAGCGCGTTATGCTTTGCCGGATGTCATCAAAGGTTTCACTTCTCGCTACCCAAAAGTGTCATTACACATGCATCAAGGTACGCCGTCACAAATGTCTGAGGCAATTGCTAAAGGTACGGCGAACTTTGCGATTGCGACAGAAGCGCTTCACTTATATCAAGATGCCATCATGCTGCCTTGTTATCACTGGAACCGTTCAATTGTCGTCCCCAAAGATCATCCATTAGCGAAGAAAGATAAAGTAACGATCAGCGACCTTGCCGCTTATCCATTGGTCACTTATGTGTTTGGTTTTACGGGCCGTTCAGAGTTAGATACCGCATTTAATCGTGAAGGTTTAACCCCGAGAGTGGTGTTCACTGCAACTGATGCGGACGTTATTAAAACGTATGTTCGCATGGGTATTGGTGTTGGTGTGATTGCGAGCATGGCTGTGGATGAAGAGCAGGATAGTGATTTAGTCGCAATAGATGCGAGCCATTTATTCGGGGCTAGTACGACAAGTATTGGCTTCCGTCGCGGCACATTCCTGCGCTCATACATGTTCGATTTTATGGAACGCTTTGCTCCTCATTTAACTCGCCCAGTGGTAGAGCAGGCGATTTCGTTGAAATCTAATGCAGAAATCGAAGAGATGTTTAAAGACATCGAGCTCCCGGTGAGATAACACTTCATTGATGTTTCGATTCCCTCTACAATGCGTTCGTTGTAGGGGGAGTTATGAAAACGCAATTTCAATTTATTAATGACTGCTTATTGGAAAACGAATCGCTATGGCGGTTTGAACCATTTAAAAGTAGCATTCACACCTCATTACCTTGGCAAGAGCAACACCCTCAGTTGTGCCAGTGGTTAGTGTCTCTTTCTCCCTCTCAAATCGAAGAGTATAAAGCGGAACCTGAACTCGCCTTAAAAGCGATAAGCGCGTTCGTGCCTCAACTCGAACAACTCGCTTATCACACGCGTTTAGAGTCTTTAACCTTAAATGGTTTGGCACTCGCTCGTGGTTTAGACAACGGCATTCCCGGACGTAAGCTGGAGCAAATCAGCTCGATGGGTGAAGCTGCAATTCAACAACACTGTGGCGAAGAATGGTTAGAGTGGTGTTCAGGGAAAGGTTATTTAGGACGAATCCTGGCAACACAAACCGATCAGCCTGTGACCAGTTTCGAATATCAACAAGCACTGTGTGATTCAGGGCAACAAGCTGCGAATGAACACCATTGGAAAATGACGTTTATTCAAGGTGACGCGTTTGATAGCAAAGCAAAAGCGGTATTCAAGCCAACGCAACACGCGGTGGCACTGCATGCGTGTGGTGACCTCCATGTTCGTCTAATGCAGTACGGCAGTGAGAATGGGATTGCTGCGATGACCATCTCACCTTGTTGTTATCACTTGATTCAGTCGGAACAATACCAGCCGATGTCGAAACCGGGGAGGGTTTCTTCTCTCTCATTGTCTAAGCAAGAACTGCGTATCCCGTTACAGCAAACGGTGACAGGGGGAGCGTGTACGTCGCCATCGTCAGCAGGAAATGGTGTTTCGTCTTGGCTTCGATTTGATTACTCGACGAGCGTTAGGCATGGCAGAATATCAACCTGTCCCCAGTATTCGTAAGTCGCAATTAAGTGAAGGCTTTGAATCTTTGTGTCGCTGGGCGGCGGAGCAGAAAGGTATCGTTCTTTCTCAAGAAATCGATTTCGATCATTTTGAAAAGTTAAGCGAACAACGCTTCTGGCAAATGGAGAGAATGAGCTTAGTGCAACTGGTTTTTCAACGTCCATTGGAGATCTGGCTCGCATTGGACAAAGCACTTTATCTTGAAGAACGTGGTTATCGTGTTAGATTGTCAGAGTTTTGCCCTAAATCAGTTACACCTAGAAATATTTTAATTTGCGCATATAAGAATTAGTTATTTTTTATAGCTAAACGCTCTATATGAAAAAGCCCACTTATGCGTGGGCTTTTGTAAACAAAACGTGACAAATTGTGTTTTATTTTGTCATTAATTGAACATAGCGATAGCTTGAGTTGGTTCAACGTATTCCAAGTCAAAGCTTTCTGCTACTTCTTTACATGTTACTTTCCCGTGAATAACATTTAGACCTTCAAGGAAGCCTTTGTCTTCTAGAAGTGCCTCACGGTAGCCTTTGTTTGCGAGTTTCACAATGTAAGGGAGTGTTGCATTGTTCAATGCGAAAGTTGAAGTACGTGCAACCGCACCAGGCATATTTGCTACGCAGTAGTGAACCACTTCATCAACGATGTAAGTTGGATCTGCGTGGGTTGTTGCGTGAGATGTCTCGAAACAGCCACCTTGGTCAATAGCCACGTCAACCACTGCCGCACCAGGTTTCATCTTAGCAATGTGCTCTTTTGTTACCAGCTTAGGCGCTGCTGCACCAGGAATTAGAACGGCACCGATAACAAGGTCAGCTTCTAGAACATGCTTCTCGATAGCGTCTTCAGTAGAATAAACCACTTTAGCGCGACCTTGGAATTCTTCGTCAAGCTTACGAAGTGTATCTACGTTACGGTCTAGAATGGTTACGTCAGCGCGAAGACCAACAGCCATACGAGCTGCGTTTGCACCAACAACACCACCACCAACGATGACGACTTTCGCTGGCTCAACACCAGGTACGCCACCTAGTAGCAGACCACGACCGCCGTGTGATTTTTCCAATGTTTGCGCGCCAGCTTGGATAGACATCCGACCTGCCACTTCTGACATTGGTGCTAACAGTGGCAAACGACCCATATTATCTGTTACAGTCTCATAGGCTATACAGACAGCTTTGCTCTTGATTAGCTCATCAGTTTGTGGAAAATCTGGTGCTAGGTGTAAATAAGTAAATAAAATTTGCCCTTCGCGGAGCATTGCTCTCTCTACTGCTTGGGGTTCTTTTACTTTTACAATCATGTCTGCTTGCGCGAATACGTCTGCAGCATGAGGGAGAATGGATGCGCCGACAGCGATGTAATCATCGTCTGAAAAACCAATGCCGGCACCTGCATTGGTCTCAACTAAAACTTGGTGACCATGTGAGATGAGTTCTCTCACGCTTGCTGGGATCATACCAACACGATATTCGTGGTTCTTGATTTCCTTAGGTACGCCAATGATCATCCTGTATCCTCTTTCTATAATGGTTGTATTAACTGTTTGTAGGGTGTTATTGTCGAATTAATAACTAGTATAGTTATAGATTTGTAAAATTTGGCACCAAATATTAAAAAGTTGTAGTATATTTTTTTGCAAGGAAGTAATGAGGTGGAATAAAAAATGGCAGACAACTATAAAAAGCCGTCCAAGGAACTAGACCGTATCGACCGCAACATTCTTAATGAACTGCAGAAAGACGGTCGTATTTCAAACGTTGAGCTTTCAAAACGTGTGGGACTTTCTCCAACGCCATGTTTGGAGCGTGTACGTCGCTTAGAGCGTCAGGGTTACATCACAGGATACACTGCATTATTGAATCCGCAGTTCCTGGATGCGTCACTATTAGTATTCGTTGAGATTACATTAAACCGTGGTGCGCCGGATGTATTTGAGCAGTTTAACTCAGCTGTTCAAAAGCTAGACGACATACAAGAGTGTCATCTTGTATCAGGTGACTTTGACTATCTTCTTAAAACCCGTGTATCAGATATGGGTGCTTACCGCCGACTATTGGGCGATACGTTACTACGTCTACCTGGCGTAAATGACACTCGCACATACGTTGTAATGGAAGAAGTGAAACAATCTAACCAGCTTGTGATCAAAACTCGTTAATTTCTTGCAAAGAAAGCGGTATATGCTTCCGCTTTCGCCAGAGAGTAATTGGGTTTTTCTCTTTGATATGGTTAAATCAATTTACCGAGCGGCTTGATGCCGCTCGGAATGTTTTGCAATTTCCTATTTCATTTCCATATTCAAGTTGATTTATGTTCAAAGAGAACGCAAAGAAAGTCGAAACCATTATCAAAACCAGTGAAGAGCCCCAGTCTTCACGCTTAAATGGCTTCCAACGCTTAAAAGAGTGCTGCTTTATCGTTGGCGTTCTTAGCTCGGTATTGCTTGCGGTTGCACTATTTACCTTCAGTCCGGCCGATCCTTCTTGGTCCCAAACCGCATGGGGAGGGGAGATCGACAATGCTGGTGGCCTTTTCGGCGCTTGGCTTGCGGACACACTATTCTTCACATTTGGCTCTCTCGCTTATCCAATCCCTTTCTTGCTAGCTGCGGCTGCATGGGTGATTTGCCGTAAACGAGGAGAAGATGAGCCAATTGATTTCATGTTATGGGGTACGAGGTTACTCGGCCTTGTCGTCCTTATAATGACTAGCTGTGGTCTAGCCGATATTAATTTTGATGATATTTGGTATTTCTCGTCCGGTGGTGTCGTCGGAGATGTGTTGTCTAGCCTAGCTTTACCTACATTGAATGTACTTGGCACGACATTGGTACTGCTGTTCTTATGGGGAGCGGGTTTTACTCTCTTTACTGGCATCTCATGGCTTAACATCGTTGAGTGGCTTGGAGATCGTGCATTAGCGCTAATTGCGGCGCTTGCAAATAAGATAAGAGGCTCTGAGCAAGAAGTTTTAGAACCTCAGCTAGATGAGTTCGTGGAAGATAAAGTCTCTACGCCTAGACATAACGTAGACCATGACATTGATGATGAGCCGCTTCCTCATTTAACGGCGTTCGATGTCGATGAGCCGAAAGAATCGGCGCCTGCACATGAGTATCCTATTTATATGCCGCAAGCTAAACCTGAGAAGCCAGCGGAACAAATGATGGTGGAACCAACGCCACCACAACGCAAGGCTACGGTTAATGCTGCGCCAGTTTATGCTCAACCTGAGCACCAAACGCAACCTGTCCATGCGGTGAATACTGATAACGTTGACCCGCTTCTGGAGCGTACCAAGCAGCTGAATGTCACGATAGAAGAGCTTGAAGCTGCAGCGCAACAAGCAGATGACTGGGGAACTGAAGAACAGGTAGCCCCATCATTTGCAGATACTTACTCTTCCTATGTAGAGCAACATACAGCTACAGAAGAACCGATCAGTGTTGAACCAGATTATGCGGAGTATGAACAATTTGAAGCAGAACAAGTACAGCAGCCAAGTCTTGAGCATCCTGTGCATGAAGAGCCTGTAATTGATTCCGCTGCGCTAGATAGCATCACGGAGCAAACAGAATCGAGTCAACACATTGAACCTACGATCTCTGATTTTGACGTGTTAGACGATGAAGACGAAGTGGAGTCACAGTCTGTACAACAAGTACAGCCAGCTCCAACAACACCTCATCAGCAAGTGGCAACACCTTCAACAACATTTGAACCTGCACTTCAAAAAGCGGAGGTTGAAGAGGTTCAAGACGGCGACGAAGATGTAGCGGCATTCCAAGACATGGTTTCTAGTGCGCAAGCCAAAGTAGCCGCGACACAGAACCCATTTTTGGTACAGAAAGAAGAAAACTTGCCTGTTCCAGAAGAGCCACTTCCAACGCTCGAGTTGCTTTACCATCCAGAAAAACGCGAAAACTTTATCGACCGAGATGCTCTAGAGCAGGTCGCTCGATTGGTTGAGAGCAAGCTAGCGGACTACAAAATCAAAGCCGACGTGGTGGGGATTTATCCTGGTCCAGTGATCACTCGCTTCGAGCTTGATTTGGCACCGGGGGTAAAAGTAAGCCGTATTTCCGGTCTTTCAACTGACTTAGCGCGTGCCTTGTCTGCGATGGCGGTACGTGTTGTAGAAGTTATCCCTGGCAAGCCTTACATTGGTTTGGAACTGCCAAACATGAGTCGTCAGACGGTCTATTTATCTGATGTAATCAGTAGTCCTCAGTTTGAGCAAGCAACGTCACCAACAACGGTTGTGTTAGGTCAAGACATTGCGGGCGAAGCTGTTGTGGCCGATCTTGCGAAGATGCCTCACGTGCTAGTAGCAGGTACAACTGGTTCTGGTAAGTCGGTGGGTGTGAACGTGATGATTTTGAGCATGCTATATAAAGCAGGTCCAGAAGATGTGCGCTTCATCATGATTGACCCGAAAATGCTAGAGCTTTCTATTTACGAAGGTATCCCTCATCTTCTTTCTGAAGTTGTGACTGATATGAAAGACGCATCAAACGCTCTACGTTGGTGTGTGGGTGAGATGGAACGTCGTTATAAGTTGATGTCGGCATTGGGCGTTCGTAATGTGAAAGGCTTTAACGAGAAGTTGAAGATGGCAGCAGAAGCAGGCCACCCAATTCATGACCCATTCTGGCAAGAAGGCGACAGTATGGATACGGAACCGCCATTGCTAGAAAAACTGCCGTATATCGTTGTTGTTGTCGATGAATTTGCTGACCTGATGATGGTGGTGGGTAAGAAGGTAGAAGAACTGATTGCACGCTTGGCACAAAAGGCGCGTGCGGCAGGTATTCATCTAATTCTTGCGACTCAACGTCCATCGGTGGATGTTATCACGGGTCTGATTAAAGCGAATATTCCAACTCGTGTTGCGTTTACGGTATCGACTAAAACGGACTCTCGTACAATCCTAGATCAAGGCGGTGCAGAATCACTGCTTGGTATGGGTGATATGTTGTACTTACCACCAGGCTCAAGCCATACGACTCGTGTTCATGGTGCGTTTGCATCAGATGACGATGTTCATGCTGTTGTAAACAACTGGAAAGCGCGTGGTAAACCGAACTACATTGAAGAGATCATCAGTGGAGATCAAAGTCCAGAAAGCTTATTGCCAGGCGAGCAAATGGAAGCGGATGAAGATGTAGACCCACTCTTCGATCAAGTCGTTGAGCACGTGGTTCAATCACGTCGAGGTTCGGTTTCCGGTGTTCAGCGCCGATTTAAGATCGGTTACAACCGTGCCGCCCGTATTGTTGAGCAACTCGAAGCACAAGGTATCGTGAGTGCACCGGGTCACAACGGTAACCGCGAAGTTTTGGCTCCTGCGCCACCAAAAGATTAATGAACTTGTGTTACTCACCTCAGTCCAACAGAGGTGAGTAACTTTAGGTCTTTGACCCTCTGATAGGTATCTGAATGAAAAAACGATTTTCAGCGAAATTTTTCTCAGCGCTAGTTTTAAGCGTTTCTTTCTTCTCAGCTGCGAATGCAGCATCTCCCAAAGATGAACTCAATAAACGTCTCGCAATGAACGAAGGTTTCAGTGCCGATTTCTCCCAGCAAGTGATCAGCCCTGAAGGTGAAACGGTAATGGAAGGTGAGGGCACGGTTGAAATCGCTCGTCCAAGTTTGTTCCGTTGGAGTACGACTTTCCCTGATGAAAACCTTTTAGTATCTGACGGTAAGACGTTGTGGTATTACAGCCCATTCATTGAACAAGTAAGCATTTACTGGCAAGAGCAAGCGACCGAGCAAACACCATTTGTGCTGTTAACTCGCAATAGAGCAAGCGATTGGGATAACTATAAGATTTCTCAGAAAGGTAATGAGTTTACGCTCATTCCAACGGCAATTGACTCTACTCAAGGCCAATTCCAGATTAATATTGATGCAAAAGGCGTAGTGAAAGGCTTTAACGTCATTGAGCAAGATGGTCAGAAAGGGCTGTTTACTTTTAGTAATGTTAAGCTTGGTAAACCAAAGGTAGACAGATTTACATTCACAATTCCAGATGGCGTGGAAGTGGATGACCAAAGGAATTAATTGTTAGTGAGTAATTACACGTTAGATTTCTCAGGGGACGAAGATTTTCGTCCCCTTGCTGCTCGTATGAGACCACAAACTATCGAACAGTATATTGGACAGCGGCATATTTTAGGTCCGGGTAAACCCCTACGCCGAGCGCTAGAGGCCGGACACATTCACTCGATGATTTTGTGGGGACCACCTGGCACAGGTAAAACGACATTAGCGGAAGTGGCAGCAAACTATGCCAGCGCCGAAGTTGAGCGTGTATCTGCGGTGACGTCTGGCGTTAAAGAGATCCGGGCTGCGATCGACAAAGCGCGTGAAAACAAAATGGCAGGTCGCCGCACTATCTTATTTGTGGATGAGGTGCATCGCTTTAACAAATCGCAGCAAGATGCGTTTTTACCGCATATTGAAGACGGTACGGTTACGTTTATTGGTGCGACCACAGAGAACCCTTCGTTTGAGTTAAACAACGCATTACTCTCGCGTGCTCGCGTTTACAAGTTGACTTCTCTTGACCAGAGCGAAATATCGCTGGCGCTTGATCAAGCGATTAACGACAAAGAGCGCGGTTTGGGTAATACACCAGCAAATTTCGCCGACAACGTTCTAGATCGCTTAGCAGAGCTAGTGAACGGTGATGCTCGCATGTCTCTTAACTACCTTGAGCTGCTATACGATATGGCAGAAGACAATGCGCAAGGTGAAAAAGAAATCACGCTTAAGTTGCTTGCGGAAGTGGCAGGAGAAAAGGTCTCTCGCTTTGATAACAAAGGTGATATCTGGTACGACTTAATCTCTGCGGTTCACAAATCCATTCGTGGTTCAAATCCAGACGCCGCTTTGTATTGGGCTGCACGTATGATCGCTGCAGGTTGTGATCCGCTCTACATCGCTCGCCGATTACTTGCGATAGCATCGGAAGATGTCGGCAATGCGGACCCTAGAGCCATGCAAGTTGCACTCTCCGCGTGGGACTGTTTTACACGCGTTGGTCCAGCAGAAGGTGAACGCGCGATTGCGCAGGCGATCGTTTACTTAGCGTGCGCGCCAAAAAGTAATGCGGTGTACGTGGCATGGAAACAAGCGCTCACAGATGCTCATAACTTACCTGAATATGAAGTGCCTCATCACCTTCGAAATGCACCTACCAGTTTGATGAAAGACATGGGTTATGGAGCAGAGTATCGTTATGCTCATGATGAGCCGGGTGCCTATGCAGCCGGTGAGCAATATTTGCCACCAGAAATGGCGGATCGTAAGTATTATCAGCCAACAAATCGCGGTCTAGAAACCAAAATCGGCGAAAAGTTAGATTACTTGGCTAAATTAGACGCAAATAGCCAACAAAAGCGCTATGAAAAGTAGGCGTTTTTGGATACATTTGTTCAGTAAATTTTTTTAACGCGTACGCTTGGAAAGTGCGCGTGATTTCACAACAAAAAGCATAGGATTAACAATGCTGGATTCTAAATTACTTCGTACAGAGCTGGATGAAACAGCTGCTAAACTGGCGCGTCGTGGCTTTAAGCTAGACGTAGAGACTATTCGTAAACTTGAAGAACAACGTAAGTCCATTCAAGTAGAAGTAGAAAATTTACAATCCACGCGTAACTCCATCTCCAAGCAAATCGGCCAAAAAATGGCAGCAGGCGACAAAGAAGGCGCAGAAGAGATCAAGAAACAAATCGGTACTCTAGGTAGCGATCTTGATGCGAAGAAAGTTGAACTTGAGCAAGTAATGGCTCAACTAGACGAATTCACGCTTTCTGTACCAAACATCCCTGCTGATGAAGTGCCAGATGGTAAAGATGAAAACGACAACGTCGAAATCTCTCGTTGGGGTGAGCCTAAGACTTACGACTTCGAACTAAAAGACCATGTTGACCTAGGTGAAATGGGTGGCGGTCTAGACTTCGCAAGTGCAGTTAAGATCACTGGCGCACGTTTCATCGTGATGAAAGGCCAATTTGCTCGTCTACACCGTGCAATCGCTCAGTTCATGCTAGATCTTCACACAGAAGAACATGGCTACACTGAAATGTACGTACCTTACCTAGTAAACTCTGACAGCCTATTCGGTACTGGCCAGCTTCCTAAGTTCGGTAAAGACCTTTTCCACACAGAGCCTCTAGCGGAAAAAGTAAACGACGAAGAGCCACGTAAACTGTCTCTAATCCCTACTGCAGAAGTACCTGTAACAAACCTAGTTCGTGACACGATTTCTGACGAAGCGGATCTACCAATCAAGATGACAGCTCACACGCCGTGTTTCCGTTCAGAAGCGGGTTCATACGGTCGTGATACTCGTGGTTTGATTCGTATGCACCAGTTCGACAAAGTTGAGCTAGTACAAATCACGAAGCCAGAAGATTCAATGAATGCGCTAGAAGAGCTAACAGGTCACGCTGAGAAAGTTCTACAACTTCTAGAGCTTCCTTACCGTAAAGTGGTTCTTTGTACAGGTGACATGGGCTTCGGCGCTCGTAAAACTTACGACCTAGAAGTTTGGGTTCCTGCTCAAGAAACTTACCGTGAAATCTCTTCATGTTCTAACATGTGGGACTTCCAAGCTCGTCGTATGCAAGCGCGTTTCCGTCGTAAAGGCGAGAAGAAACCTGAGCTTGTACACACGCTAAACGGTTCTGGTCTAGCAGTTGGTCGTACCATGGTTGCTATCCTAGAAAACAACCAAGAAGCAGACGGTCGCATTGCAATCCCTGCAGTACTTCAGAAGTACATGGGCGGCGCAACGCACATCGGTTAATGCATTAGCCACTAGAACACCAAAACCCAGCCATAGTGCTGGGTTTTTTGTTATTTGCGTCGAGTGAAAATACGTTGTTATGTAATTAGCACACGCAATAGTGAAGAGCTCGCCCAGAATCTAGCAGTACGAGACAAATGATATTTTTCTAAACGGTTTTTCACGTGACAAGCTAATAGCATCATTTGCCCTTGTTGTTAAACGTTATGCCAGTAAATCATCTTTCATTGCTTGTTATTTTTGCGCTTACTTTGCTCGTTAGTAAGAGTGTTATCGCAAGTGAACTTATTCAGCCTCAATACTTAGATAGTGAGCGAACCGATCGCTTTTTCGCGCGCGAAATAGCGCAACCTTCCAAAGAAAATATGCAACTTCGTAACTCACTCGATTGGGGCTATGAACTTGAATTGAAACGTGCATCTGATGAAGAAAAACTAGTATCTAATTGCCAAGACTTAGCTACGGCATACTCTACAGGCTTTACTGCGGCAAAAGCCTATGAATACGGCGCGTTTAAAGCATATTTAACTCAGTGCCAAACATGGAGTGAGATGGCAAAGTTAGCTGCCTCTAAGCGCTCATTTATATCAGACTTTAAGTTAGACGATACCTTTCCTAATTTCGCTCCAAGTGCACTTGCTTTTGTTATTTCTGACGAAAGTGCAGAGAAAGCAAAGACACTATCAACGTGGGATGAAGCAGACCATATCCAAAGAACTCAGGTCATCAGTGAAGTCAGAGCAGAGTATTACGATTCGACTGATGGCTTTCAGGTTATTACCGTTACCGCAAAAGGTGATTACAACGCTGACGGCATCGAGGATATCGTTATTGAGAAAGAGAATAGTGTACTCAGTGGCTCGTATTCATCTTCACACGGATATGTATTAACCCGTATGTCTGAACAAGCGCTATTTACAGTGTTGGCTGAATGGTAATGAAACGATTGGCGGTCACTTTGGGTTTAAGTGTTGCGATGATGAGCACGTTTGCTGTTGCTAACACCTCGCCCAGAAAAGTCTTTGAATGCTCAGTGAACCAAACTATGAACTTTAGTATTTTTATAGAGCAAGGCAAAGGTGGGATTATCTTTGATGAGTCCATTGAGAATCAAAGCTCTGTTTTACAGCGGATAAAACCTCAAGATTATCGTGTTGAACATTATCATCGAGCGTTGGTAGATGAGAAGTCACTGGCATTTAGTATTGGTGAGCGCGTTATATTGGTCAGTGAGTACTTTAGCGAGGAGTTTGATGAAGTAGAGAAGGTACTCAGTGTTACTTTGAGAGAGCCTGAGCAAACGCAGTATTTTGAATGCGAGGAAGGGAGTATGAGTAACCTTGCATTGCTTTTTCATGAGAGTGCCGAATAATCGATTACAGAATAATTATTACCAAAACGTAATAGTGTTTTCGAATTTACCCTAATTATCTTGTTATTTGTAATCGATATAATCATCCACCTTACCACGGTAAGTAGATTTTCTCATTCAAGTAACGAGGAGGGCTTATGGCCGTAGGGTGGGCAAGTGACGATAGCGTTAGCCAACAAATTCAAAATACCATCGACGACGAGATTTCCCGTGTTCGTGGCAATATTAAACGGGGCGAAAGTGCTCACTATTGTGATGAATGTGGAGACGAGATACCTGAAGCGCGTCGAGTTGCAATGAAAGGCGTTCGTTTGTGTATCGAATGTCAGTCAACTATCGAATTGTTCTCTCAACGCCAAGTATTATTTAATCGACGAGCGAGTAAAGACAGTCAACTTCGATAGCTTTACTGCTCTAATAAATAAAGAGACGGTTTGAGTCTCATACTCAAACCGTTTTCATGTTGAATTGAACTATGAAGCGAAGCAGTCTTTGCGTTGTAACGCAGCATCAATCGCATTCACTAACTTTTCAATATCTTCCGGCTTGCTGATGAACGGCGGCATCATATAAATCAGTTTTCCAAATGGACGAATCCAAACACCGTGCTCAACAAAGAGAGCCTGGATGGTTTCCATATTCACAGGGCGATGCGTCTCCACTACGCCAATAGCACCCAACCAACGGGTGTTTTTCACCAAGTCGTATTCTTCAAGTTTTGGTAGTAACTCAGAAAACAGCGTTTCAATTTGTTGGGTTTGTTGCTTCCAATCACCTTGCTCGATCAATTCCAAACTTGCAGTAGCTACAGCACAAGCGAGTGGATTCCCCATAAAGGTTGGACCGTGCATAAAACAACCAGCATCACCACCACAAACAGTGTCTGCTACGTGTTTGCTCGCGAGGGTCGCAGAGAGGGTCATGTAGCCGCCAGTGAGTGCTTTCCCGACACACAAAATGTCTGGTTGAATATCTGCATGTTCGCAGGCAAACAATTTGCCTGTGCGTCCAAAACCGGTAGCGATCTCATCTGCAATCAATAACAAACCGTATTTGTCGCAAAGTCTACGCACGCCTTTGAGAAATTCTGGATGGTAGATGCGCATGCCACCTGCGCCTTGAACGATAGGCTCTAGGATCACCGCAGCGAGTTCTTGATGATGTGTTTCAATCTTGTGCTCAAAGTCAGCAAGATCTTCAGATTTCCACTCATCCCAAAAGCCACAAGTTGGCGACTCCGCAAAGATATGCTCAGGCAGAAAGCCTTTGTAGAGAGAGTGCATGGAGTTATCAGGATCGGTTACCGACATGGCCGCAAAGGTGTCACCGTGATAACCGTGTCGTAAAGTAAGAAACTTCGGTCGGCGTTCACCTTTTGCATGCCAATATTGCAGTGCCATTTTTAAGCTGACTTCTACGGCAACGGAGCCTGAATCGGCAAGGAATACATGTTCAAGATTACTTGGCGCTAGGGAAGCAACTTCTTACACAAACTGATTGCTGGCTGGTGGGTAATCCCGCCAAACATCACGTGAGAGACTTGATCGATTTGCTGGTGAGCCGCTTGATTTAAGTGCGGATGGTTATAGCCGTGGATCGTCGACCACCAAGAAGACATGCCATCGACAAGCTCAGTACCGTCTTCCAGTTTAATGTGAACACCATTTGCCGATGCCACTGGGTAGCAGGTCAGAGGTGTCAATGTCGAAGTGTAAGGATGCCAGATATGTTGGCGGTCGAAGGCGAGATCCATGTGCGATTCCAATAATAGTTGAGATTGAAAAGTAAACAGATGTAAACTTTGTTCTTTTGTGTTGTGTTGACAGTTTATCGAGACTCAGTAGACTGTCAACACAACAACAAAAGTGACTAAAGGAATACACGTGGAAGTTCGTCATAACTGGACGCATGCTGAAGTGCGCGATCTCATGGAAAAACCATTCATGGATCTCCTATTCGAAGCGCAACTTGTACATCGTCAATATCAACAAACCAACCATGTTCAAGTAAGCACGCTTCTGTCGATTAAGACAGGTGCTTGTCCAGAAGATTGTAAGTACTGTCCTCAGAGTGCTCGTTACACCACAGACATCGAGAAAGAGCGTCTGATGGAAGTAGAACGCGTACTCGATGCTGCGCAAAAAGCCAAAAATGCTGGTTCTACTCGATTCTGTATGGGTGCAGCATGGAAAAACCCGAAAGAGCGTGACATGCCGCATTTGACCGACATGATCAAAGGCGTGAAGGGCATGGGTTTAGAAACGTGTATGACATTAGGCATGCTGACGCCAGATCAAGCAAAGCAATTGGCAACTGCTGGTCTGGATTACTACAACCACAACCTAGATACCTCACCTGAGTTTTACGGCAACATCATTACCACACGTACTTACCAAGACCGTTTAGACACTTTGTCTCACGTTCGTGATGCTGGCATGAAGATCTGTTCCGGTGGCATCATCGGCATGGGTGAAAGTGCTAACGACCGAGCAGGTTTGTTGGTTGAACTGGCTAATTTGCCAGTACATCCTGAAAGTGTGCCAATCAACATGCTGGTTAAGGTGAAGGGTACACCATTGGAAGAAGTGGACGACGTTGAGCCGTTCGACTTTATTCGTCTGATTGCAATAGCACGAATTATGATGCCCCAATCCGCAGTCCGTTTATCGGCTGGTCGTGAAAACATGAACGAACAAATGCAAGCGCTGTGTTTTATGGCGGGTGCAAACTCCGTCTTCTATGGTTGCAAACTTCTGACCACGCCAAACCCTTCTGAAGACAAAGACATGATGCTGTTCGACAAGCTCGGCATTAACAGCCAAGAGGTGTCTCAAAAACCTGATGAAATCGAAGAAAACGAGTTGCTGGATCGCGTCGTAGAGCGCGTTGCTGCTCGTCCGACAAAAGACGACCTTTTCTACGATGCCAGCGTTTAAATCTCGTATCGAGTCCGCCCTTGCCGATCGTAAAGCGCAGGGGCTGAATCGTTCGATGAATGTGGTGTTTTCCGGCAACCAATCGATTTTGGAATACGAAGGCAGACGCTACATCAACTTCTCAAGTAATGATTATTTAGGCTTGGCCAATGACCAAGCGCTCGTTCGTGCTTGGCAGCAAGGCTTGAGTGTATACGGCAGTGGCAGTGGTGCATCTCCAATGGTCACAGGTTTTAGTGCCGCGCACAGCAATTTAGAAGCGGCACTAACAGAATGGCTGAGTTACGAAAGGGCAGTCCTGTTTGGCTCTGGATTCAGTGCTAACCAAGCTTTGTTATTCACCTTGCTAGAAAAATCAGACGTACTCATCCAAGACCGTTTGAACCATGCCTCTTTGATGGAAGCGGGGGCGCTGTCACCCGCTAAGATGAAGCGCTTCAAGCACAATGACATCGAACACCTGAAGTCGCTGATTAATAGCGAAGACAACCATCTAGTTGTGACTGAAGGGGTATTCAGCATGGACGGTGATTGTGCCCCACTTGCTGATATAGCTGAAGTCGTTAGCAGTCATGATGCTTGGTTCGCCGTCGATGATGCACACGGTATCGGCGTTCTTGGCCAATCTGGTGGTGGTTCTTGCGAGTTGGCAGCGGTTAAACCCGAGATACTGATCGTGACTTTCGGCAAAGCGTTTGGTATGTCTGGCGCGGCTATTTTATGTGACCACTCAACGGGAGACTTTTTGACTCAGTTTGCTCGTCACCATGTGTATTCCACGGCGATGCCTCCGGCACAAGCCTACGCGCTAACGCATGCGGTTTCTATGGTTCAAGAACAGTCTTGGCGACGTGAAAAGCTTTCAGAGCTTAGTGAAGTGTATCGAGATAGTCTCAGCGATCTGGAGGGCTTTGTTGAGACTCAGACTTCGATCAAGCCGTTTGTGATTGGTGAATCTGAACTGGCTTTGCAGGTTGCGAGTGCTTGTCGCCAAAACGGTATTTGGGTTACCGCTATTCGCCCTCCAACAGTACTGAAAGGGACGTCTCGTCTTCGAATCACACTCACTGCTAATCACACTAACGAACAAGTTAAAACGCTTTCAATGGCATTGAAGCAAGCATTAGGAACACAGTAATGGATAATGCAGAGCAAATGAAGTTGGATTGCTTACTGCCTAATAAACAAGCGATCGCTGCTTCCTTTAGTAAAGCAGCTAACACGTACGACAAACATGCCGCTTTCCAGCGTGATGTCGGCCATCGCTTACTAGACAAACTTCCGAATGACTTAACTCATCAACGTGTTTTGGATTTAGGATGTGGTACGGGCTATTTTTCTCAACTTCTTCAAGAGCGTGGCGCTGAAGTGTTTTGTGTGGACATCTCTCAAGAGATGTTAAGCAAAGCTATGGTGCGCTGTGGCCATGAACGAATGAATTATGTGCTAGCCGACGCAGAAAACTTGCCTTTCGACGATACAAGCTTCGACTACGTATTCTCTAGCTTGGCTTTGCAATGGTGTGCCGATTTAAGTTATCCCCTGAGAGAAGTTCGTCGTGTACTAAAAGCTAATGGGAAGGCGGCTTTTTCTACCCTAGCTGAAGGGTCACTGTGCGAGTTGCGAGCATCATGGAAAAAAATTGATGCATATCAACACGTCAATAACTTTCTATCGCTCAATCAGGTAAAAATTGCGTTAGCGCAATCTCGATGTGACAACCATCAACTAGACTTGACCACCATCACAGTTTGGTACGACTCAGCATTTTCAGTTATGCGCGACCTCAAAGGTATAGGTGCAAATCACGTAAGCGGGCGCTCACATGGTTTAACCAGTCGAGAGACTTTGTTGCAAGTTGAGCATGAGTACCAAGCGTTTAAAAATGATCAAGGTCTTCTACCTGCAAGTTATCAGGTTTGTTTTGGAGTAATACATCTATGATTGATGCTTTTTTTATTGCTGGTACGGATACTGATGTAGGAAAAACGGTAGCGTCTAAAGCCATTTTGCAAGCGTTGGCAGCAAAAGGACTAAACACTATTGGTTATAAACCATTGGCAGCAGGGAGTGATAAGACTGAAGCTGGATGGCGTAACTCTGACGCCTTACATTTGCAAGCGGCCGCGACACTTGATGTCGCTTATGATGATGTGAATCCATACGCTTTAGAATTGCCAGCTTCTCCTCACATCGCGGCAAAACATGAACATGTCGAAATAAAATACGAACTCCTCAGTGAAAAGCTGGCTCAACACAAGCAGCAAGCTGATGTCGTTCTCGTTGAGGGCGCTGGTGGTTGGCGTGTGCCTGTGTCAGATACCGACTGTTTATCTACTTGGGTACAAGCAGAGCAGTTACCCGTGGTCTTGGTGGTTGGTATTAAATTAGGTTGTTTGAGCCATGCTTTACTCACGGCTGAGAGTATTAAAGCGGATGGCTTGAATCTTGTTGGTTGGGTGGCAAACCGAGTTAACCCTGGCACCGAGCACTATGCTGATATTATCGAGATGCTTGAAGCGCGTATCGGTGCGCCTAAGCTTGGCGAAATCCCATACATTCCAAGTGCTAAGCGCAAAGAGCTAGGCAAGTACATTAATGTCGAGCCTTTGCTAAATACTGACTGATTGTGTTTAAAATACTAAAAACCAAAGGGCTGCGTAATGCAGCCCTTTTTTATTGGTGTAATCTATAACATCAGATTACTTATCTTGGCTAAGCCCCATCAATGCTTGCTGTGTTTCTGCAACACGCTGAGACATATGATGATCGGTTGAAATACCAAGTTGTTGCTTCGCCTCATCCTCTGAGATGCCTAGATGACAACGTAGTAAATCAATAGCCATTTGATAGTCGTTAGTTTCTACCATGGTTTTTCCCTCAATACATGGAAGTTTTGAGCTCACCTAATGCACCTTTTCATGTACTTAGAGTGGCTCTGTTTTGTTCATCTCACTTGAATCTAGCATGTCCATGTCGCCGCACAATAAGACCAAAGTCTATAGCGGGGCTAACATACTGTTTTTGGTCTAGTAAAATATTTCTAGCTAAGTTGCCTAGAGGTGATAGATTTAACATCAAGGTCATCCATTGATAGATGAGGTGCGATTCAAAGTACTTTTCATTACGGAAAGGAATGAATATGAATGGAGGTAATGGCTTTTATCAGCACGTGCCTAGAAATCGCTTGAACATAATCTTTCAGTCTCGAAAACAAATGTTGCAATTTATTGCTTAACCTTGTTTTTATCGCGGATAGACTATATCTATAACGCACGGAGCATGAAACTTAGCGGAATTGGCTTTTACAGCGATTACCACCTGTTCCTTATAACAATCCGTTTTAAAAAAACGATAAGCTTCCTCGGAGAAAAGTAATGAAGCGAATTATGTTATTCCTAGCAACTAACCTAGCTGTCGTGCTAGTGCTTAGTGTTGTTCTGAATATTGTTTACGCTACCACTGGAATGCAACCTGGCAGTCTTTCTGGTTTGCTAGTTATGGCCGCCATATTTGGTTTTGGTGGTGCACTGATTTCGTTGATGATGTCAAAGGGCATGGCACTGCGCTCGGTTGGCGGTATGGTCATTGAAAGTCCGCGTAACGAAACTGAGCATTGGTTAGTCGAAACTGTGGGTCGTCAAGCTCAGCAAGCGGGTATTGGTATGCCAACGGTGGCTATTTATGACTCACCAGATATCAATGCATTCGCGACGGGTGCAAAGCGAGATGACTCTCTTGTCGCGGTTTCCACTGGCCTTTTACACAATATGACCCGTGATGAAGCAGAAGCGGTACTGGCCCACGAAGTGAGCCATATTGCAAATGGTGACATGGTCACGATGACATTGATGCAAGGCGTTGTGAACACGTTTGTTATCTTCCTATCCCGTTTTATCGCCAATATTGTGGCATCGAACGATGATGAAGAAGGTCAAGGTACAAACATGATGGTTTACTTCGGTGTATCTATGGTGCTTGAGCTAGTGTTTGGTTTCTTAGCAAGCTTTATTACCATGTGGTACAGCCGTCATCGCGAATTCCATGCTGACGCAGGTGCTGCTCACTTAGTTGGTAAAGAGAAAATGATCGCAGCATTGGAACGTTTGAAGATGAGTCACGAATCTCAACTTGATGGCACAATGATGGCGTTCGGTATCAATGGCAAGCAGTCATTGACTGAGCTACTGATGAGCCACCCTCCGCTAGATAAACGTATTGCAGCGTTACGTAGTCAGCAATACTAGTTGTAAAAAACTGACAGCGCACACGAAAGTAATCGTTAATTTCCTGAAAAGGCTTGGTTTTGACCAAGCCTTTTTTTGATCGATTGATCGCTTGCGAGATTCATCACGTATCTACCTACAGAAACAAAGTTATACAAAATAATTTTTGTACAACTTTTAAAGAATGAACTATCTTGTACATATAATAATTTTGTACAACTTGATGGGCATGTAGGAGTAAACACATGGACATACAGTCTGTTGGCAATATCTATCAAAAGCTGAATAAAGCGAACTTACATCTGCTTAAAGACGTATATCACCAAGATGTCGTCTTTGAAGATGCTGCTCATCGTTTAGAGGGGTGGCCTGCACTTTCAGATTACTTCACATCATTATATGCCAACGTCATAAGCTGTGACTTTGTTATCCACGAACATCAACAAGTCGGAGATACGGGCTTCCTAACGTGGACCATGGATCTTCAGCATCCCAAACTTCAAAAAGGTGCACCTATTCTCGTTAATGGTGTGTCGCATCTTAAATTCAGCGAAGGCCAAGTTATTTATCACCGAGATTACTTTGATCTCGGAGAAATGCTTTACGAAAACTTACCTTTACTTGGCTCAGTCGTAAAAACCATCAAGCAGAGGTTAGGACAATGAACAATACTATCTTAATCACTGGCGCTACCTCCGGAATAGGGAAGCAACTGGCTTTAGATTACGCGAACTCTGATTGGAGCGTTATTGCTTGTGGGCGAAACAAAGACGTTCTTGCTGAATTGGGGGCTGCTTCTTCTAATATCCATACATTGCAGTTTGACGTGACAAACCATGAACAAACTCAGCAGGCGCTGTCCAGTTTGCCTTTCACGCCGAGTACCTGGGTTTTTAATGCAGGGGATTGTGAGTATATGGACAACGGTGTGGTTGACGCGAAACTCATGGCGCGTGTGATGAATGTAAACGTCGTTGGTGGTGCCAACTGCGTAGAAGGTTGCCAACCACACTTAGATAAAGGGCATCGCATCGTTATCGTGGGTTCTATTGCTTCAGAAGTCGCGTTACCAAGGGCTGAAGCCTACGGCGCTTCTAAGGCCGCTGTGAGCTACTTTGCTCGCACATTAGCTGTTGATTTGAAGAAGAAGGGCATTCAAGTGGTGACCGTGTTCCCGGGCTTTGTGGAAACCCCGTTAACTGACAAAAATGACTTCGAAATGCCGATGATTATTTCTACGCGGCAAGCCTCCAACTCTATCAGAAAACAGTTGGCTGCCAACAAGACTCACATCTATTTCCCCGCGAGGTTTACCAGTATTTTACGTTTTATCTCGTTACTTCCATACAGTTGGCAAGCTCGCCTAACTGCTAAACTCGTGTCATAAGAAGGAATAAAAATGAAAACAGCAGGAAGAAAGAAGATAGCGATTGTGGGGACCGGAATTTCTGGCCTTACGTGTGGTTACTATCTACATAAAGAGCACGATGTCACCGTATTTGAAGCTAACGATTACATTGGCGGGCACACCGCGACGGTGGATGTAAAACTCGATGGTAAAGAATATGCGATTGATACGGGCTTTATCGTTTACAACGATCGCACTTATCCTAATTTCATCAAAATGATGAACGAGATTGGTGTCGAAGGATTGCCAACCCAGATGAGCTTCAGCGTAAGGAACGACGGCAATGGCTTGGAATATAACGGTCACACCGTGTCGACATTATTTGCTCAAAAGCGCAATTGGGTAAATCCTAAGTTCTATCGTTTTATCTTCGAGATCCTTCGTTTCAACAAACTTGCCAAAAGCGTCGCTAGCAAACAATCGAGTCATTCTCAGACGCTAGGTGAGTTTCTTGATGAGCACAACTTCAGTACTTTCTTTTCAGATAACTACATTTTGCCGATGGGCGCTGCAATTTGGTCTTCGACTTTAGCGGACATGCGCGCATTTCCGCTGATGTTTTTCCTTCGCTTTTTCTTAAATCACGGATTGCTTGATGTCACTAACAGGCCGCAATGGTATGTAATTAAAGGTGGCTCTCGTGAGTACATTCCACCTTTGACTCAAGGTTTTATCGATAAAATTCGACTCAATAGTCCGGTAGTAAAAGTGCTCCGTAGTGAGAATGGTGTGGGTTTAAAAGTTAACGGTGAAATGCACTGGTTTGATGATGTCATCTTTGCTTGTCACAGTGATCAAGCGATGAACATGTTAGGTGACATTAGCCCAGTCGAGCAAGAGGTGCTGGGTAATATGGCTTATCAAGCGAATGAAGTGGTGCTTCACACTGATACGAGTTTACTTCCAAAGCGTAAAGCGGCGTGGGCTTCGTGGAACTACCTACTGGAGGGCAGTGAAGACGAACAGCAACGTCTCCCTTCGCTTACTTACAACATGAATATTCTCCAACATGTTCAATCTGAGCACACATTCTGTGTCACGCTAAATAGCACTGAGCAGATCGAACCGAGCAAAGTATTACGGACGTTTACCTATCACCATCCAGTGTTCTCCACCGACTCTATCGCTGCACAGCAACGTAAAGAAGAGGTGCAAGGGCTGAACAATACTTGGTTCTGCGGCGCTTATTGGTACAACGGTTTCCATGAGGATGGCGTTCGCAGCGCATTGGACGTAGTGAAAGGGCTTGAAGAGAAATATCGCGTTCAAACTGCTGTCAACTTAGAAAAAGGTGCAGCGTGATATGGATAGCCAAATGAACAGCCAGTTGTTTGTTGGCAACGTTCGACATCGCAGGTTCACGCCGATAAAACATGAATTGAACTACTCATTGTTTATGCCAGCTATTGACGTCGATGAGCTAAAAAAACTAGAGGAAAAAGTTTGGGGGTTTGGCTCTCGTTGGTGGCATTGGGCACGCTTTAAACGCAGTGACTATGTTGGTGAGGGCTGTTTAAAGGTGGCCGTACACGACAAAATTGAAGAGTTAACAGGCGTTCGTTGTACCGGCAAAGTCATCGCTGTTTGTCATTTGCGCTATTTAGGACTTTATTTTAGTCCGGTGAATTTCTACTACGTTTATAACAAAGAAGGGGAATGGAAATACCTCTTAGCTGAAGTCAGCAATACACCTTGGAACGAGCGTCATTACTACGCAGTCGCTGCTGAGCAAAACGATGAAAACTTTGGATGGGAACAAGAGAAAGCCTTTCATGTTTCTCCGTTTAATCCAATTGACCAACAGTATCATTGGAAGATTAAACCACTGACGGACAAGTTAAGGATTCATCTTGAATGCCACAAAAGCGAAAAGCACTTTGATGCGACGATGACAATGAAAGCTCAAGTGTTTTCGAGCAAAAGCCTATTGAAGTGTTTGATCGTTACGCCAATACAGACGGTAAAAGTAATGGTTGGTATTTATTGGCACGCATTAAAACTTTGGGTGAAAGGCGCGCCTTTTTATTCTCATCCTAAATATTCAACACACGACGAAATAGAAGCCGACACTAAAAAAACAGACAAAAAAAATAAAAAGCACAAGGAGAATTCTGCATGTTAAATACCAGTTCTATGACATTGCCGCGCAAATTGACGACAACACAAAAGGCGGCTCGCGGAGTTATTTTTCAATGTCTGCAAAAAATGGAAATCGGCTGCTTAACTGTTATTGAAAGCTTTAAGACGGAAACGAAAGAAAGAAGCGAGCGCTTTAATGCGCCCAACGGTGAATACAGCGGTCAGCCTGTTGTGGCGACGATTGAGGTAAAGCATCCTGGCTTTTACTCGCGAATCTTGCAAGGTGGCAGCATTGCGGCGGGTGAGGCTTATATGGATGGTTGGTGGGACAGCCCGGATCTAACCTCGTTAATGAAACTTATGGCTCTCAATATGCGAGCGCTAGATAAACTTGAAGAGAAAGGAAGTTGGCTGACTAAAATACTGTACAAGTTCAGTCATTGGACCAACCGCAATTCTCAAGAGAACTCTCGTAAAAACATTCATGCGCATTACGACTTGGGCAACAATTTGTACGAGTCATTTTTAGACGACAACATGCTGTACTCATCGGCATTATATGTGCAAGACAACGATACTTTGGAACAAGCGCAAATCAACAAAATGGATCGTTTGTGCCAGCAACTTGAGCTTCAACCATCCGATCGAGTGATTGAGATCGGTACAGGGTGGGGGGCTATGGCCATTTACATGGCAGAGCAATATGGTTGTCATGTAACGACAACGACGATTTCTGAAGAGCAGCATGCTTACGCTGAACAAAAAATTAGAGAGCGAAATTTGGGCGACAAGATCACTCTATTAAAACAAGACTATCGAGACCTTTCGGGTCACTACGATAAGTTAGTCTCGATAGAAATGATCGAAGCGGTTGGAAAACAATTTTTGCCTTCCTACATCAAGCAATGCCAATCATTACTCAAGCCGGGTGGTTTAATGGCAATTCAAGCCATCACTATCGCTGACCAGCGTTATGATTACTACAGTAACAACGTTGACTTTATCCAGAAATACATCTTTCCAGGTGGGTTCTTACCTTCGGTTACATCTTTAACTCAAGCTGCGACCAAATACAGTGACTTGGTGGTGAGAGACTTATTTGATATTGGTCTGGACTATGCGAAAACCTTGAGCGAGTGGCACTCTAGATTTAATCAAGCTGAAGATCACGTACGCTCTCTCGGTTATGACGACCGCTTTGTCCGCATGTGGCGCTACTACCTTAGTTATTGTGAAGGTGGGTTTTTAGCTCGAAGTATCAGTGCCGTTCACATGACATTCCAGCGACCTTAAACCGTTATGAAGTTGCTGATTGCCTCTACATGGTTCCAGCTCTGTTGGTTCTCTGCAGTGCTTGGGACCTATCAATGGCAGTGGCTAACACTGATCTTAACATTTATTACTCTTGTCTATTGTTGGAGGACGGACGCTTCTGCCTTGAAGCACATCGCGAGTATCGTTTTGGCGGGTGTAGTGCTCGATACGCTCAATCAACAGTTTTCTGTTTTTGTCTTTCCAACACAATGGTTACCCATTTGGTTGTTGTGCCTTTGGGTTCTGTTCTCTTGGTATGCCTATCAGCTCAAGCCTGTTTTGTACCGTTTCCCAAAAATCTACGTATCAATTGTAGGTGGCGTTGGAGGAACCGTCAGTTACTACGCCGGTTACAAGCTCCAAGTCGTTGAATATGGATTTAATACCAGCGTTACGTTGGTCATTCTATTTGCTGAATGGTTTGCCATGACGCTTTTGATACTCAAGGTATACGGATATGAAAAGCTTGAAGAGAGATTTAACCCAGAGGCTGATTAAGGTAGTTGCTTCTCTAGTAGTTATGGGCTCCTTTGCTCTACAAGCTCAGCCAGTTGGAAACAGTGAAAACGCAGATAAGATGTCGAGTTGGAAGGGGTGGAAAACCGTCGGTGAGGCACAACTCACATGGTTCATCTTCGATATATATCAGTCTCGACTAAGAGCACCTGATGGAAAGTTTATTGTAAATGGCGATGTATCACCACACCCTCTGGCATTGGAAATTAACTATCAAAGAGACATCAGCAAGCAGCAGTTGCTTGATGTAACTGATGAGCAATGGGCAAAACTTGGTTTTACTGAATCATATCGAAAAAGTTGGATCAGTGAGCTAAACCGTATGTTCCCTGATATAAAAAAAGGGGATGAGCTTACTTACTTAACCGATGGTAAAACTGGTCAGCTTCTTTACCGACAAGCTGGCATTGCACAAATCAAGACAGTCGGCTTCGTTCAAGATGAGCGAATGAACGATGCGTTTTTGTCTATATGGTTGTCACCTAATACAGAGTTCCCAAAACTTCGAAAACAATTAATAGGGCAGGTTAGATAGTGCTTAAACGAATTTTAAAATCAGTCGCCTTGGCTGCTGCAGCCTTACTTTCAGCATGCTCAGCAGATATCGATAATTATCAATCATCTACACCGACTTTTGATTTATTCGGCTATTTTGAAGGCGAAACAAAGGCGTGGGGGATGGTCCAAGACTACACTGAACAACAAACTCGTCGTTTTGAAGTCGACATCGTGGGTACTGTGGAAGGTAACACGTTGACGCTGGTGGAAGACTTTGTGTTTGATGATGGAGAGGTTGACCAGCGAATTTGGGTTATTACCAAATTAGAAGATGGACGCTATGAAGGTAAAGCAGAGGATATTATTGGTGTAGCAACAGGGGCAGAGCAAGGCAATGCGTTGCAGTGGCGGTATGACTTTGAGTTGCAAATGGATGACTCAACAGTAACGGTCGCTTTTGATGATTGGCTTTATCGTCAGGACGAGAAGCATGTTTTCAACCTCACCAAAATTAAAAAGTTTGGTATAGAGGTCGGGACAATAACCTTATTCTTCCAAAAACAGCCATAATAGTTGAGGGGTTTACCCTCTTGCATTACTACCAAATAACCAAAATTATTTCTTCCTAACTAAAAAGGTTGACGCTTTCACGTCAACCTTTTCAATTGCAGATAATCAAGGTGTGATTACAGCTTATCTGTCAGGTCAACCGCTTGACCAATGTAGTTCGCTGGCGTCATCTCTTTCAGACGTGCTTTCTCGTGTTCTGGAAGCTCAAGACCGTCGATGAAGTTGCGCATTGCTTCGCCGTCTACACGCTTACCACGAGTTAGCTCTTTTAGCTTCTCGTATGGCTTCTCGATGCCGTAACGACGCATAACTGTTTGTACTGGCTCTGCTAGTACTTCCCAGTTCTTATCTAGTTCAGCAAGAAGCGCTTCACGGTTTACTTCTAGCTTGCTGATGCCTTTAAGCGTTGAAGTGTACGCGATAATAGCGTAGCCAACACCAACACCAAGGTTACGTAGAACCGTTGAGTCAGTTAGGTCACGTTGCCAACGAGAGATAGGCAGTTTTTGTGCTAGGTGGCCGAATACTGCGTTCGCAAGACCTAGGTTACCTTCTGAGTTTTCAAAGTCGATTGGGTTAACTTTGTGCGGCATTGTTGAAGAACCGATCTCACCAGCAATGGTTTTTTGCTTGAAGTGGCCTAATGCAATGTAACCCCAAACGTCACGATCGAAGTCAATCAGGATAGTGTTGAAACGAGCGATAGCGTCGAACAGCTCAGCGATGTAATCATGCGGCTCGATTTGTGTTGTGTAAGGGTTCCAAGTTACGCCTAGAGACTCTGTAATGAATTCTTCAGAGAACTTGTGCCAATCTAGCTCTGGGTAAGCAGAAAGGTGTGCGTTGTAGTTACCTACTGCACCGTTGATTTTCGCTAGGATCTCAACGTTTTCGATTTGCTTGAATTGACGCTCCATACGGTACGCCACGTTTGCCATTTCTTTACCCATTGTAGATGGAGAAGCAGGCTGGCCGTGTGTACGAGATAGAAGAGGAATGTCGCGGTATTCAACTGCGAGTGCTTTGATAGCGTCAATTAGGTTACGGATTTCTGGAAGAATCACTTGCTCACGTGCTTCTTTTAGCATTAACGCATGAGAGGTGTTATTGATGTCCTCAGAAGTACATGCAAAGTGGAAGAACTCATTAACAGCGTGCAGTTCAGGAACGTCTGCTACTTTCTCTTTTAAGAAGTACTCAACCGCTTTAACGTCGTGGTTAGTTGTACGCTCGATTTCTTTAATACGGCGTGCATCTTCTTCAGAGAAGTTAGCAGCAAGGTCGTCTAGGAATTGGTTAGCTTCTGCGCTGAATGCTGGCACTTCTGCAATTTCAGCAGTAGCCGCTAGCTTCTGTAGCCAACGAATTTCTACGATAGTACGGTATTTTAGTAGACCGTACTCGCTGAAAATTTCGCGTAACGCAATCGTCTTACTTCCGTAACGGCCGTCTACTGGTGAAACAGCAGTCAATGCTGACAGTTCCATGATGTTCTCCTGAATTGGGTTTCTAAATTTCGTGAGCGTTATACCAATAACTGTGGCAATTGTCACGAATATTGCGCAAACGTTTGCGCGGGATTTGTTTTATTCGAAAAAAGTAGCTCGCGATAAACGCGAGCTAGCAGAGTATTCTACATTCTGGCTAACAGGATTTGAGCCTGTTCGACCATTTTCTTTCGGCCAAAAATTAGATGACGACGTTTACCGCCTACTTGGCGCCACAGAACAGCACTACGAATGCCAGATAGCAGTAGAGCACGGACTTTGTGTTGGCTGGCCGTTTGTTGCAGTACAGAAGGCGTGCCTGTTACTTGAATGCGTGGTCCAATAGGGCTAACAACATCCAAGTAGATGCTCGCTAAATTGCTGATCATTTGATCATCTAGCAGTTCAAAATGCTCTGACTGGCGCTTGACCATCTGGATACGGTCACCAAGCTGGGACATGGCATCGTTGCGAGCACTTAACTTACGTTCTAGCGCCATCAAGCTAATGATGTAACGAGTGATCTCACTGCCTGATGGGGTGCTATCAATCCCTTTAACCAGACACTCCAGACCGAGCTTTAGATCGGCTTCGCGACCGAATACGCCAACGGTGTTAGCAGGGTTTGTGCTCAAAATAGCGTTGATTGATGTTTCAAAAGCATCTTGATCACAATGCCCGTTTCTCGCAACTTGTTGAACCAAAGCGACAGCTTGGCAAATACCAGCGAAAGCGATAGTACGGTCATAAAGTGTATTCGCCACGTAACGACTCCTAAGCTTGAGAATATTTAATGCGTTGCTCGATGATGCCGCCACCTAGACATACGTCATCTTTATAAAACACTGCTGATTGACCAGGCGTCACTGCAATTTGTGGTTCATCAAAGATCACTTTAATGTTTTCATCATCGATCGGGATGATTGTACAAGGAATATCTTCCTGACGGTAACGAGTTTTCACTGTGCACTTCATAACATCGCGAATTGGCTCACGATCTACCCAGTGAAGTTGTGACGCAAGTAGACCTTCTGATTTTAGCATCGGGTGGTCTTTACCTTGGACTGCGATTAGCACGTTACGCTCTAGGTCTTTTTCACCGACAAACCACGGCTCTTCGTTACCACCGCCGCCTTTACGGCCACCGATGTGTAGACCTTTACGCTGACCTAGTGTGTGGTACATCAAACCTTGGTGTTGACCGATCACTTCGCCTTCTGGCGTTTCGATATTACCAGGCTGAGCAGGAAGGTAACGACCTAGAAAGTCGGTAAATTTACGCTCACCGATGAAACAAATACCTGTCGAGTCTTTCTTCTTCGCTGTTACTAAACCTTGCTCTTCCGCAATACGGCGTACTTCAGGTTTCTCTAAATCACCAACAGGGAAGAGACTACGGCCAATTTGTTCGTGGCTTAGTGTATAAAGAAAGTAGCTCTGGTCTTTGTTGCCATCTAGGCCACGCAACATCGCTGGTTTCTCACCGTTATCCGGGAAAGAGCGACGTACGTAGTGACCCATTGCAATGTAGTCAGCATCAAGCACTTCATCAGCGAATTCTAGGAACGCTTTGAACTTGATTTCTTTGTTACAAAGAATGTCAGGGTTCGGTGTACGACCTGCTTTGTATTCAGCAAGGAAGTACTCAAATACGTTATCCCAGTATTCGGCAGCAAAGTTGATGGTGTGTAGATGAATGCCTAGCTTGTCACATACTGCCTGAGCATCAGCAAGATCTTCTGCTGCTGTACAATATTCTTCGTTGTCATCTTCTTCCCAGTTCTTCATGAACAGGCCTTCTACTTGGTAGCCTTGTTGCTTGAGAAGATACGCAGAAACAGATGAATCAACGCCGCCGGACATACCGACGATGACTTTCTTTTGGCTGTTATCAGACATTACTAAACACCACTTAAATAAACGGGATGCAGATTCTATCAGAATCCACAGACCGGTGACAGATCCGAGATCGAAATCACAATTCGTTTCGCTGCATTTTTCTTCAACAGAAATTCGAACGGGCAATTTCGCAAGTATAGAAGAGGTATATATGGCATAGTTGGCAAAAATCCAAGAGGAAAGTCCAAATGACCGAAGAAAACCAGTTTATGCAAGAAGCCGAGTTGATTGAAATTGTTGAAAACCAACTTGAGGACGGCAATCCATTAAAAGTTAAAGAGACGCTAATGCGCTTAATGATGACAGGGACACCTAGAGAAGAAGCGGTTGCAATGATGGCATGTGCCATGTCGATTGAAATTTTCGATGTGATGAAAAATGAAGGTGAGTTCAACCTAAAGCGTTACTGCGAGCACCTTGAGCAACTGCCAGATCTAAGTTTTATGGAAGGTGAATAAGGAGTCTAGAAGAAAAAAGTGGCTAGCAAACGTTTGCTATAATTGCTTTTATTGCCGCTTTATTATTAGCGGTATAGAATCCGTTCTCCTTTTCATCCCCTTACTCAGACTGACAATATGAAATTTCCTGGACAACGCAAATCGAAGCACTATTTTCCTGTTCATGCTCGTGACCCGCTGGTGAGCCAAGCACAAGAAAGCAAGAAGATGACGCGCACTCACATCATTGGTATTGACCAAACTTTGGTTGATATTGAAGCTAAAGTTACAACGGATGTGATTGAAAAGTACGGTCTGAGTAAAGGTCACTCTTTGGTTATTGATGACGAAAGAGCAGAAGAGTTGTACCAGCAACTTAAAGAAGAGAACTTAATTACCAATGAGTATGCGGGTGGCACAATTGGTAACACGCTACACAACTACTCTGTGCTAGCAGATGATCGCTCTACGCTGCTTGGAGTGATGAGTCAGGATATCAAAATTGGTAGTTATGGCTACCGTTACCTTTGTAATACATCAAGCCGCATGGACTTGAACTATCTACAAGGTGTTGATGGCGCTATCGGTCGTTGTTTCGCTCTTATTACAGAAGATGGTGAACGTACTTTTGCGATCAGTGAAGGGCAAATGAACCAACTGCATCCTGATAGCATTCCAGAAAAAATCTTTAAAAATGCATCGGCGCTTGTACTAACGTCATATTTAGTACGTTGTAAAGAAGGCGACCCAATGCCTGAAGCAACAATGAAAGCGATTGAGTACGCGAAAAAGAATGATGTACCTGTTGTTCTGACTCTTGGGACGAAGTTCGTTATTCAAGATGACCCGAAATATTGGCAAGAATTCATTCGAGATAACGTTTCAGTCGTTGCGATGAATGAAGATGAAGCAGAAGCTCTGACGGGTGAGTCAGACCCACTTGCTGCATCTGATAAAACACTGGAGTGGGCAGATCTAGTATTGTGCACCGCGGGGCCTGTAGGCCTATTTATGGCAGGTTATACGGAAGATAGCGCGAAGCGCGAAACTTCTTTGCCATTACTTCCGGGGTCAATCGCTGAATTTAATCGCTATGAATTTAGTCGTCCGGCGAAAAAAGATACATGTGAAACACCAATAAAAGTGTACTCACATATCTCGCCATATATGGGTGGTCCAGAAAAAATCAAGAATACCAATGGTGCAGGTGATGCTGCGTTATCTGCTGTTCTTCATGATATGGCGGCAAACAAATACCATAAAGAAAATGTGCCTAATTCAAGCAAGCACAGTAACGAATATTTAACTTACTCTTCTTTTTCTCAAGTATGTAAATACGCAAACCGTGCGAGCTACGAAGTTCTCGTGCAACATTCTCCACGTTTGTCACGTGGGCTTCCTGAGCGAGAAGATAGCCTAGAAGAAGCATACTGGGAACGTTAATACACAGTAGTTTAATTAACCATTCTATAACTAAAGTAAAAGGCGCATTAAAAAATGCGCCTTTTTTATTTGTAATGAACCAAATAAAAAAGGCTCCCATTGGGAGCCTTTTAAAAATAGCGCGGATTTAGATCAGGAAATCATCCAGAGATTTACCTGCATCAAGTTGCTCTTGAATTGCAGAAGGTGTACGACCTTGGCCTGTCCAAGTCTTCTCATTACCGTTTGAGTCTGTGTATTTGTATTTAGCTGGACGAGGTGCACGCTTCGCTTTGCCTTTCGTCTTAGTTTCGCCAGATAGCGCAGTAATAAGCGCTTCTACGTCAATACCGTCTTGAGCAATTTTCTCTGCGATCTCTGCTAGCTTAGCTTCTTGCTCAGCTTGTGCTGCACGTTCTGCTTCTTCTGCTTCACGACGCTCTTCTACGACAGTAGTTAGTTTATCTAGAGCTTCTTCCAATTGTTCTAGAGTCAGCTCACGAGAAAATGCACGAAGGCTACGGATATTTAGAAGGGTTTTAGTCAGCTCTGACATAACGATTCCTATTAAAAGGTTAATGTGTTGGGCACTTTTTATCGTTACGATTAAATAATGCCAATCTATAAATAAACAAAGAGTCCTTATATTTAACTTTATCTTTTCCTTATGTGCAAATACTAAATCAAGATTTTGTTTAAATTTAGCTATTTTTTTAAAGCAATAAATATTATTACACTCGAAATAAATCTTATTAGATGAGAATTGAAATCAACACTCGTTATTGTATAGAGATAGAGCCAGCTTGGTTTTTATAAAAAAAGTTGAGTTATTACTTAAAAATATGAAGCGTCCATCTTTGATGGAGTGTCATATATCCTTAATTTATTGATACAAGATAAACCATGATATTTTTAAGGTAGTAATAATGTTTCATAAATAACAAAATTGATGTGATTTCAGTTGCACAAAACTAACTTGAAGTAGACAAGGTTTATAAATTATCTCAGTCATTATTTATTTGTTTAATTTAGTTTGATGTGTTGCATTGACTCTCATCATAAGTACAATGGCTGCTACCTGATGCAATATTGCAGACAATTTGTTGTTAATTTGTACAGTTAGTGGTTAATTGTTTGTTGTTGCCGTAGAGGCGCGGTCTCGAAGAGTAGCTATTATTGGGGTGATGCCAATGAATAATAGTGGAAGGCGAAGATTGCCGAAGTAAGTAACTCATCAAAGTTACTTGCTGGGGTTGTATCTGAAAGGAACAACACTGCCATAGTATATATTCACATTAAACTATGGAGCGCTACTGTAGGGTTGGGTGGAGTGTTCGCTTCCCTGTCGCTAAGTTCAACATGAGCACGTATCGTATGCTACGTGACTTGTCTGCAGTAGATCTCTAGCCAAACTTTGGTTTTTGAAGATCATGAATTTAATAGATTTTTCTAGTTCTCCTGTTTCATTATTGCCACCTATTGTCGCTTTGACTTTGGCGATTCTGACTCGACGTGTATTAGTTTCCTTAGGTGTAGGTATCGTGCTGGGTGCGGTTCTACTTAATAGCTGGTCTATCGGTGATACCGTTAGTTACGTGAGTTCTCAAGTTTCTTCTGTCTTTATTGAAGATGGCGGAATTAACACTTGGAACATGAGCATTGTTGGTTTCCTAATCTTATTAGGTATGACAACTGCATTATTAACGCTATCTGGTGGTACTCGTGCATTTGCCGAATGGGCACAATCTCGAGTGAAGAGTAAACGCGGCTCCAAACTTCTTGCTGCCTTTTTAGGCGTATTCATTTTTGTCGACGATTACTTTAACAGTCTTGCTGTTGGTGCCATTTCTCGTCCAGTAACCGACCGTTTTTATGTGTCTCGCGCGAAGCTTGCGTACATTCTAGACTCAACTGCTGCACCAATGTGTGTGATCATGCCTGCTTCTAGCTGGGGTGCTTACATTATTACGATTATCGGCGGTATCTTAGTCTCACATGGGATCACTGAGTATTCGGCTCTTGGCGCGTACGTTCGTCTTATTCCAATGAACTTCTACGCAGTTTTTGCACTGCTTATGGTGTTTGCTGTGGCGTGGTTTGGCCTCGATATCGGTAAGATGCGTGAGCATGAAATCTCTGCATCTCAAGGCCGCGGCTTTGATAAAGACAAAGAAAACGACTCGCAAGAAGCGCATGATCTAAACGAAGAGCTAGATATCCGTGAAAGCGAAAAGGGTAAAGTGTCAGACTTGGTACTTCCTATCGTGACGCTGATTATTGCGACTATCGCTTCTATGCTTTACACGGGTGGCCAAGCATTGGCTGCTGACGGCAAAGAGTTTGCGCTTCTAGGTGCGTTTGAAAATACAGATGTAGGCACATCACTAATCTACGGTAGCTTGCTTGGCTTAGCTGTCGCATTATTTACTGTTGTGAAGCAAGGTCTTCCAATGGGTGAAATTGCACGCACACTATGGATTGGTGCTAAGTCTATGTTTGGCGCGATTCTAATCCTAGTATTTGCCTGGACTATCGGTTCGGTTATCGGTGATATGAAGACGGGTTCTTACCTTTCTACAATGGCTCAGGGCAATATCAATCCACATTGGCTACCGGTTATCCTATTCTTGTTGTCTGGTCTAATGGCATTTTCAACAGGTACTTCTTGGGGTACGTTCGGCATTATGCTTCCAATCGCGGGTGATATGGCTGGTGCAACCGATCTTGCGCTAATGCTCCCAATGCTAAGTGCAGTTTTAGCCGGTGCCGTTTTTGGTGACCATTGTTCACCTATCTCCGATACCACTATTCTGTCGTCGACTGGTGCACGTTGTAATCATATTGATCACGTATCGACCCAGTTGCCTTATGCATTGTCCGTGGCGCTAGTTTCCTGTGTTGGCTTCATTACTTTGGGGATGACTGCGTCAATTGCATTCTCATTCATTGCTGCATCAATCACATTTATTATTGTATGTGGAGCACTTTCTTGGTTGTCGAAGTCTAAAATGGCATCGTGCCAAAATGTCTAGTACAGCTCAGTATTTTTAATTTAATAAAGAGGAAGCTCCGCTAAATTTAGCGGAGCTTTTTTTTAACGCGATTTAGGTGAGGGGGCAATCGCGTTTTTGGGGATAATCGTTTCGTGTTAAAAGCGAGCTATTTGTGTTCTGAGCACTCCTTTCTGTGCTGTGATAGAAAATCTATCAACCGACTTCTTCTTAGCTCTAAGCAAAGACTATGCCTAGTTTAAGCTGTTGATTTTAAAGGCGGTAATGTCAAGAGATTTATGATGAGGGGCTAAGTAAATGATATATGATGAGTTGTCTGTTACACAGTGTCACGTTACACCTGTACAGCAACTAAACATTTAAGTTGTATTTCTTTATTAGACGATAAAGCGTTGTTCTTGAAATACCAAGATGACGTGCAGCCGCACTCATATTGTGCTTATTTTCTTCGATAGCTTGCAGTAGGTAGTCAAGATCAATTTGGTCCACTGAAGGGAGTAATTGCCTTTCATTATTATCAAGGCCCAAGTCAGCGACGAGAAGCGTGTGATCTTCACACATGACAATCGCTCGTTGAATTACATTTCGCAGTTCTCTTACGTTACCTGGCCAACGATGCTTGAGGAGCTTGGCTTTCACTTTATCCGACATTTTTTGTACCTGACCATGAGACAAATCTGTCAAGAAGTGTTCTGATAACATAAGGATATCTTTCCCACGCTTTCTCAGTGGAGGAATAGTTAATGGCAAGATATTAAGCCGATAGAATAAATCTTCACGGAATCCACCTTGTACAACCTCATTTTTCAAATCCACGTGGCTCGCAGCAATGACTCTACAGTCGACGTCAATGAATTTATCAGCGCCGACTTTATGGATTTGCTTACTCTCTAAAAAGTGCAGAAGGTGGATTTGTAGATCCGGCGGCATATCACCAATCTCATCTAGGAATAGGGTACCTTTATGCGCTTTTTGAATAAAACCGATACGATCTGAAATCGCTCCTGTAAATGCTCCTTTTTCGTGACCGAAAAGTTCGGACGCAATAAGACCACTTGGAATTGCGCCGCAGTTAACTTCAACAAAAGGTGCCGAGTGTCTGTTCGACAACTGATGAATAAGACGAGCACAGAGACCTTTGCCCACCCCTGTTTCACCCTGAATGAGTACTTCAGCATCACATTGAGCGTACTTTTGGATTGCCGTGCGAAGTTCTTGGATACATGCACTATTGCCGATTAATGGGTATAGTGTTGTATCGCTGAAATCCACAGCTTGTTTGTTACTACCGTTACGCAGTTTCATGGTTAATCACTATTTTTTGCCCCACTCAAATAATAGTTTTGAATGAGTCGTCTCAAACGTGAGTGGATGTCTCTTTATTGAGAATGATGTCAATTACTAAGGGCGGTGAGATCTAAATAGTTGTTTTGATGAAAATTCATACTATTCTTCTTTTTCTTTAAGAATAGGGTTGAATAGAAACCTAATTTCTACCCTGATACTCAACTGAAATTAAATTTAAATCCTTTAAAATCAAGTGATTATAAAAAACATCTAGAAAATGTTAAATTCAGTATTGAAAAATATAGAATCCTTGGTTAGTGTGGTTACTAACGAAGCAACTCAATAGAGCCTTAAATAAGTATGCGTAATTTTGTAATGAACATTCATCACCATCATCACCCAATCTAGTCTTTCGGGCGATGTACGCATACCCGGGAGGCAGGAAACTCCCGGAGGTGAAATCAAAGTAAAAGTAGATTTTAAACCCTCGGGAGACTCCAATCTCTCGAGGGTTTTTTAGTTTTATTAATTCAAAAATTACTTAGATATCAAAATCTTGCACAGGGAAAAAGCAATGCAAACACAACGCTTAAGAATCGCAATTCAGAAAAAAGGTCGCCTTAGCAAAGAGAGCCAAGCTCTGCTAAAACAGTGCGGCGTAAAATTTAATGTAATGGGTGAGCGTTTAGTGGTTCACTCGGAGAACATGCCAATTGATTTGCTTTTGGTTCGTGACGATGACATCCCTGGCTTGATCATGGATGGTGTTGTTGACTTAGGTTTCATTGGTGAAAATGAATTGGAAGAAGTTCGTCTAGATCGTAAAGCTCTGGGTGAACCATGTGAGTTTGTACAACTTCGTCGACTTGACTTTGGCGGTTGTCGCTTGTCTATCGCTATCGACAAGGATGAAGAGTACAACGGTCCACAAGACTTAGCCGGTAAGCGTATTGCCACAACTTACCCTCAACTCCTAAAAGCTTACATGGATGAAGCAGGCGTTCCATTCTCCACATGTATGCTAACTGGCTCTGTAGAAGTTGCACCTCGCGCAGGTCTAGCTGACGCTATTGCTGATTTGGTATCGACTGGCGCAACGTTAGAAGCGAATGGCTTAAAAGAAGCGGAAGTGATCTTTAAATCTAAAGCGACGCTGATTCAACGTATCGGTGAGTTTGATGCAGACAAAACAGCACTGATTGAAAAACTACTGACTCGCATGCAAGGCGTACAACAAGCGAAAGAGTCTAAGTACATCATGCTTCACGCACCAGCTGAAAAGCTCGATCAAATCAAAGCACTACTTCCTGGTGCTGAGGATCCTACGGTTCTTCCTCTTTCTGCAGATAAGCAGAAAATGGCTGTTCACTTAGTGAGTTCTGAAAACCTGTTCTGGGAAACCATGGAACAGCTAAAAGAGTTAGGCGCTAGCTCAATCCTAGTGCTACCAATTGAAAAAATGATGGAGTAAACATCATGAGAACAGTCGTTTGGCAATCTTTAAGTGAAGAGCAGCAAGATTCGATCTTAGAACGTCCTGCTATTGCAGAAAGTGCAAATATCACTGCAGCAGTGTCTGAGGTTATCGCTAAAGTTCGAAATGAAGGCGACTCTGCTCTCAACGAGCTGACAGAAAAGTTTGATCGCGTTAAACCTGAGTCCATTCGTGTTTCTTCTCAGGAAATTAAAGCCGCTTCAGAGCGCTTGTCTGAATCAATGAAAAACGCATTAGAGCAAGCTTATGCCAATATTTCTAAATTCCACAAAGCGCAAAAGCCACAGCCAATTAAAGTCGAAACTCAACCGGGTGTGCTTTGTGAACAGGTAACACGTCCAATTCAAAAAGTGGGTTTGTACATTCCTGGTGGTAGCGCGCCATTGCCATCGACGGTTTTGATGCTTGGCGTGCCTGCGAAAATTGCTGGCTGTCGTAAAGTTGTGCTTTGCTCTCCGCCTCCAATCGCTGACGAGATCCTTTACGTAGCAAAATTGTGTGGCATTGATGAAGTGTACAACGTCGGTGGTGGTCAAGCTGTTGCTGCAATGGCATATGGTACAGAGACCGTATCAAAAGTTGATAAGATTTTTGGCCCGGGTAACGCTTACGTGACGGAAGCAAAGCGTCAGGTGAGCAATGATTTCCGTGGCGCAGCGATTGATATGCCAGCGGGTCCTTCGGAAGTTCTTGTGATTGCGGATGAAACAGCGGACCCAGATTTTATTGCGGCGGACCTTCTAAGTCAGGCAGAGCATGGACCTGACTCTCAAGTTGTACTTGTGACGCCATCAGCCATTATTGCAGATCAGGTGACAGATGCCGTTCGTCGTCAATTGAAAGAGTTGTCTCGTTCAGAGATTGCAGAAAAAGCGCTCGCATCGAGTTTAATCATTATTGCTGAATCGATCACCCAAGCGATCTCTATTTCTAATTATTATGGCCCTGAGCACTTAATTGTTCAGACTAAGAACCCACGCGAGCTTCTGCCTCTATTAGACAACGCAGGTTCGATCTTCCTTGGGGATTGGTCGCCTGAATCTGCAGGTGATTACGCATCGGGCACTAACCACGTTCTTCCTACTTACGGTTACACACGGACATATTCAAGCTTAGGTTTGGCTGATTTTTCTAAACGAATGACGGTTCAAGAGCTTTCAGCTGACGGTCTTAAAAATCTTGCGCCAACGGTTGTCACCATGGCTGAAGCAGAAGGTCTGGACGCCCACAAACGTGCTGTTACTATCCGTGTAGAAAAATTAGCAAGTAAGTAAGAATAAGAGAGTAAAGAGATGGAAAAGCTAGCGCGTAAACAAGTCCAACAACTAACACCTTATCTTTCGGCTCGCCGAATTGGTGGTACAGGTGACGTATGGCTGAACGCCAACGAATCGCCATTCAACAATGAATACAAAACAGACTTTGCTCGTCTTAATCGTTACAGCGAATGCCAGCCGAAAGAACTGATTTCTGCTTACGCCGCGTATGCTGGAGTGAAGCCAGAACAAACGCTGACTTCTCGCGGTGCAGATGAAGGTATTGAGTTATTGATTCGTGCTTTCTGTGAACCGGGTGAAGACGCGATTTTATACTGCCCACCGACTTACGGTATGTACGCCATCAGTGCAGAAACCATCGGTGTAGAGCGCAAAACGGTGCCGCTAACGTCAGATTGGCAACTAGACCTCGCAGGTATCGAAGCGAGCCTGGATAACGTGAAACTGGTTTTCGTATGCTCGCCAAACAACCCAACGGGTAACTTAGTTAAGCGTGACGATATTGTCTCTCTGCTTGAGATGACAAAAGACCGCGCAATCGTGGTCATGGACGAAGCGTACATCGATTTTTGTCCAGAAGCGTCAACAGTAGATTTACTGGCAGAATATCCAAATCTAGCGATTCTGCGTACTCTGTCGAAAGCATTCGCGCTTGCAGGTCTGCGTTGTGGATTTACGCTTGCGAACGAAGAGCTGATTAATGTACTTCTTAAAGTTATCGCACCTTACCCAGTACCGGTGCCAGTTGCAGAAATTGCTACTCAAGCGCTCTCAGAAGCAGGATTAGCGCGAGCGAAGTTCCAAGTTCTCGACTTGAACGCAAACCGAGCTTACTTACAAGTTGGTTTGTCGATGATTCCGGGTCTGGAGGTTTTTGAAGGGTGGGGTAACTACTTATTGGTGAAATTCCCAGATGGCGATGCTCTTTTCAAAGCAGCTTGGGATACGGGCATTATCCTGCGTAACTCGCCAATTGAGAACTGCGTGCGTATCAGTGTTGGTAACCGCGACGAGTGTGAAAAAACACTGGGTTTCATTAGAAACTACTATTCATAAATAGAATCTCAACGTTCTCGGTTTATGCCGAGAACGAAACAAGATTAGTAATAAGGAAGTTCGAGTGAGCAAGCAACAAAAAATCCTATTTATCGACCGAGATGGCACGCTGATTGTTGAGCCACCGATTGATTTCCAAGTTGACCGCTTGGATAAGTTAAAACTAGAGCCATTTGTTATCCCAAGCCTGTTGTCGTTGCAGGATGCTGGATACCGTCTAGTGATGGTCACTAACCAAGATGGTTTGGGTACTGACAGCTACCCACAAGCTGATTTTGATGCACCGCACAACATGATGATGGAGATCTTCGAGTCTCAAGGTGTGAAGTTCGATGACGTGTTGATTTGTCCTCACTTTGAAGAAGATAACTGCTCTTGCCGTAAGCCTAAGCTAGGCATGGTGAAAGAGTACCTTCAAGGTGGCAAAGTTGATTTCCAAAACTCTGTCGTGATTGGCGATCGTCAAACCGATCTTCAACTTGCAGAAAACATGGCAATTCGTGGTATTCAATACAACCCAGAAACCATGGGTTGGAAACAGATCCTGAAAGATCTGACGGTGAAAGCTCGTGTTGCTGAAGTTATTCGTACCACGAAAGAAACGGACATCAAAGTTGCGGTTAATCTTGATGAGCAAGGCGGTAACGATATCTCAACGGGTCTTGGTTTCTTCGACCACATGTTGGATCAAATTGCGACGCACGGTGGATTCCAGATGGTGTGCAAAGTAGAAGGTGATCTACACATTGATGATCACCACACGGTCGAAGATACCGCTCTTGCGTTGGGTCAAGCATTGAAAGAAGCACTGGGTGACAAACGTGGTATTGGTCGCTTTGGCTTTAGCCTGCCAATGGATGAGTGCTTGGCACAATGTGCACTAGATCTATCTGGTCGTCCTTACCTTAAGTTCGACGCGCAGTTTAGTCGTGAGCAAGTGGGGGACCTTTCAACAGAGATGGTGGTTCACTTCTTCCGTTCTTTAACTGACACACTAGCGTGTACACTGCACCTTTCTTCTGCGGGCAACAATGATCACCACATTATTGAGAGCCTATTTAAAGCGTTTGGTCGCACTCTGCGCCAAGCAATCAAAGTAGAAGGCACTGAGCTACCAAGTAGTAAAGGCGTACTTTAAGGCTAACCTTAGCAAGGAGAAAAACAGTGACAGAACAGAAAGTTGTCATTATCGATACTGGCTGTGCCAACGTCTCTTCGGTGAAGTTTGCTATTGAACGCCTAGGTTATGACGTAACGATTTCAAAAGATCCACAAGTTGTATTGGCGGCTGACAAGCTATTTCTACCGGGCGTGGGAACCGCCAGTGAAGCGATGAAGAACCTAGAAGAGCGAGACCTTATCAGCTTGGTAAAACAGGTAGAAAAGCCACTGCTAGGTATCTGTTTAGGCATGCAATTGCTTGGCAAAGTGTCTCAAGAAAAAGGCCAGAAAGCAGACGAGTTAGTTGAGTGTCTTGGACTTTGTGATGGCGAAGTGAAGCTGCTTCAAACCGGCGATTTGCCACTGCCGCACATGGGGTGGAATACCGTTTCTGCAAAAGCAGGCAATCCGTTATTCAAAGGTATTGAAGAGGGTGAGTACTTCTATTTTGTGCACAGCTTTGCGATGCCAGTTGGAGACTACACCATTGCTGAATGTGATTACGGAAATCCATTCACTGCTGCGGTTCAAAGCGGCAACTACTACGGTGTGCAGTTCCACCCTGAGCGTTCTTCAAAAGCGGGCGCGAAGCTTATTCAAAACTTCTTAGAATTATAAAAGGGATTTAGTGTGATTATTCCAGCTCTTGATTTAATTGAAGGACAGGTGGTTCGCCTTTATCAAGGTGATTACGGCCAAGTAACCGAGTACAAAGTCGACCCAGCAGAGCAGTTCAACTTGTACCACCAAGCCGGTGCTAACTGGCTGCACTTGGTGGATTTAACTGGCGCGAAAGACACGACAGCACGCCAGCTTGCTTTGATTGCAAAGCTACTAGCAAGCACGCCAGCGAACATCCAAATCGGTGGTGGTGTGCGTACAGAGCAAGACGTGATTGATCTGTTAGAAGCTGGTGCTCAGCGTGTTGTCGTTGGCTCTACAGCAGTAAAACAGCCAGAGCTTGTGAAAGGTTGGATGGAAAAATACGGCGCAGAGAAAATCGTTCTCGCGCTAGACATCAACATCGACCAAGACGGCACGCGTAAAGTGGCGATCTCTGGTTGGCAAGAAGATTCAGGCGTGACTATCGAAGCTCTAATCAACGATTACCTGACGGTAGGTCTACAACACGTGCTTTGCACGGACATTTCTCGTGACGGTACGTTAGTAGGTTCAAACGTTGAGCTTTACGTCGACCTATGTAAACAGTACCCACAAGTGCAGTTCCAATCTTCAGGTGGCATCGGCTCATTAGCGGATATCGAAGCGCTAAAAGGCAGCGGTGTGGCTGGCGTGATTGTCGGTCGTGCACTATTAGATGGTAAGTTCACAGCAGAGGAGGCATTTGCATGCTGGCAAAGCGAATAATTCCATGTCTTGATGTTCGTGATGGACAAGTGGTGAAGGGCGTCCAGTTCCGTAACCACGAGATCATTGGCGACATCGTTCCTCTGGCGCAGCGTTATGCAGAAGAAGGCGCTGACGAGCTTGTGTTCTACGATATTACTGCTTCAAGTGATGGTCGTGTCGTCGATAAAAGTTGGGTCGCTCGCGTTGCTGAAGTGATTGATATTCCTTTCTGTGTGGCTGGTGGAATTAAATCAGCAGAAGACGCAGCGCGCATTCTTGAGTTTGGTGCAGATAAGGTGTCTATCAACTCACCTGCATTGGCGAACCCGCAACTGATTACTGACCTTGCTGATAAGTTTGGTGTGCAATGTATCGTCGTTGGTATCGATTCATACTACGACAAAGAGACAGGTAAGTATCAGGTTTACCAGTTTACTGGCGATGAAGAACGCACCAAAGCAACCCAATGGGAAACGCGTGATTGGGTGCAAGAAGTACAAAAACGCGGCGCTGGTGAAATCGTACTGAACATGATGAACCAAGACGGTGTGCGTAACGGCTACGATATTGAACAACTTAATATGGTGCGTGAAGTGTGTAACGTGCCATTGATTGCATCGGGTGGTGCAGGTGCTATGGAGCACTTTGCGGAAGCATACCAAAAAGCAAATGTGGATGGCGCGCTTGCCGCGTCGGTATTCCACAAACAAGTCATCAATATCGGTGAATTAAAGCTGTATTTGAAACAACAAGGCATTGAGGTACGACTATGAGTGTGAAAGCCGCCGAAGTAAGTTCGCTAGCTGAGCGAATCAACTGGGAAAAGGTGGATGGTCTGGTACCTGCCATCGTACAAGACTTCCAATCAAGCCAAGTGCTGATGATGGGTTACATGAACCAAGATGCGTTGGCAAAAACGGGCGAAACAGGTCAAGTGACGTTTTTCTCTCGTACCAAGCAGCGTCTTTGGACGAAGGGGAGACCTCCGGCAACGTATTGCAACTAGTGAACATGCAGCTAGATTGCGACAACGATACGCTACTGGTAAAAGTGAATCCCATTGGTCCTACGTGCCACTTGGGTAGCACAACTTGCTGGGATGTGGACCCTCAAGAGGAGTCACAAATGGTGTGGCTTCATCAACTTGAGCAGCTATTGGCTGCCCGCAAGAGTGCCGACCCAGATTCCTCTTATACTGCCAGTCTTTATGCCCGTGGCACCAAGCGTATTTCGCAAAAAGTGGGCGAAGAAGGCGTTGAAGTCGCGCTTGCGGCGACGTCGGGCGATAAGGCGGAGTTAGTGTGTGAATCAGCAGACTTGATTTACCACTTAATGGTATTGCTTCAAGACCAAGGCTTATCGATGAATGACGTAGTGAACAAGTTGAAAGAACGTCATAAGTAAACTTGCTTATAGATAAGTGAAAGCCCCTATGCTCTCGAGTCTAGGGGCTTTTTTTAATTTAGTGTTCTTGATTCGGGGGTAAAAACCGGCAACAGTGCTGGTGGCGATTAGATTCTGAATCACGCTCGTCCCTCGCTGTTCAGAATGACGGTATATTTTCTAATGGTATTTGAAGTCGCGTTATCTATTTCAAACGAAAGTACATATTCACGTTATTCCGACGAGCTTAGGTGAGATCATAAATCTCATTAAAGCGAGCTCAATAAGCTAAGCGTGGATGCCTTTACCCACAACACTTCTTAAACTTCTTACCGCTTCCGCAGATACACGGATCGTTACGACCTAGCTTTAGGCTACTAACTGGCTGGCTCAATCGTGGATCCTGTTCTGGTTCTTCTTCTGGCTCTTCTTCAGGAAATGTGCCGTCAATGTAGTACCAAAGCCCATTTTCTTTTACGAAGCGAGAAAGTTCTGTCATACAGTAGCGTTTGCCGTCTTCATCAAAATAAGCGCTAAACTCGACAAAGCCTTCATTGTCATTACTGCCAGCTTCTGTTTTTAATACTTCAAGTTTGCACCAATCGCTGTCGATAGATTGGGCAATGCCTTCTCGTTGTTCTTCTGCATTACAGCTTGGGTGGTACGTGTTCACCACGTAATCTACTAGACCTAACACATGCGCACTGTAACGAGAGCGCATTAACTGCTCCGGAGTGGTAACGTCAGCATGGTTATTGTGGGCAATTTCACAACACTGTTGGTAGGTGCGGTTAGAGCCGCAAGGACAAGAAGAAGCCATAAAATGAAATCTCGATTAATTAAGCGGTAAAAACAAACAACCTCACATAAGTGAGGCTGCAGTATTCTTTGGGGCATTATAGCGATTTAGGGCGTTTGAGACAGCAGTTCTTGAGCCCACTCGGTAGATTGATTAAAAGCGTCTGCTAATTGAGGCTCGGTTAATTTAAGAACGGTGCAATACCGCTCAGCTAATTCCCAGTCTGCTTGTTCGTAGGCGATCGTCATTGAAAGTAAGTGGCCAAGTACGCCTTTTCGACTGGTTAATGCGAGTTTTATATCTTCGTCAACGGGGATATCTTCAATGACATCCGAGAGCGGTTGATCGAGCAAAGATCCGAGTAAAGAAAACATGCCTGTCAAAAAAGCCTGCCCAGGGTCATACCTAGTGTTCATTTGACTAAGTAACAGTTCACACATTCTTGCACGCTGAATCGCCAAGGAGTAAAGAGAATCTGGTTTATCTTCTTGAACGGACGCAATGGCAACTAAGGAAATAAAGCGTCGTAGTCGCTCTTCACCCAGATAAATAAGCGCTTGTCTGAACGACTTAATCTTGGTCGTTAATGTATAGCCTGAATTAACGTAAGTAAGCAGCTTGTATGATAGCGTCACATCAATCGAAAACAGACGTTCCACTTCATTGAAATCGATAGGCTTATCAGCAATCTCTTTACACAGCTGGATGACTGTCAGAAATGCGGGATTCAAACGTTTTTTCTGGATCATCTCAGGCTTGCTGAAAAAATATCCCTGAAAGTAGTTAAAACCTGCTTCTAAAGCTTGCTCAAATTCTTCATAGGTCTCAACTTTTTCAGCAAGAAAGTCGATTTTAAATGGGCTTAATGCCTGAATAAAAATAGCGGCTTTCTTGATCGGTACGAGTCGAATGTCAAACTTGATCATGGAAACATATGGAAGAAAACGTTTCCAAGCCTTCGTCGGCACAAAATCATCTAAAGCAATTTTGTATCCGCACTCATGCAGGTGCTTGATGGCTTCTAGCAGCTCCTCTGTCGGTTCACAATCTTCAAGGACTTCAATGACGAGAGACTCTTTGGGAAACAGAGTTGGGACCAGATTCACCAAGCTTTGATGCGGAAAGTTAACAAAGCCAAGTTTGTTCCCTAATGTGTTGTAATGCGTCGACAAAAAATGATCGGATAGCAGTCGACTAGTAGCCAGCTCTGGTTCTACTTCAGGGAAGGTATTTTTAGGACCGTCTCGAAAGAGAAGTTCGTAACCTATGGTTCGTTTTTCTCTATCCAGAATCGGTTGGCGAGCTACGTAAGAATACTTCAATTAGGTACTTCGTTCTGTTTAACTTAGTATTATGATAATAGCGATTTTTTACAAAATATCTACGACTTGAGCGTGAATCTTCTACACGCTCTACATGCTTAACGCAAATTCTGTTTGAATGGTCTCGTTTGTAGGTCAAAGCCATCAGAATTTACTTGTAAAACTGAGCCTTGCGTATACCAATCCCCTAAAACTATCCGGGTCTTTTTAACGCCATCGACGTCAAAAAAATGTGTATTCGGGCGATGAGTGTGACCATGAATCATTAAGTTGACGCAATTCTGAGACATCACTTTCTCGACTTCATTTTGATTGACGTCCATGATGTCCAAAGGCTTGCTCATTTTATCATCACGAATATCGGATTGAACTTTTGAGACAATTTTCTTCTTAATAAACCAAGGAATGTGATTAAACAGCCATTGCAACCAAGGTTGATGAACAGTCTTACGGAATTTTTGATAATCAATGTCGTCAGTACACAGGGTGTCACCGTGGAGAATAACCGCTTTAGTACCATAAAGGTCTATGAGGCTAACTTCTTCCAGTAATGTAATGCCTGTCTCTTTACAGAAGCGTTTTCCCAATAGGAAGTCGCGATTGCCCTGAATGAAATAAACAGGAACGCCAGTCTTTGTTAGTTGCTGGAACTCTGTACGGATTTGATTGGCAAAAGGAGTTTTGTCATCGTCTCCAACCCAAAACTCGAACAGATCGCCTAATACATAAAGTGCATCGGCTTTCGTTGCTTCTGTTCGCATGAACGTCACAAAACATTCCGTAATATCCGGACGCGATGGGGTGAGGTGAAGATCGGAAATAAATAATGTTGTCATAGAAATAAGGGGAAGCGATGCCTCCCCATTAACTTATCTCTTAGAAATAATTCTTACGAATTATTCTTCAATTGTTGTACCAGTGATTACTACGTCCTCTAGAGGTACGTCTTGGTGCATGCCGTAAGAACCAGTGCTAACGCCTTTGATCTTATTTACGATGTCCATGCCTTCTACAACTTCACCGAATACACAGTAACCCCAACCATCTAGGCTTTCGCTACGGAAATCTAGGAATGTGTTGTTGTTTACGTTGATAAAGAACTGAGAGCTTGCTGAATGCGGCTCCATAGTACGCGCCATAGCAAGTGTACCCACTTTGTTGCTTAGGCCGTTGTTTGCTTCGTTCTTGATAGGTGCACGTGATGCTTTTTCACGTAGACCAGGTTCCATGCCACCACCTTGGATCATGAAACCGTCAATAACACGGTGGAAAAGAGTGTTGTCGTAAAAGCCATCGCGGCAGTACTGAAGGAAGTTTGCGCTAGTCTCTGGCGCTTTCTCTTCGTTTAGTTGAATCTTGATGTCACCAAAATTAGTGTGAAGGGTGATCATGCTACTTTCCTTTACTGTGTTGTGTTGAGCCCGAGATTCTAGCCTAAGTTCTAGTGCATTAAAAACTCAGGAAGAGGAAATTCTTCGTTTTGTGCTTGAAGTTTAGCCGATTATCGTTTTATCGGTTAATTGCTATTACCTAACCAGGTCGGAGTTGATATACTCGACCTTCTTTTATTCATTCACAATCATAGATAGAGATCATGTTAAAGATATATAACACACTCACAAGACAGAAAGAGGAATTCAAACCAATTACAGCTGGCAAAGTCGGCATGTATGTCTGTGGAGTTACCATCTACGATCTCTGTCACATCGGTCACGGTCGCACTTTTGTCTCCTTTGACGTGGTATCACGTTACCTTCGTTACCTAGGTTACGATCTAACGTTTGTACGCAACATCACAGACATCGATGATAAGATCATTAAACGTGCGGCTGAAAATGGCGAGTCTTGTGACTCATTGACCGAGCGCTTGATCGGTGAAATGCACGCAGACTTCGACGCATTAAACATGAAGCGCCCAGATATTGAGCCTCGTGCAACCCAGTTTATTCCAGAAATCATCGAACTTGTTCAAAAACTGATTGAACGTGGTTTTGCTTACGTTGCGGATAATGGCGATGTAATGTTTGAGGTTCGCAAGTTTGACGAATACGGCAAACTGTCTAAACAAGATTTGGATCAGCTGCAAGCGGGCGCGCGCGTTGATGTCGAAACAGCCAAACGCAGCCCACTAGACTTCGTTCTTTGGAAGATGTCTAAACCAGGTGAACCTACGTGGGAATCACCATGGGGCCCTGGTCGTCCAGGCTGGCACATTGAATGTTCTGCTATGAACTCTTCAATCCTAGGTGATCACTTTGATATTCACGGTGGCGGCTCTGATCTTCAGTTCCCACACCACGAAAACGAAATCGCGCAATCATGCTGTGCACACGACACTAAGTACGTAAATACTTGGATGCACAGTGGCATGGTGATGGTAGATCGCGAGAAGATGTCTAAGTCTCTAGGCAACTTCTTTACTATCCGTGACGTACTTGGTCACTACGATGCAGAAACGGTTCGTTACTTCCTTATGTCTGGTCACTACCGTAGCCAGTTAAACTACAGCGAAGAGAACCTAAACCAAGCACGCGCTTCGCTTGAGCGTCTATACACTTCTCTACGTGGTTTGGATCTAAATGCTGCTCCTGCTGGTGGTGAAGAGTATGTATCTCGCTTTACAGCAGCGATGAACGATGACTTCAATACGCCAGAAGCGTACTCAGTTCTGTTCGACATGGCGCGCGAAGTTAACCGTCTGAAAACAGAAAACCTAGAGAAAGCGAGCGAGCTAGGTGCGCTAATGCGTGAACTAGCAGATGTGATCGGTATTCTTCACCAAGATCCAGAAGCCTTCCTAAAAGGTGATGCAGGTAACGATGATGAAGTGGCTGAAATCGAAGCTCTTATCAAGCTGCGTAACGACTCTCGCGCTGCGAAAGATTGGGCGAATGCAGATATGGCTCGTGACAAACTGACCGAAATGGGCATTGTCCTAGAAGATGGTCCAGAGGGCACAACGTGGCGTCGTAAATAATTGAATTTTCAATTTTAAAGGGCTGATAATTCAGCCCTTTTATTTTCCATTTCCATAAATTAAAACTTTAACTTTAGGTAATGCTCTGTGGCTCAGATGTATTTCTATTACTCAGCAATGAATGCGGGTAAATCAACAACGCTTCTTCAATCCTCTTTCAACTATCAAGAACGCGGCATGACGCCAGTTATTTTTACGGCTGCACTAGATGATCGCTTTGGTGTTGGTAAAGTGAGCTCTCGTATTGGTCTTCAATCTGATGCACATTTGTTTCGTCAGGATACCAATTTATATCAAGAGATCGCAGCTCTGAATGAGGTTGAGAAACGTCACTGTATTCTTGTTGATGAGTGTCAGTTCTTGTCGAAAGAGCAGGTTTACCAACTTACTGAAGTTGTTGATAAACTGCATATTCCAGTATTGTGTTACGGCCTTCGCACCGATTTTCTAGGCGAACTTTTTGAAGGCAGTAAGTACCTGTTATCTTGGGCAGACAAGTTGGTTGAGCTCAAAACGATCTGCCACTGCGGTCGCAAAGCGAATATGGTTATTCGTACCGATGAACATGGCGTGGCGATTAAAGAGGGCGATCAAGTTGCGATCGGCGGTAACGACAAATATGTCTCCGTGTGCCGTCAGCATTACAAAGAAGCACTCGGTAAATAATCCGTATTAATACAGAAAAGCCACCGTAATCGGTGGCTTTTTGTTGTCTGCTAGAAAGGGCTTAGACTAAGTCAAAACCAAATCTCTCTAGCAAAAACTGATAAGATGATTCTACCTGCGGAGGGATGCTTTGCTCGGTTTGAAATCCTTTCTCTGGATAGCTTTTTACACGAGAGAAATCTTCCATTAGTGCTTCTAGCACCATCATTAATGGCATGTCTTCATTAATATACTCAAAAAACGGATGAGCCGTAGAGCTTACTTGGAGCTGGGAGTAGGGTGACTGCCACTGTTTTTCAAATGTCGCTATAGCTCTGCGTTCCATAAATGGTTTTTGCACCAGAATAAACGATGAGCAATGTTTTCCTTCCTCTTTCAATCGCTGCTCAGTAAAGCGAACGTTTTCTCCACTGTTGGTGGATTCAGTTTCGAGCAAAATTGCTTCACTGGGCACACCTGACATCTTGGCAATCTCGGCAAAAGTTTCCGCTTCGCTTTTTTCAAACAGTCCATCGGTAAAACGACCTTCTCCTCCTGAAAATACAATCAAAGGCGCTAACTTTTGGTGGTACAGATTTGCTGCATGTTCTGCTACACGCACATCGTTACTGCACATCACAAACAAACAGTCTGCGGGTTTCAGCTCATGTTTGAGTTGCATGTAATCCCAAAGTGTTTCTATGTGTCGATAGAGTTTCATAGCGCGTCCAAAGTTGAGTTGAAATGAAATTGATAGCCAAGTGAGAGTAGTTTGTCTGCGAGAATGCGCTTATCTGTTTGTTCTGTGACTGGTGGAAGAGGTATCTCACTTTCGCTCTTATTTATAGCGGCTTGGTAGAACTCCGCCTTGCTGACGGTATGCGGTGTGGTCACGTTAATGACTTGGTTACTTAAATTATCTAAAGCAAATTTGACCGCCGATACCGCATCGTCTTGATGAAGCATATTAGCAGGCGCTTTACGACTGACTTGTTTTAGTCTCATTGCAAAGCGAGAAGGGTGCCTGTCTGGCCCAATTAGCCCGCTACAACGCATAATGACGAAGCTAATATTAGAGTCGATAACATGCTGCTCGGCTTGCAGCATAATACGTGCATTGTCAGAGAAATAAGGGCTGTCGGCTGCTAAAGAGAGTGACGCATCTGCTTCTTCCATATCAGAAGCTAGGTTGGGATACACCGTTGTAGAGCTAATCATAACGAGCTTTTCAACGTTGTTTTGCTTTGCTGCGTTTGCGAGCATTTGCCATTGTTGGGCGTATTCTTGTCCGCGTCCTTTGCGAAAACCAGGGGGAAAAGCACCGACAACGTGAGTAATTTGATGTTGCTTAAGCAACTCATCTAGCCGTTTCGCCGCGTTAAGTTGATTAAAATCGAATAATGCGGAGTGAGTTAATGAAGCGGGTAACTCGTTTAACCGAGCTTGGTTACGACGGGTAACGACAACGTGGTGTCCGTCTTTCATCAAAGTTTCTGCTAGCGGAGTTCCGAGCCAGCCTGCACCTACGATCAATGTATTTGCCATTTGGGTCTTCCTACTTACTTACTTATTTATGTCTGCTCGAATAGATTGAGCAGCTCTGCTTTGGCTTGTTGATGGAGGGGATCTGAATGCCATTTCTGATGTTGAATAAGGTCAACATTGACTTGCCAAGCCAGCTTTGTGAAATCATCCCCAACTCTTTTCAGTGTGTTCGGTGAATACGCGACTAAATGCTCCGGAAGAAAGCACCAACCAAACCCTTTATTCGCTAATTCCAACAAAATATAGTAGTTATCAGCGTACCAGATATCCGGGCTGAATGCTTGATTGAGACCACATGGCTCTGCGTTTTTGGAGCGTATGACCAGTTGACGATGTTGTTTGAGTTGATCAATGTGAGTGACGCGTTGCTGTGCCAGAGCGTGTGTTGAAGAGACATAGACATCGAACGCAATGTTACCAAGATTAGTGAAATCGATATGTCTCGGCATTTGTAAGTCACTCAAAATAATCCCAGTAGTGGCGCGCTCCGATTTGACCAATTCAATAATATCCGGACTTGAAGCAGTCAAGCATTCAACTTGCAAATGTGGAAAGCGTTGCTCTAAATTTTTTAGCACGTCGGGCAAGCGAGTCAGAGGAATCCCTTCATCAATGGCTAAAACCAATTTATTAGTTGGTGTTGAAAAAAGCTGTGATGCTCTGTTGTTTAATCGGTCTAGTTGGCTGATTGCCGCTTGTGCATAAGGTATGAGCGCGAGGCCACTCTCGGTTAATTTCGGATATCGACCAGAGCGATCAAATAGATCAACACCACAGTCGACTTCCATATTTATGATGTGTTGGCTGACTACGGATTGAGCTCGCCCCAGTTTTCTTGCCGCGCCTGAAAACGATCCGGTTTCTGATGTAGCAATGAAAGCTTGCAGTTGTTCGATGGTAAACATATCGCTTTTGCCGATGGTATCTAACTTTTTGTTATCTGAATAATAGATAAAATTCTAAGCATTGAGTAGAACTATTTGGACAGAGAAATATGACTCGTAACGAACGAATTTTTCATGCAGTACTTTTTGAGTTAATCGCACTCGCGATCATTGTGCCAGCGGCTTCATTGATCACCGGAAAGGGATCGAGTGATCTCGCGTTAGTTGGGATTGGGTTGAGCATGTATACCGTTGTGTGGAATTACATCTACAACTTGTACTTTGATAAGTGGTTTGGCAGCAATCGAACTGAGCGAAGTTTAGCAATGCGTTTTGGGCATACAATTGGATTCGAGGGAGGGTTGATCTTTATCTCTATACCCGTCATTGCTTGGTTCTTAGAAATTACGCTTCTCCAAGCTCTGGTGTTGGAAGCTGGCTTCCTAGTGTTCTTCCTATTTTATGCCACAGGCTTTAATTGGTTGTATGACAAGGTGCAGCCATTTAGCAAAATGAAAAAACGATTAGCACCGCAGGTTTCGGCAGGAACAAAATGCAGGGACCAATAAAAAAACGCCACCGAATTCGGTGGCGTTTTTGTTCAAATTACACAGAAAGGACTCTTAAAATCTTATCCGCATGCTCTGCGACTTCAATACCTTCATCTGTTAAATAACCACCATCAGGCTGTGTACAAAGTTGCTTCTCGTATAGACGAGCAACGGCTGCCTGCATTTCTTCTGACGCGTCTGTATGAACTTTAATACCAGTTGCAGCACTACTTAGGTCGAACTGAAGAAGTAGGTTCAATTCGGCGATATGTTCAGCTGAATATTTCATAAATGATTCCTTTACGCTTTTTTTACCAAGCTAGTCTGAAAAGAAGAGTTGAGCAACATTAAACGATAAGAAGTGTTAAGTATGGCGCTATCAGGCTGATATAACGCAGGATCTTTGTTCGAAAGACAGAATACTTGTTAAGTATCAATGATAGTTACGATTGCGAATGATAGTTGACCTTTATCGGTTGATCTCTCGATAACAACATTTTTAGTAAACATGTCAAATAGCGCTTGAAAAAGTAGGGAAATGGAGCGATTATCCGCGCCTCTTTAATTGTTTCTAAATGTTACACCACAATGAACTTCAATCAGTTTGACTCACTATTACCGCCTCAGGCTGCGGAACGCGCGGCTGAAGTGGGGGTAGGTAAAGCAACTAAAGCACCGATCAAATCTTTTTTATTGGCAATTTCTGCCGGACTTCATATTGGTATTGCGTTCATCTTTTACACCACGGTGACAACAGGTGCAGGCGACCTTCCATGGGGTATTACCAGGCTAATCGGTGGCCTAGCCTTCAGCCTTGGTTTGATTCTTGTTGTCGTTACAGGTGGTGAGCTTTTCACTAGCTCAGTATTAACATTGGTAGCGCGAGCGAGTGGAAAGATCTCGTGGCAAGCGCTAATCAAAAACTGGTTTGTAGTTTATTTCGGCAACATGGTTGGCGCTCTTTTGTTGGTAGCATGCATGTTGGTCACCAAGCAGTATATGTTTGATCACGGCCAAGTTGGCCTCAACGCGATGGCGATCTCTCAACACAAATTGCACCATGGTTTCTTTGCTGCTGTTGCGCTTGGCATCATGTGTAACGTGCTGGTGTGTATTGCTGTTTGGATGACGTTTAGTGGACGTACATTAACTGACAAAATAGCGGTCATGATTCTGCCAGTAGCTATGTTCGTGTCGGCAGGTTTCGAGCACTGTATTGCGAACATGTTCCAAGTCCCCATGGCGATTGGAATCAAATATTTTGCACCGGAAGCATTTTGGCAAATGACAGGGGCGGATATTGCAAACTATGCGGACTTAAACATGATGGGGTTCATCGTAAATAACCTTATCCCTGTAACGATAGGGAACATCATTGGTGGCGGTGTATTCGTTGGTATGTGGTATTGGATGATTTATCTACGTGATGAAGACAAGCATTTACGATAAATCTAAAAGAATAAAAGAAAGGCGAGCCAAATGGTTCGCCTTTCTTTTATTCATGTCGATAAGTTTCACACAAATCGAGTGAGTTAAATCAGCTCTTCATTGATGCCAAAATCGGTTGGGAGCCAATGAGAAGTCACTTCCTTTGGTTCTTGAACGAGCCAGTCCAGAGGTGCATCGGATAGGAGTTCATCGTAATTTTCTTTGATCATTAAGACATCCATGTACGTCTCTCCAAGTTTGTGGTCACTATCTTTACTCTAAAATTAGAATATGTCAGGCAAGTGATCAAAGCATGACGATTAGATTGATCACTTATGTTACTATGTTTCTGGTTGCGTATGGGTTTAGGGTGTTTATCCACATTTTCTGTGGATAACCTGTCTCAAAGGCCGTGCGTATCTAAACTTGCAAAGAAAATTTCATAAAATTAGAGGCTTATACTCGAGATAATTCTGTCTGACTTTTCTCCAGAAAGCGTCTTGATGAATGTTTAAAGAATGGATGAGTTATTCAGTTAAAAGTGCGTTTGACTTGATAATACAAGCCCTTCCACTGGCTTTGTTCACACGCTTAAACTATCTATGAGTTTTGGTAGGTTCTGGTTGTTGGATTTTTATTTTGATCCGGCCTTCTTTCGTTTGTACCCAGCTCAGTGTCATCTCCAGCGTAATAGCGACGGAGGTACTCAACATGACGAAAATAGCCAGCATAATCACCAACTGATATTTAATTGCAACCATCGGGCTTGCGCCACCTAGAATTTGACCAGTCATCATGCCTGGCAAGGTAACCAGCCCTGTAGTGGCCATAGAGGCTAAAGTTGGAGCAAGTGACTTTCTAAGGGCCTCTTGAATGAAGGGGAATGATGCATAACGAGGAGAGGCACCAAGTGAGATAGCAGCCTCGTATTCTGATTGTCTCTGTTCAAAAGCCGTAAATAAATTCTGCAGTGCGATGATGTTACTACTTAAGCTGTTACCCAATAGCATGCCCGCAAGTGGGATCATGTACTGGGCGTTGTAAATAGGGGATGGCTGTACTAGGCCTGCGGTAATCGCTATAAGAAGTGGAATTAGGCCACAGGTTAAGCCTGTAAGAAGAGGAAGCATAAGTGGCTTTTTAGGCAGGCGAGCTTTTCCTGCAATTGAGCTTGCACCAATCAGTAACATGATGGCAAGCCAAAGTATATTGACCAGTAAGCTGTTTAATTGAAAAAGATACTCTAAATACACGCCAATCAATATGAGCTGAAGTGTCATACGAATAACACTGATGATCGTGTCTTTCGCAATCCCTAATTTGTAGCGGGCATTAATAAAGAAGGGAACCAACAAAATCAGACCAAACAATGCCAGTTTGGTCCAACTTATATCCACCACGCTATCCATAATCGCTCCTCGAAAATCCGCGAATAATTGTAACTAAGCTCCTCCTTTATATGAACATCAATGTGCATTTTTTGATGTTCTCAACGTAAACCTTTACCGCTATTCTCGTCATTATTTTGCATCATTTTATTCACAACTGATTATCTTTTGACGGGTTTTTAAGCCAATTTATGACCCGTTAATTACTATCCAAATGTAACTTATGTTTGGTAAATGTTGTTGTTTTAACAATTGGTTAAAAGACTTATTTTGTCACATCTGTTCATGTTTTTTAATAAATAACATCAATCAATCACATCTCTGGATGAGCTCAAAAAAGTGTTGAATTACAAGGCCTGAGAGCTCTTATTTGATTGAACCTTACTATTAGTATGGTCTAACATTTTCCATTAGAGATTGTAAAAAACTTAAGCTTGGTTACGCGGGCTTTTCAATAACACTAGATACAAAATAGGCAAATGTATGAGTGATGTTAATAAAATTGAGAGTGGTGAAAAACGCTCCCTGGAGTGGAAGTCGTTCCTCTTCATTGCAGTTGTTCTCTTCCCAATTCTGAGTGTGGCTTTTGTCGGCGGTTACGGGTTCATCGTTTGGATGTTGCAAGTGTTCTTCTTTGGACCTCCAGGCGCGCACGGCATGTAAGCCTGTGAGCTCATAACCACACTTTTGAAAAGATTTTAAGAGAGCAAATAATGAAATCATTAATCATTAAACTGTGGCGTACCATGACGCGCCCAGCTGTACATATCAGCCTAGGTGTGCTGACTATGGGCGGCTTCATTGCTGGTGTTATCTTTTGGGGTGGCTTTAACACCGCTCTAGAAGCAACCAACACAGAAGAATTCTGTATTAGTTGTCACACAATGCGTGACAACGTGTACGTTGAGCTGCAAGAAACGGTTCACTGGAAAAACCATTCAGGCGTTCGTGCTACTTGCCCTGACTGTCACGTTCCTCATAACTGGACAGACAAAATTGCTCGTAAAATGCAGGCATCTAAAGAGGTATTTGCACAGGTATTTGGCAACTACGACGAACCGGGTGTGTTCGAAGAGCGTCGTATCGAACTTGCGAAACACGAATGGGATCGTTTCTCGGCAAACAAATCTTTAGAGTGTAAGAACTGCCACAACTACGAATCGATGGATTTCGAGCAAATGTCCCCAACCGCTCGTATCCAAATGAAGCAAGCAGCAGAGAAAGATCAAAGCTGTGTTGACTGTCATAAAGGTATCGCGCATAACCTGCCAGCAGGTATGGACAGCATCGGCGGTATCGTGGGTGACCTAGAAGGTATGACTTCAAATACAGATTACTCAGTAGGTCAGCAACTAGTGAGTGTTCGTCACCTACCTATTTACTTTGATGCGCAAGGCACTAAAGAAGCCGGTCTTCTTAACCCAGCATCGACCGTTAAAGTTCTTGAAGACAAAGGCGAGTTTGTTGAAATCGAAATCGATGGCTGGCGTAAAGCGAAAGGCTTTGGTCGCGTAATTCAAGAAGACTTCGGTAAGAACATTGCGACTGCGTCTCTGATGAAAGAAGCAGCGACAGACAGCAACATTGTGACGACTGGTGAGAAAAAAGTGGATGAGCTAACGGGTCTTCCATGGGAAAAAGTGGCAGCGAAAGTATGGCTTAAGAAAGAGTCTATGCTGAACGACATCAATCCTGTTTGGGAAAAATCTCGTGAAGCGTACAAGACCAATTGTTCTGTATGTCACACTCAACCTGCGGAAGCGCACTTCGACGCGAACACCTGGCCAGGTATGTTCGACGGTATGTTGGCGTTCGTTAACCTAGATACAGACAGTGAAGCCCTGATCTTGAAGTATCTACAGAAACACTCTTCAGATTATGCTGAAGGTCACCACTAATAAGCGTCGGATTGGAGTAATTTAAATGGCTATTACACGAAGAAGTTTTCTTAAAGGTGTAGCAACCACAAGTGCAGCGTCAGTTATTGGTCCTAGCTTATTGGCGTCAGCCTCTGCCAATGCTGTTGAGACGACAGGTACTTGGAAAGTAACAGGTTCTCACTGGGCGCGTTCCGCGCCCACATCTACGCGGGTAAAGTTCAAGAGATCAAACCGCTAGAGCTAGACAAAAACCCAACTGAAATGCTAAACGGCATCAAGGGCATTATTTACAGCCCTTCACGTGTGCGTTACCCAATGGTTCGTCTAGATTGGTTGAAGAAACACAAATATAGCGCGGATACTCGCGGTAACAACCGTTTCATCCGCGTGACTTGGGATGAAGCGCTAGATTTGTTCTACCGTGAACTAGAACGTATTCAAAAAGACTACGGTCCATGGGCGCTACACGCAGGTCAAACGGGTTGGAACCAAACAGGTTCATTCAACAACTGTACCGCGCACATGCAACGTGCAGTGGGTATGCACGGCAACTTCATCACGAAAGTAGGTGACTACTCGACGGGTGCAGGTCAAACCATCATGCCTTACGTACTTGGTTCAACCGAAGTTTACGCACAAGGTACGTCTTGGTCTGAAATCCTAGAGAACTCTGACAACATCGTTCTTTGGGCTAACGACCCAGTGAAAAACCTTCAAGTAGGTTGGAACTGTGAAACGCATGAGTCGTTCAAGTACCTAGCACAACTAAAAGAAAAAGTAGCGAAAGGTGAGATCAACGTTCTATCTGTAGATCCAGTGAAGAACAAGACTCAGCGCTACTTAGAGAACGATCACTTGTACATTAACCCGCTGACAGACGTAGCGTTCATGCTTGCTGTGGCGCACGTGCTGTACAACGAAGACTTGTACGATAAGAAGTTCATTGATACATACTGTCTAGGCTTTGAAGAGTTTATTCAATACGTTCAAGGTAAGACAAAAGACAAAGTAGAGAAAACACCAGAGTGGGCTGCGGCTATCTGTGGCGTGAAAGCGGACAAGATTCGCGAATTCGCGCGTATGCTAGTAAGTGGTCGTACACAGATCCTGATGGGTTGGTGTATCCAGCGTCAAGAGCACGGTGAGCAACCATACTGGGCGGCGGCTGTGGTTGCTGCAATGGTTGGTCAAATCGGTCTACCTGGCGGTGGTATCTCTTACGGTCACCATTACTCAAGTATCGGTGTACCTTCAACTGGTTTCGCGGGCCCTGGTGGTTTCCCTCGTAACCTTGACCAAGGTATGAAGCCGAAGTGGGACAACAACGACTTTAACGGTTACAGCCGTACTATCCCAGTTGCACGTTGGATCGACTGTCTGCTAGAACCAGGCAAAGAGATCAACTACAACGGCGGTAAAGTGAAACTGCCAGACTTCAAGATGATGGTGATCTCGGGTTGTAACCCATGGCACCACCATCAAGATCGTAACCGCATGAAGAAAGCGTTCCGCAAACTTCAAACGGTTGTAACGATCGAGTTTGCTTGGACTGCAACATGTCGTTTCTCGGATATCGTTCTACCTGCGTGTACGCAATGGGAACGTAACGACATCGACGTATACGGTTCATACTCGAACAAAGGTCTGATTGCAATGCATCGTCTCGTCGATCCATTGTTCCAATCTAAGCCTGACTTCCAAATCATGAGTGAACTAACTCAGCGTTTTGGTCGCCGCGAAGAATACACTCGTGGTATGAGCGAGATGGAATGGATCGAAAGCCTTTACAACGATTGTAAGAAAGCGAACGAAGGTAAGTTTGAAATGCCAGAATTCAATGAGTTCTGGGAGAAGAGCGTACTAGACTTCGGTGAAGGTAAACCTTGGGTTCGTCATGCGGACTTCCGTAAAGACCCTGAGCTTAACCCACTAGGTACGCCGTCTGGTTTCATCGAGATCACGTCTCGTAAGATCGGCCGTTACGGCTACGAACACTGTCAAGAACACCCAATGTGGTTCGAAAAATCAGAGCGTTCACACGGTGGCCCTGGTTCAGATAAATACCCATTCTGGTTGCAGTCTTGTCACCCAGACAAGCGTCTGCACTCTCAAATGTGTGAATCTGAAGAGTTCCGTGCAACTTACGCGGTGCAAGGTCGTGAGCCTGTTTACATCAACCCAGCGGATGCGAAAGCGAAAGGCATCAAAGACGGTGACTTAGTGCGCGTATTCAACGGTCGTGGTCAGCTATTAGCTGGTGCTGTTCTTACTGACAGCTACCCACGTGGCGTTATTCGTATCGAAGAAGGTGCATGGTACGGTCCTCTAAACGAGAAAGAGGGCGCAATCTGTACTTACGGTGACCCTAACACGCTAACGCAAGACATTGGCTCTTCTGAACTTGCGCAGGCGACTTCTGCGAACACATGTATCGTAGACTTCGAGAAGTTCACCGGCAAAGTACCGCCAGTGACTTCATTCGGTGGTCCAATCGAAGTTGCTTAATTAATGCAATTCACATCAATCGAAATACCAGCCTTCGGGCTGGTATTTTTTTAACCAAAATTTCAGTGAGCGTTATCTCAATAATAAATTTGTGATGCTAAACGACAGTAGGATTCGTGACGTCGATAACGAATTGGGTGGGACAAGCAGGGGATAATGAACCAAGCTAAACAATAATAATTAAGTGAGTAGACTCTTTATGGCTCAGAGCATTCAATTGGCAAATCACATTGAGATCACTGTGAATAACAACGACCTCCAAGTTGAAGTTGAGGGTAATCAATTACATTTTTCTTTTGCTGGGCTTCACAATAAAACGTTTACCGACCGTGAAGTGTTGTTCGAGATGCCGTTTTTATACGAGCACGAGGCCAACGTGATTGGTGATGGCTTCCAAATGCTAGCGCAAACAGCGGGAACGGTTAGCCATCCCGTTGAGATTGGTCGCTGTCCAGACAACAACCCTTCTTATCGAATCTATCCCAAAGATGCCCCTAAGCGTTACTACAACTATTTAGTGGTGGAAGGCTCGGCTGGCTATACCTTGTTTGGCTTTACTTCATGTCACCGTTTTGCGGGCTATTTTGATGTTGTCCTGCGTGATGGACATTGGGTTTTATCGGCCGCGATTGATGGTGAGTTTACTCAAGTGGCGGATTGGGAAAGTAATCAACTTGAATCCGTGGCGGTACTCTGTGGCCAATCTCTGTCTGAGCTTTATCAAATCTATGGCGAGATGATTGCAGAGCATCATCCTGTTCGCCAAGGTGTGACACAAGATGCGCCTGTCGGTTGGTGTTCGTGGTATGCCTACTACGCAGACGTGACAGAGCAAAACATCATGCAGAACGTTGATTGCATGCAAGATAAGCTTGAAGACCTAGAGTGGGTACTTCTGGATGATGGCTATCAAGCCTTTATGGGCGATTGGTTAATCCCATCGGATAAGTTTTCTGGTGGTGTGAAAGAGCTCATTCATAGTATCCGTGCAAAAGGCAAAAAGCCGGCGATTTGGATGGCCCCTTTATTGCTCAACCTGAGTCGGAGATCTTCAAACAACACCCAGAGTGGTTTGTTCGTCACAAAGATGGAAGCTTACTTAAAGCAGAAGATGTCACATACGGTGGTTGGCGCTGCACGCCTTGGTACATACTTGATACCTCAAATCCAGAAGTGCAAGACCATCTGACGAATGTGGTCTCTGTCATGAGACAAGAGTGGGGCGTTGAATTGTTCAAGCTAGACGCGAACTATTGGGGCACCTTGAAAGGTGTGCGTAAACAATCTGGTATTACAGGCGTTGAGGCGTATCGCTTAGGAATGGAAGCGATTGCTAAAGGCGCTGGTGATGCGTGGCTTTTAGGTTGCAACGCGCCAATGTGGCCATCTCTAGGGCTTGTGGATGCAATGCGTGTTTCTGATGACGTAGAACGCCATAGTCGTCGTTTCGAGCAGATAGCCAAAGAAACCTTTTACCGTAGTTGGCAGCATCGAAAACTGTGGCAAATTGATCCGGATTGCGCGACATTCACGTCATTAGCTAATCAAGCTGCATCCAGAGAAGAGTATGAATTTCATCGCACGGTGTTATTGGCGTGTGGTGGTTTGCTGCTGTCTGGCGATCCGCTCCCTGAGATTACGCCATTTGCAAAGAAGACATTGGCTAAGCTCATGCTACGTCAACAACGTAACCAAGAGTCAGCAAAGTTCACGGCTTTGAGTTTAAATCATGCGTTTTTAAAGCTAACGACGAAGAATGACCTTCATTGCTTGTTTAACTATGCCAGCTACGGGGCGATGGAATTTACGCTGACGTCTGATCAACCGATGGATTGGTATGATTACTGGACAGGAGAAAAGCTAAACCAAGAACCTTGTCAGTTATTAATGGTGAGCGTGGATAAAGGGTTAAATGCGAAAGCGATCGTCACGGCATAACGTGCAGCAAATCGTTCGATTATAAAAACAAGAAAGGGGCCTACTGTGGCTCCTTTCTTATTTTGACGTCCTGAGCGTTAGAACTCGAATAAAAAGTAATACCCGTATCCAACAATAAACGCAGGAATGGACGAATAAATAGTCGCGACCAAAGCAGCTTTCGGTGCCATTGCAATGGCGGGGAATAGGGCGTCACCATCGTTAGAAATCGCATTGGCCAGTTGCGCAGAAAGTGGAGCTGCACCAGAGATGTACAGGCTGGTGACTAAAATTTGCGGTCCGCAACCAGGTAGCATACCAATGGCTAAGCCAGCTAATGGCATCCATATCCCCCAATGAGAAAAGGTTTCTACGAGGTCGATTCCAGAAAAATAGGTCGTCAGTTCAAACGCCAGAAACGCCACGATCACCCAAGCACTGACGAAGTTTGTGTCTTGAGCCGCTTTTTGAATTGGGTGCGAGTCCACAATTTTTTCATCTTCAGAGACCGTTGACTGATAATCGCCGAGCTCTTTTGTCATCGCCCACAACGACATTGTGATCACCGCGAAGATAGCGCCCAGCCATTCAATGGTATTGGCCTGCAAAGACAACAGCTGATTAATATCGATTTGGAAAGACATTAACACAGCGACGACACTAGCAGGCACAATAAGCCATTTCCAAAATGCGCCTTGTAGATTGATTGCACGTTGTTCAAGAGGCGTGTGTCGGTCTGTCTGGTGTTGGCAACAAGCATGTGTTTGAGGTGCTTCTTTTGGCTCTGGACGCAGAAAGTTATCAGCATGAAAAGCATTAACGACCAGCCCTGAAAGAGTACCCACGATTATGCCTAATCCAACCACGCCTAATCCAACACTTGGTTTGGCGGCAAGAAGTAAAAAGGCAGCGTCACCCATTGTTGAAGTAAGTACCGCGACAATCGCACCAAATCCCACTCGGCCACTAATAAATTGCGTTGTCACAACAATAGCGCCACCACAGCCAGGCAAAGCACCCAATAAAGAAGCAAAGAAAACCTGATGATTACGCGAGCGATGGTAGAGCTCGGTAATTCGATTGGTTTTCGACATAAAGTTTGAAAGATAATGATAAATAGCCAATGTGGCAGCAACATAGCATGACACCGCCCAGAATGAGTCGGATAGCGTCTGTACGGCAACGTCACGTGTATTTTCATTGCCTAGCAAAATGAGCATGACGATAGGGATCAACAATCGCTTATAAGCTAAACGAAACTGAGTAGGCTGAAACAACTGTTGTGCAGAGTGTAAAAATTGGGTCGCGTTCATCGTTTACTCAAATGCAAATAGGAATAATTATCATTATATGTAAATGAGATTTATTCGCAATAGCATTGTGAACTTTTCTTCGTGTCAAACTCTCTGAAATCAGGTAAAGTATCGGCCTTTGTGAGCAAACACGCCCTAATTAACTGTATTAGGCGGCGTATAAAATTGACTTGAATAGGAAGAAACATGATTCTAGTTGTAGGTCATAAGAACCCAGACAGTGACAGTATTTGTAGTGCACTCGTTGCAACTGAACTTCTAAAAGCGCGTGGCGTTGAAGCTATGCCAATTCGCCAAGGCGAAATCAACCGTGAAACTCAGCACATCCTAGAAGTTGCTGGCGCTGAAGTTCCTGAGCTTCGCACATCAGTTGCGGGTGAGACCGTTTGGCTAGTAGATTACTCAGATCTAGCACAAGCACCAGACGATATCGCAGAAGCTGAAATTGCGGGTATTGTTGACCACCACCGCCTAGGTGACGTGATGACAGTAAACCCAATGGAAGCATGGATCTGGCCTGTTGGTTGTACCAACACTGTTCTATTCAACATGTTCAAGATTGAAGGTCACGCGATTACTCCACAAATCGCTAAGCTAATGATGTCAGCAATTCTATCTGACACAGTAGGCTTCGCTTCTCCAACTTGTACACAAAAAGACAAAGATGCCGTTGCTGAGCTAGCGATAATCGCAGACGTACAAGATGTTGACGCATTCACTAAAGATCTTCTAATTGCTAAGACAAACATCGAAGGTCTATCTGCGGCTGAGCTTGTTGAGAAAGACCTTAAAGGTTACCCATTCAACGGTCGTGACGTAGTGGTTGGTCAGGTTGAACTTGCAACTCTTGAGCAAGTTGACGGTATGATCGAAGCACTAGAAGCAGACCTAGAATCTCGTTGTGAGAAAGATAACCTAGCGTTCGCTGCCGTAATGCTAACAGACATCACGACTGCTCAAACTCGTCTTCTATATAAAGGTGAGTGGGCTGAGAAGCTTGTTAAGCACGAAAAAGACGGCATGCTAATGATGGAAAACACGCTAAGCCGTAAGAAGCAAGGTTGGCCTTGGCTTCAAACTGAGCTAGCTTAATTTTCTAGCATATACTTTAAATGCCCGCCTAGCTGCGGGCATTTTTCTATGGGAAATAGGAGACGAATATGTCTGAGCAACTGACCCAAGAGCAGATGGATACCATCAATCGTTACAACGAAGAGCAACGTTTAAAGTACTGCGTAAAAGAGATTGTGGCGAATCGTAAAGTTTGGATTCTGAAAGATGAACATGGCTGTGTCATGTTAAATACAGAAGATGATGATTGTGTACCAGTATGGCCAAACGAAGAGTTTGCTTTGCAATGGGCGAATGGTGATTGGGAAGATTGCGAGCCAGAAGCGATCTCTCTAAACAAGTGGCACAGTCGTTGGACCTCTGGTCTAGAGGATGACGAGCTATCGATTGTTGTATTCCCAAATCAAAATGAAGAAGGGGTCGTATTGTTTCCTGACGAGTTTGATTTTGAACTGCGCAAACAAGCGAGCCGCCGCTAATTTTTTGATTCGTGTCCATTTAATAAAGAAGCCTGCTTTAACGCAGGCTTCTTTACATTTGAACGATGACATCTTTGATAGGCTATTTTGTTTGGTGGCTTGGCGCCTTATAGAAGTGGCTTTCGACTAGGCGTTGAGTAATAGGATGCTCGGGATGAGTCAATACCTGGTTGGTTTCGCCAAACTCGACCACTTCACCTTCATGCATCACCATCACTTTGTCAGTAATGTGCTTAACAATGCCAATGTGTTGAGATACATACACAAATGACAATCCCATCTCTTCTTGCAACTCGAGGAATAAGTTAATGATCTGTGAGCGCATTGCCATATCCAAACCGTTTAACGCCTCGTCAGCGACAATGATGGAAGGTTGAAGAATAAGCGCACGAGCTAAACACACACGCTGTTTTTGACCTGCCGCTAGCATTTGTGGGTAAAAATAGGCGTGTTCAGGCAACAATCCGACGCGGAGTAGGGTGTTCTTCACACGCTGCATGCGTGCATCTGGCGGCATGTTGGTATTTCGCTTTAATGGGCCTTCCAAAATACGGCCAATCTGGATACGCGGGTTGAGCGATGTGTTTGGATCTTGGAAAATCATGCGAATGAGCTTACAGCGTGTTGCGTAATCTTTGTGCTCCAAACGTTCGCCATTCACACGGATCTCTCCGGAGCTTGGCTCTACAACGCCTGCAAGCATACGGGCAAGAGTGGATTTTCCTGAACCGTTTTGGCCAATAAAACCGATAGTTTGCCCCGGCTCTAACGTAAAGCTCACCGGTTTGACAGCCTCATTAACCTGACGTTTGAATAGTCGGGAGCGCGTAACAAACTGCTTCGATAAATTATCGACTTCAAGTAACGCACTCATGACTTTTTCTCCGTGTTCAATGGAAAGTGGCAGTTAAATTTATGATTCTTAATTCGTCTGGTGTGTGGAATTTCAACACATTGTTTCTGCGCATACGGACAACGTGGACCGAGTCGACAACCGATTGGCAGATGCTGCAATGGCGGAATCGAGCCCGGTAGGGATTGGAGTTTTTGCTTGTGTGGTACCCAATCATTAAAGTCTGGCATCGCTTTAAGCAAGGCATCTGTATACGGGTGCTTGGGTGCTGCAATGATTTTACTGGTATCGGCAGACTCTACCGACTGACCACAATACATTACCGTAATGCGGCCCGCCCATTGTGTGATGGTTGCTAAGTCGTGACCGATAAGCAGAATAGTCGTGTTATTGAGCTGGTTCATACGGCTCAATAAACGCAATATTTGCGACTGGGTAATCGGGTCCAAGTCGTTCGTTGGTTCATCTGCGATTAGCAACTTTGGTTTGGTCGCTATCGCCATGGCAATCATGACTTTTTGGCACTCACCATCAGTCAGTTCATAAGGGTAGCTACCCATTAAACGCTTGTGATCTTTAATGCCTACTTTATGCAGAAGCGCGATGGCTTGTTTTTTACGCCATTTAAATCGCTCCCACCATTTCCCTTCAAACGCGCGAGATGGGATGGACTCGATCAATTGACGTCCCACTTCTTCTGAAGGATCAAGACAGGTTGATGGCTCTTGGAAGATCATCGCAATATCACGGGCAATGACACGTCGACGCTCTTTTGGCGTAAGCTGAAGCAAGTCAATATTGCCAAGGCGCATACGGTCCGCGGTAATGCGCCAGTTATCTTTACTTACCCCAACAATCGCTTTTGCAACCAAGCTTTTCCCTGAACCAGACTCACCTACAAGACCACGAATTTCGCCTTCATTCAAAGTTAGGCTCATTCGGTCCACGGCTTTGACCAACCCTTGAGGGGTTTCGATCTCAATAGTCAAATGTCGAATATCTAACAACGGCATTATTCGATCCCCGCATTAAGCGCTTGACGTACACCTTCACCTACTAAGTTTAGGGTAATAACGGTAAACATGATGGTTAGGCCGGGTAGGGTTACGGTCCAAGGTGCAATATAAATCAACTCGACAGAGTCACCTAATATCGCTCCCCACTCAGTACTTGGTGCTTGTGCGCCTAAGCCAAGAAAACCCAGCGCAGTAATATCTAAAATCGCAGCAGAGAGCGCGAGTGTGATTTCAGCAGCAATGACCGTCAATATGTTGGGAAGAATTGAACTCCACAACAAGTAGAAATCGTTCGCGCCATCAAGACGTGCCGCCATAATGTAGTCTTTTTCAACTTCGGTGTGGACTGCGATATAAACGGAGCGAATAAAACGCGGAATCAAAGCCAAGCAGATCGCGAGTAAAATGTTGAACCCACCAAAACCTAGAAATGCCACAAAAATGATCGCTAATAACAACGAGGGAATCGACATTACAGTATCGAGCAAGTGATTGAGGGTACTCGACAGTAAGCCTTTCGTCATACCTGCTAATACGCCAATCAAACAACCTACGACCGCGGCAATCGCAGTGATGGCAACGGCTGCACCAAATGTAAGTTGAGAGCCCATGATCAAGCGTGACAGAATGTCTCGGCCTAAGTCATCGGTTCCCAAAAAGTAATCAACCGTTCCAGCTGGGGCCCATGATGGCGGCACAAGCAATTCGCCTGACTGTGCTTGGGCATCAAACGGCGCAAGCAGTGGCGCAAAAATGGTAATTAGGACGATAAATACCAAGCACCATAGGCCAAACATGGCTAGCCCGTTGGCGCGGTAACTTCGCCAAAATCGCTCAAACTGAGTTGGAATGCGCTCTTCCTGATAAACGTTATTTGTTAGCATACCATTCCTTTCGAACTAGAGGGTTAATCATCGCGCCAATCAAATCAGAGAGAATATTAGCGGTGAGAACCAAAGTCGCAAGTACCATCACGCCAGCTTGGATTGATGCATAATCTTGGTTTGCCAATGCATCTAACAACCAACGACCAATACCCGGCCAGTTAAAAATAGATTCAGTGATGATAGCCAAGGTAATCATACTGGAAAGCTGAACACCGACTTTGGGGATGATAGGCGGTATCGCATTACGCAAGACATGTTGAGTTACGATCTCGCGGTTAGAGAGACCTTTGATTCTCGCTGCACGAATGTAGTTTTGGCTCATCACTTCCGCCACCGAAGAACGCATTAGTCCGACAACCTGCGTGGTTGGAGCCAAAGCGAGCACCAAACATGGCAGCACCATATGCTCAATGACGCTTTGCAGTGCGTGAGCGCGGTATTCACCTTTCGCCATGAATGCATCGATAATGGCAAATCCGGTTACATGATCAATTTCGTAAAGCAGGTCATACCGTCCTGCCACGGGAAAGAGTTGGTATTCCAATGAAAAAACCATGATAAGTAACAAAGCCACCCAAAAAATTGGAGCGGAATAACCAGACATCGACATGAATGAAATGCTGGTGTCGAGCCATTTACCTTGCTTCATCCCAGCCACGGTTCCAAGCGGAATGCCGATCAAAAGGGACACCAAAAAGGCAAAAAAGCACAGTTCCAAAGTGGCAGGGAATACGACGGCGAGCTCGTCATAAATCGCGTTGCCGTTTTTACTTATGCCAAAATCAAGCTGAGAAAGGTTGATTAAGTAAGTTTGCCAACCAGACCAAAAATCAACGTTTGCCCAGTGCGAGAGAGGGTCAAGGCGCAGCAGAGAAAAGCCCACTAACGTGAGGATCATCAAAGTGATGAAAAATAGGTTAAAGCGTCGAACGGTATACCAAAACATCAGTGAATTCTCTCAACTCTATCAAACGGTTGGGCATTGAAAGGGCTTGATTTGAAGCCTGTCAGTGATTTGTCGTGAACACGGAATTGCACACCATGTGCCAGAGGAATTACCGGGAATTCTTGATTTAAAATGTTCTGCGCTTGGCGATATAGGTTCAGACGGTAACGCGGTTCTTGAGTTTCCAATGCCAAATCGAGTAAGAAATCGAAATCATCGTTACACCACATCGATACGTTGAGGCCAACGCGATCAGACTCACAAGATAATAACGGGCGGAAAAAGTTGTCAGGGTCCCCGGTATCACCAATCCAACCAGTTAAAAGTAAATCGATGTCGTTGATGTTCTCTAAATCCACACGTTCGAATCTATCATCGGTTAGCAACGTTAACTCAACCCCAATATCGGCAAAATTCGCTTGGATTAGCTCCGCGGTCTTGCGAGGACTTGGGTTAAAGGCGCGTGGTTCAAGTGGTACCCACATGGTCAGCTCTAGACCGTCTTCATAGCCAGCATCACGGAGTAGTGCTAATGCATAGTTACGGTCATAACGAATTTTTACGCTGTCCTTTTGATAGGCCCATGAATTAGGCGGTAGCAATGTATAAGCTTGCGAGCCAGTTCCGTAGTAAACCGAATCTAAAATGTTCTGACGGTTAATCGCTAAGTTAAGTGCTTGGCGGACGCGAGCATCACTAAGTGCGGTGGTTTCAGTGTTGATCGCAATAAAGGAAACGTTGTTGGCTGGCGTAGCAGTTAGCTCAAGATTGTCATTTTCTTGAATAATGGGTATTTGGCTTGAAATAGGCGAAGAGAGCACATCACACTCGTTTCTTAAAAGTTTCGCCAAGGTACCAGTGCCTCGATGAGAGATATCGAACACCACTTGTTCCATTTTCGCGGGTGACTTCCAGTAGTTAGAGTGACGTTCCAAACGAATCAAGTCGTTCACTTGGTATTCTTTTAGCTGATATGGGCCGGTACCGATAGGAAGTTGGTCGATTTCTTCTTTATGATCTTTTGCTGCCAGTTGCTGTCCGTACTCCGCAGACAATATGACAGCATGGCTGGTGGCAATATTTGCCAAGAAGGAAAAATTTGGCTGAGATAAGGTAAACCTTACCGTATGCTCGTCAATCGCAGTCACGTTTTGCAGCAGGTTTTGAAAATCTAACCCTGCAAACCATGGATAAAAACCACCACCTACTTGGTGAAAAGGATGGTCTACATCAATGATTCGCTTGAAGCTAAATACCACATCCTTTGCATTCAATGGGCGAGTGGGAGTGAACCAGGACGTGGTTTGGAATTGAACATTACGTTTAAGCTTAAACGTGTATTCCGTTCCTGACTCATTCACAGACCAACTTTCAGCGATATTTGCTACTGGCTGATGTGATTTAGGATCGAGCGTGAGCAGCGTATCGTACAACTGCGGGCTCAGTGCCTCTGCGGTAATACCGCTATCAATAAGCTGAGGGTTAAACGTGGTTGGCTTACCTTGTCCGCAAAACACAAAGCCAGCTTTGCGAATGTCATTGTGGTCAATTTCATCACCACAAGCGGTCAGTAGGCTAATCCCAATAAGGCTCAGCGATAATCTTATAAAAGCATTCATAATATGAAATGTTCATTGGATCTTGCTTGTTTCATTTGATCTTACTCTTTCAGAGCTAACAAGCGAAAATGATCTCGCTAATTTATCACCTTTGTGAACTCGCTCCAAACATAAAATCCATACACTGTAAGGTGTTATGCTTGAAAGACATACAAATTAGAGCGCTGTCACTCGCTCGCTAACCGATCAAGCACCTTCGACCTAGCTAGCTTTGCCCGACTAAACCATATTTTCTAACCATCCCTCGTAATTGGTGGTAGCTCAAACCAAGTAGCTCGGCTGCTTGTCGTTGATTAAACTTGGCTTCTTCCAATGCGCGATTGAGTAAGTGGATGTCTTGCTCTTCTTGCCACTGTTTATAGTCTAGAGGGAATTGAACTGCGCTGCTTGGTGCTTCCTCTTCTTGCTGCTGTTCGGCTTGCTCGGCATTATGACCAAGCGTGTTATTCCAAACTGTTTCAAAAGGATTGAAAATCAGTTCATCAATTGGATCGGCATTGAGACCATGTTGGTAAATAGCACGTTCAATCACGTTTTTTAGTTCACGGACATTACCTGGCCATTCATATTCAAGAAGCGAATGCTGTGCTTTTGAGGTAAAACCGACAAAATATTCGAGCTGAAGTTCACGGCACATCTTCATCGCGTAGTGCTCTGCTAAAGACAGGATGTCTTCTTTTCGTTCACGAAGAGGAGGCAGCATGATGACGTCAAACGCTAAACGATCGAGTAAGTCGGCACGGAAATCACCTTGTTCCGCCAATTTTGGTAAGTCCGCATTGGTTGCACAAACAAGTCGAACATCCGCATTGAGAGCGGTATGACCGCCAACTCGTTCATATTCACCATATTCGATGACACGCAACAGCTTTTCTTGAACTAAAAGGGGCGCGGTGGCTAGTTCGTCAAGAAACAAAGTGCCGCCTTCGGCGCGTTCGAAACGTCCTTTATGCTTGCCCTTAGAGCCTGTAAAGGAGCCGGACTCATGACCAAATAGCTCTGAATCTATTAGTCCTTCGCTTAAGGTCGCACAGTTGAGTGATAGTAGTGGCTTATCCCAACGTCTTGATAAATAATGCAAACGCTGAGCGATGAGCTCTTTACCCGTTCCTCGTTCACCAATAATGAGGACTGGACGCTCAATAGGCGCAAGTTGTGATACTTTATCTAGTACGGCGAGAAAAGCAGGTGATTCACCAATCAGGTTTTGCTTCATAAAGTCCTTCTTATTTAACAGCCGAGCCATGATTTACATATGGAGTTGGTGAATTTCACCAACAGTTGGTGAAAAACATCATAGCATAATAGTGCACAACGACAACAAAATGCATAAGTTTCTGATTTTAAATGTAATTTTAAGTTGGCATGCTACTTGTAATGTATTCAGGGAGACACAAGGTCAATCACCACCTTGTCGAGTTTTAATAGGAAAAAAGAGGAGTTCCGTTATGGGTATTTTTTCTCGATTTGCAGATATCGTTAACTCAAACATCAGTGCATTGCTGGACAAGGCGGAAGATCCTGAAAAAATGATCCGTCTTATCATTCAAGAAATGGAAGACACACTTGTTGAAGTGCGTACTAACTCGGCTAAAGCGATTGCAGACAAAAAAGAGTTGGCTCGTAAAGTTGAAACGTTAGAAGAGCAAATTGGCGAATGGAGCCAAAAAGCGAGCCTAGCGTTGGTAAAACAGCGTGAAGATTTGGCTCGTGCAGCGTTAATTGAAAAGCAAAAGCTTGAGCAAGTGATTAAAGGTCTTCACACTGAACAGACGTTAGTAGAAGAAACGATCGACAAGCTTACAGGCGAGATCGGTAAGTTAGAAAGTAAAATTGCAGAAACGCGTGCAAAACAGCAAGCACTAGCAATTCGTAACCAAACAGCCTCTAACCGTCGTGATGTGCAAAAACACCTGCACACTAGCCGTACTAATGAAGCGATGGCGAAGTTTGAGCAGTACTCGCGTAAAGTGGATGAAATGGAAGCGGAAGCAGATTTGTACGCACAAACTGGTAATGCAAAATCGCTAGAGCAAGAGTTTGCAGAGCTTCAAGCTCAAGACGAAATCGAAAAAGAGTTGGCAAAACTGAAAGAACAGATGTCATCACAAGATAAATAAGAGAGGAGCCATTTATGTCGACATTTTTATTTGCAGGACCAGCAATTGTCTTTCTGATCTTTGTCGCTCCTCTATGGCTCTTCTTACACTATCGCAGTAAACGCAAAACGGATAGTGCTCTGTCGAGCCAGGATCTGGAGCGTCTTCAAGTACTATCTGAAAAAGCGGAAGCGATGCAGTCCCGAGTTGATACATTGGAGCGCATCTTGGATGCTGAGTCACCAACATGGAGACGCAAGTATGACTAATCGAGAGCTGTATCGTGACCCAGTAAATGGCAAAATCTCCGGTGTTTGTGCCGGAATTGCCAACTACTTTGGTGCAGAAGTTTGGTTGATTCGTATTGTAGTGATTTCTGCAGCGCTGTTGGGTGGTACGTTTTTGGTGCTGTTAGCATACGTCGCGATGGCGTTTATGTTAGAAAAGCAACCAGTGACGTATTCTGAAAATATCCGAGCGCAACAAGAGCACACACTTAAAAGTAAGCCTTGGCAGAAAGGACAAAGTCCGGACCAATTGCTCAGTGTGTTGGAACGCGATTTTGACCGTCTTGATGGCAAAATCCGTAACATGGAAGCGTATGTTACGTCTGATACATATAGGGTGAATCGGGAGTTCAGTAAGCTCTAAACACTCCGCATCCAAAGAAGATTTAAACGAAGCAGGTGCAAAGCCTGCTTTTTTGTCACAAATTACTAATTTTAAAGCACTATTAATCTTTTCAACTCTGGAAGTTCGCCCAGAATTCATCTACTTTAAAAATAATCCCTTAATTTTTTATGGATGAATGTAATGAGAAGATTGCTCATTCCTGTCGCCATCTCGGCTGTGTTGTCGGGGTGTGGTAAAGAACTTCCCCCTGTTCCAGAACCTGAATCCCGCCCCGCAAAGCTATTTACAGTATCTGTTGGCAATGCCCAATTTGAACGACACTTTCCTGCCACGACGGAAGCTGGTGATAAAGCGGTACTGACGTTTCGAGTTCCTGGACTTCTTCAAACGATTGAGGTGAATGAAGGTCAAGTCGTCAGCAAAGGCGATGTATTGGCTTCATTAAACCCTGATGAATATGCTCTGCTTGAACAGCAAGCTCGGGCAAATTTCGCGCTCGCAGACGTGCAGTACAAGCGATACCAAAAGTTACGCAAAGACCAAGTGGTGTCCGAACAAGATTTTGATGAGGCAAAAGCGAATCACAATTCAGCCAAAGCTCAGTGGAATCAAGCAAAGGCAAATTTAAGGTATACCAAACTTGTCGCGCCATATGATGGTACGATTTCATATATTCCAGCAGAAAACCATGAGTATGTTGCCGCAAAAGAAGGCGTGATGAATATTCAATCTAACCAACTTCTTAAGGTGATATTCCAAGTCCCTGACTATCTGCTAAATCGTTACACCCAGGGTAGCGATGTCTCTGCCAGAATGGTCTTTGACGCTTTCCCCGAGCAGTCATTTGACTTGACCTTTCAAGAAATCGATACAGAAGCAGATCCTAAAACCGGTAGTTACAAAGTCACTATGGTTATGGAGCGACCAGCAGAAATAGGCCTTTTACCGGGCATGTCTGGTAATGCTTACCTCCTATCTAAAAATGCTGGTGCAACAAAAATTCCTAATTCCGCGCTGCTAGAAGAGAACGGCAAAACATACGTTTGGCGTGTCGATGAGCAAGGTATTGTGTCCAAAGCCGCAATTAAGATGAATGACAAAAATCAAGTGTTAGCTGGGCTTAACGATGGCGACCAAATCATTATCTCGGGTGTCAGTGTAATTGAACCCGGAATTAAGGTAAGAGCGTGGATTAAGGAAAGAGGGTTGTAATATGAAAGGAATCATCTCTCTAGCGACTTTACTTGCAACGCTTTTTCTCGTTGGCTGTGGGGATAAGGCGCCAGAAAAAGAGCTCGAAACGCCACGAGTTAGGGTTACGTCATTAGCGGGAAACAAGGTGGATGACAACTTGTACTTCCCAGCGGTTGCGAATGCAGCGGATCGCTCTCATTTGAGCTTCAGAGTGGCAGGAGAAGTCAGCCGCATCATGGTAAAAGAGGGCGATAAAGTCACGAAGGGTGATGTTATCGCAACGTTGGACCCTACGGACTATGAGTTGGATGTAGATAATGCGAGTGCGCGTTTTTCTGTTGTTGACAGTCAGTATCGCCGTTCACGTCCTTTGGTTGATAAAGGCCTATTAGCTAAGTCTCAGTTTGATGAAATTGCAGCACAACGACAAATCGCTCTGGCTGAGCTTAAGTTAGCGAAACTCCGTTTATCATTTACTACCTTAAAAGCGCCTGTGGATGGGATCATTTCTCGAGTTAATATCGAGCAATTCGAAAATGTCCAAGTCGGACAGCATATCGTCAATATTCATAGTTTGGAGCGAGTAGAGGTGCTGATTCAACTTCCAGACCGGCTCTATGTGAACCAACCGCCAACGGAAGAAAGACTTACCGCGATAAAAGCATTGGTGCGCGTCCCTAGTGGTAACGAGTACAACGCGACCGTGAAAGAATTTACGACTGAGCCAGACCCAACCACAGGCACGTTTACCGTCACATTATCGCTTCCTATGCCGGAAGAAGAATACATCCTAGATGGGATGGCAGTTGAGGTGACCTCCAAAGATAAGAACGTTGGCTTGGATCTCAATTTAGGAATTAATGTTCCTATTGAAGCCATTTTCAATGCGGACGGTGACGAGCTGGGGCGGGAAAACAAATTTGTTTGGGTACTGAATGATGACAATACGGTATCGCGCAGACAGGTTCGAGCAGGTAAAGCATCTAAAACATCCATTCAAATCCTTGATGGTCTCATGCTGAAAGACAAAGTTGTGATTGCCGGTGTTTCTCGGTTAAGGGATGGCATGAAAGTGGAAGTGATACAGGAAATGGCTACGCAGGAGGCCGGTCTATGAGCGATCTTAATAAATCAGTGCCTCAAAGTGATGATGATGTGACCGGTATTGCTGCGTACTTCATCCGAAATCGTGTCATCAGCTGGATGGTCGCACTGATCTTTTTGATTGGTGGTATCGCTGCATTCTTTGGGTTAGGGCGTCTTGAAGACCCTGCTTTTACCATCAAAGATGCCATGGTGGTGACCTCTTATCCTGGTGCGACGCCGCAACAAGTCGAAGAAGAAGTGACTTATCCGATCGAAAAAGCGATTCAGCAGCTTACTTATGTTGATGAAGTGAATTCGATTTCTAGCCGAGGATTATCGCAAATCACAGTCACGATGAAGAACAATTATGGCCCTGATGATCTGCCACAAATCTGGGATGAGTTACGCCGTAAAGTGAATGACCTTAAAGGGACGTTGCCTCCGGGTGTGAATGAACCTCAAGTGATCGATGATTTTGGTGATGTTTACGGGATTTTGTTAGCGGTGACTGGCGACGGTTATAGCTACAAAGAGCTACTGGATTACGTTGATTACTTACGCCGAGAGCTCGAACTGGTTGATGGCGTGAGTAAAGTTTCGGTATCCGGGCAACAGCAAGAGCAAGTTTTCATCGAAGTATCGATGAAAAAGCTGAGCAGTATAGGACTTTCCCCCGATACGGTCTTTAATCTTCTCTCGACGCAAAACGTGGTTTCTGACGCAGGGGCGATCAGAATTGGTGACGAGTACATCAGAATTCAGCCGACTGGCGAATTCCAGAGTGTGGATGAGCTAGGCGATTTGTTGATTACTGAGTCGGGAGCTCAGGGGCTCATCTTCTTGAAAGATGTAGCGGAAATAAAACGTGGTTATGTAGAAGTCCCGAATAATATTATTAATTTTAACGGCAGCCTCGCACTAAACGTGGGTGTTTCTTTTGCTGAAGGCGTCAATGTCGTTGAAGTCGGAAAAGCGTTTGATCATCGCCTTGCAGAGCTAAAGTACCAACAACCTGTCGGTATCGAAATCTCGGAAATTTACAGTCAGCCTAAAGAGGTGGATAAATCGGTTAGCGGTTTTGTTGTCAGCTTGGCTCAAGCCGTCGGTATCGTCATTATCGTACTTCTGTTCTTTATGGGGCTACGTTCAGGTCTGCTTATCGGTTTGATTTTACTGCTGACGGTGTTGGGTACGTTCATTTTCATGAAGTATCTCGCGATAGATTTGCAGCGGATTTCATTAGGTGCCTTGGTTATCGCGTTAGGTATGTTGGTGGATAATGCGATTGTCGTGGTTGAAGGGATTTTGATTGGTACTCAAAAAGGACGAACTCGACTCCAAGCGGCGACTGATATCGTTACCCAAACCAAGTGGCCATTACTTGGGGCAACTGTGATCGCGGTAACTGCATTTGCGCCTATTGGGCTGTCTGAGGATTCGACGGGTGAATACTGTGGCACTTTGTTTACGGTTCTGCTGATCTCATTGATGTTGAGTTGGTTTACCGCTATCTCGTTGACACCGTTCTTCGCTGACATCTTCTTTAAAGGCCAGAAGATTAAACAAGGTGAAGGGGAAGAAAATGATCCATATAACGGGGTTATTTTCGTTATTTATAAAAAATTTCTCCAGTTCTGTATGCGCCGTGCTTGGTTTACCGTTGTGGTGCTGATTGCGGGATTAGCGGCAAGTGTTTATGGGTTCACCTTTGTGAAGCAAGCGTTTTTCCCATCGTCGACAACGCCTATTTTTCAGTTAGATGTATGGATGCCGGAAGGAACTGATATTCGCGCCACCAACACAACGCTTAAAGAGCTAGAACGTTGGTTAACCAAGCAAGAGCATGTTGACCATATCACGACGACCGCGGGTAAAGGCTTACAGCGCTTCATGTTAACGTACGCGCCCGAGAAAAGTTATGCGGCTTATGGTGAGATAACCACTCGTATGGAAAATTACGAAGCGTTGAAACCATTAATGGCGAAGTTTCGAGAGTATTTAAAAGCCAACTACCCAGAAATCAATTACAAGCTCAAACAGATTGAGTTAGGTCCAGGTGGTGGTGCAAAAATTGAAGCGCGCATTATTGGCTCTGATCCAACCGTCCTTCGTACGATAGCCGCTCAGGTCAAGGACATCATGTACGCCGATCCTCAGGCAACAAATATCAGGCATGATTGGCGTGAACGAACCCAAGTTCTTGAACCTCAGTTTAACGAGAGTCAGGCACGTCGCTATGGCATTACCAAATCGGACGTCGATGACTTCTTGTCCATGTCATTCTCTGGAATGACAATAGGCCTCTACCGAGACGGCACGACGCTCATGCCTATCGTGGCTCGTTTACCTGAAGATGAACGCATTGATATTCGTAACATTGAAGGCATGAAAATATGGAGTCCAGCACAGAGTGAGTTTATCCCACTTCAACAAGTCACAATGGGTTACGACATGCGTTGGGAGGATCCTATCATCGTACGTAAGAACCGTAAGCGTATGCTCACTGTGATGGCAGACCCTGATCTTCTAGGTGAAGAAACCGCATCGACGTTGCAAAAACGTTTACAGCCCCAAATCGAAGCGATTCAAATGCCTCCTGGCTATTCACTAGAGTGGGGTGGTGAATACGAATCTTCAGGTGATGCTCAAGAATCGCTGTTTACTACCATGCCAATGGGGTACTTGTTCATGTTCTTGATCACTGTATTCCTATTTAACTCTATCAAAGAGCCACTCATTGTTTGGCTTACCGTGCCGCTGGCGTTAATTGGTGTCACCACCGGTTTGTTGGCACTCAACACGCCGTTTGGTTTTATGGCATTGCTCGGCTTCTTAAGCTTATCGGGAATGGTGCTCAAAAATGGCATCGTATTACTGGACCAAATTGAAATAGAAATGAAATCGGGTAAAGAGGCTTATGATGCGGTCGTTGATGCTGCGGTAAGCCGTGTTCGTCCTGTGTGTATGGCTGCAATCACGACGATCCTTGGTATGATCCCACTATTACCAGATATTTTCTTCAAACCAATGGCGGTTACGATTATGTTTGGTTTGGGCTTTGCGACAGTCCTGACACTGATTGTCGTGCCAGTGTTGTATCGTTTATTCCATAAAGTGGCAGTACCGAAACAGGCTTAGTGCTACTGATATAACGATGAAAAGTATCGCGCCTCTAGCTCATCAGTTAGAGGCGCTTTTTAAGGAAGAATAATGACAGAACAAAAAACGTGTGCGTGGGCGATGAATCACCCATTGGAGCGCGAATATCATGATTCCGAATGGGGCGTGCCAGTATATGACGACCAAACCCTGTTTGAATTTATTACGTTGGAAGGTGCGCAAGCTGGGCTTAGTTGGATTACCATTCTTAAAAAGCGCGAAGGATATAGAGAAGCGTTCGAGAACTACGACCTAGATGCGTTGGAACAAAGAAATGAAGAACGTGCTGAATACATCGTGGAAAACTTCGATGTTGTAAGGCATCGCGGAAAGATTAACTCGGTTTTCAGTAATGCCAAAGCGGCCAAAGCGTTAATTGCTGAATACGGAAGTTTATCAGACGCGTTGTGGCAGTTCGTGGACGGCGAACCAATCATTAATCAATGGCAACATATGAGTGACGTGCCAGCTTCGACAGAGCAATCCAAAGCCATGAGTAAATTCCTTAAAAAGAAAGGCTTCAAGTTTGTCGGTGAAACCATCTGTTATGCTTTCATGCAAGCCGTTGGCATGGTGGATGACCATATCGTTGGATGTCCTAAAAAGCAGAATAAGTAACGTTTGGCTTGTTCTGTTTATATCGTTAATTCTGGCTATCATGGATACGTTCCAAAGCTTCGATTCGACGCCATTGAGCTGCATCGAAGCTTTGTTTTCTTAAAGCAATGATTTCTGCCTGTTTTTCATCTTGCCCTAGAGAATCCCTATTCAGAATATCTTGACGCTGTTTTAAGTAAGTGGCGAGTTGAGTCTCAAATGATGCTCTTTGCTCATCAAGCTTTTGCAGCCTTTGCGCTCCAGCGTCTCCCACCAGTGCAACACGGGCGATGTACTTATCTTGTGAATCAAGCTGAGAAGCTTGCTCGAGTTGCTCCGCTAATGCGTTATTGCGTTCACTTTCTCGGATATAATCTGGTTGTTCTGATAGCGCTTGATTGAGAAGGTGTGTTTGACTCTCGATATCCGATGCCTGTTTTTTAATCGTCAGCTTTTCCAATGCAAGTTGGCGAAGTCGGTTTTCTTCGTCAAACAATTGAGCTATCTGGACCTCGCTAAAGTATTGAAGCTGTAAGTTCAGTATTGCTTCATTCAGCATGGTTAACTGTTCAAGCGTTAGGTGGTTGTGCTCAAAAGGCTCTAATGCAGAGAGTGCTTGCTTGTAGGAAAGGTAGGTCTGAAAAAGTTGAGCATCAATATTCAGTGTTTGCTTTGCTAAAGTGTCATCATTGACTTCCGCTTTGATCGTATCGAGATCTTCTTCGCCCAGCCGGCTAAGAGAATATTCGAAGAAGTCTTTTGGGGAAGAGACATCCGCGGCTATATCTTGCTGAGATGGCGAATGGTTAGAGGCTATCTCTTGTTGTTTGTCGCTTTGCAACAGAGAAAGCGCTCCCACGCCAAATATCGAGAGCAGGATAAAAGTGGTGAGAGCGACTTTCTTCATTGTGATGACCTCTTATAAACCTTGAAGTTTGAGACGATTTGCATGTTGGCGATAAAGCGTGACTGGATCGGTTTCAAAAAGATGATGAATACCGAGTAGGCCGTTAATTTCATCCAAATGGTTCATTTGATAATCATCACGTATGACTTTGCCTAAATGTGTGCTGCACGCACCAACTAATCCATCATTTGGCCCATCAAAGGCTAAGCCAAGTACCATCATGGCAGCGTCAGTCGGATCGAAAACGTTTGTAAAAGTGGATGATCCGGTCCATGAGTAGTAATAAACGCCATTTGAAGCTAGCAAGTCGCCATTACCACATTCGCTAGTAGGCACTCCCTCTGGGTAGTGCTGGTTAAACGCTAATGATCCTTCCGTGGTCAAGGCTGCTAATGAGGCCAAAGGGTCTTGGTCGAGATCAGAACCGCCTGATAGAAGATTAATAAGAGTGGTTAAGCCTTGCGCCAGTTTTACCGCGAGCTGCTCGCTACCAGAACCCTCAGATACGGTGCCACGAACTAAATCTGCCACTTTAGACCCTTTATTAACGCCACCGATACTCGTAACTGATGCGACTAGGTCAGGACGGACAGAGGCGACGTAGCGCGTTGTTGGACCACCATGACTGTGACCGATGAGATTGACTTTCTCTGCGCCTGTTGCAGCAAGTAAGGTTTCTACTTGAGCAAGCAGCTGCTCCCCTCGAACTTCGCTGCTGTTGGTCGCGGATACCTGCGCTACATAAACTTTAGCGCCGTCTTTCGTTAAGGAATGTGGTATTCCGAAAAAGTAATCTACGCCTGCGAGGGTATCAAAACCAAATAATCCATGAACCAGAACAATCGGATACTTGGTTTGGGTATAACCCGTTGCGGCGTGTACGGTGGTTATTGGGACGGTAATTAAGGTAAAAAGCATTAGCGCTATGAATTTGAGTTTCAAAACTATCTCCTTGTGGTATGACCTCTTATGAATGATAAAAAGTAGGAGAGAAACTCTAAATTTGGAAAGTCTATTTGTGGCACATTATTTCATTCTGTGACTGCTCAATTGAAAAACAACACAAATGATTAACATTAACGAATAGCTGGTGAGAATGTTAGATAATTTTAATTAAGTCAGCGAGTTATAAAAACGCCCCGCGAAGCAGGGCGATTCAATTACTATTTTAGAGAGACTTCTTTTTCTAAAATTAACGCGTTATAGCGTGCAAAACCAGCCTCTAGATCGGCGATCAAGTCATCCACGTCTTCTAAGCCAATATGAATTCGAACTAAAGTGCCCTCAAAGTGTGGGTGCGCTACGGTTCTCAAGCTGTTAAAGCTCTTTGGTTCGTTAGCAAGAATGAGGCTTTCATACCCGCCCCAAGAATAACCCATACTGAAGTGTTTCATACCGTCAAGCAGAGCAGTCGTCGCTTTTGGATAAGACGTTTTGAGAACAAATGAAAACAAGCCGTTTCCACCAGTGAAGTCACGTTTGAAAAACTCATGGCCAGGGCACGATTCCAATGCTGGGTGGCGGACATGATCAACTTCCGGACGAGAAGCTAGCCACTTCGCGACTTTCAAGCTACTTTCTGCGTGTTGTCTTAGGCGAACATCCAGCGTGCGAATACCACGAAGGCCTAGGTATGCGTCGTCAGGAGAAACGCACTGACCCATCAAGTAGCTTTGTTCGCGCAGTTGGGGCCAGTATTTTTCGGAAGCTACGGCTGTACCTAACATTACATCAGAGTGACCAACTATGTATTTGGTGGCGGCTTGAATGGAAATATCGACACCATGTTCAAATGGTGAGAAGTTCACGCCAGCTCCCCATGTGTTATCAAGCATCACAATAATATCGTGCTCGTGAGCAATGCGCGCCAATGTTGGTACATCCTGCACCTCCATTGTGACTGACCCCGGAGATTCTAGGAAAAGGACTTTGGTATTTGGTTGAATCAAATCACGAATACCTTCGCCGATCATCGGATCATAATAGGTAGTTTCGATGCCCATTTTCTTCATGATGGTATTACAAAAATCACGAGTTGGTTCGTAACAAGTGTCCACCATCAGAATGTGATCGCCAGTTTCGACGAAAGAGAGAATCGCATTTGAAATTGCTGCCGTGCCACAAGGGTAGAGAGCACAACCTGATCCACCTTCAATCTCAACCATTGCATCTTGAAAAGCGAAGTGCGTGTTGGTGCCACGGCGACCATAAAATAATGTTTTATTGGTGCGGTTCATGGTGGCTTGGTTCTTCTCTGCAACCGTGTTGAATACCACGGTTGAAGCGCGTTGAACGGGTGGGTTTACAACACCGTTTGTCCACTTTTTATCGCGGCCAGCGGTAATGAGCTTGGTTTTTTTGCCCTCTGACATAAAAGTTCCCTGTCTTAAATATTACGATTTTGATTATTTAAAACATGGACGACATAACGTTTGCAAGGGAAAAGTCAACTATCACCCAATAATAGCCGAGATTATCGAGTGAAGGCGTCAAAGCTGAAAGGTTGAGTTGTAGTCTTAGAGTGTATCGCTAAGGTGGAAAACGTAAGTAGAACAAACCTCCAGCAAGATGTTTGAAGCGCTGGAGGTTTTTTAGTCGGTGTATTTGAGGTATTAGAGGAGTGGATTGAAGAGATAGAACACTCGCTCTAAGAATCGAGAAAATAGGCTTCTTTTCTCCCATTCTTCCAATACAACAGTGTGAGATTGCTTAATATAGCTATCTTGTAACCAAGACATTTGCTTGGTGAACTCTTCGTCATCAACAGCGAGGGTCACTTCGAAGTTCAGCCACAAGCTGCGCATATCCATGTTTACGGTGCCAACTAAACAGAATTGGTCGTCAATTACGACAGATTTTGTATGCAGCAAACCACCATAAAACTCATAAATCTTGACCCCTGCACACAAAAGCTCACTATAAAACGCGCGTGACGCCCATTGCACCATCATCGAGTCATTTTTATGTGGAATAATGAGTTCAACATCAATGCCTCGTTGTGCTGTCATCTTTAACGTTTCAAGTAAGTCTGCATTGGGCACGAAATATGGCGTTGTAATTCGTACCGAGCGATTGGCTTGGTTGATTGCCAATGTTAATACTTGATAGATCAGATATTCCGGCATACCAGGGCCAGAAGGCACAACCTGAATAGGGTGTTGGAATTCACTCTCATCGATCTTGCATTCAGGTAGTCTCGGTAAATGACGTTCGCCAGTTTCGACTTCCCAATCCCAACAGTGGATAGCACTCAATACGTTTACCGTTGGTCCCGTAATGCGAACCATGATGTCCACCCAATGCCCGACGCCACTGTTTTGTTTGAAGTAAGCCGGGTCAACCAAGTTCATTGAACCTGTATAAGCAATTTCATCATCAATTACGATGATCTTGCGATGCTGGCGAAGATCAAGACGACGTAAGAAAATACGCCACATCTTCACTTCTAGCGCTTGAATAACTTCAATTCCAGCATCCTGCATCATTCGATACCAAGGACTTCTGAAAAAACGTGGACTACCTGCTGAATCGAGCAATAGTTTGACATCTACGCCGCGTTTAGCCGCTTGGATAAGTGCAGAAGCGATAGAGTCAGCCAAACCACCTGGATGCCAAATGTAGAATACCATTCGAATACTGCTCTGCGCGTTTTCGATGTCTTCAATAATGGAATGCAAAATCTCATTAGGTGACTGTTGCAGCGACAATGTATTACCGCTCAATGCGGGAAGACCAAGGCGGTTGTTACAAAGTTCATCAATTCGGTAGATGTGCCTTCCCATCGTTTCTGGGTTGTGCGCGTTACAGTCGTTCAACTGACTGAACCACTTCTCGAATGGTGTAAACATCTCTTTCGCACGTTCGGCCCGTTTTCTGCCTAAGTTCAGTTCACCGAAGAGGAAATAACACGCGACACCCAGAACGGGAAGGATATAAATGATCATTAGCCAAGCTAAAGACACGCTCACTGCACGGCGCTTTAAAACGACACGAATGGTCACACCTGCGACCAGTAACCAATATAGCCCGATGCCAGCTAAAGTAAGAAAGTGATAAAACTTGTCCATATACGCTCAGAGTAATATGCCCTTCTAGGATATTAAGCATAAAAGTGGGTTGGGGGAATAGATTTCCCATTTAGACGTGGGATTGACCTTATATGAGGAACGAATTTCATAACAGCTGATTCTGTTATTTTAATGTGAAAAATAAGGCCATTCTTTAACTTTTGAACAAAAAAGCAGCATTTAACCTGCGTAACTCGACACTTGTGCGATAAATGTACTTTTTTGGGGTTCCAATTTTAAAGGGGAGCTGCTTTACTTTCTAGACATAGTGCGTCGAACGCTTATTTTATAAGTGTACAATAATTTTTACATAAACTTTTTAGACGCCTATCTCTATGCATACACAACAAACTAATTTTGGAGAAAAAGCGTGGCTACAACTAATACAGCAGCACCACGTGATACGTGGGGTCTAAACTAGGCTTCGTAATGGCAGCAGCGGGTTCCGCTGTCGGTTTAGGCAATATATGGAAATTCCCTTACACAGCGGGTGAGAGTGGCGGCGGTGCATTCGTTGCTATCTACCTTATCTTTGTTATTTTTATCGGCTTTAGCGTGATGCTGACAGAGTTCGCTATTGGTCGTAAGACAGGTCTTTCTGCCGTAGGTGCATTCAAAACAACTGACCGACGCTGGACGTTCACTGGCGTTATGGGAGTCTTCAGTGGTCTTTTGATCATGGGCTTCTACCCAGTGGTTGGTGGTTGGGCATTGGCCTACATCTTTAAAGTGGGCGGTGGTCTACTCAGCGCGCCAGAAGCAATTGGCGACAGCTTTGGCGGTTTCATCTCAGATCCGATTCAACCTTTAATGTGGATGGGTGTTTACCTGTTCCTTAACGTCATGATTGTGATGAAAGGGATTTCGGGTGGTATTGAGAAAGCCGGTAAGGTTCTGATGCCGCTTCTGTTCTTAATCCTAATCGTTGTTTCTGTTAAAGGCTTGATGCTGCCAGGTGCAATGGCTGGCCTTGAGTTCTTATTCATGCCGGACTTTTCTAAAGTCGACAGCAACGTGGTTCTTGCTGCACTAGGGCAGGCGTTCTTCTCACTTAGCTTAGGTATGGGTTGTATGATGACGTACGGTTCTTACCTGAAGAAGAAAGAGAACCTAGTTCAAACAACCGGCATGGTTACAGCGATGGATACTGGTGTCGCGATTCTTGCTGGTGTTGCTATGTTCCCAGCTATGTTTGCCTTTGGCATGGAGCCTGCGGCAGGCCCTGGTCTTGTATTCGTTGTCGTTCCTCAACTATTTGCTGAAATGGGCGGTGTGATTGGGTTGCTATTCGCGTTGCTATTTTTCATCGGCTTGACGGTGGCGGCATTAACTTCTTCAGTATCACTATTGGAAGTTGTCGTGTCTTACCTAATCGATGAGAAAGGCATGAAGCGCTCTAACGCTGTTCTGTCTGCAAGTGCAGTTATGGCGGCATTATGTATTTTTGCGTCACTATCGTTAGGTGGAATGGGACCAACGCTGTTTGGTACAGGTGCCTTTGATATCTTCGACTTGCTAACGGACAAAATCTTCTTAGCGGTTGGTGGTATGTTGGTTTGTATCTTTGCAGGATGGCGCCTAAGCCGTGCTGAGCTAGAAAAAGAGATCACTAATGACGGCGAAGTATCTTTCCCGCTATTTGGATTGTGGTACAACTTAGTTAAATACCTGATTCCTGTTGCGATTGCTATTGTTGCCTTCATGGGGATTAAGTCTGGCTTTGACAGTGGCAAAGGTGAAATCATGCTGCTGGGTATCGCAATCATTGGTCTTGCTGGTATTTTCTCTAGAAAGCTCTAGCTCAGGCCTTGGGGCAAGCCTCGATAGCTTTGTCCGATAACTTATGTATACTGCTGGCTCCAAACGTGGAGCCAGTTTTTTATGTTCGATATTCTACATACCCATCCCGATTTTCTGATCATCAATAAGCATCCCAACGTCTCTGTTCATAAAGACGATGGCGACACAATGCTGCTGCAAGAAGTGGCTAAGCAGAGTGGTGATGAGCAGCTCTATCTTATCCATCGCTTGGATAAAATGACATCGGGTATTCTGCTCCTCGGACGCAACGCCAAAGCGGCCAGTGCGTTATCGCAAGCCTTCGCTGACCGCCAAGTGGAAAAGTTCTATCTGGCGATTGGCTCTAAAAAGCCGAAAAAGAAACAAGGTTTGGTCGTTGGTGATATGGAGCGTTCGCGCCGTTCATCATGGAAGTTGGTCAACAGCAAAAATAACCCAGCCGTCACCCAGTTTTTCTCTCTTGCGGCAGAGCCCGGAGAGCGCCTATTTTTATGTAAGCCACACACTGGTAAAACGCATCAAATCCGCGTGGCATTAAAATCGGTTGGCTCAGGTATTGTTGGTGACCCGATTTACAATGCAGGCAATGAGGCTGATCGCGGTTATCTGCATGCATTTTCACTTTGCTTCCAATACCGAGATGAGCAATATCGCTTTGTTTGCGACCCACGAGAACACAAAATGCTTGGTAAAAAATGGCACAGTGAGACCGTCTCTCAGGGTTTGGATACTTGGCTTTCCCCTTGGGAACTTAACTGGCCTACGATCAAATAACCGTCACAAAGAAAACTAATAAGAGAACTCGATGCAAGCATCACAACTTCCGCTGTTCTTTCAGCATCTAGAAACCGAGCTCGCGCAAGCTCCTAACGAAATTCGTCGACTGTTTCATGGTCGTGGCCGTCGTTTTGAGGGCCTAGAGCAAATCACCTGTGATTGGTTACAAGGTCAGTTGATTATCAACTTGTTTAAAGAAGTCGACGACGCGTTTCTCGCTGAGCTGAAAAGCGGCCTCAATGTGTTGGCACAATCACAACTGTGGGCAGACAAGCAAGGTCGCACTATGGTTCTTCAGCACCGTTATGCCGATGGTGCGCCTTCAGAAGTGCTTGTCGGTGAATTAGACGCTCGCCCTGTCGTTGAAGAAAGCGGTTTGAAATACCAATTGGATATTGGCCGCAACCAAAACTTCGGTCTGTTTTTGGACATGCGCTACGGTCGTGATTGGGTACGGGAAAATGCGAAGCATAAAAACGTGCTTAACTTGTTTGCTTACACGTGTGGCTTTTCTGTCGCTGCCATTGCGGGGGGCGCAGATAAAGTGGTTAACGTCGACATGGCAAAAGCGTCGCTGTCTAAAGGTCGTGAGAACCACAAGCTAAATGGTCATAACATCAACCAGGTAAGCTTTATGGGGCACGATATCTTTAAATCGTGGGGTAAGATTAAAAAATCTGGTCAGTATGACTTGATTATCATCGATCCGCCTTCATTCCAGAAAGGCAGCTTTGCGCTGACGAAAGATTACAAAAAGATTCTACGTCGACTGCCGGATTTGTTGGCAGACGGCGGTCAAGTGGTGGCATGTGTGAACTCGCCATCTGTGACAAGCGACTTCTTGATTGAAAGCATGAAAGAAGAAGCGCCAGAGTTGACATACCGTGAGCGTCTGGATAACCCACCAGAGTTTATGGACGTAGACAGCGAAGCTGCATTGAAAGTGTTGTTATTCAGCTAAAAACTCTCTGTCGCAATAGAAGAAAAATTAAACAAAAAGCGCCGCGAAACATCTAAACAGACGTATCGCGGCGCTTTTTTGTATTTGGAAAACTAACCAAGCTGCACTTCAAGATCCGCTTCGATGGTTGATGAGCAGGCGAGCACATAGCCTTGTTCAATTTCTTCTGGCGTTAGTGTTTCTAGGCTGGTGGAAGAGACGTTGCCTTGACGAACCTTGCATTTGCACGAGCCACAAATGCCGCTACGACAAGCGACGATTAATGGTAAACCTGCGCCTTCAAGCACATCGGCCAGTACCTGACCTTTTTGCGCATCGATGGTTTGAGCAAAGTCAGGAACAGAAACACGAACAACTTCATCGGAGACCGATGTTTCTGCGCCAGTCGCAGGCGTAAAACTCTCTTGGTAGAAGTTCGTCATGTCAAAACCAAGGTCATTCAAATAGCCGTGAACATCTTGCATGAACTGACTTGGACCACACAGGTAAACGGTGCGTTGCTTGAAATCAGGAACAAGCTCTTTAAGCCAGTTGGCATTCAAACGACCTTGTGGGTGTGACGTTCCTTCGCGGTTTTTAAGCAACAGCTTTAAATGGAAGTTGGGATACACAGCGTCGAACGTTTCTAGCTGATCGTAGTAAATCGTCTCTTCTGGGCTGCGTGCGATATGAAGAAATGCGATGTCCACATCGTTGTCGTTTTCATCTTGATTACTCAGCCAGTGCTTTGCCATCGAAAATACGGGCGTGACGCCGCAACCTGCACTGATAAGCAAGGCTTTTGTTTCGCCATCACGTAAAACGGGTGGATGGTCAATGCAGTTAAATTCGCCCGCTGGTGGTAATGCTTGAACGGTATCACCAAGCAGCAGCGAGTCAACGATGTAGTTCGATACTTTACCGCCAGATACTCGTTTGATGGTGAGTTGAAGGTGATCGTCTTCATTGATCGAGCTGATTGAATAGGCACGAAACTCCATTTTTCCATCAATTTCGACGCCCAAGTTAATAAACTGGCCAGGCTTAAACTGAAACAGAAGTGATTCGGTTAGTTCGGCCAATTTGATGCTGACTGTGTCGTGTGTTTCGAAGTATTTGTCGATGCAACGGAGCGTGACGGGTTGGTTACCTTGCCATTCAAAAAACATAACAATCTCTTTGGTTGTGGCTATTTTTAGTTCGAAATAGAGAGCGCCTCCACGTAAGGAGGCGCGTAACAAGCAGGTTTATTAAGCTGCTAGGATGGCTTTTAGATCATCCTGAACATTGCCAATACTGCGCATATCGAACTTCTCTTGGATGATGGCGATTAGGTTTGGCGTTAGGAATGCCGGTGCAGTAGGGCCTGTGTAAATGCCTTTCACGCCCAATGCAAATAGCGTTAGCAAGATAACGATCGCTTTTTGCTCGAACCAAGAAAGCACAAGCGTGAGTGGTAGCTCATTGATGTCACAGTCAAACTCTTTCGCCAGTGCAAGTGCAAGCTGGATTGCTGAGTAAGCATCGTTACATTGGCCCACATCCAATAGGCGAGGGATGCCGTTGATATCGCCGAACGTATTCTTGTTGAAGCGGAACTTACCACACGCCAAGGTCAGGATTAGCGTGTCTTCTGGCGCTTCAGCCGTAAAATCGGTGTAGTAACTGCGTTCCGCTTTATCACCATCACAACCGCCGACTAGGAAGAAGTGTTTGATGTTGCCTTGCTTCACTTGGTCGATAACCGCAGGGGCGGCGTTCATCAGTGCATTGCGACCAAAACCAACCGTGATGTGGTGTTCGATTTCATCGTGTTGGAAACCGTCTTGCGCTAGCGCACATTCAATCACTTGGCTAAAGTCATTGCCTTCGATGTGAGCCACTCCAGGCCAGCCAACAATACTGCGGGTGAATAGACGGTCTGCGTATTGACCCACATTTGGATTCAACAAACAGTTTGACGTCATTACGATTGCACCAGGGAAGTTGGCGAATTCTTTCTGCTGGTTTTGCCATGCGCTGCCGTAGTTACCGACAAGATGAGAGTATTTCTTCAGCTCAGGGTAGCCGTGTGCAGGCAGCATTTCACCGTTGGTGTAAACGTTAATGCCTTTGCCTTCAGTCTGTTGCAGGATTTTTTCTAGGTCGTGCAAATCATGGCCAGAAACAAGAATACACTTGCCTTTTACTGGCTTGACGTTCACCGTAGTTGGTTCTGGATGACCGAAGGTCGTTGTTTCACCTTGGTCGAGCATTTCCATCACTTTATAGTTCATCAGGCCAATGCGCATTGAGCAATCAAGTAGTTCACCGAGATCTTCAGGATCAGTACCTAACCACGCCATGATTTCATGGTATTCGGCATAGATATCGTTGTTGGTTTGCTCAAGAACACGTGCGTGCTCCATGTACGCGGCTGCACCTTTAAGTCCGTATAGGCAAAGTAGGCGTAGGCCAATAACATCTTCATGCAGTTGGTCTTTACCACGGTTAACCGCGACTTGAGGAGCAAATGCCAGGATTGCTTCTGCACTGTTTGGCAGCTCAAAGTGAGCAACCGCAGGAATGTCAGCGACTTCGGTATCGGCAAGCGTTGCTGCCGACATCACTTGCTCTTTTAGCAATGCTTTATACGTTGCAGCTTGAGAAGTTAACTCCAGGGTACGTTCAGGGTCGAAGTTAACGTTCGTCAATGTAGAGAAAAATGCCTTGGGTGCCCATTGGTTGATTTCATCGTTAATGATATTGAATTCAAGTGCTTTTGATGCCCAAAAAGAAACCCCTTGCAGTGTGTAAACCAACACGTCTTGTAGGTCTGATACTTCAGAAGTTTTGCCACACATGCCTTGTGCAAAAGAACAACCTTTAACAGCAGGGGTTTGAATTGTCTGTTCACATTGAATACAGAACATATTGGGTTCTCCAGTGATTGTTTTAATAGTCGTGATGTTGACCACTAGAGAGCAGAATGCGTGCCAATTGTTATCTTATTGATTTATATTTAATTTTATCGTTTTTAGATGAGTGGTTGATGTAATTAAGACAACGCAGTTGATGTCTTAATTACATCGACTTCTTGTGGTTAGTTATTTATTGATCCCGAGCTTTTTACCCATCCGATATAAGTTCCCGCGATCCATTTGTAAAAACTCCGCTGCTTTTGCCCAAACGCCACCAGTTTGGCTCAAAGCATGTTCAATTAAATCACGCTGATAGCTTTCTATTAGCTCTCGCATTGGTTGGCTTTCTTTAGGCAGATAATGCGATGTGTTTTTTACATCATCGATAGCCAATGAGGTGTCGAAATGGTTAAGCATGATCGTGCTTGCGCCTTGTTGAATGGCGTGTAAAGCCGCGCGAGTTAAAGTGTGTTCGAGCTCGCGCACGTTTCCGTACCAAGGTAAAGGCTCCAGTTGAGTCAACACCTTAGGATGAACGTGCAGATTGGGTGCATTGAATTGTTGGCGTACTTTTTCCAACAAATATCCTGCTAAAACAGGAATATCACCGTCACGGGCACGCAGTGGGGGACTTGGATTGGGAACACGTTCAAACGGTGGAAAAGGTCTGCTCGAAACGTGCCAGCTTCGACCTCTTTTTCTAATTGTCGATTGGTCGCGGCGATGATGCGCACATTGACCATCAAATGCTGATCGCTACCTACTCGTTGTAGCTCGCCTTGCTGAATTACGCGCAGCAATTTTGCCTGTAAAATCAAAGGCAGTTCGCCCACTTCATCGAGGAAGATAGTTCCGCCGTCTGCCAGTTCAAACTTACCGGCGCGGTGGCTATTGGCTCCAGTGAATGCGCCTTTGACATGACCAAACAGTTCACTCTCTGCCAACCCTTCAGGCAGGGCTGCACAGTTTACGTAGATCATCGGCTTATCGCTACGATGAGATTGCGCGTGCACCGAGTGCGCGACCAGTTCTTTACCAGTACCGGTCTCTCCTGTGATAAGTACCGCGTAATCCGATTGAGCAACGGTCGCAATGTTGTTTCGTAACTGGTTGATCTGCTGGCTCAAGCCTACCATTTCGCCATGTTGGGAACGGGCTTGTTGGATAAGGGTTTGAGTGACGCTTTTCTGCTTTTGGTTTTGTGCTTTGAGCGCTTTTAATTGAGCAATGTTACGCAATGTCGCAGCGGTCAAAGCCGCCAAGGTTTCGATAGCGACAGGGTCAATGTCATCAAACGCGCCCACCGTTAGGGCATCCATCGTTAGTGCGCCAACAAGTTGGCCTTCCACATACAAGCTAAAGCCCATGCAATCGTGTACATCAATGCACTGGTCTTCGGTTAATAGTGTGCCGTCAAAAGGATCAGGCAGTGAACAATCGGCATCGAAACGCACCGGTTCACGGCTATGAATAATGGCATCTAAGCGTGGATGTGCTTTGGGGAAATAGCGACGACCTAAGACCGAGCTGGATAAGCCTTTTACCGCGACAGGAGTCAGAAACCCATCCTCATCGAAGATAAACAGGCAGCTCGCATCACATGGGAATACTTGCGCGACCCCATCAATGAGGTTTTGATATTGCTGCTCGTGAGAGCGATTAGAGCTGAGGTTTAGCGCGATATTAAGGAGTACGTGGTCAACAGTCGGTGTCATAACAAGCCCAAAGTTATCTGGAATGGGCTCATGCTAGCAATTTGATGTCATTTGAACATCGAAAGGTGTGGGAGATTGATGTTCCATTGACGACGATCAAACTTGATACAAATAGAATCGCGCAAGCCGATGAGTAAGCAACGTACGCTTGCGCGGATTAAGCTCTTTGAACCAAAACAGCAGACCAATGGAAAGGAGTAACCGTGTTCAAATTAGCGAGGAACAACCCTTGCTTCATTGCCAGACATGTTGATTTGAACGGCTTGGCCTGGCTGAAAAATCATGTTTGGGTTTGCTTCTTGAACGACAGAGATTATTTTTCCATCCTCTAAGCGAATAGTAAGATTCACACCATTTCGTTTCGCGGTTGCTTCAGCGGCTTTACTGCCGGCATAACCACCCAGCAGACCCCCACCAATGGCTGCGATATCCGAGCCAGAGCCGCCCCCGACTTTTGAGCCTAATATACCACCCACGGCGGCACCAGCGATTGTGCCTATGGCGTTGGATTGGGTAGAGGCATCAATGGTTACTGGTTCAACTTTTTCTATCGTTCCGTAGTAAACCTGCTGAACTTTGCGCGTGTCTGAAGAGCCGTATGCATCTCCGTACGGGTTAGGTGAGGTACAGCCGCTAAGCATAACAATACAAGACATGATGAGCAGCATACCTAGCTTGACGTATTTTTTCATATAGCCTCCGAATGATTTCTCTCCATCCAAAGAGTATATACCCCAATTTAATGTGTGCTTTAGTGTTTTATAAAACAGTGACTTAGCGGCTGTTCTCTCAAGAAAACGTGAACTTCTAAGTGGTTTAATGGCCTTTAAGCGTATGAAACCCAGAGTAAATACGTGTGAATGTGGTAAACCAACATGCTGCACCAAAGATATAAGCAATGACGGCAAAGTGTTGCGGTAGCAAACAAAATAGCACCAAACAACCAATGGTTTCAGTGCCTTCGGTTAAGCCGCTCATGTAGTAGAGAGATTTGTGTTTATATACCGGATTATCGATGCCTTGTTTTCCTGCCATGATGGCAAAAGCCAAAAAGCTACTCCCAGTGCCGACGAAGGAAAAAATCAAAAATGCCCCTGCAATGGCATTTTGTTCTGGGGTTGCCAACACAAAACCAAAAGGAATCAAGGAATAGAACAGAAAATCCAAGCTGATATCGAGAAAGCCTCCGGCATCGGTAATGCCTTGAATCCTCGCCAGTGCGCCGTCTAATCCATCACAGATTCTGTTCAGCAAAATAAACAGCAACGCCAACAAGTACTGTTCGGCGATCAAAGCCGGTAGGGCAAAGCAGCCAAGCACAAAGCCAAATACTGTCGTTTGATTTGCGGTGATGCCACATTTGTTGAGGTATGTCGCACTGAGTGCCAGCGGTTTGCGGATGAGCTTTATACTCAGGCTATCAAGCATGGTTTGTCTCCCATGGCCAGTTTAGGCAGCGGCTGCCATCAGGAATATCATCCTCATCGTGCGTTACCATCAAAGTAGGGATGTTCGCTTGCTGTAATTGTTCGACTACCCAATTGCGAAATTGTACACGCAGGTCTTTATCCAACTTGCTATAGGGTTCATCAAGTAGCGCAACTTTCGGCTTTGCCAGCAGCATACGAGTCAATGAGATACGGGCGCGTTGTCCTCCGGAGATTTGATCTGGGAAGGATTCGGCAAGTTTGGTCAATGCAATGTTCTTCAGTGCTTGCATGGCGTGTGCTTTACGCTCCTCACCTTTGATTGAGTTTGGTAGCGCGAATGCAAGATTCTCCCACACCGTTAAGTGAGGGAAGAGCAAATCTTCTTGGAACAGAATACCAACCTGACGCTTATGTGCAGGGAGGGCATCCAACTGTTCGTTATCAAGCGTAATGGAGCCAGAGTATTTGAACTCGGCGGAGAGGTGTCCAGCAATGGCATCCAACAAAGTGGATTTACCACAACCGCTTGGTCCCATCAGAGTAACAATTTCACCTTTCTCTACAGTCATGTTGAACGCTGAGAAAAGCGTGTCGCCATTGGTTTTACGGATGGCGAGGTTTTCGAGACAAAGACTCATTCAGTAGTAAACCTTTTATAGACAAGCGGCGATACTTCACGTGTAAGCGGCTTAGTAGTATCGCAAAAGAGAAGAACAAGAATGGCAGCAGAGCTTGCCAAATGGCGTAAATCGCGGTGACACGTCGGTCAAAACCACTGGATAGCGCAACGGCTTCGGTTGTGATGGTGCTAATGCGCCCAGCACCTAGCACCAGTGTCGGTAGGTATTGCGCCAGACTTACGCTAATACCGACCGCCCATGCGAATGCAATCGCAGGTAGGAGGATTGGCAGTTTCACTTTTAACCAAGCTTGCATCGGTGATTTACCCAAGCTGAGTGCGACGCGAGTTAAGCCGTTATCGAAGCTGCGCCACGGCCCGTCTAGCGAGAGGTAAATAAATGGGAATGAGAAGAACACATGCGCCCAGCATACCCAAAAGAAATACGCGTTACTGTTTAAGTACAGCGTCACTACTTGCATACCGAATAGCACGGATAGCTGAGGAATCAGCATTGGGATGGCGATGATGTAACCGGGCACCTGCCAGCGATAACGAAGGCGATACTCATGTGCGATCAAGGCAAGAGCTAGAGCGACGGTCGCGCTGATAACGGCAATCAGCATGCTCTGTTCCAGCGTGCCAAGAATGCTGTGCCATTCGTATTCCCAAAAACGCAGGCTATAGCGGCTCGGTAGTAAATCTGGAAAGCGCCAGCGTTGAGCAAAGCTCCATACCACCATGAGTGGAATCATTAGAAGTGCGAGTAGCGCAATCAGTGAAAACAGGGTCTTACCGGGTAAACGAAACCCGTTTCGACCAGAGTACTGCCAGCGTTTGAAGCCTTTGGTGATACACCATTCTATCAAGCGTGCAAATCCAATCAAAAGGCTAGCGATCGCAAACAACACTACCGCGCCTGCGGCAGCTCTTGGTAGTATCGATAAATCAGGGTCGTTAAACCACTGCCACACTAAAACCGCAAACGTTGGTGGGTTGGTAGGGCCAATAATCAATGCAACATCGACAACCGACAAGCTGTAAGCCAATACCGCCAGCATTGGAAAGCGCAGTTTTGCTATCCACTGTGGGAACACGCATTTCCACCACGCTTGCGCCGAACTGTAGCCCATCGAATGACTGACTTTTTCAATCTTATCGACTTTCAATTGCTGAAGAATTGGAATACTCATCAACAATAAAAACGGCACTTCTTTAATCGCAAGCATGATGATCAAACCGAGTGCATGCGGATCTTTAATCAGCAATGCTAAGTCATTCACCGTTTGCGCATTGGGATCGTAACCAAACAGTTGGTTGAGAACCCTAACGCCCATACCAGTTGGGGCAAACAAGAACGCAAAGCCAATCGCAAACGCTACGTGCGGCATGGCAAGAAGTGGCGAGAGGCTTACTTCAATTTTTCGCCAAAACTTGCTGCCCCACGATGCTTGCAAAATCGCAAATGTGATCAAGCAAGCCAAGTAGCTACTGAAAATGGCAGAGTAGAAAGTAAGCCCGATGGATGTCCAAACACCCTCCCAATCAAAAACAGCGTTAAAGCCATCTAAAGAAAAGTGGTGCAAGCCGATAGGAGGCACATAACCGAGCGCAGAGACCACCACTCCGAGTAGTCCCGGAATGGTAGGCAAAATACAAACTGCGATAATGACTAAATATAGCGCTCTTAACATGGGCTCTTATTAATTTCCGTAGCGTTTCAACCATTCTTTTTCTAAGGCAGATTGCCAGCTTGGATGCGGCTCAGCGATAGATTTGAATTGTTGAGTATTTTTAGCCGAACCGGTTAGGTATTGGCTGCTTAGCACTGAAGGATCGCCCCAGATGTTAAGGTTACCTTTGCGAGATTGTGCTTCAGGGCTCAATAAAAAGTTTATCGCAACTTGCGCACCGGCACTGGCATTTGCGTTCCAAGGAATCGCTAAGAAGTGAATGTTTGAGAGTGCACCTGCGTCCATCGCATACGCTTTGGTGCTTTCTGCAAGATTACCGCTCGACTGCGCAGAGAAAACCGCGTTCGGGTTAAAGGTAATTGCCAGGTCAGTCTGACCATCATCCAGTAGTTGAAGGGTTTCTGCTGTACCGCCTGGAAACTGTTTACCACCGCGCCAAGCGACTTTATGGAACTCATCTAGGTAAGCCCATAGCGGTTGAGTAACTTGTTCAAACGTGTCATCGGTAACTGGTTGTTGCAGAGCAGGGGCGTTGTTAGACAGTTCAATGAGTAATGCTTTAATAAAGCTTGTGCCATGAAACTCTGGTGGGCGAGGGTAAGTTAGGCGATTTGGAAACGCCTTTGCGTAACTCAGCATTTCAGCAAATGATCGAGGAGGGTTATGCAGGGTTTGCTCATCATGGATAAACACTAATTGCCCCGCACCCCAAGGTGCTTCCAAACCTTCAGTCGGCTCTGAAAAATCCACATCAATTGGCAATGATTTATCGACGTATTGCCAGCTTGGCAAACCTTCAACAAAAGGACCAAACAGCAATTGGTTATCCTTCATTGATTTGAAGTTTTCGCCATTGATCCAAACCATATCAACACTGCCACCGCTGTTTTTACCTGCGGCTTTTTCTGCGATAAGTCGAGTGGTGGTCTCAGAAATATCGGTGACTTTAACGTGGTTTAGCGTCACGTTATAACGCGATTTTAGCTCTCTACTCGCCCACTGGATGTAGCGATTAATTTCTTGGCTTCCGCCCCAAGCATGAAAGTAGACGGATTGTCCGTCGGCTTGTTGTTCGATTTTTTGCCATTCACTAGCAACCGATGAGTTGGCAAAAGAAGATGTCGCGAAAGTGGTGGCTAAAATGCCAACGGTACTGAGTAGCTTTTTCATATCTATTCCGTGTTATGTCTTTTTATTCTCGTTTCCGGCGTTATTGACGTCTAAACAAGTCGCTCCGCTTTGTTACAAGGATAGTAATCCATCTCTCTCTATTATCAATGCCAATCCCAAACGGAATCACTCATTGATTCAAAGAATTATTCTCAATGTGAAGCAAAACGAAGAAAGGACAATTCTGGTGTCGTTTTAGGTATACAAGAGCGGACCGCTTGTTTGACGATATTCTTTCAAGTAATTGAAAATTATTGTCCTCAAGCAACTTCGATATGTTGATTTGGAAGACTGAACCCGCGTCGTAGACGTGGCGTTGAGGGCGTAAAGAGGGAAAGAGGTTGTCGTTGTAAACGATTTTGCTAACCGAAACGTGCGAAACAGACATCCTGCCTGCTTTGATATGGATTAGGAGGCATAAAAAAAGCAGCCATTTTATGGCTGCTCTTAGAATATGAAATGGGACTTAGTTTACCCAATCACGCAACTGAAACGTTAGTTCGTGATCGTCATTTTTAAGCATTAGCCCTTCTTTGGTTAGCGTTATATCACTCCATTCAGTAAGAGTTTCAGACATTGCTTGCTCAATTTTCATTTGGTCATCCATACACATCTTCATGGTCATTCCCATTTTTTCGATGCGTAGTTGATTGTTTTTTAGTTCAGCTTGACCAAAGAAGTTGTTACACCCCGCGTTACCATTTGCAGTCAGATTTTCTCCGATTTCTAAGCGAGGCGCTTGCTGACGTTCTTTTAATTCGATGTTTTTACCATCAATCTGAACCAGCTCCCAATTATGGTGCTGTAAATCTTGAGCCGTAATTTCTTTCACATTGTCACCGTTGCTAGCACATGCAGTCATAAGAACAGGAAGAGAGATTGCTGTAACTAACGTTTTTAGGCTAAGCTTCATTTTATAGACTCCGTTTTTAGAAAACGTGGTAAGTATAGGTAATAAAACACTGTTTTTGTCAGCATAAGGTAATAGTTTCGTATTACTGTGACAGAGTCCAGTTTATATACTCAAACGGCTTCAAGGTGCAAGATGTATAGCACTGTTGGGAGCGTATATTGAAGTCGTTATAATATCATTACAGCACAGCGAGCAAAAAACGGTTAGAGCATGGAGCAACTAGAGTTTTTTACCGTCCCAAACCCTTGCGTTGGTATTTGTAGTGTGGACGAAAAAGGGTATTGCAAAGGATGTATGCGTAAAAGAGAAGAGCGATTTAACTGGCTCACTTATACGCCTGCTCAACAGTTGCATGTAATTAAGCTATGCCGTCAGCGCTATAGAAGAAAGGTATTGGCAGGGAAGGGGAAGGCAGAAGAGTCTCAAGAAGAATTATCACCACAGCAAAATCTCTTTTAAATTTCGAATTATCCCGGCTCGGCAATAATCAATGATGAGCCGGGACTGTATTAGCTCTTACTATGCGGTGCGTGTAAGGCAAACTCGTTAAATTAGCGCTACTTCATTGACCAACGGTCACTGACCCATCCCCCAGCATGTTCGTCAAAGTGGCTTCCTGAAAATCGATGATTGAATTCAACATCTAATTTACTTGTCGGGCGTTCATCCATCAGCTGATGAATGTATCTCGCCATAGGATCCGTGCAAGCTTCGCGCTCTCTACGGGTAACCACTTCTTTGATCATTTGAAGTCTGTAGCTATTGCTGGCTCGTTTCATTTTTGACCTCCTGAACTCGATGGCAGCAGTTTGAACATATTGACGTCCAGATCGCTGCTCATTGGTGAACGCTTGGCGGCGAATCACCTTCGTTTTAGGTCAAAAAGACAAATTGTTTGAGAGCAGTGTTTGTAACGCCATTCACATCTTTCCTAGAATCATCCACTAAGCTACGAAACTTCATAGCGAAAAGTCAGTTGATGAATCTGTATTTTCGAAAGACCTTATCAAACATAGAAGCCCAGCACATGGGCGTCAACAACACAAATGAATAATTTTTGAACACTTTATGAAGGGCGATAATTTTCAGCACTTTAACGAAAATAAAAAAACCGAAGCGTCACGCTTCGGTTTTTAGGGAGGCTCTGACGGAACAACTTCTAAAAGCTCTTCACGTCAGAGTGTAAGGTGTTTTTAGCTATTAGTTGCTGGGCAACCTTTCACAGCTTGACCGTTACTGAAGTACTTGATGTTTTCTAAGTTCTTGTTGTAGCTATCCGCAGAGATCTGTGGGTTATTTACGAAGAACTCACGTAAAACGTATGCATCGGTTAGCTGGGTAGATTGAACATCGATGATTGGATAGTTATCGCCACCAGCAGCACTGAAGCTGATTACAGAGAATGTGTACGTTGCGTCTAGATCGAAGCCTTTATCGTTAATGTCGGTAATGGTTACTGAGCCAGCATCACAATCTACATCTAAAGTGATGTTATCTAGTTGAGCGTAAGCACCAGAGCCTGCAGATTTCGTTGCTACGACATCAAGGTACTCTTTTACTTCTTGACCAGTCATTGTCGCTTTAGTCACGAAGTTACCGAACGGCTGGACTGTAAGTACGTCACGGTAAGTGATGTCACCATCTTGGATTGAATCACGCACACCGCCAGAGTTCATCACACCAAAGTCAGCATCTACCGTTTTGTAAGTACGGTATGCCTCGCCTAGTAGGTGACCTAGATTAGTTTGCTGAGAGCGAACTACGTTACGATCACCTTCTAACTTACCCGTCGTATTAGAAATCTTCTCATCTAATAACTCTTGACCTTGCTGTTGGTATGGCAGTAGTAACGCTTTTACCGTCGCATCTTGTTGAATGCGTTCACCGATCACTTCATCGTTGTCGTCCAAAAGGTTTACAGGAATCAGTGCGTAATTCGCTAAGTGAAGCTTGCCGTCGTAATATTCGAAGTCCGCACGACCCACATATTTACCCCACTCATGCGCTTGCATAATCCAAGTGCCTTTTTGTTGGTCTGGCGCGCAATCATCACCAGGTTTGAAATCAGCATACTCATTGGTACCTGGCTCCATACACACTGGGTTTTGTGAGTGACCACCGATGATAGCGTCTAGTTGTCCCTCTTCAAGAGAGCGAGCGAGCTTCACGTCCCCTGGTGCTTCACTACCATTATTACCATCTTGGTAGTGACCCATGTGCGTCGTTGCAAATACTAGATCTACTTTTTCGTTTTCTTCGATTTCCTTAAGTACTTTTTTGATTTCAACTTGAGGGTCTTCGAAGTGGATGTTTGATACGTTGTCTGGATTGACTAGCTTCGCCGTGTCCTGGGTGGTTAGACCAATTACAGCGATCTTAAGGCCGTTGATAGTAAATACTTTGTAAGGGTCGAAGTAACGCTCATTGGTATCTTTCTTATAGATATTCGCAGCCAGCATAGGGAAGTCAGCTAGCTCAGCTTGCATATCGAGAATATCTAGTGAGTTATCAAACTCGTGGTTACCGACAGCCATTGCATCGTAACCAAGTAGGTTCATCCCTACGAAGTCTGGAACCGCATCTTGCATGTCTGATTCTGGTACGCCGGTATTAATATCACCGCCAGACAGCAGAATGGTTTCACCGCCTTTTGCTTCGACTTCTGCGCGAATAGATTCGATTAAAGTGTGACGCGCAGCCATGCCATATTCGCCGTCGCTGTTATGCCAAAAGCGACCGTGGTTATCGTTAGTGTGGAGAACGGTGAACTTAGTACAAGAATCTGCAGTCTCGCAGGTTACTGGAGAATTATCGCTGTCTGAGCCGCATCCTGCTAGCGCAGCGCCCACTGCCATTACCAAAAGAGATTTGGAAAACTTCATAAGGGATCCTTTCTTTGTGATTTTGTTATTGTTACGGCGTGAAATATACGGAATTAATGTGAAACTTTAGTGATCTATCTCTTATTTATACTTCTATCGGAGAAATGAATTAATAAGCCTGCAAACTACGTCTCCAATTAAACAGAAATAGTTTTTAGTATATTGAAATTAGAGGGAGGGGGTTATTTTGTGAAGTGGCCAATTGAATGAATGTGGTTTGTGTGAATCAATGCGCATTTTTGCGAAGTATAGCGCTGATTTTGGTGATTATTTTGCCAAGTTCATGTTTTTCTTAGCAGCTATGACACAAATCGTTATAAATTTTCGCTCTGATGATGAGGGAAATGTTTTGTATATAAAATGATCACTGTAAAACCCAAACTCGTTTGATCTTGGCTTACTCTGTTTAATACAACCAGAAAGGGTATTTCTCTCTGTACTATAATTGCGACCGTTTAGAAATCTTATGCCTTAGATATCGTTTATTTATTCTTATTCGATACCTTACCGTGTTTATCTCGCTTTCGATACCCGGATGTTAAAACAAATAGATTCAATCTAATGAGCGAAAGTGAAACGTAAATAACGAGGCGTTTTCTTCGGATATTACGATGTGCACTATCATTGAATTAATGAAAATGAAATGGAGTAATGTAAAGCGTTGCATCTGTGGCTGCTCGCTTTGAGCTTCGATTTAAAGAGTAGGGTTGAAAGAATTTGTAAGTGGTGAATTTTAAGAAAGGATAGTAATGAGATACACAGTAAGGAACGCAGTCAGAGAGGAAGCAACTCAAATCGCCAAGATACATGTTGATTCGTGGCAGGTAGCATACAAAGGGTTAATGCCACAGAGCTACATCGATCAGTTTACGATTGAGCGCCGAGAAAGGATGTGGACGCGAGTCATGACTGAGCAACTGGCCCAATTGATCGTCGTTGAGAGACAAGGGGAAATCGTCGGCTTTTTAAGTTACGAACTACCTAACCACACCTGTGAAGATAAAACGGCGTGGGTAACATGTTGCTATGTCTCTCCTTTGCATTATGGGCAAGGTGCAGGGAGTGCATTGTTAGATGAACTAGAAACGCGTCTACTCTCTACGCCCGTTATGCAGATAAGCCTGAAAGCACTGGATACCAATAAACAGGGGCTTAACTTTTACAAGAAGTGTGGTTTTGTACGTACTGGAGAGGAAGAGACGGAAATCATAGACCGTATGACGCTGACGGATCTCACTTTAGTGAAGTACATTGCCCGTTCGTAAATCAATTGTTATATGCCACATATAGTAAAACCCCGGAGGTGGTAAGACTCCGGGGTTTTGAAATTTTTTAGATGTCTCGGTTGGTAAGTCCGATTATCTTTAATGCAAAAGGTTTGGATTTAATCCGATTAATTCCTTGGTAGGGAATTAGATACGGATGAAGTCCATGTGTTCAACTTTTGGCTTGAACGCGTGACGTTGAACGTCTTGTGGCTTAACTTTAACTTCTTTGCCATCGATAACTAGAACTAGGCCTTCGTAGAATTCAGGCTTGTCCATTTGGTTTACGATGTCGTCGTGGTTAAGAACGATAGCTACTGCTGCTTCTTCACCGCCGTATACAACTGCAGGGAATTTGCCAGCGTGACGTAGGCGGCGGCTCGCACCTTTACCTAGTTCAGTACGTACTACTGCTTCGAATTTCATAGTATTTACTCTCAAATTAGTAAAAATCAAATGTTCACAATCAACAATGCGACCTTGTTGTTCGTGGTAAAGCTTGAAACAGGAACTGTTCAAGCGAGCGCGGATACTATCATTCCACTTATAAATGGGCAACCCAAATCGTATCCAAATCAACAAAAAGGTATGATTTGGCTAGGTGTAAGGCTATCCCTTTTAACGCCTTGCTTGGATTTTGTTCACATCGGCTTCATTTTCATCGGTTTACTAATCATGGTCCGAAGAACAAAGTTTATGCGTTATATGCTTTATGTTCGGCTGAGATGCAAGACTAAAGATGCTTTTAAGCCACCTAAAGCGCTCGCTTCCAGTGTTAATTGACCTCGGTAACTGTGTGCCATTTCACTGACTATATTTAGACCAAGACCTGACCCAGGGGTTGCTTCATCCAATCTAACACCTCTCTTGATTACTTGACTCAGTTTCTCTTTAGGGATACCTGGTCCGTCATCTTCAATGATGATGTGTATATTGTCTTTATCCTGAGAGGAGTGCACACGAATCATGTTGTTGGCCCACTTATAGGCATTTTCAAGCAAGTTACCCAGCATTTCGTCGAGATCGGTCTGCTCTACCGCTACATTCAGCTCTGAATCAAGTTCATTAATTAAGGAGATATCTCGGCTCGCATACACTTTATCAAACGCCATTGAGATAGCATCCACACGCTCTGCTGGGTTCGATTTCACTGATAAAATATTCATAGACCCCGCCATGCGGGCACGGCCCAGATGGTAATCGATATGATCTTGTATTTGATTGATCGGAGTACGCAGGCGGGATTGCGTATCAGGTTCTAACGTCTGCACTTCATTTTTTAGGACAGAAAGTGGGGTTTTTAGCGCGTGTGAAAGATTGCCTGCATGATTCCTAGCTCGTTCTAACAATTCCTGATAATGGAAAAGCAGAGCGTTGAGGTCGAAGATAAGAGGAGAAATCTCTTTCGGATAGGTTTCTTCTAGACTCTTTTTGTTACCAGACTTCAGCTCGGCCAACTCTTTTTGTAACTTTGTAAGTGGACTCAATGACCATGCAATTTGCAGCAAAATGACGGCAAGAACCCCTGCGAATAATAAGCCTAAAATAAGCCAGAGTTGCCCGATTAGCGTTTGCAGGGTGCTTTTGATAGGCTCTTCGTCAATACCAATAATGATATGGATAGGCCCATCGTAATCTGGTAAGTACAGAGCTTTTTCTATGGTAATCAGCCTTTCGCCTCTCGCGCCGTAAGCATCGTTATCCAGACCTTTGTATTCGATTTTTTTGTCCCACAAAGAACGAGAACGCTCGAGACTCGTCTCAGTGGAGGCACTCCAATATAAACCACTGTAAGGTCGGTTAAATCGAGGATCTGAGAGCAGAGCAGCGAGTGAGAGGTGCCCAGTCTCATCGACTTCTAACTGAGCGGCGATTTCATCCATAAAAATGCTCAGCTGTGAGCGAGTGTCGTCAACCATATAGTTGTACACTTGGGTCGGTATCGTCACACCAGCTGCGAGGATCATTGCCGTCAACCAAACGATCGCCGCTAAAACGAGGCGACTTTTGATACTCAGTCGTTTTATTGCGTTCAACGGTAGCCTGTTCTTATTCGGCATTTAATTGGTATCCCAACCCTCGGACAGTTTTGATGATCTTTGGCGCGATTTTTTTGCGAATTCGGCCGATAAAAACTTCGATTGTGTTGGAGTCACGATCAAAGTCTTGTTTGTAAATGTGCTCGACGAGTTCGGTGCGAGAAATTACTTTTTCTGGGTTATGCATAAAGTAAGCGACCACTTTATACTCCAGTGCCGTTAAGCTTACTGCTTGCCCTTGCCACATTACTTTAGAAGTGCGCGTATCTAAGCTCAAGTCGCCAATTTGCATCACAGGAGAGGCGTTACCTGATGCTCTTCGTAGTTGTGCGCGAATACGAGCGATAAGCTCAACCATTTCAAACGGCTTAGTTAGGTAATCGTCTGCACCTGCGTTTAGACCTTCAACTCTCTGCGTTAGGGTATCGCGAGCACTCAGGATAACGACAGGGGTATTGATGTTTTCATCACGAATGCCTTTTAGCACGGTGAGGCCATCCAATTTCGGCAGTCCTAGATCAAGAACAATAGCGTCCCATTCTTCCGATGTCGCGCGATACAGAGCGTCTATGCCATCTTGAGATAATTCTGGTACCCAGCCGGTACTTTCTAATGTTTCGATGATTTGCTCGCCTAAACGAGGGTCATCTTCAACGACAAGTATTTTCATATTGGTGATTCTTATTATGTTTGGAGTGTTATCGACGTAAGCTACGCATTGAGTCGGGATTACGCATTAGACCAGTTTAGTTGTTTTGTGGCTTTAACGCTTTGTTAAAGCTGCGACCTTTGATCTCAAGCATTTCCAGCGTGGCGGCGTCATACTCAACTTTCAGGACGCTATTGTTGTACAGGATTTTCAATTCATACACCCAAGCATCATCATCTTCTTCAAGCTCGACCTTGATGATGCGGCCGTATAGGTCGTTTTCTACTGCGGCGTAAAGGTCCGAAAATGGTCGTATATATCCTTGTTGAACCGCGCGATAGACCTCATCTTGATCTTCATCGAATTCAATACGTGTTCCAGGCTTTTCGACATCTTGCACGATGGCGTGACCATTTTGTGATGCATAGTAGTCGTCATGCTTGGCGAAACTTGGTGCACACATCAATGTCGTGATAAGGCCGAAAAGTAACGCAGAATGTTGAGAAGTCGTTGCTTTATACATAGTCAAACCTTTTCTAGAACGTTAGCCGCAGTATATCGGATATAGATGAACAGAGAGTGAATCATCGAGTTCAGTTTTACTAAATGTTGCAGAGGTTATTTCAACTCGTCTTCAAAAATTTTGTCTCGCAATTTCCAAAAGCGACCGGATTTCCTTGCAATAACAAACTGAGGCAAACGGAAACGATGTTGATTGGCAACAACACGTGTCGGTGAAGCCTCTTCAAAAGGGCGATGCTTGTCTGCCAAGTGAGGGCGCACAAATTGGTCTTTAAACGTTTGTTTTTGTTTTTTGGTACTCAATGACCAAAACTCATGAACTAACGCATTGCCTTCGCCTTGGTATGGTTCGCCAGAATATGTCACCTTGAGTTGAGATTTACCATCACTGGACTTGAATACTGACAGGTCCATTTCTGTGCATTCAAATATCAATGCATCTTTCAGATTAAGGGCTTCTTTTAATTTTTTATCTGGATCAACAAGCGTTGCGTCACACTCATGACAAATGCGCGCAGCAATATCGTTGTCGGCACCACATTCACCACAGTATTTGGCACGAAAACGGTAGCCACAGTGTTCACGCTCGCCTGTGTCTTCATCTTCAAAGTAACCCTGGCAACGTCTGCCAAAGTGTTCAACCAAGAAACCGTTACTATCCAATTTCCCCCAGAAGTTGTTATTGAATCCGCAAGCCGGGCAGGGAATCGTGATAATTTCACTGTCAGAGTCTGGTTTGGGATCACCGACTTCAGGTTGGTATAAATCGTAGCTGTTGCCTGCGTAATCAAGCACTAAACATTCTGATTTTCCGTCTGATAAGCGTAATCCTCGCCCTACAATCTGCTGGTATAGACTGACTGACTCTGTTGGTCGCAAAATCGCGATTAAATCGACATGCGGCGCATCAAACCCGGTAGTCAGTACCGAAACATTGACCAAATATTTTATTTGACGATTCTTGAACGCTTGGATGATCGCGTCGCGTTCCGGCGTAGGTGTATCACCAATGACGATTTCAGTTTCGCCTTCTGGCAGTAAACTGCGGATCTCTTGTGCGTGTCGGACAGTCGCGGCGAAGATCATGACACCTTGACGTTCTCTCGCATATTGCATGATTTGCTCAACAATTTGCGGAGTGGCGCGCTTGGCTTTATCGATCACCATGTCCATTTCTGCTTCTTTGTAGCGTCCGGTGTTTGCGGGTTTCAGTTGCGAGAAGTCGTAAGACAAAACGGGCGCGTCCATCATGCGGGCTGGAGTGAGGAAGTTTTCGTCGAGCAAGTAACGGATCGGCAGTTCGAAAATACAATCGCGGAAGAATCGAGGCTCTTCGGTGCGTACTTGACCTCGGGTGTGATACTGATAAATCCAGCCCATTCCTAAACGATAGGGCGTTGCAGTTAGTCCCAGAACCTTAATGCCTGGGTTCAGTTCTCGTAAGTGAGTAATAACTTTTTGGTAGCTGCTGTTTTTGTCATCCGGCACACGATGGCACTCATCAATAACGAGCAGAGAAAACTGGTTTTTGAACGAATCTAAGTTACGTACGACCGATTGAACCGAAGCAAACACGACTTGCTGGTCAGTTTCTTTTCGCCCCAATCCTGCTGAGAAGATGGAACCTTTTAAACCATAACCTTCATACTTCGCGTGGTTTTGCTCGACCAGCTCTTTTACGTGGGCAAGGACTAACACTCGTCCTTTCGCAAGGCGAGCAAGCTCTGCGATCACCAAGCTTTTTCCGGCACCAGTAGGCAGCACGATCACTGCTGGTGTCGAGTGTTTACGAAAGTAGTGAATGACTGCTTTAACCGAGTCGGCTTGATAAGGGCGAAGTGTGTACATGAAAATATGTGAAATTGCTCAACTATTCGAACGAGGAACGCTATAATACCTGACTTTTATACCCAAGTGACCTTTAAACCGAGATTTGGAGGTTACTTGGGTATAATTCAATGAGGTATTCATGCGTTTAGATAAATATTTGTGTGACGCTCTGGGTGCAACACGCAAACAGGCAACAAAGATCATCAAAAGTGGTGACATCACCGTTGACGGTGAGGTTCAAAAAAGTGGTGCATTTAAAGTACCTGAAGGTGCGGAAGTAATGTGGGAAGACCGTGTTATTGGTGCTCCTGGCCCTCGTTACATTATGTTGTACAAGCCTGCTGACTTTGTTTGTTCACATGAAGATGGCTACAACCAAACTGCATTCGCATTGCTCGATGAGCCTAAAATTGAAAACCTTCACTTTGCGGGCCGATTAGACGTCGACACAACCGGTTTGGTGTTGATTACGGATGATGGTAAGTGGTCTCACCGCATTACCTCACCGAAGCATAAGTGTGAGAAAACGTACCGTGTTTGGCTTGTCGATGCGATTCAGCCTGATTACGCGGAAAAGCTCGAACAAGGCATCATTTTGCGCAATGAATCAGAAGCAACATTACCTGCTCGTTTGGAGATCGTGAACGAGGCAGAGAATGAAGTATTGTTAACTATTGTGGAAGGTAAGTATCACCAAGTGAAACGCATGTTTGCGGCGTTAGGAAATAAAGTTGAGTACTTACATCGTGAGCGTATTGGTTCGATTGAACTCGATGAGGCACTAGAACCTGGTGATTATCGCTACCTCACGCAGGAAGAAATTGATTCTATTTGGAATTAATTATCGGTATGGGAAATTCTTTAGTTCCCAATTGGAACTAGTTTTTTGGTAGGAATTGGCTCAAAATTAATTTTCCTACCAAAATTAGTGCCTAGACAATTCCGGTGTGCTTACTCATCTGAGTGATATGCCTTTGCATTTAGCTGAGCCATGCATACTCTTATTGCAAAGCATTCGGCTGTGGTGAATAAATGGTGGAATCAATTCCATCATTTTTACTGCATTGTGTTTATTTCCCATAAACACACTTCGCTTTCACACGCTTTTCTATGTCGAGTTCGTCAAGGTCACACCTTGGTACATATTTGCCCTTATGATTCTCGAACGTTGATAGAACAGGCCTTTGGCTTCTAGATATCAGCGATATGAGAACCGTCCGTTACGTTCACTTTGCTCTGAAAGTATTGACGAAAGGGCTCCAACAAGAGGTAAAAGAATGACAGAAAAAGCTCAAAGTGCTCCGCAATCCCAAATCAGTTTTCTATTGTTTCTTGTATTGGGAGCGATTGGTGCTTTGACGCCTTTGGCGATCGACATGTATTTGCCTGCAATGCCAACCATCGCGAAAGATTTGGGTGTTGCGCCTGGCGCGGTTCAGATTACGTTGACGGCTTATACGGCAGGTTTTGCGATTGGCCAGTTAATTCATGGGCCGCTTGCCGATAGTTTTGGCCGTAGACCTGTACTGATTTTGGGTGTGCTTTTCTTTGGATTAGCGGCGGTAGTGAGTGCGACCACAAACGGCATCGATGCATTGACTTATGTGCGAACAGCGCAAGGTTTTGCTGGCGCGGCAGCGGCTGTCATTATCCAAGCCGTCGTGCGTGACATGTTTGACCGTGAAGACTTTGCTCGTGCAATGTCTTTCGTCACCTTAGTGATCACCATGGCACCCTTGGTCGCGCCTATGATCGGTGGTCACTTAGCTATCTGGTTTGGTTGGCGTTCGATCTTTTGGGTGTTAGCCATTTTCGCTGTGGTGGTAATTCTACTGGTACTTTGGAAAATTCCAGAGACGCTGAAACCAGAAAATCGTCAGCCGCTTCGTTTTCGCACTACGATGAGAAACTACGCCAGATTATGCTCCAACCCTGAAGCGATAGGTTTGATGCTTTCTGGAGCGTTTTCATTTTCCGGAATGTTTGCATTTCTGACCGCGGGTTCGTTTGTTTATATTGATTTATATGGTGTTCGACCAGACCACTTTGGTTATTTATTTGGTTTGAACATTGTGGCGATGATCATCATGACCAGTATTAATGGTCGCTTGGTGAAGAAAGTTGGCTCTCATGCCATGCTTCGTTTTGGGTTGTTCGTGCAACTTTTGGCGGGGATTGGTTTATTCGTAAGTTGGTTAATGGACTTCGGATTATGGGGCATCGTACCTTTTGTTGTGCTGTTTATCGGTACATTGTCGACGATAGGTAGTAACGCGATGGCGCTGCTTTTAAGCGGCTACCCATCAATGGCGGGTACAGCATCGTCTCTGGCGGGGACGTTAAGATTCGGTATCGGCTCATTGGTTGGTGCGCTGGTGGCATCACTACCCGGTAATGTTGCTTGGCCGATGATCATTGTAATGTTTGCTTGTTCTGTGCTTTCAGCACTGTTTTATTGGACTTTAGGAAGAAAGGCGTAATGTCGAATTACACCAAAGAAATTCAAAACTTAGTTAACTCAGCACTTGAAGAGTTAGATCAAGAGCATCGCTCAGGTAAGTTAGCCAATGCCCCTGTTGCGAATAACCATTATTTAGTGCGCTGGGTTACCAAAGCACTTAAATCTCAGCGTTTCGGTCGAGCCGTAGGCGATGACTTAACACGTTGGCAAAAAGCGGGTCGTTCAAAGGGTAATGACGCTGGTTTGTTGTTTATCTTCAAGCGTATTTCCGCTTTTTACGCTCAGTTTTTTCCTGAAGGTGAAGAGTCCAAAGTAATAAAAGACTCCGATATTGAATCATTTCTTGATTTGATGGAGCAAGCTGGCTGGGAAGTATCAACGTCTGAGCAACTTGTTGGTTGTGGCAAAATCCAAATCTTCACGGAAGGTCAAAACTCTTTGGCGCTATGTGCAGATCAATGCGAAAGCTGCTTCGACGGCGAGCTGCTCGTCAAACCAATGAGCTGGTTTGTACGTGGCAACCATGCTGAGTTTGTTGAGAAAGCAGCGCAAGCGGGCTTTATGGTGCATAAAGTGACGGACTACAAATCGATGGTGAAATACCACGGCGAGTACCTTATCTTTCCTGCAAACGAAGGTAACCAATTGGCTGAGATTCCGTTGAGCTTCCAAGCTTAATCAACTTATCACAGCAGTAGAATTGAAATACGAAAGCATCAGGCGTTTGAAACGTCTGATGCTTTTTTTGTTACGTCACTCTGTGTTTAAAAGCGATATTTCCAATAGACGCCGCCATATAAACCTTCATAGCTTTGCAAAACGTCGCCTATCGTTTCGGTTTCGTTATTAAACAAGTAATCCTCTTCTGAGTAGTCTTCATAACGGAGGTTAAGCTGCACGTTTTGATTTTCAGATACTTCATAGTCAGCGATGACTTCAAATCGGTACGAGTTCGCCTCGTTATCAGGATATTGGTAGCCACCAGATGTGGTTGACGATTTTCCATCAGCTTGGCTGTAGCTGTAATCAAACGAGATAGAAAGTTTGTCGTCTAGTAGCTGCTCTTTACTCACACCAAAGCCAATGGTTGTGATGTCATCTTTGAGTTTGGTGGTGTAGCGGTTCCAACCGACAACGTCAGAGTTTGCTTGTTGTTGCTCGGAGCGGATGATCTGTTGATTGTAAAAAACATGCCCGTTTAGTCCGTCGAGTAAATTGAAGTTGACGCTGATATCGTAGCCGTAATCTTCTCCTTCGCTTAAACCTATATCGGGTTTAGCATAGTCGTCGTTTCCGTACCAAAGCTCAGCAAGTAACTGGACATCGCTTGTTACGTCATAGCTGCCGTCGCCACGGAGCTCAATCCTCTCTTTGTCGGCTAAATAGTATTGGCGCAAATTAGGCGAGTCGCTGCTGTCGTCCTGCCAATCAGAGCCATCGCGAAAAGAGTAGGAGACTTTACCACCTAATTGCCACGGTCTATTTGGTCGGTACTGGGCCCCAACAAAAACGCGTTGTTCATCGGTACGTTTCCTATCAGCATAACTTCGCTCATCTTGTCTAAAATGGTAACCCGTATTCACTTTTACATCAGAAGTAACACGATACTTGAGTGTTGCTTCCAGTTTGGTTTTGGTGTGGTCGTATTTTTCTCTCGTCGATCCGATGATGGTGTTTCTATCGGAGTTATCGTCTTTATCTGAATAGTCCGCAGAAATGGCGAAAGCAGTGTCTCGCGAAAGTTTGTTGTGGTAATCCGCGCTCATTTGCCAAGTGTTGGTTTCGCCATGGAATGTATTGGAGTTAACAGGGGACTGTGGAAACGGATTTAACCCGCCTTCAGAAGACGTCTGTGACCAAAGTAAGCGGCCACTGAACGTTTGTTGATTCAACCGATAACTCCCCGTGACAGCGAGCTGGTGAAAGTCGTTGTCAGGCTCATACGCGAGGTGGTTAGCGTAAGGATTCGTAGTGCTGCCGTAATAAAGTGCGGACTTGTCATTTCTAAAAAACGAGCCGCGATACGCAATATCCACCAGCCACAAATCTTCCATGTAGCTTACTCCTACTTGAGTATTTAAGGTTTCATGGTCGACGTTTTTGGGTATGGATCCCGGCGCGTTGGCGTAACCCGGAATGGTCGATGAATAAAGCGAAGTTGTGCCTTCTTTACGTTCGTGCTTCATGGATGCATATGGCTTCCATGGCGTATGTGGTGTGTACTTGAGTTCTAACTTAAACGTCTCTCGCGTCACTGAGTTTTCATATTTCGATAGGTCACCACTGACGAGTGCATCCTCTCTTGGATGATACGCACTGAGTGAGGACTGATTCCAGAAATACGGCGTTTCACTATAACTGCCGAGGACACTTAATCCGTCGTACTGGCCCATTTCCCACTGCAGTAAGAAGCGTTGCAAACCAAGATCTTCGACGACGATTCGATTGTAGAACCCATCGTCTTCATATTGTTCGATATCGGCGTTTAGGCTCGCGTTAAAGTGTTTGTTGTCAGAGTTTGTACCGTAAACGGGTGGATTCCAATTATAGAATCGCGAGGAACCATTGTTGTTAAGGTAACCGACGCCAGCGCTGACTTCTCCACTCCACGTGCCGTCGCTGCTGCATTCACTGCACTGCCAGCGGCTAGTGTCGGCTGGTTGAGAATGTTGTAACGAATAATCGTTGGCGTGCGCTTGCACAGCAAAAGCAAGGGAAATAGCGATGCACAGTTGAGATAGTTTCATGCCTCCCTCCTAATAACTTAATGTTTGACCACGTGGGTGGTTAGAGCCATGCACTTGATTGTGGCAGTTCAAACAACTTCCGCCGCGCACTCTCAAGTCGTTTTCAGGAATGGCTACGTTTGCATGTGGCACACGGTGACATTCCTGACATAGCATTGGCAGCCGTTTATTGAGCAGGGCTTTGTTCACTGAACCATGAGGTGTGTGGCAGGATGTACAATCTTCAGTTACAGGCTCATGCTCCCATAAGAATGGGCCGCGTTTTTCTGCATGACACTCGTAACAAGCGTTATTGACGGTTGACCAGTTCAGGCTTGCTTCATTTAATGCCTTATGTGGATTGTGGCAGCTAGAACAAGTCATGACGCCGTCAATGATAGGATGACGACTGCGTTTGTGGATATCCGATTTGGTGCGGGAGTGGCAATCGGTGCATTTGTCTGCTTGCATTTCGGCAACCATCATCGGATCGTTTTTTTGATGCAGTTGGTGACAGCTTGCACAAGACAGACCTTCAAAAGCGTGTTCACTGCTATGCCAAGTCGAGCGTTTCGCATCTTGGTGGCAAGATAAACACACGCTGTTTTGCTTTTCGGCCGGAACAGGGGAGTTTGGCCTAAAGGTGATCATCGGCTCACGAACTTGTCCTTTTCGCGGATTGCGCGCGTGATTGTTTGCTGGGCCATGGCATGCTTCACATTGTTTATCATTCATTGGCCCATGCAAGTTCGCTGACTTGCCGTGGATGTTGTCGAAAATACCGGTTGCAGGTTTGTCTGAGGTATCGTCATGGCAACGAAGGCAGCCATCTGCTCCACGGCGTGAGTATTTCCCCTCAGAAAATTTGGTGTCCAATATAGTTTCAATTTCTTCTTGAGTTAACGTCGCCGCTTTGGGTTCTGGCTCGGCGACATCTTCCGAACTGACGGTGAAGATGACGCCTAACCCAAGTATCCCAGTTACCAACCACCGCAGAAACATTGCTTTCATAGCTCTTCCTTTTCTTATCCTTAATTGTCAAAGCATTGTGTTCAATGACGAATTCAACGGTAGTCGTATACCTTGTGAACCTTATCTACCCCTTGTGACTGACCAATGGCATGGCAAGTTGCACATTGTTCGGAGCCCGTTGCTTGTGCTGCTGTGTCTGCTCCAAATACCGCGCCGTGATTTAGCATATGGTTCAGAGGCGCATCTCCTGCCACGGTATCCGGGTCAGCATTAGCTAAAGATGACTCTAGGTGACACGCGCCACAGGCGACTAATGCAGGACTAAAGTACCTACCACTCGCCAGAGAAGGGCGCGTATTTTGTTGGCTAGGTAAGTTGTATTGAGCATTGGTATGGCAGGCCTCACAGTTGTTGGCTGCGCCAGGGAAAGGCGCTTCACCGCTATGAGCGGAGCCAAAGTCGTGGAATGAGTGCACGTGGTACTTTAGATCAGCCGCCATTCCAGGATAAAACGCAGAACGTTCAGAGTTATGGCAATTTTTACATTGTTGGAAGTCGGTGGCGGCATGTGGATGCTCACCCAGCTTATGGATAGTCAGCTCTTTGTGACAATCGTTACACGATGAAATGTCCGCGCCCACTGGCAGTTTGTGTTGCTTGTTGATACCAGACACATCAAACGAGCCGGATGCGTTATTGGCGGCAATGACGAAAGGTGATTTGATAAGATCGATGCCTTCAAACGTGACGCATTCGGCGAGCTCGCCATCTCTACGGTTAGCGCAAAGTGGCATGTCGGCGATGTTAACCGTCAACGTAGAGTTGGAGATTGGTTTAATCGCAGCGTCAGTGAAGTCTTTATGACACAAGAATAAGCCTTCACCTTGAGCCTCACAGCCGTCACCAAGTGCGCCATCATCGGCGACGTTGAGACTGTTGTTTGCAACCATCGGACCTTGGCCGTTATCCCAGTTCAGCAACAAATTGAGGTGCCCATGTTCATTAATGAAAGGGGTCAGTTCGTTGATGGAGCCAATACCTGAGCCCGCTTTCGACACTCTTAGTTCAACCTCAAACTGGTCATCAATAAATCGCGCGCTTTCAACGTTGATTTCAAGCGAATCACGTGCCTTTGCAAGATTCTCTAAACGCATTACGTGAACAGTTTTAGCACTTCGGCTCGCGTCTTGGCCGATGATTGGATCGCCATTGTCATCTCGGTCATAAGGTCGGTGACAGCCCGAGCAGGAGTTTTGTGGCTCGCCGTTTCTTACCCAAGCCGTACCGACTTGGTTATCATGCGCGCCTCTGTCTCGGTACAAGTGACAGGTCTCACAGGCAACTTGGCTCGGGTGTTCAAACCAATTGTTGGCGTCTGATGCTTTCGCGACATCGGTTGAATGGCAGGTTGTACAGTTGCGGGAATCTTGCGGGAAAGGGGTGCCTTCAATGACTAAACCATTGATGTCGGTAACGAGCACGTCATTCTCGTCGACAGGCTGTTTGTAAGTGTCGGTGTTATTTCTGTCGCTACCTAATTTGAAAACATTACCGTGGTATTGATGAACAACGGCAGCGAGAGGGCGTCTGGATGGCGCAGCGCTAGGGTTACTGTCATTGTGGCAAGCGGTACAAACGGCAATGTTGTTATCAATTGAGCGATAACCCGGTCCATGATGAAGCGGTTCGCCCATATGGCAGTTTTCGCAGGTGCCTTTTTCTATTACATTGCGAGAGACAACCGCATCTGAACTTTCTTGCGGCACCCATTCAAACACGTAGGTAAAACCGTTGCCTTGCTCGCCATACGCCATGACGATTCGGTGGAGTTTATCCGCATCCCAAGCGATAAAACCATTGTTGCTAGAAGAGTCGGCAGTATAAGGATCGTACACTTTCAAAACGTCAGGAATGGCAAACGTGTAGCGATACCCCTCGTCTGTTTTTACTAGTGTTCCATCCCAAACACTCTCCATGCTGGCACGGTTATTTGCGGTATTACTTGAGTGATGGAAACTCTTCCAATAAGTGTTGCCATGGCGCCCATTGAAGGCAAAGGCTGGATCGCTCGAGTTTTGTGTATCGACACGAGAAGGCATTGCTTTAAGAAGTGCGATGCGAAAATCTTTCGTTTCGTCTAGCTCATGAGGTCTGCCACTGCCGTCTTTAACGGTAAAATCGACCACCAGTTTGGTTTCTCCGGTTTCTTGAGTGACCAATGATGGCTTGGAAACACTGATCTCGAAATCACCAACTGCAGGTGGCGGTGTATTCTGATCGTTTTTGCTGTCTGGACCACATCCGGTGAGCAGTAAAATAAAAAATATTAATGTCGCGTTCGACTTTAAACCGTTCATAGTCCCTCTCGATTCGTCCTAAAGTAAGTGGGAATGCGTTGGAATGGTTAAATATCTCAATAAACAATTGATTGAAATATTAATTTTATATTCAAGCCAAAAGCAAAATATCCATATTTACATCGCTTGAATAAATCGAAATACATGGCTTGTAAGAGTATAGACGCAATATGAAATATTATAAAAATAAACCGCTTTTTCTATGTGTGAATTTTTGATTTTAAATTATTATGCTTTTAAATCAATTGTTTGTATTGAAGTTTGTTGTTCTTGAAGAGGTCGGTGCAGAAAAAGTAAGGGTATTGAACTACGCTACTTTAAATGGTTGACGGCTTAATATTTTTATCTTGGATATCGTTGGTTTTAAGTCGCGTTTATAAAATGATTTTCTTATCGTTTATTCGCTGTCTGGTTTTGATTAACAAAGATAATTACTACGGAGTCAGTCTAATATGCACCAACTAATTAAATTATCTCTAAAATTTTCCTCGGTGTTAGCCATTAGCTCAGTTTTGGCCTCCCACAGTTTAGCGTCACCAAGTGAGCTAATTTCACAACATGAATGTGAAGCTTGTCATGGGCCAAACGGTGTTAGCTCAGACACGAATATTCCTACCATCGCAGGGATTCCCGAATTCAATTTTTTTGACCAGATGCTACGTTACCTAGAAGGTAGGCCTGCAAATTCTGTTAGTCACGCTTACGGAGACACGAGCAAAAAAGGCGACATGGTGTCGATAGTTAAATCTTTATCTGAGGCGCAGATTGAAGAGTTAGCAAAACATTATGCTGGGCTCGAGTTTGTGCCAGCTAAGCAGTCTTTTGATCAAGCGTTAGCGATGAAAGGTAAGGCTATCCACGCGAAAAGTTGCGAGAACTGTCATTCGGATGGTGGCAGTAACGCTCTGGATGAAGCTTCGATTTTAGCTGGTCAGCAGAAGGGCTATCTCGCCACTACGTTGCAACAGTTTAAGCAAGGCAAACGCTCCGTTGATAAAAAAATGGACGAAGCATTCAAAGGGCTTAGTGCCGATGATTTAAATGCGCTCGTTGAATACTATGCGAGTTATCGCTAGCGCTGTTTTGGGATGAACCCCGATGAGTTTATGGCGTAAACCAAACAGGAAGTGGATGCTCGGCATACCAATTGGTGGCTTGTTGGCGTTTATCCTTGGTGGGTTGGCAGTTAGTGTTTTTCACTTTGGTATGGATTACACCAATCGCAACGAGTTTTGTTATAGCTGCCACATTGGGATGGATGCGATAGTTGAGGAGTATCAAGCATCCCCACACTTCAAAAATGCTCAGGGTGTGGTTGCCGCTACGTGCAGTGATTGCCATGTCCCTAGGGAGTTTTTTGCCAAAATAGCATTGAAAATCGGCGCTACAGCAGATATCTATCACAAACTGACTGGTGATATTACACTTGAGAATTTCGAGGCAGAACATCGTCCGAGATTAGCAGCTGAAGTTACAAAGCAGTTTATCGAGAATAAATCAAAACAGTGTCGATATTGCCATTCCGTTGACAAGATGGATTTCGAAGCGCAAGGACGAACCGTTGCGCGTCGACATCAAATGATGGAAAGTCGAGAGCAATCGTGCATTGATTGCCATGCGGGGATTGCTCATCACCTACCTATTTCTCTAGATTCTCCAGAGACTGTCCCACCTGAGGAGTAATACTGATACTTTCGGCTTCTTTCGCGATGGCTTTGACCATGCCTTTGAATATGAATAGATGGGCTGGCATCATGGCAAACCAGTAAAGCAGCCCGAGAAACCCCTGTGGGTGCCACCAAGCGGTGATATCCAGTTCTCGTTCATCACCATGGTCTTTGATGGTAATTTCTAAACGTCCAAGCCCTGGGCCTTTCATCCCAAAAAACAGTGAGAGGAACTGATTTTCTTCGCAGCGAATCACTTTCCAAGAGTCAATAAAATCGCCGACTTTGAGCTCCGGCCCCGGAGGAGAAACGCGAATCGGTTTCCCGCCACCAAAAAAGATGTCGAGCCATTCACGTGTGCGCCACAAAATGTTGGCAAAGTAATAGCCTTTTTCGCGACTCCCGATTTTTTGAGCCACTTTCCATAATGCCGCAGCGGAGGCTTGAGTTTTTATGCTCGCACCGGCTTGTTTTGGGTAGTAGCCATACCCCGGTTGCCATCGACGAAGTGCCGCTGGCTCAAAGCCCCAAACATTACTGCGCACAAACGTGCCTTCATCTTGAATGGTATCGGATACCGCTTGCTCGTAGTTGATCAGCGTTTGCGGAAATCGTGCTTCAATCGCTTTGGAATCGGCAATGTAGTCATGCTCTAACCCCGCGAGTAATGCTTTGCCGATGTTTGCAGGTACAGAGGTGACCAAGCCGAGCCAGTACGATGCCATTTTTGGGGTAAGCAACGGTGTCGACCACAGCCGATAAGGCTTGTTGGTGATTCGGCAAATGACTTTAAACTGCTCACGGTAGCTGAGTGTATTTGGCCCACCAACTTCATAAATTTGGTTTTCTTCTGGGGGTGATGCTTCGGCCAGCTGCAATAAATAGTGATTGAGGTTGGGTAGGGCAATAGGGTTGGCTTTTGAGTCGACCCATTTAGGCGCGATCAAAATAGGTAAGTTGTAGACAAAATCTCGCATGATCTCGAAAGCCGCGGAGCCGGGGCCAATGATGACGCCAGCACGCAATTCAGTTACTGGAACACCGGATTGTCGAATGATCTTTCCAGTGGCTTTACGAGCGGCTAAATGACGCGAGTTTCCGGTTTGCGGTTGGATGGCACTTAAATAAATGACATGTTTGACACGGCTTTGCTCCAATGCGTATTTAAAGTTCAAAGCAAGGTTTAGCTCGTACTCAACAAAGTCATCGCCTTGTGCCATTCCGTGCACTAGGAAAAATACCAAGTCAAAATCGTTCACCACAGCGAGCGTGGCTTCTGCGTCAGCTAGGTCCAGATACCGCAACGTTAAATTAGGATGGGGCCGAGTCCTTGACTCCAAATAATCGATATGTCGCGCCGCAGCCGTGACGGCGTAACCTTTGTCTAAAAGTAACGGAAGAAGTTGAGAACCAATGTAACCCGAGGCGCCTAGCACCAACACTTTTTTCATTATCTGTCCTTTTAATCGTTGGTGGAATAAACACCACAGAGTATAATCATGAGACACTTTCCCCATTCTATCAATAAGTTGTCGTTGGAGCGCTTGTGACTTTTCTCTCTCAACTCTCAATACATGCAGATAAAGCATTCTTACGTCGCTTATTCGCGATCGCGCTACCAATTACACTGCAAAGCATGATGTTTTCTAGCCGAAGCCTCGTTGATGTGCTTATGCTCGGCCAACTTGGTGAAGCTGAAATAGCCGCTGTTGGGGTAGCGGCGCGCGCGACGTTTGTTACTACCATCATGTTAGTTGGGGTGACGACGGGTGGTGCATTACTGACCGCACAATATTGGGGGGCAGGCGATAAAGTCGGGGTACGTCGCAGTACCGCTTTAACATGGATGATAGCCATGGTGTTTGCCGCCATTGCCGTTGCTTTGTTTGTTATTTTCCCACAGCCAGTTATGAAACTGACTACAGACTCACAAGAAGTGATTGAGTTAGGAGCCAGCTATCTAATTATTTCATCCGTTAGCATGTTTGCTGTTGCGTGTGTCGCTAGTATGTCGGTGGGCTTGAGAGCGATGCACCAACCGGGGCTGAGCACATTTTTTAGTGGCATAGGCATTCTGTCTAATGTTTTCCTCAACTGGGTGTTAATTTTTGGTCACTTAGGTTTTCCTGCTTTAGGGATTACAGGGGCAGCCATTGCAACGGTTATCAGTGGCGCTATCGAAGTCGGTTGTCTATTTGGCTATTTATGGCTGAAGAAACACATAATTGCATTTGGTTGGGATGATATACGCGCAGGTTTGGTTTTAGACAAAATAACGCGTTTCTTGAGCCTTTCCTTACCGACCACATTTAACTTTTTGGCATGGGCTGGTGGATTGTTCGCTTACCATGCCATCATGGGGCAAGCGGGTGTGCAAGGTTTGGCAGCGTTGTCGGTGATGACGCCCGTTGAGTCAATCGCTCTCGCTATGATGATTGGCCTATCGAATGCAGCTGCGGTTTTAGTGGGTAACCAACTCGGCGCGAAAAACTTTGAACCTGTGTATTACCAAGCTTGGGCTACGGTCATTTTGAATGTGTTTATCGCATTTGTGGTCGCTGTTGTATTGATAGTGTCCAATCAATGGATCCTTAATGCGTTTAGTGCACTGACAGCGGATACTCGCCAGTTAGCTGAACAGTTTATGGTGATTCTTGCTTTAGGTGTCGTACTACGCTCGGTGCCGATGATGGTCATTGTTGGGGTATTACGTGCAGGTGGTGACGTTAAGTTTTGTTTGTATCAAGACATTCTTGCGCAGTGGGTGATCGGGATTCCACTCGCGGCATTTGCAGCGATTCAGCTCGGTTGGGACCCACAGTGGGTTTACTTACTCTTTTTGACCGAGGAAGTTGTGAAGTGGACGATTTGTCTGCCAAGAATGGTGAGCCGAAAATGGATGAAAAACCTTATCGGTCAATAGAGGTAAACAGAGCTTTCTGCAGCTGCAAAAATCTGCTCAATACGTCAACAAAATTAGGAACAGAAAGTGAATCGAGTTGCATTTGTACTCTCATAGTGTGATCAAGCATTCAAAATACTTTCTACTAACAGGATTTTAGTGTAGATTCTGATCCCAATTTTTAAATACCATCCGAGCGGCATAATCAATGTTAAAACTGTCAGACCTATGTAAAGGCTATGTAGACGGGGGAGAATTTCACCCTGTATTACAAGGGGCAGAATTAACATTACAGCAAGGTGACCAAGTCGCTCTGATGGGAGAAAGTGGTTCGGGTAAAAGTACTTTGCTGAACTTAATTGCCGGACTGGATACTGCAGACTCTGGTGAAGTTCAGTTTCCAAATTTTGCCATGCATGATGCGCCAGAGCATTTGAGAACCCTTTATCGCCGCAACAATATTGGTAATATCTTCCAACAGTTCAACCTGCTTCCTACGCTCAATATTGCCGACAATATTCGTTTTTGTCGTCAGTTAAAAGGTTTGCCAGAAGATAAAGAGTTGTGGCGTCAAATTCTTTCTGCTCTGGATTTAATGCCTCTGCTAGGCCGTTACCCGGAAGAAGCATCTGGTGGTCAGCAACAACGTGCTGCTATTGCTCGCGCACTCTATATGGAACCTAAAATCCTACTCGCTGATGAGCCTACTGGTAGCCTAGACGAGCGAAACGCAGAAGCGGTAATGCGCTTATTGACGAGTCTCGCTCGCCAACTGGAGTGTACTTTGCTGTTAGTGACGCACAGTGAAAAAGTGGCGGCCCATATGGAAGGTAAGATTCGACTTCAAGGAGGGCAACTACATGTTATGGCCCGTAGTTAAGGCACTACTCGGCCATTACCGTCGTTACCCACTACAAATTATTCTTGTCTGGCTAGGGTTAACCTTAGGCGTGTCCCTTCTTGTTGGTGTTACTTCTATCAATCAGCATGCAAAACAAAGTTATGCGACAGGAGAAAAGCTTTTCTCCAATCCTTTGCCATACCGAATCCGAACTAAACACTCTGCCAATAAAATCCCTCAAGGTTTCTATATCCAGTTGCGTCGAGCTGGGTTTAACCAATGTGCGCCGTTTGACGTGCTGCATCTAGATGCTAAAACCGATATGAGCTTGATGTTGGTGGGGATTGATCCTGTCGCGATGATTCCATTGCAGCAAGGCAAATCTTTGGGTGAGATGCCCGTTCTATCATTAATGAAACCTCCTTATCCCATTCTAGTCAGTCAAGATTTGGCCGCTTACATGAGTTGGCAGGATGGGGACTTTATTGAGATGAATGACGGAAGTCGTCTCGGACCGATTCAAGTCGATAAAAACAAAATGCTCTCTGGGACTCGGCTGGTTACCGACATCTCATTACTGCGTATGCTCAAGCGGAGCTCAGGTTTGTCTGCGATTTCTTGTGGTGAAATGCCAGAGGAAAAGCTAATAGCACTGAAAAATATGCTACCTAATGGCATGACGCTCGTTAGGAATACGCGCACGGAGCTTGAGTCGTTAACTAATGCATTCCACATGAACCTCACCGCGATGGGGATGCTGTCATTTTTGGTCGGGTTGTTTATTTTTTATCAAGCGATGTCTTTGTCATTTATTCAGCGACAACGTTTGGTGGGTATTTTGAGACAGACGGGGGTCAACGGAACGCAGTTGGCTCAAGCATTGTTGTTAGAGTTGTCGTTGCTCGTCTTTATTGCGTGGGCGTGTGGTAACTTTTTTGGTTTGATCTTGGCAAATGAACTGATCCCTGCAGTCTCATCGAGCCTGAGCGATTTGTACGATGCCAACGTAGGCTTAACAATAGGATGGTCTTGGCAGTCCAGCTTATATAGTCTGATCATGGCAGCGATGGGCGCATTAATATCGTGTTTGTGGCCATTGATTCGTTTGTTGAAGTCACAGCCAATTCGTCTATCTTCTCGACTGTCATTAATGCGATTTGCAGGGCGTGAGTTCTCTTGGCAGGCTCTTGCTGCGTGTGCGTTTTGTGTCGCGGCAATCGCAGTGTATCAAGCACCGAAAACACAAGAAACTGGCTTTGCCATTATTGCGCTGATGTTGGTTAGTGTGGCCTTGTTCATGCCATTTATTATGTGGCATATGTTCCAGAGCTTTTCTTACACCATGCGTTGGGTACGTGTTCGTTGGTTTTTTGCCGATGCGGCTGCGAGCATGAGTTATCGCGGTGTGGCAACAATGGCGTTTATGTTGGCACTGGCGGCAAATATCGGCGTAGAAACGATGGTAGGCAGTTTTAGGGATACAACCGATAAATGGCTGAGCCAGCGATTAGCAGCGGATATTTATATCTACCCGACAAATAACTCAGCAGCTCGGATGAGTGCGTGGCTGCAAAACCAACCAGAAGTCAACTCGGTTTGGTGGCGTTGGGAAAAAGATATGCCAACCGAACATGGTGCCTTGCAAGTGGTGAGTACAGGCTCTTCTGAAGGTGAGCTAGATGCACTGACGGTAAAGCTAGGTGTCCCGAATTACTGGTATCAACTGCACGCGACCAAGAGCTTGATGGTGAGTGAATCGATGGCCTTGAAGTTGGATATTCGCCCAGGAGACTTCATTAACTTGCAGGAACCACTGGGTGGAGACTGGCAAGTCGTTGGTGTTTATTACGATTATGGAAACCCGTATAACCAGGTGATGATGTCGCACCGGAATTGGCTGTATGCATTTGCAGGGACGGGCAATGTTGGCCTTGGTGTAGTGTTAAAAGATAGCGTTAATGGGGAGGGGCTGAAAAATCGCTTAGAAAATGTATTCCGCCTCCCGCAAGACCGTGTGTTTGATAATGGTAATATTTATAGTCAGGCAATGAGGGTATTTGATCATACCTTCGCTATTGCAGGAACCTTGGGCAACATCACACTGATTATTGCTGTGTTTGGTTTATTCTTCGCGACATTGGCGGGCGAGTTGTCGCGGCAGCGGCACTTCTCTTTGCTGAGATGTATGGGTGTATCCGGAAAGGAACTTGTCGCATTGGGTGGTTTACAGTTGTTTGTCTTCGGGGCCATTTCCGCGATTATTGCGGTGCCACTGGGCCTGGCACTTGCACACTTGATCGTTGATATTATCATTAAGCAATCATTCGGCTGGTCTCTGGAGCTTCAAACGATCCCTTGGGAATACGCTCAAACTATTGCTTGGGCGATGCTTGCCATCATGATTGCTGGCGCATTGCCAGTTATTAGAATGATTAAGAGTACGCCAATGAAGTCATTAAGGGACGCGTTGTAATGAAAAAAGTGGGCTCTAAAAAACGCTTGTTAGTTTCAACGATCATTGTTATTACGTTTGCCTTTTTGACTGGGGCTGCTTTTTACTCAACTTTTTGGTTGGAAGCGACAGCGACACAAGAAAGCGAGCTTAATTCTATTCTAACGCGTGAAAATCAAACGATTTTCGAACCTGTATTACCTGACGAGCATGTCTCTTTACCGTCAGACTTTCGTTTTCATCCTGAGTACCAACATGAATGGTGGCACTACTTTGCGAAACTGAAAGATGAACAAGGGAAAATATACAATGTTCAATGGAGTTACTTCAGGGTCGCGACAGACGAGCGAGAAACCAGCGGATGGCAAAACCCTCAACTGTACATTTCACATGTTGTCGTTAGCCATGGTTCGCACGTCTGGAAAGAGCAACGTGTAGCGAGAGGCGGGATAGGCCAAGCTGGCATGACTAATCGTCCTTTCAGGTTATGGATTGATAATTGGACGTGGCGTTCACTTGGTGCAACGCCTTTCCCTGGTAACTTGAATGTGACTACCGATACGTTTGGTTTAGATCTCAATACTATGACAAATGGCCCCTTTGTAGTGAATGGAGACAAAGGTTTTCAGGTTAAACACGCGTTGCAATCTGTTGCCTCTTTCAGTTTTAGTGCGCCATTTTTAAAGGTGAAAGGGAGTTTGAACATTAATGGCAAACGCTTCTCTGTTGCTGGCTCTGCTTGGGCTCAGAAAGAGTGGGGCAGTGGCTTAATTGGTGAAGGGCAACAGGGTTGGGATTGGTTTGTATTCAATTTAGATGATGGTCGAGCACTGACTGTCAGCCGCTATCGCCACCATGGACAAACACCGCACGTGTTTGGCACCTTGTCCACACGCTCAGGTAAAGTCATCAATCTCTCAGATGATGATATCAGTATTAAACCAATGCAAGTGACCAGTTTATCAAATGGAAGAAGGCTGCCTTTGCAGTGGATTATTGATATTCCAAAGCATCAAATTAACTTGACCACTCGTATTATCAAATCAGATATGTGGCTTCCTTTTGTTATACCGTATTGGGAAGGTCCTACCTTAGCTTCTGGCTCCAACGAGGCTTGGGGCTTTATGCAGCTCACCGGTTATTAAATTCTGATAAAAACCACCCCAATGGGTGGTTTTTTAGTGGATGAAACTTCCTGAATTTTTCTCAAAAGTATGGGGTTATCATGACAGTACATGCCATGTTATGCTGATTTTCTCATAATCTTGATAAACATTTGGCGCGATAACAACAAGTACGCGCTGTGATCAAAATTGAGTGTTATGTTGGAAAATACGATGTATAGTAAACTTCATATCGGAAAAATCGAAGTTTATACTCTGAAGAAGCGATTATTCTAAAGTTTTCGACCGCTATACACTCTTATCATTCTTTGTTAATCGTTTATTAAGATAATAAATATAAGGACGAAACCATGAACGATGTCATTCGTGACTTTTTCAAAATGGAATCAGCTGGTGGTATTCTTCTCGTGATTGCAGCGGCAATTGCGATGACCATTGCTAACTCACCGCTGGGCGAAACTTATCAATCTGTACTGCATACTTATGTATTTGGTATGTCAGTTTCTCACTGGATTAATGACGGCCTAATGGCTGTTTTCTTCTTACTCATTGGCCTTGAAGTTAAGCGAGAGCTACTTGAAGGTGCGTTAAAATCAAAAGAAACCGCAATTTTCCCTGCGATTGCAGCGGTTGGCGGTATGTTAGCTCCTGCTCTTATTTACGTAGCCTTTAATGCCAACGATCCTGAGGCGATTTCTGGTTGGGCAATTCCAGCGGCGACAGATATCGCTTTTGCTTTAGGTATCATGGCGTTATTAGGTAAGCGTGTACCAGTAAGTCTAAAAGTGTTCTTGCTGGCGCTTGCTATCATAGATGATTTAGGTGTGGTTGTTATTATCGCGCTATTTTACACCGGTGACCTGTCGACCATGGCGTTGCTTGTTGGCTTCATCATGACTGGTGTCCTATTCATGTTGAATGCGAAGGAAGTAACAAAACTTACGCCATACATGATCGTCGGTGCGATCTTATGGTTCGCGGTGCTTAAATCTGGTGTTCACGCAACATTGGCAGGTGTAGTGATTGGTTTTGCTATCCCACTAAAGGGAAAGCAGGGCGAACATTCTCCACTTAAACATATGGAGCACGCGCTTCACCCATACGTGGCATTTGGTATTCTGCCTCTATTCGCATTTGCCAATGCGGGGATTTCGTTAGAAGGCGTATCGATGTCAGGTCTAACTTCAATGCTGCCACTCGGTATTGCTTTGGGTCTACTGGTTGGTAAGCCTCTAGGTATCTTTACCTTTAGCTGGGCAGCGGTAAAAATGGGCGTTGCTAAGTTACCTGAAGGGGTTAACTTCAAGCATATCTTTGCGGTATCTGTGTTGTGTGGTATTGGCTTTACAATGTCTATCTTCATTTCCTCTTTAGCGTTCGGAAATGTAAGTCCTGAATTTGATACCTATGCTCGACTAGGCATCTTAATGGGTTCGACGACAGCAGCATTACTTGGCTATGCCTTACTGCACTTTTCTTTGCCTAAGAAAGCGCAAGCGTAAGATAAAAATGCGCTATTTTGTAAAGCCTCCCAATCGGGAGGCTTTTTTATACCCATAGTTCAGTACATCAGCGACTTAATAGCGACACTTTCGTATTGAGCGGATGTCTAGACCATGGAGATGAACGGAATCATCGAAAAAGGTAGGTTGGTAGATCTGCGGGCGAAAAAAGCCCAGCCGAAAATTTGACTGGGCGGATACAAACATAGGAGTTAATAAGAAAAAAGCAGCAACGTAACAATTAGATGGAAACAAGTTTGACGGCCAGTGAAACTTAAAATGCCCTAGTTGTTACATTTATTCAGACCGAGCCTTTTCCAAACAGTTCCATTTTTTTCAAAAAAAATTCGATTTAATTCTTTCTGCCCGCTTGTATCGTAAAGAAGTAAGAGAAGAGGCGAACAGCGTAACCAACTTAATGGCGGTTTGAAACTCGATAGCCCTCTTTTCTATAGTAGCTATAAACTTAAATTGCATTTCAAACCCGCACCTCCTGCTCCGACCGCCTAACGACATTGCTAGCGTTTCAAATACGATGGTTTGCGAAACTTGGTCATTTTCTTCAGGCGAGCATCATTTGCTTATTAGACTTAAATTCAAAAGATTAGATCACACCTTCTAAGTTCTGGTCAGACCAATTGGTGAAAGTGTGATGTTAATCATTTGTTAATCTAAAGTTTCAGGAGTATATTTTCAAACAGTTGTTTAATACGAGTGATTAAAATGGCCCCGAGAACATCAACAAAAGAAAAAATACTCGATGTCGCAGAAGGACTCTTTGCTGAACATGGTTTTAATGATACTTCGCTAAGAACGATAACAGGTAAAGCGAACGTCAACTTAGCATCGGTAAATTATCACTTTGGCGATAAAAAAACGCTAGTTAGAGCGGTTTTAGATAGATACCTAGAAGCGCTCATGCCGAGCATTAAAACCTCACTAATTGAGTTAAATACGCGTGATAGCTACGACATGGACGACGTCTTTGAGTCATTGCGTTTACCTTTGCGTACATTAAATGATGTGCGCCCCAATGGTACTGCATTATTCATGTTGTTAATTGGCCGTGGTTACACAGACGTACAAGGTCATCTGCGTTGGTTCATCACCACTCGATATGAAGAGGTACTTAACCTCTTCACCTTCTCGATAATGAAGGCAAACCCGGAACTATGTGAGGAGCAGCTGTTTTGGCGACTGCACTTCACGCTAGGTACCTGCGTATTTACGATGGCTTCAAGCCAGGCTCTTTCGGAGCTTGCTGAAAGTAAATTTGAAAAGGAAGTCGATGTGAAATCTGTCGTCGATTTACTGATTCCTTATTTGTCAGCAGGAATGTCAGCGAAGCAGTTGGCACAAGACAAATAAGAAAGTTAAACCAATAATAAAATTATGCCCAGAGCGGTTACGTGAACAAAAGGATCTGAACTATGAGCTCTCTACGAAGAAAATGGATTAGTGACCCAGCTTTTAAAGTGTTCAAAAAAGTATTGCCACCTCTCTCTAGCACCGAGAAAGAGGCGATGGAAGCGGGTAGTGTGTGGTGGGATGCCGAACTATTTTCAGGCAAGCCTAACTTCACTACATTGCACCATTATCCAACGCCGACACTGACAGCAGAAGAGCAGTCATTTATGGATAATGAGCTTGAAACCCTGCTAGAAATGCTTGATGACCAGAAGATTGTCAAAGAAGACAGGGATTTACCGCCTGAAGTATGGGAGTACTTACGTAAAGAGCGATTTTTCTCACTGATCATTTCAAAAGCGTATGGTGGTCGTGAATTTTCCGCTTTAGCGAACTCAACCATTGTTTCTCGTATTGCGACTCGTAGCATCAGCACCGCTGTATCGGTAATGGTACCGAACTCTCTTGGTCCAGGTGAGCTTTTATCGCACTATGGCACACAAGAGCAAAAAGATTACTGGTTGCCTCGTCTTGCTGATGGTACCGACATTCCTTGTTTTGCATTAACAGGGCCCGAAGCGGGATCTGACGCCGGTGGTATACCAGATCAAGGCGTAGTTTGTTATGGCACTCACGAAGGCAAAGAAGTGCTTGGCGTGCGAGTTAGCTGGAATAAACGCTACATCACACTTGCGCCAGTGGCGACAGTGCTCGGATTAGCATTTAAGCTACAGGATCCAGAAGGGCTACTTGGTGATAAGAAAGAGGTTGGAATCACATGTGCGCTGATCCCCGCTGACCATGAAGGTGTCGAGATAGGTGAGCGCCATGATCCTCTGGGTTCTGCATTTATGAATGGTCCGACTCGTGGTGAAGATGTCTTCATCCCTATGGACTGGTTGATCGGTGGCGCTGATTACGCAGGTAAAGGTTGGCGTATGCTGGTTGAGTGTCTTTCTGCTGGTCGTGGTATCTCTCTCCCAGCGCTTGGCACAGCGATTGGTCATCTTACTACACGTACAACCGGTGCTTATGCTTACGTGCGTAAACAGTTTGGTATGTCGATCGGTAAGTTTGAAGGTGTCGCAGAAGCAATGGGGCGCATTGGTGGTCTTACTTACCTACTAGAAGCGACACGTACGCTGACGACGACTTCTCTCGATATGAAAGAAAAACCTGGGATTGTAACCGCGATTGCCAAGTACCACATGACGGAAATTGCGCGTACTATTCTAAATGATTCGTTTGATATTCATGCAGGTCGTGCGATTCAAGATGGCCCAATGAACTATCTTGCTAAACACTATCTCGGTATCCCAGTTGCGATCACTGTGGAAGGCGCGAATATTCTGACTCGTAACCTGATGATATTTGGTCAAGGTGCGACTCGTTGTCACCCATATGTACTGAAAGAAATGGAAGCCGCGGCGAATCCAGATTCTGAACAAGGGGCGAAAGAATTTGACAACTTGCTCTTTAAACACATCAAACATGCGGTAGGCAATACATTTGGTGCATTTGGCGCGGCGCTAACTGGTTCTCGGTTTGTAAAAGCGCACACGAGTGGCCCAACACAGCAGTACTATAAAGAAATCATAAGATTAAGCCGAGCGCTTGCCGTTAGTGCTGACTTCGCGATGTTAACACTAGGCGGTGATTTGAAGCGTAAAGAAATGATTTCCGCACGTCTGGGTGATGGCTTAAGCTATCTATATATGGCGTCTGCCGCACTGAAAAAGTATGAAGATGAAGGACGTCAACAAGGCGATCTAGATTTTGTCCACTACGCCGTTCAACACTGCTTGTATAACGCATCTAAGTCATTAAATGAGGCTTATACCAACTTCCCTGTGAAATACGTTGGCGGTGTGCTGAAAGGGTTATTGTTCCCACTTGGTAATCATTTTAATAAGCCAAGCGATGAACTGTGTGTGAATCTGGCGGAAGCGATGATGACGCCAGGAACACAACGCGATCGACTCACGCATCTTTGCTACATCGGAAAATCCGACGACGACAGCGTAGGCTTAATGGAGAAAGCCTTCCTCGCAATGTACGAAATCAAACCTTTAGAGCGTAAGCTTATGAAGGCGGCGAAGGATGGGAAAGTGGCTCGTAAAGGTCTTTTACACGACCGTTTGCAGCAAGCATTTGAAGCTGGCGTGTTAACTGAGCAAGAAATTGACCAAATCATGGCGGCAGACAAATTGCGTTACAAGGCGATTCAAGTTGACCACTTTAGTCATGACTTTTCTGAAGTGCGAACTGATTGCCCAAAAAAGTCGCATTTGAACCCGGCGGCATAGTAAACCGTTAATACTAAGAAAAGCACCTCAATGAGGTGCTTTTTTGTGTTCTTGCAGAGTGGATGTTGGGATAGTGCTCCAACCACTTGCCTTTTCAGAGCATTTTTACAGAAATTAGATGCGAAATCCCGACGAAACTTTTATCCTAACAAGGTTTTTTAAAGGAAGTTGAATATGATCATCAAACCTAGAATTCGTGGATTTATCTGTACTACAACGCACCCTGTTGGTTGTGAAGCTAACGTAAAAGAACAAATTGCGTACACTAAAGCGCAAGGCCCAATCAAAAACGCACCTAAGCGCGTTCTTGTTGTCGGTGCATCAAGTGGCTACGGTCTATCTTCTCGTATCGCTGCGGCATTTGGTGGCGGTGCATCAACTATCGGTGTTTTCTTCGAAAAAGAAGGCACTGAGAAGAAACCAGGTACGGCAGGTTTCTACAATGCAGCTGCTTTTGAAAAGCTAGCGCGTGAAGAAGGCCTGTACGCAAAAAGCCTAAACGGCGACGCTTTCTCAAATGAAGCGAAACAGAAAACTATCGAACTGATCAAAGAAGATTTAGGTCAGATCGATATGGTGGTTTACTCACTGGCTTCCCCAGTACGTAAAATGCCAGAAACTGGCGAGTTAGTTCGTTCAGCGCTTAAGCCTATCGGTGAAACTTACACATCAACTGCCGTTGATACCAACAAAGATGTGATCATCGAAGCAAGTGTTGAGCCTGCAACAGAAGAAGAAATCAAAGACACAGTAACCGTTATGGGCGGTGAAGACTGGGAACTTTGGATCAATGCACTGTCTGATGCTGGTGTTCTTGCTGAAGGCTGTAAGACAGTCGCGTACAGCTACATTGGTACTGAGCTAACTTGGCCAATCTACTGGGATGGCGCACTAGGTAAAGCGAAAATGGACCTAGATCGTGCGGCGAAAGCGCTAAACGACAAGTTAACAGCGACAGGCGGCAGTGCAAATGTTGCTGTACTTAAATCTGTTGTAACTCAGGCAAGTTCCGCAATTCCTGTTATGCCACTGTACATTGCAATGGTATTCAAGAAAATGCGCGAAGAAGGCGTACACGAAGGCTGTATGGAACAAATCTACCGTATGTTCAGCCAACGTCTGTACAAAGAAGATGGTAGCGCAGCAGAAGTGGATGAGATGAATCGTCTACGCCTGGATGACTGGGAACTTCGTGACGACATTCAGCAGCACTGTCGTGAGCTATGGCCTCAAATTACGACTGAGAACCTAAAAGAACTGACTGACTACGTAGAGTACAAAGAAGAGTTCTTGAAACTATTTGGTTTCGGTGTTGAAGGCGTAGATTACGAAGCGGATGTAAATCCAGCGGTTGAAGCTGATTTTATCCAAATCTAATCGAATGACTGATTAGACAACCGATATACAAAAGGCGCTCATTGAGCGCCTTTTTTGCTTTCATCAGTCAAAGTTATTAACTTAATATTATCAGGATCGTACCGGCTAACGTCATCAGAATATTAGCAATCGCATAGGTACCCGCATAGCCAAGAGCAGGGATGGTGGATTTAGCGTAGTCGTTGACGACATCCATAGCTGGGGCACAAGTTCGGGCACCAATAATGGCACCGAAGAGCAGGGCACGGTTCATCTTGAGTATGTGTGCGCCCACTAAATAGGCCAGTACTACAGGCACAACACTAACAATGAATGCTAAACCAATCACCTTTGGACCAACTTGGGTCAAGTGCTCGAACATCTTTCCGCCTGCACTTAGACCTATTCCCACCATAAAGAACATCAAACCCAAATCTTTGACCATATTCAGCGCCCCCTGCGGGACATAGCCGAAAGTAGGGTGATTTGCTCGTAAGAAACCAAGTGTAATACCAGATAACAAAAGACCTACCGCGTTACCCAAGCTGAACGAAACCTGGCCGAATGTCATCGTGATGAGGCCAAACAGAATACCCAAAATAAAGAAGCTGCAAAAAGCGAGTAAATCGGCCATTTGACTGTGGATCGAGATGAAACCGATTTTTTCCGCGAGTCCATGTACTCGGCTTTTCTCGCCGCTTACCTGAAGGACGTCACCTTTAGCGAGAACAATGTCTAAATCCATCGGCATTTCTATTTGCGCACGTACCACGCGGTTTAAGAAACAGCCAAACTCAGATAAGTTTAAATCAGATAAACGCTTGCCTGCGATAGCGTCACTTTTTACGACAATTTCTTCTTCAACGATGCGCAAATCAAGCAAGTTACGATCAAATACTTCTTTACCGTTGCGGAAGCTAGGATCCAAGCGAGCGTGGCTATCAGGGAAGCCAACCAGTGCAATTTCATCACCTTCTTGCAAAATAGCATCACCATCTGGATGGGCGAGAATACCGTTACGGCGGATTCGCTCAATGTAACAGCCAGTTTGACGATAAATGCCTAGTTCACGCAAGTTCTTGCCGTCAGTCCAGTCAATCAATTCTGGACCGACTCGGTAAGCACGAATAATCGGTAAGTACACTTTTCTTTGGCTTGAATTTCCAAGGCCACGTTCTTGAGCAATTTGCTGCGCAGAATCAGACAGATTCTGCTTCTGTAGTTTTGGCAACAGCTTCGCGAACATGATCATGCTTATTAGGCCGACCAGATAAGCCATCGCGTAACCCACGGATAGATTTTCTAATACCAAAGAAAAATCCATATTGCGCGGTATAGTCGCAAGGCCAGAGTTAAGAGCATCTTGAGCACCAACCAGTACTGGTGTTGCTGTCAACGCGCCGGCCATCATACCGGCTGACAAGCCAAAGTCGAGGCCGAAATAGTGGCTCAAGCCATACGTTAAGCTGACTGCGGACACGAGAACGGTCATACTTAAGATAAAGTAATGCTTACCATCTCTGAAGAATATGCCAAAAAAGTTTGGTCCAGCTTCAATGCCAACGCAATAAATAAACAGCATAAAGCCAATGGTTAATGCTTCTGCATTGAATGAGAAGCCAAGGTGACCCATTACCAACGAGGTAATTAGAACGCCTATGGAGTTGCCTAGTTGTAATTTGCCAAATCGGATTTTTCCGATGGCAAGGCCAATGGCTAATACGACGAAGATTAGAAGGATAGGGTTTTGCTCAAGAAGGTATACGACGTCTATGTTCACTGTGTGGCTCGGTAAAGTTTGTGCCAAAAAGATTTAGAATTGCGAATTGTAACTAAATATAGCAAAAAGATAAGTGAATTTTTTTAGGTTTTACCATTAGTTGACGTAAGGTAATAACCAACTGAAAAATAATAAAAAAGCCGCATGAAGCGGCTTTCTTAAAAACTGTCTTTATTACTCGTCAAATAGACCTAGGTGCTCTTTCGCGTATGCTTCGAACTCGTCGCAGCCACCGATGTGCTCTTGGTCGATAAAGATTTGAGGAACAGTTTCAACTGGTTTACCAACTGTTTTCTCAAGATCTGCTTTAGAAATACCTTCAGCATGGATATCAACGTAACGGTAGTTGAAGTCGTCACGCTTTGCTTTTAGCGTTTCTGCGTGTTCTTTTGCACGAACACAGAAAGGACATGCAGGGCGACCAAAGATAACAACGAACATAATCTTATTTCTCCTAAATCTATTCTTTTTTGAAAGCGTACAAAACATAGCGGCTGAGTGCGCTCTCTTTTGTTGCAGTAACTATGCCCGATCCAGATACGGAAATAAAGCGACAATTACCTCTTGGTTCTATAGGTGAAATCTATCGAATAAAAACTAAACGCGCTCCCTTATTCTATGGCTCTAAAGTATGTGAAGTGACGCATAAAAAACATACATTTTAAGGGGTTAATGATAGCAAGGTGGAATTGGTCAATTTTTTTTATTCAAAAACATAGCAATCTAATCTGGCTATACGCAAATGACTTCAACTCTTCCATAAGTGTTAAATCAGAGGGCAAGAGGTTATTTGGGTATATTATTTTGGGAGGATGTGTATGTTTCAGTTTATGACTGCAACAAGGATTATATTTGGTGAAGGTGCACTTCAGTCTTCATTATCCGTTATCAACCAATTTGGCTACAGTGTTTTGCTGGTAACCGGGAAGGATACCCAACGAGCCACGCCCATCATTAACTACCTTAAAGCTCAAAATATGCGTTACCAACACGTAGCAATCAATGGCGAACCTTATATCACAATGGTAGAAGAGACCGCGGTACTGGGTAGAAAATTCCAGCCTGATATGGTGATTGCTATTGGCGGTGGCAGTGTCATCGATATGGGTAAAGCTCTAGCCGCTATTATTCCTAATCAAGGCAATGTTTACGACTACGTCGAGGTGGTAGGAAGAAACGTACCATTAAAGGCAAAACCTCTTCATTTTATTGCAATCCCTACGACAGCAAGCACGGGTTCAGAGGTGACTCGAAATGCGGTGTTGAAGTCTGGACAAGATAAAGTGAAAGTGAGTCTTCGAAGCCCAGATATGCTGGCAGACGTTGCCATTGTGGATCCGACGCTCACTTATGGAACCGATCAATACACATCCGGGCGTGGCGCGATGGATGCGTTCACTCATTTGATGGAAGCGTATGTGTGTGGTGAGCCAAACCCTCTTACAGATATGGTGTGCGAAGAGGGACTTCGTCGTTTAAGCCGTTCAGTGATTGCTGCTTGTAAGCAAGATAATCATAAGGCTCGGTCGGATTTATCGTTCGCTGCGTTGCTCGGTGGCATGGCCATTACTAATGCCAAATTAGGTGCTGCGCATGGGCTTGCGTCGGCGTTAGGAGGTAAGTTAGATGCTCCCCACAGCGTGATCACGGCGCGTCTTGCACCGCACGTGATGCAGGAAAATATTAACGCCGCGAAGCTCGCTGGCAGGAATGATGTGATAAGTCGTTATCGTAAACTTGCCCAATTGGTTACCGATCGTGCGAACGCGAATGAGCACGATGGGGTTCTTTGGGTAAATATGGTGTTAGATAAGTTAGCGTTGCCGTTACTTGGCCAATTCGGAGTATGCCAAACTTCTTTTGAACAAGTGGCGAACGATGCGCTTAAGTCGATGGCGATCAAAGGCAACCCGTTACCCCTTAATCAGGAACGTTTGATATACATATTGCAGCAAGTCTGTGATTGCAGTGGAGAGTGTGTGGCAGAGAGCACACAACACGTGAGCTCTGTAGAAGTGCTTGAATCAAGAACGGACTTATCGAGTGTGAACGACTTGGGTTGAGGTATTGATCTAAAGCACATTAAAAAAGGGGGAGCGTTGAGCTCCCCTTTATTAAATCTTTCACTAAACAGCAGGACTTAGTACTGACTTAGTTTGTCATAGCGACTGTCTTTCAACGCATCTTTTACTCGTTTTAGGTTCTCACGGAAACCTGTACCACGGCGGAGTGTGAAGCCAGTTGCCAGTACATCAATCACCGTCATCTGTACAACTCGACTCGCCATTGGCATATAAACGTCGGTATCTTCAGGAATATCAAGCGTAATAGCGAGTGAACTTGCCTTTTCTAGCGGTGAGTCCTTTGCTGTAATCGCAATGACCGTCGCGCCGTTTTCACGAGCAAGGTTTGCTATTTCGACCTGACTCTTCGTTCGACCTGTGTGAGAAATAAGAACCACAACATCATTATCACTGCAGTTAATACAACTCATGCGCTGCATGACAATGTCTTCAAAACAAGTAATTGGAATGTTAAAGCGAATAAACTTGTTTTGTGCGTCTCGGGCTACAGAAGATGATGCACCAAGGCCAAAGAATGAAATGCGCTTCGCTTGCGTTAGCAAATCGACCGCACGGTTCACTTGCATTGGATCTAGGCTGTTTTTCGCGACATCTAAACACGCCATGGTCGATTCGAAAATCTTATGGGTGTACGCGTCTGGGCCATCGTCTTCTTCCACGTTACGGTTAACGTAAGGGGTACCGTTGGCTAGGCTCTGTGCCAAGTGAAGCTTAAAATCTGGAAAGCCCTTGGTGTCCAGACGACGACAGAAGCGGTTTACAGTGGGCTCACTAACATCAGCCATTTTAGCCAACGTTGCAATGCTTGAATGAATTGCAGTTTGTGGAGACGCCATAATTACTTCCGCAACTTTGCGCTCTGACTTACTGAAATTCTCCAGGTTTTTTTGAATTTTTTCTAATGTATTCATAGTGTTCACGAGGGTATAGAGAACAACTCGCTGGCTCTGTTAACGAAAGGAAACACGAAGATTCCAGAGTAGAGTGGGGCGTTAACGAAAACAACCAGCGCCATAGAATCAGTATAAACCTGATCTTCAATCAGTCTAAACCAATAACGGATACTATTTAGTGAGAATTTGACAGGCCTCAAACAAAATGTTGTAAAAACTACAGAATTGGATGTGTAATCGATGTTTTGTTGCGCCAGTCGCACGAGAATGATGTTTGAGTTACATCAAAACGAAAAAAAATTTCAAATTGATGTAACTCTTTCGGGCCATTAAGACGATTGGATATTAGTGACCACCTGCTGAATTCTTTCCATCAAATTTGGTGCTTGCTTGGCGATTTCACGCTGTTCATCAAGCACCGAACTCAAAATCTCTTTGGTCGTCAGCGGATTTGCCAAAACCACTCGGAACACAATCGTGTTCATGCGCTGCCATTGGTCTGGGTTCAGTCTTGTACGTGAAACAAACGATTTGCCCGTTTCACGCTGACGCTTTTGAATAAACTGTGTTAATTCATTAATCAGTTCATTCAGTTGTTCTTTTTGTGAACCTTCCGCTTTTGCTAATGCCTCACGGATGAATGGCGGCAAGTAGCGGTATGTGAGGAGACAAAGCTCTGGTTCAGAAACCAATTCGAAATCATCTTGCTGCTTGATTAAATCTGCAAAGTAGCGAGCTTTTTCAATGCTTTGGTCTATCAGCAGCTCATAGCCAGGGCGGCTGATGATGTGCATTGCGGCATAGACCAACATTGCCATGCCTGAACGAGAGCCTTCTAATGTATGACTGCCTAGGTCTTTTGAGCCTTTACGCAAGATATATTGAGCGTGATGCTCTATGGATTTCATTGCGTCAGGGTCTTTGAACAGAACCATACCAGCGCCCATCGGGATGTAGAGTTGCTTGTGCGCATCAATGGTTACTGAGTCTGCCATTTCCACACCGTTAAGAAGGTGACGGTGGTGATTAGACATAAGTGTTGCGCCACCCCATGCGGCATCCACATGGAAATGACAACCGTGAGCTTGGCAGACTTCTGCGATTTCAGGTAGCGGGTCGACATTACCTGTCTCTGTTGTACCAGCTACACCAATAACAGCAATAGGCTTGATGTTTTGTTTCTCTAGTTCAACAATTTTCGCTTTAAGGTCGTCGACAATAATACGGTTGTTGGCATCCGTTTTAACCGCAACCAAGCCTTCTTGACCTAAACCTAGTACATCGGCTGCTTTCTTAAGGGAGTAGTGACCACGCTCAGACACCAATACCGCTAAGCCATCGTAGCCATAATGCTTCATGGCTTTAAATAGGCCTTCTTTCTCAACGCCTTTAAATGAACTATTGGCTCTTAACGCCTTGTTACGTGCTACCCAAAGTGCAGTGATATTGGCAATGGTACCGCCGGAGCAAAATGCGCCCAATGAGTGGTTTGCGCTATGCATCCACTGATCGTAAAACGTATCGCTCTGACCATAGATCAAGCGATGTAGCATGCCCAAAACTTGACGTTCAAGCGGGGTAAAGGCTTTAGAAGTCTCTATCTTTACCAGGTTTTGGTTTAAGGCGATCATGATCTTTGACAGTGGCATCAAGAAATAAGGCAGCGCCGATGTCATATGACCAATGAAGCTTGGTGAAGAAGTGTGAACGGAGTGCGACACCAAAGTGTCGAGTAAGTGTTCTGTATGATCTGACACGAACTCTGGCTGCTCAGGAATCTGAGCAGAAGAAAAGTCTTTTTCGATTTCGCGTAAAGGCTTTTCTTCTGCCACGATGTGTTCACGAAGAAATTGATTTAGATTTCGCGAGAGGCTCTCGTCAATTTTGGTTAACGTTGAGTCAGGACCTTCTGGGACAGTGAAGATCTTTAGCAAGCTCTCAAAGCTAACGTCAGCGGTTTTTTGTTCCTTAACCATAGCAAAGAATCTTTGTAGTTATTGTGGTAATGCGAGCGGCACAATCTAAACTAAAACGGGCGCAAAGTCCCGTTTTAATTGTTGAAACCCATGTTGCTGAAATGAAAATTTTAGGTGAGGGCTACAATCTTCGCATTAAAAAATCGTTGATTTTAATGTGTTAAAAACACTCGGCGTTTTCGAGCATCCTCAACGATTAATTAATCACACTTCTGCTTTTCAATCTTCTCTATTGACTGATTGTACTTATTAAGCGCGGTATCAATTTGTTGTGGATGGCTAAGCAGGTCGGCGAATGCTGAACGAAGCTCGTAGTTTTTTGGGTGGTTAGTCGATTGACGGTCACTAAACGTTTGTTTTGCGACTTCACCTAGCTTATCACTTCGGCTTGCTAGCTGCTTAACGTCGTGTTGTTCTAATTTTAGCCATGCTTCGATTGGCTGTTCTGTTGCAACACGGCTAGGATCGTTCTCTAGAAAGTAGTGAACTGCTTCACGGTTTAATTCAAAGTGATGTTTACGGCCGTCCAAGAACCACTGGCTAACTTCTTTTAGATCTGGATACTGGGTAACCGTCAAATTAACAAGATCTTGATACCACTGTAGTGAGGCATCAACATAGCCGTCGTATTTGCTGGCAAGACATTGTTGATCTGCGGCAAACGTAAAAGTTGAGCTTGTAGCGAGGAGCGCTGCAACGACAAAGCGTTTCATTCTTCTTCCTTCTGGTTGTTATCCCTTTATTAACGCAAGGCACATAAGTTGATGTTTCACCCTTCTTTCTCTTTAGTCGTGATAAATCATTGGGCTAATTGACAAAAAGAAAGCGGATTATTGCCAAAATCTTGATCACTTTGACGTTAACTGGGTATTTGAATTTTTGCCGTATTGTAATGGATGTTAAAGCGAAAACCTGAGATCTAGCTAGCAAGTGATACAAAGAAAAGCATCATAACTGGTACCAGTAAACTCAAAATAAACCCACTAACGATGGCGACTGGGACACAACGCACACCACCTGTAGTCTGAATAACAGGTAGGGTAAAGTCCATTGCTGTTGCACCTGCATAACCAATTGCTGTGCACGGATAGCTGCGAATAAAGAGAGGAATGGCTACCAGCGCGACCAGCTCTCTCATCAATTCGATCAGGAAAGATGCTCCCCCAAACACGGGGCCAAAAGCGTCTCCCATCAAAATTCCTGCGAGTGAATACCAGCCAAAGCCTGAAGCCATCGCGAGGGCTTGATAGAGAGGAAGGTCCAAAAGTATCGCTGCAATAACGCCACCAAGCATACATGTTGCGATCACAACTGCCGCAATGGCCATACCCTGTTTATTTAATAAAATTTGGCGAAGAGTAAGACCACTATTGCGAAGCTGAATACCAATAAAAAATAGGAGCAGGAAGAGTATCCATTCGCTCGCTGTATCCACCCAACTTAAATCGATGGGTAACAGCAGACCAACTACTAGCCCGCCACCAACGACAACAATCAGCTTTACTGACTCTAAAGCCATCGAGGATAGTGGCAGCTTCTTTTGATTCTGATTGGTCTGGAGAGGAATAATCCTATCGATAATAGGCAGCGCTAACAGGTTACAGGTACTTAAACATAAAAAGAAAGTACTCGCATAGAGGAGAATACTCTGTAAGTTGCTACTTAAGTTATCGAGCGCTGCTAGGCTAAGTCCCATCAACGACAAAATGACGTAAATAAGGTAGGACGTTGATTGATTGATCTTCTCCAGTAACGAGGCTCGAGATATAGGAATTAGATACCCCACAACAAGTGGAGCGAAAATAAATAGCATCCCTGAGAACATAAAGCTCTATGATTCCTTTTTTGAGATAATACCAACACACATAAATCAAATTATTTATCGGTTGAAATTAGAGAGATATTTCACCAAATACCAAACGCTGCTCAGCCTTGAGCGAATCGTTTATCGCGAATTAGGTGTGAGAAAACGATAAATTACAAGCCGCTAGCACTTAGCACTGCACGTATTTGGTCATTGAAGTCAGTATCACTCATATTGCTGAGTTCATACAAGACCTCTGCACCTGTTAAGTTGAATTCAACTTCGTGTTCATCAATGCGTTCATCATGATTGCGGAACATCAATAGGTGATGCGCGATTCTTGCAATGTCTAAATAACTCACTTCCGGTCGCGTTTGCTCGTACTTCTCGTTTGAGGAGACCTCTCTAAAGTCATTGTCAAATCCCCAGCGCTCGAGCACCAGTTTGCTTGTTGCTGAACAACGAGTTTGGAAGATTTGCAACGCAATTTCAGGATCTAGGTAATTGCCTCTATCTAAGTACAGGTGGTACTCGTTAATTAGACAAAACAAACCGATATCGGCTAGCAGACCAACCAGCAATGCCTTTTCTTGCTCCAAGTGCCCATAAGTACCTGGCTCGTGTTTACGAAACGATTGAACCAATATCACCATGACGGCACCGAGTTCTCGGGATACCGCTGCACTTTTCACCAAGATGGCATTACATTCTTTGGTTAAATTTACTGAATGTTTAAGTTGTTCAATCGCTTGTGCGGTAACAATATCACGCACGCGCAGTATACCAAGGCGAGATACCGCGGTAGTTAAGTCGTTGCAGGTAATGTTTCTGCGATTGAAAATTACAGAGTTTGCTACTCGCAGAACGACCGCCGCCAAGCCGGGATCTTCTAACAAACAGTTAGCAACATCTGAAATAGTGGTGTGTTCTTCGACACATAACTGCTGAATTTTAAGCACGACATCAGGAATAGGGGGTAATGAAATCTTACCCGTTGAGATGGACTGTTCTACCAGCTGAGCAAACTCGGATTCCAGTGCGTTTATAAGCTTATCTTTATTATTTGGCAGCCAAAAAAATGATAAATGTTCCATTGTGACGCTGTACTTGAGATCTTTCGTACAGTGTACCCTTACAGCGTATTCTTTATCAATTAAATGCGTATCACGTGCTCGTAATTGCCAGCGAGATCATAATGATGGCGTGTTTTGGGCATGCCGTGCGTCAAAAAAATATCACCACATGAATAATAAGTGTGAAACTAATCACGTATGCAGAATATATACTTTTTTATATGTGACCTATGTCCTAACTTATTTTTCAACGTTAAGTATGATTAAGCAAGTTGGTGAGCACAACTCACAAAAATATCGCCAACAAATCGACATTTATAATTCGCTATAAGCTGCTGTTTATCTGGTGACATCGCTAATCGGGGTAATTTATTCAGATTAAAGAGGTCAATGGACATGACAGACCAAGCTTTTTTAAATATGTACGCAACTTTAGTGAGTATCAAAAACGTTCTATGTTCGGTGGTATCGGTTTATTCACCGATGACGCTATGTTTGCGCTTGTTAGCAATGATTGCTGCTACTTACGTGGTGGTAATGGATTGGACGAAGTATTTACTCAACTGAATTGCGAAAAATATAAGCACGTCAAAAAACAGACGACGGCAACCGTAAATTATTATGACGTAACAGATTTATTTGAATCCGGATATGCAGGGCTCGATGAACTGGTACAAAAATCAATTGAATACTCAATTAAGGAACGAAAATATCAAAAGTCTTCTGCCAGTAGACGTTTGAGAGATCTGCCAAATATGCAGTTAACTCTTGAGCGAATGGTCAAGAAAGCAGGTGTTGATGACGTAGAAACCTTTTTAGAACTTGGACCTGTAAAAGTCTTCAACAAAGTTAAAGTGGCTTATGGCAATGACGTTGATGTTAAGTTGCTTTGGAAATTCGCTGGTGCAACTGACGGTGTTCATTGGAAACTGATTCAAGAGCCGCGTAAAAAGCAGTTATTGGCGCTGTGTGAGTAAGCAAGCTAAACGCACGATGATTGACTCGTTTTGATGGAGTTAGCGGGTCGTAAAGGCAAGTGTTGAAAGCGGAAAAAGGACATTGAAGTTTTTGACCACTTCATTGAGTTAGTCATTAGATTAGACAAAAAAACCGAGGCATGGGCCTCGGTTTTTGTTTTTTAATTTGCTCTTTTCTTAAAGCACAAATCTTAAAACTTAAAACGCGTGGTGAACATTACCTGATCACCATAAAAGTCGTTGATACGCGCTTCAGCACCTAGAGAGAAAAGCTCAGTTGAGTGGAAACGAGCGTATGCTGCACCGGTCCAGTCGTCATCGTTATCAATAGATACGTAGCCGACTTTGCCGCCTACTTCTAATTGAGGACCTAACCATTGACGAACACCTAAGTTCAGTTCCATACCTACGTCAGTGCTGCTATCGCTTGAAGGTTGTACAACGCGCATTAGCATTTCACCTGTAAGGTCAGCCCAGTTGTTTAGTGGCGAATGAAAGCCAAAACCAGCGGCTGAGTCAAAATCACTTTCAAACTCAGAGTCGATACGAGCAATAACATGTGCGTTAGGGTGAATTGATTTGCTGAATCCAGCACCAAATGTCACAGGACTTGCGCCAATACGTGCTTCGAAATAGTCGTAGCTAAAGTTGCTCATAGTTGCTGGCGCATTGCGGTCGTTTGCGGCTAGGGCATGGCTTGATGCCACTAGTAAGGCAGCGGCTAATAGTGTTTTACGCATAACTAACGATAAACCTTGTTCATTATTTCCATGGATTCAAGTAACCACTTGAACCGTAATCTGATTTGTCCGACATCATAATAAAAAGGAAGGTCCACGACCAACAAAAATGTGTCGATGTTTTGTCAATTAACTTAATAGTTAGTTGGTTTAAGCAAAAACTACGCCATATACATAACGTCTAAGAGCATCAATCGGATAAATAGTGATGCTTTTCCATACTCGCGCTATTGCGCGAAATAACGTGGATCAGCTGGCTTTGGTGACATTCAAGCTAGAGCCACGCATATTACTCGCCGAAGCTTGCTCTGCGTTCAGCCATGGCATTGAGGATCGCCTCAGAATCAAGGACTTGAGTCCAAGATAATAAGTTATCATCATTTGCAATCATAAAAGCAGTAAGCTGAGACACGATTGCTTTTCTCAACTCTTCACCTCTCCATGGTTTGGCTATGTAATAGTCCAGACTTGCGTTATTGACGGCCTCAACGGTGTCTTCTAAGCCGGCTTGTCCTGTAAGTAAGACTTTGCGGGCCGCTTTTGTGTCACCATTTTGACTGAGTTCGATTAAGAAGCTAATCCCAGTTTGCTCCGGCATAATGTGGTCGCATAAAATGAGCGCAAGCTGAACTTCCTCTTCCGCCATCTCCTCGATCACTTGCCTTGCTTCAGTGACTGATTCCGCTCCCTCGACAATAAAATGTTCCTCAAAGGGAGCGAGATCCTGGAGTACGCTATCCAAGACTTCTCGTTCGTCATCGACACATAAAATTAAATACTTGGTCATATTTCATCTCCTTTTTCGATGACTGGTAACCAGACTGTCATTCGTGTGAACTTGTCGAGTTCTGATTCGACGTCAATCCATCCCTTATGTGCTGTCACGATTTGCTGGCAGATGGACAGCCCAATGCCTAAACCAAAGTTGCCTTCTTTTTTCGTCGTGAAGTTGAGCTCGAAAATGGCTTCTCTTTGCGATTCAGGAATGCCACACCCATTATCTTCAAACGAGATAACGGCGTAATGTGTATGATCTTTTTCTGTAAGACGTGTTTGTATTTTTAAAACGCCTTTTTCCGGAAATGCATCAATGGCGTTAGAGACCAAATTCGTCCATACCTGTTGGAGTGCGATTGGTTGACAAAGGATAGGAGGTAAATCCGCATAATCAGTGGAAACCTGATGTATTTTTAGTTTGTTTTCGAAGATCACCAAGGTATCTTCAATACCTTCATGAATATCAGCATAGTGCTGGGTCTCATCATCTGAGCGTGCGTAACCTTTAAGGCTTTTCACCATATCTGCAATTCGCGCAGCACAGACGTTAATCGAGCGAAGAGTGGAACCTGCTTTGTGGTATTGCTCAAGAGTATCGAGAACATGAGAAGACACTTGCTGTTTTTTCGTTAGTTGAGTGAGTAACTCGTGATCTGACTCTAGCCCAAGGTTCACCACTTTCTTAGCCAGTGTTCGGTCTGGAAGGGCATGATTAAGTGCTTTAACGCGTGATCTGAGCTCTGCGGTTGAAGCGGGTTTTGCGGTTTGAGCTTTGCTCAGTAACTCAATGCCTTTGATTTGTATATCGGAACTGGGTACTTCGTTAAGTAATCGTGCAAGCGTATGCGTTAAATTCTCTACGCCCCTCAATATCGCTGCTATCGGATTATTTAGTTCATGCGCCACGCCCGCAACCAACTGGCCGAGCATCGCCATTTTTTCTCTTTCAATGAGTTGCTGGTGGGCAGACTCCAGCGATTCGAGCGTTTTTTGAAGTTGCAGCTTTGTGTTGATGCTTCTTTGTAATCGGCGGTTGAAGTGGCGTAAAAGCAAGTTTGTAAAAAGAGGCAGCAAGTTTGAGTCGCTTTGCATCACTTTATTGAATACGTTGCGATCGAGTTTGATGACCTCTGTCTTTGTCAGCGTTAGGGCTGTCGAGAAAGAACATTCCCCAGTAACAAACGACATGCCTCCGACAATATTACCTTTGTTATGGCGTACAACCTCTCGCTGCATGCCTTGTTCATCGCGCTTGTACAGAGCCACTTCACCATCGGTAATAAACCACAAAAAGCTATTTGGCTCGCCTTCCACGGTTAATAAGTGTTCAGGTGAGTATGTACGGCACGCTCTTGTTTCGTCGTTATCTTTGAAAAACTGCTGGAGAGCGGAGATCACTTGCTCGGCTAACTCGGCATCAGACATCGAGTGGTAGTCGTGTAAAAAGCCCGCTTGATAATGGCTCATCTGATTATTGATGTGCGCTCGCAACAAGCTGTGATGATCCAATATCTGACTGTAACTTAGCAGGTCTTCTTTACCGTTTCGCAATATAAATTGGGTCAGCTCTTTTTGCACTGTGTTAAATAAGACGTGATCTGGCAAAGGTTTAGTGAGGCAGTGGTCGAGCCTGCCCTCATTAACGGCAGTGAGAATTGCCTCTATATCAGACGAGCAGCTAATAAGAATTTTTCTTGCTTGCTCGGTATGCGGCATCCGGTCTAAACCAATAAGAAAATCCACGCCATTAAAATGAGCGTGATGGCTCGCTATGACTAAAGCAACAGTCTGTTCTCTTTCTTCCAGATACTCTAAAGCGCTTTGAGCCTCTTCTATCGATTCGACAGAAAAAATATCAAACTTACTTGAGAAGGCAGACAGCTCCAATCGAAACTGTTCAGCACTGATTGGGTTGTTGTCGAGACACAACACAGCATAACGATTCACAGATGTTTTAGCTCCGGTTAAAACTTCGCCACGCAAACTTTAACAATAAAAGGACATGATGAGTGGGAGCCAAGTATGATTCCTGATTAATGGACTAGAATAAGCATCAATAGTCTGATTTGTCTCAATGTTTTCTCCGCAGGTGGTTTGGGGTAGACTGACCGAAAATACCTAATAAGTGACGTTATGCAAAATCTTAAAAAAATCGGCGCCATTGGTGGTGCTATCTCATTAGCGCTGTGTTGGCCATTGGCTGTCGGACAAATTGGTCAGTCCATCATTGAAGATGGTATTACCAATATGAATGATGAAATGATTAAAGGCGAAGTGGTCGAGTATCAGCGTGGCTATTTGTCTTCAGTCGTGCTGACTCGTTATTCAGTTGTTGACCCTGAGCTTAAAACGCAGCTAGAGCGTGATGGTATGCCAACGACGTTTGACGTAACCAGTGATGTTAGCCACGGTCTAACAAGCCTAACAGCAGATTCAAAATTGGTGGACAATGACTTTTTGCCTCTCACGATGCATAGTCAGACTCAACTAAATGGCAATACGGCATTCACCCTTGACCTAGACAGTTGGCATTATCGTAACGAAGCGCAAGGTGTTTCTGTTTCTACAAGCCCTGCAAAAGTGACAGGGGATGTGACGGTATTGGGTGATCTCAATTACCAAGTTTCTGTTCCTTCTGTTCAAGTGGATTTTGAAAACGGTGAAGAGCTTCATCTGAATGCATTGACAGGTCAGGGTAAAGGTAAGCAAGCAAAAGGCTATTGGCTGGGTGAGCAATCTTTTTCTCTAGAGAAGCTGGATGTGGTTGATTCGAACTTAACGCCTGTCTTTTTGATTGAGAATGCGAGTTACCGTGGCAACACTACGATGAATGAGTCTGGTGATAAGCTGAACAGTCAGCTGAACCTAGATGCTAAGAAACTGCGTTTAACTGATGGTACGGATGTCGATAACTTTAAGTTGGATTTCTCAATTGCAGATGTGGATAGCCAGTCATTTGACCAAATTATGTCTATCTATCAAAGCTCTCCAATGTTAGACGAGCAGGAAATTGCGAGCTTATTGCCGCATGTTGACACGCTGTTTAGCAAAGGTTTTGATTTATCCGTGAATGAGCTTTCACTTGCGTTTGGTGACGGTAAGTTCCATAACGAGTGGCAATTATCCATTCCTGAAGGTACTGACCACATTACTCAAGACCCAATGAAGTTGATGACGGCGACTACTGGTGAGCTCAGTACTTACTTCTCTGACGAATTAGTGACGCACTACCCATTTATTCAAGAAGGAATCGATGAGCTGCTCATCATGGAGTTGATCGAGAAAGTCGAGGGCGGTTATCAACTCAAAGCAGAAATCGGTGACGGTAAATTGAAGTTCGAAAATGGACATGAGTTCCCATTAGTGGCGCTACTTATGCCCGCCTTGATGCAACAACAGTAGCCAAGTATTGTTGCGGAATTAATCCAATTTAACGCTTAGTCTTTAAAAAGAGGTCGTAAGACCTCTTTTCTTGTTTTTATCGCTGCGAAAACGTGATATTAATTTCGTAATATTTACATAGCAGGAGCAATGAGCATCATGGAACAAAATACGGACAACGTATTTAACTTCAGTGCAGGGCCAGCAGGTCTGCCTAAAGCAGTTATGCAGCAAGCACAACAGGAACTAATCGATTGGCAAGGCCTTGGTACTTCGGTCATGGAAATCAGCCATCGAAGCAAAGAGTTCATCAAAGTTGCAGAAGAAGCCGAGCAGGATTTACGTGATCTTCTGAATATTCCGGACAACTATAAAGTGCTGTTCTGCCAAGGTGGTGCTCGTGCTCAGTTTGCTGCTGTTCCTCTAAACTTACTTGGTGATGCCGAGACGGCAACTTACATCGACGGCGGTTATTGGGCTGAAAGTGCGGTAGCTGAAGCGAAGAAATACTGCGAGCCAGACGTATTTGATGCAAAAACAGAAATCGACGGAAAAGTAGCCGTTCTACCTGCAAACGAATGGAAAATTGCTCCAGAAGCGGCTTACGTGCATTTCTGTCCAAATGAAACCATTGACGGTATCGAGATTAACGATCTTCCTGTCACCGACAAACCAATCGTTGCTGACATGTCTTCGACGATTCTTTCTCGTGAGATTGATGTATCGAAATACGGTGTGATTTATGCGGGCGCTCAGAAAAACATTGGTCCTTCAGGCATCGCTATCGCTATCGTGCGCGATGACTTGTTAGGTATGGCGAAGCAGGTACTGCCAAGTATCTTGGATTACACTGTTCTGGCTGAGAAAGAATCAATGTTCAACACGCCACCAACCTTTGCATGGTACCTGTCTGGTCTTGTTTTCAAATGGTTGAAGGCGCAGGGTGGGGTAAAAGCGATCGAGCAAGTGAACCGCGCTAAAGCCGCACTACTGTATGATTACATCGATCAGTCTGATTTCTACCGTAATGGCGTGCACTCAGCAAACCGTTCTTTGATGAATGTGCCATTCCAGCTTGCGAAACCTGAACTGGATGCAACCTTCCTTGAACTAGCCGATGCCAAAGGGCTGAAATCACTAAAAGGGCACCGAGCCGTTGGTGGTATGCGAGCTTCCATTTATAACGCCATGCCGCTAGAAGGTGTACAAGCGTTAATCGATTTTATGCAAGAGTTTGAGAAAAACTACGCATAAAATCAAATTCACTGTTATTCATGAAAGCGTCGCAATTGCGGCGCTTTTGTTTATCTCAACTCACATCACTCCAGGAAGGTAAAATGACCAAGGCGAATATTGAAGCGCTGATCAAGCAGTTCCCACTCTTGGCGCCACTTATCGATCTTAAGGAGGTTTGCTGGTTTAACCCAAACATAACCTCTTTAGCAGAAGGTTTGCCCTATGTGGGGCTAGATGAGAAAGATATTCAAGCTGCGAGTGAACGGCTAGCACGATTTGCGCCTTATTTGATGAAAGCGTTTCCCGAAACGGAAGCTTCGCATGGCATCATTGAGTCTTCTGTGGTGGATGTTCCCAAGATGAAAGTGCGTTTGGAGCAGCAATACGACACGCCAATATTGGGTCGTTTAATGCTCAAAAAAGACAGTCATCTGCCAATTTCTGGTTCTATCAAAGCGAGAGGTGGCATTTATGAAGTGCTCACCCATGCCGAAAAGTTGGCGTTTGAAGCTGGCTTACTCTGCGAAACCGATGATTACAGCAAATTGTTCAGCAATGAGTTTCGGCAGTTTTTTAAGCAGTACAGTATTGCTGTTGGGTCAACGGGTAACCTCGGTATGTCCATTGGCATCATGAGTGCAAAGCTTGGTTTTTCAGTCTCGGTTCACATGTCTTCTGATGCGCGGGAGTGGAAGAAAAATAAGCTCCGATCACATGGCGTCAAAGTGGTGGAGTACCAGCAAGACTATGGTGTTGCTGTTGAGCAAGGTCGTAAAGAAGCTGAGCAAGATCCTAACTGCTTCTTTATTGATGATGAAAACTCGCAGACGTTGTTTCTAGGTTACTCTGTTGCGGGTGAGCGTCTTAAGCAGCAGTTTGATGACTTGGGAGTCGTGGTTGATGAGCATCATCCGCTCTTTGTTTATCTACCCTGTGGTGTTGGCGGTGGGCCTGGTGGTGTGGCATTTGGTTTGAAAGTCGCGTTTGGTGAGCATGTTCATTGTATTTTCGCAGAGCCAACGCACTCTCCGTGCATGTTGTTGGGCGTACATACCGGCTTGCATGACGAGATTGCGGTACAAGATTTGGGTATCGACAACATGACCGCTGCTGATGGATTGGCAGTAGGGCGTGCGTCGGGCTTTGTCGGTAGAGCGATGGAAAGGCTAATTGATGGCTTTTACACCATTGATGATGCTCGTATGTATCACCACTTGGGTGAGTTAAGTGAACTAGAAGGCATTAATCTAGAGCCTTCTGCATTAGCCGGTATGGTTGGGGTAGTGCACGTCTCGAATAATCATGCTTATCAGTCTCGAATGCAATTTGACGAAGAAAAACTCAGAAACGCAACGCATCTTGTTTGGGCAACAGGTGGAGGGATGGTTCCGGAAGATGAAATGGCGGCTTATCTCAAAAAATCAGGTCGGTAAATCAGCCTTTTATACGTACTTAACTAGCCAATTAACAATACAGGAATAACAAAAGGGCTCATCGTTTGATGAGCCCTTCTCGTCACTGAAAATCGAATTATAGAGACTGTAATAGCTGGTAGTAACGCCCTTTTTGAGCGAGTAGCGTTGGATGATCGCCTTGTTCGATGATCTCACCTTGTTCCATCAAACAGATGCTATCCATGCTTTCTAGCTCTATTAGTCGGTGTGTAATGAATATCACTGTCTTATTAGCAAAGTGCTCATTGAAAAGCGCCATCACTTTCTGTTCCGTACGCTTATCGAGACCTTCAGTTGGTTCATCCAAGAGTAGGATTGGCGCATCACGTAGCAATGCGCGAGCGATACCGATTCGGCGTTTCTCTCCACCAGATAACTGACGACCACCGTCGCCTAACCAAGCATCTAGCCCTGGAGCCTCAAGAAGGCCACCAAGTTCGACTTTTTGAAGAATCTCAGACAGTCGCTCATCACTTGCTTCTGGAGCGGCCATAAGTAAGTTGTCACGCAGTGTTCCATTCAGTACATCAACGCGTTGACTGACCACTGTCATTGCTTCTCGCAGGTCAGACTCGCTCCAATCTTGCAGTTTTGTACCACCGATTCGAACTTCACCTTGGTTAACATCCCAGTAGCGACAAAGAAGCTGAATGAGTGTTGATTTACCTGAACCTGTTTGACCTACAATGGCTGTTTTAGTGCCCAACGGTAGTGAGAGTGACAAGTCTTTCAGCACCTTTTGCTGACCGTCAGGGTAAGTGAAGTCAATGTTGTCGAATTCAATGTCTAACGTTGTGCCTTTATGTTTCGATTGCTCAGGGAAGACAACGTCAGGTTCAGCCAAAATTACTTCATTTAAACGACGAGCAGAAGTCAACGTTTGCCCCAGGTACTGGAACGCGCCCGCAATAGGCATCAAAATTTCAAAACTTGCCATCGTTGCAAATGCAAACAACGCAATCCAAGGATCAGGAGCATGACCTCCTACGCCGTCTGCAGCAAACCAAAGCATCACAACCAGTGTAAGACCGTTCACAAGCATAAGCAGGCCTGAAGCCATGCCCGTTAAATTCGCGTTCACAAACTGATTAGACAGCAGCTGCTTTTGCTTCTCTAGAATGAGATTGCGATAACGCTCTTCTGCTCCAAAGATACTCAGTTCGCTGTAGCCTTGAAGCCAGTCCAGAGTCGCCACTCGCAATTGCGCTTTATGATGAGTGAGATTCTCGCCATTACTTTTACCAAGTTTATAGAACAACACTGGCCATACAAACAACATGACGGTAAGAATCGAGCCAAGCAGCAGCGCGAGATGCCAATCAAAGAACGCCAGGACAGCCGTTAAACTCAATATGCCAAAAATGCCAATCACGATAGGGCTGATAAGTCGAAGATAAACGTGATCCATCGCGTCAACGTCCGCCACTAGGCGGTTGAGCAGATCAGCATCACGCATCGTAGAGACACGACCCGGAATCAGTGGTGCAAGTTTCTTAAAGAAGAAGATACGTAGATCGGTAAGTAACTTGAACGTCGCATTGTGGCTGACGACACGTTCTCCCCATCGACCTGCGGTTCGAGCCATTGCAGCGCCGCGTACCCCGGCACCTGGTAACATGTAGTTGAAGGTCTCACGAGCAACCGTCAAGCCTGCCACCGCTGCGGCTGAAATAAACCAACCCGATAGCGTTAATAAGCCAATAGATGCAGCTAAGGTCAGAAATGCCAATAGCATACCTAGAGAAAGACCAAACCAATGTTTCTTATAGAGTTTTAGATAAGGGAGTAAATCACGCATCTAAGTTCCCCTTGTCTGTTTCACGTTGTGCGAGGTTCGCTTCCAACATGTCTTTAAATAAGCCATCTTCTGTCGACAGTGTGTCGTAATCACCACGTTGAACAATCTGGCCGTCCTGCATAACAAGAATTTGCGATACGCTTTGTAAAGGTGCCAACTGGTGAGTAATCATCAAATTCGTTGTGGCATGTGCGTACTTGTTAATGCCTTCCATGACGAGTTTTTCACTACGAGCATCTAAGCTTGCGGTCGGTTCATCTAATAACCAAAAACGACCATTTTGTAGCATAGCGCGAGCTAACGCTAAACGCTGGGCTTGGCCGACAGATAAACCACCAGAGCGGTCAGATATCGGGTAATCCAACCCATGCATTTCGACAAATTCAGCAGCATGAGAGTCATTCAAAACAGAATGAACGTCTGCATCTTGAATGTTGTGTTTGCCTAACGTGACGTTATCTCGAATGCTGCCATGTAATAGCATTGGGTTTTGACCAATCCAGCTTACGGCCTCTCGCCATGTGGCTAGATCCAGTTGTGACAATTCACAACCATTAATCTTCAAGCTACCTTGATAAGGCATGAAACCGAGGATGGTGTTTACCAAGCTTGTTTTACCTGCGCCACTTGGTCCAACTAAAGCCGTACTTTTGTTGGCTTCAAGAGAGAAGGATAGGGGACCTGCGAGCTGCTTACCTTCCGGACTAAAAATAGTTAACTCGTCCGCTTCAATATGGATAGGGCTGTTTTTATCTAACGCTTGGGTACCATCTTTGATTTGATCGACTTCCAAATCCAGAAACTCGACAATACTTTCTGCTGCGCCAACCGCTTGCTGTTTAGCATGGTAGAACGTGCCCAAATCACGTAATGGCTGATAAAACTCTGGCGCAAGAATCAGAATGAACAAGCCAGCAAACAGCGTAACACCTGTGCCGTAGTAGCCGAAATCGAGCTCTCCGATATAACTAAAGCCAAAGTAGACGGCGGTAATTGCGATAGAAATGGAAGTGAAAAACTCTAAAACCGCAGAAGATAGAAACGCGATCTTCAGAACGTCCATGGTACGAGTACGAAAGACTTCCGAAGCACCCTTCAGAGTTTCAGTTTCAGATTTTGTTCTATCGAATAAGCGAATTGTCGTCATTGCTTGCAAGCGGTCATAAAAGTGACCGGACAAACGCTGCATCGCTTTAAAGTTTTTACGGTTTGCTTCTGCGGCTTTCATCCCAACCAGTGCCATGAAAATAGGCACTAGTGGTGCTGTGACGAGGAAGATCAAGCCTGCCGCCCAGTTTACTGGGAATACGACAACCAAAATAATGAAAGGCACTAATACCGATAATGACATCTGAGGCAAGTAGCGAGAGAAGAAATCTTGCATATCTTCTACCTGCTCTAAGATGAGCGTCGCCCAGCTGCCGGCAGGTTTGCCTTTGATGTAAGCGGGCCCAAGTTTATGAACTTTATCTAAAATGAGTTGGCGAATATAAACTCGAATTTGCTCACCGCAACGGTAACCGGCAAGCTCTCGACCCCAGGTACAAGCAGCTCGACCGATAACCGTGCCACCAAGCCCAACAAAATGCCAAATGAGGTCGGCTTTGTCGACTTGGTCAATGATTAACTGGTGCAGAATGGAGGCGAGCAGGGCTGCTTGAGCCAATAAAAACACGCTTGAAAGTACGCCTAGGCCTATCGCAATCATAAGCCAGCGCTTGGCTAACTTACTTTGTTGCTTAAGCCACTTATTCAAGCTGCTTTGCTTTTTCTTATCCATCGTGAAGGCTTAATGATAATTGTTTTAATGAGGCGGTAGTATACAAAAGAAAACCCAGCGGGAATACCGCTGGGCTTTAAGGATATGACACAAATGTGAAAAGTTATTTGTCACCAAGTGAGTCTAAGAAACGCTCAGCATCTAATGCCGCCATACAACCTGTACCTGCAGATGTGATAGCTTGACGGTAGTTATGGTCCATAACGTCGCCTGCTGCAAATACACCTTCAATGCTAGTTTGTGTCGCGTTGCCTTCTAGGCCAGACTTAACGATGATGTAGCCATCTTTCATGTCTACTTGGCCTTCAAAGATTTGTGTGTTTGGCTGGTGGCCGATCGCAATAAACGCACCCATCACTTCAAGGTCTTCAGTCGCACCTGTGTTGACGTCTTTAATACGAACGCCAGTTACGCCCATGTCGTCGCCAAGTACTTCATCGAGAGTTCGATCGGTATGAAGAACGATATTACCGCTTTCAACTTTATCCATCAGACGTTTCACAAGGATCTTCTCTGCACGGAATGAATCGCGGCGGTGGATCAGGTGAACTTCTGACGCAATGTTAGATAGGTAAAGTGCTTCCTCAACAGCAGTGTTACCACCGCCCACAACTGCAACTTTCTGATTACGGTAGAAGAAACCGTCACAGGTTGCACAAGCAGAAACGCCGCGACCTTTAAATGCTTCTTCAGACTCAAGGCCAAGGTATTTTGCTGATGCACCCGTAGAAATAATCAATGCGTCACATGTGTACTCGCCAGAATCGCCTTTTAAACGAAATGGGCGTTGTGATAGTTCTACTTCGTTGATGTGATCAAACACGATCTCAGTTTCGAAACGCTCGGCGTGCTCTTTCATGCGATCCATCAATGCAGGACCTGTCAGACCTTCAGCGTCGCCGGGCCAGTTTTCAACTTCAGTAGTGGTGGTTAGCTGACCACCTTGTTGCATTCCCGTCACAAGCACAGGGTTTAGGTTGGCACGCGCTGCGTAGACGGCAGCTGTGTATCCTGCTGGACCAGAACCAAGAATTAATAGTTTACAATGTTTTACGTCGCTCATTATGGCTCCAAAAAGGGCTGAACATTTCCCTCGATTGTATGGAAATTCTTAGTGCTTTAAAAGCATAAACAACGATTGTGATCGAATAATTGGTTATAGATTAGAACCCACTAAAGATTGATAAAGAACGTTGACTTCTAGCATAAAATTCTATTCGTAGTAGAGAAGTCTAGTTTCAAATATCGCCAAAGCGCAAAACTGAAACATGGTTCTGTATTTTTGCTTTGGATTGGTTTGTTGTGTTGTTTTTGTTGTTTTGTTGAAGCTATCAACGTTAAAAGCTGGCAATTACAGAATATTTGCGTAACCTAGTGTGTAAATTAAATGTTAATTAATGTGCCTCATTAAAGGAGACAATGATGTTACATTCACGTGAGAATACTCTGCATTTAACACAGCTCAGCATGGCAGCAATTGAGCAGCTTTCCCCATCGTTTGAAGAACTGCCTCGTACCGAGCATGCAGATGGTCAGTATCGACTAAGACGTTATTCTGTGGTTGGTTTTGATAACGGCAAAGTCATTGACTTAAACAAAAACAGCTTTGTTCAATCGTCTGATATCAACCGATTCCAAGGTGATGTTGTAAGACAATTTGAGCCGATTGAGAAGGATATTCTCACCAGTGATGGTTTCCGAGAAATGTGCGAATTGTTTGTCAATGCGAATCATTTGCCTAACGGCCAGGAAATAGAAATTCACCAAATCCGAATCACAGCGCTAGAAGAAGAAACTCAAGTGGCACCTGAAGGTGTGCACCAAGACGGTTTTGATCACATTGCAATGGTTGGCGTAGGACGTCATAACATCATTGGTGGTGACATCATGCTGTACAGCAGTCATAACCAAGCCCCATTTTTCCGTAAGGTGTTAGAAACGGGTGAGGTTGCAATATTGGCAGACAGTAAACTGTGGCACAATGCGTGCCCAATCCGTTCTGTCATTGATGATGAAGCGGGTCATATGGATGTGTTTGTACTCACGGCTACGGATAAGCGCAATGAACTTCAATCTTAATCTGATCAGAGAGCAGTTTCCGGCGCTCGCTCAATACCATAACGACAAACCTGTGACGTTTTTTGATGGTCCAGGCGGGTCACAGGTACCTCAATCAGTGCTAGACAGCATGGTGGGATATTTAGGTCGTTTCAACGCCAACTTAGGCGGGCATTATTTTTCTAGCCAAAAGACGGTTGACGTGATGCAAAATGCACGCGAGTCAGCGCAAGCTCTGCTAAACGCGCCGTCATCTGGCAATATCGTCTTCGGCGCGAACATGACATCGTTAACCTTTCAGCTTAGTCGTGCGATTAGCCGAGATTGGCAAGAGGGAGATGAGATCATTGTTTCTGCTTTGGACCACTATTCGAATGTGTCCAGCTGGCAACAAGCGGCAGAAGATCAAGGCGTTACGGTTCATCAGGTTCGTATCAACGAAGATGATTGTACGTTGGACTTGGAGCATTTAAGCAGTCTTCTTTCTGATAAAACGCGCCTTGTAGCGGTGACCTATGCATCGAATACGACTGGTTCTATCGTGGATGTGCAGCGAGTAGTAAGCATGGCGCACAACGTCGGGGCACAAGTTTATGTGGATGCCGTTCATTACGCGCCGCATCACTTGGTTGATGTTCAAGCGTTGGGTTGTGACTTTTTAGCGTGCTCTGCTTACAAGTTTTTCGGCCCGCACGTTGGTATTGCTTACATTGCCGATCAGTGGCTGCACAGTATTCGTCCGTACAAAGTCGAGCCTGCAACCAATATTGGCCCAGGCCGATTTGAAACGGGGACGCAAAGTTTTGAAGGTCTTGCTGGTGTCGTTGCTGCGGTTGAGTATCTGGCTCAATTTGGTGAAGCCGGTTTACCTCTTCGTCAACGATTGGAGCAAAGTTACCAATTGTATGAACAACATGAGCAACGCTTGAGTGAGCGTTTCTTACAGCGTCTGAGTGCACTAGATGGTGTCAATCTATTTGGCATTGCGAAAGAAGATAGCCAACTCCGCACACCAACTTTTGCGCTAACATTCGACCTATATTCTCCAGAATTCATCGCGAAAACGCTGGGTGAACACAACATCTGTGTTTGGAACGGCCACTTTTATGCGCTGGGTTTAGTTCGTCAACTTGGTCTAGAAGAGTCGGGTGGTGTAGTACGAATTGGTTGCATGCATTACAACACAATAGAAGAAGTCGATATGTTGTTCGATGTACTAGAAAACATCCTTGATGCGTAACTGATCATATCTTCCTGATAGAAAAACAAAAGCTCGAGTCAAACTCGAGCTTTTTCGTTTTTATTTCAATAAACCAGCTACATACGAAACTAGGCGCTTACTTCCACTTCATAGGAAGTGAATTTTCTTACGTTGATCACGCCAGTGTCAAAAATGAGGTATTGACCTTTGATGCCTTGCAAAGTGCCAGTAACAACCGGGTTTTTATCGAAATTATGCGAGGTGATCTTAGTTGGGTGCTGTTGCACCGGATAGCTAAGGTCGGTAATGCTTTCGCTTAATATTTCAATTGCATCTTCACCGAATTGCTGTTTTATCTCAGCAATCTTGTCTTCGACTAAAGGTAATAGCTCAGCAAAACGATCTTGCAGTGCCATTGGTTCACCATCGCCTTTCAGCAGTGTGCGCCAATTGGTTTTATCTGCGATGTGTTTCGCCAGTTCAACTTCAATTAATCCGGAGATATGTCGAGTTTTTACCTTAAAAATTGGCAAACCCTGAGTCGCACCTTGATCAATCCAACGAGTTGGGATTTGCGTATGACGAGTGATACCAACTTTTAAGCTGGATGTATTGGATAGGTAGACAAAGTGATCCACCATGCAGTTCTCTTCGCCCCATTGTGGCTCGCGACAAGTCCCTTGGTCGTAGTGGCAAGTCTCTGGCTTCATGATGCACATATCGCAGCTTGCTAGCTTTTTCATACAGACAAAACAATGGCCTTGCGAATAACTCTTTTTCGTTTTCTTACCACATGAGCAACAAAAAATATTGCCCGTGTGAGTTAGTGTGAGCGTTTTACCCAGAAACGGCGATAGATCAATTTCTTCCTCACCAACAGGTAGACGGTAACTAACAGCACCGTCCAGAGATGCACGCATTTTATTTAGCGTACCAGTTGCAATTAATGACATGACATTACTCATTATTGTGTTTTTGCACAGTATATCCGAAGTGGTGATGAGATGCAGGGTTGACAGGCACATTAAAGCGAAATGTATCGCTCTGAAATGTTATGCACTGGCCTTCATGGGTTAGGAAATACGGCTGTGAAATGCTTCGCAAATAACAAGTGAACCGCATTTTTGAGAGATTTAAAAACGTGATAACGGTTCAAAACACGTTACCATGTATCGAAAGTAAGAACGAAGACTAAAAGTAATTTTGTTTCTTGATAAATGACTTTGTTTGAAGTTCGAAAAATCATTGAGTACATTGTGTTGTATATAAGCTGAGCAGGTCACTCGCCCATGAAGTGGATCCATAAATTTATCTTTGCCCTCTCTATTTGCACTATTAGTTTGGTTGCGCTTTATAGTGTTCTTGGCGATACACGAAAGCTGACCATTACACCAGAACATTTCAATATCTATGCGACTAAAGACGCCAGCGAAGGTGGCTTGAGTGAGGCTGATATTATTTACGATAAGCAAAGCCTAGTTCTCAGCTGTGACTTAAAGCAAAGCTCGTATGCTTGGCCTTATTGCGGAATCTCTGTTTATACCGATTCCACAACGCCAACACAGGGGATTGACCTTTCCAATTACCATACGATTCGATTGAAAGTGAGATATGAAGAGGCGGGGGTGGGGCCCAATCCGAGCCATGATTTGCGTTTATATCTGCGCAACTATAACCCTGAGTATTCCAAACCAGACGACGAGTACACGATTAAATACAATGGCATGCAGTTTTCTCCGTCCGGTTCAAACGACATCATCGAAATTCCGATTAAAAATTTACAGGTGATGACGTGGTGGTTAGTAGACAACAAAGTCGCGATTGAACACTCTGCACCTGAATTTTCAAACATCACACGTATTGATATCGCGACCGGATCTGGTGCGGCACTTGGTGAGCACAAAATTGTGATTGATAAAATTGAGTTTGAAGGCGCTTACCTTGCACAAGAAACGTTACTGTATGCGCTCTTACTCTCTTGGATGGCGCTTGGACTGGCATTTTCGCTGCACGAATTACGAAAAAATCGAGTCGCTTATGAAAAAGCGAAAAAACGTCATCGTCATTTAGAGAAGGTGAATGGTACGTTGCGAGCTCAAAACTATGAGTTTGCAGAGTTGGCGCATCGCGATGCGTTGACGGGAGCGATGAACCGTCACGCAGTGCAGCACTGGCTTGAGCAGCAATCACGGCAAGTTCGCTGGGGGCATAGTACATTCAGTATCCTTTATATGGATTTGGATAAATTTAAGAAGGTGAATGACAAATTTGGGCACCAAATGGGGGATGACATATTGCGCGAATTTGTCATGGTGGTGGCAAGTTCCATCTACCCAGATGACCGACTTGTTCGTTGGGGGGAGAAGAATTTGTTGTATTTTGCCCTGACACCAATATTGATCAAGCTGTGAAGAAGTCGGAAATGATTCGCAAAAATGTGGAGAGTCATTTGTGGGTACACGGTGAATCATTAACATGCAGCATTGGCGTCGCCCAAATGCAAAATGAACGCGTCTCAGAAACCATGGCGAGAGCAGATGAAGTGCTCTATCAAGCGAAGCGCAATGGTCGTAACCGGGTCGAGGTTCATTATGGTTTGCTTGCCTGCGAAAAGAAGCAAGCCTAACGATTCGTCACTCAAAGGAATAAAAAAAGGTGGCCAACTGGCCACCAAGAGGAAACTGCTGAACACCACTTAGGGGGAAGTTTAGGTCATCGATATGATTACCGTGAGCAGCAGTGTAGTGCTAATCGAACTTGCTATTTTTTACCAGAACAACCAAGCGAAAAGCGTTAGTGCAGCAATACAGGCAATGTTTAAGACGAAGCCAATTCGCATCATTTCTTTTTGCTTGATATGACCCGTACCGAACACAATCGCATTTGGAGGCGTCGCAACTGGTAACATAAATGCACAAGAAGCGGCGACGGCAATCAATGCAGAGAGAATGACCGGAGACATGCCTAAAGCCTCTGCGATGGTTGCAAATACAGGGACCAGTAGTGCAGCACTAGCGGTGTTACTTGCAAACTCAGTCAAGAAGACAACAAAAGCAACTACAGCAAGAATCGTCAGAAGGATACCAGCTTGCTCAAGGAAGCCCGACAAGCTATGAGCCAAAAATACGCTTGTACCGGTTGCTTTTAGGACGTTACTCAAACAGATGCCACCACCAAATAGGATTAACACACCCCAGTCGGTTGTTTTCTCAATATCTTTCCACTCTACAGCGCGAGAAGCCCCAAGCAGAAGGATCGCACCTATTGCGACAAGGGTATCGAACTTAGCGAAGCCACCTAGCATAGCGTTAATAGGCTTACTGAAAATCCACAACGTGACCGTCAGTAAGAAAATCGCCAGCGTAATCATTTTGCCGTTTGTCCACTCGACTGGTTGATGGTCAAGGTCAAACTTGTGGCTAAGGTCAGGCTTAGTCATGGTGTACAAAACGAGAATAGCGATTGGCATTAGTACTAATGAGATAGGCACACCGAGCTTCATCCACTCAGTAAAACTTAGGCCGACTTCAGCTGCTGCAATGGCGTTTGGTGGGCTACCAACCAGCGTTGCAATACCACCAATCGAAGCGCTGTAAGCGATGCCGAGCAGAACAAACAAAAAGGTATTGTGATTTTTCTTCGCGTCTAGCTTTGTCATCACACCCAGTACAAGGGGCAGCATCATAGCGGCAGTGGCGGTGTTTGAAATCCACATCGACAGGCCAGCACTAACACCAAATAGCATGAATACAGCGACAGACATTTTGCCTCGTGCGAGTAACAGCACTTTATCAGCAATAGCTTGGTCTAACTTCTGTTTATGCAAAGCCGCAGCAAGTGCAAAACCACCTAAGAATAGAAAGATGATGGAGTTGGAGAAGTTGTTCAGCGCGGTCTGAGTGTTAAACACGCCTAAAAATACCGCAAGTAATGGTATAAGCAGCGCGGTTATGCTGACGTGAATCGCTTCGGTTAGCCAAAGAATAGCAACAAAAACTAAGATGCTTAGGCCGGTTACTACTTGTGGCTCAAAGGGTAGGGTATTAAACAAGATAATGAACAATACGATATTCGCGTTCAAAATCATGCTGTTGCGAGTGAAGAACCAGTTCTTCAATGTCACAGCGAGTGCGGTCATGGGTAGTGCTCCTTTTGCATTGCCTTTTGTCGGTTTTTTTATGGCAAAGTAACTGACTTGTAGTTATTTATTGATTAAATGTTACTTGGAATGCAAAAAAGAGTTTTGCCTGAATCGTAGAGCAAATTAGAAAATGTGATGTTGAGAATTGGAAATGGGTAGAAAACTACCCATTTGTTTTATAGAAATGTTATTAACCTTGTGAGCTGCGTTGTTACTCTATTCGACGGGAACTTGCAGAGGCTCATTAGAGATTTTTTCAGGCTCTTTTACTGCAACGATAGGCTCTTGAGGACCAAGAAACTTGGGCTGCGTATTAATAATGTAGAGGTCTAAAAAGGCTTTCACACGGGCGAGCAACTCTCGAATACGCATTGATGTTTTTTGTTTGTTTGTCGTAGGTCCTGCTACCGCAAGACACTGCGCATCAATGTTGTAAGCATCGGCAATAAACAGCGCTCGCTCACAATGAAAGCGCTGAGTCACAATCAGAAAGCGCTCCGAAGCAAAAATCTTTTTCGCCCTCACAATCGAATCTAGAGTACGAAAGCCAGCATAATCAAGGTGAATCACTTCCTCAGGCACGCCGGCTTTAAGTAAGTCGCGTTTCATCGTCCACGGTTCGTTGTAGGAGCGATGGGCGTTATCGCCACTCAATAAAAACTGTTTTACTTTGCCTTGGTTGTAAAGCTCAATCGCCGCATTAATGCGATGAGTGTAGTAAGTGTTGAGGATCTTACCGATGTATTTACTGGTACCGAGAACCACAGCAACCTCATGTTGAGGTATTTGTTCGTATTCAGTGAAAATGCTTTCTTTGGCTTGTAAAACCACCCACCGGTCGATGGCAATAACAGAAACAAGCAGACTAAGTACAGAGATCGACAAAATCAAAGCAAGTCGCTTCCAGGAAAATTTCAGCTTCCACTTTGATCTTATGCGAGAAAACAACAAAACGTTTTATATCCTTAACTAAAAATGTAGTTCTCATCATATCTGATAGAAACAAAAAGAGAGAAGCCCATTTATGCCAAAATCTGGTTAGGATGATAAAAAATTAAAAGCCCCTACATGGTAGGGGCTAATTATTAAACGAAATGTCTCAAGCTTAAAACGCAGTGCGTTTGTAGCGACGGTAAACCGGCTGCCAGAACGATTGCTCAATCGCTACGTTTAATGCTTCATCAGTAATTTCTAATGCCACACCTTGTTCGATTGCCTTCTTACCAACAGCAAACGCGATTTTTTTCGATACCGAGTGAATCTCTTCCAACGGTGGAAGTAGTGCACCACGACCGTTGATCGCTAGAGGAGAGCATGTTGCGAGCGCACGGCTCGATTCCATTAGCATTTCGTCGGTGACACGTTTTGCGTTTACAGCAAGTACACCAAGGCCAATGCCTGGGAAGATGTAGCTGTTGTTACATTGTGCAATCGGGTAAGTGCGACCTTCATGAACCACAGGCTCAAATGGGCTACCTGTTGCAACCAGTGCTTCACCATTTGTCCAGCGAATGATGTCGTTAGGTGTTGCTTCTACGCGGCTTGTTGGGTTCGATAGTGGGAAGACAATCGGACGCTTACAGTGTTTATGCATTTCTTCGATGACTTCTTGGCTAAATAGGCCAGGAGCACCAGAAACACCAATCAGTACCGTTGGTTTGGCGTTACGCATAACGTCGAGGAGTGAGAAGCCATTTCCTTCATTTTCCCACTCTTTCGTATTGGTATGTTTCTGCACCAAGCGTTGCTGGAAATCAAGAAGGTTAGGCATACCTTCTTGTAACAGACCCCAACGGTCAACCATGTAAACTTGTGAGCGAGCTTGCTCGTCAGAAATCCCTTCCGATACCATTTGTGCGATGATCGCTTCTGCGATACCGCAACCAGCAGAGCCAGCGCCCAAGAAGGTGATACGCTGTTTAGACAGCTGAGTACCTGCTGCTTTACAGGCTGCAAGTAGAGAGCCAACAGTAACGGCCGCCGTGCCTTGAATATCATCATTGAAGCAGCACACGCGATCTTTGTAACGCTCAAGAAGAGGCATCGCATTTTTCTGAGCAAAGTCTTCGAACTGGATCAAGGCATCAGGCCAACGGCGCTGTACTGCTTGAATAAACTCTTCTACAAATGCATCGTATTCTGCACCCGTAATACGAGGGTGACGCCAACCCATGTACATCGGATCAGCTAAACGTTGCGGGTTATTGGTACCCACATCAAGCACGATTGGTAGCGTGTAAGCAGGGCTGATACCACCACACGCGGTATAAAGTGACAGTTTACCAATAGGAATACCCATGCCGCCGATACCTTGGTCACCCAAGCCAAGGATACGTTCGCCATCTGTCACAACAATCACTTTAACGTTGTGGTTTGCTGCATTATTCAGCAAATCGTCAATACGGTCACGGTTCGGGTATGAAATGAACAGGCCACGACCACGACGGTAAATGTTAGAGAAGTTTTCACATGCTGCGCCGACAGTTGGCGTGTAGATGATAGGCATCATCTCAGAAATGTGGTTTTGCACTAGGCGGTAATACAGTGTTTCGTTGGTGTCTTGGATATTACGCAGATAAATGTGCTTATCCATATCGCTTTCGAAACTCTTGTATTGCTGGTAGGCACGTTCCACCTGCTCTTGGATGGTTTCGGTAGACTCTGGAAGCAAGCCTTCTAAGTTGAATGAACTACGTTCTTCAGCAGAGAATGCACTGCCTTTGTTCAAAAGAGGGGTTGCTAAAAGAGCCGGACCCGCATATGGAATATATAGTGGGCGTTTATCGTTGTTCATTGGGTGCCTTATGTAGGGTTGAAGGATGCGCACCAAATTTTAACGGGTTCACCATTTAGTTGTAAACATGCGTTGATGCACATCAATGTAATGTCGCAAAAAAACTCAGATACCGCCGAAAATATCGGCAATATTGGTTGTTTAGAGATACCTAAAGCAGGATTTTTTACTTGGGTATAATGTTCTGCATCATCAAATCAAATCCAATTTCTATGTTTCAACTACCTATCGACAGCCTGCAAGCTGAGTTTGACCAACATGTGAACCAAAACCATCTCGTGGTGGAAGCCGAAACCGGGTCAGGTAAATCTACCCGTTTGCCTATGTGGGCGGCAAAACACGGACGCGTGCTGGTTATTGAACCACGTCGAATTGCTTGTACATCGTTGGCTGAATATCTTGCGGAGCAATCTGGTGAGCCAATAGGTCGCAAAATTGGTTACGCGATCAAGCTTCATGCCTACTTTGATGAAAAAACCGAAGTTGTATTTGTGACTCCGGGAGTCGCACTGCGTTGGTTTGCGGAAAACAAGCTAGCAGGCTTCGATATCGTGATAGTGGACGAATTTCACGAGCGACGCTGGGATATTGATCTATTAACCGCAATTTTGAAGCAAGAAAATCAACATCGGTTGATCGTCACTTCCGCTACGCTGGAGGGCGAAAAGCTAGCGCGTTACCTGAATGCGAAGCGTCTGCGATCTGAAGGGCGTTGCTTTCCAGTCACGGTGACACATCGTTCTTTAGACAGCCGTTATTTACCGAATAAGAAGGGATGTGAACAAGAGGTTGTCAGAGCGGTAAAAGAGGCACTGAAAGATGAAGATGGCGATATTCTTGTTTTTCTCCCAGGACGTAAAGAGATCACCCAATGTGCGCAGATGCTACAAAGTTGCGGCGATGTCATGGTGGTCAAACTTCATGCCTCGGTTAGTGATGAAGAACGGCACTGCGCGTTAACTACGCAAAAACAACGAAAAGTCGTATTGGCAACCAATGTTGCGGAAACCTCCTTAACGATACCTAACATCCGAGTTGTCATTGATAGCGGCTTAGAGCGCCGAACCATTCAACGTAACGGTCGCACAGCGTTAACGCTGACCCACATTTCTAAGGCCAGCGCCGCGCAGCGAATGGGGCGGGCGGGCCGTGTTGCTGAAGGAGCTTGTATTCGTCTATATGGTGAACACGCGCCTTTAGAATTAGTGACGCCTCCAGAATTGCACAGAGAAGAGCTCGTCGAGCCCATGCTGGCAGCGGCTTGTTGTGGGTACCGTCTCTCAACACTCGATTTTCTCGACTCAATTCCCCCAAAGTCGCTAGAGGCATCTCATTTAACCTTGTTGTCCATGGAAGCGATTGATGAAGGCGGCAATGTCACGAAGCACGGGAGAAAAGTATACCCACTACCTATTGATGCACTGTTTGCCGATCTCGTTACCAGAATTCAAGCGAAGACAGAGAAGGAAGCAATGATTGACTTGGCAGCAGCATTATCTGTGCCTGCTCAGCTCTATCAGCGACAAAGTGGTGAAGTCGCTGAGCTTCTATCTCAAGAGGAGCCATACGGATGTGATGCCTCTTTGCTTATCCGTTTGGTCCGGGGGAGCGACTTCCGGGCATTGTCATTGATGCCAGCGCACTCGAAGAGGCACAAGGTTTAGCAAAACAAATGCGAGAAGTATTTGAATTACCGGAACTTGACGTTGCCTCTCGATATAAACGTGAAGCGCTCTTTTTCTCCATCGCCTCATTACACCCTGAGCTTGTGTTTGTCCGACGAGCTCGTCGAAGAGATGCTCTAGGAAATGGCGTAGTCGAGATGCTGGTTGGGCGTAACAGCCGCTTTCCTGATAAAGAAGAAGCGGCCATCGTGCTAGATAGCCATAGCGTGCCAGGACGAGGCGTTAAGCAAACACTGAACCTCGCATCGGTTATGATGCCTATCCCGCTGACGTTGTTACGCGAACTTGAATTTGGGGAGTGGCGACAAGGTGAGACGAATTATGAAGAAGAGACGCCAAGAGCAACAATGCATTTGGTCTACGCCGGGCGAACAGTCTGTTCTGAACACCAAGCGTTACAAGGTGATGTTGCTGTTCAGTCTATTGTCGAAATGATAGAAGACGAGACACTGTTACCAGGTTTTGCTTCTCAAAGAAAACAACAAATCCAACACTGGAAACTCTACAACGCATTGGGCCTTAATGTCGAAGGAGAAGAGGTTAACGACTTGGCCTCCTTGACATTTTCTAGCTGGTTAAAGGATCAGTTGGAAATATTAGGCGTTGAAAATGTCGATGATATGGCGTTGTTTGAACCGGAAGACTTAACATTTAACGGTGTTCCGGAATGGGAATACGACGATTTCACGGAGCAGTACCCTTTAGAACTTTCGCTGCCAGAACTCCAACTGGATGTTGAGTATTACGCGTCTCGCAAGCTGGTACAGGTCGTTTATAGAGAAGGAAACCGTAAGGGGGACCCGAAGCGTTGGGAGCTGCCACGCTGGGCTGGTTGGAAGATACAGTATAAAAAGGCCAGTCGAGTGATTGATGTGAAGTAGGTAGGCGGATGACGTTGTGACAAGAATTGATATTTTTTTGGTGAATCTATAATAATTTCATATTGATAGCGTTATTTACGTGTTGTTTTTAGTTTCTTAATTGAAATATTAATCAATTGAATGCTTATATATGGCGAAGCTGTACATCAGTTGTTACAAAGCTGGTTTTAATATTTCCTTTTGCATGTAAATTAGTGCATAAAAGACGAATGTTTTATATCCCATTGCTATATCAAAACAGTTGAACGATATTTGGTATATCTCATTTTCGAGTGTCGGGGGCATAGAATGGATCAACAAGGAAAGACGTGCATTGAATTCGACTACACTAGCTTTTTAGGGGCGACAGGTAGTAAAAAATGGACCTTCTTAGAGGCATTTGCCACCATCGCGCCTATTTTCGGTTTGATGTGGAAACAGAACATTGCGGAATTGAGCAAGCCTGAAGATCGGTTGTGGGATGCCGCATTAAAATCGATGTCTTCTCGTAAAAGTGATGAATCCAATTTGGTCCGCTTAACCCAGTTAGCTAAACATGAAGGGATCAATGAATTGCGAGTCGTTATGCCATATTCGCTCGATGTTCAGCAAATCGAGTACATAGAATCTCGCAGTCAGTTGAAAGTGGACACGTCAGAACAAGATGTTCTTAACATCAAGTTTTAGGCTGAGTATTTCCACTTCATCGATGTACTACTTAACAATAGTGCAATGAAAAGCGACCTCAAAGTAGGTCGCTTTTTTATTTTGAGGTTTTTGTCACAGGTCTTGGAAGTGTGATGAATATAGAGTATTTGCACTTAAATTAACAAAAATGTAACGTTTGGAAATGCAATTGTCATAACTAGCTTCTAACTTTGTGTTTTTAGGACAAATTACCGACTAAGTGGTTGGTACTGTAAGTTCGAATTAACGTCCCTCATTGGCACACAAGGATGATTGAGTCACCACGTCATTTGGGCATAAAAACAAACACAATAAGAAAGGAAGTCAATATGTCTTTGTCTCGTCGAGACTTTATGAAAGCTGCCTCTTCAACGGCTATTGTTACCGGGCTGGTGGGCTGTGGTAGCGATGCTAGTGAGTCTGTTGCGGTTACCTTTGAGCACGGAGTGGCGAGTGGAGATCCTACTCAAACACAAGTAATCATTTGGACTCGTGTTACAACCTCAGCGAGCTACGCAGATGTAAGCTGGCAAGTTTCATCTAATGAAAATTTTACTGATATCGTACAAAGTGGCACTTTTGCCACGGACACGAGCCGAGATTTCACGGTAAAAGTCGATGTTCAAAATCTCAACGCAAATTCTCGTTACTACTATCGATTCATGGTTGGTGATGTAACTAGCGAAGTCGGGCAAACTCAAACATTACCAGAAGATGGTGTAGAAAAGGCATCCATGGCGGTTGTTTCTTGTGCAAACTATCCTGCTGGCTATTTCCATGTGTATCGAGAGATTTTAAATCAACATGAGCAAGACCCGTTTGATGTGGTGCTTCATCTCGGTGATTACATTTATGAGTATGGTGCTGGTGGCTACGCTAGTGAAGATGCTGAGGCACTAGGGCGAGAGCCAAGCAAAGGCACTGAATGTATTACCTTAGATGATTACCGAAAACGGTATGCGCAATATCGCCAAGATGCTGATCTGCAAGCGTTACATGCGAGCCTACCAATGATTGCTGTCTGGGATGATCATGAGCTTGCAAATGATACTTGGAAAAATGGTGCGGAAAACCATCAAGAAGAGGAAGGCAGTTTTAATGATCGTCGTGCAGCTGCGGCTGCCGCGTGGACAGAATGGTTGCCCGTTCGTGAAAACACTTTCTCAAACATGCTGATTTACCGTCAGTTTTCGTTTGGAAGTTTAGTCAATTTGATGATGCTCGACACGCGACTTGTGGGGCGTGATAAACCGTTGGATTACTTCTCGCTCAGCTCTCCAACGATGGAAGCGATTGGCGGTTTAGTTGCTCAGTCGCGCAGCGAAGACCGAGAGCTGTTAGGCGCTGACCAACTCGCTTGGCTGATGGATGCGTTCAGTACGCACGACGCAACTTGGAATGTGCTAGGGCAACAAGTGTTAATGTCTCGTATGGAGTTGCCAAGTTCGGTTATGGCCGCGATGTTTCAATTGTTTACTGCCACTGAAGAACAAAAAACAGAGGCGTTATTAGCAGTAAACTCTGCGATTACGGGTTACCTCTCTGACCCAAGTTCAGATACCATTGCTTTGCCATATAACCTAGATGCATGGGATGGTTACTACGTTGAGCGAGAGAAAGTTTATCAACTGGCCAAAGCCAACAGTGGTAACTTTGTCTGCTTGGCAGGAGATACGCACAACGCATGGGCAAGTGAGCTTAAAGACGTATCTAAGCATCCTATCGGGATAGAGTTTGCAACTAGCTCGGTGAGTTCCCCTGGGCTAGAGGCCTACCTAGCGTTAGATCCTGTTGCGATCGCTCAAATGGAATACACGTTGCCGCACTTAGTGTCAGAATTACAGTGGGCAGATATCAAACAGCGTGGCTTTATGCGCATTACTTTTACACCCGACAAGGCAGAGTCGACCTGGTATTTCGTATCAACGATTAAAGACAAAACATATCACGTGACGACTAAGTCAGCCTCTACAACAGATGGCGCTACGTTAAATATCGGCTAAGGTGAGCCTAATACGAAAAAAGTCCGCAGGCTAGTGCGGACTTTTATTGGAAAGCGTTTAGCTAATCTAGCGACAGTGCTAGTCAATCAATCCGTATTCTTTGCTCAGTACTTCGATGATTTCCGCTTTCGGATTCTCACTCAAATGAATCGGCTTGCCTGTAATCTTCTCGGCAATACCAATGTAGGTGCTCGAAATCGCCATCAAAGATTCGACGGGTAAAGCATTATCACGAGCGAGTGCTTCGCGCTCTGGCATACGTTCTTTGTTTAGCAAGATATCTGGGTCAGGGAAGTGGTTAAGTAGGAACTGGCGGAAACCTTCTTTTGAGTTCTCTACGATGTGACCTGCTTGGTACTCTTTAGCATCCCATATACGAGACGAGTCTGGTGTACCCACTTCATCCATGTAAATCAGCTTTTCATTGCCAGCGGCATCATGAACATAACCAAATTCGAATTTGGTATCGACAAAGATTTGGTCGATTTCTTCTAACGCTTGGCTGATAACGTTAAAGCCTTCTTTCAGCAGTTTTTCGTAGAGTGCGATATCGTCGGCACTTGAGAAGTTAAATGCTTCGTAATTGTCTACGATGTTTTGACGAGTAATATTCACGTCGTCCGCTTCTGGCACACCGGGAATGCCTTTTAGAATGCCTTTTGTTGATGGGGTCATGAGCAACTCTGGCAGTGCTTTGTCTTTTTCTAACCCTTCAGGAAGTTGGATTCCACAAAACTCGCGCTCGCCATTTGCGTAAGCGCGCCACATCGAACCCGTGATGTATTTGCGGCAGATGGCTTCTATTTTTACCGGTTTGGCTTTTTGTACAATCCAAACAAAAGGGTGAGGAATGTCTAGAATATGGCTATCTGCTAAGCCATTTTCTTTGAACAGTTTGAACCAGTGATTAGAAATCGCATTAAGCGCAGCCCCTTTACCTGGGACACCATTAAGACCACCTTCAGCATGCCAAATACAATCGAATGCAGAGATTCGGTCGCTAATTACCATGATAGCCAAAGGCGCATCTGGAGCGACATCGTATCCTTTTTCTTTGATCAGTCGGGCACTGTCTTCTTCAGTTAACCAGTAAACTGAACGAACTTTTCCGCTATGAACGGGTTTATGGGTGCGAATTGGCAGGTCGTCATTGACGGCAAGTACTTGATTAGCAAGGCTCATTGCGACATTCCTATCATCTTAATCAAACGTCAGAAAGAGAAGATATTCAGCAAAATGTGGGCGCTGAATAAATCGAATGTGGGCATCATACCAGAACTATTTTAACTCGCCAGAGAAAAAGCAAACGTTTGCCTGTTTTCTTTAATACAAAAAAAACCTCCTTAAAAAGGAGGCGAGATGCAGGATGGATAACGTCGAACTTATTAGTGGTACTTATTAACTCTGCCTTCGACGAAAAAGACTTCACACTGATAGCGCTGCGCCATGTCGCGCAACATAGATTGATTCATAAGTGCAATTTTATTTGATGCAACAACAGCACTGGCATTGCCTGATCGGATGGCTTTGATCACGATCTCGACTTCTGAAAGCTGTTGAGAAGGCTTCATTTGAATCACGTTTCTACAGCAAATATTAGAAGCAGTGAGTTGTTCAAAGTCTGGGCGAGGGCAGTCTGCTGTAAACAAAATCCATTGTTTCTGCTGCGATAAAACAGCCAGCTTAGATAGAAGCTGATCCGAAACGGCCATGGGCTGAGTTGCTTGTGCCAATACGTTGTAACGAGAGTATGTATGAGATTGACTTTGTAACTGCATCTTACTGTTCCTTTATACATGCTGTATGTATATACAGTAGTTTGTTTTGGCGACCTGATCAACCCGTTTTTCAAAAGTTATTTGCGGTTTTTCGAGAAGGAAATAAAAGGGTTTTATTTTAAATTGTTGAATTTATTTGGTTATTTTATATTTCTGATATGTCTAACATCAATTTAAAAATGTGAGATGAGTAGAAAATTGGACGAGATACATACAGGGGTTTACTACTGTATATACAGGTGTTGTTTCATGGACAGTGGTTTGTATACAGTAAGAGAGGGCTGATAACCGATGCGACGTGCTATGTAGGATAGGAGGGAATACGAGATAGAGATTGGAAATAGGGCTTGGCCGATCAAAAAAGCGCCTTAAAAGGCGCCTTTGAAAATCAGTTCCGTTGATTCCGTCTTGCTTAGCTCGCTCGTTGCAAGCGTTCGCGCATTTGCAATTCGCCTTGGTTAAATAGGCGCACGTCGATTTTCGCCATGTCGTAACAAGCTTTACATGAGTAATGGTGCTTGCCATCTAAATAATCGTGACGAGTTACAAGACTAGGTTTTTTACACCAATCACAGGTGCCTTCTTCAGTGAACATTGATTTTCTCCCCACCTAGATTAATTTGAGTCGTTAGGTGTTATTTTGCGCCGGGCATTATGGCATAAAAGCGAGACTTAAGTTAAATGTCTGTTAATTTGTTTGAGAGGGAGATCGATTGCGGCGCTTGATTATATGGGTCTAAAAGCATGCTAGCCAAAGTGTCTCGACCTGTTTTTACTGTTTTGTAACATTTTGTGAGACAAGCTTAAAGGCATGATTGAGTCGCTTCATTTCTTCTTCACTGCCTCTTGTGTCCGGATGATAAAGCTTTGATAGCTGTCTATAGCGTAGCTTTATTGCTTGTAAATCAGGGATGTGTTGTGGTGTGTAGCCAAACATGGCGCATGCGACGCTTAGCTTATGGTTCTCTGCCTGGGTTTTGGATTTCTTAAATTCTTTGAATACTTTCTCTAGCTGGCGTTTCAGTTGCTTGTTCGTAAACTCTAGCTCTTTAACTTTTGCCGCCATTCGCTGATTTTGGCTTTCCTCTTTGGCTTCACGCGCTTTTCTATTCTGCTTATGTTTCTTGATTACGAAGAAGCTTAAGCCGCTGATGATGAGTATCGCCGCTAGCCAGATCAGCCATAAAAACTGCGAGTATTCTACCTTGGGGTTTGCAACTGTGCTTTTCTCTTCTTGTGTTTGTTCAGCCTTTTTATCGAGCGACTTTATTTGCGAGACTTGTTTAGCTCGCAGTTGGTTGAAGCGCTGCTCTAACAGTTGATTATATGCTTGTTCTGCTGCTGGATTATGCTGAGAAGCCATTTGATACAAGGCTTCAGTCAATTGAGAAGTTGTGACCTTATCTTGATTGCGCTGAATAAAGTTAGCGAGAAGAAAGCCCCGATCGGTTGGGTCATTGAGTGCGATAGAGGTTAGCCAATATAACGCTTGTGTTTCATTTTTTTCGCCATTTATCCCTTTAGCAAAGTCGTTCGCGAGCTGTTTTTGCGCAGGGAGGTAACCTTGGTTGGCGGATTGCTCTAGCCAGTAGCGTGTTTCTGTTGAGGCTTCAGCTTTGTTTGATGCCAATAATTGTTGTGCGTACTCGTATTGTTCTATGGGGTCATTTGGAGCTTGAGAGGCAAGCGAGTAACCAGAAAAGCAGAGGCTAAATAAGCAGAGTAGGGCAGACGTTTTGACAGACATTGATATGTCAGGCCTAACGATTATGGTTAGGCCTGCTCCGGTAATTTTTTATTATTACCGCTATGGTGCAACCAAATTACTTCAGTGGCAAGATCTGGATTTCAACACGACGGTTGCACGCACGACCTTCAGAAGTTTGGTTTGAGCAAATTGGGTTACGTTCGCCGTAGCCACGTGCAATTGCACGACCAGGTGCAACGTTTTGAGATACTAGGAATTGACGTACGGACTCTGCACGACGCTCAGACAACGTTTGGTTGTATGACTCACTGCCCGTGCTATCAGTGTAACCGTCGATAACAAGGCTGGTATCTGGGTATTCAACCAAGATGCGAGCAACACCGCGTAGCGTATTATGAATGCTAGCATCAAGCTGGTAAGAGCTTGAAGAGAAGCCGATACCATTTTCCATACGCAGTAAAAGCTGGTTCTCACCAACACGCTGAACTTGTACACCAGAGTTTAGCAAAGCGCGACGCAATTCTGCTTCTTGTTGGTCAAAGTAGTAACCAACGCCAGCGCCAGTCGCTCCGCCTGCGGCCGCACCAATGAGTGCATGCTGACGACGTTCTTTAGCGTCATCGCCCGTTGCTAGACCGATTGCTGCACCAGCGATAGCACCAATAAGCGCGCCTTGCGTGGTTGAGTTAGTTTCGTATTCACCCGTTGTTGCATTTTGGCGTTGAGTGGCTTGACAGCCAGTAAGAGCTAGCACTAGAGCTAGTGCAATAGGCATCTTTTTCAAGGGAAAATCTCCGTATAAAACTGAGGCGAAACCATGCCTCATAATGGGATGCGAATTATGAATAAGTAAGCATTGATATTTGTTATGAGAAAGTAAGATTGATAAGAGTTTCTGTAAGAAAATTCTTATCGTTACTATCACAACTTTAAAAAGTAGGTCCCAATCACATTGGAATATTGGGACCTACGTTAATCAATTGCTGTTCTGGTTATTTCGATGGATTGCCCAACATTTTACGCGCTTGCTCGCCGCCAACACCACGGTTAACGGAGACTCTTCTACCTTTCTTTAAGCCCACTTCGTAGTCTTCGGTTAGGTTTTTCATCGCTTCTTTCAGTTGCTTCTTGAAGGTTTCGCGGTCAATGTTTTGGAATTCTTTATCAATATAATCATTGATTTTGTTGGCCGACTCTTCGTCTGGGGAAATGACTGGAAGTTTCTCTATCGCGCCCTCTACCCAACCAGATACAAATGAGTTCACGCGGCGAGTCACCTCTTGAGAAGAGGTGCCCGTACCTGCGAAGCTGTTTCGGAATTGTCCGGTACTTTCGTTCATCTCGCGATAAATAATATCGAAAGCAAATGCAGCAAAAATCGCGCGATCTGCTTCACCGATAAACTCGACACGTTTGAGCCCTTTGTGATTCAACAACACCGCTTCAACACCGAATTTAGTGTTAATGCCGCGAATCACTCGCAATATGGTAGAACTGATATTCGCTGGTAGTAGGTGGGAAGATTGTGTTTTCCCCATTCTGATAAACTCAATATCGTCTTTATCCAGACCATATTTGAGCATGAGGCGATGTGCCATTTTGATAGCATTGGCAGCCTCATTAACATTAGCGGAATTGCCCAGTTCTAAGCACTTGGCGATTTTTTTCAGAGCTTTTTGTTTATCCATCGACAACCAGTAACGAAAGCAGAAAATTTATGAAGTCAGACATATTACCTTTTTTGACATAAAAACGAAATACAAGGTGGGAGTGAAGGTGGTTTATGGACATAAAAAGAAGCCCCGCGGAAGGCGAGGCTAGGCGTTTTAGTTCGTCATAATCAGTATGAAGTCGTACTTGTGTCTAAGAAGCCATTCTTCATTAAGATTAGTTGGAATTACAACCCGAGCTGGTTGAGTAAATCATCGGCGTCATCGTTCGAACTCGACGATTTAGATTCTTTCTCAGCCATATTTTTACGTGTTGCTTCTAAAATATCGTCTGGATTTTCGTCTTCTGCGATTTCAAACTCTTCTAGTTGGATGAACTCAGTTTTGTCCATTGCCAACTCTAGGTAGAAAATGTTGTTATTTTCGGTGGAGAACGTCACTCGGCGAGCTTGAGGGCGGTCAAGGTTGGTATCCACTTGTAAGATGACTTGCTTATTCAGCGCCATCATTTTTGGCTGGTTTTGTGTGATGTTCGTTTGCAGCTCTTTACGAATTTTATTGGTGAAATCTCCAACCAGTTGGTTCATTAGTTCACCCAGAACATCTCCCACCTCGTCAGAAGTATGAGATATTGCCAGTTCTTCTTCTGGCATACCCATATTACGCATGTAGTTGGTGTAGATCTCTAATGCGGCTTTTGCCGTAAAATTAATTACGACTAGCCCGGTAAACCCGCCATCAAACAGAACAAAACAGCCAAAATCTGGCTTGAGGCTAGTCTTGTGGATTTTTTGCACCATTGCAGAGTAATTTACTTGAGAAGATGTCGCCGAAGTTAGGACGCCAGAAACAGACTGGCAAAGTTTGAGAAGGATATCTTCAGTGGTCACAATTTTATTTTTTTTCATTCTGAAAACTCATCTAGAAACGCGATTCGTTCCCCAATGTAAGGCATCAAGCGTGAAAAAATAAAGCATAAGTTTAATTATTGTATCGAGATTCTGATTTGCTCGTCTTTTTAAATGTTGTAAAGTGACGAAATTCAAAGAATATTACTTCACTTACTCTTTTGTGGTGTTTTGTTTCGCTGAACGCCAACTTGTATGAGAAGTGAGCAAATAATTACATAACCCGCAGCTGATCGGATTCAGCGTCGTAGGGGCAGGAAGCAAATGTTACCAAGATTACACTCGCAAACTGATGTCGATCCTCTTGTTCTTAGTTTTCTGAAAGAGCTTGAGCACGCCGGATTCACTGGTGATATCGAAAGCCAATATTCAAGCCGACTAGCGGTTGCCACTGACAACAGTGTTTACCAGCAACTTCCTCAGTCTGTCGTTCATCCCAAAACGACAGAAGATGTTTCTCTCCTCGGGAAACTGAGCAATAAAGAAAAGTACGAACGAATTACCTTTTCACCTCGTGGTGGCGGCACAGGGACCAATGGTCAGTCGCTAACCAAAGGTATTGTGGTGGATATGTCTCGCCACATGAACAAAGTGCTTGAGATTAATGAGAAAGAAGGCTGGGTTCGTGTACAAACTGGTGTAGTGAAAGACCAGTTAAATGATGCGGTTCGCCCTTACGGTTACTTCTTCTCTCCAGACTTATCTACCAGTAACCGTGCAACGATTGGCGGTATGGTCAACACTGATGCTTCTGGTCAAGGTTCTCTGAAATACGGAAAAACATCCGATCATGTATTGTCGCTACAAGCGGTGTTTGCTGATGGTTCAATTTTAGAGTCGGACTTGTCTCATGGTTACCCCAAAGAGGGCGAGTTTGCTGCCAAGGCGCTACGAGTAACGGAATCCGTATGTCGTGAAAAACGCCAGCAGATCGTAGATAAATTCCCTCCTCTTAACCGCTTTTTAACGGGCTACGATTTAAAAAATGCCTTGAATGAAGACGGTGACCGTTTCGACATCACACGAGTGCTGTGTGGCGCGGAAGGTTCATTGGCATTTATTACTGAAGCGAAGCTAAACCTGACGCCAATTCCGAAAGCACGTACTTTGGTTAACGTTAAATACAACAGTTTTGACTCTGCGCTGCGTAATGCACCGTTTATGGTCGAAGCGAAAGCGCTATCTGTAGAAACCGTTGACTCGAAAGTACTTAATCTCGCGAAGCAAGATATCGTCTGGCACACCGTGAGTGATTTGCTTACCGATGTTCCAAACAAAGAGATGCTTGGCATCAATATGGTGGAATACGCAGGTCAGGACGAAGAGGAAGTCGCTGCTCAGGTTGCAGCGTTGACCGTCAAGCTCGATACCATGTTGGAAACAGAAGAAGCGGGCATCATCGGCTACCAGGTTTGTAACGATGTAGCGAGCATTGGACGTATTTACAACATGCGTAAAAAAGCGGTGGGTTTGTTAGGCGCAGCAAAAGGTCGTGCTAAACCGGTCGCATTCGCTGAAGATACCTGTGTGCCACCAGAAAACCTGGCAGACTTCATTGTAGAGTTTCGAGAGCTGTTAGACAGCAAGTCTCTGAATTACGGCATGTTTGGTCACGTCGATGCCGGGGTGCTTCACGTACGTCCTGCGTTGGATTTGTGTGACCCGCACCAAGAAGCATTGATGCACGAAGTTTCTGATGAAGTGGTTAAGCTGGTGGCGAAATACGGCGGTTTGATGTGGGGTGAACACGGCAAAGGTTTCCGTTCAGAATATGGCCCTGAGTTTTTCGGTGATGAGTTGTTTACTGAGCTGAGACGTGTGAAGGCGGCATTCGATCCACACAACAAAATGAACCCGGGCAAAATCTGTACGCCGCTTGATAGTGATGCAGAGTTAGTAAAAGTCACTGATACAAAACGTGGTTACTATGACCGTCAGATTGACGTTCAAGTACGTGACAGCTTTAAGCAAGCGATGGAATGTAACGGGAACGGTTTGTGTTTTAACTACGATACCAGCTCGCCAATGTGTCCATCGATGAAAGTAACAGCTGATCGTCGTCATTCACCCAAAGGTCGTGCGGGTTTGGTTCGCGAGTGGCTGCGTCAGCTTACTGAGCAAGGTATTGATATTCTTGACTTAGAAAAGCAAACGCTAGAAAACAAAACATCAATCAAAACCATGATTGACCGTGTACGTCATTCTATCAATCGTCGTCACGAATACGATTTCTCCCACGAAGTGTATGAAGCGATGAATGGTTGTTTAGCGTGTAAAGCGTGTGCGAGCCAGTGTCCGATTAAAGTCGACGTTCCGAGTTTCCGCTCACGCTTTTTAAACATTTATCACTCTCGTTACCAACGTCCAGCAAAAGATTATCTGGTTGCGAACATAGAGACTATGCTGCCGATGATGGCGAAAGCGCCAGGTGTCGTAAACGGTGTTTTGAAGCAGTCGTGGGTCAAGAGCTTAACGGCTTCAACAGTTGGGTATGTCGATGCGCCGTTGTTATCAGTACCTACATTGAAACAACGAGTAGAGTCGCTGACAACGCCTTATGATCTGCAAGCGCTCAGCGGTTTGTCTTCGTCTGAAAAGAGCAAGCATGTTTTAATTGTTCAAGACCCATTCACTAGCTACTACGACGCCGATGTCGTAGAAGACTTCGTTAAATTATTGAAAAAGCTGGGCATGCATCCGGTGCTTCTGCCATTTCAGCCGAATGGTAAAGCACAACACATTAAAGGCTTTCTACGTCAGTTTAAGGATACAGCCGCCGATACAGCGAAGTTCTTGGCGATGGTAGCGGATCTGGATATTCCTTTAGTTGGTGTCGATCCTGCGTTGGTGCTGTGTTATCGAGATGAATACGCTGAAGTACTTGGCAGTAAGCGAGGTGATTTCGATGTACTAACGGCCCACGAATGGCTTTACCCAAGACTAGAAGCGTTTGAAAGCGGAGAGCATAAGGCGCAGGAACCTTGGTATCTGTTTGCGCACTGTACTGAAAAAACCAAAATGCCGAATGCGGAAAAAGAGTGGGGCGCTATTTTTGCTCACTTTGGTGCAGTTTTAAATACGGTTCCTGTTGGTTGTTGTGGTATGGCGGGTACGTTTGGTCACGAGGTCGATAAGTTGTCGATGTCGAAAGACATTTACAATTTAAGCTGGAAGCCAAGCTTAGATAAGTTAGATAACGAGAGATGTTTGATTACTGGCTACTCTTGCCGCAGCCAAGTGAAACGCTTTGAAGGAACAAAGCCCAAACATCCCGTTCAGGCGCTGTTAACTTTGATATAATCACATCAAATTAAGCCCAGTTTTACTGGGCTTTTTTAGAAGTCACATACAACAATTTCAAAGGATATGAATCTTGAGAAAACTTGAACTCAAAGTCCCACCTGTTGCGGTGTTTTTGTTGGTCATACTACTCATGTATGGACTGACAGTTCTGGTGCCGAGCCTGAATATTAGCGTGCCCTTTGTCGAGGTTGTGGTTGGCGGACTAACTTTGCTCTCTGGTTATATGGGCATTGCTGGTGTGTATGAATTCCATAAAGTAAAAACGACGGTTAACCCTGTAAAGCCTGACACGGCCTCTTCCGTGGTGAGAACTGGCGTATTTGCTTTTTCGCGCAACCCGATGTATATGGCGCTACTGCTTCTAATCATTGCAATTGGTTTGTGGTGGCAGCATTTGAGTGTGGTGCTTTGTGGCGTCGTATTTGTCAGTTATATGAATCGATTTCAAATCAAGCCAGAGGAACGTGTTCTAGAGCGATTGTTTGGTGAAGAGTATGTGGATTACAAAAACCACGTCCGCCGCTGGATCTAAGCATTGCGTTTAGTTTTATTTGGATGAGACATAAAAAGAAAGCCCAACGATCGACGTTGGGCTTTCTTTTAGTAAACACGTTTTTTGAGCGCTTCTGATAGGGCAGTCGATTAGGCTGCCTTAACGAACTTTGCTAGGAATGCATCCTTACGTTCATTGAAACGGCGTACAAGATCGTCAACCGCTTCTTGGTCATATGGCTTCAAGCCGCTTGCAACCATGCGCTTGATGCCTTTGCCAACGACTTCACCGTCTTCTTTGAACGCAAAGTTTAAGGTGACTACCCCACGTTTGCCTTCCACGTCGAACGTTGCGCCAGTGAAATCCACTTCAGGATGCGTAAGGTCTAAGCGTGAAAATTCAACTTCCATGCTTTCATAAATAACCAATGGACGTTGGCAGTTGATCATCATTTGCTTCTCTTCCATAAGAGGAACCATGATGTGAGGGAAGTTCATGCCAGAGAATTGCACGTAATTTGTTACGACATGCTCAATAAATGCGGGATCGTGGTTAGTCTCACCTTCACGGGACATGTGTAAGTATTCTTTACCGGCCTCGTCAACAACGGCGCTTTCTTTTTCACACTTATTTTCAATATGAAGTGCTACACCATCGTTTACCATGCCAGAGAAGTTAAAACGCATCTTTTGGCTGACGCCTTCTTTACTAAGAAGCACTGCGAAAAGTAAGTCCCCAGGGACACAAAAGCGTTTGTTGTCTTCATCGTGGATTGGGTTGTAGTCACCTGCGACACGTTTTGCAAAGTGGCTTGCTTGTTCGCGAGTGAACTGAAACTGGTGATTAGTGTTTGAAAAATAAGGTGTTAGAAACATAATTTTTACGTAGTAACCAAAACTGTGTGGGATTATATGCGAATATCTGCGTAGCAATGGTCCATCCAGTGAAAACTTCACCGTATCCTAACAATAAGACACTATTTCGGCGGATAAATCGTTAAAAACGCATACTTTAGCAACGCTTTTATTTGTGAAAGCAATAAACAGCGACTTTATTACGTCGGCTATTTTTAAAAGTATAGCAATAACAATATGCAAGTGTTCATAAAGATCGCTGGGAATACGTTTAATGAGGAGATAAAAAAGCTCCACGCTAAACGTGGAGCCTTCAAATTATCATCCGGTTTTTAGATTAAGTGCTGGTAATGCTGGATTACTGAACACTTGGTAACAGGCTCTCTGGCATGAGCGTGTTGTGGATAGCCAGCTTAAGCAGAGTATTGGCCTGTTCAATGTCCGGCGCAAAGTAGCGATCTTTATCGTAGAACGATACTTTTTCACGCAACATTTGTTTGGCAATCTCGATACGCTCAGAAGACTTGTTTGGTGCTCTAAAGTCTAGGCCTTGTGCTGCTGAGAGGTATTCGACCGCCAGAATGCCGCGAGTGTTTTCTCCCATTTCTTTCAATCTGCGAGCCGCGAAGGTTGCCATTGAAACGTGATCTTCTTGGTTTGCTGATGTTGGCAAGCTGTCTACTGACGCTGGGTGAGCGAGCGTTTTGTTTTCGCTTGCTAGCGCAGCAGAGGTGACTTGGGCAATCATGAAACCAGAGTTCACACCGCCATTATCAACTAAGAACGGTGGTAATTTTGATAATGCGCTATCGATAAGCAATGCCATACGACGTTCAGACAGGCTGCCTATCTCAGCAATCGCCAGTGCTAGGTTGTCAGCTGCCATTGCAACAGGCTCAGCGTGGAAGTTACCGCCAGAGATGATGTCGTCATCTTCAGCAAACACCAACGGGTTATCTGATACGGAGTTTGCTTCTACTTGCAATACTTCTGCAGCGTTGCGGATTTGCTGCAAACACGCCCCCATTACTTGAGGCTGACAGCGCAACGAATACGGGTCTTGCACTTTTTCACAGTTAGTATGCGAATCACCAATGTCACTTGATGTATCCAATAGATGACGGTAGGCCAGTGCTGCGTCCATTTGGCTGCGATGACCACGTACACGGTGAATGCGTGGATCGAATGGACGTCGGCTGCCGAGAGCGGCTTCGACAGACATTGCGCCACATACTGTAGCCGAAGCGAAAAGATCTTCCGCGATAAACAGACCTTCTAATGCGAACGCTGTTGATGCCTGGGTACCATTTAGCAGCGCTAAGCCTTCTTTCGGTGCCAGAGTTATGGGTTCTAGACCTGCGATTTTTAACGCTTCTTGCCCAGAAATGATGTTACCGTTGTGACGAGCTTGTCCTTCACCTAGTAATACTGTGCTCATATGGGCCAGAGGAGCTAAGTCACCTGATGCGCCAACAGAGCCCTTTTTAGGTACGCAAGGGTAAACTTGTGCATTAACTAGATCGGTCAGCATATTAATGACTTTTAGGCGAATACCAGAAAAACCACGAGACAGACTATTGATTTTTAATACCATCATCAGACGAACCGTTTCATCTGACATAAACTCACCGATACCTGCCGCATGAGAAAGAACGATACTGCGTTGCAGTGTTTCTAAATCTTCTGGTGCTATTCGTGTGTTAGCCAATAGTCCAAAACCAGTGTTAATTCCGTAAACCGTTCGATCTTCCGCGATGACTCGGTCTACGACCTGTGTGCTTTCTTCAATGGCCGGAATGGCTTCAGGATCCAAAGTAAGGTTGACTGGTGAACGGCTCACTTGGCGTAGTTCGTTTAAGCTAATATGACCTGGCTTTAGCGTTAAATTTAACATCTCTTTCATCCTTACTTGAGCTTCTTCAGTTCTTCGTTGAGCATTGGCAAATCTAGCCCTTGCTCTGCTGCACATTGTTTAGCAATATCGTATCCCGCATCAGCATGACGCATCACGCCTGTTGCTGGGTCGTTATGCAGCACGCGGGCAATACGTTTTGAGGCATCTTCACTGCCGTCACAGCAGATAACCATACCTGAGTGTTGCGAGAAGCCCATACCTACGCCACCACCGTGGTGCAGTGAAACCCAAGTTGCGCCGCCCGCCGTATTGAGTAGTGCGTTTAATAGTGGCCAGTCTGATACGGCGTCAGAACCGTCCATCATGCCTTCTGTTTCTCGGTTCGGGCTTGCTACGGAGCCAGAGTCTAAGTGGTCACGACCTATGACAACAGGCGCCTTAAGTTCGCCATTTTTCACCATTTCATTGAATGCTTGACCAAGACGCTCACGATCTTTCAGGCCAACCCAGCAAATACGTGCAGGTAAACCTTGGAACTGAATGCGCTCGCGCGCCATATCTAGCCAGTTATGTAAGTGCGGATTATCTGGAATTAGCTCTTTTACTTTTTGGTCGGTTTTATAGATGTCCTCAGGATCGCCAGAGAGAGCAGCCCAACGGAAAGGACCAATACCTTCGCAGAACAATGGACGAATGTAGGCTGGAACGAAGCCAGGGAAATCAAATGCGTTTTCTACGCCTTCTTCCAAGGCCATCTGGCGGATGTTGTTACCGTAGTCGAGTGTTGCGGCGCCGCGATTTTGTAGTTCTAGCATGGCTTGAACTTGCACTGCCATGGATTTTTTGGCTGCTTTAACAACCATTGCTTCATCTTGCAAACGCATTTCTGCAGCGTGAGACATGCTCCAGCCTTGTGGTAAGTAGCCATTGAGCGGGTCGTGTGCAGATGTTTGGTCTGTTACTACATCAGGCGTGATATTACGTTCTACCAACTCAGAGAAAACGTCTGCTGCATTACCTAGTAGACCAACCGATACTGGTGTGTCCGATTCTTTGATGATAGCAAGCGCCTCATCCAAAGATGTCGCTTTCTTATCGACATAGCCTGTACGTAAGCGGTAATCGATACGTGATTCATCACACTCTACTGCAATCATGGAGAAGCCCGCCATTGTACCAGCTAGAGGCTGAGCACCACCCATACCACCAAGACCGCCAGTTAGAATCCATCGGCCTTTTGCTTCGCCGTCAAAGTGCTTTTTCGTAACAGACACGAATGTTTCGTATGTGCCTTGGACGATGCCTTGTGAGCCAATGTATATCCAGCTGCCAGCGGTCATTTGGCCGTACATCATCAAGCCTTGTTTATCGAGCTCGTTGAAGTGTTCCCAGTTTGCCCAATGAGGAACGAGGTTTGAGTTTGCGATAAGCACGCGTGGGGCGTTTTTATGGGTAGGGAAAACACCAACAGGCTTGCCTGATTGAACTAAAAGCGTTTGGTCATCTTCGAGTCTTTCAAGTACTTCAACAATCTTGTCGTAACATTCCCAGTTTCGTGCCGCACGGCCAATGCCGCCATATACAACCAGCGAATGTGGATGTTCTGCAACATCAGGATCGAGGTTGTTCATCAGCATACGAAGAGGGGCTTCGGTTAGCCAAGATTTTGCGCGCAGTTTATCTCCGTGAGGTGCACGAATTGTTCTGCTTGTATCAAGTCGTGGATCTTGTCCCTGGCGCTGTGTCATTTCAGACTCCTTTAGTTTCTCGTGATGACCAAGTACTTGCTTGGTCGTAATAATAAGTGGCATCTAGGATGCGTTATGGTTTGTGTTGCTTTTCCGCCATCGCGTTGGCGATATCCCAACACAAACGGGCAGCTAAGCGTGCAGTTTGACTATCGACGTCATAATTAGGGTTGTATTCGGCGATACCAGCCAGCATGAGCTTATTTTTGTAATGAAGAATTCGATCTAAAAAGGGGGCAATAGTGTCGTAACTAACTCCCCGAGCTGCTGGTGCGCTGACCCCAGGTGCGGTTGCCGCAGGAAATACATCCAGATCAATGGTCAAATAGAGGTAGTCACAGTCGTCAATAAAATGTTGAAGCTGGGTTAAGTGATAACTGTGGTTTAGGTAGCAAAGCTGATTGTCTTCTACATACCAAACATTTAACGCATCTGCTTTTTCAAACAGCGCTTTAGTGTTGCTACTGCGGCTTACGCCAATGCAAGCGTAATGAAAGTCCCAATCATTGCGTTGGCAAAAATGATGAATTTGGTTGAAGGGGGTGCCAGAGCTTGGTTTGATGTCGGCGATGCTGCTCTCGAATGCGCGTAAATCGAAATGCGCATCGAAATTTATGATACCGATTTTAGGCTTCTTCTCTGGATAGTGCGCTTTAAAATACTCCGCTAAGCCGGAAAACGAGGCCCACGCAATCTCATGCCCGCCACCTAACACGATGACAGGCGTATGAGGTAGTGCGCTTGAAATGGTTGCCGCACATAGAGATTGGCTCTCTTCCAGTAAGTCGTCTTCGCACACCACGGTGCCTAAGTCATATAGTGGGACGTCTTGGTGCCATGCTAAATTAGCGAGTGCTCGTCGGATTAGATCTGGCGCTTTTTTCGCACCAATGCGTCCTTTGTTTCTGGCTACGCCAGCGTCGGTAGCAAAACCCAGTAATGAGACGCCATGCGCAACTGCCCCTAACTCATCTGCTTTCTGGCGTTGAACCACGTGATGAATTCGCTGACCAAGTTTGCCGTCCTCGGCATCATGACGGCCTTGCCAATGAAATAGGGGAGAGTGTAAGTCGAATTGAGACATATTATTGGCCTCCGTGTGAAATGTATTCACCATTTACTATACGACCTACCAGACGTTTTGCTCCGACTTGATAGCTTAAATCAGCAGGGCTTTCGATATCCCAGATAGAGAAGTCCGCATCAAACCCTACTTTGATGGTGCCACGTGAGTTTTGATAACCCAGAGCTTTGGCTGCATGTTGCGTTACACCACGCAGTGCTTCTTGCGGTGTAAGGCGAAATAGTGTGCACGCCATATTCAGCATGAGTGTGAGATCAGAAAACGGTGATGTACCTGGGTTGACGTCCGTAGCAATTGCCATCGGCACGTTATGCTCTCTCAACAACTCAATCGGTGGTAACTGAGTTTCTCTTAGAAAATAAAAAGCGCCAGGCAATAGAGTGGCGACAGTGTTTGAGCGAGCAAGTGCTTTAACACCTTGCTCATCTAAAAACTCGATGTGATCCGCTGACAGACCGTTGTATTGCGCAGTGAGGGCTGTACCACCGAGATTCGAAAGTTGCTCTGTATGCCCTTTAACCTTTAAGCCGTGGCGTTTTGCAGCTACAAACACTTTTTCTGTTTGTTCAAGATTGAAACCAATCGATTCACAAAAAACATCGACACTCGTGGCTAATTCTTCCTTTGCGACAACAGGGATTATGTCCTGACAAATGTGCTCAATATAGTCATCTGCACGGCCTTGGAACTCAGGCGGAATGGCGTGAGCGGCAAGAAGTGTAGTGGTGATTTTAACTTTGCGCTCTTGTTCAAGCATTTTGGCTGCACGGAGCATTTTTACTTCGTCATTCAGTGTCAATCCGTAGCCTGATTTCACTTCGACAGAAGTGACGCCGCTCGCGAGTAGCCCGTCTAAACGTGGCAACGCTAACTCAACTAATTGCGCTTCGGTTGCTGAACGCGTCGCATGCACCGTTGAAAGTATCCCACCGCCTTGTTTGGAAATTTCTTGATATGGCACGCCGTTTAAGCGCATTTCAAATTCGTTGGCACGATTGCCCGCATAAATAAGATGAGTGTGGCAGTCGATCAAACCTGGCAGAACTAACTTGCCTTGAAGGTCGATACTCTGAGCGTAATGTTGGGTAGACAGCAGAGACTCGGTTTGCGGTTCGTCTTCACCAATTGCACAGGTGCTGATCGCAACGATTTTTCCAGATTGAATGCCAATACGAGCAGGAGAAGTTGGCAGATAACCGCGCTCTCCCGACTGCATGGTGACCAGACGTGCGTTTTCAATCAGCAAATCCATTTTTGTGTCCCTGTGTTTATTTGTATTATTAAATGTATATACAAATAAATAGAGCAAAATAAGGACACTGACAAGATTGATGTTGCTAAAATGTGATCAAAACGTAGATCTAGAGGACCGATCTTGTCATTAAATGAGCACTTTTGAGCTCAGCTTATATTTGTTACCAGGGTGATAAAGTAGGGCGGTACTGACTAACTTATCTTGGCTCCACGTTCTGCGATTCAAGAGAAGGCAAGGCTCATTGGCTTGCATTTTTAAGTCTTGCTTAATACGGCCGTCAGGCACAATTGCCTCTACAGTATGTTCAATAGCGTTGAGTGGGCAATTATCTGACAGGTATTGATTCGGAGTGATTTGTGTGAAGTCTTGATTTAAATAACTCGGGGCATATTGGCTGTTCACCCAGCGGAGTTCTAATTGAATAGGCGTTTGGTCTTCATAGTGAATGATTTCACTGTAAAACACCGTTGTGCCAAGCATGACGCCGAGTTTTGTCGCAATGCTGTCATCTGCTTTTATGGCAACTTGTTTGAGCACTTTACTGCTATATTGTCGCCCTCGGTCGCTGACTTCTTCGGCAATGTTTCGAATGTCTAACAGAGGAGATTCTGACTTTTCACCAGGATCACACACAAACGTACCTAAGCGTGGGCGACGTTGTAATCGGCCCTCATTAACTAAGTCCCGAATTGCTTTGTTCACTGTCATTCTACTGACACCAAATTGCTCGGTAAGCTCAATCTCTGTGGCGATACGATGACCGACTATCCACTCTCCAGCATCAATTTTATCGAGGATAAATTGTTTGATTTGAATGTAGAGTGGTGCAGACATAATGGTTCCCTTTTATTTGACTATACAAATACTGCTTAATTTAGGTACAAATTGCAAACATTTCTCGACGAACGCCCCCACTTAGTGAAAGAACAATCCTATTGTGGGGCTGAATGACTCTTGCTGCTGAGTATTATTTGGATTGATGATGGAATTCGAACATTTTCTTGTGGTCTATTGCTTGCAGAGTATAAAACAATTGTGTAAACAAACGATTATGAGAAGAAAAGTCGCTAAAAAGGAAAAACATGTTTAAAAAATTGAAAGCATCACTGGGGATCGGTTCTGCAAAAGTAGATACGATTTTAGACGAAATGAGCGTGTTTCAAGGAGCGACGCTGAAAGGGCATGTTCATATCAAAGGCGGAGACGTCGAACAACAAATTGATGCTATTACTATTAAGTTGAACACAGAGATGAAAGTCGAAGTGGATGATAGCGTAAGTTACCAAACGTTCACTATTGATCAGCTGAAGGCGGTAGACCCCTTTGTGATTCAACCTAATGAAGAGAAGCAGATTCCGTTTGAGCTAAAACTGCATGATGAAACGCCAATTACTGCGGTTAGCGCACTTAAGAATCAATGCCATGTTTGGGTTGAAACGACGTTAGATATTGATTTTGCGATTGACCCGCGTGACCGTGACTATATTGAAGTGAAACCACTACCAGTAGCATCTCGCGTTATTCAAGCGATCGAGCAAGCTGGTTTCACTATGGTTAAAGCCGATGTTGAAAAAGGCTTTTTGCGCGGTGGCTCGTTTGCTTCTCGCTCTGGAATTTATCAAGAGCTAGAGTTCCGAAATAACGGCTTTATCTCATCAAAAGAAATTGAGCTTTCTTTTATTCTGGAAGGGCAGGTCATGCATTGTTTGGCGGAGATTGACCGTTCGCTCAGCTTGGTTGGTGACCAATATCGCTCGTTTACGTTGCCGATCAATGCAACTGATGCTCAAGTCGCTGCCGCGGTTGCACCAACGCTAAATCTATAGTTCTCATCAACTTGATGAGAATATGTACCGATATCCTATTGTGAAAGCGATATCGGTACTGTTATCCATGTTTCGTGCGTTCTCTACGGCTAAAAACTCAAGCGCGGAGTTTTCCATTAGATATCGATAGCCTAATACCAGTTCATTAGAGGCATCAGCAAACTCTGCGGGTCCCTCTGTTGAGCCTTGATACCAATGGTATTCGAACATCAGGTGGTGGTTCTCTTCCAACGCATAACGGTACCCAGCTGCAACGGCAATCGTACTATGCCGATAGGGTAGATCCAGCAAGGCGCGATCATCTGAGCGAAAAGTCATGCCAACCATCGAGTAAAATGCATGGGCGTCACTCAAATAACTGTAATTTATTTGGAAGCCTTGCTCGAAATTACTGCCTTGAAAAGTCCCGTGAGCAACATCATTAAAATATAAGCTGCCACCAATAGATAGGCCGTGATGTTCATTCTGAAACACTTGATATTGCAAATAAGTAGATAAGTTGTTGGCAAGCGTTTGTCCTTCGAAATCATCTTCTAGCACATCATATTGCGGCATTGAAATGTAAAAACGATCTCTGTCTACTTTGTCTCGGCCATTCTGTCCGATACCGAAAAGGTTATGGAAGCTTTTAGTCAGTCCATCTAAATGGTTATCAGCGGCAAAAACCCACCGATAATTGAGTTCCCATTGCCAACTGCTATTGATTTGCCACTTGCTGCCAATTTCGATTTGGTTGTGGTAATAATCCAGTGCGTATTCATCAGTATGAGCCCAAACACTGGCCACGGTTCCTGAGCCATAGGTTTCGACAAAATCAGAGGGAAGGCTATGCCCTGAGCGCAGTATATTGGTATGGCTAACCACTTGCATCGGAGATTGTGCGTAAGAACGTAGCGGCCCATACAGGTCATTTGATGCCATGGCTGGTACACAGCATATCGAAGTGCTTAGAAGCCCCATAAAGCGAGATTTGAAATAGATCATGATGAACACCTACATGCAAACTACTCAATAAAACAACTATATACCTAAATTGCACTTTGAGGTGGAACTAGGTGTGCTGGGTCTTGTGTTAGTTAATAGGTATTAGGAACTATTATACCAGTTGTGTATTCAAGTTCTATTGGGAGGGGGAACTCCGTTTACAAATGATGTGAGCCCTTAAGAATAATCATCAGATTGTCGTGACGGGGCCTGAGGTTAAGTTCTTATGATAAAACAAAATCGCGCTTTGCAATCTAAATGTGAGCTAGGTACAATCCCATTTTCGATAACGGTCCGGTATTCGTGTTACCGAGAGGCCTTTATTGATTCTCAACTATTTTCAACAAATAGCTTCTAATTTGAATAACATGTGTTGCTTGGTGTGCAACACCACTGTAAAGGACATAGCATGCCTATTATTACTCTTCCTGACGGCAGTCAGCGTCAATTTGACAACCCAGTTTCTACTATGGAAGTTGCGCAATCGATCGGTCCTGGTCTTGCAAAAGCAACGATCGCTGGTCGTGTAAACGGTAACCGCGTTGATGCGTGTGACCTAATTGAAGAAGACGCAAGCCTTGAAATCATCACCGTAAAAGATGAAGTAGACGGTTTAGAAATCGTTCGTCACTCTTGTGCTCACCTTCTTGGTCACGCTCTTAAGCAGCTTTACCCACAAGCTAAAATGGCGATTGGTCCAACCATCGACAACGGCTTCTACTACGATATCGACCTAGATGAGTCTCTAACGCAAGAAGATCTTGAAAAGATTGAAAAGCGTATGAAAGAGCTAGCGAAAACCAAGTACGAAGTTGTTAAGAAAAAAGTAAGCTGGCAGGAAGCGCGTGATACGTTTGAATCACGTGGCGAACCATACAAAGTGGAAATCCTAGACGAAAACGTATCTCGTGATGATCGTCCAGGCCTTTACCACCATGAAGAATACATCGACATGTGTCGTGGTCCTCACGTTCCTAACATGAGCTTCTGTCAACACTTCACTCTATTGAATGTGGCAGGTGCTTACTGGCGTGGTAACAGCGACAATAAAATGCTTCAACGTATCTACGGTACGGCTTTCCACGATAAGAAAGCACTGAAAGCGCATCTAACTCGCCTAGAAGAAGCGGCGAAGCGTGACCACCGTAAGATTGGTAAGCAACTAGACCTATTCCACATGCAGCAAGAAGCACCGGGTATGGTGTTCTGGCATCACAATGGTTGGTCTATCTTCCGTGATCTAGAAGTATTCATCCGCGCTAAGCTAGATGAGTACGGTTACCAAGAAGTAAAAGGTCCGCTAATGATGGACCGTGTTCTTTGGGAACGCTCTGGCCACTGGGATAAATACGCTGATGCAATGTTCACAACTTCTTCTGAGAACCGTGAATATGCGATTAAGCCAATGAACTGTCCAGGTCACGTACAGATCTTCAACCAAGGTCTAAAATCGTACCGTGATCTACCATTACGTATGGCAGAGTTCGGCTCATGTCACCGTAACGAACCATCTGGTGCACTACACGGCATTATGCGTGTACGTGGCTTTACTCAGGATGATGCTCACATTTTCTGTACTGAGAGCCAAATCCAAGAAGAAGTAACAAACTGCATCAAGATGGTGTACGATACGTACCAAACATTTGGTTTTGACAACATCGTAGTGAAACTGTCTACTCGTCCAGAGAAACGTGTAGGTTCAGATGAAATCTGGGATCAATCTGAAGAAGCATTGAAGCAGTCTCTTGAATCGATGGATATCCCATACGAAATTCAAGAAGGTGAGGGTGCGTTCTACGGTCCTAAGATTGAATTCACACTATACGATTGTCTAGACCGCGCTTGGCAGTGTGGTACTGTCCAGCTAGACTTCAACCTACCAGGTCGCCTAGGCGCTACTTATGTAGGTGAAAATAACGAACGTCTTGTACCGGTAATGATTCACCGTGCGATTCTAGGTTCACTAGAGCGCTTCATTGGTATCCTTATCGAAGAATATGCTGGTTTCTTCCCAACTTGGTTGGCGCCAGAACAAGCAGTTCTTATGAACATTACTGATAAACAGTCAGGTTATGTTCAAGAAATAGTACAAAAACTACAAAAAAGTGGAATTAGAGCTAAAGCGGACTTGAGAAATGAGAAGATTGGCTTTAAAATCCGCGAACATACTTTGAAGCGTGTACCGTATATGCTTGTTGTTGGTGACCAAGAAATGGAAGCTGGCGAAATTGCAGTACGTACTCGTAAAGGTAAAGATCTTGGTAAATTTAAAGTGGATGATTTTATTGCATACATCCAAGACGAGATCTCTAGCCGTAAGCTCAATCTGGAGGAATAAGCTATTAAAGGCGGAAGACGTGGCCAACAGCCGGTAAAACAAAACCCGCACCGTATCAACGGTGAAATTCGTGGTATTCGTGAAGTTCGACTAACAGGCGCTGACGGTGAATCAGTTGGTGTTGTATCGATTCAAGAAGCCATTGCAGCTGCTGAAGAAGCTGGTATGGATCTCGTTGAGATCAGTCCTAACGCCGAGCCACCTGTTTGTCGTGTGATGGACTATGGTAAGTTCCTCTTCGAGAAGAGCAAAACTGCTAAAGAGCAGAAGAAGAAGCAAAAGCAGGTCCAGATCAAGGAAGTAAAATTCCGTCCTGGAACTGATATTGGAGACTATCAGGTAAAACTACGCAACCTGACGCGTTTCCTTGAAGAAGGCAACAAAGTGAAGGTAACAATTCGCTTCCGTGGCCGAGAGATGGCACACCAAGACATCGGTGTTGACGTTCTAAATCGTCTTAAGGAAGATACTGCAGAACTTGCTGTAGTTGAATCTTTCCCTAAGAAGATTGAAGGTCGCCAGATGATCATGGTGCTAGCCCCTAAAAAGAAGTAATTAACGGCTCATCAAGTAATTAAAACCTAGTCGCTTTCCTTTCGATAAAGGCATAACGGCTGGGTTTTGTTCGCCCTAATTACGTTGTTTATTAAACCTACTCAATGCGGAGTTATTCATCATGCCTAAGATGAAAACCAACAAAGGTGCTGCTAAGCGTTTTAAGAAAACTGCTGGTGGTATTAAGTACAAGCACGCTACAAAACGTCACATCCTGACTAAGCGTACTACTAAGAACAAGCGTCAACTACGTCCGAATGCAATCCTTCCAAAATGTGAAGTGGCTGCAGTAATCCGTATGTTGCCATACGCTTAATTCTTTTTAGTTATCAATCGTTTAGTTTAGGAGAAGCATAATGCCTCGCGTAAAACGTGGTGTACAAGCTCGTGCACGTCATAAGAAAGTTCTAAAACAAGCTAAAGGTTACTACGGTGCGCGTTCACGTGTTTACCGCGTAGCTTTCCAAGCAGTTACTAAAGCTGGTCAATACGCTTACCGTGACCGTCGCGCTAAGAAACGTCAATTCCGTCAACTATGGATTGCACGTATCAATGCGGCATCTCGTCAAAATGGTCTATCTTACAGCCGTTTCATCAACGGTCTTAAGAAAGCATCTATCGAGATCGACCGTAAGATCCTTGCGGACATCGCAGTATTCGACAAAGCTGCATTTGCAGTTCTAGTTGAAAAAGCGAAAGCTGCTCTTTAATTAGCAGTTTAGGATTAAGAGAAGGAGAGCATTAGCTCTCCTTTTTTATTGCTAAAATATATACCCAAATGACTTTTAGCTTGGCTATTTAGAGTATTGTTTATCAGTCTTCTCAACTTATTGGTTAGCATCTTATGTTAGTTATAAGGTAGCTTGGGTATAAATTTTTACGTTTATAAGGGATTAAAAATGATCTACACAACGACCGAAAGCATTCCAGGCAAGCAGATCTCTGAAATCAGAGGGGTTGTAACTGGTAATGTTGTTCAATCAAAGCATATTGGCCGTGACCTCATGGCGGGTATCAAAAGCATTGTTGGCGGCGAAATTCGCGGTTACACGGAAATGATGACCGACGCGCGTGATATAGCTATACAGCGCATGGTAGCAGACGCTGAATCTAAAGGTGCAGATGCGATTGTAGGGATTCGATTTACCACGAGCTCAATCGTAGATGGTTCTTCGGAAATTTTGGCATTTGGTACTGCGGTGAAACTTGCGGACTAATATACGAGGAAAAGCGTTGCTAGGGATGGTGAATTTTTATTCATTTGTCGTTTTTTCTTTTTAGGTTAATTATTCTAGATTTTCGCAGAGCGAATAGGCTTATATTCTTAACTTTACGTTACTATTAAAATTAATCCTAATAATTTAGAGTAATTGCTTCACTTTTGTTTTGTGTATCATTTTATATTCATAATGAAATTGAATTCATATTTAATTTTCCATTTATCGTGTGAATTTTGATTTCGATATATTAATTCATGTTTTTCTTATAAAAATATGAACTTATACCTTGCCAAGCGGTTCTAAATTGTTACAAATACTATACAGCTGTAACATTGCCAAAAGGAATTGTAGATGAGAGATCTGACTCCCGAATACTTGCTAGCCGCATTACGCCAAGCGATTAAAACAAAAGGGCTAACATATCGAGAGCTATCTGAGAAAATGGGCATGCCGCTGTCCACTTTTAAGAGACACTTAACAAGCACAAATCTCGCTTTGGATAAACTGCTTGAATATTGTAGAGCTGTTGATTGCACGTTAGATGAACTACAAAAGCTTGCGAATCAATTACAAGGCGAAGACGAGGATTACTTTAGCCGTACGCAAGATGAAGTCTTTTTTCAATTTCCCCATCTTTACGATTTTTATCGTGAATTGAGAATGCTGCGAGGCAAAGATGGATATTCCATTTTAAAGAAAAAGTATGATTTGTCTGAGCAGAGCATGTCTGATTACCTAAAAGCTTTGGAGTTATTGGATCTTGTTTACGTTGATGAAGATAAAAATATAACGTTGCACGGGCCGTTATATTACAGCTATGCAGAAAACTCCAAGCTCAATGATAAATATACGGAAATCATAAAAGAACAGACAACAACCCACGATAAATGCGTTCGTGTGGCTTTGGCACGCATGAAAATTACCGAAGAGCAGCTTTTGCAATTGGAAGATCAAGTCGCAAAAACGGTTATCGATTTTCATTCCCAAAATGTTGTGGCAGAGAACTTCAACGTCTCTGATTTTACTAATATTGTTCTACTTGCAGGGCCACATCAACCAGTCACATTCTCTGATGGAATTATCGAGACAGAAGGGCGATTTATTGACGATATTCGTTATGCCATCGCATCTGCAGGTGATAAACCAAGCCTCTCGATTTAGAAATTCAGTCTTTTACTTAAAGAGAATCGCTTTTCTCATTATGTTATTGAGTTTTGCAGCTCTAATATTGAAAGGAAGCAGTAAAAGAAAAGCCCAAGACAGAGCACACTTTGTAAATAGAGCATCTATCAGTTACTGTTTTGAATCCAAACTTTAAGTGTTTTGGGCTTTTTTGAATAACATCATTTCAATATCACTCGTTGTCCAATTTTTAAGGTTCTGATTTTTGGGGTTATGTCCCCGCACTCCACTCTAGCCTTTCCTTACAATCAAATCATTCTCGCTGAACCAAGCATCTTGATGTTACTTGGTTATATATAATTAAAGCTTATTTTTCGGTTGGCTATAAATTCATACTTGCAATGTTTGTTTTTTGATCTATTATGACGAAGTGTCATTTGTGACGGTTCGTCAAATTTAGTGGCGTTCCTGTATTCAAGAATCGTGTTACAATTATTGGGAGTGTGTTGGTATACGGATCAAAGGATTATGTTTAACTTTCGCTGTAAAAAAGATAGCAAGCAAGACGGATGTCGTACGTCTTCAGGGCTAACTAAAAAACAACAGGCGATTGCTGATCGTGAAATAGAGCTTATTCAATTGGCTAAGTCTCTGGTTCAAGAGCAAGGCTTTGCCAACTTAACGATGGACAAGCTCACAGCGGCAAGCCCTTACTCGAAGGGAACGATCTACAATCATTTTTGCAGCAAAGAAGATGTGATTCTTGCGCTTTGTATTCACTCGCTGAGAAGCGAGGCAATATTTTTCGAACGTACCGCTAAGTTCAATGGCAATACCAGAGAAAAAATCATTGCTATGCATGTAGGTTATCGTATTTACGCTCGTATGGAGCCTGTACTATCAACCTGTGCGATTGTTGCAAAGACGCCTTGGGTCCTAGAGAAAGCTTCGCCTAAGCGTGTGAATGAATTGAACAACTTAGAAGAACAAGTAATAGATGGTGCTGATGCGTTGGTGAATAATGCGGTGGAATGTGGAGACCTTAAGTTCTCTCCCGCAATTGGTTCTGATGCCATCGTATTTGCTAACTGGTCTATTGCCTTCGGTTCAAACGCTCTAGCGCAAAATGCATCGAACAGTCGATGTATTCAGCGAATTCAAGATCCATTCTCAGTACTGCATAACGCGAATATGTTACTTGATGGTTTAGGGTGGTCACCTTTATCGACAGAGTGGGATTACCGTAAAACGTGGCGTCGAGTGGAACAGGAATTGTTCAGCGAAGAGCTTGCTTATTTAGAGTCTGTGAATCGCTAATCGTTATAGAGGCCATCTAATATTTTAGTTGGCTTTTTTATTACACCATTGTGACGAATCGTCAAAAAATTAGAAATTGGTACTCAAGTTACCGATCTCGAGAAGTATAGGAAGTTACTCAAAAACTAACTTATATAACCAAATAAATTCGATCTGATTTTTATATGTTGAAGTTATCTGGTTATCACAGCATTCGCTGTTTTTTTTAGTTTTTAAATTTGACGAAACGTCACAAAAGGAGAGTGTGATGCCACATCACAACGTTCAACAACAAGCCCGAATTGGCTGGGTCAAGCTACCAACGAATTACAGTGTGTTGGTTGTGCTTGCTACCGTTTTATTGATTGTTATAGCAACTATTGGAGGAAAAAATCTTTACTTTAGAGGGGATTACGACATCTTTTTTGATGGAACAAATGAGCAGTTACTTGCGTTTGATGAAATTCAGACTACCTTTGCAAAATCTGACAGTCTTGCTTTGGTCATAGCGCCAAAAAATGGCACTGTTTTTACTCCGAACACCTTATCTCTTATTCAGCAGATCACTGACGAGGCGTGGCAAGTCCCATACTCCACCCGTGTTGATTCCCTTGCTAACTACCAGCATACCGAAGCGTTTGAAGATGATCTTCTTGTCGAAGATTTACTGTATAGCGAATATGAATTGACGCCTCAGCGAATCGAGAAAGTCAAAAGTATTGCGTTGAGTGAGCCGGTTTTGAAAAGTTCACTGATTTCCGAAAAAGGGGATGTCACGGTCGTGAATATTACGGTCCAACTCCCTGAGGTCGATAAAACCGCTGAAGTACAAGAAGTGGTTGCCTACATAAACGGAATGATTGAGCGTTATCAGCAAGTGTACCCGGATACTGATTTCCACAAAGCCGGTATTATTGCAATGAACTACGCGTTTATGACCGCAGCTCAAGATGACAGCGCGACGCTAGTGCCGACCATGCTACTAGTGATATTGGTTTTCCTGACTCTCATGTTGCGCTCATTGCTTAGCGTCATCGCGACACTCATCGTTATTATCGGCTCAGTTATGGTGACAATGGGCTTATCAGGATGGGCTGGTATGTTCTTAAGCACGGCGACAGTTAATGTGCCTACCTTGGTGATGACGCTTGCCGTCGCCGACTGTGTACACATCATAGCGACGATGCGTCAGTCAATGCAAAACGGCTTTAGTAAAGCCCATTCTATTGAACGAAGTATTGCGCTCAATTTCATGCCCATCCTGATTACCTCCATTACCACCGCGATCGGCTTTTTAATGATGAATATGTCGGATTCTCCAATCCTGAGAGATTTCGGCAACCTATCAGCCCTTGGCGTCATGATTGCTTGTTTCCTTTCCATCACATTACTTCCGGCGTTACTTCATATCCTTCCTGTTAGGGTGAAGTCAGACACTGCTGATGAAAGAAAGCACTTTATGGATCACTTAGGGGATTTCGTGGTGTCAAAGCGACATGCGTTATTGCCGTTGTCGGTGCTTGTCATTGTCGCGAGTGCGAGTTTGATTCCGCTGAACAAAGTCAACGATGAATCCGTCGAATATTTTGGTCATAGCAATGAATTTCGTCGAGCGGCTGATTTTATGGAAGAGCGAATCAGTGGCATGGCGAACATCAGTATCGCGATAAAAACTAACGAATCGCAAGGTATTGCGGATCCTAATTTTCTCAATACCGTGGGTAAATTTACTGACTGGCTAAGGTTGCAGCCAGAAACGGACCATGTTGCGACCTTGAGCGATGTTTATAAGCGTCTAAACAAGAACATGCATGGAGATGATCAGGCTTATTACTCGCTCCCTCAAGACAGAGAATTAGCGGCTCAATATCTGCTGCTTTATGAAATGTCACTACCGTATGGCTTAGATTTGAACAACCAAATCAATGTTGATAAGTCGTCAATCAAGATGGTTCTCACTGTGGAGAACTTGGGCAGCGTCGAGCTTGTTGATTTGGAAAATCGTATTTACCAATGGTTTAACGAAAACGCGCCTCAGTATGATGTTGTTGCTTCTAGTCCATCACTGATGTTTGCGCATATTGGCGAAACGAATATGGCTAGCATGCTGTCAACCTTGCCTATCACTCTGGTCTTAATTTCGGCATTACTGATCTTTGCCTTACGCTCGTTCAAGCTCGGTTTAATCAGCCTGGTCCCGAATATCGCCCCTGCGCTTATTGGTTTTGGTATTTGGGCGCTGGTTTCTGGTGAAATTAATTTGGGGTTGTCTGTTGTTGTGACGTTGACGCTTGGCGTTGTGGTTGATGATGCCGTTCATTTTCTCTCTAAATACCAACACGCTCGTAAAGATGGCCATAGCGCGGAACAAGCGGTTCGTTACGCTTTTCGCACCGTGGGGCGCGCGCTTTGGATTACGACTGTCGTGCTTGTTGCTGGTTTCTCCGTTCTGGCGATGTCGAGCTTCCGCTTAAATGCCGATATGGGGCAGTTGAGTGCCATTGTTATCTTCATTGCTCTTGTTGTGGATTTCATCTTTCTACCGACTCTACTGATGTTGTTTGACAAAGGCGTCTACGACGAGGTGGACCGCCGAAACAAGCTTAAATCAACTGACTCTCAAACCACGGCTGTTATTCAGTCATAACGAATCAAAGGATTGAACATGAATTTACTAAAAAATGCCTTAAAAGTATCTGCACTTTCTGTCTCGCTTTTTATGAGTCATGCGGTGTTAGCGGATGAAGCGAAAGGATTAGAAATTGCTCAAGAGCGCAAAGCCCGTGATGAAGGGTGGGGGGATTCTGTTGCTACTATGAAAATGATTCTGCGGAACGCACAAGGAGAAAGCAGCACACGTTTAATACGCCTTCAATCACTCGAAGTTGAGGACGATGGTGACAAAGGACTCACAATATTTGATGAACCAAGAGATGTGAAAGGCACCGCGTTTCTCAACCACTCTCATACAGTGGGTGCCGATGACCAGTGGCTTTACCTTCCAGCACTGAAGCGTGTGAAACGTATTTCCTCGCGTAACAAATCAGGCCCTTTTATGGGCAGTGAATTTGCGTATGAGGATCTCAGTTCTTTTGAGATCGAAAAATATCGTTTCAATTATTTAAAAGATGACACCATAAATGGGCAAGATGTTTTCGTTATAGAGCAAATCCCGACCGACAAAAATTCAGGTTATACCAAGCAAACGGTGTGGTTAGATAAAGCGCATTACCGCCCACTGAAAGTTGAGTTTTACGATCGCAAAGGGTCGTTGTTAAAAACGCTTTCTTTCTCAGATTACAAGCAGTACCTCAACCAATATTGGCGAGCGCACACCATGGCGATGACAAATCATCAAACAGGAAAAAGCACTGAGCTAACAACAAGTGAAATGCGCTTTAACACTGGGCTCGAAGACAATGATTTTCATAAGAATGTGTTAAAGCGAGTGAGGTAGTGGAGGAGAAATGAACCGATCAAATGTTGGGTTGTTGCTTAGCGCAGCAACCTCTTTTTACTCGATGCCTCTTGCCGCCGTTGAGCTTGCTGGACAAGTCAATATTGAGCATCGTCAGTTTTTTGAAACTGGCTCTCAGGGCCAGAGCAAAGCGCAAACGTCATTGGTTTTGCAGCCAGAATTTTACTGGGAGATGCAAAATGGTGATGCGAGCTTTACCCTCACACCTTTCTATCGTTTGGATAGTCTAGACGATGAGCGAAGTCACGGAGACATAAGAGAGGCGCTTTATCTGACGTACTGGGATGATTATGAGCTTCGAGTTGGGATTAGTAAGGTTTTTTGGGGAGTGACGGAATCCGCCCATTTGGTTGATGTAGTAAACCAGACAGACGCCATTGAAGCCGTCGATGGTGAAGATAAGCTCGGTCAGCCGATGTTGCATTTTACCTCATTCAAAGATTGGGGCACCGTCCATGCAATGTTATTACCTTACTTTAGGGAGCGAACGTTTGCGGGTACTGACGGGCGCTTGCGAACCGAACCTGTTGTCTCAGATGATGCTATCTACGAATCAAGCAGAGAAGAAAAGCAGGTAGATGTGGCTTTTCGATATTCGAAAATGCTTGGCGATTGGGACGTAGGCCTGAGCTATTTATATGGAACAAACCGGGATCCTTACTTTCGTTTTGAGTACGGGGAATTAAAGCCTTACTACGCTCTGATGAGTCATATCGGTCTCGATGTACAAGGAATCGTTGGCGATTGGTTATGGAAACTGGAAAGTGTTTATCGAGATAGTGCTGATAATCATGTCGGTCTTGTGACGGGTTTTGAGTATACCTTCGTCGGTGCATTTGACACGGTTTGGGATGTGGGGGTTATTGGTGAGTACCTCTATGACAGTCGTGGGAATAACGCACAAACTATCGGTCAAAATGATGTGTTTGCAGGCATTCGTTGGGCGCTCAACGACGAGGACGGAACGGAATTATTGACGGGAATCACAAAGGATTTAGATAACGCCGATGTTTACAATGCCAAGTTAGAAGCCTCGAGCCGAATATCGAATAACTTTAAGTGGCAAATTGATGCTTGGTTGTTCAAAAATGAAACGCCAAACGATTTGCTCTATTTCGCCCGAGATGACGATTTTATCGAGCTATCTATTCAATACTATTTCTAAAACAAAAGGGCACAACTTAACGTCAGATTAATGAAAGATGACATTTTTGACGTTTTTGTGCTCTTTTTATTCAATAACCTCTTCTTTTCGTAATTCAATTTGGCATTGGTGCCCGGTTTGGCTACTATGTACAGCTATCAAAAAACCAATCACTCCCTTATGGACACTACCAACAGGTAGATGAGGAAACGATGCAACATCTAGAAGAGATCATTGCTAGCGCGAGCACTGCAATTGAAGCTGCCGAATCGCTAGTCGCACTTGATGAAGTGCGTGTTCAGTATCTGGGTAAAAAAGGTGAGCTAACTGCTCAACTTCAAAGCCTAGGTAAACTACCACCAGAAGAACGCCGTGAAGCTGGTCAAGAAATCAACAAAGCGAAAGGCGTCGTTCAGCAAGCTATCGCAGCTCGTAAAGACGCACTACAACGTGCAGAGCTTGAAGCGAAACTAGCAGCAGAAACAATCGACGTAACACTACCAGGTCGTCGTATTGAGAACGGTGGTTTACACCCAGTAACTCGTACTGTAGAGCGTATTGAGAAGTTCTTTGGCGAACTTGGTTTCAACACCGAAGCTGGCCCAGAGATCGAAGATGCATTCCACAACTTTGATGCGCTAAATATTGCCGCTGATCACCCAGCGCGTACTGACCACGATACTTTCTTCTTCAATCCAGATTTGATGCTTCGTACTCATACGTCAGGCGTACAGATCCGTACGATGGAAAATGGTAAACCACCATTCCGTTTCATCGCTCCGGGCCGTGTATACCGTAACGACTACGACCAAACTCATACCCCAATGTTCCACCAAGTGGAAGGTATGCTGGTTGATGAGAACGTAAACTTCGCACAGTTGAAAGGCATCCTGCACGATTTCCTATGTAACTTCTTCGAAGAAGAAGTAGAAGTACGTTTCCGTCCATCTTACTTCCCATTCACTGAACCTTCAGCTGAAGTAGACGTGAAAGGCAGAAACGGTAAATGGTTAGAAGTACTAGGCTGCGGTATGGTTCACCCGAACGTACTACGTAGTGTAGGCATCGATCCTGAAAAATACTCTGGTTTCGCATTCGGTATGGGTGTTGAGCGTCTAACGATGCTTCGTTACGGCGTGAACGATCTACGTGCGTTCTTCGAAAACGATCTTCGTTTCCTAAAACAGTTCAAGTAATCCAGAGGGTTCATCAACATGAAATTCAGCGAATCATGGCTTCGTGAGTGGGTAAACCCAGCGGTTACTACTGACGAACTCACTCATCAAATTACAATGGCCGGCCTAGAGGTAGACGACGTTCTTCCTGTAGCGGGTTCTTTCACTGGCGTTAAAGTGGGTCACGTTGTTGAATGTGGTCAACACCCAGACGCAGACAAACTTCGCGTTACTAAAGTTGACGTGGGTGAAGAAGAGCTTCTAGACATCGTTTGTGGTGCACCTAACTGTCGCCAAGGTCTGAAAGTAGCGGTAGCAACAGTTGGTGCTGTTCTTCCAGGCGATTTCAAAATCAAAAAAGCGAAACTACGTGGCCAGCCATCTCACGGCATGCTTTGTTCGTTCACTGAACTAGGCATTGATGTTGAGTCAGACGGCATCATGGAACTAGCAGAAGACGCAGTAATCGGTACTGATTTCCGTGAATTCCTAGGTCTAGATGACGTAACGGTAGACGTAGATCTAACAGCAAACCGCGCTGACTGTTTCAGCATTCGTGGTCTAGCTCGTGAAGTTGGCGTACTAAACCGTGCTGACGTGACTGAGCCATCAGTAGAAGCAGTTGCCCCTTCAATCGACGATAAAGTGTCTATTGAAGTGAAAGCTCCTGCTGCGTGTCCTCGTTACCTAGGTCGTGTTGTTAAGAACGTAAACGTTCAAGCTGAAACGCCACTATGGATGCAAGAGAAACTGCGTCGTTGTGGTATTCGCTCTATCGACCCTGTTGTAGACATCACTAACTACGTGCTTCTAGAGCAAGGTCAACCAATGCACGCATTCGATCTAGCGAAGATCGAAGGTGGCATCGTAGTTCGTATGGCTGAGCAAGGTGAGAAGCTAACACTTCTTGACGGCAGCGAAGCAGAACTAAACGCAGATACATTAGTTGTTGCTGACCACAACAAAGCACTTGCAATCGCAGGTATCTTTGGTGGTGAAGAGTCTGGTGTAACAACTGAGACTAAAGACGTTCTACTAGAGTGTGCATTCTTTGCACCTGACCACATCCGTGGTCGCGCTCGTAGCTACGGTCTTCACACTGATTCTTCAATGCGTTTCGAGCGTGGTGTGGATTACGCACTGCAAGTGAGCGCAATGGAGCGTGCAACTCAGCTTCTTGTTGAAATTTGTGGCGGTGAAGTAGCACCTGTTGTTGCAGTAGAGTCTGAAGCAGACCTACCTAAGCCAAACAAAGTTGCTCTACGTCGTACGAAGCTAGACAACCTACTAGGTCACCACATTGCTGATGCTGACGTAGTAGAAATCCTAGAGCGCCTAGGTTTGACTGTTGAAGCTTCAGAAGAAGGTTGGGTGGCAGTAGCGCCAACATGGCGTTTCGATATCGCTATCGAGCAAGACCTGATTGAAGAAGTTGGCCGTATCTACGGTTACGACAACATTCCTAACCAACACCCAGCTGCAGCACTTAAGATGCACAACCACGTTGAAGCGGATCTTCCACTGAAACGCGTTCGTGATCTTCTTGTTGACCGTGGTTACCACGAAGCAATTACATACAGCTTCGTTGAGCCTGAGCAACAAAAGCTAGTTGTACCTGGTGTTGAGCCTCTAGTGCTTCCAAACCCAATTTCAGCAGACATGTCAGCAATGCGTCTTGGTCTTATCCAAGGGCTGCTGAACACGGTTGTTCACAACCAGAAACGTCAACAGCCACGTGTTCGTCTATTCGAATACGGCCTACGTTTCATCCCATGTGAATCTGCAGAAAACGGCATGCGCCAAGAGCCTATGCTTGCAGGTGTTATTGCTGGTACTCGTGGTGAAGAGCACTGGGATATCGAAACTAACACCGTTGATTTCTTCGACCTTAAGGGCGATCTAGAAGCGATTCTAGAGCTATCTGCGAACGAAAAAGCGTACTCTTTCGCTGCACTGTCACCTGAAAGCAAAAAAGCTAACCCAGCACTTCACCCAGGTCAATCTGCGGCAATCATCGTAGATGGTAAAGAAGTGGGTGTGATCGGTACCGTTCACCCTGAGCTTGAGCGTAAGTTCGGTCTAAACGGTCGTACTATCGTATTCGAAATCGAATGGTCTGCAATCAACAGTAAAGTGATTCCAGAAGCGGTTCAGCTTTCTAAATTCCCATCAAACCGTCGTGACATCGCAGTAGTTGTGGACGAAGCGGTAGCATCTGGTGACATCGTTAATGCTTGTTTAGAGCAAGGTGGCGAGTTCCTTAAAGATGCGAAACTGTTCGACGTGTACGTAGGTAAAGGCGTTGAAGACGGTAAGAAGAGCTTAGCAATCGCTCTGACTCTACAATCAGTTGAGCGTACGCTTGAAGATGCAGACATCGCAGGTGCGGTAGACGCTATCGTGGCTCACGTTTCTGAGAAGTTTGGTGCTGCTCTACGTGACTAATCTCGCGTAACGTATCGTCTTAAGAAATGAAAACCCTGCCAGTTTGGCAGGGTTTTTTATTTTTAGGATTACCTTATCGTTGTTCAAGTTCCATACTGCTGGCATCACCCCTCATTACTTTAAAATACTAGACCAAACTAGGGATAACCCTTACCCGATATTAGGAACGTATTGTTTTTCAGCTAATACACGCTAACGCTAGCTTATTGGCGGCTAGGCAGCGAGTGAGAGGGTATAGCTAAGCAGAAGTGGCAGCGTAAGAATACTGAAAAAGTTGCCAAATAGTACCATTGACGCCACTTTCATGGGCTCTATATTCAGCCTTTCCGCAAATAGGTAATTCATGACGGCTGGTGGCAGCATTGTGAAGAGTACCATCATTTGCAATTGCATCGTTGGAAGGGGAATTAACCAATAAATAAGTGCGAATGCAACCGCCCCAGTTGCAAGCGACTGCACGGTACACAATACACCAACCTTTAAACCGTCCACTCTTAAATGACACATTTGCGCCCCCAGGGATAAAAGCATCACGGGTACTGCCGCTTGCCCAAGTAGAGCAGTCGCTTCGTATAAAGGTGCCCATGCCCCCACATTTGACACGTTGAGAAACAGAGCCAACGACGCAGCTAAAAAGATTGGCATCTTGACTATTTGCTTAAAAGGGTTGCCATGACTAAGTAGCATTACACCTAAACTAATGTGCAAGCATGCTGATACGACAAATAGCAGTACTGCTGAGGATAGCGCAATTTCTCCAAACGTATAGGTAAACAAAGGAATAGCAAGGTTTCCGCTATTGCGAAACATATGTGGTGGTGCCCAGGTTTTAAACGACAGTGACGTCAATCGACATACTGGGATCATGAGTAGTGCAGGAACCAAAACCGCGACAATTGCTGCAAAAAGGAGTGGTCCCTGATTCGAGTCTAACGGCATGCTAACGAGCGAAGAAAACACCAGCGCAGGTGTGAAAACCTCAATGTTAATGCGGTTGATTGGACGAAAGTCAGGCTTGATGTAACGACCTACCAAATAGCCGACGCCGACAAGAGCAAAGACAGGGAAAAGAATATTTATGATTTGATTAATCATGGTCGCCTAGATGAAGTGTAAGGAGCTAATGTGGAGATACACGAAGAACCACATTATCAACCTTTATATATTGCGTCATCGCTGAACAGTGAGAAGCGTGGGTTTAATCAAGCTTTCTAAGCACAGTTACAAAGCCAGGTGGTCATACCATTTAGTTCAATTGTTACGTATAGAGTTACATACAAATCACTGAATTTACGACAAGTTCTATGTCAAGTGTCTGTTAAATAACCAATCTCTGATATTTTTATTAAATAGTGATTAATGTTGATATTTAAACTACTTTTAGTTTTATCAGCTGGATATTTTTCCTATTAAAGAGAAAACAAAAACAAAAATATCAAAATGTTGGCGTTTAACAATAATTTACATAGTGCTATTCCTTTTGTTCGCCAAGAAAAAAGTTGGCGAAAATCATAAGCTTGTCATACACTTCCTGATGTAACCCCGATATGTTGTTGAATTGGTAGGGTAAAACTGCTCTGGCGCTACACTAACGTAGCATTGTTTAACATAGCTTTGAGGAAAGTTTTATGGCGCTCACAAAAGCCGAACTGGCAGAAAACCTGTTTGATAAATTAGGATTTAGTAAGCGGGACGCCAAGGAAACGGTGGAAGTGTTCTTTGAAGAGATTCGTAAGGCACTGGAAAGTGGCGAACAGGTAAAACTGTCAGGTTTTGGTAACTTTGATCTTCGTGACAAGAATGAACGACCTGGTCGTAACCCGAAAACCGGTGAAGATATTCCAATTACTGCTCGACGTGTAGTGACTTTTCGCCCGGGTCAGAAGTTAAAAGCTCGTGTAGAAAACCTGAAGAAAGTACAGTAAGCCGAATAAATGGATCACGCTAAGGCGTGGTCTTTTTTTGCGTAAAACTTGTGTCGCATATAAACGAAAACCACCGCAATGCGGTGGTTTTTCTGTTTTTGAGTATATCTTAATGATATGGATTACGCTGCTTCTAGGTGCGTTGTTAAGTATGGTTGCCATGCTTGTTGGTACAAGTTTTTAGACTGTGCACGCATGTTGCGAATAGAAGCGAGTTCTAGTTCGCTTAGTTCGCGTTTCTCCATCATCGCTTGGCGTTCTAGTTTCTGGATTTTTTCGTATAGGTCGTGTTCAGGACCGCTTTTCACATCTGCGATGGCTTTTAAGTGCAGTTGAACTTCGGCAACTAGATTTGTCTTTGGTAAACGAACGAGTAAGTTCAAGTCTCTATAGCCTGAAGGACCAGGTTTTTTGAAGCGATTTTTTACTTTAACAATTGTTGTTTCACGCTCTAAGGTTTCATAAATGGAGACTAAGCTCGCGACGTCTTCAGCAACAATCGTGGCACGGGCTAGGTCAGTAATGCGTTCGACTTTTCCATCTAACTCCAAAGCTATTTTTTCTTCTGCTCGTTGTTTGGACTTTACGCCTGCGAAGTATGGCTGAGCATCATTAAGAAGTGCGGTACTTTTACAGATAGTTTCAAGCTCAAATTGTGCTTGGTGAGCTTTGCTGTAAAGAATGTCGAAGTCAGTGTATGGCTGAATTGGAGTTGCGTCGATTGACTGAATACCATACAAGCCGCTAAGGCTATGTTTAAAGAGTTTCGAACAAACTTCGTTTTGACTTGTTGAACGATTTTGATCGCCACTCGGCGCTGGGGTAATTGGAAGTGCGGCAAATGCCGGTGCACGGCTAAGTACCAAAAGCATCAATGCTGTAGTACGAAGAAATAAGCTCATTCACTCTCCTTAACTTGCTTGTACTTAGAAAATAGGGAACATAAAGGTCGCTAAGTTCGGCAAATCAGGTACTAACTTATTAATGGGGTCATTACGAAAGATTCCAAGGTTTCAGTTTTGTCTTGAAGTGGAATCGTGCGTTAGATCACCATTTCTCTTTTCTTTATTCTGTTTATCAGATAAAGGCGTGGTTCCTATAAGAACGTTTACATCCTATCACCGCTGTATTAACCAAAGATGAACGGCATAGACAAATTGAAAAAAATCGTTAGTCTTACTTCTCAAAATGAAAATCAGCCGACAAGTAGAAAGTAAAATGAGAGACCAAGAGTTTTGGCATAATAAATGGGCCAGTAATCAAATCGGATTTCACTTGGAAGATGTAAACCCGCTATTACCTGCATATTGGCAACACACAAACCCAAAGCGTGAAGACAAAGTGTTAGTGCCTTTGTGTGGAAAGTCAGAAGACTTGATTTGGTTGGCGATGAAGCATGATTCAGTTGAAGGTGTTGAGCTGAGCCATATCGCTGTTCGTGCCTTTTTTGCTGAACATTTTTATACGCCAACCGTGACGCCTGTTAATGGTATGCACGAGCTTTATCAATTTGATGAGCTCTCTATTTATACTGGGGACTTTTTCACTGCACCAGTATCTCAAGCCGATATCATTTATGATCGCGCCGCGTTGGTTGCTTTACCGCAAGATATGCGAGAGGAGTATGTAGAGCGTCTCAAGCAACTTTTGAATCCAGGCGGTCGTATTTTGCTTGTTACACTCAACTATCCTCAAGAAGAGATGGCAGGGCCTCCATTTAGCGTGCCAGTCGAAGAGATTGAGCAGTTATTTTCAGGTTACAAAGTTACCTGTTTGAACGTAGATGAAGCTGATGAAAACCATCCTAAAATTGCGAAAAAAGGCTTAAGTCGCTTCTCTGAAGAAGTGTACCTAATCGAGAGTGAATAGGTTTTTTTGGTTTGTAAAACGAAATAGCGCAGCAATTTGAGCTGCGCTATTTTTGTATAAGTGGTTCGTATTTAATAAGTGATATTAACTTTTGAAGCACTTTCAACAGCATCTTGAACGGCTTCTTCGGTGGTTTTTCGTCGCGTAAGGACAACACCTAAACGACGGCGACCATCGATTTCTGGCTTGCCGAATAGACGAACTTGCGTTTGAGGTTGAGCTAAGGCTTTGGTTAGGTTGTCAAAGCGAATGTTTGTGGAAGTCCCTTGACCAAGAATAACGGCCGACGCAGATGGACCATATTGTACGATATTATTAATCGGCATTCCGGTAAATGCACGTACGTGGAGAGCAAACTCTGACATTTCCTGAGAAATCATAGTGACCATGCCTGTATCGTGTGGGCGAGGAGAGACCTCATTGAAAATGACCTTATCGCCTTTAACAAATAACTCTACACCAAAGATGCCGTAGCCACCGAGTGCGTTGACTACTTTCTCAGCCGTGTATTCAGCTGCTTTTACTGCGTTTTCTGACATAGCTTGCGGTTGCCATGATTCGCGGTAGTCGCCATCTTCCTGACGATGGCCAATTGGAGCACAGAAATGCACACCGTCAACGGCTCTTACAGTCAATAAAGTGATTTCGTAATCGAAGTCGATAAAACCCTCCACGATCACGCGACCTGCCCCCGTACGTCCGCCTTCCTGTGCGTAATCCCATGCCTTTGCAACGTCGTCTTCGGTCTTGATGACACTTTGCCCTTTACCTGAAGAGCTCATAACTGGCTTTACTACGCACGGGATGCCTACATGCTCAACCGCGGCTTTGAAGTCTTCAAAAGTATCTGCAAAACGATAAGGTGATGTCGTCAGTTCTAGTTCTTCTGCAGCCAAACGTCGGATACCTTCACGATTCATTGTTAGCTTGGCTGCCTTAGCGGTTGGAACAACATTCAGCCCTTTTTCTTCAAGCTCTACCAGTTTGTCGGTTGCGATAGCTTCGATTTCAGGTACGACGTAAGTAGGTTGTTCCTTCGTAATAACTTCTTCTAAGGCGCTTCCATCTAACATATCGATGACGTAACTACGGTGAGCAACTTGCATCGCTGGAGCATTAGCATAGCGATCACAAGCAATCACTTCTAAACCAAGTCTCTGACATTCAATTGCGACTTCTTTACCGAGTTCGCCAGAGCCTAAAAGTAATACACGGGTAGCATTTGCGCTGGTTGCAGTGCCAAACATAGTGTTCCCTTACAAAAATAGAGTGGTGAGACAGAAATTGCAGGAGATCATACTGAAGTTTCATGACAAAGCAAACGTTTGCTTTTGGTTTTTAGGCAATAAAAAAGCTCTACATGCCGTAGAGCTTTTTATACTGAAATTGTCGCTTATACGTTGACAAAACTAAGTGGAATATCTGGATTCAACGCTTCTAACGTTGATTGCGTATCAGCCAAATGACTGATCTTGCCTTCTGAGTTTTCTACCAGAGCAGCGGCTTTGATATTGTCAAAAGTTTCACCCGCAAGTAGTACTTGGATCAGCGCAACTTGTAATGGCGGCAAGCTAGGGTTAAACGCCGCATTTTCCGCATAAGCACCTTGGAATACACGGCCGCTAGCCATTTCTAATGCTAAGCCACTCAAGTTGTTGGTATATGGTGAGTGGCTCATGTTCATCGCTTCAACAGCGCTTTGAATTAGAGTGTCTTCATCATCGCATGAGAACTGATGCTTTACTTCTGCCATTAAGCCGGATTCGATACCGAGATCGTTTGGTCCAAAGGCTTCAGGTAGGTATTCATGCAGCGACTTTTCTTCGCGTTCTGGGAGCTGAATTTTAAGCTCGTTTGCGGTAGATAACTCGTTCATGAACTGACGGCAGTGACCACATGGGCTGAAGTTAATAGTGATATCTTTAATACCACGTTCACCTTTCATCCAAGCGTGGCTAATTGCAGACTGCTCAGCGTGAACTGTTTGACCTAACTGAACACCAAAGAATTCCATGTTGGCACCGAAGTAAAGGCGACCTGAGAGACCACGAACGATAGCACCGACATAAAATTCAGAAAGAGGAGCATAGGAATATGCTGCGGCAAAAGGAAGTAGAGCAACACGAAGCTCTTTATCTGATAGACCGGTAGCTGAAAGCAACTGCTCAAACTGTTGAACTGAAAGCGTAGCATCAAAATCATCAGCTTGGATGATAGGAGCAAGTTGTTTGGAAAGTGCTTCTGGAGCGCCTGCTAGCGCCTGTTCAATGCGACTTTTCATGTTGAATCCTTGTTATTGCATGGACAGTTATTCTATGTGAAGGATAGAAATGTTCCGTGCGTTAGATCACGATAAATAATGCAATTGATAATTCTGTTACATAATTAGAGTGAGCTCACACATGTATTCGATTGCACTGACGTGAAGCGTTATCTCCGTCTCACAATTAACCATATCAGTATATATTCATATGACCAAGACGCTGGGATATGTTAATTACGATGCCTACATGTCCACACAACGTTATTCCTAGATATCTAAGCAACGTTGAGTCAGTAATATTGCACTGAATGTTGAAGTTATTAGTGTGTATCTCGTCAGAGTGCCTTAACGATCTTACTAGAACGGGTTGTATGGATAATAAGTACTCCAATCGGGTAAGGTGAGACCCAGACTTTAGCTGCAACTAAAGTTCTTCTATCTGGTAGTTCGATTGAACGATGGCTCCTCAATTGAGAGACCGGTAACAAGTACGAACGCCAGATAGAACTCCAAGCACCACACTCGAATAGTCTTCTGGGTCTCGAGCCCGCATTTGCAAGCAAGAGTTAGCTTATTATGAATACAAACACACTTCAAAACATTAATGTCGGCGTTGATACTGGTAAGTCACAATTAGACATCTACATCCGACCACTCGATATTTACTTCACTGTCCCGAACACCGAAAAAGGCATCAGCGATGCCATAAAAACCATTAAGAAACACAAACCTCAACGTGTCGTCATCGAAGCTACAGGTCGATTAGAAATGCCTTTTATACTCGCCTGTGACAAAGCCAAATTACCTTATGTTATTGCCAACCCACTACGTATTAAAAGGTTTGCTGGTGCCATTGGTCAACGAGCTAAGAACGACCGTTTAGATGCCGCTCTCATCGCACATTATGCCGAACGTGTTCAGCCAGAACTGACCAAACTAAAAAGCGAAAACATACGCCTTATGAGTGACTTAGTCACAAGGCGTAACCAGCTACTCACCATGCAAACCATGGAAAGAAACCGACTACAAATATTACCTAAGAATATCTCGTCTACGATTACCCCTATCCTTACCGCCCTGAAAAATCAGATTGAAAAAGTAGAAGCAAAGATAGCGAAACTGATTGAGAGTTGTCCTGAGTATCAAGCCAAAAATACTATTCTCCAAAGCATGCCTGGTGTTGGTAAAGTCCTTGCTGCCTCCCTAATTAGTAATGTACCCGAGCTGGGCTTTATCACTAACAAACAAGCTTCTTCTCTCATTGGTGTCGCACCAATAACAAGAGAAAGTGGCCGCTTTAAAGGTAAGCGGCTGATACAAGGAGGGCGGTCTCAAGTTAGGACCGTTATGTATATGGCGATGATGTCGGCTATCCAATGCAACCCTGTTTTCAAAGCAACTTATGAACGACTACTTACGGCAGGAAAACCGAAAAAAGTTGCCATTGTTGCCTGCATGAGAAAGATGGTTGTTATCTTAAATTCAATGCTAAGAGATGGTGTTATGTGGGATACAGATAGCCTCAAAAATTAACTATTGACGCCATAGTCTCTTGTTAGATGAGGTAATACAGAATTTTGGAAGGGATAAGGAAGAAACGGGAAGGCCACGGCCTGCCGGAAGGAGGGCAGACCGAGAGCGCTTAACTATTGATATAGCCAGACAGCCAAAGCAAAAAAGCTTGGAGCCAAAATAGAAGTGATGATGCCGCATAAAACCAATGCGAGTGATGAGAACGCGGCATCAATGGGCTGTTTCTCTGCACATGTCGCGGTGCCTAAGGCATGAGACACGGTACCCATTGTTAGGCCACGTGCAATAGGGTGTTTAATTCCAATTAAGTTGTAAATTGGGTACGCCAAAATCGCGCCCAATAAACCAACAATCAGAACCAAGATCGCCGCAACGGCAGCTTCACCACCGAGGTGACTCGAAATTTCCATTGCTATTGGCGTAGTGACGGATTTACCCACTAGACTTGCGATTAAACTGATATCTGCTTTGAAAGCGACTGCGATCAAGGTGGTTGTCATCATCGACATCACACTGCCTACTGTGCAAGCAAAAGTGATGATTCGCCAGTTTGCTTTAATCTGTGGTAGTTGTTCATATAGCGGGTAAGCCAGAGCAACTACGGCTGGTTGAAGTAAAAAACTGATCCCTTCGTTATCCGCATAATACGTTTCAAACGGTACATTTAAGTAAGTAAGCAAAGGAATGAGCACTGCAATACTGATCAGCAAAGGATTTGCTAGAGGATTATTCACTTTGATTGCGATTTGGCGCGCGACAAGAAAAACCGCAATGGTAACAACTAACCACATATCAGTGCTTCTCCTTTAGCAAGTAGTCCAGCAGCCAAGCGAGGCTGACTAGTACAATGAGTGAGCCTCCAACTGCGCTAGCAATGATAGGGAGGGCATTAGCGAGTAGCATATCGAAATGTTGCATTAATCCCACGCTAATAGGAACGAACAACAAAATCATGTAGCGGATAAATAGCGTGGCGCCCGGTTTGACCCAATCGACCTTTACAAGCCCAAGAGTCATGGAGAAAAACAGTACGAGCATACCGATGACACTTCCTGGGACGGAAACGCCAGTGAACTTTTGAATGGTAATTCCGATGCCAAGTGCCCCCATGATGAGGAAGATTGAAATGAGCAGTTGGATCAGTTGTAAGAATCGTTCTTTAATCATTTTGACAGTATATAAACAACAAGCACACCATAAGGTGCGCTTGTATTAGGAGGAGTTAAGAAGCTAAGCTCTCTACATAACGGTACACGGATTTTAATATCGCAATCTTCTTTTCGTCACTTTCATGTTCGTGAACTAAGTTTTCTAAATTCAGCATGTACTCTTCAATTTGGCTTTCAAACACTTCTCGACAGTGTAATGCCCAGCGTCTCTGTTCTTGCTCGTCTAATGTGCCTGGGAAGTTACGCGCACGATAGCGGAACAATAGAGGTTTAATGCGCTTGTCATCAAATTCAATGTCCAATGCGGCAAGATTGTTCGGGTCGGTTTCTCGAATGATATCCATGGCTGCGCGATCGGCCGGAGAGAAGAATCCGTCGTAAAGTTGCGTATCGACGTCATCACTTTTATCGAATTTACGCTCGACTGAAAAGAGGCTAATCAGCTTTTCTCTAATTTCAGGATGTTGGCGCAACAAAGCGAGATTAGCGAGACATTGCTGGCGATCAATGCCAATAGACTCCGCATTTTCAGCCGTTAACGTTTTTGCAGGGGCGAGAATAGGGCATTTGTTTAAATGAACTAACTTAACAGGCACTGGTAGCAATTCACCAAGATCTTCTCGCTTAGTGTAGAGTCTTTCGTGTAGCTCTTCTGCGGATAGCTCTAGAATAGGCTGAGGGTCTTTCGCTAAATCGATAGTGATAACGGCGTTATTATTGGTTGGGTGCCAAGCAACAGGCACAATCCAGCTAGTGTACTGGCATTCGCGCCCTAGCATGCCTGAAACGTGCATCAACGGCGTCATGTTGACGATGTCGACTAATTCATTGAGCTTGCGCTTTTGGCGCATAGAAAAGAAGTAGTCAAACAATTTTGGTTGCGCTGCTTTGACTTTTTTCGCCATTTCGATAGTCGCAATCACGTCTGCCATCGCATCGTGCGCGTTACTATGTTCTATGCCGTTAGCAACAGACAAGTGCTCTAATTTAAAACTAGTGAAGCCATCTTCGTTTTCTGGCCACTCTACGCCTTCTGGGCGAAGGGCATGGCACGCGCGTAATACATCGAGTAAATCCCAACGCGAGTTACCGTTTTGCCAACTCCATGCGTATGGATCGATAAAGTTGCGATAACAAGTATAACGTGTCACTTCGTCATCAAAGCGAATGCTGTTGTAGCCTAAACTGGTGGTATTTGGTTTCGCGAGTTCAGCGTGAATCTTAGCGATAAACTCAGGCTCAGAAAGGCCTTCTTGAACCGTTTTTTGCGGAGTAATACCAGTAATAAGTGCAGCTTCAGGAGACGGAAGATAATCAGCCGGTGGTTGACAGTACATGACTAAAGGCTCGCCGATGATATTAAAGTTTTCATCTGTACGAACACCAGCAAACTGGCTTGGGCGATCTTTCGCGGGGTTGGTTCCCCATGTCTCATAATCAAAGAAGAAAAAAGTGGGCTGATTATCTTGGTGCATTCTGCTTACCGTTTACAAAACCGATGACAGTATTAGACCATTCAACGCTTTGACTAGCAACGAAAGATGCAAGTTGAATTTTTGAAAATGAAAAAACCGATGGCGAACCATCGGCTTGATATTTTACGTTTTATCGCTTTGGAAGGAATGTGAGTTCTATGCTCGTGTTTCTTCCAATGTTGCTTCACTTTCTGGTGACTTCAGCACTCGGCTAGCAATCGTACCCGCAGTCATTGATCCTGAAACGTTCAGTGCGGTACGTGCCATGTCAATCAATGGTTCAATAGAGATAAGTAGCGCCGCGATGGTGACAGGTAAGCCCATTGCAGGGAGAACAATCAATGCTGCAAACGTTGCACCTCCGCCGACTCCAGCAATACCAAATGAGCTGATAGTGATAATCGCAATCAATGACAGGATAAAGTGCAGATCCAGTGGGTTGATGCCCATTGTCGGAGCTACCATCACTGCCAGCATTGCAGGATAGATACCTGCACATCCGTTTTGGCCGATAGTGGCACCAAACGATGCTGATAGGTTTGCAATCGCGGGTGGAACGTTAAGCTTGGTGATTTGCGCTTCTACGTTTAGTGGGATCGTTGCTGCTGAGCTACGAGATGTAAACGCGAAGGTCAGTACAGGCCAGATTTTCTTAAAGTATTCCGCAGGGCTAACGCCGACAAAAGAGACTAATACGCCGTGAACAACAAACATCAGTGCGATAGCAACATAAGACGCCACAATAAAGCCAAGTAGGTTTAGGATGTCGCCTGCGCTTGATGTCGCTACCACTTTTGCCATCAGTGCTGCGATGCCGTATGGCGTTAACGCCATGATCATCTTCACTAATCGCATAACGATTGATTGAGCTGCTTCTACGAAAGTACGAATCGGTGATTCTAACTCTACTTTTTCCATCATCACTTTACGAGCGGCGATACCGGTTAATACACCGAAGATAACGACAGCGATAATTGAGGTCGAGCGAGCACCTGTTAGATCAGCAAATGGGTTGGTTGGAATGAAGCTAACTAGCATTTGAGGAATAGTCAGGTCACTTACTGTACCAGCACGGCTTTCTAAAACGGCGATACGAGCGGTTTCACGCGCACCTTCAGTTAAACCTTCTGCTGACAGGCCAAATGTTGTTGTCACCAAGATACCGATGAGTGCAGCAATTGCAGTCGTTACTAGAAGAACAGAGATGGTCAGGCCAGAAATTTTACCTAATGATCCACCTTTCTCTAATTTAACAACTGCAGAGATCATCGACACTAACACCAGTGGCATGATGACCATTTTCAGTAGACCAACGTAGCCACTGCCTACAATACCGACCCATTCAAGTGTTTGAGCAATCGCACTGTTGCCTTCACCGTGAATGAGTTGCAAAGCAAGACCAAAAAGAGAACCAGTAACAAGACCGATTAAAACGAGACGAGAGAGTGTGTGTTTCTTTTGTTGTTGGTTAAATAGAAAGAACAATATGCCAACAAAGACGGCTAGAGAGGCTATCACTGCAAAATTCATAATCTGACCTTATCAACCTGCCGAAATGGCGGTTGTTTTTTATACGGGGTTTTATACGGATTTGTTTATGGAGCGTAAGATAACGCTCGCGATATAACTTTAAAAATGACAAACGGGTATTAGCTAGATCTAAAATGAATATAAAAACGAGATCTAAGTCGCGTGAGAGTGTGAATTAGCACGTTAAATGTACAAAATGGTTATTCGTAGTGATGCAGTAAGTCACGCATTTCTTGCCTTTGTAAATAAACCACCGAGTCTTCTTGATAACTGAAAAGTTGATAAATCATCGCTTTGGCGACATCTTCTGCTCGAATAGGTAAAAAGTTGGACAATTTGCCAAGCATAAGTGGGCGAATTACCTTAAACAGAGTTTGTACTAACTTCTCGTCCATTCTTGGGTTTTGACGTTGACCAACAAGCGGGCCTGGGCGAACAAATACGATTTCCTCAAAATCCATAGCTTCGATTCGTTGTTCCATTTGTCCTTTACAAGCTAAGTAATGGGATGGCGATTTACTATTTGCACCGAGGCTAGAAACAACCGCAAGGCGTTTGACTCCGATCGTTTTCATCTGTTGGGCGACTTTACACACCAGATCAACATCTACTCTACGTAAATTATCCTTACTGCCTGCTTGCTTAAGGGTTGTGCCTAAACAGATAAAGCCGATGGTCGGTGTTGGTTGGTTATCATCCCATTGGTGGATAGAAAGGTCGGCATCAATGAGAGGAACAAGCTTATTGTCCGCATCTAGGACGCCATCGAGTGGGCGGCGAGAAAGATAATATAAGGTCCCAACACCTGATTGATTTATGAGGTTTGTAATGACTTTTGAACCGACTAAGCCAGTCGCCCCAGCGATGATGGCGCAGGTGTTGTTATCCATGTCCTTTCTCCTATATGGGAATATAGCCTAAGCTATTGTAGCGGATTTCAAGGAGTTACTTATAATCGAATGCTCGAAAGGTGAGACGCTCTGCGAACTCAGTATACTTTCCTGACAGAAAACTGATTAGCGCTGCCCCAAGTGGATGCAAGGGTATACAATAGTGGACGCTCAAAACTGGGGTTGAGCAAGATTTCTTAATCAATGGAACACTTCTCACCCAGACAACATCAAAGGAACGTAAAAAATGGATGACTCTTTTGCAGCGGAGATACAAGCGCGCATAGATAACAAAACCAAACCTGTTGGTTCTTTAGGCTTATTGGAAAAGGTGGCACTACAGCTAGCTATTATTCAAAGTCAGGATAAACCTCAGCCAGTTGATTCCATCGCTATCTGTAAACCGAGCATGCTGGTATTTGCTGGAGATCACGGCGTTGCAGAGGAGGGCGTAAGTATTGCGCCAAGCGAAGTCACTCAGCAAATGGTGGCTAACTTTCTCGCCGGCGGCGCAGCCATCAACTGCTTTTGCGACATCAATGGCATCCAACTCAAAGTAATAGATTGCGGCATGTTGGCACCTATTGATGTGCTGGTTCCAGAATTTAAGTTTCATCCAAACTTGGTTGAACAACGGTTGGGTAACGGTACGGCTAATTTCTCTAAACAATCAGCGATGTCCCCAGAACAAGTGGCGCTAGGTTTAGAGTATGGTGCGAAGATTGCTGAGCAAACCATTTTGTCTGGCTCAAATCTATTGATGTTCGGTGAGATGGGCATTGGTAACACCAGTTCGGCTTCCGCACTGTTATCGGCGCTGAGTTCATTAGATATTGACTATTGTGTTGGTGTCGGTACAGGAATCAATCAACAGCAGTTGAGTCGTAAATATAAACTAGTGGCACAGGGCGTGAACCGATGTCGAGGTCTTGATACTAAAGCGATTCTCGCACAGGTTGGAGGCTTTGAAATCGTACAAATGGTAGGTGCTTTTTTAGAAGCCAAGCGGCTTAAAACTCCAGTTTTAGTGGATGGGTTTATCGTATCGGTTGCTGCGTATATAGCAACGTTGCTAGACGAAGAAGCACGCGAATACATGTTGTTTGCCCACCGCTCCGAAGAAAATGGACATAAGTTTGTATTAGAGTACCTAAAAGCAGAACCTCTACTCGATCTTGGTTTACGATTAGGGGAGGGAACCGGAGCCGCTCTTGCCTTACCCTTGTTAAAAGCTGCTGCCCAGTTTTACAACAAGATGGCGAGCTTTGAGAGTGCAGGAGTTACAGTATAGTGTCAGTCCCTGATAATTCTGAGAACGTCACGCCGTCATCGTTAAGATACCAGTGGGAGTTGTTTCTATTAGCTATCAGTTTTTTTAGTCGCTTACCCGTACCCCAAGCGTTGCCATACAGTGAAGAACGCATGAATCAGGCCGGACGTTATTTCGCGTTAGTTGGTCTCGTACTTGGAGCGCTTTGTGCTCTGGTATTTTCGCTCACCTCAATTCTTTTCCCAGAATCGGTTGCCATAGTATTAACAATGGTGTTTAGCTTATTGTTAACAGGGGCATTTCACGAAGACGGCTTGACTGATATGGCGGATGGCATTGGCGGTGGCATGACTGTCGAGCGACGCCTCTCTATTATGAAGGACAGCCGCATTGGCACTTATGGTGCAGCCACTCTCATTATGGCGTTATTGGCTAAGTATGTTTTTTGGAGTGAACTGGCTAACTTGCCGCAGTTTTGGTTGGTCATTGTCGTCGCTTATACCGCAAGCCGAGCACTAGCCGCGACGCTTATTTATGACATGCCTTATGTTAGTGACAGTGATACGTCGAAAAGTAAACCGCTGGCAAATAGCCAGTCTTCTTTAAAAGTCTCCATTTTGTTGTTTACTGGTGGCATAACATTGCTTGTGCTTGGTATCACGCAGGCGATCTTTATATCGCTTGTTCTCGTGGTATTTCGTTTGATGTTCAAACGTTGGTTAACCAAGCGAATTGGCGGCTTTACGGGGGATTGTCTTGGCGCAGCGCAGCAGCTATCGGAACTGCTTATTTATCTCACTATGATTGGGTTTTATCACATCTTATGAAGCAATTGATACTCGGTGGCGCGCGCTCTGGGAAGTCGCATTTGGCGGAAAAAACAGCCAAGCAATTATCGACCACTTCTCAACACTCATTACATTATGTTGCAACCGCGCTGCCATTTGACCAAGAAATGCGAGAGCGAATAGCGCATCATCAAAAGCAACGAGGGGGCGAGTGGCAAGAGCATGAATGCCCCCTTCATTTATCTGAGTTACTGACAAGTTTCGCTACCACCGATGTTGTATTGGTCGATTGTTTAACCTTGTGGCTCAATAATTGGATATTTGAGTTAGGTGATGAATGTTCCAATGAGAAGCTAGAAGCAGAAATTGAAAAGCTTATACAGGTGGTACGTGGCTCAGATGCGACGTTAATATTCGTCTCTAACGAGGTTGGAATGGGTATTGTGCCTTTGGGGGCGGTTAGTCGTTACTTTGTGGATAATGCAGGACGGATGAATCAAAAACTAGCCAGTGTTTGCCATCGTGTTACCTTTGTTGCTGCTGGTTTGCCGTTGGTTCTTAAAGAGTAGGATGGAACAAAATGAAAACACTCAATATCTATCTTGTGCGTCATGGAAAAGTAGATGCTCCACTAGGACTCCATGGCCAAACGGATGTAAAAGTTACGCCTGCTGACCAAGAAAGCATTGCTCGGGCTTGGATCGAGAGTGGACGAAGTGTGGGTGGAGTGATTTGTTCTCCGCTTTCACGTTGTCAAGAACTGGCAAACATCATTGCTGAACAGCAATTATTACCAGTAATGACGGATGAATCTTTACAAGAAATGGCGTTTGGTGATTTTGATGGTGTGCCTTTTGATATGCTCACTGAGCAGTGGAAAAAGCTAGATGCTTTTTGGCAATCGCCAGCACAACACACGTTGCCGAATGCTGAGAGCTTAAGCACATTTTCTGAGCGCATATGTCGCGTGTGGTCTCAAATCATCAACGATATCAATGACAATCTACTTATCGTCACGCATGGTGGCGTCATTCGTATGATTCTTGCTCATGTATTGGAGTTAGATTGGCGTAACCCCAAGTGGTATTCGACGTTGTCGATAGGAAACGCTTCTGTCACGCATATAACAATGACCATCGATGAGCAAATTTACGCCTCGGTGCGTTCGATTGGCGTACCTCTTTTAACTCGTTAATTTATAAATATTAAAATGCCCAGAACGATATTGCTTACGGGCATAGTCACGGAGGATGTCAGTGGAAGCCCATCTGCTAGGTGCAGGAAGCGAAAATTGACTCAGTTACATAAAAAGGAAATATAGAAATGACCACGCCGAGTTGGGATTTGTCCATCGTTTATAACGACCTTTCTGACCCACGAATTCAAGACGATATTGCTCTTGTTGAACAATGTATTGATCTTTTGAATAAACAATCAGCAGATTGTGGCAACGTAGAGATCATGCAAAATGCGATTTTGACCAATGAAGCCGCGAGTCGTTTAGCGGGCACAGTTGCAAATTTTGCGAGTTGTTATGCTTCTGTTGATGCAACAAACGCCGAAGCGAAATCGTTACTTGGTAAAATGACCCGCATCTTTTCGGAGCTTTCTCAAGCGTTTAGTCCCTTTGATTTGACACTAACGCATGCCGACGAAGAGTTTATCTTGCGCGTGTTAGATCATGAGAATCCTGATATCAGTGGGCAAGCATTTTCTATCTTGAATTCTAGAAAGTTGGCGGATACTCGTCTTAGCAACGCAGAAGAACAGTTACTGGCTGCGATGAGTGTGGATGGCAAATCGGCTTGGGGTAACCTATACGATAACCTGACTGGCTCATTGAAAGTGAAGCTTAAGTATGCAGATGGTAAGAGTGAAGAGCTTGGGTTTTCTCAAGCGGCAAGCATTCTTTATGGGTCTGAATTTGAGCGCCAAGAAGCTGCGTGGCGAGGCATACAAGATGCAATGCAAACGCACCAAGAATCATTCGCTGCAATTTTGAATGCGTTGGCAGGATGGCGTTTAACTGAAAACAAAAAGCGTTCGACGAAGCGTGAAGTTCACTTCCTAGAGCCGAGTTTGCATGGTAGCCGAATCCAAGCTGAAACTTTAAATGCGATGATGACAGTAGCCAAAGACAGTCGAGCTATTGGTCAGAAAGCGGGTTTATTGATGGCGAAAGTACATGGTCTGGATGAGATGAAACCTTGGAATCATCTGGCGGCTATGCCTGCTTTGAGCGGTGAAGCGAAGGTCTACGACTTTGATGAAGCGATTGATGTTATTTGTGAAGCATTTGAAACAGTAAACCCTGAGATGTCGGAGTTTGTCCGTTTGATGGTACAAAACGGATGGATTGATGCCGCGCCAAATGCCAGCAAGCGCCTCGGCGCATACTGCACCAAACTGCCAGCAACGCGAACACCCCTTGTGTTTATGACTTGGAGTGGCAGTCGCTCAGACCTTATGACTCTTGCACATGAACTTGGCCATGCGTTTCATAACTGGGTTATTCGTGATTTGCCACTTTGCCAAACTTACTATCCAATGACGTTAGCAGAAACCGCCTCTATTTTTGCAGAAAACATCGTTCGTGATCATTTGATTTCGAAAGCGGAGAGCGTCGATGAAAAACTAGAGATGTTGTGGGAAGAGTTGTCATCTGCGCTAGCTTTAATGATCAACATTCCGGTTCGCTATGAGTTTGAGAAATCGTTCTATGAACGCCGCCAGGATGGAGAGTTAACCGCAGATGAATTCTGTGAGTTGATGTCTGAAACTTGGAAACAATGGTATGGCGACGTAATGAGCGAGCCGGATCCGTACTTCTGGGCAAGCAAGCTGCACTTTTCTATCGATAGTGTGAGTTTTTATAACTACCCATACCTGTTTGGTTTCTTATTCAGCAAGGGTATTTATGCACAGCGAGAAACCAAAGGCGAAGCGTTTTACACCGATTACATCAATTTGCTGCGCGATACCGGCTGCATGATGGCGGAAGATGTTGTCGAAAAGCATCTATCGATGGATTTAACTCAACCAACGTTTTGGCAGCAGAGCGTTGAGCTAGTGCGTGAAAAAGTCGATGAGTTTGAGCGTTTGCTCGCACAGCGCGGCTAAGTTTTTCGCAGTGTTGATGCATAATCTGCTTTATAGCTACAAAAATTTGATCAAATCATAATGATCTTAATCAGGGCTGTGGTAAAGTTCACAGCCCTAACACTTTGTAATTGTTCAAAAATTAAACGCCTCAATGCTTGATTTGAGTGCCTGGCGCGAAAAGGTATCGGATTTTCGAGGGAAATAGTGATTTCTACTCATAAGTGAGATCGCAGCAACAAAAATCCTTTGTACAATTTATTAACATACCCGCCGTGCTATTAAGGAGTAACGCATGACGAAGTCTCTCTTTCGCCAATCGTTTTTAACTGACACGTTAGATGTTCATATCGATGTTGCACCAGCGGAGCAGGTGCTTTCTAACGGTGTAAAACTTAAACTCTATCAGCGTGGTGTACTAGAAGTGATCCCTGAGAACTATACTCAGGATACGAAGAACGTCATCATCTCTTGTGGGGTTCACGGAGATGAAACGGCACCGATGGAGCTGGTGGATTCCATTATTCAAGACATAGAATCTGGGTTCCAGACGGTCGATACCCGTTGTCTATTCATTATCGCTCATCCAGAATCCACTCTGGCGCACACGCGATTCCTTGAAGAAAACCTCAACCGTCTTTTTGACGAAAAAGAACACAAGCAGACAAAAGAGCTTGTCATCGCTGATACACTAAAGTTGCTCGTTCGCGATTTCTATCAGGATACCGACCCGACAACACGCTGGCATCTTGATTTACACTGCGCGATTAGAGGTTCGAAGCACTATACGTTTGCAGTAAGTCCTAAGACTCGTCATCCTGTGCGAAGCAAGGCATTAATCGATTTCTTGGACAGTGCACACATTGAAGCTGTGCTCTTATCAAACTCACCATCGAGTACGTTTAGCTGGTACAGTGCCGAGAACTTTGGTGCGCAAGCTCTCACAATGGAGCTTGGTCGTGTGGCTCGTATTGGTGAAAATGACCTCGATAAATTGACTGCGTTTGATTTGTCTTTACGTAATTTGATTGCGGAAACGAAGCCAGAACACCTACCAAAACCATGCATTAAATATCGCGTAAGTCGCACAATCGTTCGCCTGAACGAAGACTTTGACTTTATGTTCGACGACAATGTTGAAAACTTCACTTCATTTGTTCACGGCGAAGTGTTTGGTCATGATGGCGACAAACCATTAATGGCGAAGAACGAAAACGAAGCGATTGTCTTCCCGAACCGCCATGTCGCAATAGGTCAACGTGCAGCTCTGATGGTTTGTGAAGTGAAAACCCGTTTTGAAGAGGGCGAGTTGGTTTACGATTAATCCAACATTGCTTTGAGAAGTTAATTGCAATTTACCGAGGCTTAACTGTAAGGTTAAGCCTCGTTTGTTTTTATCGGCCGCTATGGATTTTCAACAACTTATCCTGAACAAGGAACGACGCTGGCAACGTAACCTGATGGTTATGTCGATCGTGCTCGCTGTACTCTCTGCCATCCACTTGATGGTCGGAGAAATTTTCCTTTCTCCTTTTCAATCTTTATCTGCATTTGAACATAAGCTACTGGTGGACTTGCGTTTACCGAGGTTGGTGTCTGCGGCAATTATTGGTGCTGCGTTAGCGGTATCTGGCGCGACGTTACAAGTGTTGCTTGGGAACGTTTTGGCTGAACCCGGCGTGCTTGGTATATCTGGTGGTGCAAGCTTAGCAATGGTCTTAATCATGTTCGCGTCACCTGTTCTTCCCACCCCGATTGTTTTTATGTTGGCAGCGATTGCAGGCTCGATGGTATTCACGTTTGTTTTGGTGGCGATAGCAAGGGCAATGCATCTGACGACGGCTCGATTGCTTTTGGTTGGTGTCGCATTGGGTATTTTATCGAGCGCGATTGTGACGTGGGCATTTTACTTCAGTGATGATCTTAGCCTACGCCAACTTATGTATTGGTTAATGGGCAGCATTGGTGGTGCAAGTTGGTATCAACATACCGTTACCTTGGTGATGCTGCCGGTGCTTATCTGGTTGTGTTGCAAAGGCAAGTCGCTTGATAAATTGATGCTTGGTGAGATTCATGCGACCCAATTGGGAGTCGATGTACATCAAATGCGTTGGAAACTGATCCTCGCCATTTCTGTCTTGGTGGGGAGTTCAGTCGCTTTGGGTGGCATCATCAGCTTTGTTGGCTTGGTGGTACCGCATTTGTTGCGTTTGGCTTTTGGTACAGAAAACCGTTATTTATTGCCACTTTCTGCAATATCTGGCGCTGCGTTACTTGTATTTGCGGATATCGGCGCAAGGCTGTTATTGGACTCCGCTGAGCTACCTTTAGGTGTCATGACAACATCGATTGGCGCACCTATTTTCATCTGGATGCTGGTGAAGAGTCATGATGCACGTTAAACATATGTCGGTTGGTAGTCGATTATTGCCCCTTTCTTTTGAATGCAAAGCTGGCGAAATCGTACATGTTGTTGGGCCTAATGGTTCCGGTAAGAGCACTTTATTGGCTGCTATTTCTGGTACGTTAAGCCACCGAGACGGTATGAGTGGTGAAGTGTACGTTGGCGACAAAAACTTGCTTACTTTACCGTTGTCAGAGCAAGCTCATGTTCGAGGTTATTTGTGTCAGCAATCACGTCCAGCATTTAATGTCGATGTTTTTCAGTATCTCGCCCTATCTCTGCCAAGTGGTGCTGAGATTGCGGATATCAAAGTGCGTGATGCCGTCAATATGGTGGTGGAGCTGGTACAGCTGCAAGATAAGCTTCATCGCAGTATTCAAACATTATCCGGCGGTGAGTGGCAACGTGTCCGATTAGCAGGTGTATGTTTGCAGGTGTGGCGTACCATTAATCCTTTTTCGCAGTTTTTAATTTTGGATGAGCCAGCAGCACCATTAGATATTGCGCAAGAGGGTCTGCTCTATCAATTGATTAACGCTATGGCGGCGCAGGGAATTGGAGTATTGGTTGCTAATCACGATCTCAACCGCACATTAAAGCACGCAGATAAAGTATTGCTGCTTAACAACGGTGTGCTGCACTCATCAGGGAATTCCGATACTGTGCTAACGGAAGAAGCCCTCGGGGAAGTATTCAATACTCAAGTCAAAAAGGTCATCGTAGATGAGCAACCTTATTTAATCTTTGATTAGTATTTAAGAGACAATAAAAAACGACCTACTTGAGGTCGTTTTTTTAATCGAGATAGCCAAACTCAACGCTTACTGAGTTAGCGGTTTTAGATCTGCTGGGCGGTAGTAAACTGATTTGAGTACTTTGCCTTTACGAATGGTTTTACCTTCCGATACGAAATCTTCGGCGCATTTTGCGATGATGTATTCACCTTTCTGTACCGCCATCAACTTGATGCCTTGTTCCGCGTAGAATGCCTCTGTTTCTGAGTACTCTTGCTCGTTACGGCATACTTTGCTCATGTTGCTTGAATGTACTTCATCCCAGCAAGGAATAAATTCGATACCACGGTTTACCGCAACGTTTAATAGAAGATCAATTAAGTAGCTGATCGCCAGGTTGTCTTCTACTTTGCTGTGGCCAAGATGAACGAGACGGCCCATTAATACATACACGCTGTCTACGATGGCATCTGCTTGCTCAGTTTTACAATCTGCTTCTGCTAGCTCTGTTAGCTCTTCGATCGCCAAAGAGGTGTGTAGTGTATCTGCTTGTGCATCAAGGCTTGCAGCGTCTGCGACTGGTAAGTCGAACGTACTACGGAACTCGGTGATATCACGGTATAAGTGATCAAAAATCTCTTGGGTTAGCTTTGACAGTTGCATTCTAATTTCCATTGAATCGATTGAAGCGGCAATGATACCAAACCGCACTTTGAACCCCAAGGGCATTGAATCCAACTGGTGATAAATCTGCCTTTGGGTAATGGTAGTGCTTAACGAAATAGGTAAGGAAACAGCTTTTTACGTTCTTCCTCTGAAAGGGCGGAAACACGAGCGATGTTCGTATCGGGAATGGATTCAGGATCAGGATAGTGTTTTAGTACCTTTTCCATACTCTCTTCGCGAATCAAATGGAAGATTGGGTAAGGAGAACGATTGGTCAGGTTTTCGTCGTCTTCAGGTCTTGCGCCGCCAAAACAGTAATCAGGATGGAAAGTCGCCACTTGGAAAATGCCTTCCCAGTTTTGTTGCTTAATTAATCCTTCAACCCAATCGATACAAAAGTTGTAGTCCCAGAAATCTTGTAGCATGTTGGGAACCACAACCAACGTGGTCTCAAGTTGTTCGGGTTCTGTGTTACTCAGCTCAATCAGCTGCAATAAAATATCTTCAAGAAGCGCTTCTTCTTGAGTCGCTTCACTAACAAAGATTTTGATTTGTTTATTACGTTGCGGTTTGGCAGCAAACGGACAAAGGTTGAGTCCGATTACCACATCGTTGAGCCATTGATCGACCTGTTGAGTGATCGCTTCGATATCTGTGTTTTGTGTTGAACGCGTTGACATACGACTTTCTGGTTTTTATTAAAGTAGCGCAAGCATAGCAGAGTTGGTTATCCAAGTAACCAGAGAGGTATTACGCAAATGAGCGTACCTTAGCTACTCTTTAAACTCGCAGCGTCAGGTGTTTGGTCAGTATGCTTTCTTTCGGCAATGTGTTTCAAATACGCAATCGCAGCAAACATCGCTAGGTAGACGGCGCTTCCCCCCATAAGAACACTCGACCAACCTCCATGCTGCCAACAATAAAGAAGCAAGAATCCTCCTAAGCTACCGCCTACGTAGTAGTGTACTAAGTAGAGCGCTGTCGCGGTGGCTTTGGCGCGAGTGGCATTCTGACCGACCCAACCGTAGGCGAGGGTATGAGTAAAGAAGGCACCAAAACTTATCAGCAACAACCCAACTAGCATTGCAGTCAGGCTTTCAACCGCAGCAATCCACATTCCCGTCATGCTCACTATCGCGCCTAAGAACATACCGAGGATTGAGGAATAACGTTTACTCCAGTGGCCTGCACAACGAGAGGAGAAAGTCCCTCCCAAGTAACAAATAAAGATCAGTGAGGCCAACCCGACGGGTACATTGTGAGGTTCACTCACCAGACGGAAACCCATTACGGAATAAAGGTTGACGAACAAAGCAAAGTTGAGTCCTCCTATCAGCATCGCGAACCACACGCGTTGGTTTTTAAAATGACCAATAAGCGCACGATTTTGATGGCGCAAACTGCTTGATGACGGGGTGAAGTTGCGCTGTGTTGGCAATAAATAGTGAACACCAATGACACCAAGAAGAGTGAACACCATCATAACTTCAATGGCGACATCAACACTGAAATTGTCCGCCAATAAGCCGCCGCTAATACGCCCTGCAATACCGCCTAATGAGTTAGCCGCAATGTACGTTCCAATTGCCATCGAGAAAGCGTGCTTGTCGAGCTCTTCTGCCATGTAAGCCACGGCGACCGCAGCAAAAGCCGCGAGCGCGACCCCGATCAGTGCTCGACATACCACCAAAAACAGGAATGAGTCACCAAACAGCATCAAAGCGGAAAGGGTAGGAATCGAAAACAGGCCGACCATCATAACTGGCTTTCGTCCCACTGATTCTGATAACACAGCCATTGGGACGAGGCTAAAAGAGAGAGCCAGTGTTGAGGCCGCAAATAGCCAGTTCACTTGTGTTTCTGAGATCGTGAAAATTTGGGCAAAAGTGGGCAGCATTGGCTGTAGTAGGTATAAATTTGAAAAAACCAAGAAGGAACCAAGCGCTAGCGAGAGCGTAATGCGTTTGTATTCCGGTGTGCCAAAACTGACCATGAATCCTGCCTAATGTGAGCAAATGGAGAGACTGTGATCAATCTATCAGTTCGTTGTAAATTAAAAAAATATATTAAAAATATGGACACCATATATTTTTGATCTAATGGAATCGAAACAACTTAAACATTTTCTGGCGGTCGCTGAACATGGAAACATTACCCATGCGGCGAAAGCCCTGCATATTGCCCAGCCCGCTTTAAGCATTTCTATCAAAAAGTTTGAGCAGTCTTTGGGCGTTACCCTATTTCGCCGTGATGATAAAAAAATCAGCTTAACGAAAGAGGGCGAAACGCTACTTGTACATGCCAAGCGGGTGATTCAACAGTTGCACGACGCGCAGCTCGCGATTGATGAGTTGAAAGGTTTAGCGAAAGGCGAAGTACGACTCGGGACGCCATCAATGATGGGCAGTTATTTCTTTCCACGAATTGTGATGGCGTTTAAGAGCCAGTTCCCGGAGTTAAAATTGACCTTGGTCGAAGCTGGGACTCAATCGATTCGTCGTATGCTGCTCAATGGTCAACTCGATATCGGTGTGATCAGTTGTGATAACGTGCCTGATGACCTAGAAACTGACCATTTGTTTACTAGCCAAATGGTCGCAGTTGTTTCACCTGAGCATGAGTTAGCCCAGCGAGAATCTCTTACTTTTGATGAGTTCTTTGAACACGATTTGGTTATGTTTCAGCATGGCTATTTTCACCGTGAATTTTTGGATCAGGTGAGTGAGGAGCATGGGTTTACCATGAAGTCATCATTCGAAACCAACTTACTGCCTTTGATTTTGAGTATTGTGAAACAAGAGTTTGCGATTACCGCGTTACTGGAATTGGTGACCCAACATGAGTCAGGCGTTGTTGGCGTGCCGTTTGAACCACCAGTGACGCTGGATCTGGCACTTGCTTGGCGCAAGCAGGGGTATTTATCAATAGCAGATCGAACGTTTATCGACTTTATCAAGCGCTACGTTTAAACGCAGCGCAGATTCATTGTTCGAGCACTAGTCGCCTTTGTACATCTTCTCGAAGTTCTTTGGGTTCCAGCCAATCATTACCCGATCACCAATTTTTAAAACTGGCACTGAACGAGCACCAAGCGCATCAAGTTCTTTGCGACCGCGTTGCATCTTAGCATTGCACAAACGATAGTTAATATTTTTCGAATCCAGATAACGTTGAGCATCTTTGCAGTGAGGGCATTTGTCTTTGACGTAAAGGACGACACGTTTCATTGAGTTTCTCTCCATTATCATTGGGAGGCGAAGTTTAACGGCCTTTCACCATAAATGAAAGGCGAAAGCTAAGGTGAAACTGTCCTTTATCTCAGGTATATTGAGCGCCTTTATTTTGTCATAACAGACGTTAATTCTATGCATCCGTCACTTCGATACATTCAAGGCTACCCACAAAACATCGTAGAGCAGGTGAGCTCATTGATAGCGAGTGGCAAGTTTGTTCCTTGGTTCGAAAAGCGTTATCCCGATAGGCACCAAATCAAAAGCGAAAGGGCGCTCTATGAGTACGCCATGGCAATCAAAAACTGCTACATGAAGAAAGCCGCGCCAATCAGTAAAGTTGTCTACGATAAGAAAATTCACGCGGTAAACAACGCGCTTGGTTTGCACAGTGTTATCAGTAGAAACCATGGCGGTAAGCTGAAGTCGAAAAACGAGATTCGCATTGCCAATGTATTTAAGGATGCGCCCGAGCCACTATTAAGAATGCTGGTGGTACATGAGTTGGCGCATACTCGTGAGAAAAGCCACGACAAGGCGTTCTATCAGCTATGTTGCTACATGGAGCCTGAGTATCACCAACTCGAATTTGATGCTCGTTTGTTTATGATTTACCTCGATTTAAAAGCGAATTTGAATGAAGAACAATAATCACAACGCGAAGCAAGCAAAGCCAAAGACTTCAAAGGCGGCTCAGAATAAAGACGCGAATAAAGCCAAGCCGAAGCGTGTTAAAGACAAAGTTGCGCGCAAATCCCCGCAGCCTGCAGGAAAGAGCGAAGTCGAGTTCATAAAAATAGCGAAGAATGGTTTACATGAGCGTAATGTTCATCGAGGTCGTTACGATTTTAAAAAACTCGTGGAAAGTGAACCACAGTTAAAGCCATTCGTTATCAAAAATCCGAAAGGGAAGACTCCATAAACTTCTCTGATCCTAACGCTGTTAAAATGCTCAATAAAGCATTGCTTGCTGCGTATTATGGTATCGAGTTCTGGGACATTCCCGACACCTACCTTTGCCCACCGATTCCGGGCCGCGCTGATTACATTCACCGAGTGGCAGAACTACTTGATGGTGAAGCAAAAGGTCAGTACGCGCACCAAAAAGTGAAAGCGTTGGACATTGGCGTGGGAGCAAACTGTATTTATCCGATTGTTGGTGTAACAAAATACGGTTGGCACTATACGGGCAGCGATGTCGATCCAAAATCCATCCAATCGGCTCAAACGATCGTAGAGCACAATCGTGTTTTGACGGGAAAAATTGCACTGGTACAGCAACACAATGATGCCAATATTTATCGAGGTATCATTCAACCGAATGATCGTTATGATGTGACGACATGTAATCCGCCATTCCATCGTTCGGCGGAAGATGCCGCTATGGGCAGCCAGCGTAAAATCGATAATCTAAAAGCAAACCAGCGTAAGAAAGGGCTAAAACCTCAAACCGCACAAGTAAAGACAAGTAAGCCTGCGTTGAATTTTGGCGGTCAAAACGCTGAATTGTGGTGTGAAGGTGGAGAAGCGGCGTTTATCCGAAAAATGGCGAATGAAAGCCAAGCTTTTGCCGCGCAGGTCTTGTGGTTTACAACACTTATATCCAAAAAAGACAACGTTCGCCCGATGCGCAAGCAGCTTGAAAAATTGGGTGTGAAAGCCATTCGTGTGGTTGAAATGAGCCAAGGACAGAAAGTGAGCCGTTTTGTAGCTTGGTCATACATGGATAAACAACAGCGTAAAGCATGGATTGAATTAAAGTAACGTTGACCGTTTCACACTGAACAATAAAGTAGGAAGCCCGCTGATATCAGCGGGCTTCTATTTTGGGAGATCTAAAACTTAATGATGGGCTCACAATCTAGTGAACTGAGAGAGACAAAAGTATCTGTTTTGGCATAGTACAAGCCACAGGTTTCACCTCTTATCTGCAACGTATATTGGTCTGGAAGATCCGTATAGCTGCCATCCAACAGTTGATTGTTGTTCCCTTTTACTCGTCCTTTTTCAATCAACAAATGCGGTGAGGATTCAAATACGTTATTTGCGATTCTAGGCGCTGGTGTCCCTTGGATTTCTGCAATCGCGTTTTGAATCTCTATGACTGTTTCCGGAGAGTTCTTTTTACTCAATGCTTCAACGGGTTCTTGTGACATAGCTTGGCATCCTATCAAAGAAATCGAAGTGCCTAGGAAAAGCGCAACCCGAATTAGCATTCGTAAAAAGTTAGTTGATCTCAACATGAATTGCCTCTGTTCGTAGCGGAGAGCGAAGATCGCTTAACTCCGGAGATGAAATATTACGCGGCATGGCGTTGAAACTAGAAGAGGAGACCGGCGGACAGGTTCCAGTTTCCATGTAGTTTAGTGCCGCAGAAAGCATACCTTCAGACGGATCGCCTAATGGTTTTGTTAGGTCGTCATTGACCCAGCAACCTTCCACTCTATTGTTTAAGCCTAGCTCGGTATTGATTTGGCTCTTTGGAGTAGGAATAAAACCATCAGAGAAGTCGCCAAATTTTTTCTCGTTCGCTGACTTGAACTGAATAGTGTAGTACATAGTGCCGCAGTTTTGTTCTGCTGAGAACCCATACGGTTTACCTGTGGTTGTTGAGCCTATTTGGATAACCTCCACATCAATGCCGCGCAAAGCGTTGATCAACAGTTCACTTGAGGAAGCCGTGCCTCCTGAAGTCAGCACATATACGCGCTTTTTGTTCAGTGTCGGCAGCACTTGGTCCGAATACTTTTGTGCTGCCCAGTCTATTGCTAGATTCGTAAAGCGATAGATGTTATCCCCATCTTTAATGGTACGCATCACTTTGTCGTTGTGAATCAACTCACTGAAGACTCGGTTCTGACCAGCACCGCTTAGCATGTAGCCTACTTGCGAGGACTGAAGGACTAAGCCACCGCCGTTGTAACGTAAATCAACGACGATCTCGTCAACATTCTCTGCCGAGAGCGTACTGAACGCCTCAATAAGTGGGGCTTGAGCGCTTGGTTCAAATGAGTTGTATTGTAGATAGCCGATCTGCATACCATTGTGTGCGATCACTTTGGCATTTTTAACTGGAGAAGTCATGACATCAGAGGCGGTAAGCGTCACGGTTTTCTTTAGGCCGTCAACACTCTCAAATGTGAAGGTGTAATCTTGATTGATGTCAGGGTTAAACAGCGTTCTATTAATAAAATCAATGTCGGACTGACTACCGGTGTTAACCACATCAATATTATTGATTTTTAGAAGCTTATCACCACGAGCAATGCCGCTTCTATCCGCTGGAGAGGCTTCTTCAGTATAGGAGATACGAACGTCTCTAGGTTGTACGCCGCGTAGGAATGCCCAGTTAAAACCAAACCCAGCGACTAAACCAGATTGCGATGACTTCATATCATCTTCATAAGGGACGGTAAAGTGGAAGCGATCTTTCGGTTTACCAGTCGTGGTAGTAGCAGAGGTGACCAATGTGTTGAAGTAATCCGTCACGGTTTTGTAGTTTGCTGGATTATTATCAGGAACTTCGTCATACCAAAGGTAAGTTTCGTTAGTAAAAGCTCTTAAAAAGAGTTTTTCGTGTAAAGCAGAACCTAATTCATCTGGATAGGCGGCATAATTGTTATATGGGTCTCGACCCACTCGTGGGGTTTCACATTGGTTGACAAACGAGCTTGATGGTTGGCTAAAATCACCGGCTTTCCATGTTGGTCCGGTTGCGCTGCTAGTTGACGGAGTAGATGAACCATCACCGCCGCCACCGCCACAACCTTGTAATAATGCGAGAGTGACTGCCGTTGCTAAAGAATACTTAAATTTCACTTTTCTATGTCCTTATAAATAATAGAATTATAATTATCTGTTTTGCTTTTTTATTAGCTAGATGAATGTATTAATTTAATTTGTTCGTCTGCAAATTTATAGTTAAATAGTGTGAGGTAAATAACGTAAAAAAGTTGTCTTTTATACTTAAGCTAAATTAGTCATTACTTAAGTTTTCTGTCTATTTCAAAATAGCTAACAAGACCATTAGTAAGTGTGAAATTAAGACAAGCTCTTAGTTGACGAAGCGATGATCGCTAAATAAAAAATCAGAATTAGATTCAGGAAACGCTTTGAATCAATAGTTTGGTAGGGATATATGATGTTATCTGGGATTTGTTTGATTTATTTATCTGATGCTTTAACTTAATTTAGTGAGTTGAGCGACGTGCTTTAATAAGCTTCCGTCAATGTTGGGTAAATCATCAGCGAAAAATATCTGAGCGCCGGGAGTGCAGCGCATCAATATATTTGTTAGTTCACCTTCATTGTTGGAAGTGTTAACTGCGTTAAGTTTCGCTAATTTATTACAAAGCTCGTCCTCTATTTGCACTTTCTGCTCTTCGGTGAGCCTAATGCGGCCAATACATACGCCTGGGTTGATATCATGAGAAAGCGACTCTTGTTGAAATCGCTCTTTGAATAAGGTGTCTAATGCCGTACCTTCTTCCATAATAAATCGACGACCAGAACGGTAAAACAAGCCGTCTCCGAAGTTTTCGACATATCCTAGAATTTCCGCGATACGCAAATAGAATCGTAAGCTTGTATCAGAAAGTCCGTAAGTATGGGCTATCTCTTGCGGTTTAATATCACGAGAAGTCAGCATATAAATAAAATCAAGTAAATAAGGATGCTCAACGAAAAGGGCGCTCTCTTCATCTGTTAGCATTTGCTCGTTTTGGTGCTGAAGCTCGTTGGCTAAGGTTGCGAGTTCGATGAGATCGGTATTCAGGTAGTTCAGATAAATAAGTACTTTATCCAAACCTAAAGCCGGATTATGTAGGTGGCGTTTTATACTAGATAAAGGGATGCCACTTTTCTCTGACAAGGAATTATAGCAAAGCCCTTCTTCTTTAATCTTTTGTCGTAGCGCTGCGAGTAAAAACTTTGGTCCAACATTCATCCTTGAATATCACCTTATTCGTTATTCCGTTTACTGGCTGATATTTTGCCTTTCAAGCAGCAGGTTTCGAATCGCAGTGCCTGCTTCTAGAATGTGTTTTTTCAGCAGATACTTGGCGCCTTCTATATCGCGATTTTGGCACATTTCAAACAAGCTTAAGTGCTCTTCTTCTGCCTTTTTAATGCCTGTTGTGAACAATAGCTGCATACGTATGTATCGGTCACACTTTGTGTTCAGGCTGTAAATGACGTCCATAGTTTCAGGCATGTTGGCTGGCGCATATAGGGCTTTATGGAATTCGTAGTTGTAGTTGCTCCATTCTTCTACTTCGTCGCCACTGTTCACTACTGACTCGAAACGTTCGCGAACTTCGCGCGCGCGTTCCAGGTCAGCGTCTGTCATATTTTGAATCGCACGCTCTAAAATGTGGCATTCCACGACAGCGCGCAGTTCAAATAGCTCATTGATTTTCTCTGGAGATAGCTCAGTGACCGTCGCACCTTTGTGAGGTTCAAAGCTAACGAGTCCTTGTGCTTCCAATTGAACTAACGCTTCACGCACAGGAATTCGGCTAACATTAAACTCTTTTGCTAACGCATCTTGACGTAAAGGTTGACCAGTTTTTAACTCGCCCTTCAAGATCTGAGTTCGAATTGCTTCCTCAACGAGCTGAGTACGCGTTTTAAAAACAGGTTTCTGTGACATTGAAGTCTCCCGTGAAATTAATATTGTATCCAATCCATTTTACCTTAGTAGTTTATTGTTTTTCTGACACAAACCAACTAGGAAAGAAGGTTTTGAGAAGTAGAGTGAAATAAAAGGCATCAGTTGATGCCTTTTTGAGCCATTTGGTGATCTTATTGGGAGACTCTGCCATCTATGGCGCGTTGAATACCCAGTGGGTTCGACGCTTTTAATGAATCCGGCAATAAAGATTCTGGCAAAGCTTGATAAGCGACGGGACGCAACCAACGATGAATAGCCTCTGCCCCGACAGATGTTGAGGCAGAATTGGTTGAAGCCGGATATGGTCCACCATGAACCATAGCGTAACCAACCTCGACGCCAGTTGGCCAACCGTTGAATACAAGGCGTCCGGCGATTTCTTCCAAACTTGGAAGCAGTTGCTTCGCTTGTTCTTCGTCTTCAGCGGTGGCGTGAAGGGTTGCGGTGAGGGAACCTGCCAGCGAATCACTCAGTTTCAACATGTCATCGAAATCTTCACAGATTACGATCAACGATTGAGGACCGAATATTTCTTCTTCCCATTGCGGGTTTTTACGCCAGTTTTTACTGTCCGTCACGAACAGTGCTGGTGCGACATTGGTCACTTCTGCTTGTTCAGAACGAGTTACGTTAATGCCTGTTTCGGAAGTTCGCTTATCCACTTCGGATTCATACGTTTCTCGGATTCCTTGCGTTAGCAAAGTGGCAGTTGACTGTTGTCGAATTAACCCTTGAGCGGTTTCGATAAAGGCTTGCGTTTCTGGGCTATTCAAGACAAATACAACGCCTGGTTTTGTACAAAATTGTCCACAGCCCAAGGTCATAGAAGCCACAAACTCTTCAGCCAATGAGGCGTTCTCTCGTATGGCTGAAGGGAGAATAAATGTTGGGTTAATCGCCCCTAGTTCGCCATAGAATGGGATTGGCTCTGGTCTTTGCTGAGCTAGATTAAACAGTGCACGGCCACCGCCGACGGAGCCTGTAAACCCAACCCCTTTAATTTTTGGATGGGTAACGAGTGCTTGGCCAAGTGCGCGCTTGTTACCTTGCAATAGCGTGAAGATGGCTTGCGGTAAGCACTCTTTCTCAAGTGCAGCCTCAATACACTCAGCAGCAAGTTGACTGGTGCCAGGGTGGGCGGTATGGCCTTTTACAATCACAGGACAGCCAGCTGCCAGTGCCGAAGCCGTATCACCACCTGCAGTAGAAAATGCGAGCGGAAAATTAGACGCACCAAACACGGCGACAGGGCCAATTGCGATTTGCTGACGACGAATATCTGGTTTCGGCAGTGGTTGACGGTCTGGGTTTGGCGTATCGAAAATTGCTTGATGGTGATTACCCGATCTCACAACCTCGGCAAATAGTCTTAATTGGCTCGCTGTACGTCCTATTTCACCGCTTAAACGTGCTTCGGGAAGGGCAGTTTCCAAATGAGCACGAGCAACGATTTCTTCACTCTTCACTTCCAATTCAGAGGCGATAGAGCAAAGTAAGCTCGCTCGCTTTGCATTGCTTAGTTGGCGAAACTCACGCGCAACGCTTTGGGCGGCTGAGGCGGCTTGATTAACTTCTTGCTCTCCATGTACCGGAAACGCTATAGGTAGAGGCTCACCAGTAAAGGCGTTGACTGCGTAAAAAGTGGTTGGTTCTTGTGGGTTCATCATTCTTCCTTACTATCCTTATTACTTCACTTCAAATCCGTACGCATATGGGTCTTCATCGTCTACCCATATCGTGTTGTGACCGTATACTTGTGCCCATCCTTCAATGCTTGGCAAAATAGCGGCTTTGCCATTCACTTCGGTGATGCCTTCTATGCGTCCTTGAAATAGGCTGCCGATGATACTTTCGTGAACAAAGTCTTCCCCTTGAATGAGTTTGCCTCTTGCATGCCATTGCGCCATACGTGCACTTGTTCCCGTACCACATGGCGATCGATCCAACGCTTTGTCGCTGTAAAACACAGCATTTCGAGCGGTGGCGTTTTCTTGAGTGGGCTCTCCGGTCCATAGCACGTGAGAAACACCGCATACTGTTGGATCTTCTGGATGTACGCACTCAACCGCTCGAGATACCGCTTCGCGAACTTTTGGTGAAAGCATCAAAATTTCATCTGGAGAGTAGTGTTCAAGTCCGGCGTAGTTTTCTTGAGGGTCGACGATTACGTAATAGTTTCCGCCATAAGCAACATCGACAGTGAGCTCACCTAAGCCCTCTATGTCCACGGTTACGTCTTGGTGGGCAAGGTAAGCTGGTACGTTAAATATCTTCACCGACGTGACCTTGTCACCTTTTGTTTGGTAGTGCACTTCGATTTGTCCTGCTGGGACATCAAGTATCAAACGGCCTTCTTTTTTGGGAGTGATAAGGCGATTCTCGATAGCGGTGGTGACGGTTCCAATGGTGCCGTGGCCACACATTGGTAAACAGCCACTGGTTTCAATAAACAGAATTGAAGCGTCTGCGTTATCGCTGCAAGGAGGCAAAACAACGGACCCCGACATCATTGAGTGTCCGCGAGGCTCAAACATGAGTGCCTGACGAATCCAATCATAATGCTCAAGAAAGTATTGGCGCTTTTCGCTCATGGTATTGCCTTCGAGTGGAGGCACACCGCCTGCGACCAGCCTAACTGGGTTGCCGCAGGTGTGGGCATCAATACAGAAAAAAGTTCCTTGTCTCATTTTTCGCTCCTTGCTGAAAAAATGGTTGAATTAAACAATAGTGATGTTAACGTAATGTAAAATATATTGTATACAATCTACGTTTTCAAGTGTGACTCGGAGCATATTTATGTTGGTCAAGGATGAAACTAAAAAGGAAAGGATCGCTGTGATAGGTGCGGGGATTATTGGCTTATCAATTGGATTGAAATTGCAGCAGCAAGGTTATCAAGTCACGATTTTTGATCCCAATGGCGTGGGGAATGGATGCTCTAAAGGAAATGCAGGTCATATCGCGACTGAGCAAATCTTCCCTCTTGCAACGCCAGCACTGCTTCCACAATTACCTAAAATGCTGCTAGAACCCAAAAGTCCGGTTTCGATCCGTTGGCAAGATATTCCAAACACAATCGGGTGGATGATTCGTTTTCTATTACAAGCAAAGCCATCAGCCGCGAAGCGGGCAAAAAACGCGATTAAGAGTCTTAACGAGCGGTCAGTGGCAAGTTGGCGTGACGTGCTTGATTCAATCGGAAAAGCACATCTAATAAAAATGAATGGTTCATTGCTCACTTTTGAAAACGAGAAACTGTTTCAGAATTATCAAAGCACGCTTAACTCACTGGTTAAAAACGGTGTGACGTATCAAGTTTGGACACAAGAGGAGATTCGAGAGCGGATACCTGATCTCAGCAATAAGGTTTGTGTCGGAGTCTTTTTTCCCGATACAGGTCATACGCTAGACCCTTATCAGCTCTGTGTTGAGCTAAGTGAAGCTTTTGAAGTTCTTGGCGGTAAGGTTTTACAAAAAGGTGTATCTGCGTTGGCGAAAAATGGTGATGTGTTGGTTGAGTCTCAAACACATTCATTTGACCGAATCATTGTTGCCGCTGGTGTACATTCTAAGCCTTTGATACGGCAACTAACCGGAGTCAAAGTGCCTATTCAAGCCGAGCGCGGTTATCACCTAATGGTGGATGACAAGCGTGATGCATTGCCATTTCCTATTAGCTCTGCCGATAGAAAATTCATCATGACTCCTATGGCAGGTGGGTTACGCTTGGCAGGCACTGTTGAGTATGCCGATGTAGAGTCACCACCCAATATGAAACGTTCAGAAATGCTTTTTCAGTTAGGTGATGAGATGTTTGAATCGGGGTTACATCCACTCAAGCAAGGAGAAAAGTGGATGGGTAATCGGCCTTCAACAGTCGACTCGTTACCGGTTATTGATAGCATTTGGGATGGAAATGTATTACTGGCATTTGGCCACCAACACCTTGGATTAACTCAAGCGGCGATTACGGCAGATCTCCTTTTAGAGCTTATCGAAGGAAAGCCGACATCGATTGATCTTTCACCCTTTTCACTACAGCGATTTGCCTGAAAAATTTAATATTAAATATTGTATAAAATATATTAAATGCTAGTGTTAACTTAATTTTAACAAAACTGGTATCCAACAGCCGTACTCGGATGCCTCCAGAAAAACAACCAAAAGGAGTAAAACATGTCACGAATGACCAAAGCACCATTGGCGCTGTTGATTTCAGGAATGCTGTTGGGGACCTCTGCTTATGCTGAAGACAAATTGACGGTCGTGTCTTGGGGTGGTGCATTCACCAAGAGCCAAGTGGAGGCATATCACAAGCCTTTCATTAAAAAAACAGGTGTCGAGATCGTATCCGAGGATTTCAGCGGCGGATTAGCCGAAATTAAAGCGCAGGTGGAAGCGAACAACGTGCGCTGGGATTTGGTTTCTCTCGACAAGCCGGACATTGTTCGTGGTTGTGCAGAAGGGCTATTAGAACCAGTGAGCCCAAGTATTTTGCCTCCGGGCGCAGATGGAACACCAGCGCAAGAGGATTTCATTGATGGTGCGATTCACGAGTGCGCAATCAATACCATCGTGGTGTCCACAGTATTAGCGGTGAACGAAGACGCGTTTAAAGGTAAGGTTTTGCCAAGCAAGTTGACCGATCTTTTTGATCTAAAAACTTTTCCAGGTCGACGTGCATTGCAAAAACAACCTCAGGGCAATCTTGAGTGGGCACTATTGGCTGATGGTGTAAAACCAGAAGAGGTCTACAGCCTGCTCGAAACCGAAGCCGGGCGTGAGCGTGCGTTTGCTAAGTTGGATACGATCAAATCAGAAGTGCTGTGGTGGACAACAGGTGCCCAGCCACCTCAAATGCTTGCTGACAAAGAAGTGGTGATCGCCTCGGCGTTTAACGGCCGAATTCACAATGCCCGTAAAGATGAAGGTCAACCATTTCGGATTATATGGGACCGTCAAATGGGTTACATGAATGGATGGGCGATACCTAAAGGGAGTGAGAACACAAAGCTTGCATTGGACTTCATCGCTTTTTCTTCAGGAACAAAACCATTAGCTGATCAAGCTAAGTACGTTGCTTATGGGCCTACGCGTAAGTCGTCTTCGGCGGAGGTGAACCCAGACATTTTAGCGAACCTTCCTACCGCACCTCAAAACTTCCAAACCGCCTTCCTGATTAACGATGAATGGTGGTCAGACTACGCGGATGAACTAAATGAAGAGTTCAATACCTGGCTGCTTAACTAGGCGTTAATTTATATATGGGGCCGAGTTTTCATCCATAAGCGAGGTTCCATACTTTTCCTCAACTGTATTTATGTTTTCGGAGAAATGATGAAAGTCATCGAAGCACAGCAAGTCGCGCAATGTTTAACAATGGAGTCTCTTATTGAAACGATGCGTGAAATGTACTCGCGGCCAGCGACAATACCTCAACGCCGAGTCATGCCCTTAGAAGAGGGAGAATACGAGGCGTTTGCGCTACTTCCAGCTTGGAACCAGGAGTTGATTGCGGTGAAAGCCTTTACGTATTTCCCGCATAACCCTGAGCAAGGCAAAGATACGCTTGCATCTAAGCTACTTGTTTTCAAACGAAATGATGGTGAGCCGATCGCACTCGTAGACGGTAAAGTTTTAACGTTTTGGCGCACCGCCGCAGCTTCTGCACTGGCAGCGGACTATTTAGCGCGTCCCGATGCTGATCGTCTGTTGATCTGCGGAACGGGCAATCTTGCGCCTTATTTTGCGTGGGCATACGCTGCGGTTCGCCCACTTAAGCAGGTTTACATTTGGGGGCGCAACTCAGACAAAGCCGAGGCGACGGTAGATGCCATTGTGTCATCTTCAGAGTATCAGTCGCTTCCTGATGAGCGTCGGTTTCGCGTTTCAGTTGTAGAAAATGTGGACCACGTTATCAAACACGTTGACATCATCAGCTGTATTACCGCATCAGCAGAGCCTTTGTTTGATGGCGCAGACGTGCAGCCGGGCACCCATATTGATTTGGTCGGTAATCATGACTTGGACAAGCGCGAATGCGACTCTAAAGCAGTGCAACGAGCGCAGGTGTATGTCGATAGCCGCATTAATGTATTAGCCGAAGCGGGCGAACTTCTCATTCCAATTCAAGAGGGCGTGTTCACGTCAGACGATATCAAAGGGGAATTACCGCAGCTTTGCGCTCGACAAATCTCAGGACGTCAAAACGATGAGGTCATTACTTTATACAAATCAGTTGGCAGTGCTTTGGCTGATTTGGCCGCTGTAAAGGCGGTGTTGTTAGAAAATGGCATAGATAGCCATGCCTGAGCATTTTTGCTCGTTTATTTAAATTGCATACAATATACATATAAGGAAAGTAGTTCATGAAAATTGATTGGAAAGGTGTTTATCCGGCGGTCAGTACGCAATTTCGTCAAGATCAGTCAATCGACTTAGACGCAACGCAAACTGTTATAGATAACCAAATTAAAGATGGTGTGAATGGCATTATCTGCTTGGGTACCGTCGGTGAGAACTGCGCGTTGTACCCGGAGGAGAAACGCCAGGTCTTGCAAGCGGCAAAAGAAGTCGTAAATGGCCGTGTGCCTTTGATTGTTGGTACAGCAGAGTCTATTACTACAGCAGCTGTTGATTACATGCAGGATGCGTACAAAATTGGTATCGATGGTTGTATGGTGATGCCTGCCATGGTTTACCGCACGTCTGAGAGCGAAACGTTCGAATATTACCGCACGCTAGCAGAAGCAACGCCAGAAATGCCAATCATGATTTACAACAACCCGGTTGCTTATGGTGTCGATGTAAACCTCGATATCATGGCGAAACTGGCTGAGTTTGAAAGCGTTGTAGCTATCAAAGAGTCGACCACTGATACTCGTCGTATCACCGAGCTTTACAATAAATTTGATGACCGCTTTACCGTGTTCAGTGGTGTTGATGACATTGCTCTTGAATCATTGATGCTAGGTGCGACCGGCTGGATTTCTGGTTTAACCAACGCATTTCCAGAAGAGTCCGTCGCGATTTATAAACTGGCAAGCCAAGGTCGTTATGCTGAAGCGTTAGAAATCTACCGTTGGTTCTTACCGCTACTGCGTTTAGACACCATTCCTACGCTGGTTCAGTGCATTAAACTGGCCGAGCAAGTCTGCGGACGTGGATCTGAACAAGTTCGTGCGCCACGCCAACTTTTACAAGGTGAAGAGCGTCAACAAGTCATTCAAATGGTTGAACATGCGTTAGAAACCCGCTTAGACCTATCCAAATACAATCTGTAGTTGTGCTGTTTAGTAGAGCGTTAACTGACGCTCTACTCATTCGTAATATTCAAAAAATGAGAAGAGGGAAGTCATGAGCACGGAAAACAAGGACTATGTCAGCTTTCAACACGTTAAGAAAACCTACGATGGCACGAATTTGGTGGTGAAAGACTTCAACTTAGATATTGCTCCTGGAGAGTTTGTTACTATGTTGGGGCCGTCAGGATCGGGCAAGACCACTTGCTTGATGATGCTAGCGGGCTTTGAAACTGCGACCGGTGGAGACATTTATATTGATGGCGTTCCTGTTAATCATCTCGCGCCGCACAAGCGCGATATCGGTATGGTGTTTCAAAACTATGCGTTGTTTCCACATATGACCATTGCTGAGAATCTTGCGTTTCCTTTAAAGGTGCGAAAACTCGATAGCGACACGATTCAAAGCAAAGTTCAGAGTGTATTAGGAATGGTCGAGCTTGAGCATGTTGCGACTCGATACCCAAAGCAGTTATCAGGCGGTCAACAACAACGTGTTGCGCTAGCGCGAGCATTAGTGTTTGAGCCTAAACTCGTGTTGATGGATGAACCGCTTGGCGCATTAGATAAGCAGTTGCGTGAGCAAATGCAGATGGAAATTAAACATTTGCATGAAAAGCTTGGCATCACCATTTTGTATGTGACGCACGATCAAGACGAAGCTCTCACTATGTCCGACCGTATTGCGGTTTTTAATCATGGCGAAGTGCAACAACTCGCGACACCAACCGAGCTTTATGAATCTCCGAGTAATACGTTTGTTGCGCAGTTTATTGGAGAAAACAACCAACTCTCAGGTTTAGTCAATGAGTGGAACGGAAAGTATTGCCAAGTGCTCGTTGGGAAAGAGTTATTTACTGCGAAACCTGTCAGAGTCTCTGAGCAAGGGCAGAGGACAACACTTTCCATTCGACCAGAAAAGATTGTTATTCAACCAGAGAAAGCGTCTTGTGAGAACCAAGTCTCGGGCGTCCTACGAGAATTGATTTATCACGGTGATCATTATCGTCTGGTCGTCGAAGTAGAGAGCGTTGGTCACTTCATCGTTAAAGTACCTAACGATAATCGTAAACACTTGCAGTTAACGCCTGGCTCAATTTGTCGTATTGGTTGGCAAAGTGAGGATTGCCATGCTCTTGATGGGACACAAACTCAAAGTAGCGAGGTAGCAGCATGAGTCGAGAGCTAACCGCATTAGATTCTGTATTGGAAATCGAACGTCAAGTTCATCAACAAGAAACCAATCTGAAAGCGCAGTTGCAAAAGGCAGAGCGCCGAAAAAAGCTTCGCTCCATTATGCTCACAACGCCATTGGTGTGTTTTATTCTGCTTACGTTTGCTTTTCCTATCCTCGACATGCTTTATCGAAGCGTGGATAACCGAGAAATATCCCAGTCACTACCACAAACTATTCAAGCCTTAGAAAGTTGGGATTATCAAGGTCAGCCTCATCAAGAAGTCATTGAGGCATTCTCTGTTGAAGTACTTGCGCTTTATCAAAGCAAAGAGCTACCGAAAATAGCCAGCCGAATGAATATTGAAGTGTCTGGTATGCGCAGCTTATTGATGAAAACAGGTAGAAAGTTGTCTCGTTTGGCGTCGCTGCCGAGCTCGGTGACACAGCTGGCTAAGCTGGATAAGCGATGGGCTAATCCTAAATATTGGGCGGCGTTTAAGAATCTTAGTGGCGCATTAACATTCAGTCATTATCTTGCTGCTCTAGACTGGCAAGTGAATGAGTTTGGAGACATTGAGCCCCAACCAGAAAAACGCCAAATATACGTCGACCTTTTCTTTAAAACTTTTTGGATGTCTATTTCAATCACCTTAATTTGTTTGGTGATGGCCTACCCCGTTGCTTACCTGCTTGCCAATTTACCTGATAAGCGCGCGAACTTACTTTTAATCATTGTGCTGCTGCCATTTTGGACGTCATTATTAGTCAGAACCACGTCTTGGATTGTTCTGCTGCAAAACCAAGGGGTCATTAATGATCTCCTTATTTGGTCGGGTTTTACTTCCGAGCGAATTCAGATGATTCACAATACCTTCGGAACGGTGGTGTCTATGGTTCACATTCTGTTGCCGTTTATGATCCTGCCTCTGTATAGCGTAATGAAAGGAATTAGCCCAACTTATTTCCGTGCCGCTCGTTCTCTAGGCGCGACGCCTTTCATTGCGTTCATCAAAGTTTATATGCCGCTTACGTTACCGGGGATAGGGGCGGGGGCCTTGCTCACTTTCATTCTTTCTATTGGTTTCTACATTACGCCCGCTTTGGTTGGTGGAAGAAGCGGACAGATGATATCCAATATGATTGCCTATCATATGCAGACATCACTGAACTGGGGGATGGCTGGCGCATTGGGTGGACTGCTTTTGTTCGTTGTACTGGTTCTGTTTTATATGTTCAACCGTGTGGTTGGCATTAACAACCTTAAGGTAGGGGGATAACCATGGCATTACCAAACTATGCATCAAAAGTAGAGCGAGTCGCTTACGCAGGTTACTTAGTTTTTTGTGGGTTGGTGCTGTTCTTTTTAATCGCTCCAATTCTGACCATCATCCCGTTATCGTTTAATGCAACGCCTTACTTTACTTTTACCGAGGGGATGCTAAACCTTGATTCGGCAGCGTATTCTACTCGCTGGTATCAAGAAATGTTTACTAGTGATCAGTGGCTGTTGGCGCTGAAAAACAGCACGTTCATTGCTTTTATGGCGACACTCGTTGCAACAGGGCTAGGAACTCTGGCGGCGTTGGGTTTAGCCAGTAGTAATTTGCCTTTTCGCAATACCATTATGGCGCTGTTGATCTCACCTATGATCGTACCAGTCATTATCTCTGCTGCTGCGATGTACTTTTTCTACACACGCCTTGGCTTATCACAAACTTATCTAGGCATCATTTTGGCACACGCCGCGTTAGGTACGCCTTTTGTTGTCATTACCGTTACTGCGACCTTAAGCGGCTTTGATCATAGCCTGGTAAAAGCGGCGGCTAGCTTAGGAGCAAACCCTGTTTATACTTTCAGACACATTACCTTTCCGCTGATTCGTCCGGGGATGATTTCTGGCGGCTTGTTTGCCTTTGGCACCTCGTTCGACGAGGTTGTGGTGGCGTTATTCCTGACTGGGGCAGAACAAAAAACCGTTCCGAGGCAGATGTGGTCAGGAATTCGAGAGCAAATTAGTCCGACCATATTGGCGGTCGCTACGTTGTTGATTTTTATGTCGGTGTGTTTGCTCGTGACATTAGAAGTTTTACGTAGACGTAATGTACGCATTCGGGGCATTCAAGAATAACCAGACTTTTTCTTTGTTGGTCACTATGCACTTTTATTTAGGGGCACCTCAATTTTTGACCAAGTGCGCCTTATTGTAGGCGCTTTTCTTTTGTGTTTGTCGTCAGCGATGACTGACATATCACTCTTGTAGTTTAATGCCAGCTTGCTCGAAACGTGCCAAAGGCGACTTGTTCGATTGCTGATACCAACTAGCTGGCATGTTTGATTTAAGTTGCGCTTTTTCTTCCTTGCTAATCACAACATAGTGCAAAAACGTATTAAGTGTGGTTACCATCACGTCAAACGTCATTTCTCCATCTTTGCTGATGGTTTTCAATAACCCAACGACGGTTTCCTCAGAGACTAACGGTTCAACCACCGCCTTTTTTCGCTCTTTTATTGATGTTGAAGCGGGCAGGTTTGCACGTGCCGTCTCCCAGCAAACTTTGTTGGTTTTACTGACAAGGTTGTGCTTGTAGCAGTAGTAACTGAATAAAAAGCGTGGCAGATTTTGCCAGCGTTCGGTTTGGACTTCTAACCAAAGGTGTTGTAGCTCAATATCAGCGTCGGTCATAGGAGTTGTTTAGCAAAAAGAAAAGAAACCATTTTATCGCTTTTGTGAGGAGCAATAAAAGATATTTGAATGGAAAGATAAACAACTAGTTGATCAATATTACTAAAGCAAATCGATTTCTGGCAAGCTCGTGCAACGGCAACTCGAGTACCAAAAACTGATACCGCCACATCCAGTTGTTAACAAAATGTTTCTTCTTGTCTTGCGAGTAGATTATATGGAGATGCTCTTGCAGTAATAAGGGCAGTGGCGATGCAAAAGACGTAATGCATCTAAGGAAAACTCAATATAGAAGAAATTAGATGGAACTGAAGACTTTGAGTGTCGCGATTGCGACAACATTAACCAGCACTGGCGTATTTGCGTTAAGCGAGCCAGTTTCTCAAGTTACAGAGCAACATGCACATTCGGCTCATACACACGGTGTTGAATCCAATCGAGTTGAATACCAACCAACCGCAACTCTCCCTATTCAGCCCTCCAAGGCAACTCGAGTACAGTCACTTGAAAGCCTTGATGAGTCGAGCACTGCTTGTGATTTGGAGGCATTGGTTACCGAAAGCAGTAACCAATTGATCAGCGAAATTTTAAGTCAGGGCGCGACGTGCGTGAACCAGTTATTCTCTGCTGAAAGTCGGGTTCAGGAGTCGGTATTTAGCTCCGATCATATGTACAACATCGCTAAGCACACTACGACGTTGGCGAAGGGGTATACGGGTGGCGGGAGCGATAAATTAGAAACGCTGTTCTTATACTTACGTGCGGGTTATTACGCCGAGTTTTACAATGACAACATCTCATTTATTGAATGGGTCACCCCAGCGGTGAAAGAATCAGTGGATGCATTTGTTAACAACGCAAACTTCTACGAGAACAGCGACCGTCACGGCAAAGTGCTTAGTGAGGTCATCATCACTATGGATAGTGCGGGCTTGCAGCACGCGTACTTACCGCAAGTGACCCAGTGGCTTACACGTTGGAATGATCAATACGCCCAGCACTGGTATATGCGCAATGCAGTTAACGGTGTTTTCACTATTTTGTTTGGTGGGCAGTGGAACGAGCAATTTGTGCAAATAATTGGTAACCAAACAGACCTTGCCAAAGCTTTAGGCGATTTTGCTCTAAGGGCGTCATCAATCGGTGCTGAAGATGAGTTTATGGCCGCGAATGCGGGGCGAGAGCTCGGGCGTCTGACCAAGTATACGGGTAACGCGAGTTCTGTTGTGAAGAGTCAGCTGAGTCGAATCTTTGAACAGTATGAAATGTATGGTCGGGGTGACGCGGTTTGGCTTGCGGCGGCGGACACCGCCTCATATTACGCAGATTGTAGTGAGTTCGGAATTTGTAATTTCGAAACTGCGCTAAAAGGCTTGGTGCTATCGCAAACTTATACTTGTAGCCCGACAATCCGAATTTTGTCTCAGAATATGACGCAAGAGCAACACGCGGCCGCATGTTCTAAAATGGGCTACGAAGAGGGTTACTTTCATCAGTCATTAGAAACTGGTGAACAGCCAGTAAAAGATGACTACAACACTCAGCTCCAAGTCAATATCTTCGATTCAAGCACTGATTATGGTAAGTACGCAGGGCCAATTTTCGATATTAGTACTGACAATGGCGGTATGTACTTGGAGGGCGACCCTTCCCAGCCGGGGAATATTCCCAACTTTATTGCTTATGAAGCCTCTTATGCGAACGCGGATCACTTTGTCTGGAACCTAGAGCACGAATACGTGCATTACTTAGATGGTCGATTTGATCTCTATGGAGGGTTTAGTCATCCAACTGAAAAAATAGTGTGGTGGAGTGAAGGCATTGCAGAGTATGTCGCTCAAGAAAATGACAACCAAGCAGCACTTGAGACGATTTTAGACGGCTCGACGTATACCTTAAGCGAGATTTTCGAGACTACTTATGATGGGTTTGATGTTGATCGAATTTATCGTTGGGGGTACTTAGCTGTACGTTTTATGTTTGAAAATCATAAAGATGACGTAAACCAAATGCTGGTGGAAACACGCCAAGGGAATTGGAGCAATTACAAAGCAACGATCACCCAATGGGCGAATTTATATCAAAGTGAGTTTGAGCAGTGGCAGCAAGCCCTTGTCTCAAATGGTGCACCTAATGCAGTCATAACCGCAAACAACAAGGGGAAAGTCGGTGAAAGCATTACATTTAGCAGTGAAAACAGTACAGACCCAAACGGGAAGATCGTCAGCGTCTTATGGGACTTCGGTGATGGCTCGACAAGTACACAAACCAAGCCGACGCACCAATATGGGGGTGAAGGGGAGTATTCGGTCAGCCTAAGTGTGACAGACAGTGAAGGCTTGACGGCAACCGCCACTCATACTGTTGTTATCTCAGCGTTGGGCGGTAATGACACATTGCCACAAGACTGCGCGGTGCAAAGTAAAGTAAGCGGTGGGCGCTTAACAGCAGGAGAGCCAGTTTGCTTGGCAAATCAACAAACCATTTGGCTAAGCGTGCCAGCGGTGAATGAGAGCTCAAACCTGGCGATAACGACGGGGAATGGTACGGGCAACCTAAAGCTTGAATACAGTAACTCTGGTTGGCCGGATGATACTAATCTTCACGGATGGTCAGATAATATTGGTAATGGAGAGTGTATTACGTTGTCAAATCAGAGTAACTACTGGGGCTACGTTAAAGTCTCTGGTGACTTTGAGAATGCTGCCATCGTCGTTGATTTTGATGTTCAGAAGTGTCGTCAGTAGGGCAGTTTAACTACGTCATTTAAACTAAGTGGAGCGCCTCGCTAACATCGCGGGGCGTTTTTGTTTTTACGCCGTTATCTCTATAAAAAAACCAGCCCGAAGGCTGGCAAACAAGGAGTTTGAGATGAAAATGAAAACGTTATAAAACTGGCTTATATCCTATTTCTCAATAAGTTGGGTTGTGCTTTGCAGCCAGTTTTTATCTTGCGCATCAAGAAAAGGGCTAAGCGCCTGATAGACACGTGAATGGTAATGATTGAGCCAGTCTAGCTCTGCTTGATCTAGCATTGATAAATCAAGGGCGTTGGTCGCAATTGGAGCAAGAGTGATGGTCTCAAAACCGTAGAACGTGCCGAACTCATTTTGTTCTACTTCTACAACTTTAAGAATGTTCTCTATTCTTACCCCGTACTCACCTTCGCGATAAACGCCTGGTTCATTAGTAATGACCATACCTGGTTTTAGCTCAACCTCGCGGTGGCTTTGCGAGAAATTTTGTGGGCCTTCGTGAACATTCAAGCAAATGCCCACGCCGTGTCCAGTACCGCACTTGTAATCAATACCATGTTGCCATAAGACGCCACGCGCCATGATATCAAGATTGGCACCCGTAGAGCCTTTCATGAATCGAGTCTGAGTCAGTCGGATGACCGCTTTGAGCACCAAGGTATAATCTTTGCGCTGCTTAATGGTCGGTGACCCGAAGTGGAAAGTACGGGTGATGTCTGTTGTCCCGCCAAGGTATTGACCACCAGAATCGACGAGAAAGAAGTTGCTTTCATTGACTACTGCATTGCTTTCTTCATCGGCGGCATAATGCATTTTTGCCCCGTGAGCTGCGAAGCCTGCAATAGTGCGGAAACTGTCACTTACATAATGTCGGGTTTGGCGGCGATAGTGATTCAGTTGTGCCTCAGCAGATAATTCTGTAACGAGTCCGCTTGGAACTTGCTCTTCTAGCCAGTTCATAAACCTTACGATTGCCACACCATCGTCTGTTAATGTCTGTTCTAGGCTAGTTAGCTCGGTCGCATTTTTTATGGCCTTCATTGCCGTTACAGGGCAAACCATTGGCTTTAGATTCACATTCCGTTCAATCGAACTCACCAATAAGCTATCTGTGTGGGTCGGGCTAAAAGCGAGCGATAATCCCTCACATTGCTGATTCAAATACTGACTTACGTAGTTGTAATGGCGAATGTGTACACTTTGCTCGGTCAACGACTTTTCAACGTCTTGAGGCAGTTTGGCTTTATCAATAAACAGTGTCGCAAGTGATTGCTCTACGATTAGATAGGCTTCAGAAACTGGGCAGTAATTCGTATCACCACCTCGAATATTCATTGTCCACATGACATCATCTAGCGTTGACACTAATAAGCTATCTACTTGGTTCTCGGTTAACCAAGAACGGATTCTCGCTAACTTATTTTCTGTGTCAACGCCAGCAAAAGCGGTGGGGTGCTCGAATACGGGAGCACTTGGGCGAGGTGGTCGTTCAAGCCAAATCGGTGTGAGTAAATCCAGGTCGAGAATGATCTTAATGCTTTTCGTTTCAAAGGCTTGTTTGAGGCCTTGATAAAAAGCGTAACTGATGGCGCGCCCGTCAACCGCGACAATACTGTTTTCTGGGAGCGTGGTAGCCAGCCATTTGGCAATTGTCGGCGTTTCTGGTTGTTTGGCTTTAAACAGTTCAAGTCCTGTGCCGTGTAACTGTTCTTCAGCTTGAATATAGTAACGACCATCAGTCCACAGGCCACCACCTTGTTGGGTAATGACGACATCGCCTGCTGAGCCGGTAAAACCTGAAATCCAGCTTCGCGCTAACCAATGATCCGCTGAGTATTCGCTGTTATGCGGGTCATTGTTGGTCACGATATATGCAGACACGTTGTGAAAAGACATTGCCTCACGCAATAATGTAAGGCGTTGGTTTACTGAGTTAGTATTGTTCATTAAATGGTTCCTAAAGTCATATTTGAGCAATAGATATGATGCTGATCCGAGCCTGTTTTTATTGGGTTCTGTTGCCCGCATACTTCTGTGGCTTCTGGACATCGAGTACGAAAAACGCAACCGCTCGGTGGATTAAGTGGAGACGGGAGATCACCGGGCAATAGTTGTATTTCACGGTCACGTGCTAATTGCGGATTAGCTATCGGGACGGCGGATAACAGTGCTTTGGTGTAGGGGTGTTGAGCATCATCAAATACTTTATCGTAACGTCCTACTTCCATAGGTTTACCAAGATACATCACCATAACGCGGTCGCTGATGTGGCGCACCACGCTTAAGTCGTGCGCAATCATTACCAGTGTTAACCCCATTTCTTGTTTAAGATCATCTAGAAGATTGATGACCTGAGCTTGTATGGAGACATCTAGCGCACTAACGGGTTCATCACACACGACCAAATCTGGATTGAGAATTAACGCTCTAGCAATGCCCACACGCTGGCATTGACCTCCGGAAAATTCATGTGGATAGCGGTTTCGCTGGCTCGCCAAGAGACCCACTTTATCCATCATAGCGATGACACGCTTTTCTACCTCTGCCCGTTTAAGTTGCGGCTCGTGGGTGAGCAGTGGTTCGGCGATGCATTCTGAGATGGTTAACCTCGGATTCAAACAAGCGGATGGGTCTTGAAACACCATCTGAAATTCTCTGCGTCGAGAGGAAAGCTCTTTTTTACTAAACCCGAGCATGTCTTGACCTTTCCAAGTCAACTCGCCATGTGTAGGTTCAATTAAGCGAAGTAAGGCGCGTGCAAGCGTTGATTTTCCGCAGCCTGATTCCCCCACAATGCCAAGTGTTTCGCCTCGATAAACATCTAAGTCGATACCATTGACCGCTTTCACGATTTTACGTCGACTTGGAATAAGGTGACGCGACACAGGAAAGTGGACGTTTAAATCACGAGCAGACATGAGGACTTCTTTTTCATTCATAACGCCTCCTTAAGCTTTTATTTGAATAGGAGTGATAACACTGGGTGCTTTAACGTGACAGGCAATGGACTGGCTCGTGTTTAATGGGGAAAACCGTGGGGCTTCGTATTGGCAACGCGTCTCTCGATGCTCGCACCGCTCTCTAAACGGACACCCTTGATGGTTAATCAACGCACTTGGTGGGTTACCTGGGATGGTTGGTAAACGCGGCATGTCTTCAGTGATGGAAGGGATCGCCTTTAGCAAGCCTTGAGTGTAGGGGTGCGCAGGTTGAGCGAACAATGTCGAGGTATCTGATTGCTCCATTTTCTGACCACCATACATGACCAATACGCGATCACACATCTCGGCGACGACGCCCATATCGTGAGTGATCAGTAAAATTGCGGTGTTGAACTCTTGTTGTAAGTCTCGTAATAGCGTCAAAATTTGAGCCTGAACGGTCACATCCAGCGCGGTAGTTGGTTCGTCTGCAATTAACAACTCGGGCTTACACAACAATGCCATCGCTATCATGATTCGCTGACGCATTCCGCCAGATAATTCGTGAGGGTATTGATTCATCCGAGTCTCGGGAGAGGGAATACGCACCGCATCCAACATGTGAATCGATTCAATTTTTGCTTGTTTTCGGGTCATTCCTTTATGAATCATGAGAACTTCACAAAGCTGTTTGCCAATTTTCATAAATGGGTTGAGTGACGTCATCGGATCTTGAAAGATCATTCCGATTTTCTCTGCACGGATGCGGTTGAGCTGCTTTTTCGACATCGCGAGTAAATCATCATCGTGGAACATCGCGCTGCCAGACACAGCGCCGTTATCCGCGGTTAACCCCATTAACGCGAAGACAGACTGGCTTTTTCCCGAACCTGACTCTCCAACAATCCCAAGAGTTTCGCCTGCTTTAATCGAGTAGGAGAGATTACTGACCGCTTGCACTTGCCCATCTGGCGTATCGAAGCGCACGTTCATGTTTTCAATAGATAGCATGGGTTTGTCCTTATCGGTCTTTCGGGTCAAGAGCATCACGCAAGCCATCGCCGATGAAGTTAAAACAAAAGAGGGTGGCAACTAAAAACAGAGAGGGAAAAAGCAGCATCCACAATGCAACGTCAATCGTTTTTGCGCCTTCGGAGATTAGGATTCCCCAGCTTGTATCTGGTGGTTGAACACCAAGCCCTAAGAAGCTTAAAAACGATTCGAACATAATGAATCCAGGCACCATTAAGGAGGAATAAACCATCACGATCCCAAGCACATTAGGCAGAACGTGGCGTCGGACAATTGTCAATTTAGAAACCCCAATAGAGTGCGCGGCTTCGATGAACTCTCGCTTTTTGAGACCGAAGGTGACACCACGTACAACACGAGCAATGCCCAACCAAGATACCATTCCGATCACGATAAAAATCAGATAGATGTTATTGCCAAAAAGGGTAACGAACAGGATAACCATAAACATAAATGGCACCGAATCGAGCACCTCAATAATGCGCATCATTACGCTGTCGACAACGCCGCCAAGATAGCCGGAAATACTTCCCCAAATCGTACCAATAACAACGGCCACTAAGGCGCCAACAAAACCTACCAAAATAGAGAGCCTGCCGCCTTGCATCGTGCGAGCAAAGACATCTTGCCCGAGATCATCGGTACCAAAGTAATGGCCACTGCTCAGTGAAGGTTTCCCTAGCTCGTATGGATCAATGAGCACTTCCCAGTCAATTTCATCATGGCCAAAAGCGGCAAGAGAGGGGCCGAAGGTGATGCATAAGGTAATGAACGCCAAAACATACACTGATGTCATCGCGGCTCTGTTTTTACGAAATCGAGTCCATGCATCCTGCCAAAGACTGCGACCTTCGACGGCTTCAATATTGTCGACGACTTGATCTTGAAGAGCTTGTGTATCCAGTTTTTTGATCGTTAACATGCCGGACTCCTAAACGCGTATACGAGGGTCGATAATCGTATATAGCAAGTCGACCACAAGGTTAAAGAAGATAGTGAGTGAAGCGACAATCAGAGTAATGCCCATTACTAGGCCGTAGTCGCGGTTGAGAGCCCCAGATACAAAGTGTTGTCCCATGCCACCTGTACCAAAGAAAATGTCGATAATCACCGAGCCTGTCACAACAGACACAAACGCAGGGCCGAGCATCGCAACGACGGGAATCAGGGATGGTCGCAAAGCGTGATGGAATAAAATGTAGGTTGTGGACAAACCTTTGGCTTTTGCCGTTCGAATGTATGGTTGGTTGAGCGTTTCAATCATTGCGCCACGCATGACGCGTGCAATACTCGCAATGGAGCCAATCGCCAGGCTGAGCACGGGAAGAACAAGAAAAGCCAGCTTTCCTCCTTCCCAACCACCAGCAGGGAACCAGCCGAGCTGAATAGCGAAGATCATGACTAAAACTGGAGCAAGCACGAAAGCCGGAACCACAACTCCAGTCATCGAAAGTGTCATCAGGCCGTAATCTAGACGGCTATTTCGGTTCAATGCCGCAATGGTGCCAAGCAACATGCCAAGTGGAACGGAAATACAAAAGGAGAGTACGCCTAATACTGCTGAAACTGGCCATGATTGTGCGACGAGCTGTGTAACACTGAAGTCTTGATAAACGAAGCTCGGACCGAGATCTCCTTGTATGAAATTACCAATGTAAATCCAAAACTGAGTAAGGAAGGGCTGGTCCAAATGGAATTTTGCTTCGATATTCGCACGTACCACCTCTGGCATAGGCCGTTCCATATCAAATGGCCCCCCTGGTGCAATGTGCATCAGCCAAAATGATACGAGTGCGATGAATAGAAGCGTGGGGATAGCGATAGCTAATCGCTTAACAATGTACCAAATCATGATCCATCATCCTTTGGTCATCCGAAATCACTTCGAACGGTTATGAATAAAAAATGGTCTGAGCTCAGGTTGCCTTCTCCACCGAGAGATATGAGGAACGGCAAGTAAACATTGAACTTGCCGACTCAGACCGAAAACATGCTTTTAGTGGGCTTTTACATAGACATTCTTGCGGTAGTACGACGACTCAGGGTTTGTCAGTTCGTAGCCGCCCACGTAAGGCTTGATGAGGTATTGATCGTTACCCGGACGATAAATAGGAATAATGGCCATGTCTTCAATCAGCATGCTTTCTGCTTGTAGATACAGTTCTGATGGGTTGCTCATGGTCTTTGAGCGAGCCATTAACTCGTCGTATTGCGGGTTGTTATAACGAGAATCGTTGTACTCGCCACTAGAAACGAAGATATCCAACCATGTAGAGGCTTCATTGTAGTCGGCCGTCCAGCCGCCGCGAGTAATGTCGGTCGGCTCTTTAAGTGCGTAGAACACTTTCGGTTCTAGCTGTTTTATCGTGACTTGCGCACCCAATCGGCTTTTCCACATGCCTGCCATGGTGGTTGCCATTTTTACGTCCATCGAGAAAGTTGGTACGGTAAACGTTAACTTAAGCGGATTGCTTTTATCGTATCCAGCTTCTGACAGTAATTGCTGCGCTTTTTCGATACGTTTATGGCGGTTCCAAGTTGCGAACTCAGGAGTGTGAGATTGAAAACCATCTGTTTGAGGTGGCACAAGGGTATACATTGGAACCCCACCGTTTCTCAAGATAGCACTCGTTAACAGTTGACGGTCAATGGCATATGAGAGGGCTTTACGGACCCGCACGTCTTTTGTTGGCCCTTGTTGAGTGTTGAGGTAATAGAATGTGGAACCAAGAGAGGCACTGGTGCTTGCCACTTCTTGTGGGCGTTGTTGAATTAACTTTTTCTTCTGAGCGGCAGGAATGGAAACTGCTTGGTCTATCTCACCGGCTAGGTAGCGGTTTAGCACTACGTTTGCATCACCAATTGGTAGCCAGGTGACTTTTTCCAGCACTACATTGCTTGCGTCCCAGTAATGTGGGTTTTTAACCATCACCATTTTTTCGTTAACTTTCCATTCAGAGACAGTAAACGCCCCATTTGTAACGATATGTTCTGGCTGGGTCCAACGGTTGCCATGTTTTTCAACGGTCGCTTTGTGAACGGGGGCAAGCACTGGATGACTTAATAGTTTCGTAAAGAAGGGAATCGGCTCTTCGAGTGTTACCTGGAATGTTTTTTCATCCAGCGCCTTCACGCCCAAGGACTCGGGTTCGGCTTCGCCCTTCATAATCGCTTGCGAGTTTTCGATATTTGGAATGGCCGCAAACCAAGCGTATGGTGAAGCAGTGCTTGGATTCAGTAAGCGTTGCCAGCTGTAGACAAAATCTTGCGCAGTGACCGTTTCGCCATTGGACCATTTTGCATCACGTAAGTGGAAGGTATAAACCGTATTGTTGTCATTGACTGACCAAGACTCAGCAACACCAGGAATGGTTTTACCTTGCTTATCTTGAATGACCAGACCTTCAAACAGGTCTCGACCGAGATTAAAAGCGGGCTCTGCGGCTTGCTTGGCTGGGTCAATAGAAGTAACTTCAGCCCCATTGTTTAGCGTAATTTCTTGTGTCTCATCGAGGGTCACACCTGCGGGATACGGCGCGGCATAGCTTGATGTTGCCAGTATTGGACTCATCATCGACGCTAACAAAAGCAACTTAGGTAATTTCATCCTTGTCTCACTCTTTTCATCCTGAAAGGTGCTAGAAATGTATATTGTATAAATTGTCCACACAATCGAGTTTTAACAATGTTGTAACAGGGTGCCAAATGTTGGGCTATTTGGTCTCAAAAAGTGAGCTGGGGGATTGATATGGAGCCGGCACTAAGTCCGCATTACGGGGTAGGCTTTGTTTCGCGCAAATAAAAAATCCCCTTCAAGCGCGCGCTAAAAGGGGAGGGTAGTTCGTCTGTTCTTCAAAAGGTACGACGTTAACTGACTAGGAAATGTTTTACGAACTCAGTGATTTTGACCATATCACTTACCGCGATAAACTCTTCTGTCGTGTGTACTTTTGCCATGCCAGTTGAAAGATTGACCGTTGTGAGACCTTTCTTGTTAAAGTTGTTAGCATCGCTACCGCCGCCAGTGCCTTTTGTGAAAGCCTCAATTCCCAACTCTGCAAACGCCGCTTTTATAGCGCTAACGTGTGAGTGGTTTTCTTCAATAACAAATGCATCGTAGGCTCGGCTAGATTCAATGTCGACTTCTGCACCGTGTTTTTCACAGACAGACTCTAATGTTGAGATCATATGATTGACCTGAGCATCTAGTTTATTGCCATTCAGGGAGCGTGCTTCTGCCACGATTTTTAATTCAGGCATGACAATGTTTGTGGCCTGACCGCCATTCACTACACCGATGTTGGCTGTCGTTTCTTCGTCGATGCGAAGCAGCTTCATTTGGTTGATGGCATTTGCCGCCACCATGATCGCACTGATGCCTTCTTCTGGCGCAAGCCCTGCATGTGCTGGTCGACCTTTGATTGTTGCCACGATTTTTTGCTGGCCTGGGGCTGCGGTCACAATAGTGCCAATAGGACCACCCGTATCTAACACGATTGCTTCCGTTGAAGTGACGTGTGACATATCGAAGTATTGTGAACCGAATAAACCGCCTTCTTCATACACGGTGAAAGCAAGCTCTAACGTTTTGTGCTCAAGGTTTTCCGCTTGAATACAACGAACGGCTTCCATGATGGCAGCAATACCAGATTTATCATCGCCACCAAGAATCGTATTGCCTTCTGAACGGATAACGCCGTCTTCGATGATTGGCTCAATGCCAATACCTGGAGTGACCGTATCCATATGACAGCTCATTAGGATAGAGCCGTCTTTTTTGCCGTCTAAACGGGCGTACACGTTAAAACCGTTAGAAATATGCTCAGGCACTGGAAGCTTGTGCACGGTAAAGCCTAGCTCGCCTAGCTGTTCTGCCAGTGTTTCTGCAATTTGTTTTTCGTTTTTTGATTCGCTGTCGATACGTACTAGTTGGCAAAAGTGTTCAACTAGGCGTTCTTGATTGATGTGTGTCATTAGATGTCTCTTTTTCTGATCGAGCGTGAAGCACTGTGGCTAGGGCTCGATAGGGAACAGAGCACCACTTATGGCACAGTTACTTTTGAATAAAACTGAGGTGAATCAATAAAGGAGTATCCATGACACGATTCTGACCGATGAGCCTTTCGAACTGTATGAAGCGTCACGAAACATTACTTTTGATGTTTTGCAGGATCAAATGAATAAATCGGATAGAGATAGGGTGCAATAGACTTTCCATCCCCTTTTACTTTTTGAGCTACGTTGCCAAGATAAAATGCCAAAGTAACAACTTGTTTACATTTTGTGTGTTGGCGTAAAGCCGAAAATATCAATCTAATATATTGAAAATAAGCAGTTTGTTTGATGTTTACGAAAGTGGGTTCGATGTGCCTACTGTGTGTAACATATATTTTACAATTGTGCGTAAAAATCGCCAAGGTAAAGATTTCTCCCCACGTATTCCAATTTCTCAAGACCTGCGCCAAGTTAGAAAAATAAGTCCAAACAAAAGCTACTGAGACAAGGAGAAAGTCATGGTTGATGCATATAACCCACTAGGAACAGACGGATTTGAGTTTGTTGAATATACCGCTGCTGACAACAAAGGCATTCAACAGCTTAAAGATCTGTTTATATCGTTAGGTTTTGCGGAAATTGCAAAGCATCGCTCAAAAGAAGCGTGGTTATATCGACAAGGTGACATTAGCTTTATTGTGAATGCGCAGCCGCATAGCCAAGCTGAGGGATTCGCCAAAGTCCACGGTCCGTCGGTTTGTGGCATGGCATTTCGAGTGAAAGACGCGACCGTTGCTCTGGCGCATGCGTTAGAGAATGGCGGTAAAGAATATAAAACGGAAATTGGGCCGATGGAGCTTAGCATTCCTGCTATTTATGGCATCGGTGAAAGCTTGCTTTATTTTGTCGATCGTTATGGAAAGCAGAGCATCTATGATGTCGATTTTCGTTTTTATGATGATGCTGATGAGCGTTTATCAAAAGCGAATGTTGGTCTTTACGAAATCGACCACTTAACGCACAACGTTAAGCAAGGCAACATGGATGTCTGGTCTGGTTTCTATGAGCGCATTGGTAACTTCCGCGAAATTCGTTATTTCGATATCGAAGGTAAGCTGACTGGTCTTGTCAGCCGCGCGATGACCGCACCTTGCGGCAAAATCCGAATTCCTATCAATGAGTCGTCAGATGATAAATCACAGATTGAAGAGTTTATCCGTGAATACAATGGCGAAGGCATTCAACATATCGCATTGACCACAGACGACATCTACGAAACGGTCAAAACATTGCGTGAGCGAGGCATGGACTTTATGCCAACGCCAGATACTTATTACGAGAAAGTCGATCAGCGTGTTGAAGGCCACGGTGAAGATGTAAGCAAGCTTCGTGATTTGCAGATTCTTATTGATGGTGCGCCAACGAAAGATGGCATCTTGCTACAAATCTTTACTCAAACCGTTATCGGCCCTGTGTTCTTCGAAATCATCCAACGTAAAGGCAATGAAGGCTTTGGCGAGGGTAACTTCAAAGCGTTGTTTGAATCGATAGAAGAAGACCAAATTCGCCGAGGAGTATTGAGCGATGCATAAATGGATCACATTCCCGCATCGGGAGGGAGTGTGCTCTAAACAAGCGCATGCTGACTTCCCGGAAGAGGCAATTTATGAACGTGAGGCAGGTCGAAGTGGCTTCTTCGGCCCCGCAACACATTTTCATCATCAACATGCCCCAACGGGATGGTCTGAGTGGGAGGGCGAGCTACGTCCACGAGCGTTCGATTTTAATTTAGTCGAGAAAGCCAGCCATATTACCCCTTGGGCAGTCCCGCATCTATTACACAACGCGAATTGTAAAGTTCGTGTTTGGCGTATGGATGAAAAAATGGACTTCTTGGTGAGAAATGCGGATGGCGACGAACTGCTATTCATCCACCAAGGTACGGCAGATCTGTATTGTGATTATGGTCATTTGAAAGTGAGCGAAGGGGATTATGTCATGATCCCACGCTCGACGAGCTGGCGTTTAGAGCCAAGCGAGCCGATGTTCATTTTGATGATCGAAAACACCGATGCGGCCTATACATTGCCCGAAAAAGGCATGGTTGGAAACCACGCGGTGTTTGATCCAGCGGTTTTGGAAACGCCGTCGATCAACGATCAGTTCCGTGATCAATATTCTGAGAATCAAACACAGGTTCAGGTGAAACGCCACGATAAAGTCAGTGTTATCACTTACCCATTCAACCCGTTGGATGCGATTGGCTGGCATGGTGATTTGGCGGTAGTAAAAGTGAACTGGCGTGATATTCGTCCACTTATGTCACATCGTTACCACTTACCGCCTTCTGCACATACTACGTTTGTAGGAGCAGGATTTGTGGTGTGCACCTTTGTTCCTCGTCCGATTGAAAGTGATCCCGGAGCGCTCAAAGTACCGTTCTACCACAACAATGACGATTATGACGAAGTCTTGTTCTACCATGCAGGTGACTTCTTTAGTCGTGACAACATTGAAGCGGGTATGGTGACATTCCATCCAGCAGGGTTTACACATGGCCCTCATCCGAAAGCATTCAAAGCAGGGCGAGAGCACAAGAAGACTTTTACCGACGAAGTAGCGGTCATGATCGATACGCGTCACGCACTTCAGTTTTCGGATGAGCTGGAAAAAGTAGAAAACAAAGAATACGTCTATAGCTGGCAAGAGAAGTAAGAGGCAAGGATGAAATTAGCAACCAAGAAAAATGGCACTCGTGACGGTTTGTTGATGGTCGTGAGCAAAGACTTAACGCGCTGCGTACCTGCGACAGAAATTTTCCACCCCATGAACTTAGCACCGACGATGCAGGTGGCACTTGATAACTGGGATACGCTAGCACCGCAACTGGAAGAGCTATACGTTGCACTGAACAATGGCACGGTTGCAGGGTATGAAGAGTTTGAAGCGCACTACTGTGAGTCGCCGCTTCCTCGCGCTTATCAGTGGGCTGATGGCAGTGCTTACGTAAACCACGTTGAGTTGGTTCGAAAAGCTCGCGGCGCTGAAATGCCTGAAAGTTTTTGGACGGATCCGTTGATGTACCAAGGAGGCTCTGATGCCTTTATTGGTCCTTGTGACAACATCGAGTTTGCCAGCGATGAATGGGGCATTGATTTCGAAGGTGAAGTTGCTGTGGTAACTGGTGACGTACCAATGGGCGCGAGTGTTGCAGAGGCTCAGGAGTCGATTCGTTTGATCATGCTGGTGAATGATGTCTCACTGCGTGGCCTAATTCCCGCAGAATTAGCTAAAGGGTTTGGTTTTTTCCAATCTAAACCTTCTTCTGCGTTTTCTCCTGTGGCAGTAACACCTGACGAACTAGGCGATGCGTGGTACGAAAACAAAGTGCATTTACCATTGGTCTCGACATACAACCACAAGCCGTTTGGTCGCCCAAATGCGGGTATCGATATGACGTTTGATTTTGCAGACTTAATTGTTCATGCGACTAAAACGCGCCCGCTATCTGCTGGGGCGATTATTGGTTCTGGCACGGTATCTAATAAGCAAGGCACCGAACATGGCACTTCGATTGAGGAGGGTGGCGTTGGCTATTCATGTATCGCGGAAGTTCGTATGATTGAAACCATTCGTGATGGTAAACCGTCGACTAACTTCATGTCGTTTGGCGACTCAATCAAACTGGAAATGTTCGATGCGGATGGCAACAACATCTTTGGCTCGATTGACCAACAAGTTAGCCAATATCTCAAGCATTAAGAGCGCCAGTTGGGAGACGATATGAGCGATAGCATGGTTTTGTACGGATACTGGCGATCATCGGCGGCGTATCGTGTGCGTGTTTGTTTGAATCTTAAAGAGTTATCGTATGATTCAAAATCGGTACACTTGGTGCGCAATGGTGGCGAACAACACAGTGACGAGTACCATGAATTAAACGCTTCTGAACTGATTCCTGTACTGGTGGATGGGGAGGTTCAGTTAACCCAGTCACTGGTCATCATTCAATACTTAGAAGAACACTATCCGGATGTCACTGTGATCCCCGAGCAAACGCCACTTCGATATCAAGCACTGGCTTTGGCTCAGGATATTGCAATGGAGATTCATCCTCTGAATAACTTAAGAGTTCTACAGTATTTAGAGGGGGAGTTAGCTTGCGAGCCAGAGCGCAAAGTCGCTTGGATTCATCACTGGATCCACAAAGGTTTTGCAGCATTAGAAGAGAAACTTCAGAAGCATCGTAAACTAAATGGTGATTGTAAGTTTAGCCTGACAAGCTCGCCATCTATTGTCGATATTTGTCTGGTACCACAATTTTATAACGCACAACGCTTTGGTGTAGATACTTCTCTTTACCCAACCATTAACGCTGTTGTGCAAGCATGCAATCAACTGCCTGCATTTATTGATGCGATGCCAGAGAATCAGCCAGACGCTAATAGTTGATTCTTAGCATCATAATGTATTAACAAAATTTAAACGAGCCAATCCAAGTGTGTGATTGGCTCGTTTTTATTGGGGAGCAAAATTTTCTGTTTCTCGCTATCGTCGTGGCGCCTCAAAATTGCGAGGTTTTGTTGCTCTGCATAGCATTTCCATTTACGCTTTGAGCAACGAGTTGTTTTGGATGCACTTTATTTATGACCAACATTTTTATCATTGTTGTTCTTCTGGTTTTATTCTTCTTTGTTATTCAAAAGTACGTGATTAAGCACGACGACACGCGTGATTATCCTTATCGCTCGAAAGGACCGTTACTCAGGGGGCAAGAGAGCGCATTCTATAATGCGTTGAGGGCAGCGGTAGGTGAACATGCGGTGGTATTCGCGAAAGTAAACATGTCCAGTTTGGTTACGCCAAAAGAAATCAAAAATAAGAAGCAGTTTTTTGTCGCGAACAATCGCATATCTCGAAGTTATTTTGATTACGTTATTTGTGATCCTAGGACGCTAGAGCCGCGTGTGATCGTTGAATTGGATAGCGGGCAAGAGTTAAGTAAGGGCAAGGTAGAAAGACAAAAGTTACTGATTCATGTTTGTAAGACAGCAAACCTACCTTTAATCGGCGCTTCGATAAAGCACAGTTATCAAGTTGGGCGATTACGTCGTTTGCTTGCGGCACATATAGATTTGATTGAGCCTGATAAAGAAGTGCGCTTTTGCAAAAAATGCGGCAGTCCGATGATCATTAAAACAGCAAGCCAAGGTGAATTCAAAGGTCGACGCTTCTTTACTTGCAGCCGCCAACCAAATTGTACTTACACCGAGAATTACAATGTGGTGTTTGAGTCGGACGACTAAAGACGACAGTTGAACAGCAAAACGGATGAGGCTTTGATTCGAGATGATCAAAGCCTTTTTTGTATCAGTCCCCAAGGCAAGACCTATACTTTGAAAAAGAGTGCAGAATAGGGAAGCCATATGCGATACGGATGGATTTTGTCAGCGTTGTTCATCGCATCTAATGTTAGTGCGATACCTAATTTGAAACCACTGGAGTGTGAGTTAACGGAGACACCCCAAGATCATTTCTTGTTTTACCGAGAACAAATGGTTTACCACAGTGAGCAGTTTGTCATATTTCAAAACTTCAAAGGCAGGGTGAGCACTCAAGTGGATGTCAAAACAGGAGAGTTGATCCGTACAACCTATATCGGCGAACCATTTAAACCTAAATATCAGATTTTGTTCGGCACTTGCCCTAAGGTATCGCAAACCTTACAGATTTGGATGCTCAGTGAAGTGCCTTACGACAATTAAGTGAGATAATAAAAGTTATATAGATCACACTTTTAAACCCTGCAGGCTCAGTCCTTGTCGATAAAATCATCTGAAAACGCGTGTTGAGTTTACATTTTCGCCAAACGGTTCAAAGTTGGTAAATTTGTGCTTGCACCGTCGTTCGCTTATAGCTAATATCCTCGTCGTTCCAGAGAAATGCGTCCGTAGCTCAGCTGGTTAGAGTATCGCCTTGACATGGCGGGGGTCGGTGGTTCGAGTCCACTCGGACGCACCATTCTGAATTGAATGGTTAGGAACACAAAATTTGGGTCCGTAGCTCAGTTGGTTAGAGTACTACCTTGACATGGTAGGGGTCGGCGATTCGAGTTCGCCCGGACCCACCAAATTTTAGAAAAAGCCCACCAAACGGTGGGCTTTTTTGTATCCATAATTTGTTGATACTCAGATTTAAACACCTTACTTTTCCTTTGCACACTTTCTACAAATACTCCGCATTGCCATCAGTGTAAATTTGAGTGGTTTTACAAGAATTTAACACGTTCATCTAAACATTCATTGGAGCCCATTTCGAATTCGCGGCAAATCCAAGGCCTATTTTCATAAATCGTACACATTAATGTGTCTCTATCTAAAGCTGCACACCAACCATCATTCAGCCGCATCATGGTTTCGCCTCCATACTGGTCACGTGCAATAAACTCTTCAGGTACGCCAGTATCTGAAATAATCATAACCTCGAGACGGCAACAACAAGCCTTACAGTTAGAGCAAGATACATCAGAGGGCAGGGGAGAGGGAGTCTTAGTTGGTATAATCATGAATAACTACAATTTGGTCAATTGTGCATGGTACCGTAAATCTAGCACGAATGAACTTTATTTCTGAAATAGAACACCCTATGAATGATAAACCTAGTGAACGCATTTTATGCGTTCACTTGCGCGCCTTTCCGAGTAAGTCGGTAGAACTGACAGTGATTCACACCAATTAACCTTATAGTCAGTATAAATTTGAACGCGATTTTTTGTTATACACGTACTTTACACAAGATCTGCTTCTGTAAAGTTTGTTTTAAATGTGAAAGCAAATGGCGTATCTCCGTTTTCGCGCAAATGCTGAAGGCGTAACAAGGCTTCTTGTGGTGTTGGTATATAACCGTCTTCTACCCACCACAGAACATAGCTATCCTCCGCTAAACGATGAAACCATTCGCTTTTTCGGCGCATGAAATCTCTATGACCGGTACGAAACATAAAGTTTTTAAGTGAGTCAGTACTTTCCCAAATAGACATGTTTACAATCATGTTCGGGTCATCAAATAATTTAATGCTTGTTGCATCGCCGGAGTCGTCTTTTAGACGCCAGATAAAGCCTTCACTTTCTTCAGCTATACCATTAATTAAGTCCAAATTGTCTACGAACTCTTTAATTTCTGGTGCACCCAAAGGGTATTTAGCAAGCGCAATATTTAATTGAGCTAATTTCATTTCATGACCCTCCCTGGTCGATAAGCCTGTAATGCTGGTAAAAAGCTCTAAGTAGCTTTTCCTATTTTATCATGCAGTGTGTTGCTAGTGCCTTCAAAGGTCAATTAGAAAGTTAGTGACTGTGGCGAGTCATTGGATGGCAAAAAAGTCGTTTTATACATTGGTTATGTTGAGCATAAGCCCCTCTTTTCTCGCGATTATCGTCGGTAAGTCTCACTCAAGAGAGTTGCTATCTTGGATATGCAGCAGTACTCTCATTTTCTGTGGCAAGCCTTGCGCTTCTATACTTCTTATTGAGATTCGATCCTCACTTTTTGGTGTGTGAACGTGAGATAGTGTTCATGTCACTCTTTAATTTAAGTTGTTTGGCTGAACGTTAGGAGGAGCTTTGATTACAAAGATAACAAGAAATGCCATTTTGCTTGGCCTAGTTCCCATTGCAGTTTTTGTTGTGGCTTTTAATTCAATAGCCAATTTTTACATCAGCTATATCAAAGAGACTAAAATAGACACCTATGTCGATTATTTACACCAACGATCCATGTATTTGGATGAGGCGATTGTAAAGCAGGTTGCGCAGTTAGATTTCACGTGCAGTAATAGTGATGTTAGAACATTACGCGATCCACGTTTTTATAACCATTACATCCGTTTTATTGCGATGGAAACGAGTGACGGTAAAACATGCTCCACGATTGGTCGTGAAGTATCTCATTTATCCAATGCGCAACGATTTCAGCTTGGCGAAAACTTTTTTGCATCACTTATTTTACCGGAACACCAAGATCAAGTTGAGTGGATGGTCATTTATGAAAATGAACATGTTGAAGTTGTCTGGGTTCTCGATAATAGTTGGGTTAAAGAAGTGATAAAAACGCCTTGTGAAGACTGTTTGTTCGTCGAGTTTATATATGATGAGCCTGTATTTGGAGATTTAACAATAAGTCGAGGAAAACCAGCCATTGCAGCAGAAGAAGCGGCAGTTTCAAAGGAGTTATTCTTCTCGGCTGATTCTCAAGCCAATATGCTCATCAAAATACACAGTGGCGAGAGACTGAAGAGCTATGCTCAGGAAAGAGTCTTTCTATGGGGAGGCCTAGTCAGTGTGCTTATGGGGCTGGCTTTTGCGTTTGTATATGTGTCCAGTAAGAGCTTGAGAAAGTCTATCAAAGGCTTGATCCAGAATGGGATTAATAATGCGGAATTTGTCCCTTATTACCAAGCGATTGTCGATAGCCGTGATGGTGCGACAGTGGGGTATGAAGCACTGATTCGGTGGTCTCGTCGTGAGGGTATGGTGTCGCCAAACATGTTCATTGGCGCTGCAGAAGAAAGTGGTCTGATTGTCCCAATGACGAATCAGCTTATTCGTAAAATCATACAAGATCTTAGTGTATTACCTGAGCATGTGTGGGTCAGCATCAATATTGTTTCTTCCCATTTAGAGTCAGGTGAACTCACTAAGTTACTGTCAGAACTGAATTGGCCATGTCCGAAGAGAGTGCATTTTGAGTTGACCGAGCGAATTCCTGTAAAAGATACAGAGGCAGCGAAAAAAGAGATTTTGTATCTGGCGAATAAAGGCTACAAGTTCAAAATCGACGATTTTGGGACTGGGTATGGCGGCTTTTCTTATTTGCAAGATCTGGGTATCCGATGCTTAAAAGTGGATAAGATGTTCATCGACCCAATAGGCTCTGATGACCAAAAATTGAAAGTGTTAGATTCTATTGTCTCGGCAGCAAAGAAAGCGGAATGTGAGATGATTGCAGAAGGTGTAGAGAGCGAGGCTCAAGTCGCGTATTTGGCTCAGCATTCTATTTACCTTATTCAAGGGTATGTCTACGCTAAACCAGAGCCTATTAACAACCTTGTGATGACTTAAAGCAAGGCATAATGGGGCGTATTCATTATTAAAGGTGTCTTTCGGCACCTTTTTTATTGCTGAACCTTTTTGGGTTCACTGTTCCATAAAAAACCTGTTGAAGTCTTAGAATTCAAACAGAGTTTACAGAGAATATGAACGCCCGATTTTAGCATCGGGCGTTAGGATTTTACTTAGGAAGAAAGGGCGGCTTTTTTAGTTTTTAATGAAGCGATCAATTGAGGGAGCAATGACATAACAATCATCCCTAGCATCAAGCTGTATTGGAGAGGGGTGAAAGTCTCACCTAATAGCAGCAAACCTGACACAATGCCCGCAACGGGGTTGGCAATGCCACCAAAAGTAAAGTCAACGACCGACATACGCTGCAATAGCCAAACATACATGCCGTAGCCTAATGCAGTGTTCAGAATGATCACCCACAGCAGCCCAAGGGTGTTCGTCATTGATAAGTTTTGAATGGCTGTAACGTATGGCTCTGGATTGTTTATTGCTAGCACGCTTGTTGCGACAGACATAATCACACCACCCAAAATGAGCTGCCATGTTAATACTGTCCACCAATGCATTTTCGTTCCTAGTGATTTCGTTACGCTACTGCCTACCACAATACACATGATGGCGGAGATCATCGCCAGCAAACCCATAGGGTTGAGCGAAATAGAACTAGGATCAAATAAGAACCAAGCCAAAGCAATCAAAGTCGCTCCACTTATTGCCTGTATTGCGCTTGGCTGGCGCTTATAGACTACCCAGCCAAACAGCATCGCAAAAACGGGCACTGATACCATACCTACACCTGAGATCGCAGAAGGAAGCGTCAACGCCATGACAAAAATGAGACCAAAGAAGCAAGCGATGTTGATAGTTCCTAAAACAAGCAGCACTTTCCATTCACTCTTTTTCGGGAAAGATGGCTTTATTGCGAGCAACAAAAGACCCGCAGGCAATGCTCTTAGCGCACCAAGTAAAACGGGAGGCCAGTCCGGAAGCGTAAACTGAGTAACAGCATAAGTTGTCCCCCAAAAAAAGCCGGGATCATTGCAAGCAAAATATTCATGTTAAATATCTTTACGTTGAGATAATTAATTGTAAAGATATCGGTAAGGTTACTTTTTGTAAAGTATCTTTATGTTAAAATAAAAATTAAATGACGTTTGGAGAGAAACCATGGACGCAATTGATAGAGTGGTAGAGCAGTGGGCTAAGGAGAAACCAGAGCTCGACACTGAACCGATGGCAATTATGGGTCGGCTAATGCGAATTGCTAAGCACATGGAGTGTCGGGTCGCTGACCTACATAAGAAGTACGATCTTAAGATGGGTGAATTTGATGTGTTGGCGACACTTCGCCGAGCAGGTTCACCATACTGCCTTACTCCCTCGGCGCTAATTGATTCGATGATGCTCACTTCGGGCGCGATGACGAACCGATTAGATAAACTCGAGAAGAAAGGCTTTATTACCAGAACACACAGTAAAGAAGATAGACGCAGTGTCACCGTTGAGTTAACCGAAAAGGGCTTAACCTTAATTGACAAGTTGATCTTAGAGCATGTGGACGTTCAGCAATCGCTGCTACATGGTTTAGAAGGCAATGAGAAAGCGCAGGTTAACCAGGCGTTAAGGCTACTATTGCCTTTGTTTGAGTAAAAGATACAGGAAGGGTGGGACGGAATGAGAAGCAAAGAGTTAGAAGGTTATTTAAGTACCTTTATGTGTGCAGAGAGTGATTTCCCATTTGGTCCAGAAGCGCTTGTATACAAAATCAAAGGTAAAATGTTTGCGATTATTGCAGAGAGAAACGGTCGGGAGTATGTCAGCGTAAAAGTAAAACCAGAAGATGGAGAAGTCTTAACATCGCAGTTTACGGACATCACTCCTGGTTATCACCTAAATAAGCGTCACTGGGTAACGGTTTATTTTAATGGTGATGTGGAAGATGGATTGATTCAGGATTTATGTGAACGCTCTTATACTCTCGTCGTTGCCAAACTACCAAAAGTGCAACGAGCATTGCTTGGTCAGTAATAGCTATTACTGAAAAATTCGCACCTTTTCCATCCTCAAGCTATATAAGAATAAGTAGGCGGAAAAGTAGGAATGATATGCGAGCATTATCTGAATGGCTAAAAGAATATGGGGAGAGCCATCAAAACCCCATCAACCAAAAGATTCACACAATCGCAGTTCCGGGTATTTACCTATCTGTGGTCGGTCTAATTTGGTCAATTCCTCAAATCTCCATCTTGGGTTTCGAGTTTAACTGGGTCTGGATTGCTGTCATACCGGTATGGGTTTTCTATTTTCGTTTGTCTCTCAGCGTCTTTATGATGATGTTAGGGTATACATTAGCGTGCATCGGCCTGATATGGTCTTTGGAGGTATTGGCGCTGCCCGTACTGCATATTTCGATGCTCCTATTCGGTGTCCTGTGGATCTTGCAGTTCATTGGTCACAAAATAGAAGGGAAGAAACCGTCTTTTTTCGAAGATTTGCAGTTTCTTCTTATTGGTCCAATTTGGGTGTTCCGAAAACATTAACTCACTCCGTAATTAACAAGCTGATATCTCTCTGTATTGCACGATCATGCTAGCGTCCATAAGGTCGTAAAATGCGCAGCATGATGTGCCGCTTTCTCATTGCCATGACAAGCATTCGCTTCTGATTCACACTATCATTAGAGTGCAGCTAAAGCCGTTACTTTGCCTGAATGTTTGTGGCTAGTGACATTGTCACTTGGGGGGGATGAATGTACGACCGACAACATAAATACGCCTATTGGCGAGAAGAGCGTAAAAAAGGCAAATGGCATTACATCATGAAGTCTTTTTTTATGATTTGTTGCGCACTATTGCTTGGTAAAGTCATTGGTTTATTCATTTTTGGTGAGCTGCACTCCTTGAGTGATATTTTGGAGCAACTGCCCGCGGATCTTTTGATCATGATGCTAGTGGGCTTCCCGGTTAGTGTTATCGGCTGGTATCACGAGGAGTCGAAGTTTTTCCGAGCGTTACGACGTAAAGAAAAGCGCTTGAAAATGAATCGAGATAAACAAAGCTAACTCTGCATCCTCTGCATCGATCTTTGTGTTATTTAATCGTCTGATTCACATATTTCTTTCAAGTTATTCGGTATTTTGCGTTAGGCCTCGCAAGCATGTCATTAAACTTATTGTAAAAAACGACATCATGCATTCTGTTAACCAATCTTGACAGGAACTCGTATTGCGAGGTGTTCCAGCAGCCTGAAGCTACTGGGCAAATAGAACGGAGGATATTATGGATAGTGAATCAATGCTTCATAGTCAGCAAATATATTTTTGTAATGATGAAGCGTTAGTCGAGCAGCAAACACAGTGTTTAGAAGTTCTTTACGATTACAACCAAACTCGGCCTTCTGAATCTGAAAAGCGTACAGAAATATTACGACGTTTGCTCGGCGCTGTTGGTGACAACTGCTATTTTGAACCGCCGCTTCGGGCGAATTGGGGGAGGCATACATACGTTGGTGATAATGTGTATGCAAACTTTAACTTAACCCTAGTCGATGATACGTATATCTACATTGGCAATAGTGTCATGATTGGGCCCAATGTGACACTAGCAACGGCAGGCCATCCGGTTGAACCGGAGCTCAGAAGAGAAGTTGCGCAATTCAATATCCCTATTCATATTGGTGCTAATGTATGGATCGGTGCTAACTCAGTGGTATTGCCTGGCGTCAAGATTGGAGAAAACAGCGTAATTGGTGCTGGTAGCGTGGTAACGAAAGATATACCAAGTAATGTTGTTGCGGTAGGGAACCCGTGTCGTGTATTGCGAGAGATAGGCGAACATGACAAAGAATTCTATTACGAAGAGCGTCAAATCACGCACAACATGTATCAACGATAACAAAGGTAAATGCCCATGGTTTATACGGTGTCAGTATAGAAAAGTTAAAAAACGAAATTTAACATCAGGGTGTAAAGATTGGCGCTGTTATCTTCTGGTATCGATGAAAACGCGCCAGTATCGTTATTGTGGGCGTTAAACTTTTGCCATTCAGCATTCAGTGACACGTTATAATCTAGGTCGTATCTCACCCCAAACAGATAGCTGTCCCCATTCTTTGTATCACTGCTATTAAACTGCTGACCGTAAACTATGTAGGGGGTCAATTTATTCACGTTGTAACTCGTTGTTGCGTACCAAGAGGAGGAAATGTTGCTGGTTTGTCCTTCCGCCATTATCACAACGTTATCAAGCTCATACCTTACTCCTAGAGAAAACTGGTCAATCGTATTGCCTTTTTCTTTTAGGACCAAACGGTCAATTAACATGGTTCCCCCTTCAGGTGTGGATTGCTTGGTGTTGGAGAGAACCGTAGTTTGGTCATAGTCGCCATGTAGATAAGATAAGTTTAAACGGTAGGCATTTCCGCTGAGTGTTAAGTTTATTCCGGCTGTGTTGTCTGATTCGATCTTCAGTTCAGTGTCTTCGTTGAGGGTGACATCACTGCTGTCTTTAAACCCTATAAACGGCATTGCAGTAAGCATGATTTGCTCATTGAGGTCGTGATTCCAGCGAATGGATAAACCATTGTAAGCGGTGATGCCTAATATGCTGTCATACACTTCATTTGGTGGTCGAGCTTGGGTAAAAGCGTGACCGACATAATTATACTCAGACATCAAAAACAGCGGCAGCCTCAATCGTCCCCCACGTATCTCTATATTTTTATAGGTATAAGCTAAATATGCCCACTCTAATTGGGGCGAGCTCCAATGATCTTGCGGACGCTTGACTATCTGTGCGGATGCTCGAAATGCCTTGTAAAAGTAATCAAGCTGCAGGCCGAAGGTTGTGTCACAATCGTAGCAGGCTTCATCATGAATAAAGCGGTTGACGAGAACCGTTGTAGAGTTATCGGACTTAGACCAAGATGTCGAACCAAAGCCACTCAAAGACAGGTGATCTGATAACTCAATGGTGGCTAAGCTCGGAAAGGCGACAACACTCAGTGATAACATGGTCAAATATTTTTTCATATTAATCCTCCGAGCTCACCACACACAAAATACGAGCATTTCCAGGCACGCTCGACGCAGGGGCATAACCAATCCGATTGGGCTTTTCTTGCATCCACGTGATCAGCGCATCAATGCTAGAGTTTGCAATCACTTTGGGTGGCCTCGCTTTGCCTGAAAAAGACAAGCTCGCCCAGTGCGCGTTCATTTGCGCCAAGTTTTTATTGAGAAGGTAGCGATAGAACTCCGCTCTCTCCGCTGATGTCGCTGGCCAGTCAGATAGCTCAATTCTCTGCCCTTGTAAGAGTTGCGTTTTTCCTCTGTACAACTTTCGCGCTTTATTGATGGTTAGGGGCGAGAACTCACTATTAAACGAGAAAACGGCGTAGCTCTCTGCAGCAAGTACTTGACTATCTATGGGTAGAAGGAAAACAACAATGAATAGGTAGCGTTTTATGCAGCGCAAAAGAAAACAGAGGAGAGAAATGTCGCCGCTCATCATCGCTACCTATATCGCATTTTCAATCTGGTACAACAGCTTTTCTCTACGAACAGGCTTGGGTACATAAGCGTCCATGCCTGAATCGAAGCAGCGTTGAATGTCATCATCCACAACACTTGCCGTTAGCGCGATGATGGGAGTCTTAGGAAGACCTTTACTTGCTTCGTAGGCGCGTATTTGTCGCGAGGCTTCGAACCCATCCATGATCGGCATCATGCAGTCCATCAAAATGATGTCGAACCCACCATCTTTTTGGAACATTTCGACCGCAACCTGTCCGTTTTCGGCCACTTCAAATTGATAACCAGCTTTGGATAACAGCAGCGAAGCGACTTTTTGATTTACTCTGTTATCTTCGACGAGCAAAATCCGTTCTGAGCGAATAGGCGTCACGGTCGCTTCTGATTGTTCAGCATGCGAGGTTTTTTCAGGAGTGTGAGTGGTGTTTGTTGCCAGTCGCTTTTCATCAGAAGCAATATTGGAAATGCGTAGTCCAATGGCTTTATCTAATTTCTCTTTCAACAAACCCGCTTTAAAAGGTTTGGGCACATAATCATCCATTCCAACATCAAAACACTTTTGAATGTCATCATCGACTACACTTGCTGTTAGCGCGATAATTGGGATTCTGATCGTCCGTTTTTCTTTGACTTCAATTTGACGGATCATTTTGGTTGCTTCAAACCCATCCATCACCGGCATCATGCAATCCATTAAGATTAAGCAGTATTGATTCTGTTGAAACATATCTACGGCTTCTTCTCCGTTTACGGCGATATCAAAGTCGAAGCCCGCTTTTGTGACGTGTAATCCAGCGATTTTTTGATTGACGGTGTTGTCGTCGACCACCAAGATTTTTGGGAAAGTCTTAGCATTGGGTGTGGTCGTGTTCTCTTTGTTTACTTGAGGGAAGTTTGCAGCACAAGTTTCAAGTGCTTTTACTAAGCGCTGTCCTAAGAGGGGTTGAGTGACCAATGCACTAATGCTGTTACCAAAATCACGTTGGGCGCTATGAAGGTGTTTAATAAGACAAACTCGAACATTTTGCATGCAAAGTCTTTTCATTTCACCTAGATGTTTGGCTGTGGTATTTGGAGAAGTTTCTACGTTGATAACAATGATGCGCTCGTTATCAATCCACGTTGGCAGAGCATCCAGTGTATTTACTGATTGCTGAACATTGATGTGGAAAAAGCTCAACTCGTCACGCAGCTTTTGCTCCAAAGTAGGGTTGTTGCAAACTATCCATATATCGTTGTGATTAAGGGAGTGATAGCCATTGAACTCTTGAGTCACAATTGGAGCCGTAAGTTCGAAGAAAAATCGGCTACCTTTGCCTTTCTCGGATTCAAGCTGAATCTCACCGCCCATCAACTCTACCAGCTGCGTGCTAATTGCAAGCCCGAGCCCTGTCCCTCCAAACTGTCGGGTGGTGGAGTTATCTTCTTGGGCGAAAGGAGCAAATATCTTCTTTTGTTGCTGCTCATCAATACCGATCCCTGAGTCTTTGACTGAAAACTCGATACTCGCTTCACCATTTTTGATTTCTCTAGTGATGACAGAGAGTTCAACGCAGCCTTGTTCGGTGAACTTTACGGCATTGGACATGAAGTTCATGATAATTTGGCGTATACGGTGATCATCCAACATAACGTGATAGGGCGTATTGCGGCTGATGCTGACTTGAACATCGATGCCTTTTTCTTTCGCTTTCGGGGAAATAATAGAAGCAATATCGTAGATGGATTCACGAACACAGGTTGAATGAGGGCTGATAAGCAACATACCAGATTCAATTTTAGAGAAGTCCAGAACGTCATTTATTAAGCTCAACAGTAATTGCGAGGAGGTTTCTATCGTGTCAACATAATCACGCTGTGTCGCCGTTAGCGGCGTGTCTGACAAAACTTCTGAAATGCCAATAACGCCGTTTAAAGGGGTTCGAATCTCATGAGACATATTCGCCAGAAAGCTACTTTTGGCTTTGCTTGCCTCGATGGCATCATCTTTCGCCTTTTCAGCATCTTCTTTGGCTTGGGTTAACTTTTGTCTTGACTGCTCACGTTCATAACTCAGTTTTTTTACCTCTTTAGCAAACTTACTGAGCTCATCTTTCCCTTTGGTCAACTCTGTCAGTGGTGAGTTTTCATTGTTGTCCTCTTCGTAAGTGTCTCGACTTAGGAATTCGAGGACTAAATTCAAGTTGCCAGTGACTTTGCGCACTAACCTCAGTGTCAAACTCACAACCAGCAATGTCACGAGGCTCATTAGCGCAATGAAGCCAATGCGGTGCTGTGTTGTTTCACTGATCGTCTTGGATATATCCTTAATAAGTTGCTGTTCCATCTGGTCATCAACGTTACGTAATAAACTTAAGCGTTTATAAAGCGCAGATAACCCGTCATCTATTTGAGTGGGTGTCAATACTCTAAGGTTTGATGGCTGCAACAAATTGGCTCGAAATGCTTGGCTTTTAGCAAAGACATTATCGGTAAAGGTTTCGATGAGGAGGTTGACTTGCTGCTTATTCGCATTAAGTGTGACAAAGCGTTCGAACAGCAGTTGTTGGTTCTGGATTAATGATTGGATACTAGCTTGGATAGCTGGATCGTAAATCTGCCCCTGCTCTGTAGATTCCACCAAGTATTTGCTGAGTCTATGCTCTTCTGTTGACCAAAACATTAACCACTCAAGCTGCATCAATGAGGAGAGGTGAGTGTTGGTTTCATAACTTACATGGCTGAAATAGACTCTATCCAAACTCAAAAGAATCTCTTTGAATGTGTCGGCACGCCACTCAGCAGCATCTAACTTATCTTCTGTATTATTGGATGAGAGCATTGACAGTGTTGCTTCTTCGAAATTCGTGAGCTGATTTAATATATCGGCATTGTCACCAAAAACAGGTGAAGCTGTATCTTGTAAAGTTTGAACGAGTTGGCGGGTTTCTTGAGCGTTATTCACGACCTTTGGATCGCTCGTCAAATAATACAGTGAGGAAACACGATCTATATATTGGGAGAAGAGTTGTGCTTTTTGAAGTTCTTGAGCTTGGATAGAGAGGTTTTGTACATGTTTGCCCGCCAGAAGCAATAACAATAAGATTGGTAGTAGGACCAATCCAAAAAGTTTCTGCTTTACAGACAGGTTGTTCCAAGCAAATATCCCGACCACACGCGTTTCCATATCCAAAGAGTTGATATGAAAAGTGTAGTGTACCTATCTCAAATGTTAGATTTTAAGAGGAAATTCATACTTGTGAGATGGCGAAGTGTGACCGATATTGCAGAACGAATCCCCTTTAATTCAATGAACGCGATAAATTATTCAGTTAAGCGTAATTGCTGGCGGTTGAATCATCTATTGTTTGACGTTGTTGCTCAAACTCTATGATTTCTTCTGCCGGCACTGGTCTACCCAAGAAAAAGCCTTGAACAACGTCGCAGTGAAGTGATTCCATCCTTGTTAGTTGGGTCTGGGTTTCTATGCCCTCAGCTACCACTCTCATTCTTAGGTTATGAGCCATGGATATAATCGCACGGACTAATGAATCATCTTGTTCATTGTTTTGGATTTGAGCGATAAATGAACGGTCAATTTTAAGCCCATCAAACGACATTTGTTGTAGGTAGGCGAGGGCTGAGTACCCAGTTCCAAAATCATCTAGCCACACTTCTACGCCGTTAGCTTGTAATTTTCTGAGCACGTACTGCGCTTTCTCAATATCATCAATAAACAGAGACTCTGTCACTTCAACATGAATGGTTTGAGGGGGGACTTGATATTGTTGTAAATATTTCGAAAAGAGCTGACTCAAATCTTGGCGGTAGATCTGCCTAGGAGACAAATTTAATGCGATATGAAAATCAGCAGTGAAATGACCCGCCCATTGTGCTCGCTGGCTAATTGCTGTCTCGATGAGGTATTCACCAAGCTCTAAAATTAAGTCACTTTGTTCTGCAATCGGGATAAATAATTCTGGGCTGATATAACCCTTCTCTGGGTGATTCCACCTAACCAATGCTTCGACACCAATCAACTGGTAGGTGTTGAGGTCGAACTGGGGTTGATACCAAAGCTCGAACTGAGATAAATCACGTATTGAGCGGCGCAGTTCCTTTTCTATGTATAAGCGCTGCTTCACGGTCTCATCAAACGCGGAATCGTATATTGTCATGATATCTTTGCCGCGTCGTTTAGATTCTTGCGCCGCCAGTGAGGAGAGTTGTAAAAGAGACTCTGCGTTTGAGCCAAATTCCGGATACACCGCTACTCCAAGGCTTGCCGTAATTTGAATATCGTTCTCTTCCAAATTAAAAGGAGAAAGCAATTGGCGATGAATATCGTCCGCTTTTTCTCTAGCGTGGAGGCTGTCTTTGCATGGAAAGACCAGCACAAATTCGTCAGCGCCGACTCGGCTTACGATGGTTGAAAGACGGTAAAGAGGCTGGAAGTAACTCGGCAAACGACCTTGAAGTTCTGAGGCGAGATGACCTAGCAATTTATCTCCGATGCTATGCCCGTAGTTATCGTTAATATGTTTAAAGTCATCCAGATCAATAAAAACAACCGCGAGTGAGGGTGATTTGCGGTTCGTTATTTGCTTTTGGATATCAATGAGCAACTTTTCTCGGTTAGGCAGGGAGGTAAGAATGTCGTGATACGCCATGAACTCTACCCGGCTTGTGTATCTGTTCACTTTGTTCGACATTTTGTTATACGCCGAAATAAGATCACCCACTTCATCTTTACTTTTTATATCAGTGATTGGCAGTGCTTGAGTATTTGACTCTGTAAATTGTTCTTTAAGTTGTTTGAGTGGTTTTATTAATGAGCGACCTAAAGCATACGCGATGGCACTTCCGAGCAGAACGGATATCGCACTGATCGTGAGCAGCAAGTTAAACATCTTTTGCTTATCGTTTGAGGTAAGCGCTTGTACTTGAGCAATGTTTTGTTCTTTCTCTTCTAATAGATGTGCTAGGTTGAGTTCAAGATACACCGCGCCCAGTGTGATATTCGATTGCTGAATCGGTGCCGCAATTTCTAATTGATGTTTAGAAAAAGAAATGAGAATTCTAGACTCTTCTATTGCTTTTAAAATAAAGCGAGAACGGTAATGAGGCTGGGCAAACATACTCAGCTGAGTCGTACCGTCGTGAAAGATTAGCCCTTCATTATCAACAACGTGTATCTTCGAGACATCTGGTTGGCTTAATGTCGCTTTAATTTGCTCGTACGCTTGGCTGATATTATCCGTATAGAGTGGGTCAAAAAGTTGTTTTGATAATAACTCTGCGTAAACCAATCCTTTTTGCTTGACGTAAGACTCTGTTTTTTCTTGTGAGTTCTCGGTGATTTGGCGGGTTAAGTTATTTGAGTACGTATCGTAACCATGCATATATAGTGCGAGGTTTATCACTACGACAAACAGGACAACAAAAATGGTCGAGCAAATGTATTTAGTTTCGAGTGAGAGTTTGTGGAACATCAATCCACCTTCGGTAACAAGTGAATAGATGTTCGAACGGTATTTAAGGACGCGGACATTTCTGGCGTTAGAGCGGTGATCTTTTTCGTGTTTTGGAACTGTTTAAGTGCTAAAGCACCTTGCTGAGATGCCTCCATACCGAGCAATATTGACGTGATTTTATGTTGCTGATCTTGGCTTAAGGTCGGAGAGGCGAGAATTAAGTCTCTAGGTATTTCTACCGAGCGAGCGAAAATCGTTAGTTTGTCTTTCATGCTTTCTGGAAGATCTTTAGGGTTGCTCCAATTGAAATTGCTGAACGCTCCTGCTGCGACTCTCTGCTTATACACCCATACTGAAAGGTTGATTTCATTCGATTGAGCCAAGTGCTCGTCAAGGAATAAATATCCAATACTGTCTTTGGCTGGTTTGTCATCGGAGGAGGGGAGGTATTCTAATTTCTCCCCTTGATTAAGCAGTGTAATAGCGGGTAAGTAATAGCTGCTGGTGGATGTACGCTTTTCAAAAACAAGTGTTTTTCCGCGCAGGTCAGAAATCGACTCGATACCACTCTCTTTGTGGGTAAAGAATACCGTATGATATTTTTGTAAACCTTTTTTCCAGCGTATGGCAATGGCTTGGCTGCCAGACTCTGCCTCGAGGGTCATTGCATTGAAGGGGGTGGCTGTTGCAATTTGAACGGTGCCATTTTCAAGTGCCACCGCGAGCTGGCGATAATTTTTAAATACTTTTACAGCACCCTTGGTGTATCCGTATTCAGCCAAACCATTGGTCACGTACTGCGTGAAAGGCGTCGACTTTTTGATTTTGCTTTGAGCTTTATTGGAAACAATGCCAAACGTGAATGTTTTTTCAATATTTTCTTGTGCACTGACGACAAAAGGCGAACTCAGCAAAGTGAGTGATAACAGAGTGCAGGCAGGTTTCATCCGGCTTCAACTTCCTTCTGGTGCATGTCAGTAATATTTAGCATTTATCAATGCGCCCCAAATCAATAGTAGAAACAGTATGATGTACAAATTTCGTTTTACTAGCGCACTTTTATAACGTGACTTGGTCACTTATTCCGTTCAAATAGTACCGAATTTGAAGTTTATGTACAGGATGAATGTTTCACCGTGGGTTTTAATTCACTGGATTCTTAGTCAAGTTCAGTAGTGTCTGTGAGCGAGTACACCTTCTTTATCATGATGTCGTGTTAAGAAAACCTCTCCAATTGCTTTTGATATTTTTTCTCGAGTGCTTCATTACCTGCTGCACGTTCAAGTTGAATCATGAGCTGTAAAGAGGGTTTCTTAACGCCATACATTTGATTAAATCTCATTAATCGAATTCTGGCTTCAGTGTAATTGCCGCTATCAATTTCTAGCTTGGCTAGCTGCAAAATAGATTTTGGCCTATGAGGGTCATGATCAATAGCTCGGGCGAAGTAGTATTTCGCTTTGTCTTTATCTTGTGACTTCAACGCGCAAAATGCGGCGTTTTCATAACTGGCCGGAATGAGATAGTAATAAGGTTGCTCAATGGCTCGATTAAACATTTGATCGGCTTTCTCGAAGTCACCCCGCTTGCAAAGAAAGGTGCCGTAGTTATTGAGCACGTTACCGTTTTTGGTGTGTTGGCGTAGAGAGCGTTTATACATTTGCTCGGCTTTAGCATCTTCACCAACCGTTTCATAGTAGTGAGCCATCGATAACTGAGCACGATAGTATTGAGGTGCGTGGGTTAAGGCTTGTTGCAAGTTATCATGCGCGCGAATCATATTGCCGCCTTCTAAATAACCTAGGCCAAGTGCGATACGTGATTCTGCCATTGCTACAGGATCGGCTTTAACGACAGGGCTACCATCTTCTTTCACCGTCACGCAGCCCACAAGTGCAAACTGAGAGATTAATAGTAGTGCACCGAGCTTTGTTGTTTTCATTCTTTGTCCCTACATCCCTGAATCTCCCAGCATGATATGAATTACGTAGCAAAAGCCTATTGAGGAAAAAACACTATGCGATCAGGTTTGCAAACTGGTATGAAAAAGCCGCCATATGGCGGCTTGGTTCACATATTATATTTAGGCATCATAAGCGCTTTGTTTGCGTGCTTTGAGGTTAATCGTCTTTAGTAAAAGCGTCTTCACTGAAGTGATCAAGATCATAAGGTGTTTGCTGGTAAACGCAGTAGTTCAGCCAGTTTAAAAAGAGGAGATGTCCATGACTTCTCCAACTGGCAATTGGTGGATTATCAGGATTGTTGTTTGGATAGTAGTTGACGGGAATGGCTGGTTCCATACCTTCGCTTAAATCGCGGATATATTCGTTATGTAAGGTATGCGAATCGTATTCAGGATGCCCAGTAACAAACACATTTCTCTTGTCTTTTGTTGTAGCTAAATAAACACCTGCAACATCCGATGTGGCTAGGATGTCTAAGTCGGTATGTTCTTCTAAAAAGTGAGGTGAAAAGTCGGCATAGCGTGAATGAGGCGCTAAAAATGTGTCATCAAACCCACGTAACATAGGATGGAATTGATGATGAATCTGGTGATGGTACACGCCTGAAAGTTTCTCTTTACGCGTTTTTTTAGGTAGATCGTAGAGCAACTTCAGTCCTGCTTGTGCTGCCCAGCAGACATAAAGAGTCGATGTCACATGATCTTTTGCCCATTCCATGATGGTTTTTAGGTGGTCCCAATAAATGACATCTTCAAATTGAACCAAACCTAGTGGGGCACCAGTAATGATCATGCCATCGAAATTTTTATCTCTCACCATTTCAAATTGACGATAAAAAGTATCCAAATGTTCGGTTGGCGTATTTTTGCTTGGGCGGTTATCAATGCGTAACAACTCGACATTGACTTGTAATGGGCTGTTTGAGAGTAGACGCAAAAACTGAGTTTCAGTTTCTATTTTTTTGGGCATCAGATTCAGGATCAGCACTCGTAAAGGACGTATTTCCTGACTCGCAGCACGCGTTTCACTCATTACGAAGATGTTCTCTGTCCTTAGCACATCGGTAGCTGGTAGTTGATCTGGAATTCTAATTGGCACGACTTTCTCTCCCTAAGTATAGTCAATCTAGACGTCTATACTTCTAAAGCTAACTTAATTAAGTTTAGATGTCGATACGAAATATGACTTTTCAATCTACTCTTTACATTATGGTAAACCGAGCTCGAAGCTGTCACACAATTGTGACTAGAGCGGAGTTTCTGATGAGATATGTTTGAAACGCTGTTCGTACTATTTGCTGGTAATTATGTGATCACGTTAATATGCGAAAGTGACTTCGTTGTAAGGAAGTCTCAGATTAATGAGCCATACTAAAAACAATCAGCTCACCAATATGCATTAAAGTGTGTATTTGGAAACATCGTCAGTGGAGGACATTATGTTCGGTATTTTTAAAAGAAAGACAAAAATTCAGAGCATCGCTCAAGAGGTTCCTAGCGTACTATTGCGCTTGTTTGGCGATAAAGATACTTATACGCCGAAAGAAATTGATCAAGCCCTTCAAGATCTTGGTCATGATAAGAGCAAGGATCTAAGTCATTATCAGTATGCCTATGGAATGTTTGCCAATGAAGCTTCTTACGAGCAGCTAGGGCTGACGGATGAGTTAGGTAATTATGGTCACTTTCAACGAGAAGTGGGCAAGATGCTGCTCAATACACCAGAGCCAATTGATATGCACATCTACTTTGAAATTGCTCGGCAGCACCAAAAAGCAGGCCTGTCGCTTACTCATCAAGAAGTGAGTGAAAGCGATGGCGTGTAAATTTCTCTATACCCAAGTGATCACGCTGTGAAGCCTGCATTTTGAAGCTGCTTGAGTAAGAGGTATTCCATCGAGAGATGAGTTGGGTATAATGCGCGACCTAATTATCCGGACGTGTTGTCGGTTACATTTCTGTTGAGCGTTAATGCCTTATGTTCAAAATGCTTGTATCTATGCCGCCAATGTTGGCGCTGTCGATCGCGATTGTATGTGAAGTGATTGCCACTTCCTATATTCCCAAAACAGAGCAATTTACGAAAATGATGCCGAGCACAGTCGTTCTGATTGGTTACGGCATTGCTTTCTTCTTGCTTTCCGTCACGGTAAAAACGATGCCTGTTGGGGTTGTTTACGCCATATGGAGTGGAGCGGGTATTGTTTTAGTTGCGACGGTTGGCTACTTTGTTTATGGACAGCGGCTAGATTTGCCGGCGCTTGTTGGTATTGGGTTTATCCTCACTGGTGTGATGATCGTGAATCTGTTATCCAAGACCGTAGGACACGGATAACCAACACTACTTGTGATGCCAAATAAAAAGCCGTAGCGAGAAATTGCTGCGGCTTTTTAATGTCAATCCAATAGTTAACTTACTAGTACCTCAAGCATTTTGCTTTGTTGACGATGTTTTCGATTGCGATACATCACGGCGGCGAACGCTGGGAGGCTAAATGTGATAAATCCTAATATCAGTGCATATGCCCCAGTTTTTGCGCTAATTCCTGCTGGTACGTCAAAAGATACAACAATCGTCACCAAGCAACTCATCAAGCCTAATCCTGCCACTAAACACATTCCTATTTTTCCGCCCGCAATTCGAAATGGGCGCTCAATATCTGCGTGTTTGTAGCGTGAGACCAAAAAGCTAACAAAAATACAGATGTACATCACCATATAGAGCTGAGTCATCAGGATATTCAATAACCACATGCCTTGATTGACGTTAGGAACAAAAATGAAAACCAAAGAGAGCACGCTAACAATCGTGCCTTGCAAGAGCAACAATGAGACGGGGGCTTGGTTGCGGTTTTCTTTGGCGAGCGACATCGGCATGAAACTATCTTTTGCGGCAACATGCAGACTTTTAGTTGGGGCGATTATCCAGTTATTCAGGCTTGCAAGCGTGCCAAAAACAATAGCAAGGGCAATGACAGGCAGCAGGAATGAGAGGTGCAGATCATCAAAAAAAGCTTTGAAGGCAAGTATCACTCCTTCACTCAAACTAGAATGGTCACTTGAGACGACCGAAGAAATAGACAGTGAGCACGCTGTCAGAGAAACCAAGATTAAGATTGTGGAGATCAGCAGAGCTTTGGGATAGGCTTTTTGCGGATTTTCGACTTCGCTTGCATAAGAGGTCGTGATTTCAAGGCCTGTCAGTGAAAGAACTACCGCAGTAAAACCCGCTCCGATCCCATCTTGAGAAAGGTCCGGCAACCAGTCAGATACGTGGCGAAGCGAGATATGAGACTCACCAGAGTGGGTATACGCCCAGTACCCGCCTAATCCGATAATCAATAGAATCGGAAATATCAAACCTAGGGTGCCGAATACATTTGTAATCAGGGAAGAGAGGCGCAAGCCAAAGATATTAACTAAAGTTAACGCCCAAAAAATTACATTAATCATCAACAACATAAACATGTTGTTTTGCGCCAGATCTGGGAAAAAAGGGTAGGCTCCCGTTGCAACAATGAATGAAATTAAAGGTGGATAGTAAACAATATTTTCAGCGTATTGATACCACACGGTGGCAAAGCCAAAGTTTGGCCCTAGTGTTTCTTTGCCCCAAAGATATACACCACCTTGCTCTGGATAAGTGGTACTTAGCTCAGCACACACTAGCGCTGTAGGGACAAAAAAACAGAGTCCAGCAAGTAAGAAGAAAGAAATGGCATGGCTACCAAACAAAGCCGCCCCAGGAATGTTCCTTATGCTGTCGACCGAAGTTACGGTGATCATGATGATAGAGAAAACACTCAATTTAACGGCGGATTTAACGATATTGCTCATTCGATACCTTTAATGGATGAGCGCACAGCTTCTAGGTTGTAAAAGTAGCGTGCTACAAGTAAGACTCGCGTATTGTAGATTCCTCATAAATAGTGGGTATATAGCGAAAAACGGTATGTATTTATCCGAAAATGAGCTGAAAACAACGCGCTTTATTTCCATGGGATATAAACGAGTGATATGTCGGATAAATAAACACTTATAGCGATAAATTAGAACCTTTAGGTAAAGGTTTGACTTTCCCCTAAGGTCAAGGAGTACATTAATGCCATATCGAAATGAAACGATGGATAAACACAATGGGATGCTGTAACCAAGCGCCAAAAGGTGGCACCGGAAAGTTGTCTTACTTGTTCAGGGTAATGATTATCATGTTTATTGTTATTTTCATGATAGCTGCATTATGGGGTTAAAAAAACACCATTATCTAGCGCATTGAAAACACAAAGTTATGTTTGTCCAAACTTTATGAAAGTGCGGTAGATTAATCACTCCAATCGATGTTAACGTGGTGATTCATCTTTGCTGCTTTTTCATCCCCCTACATATTTCTGCAAAGTTCTTATTGTGTAGTGTGTCGAAGAACCATAGAATCCGCGCGCTTTAATTTATGTTATTAGCGCTATCAATGATAAAAGTGCAGTCCATTATCATTGTTTTTATCACTTATAGATGGGCACATCTGACAATACTCACATGAATAAATACCAAAAGCCTGAATTCAAGGCTGAATTTCTTTTGCCTCGTTACTGGGGAACCTTAATTATCATCAGCGTAATGTACTTACTCAGTCTCCTTCCTTTCAAAGTTCAGTTAGCATTAGGACGTGGCATTGGCCGTTTAGCTATGCGAATCATGAAAAAACGTCAAGTTACGATTAGGCGCAATCTTGAGCTTTGCTTTCCTCAGATGGAAGAATGCCAACGCGAAGCAATTTTAAAAGACAATATCGACAATACAGGTATTGCGCTATTTGAGACGGCGATGGCATGGTTTTGGTCTGATAAACGGGTAAACAAACACGTTACGATAAAAGGAATGGAGCACCTCGAGGCTTTAGAAAAATCAGGCAAAGGGGCATTAATGTTGGCCGTACACTCGATGAACTTAGAGTTAGGTGCTCGTGCTTTTGGCATTAAAAAGTCTGGAACTGGTGTTTATCGCCCAAACAACAATCCGTGTTTTGATTACTTTCAATACAAGGGGCGTTCTCGCTCTAATCGTACGCTTATTGATCGCAAGAACGTTAAAGCCATGCTTGAAGCGCTTAGAACGGGTGAGCGGGTCTGGTATGCACCGGATCATGATTATGGAAACCGACGCTCAACGTTTGCGCCATTATTTGCCGTTAAAAATGCTTGCACGACGACAGGTACAAGTCTGCTGGTTGATTCGACTGATTGTGCCATCGTGCCTTTTACGATGGTAAGAGGAAAGGACGGACACTATACCTTGACGATTAGTGCGCCAGTCGACGGTTTCCCGAAAGAAGATCCTCAAGGTGCGGCAGTTTTCGTGAATAAGATAGTTGAAAAGTCAATCATGGCAAGTCCGAGCCAATATATGTGGCTTCACCGTCGGTTTAAAACCAGACCTGAAGGCGAGGATTGTTTGTACAAGCCAAGGCTTATCCCTAGCTTGGCATAGTATAGAAAGAGCCTAAAAAAGCCCAAGGAACATACGAACCTTGGGCTTTTACGTTCTATTCTTTTTCTATTTACAGGTAGCGGCCTTTTAGGTGCGCTTGGAAGTGCTTAGCATTTAGTGTTTCACCCGTTGCTTCTCTTACGAGATCATCTGTTGTTAATAAGCAGCCTTTACTCCAGATGTTCTTCGACAGCCAATCGAATATCGGCGTCAGATCGCCAGAGCGAATAACCGCGTCCACATCTACTGTTTGCTTCATTGCGGCCATGAATTGGGCTGCGTACATCGCACCGAGAGTGTAAGACGGGAAATATCCAAAACTTCCATCTGTCTAATGTATAGTGATAACTTGCATTTTATGGTATGGTGTAACAATGAGAAAAGTATACAGTTATATGCGCTTTAGCCGCCCAGAGCAGGCTAAAGGCACATCAATCGAACGCCAGTCGAATTTCGCTGAGCAATACGCCATTGAGCATGGCTTAGAGCTAGATAAAAGCTTAACCATGATGGACAAAGGGCTTAGTGCGTTTCATGGTGTGCATAAGACTAAAGGCGCGTTTGGTCAATTCTTAGCAGCAGTAACGGCAGGCAAAGTTCCTAGTGGCTCAGTGCTGGTGGTAGAGTCATTAGATCGTTTAAGTCGTGAAGACCCGTTGATTGCTCAAGCTGCGCTCACCGATTTAATATTGTCTGGTATCACAGTCGTTACAGCCGCAGATAATCAAGTTTATTCTCGGGAAGAGATTCAACAAAACCCATTCAAGTTAATCATGTCCCTCGTTGTGATGATTAGGGCAAATGAAGAATCTGAAACTAAACAGCGTCGTTCTAATGCTTTCTTAAAGAGTGCGTTGAATCAATATCAAGCAAATGGAAAGATTCGACGACTCGGTTCTGATCCTAGTTGGCTTGATTTCAACAAAGACAATGACACGTATTCGTTTAATGAACGGGTAGAAGTGATTCGTCGAATTCTTAATTTGTATAATCAAGGTATTGGTTCTTTAAAGATAGCTAGACAACTGACAGAAGAAAACATACCAACGCTATCAGGTAAACGAAGTGCATGGGGACAAACAACAGTTGCCAACATCGTTAAGTCTCATGCTCTATATGGAATGAAGCGAATTAACGTTCAAGGTGTTGAGTATGACCTTGAAGACTTCTACCCAGCGTTGATTACAACATCAAAGTGGTTAGCGTTACAACAACATAGAACTAAACGAAGTAAATCAATGCATGGTCGAGGTGAAGTTGTTCACTTGATTACTGGTCATGGCAAGGGGTTTACGACTTGTGGCTATTGCGGTGGTGGGTTAGGTGCTCAAACTCAGAAGCAATATAAACGCTCGGGTGAATATAGTAGAACCGTTACACGATTGCATTGCTTAACACATAAAGAAACGAGTTCATGTTGTTCGTCTGTGTTTCTTGAACCAATAGAAAGCGCGGTATTGTTTGCAGCTTGTATCGGTGTTGAACCTCAATCCTTAGTTCCTACAGTTAACAATGTTAACTACTCTGCTTTAATCGACGAAGTAGAGAACAAAGTTAAACATATTGTCGAGCAGGTTACAGCAGGTGCACCTTGGGATTTGTTCAAAGATGCTCACGACAAACTGAAGTTGGAAAAACAAAAGCTGATTAAAGAACGCGATTCACAGAAGCCAGATGTTAATCAAAGTGACGTTCAGAAATGGGTGAACAAGCTGGTGGAATTGGCTGATAAAGCACGAGCGAATGATAAAGAAGCTAGATTGAAATGTAGAACGTTAATCAACAGCATTTGTAAGAGTATCGTGATTAAGTTACGGGGTCATGATTTAAAATCAGAGCCAGTGGTTACGATTACGTTTGTCACTGATGAGCAGTTTGAATTTAAAGTCGGCAAGAATGGAGCAGTACAGTTTGTTGATAATGGTATGGCAGTCAACAGAAGACTAAAACCGCTACTGGCTTAGTATGTTCATTGATGATTTGAGAGGGAAGCGAAAAGCTTCCCTTTTTAGTTTTGAATAGGGCTACTCAAACAGCGAATTGGCATCGGTGCCTAACACGACACACAAATCCCTGATCATCTCGTCAGTCACACGAATCATGCCGCTTTCAATTTTGGCAAGCTTGCTACGTGTCATATCGATACCGTGTAAGCTACATTCACGCTCAAGATCTGCTTGAGACCATCCCTTGGACAAACGGCAGTCGCGCACTCTTAGACCGATAATATTCTTCTTTTCCGTGACTTGGCTCATGGTTCTATTGGTCGAGGTGTAAATGGAAATAGCTTCTCATGTAAATTTGTTATTTCTGCACCTATATGGGTGCAGAGGGCTTTTATTTTGAGGATGTTATGAGCAAAAAAGTAAAACTAGGCGTAGTCAGTGTGCTATCGGTGGCTGTATTAGCTGGCTGTCAGTCAACAGGTAATCAAACACAGCAAGTAGAAAAATTGAAGGTTGCTACTAAAACGGAGGCAGTTGAGTTATTCAAGGCAGAGACATATGAATATCTTTCAGTCGAGATTGATGAGCCAATACAGTTTGAAGTGCCACTTGATGACACTGTAGATTGTGGTTTATTTGATTCAAAGACTAAAGGAAAGAAAGGAACATTCAATATCACCAAAGTCGAATCAATTGCTAAAAATCATGGGCGTTATGGTAATGAAATAGTTGGTTATGTAAGTAGTGATGAACTAGACGTAACGGAATGCCGTCCATATGTCGTAACATATCATTTGACTACGCCTAAAGTCAGAGCAACGAAAACGTTTTCCGATACAGTCTTACCGAAGTTAGTTGAATTGACACGCGAACAAATCGAGTTAAAACACAAAGCCGAAGAGGCAGTTAAGAAAGCATCTGTTGAGAAGGAAAAACAAGATCAATTAGCGAACTGGCATAAAAAAGAATTAAGTGACACTGCTTTTGCTATCGGTGGTATTGAAGTGTGTATGGAAAAAGGTACGTACTTTCTACCAACAGATCGACGAGCTAAAAAAGTAATCGATGATTGGAAGTCGTATGCTAGAAATGACATATATTCGAAAGTCGATGGAAAACATTATTGGGATAAATCAGTTTATCAACAACGTCGACAAGCTGCATTAGCCTTGCTTAGAAATAGTTGGGAAAACGATTATCTAAGCTTTTCTAATATGTGCGCTAGTTTACGTAATGTTGTTGATTCAGAGACGAACAAATAACAATCTTAATTGAACAACTTTGAAGGGAGCAGATTGCTCCCTTTTGCGTATCTCGTTAACCCATAAATAAAACAATAAACGGTTAAAAATAACGGGATAACGGAACAATGGCATTATTCAACTCACAAACAGCATCCGAAGCTGGTCGAAAGTCGAAACGCACATCGGCAAAGAAACTAATCATCGATTCAAAACTTGACGAAGAAGAACTAACTAAGAACGCTTTGAATGGTGATTACGGTGCGGTCACTCAAAGGCAAGTGCTTTTGATGTTGATTCAACATCACCTTAGACACAAAGACAGATTGTTAAAACAGGCGGTCGATGAGCAAGATCTGATATCAGCTGCGTATTTAAAAACGTTGGCGCGGCATGAACTCGAAGCAATTATGGAGTCACACAATGCTTAAGCCAGTTAAGAAAGTACAGCAAGACTATGAGTTAAATCATTGTGAGCTAACACATACACAGCTATTACGAGAAGTTGGCTCTTTAGATGAATATCGCCGTGACCAGTTAAAAGACCAAGAATATCAAGAAGCGGCAGCTCAACGACTCAACGCCATTCGAGAAAAGATGAAACAACATGAGCAAACGCGTTTGGCTTCGCAAGAACAAGCGTTGCTTGAGCAATCAGAGCGTGAACGTAAACGAAGAGAGGTACTTGAACAACTAGGAGGTGGAAATGAATAAGATACTAGCAGGGCTGTTGGTTATTATCATGCCGTTGGCGATCTCGAACATTTCATTTTCCAACAACTATGGTCAGTTGAACTCGACTCTTGATACCTTGGCGACACAACAAAAAGTGGTGTTGGAGAGAACAGATATCATTCTTGATGACATTGATCTTGTAAAGGCAACGACGAAACACAATGGCGAGCGAATTGAATCACTTGAAAGACTGCTTGCCGATTGAAACTAGCCTCGTAGAGATACGGGGCTTTTTTGTATTCATTGGACTACTGTCTAAGAACACATTCGAATGAATACGGTAACTGTATTCATTACGGTTGCTTTTTCCATTGAATACAGCCTAATGTAGTCTCATCTAGAGTTAAATGAATACAGCGAGTGAAATATGAGCAAGGTTGGCTATGTTCGGGTATCTACGGTGCAGCAGAATACAGTGCGACAACTTGATGGTGTTGAATTGGACAAAGTGTTTACCGATAAATGCAGTGGCTCAACAACTGATAGGGTAGAGCTACAGAGATTGAAAGATTACGTACGGGAAGGTGACACAGTTGTGGTTCATGACATCTCACGTCTTGCTCGTGACATGAAAGACCTATTAGGTCTGATTGAGTTCTTCAATTCTAAGTTGGTAGCTGTTCAGTTTATCAAAGAGAATATGCTTTTCAGTGCCGATAAAAGCAACCCGATGAATGAGTTATTGCTGAATTTGCTCGGTTCTGTGTATCAGTTTGAACGGCAAATGCTACTTGAACGTCAGGCTGAAGGCATAGCGAAAGCTAAAGCGGCAGGGAAGTACAAAGGGCGCACTGCAACAGTAGACAAGCAAGCTATCATTGATTGTCTTGAAAACGGTCTATCTATTCGTAAGACCGCACAGCAGCTAGGTATTGGAGTTTCTACAGTTCAGAGAGCGAAAGCCAAATTAATGCAATAATATCAACCTAATTTCATATAAATGAAATTGTTTTTAACTCTAAGCTACTGAAAAATAGTAATAAAAAATATTTTTCAATTTATTTTGTTTAGAACTCAAGATTTGCAGGTTAAGGTATATACACGTCACAAGGAAGTGCAAAAACGTATATTAAACAATGACTTAAAATGAGAGTTCTACAATGTATATTAAACAAGCACAGTCACTCGACGATATGCTTCTTTCTGATTCAAATAAGAAACAGCTACAGATTATCGCCAAAATGAAAGGCTTCTTTCTGATTCACAGTAATAGCACAGGATCAGGCAAGTCGCTTGCAGCAAAAATAGTCGCTGATTCGATTTCTGATTCAGCATTATTTATCGACGCTTCATGCGCACAGTCAGCTAAGCAGATCGACAATTTAGATAGAAAATTAGCGATGAATGATCTATCGAATTGCTCGCCAGTCGTCGTCATTGACGAAATTGATAAACTGAGCTCGCAAAAACTGCAAGCAATATCATCAGCTTATAATAAGTTCTCAACGCGTACTAATTGCGTAGTCATCATGACAGCAAACGCTATCGATAAAATTCCCGCTAACTTACTGTCTCGAGTAAACGGCATAGATTTTAATCAGTCAGATAACGAAGAATTAGTAATTGCTAAAGTAGCAGGGATTGTTGATAAAGAAATCGAAGATAAGCAATTAAATAGCAAGTTTATGCAAATTATTCGCATGATTCTCAGTGCCTCGAACGGTGATATTCGCAAAGTCTTTGCATACACAGAGAAGTATCTTCTCACTCGTGAGATTGACAAAAATCCGCTTATTTCTTCAGGCTATTAAGGTGATGCTACATGAATGTTGTTAAATTAGATGATTTTATTGAACAGTCAGAGCTACAAAGTATTGCAGAATGCACTGATAGTCTTCAGCTTGTTGAGAAATATTTCGAGCAATCTGATATCAAATGGGGCTTCTGCCGCTTCACGAAAGATAAGATGACACTTACGCCGAGTGAGCTTAATGCCGACTTTTTTCTGTGGATGCAGCGTAAAAAAGTCGATGAATCGTTTCACAAGCTTCGATATGTTAAAGCTGCGTTAACGCAGTATGACGTGAATATGTACGATGAGCTGATTGATCAGCTTCGAGAACGTTTGAAATATGATGAAACGCTCGCTGATGAGTTTGTGAAGCTGAAAAAATATGCACAATTCAGTGATGATGACATACTAATTTTCAAGTCTTGGGTTTGGAATGTTAAACGTACAATTAACAAATTAGAGAAAGAGCAAGTGCCGATGCCACTTTTGTTCGCTGTTGAGCAGCGCTTCGGTAAGAGCACGTTCAATCAAAAACTGTATGAGCCAATCGCTGAGTTAGCGTTGAGACGTGATGTTTCTAGTATCAAAGACACATTCGGCAACGGCTTGTGGCGAAAGCTGCTTGTCGTTGATTTTGATGAGATTTCTTCGATCAATACGTCAATGATCGCTAAATTCAAAGAATGGTGTTACGCAGATAAGGTCGCTATGCGAAATCCGAACACATCGACGATATTGCAATTTGAGAAAGTAACAAATGCGATAGCATCAAGTAACGTAGATGTTAGCGATATTTTAAAAGACTCAACGGGCTCGCGTCGTATTTGGCAAGTTAACTTGAAAAAGCCGCTTTTCGACGCATTAGAGCACGTAGATTTTGAAAAACTGTGGCGATGCGTCGATGAAAACGCCGAATGTCCACTGTACGTAGACAATCATATTGAGCGAATTACACAAATTCAGTACGAAACTCAGCGTTGTCGTTCATCGGTTGAAATCTGGCTAGATGAATTTCGTGAAACTAATGTTACAGAAGAGCATAAAGCGATAGATCTATTCAGGTTGTACGACTCATGGCGCAAAGTTCACAAAGAGAAAAGCTTGTCGAACACTGAATTCGGCAAACAAGTTGTGCAGCTCGGGATTGAACGACGACGCAAAAATTCAGGCAATTATTACTTTTTTGATGTGTAAAAAGTGATTTGGCAACTATGCATACTATACACGCTCTACACGTTTACGTGTAGGCGGTGTATAGAGTGTATGGTTACGCAGCTATTTTATCTGAAAATTGCGCTCTCATTTCTGAGGCAAATGCTTGTAGCCTAAATCGAGCACTCATTGGCAATTCTATTTGTGCATAGCCACATATATCTTTGATGGTTGCAAGGGCACAACCATTTTGTATCGCATAGTTAAACGCCTCAGCAATATTGGCAGAACAAGGGTTAGATCTTAGTGCTTCAATAGGGTGGACTTGCTCAACCTTATTCTCTTCACAGAGTCCTGAGTGATTTGTAACTGAATTATTAGTCGATAAAGTTGAATTGTTTGCTATGTCAGCTTGTTGTTCAGGCATGGGAATGTTGATTGTTTGTTGCTGCATTTCACATTCAATATCCCACTCGTCTAACTCATACTCACAGCCGATGAAATCGTAATCTTCTACCGTAACTCGCCCGAAAGCTTCCCCTTGAATATCAGCATCATACGTTGCAAAAAATGAGTATTGAATTTTACCAATTGAAACCGCATACAAGTAAGGTTTGCCGTTTTTCATGATGAGTAACCCTGCACTTTGTTCTGCATTCTTTCGTATTTTTGGATATCGGATGCCGCAAGTATAGAAATCGGGCTTTTTAGTTCTTTTATGACCTGATGCGCTAATTACTGGCTCACGATTTTGCTCAATAAGAGAATCAAAAAAGCGGCGTGTTTCTGCGTAAAATTCTCGATGTTGCTTTTGTGCTCTTTCTGCTCGTGACATGCCGCGATAATCCGGTGCTTTAGTATTGAAGTTCAGCCAGAGAGTTGATTTTTCTGAGATACATTCGCGATCAAGTGATAGTGCTTGAATTTTCACCGTTAAATCGGATGACGTATTACAGTTGGCATTTCGGTTGTCATAAAGGCAATGGGTGAAGCCCGATACGTGATCTTCCGAAAGGTTGACGGTGCGGATGAAGTGATGAGTTGTTTTTGAATTGGAGAATTCAATATATGGGATAGATGTTTCCATGAGTTATTCCTATGTCAAAGTTATATATTTCAGCTCGCCAAAGCTGAAGAGCGCAAAGAGGTGCACTGTTGGCGCAGTGCAAAAACCTGACAAGGAAGTAGTACGTTGAAAACATACGCACCTCTTTGCGCTCTCACATATATTTATATTTCTGGAATAAAGGGATATGGTGAAAGTTGTAGAAACAGGCAACTTTTTTTTCACCTACGTCGTACTTGTTAGTAGCAAGGAAATGAACGTAAAGAACACAAAGAATGTACTGAAAGCAATGAAGTTGATGAATGTATAGAAAGTAATGAAGTCAATGAAACTAATGAAAATAACGACAAAAATTGTCGGTATCGGAGCTTCAACGCTTCGCTTCCATGGAGTTGATGGTACTTGTAGTTCTTTGGATGAGTCTCAACTGGTAGATTAAGAGACTGCTACGCAGTCACCGTCTTGCGATAGCACTACGTGCTACCGGACAGCTTAGCTTTTGATTACTTGTTGGTTATCTTTGACTTGTATAGCGCAAGCTAGATGCTCTTCAGTGCGATTCTAGACGGTTTCAACTGGCTAGTAGCACGGCTTGGGTCGAATTAGTCTTTAACGTCGTTTAGAATCGATTCTAGACGTTAAACCGCTTTCGACATGGATTTACCTTGCATAAATACGATTGAATTCGTTAATTCATTCAATCGTAATATCTCTCGTTTTGTTAAGCAGCCTTGCGGCTGCTTTTTTTGGGTTTGAATTTTTAGTGCCGTTAAATACAACAACAAACGAACAAGAGGTAACAATATGCTTTGTCCAAGCTTACTAACAAGTCAAAATATCGATCCCGAAATTAGTATTTCTAATCAACAAATCGACCGTTCTTATTTGGTGGAATGTATCTGGGATCAAATCTACGCAACCGATCGAAAAAGAAAGAGTGGTTTAACTGATAACGATTGCCGCTACTTTGACCGACTACTGACGGCTATCTCCGAATGGAGTCAAGAAGAATTACTAGAACTTGCAGATGCAACGCCTAGCGAGTTCAGAAAAGAAATGCGAGGGTGGTAAGCATGCTTATTGAATCAATCAAAGCCGCAACACATGAACCGGAAATTCGCTTTAAAACCGAGACAACAGAAGCGCGTAAGAAAGTTGTTGATTCGGCTATAGCTGAAGTGAAGAAGCTAGCACAGCTACACAACCGTTGAAAACTATACATAGGAACTGTCAGTATTCGAAATATAGATAAATATCAAATTTATCATGGTTTTATGGGGGTGTATCTAAAGGCTTCTTGACATTTAACTGAATTGCATATCACTATGCGCTAGGAGGTATATAATGGATAGAGTAGCAGTTGTTTTTATACACGGTTTGAGAGGGAACACAGATACTGCGTATTTCGGTGATTGCGAACGCTTGTTTCGGTTTATTCCGAACACCTTAACCAGCACTTTTTCTCTTTCCCTATTTTTACTCTAAGTGTTCGGATTGCGCCAGTTTTCTCATTGATTCTCCTCCCAGTTCTATTCGATGACTATTGTGAACTAGACGATCCATTAGAGCGTCAGCGACAGTGGCGTTGCCGATCATGTTGTACCATTCTTTTACTGGTAACTGGCTGATGACGATTGTGCTGCTGTTTTGGTAACGATCTTCAAGTACTTCTAACAAGTGACCAGCATGCTCTTGAGTCAGTTTTTCCATCCCCCAGTCGTCGAGGAGTAGTAAGCCTTTCTTAGCCAGCGACTGAAGTTGTTTTTGATAACTACCATCCAGACGACCTGCGGTCAGGTCATCGAGCAAGCGAGTTAATCGGTAGTATCTGACCGTTTGCTGTTGGTCGCAGGCGCTGGTTGCCAGTGCGCAACCAAGATACGTTTTACCTGCGCCTGTTGGGCCTGTGATCAAGATGTTCTGGTGCTTGTGCAGATAGCCACCCGTTAGCAGTTCGCTCATCTGCTTGCGGTTGAGGTTTCGTCCCTCCTTGTAAATAAGTTGGCTCGGCTGAGCATCCACTCTCAGCTTGGCTTGTCGTTTCAGGCGTTGGATTTTGGTTTGATTGCGATTCAAGATTTCACTTTCCAGAAGTAGGCTTAACCTCTCCTCGAAGTCCAGCTCTGCGTAGGTGGTCAGTTGCTCTTGTTGCTGCTCTAACGCTTTCGCCGCATGACTTAAGCGCAGGGTTTTGAGTTGGTCATTCAGTGCGTTCATATCCTTTCTCCTAGTGATAACAGTTCGGGCCACGAACATTGCTGTGAACAAGGTTCGGCGTATTCGCTTTATCTTTACTCAGGTGCCCCTCACGATTGTTCTTGAGTAGATTGTTGACGAAGGTGTAATTGGGTTTTGTCAGCATCAATGCATCTTTACAGGCTTGTTCTAGGCGCGACTCGCCATAGGTTTTACTCAGATTGAGCAGCCCAAGACAGGAACGATAGGCCTGCTCTGGATGAGGTTTGGCGTTCAGCATCTTATTGACGACTTCTCGGGTGGCTGGGCCGATATTGGCTCCCCAGTTGAGCAAGCGTCCAGGCGACCACTTTTGATGTTGATGGTTACTCGGCATGTGCTCTGGTTGAGTGCTGTTTCCACGTTCCCTTTGGCTGCGTGGATGTTGAGCGATCAAGTTACCTTGGTGGTAGATCTGCACCAGACGGTTGGAGGCTTCCAGCTCGACATGGTGGCCAACCAGTTGATGGGGAACCGAGTAGTAGTGACGGCGATATTCGATGTGATAATCAGGCCCAACTTTGGCTCGCTTGGTTTCGGTATAGAGATATCGCTGTTTAGGAAGGGGCTTTAACGCGGGTTTATCGAGTTTGTCGAACAGTGCTTTGCGGCTCGCACCATACTGCTTCATCTCACGTTCGTTTAAGTCATTCATAAGCTCACGGATGGCGAGGTTCAGCTCTTTAAAGGTATGGAAGGTTTGATGGCGAAGTCGCATCATGATCCAACGTTCCACTAGGAGGACGGCATTTTCTGCTTTGGCTTTGTCTTTCGGTTTGTAGGGGCGAGCTGGCATCACGGCAGTTTGATAATGATTTGCCAGTTTTTGATAGCTTTCATTAAGCCTCGGTTCATAACGGTTAGGTTTGCTGACCGCGCTGCGTAGATTATCGGGAACCAAGAGATGGGGGACGCCACCGAAGTGCTCGAAGGCATTGGCATGCGCCTCTAACCAGTAAGACTTCCCTTGGCTGGGGAAGGCTTCCACATAGGTGTAGTTGGACGCGCCTAAGCTTGCTACGAACACTTCTGCTTCGCGCACTTCACCTGTATCAGGGTTGACCACTTGAAGCCGAGGCCCACAGTAATCGATAAACAGCTTATCACCTGCAACATGGAGCTGACGCATACTGCGCTTTTGGGTTTTGAACCAACGAGTGAAGTGCTCGCAGAACTGAGTGTAAGCGTAAGCTTGCTCTTGATATTGCTCATGGTACTCCTGCCACAATAACATCTTTGTCATGCCTTTACGTTTGAGTTCGACAGCGTACTGAGCGAAGTCTGGCATAACCTTGTCTCGACTGGCTTGCTTCGAATGATATAGGGCTTTGGTAAGGTCCGTATCACTGCAACCTTCTGGGAGAGGCCAGCCTATCTGACTTTGCTTAAAGCGAGCGACAAGCTCTGAGACTGTTGCAAGGCTGACATTGAGACAACTAGCAATACTACGGTAGGACAACCCACACTCGTACTTAAGGCGTAATATCTCTTTGATTTTGTTCATTGGAGTTCTCTTTTTAGCCATTGTCGCTTCCTTACGTTCTTGTTTAAGAAGTAAAGAATAGCGAGCTATTGATTTAAAAGAGAAAAAGGAAGGATTTCGGGCATTCCGAACGCGGTTTTCGCTATTCCGAACGCTGATTTCGGAGTTCGCTTAAAAGTGTTCGGATAATCGCGGAATGTACGTTCGGATTAAACCGAAATAGGTGTTCGGGTCATACCGAAATGGCTGTTCGGAATGCTCCGAAATACGCAGATACTTGGGTGAATGATGATGGTAAGTCATTACAAGAGCTTTTGCGCGAAGATGATGCTGTAATTGCTGAGTACTGTGATTTTTTTGAGTACAACTACTTCAGTAAGATTACTGAATTCATGAATGGCTTCGTATCTAAGCATTCATTTGGCTTGTTAAGTAAGCTACCAATTTTTGGGTCTCTAGAAATACTGTCAAAGAGTAAAAAAGTACGTAAAAATAAAACGATAGGTCAGTTGGCTAGTGGTCTGGAATCGGAATTGAGAGCTAGGTTTGATGATCATCGAGAGATTATCCTAATAGGCCATAGCATGGGAGGGTTAGTTGCAAAAAGTTTGATACTGTCTCAACTCAAGAGTGGGACAGTGGACAATATCAAATCATATATTTCCCTTGCTACCCCCCACCATGGTTCCCTACAGGCCTTGTTTCTTTCATTTAGCAAAAATAAGCATATTACTGAACTCCAACCCCTTAATGAGCAAACAATGAACCTTGAGAAGGAATGGAGTAAAAACAAAAGTTATTTACCCAAGTCGAGGTACTTAGTTTCTTTAGATGATGAAGTGGTCTTGCCGCATTGTGCTGTTCCAAACAGTGCTGATGAAGCAGATGTATTTAAAGTCAACGATGAAGATCATACCAGCATATGTAAACCAGCTAGTAAAAATAGCACATCATTTATCTTAATAAGAGATTTTGTCAAAGAGAGACTATCTGGGATTGTGATCGAAAAGGATTTTAAAGATAGCAAAATAGACAAGCTTAAAAGTTATGAAAAAGAATTGTTTGTAATAAAATTAATTATTGCTGATGTTAATGCTAGCTTGATTAAATCGTCGAAAGAATCATATTTTAAAGCTGAGATAGCTTGTCGATTAAATAAGAGAAGTGTTGACAGATTAAACGAATTGTATGACAAGATAAAGTTCATATATCAGAATGAATTCTATCTTTATGATGAAAATAAAATAGATAGTTCTGAGTTGGTTTATAAAGTACATAGCGAAATAAAAGACAAAGACTCTACAATTTTAGAGTCTGCTATTGAAAGCGTATCTTTCTTAGAGAAGATAGGCATGCTTCATCAATTAGCTAACATGGTCGATCAAGAAGTTGTTTGGTGCAATAAGGACATTTCAGAGGCTCATAATGGAGTTTGATGATGCTAATCATATGCCATATTTAGACGTATTGAGTGAACCTACAGTAAATATGACAAGGATCTATTTAATTGTAAGAGAGTTGCAATCAAATAGAAATGGTCGCTTAGTACTGACGATGGAAAAGCTCTGTTTTTTTAATGCAGCTATAGTGAGCGAAAGTATAGTAGAGAGCATACTACTTAAATATAACAAATCTATAGATACTAGTTTTAAGAATATAGATGAAGGTTTTTCCTATAAAAATAGAGACAGTATAAGAGAATCAATACAGGGTCAATTGGTTAAAGACTATGTTATACAGCTCTGTAATCTAGGTATTCTTAAGTTTAATATAGATGAAAACTATAGCTTACTGTCTGTTGAAAATTATATTGATATAAATGAATGCGACTCTCTTATTCTTGCGTGGAAAGAAAATATAAAACGATTGAAATTTTGCGTTAGCAAGTCTGAAAAAGAGTTGTTTTCATCTTTAGTTGAGGCTTCGTATGAATAATTCACCTAGTTTGATTGTAAGAAAATTGACTGTCCTAGGGACTAGAAAAAATTACGAGATAGAGTTTGATTCTGGTATTAATATAATATGGGGTGACCTTGATTGCGGTAAAAGTAGTATATTGAGCTTGATTTCATATTGCTTAGGGGCATCAAGCCTTGATAGTTATGATGAACTTGAAGAAAGTGCAAGGTCTGCAAGGCTTACTGTCGAAATAAATGATGATACATATATATTTGAACGCGAGCTATTTAACAGTAAACAATATATTAAGGGGTATCGAGGGGTTGTAAATCCAGATATTGCTCCAATAATATTGTCTCCTGATTTAAATGGTGATGCGCCAGATGGTTATATATCTTTCTTTATAATGGATCTATTAGGATTACCTATTACTAAAGTTAAAATCTCACCAAGTAAAACTGATTCAACGATGCATAGAGTTGGTTTTAAAGATTTACTGAAGTTTTTATATCTTAAGCAAAAAGATATAGCATCAGATTCATTGCTTAACATGAATGAAAGGTATAGATATGTTAAGCATAAAGAGATAATGAAGTTTTTGTTTAACATTCATAATCAAAATATCTCTGAGATCGAAGCTGCAATAGCAAAGCAACAAGAAAAACTAAATGAGAAAAAACGGGAATATAATGAAATAACTAAGTTTTTGAATAGGGTTAACTTCGACTTTTCTATCGACTTTGAAAAAAAGAAGAAGAAAATAATGACGCTGTAAAAATGCTAGATAGTCAAGTGTCTTTATTAAAAGAAGACTATAAAAAAGCGTCTGGTATGACAAAAGAAATTGAGTGTAGACTTCAGAAATACAGTAATTTAATTGAGGAATCTCAGAGAAAAAACAAAGATTACAATACAGATTTGGCTAGTTATCTAAAGTTAAGGAATTCGTACCTTGAAGAACGTCGATCTATCTCAACGTCAATAAAGGTTGAATCTACCTTTCATTCTATTCATTCTACAGAAATTAAGTGTCCTCTATGCAATATCCCCCAAAATAGAGAAGTAGAAAAATCAAGAATACCAGTTAGTATTTTAAGCTCAGAGAAAAAATCGCTAGATAGGAAAATTAGGAGCTTAAATTCTCTAATAGATGAAGTTAGAGAAAATATCGATTCTAACGCTAAAAAAATAGAACAAGCACGACATGGAATTGAAGAAATACAATATTCATTTGATACTAAATATGCAAAAGAAGTTTCAGAAATTGTAGAGTCAATATCTCTCCTTGAGAAGCAGAAAGTTGATTTACTATCAAATAAAAAAATTCTTGCTAGAGATAGGTCTATAGTCAATAGGCTAGATATTATCTCTGTAGAAATGAATAATATTGAAAAGGTAATGAGAAGATTAAATGTTGACCTAATCAATGCTAAGGAAAATTCAGAAGACAGCGAGACGGTTGTTGGTAGACTAAGTCAAGAATTTAATATGTACATGTCTAATAGCTTGTTAAATAATGTTGAGTCATCAATGGTCGATGATAGACTGGATTATTTAGTTAGGAATAAGTTTTTTACTGAACTTACATCTGGTGGAGTTAGAACAATAACTTCTTTAGGTATCTATTTATCAAAGTTATTATATTCATTGAAAAATAATTCAAACTTTCCAACCTTTATGATGATAGATACCCCGGGGAATAATATTGGTCGCTATCGTAGTCAAGATGTGAGTAATGATGATGTGTCATCAGATCAAAAGGTTTATGAAAGAGTATATGAACAACTATTATCTATTGCTGAATATGCCAATAAAGAAGGTAGAAACTATCAAATTATTGTTGTTGATAATGATTTAGCAGTAACTGCTCGCGAGCGAAAAGATATATTTCATGTATCAAAAAGGTTCAGCAAGAGTAAGCCTGAATTTGATTATGGTTTGATTAATGATTATTTAGATTAGTATAAGATAAGATAAGATAAGATAAGATAAGACTTTTCATTCGTATGATAAAATTAATTTTCCGCACGGATAATCTACACCTGATCTAATGTAAAAAGCGAGCTGATAGCTCGCTTATAGTAGTTTCAACGCCATTTCAATGGCTTGGCGTTCTTTCTCTAGTTCTAGAACTTTCTTCTTTCGTTTACTTACTGCTGACTTCAACATGGTGTTATCGTCCAGCTCTAGAAGAATATCAGCCATTGCATTGTGGCGGCGGATGTCGACTTTAATATCAAGTCGTTCCAGTTCTAATCGTTCTTTATTGTTCATCATCTTCCCCATCTAAAATAGTGTTAATCACGCTTTCAATTTGTTCAAACGAGCCGTTCACGCGTGCTTTACGTAAAGCAATCAAGTCTGACAATTTCGCGTTTGAATTAGCAAGAATCGAACTGGCGTCGGCAAGTTCTAAGTCTTCTAAGAAGTTTTGAATATCCATTTCACCAGATGCTTGGATGCGGTCTAACTCGAATAGCGCATTAAACACAGCAAGTTGTTTAGTAATGGCAGAACCAAGCACTGATTTAATCGAGCAGTCACGTGCCAATTGACCAATAGTTGTTGCTGAACAACTAGCGGATTTTGTTCTCATTAACTGCTTGTCATAATCAAGTACTTGTTGTGGTGTACGACAATGAATAACCATCCATCTTAATTCAGCTAGTGCGTCTGTTTGACCAGTACTCAAATACTGACTACTTGCAATCGAGTCATCAATAGCGCGGTTAAATTGTCGAAAGCTCTGCAATTCAACTGGTTTAACAGTGATTCCCGATGTTGTGATAGTCTGTTCTTCCGCTTCTTCTAAGCGTTCTAGTTTCAATTCAGCAGCATATAAAGCGGCTTCGAGTTCTTTAATTCGTTGTTGTTCTTTAGATACTTTCATCTTTACACTATTAAGTTACGTTGATTGATTCTAAGCCATTCACGGAAAGCGTGACTATCTGTTTTAACTACTGGTTTAGGCATACTAGAGTAGTGTCGACACTCGCGCATAAACTGGTCAAAGTGCTTTCCATGAAGCAAGTACTTGATATCGTCGTGTAGTTTGTCCATTGAACCTTTAGTACCTAGTCGTGGTTCAACTGTTGCAAAGTATTCAATTGATTTGTCTTTCAATGCGGCTTCAAATTCTGCTTGATATGTCATAACAGCGTTAGGTGACTGTTGTTCAAGTCTCGCTAATCGACTAACAACGCTGTAAAGAAAACCACTGTCCAACGCTGAAGCTGCTTTTTTTAATTCTTGGAAGTACATGCTTAAATCCCGTTTTTAATGATTATTGTCTTTGCTTTCGCTAGCCAGTAGTTGGCAGCTAATAGATCTTCTCGTTGTGACACCGTAATGTCTTTACGTTCTAGTTGACGTTGAACCCAGTTCTTAAACTGAGAGTTAGTAAACGTCATTTGCTCGCGGTCTAACGTCGTTCTACCAACAGCGAACTTAAGATCGTCGCTTGCTTTGTCGTAGGCGTAGAGTACTTGAGACTGTTCTTTGTTTTTCTTGAGTTGTTCATACTTGGCTTGTCTTTGAACTTGCTCTAGTTCATTTGAATGAGCAGATAAGAGTATTTCAAGATCTTCTTCGTCTAACCAAGTATTCAGTCCACCAGCAACACGACAAGAAGCTTGGAACGCTTCTGGTGCTTGATATTGAATGGCATCAAGAACAGCACTAGCAAGCCAACGATTTGAAGTGTCACGTTGAACGTGGTTGAGATTAATCTGCATATCCAAGTACTCCTAAACGTGCTTTAAATCGATTAACGTATTTGGTCACGGTGTTTCGTGAACAGCCGTTCTCACGAGCTAGAGTGCCTATCGATTTGATACCGAGACAAGACAATATTGCCAGTTCGGCACTGGCTATCTCATCAAACCGTTCTGGTCTGCCGCCTTTCTTCATGTTATTGCCTCATTTGTAAATTTTAGAATTGCTGCCTTTCGCACCAACTAGCACAGCAAACTAGCAGGAATTGAACTGGTGCAATGAGAAGATGCATTTCTCATTTCATACAAGTATTTATACGAGTTTTTGAACAGGTTTTTGAGCACAAAAAAGCCCACGACGTGAGGGCTTAGAAGGGATTAAAGTTTGGCTTTGATCATTGGTTGTAGCTGTTTGTTTGCTGCTTCTTTGTTGTCTATTGCTAGAAATGCCGCCGCTTTTGAAGTGTGGTCACAGAGTCTTTCGATTTCTTCTAAGTTTCGAATGGCTTTATCGTACTTTAGGTCAATTTTTCCGCTACGAGTTAGTTTGCCGCCTTTAGTACTTGAACGTAGATAATCATCAACAACTCTTAGAAATTGATTCGCCAGTTGTCGTGTTTCAATAGAAAGTGTCTTTAATCGCTTGGCGTTAACTGGCTCTGGGTTGTCGATGGCCTCAATAGCTAGTCTTTGTTGTTCTTCAAACGACGCAACAAGACTAGAGGTGTAGTTATCAATCTGGCGACCCAATTTAACCGCCTCGCTCGGTTCAAAAAGACTAGATAGAGTACGGTCGAGCAGTTGTTTAAGCTTCCTGTTGACTACCTTTCCTGTTTTCTTCGTGCTCTTTCTCAACCATTTACGAGCGGAGTCTAATGCACGCGATTCCGCTAGGTATTCGTTGAATGTTAATGTGTTTGCTGTTGGTTTCATAGTTTCTCCCGTTTCGAGATATTTATGTAACTCAGTCAACCCAAAATGAGACGCTATAGACAATTTGTTGCGCAAAAAAATTAAAGTATTTGCTTTAACTAGGCTCGTGTGGAATTTATTGGTTATTTGTTCTGAGGAGTTAAGATGGAACAGTTACACAGAAGGATTGCTCATGCGCTATATCTAGATGGCTGGCAATATGAAGGTGGTTCAAGAGCAACTTTATTGAAAGATGCTGAAAGAATTCAACCGCTTGAATATACGAAGGAAATGAAAGGTGCTTTGTTCTGCCCGATGTGTTTCACTAACTTAAATCGAGTACCACATGACAGAGAGCACAACGTAGCTAATATGGAAGCTCACTTCAGGCATCTTCCTACATACAGTGGTGTGCCATGTATGTTGCGTTCGCAACGCGCTGAGGGTAAAAAGTACTCATCTGTAGAAGTTGTTAAGCAAGCTATTGATAACGAAGAGCTTGTTATTGTGAATGGTTTTTTAAAAGATAAGCCTGAACAACGTATTCCCGCTAATGCTCGTCCTTTCGACGAATATCAAGTAGAAGATGTTGAAGGTCCAGAAGCAGAAGTGCCACTTGGTCAACATGCAGGTGAAAGCTTTAAAGTGCCAAGCAAGATTACGACTTTAAGAGGGATTTGCTACAACTTTGACAAAAACTATTATCGCTACTACTTCATTCCAGGGTATCAACATGCCATTGCTTTAACTTCTTTATTGAATGACGTACGAGACGTTGAAGAAGAAGATGATAAGCCAAAGTTGTATTTCGGTAAGGTCAAGTCTTCTACACATCATGGCAACCCACCTAGAGACAATAACATACGAATGACATATCTTGAGAAGTCACCAAAAGTCATTGATTTTTGCATCAAAACACCTCACTGGCTTCAAAATGAACATGGTATTGGTGATGACTCGAAAGACCGATATGTTTTGCTTTATGGTAAAGTTGAAGAGAATGGAATTGGCTTATGCTTTAACGACTTAGGGTGGGGGAGTTGGCTTTAGTACCTGAAAAGTATAATTACTTGTTAGATAATCTTTATGACAATAGAGATTGAGTTAAAGCATACTTCAAATGAAGGCTGTCAATGAGTATTGACAGCCTCGCTCAGTTTAAAGATAACGACTGCGTAAGTGTTCTTTAAAGTAGTTGGCGTTCAGTGTCTCACCAGTTGCTTGTTCTACTAGCTCGTCGGTAGTTAATAAGCTGCCCTTGCTCCAGATCTTCTCTGACAACCAATTAAAGATCGGTGACAAGTCACCTGAGCGTATAGCGCCGTCCACATCTACCGTTTTCTTCATAGCTGCCATGAACTGAGCCGCGTACATTGCACCTAGTGTATAACTCGGGAAGTAACCGAATGCACCTTGAGTCCAGTGAATGTCTTGTAAGCATCCATCTCTGTAGTTATGCACTGTACATTTGCTCTCCGTCCAATGAATGTCCTGCATACAACCGTTTTTGAAATTTCCTTCCGTTGAGAGTCCCAAATACGCTTTCATTTTTTCGTTCCAGAGCTCTGGTACGTCTGTATGCTTGATGGCACCGTTAATAAGATCACGTTCAATTTCGTATCGAAGAATAACGTGGGCAGGGTATGTTAATTCGTCCGCATCTACGCGAATAAAGCCTTTCTCTACTCGAGTGTAGATTTTGGCTAGATTGTCTTTTTCAAATTCATCCCCAGAAAAATGCTTGGAAGCCATGTGAGCAAGGTGGTCGATAAATGCGTTGTTTCGTCCTATTTGCATTTCAAAGAAGAGCGACTGTGACTCATGAATTCCCATAGAGCGGGCTTGACCAGCTGGTGTTCCTGCCAAATCTTTTGGTAGCCCTTGCTCGTATCTGGCATGGCCAGTTTCGTGGACGATCCCCATCAATGATTGGACAAACTCGCTTTCATCATAACGTGTTGTAATACGCACATCTGTTGGCACACCGCCACAAAATGGGTGGACACTTTCATCAAGCCGGCCGTGTTCAAAATCGAATTGAAGTAGCTTCATGACTTCCAGTCCCAGCGCTTTTTGTTTTTCCGCAGGGTAGTACGCAGTTGGCAATAAGATGTTGTCTGATTGCTGTTTTTCAAGCGCTTCGTCTATCAAGGAAGGTAGCCACGTTTTTACGTCAGCAAAAAGCGTGTCTAACGATGCAGACGTTGTGCCTGGTTCATAAATATCAAGCATGGCATCGTAAGGCGTTGTGCCGTTTGCTTCGGCTCTAATTTGCGCTTCTTCTTGCGATAGTTTGACGACTTCTGCCCAGTTCTTTTCAAAGCCAGACCAGTCATTTTCTCCGCGTTGCGTACGCCATGCATGTTCACATTTGGAGCCAGCAAGAGATTGAGCTTGAACTAATGATTCTGGTAGCAAGTTAGCTTGTTGCCATTCACGTTTCATTTCTCGTAGGATGGACTTTTCACTTGCAGATAGCGTCTCTTCTTCTGCCTGAGCGAAAAGCTCGCCCAAGTGTGGCTGAGTCATCAATGAGTGGATGTGTACATCAAGTTCTGCCATAGCATTGGAGCGCGCTTCAGCGCCACCAGATGGCATGACCGCTGCTTGGTCCCAACCTATGATGGCAGAGAGGTGCTCAAAGTTTGCCACTTTTTTGGAATGTTCAATGAGTTTTGTAAATGCTTTCATGTGACTACTCTTATTCTTTTGTTCTTTCCCTAAACACCCGATAACGGGTCCTTTACGTCGAGTTGCACGAAACAACCTGCGTTAATTTACTAATAATTAACAATTAATCTTCACTCATTGTCCATAAATTCACTCAGTTGTATAGCTCTCTTAAAAAGAAGCTTGCGAATCTCGTGGATTGACGGTATTGATGACGGATTAACAATTAATTATCACGATAATATGGATATCTTGAATTTTGAGGCATTTATTATTGCCATCACTATTTTAACGCTAACGCCGGGTTTAGATACGGCCCTTGTTATCCGTAATACCAGTCGCGCGGGTTTAAAAGACGGATGTACAACCAGTTTAGGGATTTGCTTTGGCTTATTTGTGCATGCTTTCTTTTCAGCGGTTGGTATTTCGGCCATTCTGGCGCAATCTGCAGAGTTGTTCCAAATCGTAAAAATGATTGGTGCAGCTTATCTTATTTGGCTTGGTCTGAGCAGTTTAAAAGCCCTGATGTCGTCGAAGAATGGTTTGTCAGTGACTGAGCAGGTTCATGAAGTGTTTAATGGCAAACGCTCTTTTAGAGAGGGCTTTCTTTCTAACGTCTTGAACCCAAAAACGGCAGTTTTCTACTTGGCGTTCTTGCCACAGTTTGTGAATCCAGAAGGTTCTCCTTTGCTTCAATCAATGATGATGGCATCCGTGCACTTTATTATTGCGATGGTTTGGCAGTGTGGTTTGGCTGGCGCACTTAACTCAGCTAAGAGCCTGTTAAAGAATGCAAGCTTTATGAAGTGGATGGAAGGGGCGACGGGCGCTGTCTTAGTCGCACTTGGCGTAAAGTTATTGATTGAAAAGCCCGTGTAATGCGCAATATTTACCACATTTTGATATTACTCGTTGTGTTTATTACTGGCGTGGTTGGTGCCATTGTTTGGCAGACATGGCCACAGGTACAGTTTGCGCAACGTGGCATGACCTGGTCTTGGCACTGGGGCTATTTCGAGCCATTTTCCAATGGAATACAACAGACGCGAACTCAAGACACGAAACAGCTATTACTTCGACGTGTGTATATGAATGACGGTATTGTCGTTTTTGTCTCGACAACAATGGACAATAAATTTGAAGTTGATGTTGTAAAAGAGCAAAGCTGCGAACCTAAAACGACAACTTGGGCTTCAGTATCCGTCAACCATCAACGCATGAGACATGTGCCGATGGTTTGTGATGCACTGGGGCAGAGCTACTTTTATCGCTACATCGGGAAGCATCTTGAATCGATTGAAGTTGGGGTTGGAGATTCGTTCGTAACAGAGGCGTTTTCAGACTGGCCGCTATCAGAGCTGAAGTCGGATCAATTCAAGCAAAAAAATGCGAAGTTTTTTCAAGAACGTGGAGAAAAGGTTGAGCATCAATGGTTGAGAGATTAACCGCTTAACTTAAGATAAAATAAAGCCCGCTGAATACCAGCGGGCTTTATGTTTTTACCATTTCCAATTTACTTTACTTTCAGCGATTGACGGTTCATTACTGAACACTTGTCATGTCACTAAGCTTTTACTGCTTCAATTTCATCAGATTGCGATGCTGAGCTAAAGAACAGCTTGGTTTCTGCCAGTACGACGTGACGCAGTGCGATCAAACCGATTAGGTTAGGAATCGCCATCAGACCATTTACGATATCGGCGAGTAGCCAAATCATGTCTAGATGGAGGAACGCGCCTGATGCCACCAAACCAACGAAAATCAGCTTATAAGGAAGCACCGCTTTTGTACCAAAGAGGAACACAACGCAACGCTCACCGTAGTAGTTCCATCCAAGAATGGTTGTGAATGCAAAAAACATCAAACCAATTGACACCAGCATTGGGCCAAATGTATCCGCATTCAAACCTACCGCAAAGGCATGAGTCGTCATTGCTGCACCAGAAAAGTCGCTTTGCCATGCGCCAGTAAGGATCAACGCTAGGCCCGTCATGGTACAAATAATGATGGTATCAAAGAAGGTACCTGTCATTGAAATCAGGCCTTGTTTCACACAAGAGTCTGTTTTCGCTGCCGCTGCTGCCATAGGCGCGCTACCCAAACCAGATTCGTTTGAGAATACGCCACGAGCTATACCTGATTGGATTGCCAGCATGATACTTGCACCTAAGAAACCGCCAGTCGCTGCTGTTGATGTAAATGCTGAGACCAACACTAATTCAACGGCGTTGACCAATTGGTCTGCATTTATGATGATCACGCTTAGACATGCCAACACATAAAATACAGCCATAGTAGGAACCACTTTTCCTGCAACGTTAGCAATGGATTTGATGCCACCCAAAGTCACGAAAGCAACCAAAAGAGTCAGTACAAAGGCAGAGAGCTCACGGTCAACACCGAGAGATATCTCACTTGCATCCAGAATCGCGTTTACTTGTGGAAACGTACCAATACCAAAACAAGCAACACCCAAAGCAAACACTGCAAACATGATCGCGAGGGCTTTTGAGCCAACACCGTATTGCAGATAGTACATCGGACCACCAATCATTTGGCCTTTATCATCGACTCTTCGGTATTTAACCGCTAACAAACATTCGGCGTATTTAGTCGCCATTCCGAAAAGGGCGGCGAGCCACATCCAGAATAGGGCACCTGGTCCACCAAGTTTGATCGCGGTGGCAACACCAACAATGTTACCAGTACCAATCGTTGCTGAGAGCGCAGTACAAAGTGCTGCAAAGCTAGAAACGTCACCTTGTTTATCAGATGACTTATCTTTACTGAATACCATCGCTAGCGCTGCTGGGAGATGTTTAAACTGGATCAAGCCGAGGCTAAAAGTGAAGTAAACACCGGTACCCACTAGCAAAATAAGCAGTGGTGGACCCCAGACAAAATTATCGATGGTTTGTAGTAAAGATTGTAGGTCGTTCATGATTTCCCCTTAATAAAACAACTAATAAGGAGAAGAGGGAAAGGACGAGATCAACGATCTCTAAAAGAACTAAGCTATTGGTTGTAGGCGGGAAGGCCAAGCAAAATAGTTAGGTTGTAACTTTCCACTCCTCTGTCCTTTTGCCTGAGAGTTTCACCTTGCGTGAGTGCAAGACTTGCTCCTTCGGCGACCGATTTAACGGTTCTCTCCAGAGGTTCCTCCAACTACAGTCCCCGCTACCTAGGTAGCACCTGAAATAGTTAATTCTTCGGCGAGTTATGCTAATCAAATGTTAAAATTTGATTAATAACCACTCTCCTGCAGTCTTCATCGGAACAATTACTCAATCAAATGAGTAAAGGTTAGTTAATGATGCTGGTCATCATTAACGTGTGAACTCTATCATGTTTTTGGTCCATTTCAACACCCTATGTCAATTTATTTTCAACGAAATAATCCCACTTATTTTCACGAAGCTATGTTTACCCAAGTTTTTTGTGTGAGTAACTGCAAAAAACAAAACTTATTGGGCTAGGGAATAGAACCAAGAACACACTTCAGAACGATAAATGTGTTTCGATTATTACGGCATAAGTTATTCAATTGAGAACACAAATTTGATTAAAATCGAAGCACTTATTTTAAAATCTACGCTAAGTTGACCTTATGGGGCGTATAAATGAGTTACAATAAATCTTTGTGAAACCGTCTATGGACCTAGGCAGTTTTTCATAAGTGGACAAGGAGGCGGTATGACCAGATTATTAGCCATTGCGGTGTTGATTGCAGTAGCATTTGTGCTGTTTCGTTATCGAACCAATGAAAAAGTCCAAAAAGCGACCGTTATAACATTAATTGGCGCCTTTCTGATTTATACAGCATCGATTATGTTTGCGGAATTGATCCGCTAGCAAAGTAAAAGAGTCCTTGGAGTAGTATACGGTGAGTTCTCAGAACAAGATGGAAGAACAAGACGACGTTGTTGTCATTGAAGAGCGTGACAAACGTACTCATATCTATATCGCGATTGCTGCGGTATTAGGCTTGGCATTTGGTGGCCTTGTTGGTTCGATTGTCACTGCGAACAAGTGGGAATCGACTTATCATGTGCTAGAAGAAAAATACCAAGCGTTGACGCAAGATAAAACGCAGTTGGTGTCTCAAGTAAAAGTGCGCGAAGAAGCGCTCGACCAAGAAATACAAGATAAAGTCACTGAACTGCTCGCAGCGAAAGATGAAGCGCACGAGAAAGCGCTTAAGAAGTTACAAAAGCAATTGACTGAGGTCGAGAAAGTTAACCTGTCGCTAGAGTCTCAATTGAAACAACAGGCAGATAAGATCAATACGACAAAATCAGAAAATGAGAAGCTGAGTCGTCAAGCGGATATGCAAGCGACTATCTTTGAACGATCGCGCGAGGTGTTTCAAAAAGAGCTGAAAATTTCGCAAGAATTGGAGTCTCTAGAGAAAGAAAGGGCGAAACTATTGCCTAAGATCGAGAAACTCAAAAAAGAGTGTGATGTGTTTTTGGAAGGTAAATCTTGGGACGTGAAATCGGACGCGTGTGATAAACACGATGAAGCCAATTCACGACTAAGTCAGGTCGATCAAATGATTGAAGTTTATAAAATGGATCTCAAGCAAATCAAAGCAATAACTGAAGATATCGGCCTCTAGATCTTTTATACCTGATTTTGGAAAGTAAAAGGAGCTCTTTAAGAGCTCCTTTTTCGTTGCTAGCTTTAAACTCGGGAGCTAGCGTTTATTCTTAGATACGCGAGGCGTAATAGCCTGAAGCAAGCAGCAATTCTCGCTCATGTTTAATCAGTTGGGCGCGATCTTCAATCAGTTCATTGAGAGCTAGTGAGGGCTTGCCTGCTAAAGCCTTGAACGACTCAAAAGATTCCGCGGTGTCGATTTTATCAATCATCTGACTGATGACATTACGAGCCTCACACGGGTTACTCGTAGTGGTAAAGTATTCCACTTGCTTTGCTGCCGATTTCATCTCTGTCAACAGCTCAAGTGGGCTGCTTTCTTTTGCTACCGCCATGTAGTTATCCAGCACGCGCTTTGCATAAAGCAGTTCTTTGAGGGGGATATCTCTTCCACTCTCGATTAGAGATTCGCTAAGGATCATACTTGAGCTCATGGGCATTCCTTCTTATATACTACGCAGCTTTTGATGTTTCCTTGAGTCTAATTTATTGAAGTCACATTGGGAATGGGTAAAAAGCATTTTTAACGCATTTTTATTCACTAATAAAAACGCGAATGCGATGTTTATCTGGATCGGTAGCCACAAAATTTAAGCCATACACCGAAGTCATTGGTGGTTGAGCAAACTCAACGCCCATGTTTTTCCAACTATTGTAAACGTGCTCTAACGTATGGCGGTTGCGCACTGCAAATGATAACTCGGTGCCACCACCTTTGATGTCGCTGGAAGGGGAAAGAACATCACTTTGCTTGAGTGTCAGTTTTAAGCCATTTGCGAGTGGCATAGAAGCAAATGTTGGAGACAAAAACGTGACCTCATAATCAAACAGTTTCGAGTAAAAAGCTTGGCTTACGTGGATGTCCTCAACATAGAGGACGAATGAATTGATAGTTAGCATGGTCTGTTTCTCAATTTACTAGAAGTATGAGGTTGAATCTAACGGAAGGGTAAGACAGGCTTTGTCAGTAGACCAAGTTAAAGTACCTTGTTTGAAATAGTGAGAAGTATCACTTTCAATTTTATTGGCTCAGGATCGAGCATATGAACATATCGTTTGCTTTGTATTTGATTCCATTTATCTTCTCGACATTTCCTTGTCAAAAGCAATCCCGTTCATATGTGTAAAACGATTAGTTCACTGTTAATTATTATTTTTTGTGTTACATGTTCATTAAGTATTTCAGCAAAAAATATAGAAAAGAAAGAAAGTCAAATTTTAACTATCAATGAAATCAATAATAAAGAAAAAATTCGTGATCTTACAGAAATAGAAAGAGTGAGCCTTTCAACTATCTATCTTCTTTACAAAAATGGAGTGATAACGGAGAGTGAAGCAAACCAAGAGTTTGGACACTTTCTCGAAAATGAAGACAGAAAAAATGCCTTATTGAAACTCGCTCACATTTATGACGCTCAAAAAGAACTGAAGCAAGCCGAAGAAAGCAGTGACTGGGTGAAACTATTTAACTTAGTTAACTTGATGAAACTATGTGGAGTGTTGCTTCTTATCGCTGCTGTTGCTTATTTTATCGCTCAAACCTACGAACTTCTTCAAGATATCGGTAGGGTATTTTGGCGACTTATTTGCACATTACCCGCGATTTGTTACCAGATTCTATTTGTTATCATTGGCTTAACCCTAGCCTTAGTTCCAATGATTATCAGTATCTCAGAAGCGCAATATGTTGTCATTTTTGGTGTGTTGCTCGCTTATGTCGCACTAGTATGGTGGACTATTCATTACGAAGAGCAGTCAGAAATTCTCCTAGAAAAACTCTCCTTGGGTTTACCAATTGGTATGGTTTGGTCTTTTTATCATGCTATTTACTTTGGCTTTTTTGCCATCCGCGAAGAGATCGCATTTTTACAGCTAGTGACATTTTCATGGGTTGTTCTTGGTATTGCAGTGGGAATTTTTAGGTTATTTAACTTTGAGGACAAACCTTACAAAGGAACAAAGTGTTTTTCTTTAGCGTTATCATCGACCATTGTTACTTGCATAATACTATTCTTAAACCAGAGTTCAGATTGGATTACGGCATATTACAAATTTACTTATTATGGGTTAGTGCCATTGCTGTTGTTGTCCTTTTCTATTTCGGGTTTTTATCTACAAAAACCAAGTTGGGTTAAAAAATTTTCAAATATTATGATGTTTTCACTCCTATTTATTAGCGCACCTTTACCAAGTTTTGGTCTGGATAATTTGTACGCTATGATTAATAGTGGTGTATTTGCCTATGGTTTTATCACGATAACAACGATGGTATTTCGGGTCAGTTTTCTGTTTGGCTTGATATCAACAAGCCTCGTTGTTTACGTGTTGGCCTTAGTCATCGAACACAATCCTGAAAAGTTCATTCTCTACATATGAACTATGATTTTCTAGATACAAAGTGTGCGTTCCTCCATGTACTCTAAGAGTGAAGAGTCTTACAGAATAAAGAAAAGGAGCCAGTTGGCTCCCTTTTAACTGAATCAGCGGATATTAGTTGGTACGTTTCGAAGCGTACCAGTTGTTTTGATACGCCTTAGATGCAAATAAGGCGTTTGCTTTTGCGCGTTCAATAACGGATTCATCGACTTCTAGCGGTTTCATGGTTTGGCTTTCAAAGTCGTACGCCAGGGTCGATACTTTTTCACCAGGAGAAAGCACAACTAGGTTGTCACGCGTTAAATAACCAAAGTTTTTGTCGTATTGCATCATTGCGCGTTCATCTTCGCGAGCCAGTGGTTTCGTTAAGTCACGACCAATCATCGGCGTTTTGGCGTCTACGCCAATAAGAGACAACAGCGTAGGCGGCATATCTATGTTGTTTGCGATACGGTCATCTTTACGTGGTTGAATGTCTTTACCAATGATCAATGCAGGAATGTGGAAGTGTTTAACTGGAACCAAGTTAGCGCCAGACACGCGGGCATCGTGGTCTGCAATGACAATGAAAATAGTATCATCCCAGTAGGATGAGTTTTTCGCTTTGTCAAAGAACGTACCCAAAGCGTAATCTGAATATTTTACCGCGTTATTACGCGTCATGTGTTCGGAATCGTATGGCTCAATTTTACCTTTCGGATACTCATAAGGGCTGTGATTGCTTGACGTAAAAACTAAGCTGAAAAAAGGTTTGTCGATTTTTGAAAGACGTTCAAACTCTTCGTCTGCTTTGTTGTATAAGTCTTCATCACTGACCCCCCAAGAGCCAACAAAGCTTGGGTTATTGTAATTATCTTCTTCGACGATTTGATCAAAACCATTACCGTAGAAGAAGGTTTTCATGTTATCGAAGTTTGCTTCACCGCCATAAATAAATTGCGTGTGATAGCCTTGTGCTTTGAGTAAGTCTGCGATGGTAAAGAAGCCTGTTTGGCTTTTGCTTAGTTTCACCACTGCGCGAGAAGGGGATGGTGGAAAACCCGTGGTTACAGCTTCGATACCACGAACAGAACGAGTACCCGTTGCGTACATTTGCGTGAACTGCCAACCTTCAGCCATGAGTTCATCTAGGTTTGGCGTAAGAGGCAGACCACCCAAAGAACCCACAAATTGCGCTCCTAAGCTCTCTTGTAGCAAGATCACTAAGTTCTTACGTTTACCATGGTAGGTCGCAGGGTTACTGTTCATGGTTGGAAGCAATGTTGGATCAAAGTCGGACTTTTTTGACGAAGCGCGAACGAGATCCAACATCTTTTGATTATCCATCTTGCCGTAGAACTGCTCTGCGCTTTTTTCTGACTTCATGCTGTTGACAGCAAACAGCAGTGAGTAAGATGAGTTTAGTGCTAAGTCGTTAAGCAGTGGATCGTTAGAAAACGCCACCATGGCTGGGTTTAGTGGGCGGTGGCCTAAAGACGAGCGTGCGCCTGCAACACCAAGAAGCACAACAAAAATGGCTAATAGTGGGCGCCACTTCCAGTTGATCTGCTGTGCATTGTCGGTCAGTTTTTTGCTCCACTTCCAACCCAAAACTAGAGTTAATGCCGTGCCTAACGCGCCAATAAACAGCTCTAGCTTATAGCCAGTCCAAAGCATGCCCATGACCTCTTTCGGATAGATAAGGTATTCCACAAACAGACGGTTTGGGCGTAGGTCATATTCTTGAATGAATGGTGCCGTTGCCAGTTCCATGTACACGAGAATCCAAAGCCCTACAACCATCCATATGCGCAATATCCATTTCCAGCATTGCCCAATCTTGCCGTTTAATGGCATTAGGGCTGAAAGTAGTGCAGGGAGGATGAATAGCCAGCACAGTGTTGCAATGTCTACGCGTAAGCCTTGGCCTAGGATATAAATTAAGTCGTTGAAAGAGTCAATTCGATCAAGTTGCCAAAAGGCGAGCAAAACGCGTGAGATAGACAAAAATATAAGTGAAAACAAAGAAAAAGCAGCAATTGGCTGCAAAGGCCCCCACACAGAGCCCTTAGATAAGTTTTTCATATTTATTCGAATAGTTTAATTGTTATGTTGTGTTGTTTTTAACAAAGCAAGCGTGAAATAAACGTGAATTATAATGTGGGTTTATGGTCGAGTAGTGTAAGTGTTGGTATGTCTATGTAAGTGTGGAATGAAGCTCATGTTGGGCTGGAACATAAATTAAACAGGTTATGGTCTGTATCGCTTTTGTTAGCACTTTGGGAAAGTGACGACAAACGTATTCCTACTATTTTCTCTGGGAATGAGCTCCAGTGTTGCACGGTGTAGTGCTGTAATGTCTTTGCAAATTGACATCCCTAAACCCGCCCCGTCGCCATGTTCGGAATGACCCCGATAAAACTGTTCGAAGATTCTTTCACGAGTTTCTTTCGGGATTTTTGGACCAGTATCGGAAATTAAGACTTTGATTGTATTATTGTTCTCTGTGACGCTGACTTTTATGTCACTGTGCTCGCCGGAGTAACGAATCGCATTATCGACGAGGTTACGAAATAACACCTCTAACAACATTCGATCACCGGATATAGCGATGTTGGAAGATGATAAACTGATGTCTTGCTTATGCTTCAATGCTAACGGTGCCAAATCAGCAACAACGGTTTGCAACAAAGGGGTTAGCTCAACGGTGTCGAATACACGTTCTGATAAGCTATCTACTTTAGCTAAAGTCAGTAGCTGATGGATAAGGCGGTCAGTGCGTTCAATGCCTTGCAGAATGTTGTGTAAATCTCCTCTCAGTTGCTCCGGATCATTACTTTCAAGTGCATTTTCTACGTTAAGACGAAGGATTGTTAGTGGGGTTTTTAGTTCATGCGCTGCAGCACGTGTAAAGCGTTTCTCTCTTTGCCAGGCTAACTCTAGTTCAGAGAGGAGAGAGTTGAGCGAATCGACAAGTGGTGCGAGTTCAACGGTGTTGTCTTTTACATGAATGTGATCTAATCGGTGTACGTTTCTTTGTGTGATGGCGGAGCGCAGGTCGTTAATCGGTCGGAAATGTTTATCGATCAGCCAAAACAGCAAAAGCAACAAAGTTGGTAGTATCAGCAATTGTTCTATTGATGTGGATAGGGCAATTTCGTGGATGATCTCTTTACGTATCTTGTATTTTTCTGCAACCACGACGTATTCATTATCATGTTTTGTTTGTGGCAGTGAAATCTGAAATGTACGCCATCGTGTACCGTCTTTTACAATATCAGCGTAGCCGTTATTACCAAAGGACGTAGAGAGTGCGTGCAAGGTTTGATCAGAGCTCCAGAGCAGTGTGTTGTCTCGATAGAATTGAAAAACCAAGTTTTGTTCATAAGGGTGGCCGAATGTTGTGACATTGTCATCGTCAGACTTTGACATTGACTCAATGTTTTCCATCCACTCATTAAATAATTCTCGATGGTTAGCGAGAGTCCTCTCTTCCGTTGAAATTGAGAGCGTCAGCAACATTAATTTTGCGGATTGTCCAAGCCTAGCGTCATAAACTTCTTCGACTTCGTGCTTCGCAGATTGGAAGCTGAAATAAAGTGAGATGAGTAAGAGAACACTTACCAACACGCCTACTGATAGAGTTAACTGACGTTTGATCGAGTACGATTTCTTATCTTTCAAGAATGTACCCCACACCGCGAATATTTTTAATGACCACTTTGGGCGCTTTTTTACGCAAATTGTGAATATGAACTTCGATAGCGTTGTCGCTTGAACCTTCATCCCAGCCGTGCAGTGATTGTTGCAATTGCTCCTTACTTTGCACGCGTCCGGCGTTCGTCATCAAGCTGGTGAGGATTTTAAATTCATTGCGTGTGAGTTTAAGCGGCGCGTCATCGTAGCGAATGCTTTGTTCCGATAAGGATAAAGACAACTGTCCAACTTGAATGATTTCTTCTGCACTACCGGATTGACGGCGAATCAAGACACGTAAGCGAGCGAGCAACTCTTCGAGTGCAAACGGTTTTCCGAGGTAATCATCTGCGCCGCCATCAAGGCCTTGAACGCGATCTCGAATGTCGTCTCGGGCGGTAAGTATCATCACGGGGAGCTTAAATCCGCCTTTGCGAATCTTACGCAGAATTTCCAATCCATCGATATCGGGGAGAGTGAGATCCAAAATTACGGCAGTGAACGCTTCTGTTTTGAGTGCGCTAGTCACGCCAGACCCTTTTTCCACCCAATCCACGGTGTACCCATGGCGACTTAATGAAGTCACCATGGATTGACCGAGTAGTTTGTCATCTTCTACGAGTAATAAGCGCATGGTTTATTTCAATCTCCCAAGAGTCGCTTCAATTTCCAGCTTTCGACCTTTATCAGCTAAAGGTCGGTCAGGGCGAGGTGACGCCTGAATTGCGCGAGTCAAATACACTTTCGCTTCCTTGTCTCGACCTTCTTCTGCAAGGAAGTCTCCATAAAAATAGTTCGGATCGATGCCTTTTGGATTGATCTCTAACGCTTTTTTCAACATTTCTTCGGCTTTATCGTCATCACCAAAGCCAATTGGCCACCCCGGAACTTTGTAATACAGAGAACCCAAACTGGTGTATGCAGAGCCATCAAGCGTTTGCGGTGACGTTGCAATTACCCCTTCGAGTAAAGATTTGGCTTCTTTGGCGAGTGATAGTGCACCCAAGCCACCTTGAGCACCAGCCAGCGATGCTTTATTGATTGCCAGCCAAACAGTGAGTTCGGGATTGCCGGGCTCTCTGTCGAGATAAATACTGGTTTTGGCAATCGCGCGATGGAAGCATTGTTCCTTTTCGTCACCGTCAGGCGTGCTGTACTGACATTCCGCCCATTTCTTTTGAACCTGTTGCAGTGGAGCATTACCTGCCAACGCAGCGGTCGAAGCTAACGTTGAACAAATCGTCAAAGCGCAAAGTAGTTGTTTGGTATTCATCGTCCATGTCCTCTTCAGTGACTGACTCGGTTTACGTACTGGTGAATGGTTTCTTGTTGCTTACGAATCGCAGAAGAAACCGTGCTTGGAAGCAGCTGATTGATGCGTGCAAAAAGCTTCTCTGGCCAACCAATCCATTTCGCGGAAATTTCTTTTTCCAACATGGTGACAACGTGATCGGCAACAACTTGCGGCGAGTCCGTTTTGTTACCTAGCTGTCGATTCATTTCATTGACGGCATCGCTATTGAGTGAGGTTTCTGTCGCTCTTGGTGCCAAATACAGCGCACGGATTCCGGTTGCGAACAGTTCTCTGTCGAGCGATTCGGTAAAACGGTGCAACCCCGCTTTTGCCGCGCAATAGGAGGTATAGCCAGGGTAGCCAATTGAGCCGAATGTGGAACCAATATTGAGAATTACCCCAGGCTGTTTTAACCACGTCAACGCCGATTGGCACAGCAGCATCGGCGCAACGAGATTGAGTTGGATATCGTCTGCAATCTGCGTTGGTCGTTTGTGGCTTAACAACGAGAAATCGTTGCTGCCCGCATTGTTAATTAGTGCGTCCACTTTTTGATGTTGGCGCGCTCGAGCTTTAATCGCAGTTAATCCTTCTGATGAGGTGATGTCTGCAACGACTAGGTTATGGCGCTCTGGATTCGACAGTTCACGCTGTAGTGTTTGCAAGCTCTCTTCGTTTCGCCCAACAAGAATGAGGCTGGCACCGCGTTTTGCTAACTCTTGCGCGATGGCTTGCCCAATTCCGCCTGTTGCGCCTGTCAAGAGAATGGTGCTGTTGTTAATGATCATGCTTCACCTCACGCCGCTTGTTGGGTTGAGAAAGAAGGCAAAGAACGCAGCATTTGTCCGTACAATGCGAACACCATTTTTGCGGAGTCGATGATGACTTGTTGATCTTCCACTTTGGTGATTTTGTTCATCAGTGATTCAAAAAATTGCAGATGATCTTGGTCTAACACGCTGTGTGAAACTAGGTAAGTCATTGCCGAAGGCGGTAGGCTTAGCGTTGACTGGATTTTTTCAGCCATTTGGCCACCAATGCCGACGCTGGTGCCTTCTAATACCCACACCATGCCAAACAGCGCGAGTGGGTTGTGGCGGTCAATGTTGTGGTAAAGGTAGGAAACCATCAGTTCAATCGGTGCTCCTACTTGACCTACATCTTTGTTGTTGCGCACTGCTTCGGCATCGCCGCCGCACGCTTTGATGTCATTTAAAATCCATTCTTGATGGCCTTTCTCTTCCTCGATGTACTCGGCAATGGCATCTCGTACCCATTCGTATGCGCCAGGTAGTCGGCCTCCACACGCCATCAGCAAGGGAACAGTGTGCTTAACGTGATGGTAAGCTTGGGTTAGAAAGGCGATATACATATCTTTGGAAATGTTGCCTTGTTGAACGTCTGCGATGACTGGCGCAGTTAACATTGCTTGTTGAGCAGCGGTAGTGCTTTGTTTGAGTTGTTCGAAAAATAAAGTCATAACCTTCTCCTTAAGAAGCCGTTAACTAAGATGCAGTTTGGAAAGACGTAATGTGTTGCTGGAAGGGCAAATCGATGCGTTGGATCTTTTGCGCTTGCAGCGTTAATTCAGGCGTTGTGCTTGCTAATAACTGAGCCACATCATGTTCGATTTGATTTCGTTTGAGCTTGCCGTTATCCGTGTACCAACCAGAGATGGCTCGTGGGTTGTCCAGCAGCAATAAGGTTCGGATTTGAGCGTAATCGGGTAGGGTTTGGTTTAATGTATGAACCTTTGCTTCGACGTCTTCGCTATTGGCAATGACAGCGCATAATGTTTGTTGGCTATCGCCCGTAACGATTAGTGGCGTCATCGGCAAAAACGCCAACGCTTCTGATTCAATCCACTCCGGTGAGATATTTCTGCCATACGCGGTGACGATAAGGTTTTTCTTGCGCCCCGAGAGAGTGACAAAACCTTGTGCGTCAATTTGGGCTAAGTCGCCAGTCGCTAACCATTCTTGAGTAAACGGTTCATTCAAATAACCAAGAGCAACGTTGTCTTTGACGAGCAGTTCACCATCTTCCGCGATACGAATCTGAGCGTGGGAAGCGGTTTGCCACACGTTCCTGCTTTAAATGTGGCTGGTGTATTCAAACAAACGACGGAGCCACATTCAGACAAGCCATAACCTTCAAACGCAGGGATGTTCAGCGCATGCGCGGTGTTAATCAGTTGCGACGACACTCTTGCGCCGCCAACGGCGACAAATTTTAGAGAATCCACAAGAGAGGGCTGCTGTTTCGCGATGTGAATGAGCGCAAGCAATAAAGCTGGTGTTAGCACTAAGCTTTCTGGTTTGATGGTCACTAATGCTTGTGCAAACAAACGCGGTTCGAATTGGCTTGAACCGAGTAGGCCGGTTTGCTCTCCGGGTAAAATATATGACGTCACGCCCAACATGAGTGGTACATAAACACCGGTTATGTTTTCGAGAAGCGTCGATAACGGAAGCAGCACTAAGTGCGAGTGCGCCGCGCTGTTTACTGCACCGGCGAGCGACTTCGCCACCAAACACAAATGATCATTGCTTAAATACACGCCTTTAGGCTGACCAGTCGAGCCAGACGTAAATGTGATTTTTCCGGTTCCTGGTAGATAAGCTACCTGTGTATCTTCATCTCCCAACTGGTTACGACGCAGCAAAGGCAAATTTGCAATGGAAAACGGATGGTCTTGCTGGTTAAAGCTTTGCTTAGGATGAGAAGCCAACCATGCTTGCCAATCGCCAACTAAAGCATCGACGCCTGATTGCTCTAACGTATGTTCAACTTGTGCATCAGAGAAAAAAGTCGGAATAGGTACGACGACTATGTCTGCCGCCATCGCCGCCAAATCAACAATGGCCCAATCGATGCTGTTTTCTGCGCGTAGCGCGAGTGCTTTGATGTTCTGTGCAATAAGCTCGGCGGCAACGAGTTCGATCTTGTTTAACAATTCAGAGTAAGTCAGTTCAACGGTTTGATTCGCTTCGTAGCCGACAAGTGCTACTCGGTCTGGTGTCGTTTTTGCCCATTTTGTAATGGCATCGAGGAGAATATTCATACGTCACCTATATTCTGGCGTGGTGTTTAACCAAGTTGTTCTGGTTGTGTTTGCGGTTTCTTTCTTGGACTAATCGAAGACGCTCTAGTCCTTTTTGCAAATTGCCTGCTAACACACGCGGTTGATGTTCGTAGTACGCCCCCCAAGTGGACTCGGCATCGGGGACTTTGTTTTGATCTGCCTGCGCGATGATATGAGGCTCCAATCCTAAGCGCGCTATCATGGCGTGAAGTGGGTCTGTCGCGGTGAAGATGCACCATTCAAAACCGAGGTTGACCAGCATTTCTGCGATGAGGTAGAAGTGCAGAGATGACATGCCCTTAGCGAAAGATGCCAAGTGACCAAACTCCACTAAGTTCGAACGTTTTACGTCGCAGCTAAATACGTTAGAAACCAGCTTTTGGGCGTCGTCTTCTAAATACTGTTCAAGGAACAAAGGTTCATCTTCGGCGATGCGAAAGCCGCATACGGAAATAATTTGACCGCCGTCAATGAGGGTTAAATACGCCGGCATAAACTGTTTGAGCTCGGCAAAGAATGCATCTTGATAACGCTGAGAAACATGCTCGATAACTTGGCTCCAAAGCGGATGCATTGGATAGATGATGTCTAAAGTAAAGCCATCTGCAGAAATTTGTGCATGGTGTTTCATGAGCGCTTCCTTTGTTTGATTGGTTATCAACAAAATAAAACGCGAAACTTAAGAAACTCTTAAGGAATGAAATTAAGTAGAAACTTTAAGAAAATACTTAGGAGCAGGGCTCAATATTGTTGTAACCCTTTTTACTACGGTGAATAAAATTAGAGCCAACCGATGTGATCGGTTGGCTCTACAGTTAGGTGTCACGTATTTTAATGGTCGTGTCGGTTACATGGCTGCTTTTTTAGCTTCGTCTACCCATGCGTCGAACTTCTTCTGGTTCGCTTTGATCCAGCCATTTACATGAGACTCGATGTCTGCTGAGCTGTTCTTACCTTGGCTCATCATCATATTCTGCGCACTAACATCATTGATGTTTAGCTTGATGATTTCAAACAGCTTCGCTGCTGCTGGGTTCTTTTCAGTAAACTCTTTGTTCGCAACGATGCGCATAGAGTTCATCTCAAAGCCGTAGTTCTTACCGTTCTCTAGTGTTGTGTCGATGTCCTTACGCTCACCAGGAAGTGAAGAGAATGGCACTTCTAACCAAACAACATCTTTACCCGGAACTAAGACGCCACTTACCCAGTAAGGTGTCCAAGTGTAGTAAAGAATCGGATCGCCTTTTTTGTAACGAGAAATCGTGTCAGCGATAATCGCAGCGTAGTTACCTTGGTTGTGCGTTACTGTGTCACGAAGCTTGAATGCATCCAACTGATGCTCAACGACCATTTCACAACCCCAACCTGGGTTACAACCTGTTAAGTCCGCTTTACCGTCACCGTTGGCATCGAAAAGCTTGGCCAGTTTTGGATCTTTTAATTGACCAATATTTGTGATGCCATATTTTTCAGCGGTTTTTTTATCGATCAAGTAACCTTGAGCAGCACCACTTACATATTGACCTTTGCGGAAAAACTTATCATCACCGCCAGACATCGTGTACTTATCGGCGTGAAGAGGGAACCAACCTACAGCTAAGAAAGTGGCGTCGCCTTTAGCAATAGAGGTATAGCCTACGTTGTAATCGACTTCTTTAGTCGGTTTTACATCGTAACCAAGCTCTTCAAGTGCACGGTTTACGATCAATGTTTGAAACGTTTCCTCTGCAACGGTTGATTGAACTGGCTGAACAGTCACACCTTCACCCGGTAGTTCGCTTGCCACACCATAAGTTGAAAATGCGATAGTACTTAGAGCTCCAACAGAGAGCGCTTTCTTCCATGAATTATTCATTGATGTTTCTCCTAAGTTTTAGATCGTCTTGGTTCGTCTTTGTTTTCAGTTTTAATAGGTATGAAACAGGACCTGTGTGATACCAGCGAAGCTTGGTGTTACCCGCATTAACCCCTAATACTTGGGTAATACGGTCTAATAAAATGGCAAGAATTACGATGCCTAAGCCACCGACGGCAGCAAGACCCATATCAAGTCGGCCGATACCACGAAGTACCATTTGGCCCAAGCCGCCAACCGCAATCATTGAAGCGATCACGACCATAGAAAGTGAAAGCATCAAGGTTTGGTTTACCCCTGCCATAATCGTTGGTAACGCCAATGGTAATTGGATGCGGTAAAGCATCTGTTTTTTGTTTGCCCCGAAAGAGTGGCCCGCTTCGATCAGCTCTTCAGGTACTTGCTGAATCCCTAAAATAGTCAGGCGCACAACGGGAGGCAGTGCGAAAATGATGGTTACTACAACGCCAGGAACGTTACCAATACCGAATAGCATAACGATTGGCACTAGATAAACGAACGCGGGGGTCGTTTGCATTGCATCGAGTATTGGTCTAACAAATTTGGCTGCGGTTTGGCTTCTCGCCAACCATATCCCCATCGGTAGCCCGATAAGCAAACAGAAGAAGACGGCGGTTAAAACCAGTGCGAGCGTTGTCATCGCCTGTGACCAAGCACCAATTAGGCCGATAAAAACAAGGGATACAAGCGTTGAAAAACCGAGTTTTACATTGGAAAACTGCCACGCCAGCAAAAATAAAATGAGCACCATGATGGGCGCAGGTGTGGACACCAAAGCAGTTTCAAACGAGGTAAGAATAAAGTCGATTGGAACTCGAATTGCTTGGAAAACAGGGCGACCATGTTCCACCAACCAGTTCAATCCCGATTCTACCCAGCTATCAAGTGGTAGAACCGCATCTTGGAATGGGTTCATAATGTCGAATGGCGCTTGCTCTACAGTTTCTGAGCTTAACCAGTCATTACTTGGGGCAGCGTCAGCACCTACACCTTGTGACCAAGGATCATCTTGTGCAGGAGCGGTATTCGACCAGGGATCATTGTTAGTTTGCTCTGAAGACATCGTGTTAATCCTTATCTAGTGTTTGTAGAAGACGTGATTTAGTCACGACACCAAAGTAAGTACCTTGCTCATCAACGACAGGTACGGCATAAGGAACGCCTGCAACTAGCCCCAAAATGTCATTGATTGACTGCTCTGGCTGAAGAGTGACTTCATCCGTCAATTGAGCACTGGCTAGAGAGCGGTTTTCTTTGTGAGCCAAACGTAGTGAGTCAAGAGACACGATGCCGGAATATCGGCTAGATTTATCGACGACAATGCCGTAATCACGGTCATGATCCATCAGAATCTGCATCGCTGAGCCTGGGCCATCATTTTCCGATTTCTTAAAGACGGCGGCTGGCTTCTTGCGAGCGATATCTTTTGCTGTCAAGACACTTGCGATGTTTACGCCGCGGAAAAACGCTTCGACATAATCATTTGCTGGGCTGTGCAATATTTCATCAGGTGTGCCAACCTGAACAACCTCACCGTTTTGCATGATGGCGATACGATCACCAATACGCATTGCTTCGTCCAAATCATGAGAGATGAAGACAATTGTGCGTTTGTCATCGTTTTGTAGACGAATAAGCTCATCCTGCATCTCAGAACGGATTAATGGGTCTAAAGCGGAAAACGCCTCGTCCATTAATAGAATGTCTGGGTCACAAGCCAATGCCCTTGCTAGACCCACGCGCTGTTTCATACCACCGGATAACTCGTCAGGGAAAGATTCTGCATAAGGGTCTAAGCCAACTCTTTCCAAGGCGGAAAGGGCACTTTTCTGACGTTCATTAACATCAATGCCAGCAAGTTCTAAACCGAATGCAGCGTTTTCGATCACCGTCATGTGAGGCATAAGTGCGAAACTTTGAAACACCATTGAGATATTGTTGCGACGAACTTCTCGAAGTTCGTCTTCAGAGATATGGGCAATATCTTTCCCTTTTAGATAAACACTGCCTTTCGTTGGCTCAATGAGTCGGTTTAGGAGTCGAACGAGAGTAGATTTTCCCGAACCAGAAAGCCCCATGATTACGAAAATTTCACCTTCGTTAATGGTGAGAGATACATCGTTTACGCCGACTGTTAAACCTGTCTGTTCAAAAATACCGTCCTTATCGATACCTTTTTCGATAAGCGAGAAGGCTCTTTCTGGGTCTTCTCCAAACACTTTATACAGTCCCTTAACTTCCAGTATGGGATCCATGTTATCTGTCCTTTTTTGTGTGTTTATAACTGTTTAACGATTTGTACTCTAATTAATTTTAGTTCAACTTTCAACGAATGGGGTTCGGTTAACTGAGTTTTATGTGCATACAATGAACAATTAAGTAGGTGTGGCTAAATGGTATTTTTATTAATTAAAATAGATACTTACGGTTGGTCTTGTCTTTGCGTAACTTTTCCATGACATTGGTTTGAATTTATTTTGAAGTTTTTAGTACATTTCAACTCAGCCCACCTGCATAGCTATAAGGAGAAATAGATTAGAGGTCTATATTTAAAAACGTTAGAGCTCTAATTTTTGATTGGAGTTTTATTCTGCGAACTGGGTTAGGTGTTGTTATTCTTAGATTTATTCATTGATTGATTTCAATCTTGGTGATATTTATCGCTGTAGTTTAGGCAACGTATGGAATAAAAGATGGAAGCCGAACAGTTAGAAGTGCTCAACTTCATTAGTCAGTACCCACCTTTCGATGATCTACCCGAAGAGCAGTTAAAAAAGATCGCTCTAAATGCCGAGGTTGCATACTTTCGGCAAGGCACAGAGATACTCAATTTTGGAGACACGATCCGCGACTTATATATGGTGAGAAGCGGCGCTGTGGAGATCTACCGACGTAAAGGCGAACTCTATAACAGGATTGACGCTGGTGGACTGTTTGGACAGATGGGGTTGTTAATGAACAACCGTGTGCGTATGCCTGCCAAAGCGATAGAAGACACCTTGGTTTACTGTATTCCGGAGGATATTTTCAACGAGCTTTGTGACGAGTTTGAAAACTTTGCTGACTACATGGAACTGGAAGACAGCGCGCGTTTGCGAAGCGCAATATCCAGCCGCTCAGAAAGCAATGACTTTACCACTGCCAAGGCACGTAAGATCTTAGCGAGAGATCCGGTAACGTTGGAGGCGACGGCATCGATTCAAGAAGCCGCGATACTGATGGCGGAGGAAAATGTCACTTCTTTGCTTATTGTTCGCCCAGCAGAAGAACTCACAGAAGAAGATGATGAACAACTACTTGGAATATTGACTGATCGCGATCTATGCATTCGCGTATTGGCTCAGGGCATTGATACCAATATTCCAGTGAGTGAGGTCATGAGTTATGACGTGGTGTCTCTGGATTACAACGCTTATGTCTTTGAAGCCATGTTAACCATGTTGCGCTACAACGTGCACCATCTCCCAATTTTAAAAGATAAAAAGCCGATAGGAATTATTGGCATGACGGATATTGTCCGTTATGAATCTCAAAACAGCTTGCTGCTAGTTAGCTCTATCTTCCAACAAACCAGCGTTGAAGATCTCAAGCAAGTTTCTGAACAAGTGAAAGACTGTTTTGTGCGAATGGTGAATGAAGATGCCAACGCTCATATGATTGGTCGAGCCATGTCGGTCATTGGTAGTAGCTTTAAACAGCGTTTGGCTGAATTAGCAGAGCAAGAGCTTGGCCCTGCGCCAATTCCGTATTGTTTGGTCGCTATGGGATCGATGGCCAGGGATGAGCAGTTAATTGTAACGGACCAAGACAACGCCCTTATTCTCGACAACAGTTATGATGTTGAGATGCACGGGGAGTACTTTGAAAAGTTTGCCAAATTTGTTTGTGATGGTTTAGCAGCATGCGGCTATGCTTACTGTACTGGCGACATTATGGCAACCAATCCAGAGTGGCGAAAAACCCGAGCGGAGTGGGAGGAGTGCTTTGGCAACTGGATAGATAACCCAACTCCTGAAAGGTTGTTAAACAGTAATATCTTTTTTGATTTATTAGGTGTTCATGGGCGAGTGAAGTGGGCGGAACAATTAAGCAGCTTTATTGTTAGGCGCGCGAAAAGAAACAACCGCTTCCTTGCATGTATGGCTTACAACGCGATACGTCGTACACCGCCATTGGGCTTCTTCAAAGATTTTGTTATGGAGAAAGATGGTCGTCACCGCAATTCTATTAACTTGAAAAGAAGAGGTACTGCGCCATTGGCAGATTTGATTCGAGTACATTCATTGGCAATTGGTTCCCGTTCGCAAAACTCGTTTGACCGTTTAGACGATATCAATGATGCGGGCATTTTACCTAAAGGTCGAGGAATGGACTTGAGGGATGCAATGGAATTGATCTACATGGTTCGAATTCGTCATCAAGCACTCGATATCGAAAATGGAGATGAACCAGATAACAACATTGAGCCAGAGAACATGTCAGAGTTTGAGCGCCGAAACTTAAAAGCTGCTTTCCAAATCCTTAGTAATGCACAGAACTTCATCAAGTTCCGATACCAGAGAAGTAGCAAATAATGTGGTTCTCAAAAAATGCAGCAAAAGATCAGCCGTTGTTGGATACGTCTCGGACGCCAGAGTGGTCAACGTTATTCAAACAGCTCGCGAAAGAAGCAAGAGACGAGAGGCTCAAACGTTATTACTCGACACCGATGGTTAATGGGGAAACACCAATTGAGGAAGTGCCATTTGTCTCGGTAGATTTTGAAACGACAGGTTTGAATGCGGAAGAGGATGCAATTCTCACGATTGGACTTGTGCCGTTTACCATTGATCGTGTTCAATGTAGTGGCTCTGCGCATTGGGTTGTTAACCCTAATCGTGAGTTAAACGAAGAGTCAGTTGTGATTCATGGCATCACTGATTCTGAAGTCAAAAACGCGCCCCAACTAACCCACATTTTAGGGGAAATATTGGATGCGCTGTCAGGCAAAGTTGTGCTTGTTCATTATAAAAATATCGAAAGGCAGTTTTTTAATAACGCGTTGCTAAATAGCATTGGGGAGGGGATACAGTTTCCCGTTGTCGATACGCTAGACATTGAACACGCGATACAGCGCCGTGAATGCAGTGGCCTATTCAATAAGTTAAAAGGTAAGAAGCCAGGCTCTGTCAGGCTGGGGCATGCTCGTGAAAGGTATCGCCTTCCTGCTTATCAACCTCATCATGCTTTGACCGATGCGCTGGCAACTGCTGAACTGTTTCAAGCACAGTTGCAATATCATTTTAATCGAAGCATGCCAATCTCTTCGATTTGGCAATAAGCGTTGTTTATGATGAAGACAATAAAATGCAATGAAAGGTAGGGGGCTTTGCGATTATGATGGCGGACTGAGTAACCGCTTATAAGAACTATGTTTTTTGAACATGTGCTTGGTAGTGATGGGAGGTTTCATCACTCAAACTCCGACGAAAGTAATTTAAATTTGGTCACGTATTTTTAAGGAGATTATCCGTGAGCACCGATAATAACGGTGGCATTCAACGCCCCGATGGAAAGGTAAACGCGATAGACACTGACTATCAAATTGGTCAGGATAACGTCGCGTTAAAAGTAGGCCCGTTTGGCCTTGATATTCATAACCGTGTTTTTGCAATTTCTGGTTTAGCAATCATCCTATTTGTTGTAGTAACACTATTATTTCGAGAACAGGTAGAGCCGTTTTTCGCAGATCTAAGAGCGGGTTTGTTACACCATTTGGATTGGTTCTTTCTCGCATCTGGTAATATTTTTGTCATTGTCTGTGTTGGTTTGATTTTTACACCGCTAGGTCGGGTACGAATCGGCGGTACAGAAGCGACGCCAGATTATTCCTATGCGGGTTGGCTGGCAATGCTCTTTGCAGCAGGTATGGGTATCGGTCTGGTGTTCTTTGGTGTATCAGAACCTATGTCTCATTTTAGTTCTGCTATTGGTGGCGTGAACGTTGAGAACGGTGTTCGTACTGACTGGGCCCCTCTAGGTGGTGCAGAAGGCGATGCAAGTGCTGCATCTGCACTAGGCATGGCGGCGACGATTTACCACTGGGCGCTTCATCCGTGGTCAATCTATGCGCTATTGGCTCTTGGTTTGGCGATTTTCTCGTTTAACAAAGGCTTACCACTTACCATGCGATCCATTTTTTACCCACTGTTTGGTGAGCGTGTATGGGGTTGGACTGGTCACATTATCGACATTCTTGCCGTTGTCGCGACAGTTTTTGGTCTGGCAACGTCTCTAGGTTACGGTGCGTCTCAAGCCGCAACGGGTTTGAACTTCCTGTTTGATGTTCCAATGACGAATACTACGCAGGTACTATTGATTATTGGCATCACCGCACTCGCTTTAATCTCAGTTGTTGCGGGACTAGACAAAGGCGTGAAAATCTTATCTGAGATCAACATGGGTCTCGCTGCGCTTTTACTGCTTTTTGTTATTGTTGTCGGCCCGACGATCGCGATTTTAACGGGCTTCTTCGAAAATATAGTGTCATATGTGGCTAATATTCCAGCCCTATCAATGCCATTTGGACGAGAAGACGTAAACTATTCTCAAGGTTGGACAGCATTCTACTGGGCTTGGTGGATTTCTTGGTCACCATTTGTAGGTATGTTCATTGCGCGTGTATCTCGTGGTCGTTCAGTTCGTGAGTTCATTATTTGCGTTATCCTTATCCCTTCTTCTGTTTGTGTGTTATGGATGACCGCTTTTGGTGGTAACGCTATAAGCCAATACGTGAGCGATGGTTATGAAGCCGTGTTCAACTCGGAATTACCGTTAAAACTATTTGCCATGTTAGATGTGATGCCTCTAGCTGAAATTACATCTTTCGTCGGTATTATTTTGGTGGTGGTATTCTTCATTACCTCTTCAGACTCTGGCTCACTGGTTATTGATACTATTGCTGCGGGCGGTAAGGTCGATGCGCCAACGCCTCAACGCGTGTTCTGGTGTACGTTTGAAGGCTTAGTTGCGATTGCATTGATGCTTGGTGGTGGCCTAGCGGCAGCTCAAGCAATGGCCGTGACCACAGGCCTACCATTTACGATTGTTCTGCTTGTTGCAACGGTTTCTCTAGTAAAAGGCTTGATGGATGAACCTCGTCCAAAAGCGGTTTCTAAGAAGAAATCGAAATAACCAACATCAGCAGTTAAATAGTTGAATAAAGCGGCATGCGAAAGCATGCCGTTTTTTTTGATTTTTGAATTTTTGCTGAGAAATGAAGACCATGGAGGACTGTTTTTTCTGTTCGTTTTTTATACTTATTCTTTAAGTGATTTTTTAATAAATTAGACCTCGAACTATTTTAAGATTTGGTTAAATGGTGTATTTTTGTGATGTTTGTCACAAAAATATCGATAAAAAGGCGGATTATTTGATTTTTAGTCGCGAGAGATGCCCATAATAAAAAGGAAATTTAATTAGACCTCAAAGGATATGTATTTCCACATGATCACATCAGCACCTTGGGTTCTTTATCCAGAGATTGGAGAAGACTCAAGTAAAAAATGGATTTTTCGTGAGCCTAAAATCTCTGATGGTGACGACATTTACAGCTTAATTGCAGACTGTCCTCCATTGGACATGAACTCATCTTATTGCAATTTCCTACAGTCTACGCATTTCAGCAAAACCAGTATTTTGGTTGAGCAAAAAGGCGAAATCGCAGGTTTCATTTCCGGTTATCAGAAACCAGACGAGCAAGACGTTTTATTTGTCTGGCAAGTTGCAGTCTCACCTCGCTTTAGAGGTCACGGTTTAGCATTCCGCATGTTGAAAGAACTTCTCACCCGAGAGGAATTGGGCGGTGTTAAATCGGTAGAAACTACCATCACGGAAGATAATAAAGCCTCTTGGGCATTGTTCAAAAAGTTAGATGCGATGAACGGCAACTCTGGCCAAGTAAGCACATTTTTGGATGAAGAAGCCCACTTTAAAGGCAAACACGATACAGAATATTTGTATCGCATTCCTCTCAAATAATCCTCAAACAATAGGAATTAAAAACGGTCTCATCATGGATATTTTCAAAAAGCAGGAATCCAACGTACGCTCATATTCAAACAATTTCCCAGTCGTTTTTCGTAAAGCGAAAGGCTGCTGGCTGGAAACAGAACAAGGTGAACGATACTTAGACTTCCTTGCTGGAGCGGGATCTCTAAATTACGGCCATAACAACCCAGTACTTAAGCAAGCACTGCTTGAGTACATTGAGATGGACGGTATTACTCACGGTTTGGATATGCACTCAGAAGCGAAAGCATCGTTTCTTGAAGCGTTGGATACTTACATCCTTAAACCAAGAAACTTGGACTACAAAGTCCAGTTTACTGGCCCAACTGGTACTAACGCCGTTGAGGCAGCACTTAAGTTAGCGAAAAAAGTAAAAGGTCGCGACAGCGTCGTTGCATTTACCAACGGTTTCCACGGTTGTACAGCTGGCGCACTGGCTGCAACGGGTAACCAGCATCACAGACAAGGTAACGGTTCTAGCTTAAGTAACGTCACTCGTATTCCATTTGAAGGTTACGCTGGCGTTGATGGTCTAGCATTGTTCGAAACCATGCTAAACGACAACTCTGCAGGTATGGATAAACCAGCCGCTGTACTTCTTGAAACTGTGCAGGGCGAGGGTGGTTTAAATGCTGCTTCAAACGAGTGGTTACAACGTTTGAGCAAAATCTGTAAAGCCAACGACATTCTTGTGATTGTCGATGACATTCAGGCTGGCTGTGGACGTACAGGTACTTTCTTTAGCTTTGAGCCGTCAGGTATTCAACCAGATATCGTGACGCTATCGAAATCGATCGGTGGTTACGGTTTGCCAATGGCCGTCGTTCTACTTAAACCAGAGCTAGACCAGTGGAAGCCAGGTGAGCATAACGGCACGTTCCGTGGCAACAACCATGCATTTATTACCGCGGCGAAAGCATTAGAAATTTATTGGGCAAATGATGACTTTGAAACACACATCAAGCAGTGTTCAGACAAAGTAAGTGCTGTTATTGATCGCTGCGTTCGTCGCTTCCCACAAATGTTTGTGCAGAAAAAAGGTCGCGGCATGATGGTTGGTATTGAGTGTATCAACGGTGATATGGCATCTGAAATCGCGAAAAACTGTTTCGAAAACGGAATGGTAATTGAGACAGCTGGCCCTGACGACGAAGTCGTTAAGTTCTTCTGCCCACTTACGATTAGCGAGTCAGAACTAGACCAAGGACTAAGCATCTTTGAAAGTGCAGTGGAAACCATTGCTGCGAAACATTTCAAACAAGCATCTTAATAAGGATTATTAATTATGATCGTCAGAACACTCGATGAGTGTCGCAACAGTGAGCGACGTGTGGTTTCAGATAACTGGGAAAGTGTCCGTATGTTGTTGAAAGATGACAACATGGGTTTTTCTTTCCACATCACTACGATTTATGAAGGTACTGAAACACACATTCACTATCAAAATCACCTAGAATCGGTTTTTTGTATGAGCGGTGAAGGTGAAATTGAAGTCGTTGGTGGAGAAACTTATCCGATTAAACCGGGTACGTTATACATCCTTGATAAACACGATGAGCACTACTTGAGAGCTTATAAGAATAAAGAAATGGTAATGGCGTGCGTATTCAACCCACCAATTACCGGCGCTGAAGTGCACGATGAAAACGGTGTTTATCCTCTCGTTGACTAAAAGATAGAGGTGGGGTGCTTGTCACCCCACGATCAACTATCTCTTCTTTTTTCTTTTAAAGTTACCAATCAAAAAAGGCTTATCATGACATTTACCGTAGAAAAAATCGGCGGTACATCAATGACAGCATTTGATGCTGTTCTCGACAACATTATTCTTCGTCCTAAATCGCCATACAATCGTATCTTTGTCGTCTCTGCATACGGCGGTATGACCGACGCGCTACTCGAATGTAAAAAAACCAGTAAGCCAGGTGTTTATCAGCTTATCGCGAAACGTGATGACAAATGGGAAGAAGCGTTAGCATACGTTGAAAGCCGTATGCTGCTCACAAATGAAAATATTTTCGCGGACCCAATGAATCGTATCCGTGCAGATAAATTCATTCGCTCACGTATTGCTGAAGCGAAAAATTGTATTGCGAACATTTTAGAAACTTGTCAGTACGGTCAGTTTTCGCTACGTCAGTATTTGCCTCAAATTCGAGAGTTTCTGTCGTCTATTGGTGAGGCGCACAGTGCTTACAACACGGCACTGAAACTAAAAAATATGGGTATTAACGCTAAGTTCGTTGACCTGTCCGGTTGGGACAATCAAGCGCCAAGAAGCCTTGATGAATCGATCAGTGATGCGTTTGCTGATATCGATGTGTCAAAAGAACTGCCAATCGTTACAGGTTATGCTTACTGTAAGGAAGGCCTAATGCACACTTATGACCGAGGTTATAGTGAGATGACATTTAGCCGAATTGCAGCGATAACAAAAGCGGATTTAGCGGTAATTCACAAAGAATATCACTTGAGCTCTGCAGACCCGCGTGTTGTTGGTCCTGAAAAAGTTTTGCCAATTGGTAGTACAAACTATGATGTAGCAGACCAACTTGCTAACCTTGGCATGGAAGCGATTCACCCAAATGCAGCCGCAGGTTTACGTGAGAGTGGTATTGAGCTACAGATTAAAAATACATTTGAACCTGAACACGAAGGCACTTTGATCTCTTCAAGTTACCGCCCAGAAGAAGACAAAGTCGAAATTATCGCAGGTAAAGAAAAGGTGTTCGCACTGCATTTGTTTGACCAAGCGATGGTGGGAAAAGCCGATAACGTTAGCTACGAATTAATGGAAATTATCTCTGATGCTCGCGTAAGTTTAGTTGGTAAAGAGATGAACGCGAACTCTATTACTTACTATCTAGGTGGCAGTACTGATAGCTTGAACAAAGTATTGTATAAAGCTGAAAAACGCTATCCGAATGCGTCGATTAAAGGCCGTATGGTCGCGCTGATTTCAGCCATCGGTTCTCAAATTGACACTAACAAGACACTAGCGAAAGGTGTACTTTCTTTGATGAACAATGGCGTAACGCCAGTTGCACTTCACTCATCAATGAGAAATGTAAACGTTCAGTTCGTAGTGGGTGATAAAGAATATCAGCGTGCGATTTGTGCGTTGCATGATGAGTTCTTTCAGAGCAATAGTTTAACTAAATCGGTTAATGTGGCTTAGTTTATTTTTTGTCTAGCCATGAAGGGGGGCTTCCCTCTTCATGGCTAGTTGCCACTAAAAAAGAGCAAGAAAGTGATAGGTTTGCAATAAATCCATTCTGCGGCTCTAGAAGGTCTTTCGACTATTAGGGACATGCTTTGATGATGGTGATTGTAGATTCCCCAAGAACCAGTACCTTTCCATATATTGGTTAGACAAAGCGTTTAAATGTTGCCTACTGAATGCCATTAGTTTCAATTAGATAGAGCAAATCTTAAATATTCGGCCTTGCAGTTTCATGGGTGGATGGTGGTAAGTGGGGTAAAGTGATTCGTGGTTGCTCACCTGTTAGAGAACGTAAGAATTCAGTGATTTTGGTGGACTATTCTTTCGTTAGCTTTTGACCAAGTTGCAGATCGGCTAGCATTTCTACCGCCTCCTGAAGATTACAAACTGAGCCATCATGGAAGTACGGGTAGGTGAATTCTACGTTACGTAAGGATGGGACTTTGAATACGAACTAATGGCTTTGCGGTCAACATTTGGGGTGTCTGTGGCAAATGGCTTCACCAACCCTATTTTTTGATACATTTTTCCACTAGCTAATGGTCTGCGATGACAAGCGGTTTAAACAGTTGATAGCCTTCAACCTGTGCTTTGGTGAGCGCACCGTGTGTTCTCTTTCAACCATAAATCAAATGGCGCGTTTGGCGTACAAATGCCGCGATAGCATCGGTTACGTTATCAATGGTTATGTTGTCGCTTCCATGGATTTGCTGAAACCACTCGCGATATTGAGGGATAGATTGAAGAGTTTCGACCAGCAAGCCGCAGGCCCTATGGCGGATCTTTTGCTCGTCCATTCCAAAACTGCACGAAATTCAAATCTGAATTAAACACCGTAGGTGAGTTAATCGGGCCAATGGTTCATTGGGAACCAATTGAGCTTGATAAGTTATCAACACTACCTTTCGCGATGTTATGGCAAGAGTCACAAGAAATGATGTTCGACGTCGACAGCCAAGGCTCAAACCATAGCGTTTTACCCAATTCAATATTTTTACAGTCGATCTCAGTAATGGGTTCGATGACCTTGATGGGTTCACTGGATTGACGCTTAGCATGGGCACCGAAAGACAATATAGATAAAACACTCACTGAGATAAGACTTTTCATAATAACTTCCTTTAACGCGATTTTCGACTTTCACTAGAGCGTCGTACTTCTTATGAAAACGCTGATAAAACAGCTATTGGTACGCTCGAACATTACGGTATAGGAAAGGTATTATTCGATAAACTGCAAAAAACGATGTTAATAAAGGTGGTTGATTTTTGCACGTTAAGCTGGTGCGGGCTTTTGTGATTATTGGTTATAAATCTGCTGCAAACTTGTTACGGGCGCTTAGAGTTATTTATCGGCTGAATCCTTGATTAAAGTTAATTTCAATCTGAGATTGTGAGGTGCTCAAATACAAAAAAGGGGCGATACTTCGCCCCTCAGATCGTCCATCAGGTTTTTGATTTGTGACTATTGCGTATTTCGGAGCATTCCGAACAGCCATTTCGGTATGACCCGAACACCTATTTCGGTTTAATCCGAACGTACATTCCGCGATTATCCGAACACTTTTAAGCGAACTCCGAAATCAGCGTTCGGAATAGCGAAAACCGCGTTCGGAATGCCCGAAATCCTTCCTTTTTCTCTTTTAAATCAATAGCTCGCTATTCTTTACTTCTTAAACAAGAACGTAAGGAAGCGACAATGGCTAAAAAGAGAACTCCAATGAACAAAATCAAAGAGATATTACGCCTTAAGTACGAGTGTGGGTTGTCCTACCGTAGTATTGCTAGTTGTCTCAATGTCAGCCTTGCAACAGTCTCAGAGCTTGTCGCTCGCTTTAAGCAAAGTCAGATAGGCTGGCCTCTCCCAGAAGGTTGCAGTGATACGGACCTTACCAAAGCCCTATATCATTCGAAGCAAGCCAGTCGAGACAAGGTTATGCCAGACTTCGCTCAGTACGCTGTCGAACTCAAACGTAAAGGCATGACAAAGATGTTATTGTGGCAGGAGTACCATGAGCAATATCAAGAGCAAGCTTACGCTTACACTCAGTTCTGCGAGCACTTCACTCGTTGGTTCAAAACCCAAAAGCGCAGTATGCGTCAGCTCCATGTTGCAGGTGATAAGCTGTTTATCGATTACTGTGGGCCTCGGCTTCAAGTGGTCAACCCTGATACAGGTGAAGTGCGCGAAGCAGAAGTGTTCGTAGCAAGCTTAGGCGCGTCCAACTACACCTATGTGGAAGCCTTCCCCAGCCAAGGGAAGTCTTACTGGTTAGAGGCGCATGCCAATGCCTTCGAGCACTTCGGTGGCGTCCCCCATCTCTTGGTTCCCGATAATCTACGCAGCGCGGTCAGCAAACCTAACCGTTATGAACCGAGGCTTAATGAAAGCTATCAAAAACTGGCAAATCATTATCAAACTGCCGTGATGCCAGCTCGCCCCTACAAACCGAAAGACAAAGCCAAAGCAGAAAATGCCGTCCTCCTAGTGGAACGTTGGATCATGATGCGACTTCGCCATCAAACCTTCCATACCTTTAAAGAGCTGAACCTCGCCATCCGTGAGCTTATGAATGACTTAAACGAACGTGAGATGAAGCAGTATGGTGCGAGCCGCAAAGCACTGTTCGACAAACTCGATAAACCCGCGTTAAAGCCCCTTCCTAAACAGCGATATCTCTATACCGAAACCAAGCGAGCCAAAGTTGGGCCTGATTATCACATCGAATATCGCCGTCACTACTACTCGGTTCCCCATCAACTGGTTGGCCACCATGTCGAGCTGGAAGCCTCCAACCGTCTGGTGCAGATCTACCACCAAGGTAACTTGATCGCTCAACATCCACGCAGCCAAAGGGAACGTGGAAACAGCACTCAACCAGAGCACATGCCGAGTAACCATCAACATCAAAAGTGGTCGCCTGGACGCTTGCTCAACTGGGGAGCCAATATCGGCCCAGCCACCCGAGAAGTCGTCAATAAGATGCTGAACGCCAAACCTCATCCAGAGCAGGCCTATCGTTCCTGTCTTGGGCTGCTCAATCTGAGTAAAACCTATGGCGAGTCGCGCCTAGAACAAGCCTGTAAAGATGCATTGATGCTGACAAAACCCAATTACACCTTCGTCAACAATCTACTCAAGAACAATCGTGAGGGGCACCTGAGTAAAGATAAAGCGAATACGCCGAACCTTGTTCACAGCAATGTTCGTGGCCCGAACTGTTATCACTAGGAGAAAGGATATGAACGCACTGAATGACCAACTCAAAACCCTGCGCTTAAGTCATGCGGCGAAAGCGTTAGAGCAGCAACAAGAGCAACTGACCACCTACGCAGAGCTGGACTTCGAGGAGAGGTTAAGCCTACTTCTGGAAAGTGAAATCTTGAATCGCAATCAAACCAAAATCCAACGCCTGAAACGACAAGCCAAGCTGAGAGTGGATGCTCAGCCGAGCCAACTTATTTACAAGGAGGGACGAAACCTCAACCGCAAGCAGATGAGCGAACTGCTAACGGGTGGCTATCTGCACAAGCACCAGAACATCTTGATCACAGGCCCAACAGGCGCAGGTAAAACGTATCTTGGTTGCGCACTGGCAACCAGCGCCTGCGACCAACAGCAAACGGTCAGATACTACCGATTAACTCGCTTGCTCGATGACCTGACCGCAGGTCGTCTGGATGGTAGTTATCAAAAACAACTTCAGTCGCTGGCTAAGAAAGGCTTACTACTCCTCGACGACTGGGGGATGGAAAAACTGACTCAAGAGCATGCTGGTCACTTGTTAGAAGTACTTGAAGATCGTTACCAAAACAGCAGCACAATCGTCATCAGCCAGTTACCAGTAAAAGAATGGTACAACATGATCGGCAACGCCACTGTCGCTGACGCTCTAATGGATCGTCTAGTTCACAATAGTCATCGAATAGAACTGGGAGGAGAATCAATGAGAAAACTGGCGCAATCCGAACACTTAGAGTAAAAATAGGGAAAGAGAAAAAGTGCTGGTTAAGGTGTTCGGAATAAACCGAAACAAGCGTTCGCAATCACCGAAATACGCAACTATCTCTTTGAGCTGTAGAGAGAAATCAACTTAGACTTTCTGTTACAACTGGCTTGTTATTGCGCTTAGCAATCCAGTACGCAACGCTACCCCAAAGCACGGTGAGTGCCCAAAGTGCCGTCCAATGTGGAGCGACTTGTTGCCAGGTTGCCCCCATTTGGTTTAGCGCTAAGAAAGCTTTGATCGCCCATGTACTTGGACTTAAATCTGCAATCCATAGTAGGGGAGCAGGAATGGCTTCAATCGGCCAAATAAAACCCGCCAAGAAAATGAGCGGCATAGAGCTCACTAAGACGACTAAGGTGACAAGTTCACGCCGAGGTAATAAGTAGCCTAGCCAGAAGCCTAGTCCGCAACAACCTAAAAAGAACGGGAACAACATGGTCAGTAGTTCGCCCGCGTTGGCGATATGGTTTACGCTTAAACGTTCAAAGCTAAAACCAAAATAATAGGCGCCGAGTAAATAATAAATTGCCACAAATACTAACGTTCTCACAAGCAGCAGCGATCCCGTTGATACTTGTGACCAATAACCACGACCATGACGCTGTGTTCCCGTTTGTAATCCAACCGCCATGATCAACGTTTGTTGTAAAATCAGAACAAATACTGCCGGCACTACGTATTCGATGTAACCCATGGTTGGGTTGAACGTCGGTTTCATATTAAGCTTAATAGCAGAGTAATTATGGCTAGCCATACTCATGGGCACACCATCTATCACCATTTTACTGACTTTCACTTGGGCCCCTAATGTACCTCCAGCTTGGGCCAATCCTTCTACCACGGTTCCGTACACGAGAAAATACGAGGCGTCCGCAGCGTAGGCCAGAGTCGGGCTTTTACCTAGCATTAGGTCTTTGTAAAAGTGTTCTGGTATGACTAAAAAACCGGTGATCTCTCGTTGTAAAAATGCTTGTTTTGCATCGGCAATCGTATGAAGTCGAGTAACTACGTTGACTTGTGGAGTGGCATCAACCATACGCTCCAGCTTTAAACTCGTCTGACTACCATCTAAATTAACAATCGCGATTGGTTGTTCACGAGGCGTTTGTTGTGCATAAGGCAAAGGGTATAAAAACGAGTAAAATACGACACCACCAAACACGGTCAACGTAACGACTGGATTGGTTAGAACGGCCTTAAGTTCCGCTTTAATCAGTTGCCACAATGTCATACCGCCTCCTTCGCTTGGCGTGTTGATGAAGCTGCTCGATGTTTACCCATCAAGGCTGCGGTAACGAGCAGGGGCACTACGTAGCCAATCATAGGCCATAGCGAGCTTAAAGATTGTGCGGCCGATGCTCCATAGCTTGCTTGACTCACTTGAACTTCAATGTAATGGGTAATCGGCAATAATGAACGCCATGCATAAGCGAGCGTGTTCATGTCAGAAACTGGGAATGTAATTCCCATGAACGCGAAGCTTGGAGCCGTAAACGCGCCAGCAAAACTCATCGCACGTGCAGGATCCATCGACAAGAAGAAGAACAACGCCCCCATAATGATACAGGCGATAACCGTCGCCAATTGTGCTAATAGCATAACCAAAAAACTGCCTTCCATTGGCCAATCAAGCACGGAATAAAACCAATACAAGAACAACGCACCTTGCGCCATAAAGACCGGAATGTACTGACTTAATAGGGAAGTTAGCTTGGCGTATGGCTTTTTGCCCAAAAATGCAAAGCCATTCTTTCCACCATAAATGCGAAAGTGCGCGGTAAGAATCAAAATAGTGCTTACTACAATACATATTTGCCAAATGGCTGGCACGATAGCCGTTACCAAAAATTGTGCGTAGTTATTGTTACGGTTAAATAATGCGGTTATTTGTGTCGACACGGGTACAGCCTGTCCAGCCGCCGCTAACGTTGTGGTGTTACCTTTAGCCAAGTTGCTCATTACTTCAACCTGAGCATCGAAATAGCCTTGTGCTTGCGCAACGGCAGAGTTGATCAATTTCGCTACCAAAATGTACTGACTGTTGTAAAAGACAGAGAGTTGAGGTTGGCGGTGCTGGAGAATATCTTGATCGAACTTAGATGGGATGACCGCGTAAGCGTAGATATCGCCTTCAATCATCGCATTTTTTGCTTCGCTTGCACTGGTGTAGTGATAATTAACAGCCAGACTCGACGACGCATCCAAAGATTGAATGAGCTTTCGAGAAAGTTGGGAATGTTGTAGATCAACCACACCGATTGGCAGATCCCGGGCAATGCCCGCAGAGAACACTCCCCAAATCATCATTGCGAGCAAAATCGGTATCCAAGTAAGGCACGAAAGCAACCACTTATCTCGTCGTAAGATATGCCGCTGTGAAATCTTAATCGTCATAGCATTAACCTAGTGGTTGTGATTAAAGTTCAACGACAACACTCATTCCCATACGCAGTTCAGGTTCGGGTTGAGCTGGACGAGCTTCTACTTCAAAGGTACGAAGATCAAAACCTTGAGAAGCATCGGTTGCTCTCCACGTTGCAAAGTCACCCATAACCGCAACATGCGTTACTTTGAACTCAACATTTTTATTTAAGGCAGGCAAATAGGCATCAAAGGTTGCTCCTTTTTTAAAGTGTTGAAGGTAATCTTCACGCACATTAAGTGTCGCCCAGGCATCTTCTGTATCTATCACAGTAACAACCGGGAAGCCCTGAGGTGCTAATTCACCACTTTGAAGTAGAACTTGAGAGACTTCGCCGTCAAACCAGCTGTAGATCTGAGTATCTTTCGCATACGCTTCTACTTCGGCTACGGCACCTGATGCCATGCGCGCTTTTTCCGCCGCTGCCACTTTGGTTTCACTTCTCGCGCCTTCTTTTGCCATTTCGTACATTTGAAACGCGGCACTTTCGGTGTATTTCGCTGCTTGCCATTGCGTTAAAGCTTCATCGCGCTTTTGTTCTGCAACCACGCCATCGTTATAAAGGTTATTCACACGATTGTAGGTTTTTTCCATTAAATTCGCAGCGGCTTTGGCTTTCATCCACTGATCTTTTGCTGCTTGGATTTGTTGCTCACGTGCGCCTTTCTCAGCTTCTTGAGCTAAGGCGTCCGCCGCTTTTTCACCTGCTTTTGCTTGTTCTAACTTCGCTTCAATTTCAGGACTATGAAGGGTAAAAATAAGCTGGCCTTTCTCTACATCGTCGCCTTTACGGACCATGACCTCATCAATACGCCCTGGAACTTTTGAGGAAATGCTGTATTGCTGGGCTTCAATTAATCCCTGTAAGCGGATCGGTTCAGGTTGATAGGCTTGGTAAAATTGATAGCCAACCCAAGAGACAACACCCAAAGCACAAAGTGAGAGTAAAACGGGTTTTAGTGATTTAGCTGCCATGATTTATTTCACCTCTTTGGATGTTGAAGCAGGGGTATAAGCGGTATTTTGATATTGTTCGAAGCTGTTCATTTCACTGCTCAATGCGAGTAGCTTGGTTAAAGATATTAAATAGCGGAAACGTGCCGCTGAACGTTGTGTTTCTATACTCGCGACATAAAGCTGCGCATCCACAACATCCAGAGAAGACGACAGCCCCTGAGTAAATGCTTTTTCACGCAAGCGCAGGTTTTCGTTAGCGAGTTCAATGCTAGATTCGAGCCCTTGTACTTCATCAATGGCTTGCTGAGCCTCCAAGTATGTCTTTTGGACTAGCAGCGATAAATCTTGTTTGGCTTGGGACTTTAAGGAATCGACCTGCGAGACGACGCTTTGAGCTGCTTTGACTTTTTCGCTTCGCCCTGTTGATTCAATCAGTGGAATGCTCACACCGACACCAACTAACCAATCAGGCTTCATTTGGCTTGCGAGAGAGTCGTCTTCATACAAGCTGTAGTCTCCGTAAAGGTAAACTTCAGGATAGTATTTCCCTTTTTCTGCTTTGATTAAGCTAGAGGCTTGTTTGTGTTTAGCGCTCAGAAGGTCTAACCCCGGATAGGTAAGCAACGTTTGATCGACAAAAGCGGTTAGAGGGGGAAGACTGTCGTTGATAAACAAAGATTCCGCGGGCTCTACGGCGTCATCTTGTGCAAGTAATTTACCTAATGCTGCTTGAGCGATACTCAAATCGCTGGCGGCTTTACGTGTTTCTACAGATGCTTTATCTAGAGAAGCCTCGGCTTGCAGGCGCTCAACGTGTGCGATTTGTCCTTGCTCTTCAAGCTTAATGGCAAAATCTCTATGCTTTTTTAGTCCAGCTTCAACCGCTTGCCGCGTTGCGAGTACTTCCTTTGCCAGCACGACAGAAAAGTAGTACTTCGACAAATCTTCAAAGCGCGCTTGTTGTTCCATTAGAAGCTGGCTTTTAGCCTCATCTGTTTTGCCTTCTGCTGCTGATTGAGCAGCAGAAATACGACCACCAGTAAAAATTGGCCAAATGGCACGAATAGACGAAGAGAAAATATCGCGCTCGGTTATGGTCGAAGTAGTATTAGCTAAGGCACCAAAAATAGGTTGAAAAGCAGGAGGTACGTTAATGTGTGCTCCTGTGCTGTCTAGGATCTGTTTTCCTGACAGCGTGATATCGGTATCTAAACGCGTGTAATTCGCGCCAATGGTAACCTGAGGTAAGTTGAGATTGCTGGTGGCACTCTCTTGGTATTGGTAATTCTCGACGTTTGAGCGTTGAGCTTTAAGAGAATAGTTGTTTTCTAGCAATAGCTGCCATGCGGTATCAAAAGTGATCGGTGCCGCATGACAGGCAAGGGAAATCGAGCTGCTAAGTAAGCCCAGTATCCAAAACTTTCCTGTTTTTTTCATAATGGCTGCTTTGTCGTAGAGTATAAGCTCTAATATAAAGGATTCGTAACTTGGTGTTAAGTAGGAGGGGAAATTGGATAGTAGTACGCGCCCAGTTATGTTTGTGCTGGGCGCGGGAGATGTTACAAGTTTACTTCGTATATGGACAGTGAAACTCTGCTCTCCACTCAAGCTGACGAGAACCTCGCATCGTATTCAATAGATCTTTTCCACTCATTTGAGGGAACGATAACAGGACCTTGAGATCAGAAGTACCGCCTCCGTTTTTTTCATAAGCCCTGACGTGTGTAAACGTTGAATACATATTCTCTGACAGCATGGCCTTATTCAGGCATATTCCAAAGGTATCGCGTTCCATGTTTGGTGTTCCTTCTAACTATAAATGCACCTCTGTTTATAGTTTTCCAGTTTTCAGATGGTGTCTAAGTGTTTGTCATATAGTCAGTATTTGTGTTTTGTTTTATTTTTTCCAAATCACTGACATCAATGTTGAGCTTTTAATAGACTTCCAGCTTCACTGCTTTCTAACCGAAACTCTCAATGGTTTCGTTGATTAAAAATTATACGTTGGAAAGTCTAAAAACGCCTCAAAAACCGCTAAAATCGATGTGATCACGATCATGTTTCAAAGGGCAATTTATGTATGGAATTGAGTATCAGAGAGGAATGCTAAATTTGGTGAATGGTTGTAATTTTATGTTTCAGCTCGCCGATTAATTAACCGTAAACTCTGCGGTTTGCTTGTCTTCCTCACAGATTTATCACCGCAACAAAGCCATGCTGTTAACTGAGTGTTAACGTAATCGCTTGGGAGTGAGTCATAAGGATGTATCAATGAGTTGGAAAACGATCAGCTTTCGTAAGCGAATGCTCATTATTATGACGCTGTCGGGGTTGATAGAGCTTCTATTGCTTGTCGCTGCAGGATTCACTTATCTCAAAATCAATCAAGAGCAAGAAATGGGAGAGAAAGCACTGGGTGTTGCCCGTTTTTTAGCAGACTCCGCCGTTGTTCGCGAAATGGTCACAACCCAAAATCCTCAGCCATACCAACTTCGTTTCCGAGAATTAACCGAAGCCATTGGTGCTGCATTCATCGTTATTGGCGACCATAAGGGAGTGCGCTTAATTCACCCCGTTGATGAGCGGTTGGGTAAACCAATGAGAGGTGGCGACAATCGTCGAGCGCTAGAGCAGGGGTTGTCTTATGTCTCGACAGCTCAGGGGTCGTTAGGTTATTCAGTTCGTGGTAAAGCCGCGATTTTTGACGAGCAAGGGAACATCATTGGTGTGGTTTCGGTTGGCTATTTGCTTGACCGGCTGCAAGACCGCATCGAGCCATTTTTGGCCTTTTTGATTTTAATGGTCATCGTAGTTGTTGTCGCTAATGCCATTGTATCCAATTATGCGTCGAGAAAGTTTCAGCGCGCCATTTTGGGGTTCGAGCCTGAAGAGATAGGGCGGTTGTACGGCGAATTAGAAGTGACGATGAGTACCATTAAAGAAGGCGTGTTAAGTATTGATGCCCAAGGGATACTTCGCTCGATCAATCGTAGTGCCTGTCAGATTCTCGGTATTGATAGAGAGGCAGCTCTTAATAAACCGTTGACTGAGACGTTACGCGATAGTGATTTATATACGGTGCTAGAAACCGGACAGGAAGATCATGATATTGAGATATTCCTTAATCATAAACGTCTGATCGCAAACCGTTCGCCAATTTATGTGGATGGAAAAATAGTGGGGGCAGTATCAAGTTTCCGTTTAAGGGATGAAATCAATGACCTAACCGAGCAGTTATCACAAACCAAAGAATATGCAGATTTATTACGTTCGCAAACCCATGAGCATCGAAATAAGCTAAACACCATTAGCGGGTTAGTTCAGATAGGTGAGCTGGATGCCGTACAAAAGTTAATTGGGCAAGAAACCGCACACTATCAAGCGATGATCGAATTTTTAAGAGACACCGTTAAAGACCCGTTAATTGCAGGTATGTTGCTTGGAAAAACTGAACGTGCTCGCGAGTTAGGCTTACAGCTGGTGGTTGAAGAAGGCAGCCGTTTGGAGCCTCTGCCTGAGTGGCTAAATTCGGAAGACCTTGTCACCATTCTGGGCAACTTAATTGATAACGCTTTTGATGCAACGTTAACCTCGATTCGTGATGAATCGAATGTCGCATCGGAGCGCAGAAATATCGATGTGTCAGTGAGCGATTACGGAAATGAAGTGATACTTGAGGTGATAGATCAAGGCTGTGGTTTACCAAGCGATATAGAGCCGCAGGCGCTATTTAAAAAGGGGTGTCGACGAAATCTCGTCAAAATCGGGGGTAGGATTGCATCTTGTCAACCAGTTGGCTACTCGATATCACGGCCATGTTGAGATGATGCCCAACACAAATTATGGAACAAGAATAACGGTGTATTTACCCAAGGAAGAACAATTATGAGTATGGCGACTCGCGTAATGATCATTGAAGATGATCTGGCTATTGCTGAGCTGCACCACAAATACTTAAGCCAATTGGCAGGTTTGGAAGTGGTCGGCATTGCGACCACGAGAATGGAAGCGGAAATGCAACTCGATATTCTTAAGCCAGACCTCTTGTTGATGGATGTATACCTTCCTGATGGAACAGGGCTTGAGATACTCAATACATTACGTGCGAACAACCAAACTTGTGATGCCATTTTGATTACCGCGGCAAGGGATGTCGATACGCTACAACAGGCAATGAGAGGGGGAGTTGTTGATTACCTACTCAAACCAGTGATGTTTCCACGCTTAGATGCCGCACTGAAAAAGTATGTGTCCCAACGTCAACAACTAGACATCGCAGAGAGTTTGGATCAGAACCTCGTTGATAAAATGCTGCAGTCTCACGTCAATCAAGACAACTTGCCGAACCGATTACCGAAAGGGATTGATGGTGTAACCTTGGATAAGATCAGAGAGTTGTTCCCAAATGGTAGTGTGCTGACCGCTGATGAGGCAGGCGAAAAGATTGGTGCGAGCCGAACAACGGCAAGGCGCTATTTGGAGTATCTGATCAGCACTGGTGAACTAGAGGCTGATTTAAACTATGGGTCGGTAGGTAGGCCGGAAAGGTGCTATAAGAAAGTGATACGGTAACGTAGATTTTGATGCTAAATACGAAATGAAAGCGATGGCTTGTTTTAAACAAACCATCGCTTTTTCGCGCTGAGGAGTTAGAAATTATATTCTAATTTCGCTTCAATAGAGCGCTCAGCGCCAAACCAACAGTTATTTTTGTCGTAACAAGAATAGTATTCTTTATCGAATAGATTGCTTGCAGAAAGGGTGACGCTAGCCCCTTTCATTGATTCAGATACTGTTGAAAAATCGTAACTTGCTGCCAAATCAAACAAGGTGTAGTCAGGCACTTTTTCGCTGTTTTGAGCATCAATTTGTGCTTTTCCGACATAGCGAACGCCAGCACTGGTACGAAGGCCTGAAAGATTTCCTTCAAAGAAGTAGTTGGCCCATAAAGAGGCCGTTTGCTCAGGCACCCAAACCGGTGTTTTACCTTCTTGGTTGTAATAACTGTCTTCGGTAATCTCCATATCGATATACGTGTAGCCTAGAGTGAAATCAGCTTGTATTGTGGCTTGCCACTTTGCCTCTAGTTCAACACCCTGTGATACCACTTCGCCCGCTTGATAGTTCGGTGCATAAGGATTATTCGGGTCGGTCAAGATCGCGTTTTTCTTCGTAATATGGAAGAACGCTAAATTACCTGAAATGTCACCAGACAATGGCGCGTACTTAAAACCGAGTTCCCACTGATGCCCGGTTGATGGTTCAAACGCTTTGCCTGTGGCATCTGCACCCGCAATCGGCTCGAAACTCTCGGAGTAAGTAAGGTATGGGGATAGGCCGAAGTCTAGTTCATACAAACCGCCGACTCGGAAAGATACGTTAGTGTCGTCTAACTCTTCCTTGCTGTTAGATATTGTTCCTAAGTAATCGCTCACGGCGTCTGTATTTGAATCGTATTTATCCCAGCGAAGACCCGCAATCATTACAAGTTGGTCATAACGAACTTGATCTTGCAAATAAACGCCAATCTGCTTCGTTTTGATATCTAAGTTTTGTTTGTATTGGAAATTCAGTGCATTACGATCAATGCTGTTGTGGTCAGGATTAAAAATGTCCTGAGTTAGCGAATACCCAAGCGTGTCTTTGTATTTTACATCTGAATCTAGATACTGATAATCAAGTCCGAACAATAAGTTATGTTCAAAATTTCCTGTTTTAACGTAGCCAGATAGTTGGTTGTCAATCACAAAGGATTTGGACTTTTCATCGGTTAAATAAGCATTTCGACCAACGGTAAGGTTATCCGCTTCAAGTGCACCGTTATATGTGTTTTCCTGATAGGCATCGGCGGTCATGTAGCGGGCATTCTGTAGAAATTGCCAATTGTTGTTAAAGTCGTGTTGGACTTTGTAACCCATCATCAGAACTTCGCGTTCGTAAGTGTTCCAGTCCTCATCCCCCAAATAAGTGCTTGGTGACATCGAGCCAAGTGGGTTGTCAATCACTGAGCCAGACGCTGGCACGGTCGTGTAGATACCTGCTGATGGATCATTTTGATAGTAAACATTCACGTTGACTAAGGTGCTTTCTGTCGCTTGCCAATTGAAAGATGGAGCGAGGACATAACGTTCGTCTTCAGACGTATCGGCTTGACCATCTCGCTGTTTTGCGAGGCCGATAATACGGTAATCAACATTAGAATCACCAATTTGTCCTGTGGTGTCGAACGTCAGTTCTTTTAGGCTGTTAGTCCCAGTACTAATCGAGACAGAGTGCGAAGGTGTTGACTGAGGCGCCTTGGCGATAATATTGACCATGCCTCCTGGTGGAATATTGCCGTAAAGAACAGACGTTGGCCCTTTAAAAACCTCGATTTGTTCAAGGGCAACGGAATCGACCTGAGGTTGAAGGTTCCAGCCGTTGTACAGCAAAGGAAGACCATCATAAAAGTTGGTGTAGTTAATAAAACCACGAATATTGAATAGGTCAAGTCGGGAAACGGCACCGCCACGCAGCTCTGTATTTACGCCAGGCGCGTAACGCAATGCTTCGCTCACCGAGTTTACGCCGCGCAGGTCCATGTCATCTTTAGTGATTACCGTGATCGCTTGCGGCGTTTCTTCCGGTTCTAAAACGGTTTTAGTTGCGGTGTTTCGGTATGTTTCGCCAAGTACTGTGATAGTTTCGTGCTGAGAAGTGCTCTCAGTGGCACTGGCGTGACCAGCAATAAGCGCGGATACCACGACTGCAACCGCAGAACGATGAAATCGATTCGGACTTTCCATATTTATTAATTCCACTACTTTTTATTTGTTGATAATGATTGTTGTTTGCATTCTATAGCGAAAGAAATAGGAAAAGTTAACAATTTGGTGCAAAGCCAGAGCCTAAGTGCTTAGGCTTCTATCTAATAGGCGTGGCTTCGTTCGGTTTGACAGGTATCCAGTAATGCATTTGGGCATTCTCGCTCTCAACATCATAGTCTTCTGGATAAACTTCTAACTCGTAGCCATCAATACCGTGATAATTGGAATAGGGGAGCCAGTGCAAAATGAACCACTCAAGCGTCGCCGCTAGATTTGATGCTTTACCTATGTGCGTAATCACTGCGTAGGTTTGCTCAGGAACAACCAGAAGATCTGGTTCTTGCGTAGAGCCTTTGGATATTGAAGTTCTTGACGCTGAGTTGTACTCATAACCTGCCCAATACTCGAGTTGCTGGTTGCTTGAATACGCTTTTGTTACGTCAATCACACCAAGATAGTTTCTTTCCAGATGAGTATGGTTTTCAGATGAGTAGAGCTGTGACCACAGAAAGGGTACTTTGGATTGGAAGTTGGGCGTTGCGGAAAACAATCCATAAATAGGTTCATGATAACCAGCAAGCACAAAAGCAGGTTTTGTTTCTATTCGAACTTCGATAAAGCACTTATGTCTATTTTCGTCTTCTGGTGTATCGCGCAATGTTAAAGGTAGCCTCAAGCCCGTTAGTTGCTGAGCTTTACGATAATCCCGAGGACTCTTTGAAAACATATTTTTGAACGCTCGACTGAATGCATGTTCAGAAGCAAACCCCATTTCTATCGCAATATCTAACGAGCGATCTGATGTATGGATTAAGCGTTCAGCTGCAAGGCTTAGTTTAAGCTCTCTAATATAGTGAGCGACGGATACGCCAGTGTGTTGCTGGAAAACGCGTTGCAGTTGCCAACGTGACCAGCAGCTTGCTTTCGAGATTTCATCCACACTAAGTGCGATATCTAGATTGTTGTGAATGTAATCAAGCACAGAGTGTATTCGGTTTATCGGGTGCAGATTCTTTGTGCTTGGTTTCATGACATTCTACTTTCGCATTAATAGTATCCTCATTATCTTTAATTGAGTATCATTATCAATAGAGTGAGAGGATAAAATTCAGGCCACATAGATCACAATAAAATTGTAATGGATTGCAAGGATGGATAAGGATTGTCCATATTAGAGTTTTTGCTTAATTTTTGTCTTACGTTAGTGCAACTTTTTTTATCCATAAAATACAAATATTTATGATGTTTTGTGCAACTTATTTAAACGTTTGCACTGGCAAGTGTTGATGTAAATCAAATAGTCGTAGACAATACTGCACCGTGTCGGACTCTCCTCCAGCGAGTACAGTGTGTACTTTTGAGACATAAGTGACCTAAATGACCTTAATACGTCGTGTTTCCAAAAGATTTGGGAGTGCTACTTCTTGAGGTTCTTTGGGCCTATAGACTTTACCTATCAACGTAATAGGTAAGACCAATTTTCTATTTTGAGGTGCCATTGATAGGGTTGGCTCATCCTTTAGCCGTATCCGGGCACACAATAAGTACCTCGTTTTTAAGGGAAAGATGATGGTAATACCAGAAAACAGCAGCATCGTTATTTTTGGTGCTTCAGGTGACCTTACATACCGTAAGCTCATTCCTGCTTTATACCACCTCTATGCGAACAAGCAGCTTCCAGAAAATTTTGCCATTCTGGGTGTAAGTCGCACTGAATACAGTGATGAGTCTTACCGCGCGAAGCTGAAAAAATCGCTTCAGGAAATGGAAAAGACTGAGCCAGAAACGCTTGATGCATTTATTAACCATCTGCACTACCAAGCTATCAATACTTCTGACACACAAGATTACAGTAAGCTATCTTCTCGTTTAGACCAACTTGCTGACGAATATCGTTTCGATCAGCGCAATACGCTTTTCTACTTAGCAACCCCACCAAGTTTATACAGTGTGATTCCTGCAAGTCTTGCAGCACACGGCCTAAACAAAGAAGAAGATGGTTGGAAACGCCTGATTATTGAGAAACCATTCGGTTATGACCTTGAATCAGCGCGTATTCTGGATAAAGAAATTCACGAGCACTTCCAAGAGCATCAAATCTACCGAATTGACCATTACTTAGGTAAAGAGACGGTACAAAACCTTCTTGTACTTCGTTTCTCAAACGCGATGTTTGAGCCGCTTTGGAACCGTAACTTCATTGATTATGTTGAAATCACGGGAGCAGAATTCCTCGGCGTAGAGGAGCGTGGTGGTTACTACGACAACTCGGGTGCCGTGCGCGATATGTTCCAAAACCACCTGCTACAAGTATTGGCGATGGTGGGTATGGAGCCACCTGCACAGATCAATGCAGATTCGATGCGTGATGAAGTCGTTAAAGTACTCCAGTGTCTAAAACCTTTGGACGAAAACGCTCTGCGTAACGATCTAGTATTAGGTCAATACACCGCTTCTGAAGTTCGTGGACAAAGTCTACGTGGCTACCGTGAAGAGCCGGGGGTTGCAGACGACTCACGTACCGAAACTTATATCGGTTTGAAAGCATACATTAACAACTGGCGTTGGAATGGCGTGCCATTCTACGTGCGTACTGGTAAGCGTCTTCCAACACGCGTGACTGAAGTGGTTATCCACTTTAAACAAACACCGCACCCAGTGTTTGGTCAAAACGCACCAGAAAACAAGCTGATCATTCGCATTCAGCCAGACGAAGGCATTCAAATGAGCTTTGGCTTGAAAGAGCCAGGCGCAGGTTTTGAAGCGAAAGAAGTGAAAATGAACTTCCATTACGCTGACCTACAAGAAACGCAAATGCTAACTGCGTATGAGCGTCTTCTACTTGATGCTTTGAATGGTGATGCTACGCTATTTGCACGTAGTGATGCGGTGGAAGCGTGTTGGCAGTACGTACAGCCAATTTTAGATTTTAAACAAGATCCACAATCCCTCTTCGGGTACGCATGCGGCACATGGGGTCCTAAAGAGTCAGACGACCTGCTACAGCGTGATGGTCGCGCTTGGCGCTTCCCATGTAAAAACTTAACAGATACGGATTACTGTGAACTATGATCAACCATAAGATCTACCAAACAGCAGAGCAGGTAGTTGAAAGCCTAGCTAACGACATGAAAGCGTTCAGCGAAATGGGCCGACCTGTTCACATCTCTCTTTCTGGCGGCAGCACTCCTAAAATGCTGTTCAAACTGTTGGCTTCAGAGGCTTACGCAACCTCTATTCAGTGGCAAAATCTCCACTTCTGGTGGGGTGACGAACGTTGTGTCGCACCTGACGATGCGGAAAGCAACTACGGAGAAGCGAACGCGCTACTGTTTAGCCAAGTAAACATTCCAACAGAAAACATCCACCGTATACGCGGTGAAGATGACCCTAAAGTGGAAGCGGAACGCTTTGCGAAAGAGATGTCAGAGGTGATTCCGACTGAAAACGGAACCCCTGTGTTTGACTGGATCTTATTAGGTGTTGGTGCAGATGGTCACACAGCTTCTCTGTTCCCTGGTCAAACGAATTATGATGATGCGAACCTATCTCTTGTGGCGTCTCATCCTGAGTCGGGCCAGCTTCGTGTGTCAAAAACGGCACGCGTTTTAGAAGCAGCAAAACGCATCAGTTACTTAGTGCTTGGTGCAGGAAAAGCGGACATCGTTGAAGAGATCAACAGTTCACCTGCACACGCACTGCCATACCCAGCGGCTAAGATTCAAGCGAAATCTGGTCTGACGGAATGGTATTTAGATTTGGACGCAGCAGCAAAAATTGCTTAAACGCTGCTCGTCAATGAAACAAAATTGGAGAGAAACAATGAAAGGTGATATCGGTGTAATTGGCCTAGCGGTAATGGGTCAAAACCTTATCCTAAACATGAACGATCACGGCTTCAAAGTGGTCGCTCACAACCGTACTGCTGCTAAAGTAGACGAGTTCCTGGAAGGTCCAGCGAAAGGCACGAACATCATCGGTGCATACTCTCTAGAAGAACTAGTAGAGAAGCTAGAAACACCACGTAAAGTGATGCTAATGGTTCGCGCAGGTGACGTTGTAGACAAGTTCATCGAAGCGCTAGTACCTCTGCTAGACAAAGGCGACATCATTATTGACGGTGGTAACACTAACTACCCAGATACAAACCGTCGTGTTGCTGCACTACGTGAAAAAGGTATCCACTTCATCGGTACTGGTGTATCTGGTGGTGAAGAAGGTGCGCGCTTCGGTCCATCTATCATGCCTGGCGGCGCTCCAGAAGCTTGGGAAGCGGTTAAGCCTATCTTCCAAGGTATTTCTGCGAAAACTGATGCAGGCGAGCCTTGTTGTGATTGGGTTGGTAACGATGGTGCGGGCCACTTCGTTAAGATGGTTCACAACGGCATCGAATACGGCGACATGCAGCTGATCACAGAAGCTTACCAGTTCATGAAAGACGGTCTTGGTATGTCTGCAGACGAGATGCAAGCGGTATTCGCTGAGTGGAACAACACTGAGCTAAACAGCTACCTTGTTGAAATTACGGCTGACATCCTTGGCTACAAAGATGAAGACGGTGAGCCTCTAGTTGAGAAAATCCTAGACACTGCTGGCCAAAAAGGTACAGGTAAATGGACGGGTATCAACGCTCTAGACCTAGGTATTCCTCTAACGCTAATCTCTGAGTCTGTATTCTCTCGCTGTCTATCTGCACTGAAAGATCAACGTGTTGAAGCTGAGAAACTGTTCGGCAAGACAATCACACCAGTTGAAGGTGATAAGCAAGAGTGGGTTGACGCACTACGTCAAGCGCTTCTAGCGTCTAAGATCATCTCTTACGCTCAAGGCTTCATGCTAATGCGCGAAGCGTCGAACGAAAATGGCTGGGATCTAAACTACGGTAACGTTGCTCTTATGTGGCGTGGTGGTTGTATCATCCGTTCTGCGTTCCTAGGCAACATCCGTGATGCATACGAAGCGAATCCAGAACTAGCATTCCTAGGCTCTGATGATTACTTCAAAGGTATTCTACAAAACAGCCTAGTAGCATGGCGTAAAGTGGCAGCTAAGTCTCTAGAAGCAGGCATCCCAATGCCATGTACGACTTCTGCACTAACGTTCTTAGACGGTTACACAACAGCTCGTCTACCTGCGAACCTACTGCAAGCTCAACGTGACTACTTCGGTGCTCACACTTACGAGCGTATCGACCGTGAGCGTGGTGAATTCTTCCACACGAACTGGACTGGTACAGGCGGCGACACAGCGTCTACAACTTACGACGTGTAATCGTTTTAAGTAAATCGACTAAGTATAAAAGGATGCCTAAGCATCCTTTTTTGTGTCTGGCTTTATGAAACTCAAAGAGCGCTAGGCGCTCTTTTCAGTGGTCGTTTTCTTGTTTTGATAAAACCTGTCTTTGAGGTAGAGAATTGCGCTGACCACAAGAGCCACTACAGAAACAGTAAATAGGGCATACATGCTAAGAATCCATGCGAATGTAGCCGTCAAAAACGCAATGAAGGAAAACATTCTGCTGAAAGACATCACATGGCCAAGTTTGCTACTTTTCATAAACGCCTCCCAAAGCTGAGTGGGGATAGACAAGTGTGGTCATATACCACACTTTGATTGTCTGTTCTTTTTGGGCGTTTCACACAAAAAAGCGGCTAAAGATTTCTCAAAAAAGGTGAAATATTGAACTGGTAGACAAATCCATAAACGGATTTACAAATATATGAATGCATTTGTCTATCACTTCAAAGTTTTTGCTGTGCAGATTAAGGCCTTTTAACGCTATTATTGCAGCCTTCGAGTTTACTAGGCGTAATTTCAAGTCAATAATTCCGGGAAGCTCATCCTCATTATCAGTCACGATGAAAATCACTTTTCTTTGCTTAACAATACTTTATTGAATATGTGTAATTGCATCAGTTTTGAGAATGAAACTAAGGTTGCAAGAAAGGCGAAAAAGAGTGCTAGGTAAGCCTTTGAACTACGCCTATAATTAGCGCCCACATGGAGGATGTTTAATAAATGAACATCCTCTATTTTTTGAAACCAGCAACAAGGATCCAGTAAAACGTATTTTCTGGTGTTGTTTACGTTGACCAAGAAGGTAATTAACACAACAAATTGAGGTTCTAAGATGATTCTTAACAAGTACTTTGTTTTCATTCCGGCAGAATTGGATCAGGAAATACACAAGGACAACCAAGTGATCTCTGAGAAGGAAACTCAACGTCAGGCATTAGTAAAACAGGCTCAACAACAAGGCGGCCTGTAAGCTAGGTTTCAAATAGAAAGAGCACCGCAAAGGTGCTCTTTTTGTATCTGAGGTTATGGATTAACCCAATATGCCGAGGCTTTTCAGCTTTCTATAAATTGTATTTCGACTGACGCCAAGCATACGAGATGTTTTGCTGATGTTCCCCTGATTGGCTTGATATGTTTTGAGCAGTTTGTCTTCGACGGTTGCACGCAGTTCTAACGTGGGTTCGGCAGCGGTTGTTACGTCTTGAGCTTGGCTGAGCTTCTTACTCAGGTGAGTCGGTACGTGAGCGAGCTCCAACGTTTCTTCACCTTGCGCCATTAACGCGGATACTTTGATTAAGCTATCGAGTTCTCGCAAGTTTCCTGGCCAAGAGTAAGAAAGCAGAAGAGAAAGTAGGTGAGGGCAAAGCTGTTGCTCCGATTCGGCGTGACGTCGATGAATGTTCTCAATCAGTTGCTGCCTATCATCACGCTCTTCAAAGCGAGGCAATTCGATGATCAAACCATTGAGGCGATAGTATAAGTCTTGACGGAACAATCCTTCGCTAACCAAGTTCTCGAGATCTTTATGCGTGGCCGCGATGATTTGCGTATCGACTTGAACACTTTGGTTTGAACCAACGGGAAGCACGGTTTTATCTTGCAATACATGCAGCAAGCGGCTTTGAGCTTCCAAGGGTAAATCTGCGATTTCATCCAGAAACAAAATCCCCTTGTGCGCTTGGCGAATTTTTCCCTGATAGCCTTTGCTGTTTGCGCCCGTAAATGCGCCAGCCACGTAGCCAAACAATTCAGACTCAACCAAGTCTTTCGGTAGTGCGCCACAGTTAACGGAAACCAGAGGCCCAGTCTTTCTCTGGCTGTTTTTGTGCAGTGCTTTCACAAACTCATTTTTACCAACCCCAGTCTCTCCGAGAATCAGTAAACTGATGTCTTTATCGATAACGCGATTGGCTTGTTGCCAGCAATGTTCGACAGTAGAATCGCCGTAATGCAGATCATTGGAAGCGGTAACGGAACGAGACTTCACTTTTTTGTCGGTCAACGGCTTTGTTTTGAACACGAAAGGATGGTCGGCACTTTGGATAGAAAGAATGTCGTCGAGCGATTGCCCGATGACGTTTTGTTGCGCGAGGAGCTGAGAAGCAACTTGGTTGTGCGCAAGAATCTGTCCATCTTCATTAGCGATGATAATGCCTTGCCATCCACTGTTTAGTAAGCCTTTTTCACACGCCAAATCCACACGAATATGCCCTTGTGGAATCAAGTTAAGCAATTGATTTTCAACTTGCTGAACCATGTTCTGTACCAGCACTTGCGTTGAGAAATCATGTTTCTTTTGTTCGCTGGTGATATCTAGCACACCAATCAAATGACCAAGATGATCGAAAATAGGATTGGCCGAGCAGCTAATAAAACGATGATGTTGGATGAAGTGTTGATCGCCGATGACTGAGACCGGTTTTGCTTCAACTATCGCAGTCCCAATCGCGTTGGTGCCTTTGATCTTTTCTTGCCAGCACGCACCAGAGCTTAGCGCAATTTCGGTCAACTTCTCGCGGAACTTAGGTTGTCCCCAACTGCCGATGATGACGCCGTCGGCATCCGTCAGAATTAAGCGGCTGTCACTATGAGCAAAAAGCTGATTAAACAGCGGGAGAGCAAACTGGGTGACGGTTTCCAATAAGAAGTTGAGTTGGTGACGCCTATCTTGAAGTGTCGCTGGTGTCACTCGAATATCTTCAGGGCGTCGACGCTGTTTTAAACCCGCCTGTTCACTTCGGATCCATGAAGTTGAAAGCCAATTGTTATCGCTAATGTGTTGAAGTTCCATGACTGTACCATTTTGTCACAGTGAGGGTGTGCCATTTTGGAACACTTGAACATTGGTGTTCACACCATACATCCGCTCAAACATCGCTCACTTGGTTTGTTATCGCTTGGTAATCATAGTTTTACATTTAATTAACAACAAGTGTGGTGTAGTTGGCGTGTGACTTGCGTAATGCTCTTTGTGAACAGTGCGATACGACACTGCAATAACACATTGAACGAGAAACAAAAGGAAGAGTTATGATCTATGCACAGCCAGGTAGTGAAAATGCCATTGTTAACTTTAAATCGCATTACGATAACTTTATCGGTGGGGAATGGGTAAAACCAACGGATGGTGAGTATTTTGACAATATCTCACCAATCAACGGACAAGCGTATTGTAAAGTTGCTCGTTCTGGCGAGGCGGATATCAACTTAGCATTGGATGCGGCACACAACATCAGAACTAAATGGGCAAAAACCAGTGTGACTGAACGCTCGAACATCTTGCTGAAAATTGCTGATCGTATTGAGCAGCATGTAGAAGAGTTGGCAGTTGCCGAAACTTGGGAAAACGGCAAACCAGTTCGCGAAACCTTGGCGGCAGATTTACCTTTAGTGGTAGATCATTTCCGTTACTTTGCTGGCTGTATTCGCGCACAAGAAGGCAGTGCGGCGGAGCTGGATGAGCACACAGCAAGCTACCACTTCCCGGAGCCGATTGGCGTAGTTGGTCAAATCATCCCTTGGAACTTCCCTATGTTGATGGCGGCTTGGAAACTGGCACCGGCACTTGCGGCAGGTTGTTGCGTGGTATTGAAGCCAGCAGAACAAACGCCAACGTCGATTCTGGTTCTTATGGAAAAGATCGGTGATCTACTGCCACCGGGCGTCATCAACGTTGTTAATGGTTTTGGTTCAGAAGCAGGCCAAGCGCTTGCAACCAGCAACCGCATTGCGAAACTCGCATTTACGGGCTCAACACAAGTTGGCAATCACATTCTAAAATGTGCGGCGGACAACTTGATCCCTTCGACTGTTGAGTTGGGTGGTAAATCTCCAAACATCTACTTCTCAGATGTTTTCGATTACGAAGATGAGTACCTCGACAAGTGTATCGAAGGTACGCTACTTGGCTTCTTCAACCAAGGCGAAGTTTGTACCTGTCCATCTCGCGTATTAGTTCATGAAGCGATTTACGATAAGTTTGTAGAGAAATTGACGGAACGTGCGCAGTTAATCAAGCAAGGTAACCCGCTCGATACCGATACTCAAGTTGGTGCTCAGGCTTCTCAAGAACAGTTTGATAAGATTTTAAGTTACCTCGAAATCGGCCGTGAAGAAGGCGCAAAAGTGGTCTTTGGTGGTGGCGTATCTGAACAGCCAGAGTCAATCAATCAGGGTTACTACATTCAGCCAACGATGTTGGAAGGCCACAATAAGATGCGTATTTTCCAAGAAGAGATCTTTGGCCCAGTGATTGCTATCACTAAGTTTAAAGATGAAGCGGAAGCATTAGAAATCGCGAACGACACCGAATATGGCTTAGGCGCAGGCGTTTGGACGCGTGATGCGAACGTCGCATATCGTATGGGCCGTAATATCGAAGCTGGTCGAATCTGGATTAACTGTTACCACGCTTACCCTGCACACGCTGCGTTCGGTGGCTATAAAAAGTCGGGTATCGGCCGCGAAACACATAAGATGATGCTGGATCACTACCAAAATACGAAAAACCTATTGATTAGCTACAGTGTTGATCCACTAGGCTTCTTCTAAATGAAGTAGTTAACAAAGAAAAAGCAGTACTAACCAAAACCCCGAGCCTTCGGGGTTTTTTATTGCATGGGCTTGCGGGTGGGAGGGTGTATATACGTGAAATTTATATTTTGAACCCATCTATATTGCGTGCTCAGGAACGTTGAATTACGGTCACTTTTCGTTCAAGTAGTTTTTCGACCGCGGTGTTTTGCTTTTCAAGACTAAACTGCTGATCAAAATCCAAGACGCGATTACAAGACTCAAGACTCGCAAACTGGTTTAAACACTCGCTAAGTTCTCTTTTAGAGCTCATTCGAGCCAAACTGCTTTCTGATGAAGAGAGTAGGGTCACTTTGCGGCCATGAAACGTTCCTTGTGGCAGAGCATCACTTTGCTGTGCTTGCTTTACTTCATGAACCGGTAAGTTAGTGTATTTAGATTGGATGTCGTTGGACATAGAGACACCTAAACTCTTAAGTCTAAAGTTTGTGGCATCGGAGCTACCTCAGCAGTGGCGACATGAGCAGACAATAACGACTCCCACGACTCACTTTGCGTCAACAATTCCGCCAAAGCAGTTTCAAAATACTCATAATCCAGTCGCTTAATGTTAATGAGTCGGTTTAAACAGAGTACATGTCGATGATTATCTAAACTAAAGAATAATTGATGCTCAGGCCAGTGATAATTAAAGGCTAGGAAAGAACGATAGAGATCGGAATTAACGATTTGAAGACCAACAATCTCAGCTTCGAGCTGGAGGGTTGTCGATTCAGGATGAAAGATGATATGCACTCTTAGATTATCATCAAACGCTAAGCTTACTTCATTTTCCGTTAGATGCAGTGCAGGCAAGCCTATTTGATGAGCAAACTTTAGCAAAATCTCATCGATAGTTTGGCGTGCTGACATAGGAATAGTCCCTTTTGAAATTTTATCAAGGAAAATATTAGATGTATCTCTTCGTGTTTATCAATATTGGTCGGTTGTTATTATATTTTGGTTTTTAATTTCGGTGAGCTAAATAGAACAGCGATAACAAATGTGCTCTGATGCATATTGTGGTTGTTCTTAGATATTTAAATATCTTTGTTCTCTAATATACCCACCTAATTGAAAGTGTATTAGGGCGCAGTCACTATGAGTTAAATTAAATCTAATGTTAAATCTGTGTTGTTGAAGAATGCGATTTATTGTCCGCTTGTAGTATAAATATAAGTTGATCTTTTATATTTTTACATAAAGAATTGTGTGAAATTAAAATGAACTAAGTCTATAAAATAAGTTTATGGTGTCATAATGAACAATTCTATGTGGGCTGGTTTTGTCGGACTATTCCTACTAAGTGGGTGTAGTCAATCTGTGCCGATTGTAAGGGAAGGTAGCTTTGACACAAAGAGTCAGGCGACACTCTATGGTTGGGTTTCTGTCGATGGATACTTTCCACCTTCGATTACGTCTCTTGATGTGGAGATATGTAAAGTAATTGAAAATCAGTGCTTTAAGTCTGCATTTCAGCACTACCAAGGCGTTCAATTACCCGTACAGTATTCATTTTTAATTGCACCGATTCAAGCTGGTGACGGAAACATGAAGATAATTGGAAAGCTATACTCGAATGGGGAACTTGTAGCGGAAAAAGAAAAGAACTATTTATTTTCAGTGGAGGGAAAACAGGAAAACTTGATACTCGTGCCAAAAAATTAACCAGATGAAAAGTAATCGGTTACATTTAATTAGACCTTACTAAATTATTAAAAATAAAGATTTGCTCTTTCCTGTTGTGAAAGTTTTGTTGTTTTTTACAAACATTAATCACATGGTTTAAGTCATCGGGTCAGTTGTTTTTTAGACTTATACTTGTTGCAAAAATAGCATTCTTTATGATTATATCTCGCTCCTTGAACACGTTGGCTTGGCGTTTTAGGCTATAAAACATACAATTTTAAGATTTTGGAAATTTCAGTTTGTTCGATAAACGATACCATAATCTATTTAATTTTATTCTAATGTATAACAAAAATCCTAAACTTTAATAACGAAATGATATTTAAGTTTTGGCTAATAATAAACGCTATCTGATAAAAATAATAAAGACGGACAGCAGAGTTTACTAAGATAAACTTTTACCTTTAGGTAAGGGTAATGCTTAGGATATTCGCTAATTATTCGGGGGGTATGGTAAGTGATATGAACTTCTATGCTCTTTTCTTTGCTTCTTTAATTGATATAGCAGTACTTAGAAATAACAACAATCAAAGTATTGCTTTGAAAGTTTCTCAACACTCGTACTGAGAAACTCAAAATAATGAAGGGTAGAAAATGGATGTGTCAGGCCAACTAAACACAGAAAAGGTCGGCTCGAGCTCGCGAAAAATTCGTAGTTTTTCCCGCTATGAAAAATCTGACGAAGTATTTCACTCAGACCAATCTCACATTGTTGTCGTTCACAATGGTCAGCTTCGAGTTCAAACAGGTGATTGCACAATCGATGTTGCGGCAGAAAACGGGGTGTTTCTATCCCAAGGGGATTACTTATTCGAGTACTCGCCCTTAGACGGGGCATACAAAGCGTCGATTATAACCTACGACAACGAACTCGTTAGCCAGTTATTACAAAAGCACAGTGATCTTTTGATGATGCTGCCCAAGGTAGATAAAGTTTGTTCTGGCTTGTTTACTTTTGGTTTGAACATACTCGTAGAGCAAGTGCTTTCCAGCATGCAGACGCTTGAGCAACAGGCGTATCCAGATGCGATCATGTGCCTAAAATATGAAGAGTTACTCATTCTTTTGCTGCACGGCAAAGGGGGCGAATCACTCTATGTGTTGCTGTCACAACAAACTAACCGAACATCGGAACGGTTACGTCGATTTATGGAACAACACTATCTCAAAGAGTGGAAGTTGACTGACTATGCGCAAGAGTTTGGTGCTAGCTTAACGACTTTTAAAGAGCTATTTAATGAGCACTATGGCATTTCACCAAGAGCTTGGATCAGTGAGCGCCGATTGTTGCACGCTCATAAACTCCTGTTGACGAGCAAGATGAGCATCGTGGATGTGGCGATGGAGGCTGGGTTTTCTAGTCAGTCTTACTTTACGCAGAGTTACCGCCGTCGTTTTGGAACGACGCCAAGCCGTGTACGTTCGGGAGACGATCAAGTAGCTATCGCGAAATGAAATGACTTGGGACTAAAATTTTCTGACTAATTTTGAAAGTCACTCATCAGCGTAAATTCTATTATGCGTCATGTAACAACGAACGATTAAAAATTATTACACCTCTTTCTTTCTGGATCGTTCGAGAGGGGTGCGGAGACGAACATAAATGAAAAAGCAGCATTGGCGACGCCGTTCGCTTTTTCCAGACAGCATTGTGACACAACGGAAAGTGACTGTTTTGCAGAGAGGAGCTCGATATGAAAGTGCTTCTAGATCAACGCAGGATTTCAATGTTGTGCACGTCAATCACCGACAATTGTTGAGTGAAGGCGTCATTAATTATGAACAGTTATCTTTACTTCAGCGCTTGTTGGATAGAAGCGTCGTCGATAGCCTGTGCGCAAGCCAGTTGGTGAAAACGTATCAAAAGCTCGGTGCGTCGCTTGACCGATTCGCCATGCGTTTATTTTTGGAAATTGGGTCGCAGCTCAGTGATAGCCGCACACTCGTGACCTTTGAACAAAGACTGGAATACATCAACGCGCGTCTTGGTTTTCGCTTCAATTTAGCGGTGCCAAAAACGTTGATGCTTTGTTTTCATTTATCGCTAAACGAGTGGATTAACCGTCAAGTTGATCAAAGCGCTTTGCATGCCTCCATTAAAGTGGAACAGCTTATCAATCAGCTCGATATTCAAAAGGAATATTGGTCGAAACTATCGGGAGAGGACACCAGTGCGGTGTTTGTACAACAGCAACTCGATTTAATTGAGCGCCAACAACACCGGTTGAAAGATCAACTCGGGACGTTGAGTGAACAACAGATGCAAGTGATTGAATGTCATCGTTCGTTAATTGAGAAGTGGCAACCGTCCCTAGACGAGCTTAAAGGGTTCGCAGAGTACACTTCTACGACTGCTCAGTTTATCTCTGAGTGGAAAAAGTGGTGTTCGGAAGTTCGACTTGAGGCTCCTGAGCTGAACGAAGTCTGGGATGCATGCGATGTGGTTTACAACGACCAAAATGCGGTTGCGAAAGTATGGCAGTGGTTCAAGAGCATGCAAATTGTTGGCGACATCGATCACTACTATTTTGACTCTCAAAGCGGCCAGTGCGGCCAGGCTTGCAATCACCTCAGCCAGATTTAAATAGGGCGTTAAATGTTAGATAAGATGATGAAGTCTTTAGCGGAAACGCTAAAGGTAGGGGATTTTATTGCCTCAGAAAATGGCTCTTACAACATCGAGGTTGATCAGTCGTCACTGAGCATCAAACAACACGCATCATGGTTTCTATGGGAAGCGGCTTTACCCTTCCAGTTTAAAGAGCATCTAGATTATCAACAAGAACAAGCGTTACAACGTTGCATGCAGCTCTCATTAAAAACCATCCGTGAAGATGGCTGCGTACTAACAGCGAATGATGATCAGCAGCTGATTTTGCAAAGCAAAGTGAGGATCGAGGACTGTTCGATTGAGCTGTTCTCTTCTTTGCTTTCTAAGCACGTTAATCTATGTGAGCGTTATATGGCATTATTGGAGCAAGAGCGCGTGAACCACACGATTAATCATAATGTGTGGTTGCCATGATGCGAAAAGTCTTTCCGAACATCAGACGTGCTGCCACAAAGATACTGTTGTGTGCTGTGAGCTTTGCTCCGTTGGGGTTCGCACAAGCAACAGACTTACACTGGCCCGAACAACCATTCCGATACTATGCAGATAACGACTCATTAAAAGAGTTGTTGAATAACTTTGGCGCAAACTATCGCGTTTCGGTTTCTGTGAGTGACAAAGTTAATGATCGAGTGAGTGGACGTTTTACTCCTGATGACCCGGCTGAGTTCCTCGGCTACTTATCGCAAGTCTATAACTTGATGTGGTATTTCGATGGTGCCGTCTTACATGTCTATAAGGCGACAGAAACGCGCTCACGTTTACTCCAATTAGAATTATTGACCGCCAGAGAGCTACGAAGCACGTTAATTTCCACTGGAGTGTGGGATTCGCGCTATGGGTGGAGAGCCGCTGAAAGTAAAGGGTTGGTTTATCTTGCAGGTCCTCCACGTTATGTCGACTTAGTTGTACAAACGGCCGAAGCATTAGAAACGCGCCTGCTGCAGAAATCGAATTCAACCGACGAGTTATTCGTTGAAATAATTCCTTTGAAGTACGCTTCTGCAACGGATAGAGAAATTGCATATCGAGACCAGACCATTACGGTTCCGGGTATCGCATCGGTTTTAAAGCGAGTCGTGTCTGGTGTTCAAACTCAAGTGACGAGTGCGTCGAACAAAGAAGTTACCAGTTTAGATAAGCCTGTAAAAAGCAATAAAACCGCCTCAGTTCATGGCGGAGCAACGGTTGAAGCAGAGCCGGGCCTTAATGCGATTATTGTTCGTGATACTCAAGCGCGATTACCGCTCTATCGCAAACTGGTCGCTCAATTGGACCAACCGCAATCAAGAATTGAAGTTGCATTATCGATTGTCGACATCAGTGCCAACGATTTAAGTCAGTTAGGCGTGGATTGGCGAGCGGGAGTGTCTGTCGGAAATAATCGAATTGTTGATATCAAAACAACAGGGGATGTGAGTTCGGGTGATGTGACTCTCGGCAGCGGACAAAATTTTAAGTCTTTGCTTGATTCAACCAATCTGAATTACCTGTTGGCTCAAATCCGATTATTGGAATCTCAAGGCAGTGCTCAAGTGGTTTCAAGACCAACACTGCTAACCCAAGAAAATGTCGAAGCGGTACTGAACAACAGCAGCACGTTTTACGTCAAGCTGGTTGGTAAAGAGACCGCAGCACTGGAAGAGGTCACGTATGGCACGTTACTGAGAATTGTCCCGCGTATCGTTGGTGACAGGTTTGCAGCCCGACCAGAAATCAATCTGAGCCTTCATCTCGAAGACGGGGCAAAGATTACCGATGGTGGTGTCGACGACCTTCCTTCCGTTCGTAAAACTGAAATCAGTACCTTGGCGACGGTGAAGCAAGGACAGAGCTTGCTCATCGGTGGTGTGTACCGAGATGAAGTGAGTCATCAGTTACGTAAAGTACCACTGTTGGGAGACATCCCATATTTAGGTGCGTTGTTTAGAAGTAATACCAACACTAAACGCCGCACGGTGCGCATGTTTATTCTAGAACCGCGAATCGTTGTGGATGGTATTGGCGATAGTGTGTTGATTGGTAATGAGTACGATCTGCGACCAAGCATTGGCAAGCTCAACAACATTTCCAACAACAGTGCTGAATTTAAATCGGTCGTCGAAGTGTATAGCTGCACATCAAAGACTCAAGCAGAGCGCTATCAGCAAGACTTATTGTCACAGCAACAGTCGTCTCAATTGACGCAGTGCCAATTGCCGACAGGGCAAAAGGGTTGGCGTGTAAAAGTATTGGAATGCGATGACTCACAAAGTGAGTGTGTGCGTCCATCAGAGGAGCCTTAACCGCGATGCAGCAATGGAAAATTCGTATTTTATCAGGCGTGCATTCCGGAGTTGAAGTCACCTTACCTGAGGGCGCTCTTGTGCTTGGCAGTGACGACTTTATCGCAGATCTCGTGCTGTCTGATGCTGGGGTCGAAGCTAACCATTTCACGTTGGTTTGCCAGCAAGACTCGGTCATTTTACGAGGCTGCAAAGAGGCAAATATTAACGGTGAAAACATCTCTGTTGAAGATGATGGGATCGAGTTGTCACGCCATGCCGTTGTCTCTGTAGGCGTTGTGAAGTTCGCACTGGGGTACGCAGAAGATGCGTTAATCGTGAGTAACGTCAGCGACGAATCTAGCGAACAGGATACACCTGTTGTTGCTGTACAACGCTCTAGCTGGAAAAAAACAACGCTCATCGCCTTGCTTTGTAGTTTTGTCCCGAGTGTCATTTTTGCTGGTATGTGGTACAGCCAAGCTAACGGAAACAATAATGAGACTGTCACAGAAGCAGAACCCATTGTTTTGGTGCGCAACATCTTAGGCGAGCTCAAACTTAGCGACGTTCGTGTGGAATGGAATGCCGCCGCACGCCAAGCGGTTTTGGAAGGCTATGTTGAAGATCGAACTCAGAAACTCGATCTGCTTGGTCGAATTGATGTATTAGGTATCAATTACAAAAGTGACTTAAGAACGATGGAAGAAATCCGTCGCGGGGTTCGATTTATTTTGCGAAACCTCGGCTATCACCAGGTGAAAGTCGAAAATGGGGATGAGACGGGCACACTGTTACTGACGGGTTATATCGATGATGCAAGCCGCTGGAACCAAGTTGAGCAAATTTTAGAGCGAGACGTACCGGGCCTCGTAGCGTGGAAGGTTGAACTGCAAAGAGCGGGTGCCTATATGGATACGCTAAAAGCCTTATTGACGGATGCGGAGCTACTGAAAAAAGTCCAGTTGGTTACCAGCGGTGATCGCATCGAAGTACGCGGGGAACTTGATGATATCGAAACGACTCGATTTTACGGTGTGACTCGAGACTTCCGAGAACAATATGGTGAAAAACCGTATTTAGTTTTGAAATCCATACCTAAGGTGAGTAAAGGCACCAACATCGATTTCCCGTTTCGTAGCGTTAACTTTGGTCAGGTTCCATATGTGATTCTGACCGATAACGTTCGTTACATGGTTGGTGCAAGAACGCCTCAAGGCTACCGCATATCCAGTGTTACGCCTGCTGGCATTGAGCTGGTCAAAGGCGGGCGGGTGATAACAATAGAACTCGGATACGAGGGCGAGACGAACAATGACAAATCTTGAACAAATTTTAAATAACGACAAAAACGGTGCGGAAGTGCACAAGATTAAGAGCAAGCTCTTAGAAGCACAAGCGGTGGTGAAACGTCAGTTGGATTTAGGGTGCTCACCACAGCAGTACCAATTGCTACTCAAACAGTATGAAGCTTACACCGCCGCACATGCGGTCGTTGAATCATACGAAGCGAACTAAAAAATACGAGGAAGTCTTATGTCATTTTACGATGCTAGTAGCAGTGTAAACCTTGATGATGTTAAAACTAAGTTAGAAAAACAAGCGAAAGATGCCAACACAGAGGTGACGACTGCCATCAAGAACCTAGAAACAAACGCCGATGATCCATCTAAGCTGGCTGAACTTCAGCACGCGATCAACAAATGGTCTGTTGTTTACAACATCAATGCGACCACTACTCGTGCGATTAAAGATGTGATGCAGTCGATTCTCCAGAAGGTATAAAGCATGGAACGAGAAATGCGCCAATTGCTGGCTGAAATCGCGCTGATGGCAACCGGTATGCATCGTCATCAAGAAGCTAACACGATTGCGGACGGCCTTGAAGCAAGCTCTGGTTCTGAAGAGACCGTGGTGATGATTCGTACAATGAGCCTTATGAATAAAGGCTTGTACGAAGAGGCTCATCAATTGCTCGAACCACTTTGCAACGCCTATCCAGATCTGATCAGTTTAGCGGCCCTTGCTTCCGCCAAAGCTGGTTTCTTGAGCAAAGCGGAAAGTTGGGTAGAACTCGCATCACAGGGAAGCGAAGAAAGCCAAGCATTTGCTGCAAGCTTTTCTCAGGACATTAGGAACCTTGGATGATCGTTGATTCAAGTAATCTAACTCTTCAGCCTCAACCTCTGCGCCAATCGGAGTCGCGCCATTATGAGCGGAGCGATGAAGATAAGATGAATGTGCTCATGGAGCGTAATGCCAAGCAAGCGGAAGCCTCACACGCCTCTCCAAAAGAGACGTTAGAGAAAACAGAAGCGAAACTGGCGGACATCAAAGCGTGGTATGAATCACTAAAAGACGCAGATGTTGTCAGTAAACAAAGCGTCTTATCATCGTTGAATGAAGCGTTCTCCGATCCTCAAGTTAAACGAGAGGCAATGTGGTACGCCTTTTATGAGGCGAAGAGTGCAAAGGGCACCGAACACCCGCAAGCCGATTTATTAAAGGTGTTGAAGCAGGAGTTGCTAGGGGATTTTTCGGGCCAGCTTATTGCCGAGCCACCTGTCGATAAAGCAGCACTTAAAGAAATGTTGGCGCAGCATTTTCCACTTGGTGCCCAGAAAGAACAAGCCTTGTGGCACTGCTGGGCTGAGTTGAAGTCGTTACCTGATATGGCATCAACACTGGACATGGTTCGTGATGAGCTTAGCTTCATGATTCAAAAAAATGCGATGGTGAAAAACATCGTGACTCATAGTCACAAGTTAGATTTGTCTTAGGAGTACATATGATAAACACGCAGTACACCGAGGTGATGCAAACCAACATTGATAAGTTGCAGGATGCACAAGTCGAGGACGGTTTAAGTGAACGTTTCGAGCAAGCCATGTCGGTTCCCGAGGCGAATAATGGCTTGGAGGGCGGTTTGCTCGAAAACATCAGCGAGTTAAAAAATACTATCGATAACGCGAAAAGTAACCTGCAAGACAACATGAAGATGGTGGGTGATGATCCGGCCCAATTACTGCAAATGCAGTGGGCACTGACGCGCATTACTTTTCAAGAAGAGCTGATCGCAAAAACCGTGGGTAAAACCACACAAAACGTAGAAACCTTATTGAAGGCACAATAGTGATGATGAATAAAATGAGAGCGGTTTTCATCATGCTCACGTTGTTTCTGGTGGGTTGTCAGACCGAGCTGTACACCAACGTAACTCAGAAAGAGGGGAATGAGATGTTGTCGATCTTATTATCCGAAGGTGTCGTTGCAACAAAAGAACCTGACAAAGACAACACCGTCAAGTTAATGGTAGACAGTTCTCAAATCGCCTTCGCTGTAGACGCGCTGAAGCGAAAAGGGTATCCAAGAGAGCAGTTTTCTACATTGAAAGAGGTGTTTCCTAAAGACGATTTGATCTCGTCGCCATTAGCAGAACGAGCACGTTTGGTGTATGCGAAATCTCAAGAACTTTCTTCAACCTTATCTCAAATTGATGGCGTGCTGGTGGCACGTGTTCATGTTGTTTTGGAAGATCAAGATCTACGTCCAGGAGAGCGTCCAACGCCTGCATCTGCCTCTGTGTTTATTAAACATGCGGCGGATATTGCGCTTGACTCGTATGTTCCGCAGATCAAATTATTGGTGAACAACAGTATTGAGGGGTTGAATTACGATCGAATCAGCGTAGTGATGGTACCCTCATCAGAGGTACGAGTTGCTACTCAAAACAATCAATTTAAAAGCATTTTGTCGGTTCAGGTCACCAAAGAGACGGCGAATAATTTTGTCGCCATCCTGGTGTTCTTGGTAGCTGCGCTTATCGGTTCAAATATCGCTACTTTTACTTGGTGCCGCAGGAACACAAAGCGTGGTTAAACCAGAAACACCACTCGCGCAGGTACAACATCAATTTAACTACGCGCCTTGCCAATACATCCATAAAAGTTGGATAGAACAGAAACAGCCTTGGTTACTAAATATTGAAGGTTGGAGAGATAACCCCATGTTTAACCAATGGTGCATAAATGAGTGGGCGTTATCTCCCGTTCCAGAGACGGCTTTTAACAAACCTTGCCATAGCTTGGCGTTGCTCCCAGCGGATGCGTTGAATCAACTCGTATTGATGGTGGGCGGAGCTTTACATTGTGTGGCAATGCGAGGCGTTGTTTTAAAACATCCGAAACAGGTTCTGAACAACGTCTTTGGATTGGAAGGCGCTCGGTTCTTGATTCAAAACGGGCCGATGTTGTTATCCAGTTGGCCGCAAGGTTGGCAACATCCGTTGCCAGAATCATTGGATGAGCGGTCTTTTGAAGCAAAAATGCAAGCGCTTGGGTACTCCTGGATAAGGTTTGTTTTAGTTAACTCGCCAGAAGACATTGTTCTGCGTTGGCAATTCAAACTAGAACAGCAGCTCAGCGAGAGTACGGAAATGGCTAGCTGGTTGGCAAAAGATCAGCGAGATCTGGCGTATCGACTCACAAAAAAAATCGCAAAACAGGTTATTCCCCAATGGTTTCATTTGTTGAAATAAAAACAGACAACTTGCAGCTGGCACCTGGCTTAAAGGTGCTGAAAGCGAAAGATTATGCCAGTTATCTTGATTCGCAACACTTAGTTGAAGCCGCGAACTCCAAAGCTGAAAGCATCATTGCTAATGCCCAACAAGCCTACGAAACTGAAAAACAACGTGGTTATCAAGATGGTCTCGTACAAGCCAAGATTGAAAATGCGCAAACGATGGTTGAAACCCTAGCGCGTTGTAATGATTACTATCAGCAAGTCGAAGAAAAAATGACAGGCGTGGTGTTAGAAGCGGTACGTAAGATCATCGATACCTTTGATGATGTCGATACCACGGTGAGCGTCGTGCGAGAAGCGTTGCAATTGGTGAGCAACCAAAAGCAGGTCATTTTACATGTTCACCCAGAGCAGGTTGTTGAGGTGAGGGAAAAGGTGGCTGGTGTATTAAGTGATTTCCCTGAAGTCGGTTACGTTGACGTGGTAGCAGATGCGCGCTTGAAAAATGGAGGCTGCATTTTGGAAACAGAAGTTGGGATCATCGACGCCAGTATTGATGGACAGTTGCATGCATTAAAGCAAGCGATGGTGAAGCAGCTCAGTGAGCGTAAAATTACGATTCATGAATAAATCTTAAAAACTCAGCACTTGCTGAGTTTTTTCATTTTAATGCCTTTAAACAAAAAAATCCGACCATTTCTAAAATATTCACTGCCATAAATCCTTAAGAATACACCTAAGAAAGCTGCTTAGTTGATAAGTGTTGCAACCAAGCAGCGCCTCTAGAACAACAAAAATAGGATTATTTAGTCGAATGGCTAATGGATTTATAACTTCTTTACTGACAGATTTTGCCAGCCGCTGCCAACTGGAGTCGCTGGTTTTTGATGAGGATGATTGTTGTCATCTACTCATTGACCAAAACACAGCAATCACAATTCGCGCACAAGAAGATCGCCTGACACTTATTGGGCTGATTTCAGGCGATAAGCCGAGTGATGATGTTTTGCATCAACATATGAAAGATGCCTTAACGCAAGGCTCTCCAGCGGTATTCTGGGAGGCAGAAACGGGATACATCGGTTTCATACACCTGCACCAGCAACTGTTAACTGCTTCTTTTCTTGATGAATCATTAGCGAATTTCATCGAATGGTTAAAAAGTGCGAACACGCAAAAAGTAACCAATAAAACAACCGAAGTCCCGGTAACGAGTACTAATCATTTTTCCACATTAAGGGTTTAAAACATGATCAGTTTTGGAAGTGTTAGCGCATTGCAGGCTGCCATGCCGCAAGCTCGCAACGAGATACTAAACGAAGGCAAGCTGAGTATTGGTGGCAAAGAATACCAAATCAACGCAGCGACCCAAGAATTTACTCGTACCAATCCTACTAATGGTGCGGTAGCGCGATTTTTTGAAGCGACAGGAAAATTGTTTCGCGAAGGCAGCTCACAATCGGTTGCGAAAGCCCTTACAAAAGCCGTATTTGATAATGAGCAAGGCCAAGCTCAGCGTTTACGAGCTGCTTCTTCTGTTGAGCATGGACAAATGTTCTTCAAAGATGGAAACATAAAAACCGCATCAGATGTATTAAATGCATTCGCAAAATTGGATAGCAAAACGGTCCAATCGCACTCTGCTGAGCTAAACCAGTTAGCGGAGCGAGCAATGACAGAATCAATGCTAGAAACCAATTCTGGTAAAAACCTCACATCACTGATTGGAGAAAGTGCAGCGAAGTCGCTTGCTGGACGTGTAGTAAAAGATTACGGCGGTGGTGTATCTGCAGCGCAGAAAAACCCGGCAGGTAGCATCAATCAAATGCAAGCGGTGTTTGATATGGAGGTGATGCATCTTAAATCGGCGCAACGTCATATCGAAGGTCTAGCAAGCACCGATCTAAGCCAAGGTGTATACGCTGAAGGACTGGCAGAGGACGCGTTTAACAAAAGTGGCGTCACCGATAATGTCGAACGAGCTACGGCGTGGATCATTAATGCTTCTAACTCTAAAGGAAACGATGCCGAAAACATTACGTCTTTACTTAAAGAGTACGCATCTAATGGTAAAGACTTATTGAATATGGACAACTTAAAAGAGCTACACGCTCGCTTGGTACCTGATGTTGAACGTGACTACAGAGGGCCAAATATTTCGGGTGGTACTCTGCCTTCAAGTATTGGTGGTGAGGGGATGCTAAAGCAGCACATTGAAGGATTTTTGAAAGAAAACCCAGTGGCGGATAAAGATCTGGGTAAACACTTGTTTGCAGGAGTCATTGGGTATCACGGGTTTACTGATGGAAACGGTCGCATGGGACGCATGCTATACGCGATAGCAGAACTTCGTAACGACTCATTCAATCCTTTGGCTATGAACGCAGAGAACAGCCTTCACGGCATCAAGTAATTTTTCTCTTCTATTCCAATTTTAGAGCGGCGATTGCCGCTCTTTTCTTATTTCTTTATCCAACTTATTCTTCATTTTTCTACCTCGCTAAAACGGCTAATAGCAATAAAATTGAGACGTTTAAATAAAGCTCTTGTGTCTATCACGCCATAAAATCGCTCTTATCCTTATGAGCTTATTTAAATAAGCCGTTATACCCAAGTCGTCTCGCTGCATCAGATATTTCGAGGCTACTTAGGTATATTAAATTAGACAGGACACAACATGGATACAGGAAAGATTAAAATGCTTCTCTCTGAACTAGGAGAAGTGCTGAAACTTGAACGCGTGACAGCGTATGACGATCAAATGTGGTCACTGCATTTTGCTGAAAATAACAGTGTCGATGTTCTGCTTGTGGAGGAAAAAGGCGAGTTGTTGATTTCTAAAAACCTGCACATAGAACAAGAGGATATTACGTTAGATAAACTTCAAGTTTTACTTGAATACAACTTCTTATATCGAGAAACCGGCGGTGTGCAGTTTTGCGTTAATCCAACCACTAAAGATGTGGTTCTTCAGGTTGCCATCGCGGCCGAGAGTGAACTCACCAATATTGCTAACTTAATGATTCAACTGAATGAGCTAGTGGATACTTGGGCTCAGCTATTTCAGAACAATACGGTTGTAGATTTTAGCCAAACAGACGTACACGCATTTATTCAGGTTTAAGGCATCAAACATGGTCAATATTAATACATCACACATGCATTCGTTGAGTCAGTTAACGTCCCATTTGGCGACACAAAATCAAGCTGACGATAAAGAGGTTCGAGCGCATAATGGCAAAGATATTTTTGTTAAAGAAGGGGCGCCTAAAAACAAAAGCGTCAGCGCGCGTATTAGCCACCAGAATAAAGCGAAAGACATTGTGGTGAATCTGCTCACGAAGCAGGGCATTCCTAAAGACGTTGCGAAGCTGATGCTACAAAATGTGTTGAACGGTGAAAACAAGTTAACGCTCGGTAGTCTGAAAAATCTTGAGAGATTGTCGTCTGGTCCTAGCTCACATTGGCCAGCCGCACAAACGGCCTCTTCTTCTAAAGCGAATAAAACCTCATCGAGTGTAGCGCTGATCAACGAACATAAAACTAACCTTCAAAAGCTTGGTGATTTTGCCTGTACAGACTTAAATACATTTGGTGTAAAAGGTTCGCAGTTTTATGAAACCAAAGGAAAGCCTAGATTAGAAGCGCTTCACGCGAATCAAGCGCGAATCATGCAAGATCAACGAGCGACTATGTCCGCAAACGGAGTTCAAGCTGCAGCACAAAGAGGAACCGCACCGCAATTAAGCACTCTACAGAACATTGCTAAGGCAGTACAAAACGCGAAAGCCGGCTGCTGTACTACATTTGCCTTTGCTGCCGCTGCGGAGATGATTCAAGGCATGTCAGGCACACCTGAAGGTGAACCTAAAGTCGAAGTGGTTGCGTTTAAAAAGGGTCATTCAGGTACACACCTTTATGTACTGGTTGGTCGACAAGAGGGGAGTGATATCAAAGATCCATCAACATGGAGTAAGGATGTGAAAATTGTTGATCCTTGGGCAACATCCGCATTCGGTGCACCAATGTTTGGAGATGCGCAACGACCACCTGTTTCGAATATGTTCCCGCCAACAGAAGTCATTTTTGATAGTCATAAACTGGGTTAGTCGCTCTGCAAAAGAAGTGAGCAAACACATAATACTAATCTTCTAACCTTTATTGAAAGAGCAGCCCTGAGCTGCTCTTTTTTATTACTCTGGCAACTCATTTTTAGAGCGAGATTTCTGCGGAAAACCTCACAATGAAGACGAGAAAGTGACAAAAATAAAGCCATTACCGACATCGTTCAATCTGCAATCGTTGTTCAATAGAGTTATTGAAACAAAAGGAAAAAGTTATGAACACGATTCAACAACTGCTCTTGGAGTTTTGCCAACTCAATGAGTTACCCGAACTGAATTTTGAAGACAATGAACGTTGTCAGCTACTGGTCGACGACCGCTACATGCTGTATTTCATCGCGACAGATACGGATGACTTAATGTTGTCCGTGACGTTCGGAGGATTAGAAAAGTCGGGCGAACAAAGACTAAAAGGTTTAGAGCTTCTTGCTCATGCTAATTATCAGGGCATCGGTAGTGGCAGCCTTGCACTTGCTTTAGCCCCAAATGGTCGACAGCTTGTCTTAGCGGGACGTAAACCAGTTGAGCACCTAAACACGACGAATCTTACTGCTTGGTTTCATGAGGTTATTGAACAGACTGAATTGTGGCAAGCGCGTTTTGCAATGTTGGATCAAGCGATTCCAACCACCCCTAATCATGAACAAGCTCATGTTCAATCACTTCGTGTGTAGGAGAGAAAAATGGTCAATACAACGCAAAAAATCAGCCAAAGCCCAGTACCTGATCTAGAACAGTTTCGTGCAGTCGCTGCGCAAAAAGATGACCGAGTGATCAGTAAAAGAGGTGAAGTAAAAGAACCTTCAACGTTCCACAAAGGTCACAAGTTTGCTTCTATCCACGAAGGCGTGTTGAGAAGCAAATACACTAAGTTTTTCCAAGAAAACATCAAAACTCACCTTGATTTGAAACAGGCGCTACTTAAACAAGAAAAGCCTGAGGTTGCCTTGCTAGCTTACTCATTAGTTAGCCCTTCTGGTTATCGCGGTGAGCCGCTTACTGAGCGCAAAATCTTAGAAGTTGTCAGCTTGTTGGATGAAGTCAAGGTGAGCAGCGATACGTACCAGCAGCTTAAAAATACGTTTGACGCGATCAGCAAAGATCCGCGTATGCAGGTGAGTTTAGAGGCTCAGTACCCGGGGAAAATGGATGGTTTTGGTGCCGAACTGTTACAGATGGGCAAAGAAAAACTGAAAGGTTCTGGCGTTAATGCAGTCATCAACCTAGCTTTGCCTGGCGTAGGGCTATTAATTTCAACAGGACGTGAGCTGCACAAAGCGGCAGTCAATGGCGATGCTGAAGCTTACCACCATCAGCTGGAGCAAATTTCGCAGCTTCCAGGGCGAGACCAACGTCTCTCTATGCCGATGCAACAAACATTAGCACAAGGTCATGCAATGTTATCAGCTGAAGGCGCAGTTGGGGCGACATTGGGCATGGCGACAGGGAGTTTGGGTACTTTTGGTGTGAGCTCCGTAGCGACAGCGGGTGTTACGCCGATAGCAAAAGAAGCCATTGGTTCGGCTGCCACGACTGGCATTATCAGTGGTGGTGGTTTTGTTGCGAACCAAGCTGGAGCATACGGACTAAATACAGAAGTCAAAGAGCAACTTATGCAAGGTGAGATGTCAGGTGTTTTACCTAGACTTGAAGTTTCCAATGCAAAAGGAGACTTTACCTTCAGCATGCAAGATCCAGCTTCTGTACGCGCATTGATGGCGTACCTTGGTCCTAAAGAGAACACGGCGATGACATCACCTCAAGCGCCTAAAGAAGCACAAGAGATGGAAGCTGCTCGCTTAACGTTGAAAAAGATGTTGGGCTCAGAGCCAAGTGAACACTTAGTCCCTGACGTTGATTCTATCTTGAAGCTAAGTCCAGAAGATGCGCCAAGTAAAACTGAGGCAACTGCTCATAGTGCGTTTAAAAAGCTATTGGGCGAAGATTGGGATTGGCTCATGCCTGCAGTTCGAGCGATCGATAAAGGTGAGGCGAGTCAAATCAATGAAAAGCTGACTTACAAACTGCCACTTGATGCCGAAAATGGACGAGTATACCTTGATAAATGCCCAAACCTGAGTGACGCTCAGTTGGATGCATTAGATAAACTGGGCTCACCAAGTCAATTGCGACTGATGTACTTAGCGGAAGGTTGGGTTTAATTGAAAGTAAGGGAGCAGATTCTCCCTTACCGTATATGGTGTTTTGCCGGATGTTTATCTAGGCGTTAAATCGACCTACTGATTTCGCTTAAAAAAGCGCTCGGCATTAGCAAATAGAGATTCACAGTGCTTTTTCTGCTTGTCGTAGTCAGCCGAACCTTCTGGCATTGCGTCTAATACTTCTTTTGCGCTGTGGTATTCTTTTACCATCAACTCAAATTTGTCTTCATAATTGCTTTTTTTATTCTTTTTTTGAAAGCTATCTCGTTTTTTTCTCATTTTTATTCCTCTAGAGCGTGTTTATTAAAGGTTAATCTAATTAACCTCTACTTTTATAGGAATAACGAAGTCAAAATGGTTTAAATTAAGTCTAAATATTCCATTGTCATCGCGCTGATTAATATATTTCACCACTAATGACTATTCCTAAATAGTGATGATATATACACGAAGTGGCTATGCAGCGTTATGTCTTATTTTGACGCTTAATGATTGTTTTTATAAGGTTAAATTCCTTATAAATCTATCGATGTAAAGACAGCGCGTTGTGATAACCATGCTAAGAGAGCTAACTCTCGTTCGTATTTAAATCAAAACTGAGGCTATTTAATGGAAGATAAAGAATAAGTTGCTACAGGAGTTGAGTAACGAAATGACTCGAAAGAAAACTAAGAAGAGACTCGAACTAAATATTTCATCAATAGCTCACGGTTAGGAGCTGAGCTCACTATACACCGATTATAAGAAATAGATAGGACTTTCTATTTTTCTTCAGACAAAACCGCCCATGAAGGAAGCTTGCGCGTTGCAAAGCAATACCTAAAGATACAAAGGCATGGGTACATGCCTTTGTATTTGTGCCTAGCACACTTGGCGCTATGGTAGGTATGCGCCGCCACATACTGGATTGTATGTGCCCGTGATATGTCCGCTTTTTTCACTTGCCAAGTAGCTCACGGTGTTTGCTACGTCTTCAGGTGTGGCAATTTTCTGCGTTGGTGTGAACATTCGAACGGTTTCTTTAAACTCTTCAGGAGCACCTTTTGTTGCGTCTGTTTCTACAAGGCCCGGAGCAACGACATTAGACGTAATCCCGAAAGGACCAAGTTCTTGAGCGAGGTATTTACTAAAGCTATCAAGTGCACCTTTTGCACTACCATGAGCAATAAAGCTTGGTGCAGGAGCTTCTGATAAGGTGCTAGAGATAAAAATTAAGCGACCAAACTGGCTGGCTTTCATGTTTTCTACCGCCAATTTTGCCGTTTGATATGCAGCGTGCATTTCGTCATTTAGCTTTTGTGAAAACTCTTCCCACGACTGCTCAGTGAAAGGTTTTGCGGTAAAGCTCATGTTTGCGTTTGAGACAAGAACATCAACGCCACCATGTTCATTTGCTATGCTGTCGAACATCCCTTGTATTTGTGCGTCATCACGAACGTCAGCTTTTAAAGTGTACGCCTCACCACCGGCGTTTTGAATTTCCTGAGCTAACGCTTCCGCGACCGCAGCACTATTTACGTAGTTGATAAAAACTCGGTAACCATCTGCAGCGAGTGCTTTTGCTGTTGCTGCACCAATTCCGCGAGCGCCACCTGTAATTAAAGCATTGCGTTTTGTCATCGTATTTCTCCAAGGTTGAGCCTGACTGTTAAACCAGCTTCTGTCGCAACGTACGCTGATAAGTTAAATTTGTCCGTTAAGCTTGCGTAAGTTCGCTACCACGCTAGAAAGTTGCTGTTTGCTGTTATCTAGGTCGGCATCAGCAAGGTTCTGTTGGGCTTCTTGCAGTACTAGCGAAGCGATATTTGCACATGTATCAACGGTGTCTAAAGATTTTTCTGTTAGCACGACTAACTTACTTCGACTATCCGTTGGCGAAGGTTTCCTCTCTGTCCAACCGCGCTTTTCAAGCCCATCAATTGATCGACTGACGCTCGATTTTTCTAAGTACAACAGTTCACAAATCTGACTTTGAGAAAGGGCACCGTTGTTTCGTAACAGCAACACGACACCCCATTGTTCTGCTGTCATATCAATACCAGCATCTTTGAAACGGGTGGTGAGTAATCGGTTAAACAGACGACTAGCAAGCCCCGTAAGGTGACCGAGAGACTGATGATGGTTGTATTGGGACATGGAAAATTTCACCAAATAACATGAACGAACAATATGGTTGTATACACAACTATATTGGGTGATGTCAAATTCGTTTGAAGAAAATGCTACTAGCTTGTGCTTATCGTTGGGTTGATGTGTCAGATTGAGATGCTAATGAAAATTGGTGAGGTAGCTTCGAAAACTTTGGCCAGTCAAGTTGTTTGCGATTGATGCGCCGAGTTGGGGAGCAGGCTTCAATAAAGGTAGGGGAGTTGCAGTCCTCTCTTTATTTATTCAGTTTAAATGTGTTTTTTATTTACATTACAAATGGTTAGATTTTCATTCTTTTCATTCGAAACACTTTTCTCAAGAAGTTCATGATAAATCAATGAGATTGATCTTTTTAATTGGCAATGATCAAATGTATCTTTACTAAAACTGTACGGTACAGTACGGTTTGTGAAAATCATAAAATGGGTTTCAAACATGAAGAAGAAAGTTATCGCCTTGTCGCTTGTTGTTGGTTCGTTATTTGCTGCTGGCTGTGCCTTATACCAGCCGAATACTGTAATGACGGATAACGCATATGTTCATTCAGACGTTACGGCCATTTCACCTGAGGTTGGGGGGCAAGTAAGCGAAATCTTTGTCAAAGATAACCAGTGGGTAAGAGAAGGAACTCCTTTGTTTGTCATTGATGATGAAGACTTTATTGCCAACCAAGAAATTGCTCGAGCAGCACTAGATGTTGCGAAATCTGAGCTTACTGCAAATCAAATCAAAACGGATATGCAGTTAATGAAAATTGAGCAGGCGAAGCAAGGTATTCGCCGCGCGAGTGCAAATGCCGAACACCAAGCGGCGGAGTTTCAACGTCTTTCTCGTTTGGTACAAAAGCAATCTGTGAGCAAAAATCAGTTTGAAGCACAAAAAACGCGATCTATTGAAGCAAGCAGTAATCTTGAAACCGCTAAATTGGGCTTAGCTGCTGAGCAAAAACAGCTCGACACATTGATGACTGAGAAGTTGCAACTGACAGCACAGCGTAAAAAAGCAGAAGCAAACTTACGACTAGCTAATATTTCACTGGAAAGAACCACGGTGCGTGCACCATTCGATGGCTATGTGGCAGATAGACAAGTGCAAGTCGGCAAGTTTGTACAACCAGGAATGGGGCTCATCGTGATGGTGCCAGATTATGTTTGGATAGAGGCAAACTTTAAAGAAACACAACTTGAGAACGTTGTGCCTGGGCAAGAGGTTGAAGTAGTATTGGATATGTTTCCAAACCATCCATTGCATGGCCGTGTTTCTTCGATAACCCCGGCGACTGGTGCACAGTTTAGTTTATTGCCACCTCAAAATGCGACAGGCAATTTCGTAAAAGTAGTACAACGTGTACCAGTACGTATTGAGCTAGAGATCCCTCAAGAGTTGAGTCAACGAGTCTATCCGGGGTTGTCTGCAGAAGTAACGATCGAGACCGCGGCACAAGGTTAACTGCAATGGAAAAACGTTCACCGCTGCTGATTTTGACGCTTTTTGCGATTGCTGCTTTTGGTATTAACTCCGTGATGTTTACCGAGTTATCGTATGAGATGGCGGCAACGTCAGGCTTATCTGTCGATGAAGTTGCTCTGGTTAAAGTCGGCTTTATGATTACCCAGGTATTAGGTTTTATATTCACACCAATATTGGTGCGTAGATTGGGTACGTTAATTCTCTTACATGCCATTTTATTGGTAGGTCTAGCGAGCAATCTTGTACTTTACTGGGGCGGACAGCAAGAACTGGTGTTCACTCTGACTTGGCTCTCGAGTGGCTTTTTTATGAGCATGTTAATGGTGGTATTAAACCTTTACTTGCTCCACTTCTTTGAACAGCGTTGGCTACCTGCCATTATCGCTTTAACGCTAGTATTCTCAACCTTGCTACCGATCGGCGCTTACCCTTGGGTAGTGGCCAATATTGTCGAAATCTTTGATTGGTCACTGTTGTGTGTCGTGTCGGCTTGGCTGTACTTCTCTGCCTTGGTAATTGCATGCATCTACAATCCTAAGTCGATTCAAATCGAGGCCGAAGCCAAATCTGGCTGTTGGTTTTATTTAGTTTTTGCCCTGACAATAAGCCTCGTTGTATTTCTATTGATGAGAGGCAGTTATTACAACTGGTTTGACTCGGAATGGTTTGTTAAAGCCTCTTCGATAGCCGCGGCTCTGACTTTATTAGTGGTGTATTACTTTGTGAAAACCAGTCCTTTAAATACAGCATCAATACAGCTGCATAGTAAGTTGAAAACTAATGTTTTTATGTACAACGCTTTTTTGGCAGGTTTTGCTGTTATGGCGAGCAATGTGTTGTTTACTAGCTTTTTGAAAATGGCGTTGCAGTACAACAACCTTAATGCTGGATATGCCCAATTGCCGGCATTTTATGCCATGCTAGGTGGTATGCTAGTCAGTGTGCTGGTGTATTACTTCCGCCGTCCATTAGCGGATGCAGTCGTCCCGTTTGGTGTGGTGATGATTATACTTTCGGTACATAAATTTAGTCAGTTACCTAGCTTCGCTGGTACGGAATCTTTGCCCGTTCCGATGATGTTGCGAGGGCTTGGTGTCGGCTTATTGAATGTGTCTGTGACCATTGCAGTATTGATGTACTTCCAGGTCGGGCAGCGTTTAGAAGGCATCGCCAATTTCTACCTCTTTCGTACCATTGGCGGTGTGATCGCTGGTGCCGTGTTCTCACGGGTAATGCAAAGCCATAGTGCACAAGCTGCTGGAGAGATTGGCCGAACGCTAGATGATGTGAATCATGCTTTTGGTGCTTATAAAAATGCGTTGAGCAGTACGATTCTGACTCATGGACACTTGCCAAATTCGGCATTAGGAATGAGCCAAATTAGTTCTGTTGTCAAAGAGCAGGCGACCACTCTCGCACTAAGTAATTCATTATTGATGTTTATTATCTCTGTCTTTGCTCTCGCGCCAATCTTAATAATCGGTAAAAAACTGGCGGCGAAGCGAGAGATTCACTAAGCCATAGAAACAAGAAGGGAGCGATGATGCTCCCTTTTATATTCAGTGAGTTTATCTTTGGTATAGATTTAGGAAGGCGGTGACCGCTTTTTTCGTATGTGCATCTAACTCTTCATCTGTCGGAAAATCGAAGCCAATTAGTGCCATGTTCTGGTAATCAAGTTTAATTAATGCAAGTAGTTGCTCACAAGCGAGGTCGGCATTTTCAACATCGAGTTGTGAGCTGACAGTTTCACTCTTTAAAAAGTCGATGAGGTATTGATGAATGCGATGCGGCCCTGTCTGCCAGAATTGATTTGGTACGGAATCATGTTTGTTGAAGTCAGCCGAAACGATCCGATAAAGTGATAGCATAGGATTGGAGCATACACCTTTTAGGTACTTCTTGGCGAAGTCATTCAATGTTTCTTGTAAAGGCTCCGATTGCTTGTCGGCAAGCTGGAAGACGGACTCTAAGCTGGTTTTGGTATTGTATGCTAAAACTTCAACAAATAACCCTTCTTTGTTCGAAAAATAGCGATATAACGTCTGCTTTGAGCCTCCACAAATCGCGACGATTTGATCGAGTGATGTGTCTTTGTAACCTTGCTTTATAAAAAGGTCAGTGGCAACTTTGATGATTCGAGTTCGCTTCTTTTCGGTAGATATGCGCATAAATAAATCAACCTAAGCAAAAATCCACCTTGGTTGTGGCTGGCGTGGTTTCTTACCGAGCTCTAGGTGGTTTAGAGATGAAAGTAAAACTGTCCAGTACAGTACCACTATTGACGTTAGTAAACACGACTTTTCATGAACCAAGTGCTTCATTGAGACAAGCAAAAGTAGGCGAATTCGATATGCTGAAACCTATAGCGAAGGATGACACATTTAAAAATATCATTACGTATAGAAAGTGATAACCGTTCTTCGTAGGATAGCTTTTACTCTCGAAATCGTGTTAGTTCAGCGTCTTATCGGACTCCAATGATGCCAACCAACGAAGCACTTCGGCGGTTGCTTCAATAAGATCACTTGGGATGTACTGGTCGACGTTGCCGTCCGCGTATAGTGCGCGAGCAAGAGGGACTTTTTGCATCACAGGCACACCTTCCTCTTTGGCGATTGCGATCATACGTTTGGCTACCGCATCGGTTTCCATCAAGGTAATGACGGGCAGGGGCGTTTCGCCTTTTTTGTAGTACAGACCAACCGCGATATGCGTTGGGTTTGTAACTAATACATTGGAGCGTTTAACGTTTTCACGTTGATTGGAGGCCTGTAGCTCTTGGTGCAACTGACGACGTTTACTTTTGATTTCAGGGCTGCCTTCCATCTCTTTGTATTCGCGTTTCACTTCGTCCTTGCTCATTTTGAGTTTCTTCGTGTGGTCAAACTTTTGGTACGCAAAATCAGCTGCAGCGATGACGATGAAACCTACCGAAGAGATAATCATTAATTGTTTAATCATGACACCAGTAATGGTCGGGACACATTCTAGCCCGCAAGTTGGAATTTGCATCAAAGCGTTGATGTTACCGCGTAAGGTCACCCAGATAATGCAGGAAAGAAGAGAGACTTTAAGGATCGACTTGATAAACTCAATCACACTCTTAAGCGAAAAAATGCGTTTGGCACCTTCGACGGGATTGATCTTTTTGATGTCGGGTTTAACGGATTCACCACTAAATAGGAAGCCGAACTGCCCCATATTGGAAAAGATGGCGACGAGTGCAGCAACCAGAATAATCGGGGCGAGTAGATAGGCAATTTCTTTTGCGATGGCAATAGCGACATCGACTAGCGCATCTTGGAAGCCCTGATAAGCAAGCTTACTTGGTAGGAGAATAAGCGCTGAGATGTGCGACATGTAATAATCGGCGAACGCAAACAGTACAATTATGAGCGCCAAAATTAATGCAGACGATACGATTTCTTGGCTTTTGGCTACCTGACCTTTCTGCCTGGCATCGCGTAACTTTTTTGCGGTGGGTTGCTCTGTTTTTTCTGCACTCATAAAGAATCCTAAGCGTTATTGCCAAATGGTATTGAGTTGTTCTGCGAATCTGGTAATGCCGTAAAACTGTACTTCAAAGTGATCCATCATTAACCCGAGATACACGATCAGTAAAACACTCGCGATGGCACTTTTTATTGGCATGGCAAGGAAAAAAACATTCAATTGCGGTGCAAAACGACTTATAAGAGCCAGACCAAACTCAGCAAGAAACATTGCCAACACTAATGGGGCAGACATCAGCACACCAAGCCACATGAGTTGTTCAAACTGTGCGTAGAAGAAGCTTACCCATGCATCGCTAACGGTTGGGAAAAAGTCCACGATCGGCCAAGATGTGTAGCTTTTGAATAACGCATAGATAAAAGTGACAAAGCCCCCGCCAGAGAAGAACAGGGTAATCAACGTTTGGGTCAGCAACACTGCGGTTGGCGTCGATTGCGAGCCTAGCGTTGGGTTAAACATACTTGCCATGGCAGCACCACGTTGGTTGTCGACCAGAAAGCCAGCCGCTTCTATTGCCCAAAAGGGGATAGCAGCAACAAACCCGATCAATAGCCCAATTAATACCTCCTTACCCAAAATCACTATCAGCCAAATACCGTCGGTTTCTGCGGGCAAGCTTTGCTGATTAATCATCGGAAATATAAACAGTGCGAGTGAGCAAAGCACACCATTTCTCACCATGGTGCCGCCTAGCATTTGCTTGCTCAAAATAGGCAAAAAGATGAAGCATGCCATTAACCGAGGTAACGTCAGGCTATACAAAAATAAAGCCTGGTGTAAGTCGTGATAACTCATCGTATTTGAGGGATTTTATCCATGGCAAGCGAGGCGAAGGCGTGGAGCTCTGCCCCTAGCCACTGCGTTGTGACGAACAGCGTAATAATGACCGCGATAAGCTTGACCACAAAGCCTAACGTTTGTTCTTGGACCTGAGTTAACGCCTGAATAAGCGACACCAATGTACCAACCAACGCTGCGACTAAAATCGGCGGTAACGACAAGTACAAAACTAGGGTTAATGCTTGAGTCGTGAAATGAATGATTTCAGCAGAATGCATACTTTCTCCGTGATTAACCGTAACTCAGTACTAAGCCGTGAGTGAGTTTCGTCCAGCCGTCAAGCAAGACAAAAAGCAACAATTTGAAAGGGAGAGATATGGTCATTGGCGATACCATCATCATGCCCATGGCGAGCAAGATATTAGAAACAATTAAGTCGATAGCGATGAACGGCAAGTACAATAGAAAGCCAATCTCAAAAGCACGGGTAAGCTCACTGACCGTAAACGCTGGCAGCAACAGCAACAAGCTATCTGACTCTAAACGGTCCACGTACTTTTGAGGCCATAATGTGCGCGCAGCATCGGTAAAGAATATGGCTTCGGTTTCCCGAATATGTTTTTTCAAAAACTCTCGATAAGGCTGTAAACCGCTTTCAATGAGGCCTTCCACACTTGCAGAATCTTCAAGAGAAATATCATGCTGCTTCACGTAGTCATAGGTTTCAAACCCGACGGGAGCCATGATGAAAATAGACAAAATGATCGCCAATCCGTACAGCGCCATGTTCGGTGGAATTTGCTGTACACCGAGAGCGTTACGCAGCAGTGAGAATACAACGGCGAGTTTTACAAACGACGTCGCCATCATCGCGATAAATGGGATCAGTGCCAGCAGTGCTAAGCTGACAATGAGATTGAGCTCGTCAGGTAACTGGATCATGCTGGCTCCTGCGTGCCACCAAACAGTTCCAGTACGCGCACACCTAAATGCTCATTAACATTAACCAGTTCACACTCACCGACGATTTTGCCGTTGGCACGCAATGTTACCGGCTTAGATACAGGTTGGTTTAGCTCGAATACGTACCCAGGCTGAAGCTGGTTAAGCTGTTCTAGAGTGATGGTTTGATGGCCGATATCAAACGTGAGTTCTACGGGCAGTTGCTGGTGGTCGGTTAACATTTCTGAAGTGTTTAGGTCATTCATATTGGTTTCTTTTTCAATAATGTGAAGAATTTGGTCATCCAGTTGGCAGCGCCAGAGATTCTGGTTAGATACTTGAAAAATGGCTTGTTGTTGGGCGATATAACAATCGTCAAAAAAGATCACATCTCCCAGTTCGAGCGAATTAAATTCGCTTAACATTAAATGGGTCTTTCCAAGGCTTAACCACACAGGTAAAGCGAGATGTCGCGCCTGAAGAGAAGCGCTGTTTGGTAGTGCATCCAACAGCACGTTTGCTCCTTCGCTAACCCACAAACAAAGAGAGCCGTTAGGTTTATTGAGGGTTAACATCAAGGTATGCTCTTGAACTTGGCTCGACTCTAACGGTTGTAACTGGCTAAGAATGGGCAACTGACCAAATAGTGCTTTGAATGCCTCACTATGCGGTTCAATCTGAGAACTCAAAAGTGCTAACTGGAGCGAGTTGGGCAGTGACTCGAATGCAGTGGCATTCAGAGTAGACTCAAGCCATTTCTGGAGTTGCGCACGACAAAAATCCACTTGGATCGTTTGCCCTCCAATCAACGTGGTTAAACGGAATCCTTCAAATGAAGGGATTTGAGAAACAGTAATCGATACGCTCTGACCATCAGCCCCTTGGAAATGGCATTGCTTTGCACAAAGTTGATTACTGAGCGCAATACTGTCTGAATCGACTTTGGGTATCGTTAACGGCGTCATAGGTCATTCTCCGCTTGCCATTCTTCATACACGCTACGTTTCTGGCGTGAGTGTTGTTGTTCATGTTGTTGTTGATCGAGCTGTTGAGTTTGTTCGCTGATCGCTAGACGAAGTGGCTGCTCACCGCCAAATCGGTTTAGGCGTTCAGCAAGATCTTGTCTAGCTTGCTGGCTAATAATGGAAAGGGCATGCTCTTGTCGAATCGTCACGCTATAACCTTGTGCGTCCAACTTGATGTGGATTTCGCCACCTTTTAATTGTCCTTCACTCAGAAACAGCCGAACCTCTTTGTTGTCGGATGCGGTTGGCAGCGAAACATAGATTTTGTCCACTAATTGTTGGAGTAACGTGTTTACTTCTCGAGCAGGGGCCGGCTGAGCCTGTGAAGCGACACTCTTTAAAATGACATCGCCTTGTGTTGCCGCGCTCGCAAGGTGTTGAGGATCTGCTTTTTCGTCATCCGCTTTAACGGCCACTAGTGCGATTTTCGTCTCGATTTTCTCAAGCGATTTAGTTTCAGAACGACCATCGGTTTTGTCTGACAGCTTGCCAGTGTCTTGTAGCCGCTGCGTTGCACGTTTATTGTGTGTCGTTTCGGTTTGTTTCGTCGTGAAGTTAGCATTGTTAATTGCATCTTGAGCGAGCTCTTTCTCTGTCGCACTTTGGGGAGCAAGCCAAATTCAAGCGTAGAGAGACAATCCGGCGAGGTACGTTTATCCATCGGCGTCGGTTTATCATTTTTCAAATAAGTTTGAGCTTGAAAGTGAGGATCAACACGCTTGGTAGAAGGAAAGCTTAGAACTGAGTCGCCCTCGTGTTTTCCATCATGTTTAAGCAATTTATTGTTTTCGCAAATGATTTCTTCTCTATTTGCTGCGTCGTCTTGTGGTTTCTCTACGTCTCTCTTGGTGACGACGTCACTTTTGCCTTTTGATGTGGCGGTATTTCTATAAGTGCTGGCTTCTTGGTTAGAAAGTTTCGGTTGTTTGTCTAGGCTTTGAGATGCTTCATGTCTTAACGGAAGGCTCTCGTCTCTGCTCTGAGTGTCTTTTTTGCTCGCAACGGTAGATTCTTCTTCCTTGCTAGGTTTCTCCGTCATTGCACGCTCGAACTGTGATTGAAGCTCAACCTCTCGTTCCTGGGGCTTTTTTTCTGGCGTTGATTTGTACAGCGTATTCGGTGTTTCTTCTGTTGGAGTAATGCGCATAATGAACCTTTAGATAATATCGACAGTGCGAAACTCTTCTTGTTCGAGTTCTTCTTGGTATTGTCTTTCTCGCGACTGTTCCGCGAGTTCTTGTTGTTGCAACTGAACGAATTTTTCTTTGGTTTTATGGGCTTGCCGTGCCTCTTTTTGTTTTTCTTTAAGTACCGAGCGTTCGTGCTCAAGCGCTTTTTTTACTTCGGCAACGCGCTGTTTAAGCTCGGCTTCTCGCTCTCTCAACAACGCGATTTCTTGTCTCAATGTTTCCAACTCTTTGAGAACGAGTGTTTGTTGCTTTGCTTTGGCAAAACGTCGTTCTTCTTCTTCCTGACGCCAAACGTGATAGTCCTCGACGGAACGTTCGGCCTTTTGAACCTGTGCTGCCGAATTTGATACTCGGTATTCTTGGCGCTTAACGGCTTTATCCGCACGTTCAGCTCGAATTTGTTTGATTTCTAATAACCGTTCGATCATTGGTTCGCCATCCCTTTTAGTTGAGCGATAGCACCATCAAGATCACTTGGCTCATGCGTTCCTTGACGTAAAAAGGCGCGTATATCATCACTTTGTGCAATCGCCATATCTGCTCGGCTATCTGCCCCATGCTGGTACTCGCCAATTTTTATCAGTAGCTCAACTTCTTCGTACTTGGCTAACATTTCGCGAAGGTGAGCAGCAGACGCCTGATGATCAGGTTCAACGATTTGATTCATCACGCGGCTTGCTGATCGGAGTACATCAATGGCGGGATAATGGTTCATTGCCGCAAGTTTGCGCGAGAGAATGATGTGCCCATCTAAAATGGAGCGAGTTTCATCGGCGACAGGTTCTGTCATGTCGTCGCCTTCAACCAACACGGTGTACAGCGCTGTAATTGACCCTTTGTCAGATTGGCCGGCTCGTTCCATCAGCTTTGGCAAAGCGGCAAAAACGGAAGGCGGATAGCCACGTCGTGTTGGTGGCTCGCCTGCGGCTAGTCCAATTTCTCTCTGTGCGCGGGCGAAACGCGTTACAGAATCCATCAGCAGTAACACGCGTTTACCTTGGTCACGAAAATATTCAGCAATAGAAGTGGCAACAAAAGCGGCTTTGGCACGTTCCATGGCCGGGCGATCGGATGTCGCGACCACTAAAACCGATTTGGCCATTCCTTCTTCGCCCAAGTCATGCTCAATAAACTCTCGTACTTCGCGTCCGCGTTCACCAATCAAGGCGAGAACGGTCACGTCGACGTCTGCGGATCGAATCAGTTTTGCGAGGAGGGTACTTTTACCACCGCCCGCCGCTGCAAAAATGCCCATGCGCTGACCTTCACCACAGGTCAGTAGTCCATCAATGGATCGAACCCCAAGAGAGATTGGCTTTTTAATCAGTTTACGTTGCATTGGTGGCGGTGCATCGCGATAAACCGGATACCAAGCACTTGGTTCCTGACTTTGCGTACCATCGAAAGGACGCCCAAGCCCGTCAAGCGTTGTACCTAATAGGTGATCGCCAACGCCGACCTCATGCATTTTTCCCATTGGGCTAACTTCTGTATTTGAGGAAATCCCAAACATATTTCCTAACGGTGTGAGCAGAGCGTGATGCTGTTGAAAGCCAACGACTTCCGCTAATAAAGACAGAGTTTGATCAGGATTACGCAACTCACACAGCTCACCAACACGAACGCCGGGGACAACGGCGTTGATGATGGTGCCGGTTACTTGCGTAACGCGCCCGCGAATTTGGATCAGACGAGTTTGCCTGATCGCAGATTGTTGGATATCAGTGATGTATGAGAAATCGTTCAAGGTAAAAATATGCGCAATGATTGATGTTGGGAGGATAGAAAGGATGAGGGGGTATTTATAGTGAATATCAGTCGGGAGTTTTTAGAAAACTGAAAACGCACTAAAAAAACACGTCTGATTTTGACAGCTTCGAGAAAGCGCACTTCCTATAATTCGCCTGTATTGTACGGAAGGAGTGCAAGTGAATGAGTATTATCAACAATCATATCGCAACAAACTCAAAGTTTGATGCGTCTATCCAAAACGGGTTGGAATCGTCTCGTACCGACGCTTCACGAAAAGGCAATTACCGCGGTGAAACGGTCCGTGTTCACAATGCCACACAATCACTTTTTGATGCGATGGAAGAGCTCACTTCACTCGGTTCCGAAAAAGCAGAAAAAGATTTGACCAAGCGTAAAGTAAAAGACAGTGGCGTTCGAGTTAATGAAGCGCACGAACTCGTTTCTGACTATCTGCGAAAAGTCCCTGATCTTGAAAAGAACCAAAAGATCAAAGATCTGGCTGCAAAAATGGCGGGAGGAAATATCTCGACCATCGCTCAATTGCAAGCTTATTTGAATGGATTTTCAGAGGAGAAAAGCCATCAATACCTTGCGTTAAAAGCCGTTAAAAAGTTTTTGAGTGCGAGCCCAGAAAGTAAACATCTACTAGCGCTGATTGACCAAGCGATTCTGAGAATCGAGCAAAACCCAGATTCTTGGGCTCAAATTGATACGGAAATTCGCGTCTCAAACTTTGCTGATGAGTACAGCCAAGAGCAAGAGTTTAGCTCATTACATCAGCTGCGCGGTTTCTATCGCGATACCGTTCATAGCTATCAAGGGCTCGGCGCTGCTTATCAAGACGTAGTGGCGCGCTTTGGTGAACAGGAGGTATCGACCGCTGTTGACTTTATGCTGCAAGGCATGAGTGCAGATCTTAGTGTTCAAGGCAGCAGTATCGACTCGGTTAAGTTGCAGTGGTTGATGTCCGATATGCAAAAACTCAAAACTCTAAATACGTTGCAAGATCGCGTGAGTCAGTTGTTCCAAATGTTTAAACCGGAAAGGACGAGTTATGGCTTATCAAGTTTCTAATTTGATGGCTGATGTTATTGCGTTGGTAGAGCAGCGATGGGTAAGCAGTGATGAGATTTGGAAAGTCGCCAACGCAATGGAATTGACGGCGGTACAACAAAAAATCGATTTTTTTCGAGAGTTCCACAAGTTAGTTCGCGCGATCCCTATTGATGTATTCGCCGATGAAGAACAACGACAGAATTTAATACAAGCGGTACAAAAGGCGCTAGACGAAGCCATTGATATAGAAGAAGAGGAAGCGTGGGAAGATGAGTTGGATTGATGCATCCGTCAATGAATTTTGCCGAGGAATGGGGCTCGATGCCGTCGATTTCTCATCAGCTGGACGGGTGCAGCTGGATTTTGAGCAAAGCGGTACACTACATATTGAGCGACACGGGGAGCAGCTATTCTTGATGTTGTCTCAAGCGTTATCTTGGCATCAAACCAGTGACATCATTCAAAGCGCACTCAGTTTGTGTCATGCCGATCAAGGCTGGCCTTTCGAAATTAAAACTGGTTTGTTAGATGAGCAAACTTTGGTTTTTTCCGCGCGGTTAAACGGAGAAGAGGTCACGCTTCCGACTTTAGAACAAGCGTTTACGCTTTTGGTTCGTCTACATAACGATGTGGCAACCTCATGACTCGAGTAAGCACTTTAAACGTAGGCATAGAAGCCTTCACGCATGTTACTCATAGTGAGGTTAAGGCCGATTTCCCTGAACGGTTTCAATTACTTCCTGATGGGCAGGCGGTCGCTACGCATTTAGAGAAGCTCTATGACCTCAGGCCTTCAGACCAATACCTAATCGCGTTAACCAAGCCAAAATTGTTGCACTCAGAATTGTTGCGTCCAGAAAAGTACCGCCAACAGTTCGATGAAACGTTGGCTCAGTTGCAAGTTCTTGCACAGGATTCAGGCTCCGCTTCTTTTATCAAAGCATCCGAAACCCTACAAAGTACGCAACTTGATCAGCGTTACCTCACTATGGCGCTCAATCTCCTTATCCAGGTCTAACCAACATGTTGAGATCCAAAGACATTGAACTGTTGCTTGTTCACGCTGCACTACAAGTTCAATACCAAAAGCCAGAGCATGCTATCTCTATTCTCGATGCGGTTTTAGAGATAGACCCGCAACACAAAGAGGCGATGCAAACGCTCGCAGTGGCGTGTTTACAAAGTGGTCGATATGCTCGTGCTGTTGAGGTATGTGAGCACTTATTAAAATCCGACCTTAAACCTGATTCGGCAGGACTCTGGTTTTGCTTAAGCCAAGCTCGTTGGAAACAAAATGACGTCGATGGGGCACGCCAAGCGCACCGACGCTATCTGCAATCTTTAAATAGTGAATCACATGAATAAGTTGATCGATATTTTAAACAAGGTAGGGCAACGTAAAGACATTATGCTTGCTGTGATGTTGCTCGCGATCGTCTTTATGATGATATTGCCACTGCCTACCGCGCTGGTGGATGTGCTGATTGGCACCAACATGAGTATTGCGGTGGTGCTGCTTATGTTAGCGATTTACATCACTACGCCGCTTGAGTTCTCTGCGTTTCCCGCGGTGCTACTGATCACGACATTGTTTCGTTTGTCTTTATCCATCACGACAACCCGTTTGATCTTGCTGCAAGGCGATGCTGGTCAAATCGTTTATACCTTCGGTAACTTCGTTGTGGGCGGTAACTTAGTGGTCGGTATTGTTGTTTTCCTGATCATTACTATTGTCCAGTTTATGGTGATCACCAAAGGCTCGGAGAGGGTTGCAGAAGTTAGTGCGCGATTCTCACTTGATGCGATGCCTGGTAAGCAGATGAGTATTGACGGTGACATGCGCGCTGGGGTGATTGACGTACACGAAGCACGGCACCGACGATCACTGATTGAGAAAGAAAGCCAAATGTATGGCTCGATGGATGGCGCGATGAAGTTCGTTAAAGGCGACTCCATTGCGGGTCTGGTCATCATTGTGGTCAACATCTTAGGTGGCGTTACTATCGGGGTAACGCAAAAAGGCATGAGTGCTTCTGAAGCGCTTGAGCTGTTTGCTATTTTGACCGTTGGCGATGGTTTGGTATCGCAAATTCCGGCGCTGTTTATCGCGATTACGGCCGGTATTATCGTGACGCGTGTTTCTCATGAAGATTCTTCTGATCTCGGCTCGGACATTGGTGGTCAGGTTATTGCTCAGCCGCGTGCACTCCTCATTGGCGGTGTGCTTTTGGTGCTCTTCGCACTGATTCCTGGTTTTCCAAAAATTACTTTTCTGGTCTTGGCCACAGTGGTTGGTGGTGGTGGTTTCTTCCTTTTCTATCAACAGAAAAAACAGGCTGAATCAGATAGTACCGACTTATCAAGCTTTGTTTCGCAAGGGGCGGGTTCACCAGCAGCGAAGCCAAGCAAACCAACCCCATCTAGAAACAGTAAAGGAAAATTAGGTGAGCAAGAAGAGTTCGCTATGACGGTCCCACTCTTGATCGATCTTGACGCGAGCCTTCAGGAAAGCTTGGAAGCGGTCGCATTGAATGAAGAGCTAGCAAGGGTTAGGCGCGCACTATATCTCGACCTCGGCGTGCCTTTCCCGGGTATCCACCTGCGTTTTAACGAGGGGATGCAAAATGGCGAATATTTAATTCAGTTACAAGAAGTTCCGGTTGCACGAGGACGAATTGTAAAAGACCAACTCTTGGTGACAGAAGGGAATGAGCAGATTGACTTATTAGGCGTGCCTTATGAGCAAGATGAAGATTTTCTACCCGGTATTTCTAGCATTTGGGTGGCACAAAGTTACGAGCAAAAACTCACGACTAGCCATGTCGGCTTTCTCACACCCGACAGAATTTTAACGTACCACTTGTCTCATGTTCTCAAGGAGTACGCACAAGACTTTATTGGTATTCAGGAGACGCGTTATCTATTGGAGCAGATGGAAGGCAGTTATTCGGAGCTTGTTAAAGAGGCTCAACGCATTGTCCCGTTACAAAAAATGACGGAAATCTTGCAACGCTTGGTTTCTGAAGACATTTCCATCCGAAACCTTCGCGTGATCTTGGAATCCATGGTTGAGTGGGGCCAAAAAGAGAAAGATGTTGTACAGCTGACGGAGTACATTCGTTCCAGCTTAAAACGTTACATTTGCTACAAATACGCGAGTGGACAAAACATGTTGCCCGCTTACTTATTGGATCAAAGTCTCGAAGACACAATACGCAGCGGTATTCGTCAAACCTCTGCAGGAAGTTATTTAGCGTTAGACCCGTCTGTAACTCAACAATTTGTGAGTGATGTGAAACAGACCATCGGTGATTTAAGCCGCATGCCGAATAAGCCTGTGTTAGTTGTGTCTATGGATGTACGCCGATATGTGCGAAAGCTTATTGAATCGGAATACTACGATCTGCCCGTTTTGTCATTTCAAGAATTAACTCAGCAAATCAATATTCAGCCACTTGGAAGGGTGGGGATGTAATGAAAACAAAACTAATGCTCTCGCTTGCGCAAGCGGGGATCGAAGTGACGCCATACTTTTGGCAAAAAAGTGAAATTCAACTTGGTTATCGAATTGAAGTTGAGGGCTTAGAGCTCGTTTTTCGGGTGGAGGACGGTGAAATCATCATCGTTCTTCTGAAACGCGTTCGTCCAAAATTGGGGTTGAGTAACCCCTTTGCCGGCTTATTTCTCTTGGCTGAACATGCCATTCAACTTTATCCCTCCGATTGGGTCATTCGCGGCAACGTCGATGTGTTACGTGGTAGCAACATGAGCAGCCAGCGATTGGCACAGTTCTATCTAAAAGCATGCGGTGCAAGCCATGATGAGCTAGAAGACTGGTACTGTTTACGCCTAGCAGATTATAGACCTTTGAAAAAGTTGAAAAAGTAAAAACTCACGACTGTTACTGACAGCACCGATGAGATGACCCGCTTTAAGATAGGAATCAAGATGAAGCAACCGTTTACCGATGCGATTGAGAACGCTGAGCTTGCCATTAGAAAAGCTGAAGACAGAACCGATATTTTTAACGAGCTATTGGAAGGCTTAGGTGTTGGTCCTGTTGCGGGTGATGTTTTACTTGGCGGCATAAAAGCGCCAGTAGATACCATGAAACGTGCAGAGCAAGAGCTAATAGACGAAGTCCAGCGCCGCCGGCAACAACAAAATCAGCTACAAGGTACGTCAGGTAAACGCAGAAAGCGTCCCACAGTGATGCGCGGCATGATGATTTAGAGGTTTGGAAATGACGAATATGAAAACGACTGGCTCTACGACAGGAGCAACAGACACAGCTGCGAGTAGTGCACCATTACCCACTTTCCAACAAAACTTGATAGAGGCATTTACCCCTGTACTGGGTGAAGCAGAGACTCAGCAACTTGCCTCTCTAATCTCTTCATTGCCAACTATGTCGGGACAAACGGAATCACAAAGCATCGCGCTTTATGTTGATACACTTGAAAACCTAAAAGCGAAAAATAACGCGTTTGCTGGTATATCATTGACCGACACCGCATCTGTTTGGATAAAGTCGCTACAAAGTGCTAACTCAGATGGCGAATTAACCGCAGCCGAGTTAAATGTTCAAACAAACCAAGCGTTATCAAGTCAGTTTCAGGCTTGGCTTAGCAAGTCACTGACAGAAAACGTAGATAGCTCGTTATCTACTGAGTTTGTTAGTCAATTTAATTTGGGCACTCAGAGTAACCAAGCGGAGCAGATCGCCAACCTTTCCGAGACAGGTCTGACTAATGCCACCAAAGAAATTTCTCTTTTTGTTGCAGAGCTTGCTAATCAAATGGGCTCCCGTGAAGTGAGAGATGCTTCTATTTCTTTTCTTCGCAATGCCTTTAGTAGCTTAGGTTCCGTGAATCTCGCGCAACTTAAGAGCTCGGATTTCCTGTTGACTAAAGAGAGTTTCGCTCTTCAAGTCTCAGCTCAATTAAAAAGTAGTTTTCAAGGCATCGGTATTACTTTAAGCACCGATGACGCAAGTGCGCTAGCTAATCGAATCACTTGGACTCCTGGTATTTCTAAACAGCAGCTTAAAGAAGCGTTAGATGAAATGGCCGCTCAAGTGAAAGGCCAATATAGCGCAGCTTATGGTGAGGCGAGTGGAACGAACAATCTAAAAGCAGCACTTAATACTGTCATTGGTGGAACTGAGCCTTTGACACTTTCTAGTCTGTTCGCCAACTTCGCGGTGAGTTTAACAAATATAGAAATCGACGACTTTTACCAGGACAGCGCGATAGCCGATGTCCAAAAGACACAAATAACGGCAGCTCAAGTTAATTTGATCAAAGAAAACACCGAACGAGATATCCGATTACAGTTTGAAAAAATAGTAAAAGGTGAATCTACCGGGGCTTCATTTACTGAGCGATACGAGACATTGCGCAAGAACTTAGGGGCATTGAAAGAGCGTCTACTCAATATCACCGACAAAGAGAAAGCGGATCACGAGGTGAGAGCAGAGCACTCTCTAACGGCTCGTGATTTGCTGGCTGTCGTTGAGTCTAGCATTGGCGACCGCTTTGATGAGCAAGTGCTGTTTGCACTAAATGAGCGTCGTGTTAACCGTTTAGAGAAACGTAATGACCAGAAAGAGGCATTAGAGGATCTCACAATACAGCTTAAAGTTTTTGGTGTTGTGCAATCAAAAATTCACTCTACGCAAAGTGTTGATGGGGTTTATAAACCGGGATATCCAGAAAGTAACTTCAAAGCGAGTGACTTTAACTACAGCAATCAAACGGATTTCGAAGCTTCACCTGAGTACAAGTATTTGACGGATAATAAGATAACAAACCATCGAGACTTCCTTCAAAAACAAGGTATTACTATCGGTGATGGTGCGTCGTACCAAGACGAAGAAAAGTCGAAAAAACTATCTAACTTTTCCAGTTCGGTCAGTGACAAATCCAAATTACTCAACGACGAAGTTCAAATCAAAACGACAGAGCTAAATGATACAAGCTCCCAATACAACTCGACCGTTGAAGCAATGAACAAGTTTGTTCAGAAGTACCACAGTATTTTACAAGAAATCCTACGAGCCATTTAAGGATAACCAACCATGACTAAAACAAACGCGACCGATCCATCCCAAATGCAAGCAGAAGAGCTGCTGTCTTTTCTGGAAGAGGGAGGCACGCTAAAAATGTTGCACGATGTGTCTCAGGACACCATCGAACATATTTATGCCGTAGGTTACAACTTTTTCCAATCGGGAAAGATTGAGCAAGCAGCGAAAGTATTTCAATTACTCAGCATGCTTGATCATTATCAGGCGCGATTTTTCATTGGCCTTGGCGCGGCTCGTCAGGAGTTGGGTGAGTATCTGCAGGCAATAGATGCCTACAGCTACGCAGCGCTAGTGGACGTAAATGATCCACGTCCACCTTTTCACTCTGCTGAATGTCACCTGAAACTGGAACAACTGACAGAAGCAGAGAGTGGGTTTTACAGCGCGAAGGAGATGTCTGCCGGAAAATCACAATATGCAGATTTGCATGAGCGTGCAGGCATCATGTTAGAAGCGGTGAGAAATAAAAAGGAGTAATTAGACTATGAGTTCTATTGCACTTGACCGCATCCAGACACAGGTTTATAGCCCTGAATCTGGCCAAGCCACGTTAGATAACGTGCAGAAAACGGCGTCTACAGCGACGCCTTCTGTGACGGTAGAAAACGTGAAGAGTAAAGATGCAGATGTACTGAACACCGGAAAAGTAAAAGTTCAGTTAGATGCACCTAACGCAGCTGTTAGCGACAAAGTGAATGATTTGACGCTAAAAGCCATGGCACAGCTGCAAAAGATCGTCGATACCATTGCAAAATCTCTCCATGCAGTTGCAGATCAAACAGGTTCGATTGCAGTCAAAATCATCGCAGGTTCTGCTGATGATTTTGAAGTAGAGCTTGCTGCTATCACGGATAAACTGAAAAGTGCTCAAAACGAGCTGAAAATTCAGGAAGTGAAGGTCGCAAAAGCTAAGCACGAAAAAGAGATGGTGGAAAACCAAGACAAAATCAAAGAATCGGAAGCCGCTGCAAAAGAAGCCCAAAAATCAGGCTTAGCAGCGAAGATCTTTGGTTGGATCAGTGCGGTGGTTTCTATTGTTGTTGGTGCCGTAATGGTGGCAACGGGTGTTGGTGCAGCAGCTGGTGCTCTTATGATCGCTGGTGGCGTCATGGGAGCAGTGAGCATGGCGCTGCAAGAGCCAGCCGTTCAAGATGCGCTAAAAGAAGCGGGCGTAAATGTCGATGTGCTAAACAAAGTCGTAATGGCATTAGAAATCGCAGTCGCGGTTATCGGAGCTGTTGTGACGTTTGGTGGTGCAGCAGCTGGCGGTATCGCGAAACTTGCAGCAAAAGGTGCTGGCAAGATAGCTCAAAAGGTCACAGAAATCGCTACGAAAGCCGCTGCAAACATGGCGAAAGTGGCGGATATGGGCACAAAAGCTGCGACAACAACAGCGAAAGCGATTCGTTACGGAGCAGAAACCGTCGATCTTGCCGTCAATGTGGGTAAAGGCGCAACGGACAGTGTCCATGCTGCTAACAATGCTCAAGTGACAGAGATTCAGGCAGATATCACGGACCTTCGCGCCAAAATGACCTTAAGCCAGGCCGTCATCGACAAGCTTAAAGAAGAAATTGGCAAGTTGATGAAAGATTTCCAAGAGCTGATGAGCGTCATCATGCAAATGATCCAAGCGAAAAGTGAAACCATGCAAACGGTGTTAAGCCGTCCTGCAACGGTATAAGGAGTTTATTATGCTAGATAAAGTAGGCGGAACGGGACGCGGCGAACTGTATGGTTTAGGCGACACTATTAAAACAACCAAAGCAGAAAAAACACCAGAAACAAAGCTTGAAGCGGGCTCTATTAAAAGCCATAGTGAATCAGGTGTTTCTGGTGCTGCACGCTACCAGTTAGAGGCTCCTAAAGCACCAGCAGTGAGCAATCAAGCTCAAGTTGTTGCAAACTTAATGAACGCTCTTGCACCGACGGTCAGTTCGCTAATGAGCACAACAATGAAAGCGCTTAACGGTGAAGAGGTGATCAAGTCACCATCAGATGCGGTATCACAATCGTTGACGCTACTAACATTGTTGTATCAAGTATCAAAGCTGAGCCGTGAGCAGCAAGTGCTACAACGTGAAATTGCTGTTGAAGCAAACGTCGCGAGTTTAGAAAGCCAAGCGGCAGAACTAAACAACTCGGCAAGTGCGATGATCGCGATGGCAGTCGTTTCGGGTGTATTAGCGGGTGCTACTGCAATTATTGGTGCCCTTGGTTCTTTCAAAGCAGGGAAAGAAATCAAGAATGAAATGGCGAGCAATAATGTACTGAAAACGCAAAAAGTTGGCTTCGATCAAGCAGAAGAGTTATTGAATAACAATAGCTTGTCTAAAACTCAGCAAGATCAGGTTAAGCGTGCGCACTCACTAGCGAAAGACAATATCGCAGACACGACAGCGCAGCTGACAAGTGGTGGCCGTAAGTTCGATAAGTTGATGAGCTCAAACCAAGCGAAGAACGCTATTCTTCAAGCTTTGGGCCAGATGGCAAACTCAGCATCGAATGTAGAGCAAACCAAAGCGCAAGCGCGCAGCAAAGATGATGAAGTACAAGCGACTCGCGCACAAGCAGCCAAACAGAAAGCCGATGAAAACATTGGTTTCCAAGAAGGTCTGTTGAAAGAGCTACGTGAATTGTTCCGTTCTATCTCAGATAGTCAGAACCAAGCGTGGCGAGCGTCAGTCCCAACGGTGTAACCGTCCATCTCATTAACTACAAAGCGTTGTTTATACAACGCTTTTTTTGTTTCAGTTATCTAAGCTAACAACTAGATATTGATACTTACTGAGGAATTGGTTTGTAACACAATATAACGTAGTTAAACATTTACTCTATCCCGCTTCCTTAGTAATCATCAATGATCTGATCATCATGCTAAAAGAGATTTATCTTGCATAGAAGTTGTTGTTTTTGTTGAACTCAGCTCAAAGTTATCACTCCATAGTGGCTTTGTTGCATAAAATTGAGTTAGAGTGTCATTATTACTCACAAAAAGTGTTTTTTGTAGTGGGAGTACTTAAAAGGAAAATATGGCGGTTCGACTGGTGAGTATTTGGGAACAGAATTATATAAAACTCAACTTAATAAGTAGTCGAAGATGGAAGATATCAGTTTAGCATCAGATTTAGTTATTTATCTGACTACGGTTGGAATTTTAGGTATATTCACTTGGGTTTTGTTTGTTATTTATTTGAAATCCAACTGGTTGAAGTATCTTGAAGATACTCTTGATAATGGAGTCCGATACTACACTCTGAATATATTCTTATCAGGTCAAGGTGTCCTACAATATGGCACTGTCTTTCTGAGCAAGTTTCATGCGAAACGGTATAAAATGCTAGAGAAGAGAGATAAAGTTCCAAAGCATATTAAACGATTATTTGCTCTCTCTTTCGTCTTGTTTATTTCAAGTGCCTCATGTCTTTTGTCTGGAGTTATAATTCATCATATTTATATAGAATAAAGGTTGTTTAACAAGATTATTGTAATTGACCTGATTGTTTCTATTTAATATATAACATCGAATGGATATGTCTGTCTAAAAATTTAATAAATTAAAAACTTTAAAAAGATTTAATTTTCTATGCGATATGGGTTGCGCTTATATAGAGTCTTGTACGATGGCAGAGTATGCTGATAAAAGTGGTGATTAGCTAAGCTAATCTGCAAGGATGAGAACTCAAACGTTATCAAATTGTTAACGGTTGCTATACTTAAACGGTCATCAACACAGGTAAAAAGGATGTTCAATGTTTAAGTTTAAGCAAATCGCACTTGCTGCTTCTTTAGCGGCACTCACAACAGGCTTTTCTGCGTCTGCGGAAGAAACGTTTGTCACGATTGGTACTGGTGGCGTAACCGGGGTTTATTATCCGACTGGTGGAGCAATTTGTCGCTTGGTTAACAAATCGCGAGAAGATCACGGTATCCGTTGTTCGGTAGAAAGTACTGGGGGATCGATTTATAACATCAACACTATTCGTGCTGGTGAATTGGATCTCGGTATCGCTCAATCAGACTGGCAGTATCATGCTTACAAAGGAACCAGTAAGTTTAAGGAAAGCGGGCCTTTTAAAGAACTACGCGCCGTATTCTCCGTTCATCCAGAACCGTTCACTGTCGTTGCACGTAAAGACGCGAACATCAAAACTTTTGATGATTTGAAAGGTAAGCGCGTCAACATTGGTAACCCTGGCTCAGGTCAACGAGGTACCATGGAAGTGTTAATGAGCCAGTATGGCTGGAGTAACGATGACTTTAAGCTTGTGTCTGAGTTAAAAGCAGCAGAGCAATCAAAAGCACTTTGTGATAACAAAATTGATGCGATGATTTATACCGTTGGTCACCCAAGTGGAGCGATTAAAGAAGCCACTACGTCGTGTGATAGTAATATCGTAACGGTAGCTGGACCTAATGTAGAAAAATTGGTTGCAGACAATAGCTTCTATCGTGTCGCAAATGTACCGGGTGGTATGTATCGTGGCACAGATAGTGATGTTCAAACCTTTGGTGTGGGCGCGACGTTCGTTTCTTCTACTGCGGTACCAGAAGATGTGGTTTATAACGTGGTTAAAGCGGTATTTGAAAACTTCGATGATTTCCGCCGTCTCCACCCAGCGTTTGCAAACTTGAAGAAAGAGGAAATGGTAAAAGACGGTTTATCTGCGCCTCTTCACCCAGGAGCGCTCAAATACTACAAAGAAGTAGGGCTGATTAAGTAAGCGTTACTTTCTCTTATTATTGATGTAAAACGCCATCTTTCTCGATCAATGCCACTCGTTTAACCGCGAGTGGCATATTTCTATTTCTCGTCATCCTGTACAGCGACGAAGGAGCGTGATACAGGATCTTCTATCCGAGCACTTTGTGATCAAAATTGTTTCATTAGCCGCTTAGTGTAGTGTTATTAGATTCCTAGTCACGCCAAGGCTCGCTGGAATGACACAAAAACATCGTTAAGCGATCAGCATTAATCTTTCGCGATGGCGTTTTTTGTTGGGGTGTTATCTACTTGTGCAAGCTTTGTTTAAGCATAAACATCAATGAAAAAGTAGATAGTGATCAGAATAGAAGAAAGAGCAACAAACCCTTTAACATGATTGGGATTAAGTTGACGAGATACACGAGCTGCAAGATAACCACCCACCAACGTACCGACCAAAACAACGCTACCTGTGCGCCAGTCAATGGAACCATTCGCAACAAAAATCACGATAGCAATGAGTGAAACACACGTAGATACCAGCAATTTCAAACCGTTCATTAAATTAATGTCTTGGTGACCCGCTACTACCAGATAACTCAGAACAATAACCCCTAAACCTGCGTTGAAAAAACCACCGTAAGCAGAGACACCAACAAGTAATAGACCCAAAGCGATTGCTCCGAGTATTCCTGCGTGTTTGTGCTCTTTCGCGACAGTTTTGATAAGCATTGTTAAACGAGAACCAGTCAAGAAAAGCACGGTGGCAAACAAGAGTAGCCAAGGAATGGCTTCCAAAAATAGCGATTCTGGTGTGTTGAGCAGCAGATATGCTCCGACAGCGCCACCTACTAAACTGAATGAGACTGTGAACAACAGTTCTTGCTTGTTCTTCATGATCTCTTCTCTGAAGCCAACGGCTCCGCTAATGTACCCTGCACATGAAGCATAAGTATTTGTTGCGTTGGCCATAATTGGAGGCACACCAACCGCCAATAGGGCCGGAAAAGTAATAAAGCTTCCGCCTCCCGCAATGGAGTTAATGATCCCACCAACTACGCCGGCAACGAATAAAAGCGCTAGTTCTAAAAGCATAAACAATCCTTGTTATGTTCTTTTTCATTGTTAGAGCTTTAGATGGCCCATCCCACATGCTCTAGTGTTCTGATATGAAGTTTACTTTACCCGCTCTAAAACAAAATTGTTCAGTTCTGTGACGTTTTTGATGACATGAACGGTTTTACTTTGAGAGTACCCTTCGAGACGAGACATGAAGTCATCATTCCAGAATGCAGGGCATTGCTGAAGAACTTTGTAGCTTTGTAATGTCCCTTTAAATACCGAACTGCCATCAGGCCACCCTTCGGGTTTAATAAATAGTCCTTTAAGGAGACGTTTCGTCACAAACCAATAGCTTACGGAGTATGGTAGATCAATATAAACGAGAGTATCGGCTGCATCTAAACGAGCATTAAAGGAGCTGATAGGCCCCAGACCATCTATAACCCAACGATCTGAGTGAAGTATATTGCTATGTGCCTCATCAAAAACGTTACGCTCAACGGGCTCACCGTTTGGTTTATAGACTATGGAATCTAATTGATGAAGAGGGAGATCGGTAGCAGACGCGATTGCTTTACTTATCGTCGATTTTCCGCTGCCGGGCTTACCAAAAACCGCTACTTTTTGCATGTGACCGCCTCCAAGAGAGTATTTCCCATACGGTAGAGACAGAAAACCCACCGCTATGGGTGGGTTCGATAAATACTGAGCGCATCAAAAATCCCACCATTCCTATGGAATGATGATAATTCGTTGGTTAAGTTGCGCTAAGTGTGTGTTCATGCAACTACTCTTATATATAGGCGATGACTTGTCAATATTATTTTGCTTAATAAGTGAACGATTTGATAGGAGAAAGAAAAGCCATCGCGATGGATGGCTTTATCTAGGTTGTAAGAGACAGTTATTACTGCTCAACGCTCACTGGTTGTGCTTTAAACTTTTGAATCAGCTTTACGATTAGTGGACTTGCCAGTACCAATACGGCCAAAACAGTAAAGGTAAGGGTAATAGGGCGCTCCCATAGGAAACTCAATTCGCCGTCTGAAATCATTAATGCGCGGCGTAAGTTCTCTTCCATTAATCCCCCAAGGATGAAACCTAGCAATAAAGGCGCAAGTGGGAAGTTAGCGAGTCGAAGTGCAATGGCAGCCATAGCGACAATCAGCATCACGAACACATCCATAGTATTAAAGGAGACCAAATAAACTCCGGTGATTGAGAAGAATAAAATCATCGGCAGAAGTACCGTTCTAGGAACCGCCAAAAGCTTTGAGATGTACGGAATCAACGGTAAGTTCAGGATCACGAGTACGATGTTGCCGAAGTACATGGAAATGATCACTGACCAGAACACATCTGGATGCTCAACAAACAGGCGAGGGCCCGGCTGAATACCGTAAGCGATCAGCGCGCCGAGCATTATTGCTGTTGTACCAGAACCTGGAATGCCAAGCGTTAGCAGTGGAACAAATGAACCACTAGACGCTGCGTTGTTCGCTGATTCTGGCGCGACTAAACCACGGATACTGCCTTTACCGAACTCTTCCTTTTTCTCTTTAGGTGCGAGGTTGCGCTCCATACCATAGCTTAAAAAAGCAGCAATGGTTGCTCCTGCGCCAGGAAGAACGCCAGTGAAGAAACCTAATATTGAAGAGCGAATTGAAACAGGCGCGACGTCTTTGATTTCTTCCTTCGTCACTTTCATTGAGCCAATGTTACTCAGCTTTTCCTGTTCTTCATCGCTGGTGTCTTTTGATGGTTTAAGAATGCCCATCAGCGTCTCACCCAGTGCGAATGTCGCCATTGCAAGCAACAAGAAGCTAAAGCCATCCATTAAATCCGTTAAACCGAAGGTAAAGCGTTCAACGCCTACGCCTTTATCGATTCCAACTGTAGATAGCATCAAACCAAGAATGGTCATCATCCACGCTTTGATTACCTGACCTTTCCCAGCAAAAGCTGCGACTGCTGATAACCCAAGTAGCATCAACGCAAAATAGTCCGACGATTGGAAGCTAAGTGAAACGCTAGCCAATGCTGGTGCTGCGACAAGCAACATAATGGCAGATAGCGTACCGCCAGTGAAAGACGAATAAGCTGCCAAAGCTAATGCTTTACCTGCTTGGCCTTTTTGAGCCATCGGGTAGCCGTCGAATGCTGTCACCACGGTTGAAGAACAACCCGGCGCGTTAATTAAAATCGACGATGTAGAACCACCAAATACCGCACCGTAATAAACACCCGCCATCAAAATAAGGCCAGAAGAGGGCTCTAGGCCATAAGTAATTGGGATCATCAAAGCAATGGCTGAGATCGGCCCAAGCCCAGGTAACATGCCGATAAATGTACCGACGAAACAACCAACGATCACCATCATGATGTTCATTGGCATTACTGCAGTGGATAAACCTTGTAGAATTCCATCTAACATAATTCAGTCCTTTCTTTGACTACCAGATGGTGAAAATCAAACCCGGTTCGAGATAGATGTCCAAACCTTGAGTGAGTAATAAATAGAACGCGATCACGAATGGAAACGACGCGCCGAACAGAACGGGTTTACGTCTTTCCCCCAGCAGATAAAAGCCAGCCAATAAAAAGAAGCCAGTAGCTATAACAAAGCCTAGGTAAGTCAGGCCTACGCCGTAAAGCGCCATCAAAACCAAGAAAGCGATCAGTAACTTCCAATTAAAGTTCAGCACCGCGCCACTTTGTTTATCTGGTTGTCCTGTTACCAGCAATAACAAAGAAAGGCCTGCACCAACGTAAGTCAGGATGGTTGGCAAAGTACGTGCGGTGAACGGTTCGTATTCATCACCAGGGAACAATGGAATTTGCGAGGTTTGATAACCGTAGCAAAGACAGAAGAGTAGAAAGATCATTGCGCCGACACGGTCACGACAGAGCAAATATTCTTTGGTGAAAAAGTTGGTTGAACGAGACATATTCAACTCCTAACAAAAATAAAAAAGACCGCATATGGACGTTAATGAATAAACTAAACCATTAACAATTAAGCATTTCGCTGCTAGTCGAGCTGCTTTGGGTATATAAACAAAGGAGTGTGCATGCCGATTGTCGACAATATCCATATACGGTGAAACTTAGAGTGCAAATACAGTTGGGGAAATACCAACCCCACGTTATTGGGTGAGGTTGGAATCTGAGGGACCCAGTTCGACTGTTACTTTAGGAAGCCTAACTCGCGCATTAAGTCACCCATTTGCTGCTCTTGCTCTTCAAGGAACGCGAAGAACGCTTTGTCCGCCTTGTAGTTGTCTATCCAACCATTGCGGTCACGGACGACTTGCCATTCGTCAGTGTTGTACATTTTGGTAAATGCTGCATTCCATTCATCCAGCTTTTCTTGGCTAGTACCTGGTGCAGCAAAGAATCCACGCCAGTTAGCGAAGACAGTTTCGTTACCATATTCTGTTAGCGTAGGGATGTTTGGTGCAGCTTCTAGGCGTTTTGGTGCAGTTACCGCTAGCACTTTGACTTGACCAGATTTAGATATCTCCAGTACTTCACCTAGGCCCGTAGAGAGCAGTTGAGTTTCGCCTGAAAGAAGGGCTGCCATGGCTTTACCACCCGCATCGTAAGCGATGTAGCGCACTTTACGCGCATCAAATCCTTCGCCTTTAAATGCGGCGGCAACGACGAGGTGGTCCATCGAGCCACGAGCAGAGCCACCCGCAATTTTCACTTCGCGAGGGTTAGATTCAAATGCTTTTACTACGTCTTCCCAAGAATTGTATGGCGAATCAACAGAGGCTACGATGGCGCCGTAATCCGCAATGGTGGCTGCAACGGGAGTGAGATCTCTAAAGGATTGAGGGAAAATACCTGTTAGAGAGCGAACGACGATCGGTGTTGAATTCACCATCAGCGTATCTTCTTGGCGATCTGCCGTTTCAATCAAGTGCGCAATGGCTTTACCGCCGCCGCCACCAGAAAGGTTTTGGAAAGATACCGTCTCAACGATGTCTGATTTAAGTAGCACATCACCTGTACCTCGTGCGGTCATGTCCCAGCCGCCACCGGCACCTCCAGGGATCAAGAAATGCATTTTTTCTACATCAGCAGCAAAAGCGTTAAATGAAAATGAAGCTGCGATGATCGATGCGGCGAGCGTTGGTTTGATTACCTTTAACATGTTCACGTTCCTTATGTTGGTGACTCTATTTTTTGATGAGTCTTATTTTTGTTTCAGCCTTTAACTCGAACTGGATGCTGATGTATCAAAGGTTAATCAAGTGTTAAATCGATGTCTTTAAAACGTCGATAAAGAGAATATTGAGCATAACGGGTATTTTGTTCATAAAGTTCACGCTGAAAAATTGGTTGCACATCACGCGTGCGTGCTAACAATTGCGTCATAATGGAATGACATCAAACGAATAAGGAAACAGAGAATGAAAGGGACATGTTTGTGCGGCGCTATTGAAGTGACCGCAGATGCTAAGAATGAAGTGAGTCTATGCCACTGCTCGATGTGTCGAAAATGGTCGAGTGGAGCACTCCATGCTGTGCATTGTGGTCCTAACGTAACGTTTAAGGGGCCGAGCCAAAGCGTTATCAATCGTCTGACTGGGCGGTGAGAGGTTTTTGTGGCGAATGCGGCACAAACCTTTTCTATCATTTGTTACCGACAGGCGAGTACATTCTCTCCGCTGGTTTGTTCGACAATCCAGATTTCAAACTCACATTAGAGATCTTTACCGATGAAAAGCCCGCGTATTATGACCTCAATCCCACCTCACAAAAGATGACATCGCAGCAAGTTTTTGAGCAATTTTTATCTAAAGAATAACTTTTTGTATCCTTAATTGTTCGACAGCTTAATTGTTTTTCTTTTATATCATGATGTTAAGAGGTGTTTAGTTGTCGACAATTTGCTTTTTCCTTCGCAATTACCCCTCAATTTAGCTCGTAATAGATGATTTTCATCGATTTAAATTACGACCTTAGTCTAAATTGTCGACAATTTACTTGATTGTCGACACTTTGATCGACTACTTTATATTCAGGTTAAGAAATTGTAGACATTTTGATGTCGGTAACGTGAGTATCTGAGTATGAACTCTGAGTTGAAAACTCGTTATAAAGTACTGGGTTCTGAGAAAGAACACACCAAGTCAGAAACACTGACAGAAACACTGATTGAAGTCATTGTGAATGGCGATGTTAAGCCTGGTCATAAAATCTCGGAGCCTGAACTGGCGAAGAAATATCAAGTCAGCCGTGGCCCTTTGCGTGAAGCATTAATGCGTTTAGAGGGGCTAGGGCTCATTGAGCGTATTCCTCATGTCGGGGCTAGAGTGACCACTTTTTCTCCAGAAAAGCTGATAGAACTCTATGCGGTTCGCGAAGCGCTAGAAGGTATGGCGGCAAGGTTAGCAGCGCGACATATTACGCAAGAAGAGCTCTTGAGCTTGGAAATGCTATTGTCGACACATTCTAAGCACATCGATCAAGTGGAGGGAGCCTCTTACTTCCATCAGCATGGAGATTTTGATTTTCACTATCGCATCATCCAAGCAAGCCGAAATAACAAGCTGATTTCTCTGCTGTGCGACGAGCTTTACCACTTGTTACGCATGTACCGCTATCAGTCACCGCGCGCGCAATCTCGTCCAAATGAAGCGCTGACTGAACACAAATTCATTCTGGAAGCCATTCGCAATCGCGATGAAGAGCTTGCAGAAATGCTGATGAGAAGACACATCTCAGGAAGTCGAAAGCTCATCCAATCGCAAATTATACATACAGAAAGTTTAGACAAAGACTAGAAGGAATTCGTCATGAGCTTAACACCGGGAGCGAAGTTCAGACTCGCCATTGAACAAAACAATCCGCTGCAAATTGTCGGCACCATTAACCCTTACTGCGCCATGATGGCGAAAAACTTGGGGCATCAAGCGATTTATTTGTCTGGCGGCGGTATTGCAAACGCGTCATACGGATTGCCGGATCTCGGTATTACAACATTGAACGACGTACTGGTCGATGTTGACCGCATCACTAACGCGTGTGATTTACCGCTATTGGTCGACATCGACACCGGTTTTGGAGGCGCATTTAATATTGCTCGCACGATCAAAGCAATGGAAAAGGCGGGTGCTGCTGCGGTTCATATGGAAGACCAAGTCGCACAGAAACGTTGTGGGCACCGTCCGAACAAAGCAATTGTGAGCCAGCAAGAGATGGTTGATCGCGTAAAAGCAGCGGTTGACGCACGCAATGATGAAAGCTTCGTGATTATGGCTCGTACAGACGCGCTAGCTGTTGAAGGCATGGACAGTGCAATTGAGCGTGCGATTGCGTGTGTGGAAGCTGGCGCAGACATGATCTTCCCAGAAGCGATGACCAAGCTGGATCAGTACCTTCAGTTCTCAAACGCACTTGAGCAAGCAACTGGAAAGCACGTTCCTATTCTGGCGAACATTACCGAGTTCGGCGCAACGCCACTGTATGGCTGCGACGAGCTTGCAAAAGCGAAAGTCGATATGGTGCTTTACCCGTTAAGTGCGTTCCGAGCCATGAACAAAGCCGCTGAAACGGTTTACAAGCATTTGCTAGAAGCGGGCAATCAGGAAGCTTTGGTTGATTCAATGCAAACACGCAAAGAGTTGTATCAGCACCTGAACTACCACGATTACGAAGACAAACTTGACCAGCTATTCTCTGAAGGAAAATAGCGGGAAAAGAAAAGATAGACGGAAGCCCAAGAAAAGATAATCGGAATTTATCTAATTTAATAACGTGAAATTCGTCTGGCTAAAAAACGCTCCAAAGAGGGCAAAGCCAGACAGAAAAGGAGTTCAAACAATGTCTCAAACTGCAGAAAAGAAAGCAGAGTTAGGTGGTGCAGGCCTACGCGGTCAAAGCGCTGGAAGCACAGCTTTATGTACTGTCGGAAAAACGGGGACCGGTCTGACTTATCGCGGTTACGATATTACTGACCTTGCCAATAATGCTCAATTTGAAGAAGTTGCACATCTTCTGTTACGCGGTCACTTACCAACTCAGAAAGAACTGGATGCGTACAAGACACATCTCTTAAACCTTCGCGGCTTACCAACTGAGCTTAAGCAAGCGTTAGAGCTTATTCCTGCTACTGCTCATCCAATGGATGTGATGCGCACTGGTTGTTCTGTGTTAGGAAACCTAGAGCAAGAAATGAGCTTCGATGAGCAATTACATTCGACGGAACGTATGCTAGCGCTTTTCCCAGCTATCATCTGTTACTGGTATCGTTTTAGTCACGATGGCGTTCGTATCGATACAGAAGATCAAACCGAAGACTGCATCGGCGGTTACTTCTTGCGATTGCTTACAGATAAAGAGCCATCAGCGCTACACAAGCAAGTGATGCACTGTTCCTTAATCCTTTACGCTGAGCATGAATTCAACGCATCAACTTTTGCAGCGCGTGTTTGTGCATCAACGTTGTCAGACATTCATTCTTGTATCACGGCAGCAATCGGTACGCTTCGCGGCCCACTTCATGGCGGCGCAAACGAAGCAGCGATGGAAATGATTGAAGATTGGCAAACGCCAGACGAGGCGGAAGCGAACATCATGAAAATGCTGGCCAACAAAGACAAGATCATGGGCTTTGGCCATGCCATCTATCGCGAAAGTGATCCTCGTAACGCGTTGATTAAGCGCTGGTCTAAAGAGCTGTCACAGCAAGTCGGTGATACACATCTATATGCTGTTTCTGAGCGTGTGGAATCAGTGATGAAGCGAGAGAAAGGTCTGTTCTGTAATGCGGACTTCTTCCATGCATCGGCTTACCACTTCATGGACATTCCAACCAAGCTGTTCACACCCATTTTTGTGATGAGTCGTTTAACGGGCTGGGCGGCACACGTTTATGAGCAACGTGCCAATAACCGCATCATTCGCCCAAGTGCTGATTACACGGGCCCAGACCATCAAGAATGGGTACCTATCGAGAATCGCTAGCGCGAAGGTCAATTAGGACACATACGCTTTGATTGACCACCTCCTTCCTTTGTACCTCTCTCTGACAGAGGAAGGAGCTCCTCTCATCACGATGTTTCTGGAGCAATGGAAAAACGTTGATGAAGGCAAGATGTACAGACTGAATGGAAGCAAACCATGAACACAAATATTAATACCCAATATCGTAAGCCGCTTCCGGGAACTCAACTGGATTACTTTGATGCACGCGAAGCCGTCAATGCCATTTCTCCTGGAGCCTATGAAAAACTCCCTTATACCTCCCGCGTGCTAGCCGAGCAACTGGTCCGTCGCTGTGAACCGAACACATTGACGGATAGCCTAAAACAGTTAATTGAACGTAAACGTGATCTTGATTTTCCTTGGTATCCAGCACGCGTTGTTTGTCATGACATTCTTGGTCAGACCGCTCTAGTCGATTTAGCGGGTCTGCGCGATGCCATTTCGGATCAGGGCGGCGACCCTGCAAAAGTGAACCCTGTGGTTGAGACTCAGCTGATCGTCGACCACTCTTTAGCGGTTGAGCATGCGGGCTTTGACCCTGACGCCTTCGACAAAAACCGCGCGATTGAAGAGCGCCGTAATGAAGACCGATTCCACTTTATCGAGTGGTGTAAAACAGCGTTTGAGAACGTAAGCGTGATTCCTGCGGGTAACGGCATCATGCACCAAATCAACTTGGAGAAAATGTCTCCTGTGGTGCAAGCGAAGCAGGGTATTGCCTACCCAGATACCTGTGTGGGTACGGACAGTCACACGCCGCACGTTGATGCATTGGGCGTTATCGCGATCGGTGTTGGTGGTCTGGAAGCTGAAACCGTAATGCTTGGCCGACCATCAATGATGCGTCTACCTGATATTGTTGGTGTAAAACTAACGGGTAAACGTCAACCAGGCATTACCGCAACGGATATTGTCCTCGCGATTACCGAGTTCTTACGTAATGAGCGTGTTGTTTCTTCATATCTTGAATTCTTTGGTGAAGGTGCACGCGATCTAACGATCGGAGACCGCGCAACCATTTCCAACATGACACCAGAATACGGCGCGACAGCTGGCATGTTTTATATTGATGAGCAGACCATCAATTACTTAAAACTAACTGGTCGAGATGAAGAGCAAGTTGCTCTAGTAGAAAAATACGCAAAACAAACTGGTCTTTGGGCAGACGATCTTGATACAGCGGTTTACGAGCGTGTACTGGAATTCGATTTATCATCAGTAAGTCGTAATATGGCCGGCCCGTCAAACCCTCACCGCCGTTTACCAACATCTGAGTTGGCGCAGCGTGGCATTTCTGGTGCGTGGGAAGAGAAAGAAGGCGAACTGCCAGATGGCGCAGTGATCATCGCTGCTATCACATCGTGTACTAATACCAGTAACCCAAGAAACGTCGTCGCTGCTGGCCTTGTCGCGAAGAAAGCCAATGAGCTCGGCCTTGTACGTAAACCTTGGGTGAAATCGTCTTTTGCTCCGGGTTCTAAGGTAGCGCGTCTTTACCTGGAAGAAGCGGGCTTATTACCAGAGTTAGAAAAGCTTGGCTTTGGTATCGTCGGTTACGCATGTACCACTTGTAACGGCATGAGTGGCGCGTTGGATCCAAAAATCCAGCAAGAGATCATTGATCGCGATTTATATGCGACAGCCGTTCTGTCTGGTAACCGCAACTTCGATGGCCGAATCCATCCTTACGCAAAACAAGCTTTCCTTGCATCACCACCATTGGTTGTCGCTTATGCGCTAGCGGGTACGATTCGTTTCGATATCGAACGCGATGCTCTGGGTACCGACCAAAACGGTAAACCTATTTACTTAAATGATTTGTGGCCAAGCGATGAAGAGATCGATGCAGTTGTCGGTACTCATGTTAAACCTGAGCAGTTTAAGCAAGTTTACATTCAGATGTTTAAGCTGGATGACGCAGAGAAAAGCTCTAGTCCGCTTTACGACTGGCGTCCGATGAGTACCTACATTCGCCGTCCACCTTACTGGGAAGGTGCGCTGGCGGGTGAAAGAACACTGTCTGGCATGCGTCCATTAGCGATTCTGGGCGACAACATCACGACTGACCACCTGTCACCATCCAACGCGATCATGGCGAGCAGTGCTGCGGGTGAATACTTAGCGAAAATGGGCGTTCCGGAAGAGGACTTCAACTCTTATGCGACTCACCGTGGCGATCACTTAACGGCGCAACGTGCGACCTTTGCTAACCCGAAACTATTTAACGAAATGGTGAAAGAGAACGGTGAAGTGGTTCAGGGTTCTCTGGCGCGAATCGAACCAGAAGGCCAGGTTGTACGCATGTGGGAAGCGATTGAAACCTACATGAATCGTAAACAGCCACTGATCGTGGTGGCTGGTGCGGATTACGGTCAAGGCTCATCTCGTGACTGGGCAGCAAAAGGTGTTCGATTGGCAGGCGTAGAAGCCATTGTTGCTGAAGGCTTTGAGCGTATTCACCGTACTAACTTGGTTGGCATGGGTGTACTACCACTGCAATTTAAGCCAGGCGTTAACCGCAATACGCTAGAGCTGGATGGTACTGAACTTTACGACGTAGTTGGCGAGATTAAACCGGGTGCGGATCTGGCCTTGGTTATCACGCGTAGCAACGGCGATAAAGTTGACGTTCCTGTTACCTGCCGCCTAGACACCGCTGACGAAGTTCACGTGTACAACGCAGGTGGTGTTTTGCAGCGTTTCGCGCAAGATTTCTTGGCGCAATAAGGAGTGGGTATGGAAAGCAAAACTCCGAATCAAATGAGCCAAATCAAAGTGCCGGCGACGTACATGCGTGGCGGCACGAGTAAAGGTGTCTTTTTCAACCTAGAGGATTTGCCTCAAGAAGCGCAAGTGGCTGGAGCCGCGCGTGACAAGCTGTTGTTGCGTGTTATCGGCAGCCCAGATCCGTACGCAAAGCAAATTGATGGCATGGGTGGTGCGACGTCAAGCACCAGTAAAACAGTAATTGTTTCTCGCAGTAGCCGAGCCGATCACGATGTTGACTACTTGTTTGGACAAGTGTCGATCGACAAACCATTCGTCGATTGGAGTGGTAACTGCGGCAACTTGTCTGCGGCAGTTGGTCCCTTCGCCATTCATGCTGGGCTGATTCCACAAGATCGCATTCCAGAAAATGGCATTGTGACGGTGCGTGTTTGGCAGGTGAACATCAGCAAAACCATCTTGATTCACGTTCCAATTGTTAATGGTTTCGTCCAAGAAACCGGCGAGTTTGAGCTTGATGGCGTGACGTTTCCAGCCGCTGAGATTCAAGTCGATTTCGTTGACCCTTCTGATGGCGAAGGCAGCATGTTCCCAACAGGCAACTTAGTCGATGATTTAGTGGTACCGGACGTAGGTACGTTTAACGCCACCTTTATAAATGCGGGCATTCCAACCATTTTTATTGATGCTGAATCGATTGGTTATCAGGGCACTGAGCTACAAGACGATATCAACAACGATGATGCCGCATTGGCGATGTTCGAATCTATCCGTGCATATGGCGCGTTAAAAATGGGCCTGATTTCTGATTTAGAAGAAGCTCAAACACGCCAGCACACACCGAAAATTGCGTTTGTTTCTAAACCGAAAAGTTACCTGTCTTCAAGTGGCAAAGCGGTCAATGATACAGACATAGATGTGTTGGTTCGTGCGTTGTCGATGGGCAAACTTCACCATGCAATGATGGGAACAGCAGCTGTTGCTATCGCTTCAGCGGCGTGTGTACCGGGTACGTTGGTTAACTTGGCTGCTGGTGGCGGTGAAAAAGAGTCAGTGACTTTTGGCCACCCCTCAGGAACGTTAAAAGTTGGAGCACAAGCGAAGCAAACTGAGCAGGGCTGGGTGGTGCAAAAAGCCATCATGAGCCGAAGTGCGAGAATACTAATGGAGGGATTTGTGCGTGTACCCTCTGATGTCTTTGAGTGAAAAGAACGGTCTTTGAATAGAACGAGAGCAATGTCAGGACATACTGGAGGAAGCAATATGTCTTCATACGAAAAAGAATATTTATGGGCGAAAAACGAACCGGAGAGTTTTTGGCGCGCTCAAGCGGAGAATATCGATTGGTTCGAATCTCCTAAAACTATCTTGAAATCTGATGAAAACGGCATAGAACGTTGGTTTCCAGATGGTGTAATGAATACGTGCTGGTTAGCATTGGATTACCATTGCGAGCAAGGACGCGGTGATAATACGGCACTCATTTATGACTCGCCAGTAACCGGCAATAAAACAACGTATACCTATAGTGACCTGCGTGACCAAGTGGCAAAAATTGCCGGCATGCTGTCTGCCCAAGGCGTTGAAAAAGGCGACCGAGTCGTTATTTACATGCCGATGATTCCAGAAGCCGCAATGGCGATGCTAGCCTGTGCGCGTTTGGGGGCGATTCACTCCGTTGTATTCGGTGGTTTTGCACCTAATGAACTTGCTGTACGAATTGAAGATGCAGAGCCGAAAGTCATCATGACGGCGTCGTGTGGGATTGAGATCAACAAAGTTATTCCATATAAGCCAATGGTAGACAAGGCCATTATGGACAGCCGATGGAAGCCAGAGAAAGTATTTGTATTCCAGCGCCCTGAGTGCGAAGCCGATCTAAACCAAGAAAGAGATCTGGATTGGCAGCAAGAGTACAACCAAGCGTTGCCACACGGTTGTGTTCCGGTGTTAGCAACCGATCCACTCTACATTCTTTATACTTCGGGTACGACAGGTAAGCCAAAAGGCGTCGTGCGTGATAACGGCGGCCATGCCGTCGCGATGAAGTACTCCATGAGCGCAATCTACAACATTCCTCAAGATGGCGTATTTTGGGCGGCATCTGATGTTGGCTGGGTAGTAGGGCACTCTTACATTGTTTACGCGCCACTGATTCACGGTTGCACAACAATCTTATTCGAAGGCAAGCCCGTCCGAACACCGGATCCTGGTGCATTCTGGCGAGTGTGTGACGAATACAAAGTAGATGCGTTGTTCTCTGCCCCGACAGCGTTCCGTGCGATCAAGAAAGAAGACCCAGAAGGTGAGTTTTTAAAACAGTATGATCTCTCTAAATTGAAAACCATCTTTATGGCCGGAGAACGCCTTGATCCTCCAACACTGGAATGGGTTCAGAGCAAAGCAGACAAACCCGTTATTGACCACTGGTGGCAAACGGAAACGGGTTGGGCTATCGCGGGCAACCCAACAGGTGTTGAAATGATGCCAGTTAAAGCGGGTTCTTCGACGAAGCCAATTCCGGGTTATCAGGTCGAGATTCTGAATGAACTTGGAGAGTCGGTCGGGCCTAACCAACAAGGTTTTGTCGCAATAAAACGTCCGTTGCCACCGAGTTGTCTGCCAACGGTTTGGCGTAACCATGACCGTTTTGAAACCGGTTACCTCAGCCAATTCCCTGGCTACTATGTGTCAGGTGATGGTGGCTATTTGGATGAAGACGGTTACTTGTTCATTATGGGACGTATTGATGACGTGATTAATGTCGCGGGGCATCGTTTATCGACAGGCGAAATGGAAGAAATTGTCGGTGGTCACCCAGCGATTGCGGAATGTGCAGTCGTGGGTATTCACGATGAACTGAAAGGTCAGCTTCCACTTGGCTTTGTGGTATTGAAAGATGGCGTCAAAGTGAACGAACTGGATTTAGAAGGCGAATTAGTTGGAAAAGTGCGCAGTGAGATTGGTGCGGTAGCCTGCTTTAAGCATGCACTGGTTGTGGATCGCTTACCGAAAACACGTTCGGGTAAAATTCTGCGCCGAACCATACGTCAAATAGCCGATGGTGAAAAATACACCGTTCCGTCAACGATTGATGACCCAAGTAGTTTGAACGAAATTGAACGAGTGTTAAGACGCTAATTAAAACTCAATTCTAACTAACCCCTGATCCTCGAACTCTGTAGGTTGGTTCTGCCTCTGTACGCTTATTAAGTGCAGGGGCTTTTTTGTTTGTAGAGCGCGTAAACGTCTCGTGCAGGCAATTTTGTGACTTGCCAATACGGCATTTTCCTCACAAACTACAGCCATTCAATTTTTAGTGACCCTTTGTATGACCACGTTTGTAATTAAATCTGCGTGTTTTAGCGACCTTGAGTCGCTCAACGACCTTATGTTTGAGCTGCATGATGAGCATCATCTTCAATCCCCTGAGCTGTTCAAAACTGCAGAGGAGATAGAGCAAGAAAAAAGTATTGCTCGATACATTGATGATCCTGAATGCCTTGTTTATGTAGCAAAACAAGGAGATGAAATTATTGGTTTTATCTCTGGTCATTTCTGTGAACTTGTTTCTACCGTCAGTCAGCCGGTTATGATGGGAAGTGTGGATGAGCTCTATGTGTTACCTGAGTTTCGGAAACAAGGCACGGCTCAGGCATTGATTAACAAAATTGAGTCAACGTTCTCTGATTACGGTGCAAAACAGATGTTTGTTGAAGTATGGCACTTTAACCAGGGTGCAATCTCTTTGTATGAAAAACAAGGGTTTGCACACCATATTCACTATCTAAGAAAGCCGTTGAGCTAATGACCATGCTTAATTTTAATATTGTGATACACATTCTAGCGAATTGAAATCATTCAGTTCGTCAATAGACTTTTCTCTATAAGTTGCTCGCAATGTTAGTAAATTAATATGCGCCCACATTGGTATTGGCGTTTTTGTCTGCTTGTTTATTAGTAGCACGAGGATCGTGCTTACAAAAACAAGAGGACAATATTTTGAAACTAACAAAATCGTTACTTGCGTTGGCTGTTTTGCCAATGTTCGCAAGTGCTGATGATTTGTCACAGACACAAAATCACACTATACAACCCCAGATCGTAGGCGGCATCACTGCTGATCCTAGTGAGTGGAGATTCTACACCCAAATTGTTAGCCGTTATGGTAACCGATCATATTGTGGTGCCAGCTATATTGGGAATGGCTATGTCCTGACTGCGGCCCACTGTGTCGAGGGTGATTCACCGAATCAGATTGCGGTTAAAATCGGTGGCGTCGTTTACAATGGCACTGACGGTGTTCGATCTAACGTGAGTGAAATCCACATGCACCCGGCATATCGCCGAGCAACGCTTTCTCATGATCTCGCAGTATTAAAGTTGGACTCTGTACCTCAAGGTGTTGCTGCGGTTGAAATTGCCGATGGCAGTCTAACGCAATACGCCAGCATCGGAGATTGGCTTACAGTCGCAGGTTTAGGGAGAACCTCTGAAGGAGGAAGCTCTCCATCTCGATTGCAAGAGGTTGACGTTCCGCTCGTGTCGGACACGACTTGTCGTCAAGCCGGTGGTAATTACACAACCGTTGGAGAGGTGTCTTTCTGCGCGGGAATTCCTCAAGGTGGGATAGATTCCTGTCAGGGAGATAGCGGTGGCCCAATCGTTATTAATCGTGGTGGCGTAATTACTCAACTTGGTGTGGTCAGTTGGGGGATAGGTTGTGCTCGTCCGGGTATGTATGGTGTTTATAGCGATATCGCCGCCATGCGTAATTTTGTTAATGGTGTCATTGGCACGACTACACCTCCGAAAGAGAATGTTTCTGTTGGGTATACCACCGAACAGACATTGGCATCATTTAATGTTGGCGAGTTGCAGCAACATAGTTTTGTTATCAAAAATTCAGGTAACACGACGTTCACTGTAGAAAACGTTCGCGCGTTTGCTTCTGGCGTTGCTGATGCTGCCGTTATTGCAAATGATCAGTGTTCTCAGGCGACGTTAGCAATGAATGCAAGTTGTCGTGTCGATGTCGAATTTGGATCAGCTCAGGCGGGAGAAGCAAGAGTTGCTTTGAACTTCAACATTGATAAGACCAGCACACAATATCAGGCGCTAGTGTCGGCTCAAGCGAAAACAGTGACAACGCCTCCAACAGATCACTGCGCAGCAGAATGGCGAGCGAGTACGGTGTATCTCAAAGGAGATAACGTTACTTGGAATGGCAAAGTGTGGCAGGCGCAGTGGTGGACTCAAGGCGATAACCCCGCAGACTCTGGACCTTGGGGTGTTTGGCAAGAAGTTCGCGACGCACATTGCAAGTCTAACTAACCATCAAGCATTCAAAAGCTGATTCGTTGGTGACTTGAGGTAGAATTCATTCTTGGTTTCAACGAACAGCGCATAGTTATCATAAGCAGGGTTTATTGTTTTCGAATAATAAGCCCTTTTTTATTGTTCCAACTTTGAGAACCCATAAAATGTGTATGACTTTATCCTGACGCTACCTTCATATAACTGGCAGAATTGCGATCAACATTTCATGTTTTGTCTGATTTTTGTCAGGTTTGCATTAAATTACTCTCCAATGAGCTTCAAGATCATGCTTTATTCGATCAACGTTGTTTGGCATAACTCGTTACTTAATTTTTATCGAAAAAGATAAGATTAACTGCCATTATTCATTGGTTATCATAATGTTTACTTAAGGTCATATTTTGTGTTGAGACAGCTGTTATTACTCATCCTTTGTTTTATTTTGTTACCTGTTTCACCAATCTCTACGGCTAAAGCTGCCGCGAGCGAAGTAAAAGGGGCACTCTGCGTTGTTCGTGCTGACGACAAGTTAGTGCTAGTTCATGAAATATTGACGGATAAGATTTCTCTACCTGGTGGGACAATTATTGATGGAGAATCCCCAAAGTTGCTGCGCAAAGAGAAACGTGGGAAGAAACGGGTTTAGTGGTCACTGTTGGGGAGGAACTTGGCAGAACTGACACCGCGGTTTATTACGATTGCATATCAGATTCTGAGATTATTGCTTTTTCGATGAACAATTCCTTAGGTGGGAATGAGTTACCTATTTGGTTTGCTCCTCACTACGGAGTAGAAATCGCATCTGCAATGTTACTTGGACCATCCGAGCTGCCATCATTTTTGTACCGCTATCCCGCTCAATGGCCACAAGCCATTCAGTTTTTTGAACAAGCTACTCAGCAGTCCGCATCTTATGTGACTCAGCTGATCGAATCCGCGCCTTCATTTCGTCAGATTGAATTGAGGTGGATGAAAGACTTACAAAGCTGGGTAGGGGCTTTATCAGACACGAGTTTCGAGGTAGCGAATCAGATCTCAAATCTTGTTATAGAACTGACAGAACCTACGATACTGCTTTTTCTATTTCCGTTAGTAATGATGCGTTTTGGCAGTCGATTTGTATTCCGACTCTTTTTCGCTATTAGCGCGACGTCCCTGATGGTACTTGTAGCTCAACAGGGCTTTGCGCTTCCTCGCCCGCATGTCTATATACCAATGATGGAGTTAACACACAGCTTTGGATTTAGTTTTCCAAGTTTGCCTATTGCCGTTTGGTTTTGTGTTTTAACCTTTTTATTTCAGAGAACGCATTATTTCGGTTTGAATGGTACGACCGCTGTCATGATGCTCATCACGCTTACTATTATGTTATGTAAGTTTTTCCTTGGTAGCGCCTTTTTCTTAGATATGTTGTTTGGTGCGCTGTTAGGAAGCTTGGTGGCCTGGCATGTTCTGCGATTGGAAGCAAATCAAGACGTGAATGTTGATCAAGTGCTGAGCTCAAAAGGAGTCTGGTTCATTATGACTGCGGTAACGGCGGTCATCTCTGTTATCTGGCCATTACCTGTGTTTGGTCGTTGGTTGGCTATTTTAATTACGGCATCAGCATTGGTTATGACGTTTAGAGAGTCAAAAGTGCATTTGGATTCTCGTCAGATGATTTTTGTAACGCTTGCGTTGGTATTCGTTGAGCAACTTTATTTATACTCAAGCTCTGTTGTCTCGTTTAGTGGTTTGTGGTCATTGGTATTGTCGACGTTGCATTATCCATTGTTGATGTTGCTGTTTATCTTGCTTGCAAGAAAGCTGATTCATGAAAAACAACAGAGAGAAACAGTGCTAGATTGATGGTTGTATGCTTTCTTTCTCAGGCATACGAGTAAAAAAAGCCTTGCTTTACAGCAAGGCTTTTTTGTACGTTGAGTAGCTCAACAATGTGGCTTTGCGTATCTCTGACGCCATTGCGGCGGAGGAATTAAGCGTTAAGGACGAATTTTTCAATCGCTTTAGCTACACCGTGTTCATCATTACTTGCCGTAATGTAATCAGCGATTTGTTTGGTCTCTTCCATTGCATTTGCCATCGCGATACCAAGGCCAGCGTACTTCAGCATGTGGTGGTCATTTTCAGCATCACCCATACAGATCACTTCTTCCGGTTGAATACCTAGATACTCAGCAATTGCAGCAACACCAATACCTTTGTTGCTCGCTGGGTTAAGAAATTCCAGGAAGAACGGAGCGCTTTGAACCACCGTAAACTCTTCACGCATTTCAGACGGCAGCGCAGCGATGACCTCAGTTAACTTACTTGGCTCGGCAACCATCATTGCTTTGATGATTGGATGATCATCTTCTAGCGATTCAAAATTAATCTCTGTTACATTTAAGCCATTAATGTTGGCTTCGATGTCAGTGTATGGGTTTTTCTCATTGGTGATCAAGCCATGTACTTGGCTGAATGCGTGCACATAAGCGCCTAATTCTTTCGCTTTACGAGCGACTAATTTTGCTGCCTTACCATCAATGATTTGCTGGTGGATGATTTCACTTGTTCCTACGTTCTTAACCATAGAGCCATTGTAGAAAAGGACAAAATCTTTATCGGAATGGATATTCAGTTCGTCGAGCTTGCCTTGCATTCCTTCTAATGGGCGACCAGAAGCGAGAACGACAGTAACGCCTGCTTCTCGAGCCTTTGCGATCGCTTGTTTGTTTTCTTCAGAGATTGCTTTATCACTATTAAGCAGTGTGCCATCCATATCTAATGCGATCAGTTTATACATCATTTCTTACCTTAAAGTTTTTGGGAACTGTAAGTGAATAAGGTTTGGTATAACGCTAACCAGAAACCTACGCTCACCGCGACTATGAAACTACAAAATGGTCTATTTTAACAATTAATTTTTGGTTTAAATTGACCTAGACACGTGTGTCCATTAAGGTCTTCGCCTCGAAGTATTATGAGTTGAGTGAGTTCTACGTTGTATAAGCTAAATGAGATGTTTGAAACCATCCAAGGGGAAGGGGTTTTCACTGGAGTACCTGCTGTTTTTGTTCGCCTTCAAGAGTGTCCGGTTGGTTGCTCATGGTGCGATACCAAACAAACGTGGTATGCAGATGAGAATGACCAACGTCAAATTGGTGATATTTTGGTGAAGACGGAAGATTCTCCGACATGGTGCGTAGCATCTGCCGAGAACATCGTAGAGCAATATCAACTGCAAGGCTTTAATGCTAAACATATCGTGATTACTGGTGGTGAGCCTTGTATTTATGATCTACGCCCTTTAACAAAGGCGTTTGAAGATATGGGTTGCCAATGCCAAATCGAAACCAGTGGCACATCAGAAGTCATCACGTCAGAAAATACATGGGTGACCGTGTCACCAAAAGTGGCGATGAAGGGTAAACTGCCAGTTCTCAATAGCGCGTTAGAGCGTGCGAATGAGATTAAGCACCCAGTTGGTACGCAAAAAGACATCGACCACCTTGATGAGCTATTGGCAAATGCGAATGTCGCGGTTGAGACTGTCATTGCATTGCAGCCTATTAGCCAAAAGCCTCGTGCAACGCAATTGTGTATTGAAACGTGCATTGCTCGCAATTGGCGCTTGTCTGTTCAAACTCATAAATACCTAAGTATTGCTTAAGAGCGGAGAGAGAAATGAAAAAAGCCGTTGTTGTTTTTAGTGGTGGTCAGGATTCCACGACTTGTCTGGTTCAAGCACTTAAAGAGTTTGATGAAGTTCATGCCATTACTTTTGATTATGGTCAGCGCCACAAGTTAGAGATAGAAGTGGCACAAAAGATCGCAAAGGATCTTGGTGTCAAAGCGCATAAAGTGATGGATGTTGGCCTTTTAAACGAACTTGCGATTAGCTCTCTCACGCGCGATGACATCCCTGTCTCACACGAATTGCAAGAAAACGGCCTACCAAACTCTTTTGTTCCTGGCCGTAACATTCTATTTTTAACGCTCGCAGGAATCTACGCCTACCAAATTGGGGCTGAAACCGTAATTACTGGCGTGTGTGAAACTGACTTTAGTGGTTATCCAGATTGTCGTGACGATTTTGTGCAAGCAATGAACACGGCTTTGGTGCAAGGGATGGACCGTAACCTGACGATCAAAACACCGTTAATGTGGCTAAATAAAGCAGAAACGTGGGCGTTAGCTGATCAATATGACGCGTTGCAACTGGTTCGTGAAAATACGTTGACCTGCTACAACGGGGTCATTGGTGATGGTTGCGGTGATTGCCCATCGTGCGATTTGCGCAAAGCTGGCTTAGATGATTACCTAAACAATAAAGAGACCGTAATGCAGTCTCTTGTGAACAAGCAGGCTGCTGACGTTTAGTCGTGCCTTGCTTTACTGGCTAACATAGTCAGAACCTAGGCTAATTGGCTCATCGTATGCGTCTATAATGATGTTTTTTCCCTGCTTTTTAGCCTGGTATAAAGCTTGGTCTAGTATCGAATAAAGTTCATCAAAGTTGGTAAGCGGCATTGATGTTGATAGATAGGCCAAGCTAGCAGTTACACTCAGATCACTATTATTTACCGTGCGTACGCGCTTCTCTGAAATCGTTTTGTGTAGGCTTTGCACCCGGAAAGGAACGTCAATTTCATCGACGTTTTTCAATAATAAGATAAACTCTTCTCCACCCAAACGGCCGATATACTCTCCCTTATTGAGCTTAGCTTTAAGCACTTGGCAAACTTGCTGTAACACCAAGTCGCCAGTCGGATGACCGTATTGATCATTTATCGTCTTAAAGTCATCAAGGTCGATTAATGCTAAAACATAGCGGAAGTCTTCGTCCGCTTTGGAGGTTTGACCTTTGATGGTCTCTATAATTGCCGCTCTATTCAACGCACATGTTAGACTATCTATTTTGGCTTTTTGTCGTGTTTGTCGCTGAAGTATCAATGCCAGAATGAGCAAGACCAACAAACAGGAAACCACAAAATTATAAGTGCGCTTTTGATCGGTAAGCTTCTCAAATTGATGCTGATTTAAGCTTTTTTCATTATTCAACCGAGCGACTTGAAGATCATATTCGTACTCTTTCTTTGTGAGGTCTAATGCCTCTAATGCTTTAATATTGCTAGCGTCTCGGTTGGCCAATTCAATGTTTGAATAGGCTTCGTGGTGCTCTAATGCCAGTTTATAATCACCTTGGGCTTGGTACGCTTTGGAAAGGAGTAATTGAGCTTGTGCCTGTAATAATGGCCTAGAGTTATTGATCGCTAGTGTTAATGCGACTTTGCCATGTGCAATCGATTTTTCAGTAGCATGGTTTTTCAAATACGCGAACCCAGCAGCTAAATGTCCTTCCGTTTCGAGGTGCGTATTTTCATACGTTTCAGCAATGTCTAAAGCTTTTCTAATGTAATCTACTGCGGTATCCAGTTGCCCACTTTCGGCTAAAACCGCAGACAGCCCTAAGTAGCTTAACCCTTGACCATATGGGTATTGGAGCTGGTTGAGTATTGTTAATGCATTTTGATAATGATTGATGGCTTTATCGAATTCTTTGGATTTCTTATACATTGCCCCAAGGCTATGTTCGACCTGGGCGACTTTGAGTGGTGTCCCTTCATCTTGACGAGCGAGTAGGGCTTGGATGAGATATTGTTCTGATTGTTCAAACTGCCCAAGCTCTGCTAGCAAATTTCCGACGTCATTGTAAATGCCAGAAGGATCGCTTTGAGCAGACATGTTGGCCAGCAGCTTTCGATAAAGGCTCAGCGCTTTTTCATAGTCACCACGATAGTTATAGTTATTCGCTACCACACGTAACGCGAGATCAATAGGGAAGTTTTCTTGGTGTTGTTGACTTAGATGGCTTTCTAACGACGAGCAATAAAAGTTTGCTTTGTGATAACGACCTTGTTGATTCAACGTATAACAGAGCTGATAGTTCATCAAAGCTTTGCCTTCAGAATCTGAAGTCTGCTTCATTTTTTGTCGCAATGAAGAAAAGCTATTTACTGAGGCGTCATAACTACCATGCTTACGTTCATTTAAGGCAAGAATGTACTCTGACTCTAACTGAGCAAAGTTATTGTTGAGAACTTGGCTGCTTCCATAGTACGGCTGCTTTATGTTCGACATATATTCATAAATCAGCCCGCTGACGTAGAGTTTTTCGCTGTGCGATTTCGCGGTGTGGTATCGATCTTGAAGCATGCTTAATGCTGAGTCAGGATTACTTCTCAATGTGGTTTGATAAACGGCGTGCCACTGCGTGATATTTTGTTCTGGCTCAATATCTTGAGTGTCACTAGCATATACCGGGGCGAGTAAGAGTGACGCAAGCAAAGGATAGAGCGTGCGCATATTTAAACGTGCCTTATGTTCTTTTGTTGCTTTGGAATTGGAGAATCATAGCGCTATTAATTGATTAGCGTTGTGATTGAGTTGGGTGTACGAAGAAAAAGAATAGGAAAACTATGCACTTGGTCGATATATCAAAAAAAGAGCATCAAAAGAAAGACCCCAACATAAAGTTGAGGTCTAGGAGTCGTTATGCAATGTAAAGCTTTGCTAGATCTTGAGGCTCCATTTCTTTGCCTTCTAGCTGATCGTTCCAGTTAGTACCAACAAGAACACCATCTTCTGCAAGAGTTAAAAGCCAATCTTCAACAAAGATATCTAGTGGGATTTCTAGTACAGTGAAGTCAGCCCATTCTTCAACATTGTGCGCTTCTGCATCTTCTTTCGAAGACCAGAAAGGCATGACTTCACTGTTTTCGAATTCAGTTGAATCGCAAGATAGCCAACCTTCTTCATTGCGTAAACCCCAAACCAGTTGGTTTTCTTTTGTTTCTGCAACAAAAAGGTCAAGGTTTGCTTGGATATCTGATGTAAGTTTGCTCATTTCAAAACTCTCGTTGTTATGACGCCGCTAGGGTAACACTAAAGTGCCGATTCCTAAAGCATAATACGGTTATTGAAATGAGTAAAAATAAAGGAGCCGAAGCTCCTTTTCTTATGTCGTTCTAGGTTTATTAATGCTTGTTTGAACAAACATTAATACAGATATTTTTACCTTTCAGGGAGGGTAGTGAATATTGTCCACTCTTTTTTAATCTCGCCTTTATAACCAACGACAGAAGCAGTTACTCGGCGGTTTAAAGCGTGGCTGACTTCATCGGTACCTTGTTGCGCTAGGTGAGTATCACCAAAGCCAACAATACGAACTCTGCTCGGTTCGATGTTGTAGCTCAATAGCGCCTCACGGACATTGCGTGCTCGTCTCTCTGATAGATCTTGGTTGTGCTGAGAGCCACCAACTTTACTCGCGTAGCCGTGCAGTTCGATCGACGTAGTAGGGTATTCTTTTAAAAAATCGGACAGTTCACGTACTTGTCTTCTGAACACGGGATTGATTTCATCAGAATCATTGGCAAAAAGTATTCTCACTTGCATGTTATCTGATGCTTTAATGTATTCGCCGCAACCGTCATTGTCGACTTCTGAGCCTTCCGGTGTTCCAGGGCACATATCTCGAGCGTTGATGACGCCATCGTTATCTTCATCTTGAAGGTCAGCGATTTGCTCTGCACTTGGTACAGGTCGATAGTCATACTCGTCTTCAGCAACAACCTGTTGAGTAACGGCGAGAAGGCTTAATGCAAATAGAATTTTCATTGGTTTCATGATCAGTACTCCACCTTTTCATTCCATTCCGTAGGCACATCGACTCGCAAGGCATTTAACAATTGGCCGGTCGCATTCATTACACGGTATTTCGCGTATTGCTCTGAATATCGAGCATCCAAGTAGTTTTTTCTCGCTTCAAATAACTCGTTTTCAGTATTTAACAAATCCAAAAGGGTCCGTTTACCGATGCGATACTGTTTCTCGTAGGCGATAACAGTTTCAGATGCCGAATCTACGTGATCCGCCAGAAACTCTTTTTGCTGAAGTGTTAAATCTAACGCGCTCCATGATAGACGAAGCCCTTCTTCAACGCTGCGGTATGCGCGTTCTCGTAGATCTTTGGCTTTGTTTAGTTGATAGGCAAAGTTTTCAGCATTGGCGACATCACTACCACCATTAAAGAGGTTGTAACGCATACGCAGCATCGCTGTCGTTTCATCACTGCTTCCTTCGATACCGCTTACATCATCACGCCACGTTTGAGCCGCTTCTACAGATATCGTTGGATAGTAAGTTCCCTTAGATTGCTTATATTGGAACTTAGCTGAGTCTACATCTGCCATCGAAATTTTGATTACTGGATGCGATTCAAATGCCAAGTCAATTGCTTCATCTATGGTGTAGGGAATAAAGTTCTGGTCCGCTCGCGGAAAAATCAATCCTTGTGGGGACTGTCCGACAAGGCGTGTAAACGTGGTGTGGCTGTCATATAAGTTGTTCTGAGCCGCCACCAAGTTACCGTGAGCTTTTGCTAAACGAGCTTCTACTTGAGTTAGGTCAGCAGTAGACCCAAGTCCTGAGTTAACTCGCTTTTTAATATCTTCGTAGATCTTCTTATGAACCTTCAAGTTGCTTTCTGAAAGTGTAAGAATTTCATAAGCTTTTACTGAATCTAAGTAAACCTTTGCCACTTCGAGTGCCGTGTCTTGAGCATCAGCGAGCAGTTGATAACGAACTGATTCTGCGTCAGCTGCTGTTCGATCCATATCGTTAAGTGTCGCAGAACCGTCCCATATCAACTGGGTTAGTGTCACGGTGGCTTCTTTTCTTGTCAGATCCGTTGAATCTCGCCCTGCTTCTGCTGGGTTAATGCCTTCATAACCGATACCGGCGTCTAAATCTACGGATGGGAGGTAAGCACCGCCAGATGCTTCATTCACATACTGCTTGCTAACGAATTCATTGAACGCACTTTTGATGTCAGGATTGGTTTTTAATGTGTTTTCAACCGCTTGCTCTAGTGTTTGCCCAAAAGCATGACTAGCTGCGAACACACCAATGCAAAAGGCGTTGGCACGAGTCCACTTCACTGTGATTCTCCTAGATAATAATAAAATTTCTCGAGGTGAGAGGGCTTATAAGTGGGATACCTATAAGGGCGTCAATAATTTAGCGCACAATAACATTAATACACGATGAAGTAACCTGTTGATTCATTGTTCATTTGTTTCATTCTTGATAAATCAGTTCATTTGGTGGGTCTAAATTTTGAATAAGGATCCCGATTTTAAAGTGAAATTGATGTTTAACAAGAGTTGAGTGGCTTTTATTAAAACAAGATAAATATGCGCCTAGATTCCTATTGATGTATGACACATAATTACTTAATTGAGCATCAAATTGCTGTTATTGCACTATATAATCAGGCAATATATAGCAAATTAGTATTGTTAGTCAAAAACTTGACAGTTATTTAGGGTTAAGATTTATATGGATCGTACAGCGTTAGTGTCACTCGGTAATCAAGTCGTCGTAATAGGTTTAGATGGGGAGCTGAGAGTCCTAACAGAAGGACAACAGCCCCTACCAGGTGAAGTGGTAGTGGCAACGACAGATGCTGCACCTCTAAATTTGAACATTCAACTAACTGAAGAGCAAGGCTCAAAAGATATTTCTGATGATGTGGCACGAATTATTGGTGCTATTGAGCAAGGTCAAGACCCTTCTATAGTTGATGAAGAACTCGCGCCAGCTGCGGGTGAAAACAGTGGTTCAAGTTTACAAAATAGTGCCACGATTGCACGGGATGGCACTGAAGTACTGGCCTCAACAAATTTTGAAACTATTGGCTTGGAATCCCTCGGTTTATCTGAAACACAAGCGTTGACCTTAAATGACTTTTTCGCAACAAATATAGAAACCAGTGGAGATGGCTCAAATAAACCACTTACTAATTCTCCAGTGACATTAAGCGCTATCGAAGAAGATAGCGATCCCATCACGATAACTACCGAAGAATTACTATCGAATGTCGATATTGACGATACTGATACTCTTATCGTTACAAACGTCACTATTGAGAGTGGGAATGGCACTTTAATTGATAACAACGATGGATCTTGGACTTATATCCCAGAAGCTGATGATGATACTGAAGTGTCATTCTCCTATGACATCATTGATGACGATGGGGGGTTATTAATGGCACTGCTAATTTAGATATTAAGCCTGTTAATGACGCGCCAATAGCGACTAACGATGCGATTCAAACTGACGAAGATTCCCAGGTTGTAATTGATGTGCTCGCTAACGACAGTGACATTGAAGGTGACGATTTATCCATTACTTCTGCTTCTGTATCAGAAAATCAAGGTATCGTTGAGATTGTCGATGGTAAGCTTGTTTTCACTCCGGCTGAAAACTTCAATGGTAATGCAACTATTAGCTACACCATCTCAGATGGTGAGCTAGAGGATGAAGCTCAAGTCTCGGTAACAGTAAACTCAGTTAACGATGCGCCTATTGCCCTTAATGACGCAACAATTACAGAGGAAGATACCTCAGTAACGATTGATGTTCTGCCAAACGACACTGACATCGATGGCGATGCGTTAAGCATCGAATCGGCGTCTGTGCTGAGTGACCAAGGTCAAGTCGAGATTATTGACGGCAAGCTTGTATTTACGCCAACTGAGAACTTCAATGGCGACGCTGAGATCACTTACACCGTCACCGATGGTTCGCTGACTGACCAAGCGACGGTCACCGTCACCGTGAATGCGGTGAACGATACGCCTGTGGTTGAGAGTAGCATTGCAGACCAAACCTTGACGGAAGATTTCACGCCATACACGATCGATCTGAATACGGCCTTCAGGGATGTGGATAACGTTGATGGCGAGCTGAGCTTCAGCGTTTCTGGCAACAGCAACATTCAAGTGGCGATCGTCAATGGCATTGCTACGTTCACTCCAACCGCGGACTGGAACGGCTCAGAAATCCTAACGTTTACTGCCACTGATCCAAGTGGTGAAAGCGTCAGCCAAATGGTGAACTTCACGGTTGCGCCTGTGGCGGATATCGTGGCAGACAAAGCGACGGTTGTGGAAGACACGGCGACCATCATCAAGGTCTTAGGTAACGACACGTTCGAAGGCGACGACAAAGTGGTGTCGCTTGATACCAATAACGGTCCAGCTAACGGCACGGTCTCGGCCAATCCTGATGGCAGCGTAACTTACACGCCAAACGACAACTACCACGGTACAGACAGTTTCACCTACATCGTTACGTCAGGTGGGGTATCGGAATCCACCACGGTGAATGTCGATGTGACGCCAGTGAACGATGCGCCAGTGGCGACCAATGACAATGCCGTTACTGACGAAGATACACCAGTGACGATTGATGTCCTGCCAAACGACACCGATGTGGATGGCGACAAGCTGAGTATTGAATCAGCCTCTGTACCTAAAGAGCAGGGTACGGTTGAAGTGGTGAATGGCAAGCTGGTGTTCACTCCGGCAGAAAACTTCAATGGTGATGCTGAGATCACTTACACCATCACCGACGGTGTGCTGACTGACCAAGCGAAGGTGACCGTTACCGTTAACCCAGTGAACGATGCGCCAACCATCAAGGTTGATGCCGTGGATAGCATCACAGAAGACGCAGTGAGCACTGATACGGTAGTCGCAACCTTAACGGTTCGTGATACTGATACGCCAGAAGACCAATTAACCGTTTCTTTAGAGAACAACTCAAACGGCTACTTCGTGTTGGTTGGCAATGAAGTCAAGCTAACTCAAGCGGGTGTTGACGCGGTTAACAACGATGAACTCAACCTTAAAGACCTGACTATCAGCGCGTCAGTGTCGGATGGTGTTAATCCAACGGCTAGCGACAGTGATAGCTTGGTTGTGAATCGTGTTAACGATGCGCCAACAGTTGATAATGCCATTACAGATCAAGTGTTATCGGAAGATTTCGCGACCTACACGATCGACTTGAATGAAGCATTCAAAGATACTGATTCCTCGCTAAACTTCTCAGTGTCTGGCAACAGCAACGTGTTGGTTTCGATTGAAAATGGCATCGCGACCATCTCACCAACCGCAGACTGGAACGGCTCAGAAATCCTAACGTTTACTGCTACCGATCCAAACGGCGAGAGCATCAGTCAAACGGTGAACTTCACGGTAGCGCCTGTGGCGGACATCGTGGCAGACAAAGCGACGGTTGTGGAAGACACGCCAACCATCATTAACGTCTTAGGTAACGACACGTTTGACGGCGACGATAAAGTAGTGTCGCTTGATACCAATAAAGGCCCAGCTAACGGCACGGTCTCGGTCAATCCTGATGGCACCGTGACCTACATACCAGATGATAACTACGTCGGCAAAGATACGTTCACTTATGTCGTGACATCAGGCGGTGTGTCTGAATCCACTACCGTTGAAGTCAATGTGACGCCGGTCAACGACGCGCCAATGGCAAAGGATGACACGGCGATTACTGACGAAGACACACCAGTGACGATTGATGTCCTGCCAAACGACAATGATGTGGATGGCGATAAGCTGAGTATTGAATCAGCCTCTGTACCTAAAGAGCAGGGTACGGTTGAAGTGGTGAGTGGAAAACTGGTCTTCACTCCGGCAGAAAACTTCAATGGCGACGCTGAAATCACTTATACCGTTACTGATGGTTCTCTAGCTGACCAAGCGACTGTAAAAGTTACGGTGAATGCCGTGAACGACACGCCTGTAGTTGAAAGTAGCATCGCAGACCAAACCTTGGCGGAAGATTTCACGCCATACACCATCGATCTAAATACCGCTTTCAGCGATGTGGATGGCGATCTGACCTTCAGCGTCTCTGGTAATAGTAATGTAAATGTCTCAATAGAGAACGGTATTGCGACCATCAGCCCAACCGCGGACTGGAACGGCTCAGAAGAGTTAATGTTCACAGCCATCGACCCAAGCGGCGAGAGTGCTAGCCAAACGGTGAACTTCACGGTTGCACCTGTGGCGGATATTGAATCTGACCGCGCGACAGTCGTGGAAGACACACCAACTATCATCAAAGTCTTAGGTAACGACACGTTCGAAGGCGACGATAAAGTGGTGTCGCTCGATACCAATAACGGCCCAGCCAACGGCACGGTCTCGGTCAACCCTGACGGCAGCGTAACCTACACGCCAAACGACAACTACCACGGTACAGACAGCTTCACCTACATCGTTACATCGGGCGGGGTATCGGAGTCCACCACAGTGAACGTCGATGTGACGCCAGTCAACGATACGCCAGTGGCGACCAATGACAATGCCGTTACTGACGAAGATACACCAGTGACGATTGATGTCCTGCCAAACGACACCGATGTGGATGGCGACAAGCTGAGTATTGAATCAGCCGCTGTACCTAAAGAGCAGGGTACGGTTGAAGTGGTGAATGGCAAACTCGTCTTCACACCGGAAGAAAACTTCAATGGCGACGCTGAAATTACCTACATCGTAACGGATGGTCAATTGACCGACGAAGCGAAAGTAACTGTAACAGTAAATCCAGTGAACGATGCGCCAACCATCAAGGTCGATGCCGTAGAAAGTATCACTGAAGACGCGGTGAGTACCGATACGGTAGTGGCAACGTTGGACATCGCTGATACCGATACGCCAGAAGACCAATTAACCGTTTCTTTAGAAAACAACTCAAACGGCTACTTTGTGTTGGTTGGCAATGAAGTCAAGCTGACTCAAGCAGGCGTCGATGCAGTTAACAACGACGAACTTAACCTTAAAAACCTGACTATCAGCGCGTCAGTATCGGATGGTGTTAATCCAACGGCTAACGACAATGATAGTTTGATTGTGAATCGTGTAAACGATGCGCCGACTGTTGATAATGTCATCTCAGATCAAGTGCTATCGGAAGACTTCGCGACCTACACGATTGATTTAAACAACGCATTTAAAGACAGTGACTCCACACTTAACTTCTCAGTGTCCGGTAACAGCAACGTGTTGGTTTCGATTGAAAATGGCATCGCGACCATCTCACCAACTGCAGACTGGAACGGCTCTGAAGCGTTGACCTTTACTGCCACCGATCCAAGCGGTGAAAGCGTCAGCCAAGTGGTGAACTTCACAGTAGCGCCTGTGGCGGACATTGAGGCTGATAAAGCGATGGTTGTGGAAGACACGCCAACCATCATCAAGGTCTTAGATAACGATACGTTTGAAGGCGACGATAAAGTGGTGTCGCTGGATACCAATAACGGTCCAGCTAACGGCACGGTCTCGGTCAACCCGGATGGCAGCGTAACCTACACGCCAAACGACAACTACCACGGTACAGACAGTTTCACCTACATCGTCACATCTGGGGGCGTCAGTGAGTCCACCACGGTGAACGTCGATGTGACACCGGTCAACGATGCGCCTGTGGCGAAAGATGACATCGCTACGACACAAGAAGACACCGCAGTTACTATTGATGTTCTGACAAACGACAATGATGTGGATGGCGATAAGCTGAGTATTGAATCAGCCTCTGTACCTAAAGAGCAGGGTACGGTTGAAGTGGTGAATGGCAAACTTGTTTTCACTCCGGCCGAGAACTTCAATGGCGACGCTGAAATCACCTACATCGTTACGGACGGTGAATTGACCGACGAAGCGAAGGTGACCGTTACAGTAAATGCGGTGAACGACACGCCTGCGGTTGAAAGCAACCTCGCAGACCAAACCTTGGCAGAAGACTTTACGCCATACACCATCGATCTAAATACCGCCTTCAGCGATGTGGATAACGTGGATGGCGAGTTAACGTTTAGCGTCTCTGGTAATAGCAATGTCAATGTCTCAATAGAGAACGGCATCGCGACCATTTCACCAACGGCAGACTGGAACGGTTCAGAAACCCTAACGTTTACTGCTACCGATCCAAGCGGCGAAAGCGTTAGCCAAACGGTGAACTTCACAGTATCGCCTGTGGCGGACATCGTGGCAGACAAAGCGACGGTTGTGGAAGACACGCCGACCATCATCAAGGTCTTAGGTAACGACACGTTCGAAGGCGACAACAAAGTGGTGTCGCTGGATACCAACAATGGCCCAGCCAACGGCACGGTCTCGGTCAACCCTGATGGCAGCGTGACTTACACGCCAAACGACAACTACCACGGTACAGACAGCTTCACCTACTTCGTCACCTCCGGTGGCGTAAGTGAGTCCACCACGGTGAACGTCGATGTGACACCGGTCAATGATGCGCCTGTGGCAAAAGATGACACGGCGGTTACTGACGAAGACACGCCAGTGACGATTGATGTCCTGCCAAACGACACCGATGTGGATGGCCATGAGCTGTCTATTCAATCGGCGTCTGTGCCGAGTGTTCAAGGTACAGTCGAAATTATTGATGGCAAACTGGTGTTCACACCGGCAGAAAACTTCAATGGCGACGCTGAAATCACCTACATCGTTACGGACGGTGAATTGACCGACGAAGCGAAGGTGACCGTTACAGTAAATCCAGTAAACGATGCACCAACTATCAAAGTTGATGCCGTAGAAAGCATCACTGAAGATGCAGTGAACACGGATACGGTAGTGGCGACGTTGGAAGTCGCTGATTCTGATACGCCAGAAGACCAATTGACCATTTCTTTAGAAAACAACTCAAACGGTTACTTTGTGTTAGTTGGCGATGAAGTCAAGCTGACTCAAGCGGGTGTTGACGCGGTTAACAACGATGAACTCAACCTTAAAGACCTGACTATAAGCGCGTCAGTATCGGATGGTGTTAATCCAACGGCTAACGACAGTGATAGTTTGGTTGTGAATCGTGTTAACGATGCGCCAACAGTTGATAATGCCATTACAGATCAAGTGTTATCGGAAGATTTCGATGCATACACGATCGACTTGAATGAAGTATTTAAAGATTCCGATTCCTCGCTAGAATTCTCCGTCTCTGGCAATAACAACATCCAAGTCTCTATTGTGAATGGCGTTGCTACCATTACTCCGACTGCGGATTGGAATGGCAAAGAGGCAATTACGTTCACAGCTAAAGACTCAAGTGGCGAGAGCGTCAGTCAAACGGTGAACTTCACGGTAGCGCCTGTGGCAGACATCGTGGCAGACAAAACGACGGTTGTTGAAGACACGCCAACTATCATCAAGGTCTTAGGTAACGACACGTTCGAAGGCGACGATAAAGTGGTGTCGCTTGATACCAGTAAAGGCCCAGCTAACGGCACGGTCTCGGTCAACCCTGATGGTAGCGTAACCTACACGCCAAACGACAACTACCACGGGGTAGACAGTTTCACCTATATCGTCACCTCCGGTGGTGTCAGTGAATCCACCATTGTTAAAGTTGATGTCACGCCAGTAAACGACAAACCTGACAGTGAAGACTTTAAGCATGTGGCCGATGATCAGCTTACGCACGTTGTGTTTGATACCGATACGAAGCCTCTGGGTAGCGGTGACTCTCAAGATCATATCGCGGATGTTGAAGACGACTTAAAAGGCAACGATCTACATGTCCGAATTACTGAACTGCCAACCTCAGGTACGTTGTTCTTTAAAGATAGTGATGGTGAGTTGCACGAAATTAAAGAAGTAAGCGATACGCTTTATGACAAAGACAGCCTTTACTACGAAGCTGATAATGTTGGCTTCTTATTAGGTATCAAAGATCGTCCTAATACGCCTAATAGCTCGGAATCTACAACAGATTTCAATAACTGGGGATTAAGTGAGGATGGTGGTTCATCACATTCCCGTACTGAGCATTTAGCAAATGGAGCTTCTATCACCATTTCTTCTGATAGCGGTGAGCTTGCGCAGTACAACCGCCAGGTGTCACACATCGGCAATGGTATCGCTGACAATGATGGGCAGGGTATTGAGAAAGGTGAAACGATTACGATCGATTTGTCTAATAACCCTGTGGGCAGCGTAAACCTTGGACTAGATGGACTAGGTGGATTGTTTGATTACGGTGATGACAACGCAGCGCTTATTACGGTTACATACTTAGATTCAAATAATGTCCAACAGACTCAAACGTTCGAGTTTTTGAAGCCTGAAGGCAACTTCATGCTATTCCAAGAAACAAGCGTTGGTTATGGGAAAGATCTAGCTCTTCCTGAAGGTTCGGTCATTACTCAGTTAGATTTTTCTACGAAAAATGAAGGTAACTGGGAGTTACGTTATGTAGAAGGTGTTCCTGCAGAGGACAGCTTTGGATATGTGGCCGTCGACTCTGAAAGTGGCGTTAGCGATCCATCTACAGTCAATATCGTTAATGAAATGCTAGATGGTAATGTTGCTGAAAATGGGCCAAGTCTGTCTGTGGTCGGTGATAGCGTGACTGAGGGTGACAATGTCACGTTTTCGGTTGTTCTAGATGAAGTCACCAGTACTGCTGTTAAGTACCAAGTTGATATGCTTGCTCAAGGTTCTTCAGTTGATAAGAATGACTTAAATCTATCAAATGCAACCTACACAAATGGTGTTGTTTTCTTAGGTGGTTACTTGATTGTTCCTGCAGGTATAAGTAGCTTCGAAATATCGATTCCGACTATTGATGACTTGGTTGTGGAAAGCAGCGAAACGATCGTTCTTGAGCTCGGCGGTGAAACGGGGACGGCAACAGTTCTTGATAATGATAGTTCAGAACTTAGCGTAGTAGATGCCGGCGATGTCATTGAAGGAACTGACGCAATATTTACCGTTTTACTCTCTAACCCTGTTCAAGAGGCCGTTGTCGTCAATCTGAAGTCAACAACAAATGATAGCTATACTGCGGAAGATGTTGATCTAGGCACTATGGTAGTGACCTATGTGGATACTCATGGTCAAACTCAAACATTAGATATAGCGCCTAATGGAGACGTTACTATACCTCCAGGTGTCGCTGAAATTAAAGTCGCAGTCTCGACCAAACTAGATAATGTCCATGAAGGTGATGAGAGCTTTGGTCTGACGGTTACGGAAATCGGTAGTGTCACCAGTAATGGTATTGCAACTGGTAACGCAAATATTGTGGATTCTGATCCTGCACCTTTAGTTAGTATTAGTGCCGATCAAAACAGCGTAAATGAAGGTGAAACGGCAGGCTTTACGCTGACACTTGATAAAGTTGCAGATGAGAGCGTTACGGTTCATGTCGAATATAGTGGCGTGGCCCAAGATGGAAAAGATTTTGTTGGCGTTCTTAGTGTTGAAGTTCCTGCGGGTCAATCTTCAGCTGCTCTTGACTTACTGACGCTCACCGATGGTATTTATGAGGGCGCAGAATCTTTCACAGTAACCATTAAAGAGGTGGATGGCGCTGATGCGAGCATTGCTTCAAATAACAGCGCAAGTGTTGTGATCGTTGATGCCCAAAGTGCACCGAAAGTGACTATTAGCTCAGATCAATCCTCAGTTGATGAAGGTAGTGATGCAAAATTTATCGTCAACATTGACCAAAAAGCAGATGAAGATGTACTGGTAACATTCACAATCGGCGGGAATGTTGATGACAAAGATTATATTGCTCCAAGTACGTACACAGTCACGATTCCAGCGGGTAAAACGTCGGCGCCGATTGATATAAAAACTCTCGATGATGGTATTTACGAAGATCTTGAAAACCTAACTGTGACTCTAATTGGTACGGTTGGTGCAGATTCGACGCTTGCAAGTGACTCGAATGAAGCAACAGTCTCTATTATAGATGCTCAGCATACTCCAGAGTTTATTTCTGGCGGCGATAGTGCTGGTGACAAACCAAATGATGATGTTTACGACTTCGGGTCAGTTAACGAAAACACGGTGAGTGGGTCCGTTATTGGTACGGTCGTTGCTGAAGATCACGATAATGACGTGCTTGTATACCGCTTTGCAGATGGCTCGACCACTAATGGTATTTTTGATATCGACCCGACAAGCGGAGAGATTTCATTGAACAAGACAATCGATGATATTGACTTGGGCGATTATACGCTTCAGGTTGAGGTTATCGATGGAACTGGCGGGATTGATACTGCCGAGGTCAATGTTTCTCTGGTAAATGTGAATGATGCACCTGAATCTTCGCCTTCCGCGGTTGAGATGAGTGAAGATACCCAAGTGATGCTTGATTGGTCATCATTCGGTATTAGCGATGTGGACTCTAACGTATCAGAGCTCTCCGTCCAAATCACAACGCTTCCTAGCGATGGGTCATTAGAGTATAAAGATTCGCAAGGCGATTGGCAGTCTGTCCAAATCGATCAAGTGCTTGATAAATCGCTCTTTGATGAAAACAGTGTTCGTTTTGTACCTGAATTAAATGAGTCTGGCAGTGACAGTTTCGGCGGAAATCAAGTCGGAGATCAGGAGTCTAGTTACGCTCAAATTGGCTTTAAACCAACAGATGGACAGAGTACCGGTCAAGAGTCAACACTGACAATAGACGTAAACCCTATCGCTGATAAACCGAACTTAATCGCAGTGACGCACGAGAACTCATTACCCCAACAAGAGTTTAACGTTACAACATGGAGCAATGTTCAAGTTGGCTCTAGTAATGGCATGGGGGTCAACGGCGAGACTCTAATTGCAGCGATCAACGCTCTTGATGCAGCAGATGGAACTCAATTGAGTTGGTCAAATGTGGAAGATTTAGGGACTCATGCAACCTTGGCAAATGAGGCCGTTCTAGTCACATCTCTTGTTTATCTCGAAGCTGGATCGAGTTACGACTTTGTTGGCCAAGCAGATGATAGCCTTGCTATCAAGTTGGGTGGTACGTTACTTGATCAAGCTCGTTGGGGTAGCGACAGTGGTGATATTAAGGGTGCTAGCTTTACACCTTCGGTATCTGGCTTTTATCCAATTGAAATTTATCACCATAACCAAAGTGGTCCGGGTAACTTTAATGTGGATGTATCCATTAATGGACAAGCACCTGTCAATCTGAGCAACAGCAGTCTTTACGTAGTTAGTGATGAAAGTGCACTAGAAGCAACTGATATCAGAACGTCTGAACTACAAGAAGTTAATGGTGTTGCGTTTTACGAAACATATCAGCTGAACGAAGGGTTACAAGATACAGCGATACCGCTCTCTGAAATTAAAACAAGCTTAAATGATAAAGATGGCTCTGAATCACTTAAAGTCACGCTAACTGGCTTACCTGTAGGTGCGATCCTTTCAGATGGAAACAGTTCTATTACTGTAGCAACCATTGATGAAGAACTGGACGTGACAAGTTGGGCATTAGATACACTTACTGTGACTCCACCAGCTGGCTCCCATGATGACTTCACAATCAATTTGACGGCAACGAGTACAGAACGCGCGAATGGTGATTCAGCAGAGTCTAACTTAGCGATCAATGTTGTAGTACATGAGAACTTACCGACGGAAACGGAAAGTGATATTGGGAAGACCAACGAAGATAATTCGCTACAGGGTAACGTATTGCGTAATGACTCTGATGACGACAACCTTCTGATGGTTGATCACATTACTATTAATGGCACTGACTATGCGGTAGGTGAAAACGTATCTTTGACTAGTGGCACTTTATTAGTAAACCAAGATGGTAGTTACGTATTTGAACCTACCGAGCACTGGTCAGGTGATGTTCCATTAATTAATTACACCACAAATACTGGCGCAACAAATACGCTTGATATCAACGTTGTCGCAGTTGCAGATGCCCCTGCGATCACGATTAATGTTGGAGAGTTAGTAAAGAGAGATGCTGTTGATCCTAATCACAACTTAGCCGCTTCTGCGATAGATAAAACGCCTACAGAGAATGAACTCGTCGCTGCTGATCTTGGTTTGGATGATGTCGTACAAAAAAATCACTCATACGCCGGAGTGATGCTAGGAGACAACAACGACAGAAGTGATACCGATAGCTTATTCGTTGGGACTGATTACAATGACACCTTCTACGGTGGCGGCGGTGATGACGTATTTATTGGCGGTGGTAATAACGACTCTTTCTATGGTGATGATGCGTCCACTATTACAGATTATGATGGCCAAGATACGGTTTACTTAACTGGAAACTTCAGTGACTACAAAATGACCTTCAAAGACGATCATGGAGGTCAAGTTCCATATTGGATTTTGCTAGATAATCGTTCTATCGATTCGGTAAACGACCACACAGGTAGTGATGATCGTGGTGATCACTTATATGAAATTGAACGAATTGTTTTTGCAGACAAAGTCGTTGAATTGAAGCCCGACGGCACCTATGAAGTGCTTCAAGAGCGTTGGATTCCCGTTGATATTAACGTTGATTTGGTTGATGTCGATGGAAGTGAAAGCTTGGCGCAAACTGTTTTTGTGGAAGGTTTGCCGGATGGTGTAGAGCTGTATATCGATGGACATGCCGTTAATCAGGACGCAAACGGTAATTATCTTGTCACCCTGGATGCTAACGGTAAGGTCTCTTTAGATATCAGAGTACCGTTTGATTATGAAGGTAGTCTAGAGTTCCCACTAAGCGTTACCGCGACGTCGGTTGAAGAAGCAAATAATGATGCCGCTTCAACAACAGAGTCTGTTGCGCTTACAGCTCGTGACTATGTTCTAGAGTCGGGTTCACATGGGAACGATCAGATAACGGGCAGTGACGATCACGATATTATTGTTGGCGATGTCCAAGGATTGGAGATTATTGCGGGTCAGGACTACAACATCGCCTTTGTTTTGGATACTTCAGGGAGCATGGGTAACTGGGTAGGAACTGCGAAGCAAGAAGTGCTAGATGTGTTTGATGAACTGTTAAGCGCTGCAAATCAGGGTGAGAAGCCTGGAACAGTGAATATTCACCTCAGTGAGTTTGCTTCAAGTGCGTCAGCAGTTATTTCCGTTGACTTGAGTTCTCCAACAGCAAGAGATGAGTTTGTAAAAGAACTGAATAGTGCTATAGGTGATGAGGGTGACGGCGGCACAAACTATGAGGCGGGTTTACAGTCAGCTGTTGAATGGTTTAGCAGTCAACCTAACCCTGATGGCCAAAATATCACGTACTTTGTTACTGATGGTCAACCAAATAGAGCAACGCATCTCTATCATTTAGCGCCGAATGAATTCTCGAAAGTGATTTTGGATGTCGATGATTCTGGCAAGCTTGTCACCCTGCAAGATATAGTTAGTAACAGTAGTTATTCATACGGACAGACGGTTACCTACAAAGGTGACGTCGTTATAGATAGTTACGGTCAAGTATATTCACCGCTAACAGGCAGAACCCTTGGTGATATCGACAGATATAATGGCTCTATCCGTTACTACGATGAAGGTGGCAGCTCAACACAAGCTCAACATATGTATCAAGTGTTAGCAGCATTGTCTTCAGTAGAGTCGATAGGTCTTGGTAGTGGTGTTGATGAACAAACACTTAAGCAGTATGACACTGATGGTGTGGTAGAGTCAGATATCGATGTTACTAAACTTGCTGAAACGATATTGGGTCAAGATGTGCCCCTAAAACAAGGCTCAGACACTATTCAGGGTGGAGAAGGTGACGATATCTTGCTGGGTGATTTAATTGAATTTGGCGGTAATGAGCAAGGTTTGAGTGCGATTCAATCACATGTGGCACAGCAAACGGGTCAAGATGTTTCTACCATTGATGGTGAAGACATCCATGAATACGTTAAAAATAACTTTGAAGAATTCAACCAATCTCACCAAGGTGATAAGTCGGATAACTTATCTGGTGGTGCTGGCAACGATTTACTGTTTGGTCAGGGTGGTAACGACATACTCGTTGGCGGTGAAGGTGATGACATTCTGATTGGTGGTTTAGGTAATGATATCTTAACGGGAGATGAGGGCTCTGACATCTTTAAGTGGAGTGAAGTGACCAACGAGGTTGATACGGTTACTGATTTCAACAAAGATGAGGATACTTTAGACTTCTCCGATCTGTTTGATGACTTATCAAAAGATGAAGTTGGTGAGCTTCTTACTGATCTTCAGTCCGGTGATCATACTGGTGATGTCGGAGAGTATCACGTAGAAGTGGCACCAGATGGCGGCTCGGAAGCGAACTTGAGTATTACGAAAGGTGGCTCGACATTGGACATCCATTTTGATGGTGCAAGTGTCGATGATGTGACTCAAAGTCTGATTGCAAGTTTAGAAGCGCAATACAAAGACATGTAGCATGTCTAGCCACAGGTGAAATTGAAAATCAAAAAAGGTCTAGCATTTTGCTAGACCTTTTACTTTTAAACTCAGTTCATTGCGATGTTAGCTCTTAGGAAGTGTCGTGAAAACGGTCCACTCTTTCTTCACCTCACCTTTGTGGCCAATCACCGTTGCAGTGACTCGACGGTTCAACGCATGACTCACTTGGTCGGTGCCTTGTGTTGCAAGTACCGTGTCTCCATAGCCGACAATGGTGACTCTATCTCCACTAATACCATTCATCATGAGTTCTTTTCTAACGTTCTGAGCGCGGCGTTTAGATAAGTCAAGATTGTGTTCTGCAGTACCAGTACGACTGGCATAGCCCTGAATCTCTATCGATGTATTTGGATACTCCTTCAAGAAGTCGGATAGTTCTCGAATTTGCTCCGTAAAGATAGGATTGATCACATCGGAATCATTCGCGAACAGAACTCGAATTTGCATTTCTTGCGAGGAGTCGACATACGAACCGCAGCCATCGTTATCAATCTCGGCACCTAAAGGAGTACCCGGACATAAATCGCGCTCATTAATGACTCCATCAGAATCATCATCAAGATGATCTGCCCACTGATCGGCAATTGGCGTATCAATATAATCATATTCATCGCCCTTATCGGATGAACTGCATGCCGAAATCATCAATGAGAGTGCAATAAGAGTTATGTATTTCATAATTAATACTCCACTTCTTCTAGCCATTCTTTAGGCATTTCAACCCTTAATGCACTCAACAGTTGACCTGTTGCGTTCATCACTCGATATTTGGCGTACTGCTCTGCGTATTTAGAATCTAAGTAGTCTTTACGTGCCTCAAAGAGTTCGTTTTCAGTATTCAATAGATCAAGCAGCGTTCGCTTACCAATGCGATATTGTTTTTCATACGCAATAACGGTTTCAGATGCCGAGTCTACATGATCTGACAGGAACTCTTTTTGCTGTAGGGTCAAATCCAGTGCGCTCCATGAAAGCCTTAAGCCTTCTTCAACATTGCGATAAGCACCTTCACGTAAGTCTTTCGCTTTATTTAACTGATAGGCGAAGTTTTCTGAGTTTGCAGCGTCACTGCCGCCATTAAATAGGTTGTAGCGTAGACGTAGCATGGCAAGTGTCTCATCACTGCGGCCTTTTAAGCCATCAGCGTCGTCACGCCATGTTTGTGAAGCTTCAATGGAAATGGTTGGGTAATTAACACCTTTAGATTGTTTGTATTGAAACTTAGCAGAGTCTACGTCTGCGAGCGCGACTTGAATGACAGGGTGTAGTTCAAATGCCAAACCTACCGCTTCATCAATGGTGTATGGAATGAAATTCTGATCCGCTCTTGGAAAGATCAACCCTTGCGGGGTTTGACCCACTAAACGAGTGAACATAGTGTGAGAGTCGTACAAATTATTTTGAGCAGCTGCCAAATTACCGTGCGCTTTTGCCAAACGTGCTTCTACCTGTGTTAAGTCAGCGGTAGAGCCGATACCTGAATTGACTCGTTTTTTAATGTCTTCGTAAATATCTTTGTGAACCGCCAAGTTATTTTCAGAAAGCTTGAGTATTTCGTAAGCTTTTACTGCGTCTAAATACACTTTGGTGACTTCAAGTGCTTTATCTGATGCATCGGCCAAAAGTTGAAATCTAACTGACTCTGCATCGGCTGCGGTACGATCGATATCATTTAAGGTTGCACTGCCATCCCATATGAGCTGAGTTAGTGTTACCGAAGCTTCCTTTCGAGTGTAATCTGTATCCCCACGTCCCACCTCGTCAGAAGGGTCTAATCCCTCGTAACCAATGCCCGCATCTAAATCAATAGAAGGTAAGTAGGCGCCCGAAGAGGCTTCATTTACGTATTTTCGACTGGTGAACTCGTTAAATGCGCTCTTAATGTCAGGATTGTTTTTTAACGTCAATGCCACGGCTTGCTCTAAAGTTTGACCGAAAACGGGTAAAGACACTATTAAACTACAGCAGCAAGCAATATTTAGTCGGTTCCATTTCACGGTATTTCTCCTAAAAATTCGTGTTGCTTTTTGCTATTTCATCTCATAACTGAGACGAAACATCATAAATAACAGTGCTTGAGTAAGGGATTTATCAACCTACTGTTAAAACAAAGCTTTTGTTTCAAAAACCCAAGATTTCGCCTTTTAAAACCTTAGCACATATGTCGAATGTTGCTTAGCAACATAGCAAGTTTAGCTCGGAGAAAAGCTTGAATTCTTAATATCATAGCGTTTCACGGCCTGTGTCACTCTGCGCTTTTTTGTAACTCTGCCCCTAGAGTTATCAAACGTCCTACAAGCTACACATACAACGAAAATATGATGATTTTGACTAAACTATAGACGTAAATGTAGAGGTGACAAACTTTTGACTTGGTTTGAAGTGGGGCGAGGTAGATATGGATCGAGTAACTTTGAGCTCATTGATGGGCAACATCGTGGTTATCGGGCTGGATGGGGAAATTAGGACCCTAGAAGAGGGGCAACTACCTCAACCAGGAGAGTTAATAATTGATGAGGTATCAGATACTTCTGAGCTTGTGATCGAGCAGGTGACACCACAAGGAAGTTCGATAAACGTAACTGATGATATCACCGCGTTAATTGAAGCAATTGCTAGTGGGGAAGACCCGACTGAGCTGGGTGAAGAGTTTGATTCTGCTGCAGGTGAAGGAAACGGGTCTAGCCCACAAAATACGGGGGCTATAGATCGCACAGGTGCTGAATTACTCGCCAGTACCAATTTTGAGACAGTGGGAACTGACGGAACAGGATTTTCAAGTACTCAGGTAGAGACGCTACTCGATATTTTCCAAATACAACCACCAGAACCAACAGCAATATCAGTTCCTGCAACAGTAATTGTTCAAGAGATTTCTAGCCCAACTGTCAATGAGGGCGATCTGGTTTCCTTCGACGTCACACTTAACCAACCAACAGAAGACAATATCAATATCACTTTTTCTCTGTTCGATCAGACTGCGACTGGTGGATCTACTGACGAGAGCGGAAGTGACTACGTCAACGAGAGTGTTCTCATAACATTTTCCGATGACACAACAGAAGAAATCTCAGTCGATGACAACGGTATTTTTACTGTGTCGGTCCCGTTAGGTGAAAATGGTTTTACGGTTTCTCTCGACTCTATAAATGACTCTATATTCGAAGGTCCAGAAACATTTACGCTTTCTGGCAACACAGAAGAACAAAGTACACCTGCAACTGGGATTGCAACCATTGTTGATGATGGTAGTGGGCCTGGCTTAAGTCCTGATGATGATCGTCCAACGGTAACGATGAGCGATGCAGGGACGATTAATGAAGGTGAGTTAGTCAGCTTTAAAGTGTCTTTATCGAATCCATCAGCTACAGATGTTGAGGTCGAACTAAGTCTCAACCTAGGTGATACAGAAGCCGGCGACTTAGGCACATTGGAATACAACACGGGAAGTGGTTGGGTCACGGTGCCAAACGATGGTGTGGTGACGGTGCCTGGCGGGCAGACTGAGTTTGATGTACGCATTGCTTCTATTAATGACGCGGTGTTCGAAGGTCCAGAAGATTTCAGTGTTACGGTAACGGGCATTGGTGCGGTACAAGGCAGTGATACGGGCACGGCAACGATTGTGGATGACAGCAGTGGCCCAGGTCCCGCTCCAGACGATGACCGTCCGAGTGTGGCTATTACCGACGCTGGCACCATTAATGAGGGTGAGACTGCGAACTTCAAAGTCACCTTATCGAATGCCTCAGAGTCTACTGTTCAAGTTGAACTTGGCCTCAACTTAGGCGATACCGAAGCGGGTGACTTAGGCACCTTAGAATACAACACGGGCTCCGGTTGGGTTACGGTGCCAAACGACGGTGTGGTGACGGTGCCTGCCGGGCAAACTGAGTTTGATGTGCGCATTGCTTCTATTGACGATGCGGTGTTCGAAGGTCCAGAAGATTTCAGCGTGACGGTGACGGGCATTGGGGCGGTGCAAGGCAGCGATACGGGCACGGCAACGATTGTGGATGACGGCACTGGTCCAGGACCTGATCCAGACGATGACCGTCCGAATGTAACCATTACCGATGCTGGCATTATTAATGAAGGTGAAACAGCTAACTTCAAAGTTACGTTATCGAATGCGTCTGAAGCCGAAACGCAGGTGGAGTTGGGTCTTAATCTCGGCGATACCGAAGTTGGAGATTTGGGCACCCTAGAATACAACACGGGAAGTGGTTGGGTTGCAGTGCCAAATGATGGCGTGGTGACGGTGCCAGCTGGGCAAACCGAATTTGATGTGCGCATTGCTTCTATTGATGACGCCGTTTATGAAGGCCCAGAGGATTTCAGTGTTACGGTGACGGGCATTGGGGCGGTGCAAGGCAGCGATACGGGTACGGCGACGATTATGGATGACAGCAGTGGCCCAGGACCTGATCCCGATGATGACCGCCCAAGTGTGACTATTACGGATGCTGGCACCATTAATGAAGGTGAAACAGCTAACTTCAAAGTTACGTTATCGAATGCGTCTGAAGCGGAAACGCAAGTAGAGTTGGGTCTTAATCTCGGCGACACCGAAGCCGGTGACTTAGGTATCTTAGAATACAACACGGGAAGTGGTTGGGTAACAGTGCCAAACGATGGAGTGGTAACGGTGCCAGCCGGACAGACCGAGTTTGATGTGCGCATTGCTTCTATTGATGACGCCGTTTATGAAGGCCCAGAGGATTTCAGCGTTACGGTGACGGGCATTGGGGCGGTGCAAGGCAGCGATACAGGTACGGCGACGATTGTGGATGACGGCAGTGGCCCTGGCCCTGATCCTGATGATGACCGTCCGAGTGTTACTATTACCGACGCTGGCACCATTAATGAAGGTGATACGGCGAACTTTAAAGTCACGTTATCGAATGCCTCAGAGTCTAGTGTTCAAGTTGAACTCGGCCTCAACTTAGGCGATACCGAAGCGGGTGACTTAGGCACCTTGGAATACAACACGGGAAGTGGCTGGGTCACAGTACCAAACGATGGTGTGGTGACGGTGCCTGCCGGGCAAACTCAGTTTGATGTGCGCATTGCTTCTATTGATGACGCCGTTTATGAAGGCCCAGAGGATTTCAGCGTTACGGTGACGGGCATTGGGGCGGTGCAAGGCAGCGATACAGGTACGGCGACGATTGTGGATGACGGCAGTGGCCCTGGCCCTGATCCTGATGATGACCGTCCGAGTGTTACTATTACCGACGCTGGCACCATTAATGAAGGTGATACGGCGAACTTTAAAGTCACGTTATCGAATGCCTCAGAGTCTAGTGTTCAAGTTGAACTCGGCCTCAACTTAGGCGATACCGAAGCGGGTGACTTAGGCACCTTGGAATACAACACGGGAAGTGGCTGGGTCACAGTACCAAACGATGGTGTGGTGACGGTGCCTGCCGGGCAAACTCAGTTTGATGTGCGCATTGCTTCCATTGATGACGCCGTTTATGAAGGTCCTGAAGATTTCAGTGTTACGGTAACGGGCATTGGTGCGGTACAAGGCAGTGATACGGGCACGGCAACGATTGTGGATGACAGCAGTGGCCCAGGTCCCGCTCCAGACGATGACCGTCCGAGTGTGGCTATTACCGACGCTGGCACCATTAATGAGGGTGAAACAGCTAACTTCAAAGTGACGCTGTCGAACGCGTCTGAAGCGGAAACGCAAGTGGAGTTGGGTCTTAATCTCGGCGATACCGAAGCCGGTGACTTAGGTACCTTAGAATACAACACGGGAAGTGGCTGGGTCACAGTACCAAACGATGGCGTGGTGACGGTGCCTGGCGGGCAGACTGAGTTTGATGTACGCATTGCTTCTATTGATGACGCGGTGTTCGAAGGTCCAGAAGATTTCAGTGTTACGGTAACGGGCATTGGTGCGGTACAAGGCAGTGATACGGGCACGGCAACGATTGTGGATGACAGCAGTGGCCCAGGTCCCGCTCCAGACGATGACCGTCCGAGTGTGGCTATTACCGACGCTGGCACCATTAATGAGGGTGAAACAGCTAACTTCAAAGTGACGCTGTCGAACGCGTCTGAAGCGGAAACGCAAGTGGAGTTGGGTCTTAATCTCGGCGATACCGAAGCCGGTGACTTAGGTACCTTAGAATACAACACGGGAAGTGGCTGGGTCACAGTACCAAACGATGGCGTGGTGACGGTGCCTGGCGGGCAGACTGAGTTTGATGTACGCATTGCTTCTATTGATGACGCGGTGTTCGAAGGTCCAGAAGATTTCAGTGTTACGGTAACGGGCATTGGTGCGGTGCAAGGCAGCGATACGGGCACGGCAACGATTGTGGATGACGGCACTGGTCCAGGACCTGATCCAGACGATGACCGTCCGAATGTAACCATTACCGATGTTGGCATTATTAATGAAGGTGAAACAGCTAACTTCAAAGTTACGTTATCGAATGCGTCTGAAGCCGAAACGCAGGTGGAGTTGGGTCTTAATCTCGGCGATACCGAAGTTGGAGATTTGGGCACCCTAGAATACAACACGGGAAGTGGCTGGGTCACAGTGCCAAATGATGGCGTGGTGACGGTGCCAGCTGGGCAAACCGAATTTGATGTGCGCATTGCTTCTATTGATGACGCCGTTTATGAAGGCCCAGAGGATTTCAGCGTTACGGTAACGGGCATTGGCGCAGTACAAGGCAGTGATACGGGGACGGCAACGATTGTGGATGACGGCACTGGCCCAGGACCCGATCCAGATGATGACCGTCCAAATGTCTACATCGTTGAAGATAGCGTGGGTGTTAACGAAGGTACCGATGCTGTGTATACCGTTAGATTATCGGCGGCGGCCGATATCGATGTGACCGTCAGGTTGAACACCTCAACCGACGGCAGCAACACGGCGGAAGCGGACGATATAGGTAGTTTTGTGGTGACCCTTGCTGATGGTGTGACAGTGGTGAATGCCAACAGTGACGGTACGTATACCATTCCCGCCGGTGAGAACGAGCTGAAAGTCACTGTGCCAACCACAGATGATGGCGTCTACGAAGGGGATGAAACCTTCACTGTGGCGGTACAAGGTGACACGGGCGTCCTAGGCAGTGACAGTGCGCTGGGCATTATTTACGACGGTGGTAACGGCCCTGGTCCTGACCCGGATGATGATCGCCCGACCGTATCTATCTCAGATGCGGGTATCGTAGATGAGGGTGATATCGCGACGTTTATCGTGTCATTGAGTAATGCTTCGGAAGGTACAGTCCAGGTGCAGTTGACCTTAAACCCAGACGAAACAGAAGTGGATGATCTTGGCTCGCTAGAATATAACACCGGAGCAGGTTGGGTTGCTGTGCCTGTCGATGGCATCGTAACAGTGCCAGCAATGCTTACCGAATTTGATGTGCGCATTGCGACCATTGATGATGAAGTTTATGAAGGTCTGGAAGACTTCAGCGTGACCGTGACGGGTTTGGGCGCAGTTCAGGGCACCGATACTGGTTTGGCGACCATTGTGGATGATGGCACTAAAACGGACGACGATCGACCAACTGTGTCTATCTCGGACGCGGGTACCATTGATGAAGGTAGTTTCGCTACATTTACCGTGTCATTGAGTAATGCCTCAGAGGCAGCGCTCCAGGTTCAGTTAACGCTGAATCTGGATGAAACAGAAGTCGGTGACCTTGGCACTCTAGAGTACAACACCGGTTCAGGTTGGGTAAGTGTACCTGTAAGCGGCATTGTGACGGTGCCGGCAGGTATGACGGAATTTGATCTACGCATCGAATCAATTGATGACGGTGTGTACGAAGGCCCTGAAGATTTCAGCGTTACAGTAACTGGCTTGGGAGCAGTGCAAGGCAGCGATACTGGTCTGGCGACCATCGTGGATAACTCACCACCTACAGCCCGTGATTTCATCATTTCGCTCGATGTTCAAAATGGTATTTTCCCGGTTCAGGATGTTGAATTTGATGGAATAACGACGTCTGGGGAACAGCGTGTTGAAGATCTCGAAGATGACGCAGTTACTGCAAATGATGATGATATTTTAATTCAGGTCGTTAGCCTTCCTGAACACGGTGAACTGTATTATGTGGATGGAAATGGACAGGAAGTCATTATAGACGAAACCACACAGTTCCCTGAAAACACAGAGGTTAAGTATCGTCTGACTGAAGATTTCTTTGAGGAGCAGAGCTTTGACTCAGCCGACCTTCTTGAAGAACAAGGGAAAGATATCTTGGTGGGATCCTACACTCCTCCTAATTCGAACTTAACGTTCACTGGAGGCCAGATCATCACCATTGGCAACAGCATCATCTTTGATTCCGACGCTCAGATTTCAGTCGATTTTGCGAATCAACAAGTCGGGTTGGTTGTCGTTTCGCCAAATGAAACGGGTCAGGGTGATGAAATCAGTACTGGTGAATATATTACGTTAGAACTGGATGAGGATTTATCAGCTAACGAAGCGAAACTGAACTTAGCCAGTCTGAATGACCGCTTCAACAGTGGTGGTGCATGGTTAACGGCATACATCTTCCTAAATGGTGCACTTGTTGATGTTCAGCAGTTTTACTCAACGGATATTACTTATACCAGCAACCACGAAGGTTCTATTACCGTTGCGTTAGCAAATGGCAGCTTTGATGAAATTCGACTTACTCCAGAAACCGATAGCGCGAGTGATAAAGCGGGCTTTACCTTGGTGGGAACTGAAATCACCAGTTTTACTGACGTGAACGATGACTTTACCTACCAAGCTATTGACACTGATGGTGCGGTAAGTAACGAAGCTACGGTAGCGGTTGATTTCGAGAACGTCACGGTAGACGCTGTCACGGCGCTTGGTTATCAAACCATGGCCTTAAATTCGGATCTGAATCTGGTTATGGGGACAGATGGCGATGATATTCTGGTTGGTACTGAAGGCAATGACCTGATCATCGGTGGTTTAGGTAATGATATCTTGACTGGCGGTGAAGGTGATGACGTATTCAAATGGACAGAAATGCAATCCGCAACTGATACCGTGACAGATTTCAGTGACGGGGATCAGCTTGATTTTACCGATGTATTTGACGATATGAGTGGTACGGATATCTCCGCCTTGCTTGATGATCTTGGTTCGGGTGACTATCGCGGCAGTGTGGATGACATTTCCGTTGAAGTGACTGAAAGTGGAGGTAACTCGACGTTGACCATCAACAAAGATGGACAACAGCTAGAGGTTAACTTTGATGGTGCCTCTGCAGCCGATATTGCCAATAGTCTGATTTCTAATCTCGATCAATTACGAGAATAGATGGCCAAAGATAAAAAACGGAGCGTTTTTTCGCTCCGTTTTTTTATTTAATAATACGGTAAACTAACACTGTGATTACAGAACTTTACATGCAAAACCTTTCAGGTAGAAACCTTCCGGGTATGCTGTATCGGTTGGGTGGTCAGCAGCTTGTTCAAAGCGCTCCACAAACTTTACTTGGCGGTTAGCATCTAAGGCTGCGTCAGCAATGATTTTCTGGAACAAAACTTGATCCATTAAGCCAGAGCACGAATAGGTCAGTAGCGTACCGCCAGGTTTTAGGATTTGCATTGCTAGCATGTTGATGTCTTTGTAACCACGACATGCGCCGTTTAGTTGGGCTTTACTGTCTGCAAACTTAGGTGGATCCATGATAACCACATCGAACTGAGTTCCTTGGTCACGATACTCACGAAGTAGTTTAAACACGTCTGCGTTTAGGAACACGGCACGCTTCTTCGAGATATCAAATTCATTCAGTTCTGCGTTGAACTTCGCAGTGTCTAGAGCAGGTTGTGATACGTCAGCGTTTATCACACGCTTTGCATCACCTTTCAGAGCGTAAAGTCCGAAGCCACCTGTGTAAGAGAAGCAGTTAAGAACTTCCTTGCCTTTCACATATTTCATCGCTTGCTGGCGACTATCACGTTGATCTAGGTAGAAACCTGTTTTATGACCGCCAACGATATCTACACTAATCTTTACGCCATTTTCTTCGATGACGACCGATTTAGGTGGCTCTTCGCCGTGCAAGACGCCCGTGGTTTCTTTCAAACCCTCTTTCTTACGTACCGCGACGTCAGAACGCTCGTACACATTACAATCAGGGAAGCACTCAACTAGAGCATCAACAATGGCCTGTTTATTGTGTTCTGCGCCAGCACTGAGAAGTTGACACACAAAGAAGTTTTGGTAACGGTCAATCGTAACGCCTGGCATGCCATCAGACTCTGCCGCGATAAGGCGGTAACCCGTAAGGCCATCATGTTCGATAATGTCTTCACGAAGAAGTTGTGCGTCTTTTAATCGTTTTACGAAAAACGCGGTGTCGATTTCTTCTTTATCAAAACTCCAAATACGAGCACGAATTTGTGAAGCTGGCGAATATGCCGCTTTAGCTAGCCATTTACCGTCGTGAGTGAATACATCAACCGTTTCGCCAAGAGCGGGTTCGCCCTCAACTTTGTTGATGCCTCGAGAGAAGATCCAAGGGTGCTTGCGCTTGACCGATTTCTCACGACCTTTTACCAAATAGATAGCAGCTGTCATTTCATTAGCTCTTGTTGAATTTTGAAAGGGGCGTATTGTCCGGGATGTGAATGGTAAAAGCAATATCCCTCGGCAATCCAGTACATTGTAGTGACTTTTAAATACAAAAAAAGGTCACTAAAGTAACCCTTTTATTTGAACTGGTCGTAACAGATTACGTTGCTACGCTTTAAGTCCAGTAAGGAGCGACTCCATGGTGTCGCTTTGCTTACGCAGTTGATCCACGTTTTGTGAAGTCGTGCTGATCATATTGCACACGTTATCTGCTTGAACTCGAATCTCTTCAACGCTTGAGGCGATATTGTCCGCGACTACACCTTGTTCTTCAGCCGCTGTTGCAATTTGAATGCTACTGTCGGATATAGTTTGATTTTTATCTGCCAAAGAGCCGATTTCGTGATTCACTTCCGTCATGAGGTTTTGTCCCTCATTTGCATTGTTGACAGTCACTTCCATCAGTTTAGTAAGTGATTGACTGTTACGCTGTAATGATTCGATCATCGTTTGGATTTCAACCGTCGCTTGCTGAGTGCGTCCCGCAAGAGCGCGAACCTCATCCGCAACGACCGCAAATCCACGACCTTGCTCACCAGCACGTGCTGCTTCAATGGCTGCGTTCAATGCAAGTAGGTTAGTTTGCTCGGAAATCCCATTAATGGTTGTCACGACTTCATCAATTTGTGCGGCATTGGCATCTAACTCCGCTACTGCTTGAGACGCAGATTGAATCTCATTAGAGAGGTTCGAAATCGAGTGAAGCGTATTCTCTACTTTTACTTGTCCAGACTGAGCCACGCTGCGCGCATCATCGGTTTGCGCGCTTGAATCGTGAGCTAATGTCGCGACTTCTCGAATCGTTGATGCCATCTGTTCCGTTGCACTCGCAAGAGAGTTGAGGTGCTCTTGTTGCGTCGCAGAAATATCTGAACTGTGATGAATTGATTGATTCAGGTCTGAGCTAATTTGTTGCATTAACGCCACAGACTCTTGAATCGACAGCACCATTTGTTGCTCTCGTTCTGCAACTTTGTCTATCGTAATAGCAATTTCACTAAACTCGTCGCGAACTGGGAAGAAGTTCATTCTCGCGGTTAGGTCACCATCCGCTAGGGTGTTTAATGCTTTATTCATCGTGAACATTGCGCCGCCGATAAACGTCATGATGTAGTAAACGCCAAGCGCGAGAATAAACAAGCTCACACAGATGATGCTCACTTGAGTCGTTGATAGGGCAGTCCATAGAGAAAGTTCATGGTTTGCAACCAAGCTGTACGCACCATTTAGAACAGACACGGATTGCGGACCAGAGCCAAGAGAAACGGTTTCTGAACCAGCTATGAGGTTTGCTACTTGCGATTGAGAAAGGTTGCCTGCCTCTATCAGACCTTTCATAAGCATGAGCTCTTCTTGGTACATACTTGAGATCAACGTATTAGCCGCGCTATTAAGGACGAGAGTGAGAATGACTAAAGCAAGAAGAGGGAGAACGAAGAGCAAATAGAACTTTTCTTGAATCTTTAAGTGAATGAGATACTTATCAATCCAGCGGAATGGAATTTCTTTCATAATTATAATAACCGTGCAAAAACCCACTATCCTTAGTGGGGTGAATAGACGAAAAGAATATATCACTCAGTAAAAAGAAGCGGTACAAAGATGAACGTAAAGTGTGAGAGATTTATAGTAAAAGGTCACGTTCAAGGCGTCGGCTTTCGTTACCATACTTCCCATCAAGGATTGAAACTGGGTTTGACGGGTTACGCGAAGAACCTAAACGATGGTGATGTTGAAGTGATGGCGTGTGGAACAGACGCACAAATAGCTGCGTTTTCCGAGTGGTTGAAAGAAGGCCCGCGAACGGCAACAGTAGAGAGTGTGATACAGGAGTCTGCGTCATATAAGCCGTTGCGCGGTTTTAAGATTTTGTAAATTCTACAAGCATTTAGCTGGCTTTGGTAGGCCGGCTAATTTAGTCGCTTGTTTGGCTGGCCCCTTTTTAAACAGCTTGAATAGATACTTACTGTTACCTTTTTCTGGGCCGTGCGCTTTTTCCATTGCTTTGACAAGCATACGCACAGCAGGGGAAGTATTAAACTCTTCATAAAAATCTCGCACAAAGTGCACAACTTCCAAATGAGCATCCGTAAGCTCGATGTCTTCTTCTTTTGCTAAAAGCTCAATCATACCTTCTTCCCATTGAGTATGATCCAGTAAGTAGCCTTGAGCATCAGTTTCAATTTCTTTGCCGTTGTAAACGAACATAACGTTTTATCCGTTAAGTGAACATGGATGTTTATAGATTAGCGACAGGTGAGGATGTTCTCAACAAAAGAATCTCGAAGTAGTGCCGAGCGAAGCAAAAGCGTACAAAATGGTGAGTGCTTTTTGACTGAGCCAGGTGCTTTGATATAAATGTTCTTTTATTCAAATAAATAGGAAACTATTCAGTTTGTTAGAAATTTTTCGGGTTGAGTACCAATAAAATTGCATGGATATCCAGGCTTATTCATTTTTGTTTTGGTTTTTTCTTGGCTACTTGTCTGAATATGGAATTTTATCGGTGAATGAATAGCTTACGACGTTGTGTTTGCTCTTATAGACCGATATTCTCTTGGTTGATAAGCAACCTACATTCTGGTTGTAAACAATAATGATGACAAGGAGTTAGTCATGTCGAAACAACGTTACATTGAAATAAATGACAACGTAAAATCCATTTGGTCTATTGAGCGTATTTGGGAGCTCGCGGAGTCCCTACCTGTAGAAGAAATTGCTATTGATGATATCAAAGGCCCTAATGAAGTGACCTGGTTTAGTGATGATGGACCACAGCCAACCTGTCGTGAGATCGCGAAGCATTGCCAACGCATCAACAATGCCGATTTGTCGTATCCCGTAATTTTAACCAATGATTACCGTGTTTTTGATGGTATGCACCGAATTGCTAAGCAAATCATGTTGGGTGAAGATACGATTAAAGTGAGACGTTTTAGAGAAAACCCTGAGGCTGATGAAGTTATCGATTTAGCAGTCGAACAGGCGTAATGTACTTAATCACTGACAAAGAAAAAGCCCGAAGGAAAATACCTTCGGGCTTTTTAAATTCATCTTGTGTTGAACGATTAATCGTCGTTCATAATACCTAGAATGCTTAGTAGGCTGATGAAGATGTTGTAAATTGATACATACAAAGTCACTGTCGCAGAGATGTAGTTTGTTTCACCGCCACGAATAATGCTTTGTGTTGTCATCAGGATCGCCATCGTAGAGAAAATGATAAACAAGCTGCTCAACGCCAAGTGTAAAATGGTTGATTGAATAAAGAAGCTTGCAATCATACCCACAACAAGCACAACAAACAGCGATAGCATCAAGCCGCCCATCATAGATAGGTCACGTTTTGTTGTTAGTGCATAAGCTGATGCCGCCATGAAAGATAGCGCCGTACCACCTAGAGCGGTTAATACGATATCGCCCATCCCAGCACCGATGTACATGTTTAAGATTGGACCAATAGTGTAGCCTAAGAAACCAGTGAATAAGAACGTAAACACAAGGCCAAGGCTGTTGTTACGGTTTTTCTCTGTTAAGAATAACAGGCCGTAGAAACCAACCAACATTAGGATGATTCCTGGATGTGGCAGGTTAAATGCCATTGCTACGCCAGCAACGACTGCCGACCATAAAAGCGTCATTGAAAGTAGTGCGTAAGTATTACGCAATACTTTGTTTGTTTGTAGAGCACTTTCTTGTGTTGAAGTGCGGGTAAACATTGGACTGTTCATAATCTTCCTCGATAAGAGACTTTCTTTTAAGTACATTTATGGGATTGAAAGTTCAAAAAATCAAGCCCTAACCATGCGTAACTTAGATAAAATAATAATAGAAATAAGATGTTATGTATTTGACAACTTGTAACACAATATTACTGCAGAGCAAAGTCATAGCAATTGTCACACAGAATTTTGAATTTAGTAACAAAAAGCACTGACTTCATTGAAATCAGTGCTTTTATTATGCCAGTTGCAAAAGATCTTAGTGATGTAAGATTTGCGCTAGGAAATTTTGAGTTCGATCTGATTGAGGGTTTTCAAAGAAATCAACGGGGTTGTTCTCTTCGATGATCTCTCCTGCGTCCATAAATATCACACGATCGGCAACCTCTTTCGCAAACCCCATTTCATGTGTCACACAGAGCATGGTCATGCCTTCCTCGGCGAGCTCGACCATTACATCCAACACTTCGCGAACCATCTCCGGATCAAGCGCTGATGTTGGTTCATCAAAAAGCATAACTTTAGGGTTCATACACAATGAACGGGCAATCGCCACGCGTTGTTGCTGACCACCAGACAACTGGCCAGGATATTTCTCTGCTTGGTCCGGAATTTTAACGCGTTCCAGATATTTCATCGCGACCGCTTCTGCCTCATCTTTAGGCATCTTCTTCACCCAAATAGGCGCGAGCGTACAGTTTTCCAGTACAGTTAAATGAGGGAAGAGATTAAAGTGCTGAAAGCACATGCCCACTTCACGGCGCACAGCTTCAATATTTTTTAAATCTTCAGTTAACTCCGTACCGGAAACATAGATGCTACCAGCTTGGTGCTCTTCGAGGCGGTTAATACAGCGAATCATCGTTGATTTTCCTGACCCTGATGGGCCACAGATTACGATTTTTTCCCCGCGCTTAACATCGAGGTTAATATTTTTTAGTACGTGAAACTCACCATACCATTTATTCATGTCCTTCAATTGGATCATATAGTCTTGTTGTTGCGTCATAATACGTCCTTGAGCTTGATGAGTTATCGTTTGTGACCGGTATGAAGTTTGTTTTCAAGCCATATCGAATAACGCGACATGCCAAAACAAAATACCCAAAACACTAACGCGACAAATACATAACTTTCAGTAGCAAAGCCTAGCCAGTCAGGGTCGGTGTTTGCTGCTTGTCCTATACCTAGTACGTCAAACATACCAATGATAAGAACCAAACTGGTGTCTTTAAACAATCCGATAAACGTGTTCACGATAGAAGGGATCGTAATCTTCAGCGCCTGTGGCAAGATAATAAGCCCTGTTTTTTTCCAGTAACTTAACCCAAGTGCGTCGGCAGCCTCATATTGGCCTTTTGGAATCGCTTGTAAGCCACCCCGTACTACTTCGGCCATGTAAGCCGAGGCAAACATCACTACACCAATAAGAGCGCGAATAAGTTTGTCTGTCTCGGACCCTTCGGACATAAACAAAGGCAGCATAACGGAAGCCATGAACAGAACGGTAATCAGTGGCACACCACGCCAAACTTCAATATAGACGGTACAAATACTGCGAATGATGGGCATTTCCGAACGTCTACCGAGCGCGAGTACCACACCAATAGGTAATGAAACGACAATACCAACTAGCGCAATGATGAGCGTAACGAGTAATCCGCCCCATTTGTGTGTATCGACCACTTCTAGCCCAAATATCCCACCATATAACAGCCCAGCGATAATGAATGGGTAGATGTTTACGAAGAAAAGCCAAATCCAAATCCGTTTCGGTGTCTTTTCATACGCTAGCAACACAGTAAATATAGCCAATGTGATATAGAAAAGGCGAGGGCGCCACAGTTCAGACTCAGGATAGAAACCGTACATGAACTGCTCCCAGCGCACGCTGATAAATACCCAGCAAGCACCTTCTCGGCTGCAGTCGTCACGCGTCGAACCAATCCAGTCTGCGTTGATAAACGCCCAATCAACGATATGCCAAATTGCACTAAAGACAAGATAAGCAAGAATTACGGTAACAATGGAATTGACAGGTCCATTAAATAGGTTTTTCCGCATCCAACCAACAAAGCCGACGGTATTGGCTGGTGGTGGGAGATCCGGTTGAAATTGATGAGTACTCATATTATCTCTCCACCAGTGCGACTTTACGGTTATACAAGTTCATTAATGCAGACGTAATCAGACTTAAGGTTAAGTACACGCCCATCGTCATCGCAATGATCTCAATCGCTTGCCCAGTTTGGTTCAGGGTAGTACCAGCAAAGACAGAGACAAGGTCTGGGTAACCAATCGCCATCGCTAACGATGAGTTTTTGGTGAGGTTGAGATATTGACTGGTTAAAGGTGGAATAATAATTCGTAACGCTTGCGGAATGACAACAAGCTTTAAAGTTTTCGCGCGTGGTAAGCCCAGCGACATCGCCGCTTCCGTTTGACCATGGCTAACCGCATTAATACCAGAACGTACAATTTCGGCAATGAAGGAGGCGGTATAAACGCTCAGTGCCAAAAGTAGTGCAGCAAGTTCAGGAATAATGCTAATACCACCTTGGAAGTTAAACCCTTTCAGTTCAGGATAATTTAGTGAAATTGGCATACCAGCAAGGAAGTAGACAATCAGCGGAAGGCCAACGACTAAGCCTAAAGCTATTCTTCCCATTGGCGTTTGTTGTCCAGTTAGGCGTTGCTTGTTATTCGCCCATACATTGATCAGCAAGCTGGCGATCACCCCGAAGATTAATGCAGCAATAACAAAGCCACTGCCTGGCTCCATTTCTGGTGCTGGAAAATATAAACCACGAACATTCAAGAAGATGGCTTCGCCAAGGCTCAAGCTTTGACGAGGTGAGGGTAATGCTTGAAGAACAGCGAAATACCAGAAAAATATTTGTAGAAGAAGTGGGATATTTCGGAACGTTTCGATATAAACAGCAGCCAAGCGACTTACTAACCAGTTAGAAGAAAGGCGAGCGACCCCCATTGTAAAACCAATCACGGTAGCCAGAATAATACCTAATACGGAGACCAGCGCTGTATTAAGAAGGCCAATAATAAACGTTCTGCCGTAAGAGTACGTTTCATCGTATTCAATTAGCGTCAGCCCGATACCAAACCCGGCTTCTTGATTTAAAAACCGAAACCCGTAGCGATCCCACGAGCATCTAAGTTGTTCAGTGCGTTATTTATAATCGTGTAAAAGAAAAATACCAGTGCAGCTATGGCAATGATCTGGAAAATAGCAGAACGAAAGGCGGGATTATAAATCAAGCTCTTGCTTCCGCTCGGTTTGGACATCGTACTTGGCGATGCATCTTTTGTCGGTTTCATACAGCGATAACCTCAAACCTTAGTTATAGATATCTGCCTGTATAAATAGTCACGTCCTTGCTGGTCGAAGCATGTTTTCACCAGAGCTAAACGGCGATATTCGAGTTGAAATAGCCTATCTAAGCGAATACTTCTTGCCATTCAATGAGCGGTCCTTACTCATACAGATGGATAAAATCAAGAAAAAGGGCGGCATGAACCGCCCTGATTAACTCGTTCTATCGGATTGGTGGCGCGTACATAAAGCCGCCTGCATTCCATAGCGCATTAACGCCACGAGAAATTTCTAACGGCGAACCAGTACCGACTGTGCGTTCGAAGCTTTCACCATAGTTACCGACTTGCTTGATAACTTGGTAGCCCCAATCATCACGAATACCCAAACCTTTGCCTTTCGGACCGTCAACACCAAGAATACGTTTGATGTTTGGATCTTTCGATTTCAGCATTTCATCCGCATTTTTCGAACTAATACCATACTCTTCGGCGTTAATCATTGCTGATAATGTCCACTTCGCAATGTTGAACCATTGGTCATCACCTTGACGAACGACGGGACCTAGTGGTTCTTTGGAAATGATTTCCGGAAGAACGGCTGCAGAAGAGGGATCTTTCAGGTTTAGACGCAATGCATAAAGACCAGATTGGTCAGTCGTTAACACATCACAACGTCCTGCATCGAAACCTTTTGACGTTTGGGCTGCCGTATCAAATACGACCGGCTTGTATGACATACCGCTGTTACGGAAGTAGTCAGCAAGGTTCAGCTCAGTTGTTGTACCGGACTGTACGCAAACTGATGCACCATCAAGCTCTTTTGCGCTTGAGATGCCAAGATCTTTCTTCACCATGAAGCCTTGACCATCGTAGTAGTTTACCCCTACGAAGTTGAGGCCAAGTGCAGTATCACGATGCAGTGTCCAGGTGGTGTTACGAGAAAGCACATCAATCTCACCTGATTGAAGCGCAGTGAAACGTTCTTTCGCGGTTAGGGGTACATATTTAACTTTCGTTTTATCCCCAAGAACGGCTGCAGCCAGTGCTTGGCAATATTCTACGTCGATACCTTCCCATTCACCTTTTGAGTTAGGGTTAGAGAAACCAGGTAGACCGGTACTTACGCCACAAGTAAGAAAACCTTGTTTTGTGACTTTGTCCAGAGTAGTGTCTGCTGCTTGAGCTGATGTTGCTATCATCGCAGTAGAAGCCGCTACGACGGAAGCAAGAACTGTGAGTTTATTTGCCATTTGTATCCTTCCTGTATGATCCATGTTTAATCAGGAGTGACCTGAAATAACGTGTCCAATTCGTTAGAGTTATCGTCCTACGTGATTGATTTTCGAAGAAACGGTATTCGATAGATCAACCAGTTATAAGCGTAGGAAAGGATCTGTTAATTCTCAAATATATAATTTAAATGAAGTTTTGAGAGAACTTACAAAGCGCCTTGAGATTTAGAATGACGAAATGTTAATTGTTTGTAAATAGTGCAAATCATGGACAATTTGGTGCATCAGAACAATCAATAGAAGAGTGAACAATACAAGAGAATAAAAAGTTGTTATTAAAACTGTCATTAGGTGAGCTTGGTGAAGTTCAGTAAAAATTCGAACAAAAATTATTTGTGATACCGAAACAGGGTGATGAGCTTGCCCCATTTTTGGTAGCATGGTCTGCAACAGCTAATTAGAGTAATCATGGATTGAAATGCGATATTTTCCTCTGTTCTTAGATTTAATCAATAAACCCGTTCTTGTCGTGGGCGGCGGTGAAGTGGCAAGCAGAAAGGTGGAAGCTTTGCTAAAAGCAGGGGCGGATGTCACTATCGTTTCTCCAACGTTGGTCGATTTTCTCTCTAAGCTTGCTGCAGAGCATCAAGTGCGTTGGATACAACGTTTCTATTCAAGTGACATTGTCACTAAAAACTTTGTTCAAGTGTGGGCCACGACAGATAATCCTGAGCTAAATCACCAAGTGTATAAAGATGCGAAAGAATTAGGCATCCTAGTGAACGTTGTTGATGATAAGCCTTATTGTGATTTCATTACGCCCTCTATGATCAATCGTGGCCGCATACAAATTGCTATTTCTAGTGGCGGCGCCTCACCAGTTTTAATTCGAAACATCCGTGAAAAGCTTGAATCGATACTGCCACAAAACATGGGGTTGATGGCGGACTTTGCTAACTCAAAGCGTAATTCGATTAAAGAAGCACTACCTAGTGTCGATTTACGTCGTAAGTTTTGGGAGCAATTCTTCTCGAATCCTGAGGTTGAAAACGCGCGAGATAATAGAGAGTTAGAAACGATTTACCAAGCGACCATGGCAACACCTTTGGATGAAAAGGGAAGTTGTACTTGGATACAGGTAGGGAAAGACGTTGAGATGTTGCCAATTAAGGCCGTGCGCTACATGCAACAAGCCGAGCTAGCACTTTACTCAACTCGATGCGAAGCGAACGTGTTAGAGCTAATACGAAGAGATGCAGAGCGAGAAGCTTTCTCCAGCGCAGCTGAACTCTCTGATATGTTGACCAAGGCTAAATCTGAAAAGCTTCGAGTTTGCGTGTTTATCCCTAAAGGGACGAGCGAGTTCTTATTGCTGCAAGGGCAGGACTTGGTGATATAACCACGTTAAAAAGTGGGCACTTGGCTTGCTCGATTAAAAGGCCAACAAAAACGCCAGCGAACTATGCGCTGGCGTTTTTTAAACTAAGTTACTTCTCAGACTGATTAATCGCGGAAGTTGTTAAACTGGAATGGTATGCCCATCTCTGCTTCACGAATCGCTGCCATTGTCGCTTGCAGGTCATCACGTTTCTTACCAGTAACACGTACTTTGTCGCCTTGAATAGAGGCTTGTACTTTTAACTTTGCGTCTTTGATAAGTTTCACTACTTTTTTGGCTGTTGGTGTATCGATACCTTGGCGGAAAAGCAGAGTTTGGTGCCAGTTCTTACCAGTTACGTCTGGATCCTGTGCATCCATTGCATTTGCATCAATATTACGTTTTGCCAAGTGGCCACGTAAAATATCGCGCATTTGCTTAAGTTGGAAGTCACCTTCCGCAGACATTTTTACGTTTTCTTCTACTAGCTCAAAGCTCGCATTAACGTTGCGGAAATCGAAACGAGTAGACAATTCACGGTTAGCGTTATCAACGGCGTTACGTAGTTCAACCGTATCGATTTCAGAAACAATATCAAACGATGGCATGAAGATTCCTTGATTATTTTGTTATAGGGACTTTCGGGATTTAACGGCGTTTGCCAGCATATCTAGCATTGTAGCAGTATCTTCCCAGCCTAGGCATGGGTCTGTAATAGATTGACCATACGTTAGGTTGTTGATGTCAGTCATTGGCTGATTGCCTTCAAGAATAAAGCTTTCAGCCATGATACCCGCAATACGAGTACTGCCTGACTTAATTTGGTTACAAATGTCTTGAGCAACGTCGATTTGTTTTCTGTGCTGCTTCTGACAGTTTGCGTGGCTGAAATCCACAACCAAACGTTGTGGCAAGCCAAACTCGGCTAGAGCATCACACGCTTGTTTTACTGACGCTTCATCAAAGTTAGGGCCTTTCTCTCCGCCGCGTAAAATAATATGACCATATGGGTTACCACTTGTACGGTAAACCGTCATGCGGCCATTCTTATCTGGAGAGTAGAAGTAATGCGAGGCTTTCGATGCGCGAATTGCATCAATTGCAATTTTTACGTTGCCATTTGTGCCATTTTTGAAACCAACTGGGCAAGACAGCGCCGATGCCATTTCACGGTGAATTTGCGATTCTGTTGTACGGGCACCGATCGCGCCCCACGTGATCAAATCCGCGATGTATTGACCCGTAATCATATCAAGAAACTCAGTAGCAGTCGCAAGACCAAGCTTGTTGATATCCAGTAGTAGTTTACGTGCTTTATGGAGACCAGCTTCAAGCGCGTAAGAGCCATCTAGATTAGGGTCGGTAATTAAACCTTTCCAACCAACTACTGTACGAGGCTTTTCAAAGTAAGTACGCATCACGATAAACAGTTCGTCTTTGTACTTGTCTTGGATTTCACTCAGGCGAGTGGCGTAATCAATGGCAGCTTCAGTGTCGTGAACAGAACACGGACCTACAATCGCAAGAAGGCGATCGTCTTCACCCGATAAAATGTTTTCAATCTGACGACGAGATTGAGCGATACGGTCTGCAACGTCATCCGTAATAGGATGTACACTACCTAGCTCTGCTGGGGTAGGCATTGGACCCAAAGGTTGGGTTCTCAATTCATCTGTTTTTATAGGCATGTTATAGCTTTATTCTCTATTGCGAAGGGGTAAAGATAACGGAATTACAGGCAGGAATAAACCGTTTCACGGGAATCTTCGCCAGGAAATACCGAATTGTATACAAAGGTGTAGGTATTCATTTAAATGACTTATGTATAAATGACAAAACTTGCTCATTAAATCAATATATATACATTTGAATTTATAACCATTTCATCTATCTCACCGTTAGGTAATCAAGATAACTGCGGCAAACCTCATGTTTATCTGTGTGACAATGTCACTAAGTTGGTGGGTAAATAACTCGTGAGATCGAGCTTTTGTTAACATTTCTTTGACATCTATTTCTTTCGTTGATTAACTGGTCTGACTAGATTGGTAAGGAGACCAAAATGTTATCAGCTGTACGTCGTGCAAATTTGTATCTAAATCTATTCGGCTTTTCTAAAGTGCCTCTGATTTGGCTTTGTCATCCTAAGATCATTGCGATAGATAGCGAGCACGTTGAGGTTCGAATTCCTTTGCGAAGAAGAACAAAGAACCATTTGAATAGCATGTATTTCGGCGCTTTAGCTGTTGGGGCGGATGTAGCTGGTGGTTTTCTTGCTATGAGCAAGGCGCAAGAAAAAGGAGAAGCGATCTCTTTAGCATTTAAAGGCGTCAAAGCCGAGTTTTTAAAACGTCCGGAAGCGGATGTACACTTTGTGTGTAACGATGGTCATGTCATTGATGAGATGCTCGATCATACGTTGGCTACGGGTGAACGAGTGAATCGCGATGTAAAAATCGTCGCATTGTGTCCTAGCTTACATGGTGACGAACCTATGGCTGAATTCTCGTTGACTCTTTCGATAAAAAAAGCAGCCCAACAAGGAAAAGAGGCTGCTTAGTGGTTTGCTGTTTTAAAGAATATCGCTTTAATTGAGTTCAATCTGCTCAATCGAGACGATTTTGGAGCGGTTTAAGACCACTTTCCAACGGTAATAAACAGGCTCATCGGTGTGGTTGTCCTCTTTGACAATCACATTGAGCAAATGACGTTTCTCTACCGACTCTTTGGTCACTTGCCCTTCATTTAAACGGTAAACTCGGTTTGAGCTTTTATCCATCAAGCGGATGATCGGGCGCAAACTGATGTTCAGTGTTTCTCTTGTTTGCTCATAACCACTCAAGAATAGAGAGGTCGCCATTTCGGTTTTCTCGTGATAATGAAGTATCTGCTCTTCGCGCTGCACGACGCGCTTCTTACGTATTCTTTGAATCTTATCTGGCAAGCTACTTAACGTACGATAATCGAGCCACTCTAATTTTCTGCCGACCACTTTTTTCGTTGTTGGATCAACATACTTCTTACGCCACTTTGGCTTGCCTTTACGGATCCATCGCCACATCGCATCGCGCAAATCATCTTTAAAGATTTCTCGTAGAGCATAAATAAATGACATCGCGATAATGAAGGACGCGGAAATTTCCCCAAGGTAATCGCGAGCGAGAATCACGGTTGAGGTCACGACAACCATCACCAAGCCAGTAGCAATACCTTTGATAGCACGCTTGATGTTGTTACCCATTGATATGGTTTCTTCACGAAGCACGATAGGGTGTTCAATCAAGCGTCTTAGCAAGCGCATTTTGTTAGATAGGCGAGTCACGTCTTCAACGACTCTTGGAGAGTTGTACTTGTTGAGTTTTCGATGGGCCTGCTCTTTTTCACAGAGCGTGATCAAGCGTTTCTTAATCGTGCCATAATCGCCTTCACGCGGGAGATGAGCCACTAGAGATAAAAACTTTTGCTCGGTATACCAAGACAGATAGTTATCGATGTTAACGTAGTACCGTTTTAAGTTCTCTTCATAAGGAATAGAACGTCGCAAGCGCTTTAAGATCTCAAGCGTGAGCTCGATAACTTCGTCAACTTCATCTTCCGTTACGGAGTTGTTCTGATGCTTGTTTAAACTTGCCACCGCTTTGTCTAGCGCGATAACGTATTGGTAAGCGAACAAGCTCAAACTTACTCGGTATTGCTGATTCGACAGGCGTCCACGCTTGGCAAGTCGACTGTGTACTAGCGGTAGAAGGATTTCAGTACTGTAATAAGAGCGTTGCTGTGTGATTGAAGTGTAATAAAATTCGGATTCACTGATGATATCGGCGTTTAAACCAAGCTCACCAGGTATAAAAAAGTAAATATCTAGGTCGACACTTTTGCTCTTTGCGAGTGCATGACTGATTTTTAATGTTATTGAGTCTTGTTTATCGACGGTGACCAAAGAAAGCTCCTGACTTTGTTAAAGCATTCTTAACTTATGCGTACTGTTGAGCAGGTAAGCATAAAAGTGCTAAAAGAGTGACTGGGGCATATAGCTGAACGACAACAGCATAACAGAGCACTATGCTTTTCTCTCTGATTTTCTTGTTAGTTTAGGTATAATTCCACGTAAATTTAAAAAGAGACAAAATCAATGATTAAAATTGGTCAAATTAACAGCTTAGAAGTCATTAAAAAGGCTGATTTTGGCGTATTTCTGGATGGTGATGATTACGGTTCTGTTCTACTGCCTAATAAGTATGTACCAGAGGGTACTGAAATTGGTGATCATGTAGACGTATTTTTGTACTTCGATTCAGAAAGCCAGCTTGCTGCGACCATTGAAAGACCTATTGCCCAAGTGGGTGAATGGGGCTTAATGAAGATTGAGGGCGTCAACGCGACAGGTGCTTTTGTAAATTGGGGCATCAAAGAGAAGGATTTACTTATTCCTTTTAGTGAGCAACGCACTCGCTTCTCTGCGGGACAAACTATTCTTGTCTATGTTTATACTGACAAAGCGTCAGGCCGCATTGTTGGTACGACTAAGTTCAACAAATGGTTAGACAAAACTCCGGCGAATTATGAAGTTAACGAACAAGTTGATTTGATTATCGCAGAGCGCAGTCAACTTGGCTACAAAGCGATTGTTAACGGAAAGCATTGGGGCATGATTTTCCCATCAGATGTGTTTGGTAAGCTTTACATCGGTAAGAAACTGAAAGGCTTTATTAAGCAAATTCGTGAAGATGGCAAAATCGATCTCGCGCTACAAAAAGTCGGCGTGGCAAAAATGGACGATCTTTCTAGCAAGATTCTTGATCTGTTAGAGAAGAAAGGCGGCTTTTTACCTTTGAACGATAAGTCTTCTCCTGAAGCGATTTTTGACGCTTTCCGTACAAGTAAAGGTACTTACAAAAAGACCATTGGTGGATTGTACAAGCAGGGCAAGATTGTTATCGAGAAAGACGGCATTCGTCTGGCGTAGCCCAAACTCACGTATAGCGGATCGGCAGCCAAAAAAACGGCCCAAACTTTTCCTTTTTTTGGGCCTAGGGAAACGGCTCCGCAGAGCCTGCGCTAAACTTTTTCCAACAATAATTTTGTTGGTGAACATAGAGAGAAATGCCATATCAAAGCATTACTTTGATACAACTAGTTTAGTACAGCGTATCCGGATCGCTAGCGAGCCCAGTTGCTTTCATACTTACGAATTAAAAAGCCATCGCAAATACGATGGCTTTTCATTTATTTATGATTTGCTACTTCTTTAAAATAAGTTCTTATCTCGTACTAATTCGCGAGGAAGACCATTCTTTATTCTGTTGCTTACCCATTTCCCAAGGCCAATGACTGCGCCTTGATAGGTGACAAGCACTTCGCCTTTACCTGTTTTCATTCCCTCAGGAATCGTTTGTGGGCGAACATCACGTCCCATGTACCATTCGCGCGCTTCTTCAATACTGAGTTCAATGGCGTTTGCCTCAGAGCCTGTCGCTAATGCCGTTGCCACCTGATGCTGCCAACGGTAGCCATTTTTATGGGCTTCCGCGATCTTGATACCCATACGGGAGAAGCGTAATTCGCCGATCATTGGCTCTAAAGAATTAGGGAACAACCAGACATCTTTATCGCGAAGCCATACAGAACTGTCATTCGGAAGTTCAATACCTAACGCACTTTGCAGCTTTTGGGCAATTTCAACCGATTCTTTTTTCGATGCTTTGGTAAACGGGAACTTGCCCATGCGCTTTTTGACCTTTGGTGGTTCAACAGCTGCCAGTTTACGAATTCTTGCGACAAAGAATCCTTCGCAGTCGTAGACCTGTGGAAAGATATGCAAAAAACCTTCTTCAGTTAGAGCAGCATTTGCGTTTTCAAACAAGGTCTCAAGGCTTTCAAACTCAACGGCATCACCAAAGGTTTCTTTCAAGTGATGACAAACTTGTTGGTTTTCTTCGGTACTGAGTGTGCACGTTGAGTAAACCATCACACCACCGGGCTTTAGTGCATGGAAGGCGCTTTCAATAAGATCTTTCTGTGTGTCAGCGATGTCGAGCACGGAAGCTTGCGTCCAGTTTTTCATTGCATCTTCGTCTTTGCGAACGGTGCCTTCGCCGGAGCAGGGCGCGTCGAGCAGAACCGCATCAAATTGTTCTGGTAGCCAACCACCAAAAACGCGCCCATCGAAGTTACTTAGTGCGGCGTTACGTACACCACAACGTTCCACGTTGGCATGCAGCACTTTTACACGACTTGCGGCGTATTCATTGGCCACGAGAACGCCTTCATTGTTCATTAAAGCCGCGATTTGAGTGGTCTTTGATCCTGGTGCAGCTGCTGTATCTAACACGGCATCGTACGATTCGTCATTCATAAACAGCGCAGATACTGGCATCATTGAACTGGCTTCTTGAATGTAGAATAAGCCTGACATGTGCTCTGCAGTGTTGCCTAATGGTACAACTGACTCGTCCGCTTCAATCCAAAACCCTGTGTCACACCAAGGCACAGGAGAAAGCTTCCAGCCTTTTGCGTCTGCACGTTCTAGAAACGCTTCAACACTGATCTTCAACGTATTAACACGAATACTTTTGCGCAGTGGCTTTTGGCACGATGCGATAAAGTCTTCCATGTTGAGGTGAGCAGGAAGGATAGTTTGGATTTTTTCCAGAAACGCGTCTGGGATGTAAACATTAGGATGCAATGTGGGATCTCGTTTGCAGAATTTGTGGCAAATAATATACGAAAGCGAAGCAGAAACGAATAGTGACAAGGGCCGAGCAATAAAAAAGAGCAGCGATTGCTGCTCTTTTAAGGTAATCAAACTTCAATTGTATGTGAACTGAGCTTTATTCTACGGCTTAGGAATCGCAGTACGCCATTGAGTCCAGCCTTCTTCAGCTTGTGGATACAAAAAGAAAGATTGCCCACTTTTTGCCGCTGGTGGAATAGCCGATTGCTCTGGCGTTGAAAACGCAATTCCTCCGCGAACTAAACTATCAAATGTGCCCGCTTTGATGTTCGCGCCGGTAAGCCCGATAGAGACATCTACTCCTGAAACATTCCAAAACACACTGTTTTGACGAACGAGGTAAGCATATTCAGGCTGTATCTTGATGGTCGTGACGACGCGATCGGCAAATTCTCCTAGGCTCACGTCGGTTACTTGGCCGACTTCCATCTGGCGGTAAAGAATAGGCGTTCCGACTTGTACTGAGCCTCGTTGTTCACTTTGTAAAGTAAACATCATGCCCTGAACACGTTCTGAACCGTTTTCCAACTGAAAATCAAATTTAGCTTTACCTTTACCTGGCTCAACACTGATGGATTTCGACACCAATGCGCCAAGGTTTTTCACGCCCCCTAAGCCAATCTCTGGCTCAGTTAGCCAAAAATGTGAGCCTTCAACCGCAATGTTTTCTACGTATTCAGGTAGGATTCTTGCGGTAATTTCAACCATATTGCGACGAAAATTCGGTACAACCAGTGTGACTTCACCAACTTTGACGCCTTGATACTCTATCGGCATTCCTTTGGCAATTTCTTGTGAGCCGTCTGTTTCTATCGCAATAACGCGTCCAAATTTGCGTGCGGTTTTTTGATCTGTATATAACTTCCAGTTGTCTCCAATTTTGTTTTCAACGCCAGGAACAGAGTCAAAAGCGATGCCACCTTCGATTAATGATTTTAAAGGGTGAGCTTTCACACTCACGCCAGATAACGATGCATCTATCTCGATCCCTGAACGGTTCCAAAAGACGGTTTGCGGCGTTACGAGGTAAGCAAAACGGTTTTCAATGGTTGCTTTAATTAACACACCGCCATCAACCAATTGGAAATCGGAGACGTTACCAACAGGAAGATTACGATAGAGCAGAGGGCTGCCTTTGGAAATCGGCGGCAATTCAGAAGCAAACAGTGTGAGTGCTCTAGAGCCACTTTGGTTGTACTGTGCTAGTTCTGCCAATGATTCGTTTTGGAACAGTTGATACTCTTTTTGAATATCTTGCTTGCCTTCGCTTACAAAGCTAATGGACCCAGTTAACAACTGTTTTGCCGGAGGAACGGTAACGCTGAGGCCCGATTCCGTTAATTCTGCAGAGGCACTTCCGGTTACATAAAAACGGTTGTTTGATTTGATCAGGTGTTTGTATTCATGATCAATCAATACATCCATAAATACTTCATGTTGCGATTTTTTACCTTCTTCAACTAAGCCTACGTTGATAATTGAACCGACAACGATGCCTTTGTAAAGCACGTTGGCACCGCTATCTAGGCCAAACGAGTTGTCAGACACTAAACGAATAGCGATGGACTTTTCTTGCTGTTGGTTAAAAACGTTTTTACGAATGGCAGTAAAGCGGCGAGAGCGATCACCGGCACCTGGCACAATGGTTACGAAGTTTCCTCTCACGAGATTGGCAATGTTTTCAACACCAGAGAGGGACACTTTTGCTTCTTCTAAGACGAATCGGGTACCTGTCGTCAGCATGTCACTGAAAGCTGGTTGAATTGCCGCTGACGCTAATATCACTTCTCGCCCTTCGGATAGGTTTAAGTCTGTAACTTGGCCAATCTCGATTCCGCGATACATAATGGGTGCGCCTTCGCCACTGATTTTACTGTCATCAGGGAGGACGATTTTAACAGCGATACCTCGACCTGCAGTTTTCAAATCTTTATACAGACGGAATTCAGTATTCTCTTCTACAGGCTCACCGTCATCCGGAGAATCGACGGCGATCGCGCCTCCGAGTAGAGCACTCATGCTTTCTAGCCTTACATCGACGCCTTCAAAACCGATGCTGGCACCGATTCCACTTACGTTCCAGAACCGACTGCGGTTGTTAATGATATGTCGGTATTGATCCTGGATGTTGGCTTGAATCGTGATAGATTTTGCGTCTTCATCCAGCTGGTAGCTGTAGACTTCACCGATTGGAATTTTCTTATAAACAATTTGAGAACCAATCGACACACCACCTAAATCGCGGCTTTTGAGTTTAATGTTCAAACCTTGTGAAACGCGCAAATCTGTTGGTGCAGAGTCTAACGCATGGAACGTTGTTTCAAACTCTTGACCATCTCCAGGTTGAATCGAGATGTAATTACCCGACACGAGCGCATCGAGCCCAGAAACTCCTGTTAGGCTTGCTGTTGGTTTTACCAGCCAAAAGCGAGTTTTATCGTTCAGCAATTTTGCCGCTTCAGGGTAGATATCGGCATCAACATAAATACTGCCGAGATCTTCAGTGAGGTTAATGTCTCTCACCATACCGACTTCTAGCCCTTGGTAACGGATAGTGGTTCGCCCGGCGACCAAGCCAGCAGCGTCAGAAAAATAGATTTGCACCCGTTGTCCTGCATCGTGTATCGACTTCACCACAAGCCAGCCAGCTAAGACCATGGTCAAAATTGGCAAAAGCCAAAGAGGAGATATGCCTTTACTCCGCTTTACATCTGGTACGTATGATGTTTGAGAACTGTTCTGATCACTCATTCATTGACTCTTTTTCTGATTGTGTTGGGCCTGTTTGGTCCCAGATTAGTCTTGGATCAATACTTTCCGCTGCAAGCATGGTCAATACCACGACAACACCAAAGGCCACGGCGCCATATCCTGGTGTGAAATCAAGTATCTGACCACGATCGACTAAGGTCATCATGATAGAAATAACAAACAAGTCCATCACAGACCATTTACCGATCCATTTAACAACAAAGTAAACCATCATTCGTTGTCTCTTAAACACCGAACGTTTGAATTGAATGCAAAGCATGATGTAGGCAAGGCCAAGTATTTTTACAACTGGCACAACAATACTGGCCACAAAAATGATCACTGCGATGCCATACATACCGCTTTTTACCAACCCAGCTACGCCTGAGAAAATGGTATCTTCCAAACGTTTGCCATTGGTCAGCAAGATGGAAATAGGAATCAAGTTGGCTGGGAAAATCGCTATCGTTGCCGCAATGAGGTAAGCCCATGTCTTCTGAATGGAGTTGGGCTTGCGATGATATAACTCGTGGTGACAACGCCGACAATGGTCACCTTCAGGTTGAGACAGGTGGCACTCATGGCAATGCACGTCTTTGTGTTCAAAGGAATAAAGACGTTCTGGCTTCCAGGCTTCCCAGTAACGACGCACACTGATTCGAGAAACTAACAAAACGGTAAATATCTGCAAAAGAACCAGACCAATTAACCCTGGGCCTACAAAAATGTCGGAATAATCTTGGAGTTTGAAGCAGGAAATGGCGATGCTAACTAAGAACACATCCAGCATTACCCAATGTTTCAAATGTTGAATTAGCCACAGTGAAACACGAAGTCCTCTAAACCACCGTTGATGCAGCGAGATATGTGCCGTAACCACTGAAACACAAACCGTCAGCGGCGCTAGAGAGCTACAAAATAGAATAAGCAGTGAAAGAAGAACAAAGCCTTCTTCCATCAATGTGATCATCCCTGAAGGTAGGGTTGCCGGAATCATCACACCAAAAAGTCGGATACTAATAAAGTTAAAAAAGTGTGATGGAATAAATAGCAGGATACAGGTTATCGCGACGGCTAAATTACCTGAGAGGCTAGGGCTACCGCCTCGATACAACTGTGTGCCACAACGAGGACAGTGTGCATTTTTTCCATTGGGTAAGTCGACGATATCGACAGGCAATTCGCAACCTTGGCACAAGCGCACATTATTTGGCTGCATGGCGTGCTTAGACAGAGAGGTCATAACGACCTCTCGAACTTGAACGATTTAAGCGTGGGACTGTATGCCCCCATATAAGGTTTGATATAAGCCTTCTTGCTCAACTAACTCACCATGAGTACCTGTTTGCGTCACTTTTCCATCTTCAAGCACGTAGATCAAATCGGCTTGTTTTACGGCTGATAGACGGTGCGCAACGATTAATGTTGTTCTACCACGTAAGAATTCAGTCAATGCTTTGTGCAATGCCGCTTCAGTAGCGGTATCAAGCGCAGACGTGGCTTCATCTAAAATAACAAATTGAGGATCACTCAGCACCATTCTTGCGATGGCAAGGCGTTGTCGTTGACCACCTGACAAACGAATGCCGTTACGGCCAACTTGAGTATCCAAACCGTGGTTCAGTTGAGAAATAACATCTTGCAGCTGAGCAACTTCGAGTGCTCGCCAAAGTGACATTTCGTCAAAACTCCCACCGAGCGTTAGATTATGCCTCAAGGTGTCGTTAAATAGTATAGGTTGCTGTAATACCACGGCAATTTTGTCGCGAATTACTTCAAAACCAATATCTTCTGTTAATTCATCATTAAAGCGAATGCTACCGGAGTTTTGACGATAAACCCCAATAAGTAGTTGTATTAAGGTCGACTTACCGCCTCCGCTCGCACCAACTAGCGCCACTTTCTTTCCTGCCGGTATATGTAAAGAAAGGTTATCTAGAACTTTGTTTTCATTATTATAAGAGAAGTCTACGTTTTCTACTTTAACATCGACTTCTCTGTCTTCTTTGAAAGGATTTACCTTAGGTACCGGTCTTTGTTCTTCTTCTAATACTAATAAGTCGTTGATGCGTTTTAACGCAGCTTTCGCGCTGTACCAAGAAAACTGAATGCCGAGCAGCTCTTGAACAGGAGACAACATAAACCATAGGTAACCAAAAACAGCAAAGATTTGACCAATAGTGAGGTCACTAAACATGACCATCAGCATGGCGACAGCTCTGAATAACTCAAAACCGATTAAGAAGAGTAGGAAAGAGACGCGACCTGCCGCCTCTGATTGCCACGCATACTTGTCTGCATCCACACGAACTTGGTTCGCACTGTCTTTGAGTTGCTGGAGAAATTCTCGCTCTTTATTGGCTGCGCGCAGTTGGTAAATGCCATCTAATGTTTCAACTAAACGATTTTGGAAAATTTCAAAAGAATGATTTTCCTTCCGTTTCAGATGTTTAACCATACTTCCTAGTTTACGTGAGAAGTAAATGACAATAGGGTTAACTAGCAGAATAAATAGACCAAGTCGCCAGTCGAGCCAAAGCAGAACGATGGCAGTACCAATGACCGTTAAAAAACTGATAACGAATTTTGCTAACGTAGAACCAATAAATTTATCAATGGTCTCAATGTCAGTGATAAGGTGAGCGTTGATGCCTCCGCTGCCTTTGGTTTCGTATTGGCGGATGCTGATACGACCAAGCTTGTCGATCATTTTACTGCGCATCTCAAACGTGATCGTTTTAGAAACAAGTGTAAATTGTCGGCTTTGAAGGATATTTAACCCCTGACTTGCAGCTCGCATCAGGACGACCAAGAAAAGGGTGAAAAATATATAACCCGTCGGAGTGTGCCACGCTTCAGGGAGAATGGCATTCATAGCAGCTAAGCCTTTTGCTGGTTGGTCCAATAAAACCTCATCAACCATCAACGGCATGAGAAGGGGGATTGGAACACTAATCAAGGTTGCAAGCACCGCTATCAAGTTCGCTATTATCAGCTTGGACTTGTGCTTTTTTACTTGTGTTATCAACCAAGAACGGCTAATAGTGTCATTTTTCAGAAGCATTGTAATTGAGAATAAGTCCTATTATAAAGTAGGGCTGCATTTTAGCGCCATACACTGAGAATGGAAGCTTTTATAGTAAGTAGGAAGTTAATATGAACATAGAACAATACCATAGACTAACCAAACAAGCCGTTGCTCTAATTGAGTCTGAGCCAGACTTTATTGCTAACCTAGCAAACTTGAGCTCACTGCTTTTCATGGAATTGGACGATCTTAACTGGGCTGGCTTTTACCTAGCAAAAGGTGAAGAGCTCGTTCTTGGTCCGTTCCAAGGAAAACCAGCTTGTGTCCGCATTCCTATGGGTCGCGGTGTCTGTGGTACTGCTGCAAAAACTAACACCATACAAAGAGTATACGACGTTCATGAATTTGAGGGACATATAGCGTGCGATGCAGCGAGCAATTCAGAAATTGTGATTCCATTTTCTATTAATGGAAAGGTGGTTGGTGTCCTTGATATTGACAGCCCAAGTATTGGTCGATTCAATGAAACAGACGAAGAAGGTCTCACTCATTTCATGGCTGAAGTAGAAAAGCTGCTTAATTCACACGCGAACGACGCATAAATTAGCCTTCGAGTGTGGTTTTTCCTTGGCATGTCACTATAATACGAGAATATTTTTCTTAATGCTCGCGGAAATCCGCTCAAATCAGGACCCCTCATGACTGAAAAGTTAAAAAACAGCAAAGAAGTTATTGCATATATTGCTGAATGTTTCCCTAAGTGCTTTACTTTAGAAGGTGAAGCAAAACCTCTGAAAATTGGTATTTTTCAAGATCTTGCGGAACGTCTAAGTGAAGACGAAAAAGTAAGCAAAACACAGCTTCGTGCAGCGTTAAGACAGTACACTTCATCATGGCGTTACCTACATGGTGTAAAACCAGGTGCAGTACGTGTAGACCTAGACGGCAACCCTTGTGGTGAGCTAGAAGAAGAGCACGTTGAACACGCGAAAGCGACACTTGCAGAAAGCAAGGCAAAAGTTCAAGCTCGTCGTAAAGAACAAGCACAAAAAGCTCGTGAAGAGGGTAAGGCGAAAGCGAAACCAGCGGCTAAAAAGCCTCAACAGCCTCGTCGTACTAACAAACCAAAAGTACAAAAAACAACTAAGCCTGTAGAAACGCGTGCTCTAAATGCTGACGAAATCACAGTAGGTAACGCAGTTAACGTGAACATGGGCAAAGGAAACATGGCAGCGACCATTGTTGAGATCAATAAGGATGATGTACGTGTTCAACTTGCTAACGGCCTACAAATGGTTGTGAAAGCGGAGCACTTGCGCGCATAAAGGAGATACTCCTACGCATGAATTGCCGTTCAAAAGTGACACTGATTGCTGCTAGCTTATGGCTAGCAGCATCAGCTCAGGCTCTCGAAGCCAAACTACATAAAGATGACTTGCCGGTTCTCGCTCCTGAAGTTCAGCACGAAACAGCTAGCAAACGAGTCACCTCTCGATTTACCCGCTCTCATTATAAGCATTTCAGCCTCAATGATGATTTCTCCAAAGCGATCTTTGAACGCTATGTAGAATTGCTTGATTATAATAGAAATATTTTTACTCAAGCGGACATCGACTCTTTTAAAGACTGGTCAATTGAGCTTGATGATCAGCTAAAAGCTGGTAACAACCAAATTGCTTTTGATGTTTATAACCTCTCAATGCAAAAGCGTTTCGAGCGCTTTGCTTATGCGTTAACGCTACTCGACGAAGAGATCAAGTTTGATACTGATGACGAGATAGAGTTAGACCGTTCTGAAGCTGCATGGCCAAAAGACGAAGTGGAGCTCAACGAGTTATGGCGTAAGCGCGTGAAATATGACGCGTTAAATCTGAAACTGACTGGCAAAGAATGGCCAGAGATTAAAGAAGTTTTAGAGAAGCGTTATAACAACGCGATGAAGCGGATCACACAGACTAATAACGAAGATGCATTCCAGTTATATATGAATGCCTTCGCCCGACAAGTCGACCCTCATACTAGCTACCTTTCTCCACGTAATGCTGAGCAATTCCAATCGGAAATGAACCTATCTCTGGAAGGCATTGGTGCTGTTTTACAAATGACTGACGATTACACAGTAATTCGTTCACTTGTTGTTGGTGGCCCTGCGTCGAAGAGCAAGCAGCTTGGCGAAGGGGATCGAATCATCGGTGTTGGACAAGACGGTGAAGAGATTGTCGACGTGATCGGTTGGCGTCTGGATGATGTAGTTCAATTAATCAAAGGCCCAAAAGGCACAAAGGTTAATCTACAGATCTTGCCAGAAGGTAACGATGCGAAGAGTTACATTGTCACAATTGTTCGTGACAAAGTTCGCCTAGAAGATCGCGCAGTTAAGTCGGAGATCATCGAAAAAGATGGTAAGAAGATTGGTATTTTAGAAGTGCCAAGTTTCTACGTCGGTTTGTCGAAAGATACCGATAAACTGCTTGCTGAGTTAAAAACCAAAAACGTTGACGGCGTAATCGTTGATCTACGTAACAACGGTGGTGGTGCATTAACGGAAGCGACAGCATTAACAGGATTATTCATTAAAGAAGGTCCTGTTGTTCAAGTTCGTGACAGCTATGGTCGTATTAAGGTGAACGCCGATACTGACGGAAAAGTGAGCTACGATGGTCCACTGACGGTGTTGATTAACCGCTACAGTGCTTCGGCGTCTGAAATTTTCGCCGCAGCGATGCAAGATTATAATCGTGCCATTATTTTAGGTGAAAATTCTTTCGGCAAAGGTACGGTTCAACAGCATCGTTCACTGAATCATATCTACGATCTTTTCGATAAAGAGCTAGGCTACGTTCAGTACACGATTCAGAAGTTCTACCGTATTGACGGTGGAAGTACGCAAAATCGTGGTGTTGCACCCGATATTTCGTACCCAACACCAATTGAAGCTTCTGAAACGGGTGAAAGTGTAGAAGACAATGCACTACCTTGGGATCAGATTGATAAAGCAAAATATCAAACCTTCCCAAGCAACGAAGCACTAGTTGAAAAACTCACCGCTCTTCATAACAAGCGTATTTCTGATGAGATGGAATTCCGTTTCATCAATGAAGACATAGAGAAGTATCGTAAAGAAAAAGACGATAATATGTTGTCTTTGAACGAGAAAGTTCGTAAGGCTGAATCGGATAAAGCGGAAGCACTTCGTTTGCAACGCATCAATGAGCGTCAAGCTGCTTTAGGTAAGGAAGCATTCAAAACATTGGATGATATACCTAAAGATTATGAAGCGCCTGATGTTTATTTAGATGAGTCTGTCGCGATTATGGTTGATCTGCTCAAGCAGAAAAATCAGTCATAATAACTGGCAATTCAAAGTAAAAAGAGTGAGTCTTTCAGGCTCACTCTTTTTTTATGTCTTTTCATCTTTGTTTGTATTGAGTATCAAGTAAGATATTCGCTTATTTTTTCCCAATAATTTACGTGATCTACATCTAAAATTTCGCGAAAGTGAGGACTACTGCCTAAGCTAAAAGAAAACGATAAGGATGCCGATATGAAATGGTTCTTTATTTTACTTAGCTTTTGCTGCTTTAGTGTGTTTAGCGGAGAAAACACCAGAGAAGATGAATTAAGTCACTTTGACACGCCGTTTCTCATCGGAGACTGGTATTTAATGAACCCAAACCCCGAAGAGTCGGCTGAAAATTTTCGTGCGATAAAACTGTCACTGGGTTCCGACTACAGCTTTTCTATTGATATTCAAAAGAAAGATTATTCTGTCGATCATTGGGAAGGATTGTATAACGCCAATGAAGACACCATCGTTCTTGGCTTAAACACAGATGAGCCTCAAATTTATGCCTATCGCAATAATCACAATACGCTTGATCTTAATGGTGTGACTTTTACTAAAGGGTTGTCTAACTCGCTAGCGGGCATATGGTCTAGCTCTTATGTATCCGGAGATGGCCTTGTGGCAAACAACATCAACCATATGGATCTGATACTTCAACCTGACTTCGTGTTTATGTTTCGGGTATCCAACGAAGAAGGGGATGAGTCAATCAAGCAAGGTGTTTTCTACACAGAAGATGAATATTTAGTCTTGCTCTATGAAAATGGCGAGCACGGGACCACCTATAAGCTCAACAAAAATGAATTAACGATTGAAGATTCAAATGGCGATATGTACGCGGTACTTAATCGGGTAACGCCTTGATAGCTTATCTTGTTACGACAAATTACGCGAGCATACGGTAAATTGTCAATGTTGTTTAAATGTTAATCAAAAAACGGAGCTAGAGCACTAAAAGCTCCGTTTTTTGATGGAAAGACTTGTATTCTGATACCACAACCCCTACAAATAGCTTATATAGTGATACCAGAACTGCATTTTTGATCATGCAGTCTGGTATTTTTGTTGTTCGACATACAAGGATTTATGCTCATGTCCCAAGCTCCCAGGCCAAATATCGTAAAGATTATCAAGAGCCATCTCACGCGATTACCGATATCGATCTTACGTTTGATCTTTATGACAATGACACCATCGTTACGGCGATATCAAAGGTTGCTCAAAAAGGCGATACAACAACGCTAGAACTCGATGGCGAGGGGCTTGAGCTGCGCGCTGTAAAAGTAAACGGTGAGGATTGGGCTCATCACGAAGTGAAAGAATCATCGCTTGTACTGACCGATCTTCCATCCGAGTTTGAACTTGAAATCGTCACCAAAATTGATCCTGAAGCGAATACAGCACTCGAAGGTTTGTACAAATCAGGCGGCGCATTTTGTACTCAGTGTGAGGCCGAGGGCTTCCGTCGTATTACTTATTACTTAGATCGTCCTGATGTTCTGGCAAAATACACGACAAAAGTGATCGCAGATAAATCCGCTTATCCATATTTGCTGAGCAATGGTAACCGAATTGCAGAAGGCGATGCAGAGAACGGTCGTCATTGGGTTCAATGGCAGGACCCGCATCCAAAGCCAGCTTACTTGTTTGCTCTTGTCGCAGGGGACTTTGACGTACTGCGTGACAAATACATAACGATGTCAGGTCGCAGTGTTGATTTAGAAATCTTTGTTGATAAAGGTAACTTAGATCGTGCAGGCCATGCGATGACATCGCTGATCAACTCGATGAAGTGGGATGAAGAACGCTTTGGCCTTGAATACGATCTGGATATTTACATGATCGTTGCCGTTGATTTCTTCAATATGGGCGCAATGGAAAACAAAGGCCTAAACATCTTTAACTCAAAGTATGTTCTGGCGAATGACCAAACGGCGACGGATCGTGACTACTTAGGTATCGAAGCTGTAATCGGTCATGAGTACTTCCACAACTGGACTGGCAACCGTGTCACTTGTCGTGACTGGTTCCAATTAAGTCTAAAAGAAGGCTTAACCGTGTTCCGTGACCAAGAATTCTCTTCTGACTTAGGCTCTCGCGCAGATAACCGTATCGATAACGTACGTATCATCCGTGGCCCTCAGTTTGCAGAAGATGCAAGTCCAATGTCACATCCAATTCGTCCTGACAAAGTCATTGAGATGAACAACTTCTACACGCTAACAGTGTATGAAAAGGGCAGCGAAGTTATTCGCATGTACCATACACTCCTTGGCGAAGAGGGCTTCCAAAAAGGGATGAAACTTTACTTTGAACGTCACGATGGTACTGCTGCCACATGTGAAGACTTTGTTTCTGCAATGGAAGATGCCACCGGTGTCGATTTAAAACAATTCCGTCTATGGTACAGCCAGTCTGGTACACCGACGCTGCGCGTAAATAGCGAATACAATGCCAATGCAAAAACTTACGCACTAACGGTAGAGCAATTTACGGAGCCAACGCAAGACCAGGCTGAGAAGCAAGCGCTGCACATTCCGTTTGATATCGAGCTGTACGATTCGAAAGGTCGAGTTATCCCGTTGCTGATTAACGGTGAATCTGTTCACAACGTGCTAGATATTAAACAAGATAAGCAAACGTTCGTATTCGAGAATGTCGAAGAACAACCAGTGCCATCTTTGTTGCGTGAATTTTCGGCGCCAGTAAAACTAGAATACGACTACAGTGATGATGAATTAGTCTTCTTGATGAAACACGCGACGAATGACTTTGCTCGTTGGGATGCAAGCCAAATGCTATTGGCTAAGTACATTCGTCAGAACGTGAAAAACGTTCAAGCCGGACAAGAAGTATCGCTTTCTGAAGGCGTGATAGATGCGTTCCGTGGTGTGCTATTGGATGAGACGCTTGAGCCAGCTTTCATTGCTCAAGTTTTCTCTTTGCCTTCAATTAATGAGATTACTGGCTGGTACCAGCAAATTGACATCGATGCCGTAGACAAAGTTCTAAACAGCATTACAGTGTCACTTTCCCAAGAGTTAGAATATGAGCTAAGTGCAACTTATCATACACTGAAGCAAACAGAGTACACGATCGATCATGCTGCGATTGGCAAGCGTGCATTACGTAACCGTTGTCTGCAATACCTAGCACATACGGAAAAAGGTAATGATTTAGTGAAAGCACAATACGCATCTGCAAATAACATGACAGATACGATTGCAGCGATGAGTGCGGCAAATAGTGCACAGCTTGAGTGTCGTGAAGTTCTTATGGCAGATTATAGCGATAAATGGAAGCACGATGGTTTGGTTATGGACAAGTGGTTTGCACTTCAAGGTAGCAATCCTGCAGAGGATGCACTTGAAAAAGTGAAAGCCACCATGAACCACGAAGCATTTAGCTTGAAAAATCCGAACCGTACGCGCAGTTTGATTGGCTCGTTCTTAAGTGCTAACCCTGTGCGTTTCCATGATAAATCCGGTGCAGGTTACCAATTTGCAGGAGAAATCCTTCGCCAACTTAATGATTCGAACCCACAAGTCGCATCTAGAATGATTGATCCTTTGCTTAAGTTCCGTAAATACGATGAAGGTCGCCAAGCTTTGATCAAAGCAGAACTTGAAAAGCTCAAAGCAATGGATAATCTTGCTAAAGACTTATTCGAAAAAGTGACTAAAGCACTAGACGAATAGTAAACAACACAATAGGGTGGTCATTAAGGCCACCTTATTGTTTATGTCACTTAGTTTTTACTTCATGAACTATTACTACTTCAACCTCAACATTTCATATCAAACGTTTTTATCCCATTATTCTGGCGCGGCAAGTGTTGTTCAAGTCGTCACACATAACGGTTTACGTTTGCAGTTACCCGCCGCACGATTCAGACCATTTCTTAGTCAATTAGGCATTAAAGGCCAGTTTAGACTAACAACTGACCAAAATAATAAGTTTCTTAAGTTAGAAACTCTGTGATGTATTGTATTTGCAGAGAGTTAAATAGGAATCTTAGTCACAGAATCGGACATTTCACCTCTTACCACCACGATTAGTTGTTAAACATTTGTAATTATGCTTTTACAATGGGCACATGCATTACCTATGCTTAGTTTCTAAGGTAACAACCTAGCTACTAAGTCCCCCTACAAAACAACAATTCTAATGTGGAGTGTGAATATGACCGCGCGTGAAAATGTAGTGCCGGTTCTGCTTGAAAAAGTTTACCAACTGATTCAAGACAAACTCGAGCTTTCTCACCAAACGCTTGTAACTAAACTTGCTCAACACTTATTCAGTAACATTGCTGATGATGACCTGATTCAGCGAAACGAATCCGATCTTTATGGTGCTGTCGTCAGCCTTTGGCACCATATCAATGAAAAAAAACCAGAAGAGATTTCGGTACGAGTATTTAACCCGACCGTAAGTCGTCAAGGCTGGCAATCCACACACACAATCGTAGAAATTGTTGTTCCAGATAGTCCATTCTTAGTGGACTCAGTCAAAATGGCTTTAGCGCGTTTGGACCTTGTTTGCCACCTAATGTTAAACAACCCAACACAGATACAGCGTGATAAAAAAGGCCAAGTTACCGACGTAAACGGTGAGGGTGGTGTTCTTCAATCACTGTTCCATATCGAGGTAGACCGCCTTACTAGTAAAGAAGAGATGCAAGCGCTTAAAGAAGAGCTGTTAAAAATTCTATCTGACACTCGTTTAGTCGTTGATGACTGGAAGCAAATGGTTGATAAGCTTAAGCTTGTGACTGATGAACTTGAGAAAAATAAAGATCGTGTTTCTATCCAAACGGATCGTATGGACGAAACGATCGCATTTCTTCGTTGGCTAGAAGATCATAACTTTACCTTTATGGGTTACAAAGATTATGACTTAGAAGAAGTCAATGGTGATACCGAGCTTGTTCCTGCTAAAGAGAAAGGACTTGGTCTATTTGCTGATGACAAGCGTGTACGTAGCGTCAAGCTATCTGAGCTTTCAGACTCTGCGCGGTTAGAAGCGAAAAAGCCATACGCTCTGATTATCACAAAAGGTAACAAAGCATCTCGTATTCACCGTCCAGCTTATACTGATTACATCGGTATTAAGAAGTTTGATGAAAACGGTAAAGTAATAGGCGAGCATCGCTTTACTGGTCTATATACCTCTGCCGTGTATAACCAAGCGGTACAAAGCATCCCTCTGATCCGTGAAAAAGTGGACCGTATCCTTGAAGCGAGCGGATACCGTCACGGATCGTATTCATACAAAGCATTGCACAATATCTTAGAAAACTACCCACGCGATGAACTACTCCAAGCAAATGAAGAAGAGTTGCTTGAGGTGGGTATGGGTGTTGTACAAATGCAAGATCGTGACCTACTGCGTTTGTTTGTTCGTAAGGACCCATTTGGTCGTTTCTTTAGCTGCATGGTTTATGTCACTAAAGATCGTTACAACACAGAGTTACGTCGTCAAACTCAACGCATTCTTAAGCAGTACTTTGGTTGCGAGCAAGAGGTTGAATTTACAACGTTCTTCTCAGAAAGCCCACTAGCGAGAACACATTACATTGTTCGTGTAGACAATAACAACATTGACGTAGACGTGAAAAAGATCGAGCAAAACCTAATGGAAGTTTCTACCTCTTGGGATGACAGACTAAAAGAATCCATCATTGCTAACTTTGGTGAAAGCAAAGGCCTTCCTCTTTCAAAAGAATACATGAGTGCGTTCCCTCGCTCATACAAAGAGGACATGATGCCAGGTTCTGCGGTTGCAGATATTGAACGCTTAGAAGCGTTAAGTGATGATAATAAACTTGGCATGTTGTTCTACCGACCTCAAGAAGAGGGGGCGGATTCAAAAGCTGTTCGTTTGAAGCTATACCATCGCGATGAGCCAATCCATCTTTCTGACGTAATGCCAATGCTTGAAAACCTTGGCTTGCGAGTGATCGGTGAATCACCGTATGAGATCGAGAAAAACAACGGACAGACATTCTGGATCCTTGATTTCTCTATGCTGCATAAGAGCGAGAAAACAGTTGATCTTCGTGAGGCTCGTGATCGTTTCCAACAAGCATTTGCCGCAATTTGGGCAGGCAACCTTGAAAGTGATGGTTTTAACCGATTGGTACTAGGTGCGTCGCTATCTGGGCGTGAGATTTCCATTCTTCGTGCTTATGCTCGATACATGCGCCAAGTCGGTTTCCCATTCAGTCAACAATACATCGAAGACACGCTAAGCCACTACCCAGACTTAGCAACAGGTCTAGTCAAGCTGTTCACCAAGCGATTCGATCCGAAACACAAAGGCAGTGAAAAAGGCCAAAACGATCTGATTAAAAAGCTAACAGAGCAGTTGGATCGTGTAGAGAGCTTGGATGATGATCGTATTATTCGTCGTTACATCGACATGATCATGGCGACACTTCGTACTAACTACTATCAATTAGACGAAAGCAAGCAACCTAAGCCTTGGTTATCTTTGAAAATGAAACCGAGCGATATTCCAGAGATTCCGCAGCCTGTACCCGCGTTCGAGATCTTTGTGTACGCACCAGATATTGAGGGTGTTCACCTTCGTGGCGGAAAAGTGGCTCGTGGTGGTTTACGTTGGTCAGACCGTCAAGAAGATTTCCGTACAGAGATTCTTGGTCTCGTAAAAGCTCAGCAAGTTAAGAACACCGTTATCGTACCTGTGGGTGCAAAAGGCGGCTTTGTTTGTAAACGCCAGCCATCTCTCACAACCCGTGATGAGATTTTTGCTGAAGGCCAACGTTGTTACAAACGATTTATTCGTGCGCTACTTGATGTATCAGATAACATCATTGAAGGTGAAGTCATGCCACCACAAAACGTTGTGCGCCATGACGAAGATGACCCATACCTAGTAGTGGCTGCAGATAAAGGCACAGCAACATTCTCAGATCTAGCGAACTCTGTTTCTGCAGAGTACGACTTCTGGTTAGGTGACGCATTTGCTTCAGGTGGTTCAAATGGTTACGACCACAAAGCGATGGGTATCACTGCAAAAGGTGGTTGGGAATCTGTTAAGCGTCACTTCCGTGAAATGGGCATCAACTGCCAGACCACTGACTTTACCGCAATCGGTGTAGGTGATATGGCAGGTGACGTGTTCGGTAACGGTATGCTGTTATCGAAGCATATTCGATTGCAAGCTGCCTTTAACCACATGCACATCTTTATTGATCCAAATCCAGATTCAGCCACCAGCTGGGAAGAACGTAACCGCTTGTTTAATCTGCCAAGATCAAGCTGGGAAGATTACAATAAAGATTTGATCTCTCAAGGTGGTGGTATCTTCTCTCGTCGATCAAAATCGATCCAACTAACGCCAGAAATTCAGAAAATGTTAGGGACTAAGAAAGCATCTTTAGCGCCTAACGATCTGATTAAGATGATCTTGAAAATGAAAGTCGATCTGCTTTGGAATGGTGGTATCGGCACTTACGTTAAAGCATCGACAGAAACTCATACGGATGTTGGTGACCGTGCTAACGACATGCTGCGCATTGACGGCCGTGACTTAAGAGCAAAAGTGGTTGGCGAAGGCGGTAACTTGGGTATGACTCAGCTTGGTCGTATTGAATACGCACTGACTGGCGGCCGAGTGAACACAGACTTCGTTGATAACGTGGGTGGCGTTGACTGTTCGGATAATGAAGTCAACATCAAGATCTTCCTTAATGGACTGGTTTCAAATGGCGATCTTACGGTTAAGCAACGCAACCAAATTCTAGAGTCTATGGAAGACGAAGTGGGTGAAATTGTCTTAGATGATGCTTACCGTCAATCTGAGTCGATCTCCGTTACTGAACAGCAAGGTGTTGGCATTGTTAAGGAACAAATTCGATTCATCCATACCATGGAAAAAGCAGGGTACTTGGATCGTGCTCTCGAATACATCCCTGATGATGAAACGCTAATCGAGCGTGAAAAACAGGGACTAGGTCTGACTCGCCCTGAGCTATCAGTGTTAGTTGCCTACGGTAAAATGGTACTTAAACAGCAACTTGTTACGGATGAAATCGCGAATGATGAATTCCATGCGAAACAGCTTGTTGAATATTTCCCAAGTGCGTTACGACGTAACTATAAAGATCAAATGGTTAATCACCCACTGCGAGCTGAAATTATCGCTACAGCATTGGCTAACCAGATGGTTAATGAAATGGGCTGTAATTTCGTCACTCGTTTGCAAGAAGAAACCGGTGCAAGTGTTGTCGATGTTGCTAACGCATACAGTGCGGCTCGTGAAATTTTCGATCTAGAAGCAATTCTTAAGCAGACTCGTGAACTCGATAATATCGCCACAGCTCAAGCTCAGTACGAAATCATGTTTTATGTTCGTCGAGCACTACGTCGAATTGCACGTTGGTTGCTTCGCAACCGCAGTGGTAAATGCACAGTTGGTGAGCTGATTGCTATCTACAAGCAAGATGTCAATGTTATCACTGAAACCTTAGACACTATGCTGGTTGAGTCTGAAGTAGAAGAACACAATGAACTTGCTCAAGGGTGGATTGAGAAAGGGGTAGAAGAGAAACTTGCACATCAAGTCGCTCGTTTATCCAGCCTACAATCTGCACTGGATATCTCATCAGTGGCGAGTGAAACAGGTAAAACGGTTGAGCAAGCATCGAAGCTCTACTTTAACTTGGGTGACCGTTTGTCGTTACACTGGTTCTTGAAGCAAATTAACAGCCAAGCCGTTGATAATAACTGGCAGGCACTAGCAAGAGCTGCATTCCGAGAAGATCTGGACTGGCAACAACGTCAACTTACGGCTCAGGTATTAAATTGCGGCTGTGCAACGGAAGAGCTAGACGTGATGAAAGCGTTAGAAGATTGGATGGAAACTAACGAGCAATCACTGCACCGTTGGGAAAGCATCTTGAATGAGTTCAAAGTTGGCTCTGTCCACGAATTTGCTAAGTTTTCTGTAGCACTTCGAGAATTAGTACTCTTGAATCTCAACTGTTCGTCGAAAGAGTAGATGAGTTAGTCAAATTGTAAGTAAAAGCCTCGTTATTTAGCGAGGCTTTTTTGTTGCTCATCGTTTCTATTATAGCGCTGATTGTGTTACAGCGTAACGGTGTGGGGAAGTTAAAATAGGCTGAAATCGATTGCTTTAGGGTGGTTAGTTATAAATTTTATTGTTGAAATCTTACTCTAATTGTTTGTTTTATATTTGAAAATATTAGAAAGATATAGGTTTTTACTTAATACATTCATTTTCATTGAATTACGATGAAAAACAGTAAATAATATTGTCCCGTTTATACGGGGCTTTTTTCTTTCGGAGGCACAATGCTTTACCGTCTAGCCAGAACTGGCTTTTTCCAACTCGATGCCGAGAAGGCACACGATCTTGCAATCAAGAACTTCCAACGCTTTAACGGCACACCACTTGATCTCTTCTACCGCCAACAATTACCAACTCGTCCAGTTGAGTGTATGGGACTAACATTCCGTAACCCAGTAGGTCTTGCGGCTGGCTTAGATAAAAACGGTGAATGCATTGAAGCATTTGATGCCATGGGCTTTGGCTTTGTCGAAGTTGGCACAGTAACACCTCGTCCGCAACCAGGGAATGATAAACCACGCTTATTTCGCTTAGTCGAAGCTGAAGGGATCATCAATCGCATGGGCTTTAACAACCTAGGCGTTGATAATTTGGTCGAGAATGTAAAGCAAGCAAAATTCAACTGTGTTCTCGGAATTAATATTGGTAAAAACAAAGACACACCAATTGAGAAAGGGGCAGAGGACTACCTGATTTGTATGGAGAAAGTGTATGAGTACGCAGACTACATTGCGGTTAATATCTCATCACCAAACACTCCGGGTCTTCGTTCACTTCAATATGGTGAAGCGCTTGATGAACTACTTTCTGAATTAAAAGCGAAACAAGCGGAACTTTCAGAGAAATACAACAAATACGTCCCGCTAGCATTAAAAATTGCGCCTGATTTGAGTGACGAAGAAATCTGCCAAATCTGCGATTCTTTATTGAAAAACAATATAGATGGTGTGATCGCGACTAACACAACTCTGGATCGCACGATCGTAGAAGGAATGAAACACGCCAATGAGGCAGGTGGTTTAAGTGGTCGCCCTGTGCAATCACGCTCTACGGAAGTCGTACGTAAGCTTCATGAAGAGCTAGGAGACAAACTTCCAATTATCGGTGCTGGTGGTGTGGATTCCTATGTTGCAGCCAAAGAAAAGCTGATGGCAGGCGCTAAACTTGTTCAAGTCTACACCGGCTTTATTTACCACGGCCCAGGCCTAGTACGTGATATTGTTAAGAACCTTTAACATACACATCAAAAACCACTGAAAAATCAGTAGCTATTACATAAAAAAGAGGACTTTGTTTCCTCTTTTTTTATCCGTTCGTTTGTAAAATTTAAAAATCACGAGTAGGTAATTAAGCGTCTTACCTCTTTACCACTGATTTAACTAGTCAAGAGAGAACGGAATAATGCTTAAACCCAGCGACAAATGGAATTGGTATTTTGACGAGCAAAAAGCTTGCTTAATGCTGGATCTGGGGAGGAAATGATTTTCCAAACCAATTTATCCCGAAAATTGTTGGTTAACTGTGCCTTCTCAAACAATGAATTTACCGTTGATGACGCCAGTGCATTCCAAACGTTTAATGAACGTATTCGATGCCTCGACATCAGCGAATACCGCCAAGCTGAGTTAACACTGTATTGTGTTGCAGCAAAGCGCTTTCATAAACCTGTACAGCCTAAAAGCTGGTTCTTTGACGCACAGTCCTCAGGTTACGAGCCTGAAGAAGGGGACATGGTCTTTCTAACAAACCAATATTCTGATGGCATGTTCATCGTGTTAGAACCAGGCGAGACGTCGAGCTTATGTGCTTATGTTAACCAAGAAGCGTTTGTGCTTGATGGCAATAAGGCGCTTCAGTTTGGGCAGCCGATTAAAGTAATGCATGACCGCATGGCTTGTGCAAATCACCTCTTTGCAATAACCCCTATGGCAATGGTGGGGTAAACCTGTTTAATTTTTTCTTTATTTCGTTCCTTTGTTTGCATTAGTCGACCTCGTTAGGTCGATTTTTTTGTCCTTTCCTTTGATACTAGAGCCCCATCAGCCATGAAACGGTATGTTTTCTATGCATGCAAACATGAAGCTGGTCACTTTTATTTTACTTATTTCAATCTGATGACTCCCTTAACTAGGCAACCTAGCGCTTAAAATGACCCCATTTATTCCCCTATAAGGCAAAAATGTAAGTAACTTACATCAATAACTATGTCCTGGTATATACCAAAATCAATGTAAATAAGTATTCACTTCTTTCCAAGGTAACAAAATTTCGTTCGTGAATAAAAAACACTCAAATTAAAGATGTTGAAAGTTTCAGATCATTTTGTTGGTGATGATTTGAACTAACAGGTGGGGAAATTCCTTTAAAAACGAGGCATTGATCGTAAAGTCAGGTATAATTGAAGCCATTTTTTATCAGCGAAAGAACACTATGAATCAATATCTCGCGGTAACTTCAAATGGCATGGAAAATTTGCTTGTTGAAGAACTGACTAAACTAGGCATTGAAAATGCGAAACCAGTACAGGCAGGCGTAAAATTTAAAGCGACAAACGAACAGGTTTATCGCTGTTGTTTGTGGAGCCGTTTAGCGTCTCGATTTGTACGTGTTTTATCTGAGTTCACGTGTAACAACGACATGGACTTGTATTTATCTACATCTGCTATTAACTGGGTTAACCAATTTCATAGCTCTAAACGTTTTGTTGTGGACTTTAACGGCACAAACCGTGAGATCAGAAATAGCCAGTACGGTGCGATGAAAGTCAAAGATGGCATCGTAGATTGCTTTGAAAATAAAGGTTTGCCGCGTCCCAACATCAGTAAAGAACGCCCAGATGTTCGTATCCACGTTCGTTTGCATAAAGATAAAGCGTTGCTTGGGATCGATATGGTAGGCAGTGGTTTGCATCAACGTGGCTACCGACCAGAGTCGGGTCGTGCCCCGTTACGTGAAACGCTTGCTTCTGCGATTATCATGCGTTGTGGCTGGGATGGGCATCAACCATTACTCGATCCAATGTGCGGTTCTGGTACTTTGCTTATTGAAGCTGCGATGATGGCTGCCAACATGGCTCCTGGCGTTAAGCGAAAGCAATGGGGTTTCGAAGTGTTGGAAGACTTTGAACCAGAGACTTGGGCAGAGATTAAATCAGAGGCTAATGTTCAAGCTAGACGAGGTGTCAAGAAAGTTGACGCTAAGTTTTTTGGCTTCGATAACGACCCTAAAGTATTAAAAGTTGCTCAAGAAAACGCGCGCAGAGCAGGCGTTGAAGAATTGATTGAGTTTGCGCAAGGTGATGCTGCAACTATTACTCGTCCTGCAGGATTCGAACACGGTGTTATCGTTTCAAACCCACCTTACGGTGAACGTCTAGGAACTGAGCCGGGGCTAATTGCGCTCTACACCGCATTTGGTGGACAGCTAAAATCTGAGTTTGGTGGATGTAAAGCCTCTATCTTCTCGAGTTCAGACGAGCTTCTGAGCTGTCTTCGTATGCGAGCTGATAAACAGTTTAAATTGAATAATGGTGCGTTACCTTGTCACCAAAAGAACTACAGTATTGCAGAGCGCAGTGCTGATGAAGTGAAGGGGGCTGATACTAATGTTCAAATCGCACCAGACTTTTCAAATCGTTTAAAGAAAAACATTGGCAAGATTGGCAAGTGGGCTCGTAAAGAGAAGCTTGATTGCTACCGAATCTATGACGCTGACCTTCCTGAATACAATGTGGCGATAGATGTATACGGCGATCAAATCGTAATTCAAGAGTATGCTGCGCCAAAAAACATTCCAGAAGAAAAAGCAAAACGTCGCCTAACGGATATTATTCGTGCAACGATTCAGGTAACAGGTGTAGAGGCGAACAAAGTTGTACTTAAAGTTCGTGAAAAGCAGAAGGGTCGCAGCCAATACCAAAAATTAGGTCAGGTATCAGAGACGCTTGAAGTAAACGAGTACGGTGTGAAGCTGATCGTAAACCTTCATGACTATCTAGACACTGGCTTGTTCTTGGATCATAAGATCACTCGTCGTCGCTTAGGTGAAATGGCGCAAGGTAAAGATTTCTTAAACTTGTTTGCATATACTGGGAGTGCGACGGTTCACGCAGCGGTTGGTGGCGCTCGTTCCACAACGACTATTGATATGTCAAATACCTACTTGAACTGGGCGAAAGACAATATGCAGCTTAACGGCTGTGTAGGACGTCAGCATCGCTATGAACAAGCAGACTGTTTGCAATGGCTAGAAAACGCGAAAGGTGAGTACGACTTGATCTTTATTGATCCACCTACGTTCTCTAACTCTAAGCGTATGGAAACATCATTCGACGTACAACGTGACCACATTAAACTGATGAAGAATCTTAAACGTTTACTAAGAAGTGAAGGCACTATCGTATTCTCGAATAACAAGCGCCACTTCAAGATGGATGAAGAGTCGCTGGCCGAACTTGGTTTGAAGGCTCAGAATATTTCTTCTCAAACGTTACCATTAGATTTTGCGCGTAATAAACAGATTCATAACTGTTGGCTAATAACGCACGCGTAGTATAAACAAAAGGATTAATACGTGCTGATATTGTATAGCACGGAGGGATGCCATCTTTGTGAGATGGCATTTGCTCTAGTAGACCAAATTGGTTTGGCCGAGCAAACAGATATCATTGATATTGCGTTCGATGATGCACTGTTTTCTCGTTACGGCGTCACAATACCCGTATTAAAGTATCAAGATTCTGAGTTGAACTGGCCGTTTGACTTAGAACAACTCACACATTGGTTGGATAATAATGGCATTACTTACCATTCATAACGCACAACTTGCATTTGGTGACCACCCATTACTGGACAAAGCGGAGTTCGCTCTTCAAGAAAACGAACGCGTATGTTTAGTGGGTCGCAACGGAGCAGGTAAGTCCACGTTAATGAAAGTGCTTGCCGGCGACATTTTGTTGGACGACGGCAAGATTCAAATCACTCAAGACGTCGTTGTTTCTCGACTTGAACAAGATCCACCGCGTAATCAAGAGGGTACGGTTTACGAATACGTATCTGGCGGTTTGGCTGAAATCGGCGAACAACTGAAGATCTATCACGATCTTCTCGATCTTGTTGCTCAAGACCCGAGTGAGAAAAACATCAACCGTTTAGCCAAGGTTCAAGAGCAGCTTGACCATTCTAATGCTTGGCGTTTTGATGACCGTGTTAAGAACGTACTTGGTGCTTTAAAACTAAGTCCAGAAACTAAACTGACCGATTTATCCGGTGGTTGGCAACGTAAAGCCGCTTTAGCTCGCGCGCTGGTTTGTGACCCTGATGTATTACTTCTTGATGAGCCAACAAACCATCTTGATGTAACAACTATCGAATGGTTAGAGAACTTCTTAAAAGACTTCAAAGGCTCGATCATCTTTATTTCTCACGACCGTGCGTTCATCAAATCAATGGCAACACGCATTGTTGATTTAGATCGCGGGCAATTGGCTTCTTTCCCTGGTGATTACGACAACTACCTAGAAGAAAAAGAAGAGATGCTCCGCGTTGAAGAAATGCAGAATGCTGAATTCGACAAAAAGCTTGCTCAAGAGGAAGTTTGGATTCGGCAGGGCATTAAAGCACGCCGAACTCGAAATGAAGGTCGTGTACGCGCATTGAAGAAACTTCGTGAAGAGCGTCGCGATCGCCGGGATGTCCAAGGCAAAGTTAACCTTAATATCGATGATGCTTCACGTTCAGGGAAAATTGTATTTGAAGCAGAAAACATATCTTTTGCTTACGAAGGCAAGACAATCGTCGACAACTTTAGCTTTAACATTATGCGCGGTGACCGTATTGCACTTATCGGACCAAATGGCTGCGGTAAGAGTACGGTACTTAAATTGCTATTAGGGCAATTGGAAGCGCAGTCTGGTCGTTTACACTGCGGAACAAAATTAGAAGTCGCGTACTTTGATCAGTACCGAGAGATTTTGGATCCAGAAAAGACAGTGATCGATAACTTAGCGGATGGGAAACAAGAAGTAATGGTTGGGGGACGTCAGCGTCATGCGCTGAGTTATCTTCAAGACTTCTTATTTGCACCTAAGCGCGCAAGAACCCCGGTTAAGGCGCTCTCTGGTGGTGAGAAAAACCGATTACTGCTAGCTCGTATCTTGTTGAAACCAAACAATTTACTTATTCTTGATGAACCAACCAACGATTTGGATATCGAAACGTTGGAACTTTTAGAAGAAATGCTTGCCAACTATCAGGGCACATTGCTTTTAGTTAGCCACGACCGAGAGTTTGTTGATAATACCGTTACCACAAGCTGGATCTTCGAAGGGAACGGAGTGATTGAAGAGTTTGTTGGTGGTTATCACGATGCAAGACAACAGCGTGAACAGGTATTGGCGGTTCGTCAAGCGGTTGAAAAGCCAGCGAAAAGAGAAAAAGTGGTTGAGGAAACTCCCAAAACAACTCAACCTAAGAACAACTCGAAGAAGTTATCGTATAAGCTGCAAAGAGAATTAGAAGCTCTACCAGCTAAACTAGAACAATTAGAGTCGGATATCGAGGGCCTTCAGGAGCAAGTGAACGATCCAGAGTTCTTTGCTAAACCTGTAGAGCAAACTCAGCCGGTATTGGAACAGCTTGCTGCGCTAGAGCAGGAGTTGGAAAACGCATTCGAGAGATGGGAAGAACTCGAAGCAATGCAACAGGATAGTTAAGAATTCAATGAATTGTAGTAATAAATTCAAATTGACCGCCATTGCGATGATGGTTGGTACCACAATGAACGCACAGGCGGCATTGTATCAAGTGGTTGAGGTTTCACCTCAGGATCATGGTTCAAACGGTGACTACCAAACGGCTTACGGCGTTGCAATTCAGCAAGGTGATGCGGGTACAGATCCTTCAACAGGTTCCCCTTTCGCTTTGGGCTGTTTTGATGCAGCAGCAAACTGTACACCAGACCAATTTAAGCTTGCGATGGAAACTCGCACAACACCGATTTCAGCGACACAAGCCGTGGATGGGAACAGCTATCGTGAGGAAATTCCATTTGGATTGGACGCGGGCTTTTATTACATCCAAGAACTCAAAGATTTTGAACGTTACTGTTATAACCAGCTTCGCTATTCTACTTGTGACTCTTGGGCTTCTGTAAACTGGACCCCATGGAACAAAGAGCGTAGTAAAGACTTTACTTCTAATGCGTTAGCATTTGTAGAAGGCGATTCTGCTGCTTATAAAAATGAATATAACAATGTTATCAATCAGCTTACCGAAGATGGTGCCGCTGTCGGTAATCAAAGTAAAGTCAGCAGTGAAAACCAGTCGACACTGGAAACAAGAAATACAGTCGTAGCACCTATTGAACCAAATTTTGTTACAGGTGATAACGACGCAAGCGTTGTGCAAAGCCACGCTTGGAAAACCGATGGCACTTTTACCGTTGGTAGTGTATCTCGAACGGCAAGCAATACCAATGGCGCTCACCACACATCGAAAGCAGCTATTTGGGATCAAAGTGGAACCGTCAGTGAGTTGGCTTGGCCAAGTGGCACATCTAAAGATGGAGAAAGACTGGCTCAAGGAAGCATGCGTGACCTTGTCACAGATGGAACAACGGTTTACGGCGTGGGTTACAACACATACAGTGATGATAACTATCTGAATGCTACTGTTTTTGTCGGAACACTAGAGGCAGAAGGTAGCGTTGAAAACGCAACTTGGAAAAACAAAGTTGTTGTAGGAGCTAGACAGCGTGAAGGTGATGATACGGTTCATACAAACTCACGATTAACCGATGTTAACTCAAATTTTGTTGCTATTGGTGAAGCAAAACGTTCCGGCGGATATCTAATGCCAACGGGCTCTGCTCCAAATCGTCTCTTTATCGTAAATGATGTTCGTAAGGATTCTATTAACGCTTTTTACCCTAGTACCGGAATTTTCTTCAGCGGTGCGGGCGGTAAGATGGGCGGGATCAACTCTTACAATGAAATTGTCGGACAACTTGATGCGGAAACGACGCGTGAAGACGATGGTAAGCCACGTCGTAAGCGCGGTTTTATCTACCCATATAGTGTAGGTGGTGAGACTAGTGAACGTGCTTCAACACTATTTAATGGAAAAGCTTGGTTCCTAGATAGTTTGACTAATGGCGGTGACTACTCTGAACAAAACAACCAGTTCCGTATTCTTGACGCAACCGATATCAACGATGCAGGTGTGATTTCTGGTACCGCGATGAAATGTGCTGGCGGTTACAGTACAACAGCAAACAATGCGACATGTAGTTCTGATGAACAAATCGTAGCCGTAAAATTGGTGCCTATTGCAGGTGCGACTGAGAAGGACATTGTGTCTCGAAGCGTTGACTCAACGACAACAGAGCGTCAAGGTGCAGGCCTTGGTTGGTTAGCTTTGACCATGCTTGGATTGTTTGGGTTCCGTAGAAAATAGTCAAAAATCGTCAGTAATTTTTAAATCAAGCAGAGGCTCACACATTTGAGCCTCTGCTTTTTTTATGCCTTGAGAAATCACTCAACTTGATCGATTCTTATAAGTGGAGTCATAAAAACTCCATCAAAGTTTCACAATAACAGCTGTACGTTAGTAAATGGACCTGTATGAGGAATTAACTATGAAGAGACAAAAGCGTGATCGCCTAGAACGAGCTCAATCTCAAGGCTATAAAGCTGGGTTGAATGGAAGGTCTCAAGAGGCTTGCCCATATCAACAAGTTGATGCTCGGTCGTATTGGTTAGGTGGTTGGCGTGATGCCAGAGATGAAAGACAATCTGGTCTCTACAAATAAACTCTCCACATACAAAAAGAAGGATTCGAAAGGGCTCTACGGAGCCTTTTCTACATTTATAGACTAGGCAAACAAAAAGGCCCCTAAATAGGAGCCTTTATAAATCGATTAAAGTCGTGATTAGAAGTTTGAAGTGTCTTGGAACAAACCAACTTTCAAATCTTTCGCAACGTAGATTTCTTTGCCATCTACGCATACACGACCGTCAGCCAAACCCATTACCAGTTTACGGTTTACGACGCGTTTCATGTGGATTTCGTAGGTTACTTTTTTCGCCGTCGGTAGGATTTGGCCTGTAAACTTCACTTCACCAACACCTAGAGCGCGACCTTTACCTTTACCGCCAACCCAGCCAAGGAAGAAGCCAACAAGTTGCCACATCGCGTCAAGGCCAAGGCAGCCAGGCATTACTGGATCACCAGGGAAGTGGCAATCAAAGAACCACAAATCTGGAGTAATATCCAATTCTGCCAAGATCAAACCTTTACCAAAATCGCCCTCTGTCTCAGACATTTTAGTAATACGATCCATCATTAGCATGTTTGGCGCAGGAAGCTGAGGGTAACCAGGCCCAAACAGTTCCCCTTGGCTAGAAGCAAGTAGATCGTCACGGTTATAAGAATCACGTTTGTTTTGCATTATCAATTACTCCAATTTTTGATAGCTGCATCTTAGTGAACACGTGTACGCTAAACAACTCCGATCAGTACTAGACAAACCAGTTTTTGATGCGCTGCACAATTCCTTCTGGATGCTCATGTCTTTCAAAGTTTTCAATACGTTCCGCTATTTTGCCAATAATGCTCTCGTCTTCGCCTCTAAAAGGTTTATTCATAACAATCGGAATAGCTTCATCTACCGTAGAGACGGACCAAATATGGAACTCACCATTTTTAATGCTTTCTATTACATCTTTATGTAATGCAAGGTGTTTAAGGTTTGATTTCGGCATGACAACGCCTTGATTTCCCGTAAAACCCTGATGTTTACAAACCTGATAAAAACCTTCAATTTTCTCGTTCAAGCCACCGACTGCTTGCACTCGACCAAACTGATCGACGGCTCCTGTAACCGCAACTTGTTGATTAATTGGAGATTCAGATAACGCACTCACCAAACAACAAAGTTCTGCGAGAGATGCGCTGTCACCGTCAACTTCACTATAAGACTGTTCAAATACAATCGAGGCAGAGTAAGGCAGAGGTTCATCCAGTTTTAGAGCAGAGCTTAAGAAAGCTTGCATAATCATCATGCCTTTCGCATGTAGATTGCCGCCAAGTTCAGCTTTGCGCTCAACATCGGAAACATCGCCATCACCAAAGTGAATTACACACGATATTCTAGCAGGCTCACCATAGCTGACAGGGTGTCCAGCCATATCGATGACGGTTAGGCCATTGATTTGACCAACTTGCTTCCCAGTAGTCTCAATGATGACTTGGCCATCTAAAATATCGTACACGGCACGCTGAGGAAGATAGGATTCGCGGTAATACTTGTCGTCAATCGCTTTATCTAATGACTCGTAATCTAATGTTTGGCCATCACTGAACTGGCTGGCAAGTGTTAGAAGTTGAGAATGCCACATTACACCTAACGGCAAATAATGTTGATCTTCAGTAAATCTCATACCAGCTAGCAATAGTCTTCTAAAGCCACATTCCGTTAAGTGAGGCAGCTGATATTGAGAACATATCCAGTTCACCAAACCAAAGTAATCTGTCAAATTCTGCTCTGACAAATGAATATCTTCTTCAACTTCGGTATACATGGCAAAGCCTGAACAAAAGTCCTCGTCGATATATTCTAGCTCTGCTAACTGACTTCTTTCCCCAGTTACAATCAGTTTTACATCATAAGCTTTAGATGGCGGTACTGAAGTAGGTAAGCGAGTAGGGCTTAGGTTCAGTGGTTCGATAAGGTTTTGTTGAATTGCAGACTTTATATTCGGCCAAAGTCCCGGGTTAGCCAGAATGAGATTAGCAGGTACAATCAAATAACCGTCGTCAGCTTGTGAAATCAAGCCTGGTTGGAAGGCAATATCACCACTTACATCAACACTGTAACGGTCAAATAAACGTTTGGCATCAAGTGATTCCGACAAAACAATCGCAGCGTTAGAATGACTCTGAAGAGCTTTACTGATGAAATCTCTATAGACAGAATTATCGACGCAGTTAATGAGTAGCACGCGTGTCAATCCCGACATTTTGGAAAAGCGAGATATCGTTGCCGACATCCTCGGTTGAAGATCAGTAAAAGACTTCTTTGGTAACGAAGGTGCAGACTTTAAAAGTGCTTCGTACTGCTCAAGTGAAGGTGTTACGTCTTGCCAATTAAGTTGGTTCATTAAAATTCATCGTAATTCAATCTTGCCGACATTATAACGAAATGGACTATAACACCCTAGCACCAATTTGGTTCGCTCACGGCATTCAACACTCAATGAACAATACTTAGACAAATGAGTGATCAACATCGATACTTCTAAGAGTTTTATTTGCCCAAGTAAATTATCTGGGTTACGCTGTCACTAGGTTATGTTTATGGGTCGGAATAAATGAAATATCAGCAGCTTGAGAATCTAGAGTGTGGGTGGAAATGGAAGTATCTCATCAAGAAATGGAAAGATGGTGAAGCGATTACCCGACATATTGATACAAGTGAAGCAGATGCCGCGGTTGCAGAGCTAAAACGCCTTGAACATGAGCCTACACTTGTCTTGGCTTGGATAGAAAACCACATGTCAGAAGAGTTAGACAATAAACTCAAGCAGGCTATCCGAGCGAAACGGAAACGCCACTTTAATGCAGAGCAAGTCCATACAAAGAAAAAATCCATTGATTTAGATTACCGAGTTTGGGAAAAGCTTTCTAGTAGAGCAAACGAGCTCGGTTGTACATTATCTGACGCAATTGAATATCTACTTTCTGAAGCATCGAGAAGTGAGAAAGCGAGTCAAAAAGTTACCTCAATCAAAGAGGATTTGAGTAAATTGCTATCTAGCTAGGATAGGGAGTGCCAAATGTTATATGTAATCTTAATTGCTGCCATCGTGATCTTTTGGTTGATCGCAGTTGATAGACCAGTGCTAAAAGTAAAGTTTGATAACGGCCATATCAGTAACGTAAAAGGGCATCTACCACCTTCTTTCAAACATAACTTACAAGATATTAGTGAACATAATCCGTTTAGTGGTGAAATGAAGGTATATAGCCAACGAACCGGCATGCGCTTGAGCTTCTCCAAGGACGTTCCCAAAAAAATCCAACAGCGGATTCGCAACGTTTTTCCGCATCAAGGTTTCAAAGCGAGCAAAGGCAAGAAGCGAGCTTAATTACATATCAGTTACTTAATCGTGTTAAATGGGACGCAATATAGCGTCCCATTTTCGTATCTATAGAAAAATTATTTATCATTGATTAATCAATAAGATAAACGGGCTTAAATTATGCGATACGTTGTAACTTTAATGTTCTTACTCTTCGTAAGCACTCCAGCTTTGTCTGACGACTCGGAAACGAACCCATTGGCTAAAAAGATTAAAACTAAGATTCAAAGGAAAGCGGACAATAAATTTGATGGCTACCAAGGTTATTGCGATGTCATGATAGAGATGGAACACAAAGGTAAAAAAGCAGTAATAAAAAGAGTAACCAGTAGTGGTGACAAAAAAGTTTGTCGGTATGTGAAATCCAACTTGAGGAAAGGAAAACGCTATCGTTATAAATATCCAGAAAAGTATATTCGGCTTCATATAGCCACAGGTTCGTGATTGCAATGTTGATTAGAAGCATTGGGCAGCAAGAGCGCAAAGCTTTCAGACTCGATGAACTAGATGAAAATGAAGTGGCTCTCGTGTAATTGGTTGGGAATGCAGGCTAGGTGAGATAAACCAATCAACTCTCAATGGATAAAAGCAATATGGGAAGGAATTGCAAAAAAGTATAACGGACTTGGATTATCAAGCATTTCAATGGTTTGTGCCGGATTGGCTTTAGTGATTGCAAGTCCACAGGAACCACTACTGCAGTGCGCATTATATCTGCTTATGTTGAATGCGATTGCATATGCTAGTCCTATAAAATGTCTCTCTTTTGAGGGACTATTCAATGAAGTATCACGAAATGACTAAAAACTATATTTTTCGTGAATTTGAATGTGGTTTATCCGTCGAACAAGCTGCTGAACTTTGTTTAAAAACTGTGAGAACGGTCAAAGAATGGGATAAGGGGAAAACCATTCCTCCTGAGTGTAAACGACTGATGAGAATGACAAAGGGAAGGGAGCTAAGCCCATCAGAGCAATGGGAACATTTTAAAATGCACTATGACAAGCTTGAGCTTCCAACAGGGCAGCTAGTAACGGCTCAGCAGGTTTTGACAGGAATAGCTTTGTTAGAGATTGGGGCATTAACTGATTTAGAAGCTGCGGGTCAAGTGCTGAAATATGCAAGAGCACTTAGAGACATGATGTAAAAAAGGCTCCTTACGGAGCCTCTTTGTCTAGTTTGATCCTAACAGGTGGTATTGTAATAGGATGAATATTGAGTCGAGCACAAGATGATTGAATGAACTCTCTCCAGTAAGGCCAGACATGGTAAGAGACGTGTTGTTTTGCAAACGCTCTCAGTTGATCCTGAGTCAACTGCACAGCTGACTTATAGTCAGCCGAAAAAGTCGCCTTAAATTCAATATAGGGAATTACATCTTCATTCTCAATTTCTTGCTTTTTCAGCGCTTTCCTATCTTCGTTTGAAATAAATCTAATACCACTAGAAAATATAAAGCGAATAAATTGCATATCTGGCTCATTGTCATCCTCAAGAGTTTGGATTCTAGTTACACCATTATATGCTTGGCCGTTTAATCCGAAATCTTCAGGTAAGAGTTCCGGATCAAAATCATCATATGTTGAGACAAGCATATCTCTTAGGGTTACAGTTTCTATAACTAAAGAGGAAACAGCAGCCTTTAAGTCTTCAGTCATAGCCTAAGCGACCTCTACATCACAATAGTTTTGCCATGACAAAACTTCTGGTTGAAACAAGTTATCAACAACATGAATTTTCTTAATATGTTGTGATGCGCTTGGTCTTTCAATGATGAACTCAAAGTAATTGTTTTCATCTTCTTCTACTTTATCTTCAACGGGTAGATTTACTTCGGGCTTGAACCCTAAAGCAAAGCATATATCTGAGAATGACCCTAAGGTCATGTTTCTAGACCCACTTAGAACCTGAGAAACATAAGATTTAGATTTACCTAGTCTTCGAGATAGTTCTGTTTTACTGATCCCTTTATCTTCCATGATTACTAGCAAATCTTCGGTTACGTTGTAAACGAGCTCATCTCTTGCGAATGCACGCTCTTCTGCATCGCTGTAATGGGTGTCCTTTGAATAAAACATGCTTCTAGCATTCATCACCATGCACCTCAACTCTTGTCCAATTGTTATGGACTATTTGTGTATCTTTATCGCGTAATTTTTGAAAGTCTTTACTTATATAATGACTAATATAGTACGTACTCGGCCTATTACTGGATTGCCAACAGTAACCACGGATAGGGATTTTTTTAAGCGCATAAAATTTTTTTCCTCCGCTAGCATTTGGTAACGCAGCCTCTGCAGCAAAGTTTTGTGAAGACATCCTTTCTCCACGTGCTAAACGCTCAATTTGCAAAATAAGTTGACGAGTCAATGACCTTCGTTTTCCAGATTGGACCTTGGTCAACGATTGTTCATAAGTTTTGATCGCCCCTTTACAATGCACGACTCTATTTTTCGTGCCAATGTATTCAGAAGTTAGTAGTGATTTTGACACGGAACCTTCCAGCGTTAAGTTTACATATATGTAAACTCTCAATGATTATATGATAGTCAAACAGATTTACAAGAGAGTGTTTGTAATATTTACGTCAGTGCTCACAACTTGAATCTATAAGTGCATTGACCTTATTTTTCAGGATTATAACAAACACATCTCATATATAAAGTTCTCTATGTACTAAAGCTGATCTAGTTCTAATTGGATGTTTCTGATTTTGGACAGCGCACATGTCTAGTAAGGAGGAGGAATTTACCCCCGTAATACAGATTCGGGGGTTTGACCTCCCGCCGCACGTCGCGCAATCGTCCTAGCCCGTCCTCACTTGCTCCGCGCGTCCGTCGGAGAGAACCCAGAAAAGAAGAATAAGCATTGCTCGACACTCGCAAAGCTTTGACGTTGTGAGTATGCAGCGTTCCAGTAGGTTAACGCGCCTTTGGCGTGGATAGTCTCTGCAAGGCTGGTCTAGCAGGAAGGAGGGCGGCAGCATCCAAGTGGCTTTGGGCTGCTAACCGCGCCGATTAAGTGATGAGGCTAGGTTTTGCTAAGGTGGGCGGCTTGGTGCCTCGTCGTCGCTCCGCAACTCCTTATCCCTGCGGGGCTGGCACTGTGCCTTTAATTGAAGTAGTCGACCAGTTTGCCTAGGAGGTATCTGGCAAGGTCATACACGATCACCACAATGACTGCATTCACTATCGAGAGATGATCAAACAGCTCGATGATTTCAACCAGCTGCCCATGCGTTACGTATTCATTCATCAGGTTTCGTCTCCACTAAACAAACCGCCAACAGGTTTGAGTTCAATATCTTGCTCTTGCCGTTGCGCATATTGCTCATACGGCGAACACGTGACATAGAAATTGGATGCGCCGCGAGACAGCTGAACGAGGCAATCGTCCAGATATTCCATCTTGACGCCCAACTTATTTAGGAATCCGTCATCGAGGTAAGTCACACCGCGCGGTGTGACAACCTCAAAATGCACGTTGACGTGTATCGAGGTGGCTTTGTGCCAACGTTCCACCGCAGAGACATAGATACTCTCTGAATTCGCCAGTGGGAACCAAGCAGGAACAGTGCCTACGTCATGATAAGACTCATTCCCGCAACCAGCACCCGTACAGCCAGAACCACTAGAATCCATGACAGAACCAGGCGAACCACTTTGACCAGGACGTGCTTGACCTTGCGAAGTCGAAACGCCACCTTGCTGCGAAGTTTGATGAAGCTGCGTTCCTTCCGCAGTTGTCGTCTCAGAATCAGAAACCATACCAATAAGCGCATAAACTAAGTACCCAAATGAAAGCACGACCAGTGCCATAGCTGCTAAGAATTTCGGGTTAAGAAAGATGTTCTTTCCAAGCCCCGACTTGGTGATTTGCCCCGTGACAGTCGAGGCGTAGAGTAGGTGGACATCAAGCGGCACCTTGAGGTTATAAACCACATCGTCTTTGCTTGGTTTGGTGACCGTTCGAGTTGGGTCATGCTCCAAGATGCGTGGTTTACGGTTGGAAAAGAAGATCCCATCTTTCCCCTTATGTTGCTTGGCCAACTCCGCGACACCTTTTAACTCTTTCGGGATTTGAGCAAAGTCAGGCGTGAGCAACACAATGTCCCAGTTGTAGTGCCGGTGCTCCATAAAGGCGTTGTTAAAGTTCTCTGGATAGATGATGCGTCCTTGCTCATCAAAGCGTGTGCGTTGGCAATCGTCTATCTCGCCATTGTCCAAACTGGATGTATCAATCGTTAGCCAACGAGAGTGAAACAGCTCAGAGAATCCTTCCGGTAAGTGAGGCTCAAAGTCAGTGAAAGGGCGCTTGTGTATGTTCGCCATTTTGAAACCTGCATTGACCGAGAAGATTTGCTGACACTCATCAATGAGGATGAACGCCCCAATGGGTGCCCAACAGAAGAAGTATTTCCAAAGTTCGAAGCCTTCAGGGTTGCGAGAGCTAATGCGAATGAGCCGAGCCGTATCAGGAAACTTTTCACCAAGGCGTTGTTCAATCACTTCAAGTGGCTGCATGCCATGAATGTTCGTAATGCAAATTCGACCTTCACGCAGTGCAGGCAGTAAGTCAAACCACACGGCGCAAGCCGATTTGTAAGAGCCACCGTGACCGTATCGAAATGAAGTAGCCATTCAATCACCAGTTAAAAAAACGCATAACTAAAGACGTAGCGAACGCATCAAAGATGACACGTAGCCCAGAGGTGACGCCGTATTCGGTCAAGATATAACGGACGTCAGAGGGAAGCGCATTAAAGCGGTCTTCGACAAGCGTATAGACGCCATATTCTTCGAGCAGCAGCTGCGCAATCTTGAGTGCGATTTGTATCGAGGCAATCTTGATATCGAGCCATACCGAGATAAGCCACATCGCGCCGTATTCAAACGCGTTCTTTATCCATTCAATCGCCACATCAAAGAAGTCGAGAAAGGTTTGCCCAATGTTGGCAATAAACTCTAATGCTGAGTAGATGTATTCCATGTTATTTACTCCGATTACCAAACAGAACCCAAAGGGCGATTAAGGCACAAATGAACAGCACGACAGGGCGCACATAACCCGATACCGCATCAAAACGCTGTAGTCCTGATTCAACGGTTGCGCCTTTGATATTGAAAGACTTGTCGCTTAATGTGCCGTTGTTGAAGTTGGTGCCGATAGTGATTAAGCCTTTGATGTCGTCCACATAGCCTTGGATGGATTCGGCTTTTTCATCTATCGTGGTTTGCAGGTTGGCAAAGTCTTCTGCTGTGAAGATTTCGCCAGTGATAGCGGTGCCCGTAGGTGTACCAAACTCTGAGCCAGTCAGTAGACCCTCAATCGCATTTAAGCTGCTATCGAGTTCGCCCACGGAATCACCAAGCCCTTTTAAATCGTCACGAATACCAATAGTGGCGTTGGTATTGTTGTTCACCGCCGTAGTGATATCGCCGTTGGCCTGTTGGATGAGTGCCTTGGTGTTGTTATAAATCTTGTTGTCATTGATTTGCTGCTCTTGAATGGCTTGGGTGTTATCGACCAAAGAGCCTTTCACACCAATGACCGCATTGGTGATGTCAGCGTGTGACTGGTTGATATCGACGTTAAGATCATGAATGCCTTTGTTCACATCCACGTTAAGCCCTTTAATGGCAGAAAGGACTGCCGTGTCTGTCGATTCATCCGTGTCAGGGTCTTCTACATCCGGTTTATCATCAACGACACCGGGATTAACCGTGTTGGTTGAATCATCGGGTAGGACACTTGGGTCTTCAATCTCGCCTGTTGGGTCATCAGGGTCATGGGTTGGGTCTTCCGGTTCATCGGGTGGAATGATGGGTTCATCTGGCCCATTCACGCCCCAGAAAAGTGTGCCACCTTCACACTGACGTCCAGTGTAAGCAAAGCGCAGAGAGCATTGAGAGTCGGGCGTGTACTGTCCATCAGGAACGCCAGTACAAATAATGGTGGATTCGTTTTTGGTCATTTCGCATCGAGTGGCACCGTAGTCACCGTAACACGCGCCCGTCACCAGTTCGCCGTAGACCGCAGGGTGCCAATGCAATTTCACCGTATCGCCAATGGACTGTTTGAACTGGCAAGCGTCCATACAGGTGCCATCGGGATTCGCCCCATAGTCACATTTAGGCTCGCAGGCTATCGTTGAGCTATTAAATCGCTCGCCAGATGGACATCTCGCTTTCTCATATATAACGTAGGTCTCGTAGTAGCCTTTATTGTTATAACAATTTGAAGCATATCGGTTGTAACCTAAATCAGTATCGTAAAGCACAACAGAACAATCACGCACACCACCGTAAAGGTTTTCACCGTAATTCTCATACAAGCATGCATGGACAGAAGAGGGATTATTCCAAGCTCTTTTCTCATAGCATCCCATCATTCCCGAACTTGCATACATTTCTAAAGCACTAGAGTGACAGGCTAAAAATAAGAGAGAAAAAAATAAGGTAACGAAAAGTGAGACTAATATTCATCGCAACAAACCAATAAAAAAGGGAGCCGAAGCCCCCTTTATCTATTGATTAGTGAGTATTGATGCCACTCACAAAGCCGTGGAGGAATGCCCCCGCAAAGGCAACACCTAGAACGATAGCGAGAACATCTCCAAGTAAATTACCCGATAAAGGAGGCATAGAGGTGAGCCGTTAGCGACGTAAGAAGCCAACAACCATGGTCACACCAAAGCCCAGTGCAGCCATACCAATCAGACCCGCCACAACCAGTGATACGTTAGCTTGACCACCGGATACCGCAGAGTTGATTGCGCCCGTGATATCGACTTCAGCGAACGCCGGAGAGACAGACGCGGCCATCAGTGCAGCGCCAGCTGCGGTCTTTTTGTTTACTACTGCGTGTTTTACGTTAGTTACAACAAGTTCTAGTTTTTTCATAAGATTTACCTTTTACTCATAAGGCGAACAACACGACCCACCCAGTGACCAACGACCATGTTGATCAAGAGCACGCCACTGACATACAGGAACAAGTCACCGTTGAATAGGACTGGTTCCTTATATTCTTGGTAGTCCACCGCCGAAATCAGCACGTATTCTTGGCAATCCGCAACAGGCGTTTTTGTTGCTTTCAAATTGCCATACTGGTTAACGACGGTGACGCATACAGACATTTTTTAGCCTTGAACGGGTTTCATTGAAGCCTCGAAGTGCTTCTTAATTTCTTGGTCGACTGGAATAAGCTCAGTCACGATAGCGCCTGCCAATGGGTCTTCTGGGTTAATCTCCAAGCGCAATTGGTATTCACGGCGAGGAACGAGAGCACCAGTGCGCTCAAGAAGTAGGGCATATTCATGGTCAATCATCAAAGGCTGATCCCATTGGGGATTCACATCACCGGATTCACCGATAGTGCGGCGTTTGAATTTCTCTGAGTTGATTTCACGTAGAGGACGCGACACGTTCAGTTGAGCACTGTCGCCACGTGCTGAGTTCCAAGTGATATCCATGCCAAGTACAAAAACGGATTTAGCCATTTGTTAAGTCTCCAATATGTGAGTCACCAACTTGCCGTAGGTATCGGGGAAGGTGAATTTCGTTCCATCACGGACAAGGGAACCGACGACGGTTTCAATGTCGCCCTCATGGAACTCGATAAGTGAATTAAGGATTTTCCCGTACTGACGACGCATCCAATGCGCAGAGGCCAACAGGTCTAACGCCGCGCGTTTGGTCGGGACAGGTTTGGTATTGAATTTCTTTGCAGTAGAAATTGACGCAGCAAAATCATTGAGCGCGGCATACGCGCCAGCTGGATTCAGCAACACATCAACATTCCATTTTTTAAGCTCGACTTCAGAGCGATACCAGACAAGACCCGTGTTTGCGAGTTTCTGCTCAAGAGCCTTGTTGTAGATACGCCAGTAAATGCGCGAGGTACGCGAACCAATCGAGTATTGCTCTTTGGTGTAAATCGGTTTGCCATCTTTGCCGATACTGGCAATGGTCATATCTTCATGAAGCACAGGACCACGACCACGTTCAGCGGTGCGGAAACAGTCGTCACGCCACGCCTTGTAAGCGTATTCGCAATCAAAAATGCCGTCGTAATCGTCATAGGCCAAGTCAACACGCGCCAGAGTTTGCACACCAAGGACATTGGTCAGCCAGTCATGTAGCGACCACGCAGGACGACGGGCAAATACATGCTTGCATCCCGTTCCGTTGATTTGGAAGTGCACCGTGTCATTGTTACCGCCGATACCAACGAAGCCGCAGAAGTCCTCACCATCTGGCGAAGTCAGTTTCATGGATTCGGTGTAGAACTGGAAACCCAAACCGCGAGGTGCTGACAGCGACAAACCAAGCACTTGGTTGGTGAAGATACGCAAGCAATCTTCCAAGTAGTTGCGGTAACAGATATCAAAGGCTTTGTTGTACGCTTCAATTTCTTCAGACGTCTTAGCGACCGTCGGATTAAACACAGGTGGAGCAGGGAACTTAGGTGCACGACAGTGACGTTGTAACAGTCCAGATTTGGCAAAGCCTTTGTATTCCTCATGCTTGTGCAATCGACGAACCGCATCATGACAATGACGTAAGTCTTTCACAGCAAACGTAAAACACAGGTAATCAATATGAACGCTTTGCTCATCGAAACTTTTAAGGATGTTAGTTGCGGTAGTCATCGAACACCCCCAAATTGATACGTTGTTCAACAGTCGTGTTGGTGATGGATACCAACTCATAAGAAGTGAACTGAGAGGAAGCCCAAGACTCAAGATGAGACATGGATTTAAGCAAATCCCATTCGTCGCAACCTTTGACCAACACAGACACTGTGTAGTCAGGTAGCAAGTCGTAATAGATGATTTGAGCTTGAGATTCCATTAAAACCAATCCAGTTTTGAAGTTAGTAACCAAATTTGGTTATTAGCGTAATCACCAAAATTGGTTAGCGCAAGACACCAAAAATGGTGATTGATAAGCTAAACTGACGGAAACGGAGGAAGCGGTATGTATCAGAACAAACTATTAGATGCCTACAAAAAGGCTCAAAGTTACGTACAAGACAAACAAATTGCAGCGGATATGAATGTACCGCCGCAGAGAATCAGTGATTTCCGCAAAGGAAAGCGTTATATGACTGATACACAAGCAATTTTTCTTGCAGAGCAATCAGGTTTAGACCCTGAGATTGCATTGTTGGGTTGTCACGCTGATCGCAATGATAATCCGCAGATAAAAGCAGTATGGGAAGGAATTGCAAAAAAGTTTAATGGGCTTGGATTGTCAGGAATCTCAATGGCTTGCACTGGATTAGCCTTAGTGATTTCAAGTCCACAGGAACCACTATTACAGTGCGCATTATATGTGTTATGTTAAATTAGGGGCACTCGTACGCCAAATGTTGCCAATGAGCACTCCTATTCCCCTGTGGATTTGAAATTTAAGGTCTCCATCATAACCATTAAACATAATGGCTTTTTACCATAAAATACTTAATATAGATCTTAATAATCTATCGATTGTTAAGATCTATATTAATGCTTTTTCTACTTACAGAAATGGCTGTATAGCTTCAAAGATATCTTGTCTTCGAACTGGTTTGGAAATGAATCCATCCATACCTGCGTCAAGGCATTTATCTCTATCACTTTCTAGCGCATGAGCGGTTAATGCGATGATTGGAGTCTTGAAGCCTTTATCTCGGAGAAGCCTTGTTGCAGTAATCCCATCCATCACTGGCATCGAGACATCCATAAGAATCAGGTCGATTAAATCCTCATTTTCCTCTAAGAACGTTAATGCTTCTGCTCCATGACTTGCGATATGAACATTATGACCAAGCTTATTTAAAATAAGCTTTATTACAAACTGATTCGACTCGGTATCTTCGACTACGAGAAGATCCATCGCTTTTATTGGTTGGTTGTTTTCTATTTTAACTGGACGATTTTGATTGCACCGAGTTAAAACGGGAATCTTAATAGTAAATGTTGAGCCGACATGCTCGTCACTTTTAACGATAATCTTGCCGCGCATCATTTCAACTAAATGCTTGGTTATTGCTAGCCCTAGTCCTGTACCACCAAAGCGTCTCGTGATGGAACGATCACCTTGATGAAATGCCGTAAATAGATGTTCTTGCTTGGCTTTAGATATACCAATTCCGGTGTCTGATATTGAAATTACAAGCTCGGAGTCTTGCTCAGATACTGAAACTTTTACTTCTCCTTCATCAGTAAACTTTATTGCATTCCCAATAAGATTAAACAGGATTTGAGATAATCGCGTAGAGTCAATCCAAAACTGTTTGTCGGTAGTTACCATGCAATTGAGTTTAAATTGAAGGCTCTTCTTCTTAGCTATTTGTTTTTGTTGAGAAATAACAAAAGTGACAGTGTCTCTTAAATTAACCCACTGCTCATTGAGTTGAAAGCGACCTGATTCAATTTTTGAGAGGTCAAGGATGTCGCTGATAATCGCGAGAAGCAACTCCGCTGAGCATTCCATTTGGCTCAGGGCATCGATTTGCTCTTCTGATAAGGTGGATTGTTTCAGAATATCGAGCATTCCAAGGACGGAATTTAGAGGGGTTCTAATTTCATGACTCATCATCGCTAAGAATTCTGACTTTGAGCGATTTGCAAGCTCTGCTTCTTCTCTTGCTTTAGCAAGCTGAGTTGTCCGCACTTCAACAATACGCTGTAACTTCTCTTTGGTCTCAATATCGATGACAGCCCTCTCAATTAAAGGCCGAAAGCGTCTTAAGGTTTCCTTATTTTCTATGCTAAAGTGCCCTTTCTTAGCACCAATAAGTAAGATGACCGTTTGTGTTACTTCTGAACGTATGCCCGTTAGGACTACCGAGTTTACATGGCTTTTTATAAAACTGTTCAGGTTAATAAACTCCGCAAGCCTATCTGGTTCGAACAGCAGAATACATTCGCCATTCAGCGCTCTCTCAGATGCGTTACCGTGTAACCAAGATATGTTATCAAATACACTATTTGTCGATATCAACGTTTTGAAGGGGTACCTCTCATCATCACGAGTTAGAACGATAAAATCATCAAAGTTGATGTACTTCTTAAGGACATTATTTAATCCCGTAAATATCTCGTGCCGGTTTTTTGCTTCACTCATCGCGGATATCGCTGAAAGAATAGCTTTATTCTCATCGGCGAGCAGTCGTTCTCTTTGCCTAGCCTGTTTTAGTTCGACTAACGCTTCTTGCAGCGCTTCCTGTTGGTATATGTCTAAGTATTTATCTTTCATAAGGTTTATGGAATATCGCTGATGAAATCATCAGGTTTCCATGTCCATTCTCACCACCAATAAATCTACCTTGCTCACCAAAAGTAAAAGGGCAAATAAAAGGTAACTGTTCTAGTTCTTGGTTAATTTGTTCACAAACGCTATTCATGTCTTGCATTAAGTGCAACATAGGACCTGCGCAAAAGATGTTTATCACCCCAATTTTTCGAGATTCTTCTAATTTTTGATTAAAGGCTGCATTTACAACTTTAGCAGCGCGTGCAACGAGGTGTTCTCTGCTTCCTTTCATTAAAGTGAGTTCATCACCCTCTTCTATTCGTGTAAATAGCTCAATTCCTCCATCTCGCGTCTCACGAATTGGATGGGACAATTTGTAATATGGACGCTCATAGAGGTGGCCAGCGACACGCCCTAGTGGATAAGCGCTCGAGTTTGTAAATAGCAGGTTGTTTTTGCCTACTTGGTTATCTTGATGGTTTGTCCACTTTCTATAAACATTGAGGGCTGGTTCGTCATCAATTTCTAGTAAGCACCTATCGTTAGTTTTGGTTGCAACCCCTTTAATATTGGTTGGAGTGTGCCCAGCACTAAAAGCAATATCTACAGGTTGTGAGGAGTAAAACAATGTCAGACTTAAACCTGCAGTTTGAGATCCTTGGGCGGTAATAACAGACCATTTTCCCGCGATATGATTATCAGCGGCTGAACCACCAATAATTGGGATCAGCGTACCAAACCTTTCATCTATAGATGCAATGATTGATTCCTCTTGCCCTGGAGTTGCATGAAGCAGTATTAAGTTTGGCACTTCTCCTACACGGTTAGCGTTCTCAAGAGCCATATCTAAGGCTCTAGTTACACTGTCACCTGAGTCATAGTTAGACATACCAGTTCCATAAGCATGAGGGCCTGAATCATAAATTGCGAGCGCCGCAATCACTGGGCCCGTATGAAACCCCCGGTCTGTCATTACTGCTTGGCATGAACTAGCTCCATGAAAAGGCACTCCAGGAAAATGTTCAAGAAAAGCTTCTCGAATTAACTCGAAGTCGTACTCTTCCGTGTAGTAGCACATCACGTAAGACAAGTTCTGTTGTGTCAGTTCGGACCTAAGCGTTTCTATCGCTGAGTCTTCATCTTTAATATGAGTAAAAACTGATTGGCAATGCATACGATTTTATAATTGGGTATCACTCTGCTGTTATACCATTCCAACCAATTTTCTCTAGGTAAGAAGGTGAAAATTTCATTAAGAAGTTGCGATTATCTCGTGACAGATCGTATTTATAATTGAACTACAACAATGTTTTCGCCTTTTTTAAAGGTGATTTTTTTTGATTCAGGCATTGTGTCCCATTCTATTTTCTTATGCTCTCGATCGAGATTGATAAATTCGCCAGATTGATTTGGATCAATTTTTAGAGTGCTACTTTTTATCGTTTCGAGCGAAATTCCCGTTGAGTCACGATTAATTGTGATTATTTCACCTTCAATTGTTACATCGCATCGTTCTTTTTGTGAACAGTCAATGCTAGTAACGCTCTCGTGTGTAAAGGTACGCCAGAAAAATGCGCCTATTAACACACTGAGCATGATTAAGATTTGTGCAAGTCGCGCCTTTGTTAACTTTTGTGCAGGCATAATTACTAATATCCTTGTTACAAACTTCAAACTTTTTAAATAAAAAATGATTTCAGGGGGCCAGTAAGGTTACTACCCTGTCATTGAATTGTTAATTCAAGTATAGTGTCACGCTGAAAATGCCACTTTTTATTAAAGTCAGCAATGGAAATAAGGTGATGATAACACTTGAATTCTAGAGTTTACTTGGGTGGTGTTACGACGCAAGTCGTGTTGGAAGTAAAAGTGTAGTTAATTAGAAATTGGAAGCATGCAAATGAGCCAAGTAAAGCAGCTTGAACAAAACTACAACTATACAGTCGTTCGCCAATTTACCCTTGTGACCATTTTATGGGGCATAGTTGGTATGGCTGTTGGTGTTTTGATTGCCGCTCAATTAGTTTGGCCACAGCTAAACTTTGATACGCCGTGGTTGACGTACAGTCGCTTACGTCCACTGCATACTAATGCGGTAATTTTTGCGTTTGGTACAAGTGCTCTGTTCGCAACGTCTTATTATGTTGTACAGCGCACATGTCAAACACGTCTTTTTGGTGGCCCACTCGTTGCCTTCACCTTTTGGGGTTGGCAAGCAATCATCCTGGCAGCAGCCATTACTTTGCCTCTCGGTTTAACATCGGGTAAAGAGTATGCTGAGCTAGAATGGCCTATTGATATCGCAATTGCGCTAGTATGGGTATCATATGCGGTGGTGTTCTTCGGCACACTGGTGAAGCGAAACACGTCACATATTTATGTGGCAAACTGGTTCTTCGGTGCCTTTATTATCACAGTAGCAGTACTTCACATCGTGAACAGCATGGCTATTCCTGTGTCACTTGGTAAATCTTACTCGATTTACTCAGGTGCAGTGGATGCGATGGTTCAGTGGTGGTATGGACACAATGCGGTAGGTTTCCTACTCACCGCTGGTTTCCTAGGCATGATGTACTACTTCGTTCCTAAACAAGCTGAACGTCCTGTTTATTCTTACCGTCTATCTATCGTTCACTTCTGGGCGCTTATTTCTCTATATATTTGGGCAGGCCCTCACCACCTTCACTATACAGCGCTACCTGACTGGACTCAGTCTCTAGGTATGGTGATGTCGCTGGTTCTATTTGCTCCTTCTTGGGGTGGTATGATCAACGGTATTATGACGTTATCTGGTGCATGGCATAAGCTTCGTTATGACCCTATCCTACGTTTCCTAATCGTTTCTTTGTCATTCTACGGTATGTCTACCTTTGAAGGTCCAATGATGTCGATTAAGACAGTTAACGCACTTTCTCACTACACAGACTGGACCATTGGTCACGTTCACTCTGGTGCGTTAGGTTGGGTTGCGATGGTTTCTATCGGCTCTGTATATCACTTAGTACCTCGCCTATTTGGCCAAGAGCGTATGTACTCGGTCGGTCTAGTGAATGTGCATTTCTGGCTAGCGACAATCGGTACCGTTCTTTACATCGTTGCGATGTGGATCTCTGGTGTAATGCAAGGTCTGATGTGGCGCGCGGTTAACTCTGACGGTACGCTAACCTACAGCTTTGTTGAGTCTGTAGAAGCGTCTTACCCGTTCTACTTTGTACGTTTCCTAGGTGGATTTATCTTCCTATCTGGTATGTTCCTAATGGCATACAACACGTACAAAACGGTAAGTGCACCAAAAGAAAGCCTAAAAGCTATCCCACATCCGGCATAAGGAGATTTAAGAATGAGTAATAATTCTAATAATCGCCACGAAATCTTAGAACGTAATGTCGGTTTGTTGGCTATTTTTATCGTGTTTGCTATCAGCTGGGGTGCTCTTGTAGAGATCACTCCTCTGATTTTCCAAAAGCAAACGACTGAACCTGTAGAGAATCTACGTGCTTACACTCCTCTGGAGATGGAAGGTCGTGACATCTACATCCGTGAAGGTTGTAACGTTTGTCACAGCCAGATGGTTCGTCCTTTCCGCTCAGAGACTGAACGTTACGGTCACTACTCTGTTGCTGGTGAGAGTGTTTGGGAACACCCATTCCTTTGGGGCTCTAAGCGTACAGGTCCGGATTTAGCTCGTGTTGGTGGTCGTTATTCTGATGAATGGCACCGCGTTCACCTACTAGATCCTCGAGAGCTTGTGCCTGAGTCAAACATGCCAGGTTTCCCGTGGTTAGCTGAAAACGTTTTAGACGGTAAGCTAACTCAGAAGAAACTTGAGCTATTTCGTGATCAGTTCGGTGTTCCATACACTGATGAAGAGATCGCGAATTCGGCTAAAGAAGTAGAAGGTAAAACAGAGATGGATGCAATCATCGCTTACCTTCAGTCTCTTGGTCATGCAATGAAGTAAGGGGATCATATGGATTTCGGTACAATTCATAGTATTTATACCGTTGTACTCTTCGCTAGTTTTATCGGCATCGTATGGTGGGCATTTAGTAAAAAGCGTAAAGCACGCTTTGAAGAAGATGCCAACTTGGTGTTTGCTGACGAAGAACAAACGACCCCAAATAACCAAGGAGTGAAGAAGTAATGACTACATTCTGGAGTCTCTGGATTATCGTGATTACTGTCGGTACGCTGGTAGGCTGTGCGATTCTCCTAACTTGGTGCGCTAAAGATAAAATGGGCGTCGAGGAAGGGGAAGACATGGGCCACGAGTACGATGGTATTCGCGAGCTAAACAACCCTCTACCAAAGTGGTGGACTTATCTGTTTGTAAGCACATTTGTGTTCGCAGCAGTTTACCTTGCCCTATTCCCAGGTCTAGGTAGCTTCAAGGGCTTTTTAAACTGGCAGAGTTCGGCTCAAACCGTTCGCTCACTAGAAGAGTCAAAAGAAGCCATCGCTGCAGCACAAGAGAACAAGCAACTAAACCAATATGCAAAAGAACTGGATGATGCCGACGCTTACTTCGGCGAAGCATTCCGTAAACTCGCGCACAATGATAGTGGTTTGCGCCCAATACCTGAAATTGCGCAAGATCCTGAAGCATTGAAAGTTGGCCAACGTTTGTTTTTGCAAAACTGTTCTCAATGTCACGGTTCTGATGCTCGTGGTCAGAAAGGTTTTCCTAACCTAACTGATGATGCATGGCTATACGGCGGTGAACCAGCTGCAATCGTAACAACCATCATGCATGGCCGTATTGGTCAAATGCCAGCATGGAAAGATGCGCTTGGTGAGCAAGGTGTGCAAGAAGTTGTAAGCTACACACTTAGCCTATCTGGTCGTAAAGTGAATGCTCGTGAAGCAGCGGCAGGTAAAGCACGTTTCGTCGTGTGTGCAGCTTGTCACGGTACTGATGGTAAGGGTAACCCTGCAGTCGGTGCACCTGATCTTACAGACCAAGATTGGCTATTTGGCGACTCTCGTGCAGCTGTAACCGAAACCGTAATGAACGGCCGCTCAGGTGTAATGCCCGCGTGGAAAGACATTTTGGGTGAAGATAAAGTTCAGCTCGTTGCCTCTTATGTCTGGAGCTTAAGTAACTCAGAGAGTAAGTAACTGAGATATTAAGTAACATAGCAATAACAGCCCCTTTCATAGGGGCTGTCTTTCCTTTAAATTTAACGCCTTACATTTTTTCATTTAGCTGTTGAGAACTTTTTTATGGTAAAGCCTTGGTATAAACAATTTTGGCCGTGGTTCCTAATCATCCTTCCTCTTACTGTCGTAGTCTGGACTGTGATTACTGTGGTCGTTTTCTCGAACAACTCTGTTTCTTTAGTCGCCGAGGATTACTATAAAAAAGGCAAAGGCATTAACATCGACATTAGTAAAATGAATGTCGCTCGTGACCTAGATCTTAACGCTGAGATTTCCTCTAAAAATAACAATGTTGTGATTGTTTTCGCTAAAGGGAAGCTATCTCATTACCCTGCTCTAACGGCCACTTTCACTCATCGTACTCTTCCTGACCGTGACTTTACAAAGCTCGTTACGGCGGATGCATCTGGTAATTACCGCCTAACGGCAGAAGAATCTATTCAAGGTCCTTGGTTTGTCGAACTACAACCACATGACCAACAATGGATGATCCAAGGTAAAGTTGAATTTCCTGCCTCGTCAACACCGTTAATGAAGTAAGCATATGTGTGAATCCTGTTATCACTGTGGTGAAGATGTACCAGCCAACACGGATTTTAAAGTTGATATACTCGGTGAATCCCGAAAGATGTGTTGTCCTGGCTGCGAGACGGTTGCTCAAACCATCGTAGACAGCGGCTTAGTATCCTACTATCAATATAGAACTGCGCCTGCGGAAAAAGCAGATTTAGTACCAGAGCAACTCCAAGCTTTAATTCATTATGATAATGAAGATGTACAATCAGAATTTGTGCGAAATCGTGAAAATGTCTCTGAAGTAACTCTTTCTTTAGAAGGCGTTTCATGTGCAGCTTGTGCGTGGTTAATCGAAAAGCAAGTCTCTAATACGGCCGGGTTAGTGTCTATCCGCGTGAATACAACCACTAACCGCGCATTACTAGCCTGGGATAAGACTCAGGTGCGATTAAGTGAGCTCCTATCTGTCATTCATAAATTGGGTTATAAAGCCGCACCATTTGAAGCTGATAAGCAAGAAGCCTCTTATCATCGAATGATGAAGCAATACTTATACAGATTAGGTATTGCTGGTTTAGCTACCATGCAAGTTATGATGCTAGCCGTCGCATTGTATCTAGAAGTTTTTGGTGACCTAGAACCGGAGTTTAAAAATTACTTTCGTTGGGTAAGTCTGATCTTTGCTACGCCAGTCCTACTCTACTCTGCTCTTCCGTTTTACTTAAATGCGTGGCGAAGCATCAAAGGCCGAACCCTCGGTATGGATGTGCCTGTCTCGATTGCACTTATTTTTGCCTATGTAGCCAGCTTAATAGCAACCGTTACAGAACAGGGCGAAGTCTTCTTCGAATCGATTTCAATGTTCACTTTCTTCCTATTGGTTGGACGATTTTTAGAGATGCGAGCGCGTCGCAAAGCCGCAGCGGCGAGTGGTAACCTATTAAAGTTGATCCCAGCGATCGCCACGACGCTGGATGGCGAGCAAATACCAGTGAAAACTCTAAAAGTTGGTGATCGTATTCGCGTCCTTCCTGGTGAACATATCCCAGCTGACGGCAAAGTTATTTCGGGTCGTATTCATATTGATGAATCCATGCTAACGGGTGAATCCGTACATGTTGTGAAACGAGAAGGCGATGCGGTTTATGCAGGGACACTAAACGGTGATGAGTCATTTGAGCTAGAGGTCATGAGTTCCAAAGCCGACTCAATGATTTCCAATATCGTGCGTTTACAAGATGAAGCTCAACACTCCAAACCTAAAATCGCAGAAATTGCAGACGTTGTTGCTCGTTACTTTGTTGGAGCAATTCTTATTATTTCTGCTGGTACTTGGTTTTACTGGCATCAAACAAAACCAGATGATGCGTTTTGGATCATGCTATCCGTATTGGTAGCCACCTGTCCATGTGCCCTATCTCTTGCGACTCCAACTGCTCTAACTTGTGCTACCTCTCGTATGGGAAACTTTGGCATTTTGCTTCGTAAAGGTCATGTGTTCGAGACGCTATGTAAGATCAACCACTTAGTTGTAGATAAAACAGGTACTCTGACGAAAGGCGATATTGAGATCTGTGATACAAAAGTGTTGAGTGATCTTCCAAAAGAAGATTGTCTCTCTCTAGCCGCAGCATTAGAAGCTCATGCAAACCATCCTATCGCTCGCTCTTTTGCAAGTTACGCCAATGACGACTTTGTTGTGTATGAAGTGCAAAACGTGATTGGTTCAGGGATTGAGGGGATCTGGAATGGCAAAATCGTTAAGATAGGCAGTGCGGTTTTTGTTCAAGGCAAGGAAAGCGATGAAAGCCATGCGGTCTATCTTTCAGTTGATGGCGAGCATGTCGCTAGCTTTTACTACCGCGACCCTATCCGAAAAGAAAGCAAAGCCTTTGTTCAACGTTTTGCTGACGCAGGAATTAAGACAACGCTGCTAACAGGTGACTCTCTCTCAAACGCTCGACCTGTAGCGAATGAAATTGGTATCGATCACGTCGTTGCGTCAGCAAAACCAGAAGACAAACTCGCGTATCTTAAGAGTCTTGATGAAGACAGTATCACTATGATGGTTGGCGATGGCATAAACGACGCGCCTACTCTAGCAGGAGCGCATTTGTCCGTGGCTATGGGCGGTGGTACTGACGTTGCTAAGGCATCAGCCGACATGACGCTTCTTGGGGATAATCTCGAAAAGCTACTAGAGGCACGTTTGCTTGCACTGCGTACAAGAAAGATTATTCGAGAAAACTTGGCTTGGTCTTTGGGTTACAACCTGTTAATTTTGCCTTTAGCTGTCGCTGGTTTAGTGGCTCCCTACATTGCAGTAGTTGGCATGTCTGCAAGCTCAATTATCGTTGTATCTAACTCTTTGCGCCTGCTCAAAGAGAAATAAGTAGAGAAAGCAAACATGGAAAGTCTTTATATATTGATTCCCATCGCTATCGTTCTCGTTTGTGTTGCTGTTGCCGTTTTTCTTTGGGCAGTAAGAAGTGATCAGTTTGAAGATCTAGAACGACAAGGACATAACATTCTTCTTGATGAAGAAGACAAATCTAATAGTGATAAAAAATAGCAACCTTTATGACTCCTGACTTTATTGGTGCTTTGATGATCGGCCTCGTCGGGGCCGGTCATTGCATGGGAATGTGTGGTGGTATCGCGTCTCTGCTTACCATGGGCTCTTCTACAAGTAAAAGCTCACCCCTTATTCCACTTTTCTACAACTTAGGGCGACTGAGCAGCTATGCCGTAATCGGTGCATTAGTAGGCGGAGCAGTATCAGGTTTATCTGAGCTAAGTGGATTAACGCATTCTCTTGCTTGGTTAAGGCTGATTGCCGCACTGTTCATGATTCTGGTTGCGCTTTATATTGCTAGATGGTGGCAAGGTTTACTGTTAATAGAAAAGTTAGGACAGCACATTTGGCGCTTTATCTCACCTGCAGGTAAGCGTTTGTTGCCATTAAAGCACCCTCTTCATGCTTTACCATTTGGCTTCATTTGGGGCTGGTTACCATGCGGCTTGGTTTATTCTGCGCTAACTTGGTCGGCGGTTTCAGGCAGCGCAATAAACGGTGGTCTTATTATGCTCGCGTTTGGCCTCGGAACACTTCCGGCAATGCTGATTATTGGATATGGTGCCAACCATTTTCAGAAATTACAAAAATCGTTAATATTTAGAAATATTTCAGCATTAATCCTTATTGGATATGGTTCGTACACTGCTGTAGGAGCTTTAGAGTTACTCGGTTTCATATAACGTTAAACTCTATTGAGGTGACATTTTTGCTACCCTTTAGGATTAAGCGATGCTAAAATATTGATGTATATCAAATAGTGAAAGGTTGTTATGATTTCTGAAAAACCTGCAACAAAGCGTATCCAATCAGGCGGTTGCGCCATTCATTGCCAAGATTGTAGCATTAGTCAGCTGTGTATCCCGTTCACTCTGAATGAGGCAGAACTTGATCAGCTTGACCAAATCATCGAACGTAAGAAGCCTATCCAAAAAGGACAAGAGCTTTTTAAGGCTGGTGACGAGCTAAAATCTCTGTACGCTATCCGCTCTGGTACCATCAAGAGCTATACGATCACAGAGCAAGGTGATGAGCAAATCACAGCGTTTCACTTGGCCGGAGACCTAGTTGGTTTCGATGCCATTACAGGTGACTCCACCCTAGCTTTGCTCAAGCGCTTGAAACGTCGATGGTATGTGAAATCCCATACGAAATTTTAGACGACCTATCAGGTAAAATGCCTAAGCTTCGCCAGCAAATTATGCGTTTGATGAGTAACGAAATTAAAGGTGATCAGGAAATGATTTTGCTTCTTTCTAAAAAGAATGCAGAAGAACGTCTAGCGGCTTTCCTATACAACCTATCAACTCGTTTTTCTCAACGTGGCTTCAGCCCTAGAGAGTTTCGTTTAACGATGACTCGTGGTGATATTGGTAACTATCTTGGTCTTACAGTGGAAACAATCAGTCGCTTGTTGGGTCGTTTCCAGAAATCCGAGATCCTAAGTGTAAAAGGTAAATATATCACTATCTTAGACCACGATGCATTGATGGAACTTGCTGGTGTAACTAAAGAATAATACACCCCAATTATTGATGTAGCTCGAAAATGAGCTACATCATATTTCTCATAAATTCCTTTCGAAAGTCCTCAAAAAGTTACCCAAACTAAGCTACAGTAAAAATGTACGGTAAGTACTCCAAAATACTGATTTAATTTATATTCAGTATCTGGTTTTGCAATAGAAGTGGGCTTAGTTATGAGTATATACAGTAAGATCCTTGTTGTAGCTGACATCAATAATGATGAGCAGCCCGCACTTGCAAGAGCTGTTCAATTAGCTCAAAAAAGTGTATCTAGAAGCCGAATCACTTTCTTTTTATCCATTTACGATTTCTCTTATGACATGACGTCAATGCTATCAGTGGATGAAAGAGACGCTATGCGTCGAGGTGTTATCCATCAACGTGAGCAGTGGATGCGTAAAATTGCTCAACCTTATCTAAACGATGGCTTCGACTTTGATGTATGTGTCGTCTGGCACAACCGTCCTTACGAAGCAATTATCGCTGAGGTCTATGCAGGCAGCCATGACCTAGTCATTAAAGGCACACGTAAGCACGACGTGTTAGAATCTGTAATTTTCACTCCGACCGATTGGCACTTGCTACGTAAATGCCCTATCCCAGTACTTCTGATTAAAAATGCAGATTGGCCAGAACAAGCAAGCATTCTTGCCTCGGTGCACGTAGGCTCTGAAAATCCAACTCATATTGATCTCAACGATGCTATGGTCGAGCGACTAAAAGAAGTCACCACTCGACTGGATGCCAAACCATACCTTGTCAATGCGTATCCTGTTACACCGGCGAACATTACCATTGAACTTCCTGAGTTTGATCCAACGACTTATACCGATGCCGTTCGAGGTCATCACTTAACTGCGATGAAAGCATTACGCCAAAAACACGGCCTTGATGAAGAGCAAACGATTGTTGAGCAAGGCTTACCTGAAGATGTCATTCCAGCAGCAGCAGAGCGCTTGAATGCTGCAATGGTTATTTTAGGCACCACAGGGCGAACCGGGCTTTCTGCTGTCTTTATTGGTAATACAGCTGAGCACGTGATCGATAAAATAAATTGCGATGTATTGGCTCTAAAACCAAAAGGCTACATTAGTCCTCTTGATCCAAACACAGCAACCTAATCTCTCTTTATGAGCGCTTTCAAACAGACGCTAATAGATCCCCCTAATAAAGGGGGATTTTTGTTTGGGGACAGTGAAAGCGTTGAATACAAAAAAGGAGGTCTAATTGACCTCCTTTTTACGAGTTAGATGTTCGTAACATCGATGAACATTGATTCATCAATATTCGTCGAAGAAACGACAGCCTCATTAAATTCATACTCTTCGCGGTTACCTTCACGATCTAGCGGTAAGTTAACAAAGTCGAACAATTCGCGGTCTGCTAGTTGGCTTGGGCTTACGTTTTGAATTGATTTAAAAATCGCTTCCACACGCCCTGGCGTCTTCTTATCCCATTCAATCAACATTGCTTTTATAGATTGACGCTGAAGGTTCTCTTGAGAACCACAAAGGTTACACGGAATAATTGGGAAATCCTTGTGTTCAGCGTATTTGATCAGATCTTTTTCACGACAGTAAGTCAATGGACGAATGACCACGTTACGACCATCATCAGAGCGCAGCTTTGGTGGCATCGCTTTAAGGCGAGAGCCGTGGAACATATTCAAGAACATTGTTTCGACGATGTCATCCATGTGATGACCTAGCGCAAGCTTAGTTGCACCAATCTTCTCTGCAAATGAATACAACGTACCACGTCGTAGGCGTGAACACAGACCACAAGTGGTTTTGCCTTCTGGCACCTTCTCTTTTACGACTGAATACGTGTCCTTATCTACGATGTAGTAAGGAATATTCAGTGTTTCGAAATACTCAGGCAGAATATGCTCAGGGAAGCCCGGTTGTTTTTGGTCTAAGTTTACCGCAACCACTTCAAATTTGATTGGCGCAGCTTTCTGAAGATTCAACAGGATATCAAGCATCGCGAATGAATCTTTACCACCGCTAATACATGCCATCACAACATCGCCTTCTTCAATCATGTTGTAATCAGTAATGGCATTTCCAACATGTCTTCTCAGGCGTTTCTGAAGCTTGTTGAATTCTAGGGTTTCTTTTCTTGTATCTATTTGGTTCATTGCGGGCTCTCACATCGCCGATAAATCGACTAGGACTTCCTAACATGGGTTTCTTTGGGGCGTGGATTATACGAGCTTTTTACGCAGGATTAAATGCTTGTCTTATTGAGTCTTTAAGAAAAGAGTGTGAAAGATACTTTAGTTACGGTCACAAATGAAAAAAGAGCCGCAATTGCAGCCCTTTCTAAACTCTCAGTGTTCACTTCTTTGCGTTAGGCAGATAAGGTAGCACTCGCATCGTCGGTTCTGGTAGTGTCATTGTGCCACCTTGCCCTATTTCACTTAGTGCGACTTGTATCTTGCCATTGACAATTGGCTTTTCGGTTCCGTTTGAGAAAATCACTTTATCATTCAGTTGATTTGCAAACTCCATCGTCACACCTTGAACTTCAGGTGTAAACCAACCCGCAAACATACCGCCTAAATCTTCCAGCATCGTCTGCATTTGAGGTAGAAGAGGCTTAAGTTGCTCGTAAGAAACGTTACCCTGTAATGGTTCTTTGGCCATCACGACAAGTGAGTAATCGCAGCGAGTATCTTTTGGAGTATCGACAAAAACCAACGGATTCGCTGACTTTAAGTTTTTATCGACTGGCAGAGGCAACTCTTGTGAAGCAGGGATAACAAACTCTTCATAGTGCTCTTCTTTTTCCATCCAAGCTTTTTCTATTGTACAAATTTGCTTAGTTTTCGCATCCACAAAGAAGACACCAACTTTCACGTCGTCATGCCCTTCTTTATTGTTGTTTTTGAGTTGGGTGTATAACTTCGAGTACGTGAACATGTACTCTTGAGCTTGGGTTATTGGCGATACAAGAATTAGCGCCGCACTTCCCAATAGACTTAGGCTTAACTTTTTCATTTTATCCGTTATTTTATTGTGTCCAGTAGGCGTTATTATGACGAATCATAGCGCGAAGATCGTGTACATAAGCAATGCCACGTTCAGAATATGCTAGCAATCCATGAGTTAACTCTGACGCCGTTGCGACCGATAACAGGTGTTTGTTCTTTTCGGCTAGAGAAGCTCTGATTTCACGCAGTTCAGCATACGCTGGGTTTCGATTAACATTCATAAAGTAGCCATGAACCGACTGCTGTACAGAATCGAATTTTTCAACTTCATGAGCTTTGCCTGCGCCACGTTGCGCAGGAACAATTCCACAACCCTTTTTATAACACCATTGGCCGAACAAGTTGTTCGCTTGAGTGGCAAAACGAGAAGTGCCCCACGCAGATTCATTTGCTGCTTGAGTTAGAACCAGCGCTTCTGGTAAGACATTCACTCGCACAAGCATTTCACCCAACCACGCGTGATCGACTTTGTTGTCGCTCAAAGGCAAAGAATACAGAGCCGCTAGTCGCTGAGCGTACTCTTCTTGCTCTTGAGTGATTTGTCCCACCTTTAAAGAAGTAAGAAACGCTCGTTCATGACGAATTCGTTGATTCTCAAGTGCTATTTTAGGCCTTAAGAAATCAAAAAACGCCGCTTTTTTCTCTTTGGTGTCTTTTATTGCGTTGAAGTCAGGGATATCACCAATGTGTGGCAAATGAGACAAATCGACATGCTTAATTGTCCCGGACAGCACATCAGGATTCTCAACATATTTAAACTGTTGCTCGTAGTGTAAATACGGTCCAATGGAAATGAAAGTGGCGGCTATACAGGTAGCCGCCACTCGTAAACTTATTGATTTTAAAGAATTAGGCATCAAACACCTGTGAGTTACCATCGTGATCATTGTCGTTTTTCTGTGTTGCAACGATCTTGAGCTTAATTCCAAACATTTCGCGGTAGAGTATGCCTTTCAAATGGAAGAAGAATGGCAACACAAAAATCAAGCCAATACCGTAGAACATCGCTGCGACAATAAACATCAACATCACGCCTAAGTAAAGCCCTGCGACGACAAAAATCTTCTTGTTAATAGCGCGAAGTGATAACAATAGCGCCTGCATTGGTGGCACTCTTTTTTCACAAATCAACAAGATAGAGTGACTAAACGCTAAAGAAAGATACAGGGACAGTAGAGGGAAGATCATACCAACTACGCCTTGCAGCATTAGGCTCATCAGCGTTGCTAGGATCACGGGAATAGTAAACTGCAGCCCTTTACCTACATGGCGCAATTTAGTCTTTAAGCCCGCGATATGGCTCATGGCCATCAAGCTGATCCCTGCATAAATTGGGGCGCTGATCACCTCATAACTAAAGTTCGCGACATAAATAGAAGACACAATATCGTTAGTGAATGATTCTGGATTCTCAAATGCATCAAGAATAACGGTCAGATCACCCAACTGCAGTTGTAATGCGATATAGAAAATACCTAACTGGACAAAAAGCAATACAATAATAGCAGGAGAAAAGGATAAAAAGTGCTGGATGGTTGCTCGCCAAGCTTCATTGAAAACAGCCCCAGCTTTAAGCTCGTAGTTGCCAGACAAAGCTCGCTCTACACTCCCCCAAGATTGAAATCTTTCTCAAAATCGTCGTTCATAGTTTATCCAAGATTAACTTGTAAAATTTTCACTGGAATTCCAGTCAATTAATGTGGCCATTATTATAAAGAAATCTTTCCACATCTAACATCACAACTCACGTACTATCCTTGCAATCTCAACTGTATGGTTGATAATTAACCACTCACAAGGTTATGAAATTGAAAACAATTATTGTACAGAGCTTAGTGCTATCAAACTGTGTTTAAATGCCAATTAATCTTATAAAAACAGTATGGTAAGGAATGATGACTTTTGCCTGCAAAATTTTTTCTGTTTCAAGATAAGAAAATGCTTTAATTTCACAATTTTGGTGATTATGATGCGCGCCTCAAAAGTGAATGGCTAGTGTCACATCAGCTGGGATTATCCCAGCTTGAACGTGGGGGAAATACAGACGTTGAACGCAAAACCGCAAGCAGGAAAGCCAGTTATTCGTTTATCTGGTATTAGTAAAAGTTTCGATGGTAAGGAAATCATCGGTAATTTAAATCTGGATGTTAATCATGGTGAGTTTCTGACGATTCTTGGGCCTTCTGGTTGTGGTAAAACGACAGTTTTACGAATGATCGCTGGTTTTGAAGCGGCGGATAACGGTCAAATCATTTTGGATGACCAAGATGTAACACAGGTTCCTGCTGAGCAGAGACACGTCAACACGGTATTTCAAAGTTACGCACTGTTTCCACACATGACCGTATATGAGAATGTCGCTTTTGGTCTTCGTATGCAAAAAACGCCTGCAGCAGAGATTGAACCAAGAGTAATGGAAGCATTACGTATGGTTCGTCTAGAAAAAATGGCACAGCGTAAACCGCACCAACTTTCTGGTGGCCAGCAACAGCGTATCGCAATTGCTCGTGCAGTTGTTAATAAACCAAAAGTACTTCTGCTCGATGAATCGCTATCGGCGCTGGACTACAAGTTGCGTAAACAAATGCAGATCGAGTTGAAGCAGCTTCAGCGTCAACTTGGTATTACCTTTATCTTTGTAACACACGACCAGGAAGAAGCCCTATCGATGTCAGACCGCATTATCGTGATGCGTGATGGCGTTATCGAACAAGATGGCTCTCCGCGTGAGATTTACGAAGAGCCTAAGAACCTGTTTGTTGCTCGCTTTATTGGTGAGATCAACGTATTCAATGCAACCATGCTAGAGCGCATCGATGACAAACGCATCCGCGCAGAAATTGAAGGTGTTGAATCCGTCGTTTACTACGATAAGGAAGCACAGAAAGGCGAAAAACTACAAGTACTACTTCGCCCTGAAGACTTACGTATCGAAGAAATCAAAGAGTCTGAAGAAAAAGGCATTGTTGGTCACGTAACTGAGCGTACTTATAAAGGTATGACGTTAGATTCTGTTATCCAATTGGATTCAGGTATGCGTGTAATGGTAAGCGAATTCTTTAACGAAGATGATCCTGATGTGGACCACTCACTTGGCCAGAAAGTCGCTATCACTTGGGTTGAGAGCTGGGAGGTAGTACTCAATGATAAGCAAGAAGATTAATCTTCAGAACGCGATCATTGCCTTAATCGTAGGCTGGCTAACACTGTTTGTGTTGGTACCAAACGTGATGATTATTGGTACCAGTTTCTTAACGCGTGATGAAGCAAACTTAATCGAAATGACATTCACTTTCGACAACTACTTGCGTCTGCTGGACCCACTGTATGCGAAAGTGCTGATGCACTCGTTCTACATGGCAATTGTGGCAACGTTGTTGTGTTTAGTCATTGGATACCCGTTTGCTTATATCGTAGCGAAAATGCCTGAAAAATGGCGTCCGTTTATGCTGTTTTTGGTGATCGTACCGTTTTGGACGAACTCTTTGATTCGAACTTACGGACTGAAGATTGTTCTCGGTACACAGGGCATTTTGAACAAGTCGCTGATGGCAATGGAAATCATCGACAAGCCGTTGCGTATTATGTATACCGAAACGGCTGTAATGATTGGTCTTGTATACATCCTACTTCCTTTCATGATTCTGCCGCTTTACTCGGCAATCGAGAAGTTGGACAACACTTACATCGAGGCAGCAAAAGACCTCGGTGCGAACAAGCTCCAAACCATTACTAAAGTAATTCTACCTCTGACAATGCCTGGCATTATCGGTGGCTGTTTGTTGGTTCTACTGCCTGCGCTGGGTATGTTCTACATCTCAGATCTTCTAGGCGGTGCGAAGAACCTACTGATTGGTAACGTAATTAAGAGCCAAGTATTGAACGCTCGTGATTGGCCATTTGGTGCTGCGACCAGTATCGCCCTCACCTTCGCAATGGCGGTAATGCTTTACGCTTACTACCGAGCAGGCAAATTATTGAATAAGAAAGTGGAGCTAGACTAATGGGACGCACAGTTAGATTTAGCTTTATGGCGTTGGTTTATGCATTTTTGTATCTGCCAATCGTTGTACTAATCGTAAACTCATTTAACGCCAATAAATTTGGTATGAAATGGGGTGGTTTCACCACGAAATGGTATGAAACCCTAGTCAACAACGACAGCCTAATGCAGGCTGCATGGCACTCATTGAACGTGGCGGTATTTTCTGCAACAGCGGCTACTATTATTGGTAGCTTAACTGCTGTTGCCCTGTTCCGTTACTCGTTCAAAGGCAAAGGTGCTGTAAACGGCATGCTGTTTGTCGTAATGATGTCTCCAGATATTGTCATGGCGATTTCATTACTTGCTCTGTTCCTAGTATTAGGCGCACAGCTGGGCTTCTTTACTCTATTGATTGCCCACATCACCTTCTGTTTGCCATTTGTGGTGGTAACCGTATACAGCCGCTTAAATGGCTTCGATGTGAAGATGTTGGAAGCAGCAAAAGATCTTGGCGCAAGTGAATGGGTTATCTTAAAGCAGATCATCCTTCCTCTTGCAAAACCAGCAGTTGCGGCAGGCTGGCTGCTTAGCTTTACCCTGTCTCTGGACGACGTAATTATCAGTTCGTTCGTAACAGGTCCAACGTATGAAATCCTACCATTGAAAATTTACTCGATGGTTAAGGTGGGTATTTCACCGGAAGTGAATGCTCTTGCAACGGTCATGTTGGTGGTTTCTTTAATTCTTGTCGTAATTTCTCAGTTGCTCGCAAGAGAAAAAGTAAAGTAAAATCCACATCCGTTAACATCACGAAACAGAATGGTTACATGCCATTCTGTTTTTCTATCTACCGTCCAAAATGATTTGGACAACGTTTGGTTTGGAGCTAACGTCAATGAAAAAATGGGCTACTCTATTAGCTGGTAGTGCATGTGCGCTTTCTCTGTTCTCAGGTTCAGCGGCAGCGGACGATAAAGAATTGGTATTTATGAACTGGGGGCCTTACATCAACAGTAATATCCTAGAGCAATTTACCAAAGAAACTGGTATCAAAGTGATCTACTCGACTTACGAGTCGAACGAAACTTTGTACGCAAAGCTAAAAACTCATAATCAAGGTTATGATCTAGTGGTACCTTCAACGTACTTTGTAGCAAAAATGCGCGATGAAGGTATGCTACAAAAGATCGATAAGACTAAGCTGAAAAACTTCGGCAACCTAGATAAGAACTATCTAGACAAGCCTTACGATCCAAATAACGACTACTCTATTCCACACGTTGTTGCGATTACAGGTCTAGCGGTTAACGCAGACATGTACGATCCAAACGACTTCCAAAGCTGGGCAGATCTATGGAAGCCTGATCTTGAAGGTCAAGTAATGCTGATGGACGACACTCGTGAAGTCTTCCATATCGCTCTGCGTAAACTTGGCTATTCAGGTAACTCAAAAGACCCTAAACAAATCGATGAAGCGTACGCTGAGCTACAAAAGTTGATGCCAAACGTTCTAGTTTTCAACTCTGACAACCCAGGCGCACCTTACATGTCTGGTGAAGTGGGCGTTGGTATGCTTTGGAACGGCAGCGCTGCAGCTGCTCAAAATGAAGGCCTAAATCTTAAACTCGTATTTCCTAAAGAAGGCGGTATCGGTTGGGTTGATAACTTCGCTATCTCTTCCGGTGCGAAGAACGTAGAAGCAGCTCACAAGATGATCGACTTCCTACTACGTCCAGAAATCGCAGAGCAAATCTCTCGTGATACTGGTTACTTAACAGCGGTAGAGGAATCGAACGCTAAGTTTAAAGATGTTGCACCGCTATTTCCTTCTCAAGAAGATCTTGATCGAGTGGAATGGCAAGATGCGGTTGGTGATCTAACCGTTAAGTACGAAGATTACTTCTTAAAGCTGAAAGCGGGACAGTAATCGAGCTTGTGTAACAAGTCATCGACTAAAAGAAAATAGGCAGTAATACGCTGCCTATTTTTGTAATTGACTGATATAATTATGCGTTGCTAGGTTTATCTGGCTCGATGTCTAGTTTTATCTTCTCACAAAGCGGAGATACAGCCCTCGAGCTAAATAAACAGATTTGTGCTTACTGCGATTTGGATCAACTTGATAACTCCAGCTAGTATTGACTTGTCCAATCGCGAAACAAAACGGAAAACAAATGAAAAGTAAATTCTACGCAAGCGCTCTATGTGCAGCGACGCTCATCGCTACCCCTGCAATGGCTGCTGATCAAGAACTGTATTTCTACAACTGGTCGGAATACATTCCAAACGAAGTTCTTGAAGACTTTACAAAAGAAACTGGAATCAAAGTTATTTACTCTACATATGAATCTAACGAGAGTATGTACGCAAAACTTAAAACCCAAGGTTCTGGTTACGACTTGGTAGTACCGTCTACCTATTTCGTCTCTAAAATGCGTAAAGAAAGCATGCTGCAACAGATCGACAAAGAGAAATTGTCTCATTTTGCCGATCTTGATACTAACTTCCTTAACAAGCCGTTCGATCCGAACAACAACTACTCTATCCCTTACATTTGGGGTGCGACAGGTATTGGTATCAATGCTGACATGCTAGACAAATCATCTGTTACTAAGTGGGATGATTTTTGGGATAGCAAGTGGGAAGGTCAACTAATGTTGATGGATGATTCTCGCGAAGTATTCCACATTGCATTGACTAAGCTTGGTTACTCACCAAACACGACTAACCCAGAAGAAATCAAAGCCGCTTACGAAGAACTGAAAAAGCTAATGCCAAACGTATTAGTATTTAACTCAGACTTTCCTGCAAACCCTTACCTAGCGGGTGAAGTTTCACTTGGTATGCTTTGGAATGGTTCTGCTTACATGGCTCGTCAAGAAGGCGCGAACATCGACATCATCTGGCCAGAAAAAGGAACGATCTTCTGGATGGACAGCCTGGCAATTCCAGCTGGCGCGAAGAACGTTGATGCGGCTCATAAGATGATTGACTTCTTACTGCGCCCAGAAAACGCAGCTAAGATCGCACTAGAGATTGGTTACCCTACTCCAGTGAAAACGGCACACGAACTGCTACCGAAAGAATTTGCTAACGATCCAAGCATCTTCCCACCACAAGAAGTGATGGACAGCGGTACTTGGCAAGATGAAGTTGGCGAAGCGAGCGTAATGTACGATGAGTACTTCCAAAAGCTAAAAGTGAACAACTAATTCGTTAGTTTTAAAGATATGAAAAAGCGGCTCATGAGCCGCTTTTTTTGTTCTTAATGACAAGACAAAAGCTCTCCTCTGTGAGAATTATTACGCTCTTTCTTTTCCTTCTAGAGCCAGTATCTCGTCAACTAATTTTGGAACCTCGACGCTTGCTTTTCCGTAGCGTTTTTCCTCAAATTCACTTTCTACCGCACTAGGCTCGAGGTTAATTTCGATGGTGTGCGCGCCATGCATTTTTGCATCATGAACAAAACCCGCTGCGGGATATACGACGCCAGAAGTTCCGATAGAAATAAATAAATCTGCCTCTTCTAAAGCCGCGTAGATATCCCCCATTCGCAGTGGCATTTCACCAAACCAAACAATATGTGGTCGCATTTGTGAAGGGATCTGACAGCAGTGACAAAGCTCACCAGTCTTAATGTCCTCACTATGTTCTATAACTTGGTTTGATTCACTGCATCTCGCTTTTAAAAGCTCACCGTGCATATGAATGACGTTATGGCTGCCGCCTCTTTCGTGAAGGTTGTCTATATTTTGAGTGATGACCGTCACTTTACCTTCTAACTCAGCCTCTAGACGACCCAATGCTTCATGCGCGGCATTAGGCTGTATAGCATTGTCTTGAAGTTTCTTGCGGCGTTGGTTGTAAAAGTCTTGAACAAGGTCCGGATCGCGAGCAAACCCTTCAGGTGTTGCTACATCTTCAATACGGTGATTCTCCCAAAGGCCATCTTGCGCACGAAATGTTTGAATACCAGATTCGGCCGAGATACCCGCACCAGTAAGTACTACAATATTTCTATAAGGGAAATTCATAACTCATCCTTGCTGTTTTTTCATTAGCTTAACACTGAAAGAATAGCAACAGTAGTAATATGGATTAGACCATGGTCGTAATGGTCAGTATTAGAATTACAATTTAAGAGGAACAGCAATGAGACAAGTATCTCTAGCGCTTATATTACTTACGACTTTAGCAGGTTGCCAACTAACCAATGTTGAAGGCGAAGTGGACGACGTAAAAGTAAGAGTCAGCACCAATGACGATAACCATCGTGGTAATGGAGATTTCTGTCCCCCTGGCCAAGCAAAAAAAGGCAATTGCTAAAAGAGCGGCTTTACGCCGCTCCCATATTGACCTCAATCCTCGTTGGTAGAAGATATTTTATGAATGGCTAGGTCAGCGCCATTGAATTCGTCTTCTTCCGAAAGCCTTAGTCCCATACTGGCATTGATCGCGCCGTAGACTGCAAGCGCTCCAATCACTGCGATAGAAATGCCCAAAAGCGTTCCTAGAAGCTGAACGAGAAAGCTCACGCCACCTAGCCCACCTAACGCGCTTTGACCAAAGATCCCTGCTGCAATCCCACCCCAAGCACCACATAAACCGTGTAAAGGCCAGACACCTAGCACATCATCAATCTTGGTTTTGTTTTGTAGGTAGGTAAAAAGATAAACAAATAGAACGCCAGCAATCGCACCTGTCACTAAAGCACCGATAGGATGCATTAAGTCTGAGCCCGCACATACAGCAACCAAGCCAGCGAGTGGGCCGTTATGAATAAAGCCGGGGTCATTCTTACCAGCCAACAATGACGCGACAATGCCTCCGACCATTGCCATCAATGAGTTTATAGCCACCAAGCCACTTATGCCTGACACGGTTTGAGCTGACATGACGTTGAAGCCAAACCACCCCACACATAAGATCCAAGCTCCCAAAGCCAAAAACGGAATATTCGAAGGTGCAAAGTTGGTATGCTTTCCTGCTCGAACTCTGCCTTTTCTCATGCCCAAAAACACAACGGCAACCAACGCTATCCAGCCGCCAACACCATGTACAACGACTGAACCTGCGAAGTCGTGAAAGCCATAACCAAAGGTATTTTCAAACCAAGCTTGAACACCAAAGTTTCCGTTCCAGATCATTCCCTCAAATAGTGGGTACACAATACCGACAGTGAAAAATGTTGCGATTAGAATCGGATAAAAACGAGCTCGCTCTGCGATACCACCTGAAACAATAGCAGGAATCGCTGCAGCGAAGGTCAGCAAGAAAAAGAACTTCACCAACTCGTAACCATTGCCTTGAGATAACGTCTCTGCATCAGCAAAGAAGGTGCCGCCATAAGCGACCCAGTATCCAATGAAAAAATACGCAATGGCGGAAATACCGAAATCGGCCAAGATTTTAACTAAAGCATTAACTTGGTTCTTTTGACGCACGGTTCCTACTTCAAGAAAAGCAAAACCAGCATGCATCAAAAAAACCATGATTGCGCCAAGTAGTAAGAAAAGTGTGTCGGAACTTTGCGTGAGAGTTTGTACAGCGCCGTGTACCTGATTGGCAGTTACACTCATTATGATTGTCTCCGTTGATCTGTAGCGCACTTATCCTGTGCATCAAAGTTAGGCTCATCACCAATTTGGTGAACTTAATTTATAGAGCGTCTAACAGAGCAATTCTCATTCCATAATTTACATTTCTAACACTTACACTTTAATTTATTGTTTTGTATGAACTTTAATAAAATTAGGCATTCTTGAAATGGTGCTTAACACGCTAATAAATGCACCAATGTGGTTTTAATGCACCAACATAATGCGCACCATATAGCTCAACAAGCAGCAAACTCCCCACCATAAACATAAAAGCCACCTCATGAGAGGTGGCTTATATACTGAATTGCTAACTAAAGGAGTTTATCGAGTGATCTTCCCTGCTTTTACTTCTTCTAGCCAACGCCCCTCGACGAGATAAGGAGGAAGCCAACCAGTTTCAACAGATAAACGGTTACCTTTGTCGTACCATATTAACTTCTACTAAGCGTGCCTATTGTGCTCTTTAATCATTTCTGCGATTTCCTTGCGTCCCCACTCATAAGCAAACGCTATAGCGTCCATGTCTTTCATAGAGTTACCAGTATATTTAACCGTTGTATCTATACCAGCTTTTAGTAATAACTCCACAATATTTTTATGACCTGCATGGATCGCAGCAAACAATGGGTTGCGGTCTGGTTCAGATATATCCATCACTGCACTTCTTTCTAGAAAATAGATAAGTAAGTCTAAATTACCTTCATATGCAGCTGTATTTAAGGGAGTTACACCTGAAGGCCCCCCTTGATATTTACATCAATACCTAGATTCACCAGAAGCTCTACAATTTTATCTTGCCCTTGCTCCGTTGCAATATGCAACCAAGAACCCAGAGGCGTAATTAGATGAAGTAATTTGTCATCTCCTGAGAGAATTTTTTCAACCTCACTCACGTCACCGGATCTAATCGCGGCCATTACATCTTTTGCGCTGTATTCACAGGCCATCTTTATCTCCTCAGCTGCGGTTTTAACCAGTAATTTTAAAGCATTAACTATATCACCGCGTTTACCCAACATTTATCTGTCACTTTAAGAATATCAACAACCTGCCGCAACGCATAAATATCATACTGACCTTCAATCCGATTTGGAGCCCACACTAAGTTCTCGTGGTCAAATATTGGATCAATGCCATATTTCCTCAAAAGAATTTGGCCCTCAGTAACGAGAGCTTGTTGCTCAGCCCCAAGCCCTTCTTAAAGAGTATGTGGATCCGGCATGTCTTTAGGACGAGGCCCCACGACAGACCTTAAATATGCTCCAAAATCAAAGGTTTCATCAGAGTTCTTCGTCTCCAATAACAATCCTTGTAAAATTCGCAAACTGTCACTTTGCTCCAAAGATGTTTTCGTCCTTGATTTTCTGCGATAGCGTGTGCGTTAACAAAATCCTCTATCTTGAAGACATAATGGACTTAGGCCTACTATCCTCTGAACAATTGATATAGCGATAAAAATAATTTTGTTCTTCTCGCAATCAATATGGTTTAAATCGTGCACATATCGAATATGATTTTTAACTTTGGGTTGCAGATAATGCCACCAATGATAGGTCGTTCAACAAACAACAACCTCCCCACCTTAAACGTAAAAGCCACCTCAAGATAGAGATGGCTTATATGCTGAATTGCTAACTAAAGGAGTTTATCGAGAGATCTTCCCGGCTTTTACATCTCCTAACCAACGTCCTTCGACGAGATAGGGAGGAAGCCAACCAGTTTCAATAGATAAACGGTTGCCTTTGTCGTACGACATACATGCCATGCCAAGCAGAGGGAAATTAATGAACGTGCGGATCCCTATTCTATCTGGTCCTAATTCTCTAAGATGATATTTCTCTTGGAACTGTAGGTTTTTAACGAGCACTTCCTCAAAATCATAACCAATGTCGGTGGTAAGCGCTGCGAAGGTTTCTAGGATCCCCATCGCAATTTCCAACGCCCAATTATCCCCTTGAGCTACCGCTGCGTCCATTGCTGCAACCAGCTTATCAGGATAATCTGATGTGCAGTTATGGAACGACTGAATGACATCTACTAACATGTAAGACAGCTCACCCGCTTTGGTAGAGCTCTGTCTCATCAAAGAAATCGAAAAGTTCGCTAACACATCCATGCTAGCTTTGTCACGAACGATGACAGAGGTAAAATACGCATCTAGCCACATTGAGGGGCAAATGAAGCCTGTTTTTAAAATACCTTCGCCTTTCCATGTCACTTCTGGATAATCAGGTAATTTAATGCTTTGAGGCTCGCTTGGTTTGATGGCCAGTTGATGGTAAAAAGCACGCATCAATGATGATTCATATAGACATAGCGTGCCGATTCTCTCATCATCGTCTAATGGAGGTAACCATGTATACAGACGGAGCTGATAAGAAATACCATCGCTCAAGTAAACCAAGTTTTCTCTTTTTATAGATATGCGCCTTTTCCTTTTGTCTAAATTCTCTTTTATTTCTTCTCGATAAGCTTCTATTTCAAAATCACTTAGTTCAACATGAGCTACTCGTTCAACCTTTTTTACCTTTGAGTTATCAACCACTTCTGAACTCTCCTATATCTATATCAAACTCTTTTGCTTTGAACTTGGAAACCTTACCGCTAGAGGATATTTCTGCTTGTGTATGTAAAATTTCAGTTGGTGCCTCGTAAATCATATCAAAGTCGCCTGGCTTCGAAATTGAGACTCTTTGTAACAACAAATCAAAGGCTGAGCATATATTCCAAAAATGCCTCAAATGTTGTCCATGATTGGGCTTCTTTACCAAACAATTCATCTATGAAAAGGGCTACTTGCCCCGATCTTTCTGATTCATTTGAAAATAAAAAGTAGTAGCCACCTCCGGCATAGCGCTCTAATACGCAACCGCTTTGTGGTATTTTCTCAAAATCACTCGGTATCTCATCCTCGCGAAGTTCAAGAGTGCGCTCAACTGCAAGATAGTCCTCATCTTCAGAGTATCCATAAATCGTATGACCAAACCACTCAACGTAACCATATTTTCTTAGAAAAACTTTATATGGCTCCGGAAAGGATAATCCTAGCTGATTTTCCATTTCATGAATTGATACGTCATTCAACTCTCCAAAGCACTCAAACCCTTCTTTTTCGGTGAATTGATCGAGCATTACGTCTAAGTTTCTCATATTTAAAACTCTATTTTTGATATATGTTTTTGCCTTCATCGTACCAGTGCAATCGCTTATTGTACTTCTGATGAGGCTTGGAATTCATTACCCTGAAGTTATTGAACGAGTTATCCCCTCTCCGAAATAAAAGAGGTCTTATGGTGAATGATTAAATCCGTCGAGAAGTCTTCCTGATTTAATCATTTTGAACAATTGCTTTGAAGTAAAACGCTTCGCTGCCCCTTTTGTAATCGCGTAACAACGAACCCCTCACCATAAACTTATAAGCCACCTCGTAAGAGATGGCTAAAAAATACCCAAGGAGCTCTAAAAAGGACGCCATTCACTTTCTGACTTAAATACCACTCCTGAAAAATCTTTGTTCTCGATTAATTCAGCCAGTTTTTCATCGACACATAATAACCACTCGATAGCATCCAGTTGAAATATAGTTTTCTGCATTTCAATATCTTTCTTAAGGACAACTCGATCAATTGAATCAACCTCTCCATCAAACTCACTAAATATTGAATGATTTCTATCCAGTAAATCGCAAATCGCAAGAACATTTAAAAAATAGTATTCACCAAAACTTTTACCTTGGTAATTAACCTCAATCGGTAGGAATTCAACTTCACTCGTTTGTGTGTGCTTAGAAATTAAATCAGATAACCGTCGACTCACGATTAATAAAGGACCACTAAGAAAACTATCCGCAGGCTTGTCATCTGATATGACATCAATAGTAACTTTTGGCCATTTGTCTCCTAGGGCAACGCCTCCCGACAGATTCAATCCTATTAATACACTAGACTGCGTTACTTTGCCTTGAGTAAGATCGGAATCTCTATCTACCTTGTTGGTCCAAATTTTAAGTGTCATTACTACTTCCTACTTTTCCATTGCGGATCATCCAATTGCGATCGAGCTTCATTCTTTTCCAGAGCATTCCTAATGTTACTTTCTGTTTTTCCAATTTCATCTACAAAAATCATATCATCGATCAAACCACGACCATACTTAGTTTACAACGCTCTCATTTCTCGTCGAACTAAAGCATCTGAGAACCTTGGTGCCTTGCACTTAGATGTCTACCCACGTGTAAGGGAAGGCCTATTTCGACAGATGTTTTAATATTAGTTGGAAGTGCAATCCCATTTGCACCTCTGTTAATGTTGTAATCAAGTTCGGTAGCTCTATGCATGACCGGATATTCCTGAGCAATATTGATACTAATTTGGTGATTTCCAGCATGGTTTTCAGGTAACCCGCCAACTATTTCGTTATTTAACTTGAGCCCATAACCTCTGCTTAAAGAACCGCCATAATAATTCGCAACACTCCCCCTTTGAGTTTTATTTAAGGGGATGATTTGGACAATTTCCTCTATACCTACAACATATTGAACTTTGCGTTTACTACCATCTGAATGATTGATATAACGATGATGCGTATTTCGGTGATTGCGAACGCTTGTTTCGGTTTATTCCGAACACCTTAACCAGCACTTTTTCTCTTTCCCTATTTTTACTCTAAGTGTTCGGATTGCGCCAGTTTTCTCATTGATTCTCCTCCCAGTTCTATTCGATGACTATTGTGAACTAGACGATCCATTAGAGCGTCAGCGACAGTGGCGTTGCCGATCATGTTGTACCATTCTTTTACTGGTAACTGGCTGATGACGATTGTGCTGCTGTTTTGGTAACGATCTTCAAGTACTTCTAACAAGTGACCAGCATGCTCTTGAGTCAGTTTTTCCATCCCCCAGTCGTCGAGGAGTAGTAAGCCTTTCTTAGCCAGCGACTGAAGTTGTTTTTGATAACTACCATCCAGACGACCTGCGGTCAGGTCATCGAGCAAGCGAGTTAATCGGTAGTATCTGACCGTTTGCTGTTGGTCGCAGGCGCTGGTTGCCAGTGCGCAACCAAGATACGTTTTACCTGCGCCTGTTGGGCCTGTGATCAAGATGTTCTGGTGCTTGTGCAGATAGCCACCCGTTAGCAGTTCGCTCATCTGCTTGCGGTTGAGGTTTCGTCCCTCCTTGTAAATAAGTTGGCTCGGCTGAGCATCCACTCTCAGCTTGGCTTGTCGTTTCAGGCGTTGGATTTTGGTTTGATTGCGATTCAAGATTTCACTTTCCAGAAGTAGGCTTAACCTCTCCTCGAAGTCCAGCTCTGCGTAGGTGGTCAGTTGCTCTTGTTGCTGCTCTAACGCTTTCGCCGCATGACTTAAGCGCAGGGTTTTGAGTTGGTCATTCAGTGCGTTCATATCCTTTCTCCTAGTGATAACAGTTCGGGCCACGAACATTGCTGTGAACAAGGTTCGGCGTATTCGCTTTATCTTTACTCAGGTGCCCCTCACGATTGTTCTTGAGTAGATTGTTGACGAAGGTGTAATTGGGTTTTGTCAGCATCAATGCATCTTTACAGGCTTGTTCTAGGCGCGACTCGCCATAGGTTTTACTCAGATTGAGCAGCCCAAGACAGGAACGATAGGCCTGCTCTGGATGAGGTTTGGCGTTCAGCATCTTATTGACGACTTCTCGGGTGGCTGGGCCGATATTGGCTCCCCAGTTGAGCAAGCGTCCAGGCGACCACTTTTGATGTTGATGGTTACTCGGCATGTGCTCTGGTTGAGTGCTGTTTCCACGTTCCCTTTGGCTGCGTGGATGTTGAGCGATCAAGTTACCTTGGTGGTAGATCTGCACCAGACGGTTGGAGGCTTCCAGCTCGACATGGTGGCCAACCAGTTGATGGGGAACCGAGTAGTAGTGACGGCGATATTCGATGTGATAATCAGGCCCAACTTTGGCTCGCTTGGTTTCGGTATAGAGATATCGCTGTTTAGGAAGGGGCTTTAACGCGGGTTTATCGAGTTTGTCGAACAGTGCTTTGCGGCTCGCACCATACTGCTTCATCTCACGTTCGTTTAAGTCATTCATAAGCTCACGGATGGCGAGGTTCAGCTCTTTAAAGGTATGGAAGGTTTGATGGCGAAGTCGCATCATGATCCAACGTTCCACTAGGAGGACGGCATTTTCTGCTTTGGCTTTGTCTTTCGGTTTGTAGGGGCGAGCTGGCATCACGGCAGTTTGATAATGATTTGCCAGTTTTTGATAGCTTTCATTAAGCCTCGGTTCATAACGGTTAGGTTTGCTGACCGCGCTGCGTAGATTATCGGGAACCAAGAGATGGGGGACGCCACCGAAGTGCTCGAAGGCATTGGCATGCGCCTCTAACCAGTAAGACTTCCCTTGGCTGGGGAAGGCTTCCACATAGGTGTAGTTGGACGCGCCTAAGCTTGCTACGAACACTTCTGCTTCGCGCACTTCACCTGTATCAGGGTTGACCACTTGAAGCCGAGGCCCACAGTAATCGATAAACAGCTTATCACCTGCAACATGGAGCTGACGCATACTGCGCTTTTGGGTTTTGAACCAACGAGTGAAGTGCTCGCAGAACTGAGTGTAAGCGTAAGCTTGCTCTTGATATTGCTCATGGTACTCCTGCCACAATAACATCTTTGTCATGCCTTTACGTTTGAGTTCGACAGCGTACTGAGCGAAGTCTGGCATAACCTTGTCTCGACTGGCTTGCTTCGAATGATATAGGGCTTTGGTAAGGTCCGTATCACTGCAACCTTCTGGGAGAGGCCAGCCTATCTGACTTTGCTTAAAGCGAGCGACAAGCTCTGAGACTGTTGCAAGGCTGACATTGAGACAACTAGCAATACTACGGTAGGACAACCCACACTCGTACTTAAGGCGTAATATCTCTTTGATTTTGTTCATTGGAGTTCTCTTTTTAGCCATTGTCGCTTCCTTACGTTCTTGTTTAAGAAGTAAAGAATAGCGAGCTATTGATTTAAAAGAGAAAAAGGAAGGATTTCGGGCATTCCGAACGCGGTTTTCGCTATTCCGAACGCTGATTTCGGAGTTCGCTTAAAAGTGTTCGGATAATCGCGGAATGTACGTTCGGATTAAACCGAAATAGGTGTTCGGGTCATACCGAAATGGCTGTTCGGAATGCTCCGAAATACGCACGATGAAAGGTAACTTCGTTCTTCTCGCAATCAATATGGTCTAAATCGTATTCATATCGAATATAATTTTTAACTTTGGGTTTTCTGATAATGCCACGAATGATGGCTCGTTCAGCAAACAACAAACTCCCCACCATAAAACATAAAGCCATCTCAAGAGAAAGATGGCTTATAGACTGAATTGCTAACTAAAGGGTGTTATCGAGTGATCTTCCCTGCTTTTACATCTTCTAACCAATGTCCTTCGACGAGATAAGGAGGAAGCCAACTGGTTTCAATAGATAGACGGTTGCCTTTGTCATACCACATACATGCCATACCAAGCAGAGGGAAAGATATGAAGGTTTCTATAGAAATTAAGCCCTCTGGCTTATCGAGCCTCATTTGGTATTGCTCTTGGAACTGTAGGTTCTTAATGAGTACTTCTTCAAAGTCATAACCGATGTCAGTTGTCAGGGCCGCAAAAGTTTCCAAAATACCCATGGCGATTTCTAATGCCCAATCATCACCCTGAGAAACTGCCGCGTCCATCGCGGCCACCAGTTTATCAGGGTAGTCCGACGTGCGGTTATGGAACGACTGAATGACATCTACTAGCATATAAGACAGCTCACCCGCTTTGGTAGAGCTCTGTCTCATCAAAGAAATCGGAAAGTTCGCCAATACATCCATGCTAGGTTTATCACGCACAATCACCGAAGTAAAATAAGCATCAAGCCACATTGAAGGACAAATAAAGCCTGTTTTAAAAATACCTTCACCATCCCATGTCACTTCTGGATAGCCGAGTATCTGGATACTTAATTCTTCATTGGGATTCATAGCAAGTTGATGATAACAGGCTCCCATTAAAGAAGTTTCGTAAAGACGTAATGTACAAATTTGTTCGTCTTCATGCGTAGTTTGAAACCAGGTATACCAGCGAACCTGGTCGATGGCAAAATCACCAAGACTAACCAAGTTTTCTCGCCTGACCTTAAGACCTTCTTTTCTGTTATCTAAAACCCGGTTTATAAAATTTTTTTACTCACAATGGCTTGTGTGTCAAGTTCAGGATTTGCTTTGCGCTCTACAATCTTGATCGATTCTTTACTTTGCATTTTGACTTAATCCTTTTGAATCAATTTTAAACTCTACTACTTCTACTACTACGTCTGAGGGCTTCAAGCTATTCGAGTAAAAGGGCTTAGGTATCTTTAAAAAGGACACATAATGCCAAGTGTAACGCAACAAAACGTCAGAAATGATGACCTAGCTCCCTTTGAATCTTAGCGAATTATATTTCCGGCTTTTACATCCTCTAACCAACACCCTTCGACGAGATAGGGAGGAAGCCAACCAGTTTCGACAGATAAACGGTTGCCTTTGTCGTACCACATACTAGCCATGCCAAGCAGAGGGAAATTAATGAACGTGCGGATGCCTATCCTATCTGGTCCTAATTCTCTAAGATGATATTTCTCTTGAAACTGTAGGTTTTTAACGAGCACTTCCTCAAAATCATAACCAATGTCAGTAGTGAGCGCTGCGAAGGTTTCTAGGATCCCCATCGCAATTTCCAACGCCCAGTTATTCCCTTGAGCTACCGCTGTGTCCATTGCTGCGACGAGTTTATCAGGATAGTCCGATGTGCGATTATGAAACGATTGGATGACATCTACTAACATGTAAGACAGCTCACCCGCTTTAGTAGAGCTCTGTCTCATCAAAGAAATCGGAAAGTTCGCCAATGCGTCTAAACTTGGCCTGTCACGCACAACTGTCGATATAAAATACATATCAATCCATCTATTAGGATTTATGCACCCCGTTTTTAAAATACCTTCACCATCCCACTTTACTTCAGGATAGTCGAGAATCTTGATAGTTAATTCTTCATTGGGATTCATAGCAAGTTGATGATAACAGGCTCCCATTAAAGAAGTTTCATAAAGGCGTAATGTACAAATTTGTTCGTCTTCATGAGAGGCTTGAAACCAGGTATACCAGCGAACCTGGTCAATGGCAAAATCACCAAGACTAACCAAGTTTTCTCGCCTGACTTTAAGGCCTTCTTTTCTTTTATCTAATATTTTATTGATAAATTCTTTCTCAGAAGAAACCCCACTTTGACTCAACTCAGGGGTTGCTTTGCGTTCTACAACTTTACTTTGCATTTTAAATTAGCCCTTTAGAATTAATTTTAAACTCTGCCACTTTTAGTTTTACATCCGATGCATCCCCGTTCTCTTGAATGCTTGCTTGAGTATGTATATATCGAATAGGTATGCCGGATAAAGCTGCATCTTGGATTTGTCTTGCTGTTATTTTTCAGTCGTCCCTTCCTTTTTTCAGACATTAGGTTGGTGATTTCTGCAGTGTATTCCGTTGTCCCTTGCTGATATGCCATATTTCCAATTTTTCTGCTACCCAGCGGGCTGCTACCCCCTTTAGCCTCAACAATGATAATTTCACCTGGTGGTGGCTCTTCCACCTCGTAGACCATATCAAAGTCGCCCGGCTTCGAAATTGAGGTTCCAATATCTTTGGGATAAAGCAGCTTAGCATTAGGACGTTTACTCCGGACAAAGTCATCCGCGGCCAACTCACCTATCTTTGCAGACTGTTGGTTAATATTACCAATTTGAGCGTTTTATCCCTCTTCGCCATATCGAGCGTCCATTGCCTCTTGACGCTCTTTCAAGCATTCATCAATTTTTGCTTTGTTTTTTTCTGTTAGCTCATAATCACTCGTATTGAGTTCAGAGTTTTCTTTATACTCTGCTTTATTCAACACAAGATCTTCAGTGAAGATCGTGCAACCTTCTTCCCCGCCAACTTTCTCTGAGTCAAAAACATGCGCATTGACAAATTCCTCAATCCCAACAACATACTGCACTTCGTGTCTACTGCCATCTGAGTGATTAATATGACGATAAAAAGTAATCTCGTTTCTCTCGCAATCAATATGGTCTAAATCGTATTCATATCGGATATGATTTTTACCTTTTGGGAACGTTATTTGCGCCTGATACTCTGCCAGCATTTGCTGTAAGCATTTTAACCCTTCTTCACAGAGGAAACCTGTTGGGTCAATCCACTAGATGGGGTTGATTGAATATCGGTAAACATATAAGCCACCTCGTGAAAGGTGGCTTATATACTGAATTTCTAACTAAATGATAATTTATCGAGTGATCTTCCCTGCTTTTACTTCTTCTAGCCAACGCCCCTCGACGAGATAAGGAGGAAGCCAACCGGTTTCAATAGATAAACGGTTGCCTTTGTCGTACCACATACAAGCCATGCCAAGCAGAGGGAAATTAATGAAAGTGCGGATGCCTATCCTATCTGGTCCTAATTCTCGAAGATGATATTTCTCTTGGAACTGTAGGTTTTTGACTAGCACTTCCTCAAAGTCATAGCCAATGTTAGTAGTTAGCGCAGCGAAGGTTTCTAGGATCCCCATCGCAATTTCCAACGCCCAGTTATCTCCTTGAGCTACCGCTGCGTCCATTGCTGCAACCAGCTTATCAGGATAGTCCGATGTGCGGTTGTGGAATGACTGAATGACGTCTACTAGCATATAAGACAGCTCACCCGCTTTGGTAGAGCTCTGTCTCATCAAAGAAATCGGAAAGTTCGCCAATATGTCCATACTAGGTTTATCACGCACAATCACCGAAGTAAAATAAGCATCCAACCATCGATTAGGGTGTAAACATCCAGTTTTCAAAATACCTTCGCCTTTCCATGTCACTTCTGGATAATCAGGTAATTTAACGCTTTGAGGTTCGCTTGGTTTAATGGCAAGTTGATGGTAAAAAGCACGCATCAATGACGCCTCATAAAGGCAAAGTGTTCCGATTTGTTCAGTTTCTATTGAAGATGGAAAGCAAGTATACCACCTCACTTGTTCTGAAACGCCGTCGCTAAGAGCGACTAAGTTCTCTCTACGGATTACAATTAGCTCTTTGCGCTCGTCTAAATCCTCATTGATATACATTTGGTAGTCAGCGACATCATTTAGTGTCAGATGAGGTTCCGCCTTTCTCTCTACGTGATTTTTCTTATTTTTTTCAGGCATTTATTTCACTCCTAATCCTACGTTAAATTCTTTTACATTAACTGAAGAAACATCTCCAGCATCAGAAATAGCGGTTTGAGTATGAATATATCTAACGGGAATTTTCTTTCTCAATGCTTTATTTATACTTCTGGCCGCTTTCCATTCGGTTGTATCTTTGTCCTTTTGAGCCATTAAATCAGTAATTGCAGTTGCATATTCAGTTGTCCCTTGCTGATATGCCATATTTCCGAGCTTACGGCTGCCTAGCGGGCTGCTACCCCCTTTGGCCTCAACAATGATAATTTCACCTGGTGGCGGCTCTTCCACCTCGTAAACCATATCAAAATCGCCCGGCTTCGAAATTGAGGTTCCAATATCTTTGGGATGAAGCAGCTTAGCATTAGGACGTTTACTCCGGACAAAGTCATCCGCGGCTAACTCACCAATTTTTGCAGACTGTTGGTTAATATTGCCAATTTGAGCGTTATATCCCTCTTCGCCAGTTCGGGCGTCCATTGCCTCTTGACGCTCTTTCAAGCATTCATCAATTTTTGCTTTGTTTTTTTCTGTTAGCTCATAATCACTCATATTGAGTTCTGAGTTTTCTTTATACTCTGCTTTATTCAGCACAAGATCTTCAGTGAAGATCGTGCAACCTTTCTCCCCACCAACTTTCTCAGAGTCAAAAACATGCGCATTGACAAACTCCTCAATCCCAACAACATATTGCACTTCGTGTCTGGTGCCATCTGAATGATTAATATGACGATAAAAAGTAATCTCGTTTCTCTCGCAATCGATATGGTCTAAATCGTATTCATATCGGATATGATTTTTACCTTTTGGGGAACGTTATTTGCGCCTGATACTCTGCCAGCATTTTCTGTAAGCATTTTAACCCTTCTTCACAGAGGAAACCTGTTGGGTCAATCCACTAGATGGGGTTGATTGAATATCGGTAAACATATAAGCCACCTCGTGAAAGGTGGCTTATATGCTGAATTTCTAACTAAATGATAATTTATCGAGTGATCTTCCCTGCTTTTACTTCTTCTAGCCAACGCCCCTCGACGAGATAAGGAGGAAGCCAACCGGTTTCAATAGATAAACGGTTGCCTTTGTCGTACCACATACAAGCCATGCCAAGCAGAGGGAAAGAGATGAAGGTTTCGATTGAAATCAATTTTTTAGGAGCATCCAAGCGCATTTGATATTGCTCCTGGAACTGCAGGTTCTTAATGAGTACCTCTTCAAAGTCATAACCAATATCAGTTGTCAGGGCGGCAAAGGTTTCTAAAATGCCCATGGCGATTTCTAATGCCCAGTCATCACCCTGAGCAATTGCAGCGTCCATTGCTGCAACTAGCTTATCAGGGTAATCCGATGTGCGGTTGTGGAATGACTGAATTACATCCACTAACATGTAAGAAAGCTCACCTGCCTTAGTGGCGCTTTGCTTCATTAGAGAAATCGGAAAGTTCGCCAACAGGTCCATACTGGGTTTGTCACGCACAATCACCGAAGTGAAATAAGCATCAAGCCATCGGTTAGGGTGTAAACACCCCGTTTTTAAAATACCTTCACCTTTCCAGGTTACTTCCGGGTATCCAGGTAATTGAATACTTTGAGGCTCGTCAGGTCTCATGGCGAGCTGATGATAAAAGGCACGCATTAATGATGCTTCATACAGACATAGTGTACCGGTTTGTTCGTTTTCGATTGAATGTGGAAGCCATGTATACCACCTCACCTGCTCAAACGCTTCATCGCTTAAAGCAACTAAGTTCTCTCTGCGAACATTGATTACGTCTTTACGCATATCAAGGTCTCGATTAATATCAGAGCTGTAACCTTGGACTAACTCTGGGGTCAGTTTCGGATTAGCATTTCGCTCAATTCTAACTTTCCTAGACATTTATAACTCCCCTAAATCTATTTTAAATTCTTTGCCTTTAACCTTTGAAACCTGTCCCGCGTCATAGATTGCCGTTTGAGTATGAATGTACCTAATAGGTCGCCCTCTCTTTAACGCTAGTTTTATTTCCGTTGCCGCTTCCCACTCTGTTGTACCTCGCTCATTCTTAGACATCTCACCAATAATTGCTGCTGCATATTCAGTTGTCCCTTGCTGATATGCCATATTTCCAATTTTACGGCTGCCCAGCGGGCTGCTGCCTCCCTTAGCCTCGACGATGATTATTTCTCCGGGATCGGGCTTCTCTACAAGGTACACCATATCGAAATCGCCCGGCTTCGAAATTGATGTTCCAATATCTTTGGGATGAAGCAACTTAGCATTAGGGCGTTTACTCCGGACAAAGTCATCCGCGGCCAACTCACCAATTTTTGCAGATTGTTGGTTAATATTGCCGATTTGAGCGTTATATCCCTCTTCGCCAGCTCGAGCGTCCATAGCCTTTTGACGCTCTTTCAAACATTCATCAATTTTTGCTTTGTTTCTTTCTGTTAGCTCATAACCACTCGTATTGAGTTCAGAGTTTTCTTTATACTTTGCTTTGTTCAGCACAAGATCTTCAGTGAAGATCGTGCAACCTTCTTCCCCACCAACTTTCTCTGAGTCAAAAACATGCGCATTTACAAATTCCTCAATCCCAACAACATACTGCACTTCGTGTCTGCTGCCATCTGAATGATTGATATGACGATAAAAAGTAATCTCGTTTCTCTCACAATCAATATGGTCTAAATCGTATTCATATCGAATATGATTTTTACCTTTGGGTTTGCGGATTTTGACTTGCGAGCGAACACCATCTTCTCCGACGGATGACTCTTTTGCTGCTTCTAAAATCTGATCGCAAACCTCTTGGGGGACATCGCTTTGCGCCTGATACTCAGTCAGCATTTGCTGTAAGCGTTTTAGCCCTTCTTCACAAAGGAAACCTGTTGGGTCAATCCACTGGATAGGATTGACTGCATATTGGTAATGGTTAATGCCACCAGCAATAGATATCGGGTCTTGTTGGATAAAACGTCCTAGCTTAGGGTCGTAATACCGAGCGAGGTTGTAATGTAAGTTGGTTTCTCGATCGAAGTACTGCCCTTGAAAACGCAATGGATTTGCTACATTTTCAATATGTACATGAGCAAAACCGTGAGCATCGTAACTTGCACTCCATACAACATTCCCTTCGCAATCGATTAGTCGCTCTGGTTTACCAACTTGATCGCACTGGTACCAATAAATAACGTCATTTTCTAGCAGTGCCACTGGCGTGTAGGTTTCAGGTTGATATAGGTACCAGCGGAAAGCACCTGAAGAGCGTTCACCAATTAAACGTTCACCTTCCCACAAGAACTCTGTAACGCCTTTTTGTGTAATTTTCTTCGTTCTGCGCCCTAGAGCATCATATTCATATTGACTGATGACATCGTCGGTGTGAACTTCAATGAGCTGATTTAACGCATCAAACACTCGAGTCTGAACTTGTCCTTGCCCCTCACGTTTTGTCTGGTTTCCTTGCGCGTCATATTTGAACCGGACACGATCGTGTACTTCAATACGATCAGCGAATACCTCTGAAGTTGGCAAAGTAGGATTGCCAAAACTATCGTATTCAAACTTAGTCACTTCTCCGGAAGCATTGACTCGTTTCAGTTGCCCTAAGGCATCGTACTGATAATGCGTTGCTCCTACCGTATTATCAATGATTGATGAAATGCGGTTTTGTGCGTTGTAAACGTACTTTTTCTCTCTATCTGGCCAATGTTGTTCAACCAAACGACCAACACCATCATAAATGATGCGCTCATTAAAATGTGCCGTTTTAATTTGGGAAACTCGTCCCATTTCATCGTAATGAAATTTGATTTGAGGTAAATCTAGGTTTCCAAATCGAATCGCTGAAAAACGCCCATATCGATCATAAGAGAAGTTCAGCTCCGTATTATCTGGCAGTACCTGAGATACGCGTTGGCCAACTCTGTTAAACTCCTGCGCTATCTCAAACTGACCTTGAATGCGCTTTGTTAAATGCCCGAATGAAGAGTATTGGTATTGCAATGTTTGATGGCGATTGGATGCGAAAGTAAGTCGCCCACCAAGCGTATAATTGAAGTGGTTCTCTACAATACTGCGACCATTTCCTGCTTTGACGTGCTTGAGATAACCCGCAGCGTCATAGCGGTACAGCACGGTCCTATCGGCGACTTGCTTACGATGGATCCGCCCCATATCGTCATAATTAAATTGGCTTTGTAGATTATCAAACCCAACAGTTCCTGATAGCTGGCCTTCATCGTCATACAGGAATTCGAATTCTAAGCCGTCACTCCGAACTAATTTAGTCAGGTTACGTTGTTGATTGTATTCATAAGAAATATGGCTGCCATCGGGGAAGATGACTGCTTCTTGTTGCGCGAGTGCTCCCCACTGATACGAGGTAATGCCTGCTGGCGTTCGAATCTGAGCAACACGGCTGTGCTCATCGTAAGAATATTCTTCGCTATAACCGACTTTGTCTTCGTCGTTAAAATAACGAACTGATGTACGCCTGCCAAATTGATCATAAGCGAGTTGAGCAATACACCCATCGGGATAAGCGACGCCATTCACCAGATCTTCTTCGTTGTAGCTGTAACGAAGTAATGTACCGTCTATTTCATTCGCGATAAGTCTTTGTTGTTCATCCCACCACCACTGACTTTTCTTACCATCTTCAGACTCTTTTTTGACGACTTGACCGTGTTTATCGTAATCATATTCCGTGACACAGCCGAACTGATCGGTATCCCAAACTCTTTGACCGAGGCTATTGTAGTAAGCCTTCTCGATATCCCCGTCAGGTGAAACCGTTTTAACTAACTTACCTAAGCCGTCATAACCATATTGAATTTCTTTGCCAGAGGAATGAAGCTTAGAAACTAATTGACCATGCTGATTATATTGATAATTGACCGTTGACTGATCAGGATAGATAGCTTGTGCTTTTCGTCCTAATTCATCATATTGCCATCGCCAAGTTTTACCTGTGGGGCTTATTTTCTCGAGTATGTTACCCTGCTCGTCATGCAAGAAAGACCATTGATGATCTAACGAGTCAGAATAAGAAGAATGATTTCCCTGATAATGGAAGCGATAGTCATAAATTCCTGCGTCCCCAACGTTCCTGATGCATTTCGCGTTAGCACCTTCGCCATCCCATTCAAAATAATGAGTAAAGCCAGTTGGTCGTACACGCTTAACAATTAAATGACCGCTATATTGATATTGTTCCTTTAAGCCCAAATGATTAGTTGCACTGACCAAATCATCGTGCTCATCATAGGTATAAGTTGTCAGAACTTTTTGGGACTTTGCATTAAGCAGTTCTACAAGGCGTCCTTGCTTATCATATTGACATTCAAGAACCGGACGCTTGTTATATGCGATCTCGATCAATCGATGGTTTCGAGAATACTGCAATTGAAACGTTGAAAACGTGCCATTTCTAACTTGTTTAACAAGCCAACGATCATCTTTTTGCTCAAACCGATATTGATGCCCACTAGCGAGCGTTACAATCCGAGTTGTTGAGCTCAGGAAATAACAGCTCGCACCAGCGTATATTTGATAACTTGTTGCTCCAATATCTACTGGCTCAAATTCTGTGATATCGGCCTTATCGTCAACAAACTCCCAAGCGATAACATTATCTTTCTCGTCCGTCTTTTCGCGTAATTCAAACTGAAATGCATGTCGCCAACCAAAGCCCATTCCATGATTTACATCCGACTGCGAAGAGCGATAAGTACGCTGCCAAGTAGTGCCTTGTTGCAGCTCGATATCATAGAGTTCGAGAATTTCTTCACCCGTAACAAGTGATACAGGGTCACCGGCTTTCTCATGTTTTTCGCTACTTTGTTGCTGAGGCTTGGCGGATGCGGCACTTCTTCCACTCTTTTTATTCGACTTCCCCTTTCCCTTCGACGGCTTTGTATTGACGGTACTACGAGTCGGTGGAGGCGTAACCGCAGAGGAGAGTGCGTAGTTTTCTCCAGTTGGCAAAATTCGAGCGACATGCAAGTCACCGTTCACCAAAGCATTGGCAAACGTTGAATTATAGTGTTGGGAAGTAAGCTCACCGTCAGGTATGTTTGGCTTGAATTGACCAATCGCATAGAACAAGTCCTCGACAGAGCGAAGGTCAAGCTCACCAAGGCTCTCAAGAAACTCTATTGCCTCTTGTATGGTCACGAATGTTTTAGGTTCGCCGCTAGTAAGTAACTGACCTGAGAAGTGATAGCTTTCGCCAAAGCGATTCGTGATAGGAATGACGAATTGAGGGATCATAGCCGTAACGTGTTTGTCCTTTTCTTACCTTGCCGCATCATTTAATGCTCGTTTCGCTCTTTTTATTTGTGAGAGCAAGATGCCTTAATCAAACATCCTCCGATAGAGATTCCTCTGTATGCGTAGACTGAATGTATTGATGGCAATTTTCACGTATGCAACTCTTTGAATTTCTGAGCGCAGCGTACTTTAACGGGACGATGAATCCTGAGTAAATGAACAATAGCGTGAGTGAGACTAATGTCTCATCGCGACGCGATTTTTTTACATGTTTCTTACTTAACTATGATTTTCTGCCCAGTTACGTAAATTCACTCAATAAGTTGCATCAAGTATCACCCCTGCGACTCAGCGCTTCATATTTGAGACGTGACAGCAACAAAAAAACCGCCTTAACAGGCGGTTTTGCTTAAAGAGTGCTGATTAAAGGTTTGGACCTGTCGATGGTCTGTGTGGTTGGTTATTGCGCAGTTGCTGCATCCCTTGAAACATTCGCATAAACCACACCAAGATGGCTAATGCAGCAAACACCATCCCTACCCAAGGAATAAAGTAAGCGATGGTTTCAAGCAAAGTACTATGCAACCAATAATCACTCACGCCAACGAGTACACCATTAGAAGTCGCGACGGTGACGATCAACACAACAAAAAACGTCAGGTAGAGAAAGAAGGTACGAATTAAACCGTAGTAATGAGAAATCACTACGTCGCTGTCTTCTCCCTTATCTAATCGGTAACCAGCATAGATAATTGCGATAACGCCTGAGATCAGAAACGTAAACGGGGTCAGACAGCTCAGGATGTACGCAACCCAAATCCCATTATGAGGTTTGTTCATTCGCTTTCGCTCCTTTTGCTTCCGTTTGTGCCGTATCTGTTTCGCCCATCGCTTCTTTGGATTTCACTTCTTCATACCAAAGATCGTGATGCTCTTTCGCCCATGTTTCATCAACTTCACCTGTCACCATGCCTTCTAGCGCACCTTCCATACCGAATAGACCAATATAGATGTGGAAGATAAAGCCACAGATTAGAATCAGTGCCGAAATCGCGTGAACTAAGTTAGAAAGCTCCATGTCACGGCGAGTTTGGCCAAAGATAGGAAAATCTAGAACTAAGCCACTCACTGCCGCGATAGCACCAAAGAAGATCAATAACCAATAGATTGCCTTCTCGCCACCGTTTGAGAAACCAGCTGACGGGTGTGTGCCTTTGTGTTTACCAACCATACCGCCCATTTTCATGAACCAACGAACATCAGTCATGTTTGGAATCGACTTGCGCCACCATTTAAAGAGCACGAGCATCAGCAAAATGAAGAACAATGGTCCCATGTAATTGTGGTACTGCTTCGCCAACATGACGATAAAGCCCCAGAACTCAGTAGGAACGTACGGTTTTAAGAAGTGCTTACCGTAAACCAGCATCAAACCACTGAATGCCAACGTTAAGAATGTAAACGCCATACTCCAGTGAAGCGCGCGGTCTAAACGAGACCAACGTTTCATCTTTCTGCCAGTACGCGGCTTGCTAAGCATTAAAGGGCCAACAAGTACGTAAGCCATGATTACCATTGCAATACTGCCGAAAATCGCGACAGCACCAGCTGGAGACATCCATTTCTCTTTTAGAATGTACCAAGTCTCACCAGGTTTACTGATCAATACGCCATGTTCTGGCGATTGAGACGTGGTGTAGCCTTCTTGCCCCTCTCTGACCTCGCGCCAATAGTCTGCCCCGGCGAGTTGCGTGATCTCCTGTTGAATAACTTTAGAAGATTGTTCCTCTGCTGAAGCAGGCATTGCGAAAGTCAGCAGCAATGCCGTCATCATTGACAGCATTGCTAGAGACGCACGTTTAAGCGTGTTTAACATGTGCCTCTCCTTACTTAGCTTTTCGTCGCATCGTAAGAAAGATCGTTTCCGTCTGTCCAACCTGCGTTTTTCGCGCCGCGTTCTACCACACGTTGACGGAAAATGTCAGAGACTTTCTCTGCGTCACCCGCAAGCAGCGCTTTTGTTGAACAAAGCGATGCACACATTGGTAACTTGCCTTCTGCGATACGGTTCGCACCGTATTTTTGGCGCTCTTCCTCAGAGCCAGGCTCTGTTTCTGGGCCGCCCGCACAGAAAGTACATTTATCCATTTTGCCACGTTCACCAAACGCTTCTTGTTTAGGGAACTGAGGTGCGCCAAACGGACAAGCAAACAAACAGTAACCACAACCGATACACAGATCTTTATTGTGAAGTACGATACCGTCTTCGGTATGTTCGAAACAATCAGCTGGACAAACTGCCATACAAGGCGCATCGGTACAGTGCATACAAGCAACAGAGATGGAGTTTTCACCGGCTTCACCATCGTTTAGTGTTACCACGCGGCGACGTTGAATGCCCCATTCAAGCGCATCGTCGTTTTCGTTCTTACATGCAGTAACACAGCCGTTACACTCGATACAGCGCTTGGTGTCACATAGAAATTTCATTCGTGCCATTGTCAGACTCCTTACGCTTTACGAATGTTACATAGGGTTACTTTGGTTTCCTGCATCAAGGTAACCGGGTCGTAACCGTAAGTGGTTGCCGTGTTGGCCGATTCGCCAACAACGTAAGGCTGTGTACCTTCTGGGTATTTAGGACGTAGGTCTTCACCTTCGAACTTACCGCCAAAGTGGAACGGAATGAACGCCAAGCCAGGTTTCACACGGCGTGTTACCATCGCTTTCACCTTGATTCGTCCCTTCTCTGCACCTTCAACCCAAACATCATCACCATCTCTGAAACCAAGGTCGTTCGCGTCTTTCGGATTCACTTCAACAAACATTTCTTGTTGAAGCTCGGCAAGCCATGGGTTTGAACGCGTCTCTTCACCACCACCTTCGTATTCAACCAGACGGCCCGAAGTCAGAACGATTGGGTACTCGCCCGATTTGTCTTGCTCTTGAATGGATTTATACAACGTAGGAACACGGAAGATGGCATCTTTGTCGTCCCAAGTTGGGTAATCCGTTACAAGGTCACGGCGCGGTGTGTATAGTGGTTCACGATGCAGTGGTACGCGGTCTGGGAACGTCCAAACAATCGCACGCGCTTTCGCGTTACCAAATGGAATACAACCATGCTTGATCGCGACACGCTGAATACCGCCAGAAAGGTCAGTCTTCCAGTTTTTACCCTCTGCTGCCGCTTTCTCTTCAGCGGTTAGATCGTCCCACCAACCTAGTTGTTTCAATAACTTGTCAGTGAACTCTGGGTAACCATCTTTGATTTCACAGCCTTTCGAGTAGCTGTCTTCTGCAAGAAGGCTCTTGCCTTCGAATTCCACACCAAAGCGCGTACGGAAGTTACCGCCGCCTTCTGCAACCGTCTTAGACGTATCGTACAGAATGTGTGTACCTGGGTGTTTCATTTCCGGTGTACCCCAACATGGCCAAGGTAGACCGTAGGTTTCACCGTTTACAGGGCCACCTTCCGCTTCCAATGTGGTTTTGTGGAACGTATGCCAGTTTTGTTGGTGCGCTTTCAAACGCTCTGGGCTTTGGCCTGTGTAACCAATCGTCCACATGCCTTTGTTGAATTCACGCGTTAGGTCTTCAATCACCGGCTGGTTGTTTTCAACACGGATGTTTTTGAACAGAAGATCGGAATAGCCCAGTTTCTTCGAAAGCAGGTACATGATTTCATGGTCAGGTTTTGATTCGAACAAAGGTTCAATCACCTGATCACGCCATTGCAGAGAGCGGTTAGAAGCGGTAACACTGCCGTATGTTTCAAACTGCGTTGTTGCAGGAAGCAGGTAAACGCCGTCGGTACGGTCGTTCATTACCGCAGCAACAGTTGGGTATGGGTCCACAATCACCATCATGTCCAACTTCTGCATCGCTTTTTTCATCTCAACACCACGTGTTTGAGAGTTCACTGCGTGACCCCAGTAGAACATTGCACGGATGTTTTCGCGTTGACGAATGTTGTCTTTGTTTTCCAGTACGCCATCCACCCAACGAGATACAGGAATACCTGCACTGTTCATTGGTTTTTGACCACCGTAAGCGTTGTCATCGAAACGACCTTTGATCCATTCGTAATCGATTTCCCACACTTTTGACCAATGACGCCAAGCACCTTCAGAAAGGCCGTAGTAGCCCGGTAGCGTGTCAGAAAGTACGCCAAGGTCGGTTGCGCCTTGTACGTTATCGTGACCACGGAAGATGTTTGCGCCGCCGCCTGATTTACCAATGTTACCAAGTGCTAGCTCAAGCACACAGTAAGCACGTGTGTTGTTGTTACCGGTAGTATGCTGAGTACCACCCATACACCAAACGATACAGCCTGGGCGATTTTCAGAAAGCAGTTTTGCTGTTTGGTAAACGTCTTCTTCGCTTACGCCTGTTACACGCTCAACTTCTGCTGGCGTCCACTTCGCTACTTCAGCACGGATTTCATCCATACCGAATACACGTTGACGGATGAACTCTTTATCTTCCCATTGGTTTTCGAAGATGTGCCACAACACACCCCAAATGAATGCTACATCAGAACCAGGACGAAGTGATACATAGTGATCCGATTTTGCTGCCGTACGTGTACGACGAGGATCCGCTACGACGATCTTACAGTTGTTCTTCTCTTTCGCGATCAGAATGTGCTGCATCGCTACTGGGTGTGCTTCAGCTGGGTTTGAACCAATGAACAGCATTGACTTACAGTTGTGCATGTCATTGAAAGAGTTGGTCATCGCACCGTAACCCCAAGTGTTCGCTACACCCGCCACGGTTGTTGAGTGACAAATACGCGCTTGGTGGTCAACGTTGTTAGTGCCCCAAAGTGATGCCATTTTGCGGAACAAGTACGCTTGTTCGTTGCTGTGCTTTGCGCTTCCTAAGAAGTAAACCGAATCAGGGCCAGACTCTTTGCGGATGTCCATCACTTTGTTACCGATTTCTTCTATCGCTTGATCCCAAGAAAGCTTTTTCCACTTACCGTTTTCAAGCTTCATTGGGTATTTTAGACGACGCTCACCGTGACCATGTTCACGCAGTGCTGCGCCTTTTGCACAGTGACCACCGGCGTTAAATGGGTGGTCGAATGCAGGCTCTTGACCCGTCCAAACACCATTTTGAACTTCTGCGTAAATACCACAACCCACTGAACAGTGAGAACAGATAGTACGTTTCACTTCTGTTTTCGCTTCTGGATCGACGGATTTTGCTTGCGCTTTTTTCATCATTCCCGGTGCGAATAGACTAGCACCAACCACTGCGCCACCAGCGGCAAGCGAAGTGTTTTTCATGAATGCACGACGAGATACGCCAAGCTGGTTCGTTTCTTTGCTCACACTGTCGGAGCGTTTGACAAGTTTCATCCGTTATCTCCTAAAGTGTGTCGTAGTAATCGCGAATGTGTTGAGTTTCACGATACCCTTTCTTCTTCACGTCTTTTTCAGAAGGCTCAACCGTTTCTGAAGCAACGGCCACTTTCGTGGTTCCCGCAACAACAGCACCAGCAACGGCAGCGGTTGTGAAGCCTTTTAGGAGATCCCTACGGCTTGTGTTTATTTCTTTATTATCTTTCATCATTGCTTCCTTACCTTACGGTAGATCTTTGGAGACTCATGCCTCTCTATCGATATGACCAAGTACTGCTCGATTACTCGTAATCAGTGACGTTTTTCACATCAATTTTTAATTTGCTCTTACTGCTTTTGGTGTTCACGCTAAAGCGCACTTGCTCTAACGTTAAAAACGCATCGCAAAGCTGTGCAGCTGGCTTGTAGAAGTTCACGCTTTCTGCGTTCTCTAGTTGGCGCGTAAAAGATTGGAACCAAGGGGCGATGTGTTTGTTAAACACCGCTTGTTGAAGTTCTTCCTCTTCACCCGTCAGCATTGCCATCACTTCGCACAGTGCAGAAATATGGTCTTCAGGCTCTTTCACGTTCTCTTCTCGTTCGATGCCCAAAAGATCCAAATCGCGACGAATTTCCGCTAACGGTTTTTCCATCATCGAGCCAGTGCGATGCCAAGATCCGAATGGCACGACTTCACCACGGCCAATGCCAATAAACAGATCTTGATATTCTTCTTCTAACGCTTCTCGCTGCGCTTCGTTCGCGGCTTGTTGCAGTGCGAGCCAAGCTTTTTGCATCGCGCTCTCAGACGGTTCAATTTCTAGCGATTTCAGGAACGCCAGCATTTCATCACTTGGCGCACTACGAAAAAGTGCGGATAGAACGAGATAAATGTCTGTTCTCAGTGTTTGTTCTTGTTGTGTATCCACTGCGAGCTCCTAGTATTTCAATTGATTCATTGGATCTGCAGCCATCGATTCAAACATGTCGATCACACGACAGTCTTCACACATGGCGATGCGATTAATGGCAGCTTCATCAGAGAAGTGAGAATGACCACGAAGCTTGTTTTGCAGCATGTCGATCATTGATTGCGGTGCAAAAGGCTTGTGACAGCGAATGCACTCGGCTGCCTTTTCTTCATGAATCACAACCGCTTTCTGGCGTTCTTCTTTCACCCAGTTCATACGAGGAGTAAGCGTCAGCACTTTCTCTGGACACGCTTTCTCGCACAGCCCACATTGAATGCAGTCTTGCTCGACGAATTTAAGCGACGGAGATTGGCCGTCCGTATGCAATGCACGTGTTGGACACACCGCCACACAGCTCATGCACAACGTACAATCTTTGCTTTCACAAGAAACCGTGCCGTAAGGTGCATTCGCTGGCAGTTCAACAATGTTCTCAACTGGAATACGCGATGCTGACAACGCATCCAACGCCGTAAATAGACGCTGACGTTTGTTACCTTGCAAATCACCTAATGCCAAATCAAAAGACTCGGTACAAAGTGTCGGAGCACCTTCACGTAGTGATTCTAGATACAGAATGTCGATGGTTTCTTTGGCGATACCAAGTTGGTCGAGCAGTTCTTGAGCAATACCTACTTCGCTATTAAGTACACGAATAATGGTTTGAGGCATAAAACGCGAAGCCGCAAACAGCACCTGAGTGGCACCGTTCACAAGCGCGGCGAACCAAGTATCAATACCAACCGAAGGCAGTTCTTCCACCACAATTGGAATCACGTTATCTGGCAGTGCTTTTAGTGCCATCACGTTGTAGTTCTCGTGGCGAGAACTACAAATCAATACGATAGGATCTAAACCACCCGCTTGCTCATAGTTGGCTAGCGTACGTTCAATAAACTTTTGCGTATCTTCGGGGTTTGGCAATGCGTAATGAATAGCTTCTGTCGGACACGCTGTAGCACAAGTACCCACGCCTTGACATAGGTATGGATTGATCTCGATGCGATGGCCCGTTTTGTCGCTGCCTTCACTCGATAGCGCCCCTGCCGGACAAGCATCCACACAACGTTCGCAACCTTTTACGCCACGAGAGCTATGTGCACATAGATCGGTATCTAAACGGAAGAATTTCGGTTTATCGAATGTCCCCATCAAGGTTGGAATTTCTTCCAACGCCTCAGCCAGTTTCGGATAGCCACGACCAACTGGGTAGTAGCCCGGTACTGGTACTTCTTCCGACATGCAGCTGTTTAGGCAAAGATCGAGTACGATATCGAAACAATCGCTATTGATCGCGACCTTGGCAAGATTGTTGGTCGAACCATGATTTTCAATCAGAACTTCAAACGTACCTAAGAACCCTGAAACCTGAACCGAATTGGCGTAGTAAAGCTCGGGATTTGTTCCCTTTTCGCCATCGGTAGAAAGCAGTGTTAGGCTGTTCATTTGCGACAATTGCGCTGCCGCACTTTCGATGATTGCCGTTGGACCCACAATCAAAGTATTACCGCCGCTTTCATAGCTTACGGTTGGTGGAATAAGATTGGTCAACTCTACGGTATTTTCGAAAGCATACAGCCTCGCTTTACCGTTATTGGAAGTTGCTTGTTCTAATAGTTGTTTCAGCATTGCTCAATTCCATTTATGAACATGGATAGTCTTTTCCATCTCTTAGTGTAGTTAGCGCCGGAGATTCTGCTGATTAACTTATCAATGAGCATTCTTATTCCGCCATCTATAGGCGATGAATACTACGCAGTGCGTCCGTGCTAACTTCAACCAGATTGGTATTGAGCAACAAACAGCAAAGTTCATGCCAACAAAATATCAATTAACATTCAACCACTTAGATATTTTACCGACAAATAGTAGGGATAAAAAAACCGGTTGAGACATTTTGTCCCAGCCGGTTCATTGAGTGTTTAGTCAAAATGTACCTATTCTTTGTGTGGTATATTTTGTCTCACCTCGTTAGGCGGTGAATCCTCAGCAAAAGTATCACTTCCACCAGACACTGTATTTATATACAGTTCACTTTCATCTTGGGTAATTTCGGCACTTTTTTCGGCGTTTGGTTCTGCATCTTCAACCACCTCAGATGCGATATCGTCAGCATTAAGTTCAGCTCCTTGCGCCGTTTCAGCGTCAGGTTCTTCTTCCACTTTTTCTTTAACCCAATCACGCAGCGTCTCTGCGACGTCTTTAGAAAGTGACTTTAAGTTACTGTAATCATCATCGTAATCGTCTAGGCCATCACGCACGTTAAATTCTTCGGACAAGAACATTTTGCGCAGCGCGGCTTTCTTAACACTTTCTGAAGCTTCAGAAACCAGCAGTTGCGCCACAGACATTTCTTCGGGCTTTTCAGTCTCTACACTCGCGGTAATATCTGGAGCCAGACTAATCTCATTGACGTTCAAAGCGTCTGAGCTTTCGTCAGCGTTTGAAAGCGCTGTGACACTATCTTCGGATTGCTCCGTCTCTGCTATCGGCGTGATCTCTTCATCATGTTGGGAAGATTCTTCTAATTTACGTTTCGACCAACGGCTTAAAAAACTAGTTGCCATTTGCTCTGCCCGCTCCTTTGCGTTTCTTACGTCTTACTTCTAACAACTCACCGTGGCGACCGATGAAGGCTTCCATCCAAGCCTGAACGGCTAACGGCATATCGTTGGATAGTACAAGGTTGTCGCCATCCATATATTGCGCCGCGACAGATTGTGAAGCCGTTAGTAGCTGTATCGCTGGTTTTTCACCAGACTCGACGTTATCCATCACTAAAAAAAGTTTAGGTTGCTGAGAGCTTAAGTTAAAGCGGTAGTCTGTACGCTCGTCTTTGTGCAATTGCAACAGACAAACATCTGGAGTCTCTTCCGTCGGATTTAGCGCAAATCCCGTCAACTGCCATTGGGTTGTTACCCAAATCCCTGTACTGATCTCATGCTCAACAAGCTCTACGCCAATTGGCCATGCGTCTTCGGTCTTCTCGTAATTGTTCTCGAAATCTTTCTTATCCGACATAACTCACCCAGTTTTTCTATTTTGGTCTGAAAGCAATCAGGACACTTTGACCTTACTTTCGACCATTTTATTGACTTATAGGCAATAAACGAGCCACACTGATAAAGCTTAGCCTATTCATGTCCTCTGGCTATAAGTACCAAACTAGCCGAAACTCAAATGTACTGATGTGTCATTACTGCGAACTCGCAGTTTTAATGCATTGTTGACATAAAACCTCGCAATTTTTGTGGGAACCGCTATTTTGGAACGAGATTTGCTTTGCTAACCACTTAGCAAGCTAAATGCGTAGCAACCTAACGCTCTTAATCACTAGGACACGACTGTGCTGAAACCAAATATTATTAAAACCAGTGAAAATCCCCTGCAAACCATTGAAGTCGACGTGTACGACGAGTACGGCGAAAAACTGACAAAGCAAATCGCATGCGAGCGTCCTCTTACGGTCATGCTGAACTGGAAAGAAGTGGTCACGCTCATGACGCTAGGTTCGCGTCCAGAAGCGTTAGTACTAGGTTATTTGAAAAACCAAAGCTTCCTGTCCGATCCAGCAGCGATTGAATCCGTCATTATTGACTGGGAAACGCATTCCGCAGCGGTAATTACTAAAGAAAATACCGAACATTTAGAAGGCGCTCTGAAAAAGAAAACCGTCACATCTGGCTGTGGTCAAGGCACCATGTATGGCAACGTGATGAAGCAGCTTGAGAACTATCAAGTGCCTCAAGTTCCGCTTAAACAATCAGAAATCTATTCCGCATTGGAAGCGTTGACTCATTACAACGACACCTACAAAAAAGCAGGTGCGGTGCATGGCTGTGCGGTTTGCAAAGGCAATGAGGTATTGTCATTTGTGGAAGATGTCGGTCGCCACAATGCTGTGGATACGCTTGCAGGTGAGATGTGGCTCAAAGAAGAAACAGGTGAAGATAAAATTTTCTACACAACTGGTCGCCTTACTTCAGAGATGGTGATTAAAGTGGCCCAAATGGGCATTCCTGTTCTGCTTTCTCGCTCTGGTGTAACTCAAATGGGGTTAGATCTAGCGAAGCAATTTGGCATTACGACCATTGCGCGAGCAAAAGGTTTACGCTTCCAAGTATTTACCGGAGCCGACAAGATTGAGTTTGATGTGAAAGGCGAAAGTGCATCTCGTTAACGAGAAAATAATACAAAACCGTCGATTCGTGTAAACTTATAACAATTGGGATAAGTAAATCATCACGTTATGAAGGCTTAATTAAACGATATAAGTCAGAAATAGCAACATGTGTTGTAGCAATACAACGCTTGCTTTAATTGATGCTAACTACAGCTCATTCACAAAGGATGTGAACTATGGACAATGACCAACTGTGGAATTTTTTGCTCACGCCCAGTGGCATCATGCTCTCAATGATCATTACATTTGGTGTCGTCGGCATATATGCGTATATAACCGGTCAGTTTAAGGATTAAGACCAATTAAAAAAGCCTCGCTAAATAGCGAGGCTTTTGCTTTTTAAACGCTTTGCGAGTAATTACGCGTCAACGCCACGAGATTTTAGGAACTCAGAATACGTGCCTTTGAAGTCCGTGATCTTGCCATCGCGGATTTCGATAATACGCGTTGCTAGCGAGTCTACGAATACACGGTCGTGAGATACGAAGAACAACGTGCCTTTGTATTGCTCAAGCGCGGTGTTCAAAGATTCAATCGATTCCATGTCCATGTGGTTGGTTGGTTCGTCCATTAGCAGCATGTTTGGCTTGTGCATCATCAGCTTACCAAGCAACATACGACCTTGCTCACCACCAGATAGTACTTTTACTGACTTCTTAATGTCGTCTTGACCAAACAGCATACGACCAAGGAAACCACGAACGACTTGCTCGTCATCACCTTCTTGACGCCATTGACCCATCCAATCCGTTAGGTTCATGTCTTCTGCAAAGTCATGCGCGTGGTCTTGCGCGTAGTAACCGATGTTTGAGTTTTCAGACCATTTGTACTCACCCGCACGCGGTTCAAGCACACCAGCAAGCGTGTTTAGAAGTGTTGTTTTACCCACACCGTTCTCACCGATGATCGCAACGCGCTCACCCACTTCAAAAATTGCATTGAAGTCTGAGAACAAGTCCTCTTCGAAACCTTGGCTTAGGTTTTCAACAATCAGAGCGTTACGGAACAGCTCTTTCGACTGTTCGAAACGAATGAATGGGTTTTGACGGCTAGACGCTTTAACTTCATCCAGTTTGATCTTGTCGATTTGCTTCGCACGAGATGTCGCTTGTTTTGCTTTCGATGCGTTTGCTGAGAAACGTGCAACGAACGTTTGTAGCTCAGCAATTTGTGCTTTCTTCTTCGCGTTGTCGTTTAATAGACGTTCACGAGCTTGAGAAGCTGCTGTCATGTACTCATCATAGTTACCTGGGTAAATGCGCAGTTCACCGTAATCCAAGTCCGCCATGTGCGTACATACTGAGTTTAGGAAGTGGCGGTCGTGCGAGATGATGATCATGGTGCAGTTACGCGCATTTAGCGTGTCTTCCAACCAACGGATCGTATCCATGTCCAAGTTGTTGGTAGGTTCGTCAAGCAGCATAACGTCTGGGTCTGCGAATAGAACTTGCGCTAGAAGCACACGAAGTTTCCAGCCCGGCGCCACTTCACTCATTAGGCCGAAGTGCTGCTCCATTGGAATACCCACCGCAAGAAGAAGCTCGCCCGCTTTGGCTTCTGCCATGTAGCCGTCCATTTCCGCAAACTGAACTTCTAGGTCAGCCACTTTCATGCCGTCTTCTTCACTCATTTCAGCAAGTGAGTAGATACGGTCACGCTCTTTCTTCACTTCCCATAGCTCTTTATGACCCATGATAACGGTATCGATTACCGTAAATTCTTCGTAAGCGAACTGGTCCTGGTTTAGTTTTGCAACGCGCTCGTTTGGATCGTAACTCACGTTACCGCTGGTTTGCTCAAGCTCGCCGCTGAGGATCTTCATAAAGGTTGATTTACCACAACCGTTAGCTCCAATTAAGCCGTAGCGATTACCTTCGCCGAACTTAACTGAAATGTTTTCGAATAGCGGCTTAGCGCCGAATTGTTGAGTAATATTCGCTGTGGAGATCAAAACCTTTACCTTAGCAATTGGGGTGTATTTAGAAAAACCGGGCAACGGTACTTGTTCATGCTACATACTGCAAGTGTTGTTTTTATTAATTCATCGCTAGTGAAACCATCGCAGTGCTTCTTCAAAGCAAAAAGCTCAAGCACAAATGCGTCATTGAATACAAAAAAGAGCCAGTATTATAACTGGCTCTTTCTTCCGCAATGCTTACAACAAGTGACTAAGCGATATTCGTCACCTCTAGGATCAGCTCGGCTTTTTTAGGTAAATAAATACTGAATTTACTGCCCTTTCCCCATTCCGACTCGGCTTTTAGCTCACCACCCGTTTGGCTGAGGATACTTTGAGAGACCGACAGCCCTAACCCTGTGCCTTCTCGCTTCGTCGTGTAAAATGGTGAGAAGATTCGATTCAAGTTTTCTGGCTTAATACCGCAGCCCTCGTCAATAACATGAATCGCGGCTCCTTTCACTTCTCCCTCTTCAATCCAGTCTTCACTGACTACTGTTAAAGTGCCTTTGCCGTTCATTGCGTGAATGGCGTTCATTTGCAGGTTAACTAAGATTTGTAGCAAATGATGGCGGTTTATCTCAACTGACGTATGTGCTTGTAGATCAGTCACAAACTCGACGTCGCGTTTCTTGGTCCCCGTTTTAACCAAGGTGATGCTTTCATCAATGATAGGATTGACATGTTGCCAAGTGATTTCATCTTGAACACCGCCCTGGCGACTGTATTGCAATAAACTGCGCGTGATATTGCGAATACGATCGATTTGCGCGTGAATAGCATCAATCTCTTCTTGTACTCGACTTGCATCGTCACCCAACTCAAAGTGGATCAACTCCACGTTGCCAAGGATCACGGCGGTTGGGTTATTAATTTCGTGAGCAATCCCCGCGGTGAGTTCTCCCAGTGCTGCCAGTTTTTCATGAACAACGAGTTTGTCGCGAGTTTGGTTGAGCAGTTGAATATGCAGCTCTAAATCTTGGGTTTTTTCTCTAAGGCTTGCTGTGCGCTCTTGAACTTTGCATTCAAGTTGTGCTGCGGAGTTCTTCAGTTCAATTTTGCGCTCTTCTAGCGCGTCTAACATATCATCAAACTGTCTGGCTAACTGCGCAAGTTCATGATCTGCATCTAAGCCCAATGGACCAATCCGTTTTTCTTTTCCTTGTTGGACCTGCTTAACTACTTTATGAATGCGTTCGATCGGCCGAAACAGATCATAAGAACCGCGATATACCATCACGCCGGAAACCAGCAATAACATAACCGTAATCAAGCTAATTTCTGCAATGTTGGTCATGTAGGCTTTAACGAATGGCCACATTAGGTAACCGGTATAAAGCATACCAATAACATTGTCGTATTGGTCTTTGATCGGTTGATACGCCGTAATATACCAAGCGTCATACACATAGGCTCGGTCAACCCACTGCTCACCTTTTGAAAGTACTTGGTTATACACTTCTGCGCTCACGCGAGTGCCTATGGCGCGCCCTAGCCTATGCTCGCTGTCTAGAGGAACGTTGGTGCTTACACGCAAATCATCAAGAAATACGGTCAATGTGCCAACCGGACGAAGGCGATCATTATCGCTGAGATAGATTAAGTCGCGAATTTGATCTACCAATACAGTACTGTTATTGAGAAGCAAACCACCATCAAGAAAGCCGATCAAATCATTCGCTTGGCTATACACAGGAATCACGGTTCGACTGACTAACCCACGCGCTTCCATGCCACCATCAGCAAGAATAGACACTTCCGCTCGTTTAGCGAGTTCAGGATCGAGGCGTTCGAGTTCTTCTTTATTGAGTACATCAAAAAACGATTCTCGCTTAGTGAGATCCATAAAGCGGAATTTGTTTTCCATCGAGTTGACGCGTTGGAAAGAGAGAAAATCTAAAGCATATCTTTTCTTCTGCTCAGTGACCCACTTTTGCAGCTCATCTTGCGGTATCCCTTGATTGATGCGAATACGAAAATCGTATGAGTCAGCAAACGCACGTACGTAATTCGATTGCTTTTGCTGTAACAACGTTACGCTGTTATTCGCAACACCAAGACGCTCAGAAACATCAAGCAGTGCATTTTGCCACGTATAATGGATGGACCAATAAATGGTAATCCCGATCAGGGCTATCAAAGTCAGAAAGATAGGTGCAGAGGTTAAAAATAATAAGCGATAACGCACCATGGTTTTAAAACGGTGCGTCCATTTCGACAATCCTTTGTGCTGCGGGCCGTTAGTCGGCATATTCCTCATCCTCAGAATCCCATTCTTTATACTTACGTTCTAAGGTCTTACGCGCAACGCCTAAGTCACGAGCAGCGGCTGACTTGTTGCCTTCGTGCAAATTAACGACCTGTTTTATATGCGCTTTTTCGACTTCTTTCAGAGTCCAGTTGTTTGGATACCCCTCACCGGTGAACTCTCTACCTTCTTTAAATGTCGGTAGTTCAGCAGAGTGAGAAACAGTAATCGACACATTAGGCAATGAGTGTCCACCATTTAGCTCCCGCCAATAATGCGCAGGCGGTTTGCCAAGCAAAATGCATCGCTCAATCAAGTTTTTCAGCTCACGAATGTTTCCCGGCCAATCGTACTCACTCATGGCTTCCATGTCCTCGTGCGCCCATTTTGGCGCAGGCATACCGAGCTCGCGCGTCAGCATATTACTGAAAAATGGCACGAGCTCAAACAAATCGGTTTTGCGCTCACGCAGAGGACACACTTCGATTTTGAGCACATTCAAACGGTAATACAGGTCACTGCGGAAGTTGCCTTGGTTGACCTCTTCTTGCAGGTTTCGGTTGGTGGCAGCAACGATACGGACATCAATGCTGATTTCTTTTTCTGAACCAACAGGACGGATAGTACGTTGCTCCAAAACGCGTAACAGCGACGCTTGCATTGCAAGTGGCATTTCCCCAATTTCATCGAGGAACAAGGTGCCGCCATTTGCTACGCGGAACAAACCTTCACGAGATTTTTTAGCACCGGTAAACGCGCCCGATGTATGACCAAATAACTCACTTTCAAGTAGCTCTGGCGCAATTGCTCCACAGTTGATAGGCACAAATGGGCCCGTTCGCCCACTCGCCTGGTGAATACCTCGCGCAACCAGCTCTTTACCCGTACCCGACTCACCTTCCACCAAAACAGAAGCTCGCGATGGTGCAAACTGGTTAATCAGCTGCTTAAGCTGACGCGTTTTTTCTGAACCACCGATGATCTCGGAAGTATTGTGACGCTGGTAATCACGCTTCATTGCGTACTGCATGCGCTCGTTCAAACGGCGATCCATACAGCGGCTGACCGCTTTTAGCATCTGCTCAAGGTTGAAGGGCTTGAGGATAAAGTCGGAAGCTCCGAGCTGCAGCGCTCGAATGGCAATTTCTAGATCCGCATAACCCGTCATGAAAATCACATCGGCGCGTTTTTCATCATCTTCAAACGCTTCTTCCCACTCAATCCCAGAACGCCCCGGCAGATTAATATCCAGCAAAATCAAATCATAATGGCGAGAATTACGCAGTTGCTCTGCTTCTTCGATGCTGCCAACAGTGTCGACATGTGAGAAAAGCTTCCCCAATGCCTTTTTCAAAATGGCTTGCATGCCCAATTCATCATCAACGACCAGTACGGAAAAGGCGTTATATTGTTGGTTTGTACTAATATGGGATTGAGTAGACATATTTACCCCGGATGGCTTCGGATGGGACAGAGTGTACCAAGTTTAAACAGAGATACCCTACAAAAAGTGCGACATTTTGTACCAACGCAAACTTTTGTGCAAATAACCCCATGATTTAGTGCATAAATCGAGCACTTTTCGCTTGTAAAAGGTTGGCATCTTGTTTGCTATAAGGTGGCTACAGGGCGTATTCAAGTGATCTCAGGATGTTGGTGTTTGTTATTCCAACACCCTAAGACAACTTGCACTTTGAACTAATCGCTCTCGCCCAAGAGGCCTCTCCCAATACATCGGGAGAAAAGCCACAGAATCATTGGAAAGGAACACATAAAAATGAAAAAAATTGCGCTAACTCTGGCTGCGACGTCAATCACGCTTGTAAGTTACTCTGCGTTTTCCGCTCAAGATGGCGAGCACGTTCGCCTAGCAACCACTACCAGTACTTACCATTCAGGGTTACTTGATTACCTGCTTCCACAATTTGAGAAAGACACGGGCTACAAAGTCGATGTTATCGCTGCGGGTACTGGCAAGGCCTTAAAAATGGGCGAAAACGGTGACGTAGATTTGGTGATGACACACGCACCAAAAGCCGAAGGCACATTCGTTGAGAAAGGCTACGGCGTTCTACCTCGTAAACTGATGTATAACGACTTTGTAATTGTTGGCCCAAAAGCTGACCCAGCAAAAATCAAAAATGACGAAGGCGTGTTAGATGTATTCAAAGAGATCGCAAACAAAAACGCAACGTTCATCTCTCGCGGCGATGATTCTGGTACGCACAAAAAAGAAATGGGCTTCTGGGCTCAAACTAAAATCGAACCAAACTTTGGCGGTTACCGCAGCGTAGGTCAAGGTATGGGCCCAACTCTGAACATGGCGTCTGAAATGCAAGGCTACACCATGACAGACCGCGGCACATGGTTGGCTTATCAAAACAAATTGGATCTAAAAATTCTGTTCCAAGGCGATGAAAAACTGTTTAACCCGTACCAAGTTATTCTTGTTAACCCTGAACGTTACCCAACGATCAACTACCAAGGTGCGAAGGCATTCAGTGATTGGTTGGTGAACCCTCGCGGACAGGAACTTATCAATGGTTTCCGCCTAAACGGTAAACAACTGTTTGTTGCGAATGCTGAAAGCAAATAACGCAATATGAATCTTGCTGATACAACACTGGAAGCGCTTCGCTTATTGGTGAATTTTGATGCAGACCTATGGGAGATCGTTGCGGTCTCCTTTAGTGTTTCTATCACGGCAATATCTTTAGTGGTATTGCCGGCTATTTTGATGTCCTTTGTACTGGCGTATACCGACTTTCGCGGTAAATGGTTTTTGTTGTCGATCGTGAATACGCTGCAAGCAGTCCCTACCGTCGTGATTGGCCTGTTGCTGTACATGTTGCTGTCGCGCGCTGGCCCTTGGGGAGACTGGCAAATGCTGTTCACTCAGAAGGCGATGATTTTCGGCCAAATGGTGATCTGTTTCCCTGTTTTGGTATCGATGATGCATGGTGCATTGCAATCTAGCGACCGTCGCGCTGTGGAAACTGCCATCACGCTAGGCGTCTCCATTCCGCGCGTGGCAGCTACGATGATTTGGGAAACCCGCTTTCCTCTACTCGCAGCTATCATTGCAGGGTTCTCACGTATCGTAACCGAGGTGGGCTGCTCAATGATGGTGGGCGGAAACATTATGGGCGTGACGCGAAATATTCCCACTGCTATCGCAATGGAAAGCAGCAAAGGTGCTTTTGCGCAAGGAGTTGCATTAGGAATTGTATTACTATCTTTAGCGTTGGCACTAAACTTCTTCTTATCAAGCATGAGAGGCAAAGGCTACCTCAGAACATAGAACATGAAGCAAACAAAAGACTCACCATTAACCCCATGTAGAGGCGCATTATGACTATAAAAATCACCGCCGAACAGTTATCCATGCGCTTTAAAGAGCGTGTGCTTTTCCACATCCCTGAGTTAGCCATCGGCCCAAATGATGCCATTTATCTCAAGGGGGACAATGGTGTGGGCAAAACTACCCTACTCAAAATCCTTGCCGGCTTGCTCAAACCTTCTACTGGCGATGTTGTTGCGCCAAAAGATACGTGGCTGAAAAGACTGACGCGTCGCAATGGTCGTGTCGATGTGATTTATCTCCATCAATCTCCTTACCTTTTTGACGGCACTGTATATGAGAACGTAGTTTATGGAGTGAAATATCAACAAGACACACCAAAAGATAAGCGAGCTCAAGTTATTCACGCGCTGCGCATGGTAGGTTTAGAAACCTTAGCGGACGAACATATTTCCGTGTTGTCCGGCGGTGAAAAACAGCGCGTTGCCATGGCAAGGGCTTGGATCTTAAAACCGTCGATTTTATTGATGGATGAGCCAAGTGCGTCTTTAGACCAAGAATCCATTGAACGATTGGTGGTGATGGCGAAAGATCTTTTGGATCGTGGTTCCAGTATTGTGGTGACAAGCCATCAAACCAACGCACTGACCGACTTATGTAAAAAACAGTGGTGGATTAAAGACAAGACTTTGATAGAGTCTCCTCTGTTGTATGTCATACCAAAAGAAACATCCCAAGAGAATGCATATGCTTCAACCAACACAAACTAGTTGGGTCATTTTGGCTGGTGGCCAAGCCAGCCGTATGGGTGGAAAAGATAAAGGTCTGATTGAATTAAATCAGAAGCCACTCATCGAACACGTTATTGAACGTTTATCTCCACAAACACCACGCATTTTAATTAATGCCAACCGAAACCAAGATGCGTACAGCAAATTTGGTTTCGTATTTAGTGATCAATTCAAAGATTTCCCTGGACCTATGGGCGGTATTCACGCGGGTTTGATGCATGCTGAAACTGACTGGGTTGGATTTGTACCTTGCGATAGCCCACAAATTAACACCGACCTTGTCGAGCGTTTCTGCCAAGCCGCCAAAGAAGACAGTGATATTTTGGTCGCTCATGATGGTGACCATCAGCAACCTGTTTTTACGCTCTACCACAAGCGCGTACTGCCAAAACTCACCGCATTTTTAGAACGTGGCGACCGAAAAATCATTCTGCTCTACAAAGAGTGCAACACCAGTTACGTTGACTTTAGCGACTCACCAAACTGTTTCGTCAACTTGAACACTCCGGAAGAACTGGCGCAATTTGGACAATTAGAATCATGAAACACACGCTAAATATTCCTATTCTTGGTTTTGCAGCTTATTCAGGCACAGGCAAAACCACGCTACTTGAAGCGCTATTGCCAAAGCTGACTGAAACAGGTTTACGCATTGGCATGCTAAAACATGCTCATCACAACTTCGATGTCGATAACCCAGGTAAAGACAGCTACCGTTTACGCAAAGCTGGCGCGTCTCAAATGCTGATTGCTTCTCGCAACCGTTTTGCGTTAATGACAGAAACGCCAGAGGCCGAGGCAGAGTTTGAATACCTCTTAACACGTTTTGATGAAGACAAGCTTGATGTGGTTTTAGTTGAAGGCTGTAAAAACATCGTGTTTCCTAAAATTGAATTGCATCGTGAAGAAATCGGCAAGCCTTGGCTTTATCCAAACGATGAAAACATCATTGCTATCGCTTCCGACAGTGCGGAGTTAGATTCTGAGCTCCCTCAAATGAACATCAATGATTTGGATGCCATCGCTCAATTTGTTCTTCAATACGTTCAAGATGCAAAAGCACCAAAATCTAAAGAGAAAGAGACCGCATGTTGCGACACACTTTCTCCTGCTTTCCTTTCTGTGGTTCAAGGCCAAGAAAAAATCCTTTCTTTGGTGAACACGGTTTCGGAAATAGAAGCATGCAAGATTGAAAACGCCTATGGCCGTGTTCTCGCGGAACATATCGTTTCACCAGTAAACGTGCCGCAGTACACCAACTCTGCGATGGACGGTTATGCCATCCGCAGTGATGATGTTGACCGCGATAGCTACCAAGTGATTGCTGAAGTGATGGCGGGCCATGCTTACGATCAGCCTCTGGAAGTTGGTCAAGCGGTGAAGATCATGACCGGCGCACCGACACCACTTAACGGCGACACAGTGGTCATGCGTGAGCAAGCCTCTCAAGAAGGTGACAAGGTCACCTTTAACGGTGCGAATATCAAAGCAGGCCAAAACGTTCGTCAAGCAGGTGAAGATCTCGTTATCGGCAGTGACGTCTTTACCGCAGGCACTCGCCTAGCCTCTCCAGAAATGGGCATGATCGCTTCGCTTGGTTTTGGTGAAGCGAATGTGTTCCGCAAATTGAAAGTTGCCGTGTTCTCCACCGGTGACGAAGTACAAGCGCCGGGAACAGAGCAAAAAGCGAATTCTATCTACGATTCCAACCGTTTTACCATCATGGGCATGCTTGAAAAGCTCGGCTGCGAGATCTTGGATTTCGGTATTCTGGAAGACAACGAACAGTTAATGATTGAAGCGTTGGAAAACGCATCGGCGCAAGCGGACGTGGTTATGACTTCTGGTGGCGTATCCGTTGGTGATGCGGATTACATCAAACTTGCCTTGGATAAACTTGGTCAAATCGATTTTTGGCGAATCAACATGCGTCCGGGACGTCCACTCGCGTTTGGTCAAATCAACAACAAGCCGTTCTTTGGTCTGCCGGGCAACCCTGTTGCCGTGATGGTCTCTTTCATTAATTTTGTTGAGCCTGCACTGCGTAAGATGCAAGGCGAACAAGGCTGGAAGCCTCTGAAAGTGAATGCCATCGCAACTGAGAATCTTCGCTCTCGACAAGGTCGTACCGAGTTTAGTCGAGGAATCTATGAACTGGATGACACTGGCCGTTTAACCGTTCGTACAACAGGCAAGCAAGGCTCTGGTATTTTGCGCTCAATGAGTGAAGCAAACTGTTTAATCGAAATCTCCCCAGCTATTGATACAGTAAAAGCGGGAGAAAGCGTGACAATTATCCCACTTCAAGGCAGAATCTAGCCCAAACTAGAAATTCAAAGGTCAGCGAGTCTGGCCTTTTTGTTTAATACAGAAACCTTTTCAGAGAGACAGCTATGGCTCGCACCATTCTTTACACTTACAAAGACCAAGACAAAGAACTGACGTTCTCATACCAGCAGCACCGCAACATTCAAGAAGCGGTTGCAGAAGCAGAAGGTATCGATATCACTGAGTTCCTAAAGATGGAGCAACAAATCGAAGCAGTGTCTGACACTAAAGCGGTGCGCAACTACCGCGATAACTACTTCAGAAAATTAGGCTTTAGCAAAATTACCCTAGCTCAAAAAGAAAACCTAGGCGTAGGCAAAAAGAACAAATAAGCTTAGCTGTAAACAGAAAACTCGCGATTCGTCGCGAGTTTTTTTATGCATGCTATTTTTGTTCGTGCTCTATACCCAAGCATATAGAAGTTACTTGGGTATATGAATTATTTCTATATATAAGTAAAAAGCCCCGTTTTTACCTTGATGGTCTAAACGGGGCGTAGATTTCTTCTTACTTTATATCGAGTAAGGTTTCAGTCACTACTTGATGTTTAGGAACGCAGCACCGCGTACACCGCCTGAATCACCGTGTTTTGCTTTGATGATCTTAGGACACTTAGCCACAGACAATAAGTGTTTAGGGATGCGTTTTGGCATCTCTTCATAAATCAATTCGAAGTTTGAAAGACCACCACCCAGCACAACAACATGTGGGTCAGTCGCTGTAAAGATGTTTGCAAAACAGATAGCCAGCAACTCCATAAAACGCTCAACGTGCTCGACGGCTTTCGCCTCACCTTCTGCGTGCGCTTTAATGATGTCGATCGCTTTCTTCTCTTCACCGTAGTAATGGGCGTAGAGCAGCTCGAAGCCTCGACCAGAAAGGTAACTGTCTAAACAACCTTTCTTGTCACAACCACAGCCCAACAGAGGTGCGTTTTCGCCTAAGTGGAACCAAGCATCGATAGGTAAACGAGTATGGCCCACCTCACCTGCTACGTGGTTACGGCCAGAGAAAACTTTACCATCGTAGATAAAACCGCCACCAAAGCCAGTACCTAGGATCAAACCAAGTACAGAAGGCTCATCTTGAAGCTCTTCGTCCCATGCTTCTGATAGCGCAAAACAGTTCGCATCGTTTTCAATCTTGACGCTGCGACCGATTTTCGCTTCAAGGTCCGCGCGCAGTGGTTTGCCTTTCGCCGCAGGAACGTTAACCGTTAATACCGTTGCATCATCGGCGTCTTCCATACCTGGCAGGCCAAGACCAATGGTGCCTTCGCAACCAAACTCTGCATCGTATTTGTTAACCAATTCCGCAATGGTATCAACCAGCAGCTCGTAGTTGTCTGTTGGTGTAGGTACACGTTCCGTCGCTACACGCTCAAGCTTCTCGTTAAATGCACCAAATTCAATTTTAGTGCCACCGACATCAAAGCCGTAATACATGTATTTCTCTCCTAAAAAATGCTTAAACGACTCCAAAAATGGCTGGAGTCAAAAGTATAAACTAGTGGCATTATCCATATCTGTACGCCTGCAAACCGTGACCGAATGCAGATTTATCCCCTCACCGCAGCCAGTTGAACAACATGCCATCAACAAAAGTTCATTCCTTAGAGTCAGCTCTCGGTTTTCACCCACTCTTTGAAACGTTTTAAATGCGGTCGGTTGGGATCGTTTTTGACTCGGGTCTTGGTCAACATGTAGGTTTCTCTAAAGGCTTCAAACCACAACTGCAGGCATTCCGATGCTTTATTCTCACCGGCTTGTTTCAAAACTAACGTCGCGACTTCGGCGGTTGAAAGATGCTGCTCATTCTCAGAACGGCGCATGATGTATTCAGACAGAGATTCTGGCTCGATAGAAAGCACAGGCAAAGATTTAAGAAAATCAGAACGACGGAATATCTTTCGTGCCTCACGCCAGCTACCATCGATAAAGATTAGCAACCATTTTTTGTTCTGAGCCTCTTCGTTTACTAATCGCGCAGGCTCCAGATCTTCAATTAAACGAGACGGGTCATCCACATAGTCTGCAGGAAATACAATCACTGGTTGGTAGTTGTCATCCTGTAGTAGCTCCAGCATCTCCTCAGACGGTTCTGTTCGGTTCCATTGATACACGTAAGTCTCTTGAATCGTATCAGCAATTAGACGACCGGTATTACTTGGCTTAAATACTTCGTTTTCAGAAACAATCAACATACATGCAATATTAGCCTTGATGTTTGGCTGAAGATCGCACAAACAGTGTTGCTCAGAAACCTGGCAATATTGGCAACGAACCACTTTACATCCACGCGCGTTGAAAGGCTTGGTTGAGATAGATTGTCGGTACTGATATAAACGGTGGAAAGCGTGAATTCTCATGGTAAGTAATGCCAAGTAAAAAGTAGAGCGCGATTCTACTGACATTATGGTTTCGCCTCAAGATAAGCCCTTCAACGCACCTGACTGTTTGTTGAAATAATTTCACCCTTACCTCGGTCATAGATAAAGTAATAAATAAGGAAATGACAGTGACAGAAACGACGTTTCAAGATCCCTCGTGGATAAGATTAGGCTTTTTTCTCGGCGTATTATTACTTTGTGCCCTTTGGGAAAACAAACTGCCGAGAAAAACACTTACCGCTTCACGTGGGTTTCGCTGGGTCAATAACTTATCACTGGTTGCTGTGAATAGCTTGATTGTTGCGTTAGTCATGCCTATCGCCGCCTTTCAAGCTGCAATTATCGCTCAGGAGCAACAATGGGGACTATTTAATTTGCTCTCCCTGCCCGCTTGGTTAAACGTGCTTCTAGCGGTTATTCTGCTTGATTTCGTCATTTACGTTCAGCATGTGGTCTTTCACTATGTAAAGCCACTTTGGAAGCTTCATCGAATGCACCATGCCGATCTCGACATTGATGTCACTACTGGCGCACGTTTTCATCCCATCGAAATCATCATCTCGATGGGTGTCAAAATTGCCACTGTATTTATCTTAGGCGTTTCTCCTATCGCTATCGTGGTATTCGAAATAGTGCTCAATGCCAGTGCGATGTTTAATCACAGTAATGCAAAACTGGCTTTATCAGCGGATCAGAAACTGCGAAACGTCATAGTGACGCCAGACATGCATCGCGTTCATCATTCCGTGATAGCAAAAGAAACCAACTCGAATTTCGGTTTCTTCCTTTCTGTTTGGGATCGACTTTTTGGGACATATCGAGCTCAGCCTGAGCTTGGCCATGATGATGTCGTAATTGGTATACCGGAAATTAGGAATGAAGCAGAACAACGATTAGACAAGCTGTTAACGCAACCTTTTCGCTATAACCGAAGAAGACGCAACAGTTGAAGAAAAGTTTTTGTGGATGAAGTGCGTAAACAAAGCGAATAGACTAAACCTAAACACCAACCAGTTAAACACCACTTCATCCTTACGATGCTAGCTAATGGATTCACTCTCCGTTAGTTGACGTTTTTTGTTTAACTGAGTAATACCAACAAATAAACCAGCCACACCAAGCACCGTGCACACCAAAGCATTAGTATTCATTGCTTGTTGTGCTTCTATTGAGCTGTATAGAAAAGCCAGACTGAAGAAAGTGGTACCAAAGCTTAAACCTGTCAGTACGCTGAAACCAGCGAAACTGGCCAAGTCTTTAAAGTCGTTCATAACGAATCCCTGTTTACTATCCTTAATTGAGTGATGAAAAGTGAAAGTTAACGAAATATCTGGCGTGATTGTCGATGTTTACGCGCGTTCCATAACCAGATAGATACGCCGAATGAAAAACCTAAAAAGAGTGTTTTCATTTGAAGTGCGGCATTGTTGTCCAATATTTCTAATGCATAGTGAGCGTGCGAGCTAAAAATAACATTGGTCGTCAGAATCAATAGCATAAGTACTAATCCGGAACGACGGTGCTTCACCAACAGATACACCGCTAGTAAGTCTAACAGCCCCAATGCGCTCCAATAAATATTCAACCAGCGTGGCGCAAAATCATAAGGCAAAAAACCGTTAGCAATGTTGTCATAAAGATGAACCACACCGCCAACTGTCATAAAAAGGCATAAGAGAAACACGACGAATTTATCCATTATCGTTTCCTTATCTGAATGAATGCGCAAAGCATATAGAAGTCAGTTAAACATTTGTAATCTCATAGCCATTTTTGAGATCGATAGTGCCTTTAAACAGTACGTGAGGCGTGCGAAAGAAATTTATTCGCTCCTGATAGAAGCATAGTGTTAGCTTTGGCATTTCGCTCAAATCCGCTAGTTTTCCCTCGAGATTAGGTGAGAAAGGTTGTCGGACTCGCGATGATAAAGATATGTCACACTCAACACTCCTTCGCGATCTCAGACACAAAAACAAATTTTTTCGACGGCGGAAAGATACAATCTTCCGAACATCTAAAGCCTCGTAGCCAGAATCCGTCGTCGAGATCCCGTAGATACAAACCACGTGGATAAGCTTTGTCATTCGAAAGCGGGGAAGACACCACAGTAAGGTACTCTCCCTTCGCCAAGTCAATTTCTTGTAAACGGAGGTATGGCGCAACAACTAAAGGGCAAGGTGATAGATTTTGTGTCGACGCCGCTTCAATCATTTCTCCAAGGGTCGCGCCAAAATAAAGTCCGAAGTCAGACGGTGTTTTTATCGTTAAACAGAACGATTGAATCTCATCTGAGCACTCGACTTTGTCATCATCGAATAGTTGTTGGGCGAAGGGATTCACTTGAACACCCATTTGACTCAGGCGCTTTAACAAATTCGTCTTTGTTAAACCTCCAACTCGCAACTTCACTTACACCACTCCTTGGTCTATCAGTTTTCGAACTTTTTCCAGTGCGTTCTGAAAAACGGTATGCGCTTGTGAGGAAATATCGCTCCCTATATCGTGCCAAAAGAACGCAAAATCATGTCCGCCATCGTCTTGCGTATGAAACGTCCATGAATCCGCTAGATCAGCACACTCGCACAAAACAAAGTGCCATACTTGATTTTGAAAACCACTGTCCCAGGAGCATAAATACCGAGCGGAGATAACGTGCGTAATTCCAGATTCTTCAGCGAGCTCCCGCTTTGCAGCCGTGATGTAACTTTCATCAAACGTCTCAACAGTGCCCTTGACGAGCTGAATACCCGCCAACGGATGTTTAAAAAGTAAGAACTCTTGATTTTGCTTACGCAGAACGACGGGACAAACTTTATCGATCACAAAACCACTCCTCGTTGTTTAACCAGAAAGCTTTGGCTTGTTCTGGATATAAAGGAATCGCATGAAGTTGCATTATCCATTCCTTTGAGTTCGGACAACATTCTAGCTATCTTGTTTCACCGAGATAGCATTAACACCACGTAGTGATAACTCAGCCCTTAAGAAATGAGCAAGATGCGATATAACTCACTTTTGCGATTTGAATAGCAATGAGAGGATGAGTAGAAGCAACAAAAAAGCAGAACCGAAGTTCTGCTTTTAGAAGATGAAAACATGTCACTTATGCGGACTGATGTAGCTCGTATTTATGCAACATCGCTTGTTGATGCCCTGCAATTTCTGCCACTTGTTCAGAGCTCTCTACCATGGATTCAAGTTGTAACTTTGTACGCTCTCCAAGCTCGGAAATATTATTGATGGATTGAGACACGTCCGCCGTCGCACGTTCTTGTTCTTCTGTAGCAACTGAGATTTGCTCAACACGTTCTTGAATGTGTTTAACCGCAAGGTTGATATCCGAGAATGTTGATTTCACTTCATTGCTGGACTGCAGCGCATGGGCCATTTCTTCTCTTGAATCACTTACCGCTTGGCGAGAACGCTCTGCTGCGGTAATAAGCTCACTCATCATTGCTCGGATGTTCGTTGTTTGTTGAGAAGTATCACTTGCTAGTTTGCGGACTTCATCCGCGACAACTGCAAACCCACGCCCTTGTTCACCAGCTCGAGCGGCTTCTATTGCTGCGTTGAGAGCAAGCAAGTTTGTGTTGTCAGCAATACCACTGATCATATCGACCATTTCACGAATCTGCTTAACACGCTGGTTTAGCTCTAACATAGATTGCTCATTCATGTCCAAAGAGCTTTCAAGTGATTCCAAACGTTCACGGTTTTGTTCCACAACTTGAACGCCTTTTTCAGTGTGCTTGGTAGCAAGCATCGAGTCCTGTGACGAGGCATTTGTCACTGTTGCTATTTCACGAATGGAGGCTTCAAGTTGCGTAATGGTCGTGATCATGCTCGCCAACGCTTCATTTTGTGTCGTCAACCCATCGCTCGTTTGTTCAGCTGCACTGTGGCTTACTTCGGCCGTCTGATAAAGCGTCTCACAGTTACGTGTAACTGTTTGGATAGAGTTGTTTGTTGAATCAATCACTTGGTTTAGTTTTCGTGCCACTTCTTTTAGCTCATAAGGACCAACCTCTTGTGCATTGTCACGGAAGTCATGCTCGGTAAGTGCTGAAAGACGCGTTAGTACATTCCTTAACCCTCGGTTTGTCCATGACTTCAGACTGAACCAAGTGATCAGAATAATGAAAGAAATCACACACGCTGCAAAAACGATCATAACACTCACTGACTGAATAGTGTCATTGACCACACTCTCTTTATCCGCAATCAACTCACCAGCAGCTTGTGATATTTGATCAAGCAACCGCATGGTTTCATCCGCAAGAATCGAAGCCTGTTTAAACTCTGAACGTTGCAGTTCCCCTTGTTCTAGTTTGGCGAGGATCAAACGCAGCACGCCCTTTTCACTAAAGCCTTGCTTCACCATCTCGTACGGTGCCGTTAGGCTTGCGTATTCGCTTACTTCTGGATGTAAAGACTGGAAATCTTCATAGGCGAGATTAATACCTGCAATACGGTTACGCATTTCTCGGTATTCTTTTTCGGCTTTGCTCAGCTCAGAATGCATCATCATTACTAAGAACGTGCTTTCCATTGAGCTCGCTGAGGCAATAAATCGGTTGGCGGCATCACTCGATTCAGGATTTTCGGCACTAAGAAACGAGCTAATTCGATTCATTTCCGGGCCGATAGAGCTGAGTCCATAGCGGAACCCGCCAACTCCTGCATCAATATCCATTTGAATTTTTATCACTGAAGATTGCTTCAGTAAAATGGACTGCGTGATGTTATGTAAACGCGCTAAATTTGTATCTAACTCCTCAGAGAGTTGCTCAGCAACACCAGAAGCTTCTCCAACCAAACTTTTACTTTGAGTCGCAAGTGAATCGATTTGCTCTTTTATTAGAGGCAACTCTTTTGGCTCAGTAATTTGCATACCATGGTTGAGTAGCTTAACCATCTCCAATACATTCATGGTTAACTTTGCGTTCGCCATCGCGATTGGTAACGCTTTTTGCGACAAGTCTTCAAATTGCTCTCCTACCTGTTCCATTCCTTTGAAACTTGAGACAGAAAGGGCTATAACAAGAGCTATGATAGTTAAAAATGTTGCACTAACAGCCTGAATCAGTGAAAGTGATGTGCGTGAGCGTTTTCGCTTTGCCATAATCAATTTTTATTCTTTCTTAAGGTTGAATCGGTTTTGCAGTGATTCCGTCACATTTGTGAGACAAAACCGTGATTTGCAGCCCATACTATGGATTGGTTATGACACTAATATTTCAGTTGTGAGTCGTAGAGATGACAGGTGGTGATTTGCGTCGAGTATATTTTCCTTTGATAATCAGTGTGCTACTAAGCGCCTGCTCTTCTGGGCCTGAACCTAGCGAGCAAGTGCAAGTGACAACACCTACAAATCAGTTATTGGACAATAACCCTGACTTGTTCCAGTTTTATACAGAATGGCATGGCACACCTTATCGCTTAGGCGGCACACAAAAATCTGGTATTGATTGCTCGGCATTTGTGCAAAAAGCCTTTGTCGAGGCTTATCAGCTATCGTTACCCAGGACAACGAGACAACAATCGAAACAAGGTGTGGAATTAAATTGGACGGACGCCAAACAAGGAGATTTGGTGTTTTTTAAGACAAGACGGACGACCTATCATGTAGGGATTTACTTGGGTAACAAGCAGTTCATGCATGCGTCAACGTCTAAAGGTGTGATCATTTCAAGAATCGACAACCCATACTGGGCATCTAAGTTTTGGCAAGTAAGAAGAGTTACAATGTAACTCTTCTTACTTTTAGAATTGGAGATGACTGGTATCAAACAATATCAATCGTAAGTAGCAACGGCAGTATCGAATAGGTTTTTAACCAAAGCGATGTATTCATCAAGGAACGTGATCTGTTCATTAGTCGCTTTTTTATGCCATACACCAGCCAATATCTCACCAAGATCTTCAACAACCGCATCCGCTTCTTTTAGTAATTTGAAGCGTACGCTTGAGTGAAGCTCTGGGTTTTGCTCAAAGATCGCCATGATGTTTGAAGCCACCATATCGGTGACGACATCTTCGATGCTTTCGGATCCAGTGTCGCCAATTTCAGTCGTGAAAATATCTAGATTTAGCGACAAGTGCTCGATAAGAGCGAGATATCCATCGGTTTCTAAAACCACTGTTTTTCTCCGTTTATTGCAAGCCTTCGAAGCTGAAAGCGGAATAGTTTCAATAGTAAGACATGCCGAGAAAATTTCATTAACTTATTTCATATTAACAAACATTCACGAACCAACTGGATGTTTTTCAAACAATTGCGCTTTGCCTCACTGCGTTCGGATACAGGGTTTCTTCAAACCTTTTTGTATTTCAGTCATTTTCATGCAAACAAGTTTGGTTACGACCGTTTTCTTTTGCACGATACAACGCAGCATCGGCACTCTTTAACCATTGAGTGTGAGTTTCAAAATAAGGTTTATACTCGCAAACACCAATACTTATCGTGTAATTAATCAAAAAATCTTCCACTTTCACGATCTCTTGCTCAATTCTTTTACGTAAACGCTCCGCGAAATAGCAAGCTTGTTCTTGATTCGTATGAGGAAGCAATACCGTAAACTCTTCTCCGCCAAAACGACCGCACACATCACTGCTTCTTGCTGTCTTTCTTAATAACGAAGAAGTACGACGAATGACTTCATCTCCCGTCGGATGACCATAGGTATCATTCACTTTTTTAAAGTGGTCGATATCAAATATTACTAATGAGCATGGTCCGTCGATAACTTTTAGGTGAGCAAACTCTTCTTTCAGCGATTGCTCCCAATAAGCGCGATTAAATAAACCTGTTAAACCATCTTTGCGACTGATTTCAGACAAATGTTGATTTGTTTCTTTCAAATGAATGCGATTTCTTGCCGTTTCAGAGACATCATTCACTTGAATAGCAATGTGGCTGACCTCTCCTGAGAGCCCGATTAACGGGGTGATTACGATGTCTTGATACATGAAATCACTGCTGTTTGAAACCGGAGAAAAATTGTTGAATTTAAAAAGGTACGGTCGGTTTTCCCAGCTAGAGAAGGAACGAGTTTCCAGATCGGCGGCGGTTTTTATCTTGGTTTCTAGCCAAGTTTTTGGCAGCTCTTCAAAATGATCAAATAAACATTGGCCAAGGATTTCTTGTGACAGAACGCCACTGTATGACTGCATAAAACTGTTCCACACACAGACCTTATACTCTTGATCCAACACGATAAGCCCTGAATCCATCGTATCGAGAATTTGTGTGACCCAATGAAAGTCTGCTATGTCCAGCGTAATATCGGACATTAGATTAGCTCCATGATTTCATAAATAATTTCTACGGATGGTTTATCAATTAAAAACAATACCTCACACTCAAAATCGAGCGCTTCTGCCATGTAAGTGTATTCGATAGTAAACAGCTCACCTAATTCACCCTGCTCTTCACAATAAGGCGTTAACGTATCCACAATGCCTGGCTGACGAAGTGAGAATTGCTTGTCGAGCTGATCCCCTAACGATGTGAGAAATGACGAAACCAGTAAGTTCGAGATATTCAAAATGATTTCATTATGAGGTGTAAACTCAAGCAGATAGCCTAACTTCTCGCCAATTTGATTGATGTCTCTACCACGTAAACACACCAGAGCTTCACCATGAATACCGCCACCAACAAACCTCTGCGCAACCGCGACGGAGCCATCACGCCCAACAACGTCGACAAGCGTCATATGAAGTTCGCCATAGGATAACGGACCAACATGTGGAACAGGAAGTTGGATGAACTCGTGTAAGTGGTCTGCCATAATCGCAGCCCCTTTACCAAGGGCAATGTTTGCAATCTCGCGGAATTTGGCTAATGAGGAGAACTCCTCGCAAATCTGGCTTTTAGGATCAATCGAATGACTAGGCTTGAACGCATAGTGCAGCCCCAATTGTTCATAGAGCGGTATCACCTGCTCTTCTGTCAGAGGCTTAGCGATAAAAGCTTGAGCACCTAGCTCTATGCAGCGCTGTTTTGCCTCTTGTTGAACATCTCCAGAAATAATGACGATTTTAGTCTGGTAGTGACTAACAGGTAATGACTCGAGGACTTCAAAACCGTCCATGATCGGCATCGTTAAATCGAGAAACAAAATATCGATATTTTGCTCCGCAAGAATATTTAGCGCCTCATACCCATCTTGAGCTTCGATCAGGTGCAATGATGTATCTTGTACGATGGAGCGCGCAATGAGCTTTCTTGCAACCGCTGAGTCATCACATATCAGTATTTTCATGTCACCAATGGAACTAACGTCAAAAAAATAATAATACCTGTTGTATACGTTCATCTCCATATGCTATGCCGACAAATCAGAGGCTTATAAGCGATTTGATTCACATTTATACAAATTGACTACACTGAGAGGAAGGTTTCTTTACGAAGTATGCTCAACGTAGCGCCAACACCTTGCTTTTTATCCTAAACTGTTGGTGGTCAAATAGATTCGCGAGGTTTTGTATGTGGCAAGCAATATCGCAACAGCTTTCTGATACTTTATTATTCGAGTACCAGATCACGGAAAAAGTAAGACTGTCTGGTGGGGATATCAGTGAAAGCTACATGATCAATGACGGCGAACAGCGCTATTTCGTGAAAATTAACGATCGCGAGTTTTTGTCTAAGTTTGAAGTTGAGGCAGAAAGTCTGCATCTTTTGCGTGAGACATCCACCCTATTTGTTCCAGAGGTTGTGTTGGTTGGTAAAACCAAAAATGCCTCATTCCTAATTCTTAACTACCTTCCAACAAAGCCATTAGAAGATGGCCCAAACAGCTTTAAATTAGGACAGCAATTAGCTCACCTTCATCAATGGGGCGAGCAAAAGGAATTTGGTTTTGATACGGATAACTATCTCGGGTCCACTCTACAACCCAATAAGTGGCACAAGAAGTGGTGTGTCTTCTTTGCTGAACAACGCATAGGATGGCAATTACAGCTCCTTAAAGAAAAAGGCGTCACTTTAGTTGATATCGACGACTTTATAGATGTCGTAAAACAACTGCTAGCAAACCATGCTCCAGAGCCCTCCTTGCTGCATGGCGATTTATGGAACGGGAATGCGGCTCTCACGGCATGTGGCCCTATCTGTTACGATCCCGCCTGCTACTGGGGTGACAGGGAGTGTGATATTGCGATGACTGAGCTGTTTGGTGGATTTCAGCCGGAATTTTATCAAGGTTATGAATCTGTTATGCCACTTTCTGCTGGTTATCAAGAGCGTAAAGATATCTATAACCTTTACCATGTTCTCAACCATTGCAATTTATTTGGCGGCCATTATTTGGAGCAGGCTCAACAAGTTATTAATAAAATTATTTCTTATTAATTTGGAAGCCACTGCATATTTCAAGATGTAAAACCTCGAGGCACATCACTACAGAAAATGACCCTAAGCTCAAGGTTGAGTTTGGGGTCAAGTTTTATACTTATTTCGACTCAATTAGCAACAACTCCACCTAATATCAAAGGAGACTTAACTTTGGATTGTGCCTATTTTCCTTGTAGGCAAAGTAAGTGAAGGGCTGTACTTCCTTAAAGAATAGAGTGTTTAAAAGCCCTGCGATATTAGGAGTTGTTGTATGAAAAATTATACCGAAAGGCATGTCAAATGCCCCCATTGTGGACATTCAATCGGCATTACACTAGATGCAAGTAATGGTGACCAAGAGTTTTATGATGATTGCCCAGCTTGTTGCCATGCCATTCACTTAAATATGCGAGTAGATGAGCTGCAAGATAAAGTCGAACTGTTTATCGATGACAATTACGAATAACAACTCGAGCATGTAAGCGTTGGAAACACAAAGTCACTTGAATTAAAAAGGAGCGCTTGGCTCCTTTTTATCATTCTAAAGCTGTTTTGCTGCGAGAACTCGCTCAACAGTATCAACTATGGCTTGAGTCTGAGGGTCAAACTCAATATTAACGCGGTCCCCTACTTGTCTTACTCCAAAGAGTGTTCGTTGCAAGGTTTCTGGAATTAGGTGTACTGAAAAACGACACGCTTCAACCTCACCAATCGTCAAAGAACAACCATCCAAGCCGATATAACCTTTCGCTAATACATATTTCATTGATTCTTGCGGCAGTTGGAACCAAATCGTGCGGTTATTAGGCTCATCGATGATCTCGACAATATCAGCCATCAAACTAATATGGCCAGACATGCTGTGTCCGCCAATTTCATCACCAAACTTGGCAGCTCGCTCAATGTTTACGCTGTCACCTTCAACTAGCTCGCCTAAGTTGGTGAGAGCCAATGTCGCTTGCATTAAATCAAAGCTGATAAGGTTGCCATTAATATTGGTCACGGTCAGGCAGCAGCCATTGTGAGCGACAGATGCCCCTATTTCTAACCCTTTACAAAGCTCTTCGCTTAACTCGACAACATGCGTTTGAAAGCGTTCTTTTTTATCAATTTTAACGACCTTCGCCGTACCCTGAACTATTCCTGTAAACATTCTTTTTACCTATTGATTTCATACAAGCTGCAATCGATGACAGAGCCTGAAGCACAGCACTGTGTATCGAGATAAAACCTGTAGATTATAGAGCAACGACCTATTGAAAAATGGAGCCTTGTTCTCATACATGCTTCTAACATTAACATGATTTATTACAGCTCTCAGTATTAGCGTATCCTGAGCTTAGCTAGCATTAAGTTAGTGTTATCCACTATTCGCAACCTAACTATGGAATATAAACATACAATTGTTTATCATTTGCGCGGAGTTTCTCCGAGGCATTTTTTCACCTTATCGTGACTAAAATCAACCATCAGATCAGTTCACCACATCTTTTGTCCTCGAGCGCTCTCATTCTTTCAACTTATTGTTCCGCTCTGGAGTATTTTTCGTGCATCGCTATAAAGAAGAAGCATCAAGTCTCATCAAATTGGCGACCCCGGTATTGATCGCATCTGTTGCTCAAACTGGTATGGGGTTTGTTGATACCGTTATGGCCGGAGGCGTTAGTGCCACCGACATGGCTGCGGTTTCTGTCGCTTCAAGTATTTGGCTTCCATCCATTTTATTTGGTGTGGGTTTGTTAATGGCGTTAGTCCCTGTTGTCGCACAGTTAAATGGCTCTGGTCGTCGAGTAAAAATCCCGTTTGAAATTCAACAAGGCGTCGTTTTGGCATTGTTGATCAGTGTGCCGATTATTGCAGTGCTGCTTCAAACCCAATTTATTCTCGGATTTATGGATGTTGAAACGCTGATGGCAGAAAAAACAGTGGGGTACATTCATGCTGTTATCTTAGCAGTCCCTGCCTTCTTGCTTTTTCAAACGCTTAGAAGCTTTACGGATGGTATGTCATTGACGAAACCAGCAATGGTCATTGGCTTTATCGGTTTACTGCTCAACATTCCCCTAAACTGGATTTTCGTGTATGGCAAGTTTGGAGCACCTGAATTAGGCGGTATTGGCTGTGGTGTCGCAACCACGATTGTTTACTGGGTCATGTTTGCCCTACTATTGCTTTATGTAATGACATCAGATCGACTTAAAAGCATCAACTTATTTGGTGAATGGCATCGACCACAATGGAAAGCGCAAGTTCGTCTGTTCAGGCTCGGCTTTCCTGTTGCAGCAGCGCTGTTTTTTGAAGTGACACTATTTGCTGTCGTTGCACTATTGGTCTCACCACTAGGACCAATCATCGTTGCTGCGCATCAGGTTGCGATTAACTTCTCGTCGCTAGTATTTATGCTTCCAATGAGTATCGGTGCGGCAGTGAGTATTCGTGTCGGACACCGACTTGGCGAAGAAAACGTTGATGGCGCTCGCGTTGCTTCACGAGTGGGCATCATGGTTGGTCTAGGTCTATCTGTTCTTACAGCGATATTAACCGTATTGTCTCGTGAATGGATCGCCGAACTTTACACTAGCAACCCAGAGGTCATCACTCTAGCGATGCAACTGCTCGTATTTGCTGCTGTTTATCAATGTACGGACGCAGTTCAGGTAATCGCGGCAGGTGCACTACGTGGCTATAAAGATATGCGAGCCATCTTCAACCGTACTTTTATCGCCTACTGGATTCTTGGTTTACCAATGGGTTACGTCCTTGGCCGCACAGACTGGATCGTCGAGCCGATGGGAGCGCAAGGTTTCTGGCTAGGCTTTATCATCGGCCTTTCTTCTGCCGCACTTATGTTAGGGGTAAGAATGCGCTGGATGCACCGCCAAGAACCAGAGGTGCAATTGAACTTTTCAGTTCAGTGATCATAAGAAAAAGCCAGCACACGCTGGCTTTTTTGATCGAATAATAACGCTGTTGAGTATACTTATAACAAGCTTGTGAGCCAGTTTAGCCTGCTCTCAAGGTGACAAATACGAAGTTATAAAAAGGATATTTGTGCGGTCTATTTTATTGTTCTTAGTCTTGTTTCTTAACGGTTGCGATAACTGGTTCAACCCAGAGAACGCCATGTTTGACAAGTATCACCAACGTGTCGCCAATGTGTTGGACGCTCCTAATCTTCCAATCGAATCGCAACCTACTGTGACCATACCTGCAAAACGTGACTTATTCGAGCCACTTCCAAGGCTATCGATTGGTTTACTAGAAAGCTACCAATTACGCCAGTGTGGATTATTCAATCTACTTGCCGAGAAAAACTCGCAACTTGGTAAGGTGCAGGATGCATTTCATGATTTTGATTACCAAACTTCACTGTTACGAGTCATGAATCGATGTCTATCCGAATTTCAGCTCAGCGATGAAGAACGTACCACATTAACAAAGCTTTATTCGACTAAGTGGCAGCATTTAGGTACTCATCTTGACAACTTGCTACTCGCGAGTGATGCAATGCAAAAGCAGCTAACGGCGTCGGATTGGCTATCTCAAGAAACACCAAATGATGTTGCACGTATTAACGACGTCTATCGCCTTTTCAGTGAAATGTACGGCTTACCTCATCGCGCCATTTCACGTCTGCCCGATATTGAGATTGTGCAGTATCAAGAAGAGCTAGAGAAATCTCGTTTAATCGGACGACTTTACTATTCGATGATAAACGCTTCTCACTGGCTCAAAGCTACGACTCAGTTACTTGAACAACATCAGAATAATGTTTTGTGCGGGCCAAACCGAGACGTGACCCAGTTCCGCTACCTAAGAAATGTCTTCCAATCTATTTACGTTGAAGAAGTGCAACCTTACTTAGCCTATTTAGACAGTACCTATCAGCAACTTCATGATGGTGCCACCTTGATAGAAAAGCGTATGCAACTTCATGGTCATCAATATGGCATAAAAGAAGCACACAAAACCTTTAGACAAGAAACCCTAAACCACGTTCAGTTTTGGCAGGGTCTCTTCAAGCGGTGCGGTGTAACCGTTGGCAACGAGTAAGTGCAGAGCGTTCTATTCCTTCAGCCTCTCACGCAAGAATCGGGCAAAACGTGGCTTACCGTTATGAGTAAAACCGTTGTACCTGAACGTGATGGTTGAACCTATTTTCGGAGGCTGACGACGCACTTCATCGGTAAACCCACTACCAATGTAAAACTCTGTACCATCTGGTAAGCGAACTAACATCGCCCCCATCATACCCAATAAACGCCCCGTGCCTGGCTTATAGCCCACGACTAGCGCTTCATCATCCGCGTATCGTTTCAGTTTAAGTAAATCACTACCACGTCCAGCTTGATAACGGCTTGATACCTTACGTAGCATCACCCCTTCACCATCGGATATTGAAATCTTATCCAATTGCGCAAACAGGTGAGCTTCATTTTGGATCGCTCGGTGTTCGACATATTTGATATGAGCTTGGTCTACTTCGAGCACTAAGTCTTTGATGTTGTAATAACGCTTCCGGTAATCACCAGCAGAATACGGCATATCAAAGATCATAAAATCAATGTTTCGCCAAGCTGACTCCACAGGCGTTTTATCCAAAACCGTTTGTTGTACGAGATGAAAATTGCCTCGTCCCGCCCATAGCTCACCATCTAACGGATAGTCAGGTAGTGAATCTATAAACCAATCTGGAGCGTAGATTCGGTTACCATTTCTCGTCACGAGATGTTGTCCTGTCCAATAGGCGCGAATGCCGTCGAGTTTTTCGCTATACCAATATTCAGATACATCGATACCATCTTGATAGCTTTGAGCAAGAGAAACTGGAGGCGTGAGAGAAGTATCAGCTTGAAGCTGTGAAGACGCTGTCATAACAGCCAGCGCGATTAATGTCATTTTTAATGGCATAAGAAGACCTTGTACAAAAAAGCGCCTTTATTGAACCGTAACTCCTCTCGATGACCTATTTGTTACTAGTCATTCTTCGACTCAGAACAATCAACTTAAGTAATGATTTGCAAGGACAATCATAAACTTTAGACAGATTTTGCATTTAATATTTACACATTGTTCACAATAAGATGGGTGAGTCTCAAATCAAGTCGCAATCTAATCTCGATGAGACTCTTGCTTTAGCACTCGATACTAATTCGACCTCTCTCCTGAACAAGCCGTTTGTCTATGCGTTTTTGATTCTCAAATTGAGAACCTATTCCTTCTCAATTTGAATGACACCACCAAAAAATCATAACTATCTGATTTTATACGCATTTAAATCTGGCACGTTACCTGCTCTATATTCAAGTAGAGAAAACAAACGGAGATAGAGTCATGGAATTACGCAAACTAGAAATTAATCAAGACAAATTAGCCATTGAGTTTTTTGGTGACTTAGACGCAAGTGGCTGTCGACAAGCACAACATCACATTGATGAAGTAATTCACGACAATCATCACAAAGAAGTCGAAATTAACCTACAGCACGTCCAATTTCTTGATTCTTCAGGGATTGGTGCCATTGTTTACTTATATAAGCGTCTAGTTGAACGTGAAAGAAGCATGAGTATTGAAAACGTATCAGGCCAACCTTTAGAAATCATGAGCTTGCTTCGTATTAACCATGCTATTCCCGTTAACTCAAAAGGACACTAAAAATACCGGTTTAAACGGAGGTTGGCATGGTAAATCTTATACGACGATATGTAGTAAGCGGTCTTGTTGTCGGCATGTTTGGTTGTTCGTCGTTTGACTACCCAGACCACGGAAAAGGTGGCTTGGCGGAAAACTATCAAGATATCTCAATTGAAAATTATCAGTTTTCCCCAGTCATGCCCGATGAACCGTTAGGTCCAGAGCATGGGTTGAGGTTTGATTGGCAACTCACCAAGCTACACCTAGACGCGTTGATTCAAGAAGGCGCACGCTGGTGCTTTCCTGCAGCAGTCGTGCAAGCGCTTGAGAAGCAAAACAGAATCGCACGTGAGTTAGAGGGCGGACTTCTACTCGATGCTGCTAACGACCTGGTGATTCAGCGTCGACGTTTAAACCAACTTGAACAGCAACTCGACTATGTATTAAGCCAAACCACTTGTACGCCACCCGATGATATTGAAGCATTGCGTAGCGATTTGAACGTCGTCGCTGAAATTTATGCACTCCTCAATATTGATAATCAATTTGCTGTCGATTCAGCAGAAATTAATCCAAAGTACATGGGACATTTGGCAGAAGCTGCCTACATTTTACGTGACCACCCTAACCTAACTCTTGTGGTGACTGGGCATGCCGATGTCACTGGCTCACCAGATTACAACCAGAAACTCGCTCAAGCGCGTGCAGAACAAGTGAAGCGTTACCTGACTGTATTTGGCATCACTTCAGAACGCGTAACCACCAAATCTGTGGGAGATAGCCTGCCGCTTTATGAAGGTGAAACACCTGCCGTGCGTTTAACCAATCGCCGCGTAAGCATCGAGGTTATTAGCACTAATTCAGATAGCGATACCTCAGTAAATCGCAATCTATCTGCAGGAGGTACGCTATGAACACGATGAAACCATTTATCACCTTAGTTCTTTTGTGCTTGGTTGCTTGGGTACCTACTTCGTCAGCAGATGAAAACAATACTGTTAAGGTCGGCGATTTAATTCAGATTAACCTACCTGGAGAAGCGTCTTTAAATAAAGGGTTTCAAGTCGATCGCCGTGGGCGCATTAACTTACCGGAAGTCGGCCCTGTATTTGTTGCTGGATATAATGAGCAACAACTCCAAGACGTGATTATCGAAACGCTAAAAACCGTGTATCGTGACGTAAACAACGCTCGAGTCTTTATCAAACAACAACAGTTATTAGTGTCAGTCCAAGGCTACGTGGTCAAACCCGGGGAATATACCTTACCTTCAGGTTCCAACATTCAAATGTTTGTATACGAAGCTGGCGGCCTTCGCGCAGGTGCTCAGCTCGATAAAATGATCGTTAAACGCGGCGACAAAAACATCGAGTTTGACTACAAACGTTTCCTTGATACTGGTGATAATAGCCAGCTCCCGAAATTGGAATCGCTGGACGTACTGTTTGTTCCAGCATCTCCACTCGTTGGGAATATTGAGCAAGAATTTGATGCAGCAAAACTCGCGAACTCAGGCGATAGCGCAGACTCCGCTCGTGCCATCAAAGTCTTTGGTGAAGTTAATGCTCCCGGCTCATTCTCTTACAAACCGAACACCACGCTCGTTGATGTCGTGATGAGAGCTGGCGGCGTAACACGATATGCCAGTGTTGAGCAAATTCGCGTGATCACAAATAACAACCCAACCATGTTTAATCTAAAAAAGTATCTGGATACGGGTGATCAAAGCTTACTACCAGAAATCCTACCGGGTGCCACCATCTTTGTTCCAAAACAGGAAGAAGAAATCAAAGCGGGCGCAAATGTGGTTTATGTCATGGGTGAAGTTGCCCACCCTGGCGCGTATGAAGGAAAGCAAGACGCTAGCTTCATGGATATTCTCGCCAATGCAGGCGGGCCTACTCGCTATGCAGAATCTCGCCAAATTCGTGTCATAAAAGCCGATGGTAAGGTCATCAAATTCGACCTAACCGCGCATACCGAGGGGCTGTCTTCGGTTAGACCACCGAATGTCGGACCTGGAGACGCGATTTTCGTCCCTGAGAAAACCGATTTCAACGAGAAGTCATGGCTAAAAGTGGCGCCAAGTCGAGCGGTCGCTGTGATGGGAGAAGTCGTGCGCCCGGGACGTATTGAATGGTCAGACGAAATGGATTTAATTGATCTGCTTGCCCATGTCGGCGGCCCAACACGTAGAGCTGACACCACCAAAATTGAAGTCGCCAATAATGGTCAAATGACACAGTTCGATTTAGATCAATACATTTTAGATGGCTCACCAACATCGAATCTGCCCCGAGTTTCTGCTGGCACGGTAGTAAGAGTCCATGCATTACCTGACGATCCATCAGACAACAAATCGCAATGGGTAAGCCAGAGCTCTGATGCCTCGATATATGTTTTCGGTCAAATCAATGCCCCAGGCCGCTATCGCTTTACCGAAGAGATGCACTTTCTGGATATTTTATCTGCCGCCGATGGACCAACAATGGATGCCGATATTCACAATATTCGTGTGACGCACCGTGGCCTAGGCTATGCCAAAGTGAGTAAATTGAATTTGTCGATGTACTTTGAAACGGGCGATGAGTCTATTCTGCCCCACGTTCGTCCCGGCGATACCATTTACATTCCGGAAAAAAACAAAAACTGGTTGGATCGCTCCAAAGAATCCACCGTGCGCGTATTAGGTGAAGTAAGAGACCCAGGGCGCTATGTATTTAATGACAACATGACGGTACTTGACCTGCTGGCCGAAGCAGGAGGCCCGACTAACAATGCGTATCTTGAAAAAATCAGTGTGGTCAACATGTCTTGCTGTCAGGGCCAAGCTCGAACATTTGATTTGGTGAACTTTAGCAAAACCGCCAACATTTATGATTTACCAGTCATCCGTGCAGGCGACACTATTTACATTCCACATAAAGACGAAAGCTTTGCTGAAAAAGCGAGAGCCGGATTAAGAGATATTCTACAAATCACCACAACCATCGTGTTAATAGGAGCGTTGTAATGACTATTCCTGCCACTCACGCTGAGATTGAGCAAATTTATCTTCAGAGTGAACAGAAAGGCCACAAAACGATTTGTGTTGTGGGTTGTAAGTCTGAAGACGGCGTCACTTCCGTTGCTTCATCTCTAGCAGAGCGTCTGGTTTTAGCTGGACACAATACTTTGTATGTGGATCTTAACCTGTTCAAGCCCGCGTATCGCACCATTCACGAGTTTGATGATGCCGAAAAAGTTGGACACCTGATCACAAGAGAAAATACGCATCAAACCTTAGTCGGTCTCCCTGCTCCATCTCTCGCCAGCACTCAATTGGCGTACCGAGACCCGACGATGCTGAAGCGCAATATTGCAGAGTGGTTAACGCAGTACGAGCGCGTCGTGATAGACACATCTCCACTTCTGAGTGTCAACCGAAGCAATATTGCCCCTCAAGTGATTGCGGGCGTATGTGATGCCACCTTATTAGTCGCACATTATGGCTCTACGACGGCAACCCAACTCGAACAAGCCAAAAAACTACTTGATGCTAGCGATGCGAATTTGATTGGTTCCGTGCTGAACATGAAGCATACACCAAGCCTGAAAGATGAATTGATCCGCCAAGTTTCCAAGCTACGCTTTTTACCCAAAAAGTGGAAAGAAAAGATATCTCAACAAATTAAGAAAAGTGAACTATTTATGTTATAGGGAGCGCCAATATGACTGCAAATAACACACCGACTATCGAACAAGAATTGGTGGATGAACACATTCTCCAGCAAATGATCAAAGATACGTGCGCCGAAATCATCCCTACGCTGATTGAACATTATATTGAAGAGTCACGAGAGCGCATGGAGAAAATAGAGCAAGCATTAAGCGTGAAAGACCTCCAAACATTAGAGTTCGAAGTTCATACACTCGGCAGCTCTGCCCTTGCTTTAGGTAACCGAACGCTTTCCAGACAAGCAAGAATGATTGAGAAATATTGTGTGGAAGGGAAAACACTAGAAGCATTGGCTCTCTGTGAGTCTCTTTCCCAGCTGGCAATTGAATCGTTTGACGCGCTAGAAAAGCGAAAAGATCAGGGGTTCGAGTAACCGTTTCAATAATAAATTATCTTATGAATCATCGCACTTATTAAAGTGCGATGCCGATATCATCTAAGACATTTACAATTTAACTTAATCAATTAAAAAGTATGGATTTTTCGCAAATTTCCCACCTTGTGCTAATACTTAGATAACGCTTTTCTCAAATTGAGAATATTCAGTACTAGAGAGCACTAAGTCATATAACTCGCTCATCACGCCAAATACAAATAATAGTGCTGACAAAAATCATAAAAGTGAAACGAACTACGTTGGGATAGGACTATGAGACCAAGGGTGTTACTGGTAGAAGACTCTACTTCACTAGCCATACTTTATAAGCAGTATGTCAAAGACGAACCTTATGACATTTTTCATGTCGAAACAGGTCGCGAAGCAATTCAATTTATTGAAAGAAGCAAACCTCAACTCATCATTCTCGATTTGAAACTGCCCGATATGTCTGGTGAAGACGTATTGGATTGGATAAACCAAAATGACATTCCTACCTCCGTTATTATTGCTACAGCGCATGGCAGCGTAGACTTAGCCGTTAACCTAATTCAAAAAGGTGCGGAAGATTTCTTAGAAAAACCTATTAACGCTGATCGCCTAAAAACTTCTGTTGCATTACACCTCAAACGCGCCAAATTGGAAGATTTAGTAGAAAATATTCAGTCCAAGTTTGATCGCCATAACTATCACGGATTTATCGGTTCAAGTCTCCCAATGCAGGCGGTATATAAAACTATTGATGCCGTTGCTCCAACATCTGCCAGTGTCTTTATTGTGGGTGAAAGCGGCACAGGTAAAGAAGTCTGTGCTGAAGCCGTGCACCGTCAGAGCGACCGTAAAGACAAACCTTTTATTGCTATAAACTGCGGGGCTATCCCACGAGATTTAATGGAAAGTGAGATTTTTGGCCATGTTAAAGGCGCATTTACCGGGGCCACAACAGACCGAAAAGGTGCTGCGACGCTGGCTCACGGTGGTACGCTTTTTCTCGATGAACTGTGTGAAATGGAACTTGAGATGCAAAAGAAGTTGCTCCGTTTTCTTCAAACAGGAACCTACACACCGCTTGGTGGCACTCGAGAGATGAAGGTGGATGTTCGAATCATTTGTGCCACCAACCGAGATCCATTAACAGAAGTGGAAGAAGGTCGTTTTCGTGAAGATTTGTATTACCGCGTACACGTAATACCTATCGATATGCCCCCTCTGCGCGAGCGAGGAAGTGACATTGTCACGCTAGCCAAGCACTTTTTGACCACTTATGCCAAACAGGACAAAAAGAAATTCTCAACAATCGACAGCGAAGCTCAACATATCATCAAGCATTACGAATGGCCGGGTAATGTAAGGCAATTACAAAACATCATACGTAACATTGTGGTGCTTAATAATGACGAAAAAGTCACGGTGAATCACCTACCCGCTCAACTGACTAGAAAGTCTAAAACGGTGAGAACATCCACTCCCGCACATGTAACTCAAGAGCCAGCACCCCCTCCAACAATAACATCCCGACCAGTGTATGTTGAGGAACAATCGGCCCCCGCTAGAGAACCGTCAATACCGACACCGGAACCTAACATACAATCATCAGCGGCTGCCTCGCCGTACTTTAACTCTGATGGAACCATTCGCCCTATGTGGCAAGTGGAGCGTGAGGCGATTCAAAACGCAATCGCATACTGTGATGGCAACGTTCTCAATGCCGCCGTAATGCTGGAGCTAAGCCCATCTACGGTTTACCGAAAAAAACAAGCGTGGGAAGCGGATGAAATTAATCTCGAACAATCTTGAGAAACCTGACGTTGGTGAAATTTGGATTTTTCTTGATAGCCGCCTGTTTGGCGGTATCGAAAGTCACGTCATAGAGCTTGCTCGTGGATTAATGACATTTGGGCACAAAGCACGTGTTGTCTTAACGACTGAGTACTCGCCACCAGCACAGATTGTAGAAAAAGCAGAAGAATCTACCATCCCTGTGAGTTACTTGAACCATTTGTCTGGTGAGCCACATAAGGCATTAAAGATCAAACACCTAACAAACGCAGTCGCCAATCACCAACCATCGGTCATTCACTCTCACGGTTACAAAGCGTCAATCTTAGCGCGCTGTGCCAAGCTACTCACGCGCACATTTCCTCGCTTGATTTCAACTTATCATGCAGGTGAATCATCCTCGGGCAAAATGTGGCTCTATGATTGGCTTGATAGAAGTTCAGGCTACCTCTCTAACCACTGCTTTTCCGTCAGCCCAAGCATTCAGCGCAAAGTCATTTTCCCTTCGGAACTGCTGAATAACTTTGTTTCGATTCCCGATTGTAATCTCAACTATCAAGAAATCGCCTTCGTCGGCCGATTGAGCCAAGAAAAAGGTGCCGACCAATTTATCGAAGTGGCTAAGCTCTGCCCAACACTGCAGTTTAGTGTTTACGGTGATGGACCCGAAAGAGAATCACTCGCCCACATTGCCCCTTCAAATGTGATATTTTTCGGTCATCAAACTGAAATGGAGACCGTTTGGAAAAACATTAGTGTGCTGGTAATTTCTTCTCGCTATGAAGGCCTGCCTATGGCGGCGCTTGAAGCAATGGCTAGAGGAATAGTAGTGATGAGCCTACGCGTGGGTCGCTTGCCCGATATTATCCAAACTGGCGAAAATGGCTTTATTGTCGATGACGTCCCATCTCTCGCTCAATGCCTTAAACATTGGATGTCTCTTGATGAAGTGCAGCAATCTCACATTCGTCAAAACGCTCGGCAGACCATTATTGATGATTTCTCGGCGCAAAACGTTATTCCTGTATTGCTACGAAAATATCAAATTGAAACGGAGCAATAAGCCATATTGGTTCTCAATATGAGAATATTGCTTACCCCCTTAAGGCCAAGCACAAATATCTAATAATATTCAAACACATAAACTAATGGCATATTTTGGCATCTCTGTTGCAACTCAGCTGTTAACACAAGTTAATGATGAGACAGAGGTGACTTATGACTACTCCAAAACGCATTCTATATGTTCATTATGGTGATAACTGGATTCGCGGCAGTGAAGTGGTACTTCTGGATCTCATCTCAGGGATTGACCGTGATAAGTTTGAGCCATTCGTGTGGTCAAACTGCCAGCCACTAATCGATAAGTGTCAATCGCTCGGAATTGAAGCGGAACATTCTGTTTTCAATCTCGTTGGTGGCTGGAGTGCACCTCGCTGGGATATTAGCGGATGGAACAGCCTTATCAAACAGGGCTCAGCACTGATCGAAAAACACAATATCGACTTGGTACACGTTAATAGCGGTGGTCCTTGTCAATGGATGTGTTTGGCTGCACGTATGAATCACATCCCACTTGTCACCCAACTTCATTGTCACTATACATTGCGAGATCGCTTCTCTCTTGGGCTACACCTCTCCCCAAAATTGATTTGCGTTAGTAAAGATGTCGGTCGTGAAATTATTCAGGACGGTTACCCAGAAGACCAACTTTATGTTGTGCACAACGGTGTATCGCTTCTGGACTCTGATACGCCCATTGATATCAAGGCTCACCTCGGAATACCTCCACAAGCGTTTACCTTTCTCTCGGTAGGTTCATTGATTAAAAGAAAAGGATTCGACCGCCTTATTCGCGCTATGCGCATGCACAATTACCATCACGATAATCCTCATCTTGTTATCGTTGGCGATGGCGAGGAAAGAGAAACATTGCAACAACTTGCTTCGGATCTTGGTATCCAAGACAGAGTCCACTTTGTCGGGGAAAAAAGCAATGCAGGTGCATGGATGTCTGGGAATGCAGACGCTTTTATTAGCGGCGCCTATGAAGAGGCCTTTGGTCTCGTGCTCGGGGAAGCGGCTTTAGCTCAACTGCCTATCGTGGCTCCTAAAACGGGAGGCATTCCTGAGTTGTTCGAGCATAATCACTCTGCACTACTGTACCAGAATCGCGGAATGGCAAGCTTATTAAACGCGATCCAACAAGTCATGCAAGATGCAGCGCTAAGAAACAAGCTAGCTGAAAACGCCTATCTTCATGCTAGCCAAAACCTCACGACTGCAGCATCCATAAGCGCCATTGAACGTATTTATGAAGGTGAGCTTGAGAACAACAGTATTACACCAATGCCAATGACTCACTGCATGAAGCCTCTTTCACGCTGGTTGAGCATCAATTGAGGAGGACAGTCATGAAACGTGTATTAATGTTCGACGCCATCCCAATGCAAGGTGGTTCTAAAATTGCGAATGCAGAGCTCCTCAAACAGTGCGATAAACTGAACGTAATTGGTTATCTGCTGACCACGAATCCAGAGCATTGGGAGTCACTACTTAGCGATACGCCTCGTGTGCAGATTATCAAAATCAAACCATCACCACTGAGCTCCACTCATGGCCTCACTTACTGGTTAATGAACGCGTATTACTTTATCCAACTGATTTTTGCGTGCATGAAACTACCAAAGATAGATAGCTTTTTAGGTCTATCTTGCCCAAGTAATGATATGCCTTTGTACTTACTAAGATTAATCAGCAAAAAGCCTGTGGTACAAATGGTTCATGGTCCAATTGGTCGTTCAAGATCTTCCGGCTACTGCTTGGTAAAAGCATCCGCAATTTATTACTTGGCAAACACCCGAGAATCGATGCTAGAGGCCTTACAGGTTTACCTCAAAACCGAGAAGCCAGCCACTGAACGCTATTGGTGTGGTTTGAATGCTTCTACGTTTGTTAACGGACTATCGAGAGACCGCTGGCCAAAACAAGCAAATCCGATTTCAAACCGCGTCTTCTGGGCAGCTAGCTTACTAAAATGGAAGAACATCGATCTTTTTCTTGATGCTTTAACACTTGATAAGACAAAAGAGATCAAATCTACCGTGTGTTACATCAAACCAAATGTGACAGGTGTGGAATATTCAACACCAGATTTCACCACAAAAGGTGTTGAATGGCATGAATGCCCAGATAACCTCGGTGACCTACGCTCTCAGTGTGGTGTGTTTGTTTCCACCAGTGTTAACGAACCTTTTGGGTTATCCATTTTAGAAGCTCTCGCAGCCGGCATGTGCATCGTCATCCCACATGATGATAGCTACTGGGATCGCGTATTGACGCATGGCCGCAATTGCATCAAGTACACACCAAACAATGTGGCGTCGTTACATAACGCAATTCGCCTTTTGAATGAGTCTCCATGGATGAAAGTGACAATGGGTATCGAAGCACTCAACGTTTCTCAACTTTATACGGCCGAACGTTGTTATCTGCCAATCGCTCAGCATCTTGCAGCAGAATCCGCACCGAATGGCGATTGTAAACTCAAAACACCGCGATACATCAAAGGATATGACCATGTCTAAAGCAATGACCAATATGTCGCTGTTCGCTATCGCGTTAGTGATAAACAAAAGCATCAGCTTAATCATGCTGCCTGTATTGCCCCACTTTCTCTCACCAGAACAAATGGGCAAGCTTGAACTGCTTACCACCTTTGGCGTTGTCACAACCTTATTCGTCAGTTTCGCTTTGCATGAAGCGCTGTATCGATTCGTAGGGGTTGAAAAGGATCAAAATACGCGCACAAGCCTTCTAAACCAGCTGTACTCACTTGCTTTGTTCATCGCTGGCATCGTGGCTTTATGCCTACTCGCTATCATTATGCTCGCGCCTATTCCTGCACCTTTTACGCGAGTCGAGTTTGCTATTGTTATGTTTGCTATCGTTCTAGAAGGCAGTATCGCAATCGGCACAGCTTGGTTGAGAACACAGGACGACAAAGCAAGAACCCTACTTAACGTCATGGTGACTACCACTGTTTTTCAGGTCATTTTCATCATCACGGCGCTGTCTGTTCACCCACATGTTATTTCTGTTTTATGGGGTGGCTTGTTGGCTGCTATTACTCAGTTTGTCTGGCTGCACATCATTAACCGCTACAGCATGACTCTGCCAAGTATGACAGTGGCGAAACAATACCTAAATTACTGTCTGCCAATGATGATGGCTGGATTGGTTGCGTTTTGTCTCAATGGCGCTGAACGCTGGTTCATAGGCGCGAACGCCTCACTTGCGACCTTAGGAATTTACGCGATAGCCGTAAAATTTGCGGTTGGCATGTGTATTTTAGTTCAGCCATTTGGCATGTGGTGGATGCCACGTCGATTTAATTACCTAGAAGGTCGTAAGAGTACAGAAGCTGTGCGCATCACTCATCTAGGCATGATTTACATTACAGGTTTAAGTGTTGCAGTCGGCACATTAGCAATGGTGATGATCACTTACCTGTTACCAGAAACCTATCATGAGACGGTACTGTTCAGCTTGTTCTTACTGCCTATCGCTATGCTAAAAGAGTGGAGCGAGCTCATTAATATTTCCATTTTGTACAAGCGTCGTACTCGCTGGTTACTGGGTATTAATGTCGTCTCAGCATGCGTTGCAATTGCTTTGCTGTTTGGCCTATCGTCCCTGGGTATCTATGGAGTTTTCATTGCGCTTTATTACGCTCAACTGTGTAAGCTTGGCCTTACTTATGTGGTAGGCCAACAATGCATGCCGTTGCCTTTTCACCTAAGTCTGATGGTTTTATTGCAGATTATCTCCGGTGTGGCACTGTTCCTGCTTCACTCTTCACAATCAATAGGCATCGCCATCGCAATTTGCATTTTGACATGCACTTTGCTGGCAGGGATAGCCACTCGCTATATGAGTAAAGAGACGCTAAATGCGCTCACTCGATACATGGTGAAATGGCGTGGACAGGTGAAGAGATACTCGTTATGACTGAAACCAAGGTGAGAAGAAAACAGTCCATCGCAGCGCTGACGATTACCGTCTGTATCGGCCTGCTTTGGATTGTTATGCCTCACCCTATTTTGATCGTCGCACTATGTTTCGCCCCGCTGGCTTTACTGTTCGTTCTCAACCAAACGTTTTGGCTTGTCACGCTGTTCGTTATTTTTTCATTCTTCCGCATTCATGAAGCGTTTCCCGTTATCTATAACTTTAAGATCCCATTGCTACTATCATTGGGGGCACTGGCCGCACTTGCTTTCCACCTTTTGATAAGTCGCCAGCTTGCGGCTTTTTGGCACCCTTCATTAAAATGGTTGTGCATATTTTGGGGGCTGGTGATCATCGGCATCGTCTTCGCCTCCAGTCGTGACATTGCCATTACAGTTTTCAAAAATACCTATTGGAAAATCATCATTATGACATTGGCGATCACCTGGCTTATTACCAAGCCTGCTCAGTTAGCACAAATGTCGAAAGCGATAATTTTCGCCGGATTGTTGATTGGTTTAGTCGCATTACAAAACGCAGCGAATGGCATTGATTTAGTGGAAGGGACGCGCGTATCGATTGGACGCTCCATAGGTTCAGTGCTCGGCGATCCGAACGACTTGGCGCTGGTATTAATGTTTCCCCTCGCCTTTACCGTTAGTCAGTTGATGGAGAAACGTTCACCTAAGCATCTCCGACTCTTCGCACTTGTTACCTGTTTGGTATTGTTTTTTGCGATTATTGAGACACAAAGCCGCGGGGGCTTGTTAGGCTCTCTATCGGTATTTGCGTACTTTGCCTTTAAGCATATCAAAAGCAAAACGTTAGTCTTAGTACTAGGCGCCGTCGCAGCCATCGTACTCTACGCATTTGCTGGTATCTCAGGGAGAGAATCGGGTGGCGCAGCCGAGGATGGTATAGATGCCTCTGCGATGGGACGACTTTACGCGTGGGAAGCCGCATTTAAAATGGCTCTCCACCATCCGTTAACTGGGGTTGGGCTTGATAATTTCTACTTCAATTACTATTTCTATAGCCCTCACTGGGACGGTATCAATCACGCCGTACACAGTACTTGGTTTGGCGTATTAGCAGAAACGGGGTTTGTTGGACTCGCCGTGTTCATTACATTGATTGTGTCATTGATTCGAACCTCTTTGCATTCTATTTCACTACTGACGCCAACATCGGATTACACCCTATCTGTTGGAGCAAATGCAGTCTTAAGTGGGCTGATCGGGACCATCGTATCAGGCACCTTCCTCACTCAAGGTTTCACTTGGCCAATATACATTCTGGCGGCATTAACGGTAGTCGTTAGTCGAATCGTTCAAAGTGATTGTCAAAATGAGAAACCCTAATTTCAAATACCAACAGAAAGCCCAATCACCTGTTTTATAACAAATAAATCCTTGGCACGTATTGTGATTACTCTCTTGATTAGTAATCAAATAACAAAGACTCAAGGAGAGCCACATGACAGACATCGTAGTATTTGGAGAAGATTTTGGCGGGTTACCCTCCTCCACTCAACACATTGTCAAACGACTAGCAACGAGCCACCGCATCCTTTGGGTTAACTCAATCGGTCTTCGTCAACCGAGGCTAACCACGAAAGACATGCAACGTGCGTTAAACAAGCTCACTCGTGTATTTAATAACGCTGGATCGCATAAGCCAACGTTAGAGTCTGCAATAAACCCAAATATTCACACCATTAACCTACTCACTATTCCTGCTCCAAGCTCTGCGCTGGTAAGAAAAGTAGCGGCTAAGATGATGAAATACCAGCTCAATAAACAGTTACACGCTCTTGGTTTTGATAAGCCTATATTTTGGACATCGCTCCCGACGGCAGCAGATGTTTGTGCGGAAATGAATTCACGTGGGCTAATTTACTATTGTGGCGATGACTTTAGCGCTTTAGCTGGTGTTGACCACGACACGGTTGCCAAGCATGAACGTACACTGGTTAAAGCGGCTGATGTGATTTTTACAGCAAGTGACAAACTCGCCACTCAATTTACATCTGGTAAAACCGTCACTTTGCCTCACGGTGTCGACTTTAGTCTGTTTTCTGAGCCAGCACCTAAGGCTGAAGATTTTCCTAATAATGGTCGCAAAGTGCTGGGCTTTTATGGCAGTTTGTCTGAATGGTTAGACTACGACTTAATTGCCCAAGTCGCAGACCAAGCGCCTGACTGGGATCTCGTGTTCATCGGCCCCAACGAGTTCAGTGATAATCCGCTTCCACAAAGAAGCAACATATACTACCTGGGCCCGAGAGCGCATCACACTCTGCCACGTTACTCCCAACACTGGGATGCCAGTTGGTTGCCCTTTGTTGATAACGCTCAAATCAAGGCATGTAATCCGCTTAAACTTCTTGAGTACTTGGCAACAGGAACCCCTGTTATCAGCACACCCTTTCCCGCATTAATGCCCTACAAACATATGCTCCATGTGGTTCAAGATGTCGAAGACGTGCGTGCCAGTCTCGATCACCTCCTACCACCACCGACAGATTCAAAGTCATTTGTTCAACAGCAAAGCTGGGAAGCAAGAGCCAACCAAGTTGATAAATTAGTGAGGGCGCTATGAACGATTTAAGAGAAAACCTCAGTGTACTGTTACATGGTGCTTGGAGACGTCGCTACATGATCGTTATTCCTATGCTTGTATTGCCTGTGCTGGGTTTCATCGTAAGTAAACTGGTTCCGACGACTTATGTCGCTCATACAAGTATGCTTATCCAAGAGACAGCGAAAATGAACCCATTCCTTCAAGATCTTGCCGTCTCAACCATGCTGAAAGATCGATTGAGCGCACTCAGTACCTTGCTAAAAAGCCGACATGTTTTGTACTCAGTTGCCAAAGAACAAGCGCTGATTAGTGACGAAATGAGTGCCAAAGAGCAAGAGTTCATCATCAAAGATCTCGCGTCGCGTTTGTCTGTTCAGCAGCTTGGTAAGGACTTCATTCAAATCCAACTACGAAGTGGCAAACCGAATGGCATGGAGTCGATGTTACTCTCCGTCAGCGAACATTTTGTCGAACAGCTTTTAGCTCCTGAACGATCTTCAATTAAAGATTCAAGTCACTTTTTAACCATCCATATTAATAAACGCAGAGAAGAGTTGGATAAAGCAGAGCAAGCGTTCGCGGAATACAAGAATACTTACTCTCACGCGACGCCTGAAATGCAAGCACAAAGCCTGACTCGTCTGGCAAGCCTTAAACAAACCTTGGCAGAAAAAGAAGCGGAGCTTGCTGGTGTTACCCGAAGCCTAGGTAGTTTGGACCAACAACTTTCTAAAACCAACCCGGTTATCGGTAAGCTTGAAGAACAAATCATAGACATTCGTAGTGAGCTCACTTTGCTTCGCGCCAAGTACACTGAGGCGCATAGCATGGTTCAAGGCAAGCTACGAGAGTTAAACCGCTTGGAGCAAGAGCGCTCAGTACTATTGAACTCTAAACAACCGGAATTAAACAGCGCCCAACTTTGGGATATCGCAAGCAATACCACCGTAAACAGTCTTGGAGAAGCTCAGCCTCTTCTGGTCTCTCAGCTTCACCAACTGCAAATTATGCGCGGACGCTTTGAAGCCCTCACAGAAGAAACAAATAGCTTACGAACAATGATTCAAGAGTTAGAAAGTAATGCGCATCGATTTGGTAGCACAGCAACAGAAATCAACCGCCTAGCTCGTGATGTAGCGGTAAAAAGAGAAATGTATGATGACCTTGTAGAGCGTTATGAAATGGCTCAATTAACTGGTTCACTTGGCGTATTTGAAGAGAATAAACGCGTGAAAATCATTGATGAACCTTTCACACCAACCATTCCGTCTAACTTACCTAGTTTTGTGTTTGTCATTTTAGGGTTTATCGGTGGCGCGGGTTTGGGCATTGGATTAGCGACGATACTTGAGTTAGCCGATAACTCTATCCGCTCTAAAAGAGCATTAGAAAAGCACCTTGGCGTTCCTGTGATCACCACTCTACCTAAAGTGGTATACGGAAGCTAACAGCCGTTAACACTCCATTACAAGCACTCGTTCAGAGAGTGCTTTTCTTTTTGTGCTTATTCTAACTCCGTGTAAGGTTTCCACTAATATGAATCTCAAATTGAGAATAAACATAGCCCTTCATATGCGTTTACATTAACCCCATGTTTTTAAACACTTAATTTATTGGCACGCAGTCTGCAATTCCTAAATAAACAAAGAACTCAACGAGGGTTTGAGAATGGAATTCAGACAAAAACAAAATAGCAGTCAACGCAATAAAAAAGTGATATTACACGTCGTGCAGCACTTAGCTCCTGGCGGTTTGGAAACGCTCGTATTAGAGATGCTTCGTTTTGCGCAACCGAATCATTCCGTGTTTGTCGTAAGTTTAGAGGGAAGCAAAGCGCAAACACTGCAATGCTGGTCAAAACTCTCGGCCTACCAAGGCCAACTGCACTTTCTCAATAAGAAACCTGGATTCAGCGGGACAACCATCAGTACGCTGACTTCCATGCTCAAAGGACTTAAGCCTGATGTGGTCCACACTCACCATATCGGTCCACTCTTATATGGTGGGATTGCGGCACGCTTAGCGCAGGTGCCAGTAATTATCCATACTGAGCACGACGCCTGGCATCTGAATAACAGAAAGTCAGCTCGACTGCAGTCCCTACTGCTAAAAATGATTCGTCCACATGTGGTTGCCGATGCGAACTTTGTTGCCGAACAAATCCAGACAAAACTGAATTACCGCAAAGTCTGCACCATTCACAATGGAATCGATTGCCAGAAATTTCAAAGCGGTAATCAAGCAACCAAGAGAAACTTGTTTGGGCTTCCAGCCAACAAAACCGTGATTGGAGTGGCTGGACGTTTAGAAGCAGTTAAAGGCCATAAAGTGCTTATCGAAGCCTTCTCTCATCTTACGCCAAACACACATCTAGCCATTGCTGGAGATGGTTCTCAGAGAGCTCAATTGGAAGCACAAGCTAGAACGTTAAAACTTGAGGATCGCGTTACCTTTTTAGGCTTGGTCGACGATATGCCCAGCTTTTACCAAAGCCTCGATTTATTTTGTTTACCGTCGCTTCAAGAGGGTTTCCCCCTCTCAACACTAGAAGCTCAAGCATGTGACATTCCTTGTGTCGCAACCGATGTTGGTGGCGTGAAAGAGACGCTCTGCCCGATTAACAGCACATTGGTTGAAGCCAACCGAGTGTTCTCTTTGGCGGAAGCTTTGTCGCTGCAATTGAAATCAACCCATGGTTCTCCTCGAACTTTTATTCTCAAACATTTTGATATCAGAGACATGGTGAGTCGCTACTCACGCTTGGCCAAGGAGGCTAGCTATGAATGATTTACTTTGGATTACAGGTTTTGGTTTATCCGCATTTTTGATTGTCTATCATCATGTTGGTTATCCATTGCTACTTAAATGGCTTCCTTTAAAACAGCAAAAAACCACAGCACCATTTGTAGAGCGAGCTTACAAAGCCTCTCAAACAGACAGTCAGTTACCATCTATTACTGTCATCGTGCCCGCCTACAATGAAGAACAATGGATAGCAGAAAAGATCCGCAACCTTGCGAGCTTAGATTACCCAAGAGATAAATTGAAAGTGGTGATCGCCTGTGATGGCTGCACAGATAACACAGCCGAGATTGCTCAAGCGACGATTCAAGAAGCAATCTGCTCCGATACACTGTTCATCATTAATGACCACCAAGTCAATCGCGGTAAAGTTGCCCTACTCAACGAAGAAATGCGTCATGTTAGCTCGGACATTACCGCACTGAGTGATACATCGGCATTGATTTCTTGCGATTCTCTGTTACTAGCTAGTCAGCATTATCAAAATGAGAAGGTTGGAGTGGTTAACGCGACATATCAAATAATGAGTACCGATAACCAAGGTGAAGCAGCGTACTGGCAATACCAGTCTCGAGTGAAGCACCAAGAATCCTTGCTGGGTTCAACGATTGGTTCTCACGGTGCGTTTTATACATTCAGAACCCACCTATTTGAACCACTTGAAGTCAGCACCATCAATGACGATTTTATTCTCCCTATGAGAATCGTTTTGCGAGGCTATAACGCTATCTACGAACCTAACATGCTAGCTCTTGAACTCGAACAAAGCTCAGACGACGCAGACTTCAAGCGACGCCTAAGAATTTCAGCGGGTAACATGCAGCAGCTCATGCAATTAAAGAAATTACTGCTACCTCGCTATCGTGGCACTGCCTTTGCATTTCTATCGGGAAAGGTTCTGCGCTTAGCAACACCCTATTTGATGATTGTTTGCTTGGTTTGTTCACTGCTACTGGCACACAACCCGCTGTTTCAAATAATGCTGCTCGCTCAAGCCTGTGTTTATGGTATCGCACTTGTCACTTACTTGGTGCCTGCACTTAACACAGTCAAGCCTTTTAAACTGATTAGCTACATCGTCATTGGCCATCTCGCCAATTTCATCGGCGGTATGAAGTATTTGCTAGGAATGGAAAATGGACGTTGGAAACGCGTCAACCAATAAGGAAAGCATCATGAAAAACTCACGCTACGATTCAAATGTATGCCACGCGAAAAGAACGTTTGATCTACTGGTTGCAATGTTTATTTTGCTCGTCACTGCACCACTATTCCCATTTATCGCGCTAGCTATAAAAATCACATCAAAAGGCCCAGTGATCTATCGTCAACTGCGTGTTGGGCGCTGTACACCCGAAAAAATGGATCTTTTTCAAATCATGAAGTTTCGCACCATGTATATTGATGCGGAGCAACGCTCCGGTGCAGTTTGGGCAACCGAGAATGATCCTCGAATCACGCCAGTAGGACGTTTTTTACGTAAGACGCGTTTAGATGAGTTACCACAGCTGTTTAATGTGTTGAGAGGTGAAATGTCCATGATCGGGCCACGTCCAGAGCGCCCTGCTTTCTACCAAAAGTTGGAAGATGAAATCCCTTATTTTGTAGAACGCACATATGGCGTATTACCAGGAATTACAGGCCTAGCGCAAGTTAACCAAGGCTACGATGCTTGTATTGAAGATGTACGACGTAAAGTTGGGTTTGATCACAGTTACGCACTAAGCTTAGGTTCGTTCTACTCTTGGATTTCAATGGACCTTTCAATCATGAGCAAAACATTCGTTGTGATGATTGACGGACGAGGTCAGTAAACCCCTGGTTCTGGTAACGGTCACTCTTGCCACTGGCGTCGCATCTTTTCGATGGTCGCTGGTGGCACATCATGAATGCTTTGATACGCTCCGCGACACACCTTAACTTCCACCTCAATGCGCTTCTTCACGCAGTAGTCCAAGTAACGCTTCATCTCCCAGTGCCGAACAAACGTATTACTCACAATCACGACTTTCCCTTTGTTCAACCACTCTCGAGTTTGCTGAAAACACCATTCGTGCGCTTGGGGTAATTCAGTTGGGTTAAAGTGATAATCACCTTCATCATTTTCAAAATACATGTCAGCTTCAAAATGCTTAGCACCAAGCTCTATCGCCAGTTGCTTTGCTAAGGTTGTTTTACCTGAACCTGGAAGTCCACGAATAAGAATGAGTTTCGCCAGTGACATAATGCTGTTAAATGAGGTGGGAATAAGCCCAAACTGTAACGGAATTATTGAAAAAGAAAAGTAGAAATAAAAAATGCCGAACGCATTAGGCTCGGCATTTAAATTCAATAGTGGATAGTGCTTATTTGTAAGCTGACAGTTCGGTTCTTAACCCTTTAACCAAGCTTACACACATCAACAACAGAACAAAGGTAAACGGTAATCCCGTTGCAACCACACCGGACTGCAATGCTTGCAAGGCTTCTTTGCCACCAACCCAAAGCATAACGGCTGCAATTGCACCTTCAATACAAGCCCAGAAAATACGCTGTGGAATTGGTGCATCAATCTTACCACCCGCAGTGATACTATCGATAACCAGTGAGCCAGAGTCTGATGATGTAATAAAGAACACCAGAATCAGCACGATAGAAAGCATTGAAATCACTGAGCTATACGGTAGCGCATCGTAAACATGGAACAGAGTCAGTGAAATATCAGTTAGACCATTTGCACCTAGCTCACCGACTTTATTCACCACTTGGTCAAGCGCGATACCACCGAATACAGACATCCAAATCAAGGTAACGACAGTAGGAATAACGATCACTGCGAACAGGAATTCTCGAACCGTACGACCTTTAGACACACGCGCGATAAACATACCAACAAACGGTGACCAAGATACCCACCAAGCCCAGTAGAATACCGTCCAGCCGTGCATCCAAGTTTCATCTTCACGACCGTGAGGGTTGCTCAACGGGATAATATTTTCAATGTAAGCCATTGTTGTGTCGCGTAGCGACCCCCACGCCGTATCAAACGTGATAAAGGTAATGAAAATAAGCAGGGCAAACGCAACCACCATATTGACGTTACTCAGTAGTTTAACACCACCATCAATACCACGAATTACTGATAGCACCGCGATAAAGGTAACAAAGGTGATCACAATCATTTGTGTACCAATGCCGCCTTCTAGACCAAAGACATGGTTAATACCACTGGTCGCCTGCTGAGCACCGAGACCCAGCGAGGTTGCAAGACCAAACAGCGTGGATAAAACGGCAAGAATGTCGATAACATGTCCTAACCAACCCCATGCTCGGTCACCAAAAATTGGATAAAACGCCGCGCGCAATGAAAGCGGTAAACCTTTGTTAAAAGCAAAAAACGCAAGTGCTAGTGCAACGAGTGCGTAAATACTCCAACCATGCACACCCCAGTGGAACATGGTGGCACCCATCGCGAGAGATTTCGCTTCTTCTGTGTATGGCACTGCGTTCAGTGGCATTCCCCACCAATCAGTGAAGTACGCGGTCGGCTCCGCCACACTCCAGAACAGAAGGCCAATACCCATACCAGCAGCAAAGAGCATCGACAACCAAGAAACGGTTGAGTGATCCGGCGTTGCTTCTTTGCCACCTAAGCGGATTTTACCCAGCGGAGAAAAAAGAAGAGCAACAGCGAATAATAAGAAGAAGTTTGTCGACCACATAAAGAACGCATCAAACTGTTCGATAATTCCGTTTTTCAGACCGTTTAATACATCACGAGCAGTGGTTGGCTCAACAAGAAGAAGTGAAATTAGACAGAAAACAACGAGACCCGCACTGATGCCAAAAACGGGGTTATGTATGTCGAATCCCCACTTTTGAACGTTGTCCTGTCCAACCTGATAGTCTGTTGTGTCGATACTATATTTTTTAAATGCATTATCCATAAATACAAATTTAACGTGAATTTGAAACGCCCCTCAGGTGAGAAGAACTCCAATACCGCCCTCCATTAATTTGAACTCTAAAGTTTTAAAGCGGGGCGAAGTTTAGCAGTAATCACATATTTTTGCAAAAAATCGCCATTTATTGCATTTTTGGCTCAGTTAAAGGCAGATGAGAACAAAGTAATATCAACACAAAAATTATGAGGTCTAACGATTGATTCTATCGTAATTTGATCGTTCGAAAAGGACTGGAAATACTTGCGCTCTGTGGCTTTATCATTGATGGACGCGTAAATTGAGATAAGTAACACTGACTTGGTTTCAAAGCTAGCGATGAAACCAAGTCAGTAAAGTTTTCATATAGACTGAGTATTATAGGAAATGGAAGGTAATATTCCCCGTCACACTGCTCACGGTGTCACTATCGCTGTCAATATCCACGCCAAACGCTTGATAGCTTGCCCCAATAGAAACATTATCGAGCAAGAAGTATTCGGCACCGACACCATACATGTAGGAGACACCATCATCTTTATCTAAATTTCTCAGTCCGCCGTCATAATCAATATTGAATGCATTGATGCCACCTTTGGCATAGACATGAAGCGGCCCAAAGTCGATGCTTGGTTTCGCTGCTAAATAGAATGAATCAAAATCAGCACTACCCCTGCTGCCACTCAGTGATAAATCCACTTTGCCGTGATTAAAGTAACCTGCTTCAATGCCAATGAATGGCAAAATACCAGTACCTACATGAATACCGTAGGTTGTATCGTTTTCGCTATCGATATCAGATTGACCGATTTGACCGCCAGCGTAAATCCATGAGTCAGCCATTGCTGATGTTGAGCACAACGTTAGAGCTAATAACGAGAGTGTTTTTTTCATACTATCCCTTCCTGAGCGATTCCTAAGCGAAACATTACGCAAATATGCGCATTTAATCGCCACTATATATTGGAAAGCATGAGCATTTTAAGATCCAAAAGTGAATAATTTATGTTCAACTTTTGTTTTGTGACTTCCAGACAAAAAAACACCGACATAAAGTCGGTGTTTTTCATATGGGTGTTAGAAAGCTAGACGCTTATAGGAAATGCAGTGTTGCATTAACAGAGAACGTGCCGATATCGTCTTTACCCGCCGTGTAGTTCATGTAGCTAGCACCAACAGACATCGGACCAAAAATGAAGTACTCAGCACCTACACCGTACATTAGATCCAAATCGTCATCGTCTTTGCCACCTTTCACTTCTTTGTCCCACTGGTGGAAGCCACCTTTTGCATACACATGCAGTGGACCAAAGTCGATGCTTGGCTTAAGTGCTGCATAGTAAGACGTTAGCTTAGTGTCTTGACCATTTACGTTAAATTCACCGTGTTGCGTTACACCAGCTTCAATACCAATGATAGGTAGAATACCTGTACCAACGTGAACAGAGTATGATGTATCCGTCTCACCTTTGTAGTCAGACTGACCTACTGTTGCACCACCGTAAATCCAAGAATCTGCCATTGCCGCAGAAGATGCGCCAAGTAGCGCCACTGCTAATAGAGTTTTTTTCATCATCTACCTTTACTCTTTATTATTCCCACGTCTGCATAACTCAGTCGTTGGTACTACAAATAAAGGGAGGCGAACCATTGCCTCCCAGAACTAAAAAATAACGCTTATTGAGTTACTAGCAATTAGTGTACCAGTAACCTCATACGCGATAATTGCAAATCTGACGCTATTTTACTGGTTGATTAGCAAGCATCAATCGCGTTTTTGACTCGTTTATCAGAAACAGGATAAGGAGTGCCTAATTGTTGAGCAAAGTAACTCACGCGAAGCTCTTCAATCATCCAACGCACTTCTTTTACGTTTTCAGGAATGGCCACGCCTTTCGGGATCTTGTTCAGCAACTCTTTATAGTCTTGAGTCACAGATTCAATCTTCAGCATGTGTAAACGATCTTTGTTTGGATCGATTGGCAACTTCTCCATACGACGCTCTATCGCACGCATGTAGCGAAGAATATCCGGCAAGCGTTTCCAGCCACATTCCGTCGCAAAACCTTTGAAGATCAAGCCTTCAATTTGTGCTTTGATATCCGACAGAGCAAACGCCATTGTGAAGTCGATTTTGCCTTTTAGCTTCTTATTGATGCTGAACGCCGTTGTCAGAATAGTCTCAACCTGTTTCGCGATCTCTACGACGGTATCACCCAGTTCAGCACGAACGTGTTCTTTCAACGCTTCGAACTTCTCTGGCTCCCAAACTAAGCCACCCTGCTCTTCAATAAGCTTATCGACACCACAGGCGATACAGTCATCAATCAGATCAAGCACTTTGCCGTAAGGGTTAAAATACAAACCCAACTTCGATTTGTTCGGTAAGTTAGCGTGCAAATATTTAATTGGAGACGGCACATTCAACAAAATCAAACGACGCTGACCAGCACGCATTGCCGTTATCTGCTCGTACTCCGTTTCGTAGAGTTTGATTTCAACGCTGTCTTTGCTATCAACAAGTGCAGGATACGCTTTTACATCGTAGCCACCACGTTTTTGTTGATACACTTTCGGCAATTCACCGAAGCTCCACGTATGCAGACCTTGCTGTTCAATATCGTCATCTGCCACTTTGGAAAGCGTTTCTTGAACTTTGTCTTTCAAGCTCTCTTTCAATTCGTGAATATCTTTATGTTCCTTCAGTTTGCGATTTCGATGATCAACCGCTCGGAACGTGACTTTCAAGTGTTCAGGCACCTGTTCCAAGTTCCAGTCTTCACGCAACACTTCTACACCCGTCATGCGGCGCAGTTCTTTTTCTAGCGAGTCTAGCAGCGGCGCTTCCATTGGTGTTACGCGTGCTAAGAATGCATCGGCATAGTTCGGCGCAGGTACAAAGTTCTTACGAATCGTCTTCGGCAGCGATTTAATCAAACTAACAATAAGCTCATGACGCAGACCAGGGATCTGCCAGTCAAAGCCCGCTGGCTCAACTTGGTTTAAAATCGGCAACGGCAAATGCACTGTGACACCGTCACTATCATCGCCCGGTTCAAATTGGTAACTCAACTTGAGCTTCAAACCATTTTGATGCCAGAAGTTCGGGTAATCCAAATCGGTCACATGGCTAGCATCACCCTTGAACAGCATCTCTTTTTCAAAGTTCAGCAGTTCAGGATCTTCTTTCGATGCTTTTTCCACCACGTATCGAAATGTTTACCAGACACTACTTCGGTACCAACACGTTGGTCATAGAAATCAAACAGCTCATCATCATCCACCAAGATATCACGACGACGAGATTTGTGTTCAAGCTCTTCCACTTCTTGCAGAAGCTTACGGTTTTGTTTAAAGAACGCGTGTTTGGTTTCCCACTCGCCTTCCACCAGCGCACTACGAATAAAGATTTCGCGGCTAACGGTCGGATCGATACTGCCGTAGTTCACCAAACGTTTCGGTACGATTGGCACGCCGTAAAGCATGACTTTTTCGTGCGCCATCACCGCCGCGCGTTTCTTCGACCAATGCGGTTCGCTGTAACTGCGCTTGATAAGGTGTTTGGCTAATGGCTCAATCCACTCCGGCTGAATCTTGGCAATGATACGGCCCCAAAGTTTCGAGGTTTCCACCAACTCGGCTGACATTATCCACTTAGGTTGTTTCTTAAATAGACCCGATGCAGGGAAGATATGGAAACGAGCATTGCGCGCGCCTTGATATTCATTCTTTTCTTGGTCTTTCATACCGATGTGCGACAGCAAACCAACCAAGATCGCACTGTGTACACCATGGTAAGAAGCAGGCTCATCGTTAAGTTTGAATTCCATTTCACGCATCGACTGATGAATTTGGAAGTAAACGTCTTGCCACTCGCGAACGCGCAAGTAGTTCAAATAATCTTGCTTACACTGCTTGCGGAACTGGTTGCTAGACAACGCTTTTTGCTGCTTTTGGATATATTCCCACAAATTCACAAACGTCAGGAAGTCCGACTCTTCATGGAAGAAACGACGGTGCTTATCATCTGATGATTGTTGTTTGTCTGAAGGACGTTCGCGTGGATCTTGAATCGACAAGGCCGCTGCAATGATCATCACTTCTTTAAGCGCACCATATTTTGGCGCTTCCAAAACCATACGCGCCAAGCGTGGGTCGATTGGCAAACGAGCTAATTGGCGACCGATGGAAGTCAGGCGTTTTTTCGGGTCTTTTACCTCAGAATTAATCGCGCCAAGCTCTTCCAGCAAACGAACACCATCTTGGATGTTACGTTTGTCCGGCGCTTCCACAAATGGGAAGGCTTGAATGTCGCCCAAGCCAAGTGCGGTCATCTGTAAGATAACCGATGCTAGGTTGGTACGCAGGATCTCGGGATCGGTAAACTCTGGGCGCGACTCAAAATCTTCCTCTGAGTACAGACGGATACAGATACCCTCTTCCACACGACCACAACGACCTTTACGTTGGTTCGCACTCGCCTGAGAAACCGGCTCAATTGGAAGACGCTGAACCTTAGTTCGGTAACTGTAGCGGCTAATGCGCGCCGTGCCCGGGTCGATAACATACTTGATGCCCGGAACGGTTAGCGAGGTTTCTGCCACGTTGGTTGCCAGTACAATTCGGCGACCAGCATGAGGTTGGAAAATCTTGTTCTGCTCGCCCGCCGACAAACGCGCGTAAAGCGGCACAATTTCGGTGCTCTTCAGATTGCGTTTAGACAGTGCATCTGCGGTATCACGAATTTCACGCTCACCGTTCATGAAGATCAGGATGTCACCTAAACCTTCATCGCACAATTCGTCGACCGCTTCGAAGATGCCTTCAAGTTGGTCACGATCATTGTCGTCATCACCGCTTAGTGGGCGGTAACGGGTTTCTACTGGGTAAGTACGACCTGACACTTCAATAATTGGTGCATTGTTGAAGTGTTTTGAGAAGCGCTCTGGGTCAATGGTTGCCGACGTGATGATCACTTTCAAATCAGGACGACGTGGTAGCAACTCTTTCAAGTAACCCAAGATGAAATCGATGTTAAGGCTGCGCTCGTGCGCTTCATCGATAATAATGGTGTCGTATTGATTCAAGAAACGGTCATGCTGAATTTCAGCCAGCAAGATACCGTCCGTCATCAATTTGATTTGGGTATTTTCAGAGATCTGATCGTTGAATCGAACCTTGTAACCAACAAACTCACCCAGTTTGGTTTCCATCTCTTCGGCAATACGGTTCGCAACCGAACGCGCCGCAAGACGACGAGGCTGAGTATGACCAATCAGGCCGAACTTACCGCGACCAAGCTCAGCGCAGATTTTTGGCAACTGAGTGGTTTTACCAGAACCGGTTTCACCCGCGACGATAACCACTTGGTTTTCTTCAATCGCTTTAGCGATGTCGTCACGCTTTTGGCTGACGGGCAGAATTTCTGGGTATTCAATCGTTGGTTTGTAGTTGCTGCGTTGTTCCGCAACCATCATCGATTTAGCAATGTCGAGTGCAATTTCATCAAACACAGCATTACGTGCTGCATCTTTCTTAATTTTGCTCGCACCAGAAATGCGTTTACTTAAATGGAAGCGGTCACGCATCATGCACTGGCTTAACGCTTTGCGTAGAGACGCCGCGCTATTCACTTGAGCCTGAGGTGCTTTATCTTGTTTCGCTGTCGCCTTTTGCACACCATTTGACGGTGTCGCTTGCTCTTCAGCGGGATTCTTTTTTGGGGGCTGTGACGAAGTCAAAGCGTTTCCTATTCTTTTCATTACAAAAACTGCGCGGATTGTATCACACAAGATCTGCAACAAGATAACCGAAACCACATTCAAATTTTTCGAACATGTTCAGCGAATCCCTATACTTTTTAACCAACGTGCCTCGCTTATAATGGCTCCCATAGTCAAAAGCACTTATTTAAGGAATAACCATTATGTCTCGTGTACTAGCTCTAAAATCAAGCATCCTTGGCGATTACTCTCAATCAAACAAACTGGTTGAAGACTTCATCAAAAATGTAGACCAAGACAAGCTAACTGTTCGTGATTTGGCTGCAAACCCATTACCAGTTTTGGACTTCGCCGTTGCCACTGCACTTCGCGCAACGGAAGATCTTTCACAAGAACAACAAGCGGTTGTCGAACTGTCGGATACCCTTATTGAAGAAGTAAAAGCCGCAGACACTTTGGTTATTGCCGCACCAATGTATAACTTTACAATTCCAACTCAGCTTAAAAACTGGATTGATTTGATTGCTCGTGCTGGCGTGACATTCAAATACACTGAAAACGGCGTTCAAGGCCTGATCGAAGGTAAGAAAGCGATTGTCATCACGACTCGCGGTGGTATCCATAAAGATTCACCAACTGACAACGTCACACCATACCTGCGTACCGTGCTAGGTTTCGTTGGTATAACTGATGTGGAATTTGTTTATGCGGAAGCGCTAAATATGGGTGAAGATTTCGCTGCGAAAGGCATTTCTGAAGCGCAGAGCCAACTTGCAGCGATAGCGTAAATTGGCCTAAGTTCAAGAACAAGTAGAATACAAATAACAAGGGATTGGTTCGCGCCAATCCCTTGTCGATCAAAATACCCTAATCGTGTTTAGAAGTTATCTTATTTCTCCCAGAGCGATTCACTTTCTCTAAGTTGTGTAGCGCTTCGTGATAGAGCTTTTCCAAAGACTGCTCGGCTTCGTTTATCATATTCTCAATCATCGCATCAAACGCGACATCACTCGGAATTTCGAGATCGTCTCCAACGTCAACCTCAAGAGAATTGACGTACAACACTAACCATTCGTCACCCTCTAAATGTCCTTCCCCGTGGACGACAAAAAAGCGCTTGGCAAATTCATCGTTGGTACAGTTTATCGCCTCAATTTGAATATTGAATGAGGAGTCGATACTCATGGTGCTCATGCCATCCGATTCATCAGATGCATCACAAACAGCCTTAACTTTGGCACGATACACGAAGGTTCGCGTTGAAAGCAGCATTGTATTATTCATCATTACTCATAATGGGCGATAAAGAAGTCAGTTGCAAATCCGACCTATATGCATCTTACGATACTCTAAAACTCGAACTGGAAGTAAATGGTATTGTAGTTGCTCCCGCCTTTAATGCGCCCAAACTGGGACGCACTTTCGAAAATTGCTGAGCGGTGATGCAATGAATAACCCACCCACATATTTTCCCAGTTTTTTTGGTTGAATAAGTCACCTATATTTACATCAAACGAGAAGTCTAAGTAGTTCAGTAGCTTACTTGGTGTATAACCCTTGTCTTCCATTTCGGTTCCTTCGATGTAGGGAATGTTGTCGACGTATGACATACCTTCCGCAACACCAAATCGCCAAGTCGTTGGCCAATTAACGGTATAATAAGCCTTAATCGCCATCACGTATTCTGTGCTCGCGGACTGAACACTGGACGACCAGTGATGAACCAAACCTGGCGTTAAATAAATATCAAGAGGAAAGCCAAACAACTCGTCCGTTAGCGGGTGCCCATAAAACAATGAAGTAAGTTGATTGTCGTATGGGTCTTTTTCTCTCTCAAAGCTAAATATTTCACCAATATTTGAAGGCGTCGCCCAACCATGCGCGATACGTAGGTATGGTTTATTGCTCAGTGCTGATTTCGGAGCTTTGCCTTTATCGTTGAAAAAGCCAAAACCGACAAACACTTCACCTTGATATCGGTCTTCTACAAGCTGGCTGTTGTAGGCATTATCATCTAAGCGAGTGACACTCGTTTCCCCCAATAAGTACAAGTTGGAAGTCACATGATAACGCGCTTTGATGCCGATGTTGGCGTCAAGTCCTGCTCCAATTCTTTCCCCAGTAACATCTTTAAACGCATAATATTCACTGTTGAAGTCGGCGTCTTTGTATCGAATCGTGATAGATGGCTCTAACTCCCAATCACCAAACGCATAATTAGCGGCAAGGCGATAATTAGAGTGAAACTGGAGTTCATCGTCCGTCATTAATTCTAACTCTGCGCGCCAGTTGTCGTTAATGCTATCACGAACTTGACCACCAAAGTCGACTCTGTCCCCTTCATTGGCATTTTGTAGCGACATGGGAATATCAACAAATCTCAATCGCATGATCGCACTCGCGCGCCAGTCAGAATCACTCTCGTCATACAGAAAAACGCCGCCTTCAATGCCATTGATATACAAATGCTCGTTTTCAAAGAACATCATTGGTACAAATGTACTCACCGTCGAGTCATTATCGGCGGTATAAAACGGGATCGATGCGGTGCGATACATCGCTGCAATTCCCCACGTTTGCTCTTCTACACCATACGCAGAAGAAGTCATCGCAGCTAAAGGCAAAGTGAGTGTTGTTAGAATTAATCTCTTCATGAGTTCGAAAAATGTTGGTTGAGAAGCAGGCAAACATCAATGATTTGCCATTTAAAGCTTATGTTCTTCTGATGATAGCCGTTACAATGACAAATGTTGTCATCCTCGTGACAGTTTGAGTCCCAAGATTATATTAATATTGCACGACTAGATGAGCTTATTTGTGAATATTTTTACTATCGTAACAAGCTCTTAAAACTCTAGCTTAGTTCTAAATCAAACATAATGAAGTAAAAAGTGAAAGCATCAGAACTCATCTCTACCTTGAATCATTTACCCGCAGACACGGACCCAGACATTGTGATGGGAGAAGCATGGCTGCCTGAAAGGTTGATAGGGACTCAACTTGAGGGTGACATGTTATTTTTGCACTTTGATAATGCTCCAGAAGATGGTCAGGGAGACGAAGAGGGACGCGGCTTCGTCGAGCACGAAATAGATCTAATCAGAACGCGGCTTCAGCAAATTTTGGATGAAGACAGTGATAACGCGTCAAAAGCCGATGCTATCCTAGGTTTATTCCTTATGGGACATGAACTTAGCAGTTCCCAAGTTATCGAAATATTAGAAGAAGAAGCTGACACATAAGGAGCCGTTTTGCCAGCATTGATGAATACGACTGAAACATCTTCACTTCCTCTTATCGTTGCAGGTCCGATTTTGCGCAAAGTGACCGCAACTGAAATCAATATTTGGCTAGTCACCACCCAACGCTTGGAGGGTATGGTGCAAATTACGGATGAAAACGCCTCCGTCCTTCATCAAGCCCCCTTAAGTGAGCAAAAAGAACAGCTTCAAATCGGTCTCAATGCGTGGTGCTGTTTGTTGCAATTAAAGGCCGAGTTTCCGACCCATCAAACGTTACGCTATCAAATACAAACGCAACACGGCTCAGTAACGGAACTGCTTCCTCATCTGACTTATGAACGAGATAACTGTCCAAATTTGGGCGTTGAGTTCCTAATCAGCGAAAAAGCAGATTATGTCCTGCATGGCTCGTGCCGGAATCCCCACCACTTCAGTAAAGATACATTGGTCGCTGCGGATCATAAAATCGCATCTCAAACCATCGAAGAAAGACCAGATATGCTCATCATGAGTGGTGACCAAATCTACGCAGACCATGTTGCAGGCCCTACTCTGGACGCCATCGAACAAGTCATTGCCCTACTCGGTTTACCGGGCGAAGAATTCGAGCAAGCGCCGATAAAAAATACCAATGCCCTCTACCAGCACTCAGCTTGTTATTATGGTCGGGACAAATTGTTGCCTCATTATGTGAATGATGGCAGTTTACTGAGTACGTTTTTCCCGCACAGAGGGACGCCAATATTCAGCGCCAAAGAGTGTGAAAACCATCTAATAAGCTTTGCCGAATGCTTTGCAATGTACTTATTGGTTTGGTCTCCGACCTTATGGAAGCTCATTCGGACAGATCGCTTATTAGAAAATGAGTTTACTGTCGGCGGAGCAACTCTCGAACCTAAATGGCAGCAGCAATGGCGCGAAGAAAAAGCTCAAATAGATAAATTCGTCTCAGGTCTAGATAAGGTTCAACGCTTACTTGCTCACATTCCAACCTACATGATCTTTGATGATCACGATGTCACCGACGATTGGAACCTTACCATAGGCTGGGAACAAGCCGCGTACAGCAACGCCTTTGCGAAACGTATTATCGGGAACAGCCTGATTGCCTACTGGCTCTGCCAAGGGTGGGAAACGCGCCAGAAAAATTCAATGATGAGTTTATGAGTATCGCTCAACGCTTTTTCAACGGGCGTTCCTCACAAACTCAAGATGCATTTATTCAATATTTGTATCGCTTTGAGAATTGGCATTACACCATTCCGACGACGCCAAAAGTTGTCGTGCTAGATACGCGAACCAGACGCTGGCGTTCTGAGTCGAAAATGAACAAGCCCTCTGGGTTAATGGACTGGGAAGCAATGATTGAGTTCCACCAAGAACTTGTTCATCAAGACAAAGTTATCATTGTTTCTGCCGCGCCGATGTTCGGAGTGAAATTTATCGAAGCACTCCAGCGAGTAGTAACGATGCTTGGTAAACCATTAATGGTCGATGCTGAAAACTGGATGGCGCACCCAGGAAGTGCGAATACGCTTATTAGTATTTTTACACATACTAAGACGCCGACCAATTTCGTTATTCTCTCTGGCGACGTGCACTACTCTTTTGCATACGACATTAAACTTCGCTACCGAAAAAATAGTCCGAATATCTATCAAATCACCTGTAGCGGGATTAAAAATCAGTTCCCAACCCAATTGCTCAATATTTGTGATGGTCTAGATAGGCTTCTATATAGCCCTCGTTCGCCTTTAAACTGGTTTACAAAACGTAAGCGTCTAAAGATCTACAAACGCGCACCAAGTACGCACAATTTTTATCGCTTAGTTAACCACAGCGCCATTGGTGAGCTGCGTCTTGATGACGAAGGAAAGCCGAGCCAAATTAGCATTCTAACGAGCGATGGTGAAGAGGTACATTTTCCACCAACTCGTGCCGAAGGCTAACTCTCGCTCCCAAAATGACTTGCCCTTTATTGAAGGCAAATCATTTTGACTGAACTTAAAAGTACGAGGGATTTGGGTAGATGAGCAAAGCTCTTGACTGTCAACGGCGTGCTAAATTTGATACCACACCTTGAGATCTACCGTATTTATAACCATGTTAACCAAATAAACAATAGCTCGGTGTTCAATATGTTTAACTCTCTTACCTCATTATTTAAACAGCTCATTGAAGGCTCTGATTTAAGTCAAACCAACACACTCTCTCCGAATATGGCTATCGCGTGCTTGCTCTGTGAAGTATCTAGCGCAGACCATAACGTCGATGATAAAGAGCAAGAAACAAAGCGTTCATTATTGATGAAGCTTCTGTCATTAAATGAAGAAGAATCAAATGCTTTGTTAGAGCAAGCGCAACAGAAAATAAAAGACTCCGCGTCTCTGTACGATTTTACTTCTCAACTGAGAGAACTGACTCAAGAAACGCGCTACAACTTAATCAAAAGTATGTGGGAAGTGGCTTATGCCGATGGCGAAATTGATCCACTAGAAGATGCTGTGATCCGCAAAACAGCAGAACTACTCTACGTTGATCACAGTGAGTTCATTCGAGCAAAGTTGCAATCTCAGTAAGGCAACAAGGTAAACATGTAAGTCGCGCAAGCTATTTCAAGTCTACCGTGAAATGATGGCGAAGATTGAGTTCTATAGCCAAAAAAAGCGCATTACGCGCGTTTTTTTCGATAAGCCAACGACATTGTTATTAAAATACTGGTCAAGATATGAATGTGTTTGACGAGCTCTACACTAAACAGATTCCATGACAAAACAACAATGGTTGAATGACGATTTGATTACAAGTTTGCCTATCTATAGCGGACTATTAAAGCATAGTCAGAGCAAGCTTCGCTAAATTGTACGCATCCACATAACCAGAATGTTGGCGCCCTTCCCAATCAATGCCTTTTGCTTCTTGAGCTGCTCGGTGACCAATACGCTTATCCTTAAGACGATTTTGAATGCGATAAAGCGTCGCTAAGTTGATGAACTCCGTAAATGGCGCTTCAATACCTTTTTGCTTACACTCTTCAAGCAGGATGAGGTCATCTCGGCCCCATGATGCATAAATCTTGTTTCGACCACCAAAGTTCTTAACCATGGATTTAAGCACTTCTTCTAATGGGCGTCCTTGTTTTTCAATTTTACGCGGCGTAATACCTGTTAGCTCGGCACAAAACAGCGAAACTTCATCATATTCAGGTTTTACGTAGTATTGAGCTCGCTTGACTATCTCGCCTCTAGACAAATCTATTTCAGCCAACCCAACTTCGATAATTTCACCCGTGCTGCCGACGCCATTTTCGTTCCAGCAACACATTTCTAAATCGAAGCATACAATACGGTTATGGTTCATAGTTTGTCTTGATTCCTAACATAAAATTTTAAAGCGTGGGATTCTACCGTAACACGGTGTAAAACTCGAATTTGCACGCCCATTTAATCGCCAATCGACACATTATTACGACCGTTTTTTTTACTCAAATAAAGTTGATTATCCATTTTGTGATACAAGCTTTCAGGATCTTCATCTTTATGGACAGCCGCGCCGATACTTAACGTGCAAATGATTGAAGCATCGCCATAGTCAAAAGCCGTACTTGCCACGATGCTCCGCAACTTTTCCAGATAAGCTTCCAGTGCTTCTTTATCAATGACTTTAGAAATAATACAGAACTCATCACCACCAGCACGATAAAATCGGTCTCCAGGCTTTAGATTCGCACTAACTAGCTTAGTCACATGCTGCAATGCTTCATCTCCCCCTAAATGACCGTGCTTGTCATTGATAACTTTGAAGTGGTCGATATCAAAACCAACCAACGCGAAGCTAACACCTTTGTTTATCTGGCTAAGCAAATGATCGTTAAACGCTCGGCGATTGAGTAACTGAGTTAGAGGGTCACGCTCAGCCATCCTTTTTAATTCGACGGTTTTAAGCTCTAACATGACCGCCAAGCGCTCTTTTTCTCGTGACTGCAAATTCACAATCCAACTAATCAAAAAGGCGATTACCAACCCGGCTAATGTCGTGCCCGCTAAAATAGAACGCTCCCAAGCAGAGACGGCATCAGAAAGTTTAAAATCAATCCGCCACTCACGATTAGGCAGTTGAATGGTACGGCTTATAACCGTTCCTCGAATGTTGTCCCAGTTTGAACTTTGGAAGAGAACGGGGTCATCTGCTGCGTCAAAGCCTAAATCTTCTACGCGCACCGACATATCTAGCTCAGTCGCGGTTTTCGTGATCAAATCCTCAAAGTAAACTGTACTTCGAATCACCCCTGTCACTACACCTAATAAATGTTGGTTCTCGAAGTCAAACACTGGATGGAACACTAGCAGCCCAGTTTTAGGAATGGACTTGTCATACCCATCTTGCAGTAAGCGAACTTTATCCGAGACATTCGCTCGCCCATTTGTGGATATATCATCCAAGATGAGATCGAAGCGTTTACGTGAAAAATAGAAACCTAGTAGAGAAAGGTTTTCTGGTGTTCTTGGATAAATATCCGATGCGATAAAAATTGGCTCTTTGTGTTCAAAAATGTATCCGTAGGTTTTAGGGCCATCTTTAGGAACGGTAAACGGTTGGAAATCAGGAAATGTTTGACGGGTCTTTAAAATATGCTCATCAAGGTCTTCGAATTCGACCTTTTGCATCCATTGAAGTCCAATTAGACTTCGCGAGCTATTGATTACTTGTTCCGCATACATTGGGAACGAAGACCAATAGGTGCGTTCAATCGAATGAAAAAGTTTGCACCTGCACCAATGAACTTTAAATCATTTTCGACGTTCGCTTTCAGTGATTCTGCTTGTCGGTCAGCTAAAGTATCAAACGTCGTCTGCGTATACCGTTGCTGCATCGTATAAGCAGCACCGACCACACCAGCAGTGACACACAACGTCGCTGCAAAAGCTAGAATAGAGTCTGAATGTCGTTTGATAACGCTCTTGTGAGCGGTGCTTTGTGTCATATCGTAATTTTGATACTTCCGTAAGTTAAACTTCGGGATCTATTGAAATACTGCGTTAGCAACGCACAAACATCAAGCAACAACCTATGCTGGGCAGTCCGATCGTCGATTTTTCACGCTGTTCGTACGGTATAGTCACGAATTATTACAGCCTTAAGCCTTGAATATGCTACCATCCGTCATCATTTTAATGTCTAAACTTGGTGCAAGATCGCAAAGACGATCGTTTTAGTGAACACATATGAGCCAATACTGAGCACCAATAATCAATAGAAAGAGAAAAAACGTCATGAACATTGATTTGAACCTAATTCCTCAAACGTTCGATATGCTTCACGCTGGCCTAACCGCATCGAGCGTTTTGCTTCTTTTAGTCGCGGTCTCTCGCAAATCAAAAGTGGTTGAGAAAGTCGTAGAAAAACCGGTCGAGAAAATCGTCGAAGTTGAGAAGCCAGTTGAAAAGATCGTCGAAGTAGAAAAAGTCGTTGAAGTTGAGAAGGTCGTAGAAAAAGTCGTTGAAGTTGAATCGAAACTCGCAACAGCTTCTACTGATTCTGCAATGCAGCTACTTTCTATCATGCAGCAAGAAGCTCGTCTGATCGACTTCCTACAAGAAGACCTAACGTCATTCTCTGATGAAGAAGTCGGCGCAGCAGCTCGCGTAATTCATACTGGTGGCCAGAAAGTATTGAACGATTACGTAACACTTGCGCACGTTCGCAACGAAGAAGAAGAAACTCGTATTACGGTTGAAGAAGGCTTCAACCCACAAGAAATCCGCCTTACTGGCAACGTGACAGGCAGCGCGCCATTCCAAGGCACGTTAGTGCACAAAGGCTGGAAGGCAACATCGATGAACCTTCCTAAGCTGGCTGAAAACTACGATGCATCTGTGATTGCTCCAGCCGAGGTTGAGCTGTAATGGAACACATGAACCAAGAAAATCATTCTCAAGAAACGAATAACCAAGCGTTTGCTCAAGAACAACAGACGCCTAAATTCAGCGTCGGTATCGACTTAGGTACCACACACTGCGTGATGTCTTTTGTTGATACGCACGACGAAGATGCTCGAGTTGAAGTAATGCCTATCCCACAGCTGACTGCGCCGGGTACGGTAGAGACTCGTAGCCAACTTGGCTCTTTCCTTTATCAACCACACGAACACGAAATGAACCCGCAATCACGTGTTCTTCCGTGGTCAAGTGAGCCAAAAGCTTTAGTTGGTGCAATTGCACGTAACCTAGGTTCAAAAACACCAATTCGTCTTGTTGCAAGTGCGAAATCTTGGCTTTGCCACGGTGGTGTAAACCGTCGTGACGCATTTCTACCAGCGGGTAGCCCAGAAGAAGTGGAAAAAGTATCCCCTCTTCGCGCAACCGAGCTATACCTTGAGCACTTAAAAGATGCTTGGAATCACGCAAACCCAAAGCACAACCTTGCCGATCAAGACGTGACTATTACGGTTCCTGCTTCTTTCGACCCTGCTGCTCGTGACCTAACTGCAGAAGCAGCACGCAACGTTGGTTTTGTGCACCTAACGCTTCTAGAAGAGCCACAAGCTGCACTTTACAACTGGATTGATAACAGCAACGACAAATGGCGCGACGAAGTTGAAGTTGGCGACATCGTGCTTGTGGTCGATATCGGTGGTGGTACAACTGACCTTTCTTTGGTTGAAGTAACTGAAGACGACGGCAACCTAACTTTGAACCGCATCGCGGTAGGTGAACACATCCTACTTGGCGGTGACAACATGGACCTTGCACTTGCGTACCGCTTGAAGATGAAGCTAGCGCAAGAAGGCAAAGAGCTACAACCATGGCAAGTTCAGGCAATGACGCACGCATGTCGTGACGCGAAAGAAGCGCTATTGAACGACAGCGAACTTCAGTCAGTGCCAATCGTAGTACCAAGCCGTGGTTCTAAACTGCTTGGCGCAACGCTGAAAACAGAACTGACTCAAGAAGAAGTACAACAAACATTGGTTGACGGCTTCTTCCCTCAAGTTGCGATTACGGACCACCCTGTTCAACGTAACCGTGGTGCACTAACGCAAATGGGTCTGCCTTACGCACAAGATGCAGGCATCACTCGTCACATTGCTGCATTCTTGTCTAAGCAAGCTAATGCCCTTTCTGCTTCAGGAAATGGCGCAGAAGCAGCAGCTCAAGATTTCAATCCATTCGCTAACATGCCTGGTATGCCAGGTGCGGATGCAGCCCAATCAGCTGACTTCATCAAGCCAACCGCAATCCTATTCAACGGTGGTGTGCTGAAATCAAAACTTCTAGCCACTCGTCTAGAAGACACGATCAACGAATGGCTAATTGAAGCAGACGCAGAAATGGCGAAACGCCTAACAGGTGTGGATCTAGACCTTGCAGTTGCTAGCGGTGCGGCTTACTACGGCTCTGTGCGTCGTGGTCAAGGCGTTCGTATCCGCGGCGGTATTGCTTCGGCGTACTACGTGGGTATCGAAAGTGCGATGCCTGCGATTCCGGGCATGGCGCCTCCAATGGAAGCACTGTGTGTAGCACCATTTGGTATAGAAGAAGGCTCAAGCGTTGACGTACCAAGCCAAGAGTTTGGTTTGATCATCGGCCAGCCAGTTAACTTCCAATTCTTCGGCTCAACCGTTCGTCGTGACGACCTAGCAGGTACTCACCTTGACTACTGGGCACCAGAAGAGCTTGAAGAGCTACCAGAAATCCAAGTAACGCTGCCTGTATCTGAAGGTCGTCGTGAAGGTGAAGTGGTTCCAGTTACCCTAGCTTCTCGCGTAACAGAGCTTGGTACGCTTTACTTAGAAGCCATTGCCGCTGATAACGGGCAAAAATGGCATGTTGAGTTCGATGTGCGCGAAGACGCGAAAAGTGACTCAAACGAAGAACAATAATTAGAAGTCAAACGGCATCCAATCGGGTGCCGTTTTTAAATACACGAAGGTTTGGTTTTGTATGGCATCTCCTCGTTTCCTTGTTGGTATTGACCTCGGCACCACAAACACTGTGGTGGCCTACTGTGAAATCACCGACAACCTTGAACAATCCGAAGTATCCCTATTTGACATCGACCAACTGATTGGTCCGGGCGAAGTCGTTCGTAAACCACTTCTGCCCTCTTTCCGCTATCATCCAGCTGTAGGTCAAATCTCCCCTTCTGACCTCACTCTTCCTTGGGACAACGAACCTGTTGCTGGCGACATTAACAATGTCATCGTTGGTGAATGGGCTCGTGAATTAGGCGCGAAGGTGGAAGGACGTCAGGTATCCAGTGCAAAAAGCTGGCTATCGCACCAAGCGGTAGATCGTAGCTCAGACATTCTCCCTTGGGCTAGCGCGCAAGACGTAGATAAAGTCTCGCCCGTCATTGCCAGCGCAAGCTACCTCAACCACATTCGTCAAGCATGGAACTACCGTCATCCTAGCAACAAGCTAGAAGACCAAGATGTGGTTGTGACCGTTCCAGCATCGTTCGATGAAACCGCTCGTAAGCTCACGCTTGAAGCCGCTGAGTTGGCAGCTTTAAAGAAAATCGTCCTGCTCGAAGAGCCACAAGCCGTATGTTACGACTGGTACGCACGCCATCAGAAAACCGCAGCTGATGAGCTCAAAGAGTTACCGCTGATTCTTGTGTGCGATGTGGGCGGTGGTACCACCGACTTGAGCTTGATTGAAGCAAGTTTCTCTTCTCAAGATGAGCTAGCCCTTGATCGTATTGGCGTTGGCGAACACTTGATGCTGGGTGGTGATAACCTCGACTTAGCATTAGCACACCTTGCAGAGAGCCGCTTCAATCAAAGTAAGAAACTCACTGCAGCAAGCCTGACTAAGCTGATTCAGCAAACGCGTAAAGCGAAAGAGAACCTGCTTTCAGCGAGCGCACCTGACGAAGTGAAGATCACCATGTTAGGTAGCGGCTCTAAGCTACTTGGGGGCACAAAGAGTATTGCTCTAAGCAAACAAGAAGTGCACCAAATCGCATTAGATGGCTTCTTCCCGCTTTCTGATTTCAGTGACGTACCAGACAAACGTCGTAGCGCGGTTGTCGAGTTTGGCCTTCCATACGTTGCTGACCCAGCGGTGAGCAAGCACGTTGCCGAGTTCTTAACTCAGCACCAGCAAGTCGCTCGTGCCGCTCTTGGCATTGAAGACGATAAACAAAACGCGATTCCAGTTGGCGTGTTGTTGAACGGAGGCGTGTTTAACAGTGATCTGGTGACTGAACGTGTCACCGCCCTACTTTCTGACTGGCGCGGCGCACCAGTTACGGTATTAGATAACCCACATCCAGATTGGTCTGTTGCATTAGGTGCTGTAGCATTTGGTAAAGCACGTCGTGGCGCACAACTGAAAATTGGTGGTGGTGCAGCGCGTTCTTACTTCTTGCATCTTCAAGAAAAGAACAAAATGGGCAAAGCGCTCTGTTTGCTTGCAAAAGGTACAGAAGAAGGTCACGAGATCCGTTTAAGCGGTCGTCGTTTCTCGCTCACTCTTGGAGAGCCAGTCCGCTTTAACCTGCTGACTTCTACCCACGATACCTTAACCAATAACACCGCCATCCAAAATGGCGTGATGGTTGATGTTGACCCAGACTTGTTTGCTCCACTACCGCCTTATATCACCACCCTTGAAGGTGAAGGTGCCGAACTGCAAGCCAACCAGAAAGAACGTGTCGAAGTACAACTGGCGTGTCAGTTGACTGAAGTCGGCACACTTAAGATGGAATGTGTCAGCGCAGAAGACGACAACAAACGTTGGGAGCTGGAATTCGAAGTCCGTAACAAGCAAACCGACGACAGTGAACAAGTTAAGCTTCACCCTAAACTGAACGAATGTAAGGAGCTGATCGCTCGCCTATACAGCGGTAACAAAAAAAGCGCAGAAGGCAAAGAGATCAAAACCTTAGCCAAAAATCTTGAGAAGAAGCTCGGCAAACGTGACGAGTGGGATTTCACTACCCTACGTCAACTGTTTGATACCTTTGCACAAGGTCGTAAACGTCGCCGTCGTTCTGAACAGCACGAGAAAAACTGGCTTCGTTTGGCGGGCTTTGCACTGCGTCCGGGCTTTGGCGATCCAACAGACTCTTGGCGTATTGAGCAAGTTTGGGGACTGTATCAACAAAATATTCAGTTCAAAAACCATCAAGGCTGGACAGACTGGTGGGTATTCTGGCGACGTATCGCGGGCGGTCTAAGCCAAGAACAACAAGAAACCATTTTGGCAGACATCGCAAAATACCTACACCCTGGCGCGATGAAAAACCCACAGTCAGCTAAAGCGGCACAAGACATGGGTTATGAATCCATGGTTCGATTGGCGGCGTCGCTTGAACACCTAGAAGTCGAAGACAAAGTTCTATTGGCAACGTGGTTCTTGAGCAAAGCCATCAACCAAAACCAGTTTGAACAAGCGCACTGGTGGGCATTGGGACGCTTGGCATCGCGAACGCCACTTTATGGCAGCCAGCACAACGTCATTCCTCGTGAACAAGCGGAACAGTGGCTACCTAAATTACTGGAACAAAACTGGCAGAAAGAACCAATGATCGCTTTCGCAGCCGTAATGATTTGTCGTAAGACGGGCGACCGACTATTCGATATCTCTGACGACTACCGAGAGCAGGTCTTGGTTAAGTTGAAGCAAAGCAAGGTGCCTGAATCTTGGGTATCACTGGTTGAAGAAGTGAAAGAGCTCTCAGAAAGTGAGTCAAAACGTGTCTTCGGTGATGCTTTACCAAGCGGTTTAACGCTGGTTCATCATTAAATCCACTCTACACAAGAACACGAGTTAGACGTACAAAGCCCTTCCGACGAAGGGCTTTGTTGTATCGCATTCTTTTGGTTTTGGTCGTGTACAACGCGCTAATTCATTTCTGTCGTAATTACTACATCACGCGTTTCGTTATCCATATCACTAATACCGACCACCGACACTTCTCTGTCCGATAGAGTCTCAATTAAGCTGTCTTCTAATCCGCCATCAGCCAGCCAAGTATAAAATTTATCCGCGATACGCTCCGAACCTTCCCCGACAAACGTTAATGTGACCTTCTTCATTTGTGACACTCCATCAATTTACGATTCAGCCACTTAAGCGTAGTATGTTTCGCAAATATCGACATAAACTAGGACTAACTTCTTTTATGAGTATCGAAAAATTTGACGCGATTTATCAACGTGCTGCTGAGCGAAAAGGCGGAGAAGATCAGCTTGAAGCGCTATTGTCTCACCCATTAAGTAAAGAGGAATTAGCAGCGATTCCCGATGACCGTTGGCTCGCCGCTTTTTCGATGAAGGTGTTCCAAAGTGGGATTTCGTGGAGCGTGGTTCGCAATAAGTGGCCGAACTTCGAAGAAGTGTTCTTCGGATTTAAGATTGAGCCGCTATTGATGCTGTCTGACGAACAATGGGAAACCAAAGCAACGGACAAACGCATTATTCGCCACCTCACAAAAGTCATGTCGATTCCGGCCAACGCTCGCATGATCCATGAAGCAAGAATCGAATATGGCTCGTTCAGTAACATGATTGCTGAATGGCCTCGGGAAAAGATCACGGATCTATGGGGCTACTTGAAGAAGCATGGTAGTCGTCTGGGTGGAAATACAGGCCCTTACACTTTACGCCAAATGGGCGTGGACACTTTTATTCTGTCTAACGATGTCGAAGCTTATTTACGCAACTGCAAGATCATTGAAGGCGGCAAAGACACGAAAAAGTCCTTGGACTCTGCTAATAAAGCCTTTATTCAGTGGCAGCAAGAAAGTGGAAGAAGCTTGACCGAAATCAGTCAAATTATCGCGTTTAGTACTGGTGACAACCGAATTTAAACAAGCACTTTGTAGCTCTGGGGGCGAAATTCCGGCCCCCTATAACGCATGATATTTGCACGAATCACTCTACTTTAGCTCTTACTGATATTACTACTTTCTCGATTCCTCCAAAAAATCCCTCCTTAAAGTGGCAAAATCCCCCTTCAAATCACAAAAAGTTATCATATCGACAAATTATTTTTCTTGTTCAATATTTTTATTTATCAAATATTTAATTACAAGTGCCCAGTTTTTAGGCACTAAATATTGATGACGCTCAATTGCATTGCGCTGACAAACTGACTAGGATACACGCCCTTCCTGAGTGAACTATCAGAAACTTGATCGAGGAATTTATTCAAATTTCTCAACACTTCGTGAGCACTCACAACAATTGCACTCACTTTATAGATTTAAGGATCAACAGATCCGTTAATACAAATTCGACAGCGCAATAGAGTGCTGACTAGAACAACCATGACGCGATGTCACATGAGTGACTATTTTCGTGGTTTTGTGCTGGAAGTTATTTATTACATCAAGGCTGGTTAAAAGGATGAGCCCCTTGAACGCATTTACTGGAGGACAAGAAATGCCAAAAGGTCTAATGCTGACTGACTTAGCCATCGCTGGCTTACTATTAATTGCAGCAAAAGTAATTCGTGTGCATATGCCTTTACTACAACGCATGTACATTCCATCTGCTGTATTGGCTGGGTTATTTGGTCTTATTTTTGGCCCAGCTCTGCTTAACGTATTACCTTGGACAGATACCTTTACCGCAAACGCAAGCCTCTTAACTGCTGCACTTTTTTCTGCGTTGGGTTTAGCAACAGATGTCCCGTCACCAAAAGTGGTTGCTCAACGAGCAGGCTCATTGTGGGCGTTTAACCAAATTGCATCCGTGTCGCAATGGCTGTTTGCAGCAATGTTTGGTTTAGTACTTACCACCTTCTTTTGGCCTGAGATTAATCCTGGGTTTGGCGTAACCATGTCCGCTGGATTCATGGGCGGACATGGTTCAGCATCTGTAGTCGGTGAAATCTTCACGGGACTTGGTTGGGAAGATGGCTTCACGCTCGGTTTAACGTTCGCCACAGTTGGGATCTTTATTTCAATCTCTGTGGGCATGTTAATGCTTCAGTTTGCGTTGAAAATGGGCTGGATTCGTAGCTTTACGACATTCGACAGCATGGACGAACACGAACGCAAAGGCTTAGTGAAACCTGACGATCAAGAACCTGTGATGAAAGATACGATGTCATCATTGTCAGTCGATTCTTTCGCGATTCACGCGGCGCTGGTTGTAGTGGTAACGGCTTTCTCTTATGTAGCAGCCAACTACTTATCTTCTTTCCACGATAAGGTACAAATTCCGACTTTCGTTACTGGCTTTCTGGGCGGTATGTTAGTTCGAATCATCGCTAAGCAAACCAAGGCATCTCATTACCTATGCGACGGCGCATTCAAACACGCAGCGGGTATTAGTACGGATTACCTGATCATCTTTGGTATTTCAGCGATTAAGATCACGGTTCTAGCGCAGTATTTAATGCCAATGGTAGTGCTCGCAATTGGTGGTATCGCGTTCACGCTATGGCTTATCTTTTGGGTTGCACCTCGCATCATGGGAGATGACTGGTTTGAGAAAGGCATTTTCTCTTGGGGATGGTTAACAGGTACAGTCGCTATGGGTATCGCGTTATTACGCATTGTCGACCCCAAAATGCGCAGTAAAGTGTTAGACGACTATGCTATCGCTTATGTTCCAGGCTCAATTACGGACATTTTCATCATCTCGCTTATGCCAATCGCAATGTATAACGGCATGCACTGGCAAGCGTTAGGTGTTGGTCTAACCTATATCGCCGTTGTCTTATTTATTTGGCGATTTGTGTTTAAGCACAGCGGTCAAGCCGTCGCAAACTAGTCTTAATTGCTCATTTCGGGAGGTATTTTATCCTCCCGAATTTAACTCTCTTCTCTTATTCGATAGCCGCCTCCCAACAGCATGCAAAAATAAGCAACTTGTTTTATATTTAAGATCTGCAAGCTTGGTCACCCCTTCCCATCCTTTTTTAATACTTGACCTACGCATTTTTATATCAAAATAGCCGCCAAACTATTCATGACTCATGGAGAAAAAGCAGTGCATCGCTCTCAAGGATTTACCCTCATTGAACTCATTGTGTGCATCATTATCCTTGGTGTCGTTAGTGTTATTGCCCTTCCTAAATTTCTTGGTCTGCAAAAAGATGCCCGAGTGGCAGTACTATATGGCGCGAGGGAAGCGCTCATGACTGCAAACAACTTTGTGTACACTAAAGCCGTTATTCAATCTCAAGAGACGATAGATGGCGGCAAACAATATAACATTGATCTAGATAATGACGGCAATAACGACCTAATTGGTTACTTTGGATTTATTAAGAATGTCATTCCCGCAAAAGAGCTGGCAGGTTTCGACCCTCAACTCACTATCAATACTTGGTACGGGGTAGACAGCCCAGACGAACCCTATTTCCTTATCGGCTTTGCAAACAAACCTGTTGGTCCTGACCATATGTGTTATGTCGAAGTTTACTACCCAGAAACTCCAGGTGGCCAAGTTAGCTACAAAATACAAACTGACGACTGCTAGTTCCCCTAGTGAGTGAAAGTAACAGTTGCACTTTTAGTGCTTTCATCGCTTTTAGCAGAATACTGGCCCCAAAACCTATTATTAACAACTATTTCACATAATGTTGTTTCATAGTTAGCTTGCAGCGAGAAAACAAGTAATTCGCGACCGCACACGCCCGTAATCGAAACAATCTATCGTTTTTCCGACCGCCAATAATTTGTGCTTGTAAACTCATCATTTCGCTCAATAATAGTTCTATAACAAATTCAATAATTTAAAGCGGGAGGCGTGATGAGAATATTCTGGCAGTTACGTTGGTATTTCCAACAAAAGTGGAAGCATTATGTCGGTTCGATTTTGCTTTTCGCTGTGATATCAACTCTACAACTTGTTCCTCCTAAAGCGGTCGGAATCATCGTTGATGGGGTCGTAGATAACACGTTAGATACAAATACGCTGATTCTGTGGCTCTTGGGACTCACTGCACTGATCTTTGCCATTTATGGATGCCGTATCTTATGGCGAATTTGGCTTTTCGGCGCAAGCTGGGAACTCGGAACCATTCTACGTAATCGTCTCTATAGGCACTTATCGACACAACCACCCCGATTTTTCGAACGTTATAAGACCGGTGATCTGATGGCGCGTGGTACTAATGATGTACGTAACATCGTAATGACAGCCGGCGAAGGGGTTTTAACGGCAGCCGATTCCTTGATCACGGGTATTGCAGTTTTAATCATCATGGTAACGCAAGTTAGCTGGAAGCTCACTGTTATGGCACTTCTTCCAATGCCGTTTCTTGCAATCATCATCTTTTTTATCGTCCGTATACTGCATCAACGTTTCCGCATTGCTCAGGAAGCCTTTTCTACCATGTCAGACATGACGCAAGAGTCACTTAACGGCGTGCGAATGTTGCGAGCTTTTGGGTTAGAGAATCAAGAACAACAGCGTTTTGAAGATGTAGTCGATGATACTGGTCAGAAAAATATCGCCGTCGCTAGAGTCGACGCGAGATTTGATCCAGCTATCCAACTCACCATCGGCCTCTCTTTCCTTCTCAGTGTCGCTGCTGGTGCTTACCTTGTCGATAAGGGAGAGATCACGCTTGGTGATCTAACAGCCTTTACGATGTATTTAGGGTTGATGATATGGCCTATGCTGGCCTTCGCTTTCTTATTTAATATTTTAGAGCGAGGCTCCGCAGCATGGAATCGCCTACAAGAGATCTTTGATGAAACACCAGAGATTGTCAGTGGTAATAAACCATTAGAAGATAAACCACTGCCATTAAAAATTGATATCGATGCTTTCCACTGGTCCAGTGATTTACCACCAGCTTTGGCCGAAATAAAAATCGAGCTCAAGCCCGGTAAAATGTTGGGAGTAGCTGGCCCTGTCGGAAGCGGAAAATCAACCCTGCTAACGCTGCTTTTGCGTCAGCACGACCTAACAAGAGACTATGGCGTCAATAGTTAATTTTTGAGGCTATCTGTATCCCACATAACACCATCTCTTAGCATTGAATTTAAGATAACAACCATCTTTCTCATGCAGGCAACAATGGCAACTTTTTTCGGTTTTCCTGCCGTAAGTAGTCGTTCATAAGTTGCTTTGAAAACAGGGTTGCATTGGATAGCCGACATCATCGCCATATACATAACGGTCCTAACTTGAGACCGCCCTCCTTGTATCAGCCGCTTACCTTTAAAGCGGCCACTTTCTCTTGTTATTGGTGCGACACCAATGAGAGAAGAAGCTTGTTTGTTAGTGATAAAGCCCAGCTCGGGTACATTACTAATTAGGGAGGCAGCAAGGACTTTACCAACACCAGGCATGCTTTGGAGAATAGTATTTTTGGCTTGATACTCAGGACAACTCTCAATCAGTTTCGCTATCTTTGCTTCTACTTTTTCAATCTGATTTTTCAGGGCGGTAAGGATAGGGGTAATCGTAGACGAGATATTCTTAGGTAATATTTGTAGTCGGTTTCTTTCCATGGTTTGCATGGTGAGTAGCTGGTTACGCCTTGTGACTAAGTCACTCATAAGGCGTATGTTTTCGCTTTTTAGTTTGGTCAGTTCTGGCTGAACACGTTCGGCATAATGTGCGATGAGAGCGGCATCTAAACGGTCGTTCTTAGCTCGTTGACCAATGGCACCAGCAAACCTTTTAATACGTAGTGGGTTGGCAATAACATAAGGTAATTTGGCTTTGTCACAGGCGAGTATAAAAGGCATTTCTAATCGACCTGTAGCTTCGATGACGACACGTTGAGGTTTGTGTTTCTTAATGGTTTTTATGGCATCGCTGATGCCTTTTTCGGTGTTCGGGACAGTGAAGTAAATATCGAGTGGTCGGATGTAGATGTCTAATTGTGACTTACCAGTATCAACGCCGACATTAATGTTTTGAAGTGTGTTTGTATTCATAATAAGCTAACTCTTGCTTGCAAATGCGGGCTCGAGACCCAGAAGACTATTCGAGTGTGGTGCTTGGAGTTCTATCTGGCGTTCGTACTTGTTACCGGTCTCTCAATTGAGGAGCCATCGTTCAATCGAACTACCAGATAGAAGAACTTTAGTTGCAGCTAAAGTCTGGGTCTCACCTTACCCGATTGGAGTACTTATTATCCATACAAACGGTTCAATTACATTCGGGGATGTTGAGATTAAAGATGCCCTACTTCCTCAGTGGCGCAACCGCTTTGCCGTGGTTAATCAAAGCCCGTTTCTATTTTCAAAATCTATCTTTGACAATATTGCCTTAGGCAACCCTAATGCGGGAAAGGAAGAAGTCTACAGAGCAGCAAAGTTAGCCTGTATTCATGATGATATAGAGAAGTTTCCTGAAGGCTATCAAACTGAAGTTGGCGAGAAAGGCATTACTCTCTCTGGAGGACAAAAACAACGAATTGCGATAGCACGCGCTATGTTACTAAATGCACAAGCCTTGGTATTGGATGATGCGCTTTCGGCTGTTGATGGCCGAACCGAACATCAAATCCTTAAGAATTTGGAAACACACTATCGTGATCAAGCCCTAATCGTTATTGCACACCGCCTCACCGCATTGGAAGCAGCAGACGAGATCATTGTCTTGAATCACGGCCACATTACTGAACGTGGGCAACATAGCGCTTTATTAGCGCATCAGGGATGGTACGCCGAAATGTTCGAGTACCAAAAACTAGAACAGGCGATGGAGGAATAATGAATGAACCAGACCAGTACGTTTAAACGGTTAATGTCTTACCCATTATCTCAACCAAAGCCAATGATTAAAGGACTCGCCTTGCTGTTTATTGCAGCGTTAGCCAGCGCCGGCGGCCCTTGGTTAATTCAATATTTCATTGATGAGCACATCGCTAAAGGTGACTATTCACAAAATATTCTGATTTCGCTAGCAGTAGGTTATATCGCTCTTCAGATCGTATCGGCAACATTCCAGTATTTTCAGTCATTGCAATTTAGCATTGTCGCGGCTAACACGATCAAAGCGATTCGTAAGCAAGTATTTTCTGGCGTGATTAAGCAGCCGTTATCTGCGTTTGATTACACTCCTGCTGGAAAATTGGTATCGCGAATCACCAACGATACGGAATCTCTACAGCAATTTTATGAGCTCTTGATCGCGACCGTGGTGAAAAACGTGGTCATGATTGTGGTGATGCTTGGCGTTATGTTTTTTATGAGCTGGAAACTCACACTTGTTGTGCTTGTATTGCTACCGATCGTCATCGGCTTTATGTACTTGTTTAAGCAGCTAAGTACAGAAAGCTACCGAAAGATGCGTGACCTATTGACTGATATAAATGCGAATCTGAGTGAATCCATTCAAGGTATGAGTGTCATTCAATTAATGCAACAAGAAGAGCGTTTTAATAAACAGTTCAACGAGCTAACCGCAGAGCATTTGGTGGCATCTAAACGAGTGATTCGGCTAAACGGCTATCTGCTAAGACCATTGATGGACTTGCTCGCTGGCCTCGCGTTACTTTGCTTGGTTGCGATCTTTGGCTTTAACGGTATTGAGTTGATTGGTGTGGGGGTACTGTATGCGTTTATCAGTTATCTTGCGCGCGTTACTGAGCCATTAATTGAAATGACTCAGCAGCTTGCTCTACTTCAGCAAGCGTTAGTATCAAGCGAACGTGTGTTTGAATTGATTGATGCGAAAGAACAAACTTATGGGGACGACCATCAGCCATTAAGGTCAGGTGCTATCGAACTTAAAGACCTCACATTTAGCTACGATGGTAAACAGGACGTCCTAAAAGACATTTCGTTGAAGGCCAACCACCAAGACTTTATCGCACTTGTCGGGCATACAGGAAGCGGTAAAAGCACATTAGCGTCACTATTGATGGGCTTTTATCCAACGCAATGTGGTGAACTGCTCATCGATGGTCGTCCACTTAAAACACTAGAGAAAGACGTCCTTCGTAAAGATGTGGCAATGGTTCAGCAAGATCCGCACATTCTCCCTGCTTCAGTCAGAGAAAACATCTCTCTTAGTCGAGCGGTTGACGATACTCAAATATGGGATGCGTTAGACAAGGTAGGTTTGGCAGAGCAAATTCACCGTTATCCTAATGGGCTAGACACGCAGTTAGGTCAAGGTGAAACCAATCTATCTGCTGGACAAAAACAGCTCTTAGCGTTAGCACGTGTGCTTGTGGTAAAACCTAAAATATTGATATTAGATGAAGCAACGGCCAATATTGACTCAGGAACAGAAGCTTTAATACAAAAGAGCTTGGCAGTACTCAGACAAGACATGACACTAGTCGTTATCGCTCATCGACTTTCAACTATTTTGGATGCGGACCAAATAATTGTTCTTCATCATGGGGAGTTAGTAGAGAAAGGCACACACAAAGCACTGTTGAAACAAAATGGTCGTTATGCCCAAATGTATCAGTTACAGCAAGCAAACCGACATTTACAGCAGATTGAAGAAGAAACCAAGCAACTCGAAGAAGCGGTGTGATTTTTATACCCATGCCTTCTTTTTATTTGGTAGGCATGGGCATAATCGGCCCAACTTCAAAAGTTAGCCTGATTAGCTTCCAATTTCTTCATAATGTGAACTAATTTTCTATTTCTTACCTATTATTGACATAACCCCTCGCTATATCACGCAAGGTCGTTGTAAAATCGTACGGTACTTCAGTCTGGCACCCTTTGCACTAGACTGTTTTCACTTTCTAATAATGCATATTAATCTCATGACACAAGTCCATGGACAAAGATAAGTTTACTAACATCTATCGCTTGCCTGGTTCGATTCAAATTCGTATCGGTAAATGGCAAAAAACGTTCCGCGGTACCTCTGATTTGATTTTACATCAGGCGCTAATGGAGCGTAATAAGCAGTTTAAGAAGCCAGACTTTTTACCTAAAGGCTGGTGCGTCACTCCTATTGACGAAAAAGATATTACTGTCACGCACCACGGTAAATATATCCAAACCGTCATGCGCACAATGTTGGACAGAAAGGTCTCGTACAAGCGATTATTCCTATCTCGAATGAGTGCGGAAGAAGGTGAAAAAGTGCTCCACAATTACAAACTGGAGTGGGTAAGAAAACATAACCAGATCGCCAAAAAGTACAATCAAATTAAGAAGAAACAGTACATGAACTTTGCAAGAGAAGAAGAGGAAACCCTCTACCCTTCGATTCCAAAGGGTGAGTTTGACAAAACGTTATGGAACAAGCTCGTCGTATCATCGTTTGGTCCGCAGAAAAAGTACAAAAACCCACATTTTGTCCGCAAAGCCGATTTCTAAATAAACACCCCTACACTAGGGGTGTTTATTTATCCGTTAAATCACCAATCGTAAGTTAAACTTGCAATAACATTTTGTCGATCACCATACCAACAAAAACCATCACATGTCGCTATGTACTCTTTATCAGTGATATTTTTAGCTGCGACTTGTAGCTTGTAATCTCCAATACGATAGCTGACCGTCGCATCCATTAAGAAATAACTTGGTACTTTTAGTCTCTCTTCATTATCTCCGTATGACTCACCTGTATAGCGCGCACCTAAGCCAACCGAAAAGCCATCAAGAGGTCCATCAAAGAAACGATAATGTGCCCAAGCTGATGATACGGTATTCGCGACTTGAGAAGGTGTTTTGCCAACCCATGTCTTATTGACGTCTTCTTTTATCTCTGCATCAACATAGGCTATGTTTCCGATTAATGTTAAAGAAGGTGTCACATTGGCTACAGCTTCAAACTCAACGCCGTTATTTTCTATTTTTCCTATTTGCGTCAATTCACTCAAGTAGATACGAGCCAAGTTTTCTTTTGTTGCCCGATACGTTGCGATATTGAAATAGCCATCGAATGAATCCGGTTGGTATTTTACACCGATTTCAATTTGATCACCGCTTTCCGGTTTCGCTGGCTTACCATTGCTATCTTCTTGAATTATTGGATCAAAGTACTGAGAGTAACTAAAGTATGGTGTGAAGCCAGAATCAGAAATATAAGCCGTTCCCACGCTAAACGTCCACTCTCCATTATCGACTTTCGTGCGAGCACCCGTGGTAACATTATGTACTTCGTTACTTGTATCGTCGTAACGAGCACCCAATAACATTGTCCATTTATCGTTGATCAGCATATGATCTTGAAAGTAGACGCCAAGCTGCTGATTATCGATTTTCGTTCTTTGCTTATCGGTTTCGCTCAATGGTTGTAGCGTATTCGGATCGAGTAACATTATGTTATCCGAATAAGTAGGATTAAATACATTAAACCTAGGGTCAGGCAAAGCTCCCATTGGTGTGTTTAATAATGCATTACCATCAGCAACGATAGGGTCATTGGCAAAATCTTTACCATCGATACTGATCATTTGAAAATCTATGCCCAACATCAAGTTATGCTCAACGCTTCCCCAATTTACTTGGTGCATCAAACGATTATCGATATTAAAAGCATCAGATGACCCATCTTCTGTTGAAGCGCCCCGAAGTATGGTTTTGCGTTCATTTGATGGGTCCAAAGCCGGCCCCAACGCAGGCACATCAGCCGAGTAAACGTACGAATACATTTGTCTTAGCTTAACATCCATTTCGCTGTAACGAGCTGCTTGAACAAATGAAGTGGTATCATTAAACGCATGAGAAAACTCATAGCCTAAAGACACCTGCTCACGCTCAAAGGTCTCCCAGTTAGGGTTACCTATCGCTAAACTATCACTGATCTTTCCATTTTTGTTTGGCGTTAACGTTCCTTCAACTGGCAAAAATTGCAGATAAGGATCTGAGTCGTCTTTTTGATAGCTCGTTAGAAAGGTAATTCCAGACATCTCATTAAATTTGTACGTCATTGATGGAGAGAGAAGAATGCGCTCTGCTTCTACCCCACTAATTCTCGTCCCATTTTTTCTCGCTAACCCTTGAAAGCGGAAAGCTAACTGCTCACTCACCTCAGAGTTTACGTCAAGAGAAAGTTGTTTACGGTCTTCAGAACCGTACTCCAAAGATACAAGCCCTGAGCCTCCATCAAATTGAGGTCGCTTACTGACGACATTGATAACCCCACCAGGAGGGTTTTGCCCATAAAGAACAGACGCTGCACCACGTAACACTTCAACCCTTTCTAACGCAAACGGATCTATTTGCCAACTATAGAAACCAGAAGAATATAAACGGGTACCATCTTGATACAGCCCGCTGTTCGCCTGTTTAAAACCACGAATAATAAACCAATCTTGCTTGTTATCTTCGCCGAAATAATTAGTTTGAATACTTGGTGTGTACTGTAGCGCGTCAGAAATGCTAATAGAGGCACGATCATCCATTTGTTCTCGCGTAACAACAGATACCGCTCTTGGGGTTTCATTGATGGCAATATCAGTTTTCGTCGCTGCCCGACTCTTCGCTCCAAGATAACTAAAATCAGGACCAACTGCACTGTCTTGCTGCTGTCCAATCACAACTATATTTTCATCTTCCTGAGCCAAGACATTTGGCGTTGATAACGCTAATACAACCGCCATTGACGTTGGTGTCAGCATAAACTGCCGAGTCATATTATTCTCCTTTTTTGTCGGCAGCCAAACCAACCCTTCATGACTTCAGCGATCGCTGAAAGAAAAGCGAGTTACGGCATCGCCAGTTGTTTCCATAAAAGACAAACCAGAGGTTTTGCATAAAGCACTCGCATAGGTTGCGAATGCCACTGCGAGTGCTTGTTTGTATAATTACTTTCTTGGTTGAGGCGTAGCTCGTATCTACAAACGACGTAATCCCCACATCAGATACAAACCGCCAATGAGAGACGCCATAAGCCCTGTTGGTACTTCTTGCGGGTAAAGAACTTGTCGTCCCAACCAATCGGCCAACAACATCACGCCGGAACCCAATATCGCGGCGCATAACATGTGTTGTGACGCTTTGTTAAAGCCAAATAAGCGAGCTAAATGCGGAGCCAGTAACCCAACAAAGCTAATAGGACCAACAACCAATGTCGCACTGACCGTGAGACAAGCAACTAAAAGCAGCAGTATCGAGCGTGAACGATCAACGCGAATCCCAAGTGCTTTAGAGGAAGCGGCGCCAACAGGAAGAATATCTAGCCATCTTACGCAGAGAAAACTCAACCCTATAAAAACAAGCGCAGATAAAGACAATGGGAGTAACGTTTCAACCGAAACATAGTAGGTAGACCCAGACAACCAAGCCAATGCTTGATAACTTCTTGGGTCACCAGTGGCTAGAATAAAGCTCTGTATTGCATTCATCAGTGCGGTAATAGCAATACCAGTCAACAAAATGCGCTCCGGCTGAAAACCTGATTTACGGTTTAGCAGCACAATGACCAATACCGTCGCTAATGCACCTACAAGCCCGCCTAAAGAAAGAGTGAAAATTGACGAACCTAACCCAGTAAACATCGCGATGATCAATCCCATCGCTGTCCCTGAACTGATGCCGATCACTTCTGGACTGGCCATTGGGTTTCCACTTAGGCGTTGAATCATGGTGCCAGCAATCGCTAACATTGCCCCCGCAATTGCTGCTGCAAATAATCTAGGTGCGCGCCATTCCAAAAAAATCCAATTTTGGCTAGCAAACAAGTTTGTCCACCCTTCATTTTGCACAGCAACCGTGGCAAAAAGAACAACGGAAATTAATGTGCCGATCAACGCCAATGAGATCGCTTTAGGGTTTAGCTTGTAAACATGTTGACGATGTCGAGTTAACACCGTTTGAGTATGGCCCTGCGTCTTTTGTGATAAGCGAGGTAACAACCATAACAGTAGCGGAGCGCCCAATGCAGCCGTTGCTGCTCCCGTTGGTATAAAACTCGCCATTAGCCCCGGCAGTTGCTGAATAACCAAATCGGTTAAAGTCAATAACATGGCACCAATCAGCATCGATACCCAAAGCTTATGCTGGATTTTATTGATACCTATCAATCGAGTAATCGCTGGCGCTGCTAACCCGATGAAACCGATGATTCCTACTGCAGAAACGACCCAAGAAGTGATTAGTACCGCAAGCCCAAGACTGACAAAGCGCAGTTTGGCTAGCGAGACACCTAAACTCTTGGCACCTTGCTCGGAGAGTTCTAACAGACTTAACGGCTTTGCAAACACAAATGCGATAACCGTAGCAAGTGCGATTCGAGGAGCAAGATACGAGAAATCACCCCATCCGCTCTGAACAAGCGAGCCCGCTCCCCATATCATTAATCCATTCAGCTTTTCGGTATTCATCATCAGAATAACCGTACTTAATGATGCAAAGTACAGGTTTATCACTAACCCAGAAACGACGACAACCGTTGGAGATAACGCTCGTCGCCATGACAACAGCATCACCAACCCCATCGATATCACACCGCCGATGAGAGCAACCAAATTAGGTGCTATATCCAACATCCAAGGGGCAAATAGCGTAGCTAACATCAAAGCAAAACTTGAACCGCTCGCCACACCTAATGTTGTTGGCGAAGCAAGAGGATTGCGCAGAACTTGTTGCATTAATACCCCAGCAACCGCTAATCCGGCGCCAGAAATAATCGTGGTGAAGACTCGAGGCCACCAGCTAAAGTGAAGTAAGACGGAATCGATAGATTGAAAGTTAGGTTTCCATAAACTGCTAAGAGCCAGTGAGAATGAACTTGCTTGATACAATTGGAAAGCACCAATAGAAAAGGTAAATGCCGAAAGTAACACCACAAGGCTTAAAGGCATGGCTTTCATTGTTCTAACTCCTCGATCTTACTCGCCGTAACTAACTCCGCGAACCGAAGCGCTGAAGGCATAGAACCAAAACTCCAAACAGGTGCGACTTGCATGACTTTCTCACCAGACTGTTGAACAACGTATTGCCAAAACGGATCTTGAGAGAGCTGCTTTTCGCCACCGTGAGGCAATGGCTCAACGATAACAATTTGGGCTCTTATACCTGCTAACTTATCGATGCCGACTAAGCTGAAGCCCCAGCTATTTGTCTCTTCGTTCCACGCATTACTCAGCCCAATCTTTTCGATAGCCTGAGAGTAAAGACTATTCTGACCAAAAACACGAACGTGCTTCGTATCCATAAACTGAATCATTAAAAGCGGCGGCTGGTCTTTGTTTATGCGCTGTTTTAATAAAGAGAAACGTTCTTCATATTTTTGTATAAGTGCCTCAGCTTCCGCTTCTCTTCCTAGCTCTTCACCAAACCTCCGAGTGAAACGAGTAAGTACCGACCAATCTGTAATCCCGCTTTCATATAAGTCAATCGTGGTAACGGGGGCGATATCGACTAAGCGATGCTTCATTGAGGAGAAGTACGGGGCAATAAAAATACGGTCAGGTCTGAGCTCGTAAATACGCTCTATATTGGGTTGAGTTCTTAACCCTACATCCTTAGTTTGAGGTGGTAACGGTGGCGATTTTACCCAAGCATCGTAATCTTGCCCTTGAGCGACGCCTACGGGCACGACCCCTAACGCCAACATCGTTTCAGTTTGTGTCCAATCAACCGACATCACCCGAGGTGACGCCTCAGCTACTGCTTGAAAGGAACTGACCAAAAGCGCACTAAGTGAGAGAGCGAAAGAGAAATGCTTAAGTCGAGTGTTTGTACTGCTCATTATTCAACCTCTAGCTTGGCATCGCCACCGGATAACCCGCAGGGTGGTCAGAGATCTTCATCTCTATCCCGTATATGTCCCTCAGCTTAGGTTCAGTAAACACCTGTTCAACATTGCCTTGTGCAATCAAATCACCTTGATGTAATGCAACGATATGATCGCAAAAGCGCGCCGCTAAGTTGATGTCGTGCAATACGATAATAACGCCCAAACCCAACTCTTTACTGAGTTTAGAGATGAGCTTCAACATATCGACTTGATGGCTAATATCTAACGCAGACAAAGGCTCATCAAGAAGCAAATACTCGGTTTTTTGCGCTAATAGCATGGCTAGCCACACTCGCTGGCGCTCCCTCCAGATAGCGTATCAACTAAGCGATCTGCGTATTTTAGTGTTCCTGTCATCGCCATTGATTCTTCAACAATGTCATGATCTTTCTTGCTCAAACGACCAAGTAAACCATGCCATGGGTAACGACCAAATCCGACTAAATCGCGACCTAAAATACTGTCGGTCACCGGAAGATGCTGAGGCAAGTAGGCAATGTGTTGGGCGAATTTTTTCGCTGAGAGATCGTTAATGCTCGTTCCATGCAGAACCACGTCACCAGCAGTGTATGGCTGTTGCTGTGCCAGCAACTTTAACAATGTAGATTTTCCTGAACCATTGTGTCCAACAAGAGCGTATGTTTTTCCGGGTTCAAATGTCACATCAAACGCTTTTAGCAATGACTTGCCTTCAATCTCAAACTGGAGTGCTTTAGCTTCCAACATCCCTACTTCACCTAATAGCCATTCACAAATGAAAGCTAATCAACCGCTTTCATTCGTTCATCACGTTTGCCGTTCTTATTCAACAGAACGATTAATAAGGGAGGTTTTATATAACAACAAAGATACAAATGCAAACCGTTGTCATTATCATTACATCAACAAGATCATTGAGAGAATTACTAAGCGTTAATGATTATTCGTTGCGGATGACTTCATTAGCGGATTGTCGGCAGGTCAACGAGAGCAGCGGTCTACCACTGCCCTCGCATAAATTTGAATGAATACTGCGGCGCATGAAGAAATGAGAAATGCCGCAGTGAATAAATTAATGACGAGCGTCAGCGCCAAACTCTACTTCTTTATAGATATCGGCCAGCGACTTTTTACCTTGTTTGTCTTTGGCTGAACGCTTTTTCTTCGTTTGATAATGGTATTCTTGCTCCTGAAGTGCTTGTTCGTGCTCTTTTGCTGACTCAACAAACTCAGGATTTGCAAGTGCTTGTTGGCGTAAGCGGTTTACTCTTTCAAGGGTTTCCCACAACATACTTCACCTCCAAACTTATTGCTGTATATAAAAACAGTATTGTTTAAATATTCCTCCTCGTCAACATTTCAACTTCGTTACTGCTCTTCACATTAACCCCAAGCCTGTATAGTGCTCCGGATATTTGTGGATGATTTGCTTTATATAACCTTGATGCTCTCGCAGAGCATTAACACATTCTCGAGATAACCATCCCTGATATACCCATTTTTCAAGTTCTAACAATGCGTATGGGATGGACCACGCTTGTCTGTACGGATGGTGCGTCGTCATAAAATCAAAGGCATTCGCGACAGCCGTAATTTGCGCGGCTATTGGTATATCGCCACTGGTTAAACCATACGGATAACCAGTACCATTTAAGTTTTCGTATTGATAAGTAACCATCTGCAAAAACAAAGTCACACTCGGGTGAACCGGATTTCCGATACGAGCCACTATGTCATCGGCCGAGTCGATGCAACGCTCAATATGTTGAATCAATATCGCCTCTTGTTCTTGAGTATAATTTGTTCGGCGACTAGCAATTTCAACTGGCAGCTGAATATCACTGAGCGCATGGAATTGAGCAAAAATACCAATATCTTCGACCATTTCATCATTCAGGTGATAACGATCCGCTAACTGCGTTGCGATGACTTGGCTGTAGTACTTCATTCGTTTGGTATGCGCGTAAAACTCAGGGGAGTAGCCTGGCATCATACATTGCATTCGGTTCGCCAACGTTTCTATCGCGCTAACGACGTGGTCTTCTGATTCAACCGCAAATTGAATCATTTCGAAATAAGGTTTGAGACTATTCAACGCTTCTAAGCTAAACGCATTGGGCTGAGTGGAATTTAAAAACACAAAGCCTGTAAATGCTTTATTGTCGTAACAAGGAATCGCAACCGACGACTGGTATCCGTGTTTGAGTAAGGTTTGAACCCGAGGACAGTGATTAATATAGTGAAGGTCTTCGACGATCCGAGGAATCGCGTTTTTGGAGGCAATATTGAGGTGGTGGAGTTTACGGAATGCTGACTCATGGTGGGCTAAACACCAAGTGTCGAACTCACTTTCTGCAAATGATTTGAGCACATCTTGGTCTGGGTGATATTTAGCAAATGACACCCTATCAATACACGGCAAGTGCGCCTGCATCCTGCCCTTTAGCGTTTGCAGTTGCTCATTAAGCGGTTTTGCAAACGGGTAAAAACTCCGGTGCGCCATACTTCACCTCCACACCCAAGCAGAGAAACAAGAGAAGCTCATTGTGTTGTAAATTCAATGGTATTTTGAGCGGTTTTCTCCACTTAAATTATCGATATACCACAACTTAAGTGTACGAAATAAAAGCACATTTCTACCAATTCTTTCACCGAATATCTTACGGTAATTTGATCCAGATTAAAAAAGCCAACGAGCGAAACTCGTTGGCTTAACAATACTGATTGATTACGATGAATTCAGTAACTAGAGGTTATTCAGAGAACGTTCTAAACAACTAGCCCAGAGCAGGAAGCACACCCAGCGTAATTAACAGCTGAGCTAATACGATACCTGTGCCAGCGATACCCGTTATCACTAATGCGCCTTGGCCACCAGCAACTCGGTACTCCCCGTAAAATCATCCGATTTACGAACCTTGATCACCATAACCAGAGGCAAAAAGATGGCTAAAATCGCTAATGCAATCGCTGCATAACCCAAAGCCATAATAAAGCCTTGAGGGTAAAAAAGTGCGAAGCCCAGCGGTGGGGTGAACGTCACGAGTGCCGCAACCAAGCGATTAGGCTTATCGTTGCTCCCTTTGATGGTGTCACCCAAAAACTCGAATAGACCTAAACTCACACCAAGAAATGACGTTAACAGTGCCAAATCAGCAAATACACCGACAATGTTGCCTAAGTTTGATTGGTGCACCGTCTGCGATAGTTGACCAATAAGGGCGCTCAACCCGCCGTTTTCAATAAGCGTACTTTGGCTAACCACACCCAATGTCACGATCTGCCAAAAGATGTAAATCACGAGCGGGATCGTCGAGCCAATAATAACGGCTTTGCGCAAAGAAGAAGTATCGCCATCTAAGTAATTCACAATTGCCGGAATACTTCCGTGGAAACCAAACGAAGTAAAGATAACAGGAATCGCCGCTACAATAAGACCTTGCTCAATCGGCATACTCAATAAGTAAGATTCCGTAACGTTTGGAGCAAGAAAAGAAAGCACAGCAACCATCGCAACAAGTTTCATCGCGAACAACACGCGGTTAACTTTATCGACCGTACCTGTACCAACTGTCACAACTAAAGTCACAATCAAGGTAAAGATTATCGTTGATGTAGGCCCTGAAATATCAAGGTCAAACCATTGTGCAAGGCGGTCTCCGAACTGAGCACCACCGCCAGCGATGTACGCTGCACACAATGAGTAGAACAGAAACAACATCGCAAAACTTGCCACCCACTTGCCTTTTGGGCCCAGGATCTGTTTCGCTAAAGTATGAAGAGTTGCACTACTTTCTGCATGCTGATGAAGCTCTAGCATGAGTAAGGCAGTGAAAGCCATCAGAGCCCATAAACTGAGCATGATGATGATTGAAGTTGAAAAACCAATGCCGGCAGAGGCAAGTGGAAGGGCTAGCATGCCAGCACCTATTGTAGTTCCCGCGATAATTAGAGTACTACCGAATACTTTAGAACGACTCATTGTATATTTATCTTTACACTTTATTAGGAATTATCGGTATTAAATCGGGTAACGGCGTACCGAAACCAATACCATATTTGTAATGCTGTCGATATTGTAGGATCTTCAGCAGAAGATCAAGCAAAATGTAAGGATAAAAAACCACAAGTGTAAATAAAAACTTACACACCACTAATATCCAACAATAGCTGAGTACATTCTTCCCTGCTCATGAACTTAGGGACAGGGTAATTCCAGTGCGCCTCTTTCAGAATTAAATCTACAAGCGCATCAGCATCTTCGCGCTGAATGAGTGCACTTGTCTGCTTAATATCAATGCTTGCAAACAAAGACTCCACATGCGTCAAAAAGTGTTGAGCACTCGCCTCACCTGACTGCCCTTCGGCCGTCAACGCATCGAGTTTTCTTAGTTGAGGCTCTATCTCTGATAATGAAAAGCGCAGCACAGGTAATAAGGCTAGTCCGTTTGCCATGCCATGAGGTATTCCATATTTCGCACCGAATGTGTGAGCAAACGCATGAACATAACCCAAACTCGCTTTCGTAAATGCTAAACCTGCGTAATAGGATGCCATGGCCATTTTATGTCGAGCTTCAACATCATCCCCTTGTGCTACGACCCGAGGAAGATGCTTAAAAATTAACTTAATGGCGGCAACAGAGTAAGCCCTAGTTTCTTGAGTAGCATTTCTCGACACATACGCCTCAATAGCGTGAGTTAATGCATCAACGCCAGTATCAGCCGTGATCTTAGGAGGTAAACCAATCATTAAGTTCGCATCTAAAGCTGCCATTAGTGGCACCAACTTTGGATCCATCAAAGGGGTTTTAATGTGTGAAGAGGGATCTGACACGACCGCGGCGATGGTGACCTCACTTCCAGTTCCTGCGGTCGTTGGAATAGCAAAAAGTGGCGCTGGCATTCGCCATACTTTCAATAGTCCAGCTAACTTTTTTATTGACCGTTTATTGGTAACTTTCGCAGCAATGACCTTTGCACAGTCCATTGCAGAGCCGCCACCCAAAGCTAATATGCCCTCACAATGAAAACGATGGTAAGCCTCTAGACCGCTTTCTACCTGATCATAGGTAGGATCGGGCTGTACTTTCGAGAAAACATCTAACTGCAAATCGAGCTGTGCTGCCGCTTCGAGCACCTTATCGACAATACCGACTTGGACTAACCCTTCATCGGTAACTAATAAGACGCGTTTAAATCCCAGTTCGGTCATCGATTCTAATAGCTCATTCATCGAACCGGGGCCGGAAAACAAGGTTGGTCTCGGCATAGGAAGGATAAGAGCTGCTATTTTTAGCCCTGCGGTGTAAGTCCGATATAAGCGATGCTTCAACATACGAAATCCTTTTCATTTAGAGCTATCATTCTAGCTACTTTTATCACCTATGCTTACTTTGCAATCACACATTTTTTAATTAAGTCATTTCATCAACACATAAATGCTGCTGAGGGAGCAAAACCGTTATCTTGATCTCCACACACCACATGAGCTGTAGAGAAAATTATTTTTTATGATTTTCCATTAGCGTTACCTTAATAACTCACCCCCTTCGGCTTTGCCGATCATAAAGTGGTTATTGAAGGTGCCTTATCATTCATACAAACTCAAAAATATGGATTCTGCTTAATCACATAACTGTACGGTATATCAGTAATCTAATCCGAACATCACTTATAAAAATACAAATAAGAATGCGTTACATCATGATTTATTGTCGTTTTCAAATAAGTCAATAAAAGCAACAATAATCTTTCAAAACTAATACTTAGTTCAAATAACTGACTCTTAATCATGAGCTTCAGGTGATATTGTTATGCAACTAGGATTATTATCCGCCCCATAATTAAAACTACGTCTAAACGCCCACCTTTTTGGGGTCTATTCGCTGTCGTACCCAATTTTCCTATCACCTTCTGATTTGGGTTTCGCGTGGGCTAATTAGCAATGTCGGTATAAACCATGAATCATTCTTGCCATTCCCATACGGACACGGGCTTTGAAGTCGATCTAAAACAAGCACTTATCTGGGTTGCTCGAGCACTCGATTATGTCGGTGTTGACGATACTCACCACAGCCATCGTGTCGCTTATATCGCTTACCAATGTGCTCGCGTCATGGGTTGGGAGCCAGAAAAAGCGGAGTTTTGTTACTTCGCAGGTATGATCCACGACTGTGGAGTCTCCGAAACACAAGAACATAAAATGTTACTTGGAGAGCTGGTGCCACAAGACGTGAAAACACACTGCTTAAGAGGGTACCGAAGCCTCAAGCAGTGTCGTTTGTTGCGCCAATTTGCGACACCAGTTCTTTACCACCATACACATTGGAGCGAACTAAAAGAGCTCGATTTACCGCCTTTTGAAAAAGAGGTGGCCGCCCTGCTCTACTTATCGGACCGACTTGATTTTATGCGCTCAAAATACGTCATGAACTGCCACTGTGACATTGTCACGCTTCATGAAGAATTGATTGCTGAGTGCATCATGGCAAACGTTGGAACCTTGTTTAATCCAAGCATGGCCGAAGCAATGGTTAAACTCGTCATGACCGACGCGTTTTGGTTCGCGATGGAGTCGGAAAATATTGAAACCATAGGCCTAAATTTTAAAAGCATTGATTGGCTTCAAAAACAATTAACCATCCAAGATATGAACAGTTTGGGAATGTTTATCGCTCAAATTGTTGATGCAAAGAGCCCATTCACTTATCAACATTCACAAAAAGTGGCGGAATTATCTCGGTATCTCGCGATTAAGCTTGGGCTAAACGAGCACGATCAAGAAATGTTATATATTGCAGGGCTGGTGCATGATATTGGAAAGTTAAAAACACCAGATGAAATCCTTCACAAAGAAGGCTCTCTAAACAAACAAGAGTACACACGCATTAAACGCCATACCATTGATACTCAGCTCGCATTGCACAAGGTCTTTCCTAACGCGAAAATAGCGGAATGGGCTTCCAATCATCATGAACGTTTAGACGGGTCGGGCTATCCCTATCACAAAACAGGCGACGAGCTCGATGTTCCATCGCGTATCATTGCTGTCGCGGATGTCTTCCAAGCCCTGTCTCAAGATCGCCCCTATCGAGGACGAATGACTCAAACACAGATCGCCGACATTATGGGTGAGCAAATAGCCAAAGAGGAGCTTTGCTCTGACGTTTATGCGGTATTAGAACGACACATGACAGAGTGTTACGAACTCTCAACCGACGTTTAATCAAAAACAGGGGCGAACACACGCCCCCCTTTTTTAGGATGATAAGACTAGGCAGACAAATAGCTACCTAGCAATATCAAGTAAATTATCTCGCACACCATTGATTCTGAACCAACCAGCGATACTAAAACGCTCGGCATTGGTTGGTAACACCTCATGTGGGAACTGCTCTGATAAGAATACGAACAAACGCCCTGAGCGTGGGGGAATGGTTGCAATTTTATTGTCATTCAAATCGTATACTACTAATTCACCCGCGTCTTCTTCCGTCCAGGATTCGTTCATATAAAAAACGGTCGTCAATCGACGGTTTTCGTTACCTTTGAAACAATCTAAATGTTTTTGGTAGAAGTCTCCTTTCTCGTACTTGGCAAAATGAGCTTCGTACTCAAAAAGTCCAAGAAACAAGTGACGGTTCACTTCTTGGCGGATCTCTTCCATTTTATCCAAGTAAGAAGTAACAGCATGCCCCATATTTGGCGATAACCATTGAATCTTGTCACTACGAATGGATTCAATACGAGTCACATCATCGTTACGACCAATACGTGCTTTTTTCCAATTGCTTGGAATGCAATCTCGCAGTTGAGCCACCTCTTGTTCAGAAAGAAAATCATCCCAGATGTAGTAGCCATTGGTTGCTAACGCATCGATCATTTTATTCATTATTTTCGTTCACTCGTGTTAGTTGGGCGCTCTATATAAAAAATCTGCGACACAACAACAAATGCGATTTTTTATCGAGACGACAACGAAGCAAAACGAGAATTAAAATAGACGATACAAGATACAAGATACAAGATACAAAAATGCCGCTCATGTGAGCGGCAATGTCGTTTATTATTGACGAGCTTCTAATCTCGTTGCTCGAATTCGCAACGGACGAAGACGCTTAATGCTAGGACGCTGTTTGTTTTTTAGCTGGATATGACAAAGTTCCAGAATCAAACCAAATGCCATCGCAAAGTACACATAACCTTTATTGATATGAATTGCGAAGCCTTCTGCCATCAATAAGCCACCCAATAAAACGAGGAACAGCAATGCCAACGTTTTAAAGCCGGGATAGCGCGTCACCAGATTATTGATTTTTTCAGCAGTCATTACCATCACGATTGCAGACGAGACAATCGCCGCGACCATAAGTGGGACATCACTTGTCAAACCGACGGCGGTTATCACCGAGTCCATTGAGAATACCGCATCCACAGCAACAATCTGCAGCAGCACTACCGCTAATCCAGTACGAGCATGAGTCGAGTGGCCAGATTCATTGTGATTTAACCAGCTCCACAACTCTTTCAGGCTTTTTGCCAATAAGAATGCACCACCCGCGATCATGATCACGTCTCTTCCGGTAAACGCTTGGTTTACGATAGAAAACAGTGGTTGAGTCAACTGCATAATCCAAGAGATAGAAAAAACCAATGCAATACGAGCAATAACGGCAAGGCCGATGCCAAGGTTTCTTGCCAGTTTACGTTGGTGCTGTGGCAATCTTTCACATAGGACGGAGATAAAAACTACGTTATCAACGCCTAAGACAACTTCAAGCGCAAACAAAGTGGCAAAAATCACCCAAGCCTCTGGTTGCATGAAAAGTTCTAACATGAGTACGCCTCCAGTGATGGGAAGACATACGGTGAAGGGTTCTGTCGACTAAAGGGGTCGTCCATTAATTATTTATACCTCTGTTACTTAAGAATCTTGAGTAAATCACCAAACAATTAACAACACAATGGCTATTTTTAATAGGTAATGACGGCTTTTCATTCGTACACAAACTATTCAGCCCTCGCACTATAAAGATAAATAAAATAGAAATTCTAAAATTGAGGAAAGGGAAACGCCAAAGATCTAACAAATCCAAGAGAATTCTTTAATCTTACAAAGCTCAAATTATTTTTAAGCAATACGTTAAATACATTGAGCTCAAAGCGAAAGATGCTCATTTACGAGATAAACAATAGTAAAAATTTGTTTCATCCTGATATACTGCCAAAAATCATAAGAAACCATGCTATTTATGGACTACATTGCTCTTTCACGCATTAGCCTAAAACACCTCACTGTATTGCATATGTTGTTAACCACTCACAGTGTTACGCTTGCCGCAGAGCGCCTGTGTGTGACACCTTCGAGCGTCAGTAAAACACTTGGGCAATTACGTGAAACGCTGAAAGATGACCTTTTCTATCGCGATGGTACTCGCTTGGTACCAACGGCATTTGCGCTGCACATTGGCCCCTCGATCCATGGCATACTCTCTAGCATGAATGGATTATTACATCAGGGCTCATTTAATCCAGCTTACTATCAGGGCAGTTTCTCATTAGCTATGCGTGAAAGTTCGTTTGAGCTTTTTGCCCCAGTTCTACAGCATTTATCTCAGCAACTCGGTAATCACGCACATTTGAATGTGCATGCAAAAGAGGAAATGAGTTTCGATGCGTTGGTAAGAGGCCAAGTGGACTTTTTGCTGCTTCCACACGATCTTAGTCAGCCGCCCACGCAAAACAAAGACTTGGTATGGCAAACCATTCTGAAAGACGAAATGGTTTGTTTAATGGGACCATCAAATCCACTCTCTAAACAGCCTTTGTCTATTGAAAGCTACCTCTGTGCAAGACACATTGGGATTCATGATAAAGATCTCTCACAACCTTATTTCGAGCAGAACCTCACACAAAGGCACTCGAAGCGAAATATGGCTATGCGTGTAGCGGATTTTGGTTCAGCTGCGGTGATGTGTCAGCACTCAGATTACTTGTTCACCTGTTCCAAGCTTTGGGCAAGGGCGGCCATGCAAGCAAAAGGCTTGGTTGAACAATCCCTTCCATTCGATTATGGACAAGTAGCCTACAGCCTCGTTTGGAACAAAGCGAGCTTGAACGATCCGGCTTTAAAATGGCTACAAAAACAATTGCTCGATGCCTGTGCCATGCTAGACGCGTGCGATGCGTGAGTAAGATAACGAATCAAAACTGCATTACGTGAGTACAGTCGGCACTGCGATGGAGTTACTCACGTAACGTAAAAGTTCTGATTTTAAGCGTTCGATATCATGGCGCGAGCAGACATCCCAAGTTAGCGCCTCCCCCATGACTCCGTGATGTTGAAATGCATTTAAACGGATAAGCACCGATTCAGGCAAAGTACTCAAATAGCGCCCAATCGCTACGATTTCTATATCTAAATCACTTTTCCCTGGAATATGCAGTAACCGAACTTCATACAATTTTTCATGCTTTGCAAGATACTGAAGCGTTTTGAATACACGATGATTATCACGCCCAGTTAGCCATTGGTGCGTCTCTGTCTGCCACGATTTCAAATCGATCATCGCACCGTCCAGAAAAGGAAGCACACGCTGCCAACCTGTCACTGATAAAGAGCCATTGCTGTCGATGAAACAAGAAAGGTGCTGTAACTCAGGATCTTGCTTCATCCCTTTAAACAGCTCAATAATGAAAGGAAGTTGTAAGGTAGATTCCCCACCGGATACTGTAACACCACTGATGAAAAAGCGATGCTTGCGTATCAAATCGAGCATTGTTACCACAGAGTAGTCAGTAATTTTTGGATTAGATTGGTTCTGACATATCTCTATACAATGATCGCAGTGGGTGCACTCCTCTTTAAGCCAAACAACGTTGTTGTTTTCGTCGAACTTCAGTGCGTCTGCCGGGCACTCACTCACACAATCACCACAATGATTACAATGGTTTATTGTATGAGGGTTATGACAGTTCAAACACTGATAGTTACAACCCTGTAGAAAGATGACTAGACGATTTCCTGGCCCATCAACACAAGAGAAAGGAAGGATACGAGTGACTTTTGCCAAAAGGCTTCCACTTCGTCTAGACATCTTGTTCTTTCCTAAACCGACCTTTACGCCTGCGTGTAGGTCGGTGTCATTTCATGACTCACCACACGTGGTGAGCGTTCTAAAATCCCAGTATTTTTTGCCGCCTCTGCTCCCAGAAACGTCGTATTGGTTCTCGAACCTTCTTCATTATATTTTGCGATATCAGAAAGTTTGACCATGTATCCCGTAACGCGAATCAAATCATTTGAGGCCACATTCGCGGTAAACTCACGATAGCCAGCATTTAATGCCCCTTTGCAAAAATTGAACATCGCTTCTGGGTTTGATTTCACCGTTTCATCAATCGTCAAAATATCGCTGATACCTGCACGATAATACTGGTGATGCTCAGCTGTTGCTTGTACATAAGTGACAGGGTCTGGCTCCGTGCCATAAGGAAGGCGCACACCTGGCGTAACGCCAAGATCTAAGCTAATACCGCCTTGAGCATGTAAGAGCGCTTTGCCATCCAAACCATATTTCACTGGGGTTGACTCCACTAGTTTCGCCAGTGTGGCTGAAACATCATGAGCAAAAGCATTCGCACGTTTATCTTTTCCGTACTGCCCCGTTTGGCCTTCTTTTTCGAACAGAAGGTTCACCGCTTCTGCCATACCATAAATGCCATACATTGGTGCGAAACGGGACTCTTCAATCAACCCTTCTTGCGTCAAAAATCCTTGAAAGAAATTGGACTTTTCATGCAAGTGCGTACTTCTAGCGTCCATCAACTCAACCATTAATTGATGGTATAGAGGTAAAACACTGTTTAAGAAGTCGTTACAATCCGATGCTCGTTCTGCGACTTCTTTTAGGTTCATGCGCACCAGCGTGTTTGAACCACCAGCCAGTGGCAGCGAATTGTAGCAACTTACAATACCAAAACGTGAACCGCTGTAGGCTTTCGAGTGCACAGGGTAATTGGCAATATGAGGCTTGCTACACTCGCAAATATTCTGCGTCGCTTGACGAAGTAAATCATCAGGCGTGACCGACTCGTCGTACATGAAAGTAAGATTTGGCGCAATCTGCTTGAGCTCGGCGTCCACCTTTAAAATAGTGCGACAAATAATGTTGTCTGTCGGTCCGACATTCACGTGCATAAACGCATCTGGCAATGTGCGATCCAACATGATCCAAAAATGTTTTAACTTTTTGTAAATTTGATTCTCTGTCAGGTCGCCTATGTAAGGCAATAAGACATCATCCAACTGACCTAAATACACCGGAATATTCGTTACCGATGGAACATGATGGTAAATGATGGTGAGCATATTCAGCGCATCATCGAAATCGGCAGCTGGAAGCAACTCTAGATACTCAGAGCCTTGCGATAGGAACTTAGCGTAATCAGGCAGCACATAGCGTGGTTTGAAAGGTGCATGGCCTTCAAACATATCACAGATGATTCCTTCATCCATTGCTTGTCTTAGCGATGGGGAAATCGACATGTAAGGAATACATGCTTCCGCCTCCAAGGCCAAAAAGTTCGACTTTTGTTTTGGAGAAAGACGAACATCAGTCGCAATGTCTAGAAAACGTTGTTGTAGTTCAGAAAGGCTTTTCATCTGAGATGTCCCTGAAAAAGTAACCACAAACCCACAAGCTAAAACATGGATTCTACCCCTAAAGAGTAACGTGATTTTACTCCGGCTTACCTGTTGCCACTAATGAAAATAAACAAAACGTCTATTTCCATAATGGAAATAAGCTAACGCTAAATTAGGTTATTGCAACTTACGCTATTGAAATAACCCAACCATGCACCGAACACGTGCTTTCTCATCGATTTGCCGTCGACAACATGACGCCCGCGCTAATAAATACTCCGCCAGTCAGGCGATTGAACAACTTGGCTCTTCCAGCGACAAACAGCCAGTTTGAAGCTTTTACACCTAATAATGCATAAAATGTTAGCCAACTTAGCTCAAACACCACAAATGTAGATGCAAAAATCGCGTATTGAGCCAACAAAGGCGCAGAGGGATCAATGAACTGAGGAAACAAAGCGGTAAAAAAGACAATCGCTTTCGGGTTACTAGCGCCAACAATAAAACCACTGGTGAACGCGCTGAGCGCATTCGAGGAGCTTTGGACGGCTGCCGTTTTGTCAAAATCCGTTTGAGAAGAGCGCAGCGCTTGAATGCCTAACCAGATTAAATAAGCGGCACCACACCATTTGATGATATTGAAGACCAGCTCAGATGAGGCAATCACAACCCCTAACCCGGTAAAAGAAAGCGTTAGTAGAATAGTGATCGCTGATAAGCTGCCTAGCGCAGTCATGAGGGCAATACGAAACCCACTACTCACACCTTTACTTAAACACAGCAATGAGCTTGGCCCAGGCGATGCAGTAAGCACCAAAACGGCCAGAGTGTAAAAAATCCATGTATCAATTTGCATTGGCATCCCTTCCCGCAAAAAGTAGAGGGTTATATCTCAATCTTTATTGAGATATTCCTAGCTCAGTTTCCATCCATGAAACTCGATTCTTTAATAACCACCTAGTCGCTACATAATTTAGAAACCATTAATAGATAGTTATGCAATCAAAATACGCTCTGCATGCAAGGTTGTAAAGCATGTTTATTTTTCTTAATCATAAAAAGGCTTGGGATCGATTTCTAACGATGACGGAGCGACTGCTCTTTCTATTTTGTGTAGGCTATTTTTCAAATCGACCATCGCCACATCGATATAACGCTGATATTTGCGTGAGTAAAAACACTTCACTTCTGGCTTTAAAGCTTGAGAGTCATTTGAGGACCAAACAATACCAACACGCCCATCACTCAACTCAACAATAGAGCCCACTGGGTACATCCCAACGCAATTAATGAACTTGTAGACTAGGTCTGCATCTAAATGAAATGGCGTTAAACTCAACAAGATTTTAAACGCTTCTGCTGAGCTCATGCCTTTTTTGTAGCAGCGATCGGCCGTCAATGCATCGTAAATATCAACAATACAACTCATGCGGCCGTGAATCGGAATCTCATCGCCTTTCAAGCCTCTAGGGTAGCCATTACCATCTAACTTCTCATGATGCATCAAACAGACATCGCGACTCACATCACTAAGGCCCTTTACATGGAGAATAATCTCACCAGCGAACACTTGATGTAGCTTCATGTGTTCAAACTCTTCAGGTGTTAGCTTTGCTGGTTTATGCAAAATCTTGTCATCAACTTTAATTTTACCTACATCATGAATGATGCCACCAATAGCGAGCTGCTTTAATGTCTGCTTATCTAACCCCAAGTACTTACCAAATGATACTAAAAGGCAAGCCACATTGACGGAGTGTTCCAACAAGTAGGAGTCTTTTTTTCGGAGTGCAGAAACACATTGCAACGCATCTGAGTCGATAAAAACGCTTTCAATGACATCATCGGCCCAAGCTTCTACCTCATCAACTTCAATGATTTTGCCTTCAAAAGTTTGATTCAATAGTTTCTGCGCCAGATCTTTTGCTTCCGCAATTAGCTTTTTGGCTCGTTTATGTTGAACATCTCTCGAGCGATAAGCGCGTTGAACCTTCGAAAAGTCAGAGGACTTGGGCTCTCGCTCCTCTTCTACGGCAACAATGGATTCATCCACAGGCTTAAAGACACACTTCTGAGAAGATAATGTTTGATCTACCCAAACATACTTCACGCCGCTCGCGGTAAGCTTCTTAATGCCCTCTGGGCTAGATATCCGCCCTGCATTGGCTAAATTTACGCGCTTGTTGTGCTCTATCGCGGTAACAAACATACCAACGCCGACATCAGCGAGCGCAATTTTGATTGAATTTTTTGGATCGTACTGCATAAAAAGAAAGCTTACTCGATATTAACGGCAGTATTATAAGAGATTTGATTAATTGGCGTGATAATAAATTAGAATTGATTACTATTAATGAGCATCCTGTCAATTAATAACCCATCGCGATCACTAAGCCCTTTTTGTTAATATGGTCTTTAGCCTAGCAAACATACAGATATGACACTCAAGAACAGAACCTCTAACCGACACGTCTTAAAATAACTTGAGGATAATTATTCATAAATATTTATAGATTGCGGACAGCATCAATAACTGTATTTTATAAATGATTTTTACTGTTGACTATTTTTTATAAATGTCGATGATTAGCCGCCTAATCTTAGTATGTTATTAACCTAGTAGCGCATAAAATGATAGCCAAACAATTTGAACTGATACTTTTGTGATTGTAATGTACGCCAACAGATCAACTCTATGTTATCAAACCCCCACACTCATCTCTGATGCTAACACGCTCGAGGAGGAAATATCTTGACCACCATATTTGACCAACAAGCCTCAGATAGTGACCGAGAGTTCCTGAAAATCGTTGAAGAACGATTCATTCATATCTTCGACGTATTTAACGAGGGCCTCTTTTACATGGATGAGTTTGGTACCATGGTATTTTACAACAAAGGCTTCTATGAACAGCTCGGTATTAACGCTGGCCGAATCAGTTTAGAGCAGTGGTTAGAACTTGTTCATCCTCTTGATCGAGAAAGGCTGTCCACAAGGGTCGATGCGCACATCACGACCAACAATACGAGGGTTACAACCACTTACCGAGTTCGTAAACCCAATGGACAATACGTCTGGATAGAAGGCGTAGCCATGACCAAAGAAACAGAACATGGCCATTACATGGTTGGCAGCCATCGCGATATTTCTGAGCGTAAGCTGATGGAAAGTTACATCCATCAAGTTGCATTTCATGACAACGCGTCAGGCATGGCTAACCGCGCCCATCTCTTGCTGGATATCGAGGACAGTGTACGTACCACCGATTCTTGCGCGTCTATTTGTTATATTCAGATCGAAGACATCAAATCTTACTTGAATCAATATGGCAGTGAACTGGTCGATGGGTTAGTAGAGAAGTTGCTACAAACTCTCAGTCACTTGCCCTCTCCAAACAGCTCGGTGTATCGCGTGCATGATGATGACTTTGCGATTTTGATTCACGATGAGTGCTCAATAGAAGCGCTACAGAGTTACGCTGAAAGTTTAAAACAAACCTACCATGAAGCGGTGATTGAAGAAGGCCAATACCTAGGTAGCAACATTAGCATTGGTTTGTATCCTTGTATTGACCCTAGTCACTCCGCAGAGGAAATTTTACGTAAAGCGGCAAGAACTTGTCAGTACGCGAGCGAACAAAATAGAGACCGCGTCGCGGTCTACAGTGAGAAGACGCAGCATGCCGTTGATCGCTACTTCTTTATTGAGCAAGGTCTTAAAAGTGCGCTAGAAAAACAGACATTAAGTGTTAAGTTCCAGCCAATTATTGACGCCAAAAGCTCAAAAGTGGTGAGCTTCGAATCACTAGTGCGCTGGCGTAGCAAAGAGTTTGGCGAAATTTATCCCGACGAGTTTATCCCTGTAGCAGAGAACAAAGGATTGATCGTCGAACTGGGATATCAAGTATTTGCCAAAGCGTGTGAATTCATCAAAAACTACCGTGAACGTTACCAAAACCAAGTTCGTGTTAACGTGAACGTTTCTGTACTTCAGTTGATGAACAGCGAATTCCCTACGCGAATTAAAGCCATGGCGGATGAAGCAGGCGTTGACCCCGAGTCCATTGTTTTGGAACTGACAGAAACGTTTATTTTGGATAATAACCAGACGGCTATTGCCCCCTAAGCACGCTCAGGGAGTTAGGTTTTGCACTCTCGCTCGATGACTTTGGCTCTGGTTACAGTTCATTAAATAGCTTCTTCGACTTGCCGATGACACAAATCAAAATTGATAAGTCGATGGCATGGAAGACACTGACCAATCGCTCTTCTCAAGAGTATTTGAAGTTTCTTATCACTATGTGTCAGGAAAATAATATTGAAGTGGTGATAGAAGGCATCGAAGACGCAAAAATGTGTGACTTCTTTTCCGAGATGGGCGTCGATTATTTGCAAGGTTATTGGTTCTCTAAACCACTCTCTGTTGCCAGTGCCAGTCGCTATTCATTGAGCTAAACCGTTCTTCGGCGAAATAATCCCAGAATTAACGCTATTCCGCACGGCCACGTTAAGCATGCTGAACTACTCACAGTAAATTTCAGACACTAACTGGCCGTGACGAAAACAACCTTAGAGAGCCTTGATTAACGTAGGCGCTCAAAAACAACACTCTGATCTAAGTGTTCGTGATATTGAGTGTAATCTAAGCCCATATCAAAGATATATTGAGTCACCAAGTTTCTAACGCACTCAATCAATTGGCTCGCTTGCCATGGCTTCTCAAAGTAGCGATCAATACCTGCGGAGTTAATCGCATTAATGGTATCCGTGTGTGTCGCCTGCCCCGTCAGAAGCACTTTACGTGTGCGAACAAAACGACTGTCTTTTGATACCTCTGTCAGTAGTTCCACTCCTGTTTTACCTGGCATGACATGATCGGAAATTATTAATGCGATCATCTCGCCTTCTGCATCAAGCTCATCCATCAGTTCTAGAACCTCACCTGCGGATTCGCAGTCTTCGATATTCAACCACTGATGTAACGGCTCTAAATCTTGTAGAACCGCGCTTAATACCTCTCGTTGGTCATCAACGCAAATTACATTAAGCTTCTCCATGTTCACCCTCTACTGGTAACTTGATTCTAAAAATTGTTTTTTCACTGTCGCTCTTTACCACAATAGAGCCGTTATATCCGGCGATAATGCGTTTCACAATCGACAGCCCTAATCCTAAACCAAACGATAACCCACCCTTTTTAGTGGTGAAGTTTGGCCGGAAAATTTTTCTGCGTGTCGCTTCATCGATTTCTGGTCCGTTGTTAGCAATCGTGACCAAAATTTTCCCCTTACTCTCTCGAGTATGTATTTCGATCCCCGGATCTTCGGTTTGACCAAGTGCATCACACGCATTCTTTAAAATATTGACCCAAACTTGGACGAGTTCGGTTTGAGAGCCAACAAAGTCCGGCAACTCCGCTGGGCTAAAACGTACGCTCACGCGTCTTAAGTCACTTTGCAATAGGGCCAGCGCTCGATTGATTGAGTCATTAATATTAAACGCTTCATCCAAGTCGATATCCGTACGCCCCAATTGTTTCACTGAACGTACAATGCCAACAGTATGTTTAGAGGCAATACGCAAATCATGAAGGTCTCGCCCCATTTGCCAGAAACGTATCGCTTCTTCGGGTCTTTTTAACCAATGCTCCGACAGGAAATTATTTGGAACGGCACGTGCGAGATCACGCGCGAGATCCTTAGGTAAGCCGTAATATTTTTCGAAGTGACGCCCCCGCTTTCTCGCTTCGCTGGAAGAGACTTTCTGTCCTTGCATCAAACCAAAATCAAAAAACTGACTCGCTTCCGGATGAACCTCTTCAAGCAATTCCATGATGACCGACTCGAGTCGCTCAGATTTACTGCTTACCACACCAATAGCATTGTTCAACTCATGAGCAATACCCGCGGCAAGCTGTCCTAACGTTGTCATTTGCTCTGCGGTATGCAGCTTTTGTAACGCTTTTTCTTTAGCCAAGGCCTCTTGCATTGCACGCCGTTGACGCCGAGATAACTCGTTCACCATCACTGGCATAAATTGTGTCGTCAATGGTCCGTATGTCGCCTCTTCCACCGCGGGCGTATCACGCTGTATCCAAGCCAGTTCAACATCGGTTTGAGCAATAACTGTCGAAGAGGCCGTCCATGTACCAGAAAAGAAACTATGTACGCCAATAAACGCACCTTGAGACGCAGAAAATACCTGAATTGGCTTCTTATCATCTTCCGCATAATAGCCAGCCAACTCTCCTGAAAGCACGTAGTACAACCGATCGTTGTAGCCAGCTTGCTCAATAAGCACCGATCCGGATAGGACCGTTAATCGGCGTTCAAGATGGTTAAAATAGCGTTGTACTAACGCATCTAGTTTCGTTTCGTACATGGGTTACCCAATATGCCCAACTGTATGTAAAATCCAAACCATAACAAAACTAAGTAATACACCAATCACGCCCAGCACTGCACCGATACGAGCCATTTGGCTGCTTTCGACATGCCCAGTAGCATGAGCTAACGCGTTTGGTGGCGTACTGATTGGTAACGACATACCGAGTGAAGCGGCAAATGTCACGACTAAGATCAGCGTCACTTCTCCACCCAATGGCGTTAACGAAGTCATCGAGGTACCTAGCGCAGCCATAATCGGCATAAGTAAGTTTGCAGTAGCCGTATGCGACATGAAGTTTGCCATTAACAAGCACAAGAAAGCCGCACCAAACAAGACCACATATGGCGAGAACTGATCAAACGGAATACTGTGTACCACCAGCTTCGCAAGCCCTGTTTTATCCAGAGCAAGACCCAGAGCGATACCACCTGACACCAACCAAAGCACGTCCCAAGAAATTTTCTTCAAATCTTCCTTGTTGATAATGCCCGTCAATGAGAATACCGCGACCGGAACTAATGCCACTGTGTAAGAGTTCATCCCATGTGCTGACCCCATCAACCAGAGAATAATCGTACCTGCGAAGGTGACATAGACAATCATCGCTTTTGGTGTTTTCAAAAACTTGCTCTTAATATTCAGATCAATGGTGGTTTGCTCGGCTTTATACAAAAAGCCAATCAGAAACCACGCTAGCGCCATCATCACAATGACGAATGGCACGCCAAAGACCATCCATTCACCAAACGTAATTAAGTTATCACCAACCAAATATTTCAGCGCGATAGCATTCGGGGGCGTGCCGATTGGTGTACCAATACCACCAATGTTGGCGGCAACAGGAATACACAAGGCAAACGCAATTCGACCGGGATCTTTAGGTCCAAATACCGCAATAACAGGGGTTAGAATCGACAACATCATCGCTGTTGTTGCGGTGTTTGACATAAACATGGAAAAGACAGCGGTGATCAACATCAAACCCAACATAACGAACTTTGGGTTTTGCCCAAATGGTTTTAGCAACACGCGCGCTAAGTTGACATCCAGCCTGTACTTTGTCGCCGCCATAGCTAAGAAGAACCCGCCGAGGAACAGCATAATAATCGGGCTAGCGAAAGTCGCCATTATCTCGTTATATTGCAACAGCTCACCAAAATGTGGCTGCCCTTCTTGCAAGCGAAAAAGTACGATGCTTTTATTCGAAACAAGCAATAGTTCGAGCACAATGATAACGACCGAAGTGGCGTAGATTGGAATGGGTTCAAACACCCAACAGAGTGCAGCAAGCAAGAAGATTGCGATCACTCTCTGCTGGACGATAGTAATGCCGTCAAATGGGAATGCAGAGAGGGGCATTAACCAAATAAGCAATGGTATCAATGTTGGAATAATGTATTTGAGATAAAGGCGCATAGTACTACTTCTCTTCCTGAGATGGTTAGCCAGACACGATTGGCGTTTGGAACGCCATTACCCACCGCAATACCGAAGCTTTTAGGCTCTGACTAAGCCTTCAGAGACGAAAAATGCAGTAATGGCTTGTTCCAGAGAAGATTATGCACACTGTTTTCAAACAAAACTTTGGTGCGAGATCAATGAACTTGTTTTCACATTGGAAAACATTTTATATCTGTGTTCAAGCTCACTAAATGCTCACGATTTCAATGAAATATACTTTTCCATCATAAAGTTAGTTAAGGTTTCTCCCCTAACTTCAGCACGTTGCTGAACCTTAACTGTGAACCCCATTTTCTCGTAGAAAGGCCGGGCAGTGATACTCACTTCAGAGTACAGTCGCTCTATCCCCTTTACTTTCGCCTGTGAAAATAGAAAAGACATCAAATCACGACCAATACCTTGGCCTTGATATTCATGGTGACAAAAGAAATGGTCAATCAAGCCGTCACTTTGCAAATCACAATAGCCAACGACCTGCCCTTCTATTTCCGCAATATAGGGTTGAATAGCATCCATTGTGCGTTGCCATGAATTGAGATCAAAATCTGATGGGGCCCAAGCTGAAACTTGTGATTCGGTATAATCGCGACGATTAATGACTCGTACAGTGTGGTAAAAAAGTGTCCACAATATTGGAGCATCCTCTGTGCGATAGCGACGTATTGAGAGCATCGGTTCAACCATTCCTATTCGATAAATACCAAGTATTAACGCAAAGTAATACTGGTGAATTCATCATTTTCAATACCAACCACTAAAGGCTTTTCAAGCTGATCGCTGTTCATCAATACGGTGGTATTTAGCTCTCGACTTGATCTGCGTATTTTGCTTTTTCTGATGATATGTATATTCACAATGTAATCGGAATATTCCTTCGTGACTCCTCCAGAAAACTCCACATGTTCACTTTCATTATCTTGAACCACATGAAATTTTCGATTTGCTTGAATATCAGCGCTGAGTGAAGAGTCACCATAGTTCAGTACAACGGACGTTGGTTCACTATCTTGATTGGCAAAACAGCCAAATGCGAACGTGCATAATGCAAGTATACTTTTTGATTTAAACATTGGTTATTCAATTTCTAGTTATTTTTCTGCCATTTGCATTACCAAACAGCACTCCTTCCGTAATCGCCCATTGTGCCACAGGTGTACGCAAGTCTCTAAATACAGTAAAAAGGATGTACGATAAAATTCCGCTAAAAATGGGGAAATCACAATACACCTGAGGATAAACCAGCCTATTTAATCGCCACCAACAACACCCAAACAATTGTTTTTATTGAATTTAAAAGTAATAAACAATGTAAGCAATATACGTACAAGATCTTACTTTTTCATACGCAACTAAGCGAGTTAATAGAGAAAGACAATATTTTCTATGCCACATGTTACAAATCTACTCATCTCATTATCACGTATGATCCGATATTGTGGCACTAGCCTTCCCTTCTTTTTAACGAAGGGAAGTTTTAACAATAAGGCTTGCATCTATTTTATAGCTAAAATCAATAAAGCATTTCCAACATCAGTTGGTCTAGGAGCGATCAATGAAAAACTCTCTCAGTTTTACTCATCTATTAAAAGTTGGCTTGATATCAATCGCAGCTTTGATGGGTGGATGCACTCAAGGAGATTGGCGTACCGCAAGCAGAGAACCTGCCGGTATCGCGCCTGACCCTTCCAATGTGAAACATGCCGTAATTGAGTTTTATGCCGCAGATGCATTTGGTTGGCGAGGCTGGTTTGCGGTGCACACTTGGTTTGCGATAAAGCCTGAAAATGCGAACGAATATACCGTGTATGAAGTGGTCGGGTGGCGCGTGAATCGTGGACAACCCGCTCTGTATCAATACCAAACGGGCACACCAGATCGCTACTGGTATGGTGCGAAGCCAGAAAAAATACTCTCAATACAAGGTGAAAAAGCCGATAAACTTATCCCCAAAATACAAAGCGTTATCAACCAATACCCTTGGGCTGAAGAATACACGTTGTTTCCAGGACCAAATAGCAATACATTCCCGGCTTGGGTGGGCAAGCAAATTCCGGAGTTAGAACTCGACTTGCCATTTAGAGCAATTGGTAGCGGCTACGCCAACGAGTAAAACAAAAGCTTGGTAACTGGCGCGTTTTACGTTCAGCGCATAGCACTATACCTATTGTGCGTCTTCACCTAACTCGGTTCTGTTTCTTCCGTTGCGCTTTGCTTTATACAGAGCGTTGTCAGCGTCTTTCATTACCGCTTCAATTGGCATATCGTTGCCTTTCCAGTGAGAAACTCCAAGTGATACCGTTACCTTACCAACGACCAGGAAATCGTGTTTTTCTACGTTATGCCTAATCCGCTCTGCGACATCAACCGCGTGATGAACATCCGTCGCTTCAAGGAACATCATGAACTCTTCCCCACCGGAACGGCAAAGATGATCATTCGCTCGGGCTTGCTCTTTCATCAACTGAGCGAATTCTTTGAGTAGATTGTCACCCACATCATGACCATAGTTATCATTGACGCTCTTAAAGTGATCAATATCCAAAGCTAAAATAGAAAAAGCGGTGTTTTCCTGCTTAAACAAGCCTAGAACTTTGTCTAAGCCGCGTCGATTTAACAACCCAGTCATCGCGTCTGTTAGCGTATCCAATTGCAGCTTATCAATGGTTTTTGAAACGATACCAAACGCTTTGAGAAAACTGAGCTTCAAATGTGAAGCCTCAAAATACCAAGACTTAACCAGCTTCAAATCATCGATGGATGAGGAGTGCTCTTCTACTCCTCGAACAGCGCCAGCCAATTGCCATAATGGTCTTGAAATAAGTAGAGAGAAGAACCAGATCAACAGCAGAGTTAATAAACCAATTGGAATCGATTTGAAAAATACACTCCACATCTGCTCATCTAGCACCATTAACGTCATTGATTTCGGGCGCTGAGCGACAATTCCCCACCCTGATGATTCAACTGGTGCATACCCTGCTAGCATTTCAACACCGCGAGAGTTCACAATTTCTTTGTTACCACGCTGACCCATTGTCACGGCGTTAATTGCCATATTATCGTTGATCACTTCACCAACCCGCGATTTATCTGGGTGGTAGATCAGCGTATTGCTTTCGTCCACAACGTAAAGGAAAGAGCCATCTTTGTAAGCATGCTGGCTAAGTAATTCCGCAAGAATATTGTCCTTCTCTAAATAAATAGTACCGCCGATATAGCCTAAATATTCATTGGACTGAGAAAATATAGGGTATGAGATCGTTAACAGATAATTACCTGCGGGTGAGATGAATGGCTCAGTGACAACGGGCGCTTGAGCATTTAAAGATTGACGTTTTCTTTCACCAACAAGCTTTACACCTTTAACCTGAAGTGTCTCTGGTGATACAGAAATAATGACGCCTTTCGCATTAACGACAACCACAGAGTTGAATGATTTGGTTTGCTTTCTCAGCCTCTCCGCCTCTTCGTCAAGAAACTGAGCATCGTGCATCTTATCTTTTAGCAAGTTCGCACTGTATTTTAACTGCGACATTGAGCTTTCTATGAAAGAGTCCGTCATTTCTGACATTTTTTGCGCATAAACGCGGTTGGACTCTAACGTGTTATTGATGATGAGATCTCGTTGCACTCGATAGATCGAATAAAACGCATTGATCAAAGTGACAAGCACGCTGAAAACACACAGGATTACAATAAGGTTTCTAAGATTAAGTTTTTCTTTTCTTCTAAAGGACATTTGCCAACTGCCAGCTTCGATGGCTTTTTGTATGAATGAGCGTATAGGTTATATGAAATTGATTTAATTTTCAGGTAGGAAGTTGGGAGCAGTGTTAAATATTTTCTCACATAATAGAACGCAAAATGAGCTAATAAGAGAATTCAGTGACACAAAATAAATGCCGTGCCACTGTAATATCGCACAACTTTAAGCAAGCTCTGTGCTCGTCATTACCATTGTCTTTAATACATCGACAACAAGCTGATGATCATCTAACTGCGGTAAACCCGATACCGTCACAACCCCAATTAAACCAGAACCCATGATTCGAATTGGGAACGCGCCACCATGAGCACAATACTCACGCGCATCGAGATGTGGCTGATTTTCAAAATCACGCTGCTTTTGCTTATTGTATAGCGAGAGGTAGTAAGAGCTGCGACCATATCTCAATACTGAGTTTCGCTTTCTACGAACCCAATCCAAATGGTCAGCGCACGTTCCTGTCATCGCGTATTGAAATAGCGTTTGTCCAAAACCGTAGACCTCAATAGCCACAGCCGCGTCACAGGCTTCCGCCGCTTCTTTTAGAGCCAAACCAATAGACCACGCTACTTGGTGGTTAAACTCTTTCAATTGAAGCTCATGCTCTTGTTGAGCGACTAGCTCAAGCGTTAAGCTCATGATTTCACCTGAATCGTTTTACCCGTTTTACTGCTTTCCAATGCCATCTCAATCAGAGCAATATTCTGTACTGCTTGAACGGCAGGAACCGGGTTATCAGTCCCCAAACGAATGGCATCTGCCACACCAACAAAATAAGCTTGATACGCACCTCTCTCCGTTTTGATGGTTTGCGCACCGTCTTCGTCGTAGCGGACACCGTATAACGCCTCGTCCTCTTCTGACCAAGCATCGTTCTCCGGTAATCGACCTTCTTTTAAGTAACCTTCTTGAGGATCTAATCCGTATTTTTCATATTTAGCCTCAGTACCCAATACTTTATAACGCAGGTTTGGTTCTGGGCTGTATAAGTTTGAATGTAAATGCACAATATGGTCTGGGTAATGAAGCACTAAGTTGTAGTAATCAATCGTCGTCGCGCCCGGACGCATCATTCGACACTGTGCGTCTATCGCATCTGGCAAACCAAATAACACCAAGGCCTGATCGAGAAGATGGGGAGCAAGATCGAATAAAATACCACCGCCATCTTGAGCCTGCTCTCGCCAGCGTTGACGAACTTCAGGACGGTAGCGATCAAAGTGCGACTCAAACAGCCTCACATCACCTAACTTACCTTGTTCGATAAGCGATTTAACGGTGAGAAAGTCGCCGTCCCAACGCCTATTATGAAAAATGCTCAGAACCAATCCTTTTTCTTCTGCTAAGGCGATCAACTCATTCCCATCTTCTATGCGCGTTACAAACGGCTTTTCGACAATGACATGTTTCCCATTGTTCAACGCGCGCTTTGCGAGCTCGTAGTGCACGTCATTTGGCGCAGTGATGATCACAAGCTCAGCGTCACTGTCATCGAGTAAAGTATTGGCATCAGCAAACCACTGAGCATCTGGCCAATCATTTTGGACCGCTTCCTGTTGACGAGAACTTATTGCGCTCAACGTCAAGTTTGGCAGTGCTTTAATGAAGGGTAAGTGGAAAGTTTTTGCTGAATATCCGTAACCAATCACGGCGGTCTTTACGGGATCGTGAGCCATACTAAGATTCCTTATTTCGGTGAAACAACAATACATTCAATATCATTGTGGTCGAGAAGTTGTTGAAAATCTGATTGAGGAGCATGATCGGTAATAACGATGTCGATCTTTGACAAATCACATACATGGTGAAAATTGTCGCTTCCAATTTTGCGGGATTCACAAACGACAATGACTTGTTGAGCTTGCTCTATCATGGTTTGTTTCATGGTTGCTTCTAGCTCATTATTTGTCGTCAACCCTCGGGATGACAACGCGCACACACCAATAAACGCCTTATTCACATGATATTGCTTCATTTGCTGTTCTGCTTGTGCACCCAAGATCGCTCTGGCGTAGGGGTCAAAGTGTCCACCTAAGAAATGGACGTCCATTGATTCACTTTTTTCAGCAGCGATTAGTACGTCAATACTGTTGGTGACCACGTTGAGCTTATCTTCTTCACAGCGTGCTTTTTCTACGTAAAGTGGGAGCAGAGATAAGATAGTGCTGGTATCAATAACAAGGTGGTCACGCTCATCCAAAAGCTTAGCGGCCGCTTGAGCGAGGCGATGCTTAGTGTCACTAATTGGTCGATTAGAGTACGCCTCTGTAGAGGAAGATATCGGGGCAAGCATGACGCCACCTCGGATTCTTTGTAATCCCGGTAGTTGGCTCAACTTGACTAAGTCTCGACGCGCTGAATCTCGAGAGATGCCAAAATACTCGCAAACTTCCGATAACGTTATTTTGTTTTGTAGCTCTAGCTTGGCTCTGAGCTCTATCAATCGCTCTTCTTGCGTCATTGCTTAAATTCACTTAAGTGGTTTTAAGCAATAATGCCACACAGCAATCAAATAACCAATACGGACGCACGCAATATTTGCTTATGCTAATACCAGACAGAATTGTTAAGTTGAGGAGATGAAGAGCGTTTTGCTCATCACCCCATATCACAAAATGTTTGGTGTAATGTTTACGTTGGCTGGGTCGCTACTTTTTCATCGCTTCTTTAAAAACTTGATTCCAATCTTGTTTCATATCGACAAACAGCCAACCTTGCTCTTCACCCACTTTAAATGATTTGTCTAATTTCCCCACGTGAGAGTCTTTATCATACGCCCATTCACGCTTGTCATCCGTGTGATGGATAACCGCTGAAAATCGTGGGCCAGACCCCGCTTTAGTCCACTCTAACATTTGTAAGTCACCGTCAGAATTACCAAATGCCATCACCGGGCGCTTACCAATGAAGTTCTGAATCGTGACAGGCTTCACCGCTTTATCATTCACAAAATCAATTTCTGGCAAGCGTTGAATCGTTGGCTTTCCATCAACGACCTGATACTCCGCTTTTAATGTCGTCCCAACGATATTTTGCGTTGGGATCCCGTATACTTCTGGTGCCCAAACACGCATGAAATCAATGCCACCTCCAGAAATTATATAGGTCTGGTAGTCATTTGCTCTCAAATAGTCGAGTAACTCAAGCATCGGTTGATAAACCATTTCAGTGTATGGCTTTCCCGTAGTAGGATGCACGGCCGTTTTCATCCACTCCTTCACTTCTTGATGGAACTGATCAGTCGACATTCCGGAGTGAGTCGCCATAACAAGCTTCATCACACCTTGAAGGCCTTGCTTGCCAACCCCTCCAAGTCACCTTTTATTGCCGAAGCAAAAGGTTCTGTTGTTTTCCAATCAGGATGCTCAGAGGCCATCTCTTTCACTTTATCGATCGCAAAAAACAGCTGTAGATAAACGGGTTTTTCTGCCCACAGCGTCCCGTCATTATCAAACGTAGCGATCCTTTGGCTTTCAGGAATATAAGCGTCCGAGCCTTGAGTCGTCGTTTTAGTAACAAACGCCATAATAGCTTGCTTCGCGCCGGTGTTGTTCCATGACGGCAGAGGATCTTGCACATCAGCAGCAATGCTATAGCTAGACAGAGCAAAACTTGTCGCAAGGACAATCACCTTTAACTTTATAGCCATTTTAATTCCTTATATTGAGGTACGGGATGCAAATCCAAATGAAAGTATAGTTCACGATTAACAAGCGCAATTCAGAGCAACATATGCAACGACACCAGAAAGTGACCTTGTAACTAGAAACACGCTTTAATTAAAGAAGCTTACTGATAAAGTGTTGAGTTAGCTGGCGTCAACCTGCTCTGAAGTACTTTGACGTCCCTTTTTCTGATTAAGCTCATCAATCACGTAATCCGGAGCCACTTTCTTAAGTTCCGCTAAACACTGTTCAGACTTGGGGTTATCGTACCGAATGTAGATATCACACACTGCATAAAGCTGCTCCGGCGCGCCAGAGATCAAATAAGCTTTTTCAAAAGCGTGCACAGACTTTTTAAGATCTAACTCTTCTTGCAGAACACCATTTAAGTACCAAAAATAACTGTTGTTCTTTGCCATGTTAGCGGCCTTTTCAATTTCGCTAGCGGCATCATGCTTCTCACCAAGTCTTACTAGCGCCAATGACTTCGAGTAATGCAAAGCAGCGTTATCAGGAAAAAGTGTGATTGCTTCATCAAGTACTTGGATAGCTTGTCGATCTTTTTGTTGCGCTCGAAAATTGTCCGCATAGCTTAACCAGACTTGCGGGTTACTTGGCATCAGCTTGGTTAGCTCTGGATAAATCAATGCCGCTTTGTCCCACTCTCGATGCCAACGATATACATCGGCAAGGAGTAATCTAGAAACGTTGTCAGTTTTCTGCGACAAGTAGGATGTTAAATCAGTCACCGCGCCTTCAAGTAACTGTTGCTGCTCCGAACTTAAACTGGCGTAATCTCGAACCAAGTTTATCGCTGCGGTAATTCGAACCATTGCATCGTCATCACTTAGCAACGGGGAAACCAGACGCCAGCGATGCTCTATCATATAGGGTTGAGCTCCTACAATTGCCGCTTCACGAATTCCAGCATCTGCATCTTTCAAACCACGAGCGACGGCAACCAAAGCGTTTTGGCTGGGGTAGTTGGCCAGTTCACGTAAAGCATCAATACGCTTTTCTGAAGACAACTTCTTGTTTTGTGCATCATAAGACAATTTTTCGACTTGCTGTGCTAGCGTCATTGGTTCCTCTTGAGATGCTATCTCAACGGGTGAAACTCTATCTGAATTGAGCAGAGGTTTATCTTGAGCCCAAGCGCCTTGGCTTAACGCTACACTCATCGTGAAAGTTAAAAGTGACTTCGTAAAACGCGTTATCTTTTGCATTGATGAGACCTTACTTTTATAAAACTGGACCAGTTGAATCTTAGAACTTGGTGTCAAAAACAGGTCGATTAGACGCTTTCAGGTGTAAAACCTTATCGCTGTATTTACCGTGTACCACAGGGTTGCCCATCGCTCGTAAAATGTACGCCATTGATTTGTCGACATGCGCAAAAAACTTCTTCCAACCTGCACATAGATAGTTAAGGCCAGGCTCACCTTTTCTGGTGCGAATAAAGCGGTTTTTAGGGCATTCTCCAAAACATGCAAACTGATAATCGCAATGAACACACTGCTGAGGCAGTGTACGACTTTTAGCAAACCCGAATTTCTGCTGGTCAGGGCTATAAGCGAGAGTATCGAGTTTTTCGCGGTGAATATTTCCGACCTTGTATTCCGGGTAAACATAGTGGTCACACGCAAAGACATCACCGTTTGGTTCCATTGCTAAACCTTTGCCACAGATTTCACCTAGCGTGCATAGTGGGTTTTTGCTTCCCATCCATGTTTCCAAACTTGCTTCAAAATACTGTACAAAAACGTTACCAATATCATGCACGACCCACTCATTGAATATCGCGATAAGGAAGTTACCCCATGCTTCATCCGCCACACAAAATGGCTCGACAACCGAATCCTTGTGGCCGGGAATCAGACGTTTATCACCTTGCATTAGTTGATCATTGGGCTTCCAAGTTTGTGGCGCTGTTGTTCTGAAAGTTTTCTGCTCAACAATCGGAATAAACTGCATTTGAGGGGAACGTACTTCATCTCGTAAGAAGCGATACACTTCCAATGGGTTTCGGCTGGTCAAGTTGTTCACACACGTGAGCGTTGCAAACTTCACTTCATGCTTATGTAATAGCTCAACGGCGTTCATCACTTGTTTAAATGTGCCTCTTCCCGCTCGATTTGTTCGGTAAGCGTTGTGCATCATCTCAGGGCCATCGATGCTTAAACCGACAAGAAAGTGGTTCGCTTTTAGAAACTCGCACCACTCATCATTAAGAAGCGTGCCATTAGTCTGAAGATCATTAGAGATCGTAATACCATGAGGGCGGTATTGATCTTGTAGTTCAACAATTCTTTTGAAGTAATCCAACCCCAGCATGGTCGGCTCTCCACCTTGCCAAGAGAAGATAATTTCAGGTGTGTTCTGCCCTTCTATGTATTGGCGGATATAGCTCTCTAAGGTTTCGTCATCCATTATTGGCGAGCACCCTTGCTTATATTCCAACAAATCTTGTTTGCTTAAGTAATAACAATAAGTGCAATCGATGTTGCAGGCAGCACCAATGGGCTTTGCCATCACATGTAAACGCTTAGATGCTTTTCCGTTGAACTGCGGCCCTTGAGTTATGTGCATTCATCACCTTCTTAGTTGCTAACCTATCCCCAATGATGTCAAACCTAATCATCGAGTTAATCGCCTAGGGTGATGATAATGTTCAATTATTCTCGGCGCTTGTTATAGTGTGTATAACCGTTTGTTATGGTTTTTCTTGCTAGACTTTTTGACCAAAGTCGTTGACGGAGTCGCCGAATGAAGCATCCCAAAAGTAAGATTATTTCCTTTGTCTCAGCCATATCGGTCACGCTGATAATTAATGGGTGTGCAACAACCCCACCAAACTCTCTCGCTCAGAAAATCGATCAAGATATGGTTCTTGTCGAAGGTGGGCAGTTTACGATGGGCGCAGATAATCCATCAGCCAAAAAGTCAGAGGGCCCAGCTCGCACTGTTAACGTTGATGGATTCTATTTGTCAAAATTCGAGGTAACTCAATCGCTCTTTGAAGCTATCACTGGCTCCTCTCTGAGCTACTTTCGAGATCCAAATACACCCGTCAATAATATTAGTTGGCAACAAGCCAATTATTTCATTAAGAAATTGAATGAAAAAACGGGAGAGCATTACCGTCTACCAACAGAAGCAGAATGGGAGTTTGCCGCTAAAGGCGGAATTTTAAGTAAAGACTTCACTTTTTCTGGATCAAACAATATTGACGAGGTGGCTTGGTATGCGAATAACTCGCACAATAAGGCTCATAAGGTAGGTCAAAAGCAACCAAACGAGCTCGGGTTGTACGATATGACAGGTAACGTAGGCGAGTTTGTTATTGATGCTTTTGACGAAGGTTATTACAAAACAGCGCCCAGTGATAATCCGGTAAACGCAAAAGAGGAAAAAGAAAGCCTTGCACACAAGTCTGTACGTGGCGGCAGCTTTGCTTATGACGCAGACGAATCTGAAAACTATCGCCGCGATTTTGCCAGCCAATCCGTCATTATGTCTGACATGGGCCTTAGACTAGCGAAAGACGTAGACTAAACTAAGTAGAGAAAGTGGCGCGATAAAGGCTCCACTTTTTACTATTGGTGTTTAATCTCTACAGATTCGCAATAGATGCTTTCAGCTGATCAATAGCCTGCTTAGGAGCATAATTACTCAGCTCTTTTAGACACCTATCGAAAGCAAAAGCGACAGCGCCTTTTTTATAATTTCTCGCTAGAACTTCGCATTGAGCATATAAATGTTGAGGGTTCCCACCAACTTTAAACGCAGTCTGCAATGCCTTACTGGCTTCCAGAACTTCACTTTTTTCTAAAGCTAGACCATAAACATACCAGTAGTGAGCGTTAGTCTTTCCTAGTTCTGCGGCATGTTTAAGTAGAGCTTTGGCCTCATCTTCCTTGCCTTGGCGTAACAAAGAAAGACCGGCACTGTAAGGTAATGAGCTGGATTTAGGCTGAGCTTTCATCCCTTGTTGTAACACCGAGAGCGCAGCTTTTTCTTTCCCGAGGCGTCTATACAGGTCCGATAAATTCACGTAACTATTTTCGAAATAAGGCTCGATACTTATCGCTTCTTGGTATAACGCAATTGCCTTATCGATTTCGCCTAAGCTGCGGTATACATTTGCCAAATTGGTTCTGCCGAAACCACGATCGGCGTTAAACTTTTGAATGTCCATGTACTCTACAAGCGGTGGTTGAATCCTATCTTTTTGTAACGGCGTCATTTGCGCATAGCTGGTCACTAATACCGAAGCCGTCTCCGCCCTAACTGAAAGTACGGGATCATCCAGCAGTGGTTCTAAAATTCGCCATCGATCATGAAACTCATAACCAGACGAGCCAGCGACTGCGCCGAGCCGAATCATTTCATTCTCATTTTTAACGGCCCTTGCGAGCGAAACAGTCGTATTTTGGTCAGTATTGCCGCCCATTCGCTCTAATGCAGAAGCTCGTATGATGTCTTTTAATGATGAATCCTGAGCAGAGTAAGCCAGAGCATTCGCCGCCCCTTTGTGCCCAATTGCATCGGCATAAAATGCGACAGCAAAGTGTTGTTGATTGCGGTATTGAGAGTGAGGAAACCATTCGGCTATCTGCGCATCCGCCCACTGGTTATTCTTATCCTCATGACAAGACGTACATACATTGGGCGTATCGATGTGTTTGCTCAAGTCAGGTCTCAGGTACGTGCCAACTGTGGTCTCTACGAGGATCGACTTGCATATAAGTCGTTTCTGGCATGTGACAAGTCGTACATTGTGACGCTTTAGATCCCGCTTCATGGAAGGTGTGGTTTTCTGGGGTATATTCTGACGCAATATGACATTGTGAACATACCGCCTCTTCTGGGATGTTTAGCTTTGCCGAATGAGGATCGTGGCAATTGGTGCATGTTACGCCTTTTTCAGCCATTTCAGACTGAAGAAATGAACCGTAAACATAGTCTTCATCGTAAATTTGGCCATCGTGGTAGTAGAGTTCTGGAGTGATCAGGCTTAACCGGTATTTATCGAAAAATGAGCCTTGAATGTGATTACCTGTCTCATTCAACTGCGTTCGACGACTGTGACATTGTGCGCACGTCTGAACTTGGTTTGTTTCTGCGATTGCTTTTGGTTGTAACGTTCTGTGGCCCTTCTCAAATACCCAATCGGTTACCGCTTTAGATAAATTTCGGTCAAAACCATAGTGACTATCTGTATCGAAAGAGCCTCCTGTAGATGCGGACTTTTTCGCCAACTCGATGTGTCCACTTGCAGGGCCATGACACGCTTCACAACCAACATTGATCTCGGACCAAGACGTGTTGTAGGTATTTTTGATTGCGTCATAGTTCTTCTTTACATTGGTCGAATGACAGTCTGCACACATGAAATTCCAATTTTGCCCAGTGTTAGTCCAGTAAAACTCATCTGTCGTTGTTGTCTCTGGATAGAGGTGAAACCAGCGCTGACCACCTTCCGATTTCGTCCTTGAATCCCATGCAAAAGGAATGAGCTGTACACGACCGTCTTCAAACTCCACCATATATTGCTGTAACGGCTTCCAGCCAAATGTGTAGCTAATTTTATAATCATGCCATTGACCATCAGGGCCTTGAATATTGACCCAATACTCCTCGCCTTGTCTAAAAAAACGGTTGGGTTGCCCATCATGCGTCACTGTGCGGTTATCAAAATTACCTTGAACAGATTCTGAGTTTGCATGTTTCATTGCCATATCGTGATGAGAGCCCTTCCAAGCCTCCACCTCTTGTTGGTGACATTCCGCGCACGTTTGCGTGCCAACATATTCCAACCCAAGCTTCGTGGTATTTTGGGGACTCTCTATCACTGATGCCTGGGATAAAAACGAACCACTCACCATGACGATGCCCAGAAATAGACACCGAAACCGACCTGCCCACTGACTCATAACTATCCTTAGTATTTAGATGGTGCAACTTGAATCAATATAGTCGCTAACCCCTTGGTTATACAAATAATTAGAAGTGAAAGGCCGTCAAAATGAGTGCTCCATTCTTTGTCCCCCGATTAGGGAGTATCTCGGTGTTTTTGCTGAAACCTTATTCGTCTCACCAGCAACCTGCTCTGGTGTTCATTAGTGACCCATCTCTATTTTTAAAACCTCCCAAAATCATCAGAATGACAAGTATTTTTATTTAGAAACAAATAGTTAAACACCCTCAATAACTTATAGTTATAAAGAGTATAAGAGGATTTTTCTATACACATCATTAACTTATGCAGCACCTAAGCACAAGGTTTACTTGTGCTTCTCGTTACTCTCAACCACCTGGAGTTTTTTATGGCAAACCAATTGAGAAAAATCGCAGTAGGCGTCGGGCTGTTAGCAACGTCCAGCGCAGCGATGGCGGCAGACAAACCCAACATACTTGCAATTTTCGGTGACGATGTCGGTTACTGGAACATCAGCGCATATAACCAAGGTATGATGCGTTACAAAACCCCTAACATCGATCGTATCGCGAACGAAGGTGCTTTGTTTACAGACCATTACGGCCAACAATCTTGTACTGCGGGTCGAGCAGCATTCATTACTGGCGAAGAACCATTTCGTACTGGCTTGCTGACGATTGGTATGCCGGGTTCCGACCATGGGATTCCAGATTGGGCACCAACTATTGCTGACTTACTAAAAGACCAAGGTTATATGACAGCTCAGTTCGGTAAAAACCACTTGGGCGATCAAGATAAGCACCTACCTACCAATCATGGTTTTGATGAATTCTTTGGTAACTTGTACCACCTTAATGCAGAAGAAGAGCCCGAAACCTACTACTACCCTAAAGACCCAGAGTTCCGTAAAAACTATGGTCCTCGTGGTGTAATTAAATCTTATGCCGACGGTAAGATTGAAGATACTGGCCCAATGACGCGTAAACGCATGGAACACGCGGACGAAGAGTTCCTCGAAAGCACTTTATCGTTTATGGAGAAAGCTGTTAAAGCAGATAAGCCTTTCTTCATCTGGCATAACTCTACGCGCATGCACGTGTGGACCCGATTACAAGAAAAGTACCGAGGTAAATCCGGTGTTAGCATTTACGCTGATGGCATGTTAGAGCATGACGATCAAGTCGGCGTATTGCTCGACAAACTCGATGAGTTAGGCGTTGCTGACAACACCATCGTTATTTATACAACAGATAACGGCGCAGAGACCATGACTTGGCCTGATGGGGGCGCAACCCCATTCCACGGTGAGAAAGGCACGACTTGGGAAGGCGGTATGCGTGTGCCTCAACTTGTGCGTTGGCCTGGTGTCATTAAGCCAGGAACGAAAATCAACGAAATGATGGCTCATCAAGACTGGTTGCCAACATTGTTAGCGGCAGCTAGCGTTCCTGACGTGAAAGAAAAGCTTGCTGAAGGTTACAAAGCAAATGGTAAAGACTGGCGTGTCCATATAGACGGCTACAACTTCATGCCATACTTCGAGGGAAAAGAAGAGAAAGGACCACGTGAGTCTCTGCTCTACTTCACCTCAAATGGTGAACTAAACGCAGTACGCTGGAATGACTGGAAACTTCACTTTGCAACTCTGGAAGGAAACCTAAGCGACGCCGTGCGCTCTGTACCAAACTGGCCTAAGATCATTCACTTACGCGCAGACCCATTTGAAAAAGGTCCTAGCGAGTCACAAATGTATCTACGTTGGATGGCAGACAACATGTGGTTGTTTGTACCAATTCAAGACGTTGTTGGCGACTTCTTTAAAACGTTACCTGAATACCCAATGCAACGCGGTACAACTATGAACCCTGCTTCTTTAAATTACGACTCTTTGCAGATGCAAGAAAAGATGCAGCAGTTAGAAATGCTTAAACAGGAAGTGAATAAAGTTAAGTAATCTAATTAATCACTCTAGATTGCGTTACTGAGCCAGCAGAGCTCTGCTGGCTTATATTTGCTGAAGTAAGAACTATTCGTTCAGTTTACTATCGCAAAGAACAAGCATCCTGCCGTAGAGTCCTTTCTTACGAAACCACCTTTATCAAAGACCTGAGCACTTACCACCAGCTTCATCTTAAGTTCATTTAGACTCATTACTTTCATATTTCAAATAGTTCGTAATCCCTATAGAAATCCTTTTCTCTAGGTGGAATAACCAAATAACCCTATGCGCTCGATAACAAATAGTTGATTTTTTGGAAGCATTGTATGTGTCACATGTTGTAACATTGTTTACCTAACGTATTGTAACAAGAGAGAATTGGATGTCTAAAGCGGAATCATCTTCCAGAAAGTTAAGCTTTATTATTATTGGCCTCGTTTTTGTGGTTTGGCTATATAGCTTGTGGGCTGATCGAGTAACACCAATCACTGGCACCGCTCGGATTCATTCTTATCTTGTCCGTATTACTCCAGAGGTTTCGGGGAACCTAACTGAAATCCATGTTCGCAATAATCAAGTCGTCAATGCTGGTGATGTGCTCTTCGAAATTGATCCAAGAGACTATCAAATTAATCTGCGTTCAGCCGAAGCAAACTTAGCCATTGCTGGCCAAAACATTGGAGCCAACACCGCGGCTGTTGAAGTGGCACAAGCTAAGGTCATTGAATCACTCGCAGCTCGTGACAACGCAAGAGAACAAGCAGCTCGCGTAACCGAGCTCGCCGCAAAAGGGGTATTGAGTAAATCTGAGCTAGACAACGCCATCGAAGCTAAAGCACGAGCTCAAGCCACATTAGAGGCAGCAGAAGCGTCCTTAGCTCAAGCCAAGCATAATCTTGGCCCCGAAGGGCAAGATAATCCCCAGATTCTCGCAGCTATAGCAAATCTAGAAAAAGCACAACTCGACTTACAACGAACGAAAGTGATTGCTCCATCAAAGGGGATCGTTTCTAACTTACAACTTACTGTTGGGCAAAAAGCGACGACTGGCTCACCTCTTGTCACTTTCATTGATCCGAGAGGCGTGTGGGTATCAGCGCTTGTTCGCGAAAACTCACTCGAGCATGTTCGTGCGGGACAAAAAACAAAGATTGTGTTGGATGCTTTACCTGGCAGAGTGTTTGAAGGGCGAGTAGAAAGCATTGGTTGGGGTACTGGTGGCAGTAACGACATCGATCCGACAACTGGCTTTTTGGTTGCAGACAATAATGCCTTAAACGCACAGCGCTATCCTGTAAATATAGTTTTTGAAGGCGGAGATATTCCCGAAAACGTACTATAAGGACTTCCTCCCGATGTCAATGGGTGCTCTGAACGCAATCACAATGAAGATTAAGATGCAGTACTATAAGCGGTCATACTGGAATATTCTGTTCCGGACCAAAATGAAAGACGCTCGCAAGAACCTCATACGCTAATCGGATATTTAACATCCTAACGTTTTCTCAGGCACCTCTTGCGGGGTCTTAACCCTTATCATATTTGCGTTGTCATCATTGGTGGTAAGAGATTTATTTAGGTTGAATAACAATTTTCGAATGATTCACCATAGTGAAGTATTGCCCAACAGTGTCGTGCATTTTTTGCAGCTAAAGCAATAGCGGCTCGCCAGTAACCACGGCGATCTTTGACATCACAGACCCACTTACTGAGCGGATCGTCTTTTCGTCCGGCGCTAGCCATCATTGAACGCGCCCCCTGCACAAGCAGACTACGAATATAGTTGTCACCAGCTTTAGTAATTCGCCCTAATTTTGGTTTCCCTCCGCTGCTGTATTGAGAAGGCGTTAAACCCAACCAGGCCGCCAATTGACGGCCATTACGAAACTCTTTTCCGTCAGAGATCGCTGATACTAGAGCACTGGCTGTCATAGGTCCAACCCCTTTAGTTGCATCAATAGTCGGCATCGTTCATCTTGCTCTGCCGTCTCTTTAATCAGTCGGTCGAACTTTAAAAGCCTGCGCTCAATGTTGTCTATATGAAGAAATAATTCATCCATGCAAGTTGCGGCTAAGGTTGGAAGGTGAACCTTCATGCTCTCGAACTCGTTACGCAATCGCTCCGGTGATAAAGGAGCAATCACACCAAACTCAGCGAGCAAACCACGAATGCGGTTGCATACTGCCGTCCTTTCTTCATTTAGGCCCTGCCTAGCTCGGTGCAAACATTGAATCGATTGCTGCTCTTCTGACTTGATGCTAACAAATCGCATATGAGGACGTTGAACTGCTTCACAGATAGCTTGAGCATCAGCAGCATCATTTTTCCCTGCTTTGCCAGACAGTCGATAAGGAGAGACAAACTTAGGAGCGATGAGGCGAACTTCGTGGCCGACATTTTTGAATAATCGGGCCCAAAAATGAGCGCTGCTACATGCTTCCATTCCAATCAGACACGGTGGCATATTGGCTACCGTTTCTAACAGCTTGGCCCGACTTACTTTGGGTTTGCATAAAATGGTATTGCCTTTGTGGTCAACACCATGCAATGCGAACACATTTTTTGCTAGGTCGATACCTAATACAGTCACAGCCATGTTGTTATCTCCGTATGAAATGGTGAATTTATCATCTCAGAACTAACGGCTGAGTGATAGGGAGGAAGTCCATTCCATACGTTATGGTTCGAAAGCAACGGTCGCCTTTTTAACTGAGCAAAGCACCTTTGGAGAGTGGCTGGCCTCTTTCTGGATGAGAGTGTTGAGTATCTGGACTTATGTTTCATAGTTCAGCAAACCCAATCATTAGATTGGTTTTCACTCCGATTCTTTTACTGTTTTACTTACAGTATTCAGGTGCACCTACTCCCTTTATCGCGCCAATATTCGTTGTGATTTTTCTAACACTGATGCCATCTAAACCCCCGTTCAACATGATGTTGAAATTGCTGGTAATACTCTCACTTCTCAGCTTTGGCATCGTAACTTTAGCAGGAGCGCTCATGAGCTCTCCTAGTGGCTTCTTACTGTTTACTTGGTCACTTCTCTGTTGGAGTTATTACCGAAGTCATCGCGATCCCAAAGACATCGTTTCGACACTCACTTTGATTGTTGTATTGATTATCGTGGTCACAAGCCAACAAATGGGGTTGTCGCTTGAGGGGTTGCCATGGGTCTTATTTAATAGTTTCATTGTTGCGTTGGTTGCCACATATATTAGCTTTTGGCTATTCCCTGGGGACGAAAAAGATATACAACCAGACCAAACCACTCTTGATGGTGCAGACGAACATATCGGGCTTATCGTCTTTAAAGCAACCGCATTGTGTGTTGTTTTGTACGCGCTAATATCATCTGGAAGCTCTCAAACGCTATTAATCGCAATAACATTTGGCAGCATGATTAAGCACCCAGTTAATCAAGACAGTCATTCCTTTGGGCGGTATCGAATTATCACTACAAGCCTAGGGATCTTGTTTACTATTCCATGCATGCTTGCAGTAGCCACAGGTGCACCTACTTACGTTGTACTTGGCGTTACCATTGCGTATTTCGGAGCATTCCGAACAGCCATTTCGGTATGACCCGAACACCTATTTCGGTTTAATCCGAACGTACATTCCGCGATTATCCGAACACTTTTAAGCGAACTCCGAAATCAGCGTTCGGAATAGCGAAAACCGCGTTCGGAATGCCCGAAATCCTTCCTTTTTCTCTTTTAAATCAATAGCTCGCTATTCTTTACTTCTTAAACAAGAACGTAAGGAAGCGACAATGGCTAAAAAGAGAACTCCAATGAACAAAATCAAAGAGATATTACGCCTTAAGTACGAGTGTGGGTTGTCCTACCGTAGTATTGCTAGTTGTCTCAATGTCAGCCTTGCAACAGTCTCAGAGCTTGTCGCTCGCTTTAAGCAAAGTCAGATAGGCTGGCCTCTCCCAGAAGGTTGCAGTGATACGGACCTTACCAAAGCCCTATATCATTCGAAGCAAGCCAGTCGAGACAAGGTTATGCCAGACTTCGCTCAGTACGCTGTCGAACTCAAACGTAAAGGCATGACAAAGATGTTATTGTGGCAGGAGTACCATGAGCAATATCAAGAGCAAGCTTACGCTTACACTCAGTTCTGCGAGCACTTCACTCGTTGGTTCAAAACCCAAAAGCGCAGTATGCGTCAGCTCCATGTTGCAGGTGATAAGCTGTTTATCGATTACTGTGGGCCTCGGCTTCAAGTGGTCAACCCTGATACAGGTGAAGTGCGCGAAGCAGAAGTGTTCGTAGCAAGCTTAGGCGCGTCCAACTACACCTATGTGGAAGCCTTCCCCAGCCAAGGGAAGTCTTACTGGTTAGAGGCGCATGCCAATGCCTTCGAGCACTTCGGTGGCGTCCCCCATCTCTTGGTTCCCGATAATCTACGCAGCGCGGTCAGCAAACCTAACCGTTATGAACCGAGGCTTAATGAAAGCTATCAAAAACTGGCAAATCATTATCAAACTGCCGTGATGCCAGCTCGCCCCTACAAACCGAAAGACAAAGCCAAAGCAGAAAATGCCGTCCTCCTAGTGGAACGTTGGATCATGATGCGACTTCGCCATCAAACCTTCCATACCTTTAAAGAGCTGAACCTCGCCATCCGTGAGCTTATGAATGACTTAAACGAACGTGAGATGAAGCAGTATGGTGCGAGCCGCAAAGCACTGTTCGACAAACTCGATAAACCCGCGTTAAAGCCCCTTCCTAAACAGCGATATCTCTATACCGAAACCAAGCGAGCCAAAGTTGGGCCTGATTATCACATCGAATATCGCCGTCACTACTACTCGGTTCCCCATCAACTGGTTGGCCACCATGTCGAGCTGGAAGCCTCCAACCGTCTGGTGCAGATCTACCACCAAGGTAACTTGATCGCTCAACATCCACGCAGCCAAAGGGAACGTGGAAACAGCACTCAACCAGAGCACATGCCGAGTAACCATCAACATCAAAAGTGGTCGCCTGGACGCTTGCTCAACTGGGGAGCCAATATCGGCCCAGCCACCCGAGAAGTCGTCAATAAGATGCTGAACGCCAAACCTCATCCAGAGCAGGCCTATCGTTCCTGTCTTGGGCTGCTCAATCTGAGTAAAACCTATGGCGAGTCGCGCCTAGAACAAGCCTGTAAAGATGCATTGATGCTGACAAAACCCAATTACACCTTCGTCAACAATCTACTCAAGAACAATCGTGAGGGGCACCTGAGTAAAGATAAAGCGAATACGCCGAACCTTGTTCACAGCAATGTTCGTGGCCCGAACTGTTATCACTAGGAGAAAGGATATGAACGCACTGAATGACCAACTCAAAACCCTGCGCTTAAGTCATGCGGCGAAAGCGTTAGAGCAGCAACAAGAGCAACTGACCACCTACGCAGAGCTGGACTTCGAGGAGAGGTTAAGCCTACTTCTGGAAAGTGAAATCTTGAATCGCAATCAAACCAAAATCCAACGCCTGAAACGACAAGCCAAGCTGAGAGTGGATGCTCAGCCGAGCCAACTTATTTACAAGGAGGGACGAAACCTCAACCGCAAGCAGATGAGCGAACTGCTAACGGGTGGCTATCTGCACAAGCACCAGAACATCTTGATCACAGGCCCAACAGGCGCAGGTAAAACGTATCTTGGTTGCGCACTGGCAACCAGCGCCTGCGACCAACAGCAAACGGTCAGATACTACCGATTAACTCGCTTGCTCGATGACCTGACCGCAGGTCGTCTGGATGGTAGTTATCAAAAACAACTTCAGTCGCTGGCTAAGAAAGGCTTACTACTCCTCGACGACTGGGGGATGGAAAAACTGACTCAAGAGCATGCTGGTCACTTGTTAGAAGTACTTGAAGATCGTTACCAAAACAGCAGCACAATCGTCATCAGCCAGTTACCAGTAAAAGAATGGTACAACATGATCGGCAACGCCACTGTCGCTGACGCTCTAATGGATCGTCTAGTTCACAATAGTCATCGAATAGAACTGGGAGGAGAATCAATGAGAAAACTGGCGCAATCCGAACACTTAGAGTAAAAATAGGGAAAGAGAAAAAGTGCTGGTTAAGGTGTTCGGAATAAACCGAAACAAGCGTTCGCAATCACCGAAATACGCATTACCATCTTTTGTGGCCTGCAACTAGCGTGTTTTGCAATACGTCGACAGACACACTTAACCATCTATCAATTGCTTTTTACTAACTTCACTGTGCTGACTTACCAGATTATTAACAATACGGGCATCGAATCATTTTCTGCTCAAATGACTCGATTCGTCTCTATTTCTATCGCTATAGTTCTAGGGGTACTGGTTCTCAATTTATTTAGATCAGAGCAAGAGGTGAAATAACTGCAGCCTCTCTTTCTTAAACTAAAGCGGCTGAGCGATATGAGCTTTCTCATTGAACGAAGCTTGAATAAGTAAAAAAGCATCGATTTTATAATCACATACAGAAGATTACTCCCTCCCAATAAACATTAACGTCCAATCAGAAGAGAAGAATTTTTCAAGTAAAAAACAAGACTCGAATTGAGTCTTGTTTATAAATGTGGTCTGGATGAATACGGTTATGGCGTCGCTTTAAAATCGCGGATTAGCTTCTCCCGATACGCCGTAACAACCCTCATGATAGAGTCTTTTACATCCCCAATTTGCTTAGAGGGTTGACACCAAAGGCCAAAACCAAACTTAACGCCTTCTAGTAATTCACAGACTTCAACGGGCTCTATATCATTATTAGAAAATTCCGAATGAGCCAGCGTTCTAGGAAGAACCGCCCACCCTAGCCCTGCTTCAACCATTTTTACAACAAGAGCCAACTGATCGACTTCTTCATGATTCGAACTGACGATAACTTTTTCACCCATTCCTTCTTCAATGAAAGATCGCAACACAAATTGCTTGCTATTCCTCAACGCAGTTAACACTCGGTCGGGTGCCATAGAAGCCAGTTCACCACCTTTCTGGACAAAGGGAACAAATTCAAAGTGACCTAAAAACGTCGAGTCTAGACTGTGTATTGCACGGCTATCATGCACATTGACAATACCGAACTGGTACTTACCAGTCGCTAAACCTTCTTTGATCTCGTTACGGTTACGAACAAAAAAGTTAACTCGCATCATCGGAAAATCTGCCGCTAATTGAACACGAAGTAACACCAGTAAACGATGTGGGATGGCACTAGAATAGGCAATGCTGACACTCTCTAAGCCACCATGAGCAAGGCTCAATGCGACTTTGTCGAACGTACGGGCTTGTTCAATTGTTTGCTTTGCATAGTGGTAAAGAAGGCGAGCATCTTCAGTGGGTTCTACGGAACGGCCAACCCGATTAAACAAGCTCACAGCAAGTAAATCTTCTAAATTCGTAATAACCTGCCCGATGGTTGTTCTGTGCTTATTCAATTTTACAGCAGCCTTGCTAAACGAAAGCTCCTCGTAAACAGCAACGAATGCCAATAGTTGTTCAAGACTAAAATTCATAGGTTTTCTTATATCTTAGGGCTACATGACTAAACTATCACAAGTTATTGAGAATGCTAGCTCGGAAGAGCGACGGTTGACCCGAGGCTTTTATCTTCATCATTAGATACGTAGTTATTCCGCACGTAAATGCGAAAACTTATCGCACTCACACTCCCCTTAAAGCACGTTCGACATTAGATGTAACTCATTACGAACTCTCTAAAAAATACATTGATGGATTTGATCCTACAAAAGCGATTATTACATTTGTAGGATTTCTCTTATCTTTGCATTCATCAAATAAATAGAGAAAAGCACCATGAACTCAATGCCACATGAGCTTGTGTGGGGTGAAGTTTACTTCCCACCCTTGCTGCTGGTTATTGCATTGGCTTACATGCTCACCATTTTGGTTGGAACCGTTGCGACAAAATTAGGGGTACACAAATACGTTGCGTTTCCAGCACTTGCAGAGCTGAGCCTAATTGTGATTTTTACTGGCGTTATTGGTCGATTCATAACCATCTTTTGAGGCAAATTCCGTGATAAAACGTTATCTAATCACATTTTTATTACTGTGTTCCGCTGGCACTGTGATTTTCAGTTACTACCAATCATACTCAAACAATCCTTGGACTAGAGATGGTCATGTCAGCGCGTACATTGTGTCTATAACGCCCCGTGTAACCGGGCAAGTCATCAAGGTGTATGTTGAAGACAACTCCCAAGTTAATGCGGGCGACTTACTGTTTGAGATTGACCCAAGCATTTATAAAGCGTCTTACCACAAAGCCCAGGCGGCTCAAAAGCAAGCCATTGCGTTGTTAGCGAAAGCCAAAAATGAAGAACAACGTGCACTGGAACTAGAAAAGCGTACACCTGGCGCGGTATCGGTGCTGACGTTGAACAATTTGAACAACGCCGTAGAGACAGCAATCGCAAACGTGGAGCTGGCGAAAGCAAACGTCGAAGAAGCAAAACTGAACCTTGATTACACCAAGGTGTACGCTCCAACAAATGGTTACATCACCAATTTTAATCTGCGCACCGGCTCCCAAGTTGTCGCAAACTCACCAGTTGTAGCATTAATTGATGAAGACAGCTTTTGGAGCGAAGGCTATTTCAAAGAAACGGATTTAGTTGGTGTTGATCCACAAGATAAAGCATACGTAACCTTAATGATGCACGACGAAATGGTGCTAGAAGGCAAAATCAAGAGCATTGGTTACGGCATCGCGAAGCAAGACGGTAGTACAGGTAACGACCTTCTGCCTAATGTGAACCCTAACTTTCAGTGGATACGCTTAGCTCAACGCATTCCAATTAAAGTGAAATTAGACAACTTACCAAAAGATTTTCAACTACGCGTCGGTATGACGGCATCCATCAAAATCATCAAACAATAAATGCGGTGAAATGTATGTTTAATGCCTCAACCAAAGAAGCAATAAAAGCTGCACTGTCTATCGTTATCGCAATCTGCCTCGCCTTATGGTTTCAATGGGAGAAACCCTATTGGGCAGCGATCGCCGTCGCGGTAATGGCATTAAATGAAAGCTTCGCTCACTCGATAAACAAAGGTCATAATCGCCTAGTGGGAACCCTACTGGGCATTGGCTATGCCTTTTTCCTAATCACAGCATTTTCTCAAGATCGCTTTTTGTTCCTGACTTTTTTTACCCTATTTTTAGGTGTATGCATTTTCATGTCGAGCGACGAAAAGTACGGTGATGTGTTCTCCATAGGCTTTGCTGTGTGCTCTATCATCGCTTGTATGGGAGGGTTTGATAGTCAAGTGACGTTCCATTTCGCAGTACTTCGAATGCAGGAAACTATCCTTGGCATCATTACCTTCTCCGTTGTTTATCGTTTGGTTTGGCCAGTGAATACTGAAGAGAATTTCATTCAACGCTTTGAGAACAGCCGTGAGGTGTTGCTTAAAGCTATGGACAAACCAAATGACATTGATATTGATGCGCTTGAAACCAACACAGCAAACATTGAGAAGATGTGCCAACTACTGGGATTACCGCTCACGGGCAGTTACCACCTCAAAGAACATCGAAAACTGTGGCATCAGCGCCTCGAAGAGATGAAACGTATTCAAGAACGATTACTTGAACAAGTGGAAAAGCCTCACTGTGATGATATTGACTGGAAACCTGTGGCTCAAAACCTGACGCTATTTGATATCGCTCAGCCAACCACGCATCTAATTGGCCGTACCTTATTGACTGAACAAGTGAACCAAAAACATCTTGGCATCGTGAACACCGGACTTTCATACAGCACTTGAAAGAAGACCGCAGAAAGGTTTTACAAGGAATATCGATGTTTATCACCTCGTTATTGGTTTGGATTTATCTCCCTGTACCAGGTGGGTTTATCTTCCCTATGTTGGCCGGTGTCTTTTCATCAATAGTACCTACAATGCCTCCTAGCGTTGTTAAAGATGCCTTCTTTGGCGTTTTGGGAACAGGTTCAGTGATACTGCTGCAATACATCTTCTTGATGCCAATGATGACTGAGCTATGGCAACTAGGGTTATTTTATTTCATCAATATTATTTTGATTTGGGAGGTATTTTCTACACCACAGCTGATGATCCATAGAGTCTTAGGCGTCAATTTATTGGTGGTATTAACCTCAGGCGCACTTAACTTGACCCCGGAGTATCGTATCGAAACACCTTTACTCATGCTGGTAAACATCATGCTCATTTTGATGATCGCCAAGTTATTTAATGACCTGTTTCATCCCCGCGTAACCGCTTAAACAAGCAATTAAACTTAATAAGGAAATGCTTTGAACAATGGGTTAGATCAAATTACGTAATGGCAAATAACACTGCCCGAAAAGGTAAAAATTAAAGACCAAACCAACACACTTTGAACAGGAAACATATGAAATATCAGCAGTGGGAATACTTTAATATCACGAAGTGAGAATAATATTTGAGGTTGAAGATCCCAACATGTAGCTAAAGATGCGCCTCTTTTGAGCCGAGGATGCTTGATCAAATACTCAGCATAGGATGAATAAACAGTCCACAACCCTAACAGCCCAAATAACTCGATGATAGAAATAACTTCCAGACTAAATGGCAATAGTGAAGGCCCACCAATGAGCAAGATAATTGCGAAGATCCACATCTTATTTTTCATTACACATCCTTGTTGCTGATTTACGCTTATGTATTACCAATAACAACACCAAGTAAAAGCTGTTGGCCATAAAAACGCAACCCAACGTTGAATTGCTCATTTCAAGCGTTGAGGTTTTCTCTTATACAAATATTTCCACCCACTAGCGCTCACTGAATGCCACTTTACTCGCTAGACTGATAAGTAGAATACCTGAAACACCTTCAAGAGTTCTTGAATAACGCTGAGAGTGTGGACGACTAAATACCCAATTACCCACAGATGCGTACAAAACGTTACATGTCGTCGCAAGTACGCTGAACAGCAAGCCAAGTAGTAATAATTGCATTGATGTTGAGCTTGCAGACGTATCAATAAATTGAGGCAGAAACGAGAGAAAGAATAGCGCTACTTTTGGATTCAAGACGCTGACGATAACCCCCTGAACAAACACATTTTTATTATTATCAACATTTTTGTTTTCAACGATTTTACTTTCTCCACGCCACATGGACAGTAACGACTGAACACCTAAATAAACTAGGTAAGCGGCTCCTAACCATTTAACAACGCTAAAAGCCAAAGCTGAACTCAGAATTATTGCTGACAAACCTAAACATGCTGCTAGTGTATGAAAAAAGTAACCAACACCAAGCCCCAAAGCCGCTTTCAGCCCAGCAGATAACTTACCTTTCATTGTATTGGAAACAATATAAATTACATCAGGTCCAGGAATCATGTTGATAGCGAGACAAGCGACAACAAATAGTAATAGTGAATTTGAATCCATTCTTTTCTCCAGGTTAACGTCTTGCGGGATAACATTTCATCGAACTACAAGTAATGCAACGTCTAGGTTTCCGTTAGTTGTCAAGGCGTTGACCGTAGTTCATTAACGTGCCTGCCATCGCAGGCCCGGGGCTAGCTATAGCTGATACGACAATCAGTGAATAATTTATTCCTTCCATTTTTACTCTAAGCCTCCACATGAAGTTTTATCAACCCTTATCGCGGAATACTCTATTGAATGTACATCAGAAGCGTAATCCTGATTAAAGCACCAAGTGTCACGAATCAAGCTGGGGATTCTCTGATATTTTACTGCTCCAAAATAACATCAAATCCACCATAAATGAGACGCTTTCCATCAAAGGGCATTGGGTTATTCTCAGGACTCATTCGAGGATCACCCATGATCCGCTGCCACCCTGAGTCTCGCACTTCTTTTGAAGGCCAGACTACCCATGAAAACACAACGGTTTCGTTGCTTTCAGCTTTAACTGCCATGGGAAATGATGTGATCTCACCGTCTGGTACTTCGCTTCCCCACGTATCAATAACCTTTAAGGCCCCAAACTCCCTAAACATTTCTGCTGCTATTTTTGCGTGTGCGATATACTTTTCTTTATTCGCTGTCGGTACTGCAGCGACAAACCCATCAATGTATGACATAAGTAAACTCCTTTCATTGGAGTTATAACCATAGCTCAATAAAAAGTATGCACATGATGCCAAATCATAGAAGCAGGTACGTAATACAGCTTGAGAGCTACATTCCTAGCTTGGACTTTATATGCATATTTGAAAGGTATGTGTTTGGATCTAGCTTAGTTAGCGTATTTATAATTTCCAAAACGCTCGAATACTCAATACGTTCCTCTTCTGCATGCCCGATCCCACCTATTGTAAAGTGAGTAAAGCGGTAATCACGATAAACGTTTTGAAGCTGGCTAGAAATATCTTTGAGTAATCTTTTACTGAGGCTGAATGCAGGGTACTCACTATTTTCTGAAAGCTCTGCTGTAGATCCAATAGATACAATATTGCATTTATCGTTAAGTGAACCTAAAGCGTTAAGTTCATTGACTAAATTAAGATACCCAATCGGGCCAACATTCATAAACTCAATCAGTTCGTTTGTTGTCAATTTTGAAGACTCTCCCCACATCGACGCCAAATAAACTATGATGTCAAACTTTACACCTTTGAAGCACGTGTAATCTGGTTTTTTCTCCGGACTAACATCAATACGAACAGAAGCTACTCCATCCTCAACTAGCTTTGATCTCAGAAATAGTATAAGTTTCTGTACCCTGTAAGTTCGTAGCCAAGAACCTTCCTAGACCCTTACTACCTCCAACAATTAAAATCTGCATAACCCTGTTCCTTGGTTAAGATTGTCTTTCATATTGTCCGCCAAACTGTTCATTAGGCATCACTTTAACGTTTCTATTGCCCTACTTAGTTCTATCTTCAATTTCATCGAATGGTTCAACTGAAATACGCTCTGCAATTTCACTCATCTTCTTCATTTTTTCTGGGTTACTAGTTCCCCAAAACCGCTCCCAGTCTTCGCGTGTTCGCCACTTCGCAATAGTTAAAACCTTTTGGTACCTTATAAGAATGGAGCATAAAATAAACCTTGAGCAAAAAATACTTAAGGGTTGAGGCTCGGGTTTAAAAAATTTATTATTTACGCGCTTACACTATACACCATGATATCTACCAGCTTAAACTCAGTAACCTCCTCACAAAACTCTGGGTCGCCCCAAAGCTCACTGAGATTGTAGTTTAGGTGGACGTGGGCCAAAGTATCTAAGCAGGTTGTAAGAAAACGCTTTCACCTAACCTATGCACTGAAAACGCTAAGCGTTGGGAATCGCTCTTAAATGCTTTGTTGGCTTAACATAGGCTTAGGATTACTTTTTACTTTCTAAGCTTTTTAGCCTTGATCTGTACGCAGAATGAAAACCAACGAAGAAGAATGCATTCGTAGCCACTAGAGCCAGTCCAGCAATCTCGGGCAAATTGTAGCCAGTTATCATTGAAAGAATATAGTACTGAGCACATGCAGCCATAACACACACAGATAATGGACGAAGAAAAGTAACGCTCGGCGATAACTTTTCTTCAGATAACCTATATAGCATCAATAATACATGTGAAAAATGAACCGTCGATAATAATAATATTATTATTAGCATTAAAACTAGCATCACAAATCTTCCGCTTGAAGTAGACATCTGCGAAGAAATTCCTTCTACGCACCTTTTGCATTTAAAAGAGACTGTTTGTTATAACTCTGATTTTGCCTTTGAGTATAGCTTATGCACGACTTCCAAATTAGAGAAATCTATACAATAAGCTATCTCTATCACGCAACCATTCTTGGACTTCGGACTCCTAATATTTGGTTGCAATACGAGAAGAAAGAGCAAAATTTTTGAACAATTGCTCATCACTTTGGAAGACTAAAGGGCTTGCGCTGAGCCCAAAACTAAAAACAGCAACAGAAATAACGCTGACTAGTTTTCATAGGTTCGTCCCCCTTTGCTTCTAAGAAATCATGATTCAGCTGACAAAAAAGTTATAACACTCGCTAGAGTGGTGAGTAACACTAGCACACAACTTAATTCGACCACAGTAAACACAAAAGCAGAAGAAACCCAAAAACGCTAAGTATTGCGAATCACTCTTAAATGCTTTGTTATGTGAGTTCTAATTTACTGTATTTAAAGCTAATGTAGATTAAACTCCGTTCAGTAACTATTATGAGGCGCAGACTATGGAAAGTTTTCACAGCGATTACAGAAAAGAGTTATGACTTAGGGCAAGGCGCATGACTACTGTACGATTTGTCGAGAGCACGGAAAACTGACCAGAGAAAATATTGTACCTCAAGGTTGCGGTAATGTTGAAGACAAAATAATCGTTAAAGTTACCAGAGTACCTAGGAACTTCTGAGAAACCCAAAGGAACCCCTCTCAAGGCGGTATTCACTTTAGAACTGTTTGTGGAAAATGTAATAGCCTACTTGGAAGCAAATACGGCGGAGAGCTAATTGATTTCCGCAACTACATTGCTGAGCATCTTAGCAACCTAACTTTTGAGTATTCATTTAATAGAACGACCTACCGTCCGCATAAAACCTTAAAGTTAGCCAAAGCTTTCGTTGATCATTTGTTGGCAGCCACTAGCGTATTCAGACAGGCCACACGATCCTCTGTACACTGAGTTAGCCGAGTTTTTACTTAATGAAGCAGCCCCACTACCTGAAGATGTTGATATTTATTATTGGCTGTATCCATACAAACCGATAAAGATGCTTCGCTCTATTAGATCAATGAACATTCACAACCTGAGCTTTCGAGTTGCAGGAGATATATTAAAATTCTATCCGATAGCTTTTGGTATCTTTCGACTCTAAACCAACCTCAGACTATGGTTCAACAAAACTCAATTTCAGCTCAATTGATCGATGATGCTGTTGGTGTTGAAGTATCATATATAAATGCATAAGTGCGCTTAGACTAGATTTCTCAGAAAAACCTGGAGAAAATGAGGTACTACTAATGAATAATGAAATTTGCACCGTGGCTATTTAGCTGCAATAGTACATAACGCCGCGTTAAGGGGTGAGCAACGCTATCACCAAGCCTAAGCCATTGCACCGTAAACACAAAACCCAACCTTGAACTGAAATACCAAGCGTTGGGAATTACTCTTAAATGCTTTGTTAGCTGACTGCTAGCACTAGCTCAATCTCTCACTCTTATGACTTCCAACCTTTCAATGAGTGCGTCAGCCATCGACTTCAATTTATCTGGCTTTTTTCTAGAGTAAGATTTCATTGTTGCTAATACATCAACTCTTAGCTTTTCTAACTGATTGCTCTCATCACCTGTATGGTCTGTGAACACCATCCCTTCTAACTCATTTAATCATTTGTTAAAGGACTCAGGGTTTTCAGATAGTAAAAGTAAAGTATTCTGGGGCTCAATTTTTAACGCAACCAGCAATAAGGGCAAACTTCTCCAGAAATAGCTCCGTCTCTACGCTTCCAAATTTCTACCAAAGAAAAAAGTGCAGGAACCATTTCCAAAGCTTCTTTTTTCAAGGTTTGATTCTATAGATTGGTAGTTTTCTATCATCCAGTTATGTAAGAGACTCACCTCTTGGTTTTTTGCATACATTGGCAGTGAGAAAAAAACAGACATCATAAGAATTATTATATTCCTTATCATTGTTGCAGCTCCAACTGGTTAGATATATTTATGGTGATTTTTTATAGTTCGCAATTTCAGAAATATTTCTTTCAAAGCCAATTTGCTACTACCTACATAGTAATGTGATTTGGCTACTTTCCCCCATGTTTTACCAGGCATCAAACAGCCGAGAGTGTCTTGATGATAATTTCCGGCATGGATTAGAATGAATGACCTACCCGGAACATTTTGTAGTTCATATACATTAGGATACCTAGGTGAACTATAAGACAATAATTTGTATGTGCCTGCTTTGATTCTTTTGTCAGAGCCCTCCGTCATAGATTCTGGTCCTGCGGACTCAAGCACAAACCAACTTTTACTTACTCCTTCGATAGTCAACTTACCTAAAGTTGTCTCTCGCATTTGCTTTGTACAGTTTAGATTTAATTTAGCTTCATCTAACTTTTTCATTGTTCTGTACCTTACTATCACATCAATGAAATTAACAGAACAGTGTTATTACAACAGGTGTGTTTCATTATTAATGGAGGAATCGCTAACTTACATGAAATTGAGTGTTACGTTTTTTACACCAACTTTAGTGTAGACAGATAACACCCGCTTAAGTGGTGAGCAACGTTACCACAGCACTCAACCATTACACCGTAAACACTAAAACCAACGCATAGTAAAAATGCCACGCGTGCCGAACCACTATTGAACAATTTGTTATGTTTATTATCACCCGCCAGTACATTACCGTAAATGAGCCGAACCATTTTGCGGGCCACAAATTTAGCTTTTACCTGCTGCAAAAAAAGCAGAAAACCCCATAAATACAAAGGATATGAAGAGTGAAAACATAGAATATCGAATGACAGTAAACAACCAAGAACTACTTTTAGGATACTTCGAGATATTTTCGCTACTTCTTACGTAATTAAAGAGAAGCACACTAGCCCCCTGTGTCAGGCTAGTTGTCACTGTTAAAAAATAACCAATTAAAGGGGCGGTGACAGAGGAAATATGTCTCGTTACTCACAAGAAAGAAAAGAAGCTGTATTGAAAAAGTTGTTACCCCCGCACTCTCGCTCTGTAGCCGAAGTAGCAAAAGAAGAAGGCATCAGTGATGCGACGCTGTATTATTGGCGCAAACAACTTCGAGAATCAGGAGCCGTTGTGCCAAACAGTCATATTCCTTCAGAGCATTGGTCCGCGCAAACTAAGTTAGCCATTGTCGCTGCGACGTTTTCTATGACAGAAAATGAATTAAGCCAGTACTGCCGTGAAAACGGGTTGTACCCAGAAGAAGTCCAGCAGTGGCGCAGCGAATGTATGCAGGGGTTCATGTCATCGAAGGAGCGTGAAGCCGAGGCAAAGAAACAAGCTAAAGCCGATAAGCATGAAATCAAAGAATTAAAAAAAGAGCTTCGCTTTAAAGAGAAAGCATTAGCGGAAACGGCAGCCTTGTTGGTGCTAAGAAAAAAGCTGAGGGCCTTTTACGGGGAAGAGCCAGAGGACGACTAACCTCAACCGAAGAAAGGCAAAATATCGTTACGCTTATCCATGAGGCATGTCAGAGCGGCAGTCGCTTAGAGCGTGCGTGCAATGAAGCTGAGATAGATTTACGGACTTACCGTCGCTGGTATCAGCGCGGAAAGATACAAGCTGATGAGCGACCAACGTCGATAAGACCTGAGCCTGTTAATAAGCTCTCAGAGCAAGAGCGGCAAGATATTATTGATATTAGTAATGCGCCCGAGTATGCCAGTTTGCCGCCAAGCCAAATAGTGCCAACACTGCTGGATAAAGGTCGGTATATTGCCTCTGAAGCCAGCTTTTATCGCGTATTAAAAGCGGCAGGACAACTTAACCGTAGAGGCCGTCAACGTAGCCGTAAAAAATCATCAACACCAACAAGCTACACAGCGACAGGTCCAAATCAGGTATTTACTTGGGATATTACGTATCTACCTTCAGGTGTTCGTGGACAACATTATTACCTTTACCTCATTGAAGACATCTACAGTCGAAAAGTTGTTGGGTATGATGTCTATGACCGAGAGTGCGGAGAGATGGCATCTCAACTACTTCAGCGCACGCTGATGCGAGAGCAATGCTTCAATCAAGCATTGGTGCTGCACTCAGATAATGGTGCGCCAATGAAGTCGTTGACGTTCAAGGCAAAAATGGAGGAGCTTGGCATTACTTCATCTTACAGTCGTCCTCGAGTGAGCGACGACAATCCGTATGTAGAGTCACTGTTCCGAACGCTTAAATATGTTCCGAGCTGGCCATCAAAAGGGTTCGAAAGCCTTGAACGAAGCCGTTCTTGGGTAGAAAGCTTCGTAATCTGGTACAACACGGAGCATAAACATAGTCGGCTGAATTACGTGACACCTTCAGAGCGACATAGTGGAAAGGATACAGAGATTTTAAAGAAAAGAGCTAAGGTGTTGATGGCACATCGCCAAGCAAAACCAGAACGTTGGTCAGGTAAAATACGCAACTGCGAACCAATCGGAGAAGTTCACCTGAACCCAGAAAAAGAAGCTGCTTGATAATTAATCAAGTAGTGACAACTAGCTTGAAAAACGCCGCTAGGAAAAGAAACAAACAAACGTAGATCGTTTTATATCTACTCGGGTCTAGTATTTCCATCTGTAACCCGAGGAAAATACTACTCCCAAGGAGCATTATCATTGAAGATATGAGCACTAGAAAAGCCGCAAATGCTAGCAACTAATACACATCCATGAACTCTCCTTTTCCACAATAATCATTTAAATATTAACTATAGTTTTCTATACTCGACTAAGAAACATAACGCCGCGGTTAGGGGTGAGCAACGCAATACAAAAGCTTCCGTATACCACCTTAAACACTAAAACAAACGCATTGTAAAAATGCCACGCGTTGCGAATCACTCTTAAACAGTTTGTTATAACTCTGATTTTGCCTTAGTCAATAGCTTATGAACGTCTTCTGAGTTCGCGAAGTCTAAACAATATGCCAATTCTATTGCACTACCACTTTTTGATTTATAAGAGTCAATATTCTTATTGCTCAATAATTCACTGAGCTCAAAAAATGCATCTAAAGGCAAATTAGAAAACTCTCTGTAGCCTTGCATTGCCTTTACCGCATCTTTGGCCACATCGGAGCCCTTGTAATAAGTCGCAATACAAGAAGAAAGCGCATATTTTTTAAATAACTGCTCATCACTTTGAGTGCTCAATGGACTTGCGCTTAATCCCACGCTAAAAGTTGCAACAAATATAGTGCTGACTAATCTTCTAGTTTCCATAAGTACGCCTTCTTTGCTTGTGGGAAGTAACAACTATCCGTACACCTTGAGCCAGTCCAAATACTTGCATGCCCTGATGCATCTAGTCAAGTATCCACATCAACGACCAATATACCTTTGTAGTCAGCCAACTTATTCGCGTTAGGATTTTCAATTACAACCTCAGGTTCACCAAACTTTTGATGCAAGAAGCTGATCAAATCCCTGACTCTGTAGATATACCAATTTCCCTGTCCACCAGATACAGTTTTATTTTTAATGTAAGGAACCTTAAAACCAGCATAATTAAGTGCATATGACATCCGAATTACACATGCATTTTCAAAACGGCCCTGCTCTGGTGTTAGCACATTGATATTGTGATTCACTTTACCACCAATTATTGTACCAACGTCCGATACATCTCGGTTAACCTTTGCAAAAGCCACTTTCATTTTTAGTAAGCTAGGACGTGCTGCCACTTAAAAACCTCCCCATCAATTGTTTGAACGAAAAGGTCTCACAAAATAAGCAACCATACTAACAACAAGTTAATTGTTCTTGAGGCTCTTCAAGATCAAAGGTGTAACAATAAAACTGACAAAAGAGTTATACCGCCTTGTTAAGGTGTGAGGTACGCAATACCGAAGCCTCCGCATAACACCTTAATCACTAAAAACAACGCATAGTAGAAATGCCACGCGTTGCGAATCCCTCTTGAACAGTTTGTATGGATAATAAGTACTCCAATCGGGTAAGGTGAGACCCAGACTTTAGCTGCAACTAAAGTTCTTCTATCTGGTAGTTCGATTGAACGATGGCTCCTCAATTGAGAGACCGGTAACAAGTACGAACGCCAGATAGAACTCCAAGCACCACACTCGAATAGTCTTCTGGGTCTCGAGCCCGCATTTGCAAGCAAGAGTTAGCTTATTATGAATACAAACACACTTCAAAACATTAATGTCGGCGTTGATACTGGTAAGTCACAATTAGACATCTACATCCGACCACTCGATATTTACTTCACTGTCCCGAACACCGAAAAAGGCATCAGCGATGCCATAAAAACCATTAAGAAACACAAACCTCAACGTGTCGTCATCGAAGCTACAGGTCGATTAGAAATGCCTTTTATACTCGCCTGTGACAAAGCCAAATTACCTTATGTTATTGCCAACCCACTACGTATTAAAAGGTTTGCTGGTGCCATTGGTCAACGAGCTAAGAACGACCGTTTAGATGCCGCTCTCATCGCACATTATGCCGAACGTGTTCAGCCAGAACTGACCAAACTAAAAAGCGAAAACATACGCCTTATGAGTGACTTAGTCACAAGGCGTAACCAGCTACTCACCATGCAAACCATGGAAAGAAACCGACTACAAATATTACCTAAGAATATCTCGTCTACGATTACCCCTATCCTTACCGCCCTGAAAAATCAGATTGAAAAAGTAGAAGCAAAGATAGCGAAACTGATTGAGAGTTGTCCTGAGTATCAAGCCAAAAATACTATTCTCCAAAGCATGCCTGGTGTTGGTAAAGTCCTTGCTGCCTCCCTAATTAGTAATGTACCCGAGCTGGGCTTTATCACTAACAAACAAGCTTCTTCTCTCATTGGTGTCGCACCAATAACAAGAGAAAGTGGCCGCTTTAAAGGTAAGCGGCTGATACAAGGAGGGCGGTCTCAAGTTAGGACCGTTATGTATATGGCGATGATGTCGGCTATCCAATGCAACCCTGTTTTCAAAGCAACTTATGAACGACTACTTACGGCAGGAAAACCGAAAAAAGTTGCCATTGTTGCCTGCATGAGAAAGATGGTTGTTATCTTAAATTCAATGCTAAGAGATGGTGTTATGTGGGATACAGATAGCCTCAAAAATTAACTATTGACGCCATAGTCTCTTGTTATACGCATGGACGTTTAAGCCAAAATTCTACGACAAGCCCTACTTTGAAACCATGATCTTTATGTGCTTTGATGCATTTAAGTCAGGCTTAGACTTACAGCGACTTGCCACTGAAACCACTTGGAACAGACCGCGCCGCAGAAAACGGACTAGCAACACCAAAAGTACTTTTGGAAAGACAATTTCACAATGAGGTCTTTCCACAAACTCACTGGAACCACGTGAACTCACCACGCCAGAGAAAGCGCACTTTCAGCAAGTAAATCGGCTTTTAGAAAGGCAAAATCACAGAGCTGAATTTCAGCCAAAAGCTCAGCCTGGGCTGACCCAAAACAATCATCACCAAAGAAGAAAACCATCGATAAACGGCAGGCCAACACTGAGCCAGGAACTAAGGAAAATTAAGATTGAAACCGGGATTTCTGGACACCCAAACACCAAAACTCAGCGCTGAAAACTGCAATTTTTGACCTGAATTTTTAGGCTTTCTTCATATAGCGTATAACGCCCAATTAAGGTGTGAAGCACGCGACCACAACACTTAATTTAACCACCGAAAACATTGAACTTGACCCACACTAAAAATGCCAAGCGTGCTGAATCACTCTTAAATTGTTTGTTATGTATATTTTTGTGTATGCTTTCGGATAAACCGCCTAAAATCTGCGGTAGAACCAAAATAGTTAGGGTAAGCTTTTTGGAGACTTTTAGCATTTTTAGCTGACAGGAGTACACAAACTAGTACATCAGGATCTTTTTCACATTTATTCAGTTCCTTCAATGCGTTAGGAGTCTGATCGAGTTTAAATGTCTCCACTCCAACTTCAAGCTTGAAAGTATTTTTGCCAGTAAATTTAGCAGAAGATAGAGAATTCGAGTGCAAAGTTACTAAGCACATACCGATATTTTTTGGTGATTTAAGCTCTTTTAGCCCACGAGTAGTTGCTTGTATACCCAGTGAAAAGTTTGATAGTTTTCTCTTAACGTCCAACGTCACTTCAAGTTCATGAAGCCTTTTTTCCAAAATCTCGACTTCTGTATTATCCAATACACATGCTTTTTCATCATGCGCTACTAGCTTGCCTGCAATTGCAAAAAACTCTCGCCAAATAGGGTGGCCTCCCATGCTCGTTTTGAGCTCAATCTGTTCAAGTGTATCAATTATTTCAAGACTTGTAGCCCAAGCATGTTGCAACTGAGTTCTTAGTTGCACTTCAACTTTTGTTTTCTTCCAGCTATGGTTATCTTCTGCGTCATCAAAACAACTATAGACGAGATGGATACCACCATATCCACTTTCCTTTGGAGTTAAATAGTCGGAAGTATGAATAATTTTATGAACTGAGCGGCTTTTTACCAATAATGCCTGAAGCTCTTTAAGTTGTTTCAGATTTTTGACTATCGCTCTACAACCACCGATGTCTTGCATACGTGTAAATTTTATAGCGTTATCACTTTTTCCATCTAATGACGGGCGTTCCAACTTGTTGATGATGGTAGGTAAGCGTTTCAACCGGCGCGCAACAAGTATTTCATCCGAGACTCTGTTAGACGTTCTAACCAAATGATTTTTCATTAACATTAGAGGGTAAGCATGAAGCTCTCGATAATTTTGGATTTTGTTTATTGCATCTTCCCTTGCTGCTCCTTCACACCCATGGCGAATATCTCTAGCAGCCTTGTCTATTGATTTTTTTGAATAACGAAGGGTTACCTTCTGATTTTCATATGCTTGACTTGCCATATACCTCTCCAAATATACATAACGCCCAATTAAGGTGTGAAGCACGCGACCACGGCACTTCATTTGACCACCGTAAACACTGAGTCAAACCCAAACCAAAAATGCCAAGCGGGCTGAATCACTCTTAAATTGTTTGTTAGTTGCCTGTCCAATTTACTGATTTTAGGACAGTTTAGACTTTGCGAACACAAAATCCACGTACTTTGATGCCGTTAAGTCAGGCGTAGTCTCAAAGCGGCTAGTCACTGAAACCACTTGGAACATACAACGTCGCAGAAAACGGACTAACAACACCAAAAATCTCTTTTGGAAAGACAATCTCACAATGCGGACTTTCAACAAAATCGCTGAAACCACGTGAACTCACCACGCCAGAGAAAGCGCCTTTTCAGCAAGTAAATATGCTTTTGAAACGGGAAACTCACCGAGCAGTTTTTCAGCGAAAAATGGCCGTCCTTCTAACCTAAAATCTGCAACACCAAAGAACAAATCAACGGTGCAGTAATGCCAAATTTGGATCTTAGCTGAAATATCCAACACTGGATTTTGCAAAAAACTCATTTAACTCTGCGCTTTTACCGCTAGATTTTGGAATTTAACTGCGTTTTTCCTCATGGCAACTAACGCTTTCTATACGGCAATTTGCCTCCTTTCTGGCAAGCTACCGCCCTCTTTCTGATCAAAAGCGCTATAAATCGTAGCACCTATATGCATGAAACAAATAGAAAAACAGTATGAATATGTGTGGTCGCACGCGCAATTAGACGGCGCAATGCACGCTAATTACAAAAGAGCTGATAGATTGAAGGGTCTGTATAAATAAACAGGTCAATTTTATCATGAAAAGTCAGTTTTTACTTAGTGTAAAAGAGCACATGCTTACTCGTCATTATGCGAATAAAACCATCGAAAGTTATCTATTTTGGATAAAACGCTTTATCACTTTCCACCAGCTTGCACACCCTTCGACACTAGCAGAAGATGATGTCGTTCAGTTCCTGAGTTACTTAGCGGTAAAAGAAAAAGTTGCGGTAAAAACGCAAGCTTTGGCACTGAACTCAATATCATTTTTATATCGTGATTATTTCAAAACTCCACTATCACTTGATATGAGATTTCAGAAATCTCTGACCGAAAAGAAACTTCCCGTTGTGTTAACTAGGGAGGAGATCCGACGATTCGTTCAACATATCGACCCGAGGTATAAACTCCATATTCAGTTGCTCTATGGCTCCGGGCTTCGAGTTATGGAATGTTTACGCTTAAGAGTTCAAGACATCGATTATGATTATGGTGCAGTTCGCGTTTGGCAAGGAAAAGGAGGTAAAAATCGTACAGTCACATTAGCCAAAGAACTGCATGAACCACTCAAAGCTCAAGTTAATTTAGCAAGAAACTATTACTTTAAAGATAGGCACATGCCTGGTTATGCGGGCGTATACATCTCTGAAGGTTTACGACGTAAATACCCAAAAGCGGAGCTAGATTTTAACTGGCACTTTTTGTTTCCATCAACAAAGTTAAGCGCAGATCGAGACACTGGTGAATTGAGAAGGCATCATATCAATGAAAGTGCAATACAAAGAGCAGTAAAGCGCGCGGCAAGCGACGCAAGCATTGAGAAAACTGTAACTTGCCATACACTAAGACACAGTTTTGCCACGCATTTATTAGAATCTGGCGCAGACATTAGAACTGTACAGGAACAATTAGGGCATACTGATGTAAAAACCACCCAGATTTATACTCACGTTATCGAGCGCGGGGCTGGCGGCGTGTTGAGTCCATTATCCAGCCTTTAGAAAAACAAAGCCACCTCGAAAAGGTGGCTTTGCTGTATAACTCGCTATTGACGAACACCGAGTTTCACATTGCCTTTTGAATCAAACCAAAGCGCTTGTGAACGGCGACGTCCAATCAATATTGGACCATCATCATAAAAGAGAAAGTTCTTCCAATGCTTTTTAAAAATCGACCATTTAGTTTCGATGACATTGTACTTCTCGTAGCAAAAGTAAACGGTCACATCGTCTTGCCAATCGATATGTGCTTCTACTTCCGCTGGCATATCCGGATCATCTAACTCCCACGCAGCCATCCAATCAACGACTTCCGACCAATTCGCCTCATTCATTGGCCAATCTTGGGAGCTAAGTCGATCCATATCAGGGCTTTGAGCACTAATATTTTCTTTCCAAAATTGTGCTGAACGAGCTTGGCTCATCGGCTTAATAAAAGCCAAATCTTCTTCTGGCACAGGCATCGACTGATGCGTAAAAATCCATTTTCTTTGGTATTCATCCAAAGGCAAATAAGACATTCAGTCTCCTTTATTACGATTTCAGCCAACCTTTCTCTGTGGCTTCTTCTATCAACTCTTTCGCTTTGCCCCATAAGGTAACAGAGCCAAATTCAATTCGTTTATTAATGGTAAGTGCTTGTTCACGAGAAACGCCATGCTCCTTCCAACTCTGACCATTATTATGGTAGTTCAAGAGCATTGGAATTAACCGATCGAGTGCTTTTGCATACTTAGCATCATCGGTCTGCGCGGCTTCAAATTCATGCCAAAGCGCCAATAACTCTTGCTCCTGATCGCTGGGTAACATACCAAACAAGCGTTCTGCCGCTCTAATTTCTTTTTCTACTTGCTCTTGAGACGCGGCAGTATCATAAACAAAGGTATCCCCCGCGTCGATCTCTACTACGTCATGTATCAATAACATTTTCATCACTCGGCAAACATCTACTGGTGCATTCGCATGCTCTTCCATCAATATTGCCATCAGTGTGACATGCCAACTATGCTCACCACTATTTTCGAGACGCCCTTCAGCACTTTTAACTCGGGTTCGGCGCAAAATACTTTTGAGTTTATCGAGCTCGATTACAAGTGCTAATTGCTTTTCCAATCGCTCCATACTATCGCCCTTCTGGTTGCCAATTCGGATTAATAAGTGACGTTAGAACGTGGTCTTGCCATTCACCATTAATCAAAAGGTAATCTTTTGCATACCCTTCTCGGTTGAACCCTACATGCTCTAGCACAGCTTCACTACGTTTGTTGTGAGGCATGTAGCCGGCTTGAATACGATGTAACTTCTGCACGTTAAACATGTAGTCGCAAGCCATGGTTAATCCACGACGCATATAACCATGCCCTTGCGCTTTTTCAGCGAGAGAGTATCCGACGTTACAAGAATAAAAAGGGAAAAGACTCAAATTACTAAAGGATATCGTACCTAGCATTTCACCCGAAGAGGCTCTGACCAAGAGGCAATAATACCCCAACCCCATTCGATGCAGCTCATTGAGCTTGATAAGCTTTTGCAACCAACCGTTCACTGAGAAAAAGCCTCTTCACGTTTCGGCTCAAACGGTTTCAGGTATTCTCGATTCGCTTGAAAATACTCGGCAATCATATCTGCGTCACCGATTTCAGCGGTACGCAGAAGCAAGTCACCGTCCAACTTATGAACGGCGATAGATGAGCTGTTATCTTCCATTACAAATGATTAATTCCGTCTTTTCGTTCAATTCGATTAATTCTTGCGGATACCGTAATCACGCAGTTTATTAGCGATTGAGGTATGCGATACATTTAAGCGCTTAGCAAGCTTGCGGCTTGATGGGAATGACTGATACAAACGCTCCAGAACCTGAGATTCATAGTCACGCATGATCTCATCCAATGAACCGTCGATGTTAAGCGTCGCACTACCAGCGCCGACTGATTGAGGCTGAGGTAAATTGAAGTGCTCCGCGTTTAGTATACCACCATCCATTTCAGTGAGTGCTCGAAGAACCATGTTATCCAGCTGGCGCATGTTTCCTGGCCACTGATAATTTGCAAGGGCATCAACTAGGCCATCATCAAACTCTGGCTTATCAATACCAAGCTGTTGAGCATGTTTCGCCACAAACAACTCAAGCAATGGTGCAACGTCGTTTGAGCGCTTACGTAACGGAGGAATGCTGAGCGTAAGTACGTTGAGACGATAATACAAATCTTCACGGAACATTCCTGCCTCAGAAAGTTCGGCAAGGTTATGTTTTGTTGAAGCGATGATACGAACATCGACATGCATCTCATCTTCTGCACCGACACGACGGAAATTACCATCCTGTAGAAAACGTAACAGCTTGATTTGAAGGTGCGAACTCATTTCACCGATTTCATCAAGAAATACCGTCCCGCCATTTGCTTGCTCAAAGATGCCTTTGTGACCTTGTTCATGATTAAATGAACCCGGCGCGTGACCAAAAAGTTCGGTTTCTGCTACATCGTCAGGCATCGAAGCACAACTCAAAACTAAGAATGGCTTACTCGCACGGCTAGAACGGCTGTGGCAAGCTTTAGCAAGCATTTCTTTACCGGTCCCCGTTTCGCCTTCAATCAACAGTGGCTGGTCAAGCACAGACAGCTTCTTAGCTTGATTCATTAGCGCTTTATGGCGGTTCGATATTCCAACAAAGTGCTCAAAACCCAGGGGATTATGCAGTGGCAGCGCTTCTTCAATTCTGGCAACTTGCTGACTAGAGCGAATCGTCATTAGAGTACTCGCTAGAGTCGAGTTTTGCGCTTCGTCTCGGATATAAACTGGCATCAACTCAAGAACATAGTCCAAGCCATCAATCACAAGGTTTTCCCGCGTTCTGCCATTCACACCTTCAGACCAGCGAGAAAAACGAACACTTGGCAGCAAAGCTCCGATCTGCGTACCAATTACTTCTTGCTTGTGAAGACCAAGCAGTGAAAGTGCAGACATGTTTGCCATGTCTACGGCACCTTTAAGGTCGATGGCAAAAACCGGATCGGGCAAGTTATCAACTAGCGAGAGCAACTCCGTATTGTGGCGCTCCATCGGCATAAACTGGATTTTACGTACGTCTTTCACCCCCGGAATACGGCGGATTTCAGCCATCAGCTCACTAAACGTATCAAAATCAATATCTGGGCAATTCAAATAGATAATACCGCTAATATCGATTTCGATACCACGCAAGTCGATGCTTTTAGACGCTAAAATATCGAGCAGTTCTCGGGTCAAACCGAGTCGATCTTCACATAAGACTTCAAGACGCACTGAAAATATCCCAATTCACGACTGTCAGGAAAAGTTGACAGTAGTTTCTATCATGCTTGGAATGGCGTCAAGCAATCCTATCCATCAAAGTTGATATTCGTTACGGTTTCATCGTAATTGATGCAACTTTCGCCGCCACAGCCTTGCGTATGGTGCCCAATTTAACCTGACGGTCAGGATACCATGGTAGTGGACGCAATAAGGTCATCGCTTTCAAGCCCAAACGTGCCGTTAGAATACCAACACCTAGCCCCTGCCCCGCACGAGCAGAGACTTTGCCAGCAAGGTCCATCGACATCAAGTCCATACTGGCATCAATAGCCAGCTCACTGGCACCAGCCGCCGCCATATTGACAAATACCGCTTTTAGTAGCTTGATGCGAGAGGCGTAACCTAGCTCTACCCCATATACTTTGGAGAGGTTGTCGATCATTTTGAAATTTCGCCACGCCACCAGCAACATATCAGCGGCAGCCAGAGGGCTCACAGCGACCAGGGCCGCACACTCGGTTGCGTGCTGCGATACGATTTTCGTTGCCAATTTGTCTTGTTGGCTCACGACCATCGAGTCATACATATCAAGGATTTCAGCATCACTATGAGCAGGGTTAATGCTGTTCTGCCAACGATCAAAGCCCGGGTTCTCTGCCATCACACCACTTTGCTCTGCCACATTTTCGCAAAAGGCTTTCCCTTTCCCCACACTCTCACTACTAACAAGCGCTTCTGCTTCTTCTTGAACACTAAAATGATTTCGTAGCTTGCGCAGTTTCCAAAGCTCTTTACCCATCGCCCCTAAACCAAGCGAAGCGATCGCAGCAATAAACCCCGTCCAGCTTAAAGCCAGCCAATCAGAAGTTTGAATTGCGGTTATAACCGAGTCCACCGCTTGCCAGCCAACCAAACCAGCAAAGGTGGCAAATGCGCCAGTCGCAAGCCATTTTCTGCCCGGTTTTGGACGAATGACATGCTCGAGTTGCAATTCCTGTTCGGTCTCCTGGCGCTCTTCTTTAACTTCAACAGGTACGAATGTTTCTTTTTCGCCGAATGTTTGCTGCGCCGTTAACTCCGGTTGATTCGATTGCTGCTCTTTTTCCATTGCCTTTTCAGAGAAAACTTGTTTTTGCTTCAACTCACTCATTTCAATTTATCTCCAATCAGGTAATCCAGTGCTTTGTCTAAGCGTATGTGCTTCACTGGCTCATCATTCGGTGAGGGCATTGGACGGAATGACGTAAAATCAAATCCGTTGTTTTGCCAATAAGCCGCATTTGGTAGCTTTTTCGGCACTTCTCCCGGAAACATCGTCATCGGCTCACCATCCAACGTCGTACCCTGTAACGCCGGAATCGTCTTATCTCCAGAAGAAATAAATCCCGTCGTGGTTGATTGGATAGAAGCGATACTCATGCAGCTCATCTCGATATTCTCGTAGGCTGCGGTTTGCCACGCTGGATGCACCATTTGTTGTAGCAAAGATACTAAATTGGGATGCTGATCGGGCGTTATGTGATCCGCTTTTGTGGCAGCAAACAGCACTTTGTCGATTTTTGGTGAGAATAAACGGCGCAAAAAGCTACTACGACCGTAACGAAAGCTATGCATGATCTGCTCTAGCGCTTGGCGCATGTCGTAAAAAGCTTCATCGCCGGCATTGAGAGGCTGCAAGCAATCCACAAGTACAATCTGGCGATCGAAGGTCGCAAAATGATGCTTATAAAACGCTTTCACTACTTTCTGTTGGTACTCCTGAAAACGCGCTTCGAGCATCGCTAAGTTGCTGCCCTTAAGCGCCTTGCTTTCCGAATCAGCACGACACGGGAAAAACTGTAGCACTGGCGCGCCTCCGAGCTCACCAGGTAATACGAAGCGGCCAGGCTGTACCCAATGAAGACCTGCGTCTTTACAGGCATGAAGGTACTCGGTGTATGTATGCGCAACTTTCTCGAGTAGTTTCTCGTTCACTCCAGCAGAAAGATCCACCTTTTCTAATTCAGACAGCCAAGCTTTGGCTAAATCGCCACGCTGGCCTTTAAGTGCATCAAACTGAGTTTGCGACCACGTCGCAAAGTCCATGTCCAATAACGGCAGGTCGAGCAGCCACTCTCCTGGATAGTCGATAATATCAACATTTAAAATTGCGGTTTTACTCAACAGCTTTTTCGTGGTTTTATTTGGTTTGTACTTGAGCGCTAAGCGAATCTCACTCACATCCCGTGTTGGTACTGGCCATTGAGGTGGGGTCGCATGGATCTGGCTCATCGCTTCGTCGTAAGCAAAACGTGGCACCATCATATTCGCTTGAGGTTCACGCTTCGCTCCAATAAGACGCTTATCTCTGGCTGCAGTCAAAAGAGGCAAATTATCATGGGTAGCGGTATGGAGAAGCTGATTCACTAATGACGTGATGAATGCCGTCTTACCTGCACGAGAAAGTCCGGTGACGGCAATTCGAACATTGGAATCCATACCTCTGTTGATAAAGTCATTGACTTCTTTCTTTATTCTTTTCATTGCGCTTCTTTATCTTACTCCGCTCTAAAACAACGTTATCAGCCACTTCGGGTATTAATCTATGAATACTTACCTTTCAATACTGAACTCTATGAGTCTAACTTTATATACCTTAATAAAAGATGAACAAAACATTCGCTTAAAGCAGGATGAAAAAAGAAAAGCCTCTGAGTGGTTCAGAGGCTTACTTAATCAACACTAAAGCATTAGTGACCCTATTTATGCTGATTACTGTGTTGAACAGAAACCTGCTTTCTTTGAGTCTAGTCGTCTTCGATTAATTTATAGATAACAAATAGAGCGATTTCTAAAATCAGCCACAATACACACGTGATGGTCACGTACTTCTCATCAAAGATGCTGATGCCGTGAAGGATCAAGTCGTAGCCAACAAAGCCACCTACCACTACAGCAAGGATAATTTGTAGAATCTGAATAAAACGAGGCATGCCGTCTCCTAATTATTGTTCGCATAACGTTTGATTGCTATGCCCTGAGGTTTATATCTACATTATATAGACAAAAAGTGCAGTTTTCGCTGCACTTTTGTCAAATGTTTGCTAGGTAAATCAGCACCTTGTCACATTCTCTCTACTGAGACAATGTAAGGTTACCGTTTGCCTTACGCTTCCATCTCTTGGATTTTCACTTTCCAAGTGTCAGGACCGATTTGGTGCGCGTTAGCGCCATTTGAGTCTACAGCCACTGTTACTGGCATATCTTCAACTTCAAATTCGTAAATCGCTTCCATACCTAAATCTTCAAATGCGACAACGCGAGCTTTCTTGATCGCTTTCGCTACAAGGTACGCCGCGCCACCAACAGCCATTAGGTAAACCGCTTTGTGATTCTTGATAGATTCAACCGTTGCAGGACCACGCTCAGCTTTACCGATCATGCCCATGATGCCTGTTTTTTCTAGCATCATATCGGTGAATTTATCCATACGCGTTGATGTTGTTGGACCAGCAGGACCAACGACTTCATCACCAACTGCATCGACAGGACCTACGTAGTAAATGAACTTACCGTTTAGATCTACACCTTCTGGTAGACCTTCGCCATTATCTAGCATGCCTTGAATACGTTTATGCGCTGCATCACGGCCAGTAAGAATTTTACCTGATAGAAGAACGGTTTCGCCTGTCTTCCACTCTTGTACTTCTTCTTTAGTAATCGTGTCTAAGTTTACGCGACGCGTGTTTTCTCCCGCTTCCCAAGTAATGTCTGGCCAATCTTCTAGTTTAGGTGGCGTGAGCTCTGCTGGGCCGCTGCCATCAAGCGTGAAGTGTACGTGACGAGTCGCCGCACAGTTCGGGATCAAACAAACAGGCTTAGAAGCCGCGTGCGTTGGCGCAGTTTTGATCTTAACGTCGACAACAGTTGTCAAACCACCAAGGCCTTGCGCGCCGATACCAAGTTTGTTCACGCGATTGAAGATATCAAGACGAAGCTCTTCTTCTGCGTTTTGCGGGCCACGGTCAATAAGCTCTTGAATATCGATGTGTTCCATTAGAGATTCTTTTGCCAATACCGCTGCTTTTTCAGCCGTACCGCCAATACCAATACCAAGCATGCCGGGAGGACACCAGCCCGCGCCCATTGTTGGTAGCGTTTTCTCTACCCACTCTGCAATATCGTCAGATGGGTTTAGCATCACCATCTTAGTTTTGTTTTCACTACCGCCGCCCTTCGCTGCGATCTGAATTTCAACTTTATCGCCCGGAACCATGTTGATGTGTACGACAGCAGGCGTGTTGTCTTTGGTATTAATACGTTTACCGGCAGGATCCATAAGTACTGACGCACGCAACGGGTTGTCTGGGTTCGTATACGCTTGTCGAACACCTTCATCTACCATCTGCTGAACCGTCATGTCGGTTGAGTCCCATTGCACGCCCATACCGATGTTGACGAAACACGTCACGATACCAGTATCCTGACAAATTGGTCGGTGACCTTCTGCTGACATTCGGGAGTTAATTAGGATCTGAGCAATCGCGTCTTTAGCGGCTTGGCTCTCTTCGCGGTGGTAGGCTTTTTCAAGAGCTTGAACAAAGTCTAGCGGGTGGTAGTAAGAAATATACTGTAGCGCATCAGCGACACTGCTGATTACATCCTGCTTGCGTATTACCGTCATTACATGCCTCGTTATAGTTATGCTTCCATTATTGGCTTGGCTTCAATCGTGTTTGTTGAGCTTATTGCTCTTTTGAGCTTCGTTTTTTATAAACAATTGTCGAACGGCTGATATCGACACACGAAACGCTGAAGTCGCCTACTTGTAAACCATCTCAAAACCCTATGGATAGAGGGAGTTTGGCTATACAGAGGAATATGATACTCTTGCTGCCCATGACATGCCATGCAGTGAACGATCTCTTTGTCACAAATTACACAAATGAACAACATGGACAATCAATTCATTGATTTTAAAGCGCTGGAATACGCACCAGAGTTTGCTCTTCACCTCTTTTCTCGCATTCAACACCAGCCTTGGGCGATGTTGCTGCGTTCTGCATCAGAAACACATATAGATAGCCGCTTCGATGTGTTGGTCGCCAACCCGATTGCGACGTTAGAAACCACTGCCGAAATTACGCAAGTAAAAACGCCATCGAATGCCTATTCAACTCAAGATGACCCATTCGAGCTGCTTCATCAGTTGCAAGAAGAGTGGCTTCCTCACGTTGAGTTAAATAAAGAATTGGATTTTCCTTTTGTCGGCGGAGCGCTCGGTTACTTCAGTTACGATTTAGGTCGACGCGTAGAAACGATGCCAGAACTGGCCGAAAAGGATCTCAACACGCCTGATATGGCGGTAGGTCTTTATGAATGGGCCGTCGTTGTTGACCACAAGCTTAAAAAAGCCTGCCTAGTCGGTCAGAATATCGAGCAAGCTTGGCAATGGTTAAACGAGCAAAAAGCAGAACAAACCGTTGACTTCGTTTTGTCTGGTGATTGGCAGTCAAACATGACGAAAGAGAGCTACGCTACTCGCTTTGGCAAGGTGCAAGAATACTTGCTGAGCGGTGACTGCTATCAGATCAATTTGGCGCAACGTTTTAACGCACCGTATCAAGGCTGTGAGTGGCAAGCGTATCTAAAATTAGAGTCCGCCAACCAAGCGCCATTTTCCGCTTTTATCCGTATGCCAGAGTCTTCGATTTTGAGTATCTCTCCAGAGCGCTTTCTAGAACTCAAAGATCGCGTCATTGAAACGAAACCAATCAAAGGTACTCGCCCACGCAGCGAAGACCCAAAGCAAGATAACGCTAGTGCCCATGACTTGCAGACAGCGGAAAAAGATCAGGCAGAAAACCTGATGATTGTCGATTTGCTGCGTAATGACATTGGTCGAGTTGCATCACCGGGTAGCGTTCACGTGCCCAAGCTGTTTGATATTGAAAGCTTCCCCGCAGTGCATCATTTGGTGAGCACCATTCGTGCGAATTTGGACGAGCAATATTCTCCTGCAGATTTGCTACGAGCGTGCTTCCCGGGCGGTTCAATTACCGGCGCACCTAAAGTTCGCGCAATGCAGATCATTGAAGAGTTGGAGCCACATCGACGTAGCGCGTATTGCGGCAGTATTGGCTACATTTCTCGCCATGGTCGTATGGATACCAGCATCACCATCCGCACTCTCGTAGCGGAGAATCACAAACTGTACGCTTGGGCTGGCGGCGGCGTCGTTGCAGATAGCGATTGCGCTTCTGAATATCAAGAAACGTTGGATAAGCTCTCAAAGATTTTGCCAGCGCTGCAATCGTAGGTTTCGTCAAATGGCAACGGTCTATGAATCCTGCTAACGAAAACAAGCAAAAACGCCTCCAGTACGGATAATGCCGCTCGTTTAACAGCGAGTGGGCATATTTCTGTATCTCGTCATCCTGTACAGCGATGAAGGAGCGTGATGTAGGCTTTTCTATCCGAGCACTTTATGGTCAAATTTGTTTCATTAGCCGCTCAGCATGCGCTATTAGATTCCTAGTCTCGCCAAGGCTCGCTGGAATGACACAAGAAACATCGTTAAGCGATCGGCATTATCCAGTGTGGAGCGTTTTTTGTGTGTTTTATTTACAGGTACTTTGGCTTTTAGCCGCTGGCTAACAAGAATCCGTTTTTTAAGAGGCAACGGCTACTGCTCAAGCCACTTACACATGATCTGTTCAATATCGGTTGCGGTGTACGGCTTAGTGAGGATGTCGTCCATGCCTGAATCAATACACTTTTGACGCTCTTCGATAGTAGTGCCAGCGGTTAATGCGATAATAGGAAGAGTAAAGCCACGCTCTCTCAGATACACCGTCGCCTCATAACCATCCATTTCTGGCATTCGGCAATCCATAAATATTAGTTCGTAATCTTTGTTTTTCACCGCTTCTAAAGCTTCTTTCCCATTGGCTTTTAAATCAGGTGTAATGTCGAGTTTTTTCAGCATTTGAGTAACTATCACTTGGTTCATTCTGATGTCATCAACCACCAATATTGAGCGTCCTGCCAAATCACTTCGCTCTATGGTAGCTAATTCCCCCTCTGCTGCGCCTGGGGCTTGCCCCTCCTTTAGAGGAATAGAGACTTTAAAGGTGGTACCTTTGCGTTCTTCACTTTCAAAGCTAATCTCGCCCTGCATCAAATCCACTAGATTTTTACAAATCGCAAGGCCCAAACCTGAGCCTTCAAAACTTCGCTTCGCCGAGCGATCTACTTGCGCAAATGGGTCAAATAATGAGGGCTGCGCTTCTATCGGGATGCCAATACCCGTGTCTTCAACCTCAAAATGCGCAATACCGTTTATCCACTCCACTCGCAGCACCACCCCACCCAAATGAGTAAACTTAATAGCATTTCCCACCAAGTTGACCAAGATCTGTGTAATTCGCTCTAAGTCACCAACTAAAAACTCGGGAATACCGAGCTTTTTATCGATGGAGAAATGAATTCGCTTTTCTGCTGCTTTAGCTGAAAATACGCCCATGATGGCTTTTTCAAGCTCTTCCCAAGCAAAGACCTTATCGATGATTTCCATCATACCGGCATTCATCTTGCTGAAGTCGAGAAGATCGTTAATGATGACCCTCAACAAGTCTCCCGATTGAGTCAGGTTGTTTAGGTAATGACGTTGCTCTTCACCTAACTGTGTTCGACTTAGTAGTTCAGCACTACCTAACACGCCATTAAGAGGTGTTCGCAACTCGTGGTTAATCATGGCGACAAACTCTTTCGTCGCTTTTTCCGATTCCTCTGCCCGCTTTCGCAGCTCCACTTCTCGCTCTAAACTCAAATGCCGGCCAATGACCCCATGAACCAAATCCGATACCAGCTCCATCTGTTTGGAAATAAACGACTGATCGATTTGGTCCAACTGAACAGAGAAGATCAACTCCCCTACTGTTTGCTTGTCAATGATGATAGGCAAATGCAAGTTCTCCCCTTGCCAATTGGGGACAGTCTTAATCGTATTCTCATGGCGAAGCTGTAAATGACCAAAATGATGTCGGCGCAAAGAAGAAAGTTTTGTGGAATCAAGATGTAAGTAAGCCGCAGAAATGATTGAGTTCGAAGTGAGCTGCTCAATAAAACTGGCAATCATGGCTTCATCAAACGTGCTCGACAAAAAAGTTCGACCAAACTTAATCAGCGTCGCGTCAACTTTCTCTTCGAACTCAAACTTGCGTAAATCCTTTTTTGATTTCAACTCAAGCTTTTTCAAAGCAACACTTAGCTGTTGAGTAGATTCATAAAGTTCGAAGCTCTTCTGCTCCAATAACCGCTCAGCTGCTTTTCTTGATTCGATTTCTCGTTTGAGTTTCCTTTCTAGCGAGGAACTTCCTGTCATATCGTTCTTATTGTGCCTCTAACCAAAAGCGGACCTGGCTACCATCTTCTGACTGGTTTTGGTGTTTTATATGAATAACTTCACCAAAGTGCGCTGCGCAGCCTTTTATTAGACCTAAACATACGTGAGACATGCACCGCGCACTTCGATAATCAAACACCATGTTTGATTGAGTCTCGCTGATAAAATCAAACTGAGGAGGACTAGCATCTGGGTAGAGCTTTTTGACCTCGACATGAATAAAATCTTCAACATGGCGAACAAATTGAAATGTCGTTTCACACTGCTGCAAACTCGCGTGACTAGGAATCGAACGAAGTAAATTCAAAAAAACGCACTCTCCAAATACTTCTTGCAGTTGTTCAGGTGGAATGCCAGATACTTTACTGAGATTCACAATCAATTTAACCAAGTCTTTATGATCGTAACTACCAACCGCCGTATAAATCCCTTCGTCATTAGAAAGGTCAAGCACTTGGTCTAACACATCGAGACCAAACTTCTCTTCCACTAACTCCATGAACTCGGTGAAAATAATCCCTTTCATTAGTCAATACTTGCCCTATAGTGACGTCTTAAAATAAAGAATGGTTTATAACCTTATAAGTTTCAAATTATTATACCCAAGCAGAGTGAGACACACGACACAAAGCAGGGAAAGAACCAATGGACGTGCTTTGGTATTGCCGCACTAATACTTTAATACCGTACCAACGGCGATAGCACCACGCCTCTTGCGGCCATTGAGTATAATAAATAATGGTTAGGCACAATAAATAAGGATTTGGTTTGGTTATCGACAAAACTCAATTACTGCAAAACTTTCAATTTCGGCTTCCAACGGGTTACCACAAAGAGTCCCTCGCGCGACTGAAATGGATGAAAGGAAAATCACTGCGAGACGCAGCGGTCTTAATTGGTTTTGTAGAACGCCCGGAGGGGCTACAGGTCATTTTGACAAAGCGAGCTGCGCACTTGCGTCATCATCCGGGACAAATCAGTTTCCCCGGCGGTAAGTTTGAGCAGGAAGATCATCATCTAATCAATACGGCATTAAGAGAAACCAAAGAAGAGATCGGCATAGAAGATGAACATATTCATGTATTTGGCCAGCTTCCAACATTGCCAACGATTAGTCAGTTTAATGTGACACCGTTTTTGGCCTTTATTTCTCCTGAGTATAAAACGCATATTGACCCAAATGAGGTGGAGTCTGTTTTTGAAGTTCCTGCTAACCACATTCTGAATCCGAAAAAGTTGTACAGCACCAAGTTTGACCTAAAAAACAGCAGTCATCGTGTATTTGCTATCCCATATAGACAGCATTTCATCTGGGGCATGACCGCACAAATCATCGAATCAATGCAAAAACATATCATTTCACATTAAAAACTTCTGATATCGGTATTTTTATGGCTGCGATCATCATGCGCATCAATATTAATAAAACGTTGCTTCATAAACATTCATTCACATTAGATTAATTTGCCGTTTTCACCGCAAACGCTTGCGGTGAAATAAATTTATACAAACAGCCCTATCGATAAGTTTTTCTAATTTTACTCATTAGCAGAAATCACGAGTAGCACATCATTTTCGTGATAAAAAGCAGGTTTTTGACATATCATTCAATAAGCGTAAGCAATAAATGATTTAGATCTAATTTTCCTAGTGTAAAATCTTGCAAAATTACTCCCGACTTATTTCCTGTTCCCAAAATGAGTAACTAAAAAATGAATACAACTACTTCTGCGGTTTCTACCGCACAATCGTCTAGTAAGTTTTCTTACAAAGACTTTACCTGGTGTCTGTCCCTTTTTGGTACGGCAGTAGGTGCCGGTGTACTATTCCTTCCTATTAAAGCAGGTGCAGGTGGCTTTTGGCCATTAGTAATCCTAGCCCTAATCGCAGCACCAATGACTTGGTTCGCACACAAATCTTTAGCTCGCTTCGTTCTTTCTGCGAAAAACCCAGAAGCGGACATCACTGACACAGTAGAAGAGCACTTTGGTAAGACTGGCGCAAACCTTATTACGTTCGCTTACTTCTTCGCTATCTACCCAATCGTACTTATCTACGGTGTTGGTATCACAAACACGGTTGACTCTTTCCTAGTTAACCAAATGGGTATGGAATCTATTCCTCGCTGGCTACTTTCCGGTGCACTTATCGCTGCAATGACAGCGGGCGTAGTGTTCGGTAAAGAGCTTATGCTGAAAGCAACTTCAGCGATGGTTTACCCTCTAGTGTTCATCCTACTAGCGCTGTCTGTGTACCTAATTCCTGGTTGGAACACTTCAATGATGGAAGTATCACCTGACTGGGGTGCAATGCCAGCTATCGTATGGCTAGCAATCCCTGTTATCGTGTTCTCTTTCAACCACAGCCCAATCATTTCTCAGTTCTCTAAAGAACAACGTCGTGTATACGGTGATGACGCAGTTAAGAAAACTGACGCTATCACTGGTGGCGCAGCGATGATGCTAATGGGCTTTGTAATGTTCTTCGTTTTCTCTGTTGTACTTTCTCTGTCTCCAGAGCAACTAGCAACAGCACAAGAGCAAAACATCTCTGTTCTTTCTTACCTAGCAAACGTTCATGAGTCTCCACTGATCTCTTACTTAGGTCCACTGGTTGCTTTCGCGGCTATCACTTCTAGCTACTTCGGCCACTTCCTAGGTGCGCATGAAGGTCTAGTTGGTCTAGTGAAATCTCGTTCAAAATCGCCAGTAAGCAAGATCGAGAAGATGTCTCTTATCTTCATCGTAATCACAACTTGGATCGTTGCTATCGTTAACCCAAGCATCCTAGGTATGATTGAAACAATGGGCGCACCGATGATTGCGGCAATCCTATTCTTGATGCCTATCTTCGCAATGCAAAAAGTTCCAGCGATGGCTAAGTACAAAACTTCAGCACCTGTGCAAATTTTCACAGCAATCTGTGGTCTTGCTGCCATTAGTTCTGTAATCTACGGCGCTCTTTAATCATCCCTGCCCTAGCACGGTATGATTAATCCAAAAATATAACGATAAAATTAAGCCTCCCAACTCCCCTTGGGAGGCTTTCTTCTGAGGTAATCGATATGATTAGTGTTTTTGATATCTATAAAATCGGTGTTGGACCTTCAAGCTCACACACTGTAGGCCCAATGAAAGCGGGTAAAGAGTTTATTGATGATCTTCGCGCAATGGGAAAACTGCGCGACATCACTAAAATCACCGTTGACGTTTATGGATCACTATCACTGACAGGGAAAGGTCACCACACAGATATTGCTATCATCATGGGTCTTGCAGGCAACACTCCTGAGAAAGTTGATATCGATTCTATCCCGGGCTTTATCGCTCGCGTAGAAGAAACTGAACGCCTTCCTGTTGGCATGCACTGTCACACAGTATCGTTCCCACGTGAAGGTGGAATGAACTTCCACAAAACAAACCTTGAGTTACACGAAAACGGCATGCAAATCCACGCTTGGATTGATGACGAAAAAGCGTACTCAAAAACTTACTACTCTATCGGCGGTGGTTTCATCGTTGATGAAGAAAACTTCGGTAAAGAAGTTGAGAATCCAGTAAAAGTTCCTTACCCGTTTACAACGGCAGAAGAGCTTGTAAAGCAATGTCATGAAAGCGGCCTGTCTATCAGTGCGCTAACCATGAAAAATGAACATGCGCTTCATTCTGACGAAGAAACTCGTACTTACTTCGCAAACATCTGGCGCACAATGCGCGAATGTATGGATCGCGGTATGAACGAAGAAGGCATTCTGCCTGGTCCACTACGCGTGCCTCGTCGTGCAGCAGCACTTCGTCAGCAACTGCTTACTTCTGAAAAAACAACGAACGATCCAATGTCTGTTGTTGACTGGGTAAACATGTTTGCTTTTGCAGTAAACGAAGAGAACGCAGCAGGTGGTCGTGTTGTAACTGCGCCGACTAACGGTGCATGCGGCATCATCCCTGCGGTACTGGCTTACTATGACAAGTTTATTCAAACCGTAACTGAGAAAGACTACATCCGTTACTTCGCAGCTTCTGGTGCAATTGGCGGCCTTTACAAGCGTAACGCGTCTATCTCTGGTGCAGAAGTTGGCTGTCAGGGCGAAGTTGGCGTGGCATGTTCTATGGCAGCAGCTGGCCTTGCTGAGCTTATGGGTGGTAGCCCAGAGCAAGTATGTATGGCGGCTGAAATTGCGATGGAGCACAACCTAGGTCTAACTTGCGACCCGGTTGCAGGTCAGGTTCAGGTTCCATGTATCGAGCGTAATGGTATTGCAGCTGTAAAAGCAATCAACTCAACTCGTATGGCACTGCGTCGTTCTTCTGCTCCTACTGTTTCTCTAGATAAAGTTATCGAAACAATGCTAGAGACAGGTAAAGACATGAACGCGAAATACCGTGAGACTTCTCAAGGCGGCCTAGCAGTAAAAGTTATCTGTTAATAAGCCTTGCTGAATATCGACGAAACCCGAGCCACTGCTCGGGTTTTTTATACTTCATTAACCATGAATAATGAGTTGTCACACCCAGCATAAAAAAACCTAAAACCTTGAATATATCCAAATATTATGGATATCCCCGTAAAAAATCACATCCCTCTCCTAGCTTTATTGATAACGTAGCCAAAAATTAAACTTGGAGCACACCAACACATGATTAGGTTTGAAATTGGAAACCAAATCTGCGTTTGCTTGTCCGAAAACGAAATATCTTTAGAGCTCAATCAATCACTCCACCACTCCATTCCTGTCAACCCAAATGAGTACGCCATTCTGTCAACCATCGCCAAATACGGCAGCTTAAATACGCCAATTAGCCAGCGATTGATAGAAAGCAAAATCACTCAACAATACAAAATGACACTGCCTGAAAATGGCTTTAAAAACGCGGTGGCCGCTCTAAGAAAGAAATTTCGCAAGCTCACGGAAGAACACGTAACCACAAAAAAAATATTATCGAAAATATTCACCGGACCGGATACTTCATCCCTTTTACTATGCAAAACAACCATCAGAATGGCATCGACCATCAACACAAGATCAATACACAACAAACAGCCTTGGCAAAGCCCTTCGTATTTGTCTGCGTAATAAAAAGATCTATTCAGATACGCTGTGGGTCGTGTTGCTCACAGCGATCATTTTCTTTGCCATCTGTTACTACGCGATAAACAGCATTGTGAAACATAATTATCTGGATAACGCCTTCGAAATTGCAGAGAACCTTTCCCAAAAGAGCTGCTTTGCTGATGAAAGAGAATTGAAGTCGCTCTTTGATAATGTAAAGCTGGTCGAATCGAGCATGATGCTGGACCGTTTCAATATCCGGTGTTTAGTCACCCCCGAAACCGTTGTCCCTGTCAGCAAAAAAGCATTTGAAGAGTGGAGTAATAATAGCAATTATACGACCCAATCATTTGACTTGAATAACGCGACCGTTTTGGTTCGTGTCAAAAACATTAACTTATCCGACAACGTTGAAAATCATATTTCGCGTTTTTTTCTTTCCGGCATGAAGCTATCAACCAATACAGGGACCTCTTTAGAAATTGGTAACACCAATGAACGCTTTTTCAACTATCACGTGAAGAACAGCGGCTATAAAGAGGTGTATTACATCTCTGGACCGTTTCAAAGCATCATTTTATTAAGCTTGCTGTTTCTCATAATACTGCGTCATCGCTCCCTACAAGCCTTTATGGCTTATTTGTGTGCAATTCGACAATTTAAAATCAAACTGGAGCCGATTTATGACACTTCAGCGCAAAAGATTGTGCATTACGAAGCGCTCTCGCGGTTTAAGGTAAAAAATACGCAACGGTTTATTGAGACACTGATCCGAAATGGGCTGCTCCTTACTCATACCTTACTGGTGATAGAGTCCATCTATACTAAGCACAAAGCGTTGCCTATTCCTATCAGCATCAATATTTGTCCTTCTTTGCTGCGAGGACGCAACTTTTCAATCCTACACAGAGAACTATCTAACCGAGATTGTCGTTTACTGACGATTGAAATCACGGAAAATGCATCGATGTACTATACCTCCGAGATTTATGGCAATGTCGCGAAACTAAAAGCACTGGATTGTAAAATCAGTATCGATGACTTTGGCACTGGCAACAACAACGTGTCGCTCATCAGTAAAATCAATCCAGATTATTTGAAAATAGATCGGGAGTTTGTGATTGGTTTAAAGTCGGACGATAAGAAAGTGGAAACGTTGCGTCAGTTAATCGCCATGGGAAATACGTATCGGTGTACCGTCATTGTTGAAGGCGTAGAAACCGCCGATAGCGCTCACTTACTCACAACATTAGGTGCTTATATTCACCAAGGTTATTATTATCCTCTGCATTTCTAGCTTTTCTTAACCTCGTGAGTTACTTAAACTAGAGGGAATACTCTATTAAAGTTCGTGGCGGCATGAGGATATGCCGCCAATTTGTGGTTGAACGATGATTGCTATTAAACCCACCAAACTGAAAGATTTTTCGAGTTTGATGCAATTGGATGTGCAGGAAGAGCAGAAAGGATTTTCTACGCCGTTTGAAGTGGCTTATCAAAAACGCAATAAGTCTGAAGCGTTCTTTACGATTTATTCTGACGATCTATTAGTTGGCTATCTTGTTATCGATAAAGGCTTCTCCCAACATGCGCCCTTTGCCAAAAGGCACGAACTGGGGCTCAAGTACTTGATGGTTGATCGACGTTTCCAACGCCAAGGGGTTGGGAGTGAAGCGTTACGCAAACTGTTCGTTTACGCGTATACCATTGACCCTGAAAGCACCTATCTTTGCGTCACTGTGCCACAGAGTCAGCAATACGCTATCAGTTTTCTTGATGCGTGTGGATTCATCAATACAGAGAAAACAACGTTTGGTGAGAACGAAAAAGAGTGGATTTTACGTCATCCACTGAGCTAGCAAGAAAAGTATAAAAAATAGGGAATATCCAGATACAACAAAGGCAAGCTCATGGCTTGCCTTTGTCTTCAATGCTCAATAAAAAGTGACTTATTCACCTTTGTAAATACAACCGGCTGTGCACGTTTCTTTGATTTCAACTTTGCTTAGCAACGGTAAACTTGGCTTAAGCTGTTGCCAAATCCATTTTGCTAGCACCTCGCTCGTCGGATTCTCCAAACCTTCAATGTCGTTCAGGTAATAATGGTCTAAACGATTGTAAATTGGTTTGAATGCCGCTTTGATTTCAGCGAAATCCACTACCCAACCAGTATGCGGGTCTACCTCACCTTCTACATAAAGACGAACTAAGAAAGAGTGTCCATGCAAACGACCACACTTATGGCCTTCAGGTACATGTGGCAAGTGATGTGCCGCTTCGAACATAAACTCTTTGTACAATTCTGTTTTCATCTTGATTCTCAGGCTTTAAAAAGACACGCAATACTAAGGAATTCACTGCCAACAGACAAGTGCTACTCAATACAAGCGTAGCAAAACGCCGTTTGTTCTCAGCGAAAATAATTAAACCTTTGTCCTGATCGTCGTATTTCTGTCATGCGCCAAACATTTGATTACACAGCACTCACATCACAATTACATATCCCCAACATGAGTGGGGTCACAATCATTCATTTCGTTGTTCGCAGTGCGCATTTGTGCACATTAAGATTGTGCAGTTCGTTCCAATTACACTTATAAATTTATGCGCTCAACTATCACTTTTAAGCTCTTGCTCGCGTTAATTGCCGTCTTCAGCTGTGTTCTGGCTGCCTCTACGGCTTATCAATACCATCAACAAAAAACCTTAATCAATGATGTTCTCAGTGAACAGCTTCATGATAAGGCTAGTAATTACTTCGATAGCCTAAACATGATGATGCTAACAGGCACCATGTCGCAAAAAGAAACTTTGCGAAAAAAAGCACTCGCTCAAGAAGGGATTGAAGAAGTTCGCGTGTTGCGGGCCGATACCGTAATCAAGCTTTACGGACCAGGACAAGTAAACCAACAACCGGTCGATGATATTGACCAACGAGCTTTAAATGGCGAACTGGTCATTGAGCCAATTTCAGCCGATTGGGGGAACGGACTGGTTGTCGCGCTACCAATGAAATCAAGCGAAAATTATCGTGGCACCAACTGCGTTTCTTGCCATGTAGCACCAGAAGGCGAAGTATTGGGCGCAATTCGTTTGGAATACAACATGAACCACGTCAATTCAATGATCAATAAACAGGCAATGTTTGCGATGGGAATAATGGCCGTTATCGCGTTTGTTGGTTTTATTATAACGATGAGTTTGATTCGTAAGATCATTGTTCGCCCAATACAAAAAACGTCGCAATTCATGGCGAATGTGAGCCATAGTAAAGATCTATCTCAACGACTTGTTCATCACCAAAAAGATGAGGTAGGCCAACTTTCTACCGCGATTAATTCGTTTATGGATACGGTATCCGAGAGTTTAGAGCGTGTACAAGACACCTCCCACTCTCTTGCCAATTCAGCCAGTCAGTTAACGGATGTTGCACAATCAACAGACAAAGCGGCCAATAATCAACAATTGGAAACCAGTGACGTACAAAGCAACATTACCGACATGTTGCAGCAACAAACCGCCGTTGAAGACTCGACCAATAACGCTACAGCTCTAGTCAACCACACCGTTGATGTTGCTACTCACAGCGCAAGCCAAGCACACAGCGTGAGCGAAGACATCAAACACTTGGTGAGCAATATTGACGGCGTACGGGAAAAAATCAGTTCGTTAAACCAAAGAACCGAAGAAGTATCATCAATTCTTGGGGTCATTAAAGGCATTGCAGAACAAACCAACCTGCTCGCGTTGAATGCTGCAATTGAAGCCGCCCGAGCCGGAGAGCAAGGACGCGGTTTTGCCGTCGTCGCGGAGGAAGTGCGTAACCTAGCTTCTCGGACCGCCGAAGCCACAGGCAACATTGAGCATATCATTTCTCAATTCCAGCAAGGGAGTGAAGAGTCCTTAGCCTCTGTGGATACTGTCTGCCAGTTTGCTCACCAACGTTCCGTCGATGTCGAGACACTTTCAGTCACGATGCATAACGTTGTCGATGAAATGCATCAAGTTCTGAAACATGCGGAAAACATTCAAAGCCAGACGCAAACCACATCCGACGTCAGTCAGCGTATTCAATCCAAAATTGATGTGATCACACTGCATGCTGACGACACATCGCAATCAGCATCGCACACGCGTGATATTAGTGTTGATTTAGAGCATCTATCCGAACGTCTAGAGCAATTACTTAACCAATTCACACTTTCAGAGCATCAAAGAGTGAATAAATAGAGAGATTCTCCCCATCAAAATGAATATAAAGGTTGATGCGAGCGAATTGACAGGTAATATGTCTCGTTGAATCTGTAAAATGCTACCCAACTCAGCACTTAGCTTGTTTTTTGAACAAAAATGTTATTAGACAAGTACTTTAATAAGTGTTGGGTTGAATTTTTACCTCAATGGAGAATATTGAAAACATGACTTACGCGCCTGTATCAGACGTATTGAAAGGTCAGCTAGCAGTAGACAGCGAAGTGACTGTTCGTGGCTGGATCCGTTCACGTCGTGATTCCAAAGCTGGAATCTCTTTCCTTGCCATATATGACGGCTCTTGTTTCGACCCGATTCAGGCCGTGGTCCCAAATAATCTTAATAATTACGAAGACGAAGTACTAAAGCTAACGACTGGCTGCTCTGTTGAAGTAACTGGTAAGATTGTTGAATCTCCTGCAAAGGGCCAAGACTTCGAACTTGCTGCCACTGGCGTTAAAGTGGTTGGTTGGGTTGAAGACGCAGAAACTTACCCGATGGCAAAAACTCGTCACTCTATTGAGTACCTACGTGAAGTAGCGCACCTACGTCCGCGCACAAACGTAATCGGTGCGGTAGCACGTGTACGTAACTGCCTATCTCAAGCGATCCACCGCTTCTACCACGAGCAAGGTTACTTCTGGGTATCTGCGCCGTTGATCACTGCCTCAGATGCTGAAGGCGCTGGTGAAATGTTCCGCGTTTCTACGCTAGACATGGAAAACCTACCTCGTACAGACGCTGGCAAAGTAGACTACAACGAAGACTTCTTCGGTAAAGAAACTTTCCTTACGGTATCTGGTCAGCTAAACGCGGAAGCTTACGCTTGTGCACTAAGTAAGGTTTACACTTTCGGCCCTACTTTCCGTGCTGAAAACTCAAACACAAGCCGCCACCTAGCAGAGTTCTGGATGGTTGAGCCTGAAGTTGCGTTTGCAGAACTGGACGACGTTGCGAAACTGGCTGAAGACATGCTTAAGTACGTATTCAAAGCAGTACTTGAAGAGCGTCGCGACGACCTTGAGTTCTTTGCTCAGCGCATCGACAAAGAAGCCGTTAGCCGTCTAGAGAACTTTGTTTCTTCTGACTTCGCACAAGTTGACTACACTGACGCGATCCAAATCCTGTTGGATTCTGGCCGTGAGTTCGAATTCCCAGTTGAGTGGGGTATCGATATGTCATCTGAGCACGAGCGTTTCCTAGCGGAAGAGCACTTCAAAGCGCCGGTAATCGTTAAGAACTACCCGAAAGACATCAAAGCATTCTACATGCGTATGAACGATGATGGTAAGACGGTAGCGGCAATGGACGTTCTAGCACCTGGCATCGGTGAAATCATCGGTGGTTCTCAGCGTGAAGAGCGTCTAGACGTACTGGATGCACGTATGCGCGAAATGGGTATCGACCCTGAGCACATGAGCTGGTATCGCGACTTGCGTCGTTACGGCACAGTGCCACACGCAGGCTTTGGTCTAGGCTTTGAGCGTCTAGTATCTTACGTAACAGGCATGGGCAACGTTCGTGACGTGATCCCATTCCCACGTACGCCTCGCTCTGCGAACTTCTAATCACTTTTTAGTGAGACAGAATTAGAAAAGACCTCCCTAGTGGAGGTCTTTTATTTTGTGCTCAACCGTCAATACCATCTGCTAAGTAACTCAAGCTTGAGTTAGTCTTCTTCCTTATCTCTGTCCGCTTTTTCAGCGTACTTTACGCCCACAATACATAAGCCAAACATTACGAAAGGGATCACGGCCGCGGTGTACTCTGTCCATGCCATATGAGAGAAAGATTTCGCCAAAATGAGATGCGCAAATACCAGTAAAAACGCACTAAAAATAGCAACGGCGATTAACCTTAACTCATGCTTAACCAACTGCTTTTTCATCTTAAATCCTGCTTAATCATCCAAGGTCTTTCGACCTGAATAATGATTGAAGCACAATTTGCAAAAATGGCGCTGATACAGTTGGAGCAAAAAAACACTAAGCAGTTTAATGAGTTTCAATTCTGAGTAATTCGCGAAGCAAATCACCTAACCTTTTGATAGCACGTTCTAAACTCGTTTCTAAAGGAAGCGATGTATTCAGTCTTAAATAGTTTTCGTATTGATCACTTATCGAAAAGAGTTTGCCATAAGCGACAGTAACCTGCTCAGACAATAGTGCTTGATATACCGCTTTACTTGATATTCCATCTGGCAATTTCAGCCAAAGAAAGTAACCACCATCAGGACGTTGATAGGTAACCTCTTTAGGTATGTGCTTTGCGAGTAAATCCACGAAGTCAGCTTGACGGTGTTGCAGTGTCTTACGCAGCTTTCTCAGGTGGTTGTCGTAACTGTCGTTTTGTAAGTAATGTGCAACCCCCTGCTGAATAGGGGCACTCCCAGACAATGTCGATATTAACTGGAGCTTTTGAATAGTCTCGTTAAAACGCTTATTCACCACCCAACCCAAGCGATATCCAGGGCATAAACTCTTAGAAAAAGAACCACAATGAAGGACACGCTCTTGCTCATCAAAGGTCTTTAATGAGTTCGGCCTTTTGTCAGAAAAATACAGCTCAGAGTACACATCGTCTTCGATGAGATACACATCATATCGATTGGCTAACTCAACAATGTATCGTTTGTGTTCATCAGACAAAGAAGCCCCGGTTGGATTATGAAAGTTCGTCATTAACCAACAAGCCCGAACATCTTCATTGGCAAAAGCTGCTTCGATTTGTTCAAGCGAATGCCCACTATCATCATCGACACTGATTTCAATAGCCTTGAGACCTAACCGTTCTACCGCTTGAAGTGCGCCATAAAACGTTGGGGATTCGACAACGACAGTATCACCTGGTCGGGTGACCGCTTGCAAACTCAAGTTCAATGCTTCTAGCGCACCGGAAGTAATAACCACATCATCATGGGTTAGTGATATCCCATGATGAATATACCTCTGAGCGACGAGTCGCCTTAACGACTCAGCACCAGGAGGTAGGTTGTCTAGCAACTTATCCGGCCCCATTTTTCGTCCCGAGCTGGCCAAATTACGGTTAAGCGACTCCAAAGGAAACAAACACGGATCCGGAAACGCCGAGCCTAAATGAACAACATCCGATGTTGCTTGGTGCTTCAAAAACGAATACAGCTCATCATTCAACTTGGTGCATGGTGTATTGTTGCTTTTAATTCCATTCGTATTCGTGAGACGTTCAAGATCGGCAGTCACATAGTAACCAGATTGAGGCTTTGCTATCACCCAACCTTGCGCCTCTAGCAATTGATAGGCTTGTAATACCGTACCTGCACTTACGGAATGATTGCGGCTGGTGACGCGTATTGAAGGCAGCTTCTCCCCTGCTCTCCAAGTATCTTGCTGAATTTGTGCCTTAAACAATTCGGCCAATTGACGGTATCGATTCATGTATCCCTCATTTCACTTGCAGCCGCACCATAGCATACTTCGCGCCAGCATTCTGATATGGCAGTAGTCAATTTAGCAACGTAATTTATCAAGCTTGTTAATAGCAATTTCGACGACGAAGTGAGAATTTATGTTCCATACTTTTACTGATACGTCCGAGTGGTCTTAGATCTTTGCCTTGTCCGAAAAGCAAGGCATTCCACAGAGCTGAGAGTGTAAAGTCCACTTAGACATCTATCTTTTAAGTCGGGAGGAAGCGATGAAAGTATTTACAATGGACGATCTCTCTTATCGCGGGAAACATAAAGGTGTACATAGCTGGGACCATCCTGGCGGCACAACCCCTTATTACTGGCATCCTGATTGGTTGCATATCGCTGAAGATGCTTTGGGTGAACACAAAAAGGCTGACCTTGAAGTCCCTGACGGAGAAGCAGCGACAGAAGAGCATGCAAAAGCGGCGATTCTCAAACACTTGAATGACGAGTAGCTTAGGCTCTATCACCGTTCAAGAATAGCGGAATCCATCGTCGTATGCTTTAAACGCAAATAAAGCCAAAACCTGCCAAATAATAAATTCTTCTGAATGAGAAGTACGCATCGTCTGTAGCTATCGAATGACAAAATAAGTCGATAGTTATCACATTAATTTTCATTACATCTGTTACATTTAGATAGTAATGGTGATGCACACCTCAACTCATGGATTATGAGAGAAAACAATAATGGCGAAATACAACGAAGAAGACATTAAATACAAAGGTGAATCCAACGGCGTACATTCTTGGAGTTCACCTTCCGGCCAACCTTATTATTGGCACCCAGATTGGCTACACGTAGCGGAAGATGCGACGGGCACACACCCGAAACAAAAGCTTGACGTCGAAAAAGCGGAAGTCCCAACAGAGAAGCACGCGTTAAAAGCAATCTTAAAGCATATGAACGACTGGGCGACTGAGAAGCTTTCTTCTAACCCAGACATCGAAACCAATGCGGTTGAGTCTGAAATCGATCTGAAGAAATAACATCAGCCGACATCTATACTTCTTACAAGCAAACGCTCCACCTTTAGTGGGGCGTTTTTGTCTCAACTAGTAACCGCCACTCCACGTAAATCACTAATGCAAAGCACTGAAGTCAAACGATTGGTACGTGAACAAAACTTCATCAACCATGGTATAAACCCCCTTCAAACTCTGTGCCTACCAAACGTTTTCATGGCAAAAACTTTAGTTATGTTAGAATTCTGTTTCAAATCGCAACTTTTTTAGGTTTTCTTTTCAGTAACGGTTGTAACCAATATTGCTGAAAGGTATAAATGTTAGCACACCCCTTCGATTAACATGGATGAAGATTATGTTTGAAAAAGTAGTTGCCGCTCCGGCTGACCCTATTCTTGGCCTTACTGAAGAGTTTAAAAAAGATACTCGCGCAGACAAAATTAACCTTGGCGTAGGTATTTACAAAAACGAGCAAGGCGAAACTCCCGTTCTTGCAACAGTAAAGAAAGCTGAAGCAGCGCTTGTTGAAACTGAAAAAACCAAGTCTTACCTAACTATCGAAGGCACAGCAGAGTACGGCATTGCAGTACAAAAACTGCTTTTCGGCTCTGATGCAGAAATTGTAAACGAAAAACGCGCTAAAACAGCTCAAGCTCCAGGTGGTACTGGTGCATTACGTGTTGCTGGTGAGTTCATTAAACGCCAACTTGGCGATGTAAAAATCTGGATCAGCAACCCTACTTGGGCAAACCACAACGGCGTATTTACTGCTGCTGGTATCGAAACGGCACAATACAGCTACTACAACGCTGAAACAAAAGACAAAGACTTCGATGCAATGCTAAACGATCTGCAATCTGCGTCTGAAGGTGACATCGTGCTTCTACACGGCTGCTGCCACAACCCTACTGGTATCGATCCAACTGCTGAAGAATGGGAAACATTGGCGAAACTAGTCGCAGAGAAGAAATTGCTTCCTCTATTTGACTTCGCATACCAAGGCTTTGCTAAAGGCGTGGAAGAGGATGCAGCGGGTCTTCGTACTTTTGCTAAGTACAACAAAGAAATCCTAGTCGCGAGCTCGTTCTCGAAAAACTTTGGCCTATACAACGAACGCGTTGGTGCCTTCACGTTAGTAGCGGAATCAGAAAAAGTCGCAACAACCGCATTTTCGCAAGTTAAAGCCATTATTCGCTCTATCTACTCTAACCCACCTGCGCACGGCAGCGCGGTCGTGACTCACATTCTTGGCAACGCCGAAATGCGTGCGGAATGGGAAGCTGAAGTAGCAGAAATGCGTGACCGTATCCAAGAGATGCGTGAACTATTTGTAGCGACACTAAAATCAGAAGGTGTGGACGCAGACTTTAGCTTCATCGAACGTCAAAATGGTATGTTCTCTTTCTCTGGCCTATCTAAAGAGCAAGTAAACCGTCTGAAAGAAGAGTTCGGTATTTACATCGTCGGTTCAGGCCGAATCAGTGTTGCTGGTATGACGAAGTCAAATATGGGCCCTCTATGTAAAGGCATTGCAGCGGTTTTATAATCGATAGTCGCATACTTTATTAAAAGGAAAGGTCAGCATAAGCTGACCTTTTTGTTTTTATTTATTGCCAATAAATGAACCAGTCCGCTAGTAGACAAACTTCAAACTCAGTCCCACTTCATTGACATAATCAGAGCTCTCACCGCTGTAATCGGTATCTCTAAACTGATAAAAAAGACCAGTACCAATAACATCATGCCATTGGTAGTTAAAACCTATCTTAAAATGGTTCTCATCGACGATATCACTGCGGTTAACTTCCACCTCGGCCGTCGCAATAAGTTTTTCACTGAATAAGTAATTCACCCCAACGGTGACAGCTTGAAGCAATTCGCTATCTGAAGACAACGTATTATCCGTTTTGTCGTCCGTCGCTTTCGCTTTGATTGCACCTATTCCATATTTACCGTAGATATCGAATTGATCCGTAATCCCATAACGATAACCACCACCAAACAACAAACGGTCAATGCGAAGAGTAAAGTCGTCCGGATGGAAAAACTGCGCCGAGTAATCGACATTAAACAACCAGTTCTCAGTAAATAAGTAATTACCACCGAGCCCAATTGTGGTCGCGTTCGAATTATCTAACCACTCTTCATTTGTGGTTCCGGCACCCACATCCAGGTGAATGTGTTCATACCCAAATTTTTCTGCTTGGTCCATGACCGCCGCGCTAGTTACTGCTGGCAAAGCAGCTAAAGACGCAAGCAATAAACTTCTCACCATTCGACTTCCTTTCATGAGAATTATTTAAACACCGCCCCCAAATCACCTTGAGTGGCTTAGTTCAACAAAAATAACTTAGTTTACAGACGCAGTAACGATTTGAAATCTGCTATGCCTCTAAATCAAGCATTGGTCCAAATATATCGACCACGTCCGCTCACCTTTTAAGTGACTATATAGTAGTAGAAATGCCGATTCCTTATCGTGCGATATGTCAGAATCTTATGACTGAGCACGAAAATCAAGGTTCAGATAAGACTCTGTTTTAAAACTAAGTTAAGATTACTTTATTATTTGCGAACTAAAAGGCACCTTCGATGGATGCAGAACTTCTCGAGATTTATAACTTTCTCGCCAAGTACCCCCCGTTCAATGAACTCCCTGAAGAAACACTAAACAAGGTGACAGAGAGTGTCGAGATCTCGTACTACCGAGAAGATACCCCAATTATCCATTTTGGAGACTATATCCAAGATCTCTACGTGGTGCGAAGCGGGGTCGTAGAAGTTTATCGACGTAAAGGAGAGCTTTATAACCGTCTTGATGAAGGTGACCTCTTTGGTCAAATGGGAATGCTAACCAACAACAAAGTACGCTTTCCAGTAAAAGCCATTGAAGATACTCTGCTCTATTGTATTCCTGGTGACGTTTTCCAAGAGATATACGACAACTTTGATTCCTTTGCAGACTTTGTCGAAGTGGAAAATAGTGCTCGTTTACGCCAAGCCATTTCAGAAAACAAAGATGCCAATGACCTGACGACATCGAAAGTGAAAACCTTGCTGACTGGCGATGCTCATACGATTGATCGTGGTCAAACAATCCAGCAAGCCGCGCAGCAGATGGCGAATGACAACGTATCTGCTCTACTTATCGTCGATCCAGATTTCGTTCGTGACGAAGATGACCCACAGTCTCCGGTACTTGGTATTATTACTGACCGTGACTTGTGTACCCGTGTGTTGGCCGAAGGCTTGTCTCCACAGGACGATGTATCAAGTGTGATGACCACTGAAGTCATGTCTCTTGATCACAATGCCTACATCTATGAAGCAATGTTAACCATGCTGCGTTACAACGTGCACCATCTGCCTGTGGTTAAAAACCAATTGCCTATTGGTATTATCGAAACAACCGACATTGTTCGTTATGAATCACAAAACTCGCTCTTATTGGTGAGCAGCATTTTCCAACAACAGACCATCGAAGATTTGGCAGTTGTTGCTGAAGAAGTAAAAAGCAGCTTTGTACGCCTAGTCAACGAAGATGCCAACTCACACATGGTGGGCAGTGCGATGTCCGTGATTGGTCGAAGCTTCAAACAGCGTCTGTTAGAAATGGCTGAAGAAGAGCTTGGCCCACCACCAATTCCTTATTGTTTCCTTGCACTTGGCTCAATGGGACGTGATGAGCAACTGTTGGTGACTGACCAAGATAACGCCATCATTCTAGATGAGACCTACCAAGAAGAGAAACATGGTAAGTACTTCGAAGCTTTAGCGAAATACGTCAGTGATGGATTAGATGCCTGTGGCTACAAGTATTGTACGGGCGATATTATGGCAACCAACCCATTATGGCGCATGACTCGTTCAGAGTGGGAAGAGTGCTTCGCTGACTGGATTGATAACCCGAATCCGAAAGCGCTACTCAACGCGTCCATCTTTTTCGATTTGGATGGCGTTTACGGTCGCTTAAAATGGGCAGAACAATTAACCAGCTTTATTGTTCGTCGTGCGCGTAAAAACAATCGCTTCTTAGCCTGTCTGGCTCGCAACGCACTTAACCGAACGCCGCCACTTGGCTTCTTTAAAGACTTTGTGATGGAGAAAGATGGCAGACACAACAACTCCATCAACCTCAAACGTCGCGGTACGGCTCCTCTGGTCGACTTAATTCGCGTTCACTCTCTGGCGGTTGGCTCACGTGCACAGAACTCGTTTGAGCGTCTCGACGACATCATTGATGCTGGCATTTTGCCAAAAGGTCGTGCACAAGACTTAAAAGACGCACTAGAGTTTATTTCCATGGTGCGTATTCGTCACCAAGCGACGGACGTGGAATTAGGCATTGACCCAGATAACAATATCGAACCAGAAAATCTCTCTGAATTTGAACGTCGTAACCTAAAAGATGCTTTCCAAATCCTAAGCAATGGTCAGAACTTCCTTAAGTTCCGCTACCAAGCGAATAAGAGCTTTAAGTGAGGTTGAACATGATCAAAAAGCTCTTTCAGAAGCCAACCATTCAGTGGCCAACGAAATTTGAACAAAAGTTGGAGATGGCTAAAGATGAGAATTTAATTGCGTTTTATAGCAATAAACCACCGGCACCAGAGACCCCCTGTCTGAGGTGGAGTTCGTCGCGCTAGATTTCGAAACGACGGGGTTGAACCCCGAGAAACATGACATCATTACCATTGGTTTAGTGCCGTTTAACTTGAAGCGGATTTTTTTGCGCAATTCACGTCATTGGAAAGTTCGCCCGCAGCGAGCACTCGATGAAGACTCGGTAATCATACATGGTATTACTCACAGTGAATTGATCGATGCACCTGACTTGGGCGACATCTTAAGCGAGCTACTACCATGCTTAAGCGGAAAAATCATTGTTGTGCATTATCGTCGTATCGAGAGAGAATTTCTGGATAAAGCACTCAAAAGCCGATTAGGGGAAGGAATTGAGTTTCCAGTGATAGATACGCTGCATCTTGAAGAAACCATTCAACAGAAACGCTCTGGCTCACTCTGGGAGCGTTTAAAAGGGAAAAAGCCAGAATCGGTTCGGCTAGCGCAATCTCGACGCCGTTATGGTCTGCCAGACTATACCCCTCACCATGCATTAACCGATGCAATTGCTACGGCAGAACTGCTACAAGCGCAAATCGCCCATCATTATAGCGAAGAGCAACCGATTAGTGAGTTCTGGCTATAACGTCTTGCTAGCTTAATAAGCGATCAAAAAAGGAGCCAAATGGCTCCTTTTTATTTAGGTCGGTATCCGATTACAGCTTAAAGCGTTGAATCTCTTGCTCTAATTCGTGTGAAAGCTCAGATAGGTGGGCAGCTTGTTCTGCTGCTTGATGAGCTTCTACCGACAGCTCGTTAGAAACGTCACGAATGCCTTCAGTATTACGCGTGATCTCGGTTGTTACCGATGCTTGCTCTTCTGCCGCCGATGCAATCTGCGTTGCCATGTCACTGATGCGCTCAACAGCAGTATGGATTTGCGTCAAGCTCGCTGCAGCCGCGTTTGCATCATCAACACTGGTGTCAGCCAGACGACGGCTATCACCCATGATGCCAACCGCTTTCGCTGTTGTGCCCTGTAACATCTCGATAGTTTCTTGAATCTCTTGCGTTGAAGCATGAGTGCGTTGGCTCAATACGCGAACTTCATCCGCAACCACAGCAAAGCCACGGCCTTGTTCACCTGCACGTGCTGCTTCAATTGCCGCGTTAAGTGCAAGTAGGTTTGTTTGCTCAGCAATACCTTGAATCGTTGATAGAATCGTATTGATGCTATTTCCGTGTGCTTCTAGCTCTTGAATCACATCAGTGGCGACTTGAACTTCTTGCGCCAAGTTCTGGATAGAACCTTGCGTCTGAGTCACTTGGCTAGAACCGTGTGAACAAGCTTGAACCGCTTCCTCTGAGTTACTTGCCGTGCTATCTGCATTACCTGCAATTTCTTGTGTCGCTGCTGCCATTTCGTTCACAGCCGTCGCCACCATGTTGATCTCATCTTGCTGGTAAGAGATACGCTGACTGCGCTCTTCAGCTTGCTGTGCCGTCGTGCGTGCTTGCTCTGAAAGCGCAGATGATACGTGGCTAAGCTTGGTCACCATCGTGTGCATGTTGCCAACAAAGCGGTTGAAGTTTTCAGCCAGTTTACCTACTTCATCATCACTGCGTGGTTCTAGTCGTTGCGTTAAGTCACCTTCACCAGATGCAATTTCCTCAAGTGCATTTGATACGCGGCTCAAGTCACGGAACAAGAAACCAACCAACCAAGATACCGCAAGAATAACCACAATGGTGATCATCACTGCAGTGATCAATAGGTCACGTAGCAATACCGCATGCCCTGCTTCTTCCGTTGCGCGATCCATTTCAATCGCGAACATCCAATGCGTGCCAGGTACTTTATTAAAGTAGTAAAGCTTCTCTTTGCCTTTGATTACCGTATCTTCGATACGACCTTCATCTGCAGCGCGCTCGATTGCATCTTCTGAAAAGTCTTTTAGAACACTGGTGATAGGCTTAAGCGTTAAGCTTTTATCTGGATGCGCTAGGAACGTACCTTCGTTCATATCGATTAACATCGCATGCGCATTTTCACCTGCATCTAGGTTAATCACGTCGCTGATAAGCTGATCGATCAGTACATCTGCACCAACAACACCAACAAACTGACCATTTTTCATTACTGGCTCAGCAATGGTTACAAGCAGCGCGTTAGTGATTGCATCTTGATATGCAGCTGTGATGATCTGCTTACCTGCGGCGTTAGCATCTTTGTACCAAGGACGAGTACGAGGGTCGTAATCAGCACGGTTACGCTCAGGGTGAGAGCGATACATATCACCGTTTGGTGTACCAAGGAAGATGTCATCAAAGCCACCAGCCTTGCGAGCTTGTTGTAGGAAAGGGACAACGTCTTGCTCTGTCGAGTAGTCGTTGAATGCAGTAGCAATATCTTTACGGATATTGACCCAATCAGAAATTCCTTCTGACGCAGTAGTACTTAGACTTTGCGCACGTGAATAGACACCTGAACGAGTCTGATCAAATAATTGACCAGCCGACAACCAAGTAAGTGCTGTTGCCATCACAACAACAGCAGAAAGGCTTGCGCCAATAAGCTTTTGTTTTAATGATAATTTCATATTTATAGTTTTTGAGTTGGGAGAACAGTTAAGGTGTGTGAATATTACACACTTTTTCACGACTATTCACTAATTTTTAAAAAACAAAATAGCACATTAACTCTTTGTAAAATATGAACTTTCATGTGTCATTTTTTTGTCTCACCGTCATAAAAACCGCACAAAAAAAGCCAGCAAAATGCTGGCCTTTTGATTACTTGTTACTCAGACAGATTTATAAAATGCCTGAGTTATTGACGTTCTGTTCTCATACCCATCAATAAGCTCACACACATTGCAAGAAGAATGAAGGTAAACGGTAGTGCTGTAGAAATTGCACCTGCCTGAAGCGCTTGAACCGCTTCTGAGCCACCAATCCACAGTAGAGCAACCGCAATTGCACCTTCCATAAATGCCCAGAAAACACGTTGAAGTACAGGAGCGTCGACTTTACCGCCCGCTGTGATGCTGTCGATAACAAGTGAACCAGAGTCAGAAGACGTGATAAAGAACACAAGTACCAACACAACAGCAATGATTGAAAGCATGCTACCAAATGGAAGAACATCGAACATTTGGAACATAGCAAGTGAAACGTCAGTCAAACCATTCGTGCCCAACTCACCTACTTTATCAACAACTTGCTCGATCGCTAGACCACCAAATACTGACATCCAAACAACCGTAACAGCGGTTGGAACCAGTAGAACGGCTGTAATGAATTCACGAACGGTACGACCGCGAGAAACACGCGCAATGAACATACCTACGAATGGTGACCATGAAATCCACCAAGCCCAGTAGAATACTGTCCAGCCTTGGAACCATGCTTCATCTGTACGACCAAACGGGTTACTTAGCGGAATAATATTCTCTACGTATGCCATAAGTGTGGTTGGAATCGAGCCTAAACTCGCCGCCCAACCGATAAGACCAACAAGAATCAGTAGCAAGAACGCCACAACCATGTTGATGTTACTAATGACTTTAACGCCACCATCAATACCACGTACCACTGAAACAACAGCAAGCAAAGTTACAACGGTAATGACGACGATTTGTAGGCCCAGGCCTGGCTCAACACCAAATACGTGATGAATACCACTTGCCGCTTGTTGTGCACCTAAGCCCAGTGACGTTGCAAGACCAAACAAGGTCGCAAGAACGGCCAAGATATCCACGATATGACCAGCCCAACCCCACGCGCGATCACCCAGAAGCGGGTAGAAGATCGAGCGCATAGAAAGCGGTAAACCTTTGTTGTAGGCAAAGAATGCTAAAGAAAGTGCTACAACACCGTAAATTGCCCATGGGTGAAGACCCCAGTGGAACATCGTCGCACCCAGTGCCAATCTCGCTGCTTCTGGTGTATTTGCTTCAACACCGAGTGGCGTTTCATACCAACCAGTGAAGTAAGCGACAGGTTCTGCGACACTCCAGAACATTAAACCGATACCCATACCAGCCGCAAATAGCATTGCAAGCCATGACATGAACGAGTAATCGGCAACAGCGTCTTTACCACCTAAGCGGATTTTACCCATTGGCGAAACGATAAGTGCCAAACAGAAAATAACGAAAATATTACCTGCAATAATGAACAACCAATCGAATGAACCAATGATCTTCCATTTCAGCCCATCAAGTGCCGTCTTTGCGGTATGTGCATCTAGAACTAATGCAGCGACAAGAAACAGCGCAATTAAACCTGCACTAATACCAAAAACTGGGTTATGAACATCAAAACCCCATTTTTGAACGTTGTCTTGACCTACCGTATAGTCGGTACTATCGATACTGTACTTATCTATACCCTTTGTCATCGTTCCTCTCTATTTTTGTACTGTTTTTACGTACCAAACAAAAAAATCTTTCGAACACGATACGTTTTACATTCCGTGAAGGCGCAAGATCCTATCATTTGACACGTTTTTGTCTATCTTTTTGCTATGAAAAAATCCAATAACTTACTTTTCACTCAGCAATTTCCGCCTTTAAAAGGATAAACCACTAGCGCAATATTTAGACCACAAACATTTATTGCTATAATAATTTTAGGTCTTCTTATTTTGTCTACACGACGCGACAAAATGAAATTGGAGACACTACTTAAAATTGTAGTGGTAATTTTTGATTCCACCCCTTTAAATAAGGGCGCATTTAAGTTAGTGTCGCCTCGATAAATGTTCCCTACAGACTGGATGAATAAATTGGAAAAGTACGAAGAAGTATTGGTCTCGATTCGTCAGATCATCCGCGCTATTGATTTACATTCTAAAAAGCTGAGCAAAGAGTCTGGATTGACCGCTCCACAGTTGATTTTGATGCGTGCTATCAATGAGTTAGATAACGTAACGATTAAACAGTTGTCTAGCCACACTAACATGAGCCAAGCGACCGCAACGACCATTCTAGATAGACTAGAACGAGGCCAGTTTGTTGAGCGTCAGCGCAGTGTTCAAGACAAACGTAAAGTGCATGCTGTACTTACCAGCAAAGGCCAAGAAGCCCTAAAGCAAGCACCAACGCCATTGCAGGAACACTTCATTAATCGATTCCAAAAATTGGAAGAATGGGAGCAGTCTTTGCTGCTATCTTCCGTTCAACGCATCTCAACAATGATGAATGCAGAGGATATCGATGTCGCTCCAATGCTCGAGCTTGGCAGCATTACAAAAGTCGATTAATTTCGCTCTCACGTGCTCGCTTTTTGCGGGCACTACTCTCCTACTCCGTTAACCCTGTTTCAAACGCATATTTCGCTAGCTCCGCCGTCGAATGTAAATCCAACTTGTGCTTAATGTTGTGGCGATGCGTCTCTACCGTTCGGTAGCTAATGTTAAGTAGTGTGGCGATTTTCTTACTGCTGTTTCCTTGAGCGACTAATTTAAGCACCGCTTCTTCCCTGCGGCTAAGTGGATTCGTTTTTTGAGTGGCTGGCACCACCTCTTGGGTAAAAAGCGTTTGTGTGACAGACTCACAGAAATACGTTGAACCTTGATTCACCGTTTTTATTGCTTGCACCATTTTCTCGGCCGAAATTTCCTTGAGCATGTACCCTACTGCGCCAGCTTGCATGACCTTCATGATGTATTCACGGTTATCGTGCATGGTCAGCATAAGTATTTTGCTTTCTGGTCGCTCTTCTTTAATTACCCCAGTCGCTTCAATACCGTTCATTATCGGCATGCTAATGTCCATCAAGATGACATCAGGCTGAAGGTGCTTTGCGACTTCAATCGCTTCCAGCCCATTGCTTGCTGTACCGACCACTTCAATATCAGGCTCTAACTCCAAGCGAGCCATGAAGCCATCTAAGACCACTTGATGATCATCAACAATCACCACACTAATCGGTTTATCCATAAACTAATTCATCCAAATTAAGCAGCACGGTAATCTCTGTTCCTAAACCAAGCTCACTCATCAGTTCAAACTCACCACCAATGAACTCTACACGCTCTTGCATGTTCCTTAACCCAATCCCTTGTTGGTGCACTGCTTGGTTAACCACAAAGCCAACACCGTCGTCACGTATGAGTAATTGCAGCATATTGCCCATTTTTTGCAAAGTAACCGTCACTTTTTTCGCTCTTGCGTGTTTTTCGATGTTGTTCAAAGACTCTTGAGCAACACGATACAAGGTCGTCGCGACTTCCGACGTCAGTTTGTACTGCTGAGTATCAAAATTACTTTCTATATCAATCCCAGAGTGAGAGTGAAAGTCTTGCAGTAAAGTGGTCAGTGCCGCCTCTAAGCCGATATCATCAAGGGCGCTAGGACGGAGCTGATGAGAAATATGCCTTACTTCATTTATCGCGGTGACCAATGAGCGTTGCGATTTGTCTAAGTGGGATTTGAGTTTTTCGTCTTCCAGTCTATGACTCATTAAATCCAAATGACATTTACTAGAAACTAACAACTGGTTGATTCCATCATGCAACTCTCTCGCTAGATGCTTTTTCTCATCCTCTTGAAACATGACGGTTTTATGTGCCAACTCTTTAAGGTTTTTATCGGCAAGACGGTGTTCATGCAAATTGATCGCTAAAGTGAGAACGATAATTACAGCAACGGTCACCGCTAAGATCACGACGACCGAGAAAAAAGTCGTTTCGATATTTTTGTTCACCGCAGCACGCATATTGGCAACTTCTTGACTGACGTCCTCAATATAGAGCCCTGTCCCTATCATCCATTCCCACTTATCGAGCCATGCGGCGTAGCTAAGCTTTGGGACTACTTCACCCGTAGATGGCTTTTGCCACAGGTACTGATGAAATCCGCCACCTGATTGAGCTTGATACAACAAAGCTTCGATTAGACGATCGCCATTCTCGTCTTCAAGATAGAGTAAGTTCTCTCCGACTAGCTCTGGAAGAACAGGATGTACAAGGTTGGTACCGTATTTATCGTAAGCGAAAAAGTAGCCGTCTGCTCCGTAGCTTAAACGGTTTAAAATCGCTTTCACGCGTGTTTTAGCAACGCCCTCTTCTAAGGTTGGATCGTTGTAAATATAAGAAATGGAGTCAAAGGCGACGTCGACCGTGTCTTTGAGCGCCGCCTCTTTTGATTGGATCAGGTTTTGATGAAAGATCTCTACCTCCCTTTTGCCAAGAGTCTTGGTTTGATAGATAGAAATCCAACTGATACTCGCTGACACCAATACCACGGGTATCAATGTCAGCAGAATTAACTTTGCTTTGAGAGGCATCCCTTTCCTCCATGAAACGCTGCTTTACAGCTCACTATCTTAGCAGCACAAATAACTCTACTTCGTCCGCCTAGACATAAATAGCAGCTTAACAACTTGTCTCAAAAGGTAAAAACTCTCAGTTCACAAAATCTCTTTTATTATCGAGTGATCAACTCATGCCATAAAAGCCAGGGAAGAACAGCAAAGAAGCCAACACGACAATTTGAATCGCGATAAACGGCATCACACCTTTGTAAATATCTCGCGTAGTGACACCTGCTGGTGCGACGCCTTTTAGATAGAACAAACTAAAGCCAAATGGCGGTGTGAGGAATGATGTCTGTAAGTTCATTGCGATAAGAATCGCAAACCACGTCATATTAATGCCCATCAACTCAGCGACCGGCGCAATAATTGGCACAATGATAAAGCAGATTTCAACGAAGTCGATAAAGAAGCCTAAAATCAGAATCACCACCATGGTAATGATGAGGAAGCCCCACTTTTCTCCAGGCAATTCTAACATCCACTCTTCGACTAGATAATCACCGCCAGTGTAGGTAAATGCCATTGAGAAGGCGGTTGCCCCTAGTAAAATAGCAAAGACCATTGCGGTTACTTTAACGGTTTCTTTCGATGCATCATAAATCATCGACCAACTAAACTGCTTATACAGTAACGACAGGACTATCGCACCAGCGCCGCCCAGAGCCGCTGACTCTGTTGGCGTTGCAATCCCTGCAAAGATGGAGCCCAATACCACAATGATCAGTGCTAGTGGCGGTAAAACGGCTTTCAGCGCGGTGAACACTTCTTGCTTTCGACTGATCGACTCATCGCGCTCTATCGCCTGTGCGGCTTGAGGATTCAACTTCGCGTAAATAAGAATGTAGATAACATAGGCGCCGACGAGCGTGATACCGGGCCTGATTGCAGCTTGGAATAAGTCCCCGACCGGAACACCGAGTACATCCCCTAACAAGATCAACACGATAGAAGGCGGGATAATTTGTCCCAAGGTACCAGACGCACAAATAGTCCCGCACGCCAAGCCTTTGTCGTAATTGTATTTAAGCATCACAGGCAGTGAGATCAGCCCCATCGCAACAACCGATGCGCCGACTACGCCCGTTGACGCGGCAAGTAATGCACCAACTAATACTGTCGAAATAGCAATACCACCACGGACGCCGCCAAACAGACGTCCCATCGACTCAAGCAGTTGCTCTGCAAGCTTCGTCTTCTGAAGTACTAGTCCCATGAAGACAAACAATGGTACGGCCATTAGCACCGTATTTTCCATAATGGATTGAATACGATATGGCATGAAAGCAAACATCTCGATGCCTTCAGCCCAAACACCAAAAATCAGTGCAATACCGCCAAAAGTAAAGGCAACGGGGAATCCCAATAAAAGCGCAAAGAGCGCGACAAAAAACATCACTATACCGATCATAATGACTTCCTTTTACGACTTACCGTTATTACCGGCATAGATAAGATGAGGATTAACAATCTTGTTGATCGAATGCAGCAGCAGTCCAATGCCACTGACTGCCATAAAGAAAAATGACAGCGGAATCATCGCCTTGATGATCCAACGATATGGCAATCCGCCTGGGTCACCAGACGTCTCGCCTAGCGCGTAACTTTCTTTGGCGAAATCGACACCAAACCAAGCCACCAGTAGGCAAAAAGGGAATAAGAAAAATAGCGTGCCTATGATGTCGATGATGGATTGTGCTTTGTAAGATAAGCGTTCATAAAAAATGTCGACGCGAACATGGCCACCAGACTTAATCGCGTAAGGCACACCAAGCAGAAATACGGCGGAGAATAGATGCCATTCCATTTCTTGGAATGCAATGGATACATCGTTGAATACATATCGCATCACAACGTCGTAAACCACATTCACCAACAATAAAATAAACAGGATGCTGGACAACCATCCGAGAAAATCGCTAAAGCGGTTAAATAATCGCTCAATATAAATAAGACTTCTCATTCCGAACTCCGTGGAACGTTTGGATACGCTCCGCTATGGTGCGGAGCATTCATTATGAAGTTTTCTTGGGCTTCGTTCGCAGGCTAAACCTCTCGGCGTCGCCTGCGTCATAACGTTATTGTTGAGCTTGACTGTTTAAGTAAGCTCGGTGTGAAATGTCTGACCAAGGTCGAACTTGATTCATGTAGTTCGCTTGCGACTCTTGAATCTCTTTCGCCAAAGCATCTTTTTCTGCGTGCTCTTTCAACAAACGATCGTTTGCTTCTCGCAACGCAGCTACTACTTCAGGCGGGAAGTCTTTGACTTCAACATTTGGGTATTCAGATTTGATAGATGCCCAGTTTTTGCCACTTTCGTGTTTCGATTGCGTGTACATATCGTAAGCGGCGGTTTTCATTGCTACTTGTAAAATCGCTTTTAGATCATCAGGTAGACGGTTCCAAGTACGCTTATTAACAAGGAACTGAAGCTCAGTTGCTGGCTCATGCCAACCTGTGTAGTAGTATGGCGCGATTTTGTGGAAGCCCATGCGCAAGTCCAATGATGGACCAACCCACTCCAAGGCATCAATTGTGCGACGCTCTAGAGAGGTATATAGTTCACCAGGGGCGATATTCGTTGGTTTTGCACCTAGCTCTGCCAAGATCTCACCAGCAAAACCTGGGATACGCATTTTCAAACCCTGCAAATCCTCGACGGACTTGATCTCTTTCTGGAACCACCCGCCCATCTGAGTATCGGTATTACCGCCAGGGAAAGACATCAAATTATGTGGAGAGTACACCTTCTCCATCAGCTCCATACCACCGCCGTAGTAAAACCACGCATACTGCTCAGTTGGTAACATACCGAAAGGCATAGAAGTGAAGTAAAGTGTGTTTGGAACCTTGCCCTTCCAGTAGTAAGACGCCGAGTGGCCCATGTCGTATTGGCCAGACTTAACCATATCAAACACCCCAAAAGGCGCTTTGTGCTTGTTTGCGGAATCAATACGGATTTGCAGACGCCCGTTGGACATCTCCTCTGCCATTTTTGCCATGTTTTTTGTCGCATCACCAAAAATCGGGAAGTTAGGTCCCCAAGTTTCAGCAAGCTTTAAACGATAGACTTTTTCAGCAGCATTTGCAGAAGTCACAACGAATGTCATCGCGGCAACGACAGCGGTTGTTTTGAGCACTCGTTTTAAAGATTTTTGGATTAGACTCATCGTTCACGTCCTTTATCACCAAGGTTATTGTTGTCATCCATTTCATTAGGATTGGCTGTATTCGGTATAAAAGATGTAACAATGTTGTCGAATGCGAAATGGGCATGAACACGGAAGCGAGTAATTCATCAATAAGACATTAGCCTTAGGTATTACGTATAACTACGTAGGACAGCTGTTATACAACAAGTTTAACCATCATAAAATTAATGAGTTACTTTTCCCTTAACGATGTAAAAAGAAAAATGATACGTACGTACTTCTCTGCCAAAAAATTTACATAGTATTTAAGAAAATGTGACAAAGCACTTATTGGCAGCGTTAAAATCAATACCTAATGGATTACTTTCAATACGAAGATAAAAAAATACCCCGGCATTGGCCGAGGTATTCAATCTAGAACGGTAGCGGTAATTAAACTGCTTTGTAGATAACTTTGTTACCTGCTAACTGCTCTTTTTGAACTAGGTTTTCTTCAAGAAGCTTCTTCAGTGCGCCAGTAGCCCATGATGCCGCTTTAGTATCTTCTTGACCTGCAGCTAGACCAATGCCTTTAGGGTTAATACCTTCAGCATTTGCTACAACGATGTCTAATACTTGTTGTTGCTTAGGAGTAAGGGCAACATCAACTGTTTTCACTGCAGCTACTTTTTTCTCAGCTACTACTTTCTCCGCAACAGCTTTTTCAGCAACAGAAGGTGCTACTGCTTTTTCGGCAACAGGCTTCACTGCTTTAGGTGCTGCAGCTAAGTTTGCTACTGTCGCTTTAATGCGTTTTTGCAGTTTCATCTGCACTTTACGCTTATGAGCAAGTCTCATTGAATATTTCTCCAGTTCACTGCATCTCAGCAGGGATGAAAATTTGAAGCGCGTTTTATACCAAAATTCACAAGCAATTTGTAGGTTTTAGCGGCGAAACGCGATGAAAAATGCGCTCAAAGCATAGAACGTCTACTATTTAATCAGATATTTTATGAACGGATTTATTGAATACTGGGTATAAAAACAGAGGTTTCTTTTATTTCAAATGCAAGTCAATGCACATTTAGTCATCCACGCATTTTTGATCAAGTATTCGATGAGGTTATAAGCATGGAAACGCTGCACCTAACAAATTCACATTTCAAACCCGACTCCCCTATCAACAGAATACTTTTGTTGCTCGTTGCACTGATAACCCTGTTTTTGGTTGTCATTTCGCCGGGATGGAAGCAAGCCATGTTGTCGGTCATTTTGATGTCTGCAATTGTTGGTTTCGCCATCTTGATGATCAAAAAAAGCCAAGTCACTTTTACGCTGACAGCTTCTCACTTCCAACAACATCTTTTTAAAGGCGGATGGGTCGTCCGATGGCGAAATATTGAGTCAATAGGGATTTGTAGCTACCAGCAGGAAGGGTGGCATCAGCCGCTACCTTGGATTGGTATTCGTCTAAAACACTACTCACCTTATTTGGATTCGATCTGCCCTCGTATAGCGACAGAAATTCTCCTTAGCCAACGCGCACTACTTTATTTAGGTGCTAAGCAGAATCAGTGTGAAGAAAAGTTTGAAGATATGGTGCTTGATCCTAAGCCATACATAAACAGCAATGGGATTGAGTATAAAGGCTTACTGGCGATGCTCGCCAACCGTATGAAATATCAAAGAGGATTTTACGGCTACGATCTGTTTATATCAGCCAGTGACCTAGATCGTGAAGCAGAGGATTTTGTGGGACTGACTCGGCGATACTTAGCTGCCGCCGGGCCAGAATAATGCTGACTACACGCGCTTTTAGTAAAGCGGCATCTCGTCAGCAACGAACGGGTTAGTTTTACGTTCGTGACCGAAAGTCGATTGAGGGCCGTGACCAGGGACAAACGTGACATCATTGCCTAAAGGCCACAATTTCTCTTTGATAGAGCTAATCAAGGTATTGAAATCACCTTGTGGGAAGTCAGTTCGGCCAATGCTACCGTTAAACAATACGTCGCCCACAAACGCCAATCGCGCTTCTTCACTATAAAGAACAACGTGACCAGGGGTGTGACCTGGTGTGTGGAATACCTTTAATACTTGATTACCAAACGTGACAGTGTCACCCTCATTTAACCATTGATGCGGTTCAAAGGCTTCAGTCAATGGGAAACCAAACATTTGGCTTTGCCCTTCTAGACCTTGTAGCCAAAAATTATCCGCTTTATGAGGACCAATGATCTCAGTACCACCAAGCATTGCAGCCAGCGGCTCTGTTCCGCCAACATGATCTAGGTGACCATGAGTTAGCACCAAGTTGACGATCTCGATGCCAAGCTCTTTAATGAGCATAGCAAGTTGCTTTTCGTCACCGCCTGGGTCAATAACGATGCCTTTCATCGTTTCATCACACCACACGATAGAACAGTTTTGAGAAAAAGATGTCACTGGGACAACTTGGTATTTCAGAGCCATAGAAAACCTATTACCAAACAAATTTGCGTTAAAACTGGCGCAACTATGACACTAACCCCATGCGACTTCAAGGCTTGCTATTGACTTACCAAGAACGCACAGCACCTGTGTCGATATGGACAAAGTTACTACTTGGATAATACCCAACACCACCAGCTTTCAAGCTAATTGCTGCATCGCGTACAGTAGACAATTTCACTCCATCAAGACGGAAGTCTATGGCCTTACCTTCCATATGAAGACTTTTCTTTGCCACTCCGCTAGCCCCTTTGCGCAGGGACGCATTGGTCAAAGGCGAACGGTAACCAGAAATTACAATGACTTCTGCATCTGTACCGATCAGCTTTTGAATCTGGCTGATTTGATCGAACAAGCGTCGATCCATAGGATGAACTTCGTTTCGACGGTGATCACGACAAAACTCATTCAGCTTTTTTAGTTCATCATCAAGATAGCGTCTACCATCGAAATAGCATGTTTCGAGGAGCTCTCCAGTATTAAGGTTGTTCATCGCCAACTCACGTGGCTCGTCAGGGAATGAAGCCCATGAAATCGATGGCAAGGCAGATGCCAATACTACGCCACCAGCGGTCATTTTAAGGAAATCTCGGCGGGAAAAATTACGACTTACCATTTCAAAAAACAATGCTCAACAACTAAACAAGTCGCGGACATTACCCAAACACCTTTGTCACGTCAATTGCATAAATCGCTCCACCCTAATTTTAAGATGTGGTGATTGACGCTTAATTATTGAGCAAACAGAAGATTCTTAGTTTTGTAAATTTTACTTAAAGATTTCAACTACGGTGATCGTATTTATAGATATCATCTCGGTAGTAAAGTGTTCCCTCTTCTAGCCATGCGGTTTGATAAATAATGTGCACTTGGATGCGTTCTCCTAAAGGGACCGACGTGTTAGAGCGACGCGTACTTTCCCGTTTTTTCGCTAGGCGTTCTTCTAATCCCTGAGTTTTGAATAAGAGCTCCGCCAGTTGGTCGGCATGTTCAACGCGGACACACCCGGAACTGAATGCGCGTCTATCTCGTTCGAACAAGTTTTTACTTGGCGTATCATGCAAATAGATAGCTTGGGGGTTTGGCATATTAAACTTATACAATCCCAATGCATTGTGTAAGCCCGATGCCTGCCGCATACGATAAGGAAATGTTCTCGGATTCACCGTCGCCCAATTGATGGTTGTAGGGTCAATAATTTCGTTTGACGTCCAAGACCGGATGATTTGAATGTTATGGTTAATCAAATACATCGGATTACGTTTCACTTTAGGAATGATGTCTTTCACCATTATGGTCCATGGCACATTCCATGTGGGGTTGAGAATGACGGAGTCAAGAGTCCCCGACATGATTGGTGTTTTTCTTGAGGCTCTGCCAACCACAACTTTAGACTCGAACAACGGTTGACCATCGTGCCAATACGTTACTTCGTATCCAGGTACATTTACAAAGACAACATTATCTCTGTCTTTGGACCAAATCCTTGAACGTTCTGAGTTCAGCGCCAATAGATGCAATCGTTCTTGAGGAGAAAAGTTGATCCATCGAATGGTATTCGGGCCAATCACCCCATCCTCTTTCAAGCCATGAATACGCTGAAACTCTTTCACCGCTAACTCTAATTCTTCATCATACTGTTGGGTCGTGATATCTAAATACGATACATCCACACCAACCACTTCCATACGCTCAATCAGAAGCGGTTTATTTTCTAATTGGTCACCGACACGGGCAAGGCCCGTTTGTTCATAGATTGGATATTGATACTGAGCGTGCTCGGATAAAGAGGAGTAAGCGGAATAAAAAGCTTCGTCCGTTTGTAAAGGAGAGCGAAGGCTTGCTAAGAATTGACTAAGTTTGCCTACCGTAATTTCGTTACTCAGTACGGACAAAGTATCGATGCTAGGGGCAGGTAAAATCACGTGGGCTTTGTTAGCAAATAACCAATTGATACCTTCTTCAGGGAGCTGCTCGAGATAGCTGAGATACATCAAGAGTGAATCTGTCATTACCAAATCAAAGTCGAGGTTATCTCCCTGCCATCGAACTTGGTTTATACGATGGAGTTGATTCTCGAATTCGTCCGTGACGCCAGCAAGAGCAACCAGGTTTACTTGAAAAAGAAACTGCTCAATATCGCTTTCATTTTCCCAGTTCAAACGGTAATTAGTACTTTGATAAAGCTGGTCAATCACCTCTGGATAATGGATCATTTTTTCGACAGACAGCTTTTGTACCGCTCCCTCTTGCTCTGTTTGTGCAGAAGCTTCGAGAGAAACGACGGTAGAAAAGCTGAAAAACGGCACCATAAGTGCCGTCATGATTAAAACCCTAGCAAACACTGAAACGATCCTTGCGCTACTTGCCATAATGAAAAGTATGGCAAATATCTCACAGCTTGCAGGTTTAAAATTAAGAATCTGATGTTGAAATTAACATCAAGTTTCTTTATCTATTTGGGTTCAAACAATCTTTGACCAATGGTTATCCCATTGAACACCACTAAAAGAAGCGCTTTTATGTGTCGTTGGCCTTTGCTCAACCACTTTGCCAGCACCAGAGCTGACTCGGAACTCATCGCCATAGACCACAACACCAGAGGCGTCTGGTAACGCACTTAGTTCTACCAATTTTCCTGTAGATTTAGACCATATCCCATAACAACTGCCTGGAGGAGAAGTCGCAAGGATCCATTCATCCGTCGCCGCGATACTCGCGACATAGTGATTAAACCTCGCCCACTCTTCGGGTTCCGCATGCAAAGATTGCATCTCACCACCACGAGTGTGCATCGCAAGTAAAGCTGGGTATTCATCCGGCTCTCCACGATATTGCTGACCACACAGTACCGTCTCTGCACCATCATGCGCTAAATGACGGATGCTCAACTTATGATCTGGTAAAGAGACTTGATCCAACAGCTCACCTTCTTGTGAAAGGTAACTCAGGCTTGGTCTCATGCTATCAAGATTGAGCGGTTCACGCCCGTTGGTGTGTACGCCACCGACGCCAATCGCTAATGCGCCATCAGGCATCATGATCACTTCATGAGGACCTAGACCAAAACCCGTTAACTCATCGATTTTTTGATATTGCTTCTGCACATCATAAACACCGATGATCCCACGGCTTGTGCCCCTTTCTCCTTCTGTCGCAAATAGCAACGTGCCGTCACGGGAGTAAACACCATGACCATAGAAATGGCGATCCGGTTTTGCTAGCTGCAGCTTGATCATCTGCTCAGAGCGATAATCAAACACCATGAAGAAAGTTCCTGGTCGACGACCAAAGACCACAGCGTGACCTTGTGGGTTGGTCGCCACACCATGACCACGCTCAGGAATCGGCAACGAAGATAGCGGCATACCATGCTCATCGGCCACTACCGCTGCGTATTTATCTCGGCCGATGATTGAGCAGCCAATCAACGCTGGTTGACGTGAACGTGTTGAAGCACAACCAAATGGCATCATAGGTGCGGCCGCACCAAAGAGTGCGGCTTTCAATAAGGTTCGGCGCGTTTGATCAGTCCCCATCGGTTGCATTAAATCCTATAACTACGCCAATCTCGATCGCCACTTCTTCGTGAATCAGGTACTTCAATTGCTCTAGCTTATTGTACTGAGCAAGCACCATGCGATAGCCTTCTTTTGTTTGTAGTGCAGCAAACAAGCTCTTATCTTCTGGCCAAGTTTCTAACGCCATTTCAAACTGATGAACGACACGGTCTGCGAGATCTGCATGGCCTTGCTCTCTAAGTAGCGCATCTAGACCGTTTCCGTTAGCAAAGTACAACGCTTCCATCCCTTGAAGGCTGGCTTTTAGGTTTGAAAGCGAGGTTTCTGAACGCCACGATTCTGAGAAATACGGGCGAGGCTTACCAATCTTCGCTAACGGTCGGCTCAACTTCTTCATGCTGTATTCAAGCTGATTCGAAAGCAGTGAAATGTACTCAGATTCCCATTCCGTCATCTCTAGCGATTTCCAAGGGTTTTCTGCCCAAGAATCCGCGATGATCTGCGCTTTGTTATCGAGGTTTTCTGCAACAGCAATGCCTGTCGCACAGGTATTGCTGTTGCTAGATAAGGTCGACGCTTTATCGTAAAGCAGCCATTCTAGTGCACCTAGGCCTTGCACAGTAACACTTTGCGTGGAGATCTTTTCCGCACTCCAAACTTGGTCAGATTTCGTCAGCACAGACATTTTTCGGCCAGTGGTGTTCTTTTTATCTGGCCAAAACTGGACATTCCAACTTTGCTCCAACGCCGTAGCAGGGCCACGCTCTTGACCTTGTAATGCCATCCACGCCAGCATAGTTTGGTGCCATTGCTGTTTTACTTGCGCATCATCTTTCGTCTCTGATGTGCAGTAATCCGCGAAGCTTTGTTCAAGTTCTGTGGTTTGCGCTAAAAACGTCTGCGCAGATTGAAACTCAACTTCGTAGACCGCTTGAGAAATATGACTTGTACTCTCAGGCTTGGCAGAGCTCGAACCGATGGTCGATTGGCAACCAACCAAACTTAACGTTGCGGCAATCGCACTCACTAACAGTGTTTTTTTCATGGTTGCTTCCTTATAGAGAATTCAGAAACGCAATCAATGCGTCACGTTCTTTTTTATTCAGTGCTAAGACGTTTTGTTTCGCCGTTTCCGCTTCACCGCCGTGCCACAATACCGCTTCCATCAGATTACGGGCGCGGCCATCATGCAAGAAGTAAGTATGCCCGTTTACTTCTTCGGTATAACCAATGCCCCATAGGGGTGCCGTTCGCCATTCACGACCGTTTGCTAAGTACTCAGGACGGTTATCGGCTAAACCTTCACCCATGTCATGCAGAAGCATGTCTGTATATGGATGGATAAGCTGCTCAGAAAGCGCTGGTAACTCTGGTCGCTTCGCCGTTTTGACACTGGTCTTATGGCAGCTTTCACAGCCAGATGCAGCAAAGATTTTCTGACCGAGTTTCACGCTAGGATCGTTCACATTTCGGCGAATAGGTACGGCTAAGTGCTGGCTGTAAAACTCAACGAAGTCGAGAATATTTTCACTCACTTCTGGTTTGCCGCCATTTGGCATGTCGTCACAAATACTTTGTTTCGAGGTACAGTTTTCATTGGGGAATAAATGGCTCGTCAGACCCACATCACCATTGAATGCTGCTGCATTTTGCTGCATTAACGTCGGCTGTCCGGCTTTCCAGCCAAAACGACCAATTGAGAAGTCGCCCTTCTCAATCTCCCAAACCTTGTTTACTTTGCCTGAGATGCCATCTTTGTTGGCATCTTGTTCATCAACCCAAGCCAGTAGCGTTTCGTCAGGAATACTCTCTAACAAACCAAGGCCGATCATTGGCGGTGCCACGCGTGCTGAAAATTCCGTATCAGGGTGCATATCGCCGTAACCTAGATCGGTAATATTCAAATGAGGTTTTCTTAGTGTCACCGTCGTACCGTCTTTAAACTTCACTGGCACATCGGTGTACGTGATTTCGATTTTTCCTTCTGGCGTTTGATCTTGCAGGGCAAAGTCTTGGAGCTGGCCGCCATAAGTCGGCTCAGGTATAACGCCGTCTCTGATGTACGCTGTTTTTTGTTCTGACGTCATCGCAGGGATGCTCAAACGCAATAACATGGACACCGCATGCAAATCATTTTGCTCTGGAGGATGACCACGACCATCTTTGATGTGGCAGTTTTGACAACCATTTGTATTGAAAAGAGGTCCCAAACCATCTCTGGCATCGGTAGACGCTGGCGCTTGTACCCAAGGGTTGCGGAAAAAACTATTGCCCACGCTAAAATCAAGACGTTTACTCATAGGAAGGTTCGCGGCAGGAAGAGAATACGCGTTGGCGCCTTCTTTTTTGACGCTCGTTTGTCCACCAGATTTCACATCATACGCGATAGCAGTAGAAGAAAAGATCACGGCCAAGGCCGAAATTAAGTAAGGCTTCATATCATTGCTCTAAAACACAACAAGAGGGGTGGGATAACAGCGAGTTAAAACGGTAAAGGGCTCAAACGAGCCCTTTCAATTATTTTTTGTACTTTGATTAAAACTCGTGGTCTGCAGTATCAGGGCTTAGACTATCAATGCCAATGATACCCGCAGCACGTTCAATTGAACCGGTTTGAGCAACCAATGACATGATGGTGTCATTCACTAACGTGTTGCCTTGTGCATTACCCGCTGCAATTAACTGGTCGAAGTGTTGGTTGTTCTTCTCCGCAGACGTAACCAATTTACCAACTTGATTACGCGTAACATCAAACTGCTTCTGGATCTCTTTAGCTGCTTGTTTGTCTTTTTGAGCCACTAGGTCAGCAATACTCGGACCAGAAAGCAATGTGCCGTCTTCACGCTTGTAAAGACCTGTGTAAACGTTATAGATGCCCTGCTCGTTGTAGTAATGAGAGTTGTGCGTATTGTCTGAGAAACAATCGTGCTCATCTTCTGTCGAGTTTGCTTCCAACGCCACCTTCATGCGCTCACCAGCAAGCTCACCTAAAGACAATGACCCCATACCGAACAACATTTTACGTAGGCCATTATCCGCAGAATCATTAAGAAGCGTTTCACGGTAGTTGCCTTTCACTTCCGCAGACCACTGTTTTTCCATCCACTCAAGATCTTGAACCAGTAGATCGGCTGCCGCTTTTAAGTACTCACCACGACGGTCACAGTGACCATTCGTACACTCAGGACCGACAACGAAGTCTGTGTAAGCGCGCTGACCTGCGCCTGCGTTTGTGCCGTTTAGGTCTTGACCCCAAAGTAAGAATTCAATCGCGTGGTAACCTGACGCAACGTTTGCCTCAGAACCACCTACTTCGTTGAGATCCGCTAGCAATTCTGGAGTAATTTTTGCAACGTCTAGTTTAGAAGCACCAATCTGTAAACTGGTGTTTGCGATGATGTTTGCAGCAGCGCCTTCGTTACCGAGTTCATATTGGTAATCTGTCGCGACGTAGTCAATTAGGCCTTCATCAAGTGGCCAGGCATTTAACTGCCCTTCCCAGTCATCAACAATCGCGTTACCAAAACGGAATACTTCAGATTGTTGGTACGGAACGCGAGAGTCTAGCCACGCTTGTTTTACTTCTTCAAGCTTATCCGCTGATGGCGATTTTAGAAATTCGTCGATTTTTACGTCGAGCGTTTTCGCCGTTGTCACTGAGTCAGCAAAGACTGCATGTGCAACGTCTGCATAATGTTCAACGACTTGTTGTTTCGTTACTTGGGCAGCAACGGTAGAACCACTGGCAATGAGGAGTGATGCAGCAATAGATTGGACTAAAACTGTTTTTGCATTCATCTGAAGCATCCTTGTTGAGCAATTTATTTGTTTTATTAGTAGTGCTAATTATTCTTATTTGCACTATTAGTCACGAGATAATACAAATTTACAATTTATTTTCAACTCTAGATACAAAAAAAGCCTCATCATTGTGAGGCTTTTAACATGCAAAACTGATAATTTAATAAATAAAATCAGAATTTTAGATTGTGCTTACCATGAGAAACTTTTGCTTTTAGGTAGCTTTCATTACCATCTTTAATATGTGCAGAGGTATTGACAACCTCAACAATCTCGATGCCGTATTCTGCTAATTCACGGATTTTCTTAGGGTTGTTGGTCACAAGGCGAATTTTACTTACACCTAATGCTTCGAGCATTTGCGCTGCTTCAGTGAAATCACGAAGGTCATCGTCAAAGCCCAAATGGTTGTTTGCTTCATAGGTGTTCATACCTTGGCTTTGCAAACGGTACGCATCAATCTTGTTGTATAGACCAATACCACGACCTTCCTGACGTAGGTACAAAATAATACCGCCAGATTCGCCCATGCGTTGAATGGTTTCTTCTAATTGCTCGCCGCAATCACAACGGGATGAGTGAAAAACATCACCAGTAAGACATTCTGAATGCATACGCACCAAAGGCGTTTCTTGCGTTTGATCCGCTTGCCTAAAGATAACTGCCACATGCTCTTTATCTGTCTTCAGGCCACGAAAAGACAGGATTTCAGCATCGATATTACTTTTAGCCCCGACTTTAAAATCTACTCTGGCACGTACTTCCGCCATATCTATACTCACTCGATTTATTGCTTGATGCGCTTGATGCGTTTTCGTTATTGCATTCATGGGATTCACTCATTGCTCTTCAACTATGGGGATTGATACCGCATTTTTCAATATAGAGATCACAATTGAGAGCAGTTATCCCCTAAAGACAGCCAAAGAGAACAACTCCCCGCGCTGACGAATTGTTATAGTATAACAATTTTGAAAAACTACAATAAAAAACCCCAGACAAATTTTGTCTGGGGTTGATAATGAGTTGCATGTAGGGGTGATGATTTAATGTGTTTGGCTACGTTTCCAAACAGTAAGCTCTATCCATACCGCTTCGAGTTCTTGAATTTCTTCTTCGGTTAATACGGCAAGAGACGATGTAACTTGAGGCAGTTTCGAGGTTTGCAATGCACGAATCTGCGAATAAAAGTCTTTTTTTAACTGTAATATAACTGAATCCACTGCGTGCACCTACTTAGTTCTTTTATTACTTCTCCAGCTCAAATCGTTGATTTTCTTTATACTGGAATCTTCATAAATTCGGAAAAATGATAACATTCTGTTTGTTATCTGCACGATTTATTTCCCATAGTGGAATAGTGGTCACATTATTGACGCTTTATCATTTTGATCGAAAATAGGATAAAAAAGATCAAAAGTAATAGAGGAAAGATCCACAACGCCGCTGTCGAATAATTAAATGGTGGCTGATACAAAACGATATTCCCATATCTCTGAACCAAATAATCTTTTACCTCTTGATCCGTGCTTCCTTCGTTTACCATCGAGTACACTTTCAATCTTAAATCTTTAGCGGCTTGTGCATTAGATTCAACAAGGTTTTGGTTTTGACATTGCGGGCATCGTAAAGCCTTAGCTAATGCAATTGCTCTTTGTTGCAGTTCAACGGAATGAAATTCAAACAGATCAACATGCTGCGTAATTTGCTCTGCTTTGACCCAAGAAGAACACAAAGAAAACAAAACAATAATGAAGTAAGCATATTTAAAGTGAGACATTAAAATACCCCGAAAATAACGAGTTCCATTTTTCTATTGTTAACTTACCTCTATATTTGATCAAAACATTGCCATTTTGATCAATTAAGTAAGTTTCTGGCGTTCCTATTACACCAAGTTCAACCGCCAGTTGCCCATTAGGATCGGATATAACTTCGGTATATGGATTGTGTGAAGAGCTCAAATAGCGTTTAGCCGCGCTCTCTTTATCTCGATAGTTAAGACCAACGATGGGCACACCTTGTCGAGCTAGTTTGAGCAAATCATCATGTTCTTGTTTACAAACCCCACACCAAGACGCCCAAACATTCAATAGCACATAGCCTTGATTTTCTAGTACTGCATCGGTGATTCGATTGCCTGAAATGAGTGAGTAAGCGGTAAAATCCGGGATAGATAACATACGATTTTGTTGTATTTCTACGTTTGGTCTATCGGATAATGCCATTGTCGCGGTGACAAAAAAATCGCAACTAGCAATATGAGAACGATCAGTTTAAGCGTATTTTTCGATCTCATTACCTTTTTCCCCTTAGATTCATCATACTCCCCAAAGCACTTATTACGATTAAAGCGCCACCAAACCATATCCACCAGATACCCGCCCGATATTGCACTTTAATTGCGTAGGCGCTGTTGTCGAGCTTGTCACCCAAAGTGATGTAGTAGTCTCCATGCCACAGTGATCGAATAGCGGGCTCGGTCATATTCATCACGCGTACAGGGTAATGCCGTTTCTCGGGTTGAAAGTTCAGCGCCTTACCGCTCTCCAAATAAAGATCAACACTCCCCTGTTCTGCGGTGTAGTTCGGCCCAACTAACCATTCAATACCATGATAATCAACGGTGATACCCGCTTTTTGATACGAGCTACCTGGCTCTACCCGTAAGTTGTATTCATACGAATAGTCACTATTAAATACTGCCCCGCTTGCACCCAACGCAAAGCCAACATGAGCAAGAAACATAGGCATTAATTTGCTCTTGTTTTCTGCACAAAACAGCAATAGCACATGAGAAACCACTACCCACGTCGCTAATACCAGAGTAATCAAAGTCGTTATATGAAGCTCTTTAGTAGCAAAAACGAAAATAGCACTAACCGCAATAACATGAATACCGACAAACCAAATGGTTTTAACGGCATGAGGACTGGCTCCTTTCGTCCACTTCAACACGGGCATAAAGGCGAGAAAGGTCATAGCAAGTAATGTAAGGGGGAAAACGAGGCTGTTAAAGTAAGGTGCCCCAACGGATATATTACCCAGGCCAAGCAGTTGATAAAGCATTGGGTAAAAGGTACCGAGGAAAACAATCGCCATACAAACAACGAGAAGTCCAATAGCGATGTATACCATGTAGGCACGACTTATTAACGAATCGAGCGTAAAACGAGGAATATGTAGCCCTCGCATAATGAGCATACCAAAGGTGACAACCACCAAAACACTGAGAACAGCAAGAAGTACTACACCTTTGGTTGGATCAACCGCAAACGCGTGTACTGAGGTTAATACACCTGATCTCACCACAAATGTGCCGAGAATACTCAAACTGAACGTCGCAAAAGCCAATGCGTAGGTGCTCCAAATTGCTCCTTTATTACGCTTCGACAACACACCGCTATGCAGTAGTGCGGTACCCATTAACCAAGGCAGCAAAGACGCGTTTTCTACCGGGTCCCAAAACCACCACCCGCCCCAACCTAATTCATTGTATGCCCACCAAGAACCAATCAAAATTCCAATTGTTAGCGTACCCCAAGCAAAGAAAGCGGCACTACGGGCAACACCATACCATTCATTTATAGGTCGTTTCGCTAATAACGCAGCTAAGGCGAACGCCAGTATCGCGGCATAACCAACGTAGCCCAAATATAACAGCGGTGGATGAATAATAAGCCCGATATCTTGCAACATCGGATTGAGATCTCGTCCCTCCAACGCTAGTGTCTGAGCATACTCAAAAGGATTGGACGTGGTGAGGGTAAACCAAGCGAAAATAGCAATAAGTAAGTTCATGATACCCAAGCAATCGCCTGTATATTGAGTGCAAACTGGCGACTTGATAGCAATAAAAGACGCCCATAAGCTCAACGTAACGACCCAAAACAACATAGACCCTTGATGGCCGCCCCAAGCAGCTGCAATCTTAAACGCGATAGGTAACTGGCTGTTCGAGTGTGTAACCACATACTCAAGCGCAAAATTATCCTGAATAAAACAGACTATCAAAAGCGCCAAACAAACTAAGGAGGCTAAGCTGATAATATGAGACGTTGCGGTTTGGTGTGGCAACACTCCCTTCTTCCGCAGCGTAAAGCAAACCCAATGCAGCAGCGTCGCACATGTCGATGCGACAGCCACCAATATCAACAAAAAGAAACCGAGCTCAGCCTCCATTTTGCCTCCTTACACGATGGTCATTTGACCAGCATAGAGAATGAAAGTACGCAGCATGAGTACGCCAACCAAACTCAACGTTGTGACCGCAAAAACGTAACTTCCCCTATGACGAACTTCAGAAGGCGTCAACCAATTAAGAGTCAAAGGCGTTATCATGCCGATGAGCACCACCCCAACCCAGAACCACTGAGCCCAGAATCCACTCGAAATGGCATTCCATGCCGCGGCTTCATTTTGCCCGCCACTAAAGATAAGCCCAGTAAAGAATGTTACTAAGACAAACAGCTCAAACAATACCACTGGGCGTTCAAATCCGTGCACCCAAGACACACTAGGGCTGCTGGTCGACTCTTTAAACACCAAGATGCCGAACATCAAACATGCTGCTGCGCCAGATGACAAACTAGAGAACAGGAATAAGATTGGCAGTACTGGATTGTTTAGCATTGGGTAAGTCTTCAATGCAGACAATAAAAAGCCGGTGTATGCCGCAAGCACGATGGCTAAGAAGCCCAAGAATAATTCAATTGCGTTGTTGGCTTTCCCCGCCTTAATCAAAATGCCATCAGCAAAATCCAGCAGTTTGCTTGGTAACTTCCCTTCACAGAAGCTGATGATTTGATGGCGGAAGATAACGCCGATCCAAACAAATAGCACTAGCATGTACACTTGGAACAAGATCACGCCCATCGACATCACGGAAGTCGGGTTGTAATAAATCATGATCTTCCAAAACTCAAGCGGTTTAGTTAAGTGGAAAATCAAAATCACTAAGCCAGAAATAATGCCAAATGGCGCGAGCCAAGCCATTGCTTTTATAATGCCATTGTTTGCGGGATCACCTTCAATCACTTTGCGTTTTAAATAGATAGAAATCATCACCGCACCTGCTGACATCCCAGCGAGGAATAAGTAAATCGCAATAATCCAATCCCAGACTAACGAGTCAAAGTGGAATGCACTTTCGAAGCCGTTCATGATGACACCTCCCCTTTGCTATGCGGAATTTTGTACAGTTTAGGCTGCGTACCTAAATGCGATTTATCGCGATAGACAACATGGCTTTCAATGGCTTTGCTCACCTCACTAGTTGGGTCATTCAAATCACCAAAAATGAGAGCTTTTGTTGGGCAAGATTCCACGCAAGCTGGCTGCTTACCTTGCGCTAGGTTGGTATCACGGCAGAAGTTACATTTATCCGCAGAGTGATCGACTGGATTAAAGAAACGCACTTGGTAAGGGCAAGCGGCAAGGCAATAACCACATCCGACACATTTCTCTTTGTGCACATCCACGATGCCTGTCGCTTCATCTTTGTATGCAGCACCTGTTGGACAAACGTACACACATGGTGGGTTGTCACAGTGCTGACAGGATTCGCGAGTAAACTGGTATTCCACATCTGGGAATTCGCCAATCGGTTCACTGCGATGAATTTTAAGTCGGGTCACGCCTTCGGGGACTTTATTTACTTCGCGACAAGCATCAGTACAGGCGGTACAGCCAATACAGGCATTTTCGTCATGAACCATACCCATGCGTTTCGCTTGTTCACTGTTGCTGGCATAAAGAGAGGAGCTAACAACGGAAGTGCCTGCAACGCCTGTAGTTAAAATCAACGCGCCGCTGCCGGCTAAAAAGTTTCTTCTCGAACATTTCATGCTATCTCTCCTCTTCTTTGGCAAGTTCAGGTTCGACGGCAAATTCAGAGTGACAATCCACACACTGCTTGATCAGTTGTTTTCTGTCGTACGGCAACGCTTTGGTTTTCGCTGCGTGTACATCGTGGCAATTTGAACAAGTGAGGTTTTTGGCGTGCACATCGTGCGTCCAATGCTTTTCTCTTAACTTAAGTGGCGCGTGACAATCCACACACTGGCTATTAGCTTTGAGAATCAAGCTTGGGTCAAGGGACACTTTGTCGTGCACCGCTTTCGATTGCGCAGCAGAAAACTTAATCACATCGGGTGCACCTTCACGGTGATCAGGGCCGATGTTGCTGTGACAGTTAGTGCAATTGAGCTGCTTACCTTGACTTAATAACGCTTGCGAATCATGCGATAGATTCAGAGTATCTTTAGCATCCTTATGACATTGAAGACATTTATAGTCTCGGTCACGGATCAACTCGACTTGATGACGCTCAGCTTGAGCACCTTCAACTGGCTCTGAAGAAGTCGCATGGGCGGCGGTGAAAAAACCATAGATGGCAAAGATGAAGAGAAATTTCAGCATTGTCTCTATGGTCAATTTTATATTGCCCATATTTTTCTTTCCTTAGCTCGATAATAATTGATAACTCTTATCAACTATTATTTGAGCAACAATTAATTTCCTCTGAAGATATTTTTACACCTTCAAATGACATCAATTCTTATTTTGGAAAGCCACAACGCTAAACCTGTATTTATAATACCTCTATAATTCCTAAGAGGTAGAATCACATGTTCAAAAAGCGACCTTAATCACCTTATTTTTAGAATGGTTATACCCATAACACGCTGTGATTAAAGGGGATTACAACATACCACTTTAGGGGTATATAAACTTAAACATGATTAAGATCACTAGCATAAATTGATCTAAAACAAGGCCAATTTCGGTCACTATTTCATCTATTCAATTCACTATTAATATTAACGATAGATCTCCGATTCTTATTTGGAATAGCTCCTCACAACGCTGCTAATAAAAACGAATATGGAGATAACACCGTGAGCATAAAACACTGGATGAGCGCACCTATCGCGGTTGCGACCTTATTCGCCAGCCAATTATTTTTGGTTGGTGCTCCTTTGGCGGCAGAGGATACTGGTCTCATAGAGCCTCGCAATGATACCTTTGAACAAAACCATCCTGACCAATATCACTCTTGGAAAGCCACATCGGAAAGCGAGCATATTGAAGATGCCTTAAGTGAAGACCCAAACATGGTGATCTTGTGGGCTGGTTATGGTTTTGCTAAAGACTACAACAAAGCGCGCGGTCACTTTTACGCGCTTGATGATGTGAGGCAAACCCTCAGAACTGGCGCACCAGCAGACGAAAACTCCGGGCCAATGCCGATGGCTTGTTGGAGTTGTAAAAGCCCAGATGTCGCCCGCGTAATTGAAGAGCGCGGTGAAGACGGCTATTTTGAAGGTAAATGGGCGCGCTTGGGCTCAGAAATCGTCAACCCTATCGGTTGTTCCGACTGTCACAATACGGGTTCTGAAGCCTTCAAGAAGGGCGAACCCGCACTGGCACTGACTCGCCCATACGTCGAGCGTGCTTTTGACACCATCGGCAAAAATTTTGACCAACAATCTCGCTTAGATAAACAAGCGTCAGTCTGCGCTCAATGTCATGTCGAGTACTACTTCACAGGTCCGACTAAAGCAGTCAAATTCCCATGGGACATGGGGACCAACGTCGCTGATATGGAGAAATACTACGACGCGTTGAACTTTAAAGATTGGACTCACGCCGTTTCTAAAGCACCAATGCTCAAGGCACAACACCCAGGTTTCGAAACTTGGAGAGCGGGTATTCATGGCAAAAACAAAGTGGTGTGTGTGGACTGTCACATGCCTAAAGTAACCAAAGAAGACGGTACGGTATACACCGACCACAAAGTAGGTAACCCGTTTGATCGTTTTGAAGACACCTGTGCGCAATGCCATACTCAAACCAAAGAGCAGCTACAAGGCATTGTTTCGACTCGCAAAGCGCAAGTACTAAACATGAAGCTAACCGCCGAGAAGCAAATTGTGGCAGCGCACTTTGAAGCTGGTGCAGCATGGGAAGCAGGGGCAACAGAAGAAGAGATGCAACCTATCCTACAAGATATTCGCCATGCACAATGGCGTTGGGACTACGCGATTGCTTCTCACGGTGTTCACATGCATTCTCCTGAGGTAGCACTTGAAGTACTCGGTACCGCAGTTGATCGCGCTGCTGACGCTCGTACTAAGTTAGTTCGTTTACTGGCAACAAAAGGTATTACTGACCCAGTTCAAATTCCAGATATCTCGACCAAAGCAAAAGCGCAACAAGTACTAGGTATGGATATGGAAAAGATGAACGCAGATAAGAAGCACTTCTTAGAAACGGTGGCACCAGAATGGGATAAAGCAGCTGCTGAGCGCGAAGCAACGTACTGATCAGTATCGATTACACTAGGTTAAATGGATAAAACGAAGGGCGCACGTTGCGCCCTTTTTGTTTGATAGAAGGCAGAGGAAAACAGATTAGCGACGAGGAAATCTCGGCCTAGGCTGAATATGTGGACGTGTTTTAGGCATCTGCACATTTGGGCGTGTAACTGGGCGCTGGATCTTCGTTTCCGGCAATGCTTTTCTTTGTTGAAGCTTTTCTGCCACGGCTTTGTCTTGTAAAGCCGTAGGCTCGGGGCGGTTCTCCCACTTGGTTTGAATCTCCTGCTTTTGCTCGTCAGGCAGCGATTGCCAATGATCGTCAAGCTGTCGCTTCATGTTATCGATATTGGCGGACATATCATCGTCTTTCCAATCTTCGACTTTGTCTTTGATGGATTGCTGTTGCTCTTCATCCAAGCCATTCCACCACTCTTCTAGTTTCTCTTTGTATTCATCGTCGTTGTCGCAACAACCCGGATAGTAATAAATCCAGTAATCGTCATGATCGTACCACCAAGGGTCGTAATAACCGGAAGAGTAATAAACCGTAGATGAGGTGCCAGAATGTTCGGAAGAGCTACAACCCACTAACACGGAGCCGCACAGCACCACAAATATTCCGAACGCTTTATTCTTCATTCGTCCCCCACCTTTCTTCTATTACTTATTAGAGTCTACGCCTACAACAGCTCTTTCGCTTTATTGATCGAGTTAATAATTTGTACTCGATCTAAGCTTGGATCGTTCGAGTCGAGTAATAGCACCCAAGTATCAATGGCTTCCTGAAAGCGGAATGACAGAAAATGATCATTGGCAATCAACGACAAAGCCGCTTCATTATGCGGTTCTATCTGCAAAGCTTGTTCTAGAAGCAAACTGACTTCTTGCGTCATTGATTGCTGGTGAATGTAGTATAAGGTCGTTGCTTTCGCAGCAAGTTGCGTGGCACCGACTGGCTCAGTTAGTTGGATGGCGTAATCAAAACAAATCAGTGCGCCATCCAGTTCTCCCTCTAGCAGGTAGCCCTGCCCTAACTGAAACCACAATTCGGCATTGTTTGGGTCTTCACGTAATTGGTCTTGAATTTCCTGCATGATATCGCGAGCAGTCATCATTCGAGAGACTTCAGCTTGAATAGGTTGTGGAGGAGATTGACGCAACAATAAGAAGCTAGCGCTGGTTAACACTAGTACCAAAGCACAAAAACCGAACCATTGTGCCGCTCTTACTCTTGAAGCGCTGAGCGATAATACGACGACGAATAATCCCATCAAAGTGATGGCAATGAAAAACCAAACAGACATAACGCGCTCCCTAGACAAACTGAGTATTAGTGTACTGGTTTAATGCTTGTATTGCGTTGATACAGGTACAAAAAAGCCGAGCAACTGAGGCTCGGCTTTTTACATTAGAATAGTAACGAAAGATTACTCTTCGTTACCTTCCTCTGCATCATCAGCGGCTGGCGCTTCTGGAGTATCTTGCTGCGTATTTTCGTCTGTTGACTCTAACGCTTCTGCTTCTTCACCAGCAGGCAGCTCTTCGTCATCAACTTCTTCAATACGTTGCAAACCAACAACAGATTCGTCTTCCGCAGTACGGATAAGCGTTACACCTTGCGTGTTACGACCAACCTGGCTAACTTCACCCACACGAGTACGTACTAGTGTACCAGCGTCGGTGATCATCATCATTTCATCACCTTCAACAACCTGGATAGCACCAACTACCGGGCCGTTTCGCTCAGAAACTTTGATAGAAACGACACCTTGAGTGCCTCGACCTTTTGTCGGGTACTCGCTCAACGCTGTACGTTTACCATAACCGTTTTCTGTAACCGTTAGGATGTCGCCTTCGTGCGAAGGAACGATAAGTGATACAACTTGGTCATTTTCAGCCAGTTTCATACCACGAACACCAGAGGCGGTACGACCCATAGGACGAACACCTTTAAACTTGATCTCTGGCTGACCATTCTCATCAAGAACTGGCTTACCATTTTCGTCAAGTACTGGAATTTCTTCTGCTTCTTTAAAGCGAACCACTTTACCCGCTTTAGAGAACAGCATGATTTCGTTTTCGCCGTTAGTGATATCCACACCGATTAACGAATCGTCTTCACGTAGGTTTACCGCAATCAGACCATTTGAACGAACATTTGCAAACTGGTTCAACGGCGTTTTCTTAACCGTACCGTCACCTGTTGCCATGAAGATGAATTTGTCTTCAGAGAATTCATCAACACGCAGAATCGCGGTAATGCGCTCACCTTCTTCTAGTGGAAGGATGTTCACAATTGGCTTACCACGAGCAGTGCGGCTCGCTAGAGGCAATTGGTAAACTTTCAGACGGTATGTTTTACCGCGAGTAGAGAAACACAAGATGTTATCGTGGGTATTCGCCACTAGAAGACGCTCAATGTGGTCTTCATCTTTCATCTTGGTCGCACTCTTACCTTTACCACCACGGCGCTGTGACTCGTAGTCGCTCAGTACTTGGTACTTAACGTAACCACCATGCGATAGAGTAACCACAACGTCTTCACGCGCGATCAGCTCTTCCATGTCGATATCATGGCTCGCAGCTGTGATTTCTGTACGACGAGCGTCACCAAAGCCGTCGCGAACGGCTTCAAGTTCTTCGCGGATCACTTCCATCAAACGCTCAGTGCTTGCAAGGATATGCATGAGTTCAGCGATTTCTTCTAGAAGTGTTTTGTATTCGCCAAGAATCTTCTCGTGTTCTAGACCTGTTAGTTTATGTAAACGTAGATCTAGAATTGCTTGTGCTTGTTGCTCAGTCAGGAAGTACTGACCATCGCGGATACCAGGCTCTGGCCATTCAGGGCGTGCTGCATCAGTACCTGCACGCTCTAACATTGCTGAAACGTTGCCTAAATCCCAACCACGAGCGATAAGGCCAGCTTTTGCTTCAGCCGGTGTTGGCGCCTTACGGATAAGCTCAATGATTTCATCAATGTTGGCAAGCGCTAGCGCTAAACCTTCAAGGATGTGGGCACGTTCACGCGCTTTACGTAGTTCGAAAATAGTACGACGAGTCACAACTTCACGACGGTGATCAACGAAGCACTTCAACATATCTTTCAGGTTGAATAGCTGTGGTTGGCCATTGTTTAGGGCCACCATGTTGATACCGAAAGTGGTTTGCAACTGAGTCTGAGCGTATAGGTTGTTTAGAACCACTTCGCCCACAGCGTCGCGCTTACATTCAATAACAATACGCATACCGTCTTTATCTGACTCGTCGCGCAGTGCACTGATGCCTTCAACTTTCTTATCTTTAACTAACTCAGCGATCTTTTCGATCAAGCGAGCTTTGTTTACCTGGTATGGGATCTCAGTGACGATGATGGTTTCTTTACCATTCTTCTCCACTTCGATGTCCGCTTTCGAGCGCATGTAGATTTTGCCGCGACCTGTTTTGTACGCGTCTACAATGCCTTTACGACCGCTGATCAGCGCCGCCGTTGGGAAATCAGGACCAGGAATGTAATCCATTAGTTCATCAATAGTGATTTCTTCATTATTGATGTATGCAAGACAGCCATCGATCACTTCGCCAAGGTTATGAGGCGGAATGTTGGTTGCCATACCTACTGCGATACCAGAAGCACCGTTAACCAATAGGTTTGGAATTTTAGTTGGAAGAACCGCTGGGATCTGCTCAGTACCGTCGTAGTTTGGTACGTAGTCTACGGTTTCTTTGTCTAGGTCAGCCAATAGTTCATGGGCAATTTTTGCCATTCGAACTTCGGTGTAACGCATTGCCGCAGCAGAGTCGCCATCGATCGAGCCAAAGTTACCTTGACCATCGACCAGCATGTAACGAAGCGAGAACGGCTGAGCCATACGTACGATTGTGTCGTACACAGCACTATCACCGTGTGGGTGATATTTACCGATTACGTCGCCGACAACACGGGCTGATTTTTTATATGGTTTGTTCCAATCGTTGCCTAGTACGTTCATCGCGAATAAAACGCGGCGGTGTACTGGTTTTAGGCCATCACGCACATCTGGAAGAGCACGACCCACGATGACTGACATCGCATAGTCTAGATATGAACCTCTAAGCTCATCTTCAATGTTTACGGGCGTGATCTCTTTAGCTAAATCGCTCATAGAGCCATTATCCCTCTATTATCTGATCGTAATTACGATACGTGTAAGGTGCAAAAATATAACACACAATTCATCACTTCGGCATCACTTTCCCTCTCCTTTTATCAGGTTGTGAGCTTGGTTATGAATCAAATGTCGAGAATTTGCACACTCATCCCATATCTTTCTGATTAGTGGTTATATTTCGGTCAATATTGAGAAAAATCGGACTTTTTACGCGGAAAAGCGAGGTAAATTCCTTTAACCACACAACGCGAAAATGCAGGTTTTAGAGTATTGTCACTGGCACTAGTTCAAGGATGAACCAAAAACAATAGCTAGCGCTTTCAAAATTACAGGAACCTGTCGCGTTTGCCGCGCCAGTGAACTCTGTCATTGTCCCTTCACTAAGCACATCGAGGTTGTTTGGGGATAAAACGTTGGAGTATACTGGCGCCCTCTAAAGGACTCAGATTGAATGCAATAAAACCAATTATGACTAAAGCACAAAACGTCGACCCAAGTGAAATTAAGAAATTCGAGGACATGGCTTCTCGATGGTGGGATTTAGAAGGCGAGTTTAAGCCGCTTCACCAAATTAACCCACTTCGTTTGAACTATGTACTTGAAAAAGCAAATGGCTTGTTTGGCAAGCGCGCACTTGATGTCGGCTGTGGTGGTGGCATTCTTGCTGAAAGCATGGCGAAAGAAGGCGCTATTGTGACTGGACTTGATATGGGCAAAGAACCTTTAGAAGTCGCGCGACTACATGCATTAGAAACAGGTACTCAACTGACCTACATTCAGAGCACAATAGAAGACCACGCTATAGAAAACGCAGGGACTTACGATGTCGTGACTTGTATGGAGATGCTTGAACACGTTCCAGATCCTCTCTCCGTTATCCGCTCTTGTGCTGCGCTAGTAAAACCTGGTGGTCACGTGTTTTTCTCAACCTTGAACCGAAACATCAAGTCATACTTGTTTGCTATTGTCGGTGCAGAGAAGCTTCTTAAGATTGTTCCTGAGGGGACTCACGAGCACGAGAAGTTTATCAAGCCTGCCGAAATGATGAAGATGATAGACCAAACAGACCTGACGGAAATGGGCATTACGGGGCTTCATTACAACCCTCTAAATGACAGCTACAAACTCGGTCGTAATGTAGATGTAAACTACATCGTTCATACTAAAAAATACTGAACGCTATTAAGTTAAAAAATGTGTTTTGTGATTGACATTTTTTGTAGAAAATGAATCGAAAGCGGTAGCACAAAGTTGCCGCTTTTTTTGTCTTTTTATGCCTAAAATTCGTGCTCTAGATTCCATTTTAACCAACCTATTTTTCGTAGATAAAAACGGCCAAAGATCAAGGAAAATATTTTTGCATGCGGTTATTTCTAAACCGATCTCAAAACCGTGCTTTTAACCATTCAAGTCTGCCCTTTCCTCATCGGTTAGTGTTCACTTACTGATTTTTTTCATTTTGTCAGTTATCCACAAGTCATCCCCGATCTGTACCTTGATAAATCAGTGTAATAGCACTATCTTGTAACCCGCAAACAAATGAACCCCTATATGTTGTGTTTAAGCGACAATATATAGATAGACTTTGATCACAAAGCCGCCGCAAGCTTTACTCATATTGCACATAAACAAACAAAAATACGGCTTTTATCAGTTTTCTTAGGGAAATAAAGCAGAATGAACCAACAACTTACCGTCACCAAGCGTGATGGCCGTAAAGAAAGTATCGATCTGGATAAAATCCACCGCGTTATCACTTGGGCTGCAGAAGGTCTAGATAATGTTTCGGTTTCTCAAGTAGAACTTCGCGCTCACATCCAGTTTTACGACGGCATCACAACGACAGATATTCACGAGACAATCATCAAGTCTGCGGCAGACCTGATCTCTGAAGAGACTCCGGATTACCAATACCTAGCTGCTCGCCTAGCGGTATTCCATCTGCGTAAAAAAGCGTATGGCCAATACGAGCCACCAACGCTTTATGATCACGTGTCTCGCCTCGTCGATATGGGTAAGTACGATCAACATATTCTAGAAGACTACACAAAAGCAGAACTCGACGAACTTGATGCGTACATCGACCATAAACGCGACCTAAACTTCTCATACGCGGCAGTTAAGCAGCTAGAGGGCAAGTACTTCGTACAAAACCGTGTAACGGGCCAAATTTACGAAAGTGCTCAGTTCTTATATATCCTTGTAGCAGCGTGCCTATTTGCGAAATATCCAAAAGCAACGCGTCTTGATTACATCAAGCGTTTCTACGATGCGACATCGACATTTAAGATTTCTCTACCTACGCCAATTATGTCTGGCGTGCGTACCCCTACTCGCCAGTTCAGCTCATGTGTTCTGATTGAGTGTGGCGACAGTCTTGATTCTATCAACGCAACAGCAAGCTCGATTGTTCGTTACGTATCTCAGCGCGCTGGTATTGGTATCAACGCTGGTCGTATCCGTGCATTAGGTTCAGAGATTCGCGGTGGTGAAGCATTCCACACTGGCTGTATCCCGTTCTACAAATACTTCCAAACCGCAGTAAAATGTTGTTCGCAAGGTGGTGTTCGTGGTGGCGCAGCGACTGTATTCTACCCAATGTGGCACGGCGAAGCTCGCTCTCTAATGGTGCTTAAAAACAACCGTGGTGTTGAAGAGAACCGTGTTCGTCACATGGACTACGGTGTACAGCTGAACAAACTGATGTACCAACGTTTGGTTGAGGGTGGCAACATCACACTATTCTCACCTTCAGACGTACCGGGTCTATACGACGCATTCTTCGAAAACCAAGAAGAGTTTGAGCGTCTATACGTGAAGTACGAGAACGATCCTTCAATCAAGAAAGAAACGGTTAAAGCGATTGAAATGTTCACTCTGCTAATGCAAGAGCGTGCATCAACAGGTCGTATCTACATTCAGAACGTGGACCACTGTAATACTCACAGCCCATTCGACTCTGAAGTAGCGCCAGTTCGTCAATCGAACCTATGTCTAGAAATCGCACTGCCAACGAAGCCATTAACTAACGTTGAAGATGACTCGGGCGAGATCGCACTATGTACGCTTTCTGCCTTCAACCTTGGTGCTATCAAGTCTCTAGATGATTTCGAAGAGCTATCTGATCTTGTTGTTCGTGCGCTAGATGCACTGCTTGATTATCAAGATTACCCCCTACCAGCGGCATACAAATCGACGATGAACCGTCGTACGCTAGGTGTTGGTGTGATCAACTTCGCTTACTACTTAGCGAAGCATGGCGTGAAATACTCTGACGGTAGCGCAAATGGCCTGACTCACCGTACGTTCGAAGCAATGCAGTACTACCTACTAAAAGCATCGGTAGAACTGGCAAAAGAGCAAGGCAAGTGTCCTTCATTCGACGAAACGAACTACGCGAAAGGCTTACTGCCGATTGATACGTACAAGAAAGATATCGACCTAATTTGTGACGAAGCGCTGCACTACGACTGGGACAGCCTACGTAAAGAAATTATGGAGCACGGCCTACGTAACTCAACACTGACTGCGCTAATGCCTTCTGAGACCTCTTCTCAGATTTCAAACGCAACTAACGGTATTGAGCCACCACGTGGTTATGTTTCAGTAAAAGCTTCGAAAGACGGTATTCTGAAGCAAGTTGTACCTGAGTTCACTGAACTTAAAGACAACTATGAACTGCTTTGGAACATCGGTTCGAACGACGGTTACCTACATCTTGTGGGTATTATGCAGAAGTTTGTTGACCAAGCTATCTCTGCTAATACTAACTACGATCCGTCACGCTACGAGACTGGCAAGGTACCAATGAAGAAACTACTTCAAGACCTGCTAACAGCGTACAAGTTTGGTGTGAAAACGCTTTACTACCATAACACTCGTGATGGCGCAAAAGATGAACAGAAAGACGCTGTTCAACCACAAGATGACGATTGTGCTGGCGGCGGTTGTAAGATTTAATCTACCCGCACCCAACACTCCGTAAAGACAGACTATCGATAACCTCCCCTTATGGGGAGGTTTAAAAGGAATTGAGGCATTATGGCTTACAGTACTTTTAACCAAAAAAAGAATGACCAGTTGAAGGAACCAATGTTCCTAGGTCAATCAGTAAACGTTGCACGCTACGACCAACAAAAGTTTGAGATTTTCGAAAAGCTTATCGAGAAACAACTTTCTTTCTTCTGGCGTCCAGAAGAAGTAGACGTATCTAGCGACCGTATCGATTACAACAAACTGCCAGATCACGAGAAGCACATCTTCATCTCTAACTTGAAGTATCAAACGCTTCTAGACTCTATCCAAGGTCGTAGCCCTAACGTGGCACTGCTACCGCTTGTGTCTCTGCCGGAACTAGAGACTTGGATTGAGACTTGGTCTTTCTCTGAAACGATTCACTCTCGTTCTTACACGCACATTATTCGTAACATCGTGAACGACCCTGCTGTGGTATTTGATGATATCGTTGAGAACGAGCACATCCTGAAGCGTGCAAAAGACATCGCGCACTACTACGACGATTTGATTCAAGCGACGAATGATTACCATCGCTACGGTGAAGGTGAGCATGTCCTTAACGGTGAAACAGTTAAGGTTAGTCTGTACGACCTTAAGAAGAAACTGTACATCTGTCTGATGTCTGTGAACGCTCTAGAAGCGATTCGTTTTTACGTAAGTTTCGCATGTTCTTTCGCTTTCGCAGAACGCGAACTAATGGAAGGTAACGCGAAAATCATCAAACTGATTGCACGTGATGAAGCACTTCACCTGAACGGTACGCAACACATGATCAACCTGCTACGTAACGGTCAGGATGATTTCACTTTCATGCAAATCGCAGAAGAAGCAAAACAAGACTGTTTTGACCTATTCAAAGAAGCGGCTGAGCAAGAAAAAGAGTGGGCAGAGTATCTATTCAAAGATGGCTCTATGATCGGTCTAAACAAAGACATCCTAAGCCAATATGTTGAATACATCACCAACATCCGTATGCAAGCAGTAGGTCTACCTGCAGCTTATCCAGAAGCAACAACCAACCCAATCCCGTGGATTAACGCTTGGTTGTCTTCAGATAACGTTCAAGTTGCACCTCAAGAAGCGGAAATTTCTTCTTACCTTGTGGGTCAAATTGACAATGAAGTTCGCGCAGACGACTTCGAAGGATTCGAGCTGTAATGGCAACACTCAAAATCAACAAACTCATCAGTATTGAATCCAACCCTTCCAATACAATTTTGGAAACAATGGAGCAAGCTGGCTTATTACCAGAATACAACTGTCGTGATGGGCACTGTGGCGCTTGTCGCTGCAAGTTGGAATCTGGTGAAGTGGAGTATGTTGGTTTTGCCATGGCTTACACGCAAAGTGATGAGATATTACCTTGTATCTGTAAAGCAAAATCGGATTTGTCACTCAGTGGCGTTAACTATGCGATGAAAGAAAAGCAGCGCGCATAACGTGACTCGACGGTATAAAACGCAAAAGCCAAGGTGATTACCTTGGCTTTTTTGTATCTACGTGTTTTATCTCTCAGGCTGTTATAGGTCTCTGGTTATAAAGCACTACCTGGGAGATGCATCTCTTTAACTTTCTCTAAAAATGCATAATGTGCAAACATCGGTTTACGTTCTAGGTAACGACGCAACAAGTCTAGTGCTGCCGTGCTGATCACTTTAACTTGATCATTGCGCTGATACTTTTTCGAGAGTTTATATAACGCTCCCCACTCGCCTGACGGTGTCGATAAAGCGACGGAAAAAACACCCTCTTCAATATCGCCAGTGACGAGTGATAAATCCGTCCCACACTTCTCTCGCGTCGCTCCTGCCAGAGCAAAGGTTTCCGCTAATGGGTCTCCGCTGTTGCTCATCGCTTGAGTCTGGCTTGGTAGTACCCAACCATGTCCAAGTTGCCTTTCAGCGTTTTCATCACTATTTAACCAATAAGTTAAGTATCCCCCGCTGCTTTTTTCGGAGATAGACACCGTTAGTCCTTTATCGACCAACAACTGGCCGACATTTTCAACCATAGGTAAATCAATACTAACGGTATTGCTTTCAAGATGCTTATTGATCATCTGTACCAACTTCAAACGCTGTTCAAGCTGGTCAGAAGGGCCAAAGAGTTTCACTTCAATAAAAGGCAAGTAAGAGCGATAACCAAGCTCATACCCTTGAGGAAGTTTTAGCTGATCAAGCTTGTCCGAGATGCCGGATTCGGAAAGGCCAAACGTATAGATTCGACTACAACATGAACCTTGCACCTCTGGAAAAGCTCTTCTCAGATCAGGCAAAATTTGCGTCTCTGCCATAAGCTTAAATTCACTTGGCACACCCGGCGTAAAATAAAAAATGGCATCATTAATCAGCATCTTGAAACCACAGGCCGTGCCTATCGGGTTATCCAAAATCTCAGCCGTTTCTGGTAGCATGGCTTGTTTTAAGTTACTGTCTGGCATTGGGATGCCACGTCGAGCATACAAACTTTCTAGATGCTGCAACCACTCTTTGAAAAGCACGAGTTTACACTCAGCAGCTCTCGCTGCGGCGGCCGCACTCATATCATCGGTCGTTGGCCCTAAACCACCATTCACGATCACCACGTCATTGTTGAAGCTCAACATTAAAAACTCTTCAACCAAGCTCGACAGGCTATCACCAACCGTTGAGCGCTTTGTTAAGCCAAATCCATGTTGATAAAACAGGCTAGATAACCATGCCGCATTAGTATCAACAATATCACCGTGGAGCACTTCCTCACCGGTACTAAGCATTGCTATTTTCACAACTGACTCCTGAACATAAGCACGATCCTATTATTCGTTATAGTGCTTATTTTTCTTTTTATTTGGACGAATCTCGACGAGATATATTGGGACTAAATAAGGATCAAGTATTTAAATGGTTGATGTTTTGAGGGATAATTGCGAGCCCAATCATCACACCATCAACTCGGAGACCTTTGTGTCAAAATCATCCATGTTCAAGAAAACTCTAACTGGCCTTTGCTTGACTTCGTCAGCGCTTGCGCACGCAAGTCAGTACGATATGACCAGTCATACGGAGTTTTCTTACACACCTGATTGCTTGTCAGGTTACTGCGAAACGACGACTCTGTACACCTTCGAGTCTCAAAATCGCGGTCTTATGTTTGAACAGAATAATGATGATTCATTAAATCTTGATGCAGGGCTTCAGCCTAAACATCTCATAATCCCTCAAGATAAAGACTGGGATTACCTCATGGGTCAAACATACACCATTCTTGGCCTGAGTATCGCAACCGTTGGTATGATGACTTTCCTTCCAGAAAGTATCACTAAGTGGGACGAAGAAGACCGAGACATGAGTAAGCTGGGTCAAAAATGGAAAGATAATGTCTCTGACGGGCCTGTTTGGGATCGTGATGAACATGTCCTCAACTACATCATGCACCCTTATTTTGGCGGCGTTTACTACACAGCCGCACGCCACGCTGGCTATAACGAGTTTCAGTCATTCTTGTACTCCGCAACCATGTCAACGTTCTTTTGGGAGTACGGAGTAGAGGCATTTGCAGAAGTGCCATCTTGGCAGGATATTTTTATCACACCATTCTTTGGTGCTGTGGTTGGCGAAATGATGCTCACTGCTGAGCAAGATATTGTAGCAAACGGCGGCGAAGTCATGGGCTCTGAAACCGTCGGTGATGTATCACTCTTCTTCCTAAACCCTGTTGGGCATATCCATTATTGGGTAACCGATGCGTGGGGCGGTAGTGCAGAGCTACAATTTAATTCATCACCTTGGTTTGGTAATCAAGACGTCGCAAAATTCGCAATGGACGCAGGCGCCAACTACGACAGCCAATTTTACGGTGTCGAACTAAAAGTAACATTTTAGCCTTGACTTGAGTTGAGTTGATACTCAGTAGAAAAGCAGCCTTATGATGGCTGCTTTTTTGTGCCCTAAACATCGTTTTAATTATTTGCTTCACGAATTAGTGTCAAAAATTGACTTTCATCAAACATAACCCTCTCCTAGCACCTACACTAAATAAAAGGATTTATTCCAATAACTTAAGTAGCACGTTTATTCGTACTGCGTCCAAACCTTATTCCAGGAGGGGACATTATGAACACCGTATTTATTGTTAATTTTGTCGGACAAGCGTCACCCGCAACTATCAAAGAACTCGCAGCAATTACTCATGAAAATGGCGGTAAATGGCTGATAAGCAAAGTAAACTTTATTGAAGATCAAGTTGCAGGTGTCATCAAAGTAGAGCTTCCAAGAGAAAATGCCGACATCGTTAAAGAGGCGTTCTCTTCATGTCAAACTCTTGTGGTTAGGTTCGTTGACTCGGATCCTCACTCGCATCGTGAAGACACTATCTTTCAGCTTCGCTTAGATGCCAACGATAGAGCAGGTATTGTGAATGAAATTACTCACGTTCTCGATAATCAAGGCATTTCAATTCTAGATATGGATTGCCAACGCGTATTCATTGCAGGCGGCGGTGGGGTAAGCTCCAGCTTATTCAGCGCAAAAATGGCGATTAAACTGCCTAGCGAGCTAGAGATTGAGGACGTGGCTAATGAGTTAGAATCTCTGAGTGAAGACACTCGTGTAATTGTAGAAAGCTAACTGCATACCTTTAACGCTTCCCCAATAAAAAAGAGCAGCAATTCAGCTGCTCTTTGTCGTTCTAATACTCGATACGTTTTATTTCACTGACCACTGAGACAGTGAACGTTTGAAATCAGAGTAGTCAAATTCATTCAGTTTTTGAATGTCACCATTCGAGCGTTCACAGTAAACCGAAGGCATACGTAGACCGTTAAACCAGTTCAGTTTCACCATGGTGTAACCTGCACTATCTAGAATGTGCAGACGCTGTCCGATCTCGAGAGGCTGTTCGAAGTTCGCCACGCAAAACTGGTCACCAGCTAAACAAGAGCACGATCCAATCACGTATTCATGTTCACCGTTTTCAGATGCTTCAAGAATGGACGCTGGCTCGTTGTAGATAAGCGTATCCAAACGGTGAGCTTCTGTTGCTGAATCGACAATCGCCGTCTTCTTCACGTTCTCCACAATATCAACCACTGTTACAACAAGATCGGTTGTCTTAGTGATGATCGCTTCACCCGGCTCTAGATACATTTGTACGCCGTGTTTCTCTGAGAATGCTTTAAGCGCTAAACCCAACTTCTCGATGTCGTACCCCGGCCATGTGAAGAAAACGCCGCCACCCATGCTTACCCAGTCCAGCTTATCTAGGTACTCGCCAAACTGCTCTGAAATAGCATCGAGTAAGCCGATAAACGCATCCACGTCTTTGTTCTCACAGTTCATGTGGAACATTACGCCATCAATACCATCAAAAATTTCCGGTTTGATGTGATCAGCCTGAACACCAAGACGAGAGAATTGACGAGCTGGGTTTGCTAAGTCTTGCCCTGCGTAGCTCACACCTGGGTTTAGTCGCAAGCCAATCGATGCTTTACCTTCGACAATATGACGATAAGCCGCTAGCTGTGACTGAGAGTTAAAGATCATCTTGTCACAGATGTCCGCCACGTCGCGAACGTCATCTTCGCTGTAACCCACACTGTATGCGTGTGTCTCACCACCGAACGTTTCGTAGCCAAGCTTCACTTCAAACGGGCCAGAACTTGTTGTTCCGTCTAGGTAAGGCTTGATGATGTCGAATACACCCCATGTTGAGAAGCACTTCAGTGCTAATACAAGCTTCACACCAGAGATGTCTTTTAGCTGTTTTGCTTTCTCTAGGTTCTCAATCAGCTTGTCTTCATTGATCATGAAGTATGGCGTTTTTAGTTCGTTTTGTTGCATTTTGATACCTTACGTCCCTTCGCCTTAGCAAAGGCACTATAAAATCGAACAAAGCCGACGCAAGTGCATCGGCTTAAACGTACAAATAAGAGTCGCTAAATTCTTACTTCAATTTATGGATAACAGGTTGTCCTGGCTCCAGTTCTTGAACATGCCAATCTAGACCAATCGATGGCATGGTTTCTAGGAATGGGTCTGGATCTAGCTGCTCCATGTTGAACACGCCTTTGTCTGCCCACTTACCACGGAAAAACTGTAAAGCCGCGGTGATCGCAGGTACGCCAGTGGTGTATGAGATAGCTTGGTGTTCAACATCTTCGTATGCAACTTCGTGATCTGCGTTGTTGTAGATAAATACGCTGCGATCTTTACCGTCTTTCTTACCTTGTACCCAAGTACCGATACACGTTAAGCCTGTATAACCTGGTGCGAGAGATGTTGGGTCCGGCAGTAGCGCTTTCAATACGTGTAGAGGTTGGACTACCGTGCCGTCGTGCAGCGTCAGTGGGTCTGGGCTGAGTAGACCAATATCGCGCATTACGTTGAAATAGTTCAGGTAACGGTCACCGAACCCCATCCAAAACTCAATGCGTTTCGCCGGGATGAACTCTTGCATAGATCGAACTTCGTCGTGCGCCATTGAGTACACTTTATGTGAACCACAGTTCGGGAATTCAAACTCAAGCATGCGTGAGTGACAAGGTACTTGTTTCCACTCGCCGTTTTCCCAGTAGAAGGAATCACCTTGAATCTCAAGCATGTTCGTTTCTGGGTCAAAGTTAGTTGCGAACTTCTTACCGTGGTCACCTGCGTTTACATCCATTACGTCGATAGTATCGATTTCATCGAACAGATGTTTCACCGCGTATGCAGCAAACACCGATACTACGCCCGGATCGAAACCGGCACCAAGAATACCTGTGATACCCGCCTCTTCAAACTTCTCACGGTAGCCCCACTGCCAATCGTAAGCTTGAGGTACTTGTTGGCCTTCAGAGCACAAATCAACCGCAACAGATGTATCAAGGTATGACACTTTAGCTTGGTAACATGCTTCCATAATAGACATGTTCACCCAAGGAGGACCCGCGTTGATCACTAAGTCAGGCTGCACTTCTTTAATTAAAGCAACTAAAGAATCTACGTCGTCCGCGTTTACCGCACGAGCTTCTAGTTTCTTAGTTGAATCTTTCAGATTGTTTTTCTTCTGAATCGATTCGATGATTTTCTCACACTTACCTACGGTACGTGATGCGATTGTGATATCACCCAGAACGTCGTTGTTTTGTGCTGCTTTATGTGCAACTACCCAGCCAACGCCGCCTGCACCAATCTGTAGAATTGCCATAGTTTTCCGTTACCTTTGTTAAACTAGCTCTGCCGCTAGCGTATTGATTTTTGAGAGCAAAGATTCAAAGTCCGCCGTCGTCAGACACGGGTTCAAAATCGTAAATTTAAGCGCGGTTTTATCGTCGACAATGGTTTCACCCAATACCGCGATACCGCGTGTTAACGCTTCTAAGCGCAACGTTTTGTTCAGTTCGTCAAGATCCGCTGATTCATGTGTCGCGCGGAACAGAACCGTAGATAGCGATGGTTCAGCCAACAACTCAAAGTGTTTGTTATCTCGAATCATGTCCGCAACTTCAAGCGTCTGATCAAGTAAATGATCGTACATATCACCTAGGGCTTTTGGCCCCACGCTTTGCATCGTCATAAACACTTTGAGCGCATCAAAACGCTTAGTTGTAGCAATAGACTTATCCACCAAGTTCGGTAGTTCGTCGTGTTCGCGGTTCAAGTAGTCTGCGTGATGAAGCAGGAATTTAAAGTTAGACTTGTCATTCACCAACAGCGCGCCACAACTGATGGTTTGGTAAAACAACTTGTGGAAGTCTACGCTGATGGAGTGTGCACGCTCACAACCTTTCAGACGGGCTTTTTGGCTACTTAGAATCAGAGCTCCACCGTATGCACCGTCGACGTGCATCCACATGTCATGTTTCGCTGCCATATCGGCGATAAAGTCTAGGTCATCAATAGCACCGTGATCCGTTGTGCCCGCTGTGCCGACAATTGCAAATGGGATCAAACCTTCTGCTTTTGCCTGATTTAGAACTTCGTCTAACTTAGTGACATCCATCGTTCCATCGGCATTAGCATCGACGGTCATAACCGCTTTTTCACCCAACCCCATCCAAGACGCTGATTTTTGAACCGTGAAGTGGGATTTTTTCGAACATACAATACGCAGCTTGTCTGCGTATTCAGGAAGGCCAAGCTTTTGAATTGAGTGCGCACTGAGTTTGTCAGCAATCCAATCACGCGCAAGCATCAAACCCATTTGATTACTTTGCGTGCCGCCGCTCGTGAAGATACCGTCCGCTTTTTCACCTAACTCGTATTTATCGCATAGCCAGTTCACAACTTTCTGTTCAACATAAGTCGCTGATGAAGCTTGATCCCATGAGTCCATTGATTGGTTCAAAGCCGCAATCATTGCCTCTGCGGCAATAGCAGGCATCAACGGTGGAGTATGAAGGTGAGCGATACAATCTGGATGTTGAGTAAAAATCGCGTTTTTCGCGACCAACTCGGCTGCATCATCAATAACCGTTTTGAGAGGCGCATTTTTATTGTCAAGATCAACAGCATGGATCGCTGCTTCCAATGCTTTTGGATCCATACCTGAGTATGGTGCAGCAACCTGTTCAAACACTGATTTCATTGCTGTCGTAGTGTGATTCATCACCGAAGCAAACTCATTGCTGCCCAACTCTCCAGTGTGGATGAAATGCTTCTTCCATTCATCTTGTGGCTGAGTTTCGATGTGACTACCGCCTGCTGCTAAAATCGCGTCTTCAAATACACGTAAAGCAAAGTCGATTTGCTCAAACGAGATGATAAGAGGAGGAAGGAAGCGAATTACTGCACCTTCACGTCCGCCTTTCTCAACGATCAAGCCACGCTCAAGTGCTGCGCGTTGAATGGAAAGAGTGAGTTCACTATCCGCTTGAGGTTCGCCAAATTTATTGAGCTCACCGTTTGGATTTTTAATCTCCACACCAAGCATCAAGCCTTTGCCACGTACTTCTGCGATACAGTTCACGCGCTTTTGAATGCTTTCAAGACCATAGTGCAAATACTGGCCCGCAATATTGGCATGCTCAACCAGATTGTCACGCTGGATGATTTCTAATGCTTTCGCACCAGAGACCATGGCTAACTGATTGCCACGAAACGTACCTGTGTGTTCGCCCGGCTTCCAAGTATCATGCTGCTTGTTGATAACCAATAGCGACATTGGTAAGCCACCGCCAATAGCTTTTGATAAACACAGGATATCTGGAACAATTCCCGACTCTTCAAATGCGAAATTGTAGCCAGTTTTACCAACACCACACTGGATCTCATCGAAGATCAGTAAGATACCGTGTTCATCACAAATACGACGTAACTCTCGCAGCCAGAATGCTGGCGCAGGAACAACACCACCCTCACCTTGCACTGGCTCAACGATGATCGCAGCAGGCTTCATAATGCCCGATTCATCATCGTTTAAAAGACGATCGATATAACGAATGCTTGCTTTCGCACCTTCATCACCGCCAAGCCCAAATGGACAACGCAGATTGTATGGGAAAGGCATAAAGTGCACATCTGACATTAAACCAGTTCGACGCGCTTTCGTACCTAGGTTGCCCATCATGCCCATTGTGCCGTTAGTCATACCATGATATGCGCCACGAAAAGCAAACATGGTGTTGCGACCAGTAGTCTGCTTCGCGAGTTTGATCGCGGCTTCAACTGCATCGGCTCCAGACGGACCACAAAATTGGATAACGCTGTTCTCACTTAACTCTTGAGGAAGAAAAGATTTAACAGATTGAATAAACGTCGTTTTTGCTGATGTTGCAATATCTAGCGTCTGATATGGCAGACCCGAATCTAATTGCTCTTTCAGAGCTTGGTTTATTTCAGGATGGTTATACCCCAAAGCTAGAGTGCCCGCCCCCGCAAGGCAGTCTAAAAAGATCTGTCCACGTGTATCTTCAACCAAGCAACCAAAAGCTTGTTTGATTGCGATTGGCAAGCGACGTGGATAAGAACGCACTTCAGATTCATGCTCAGCCTGATCAATCAATACTTGATCTGGCGTTAAGTCATACGTTCCCTCAACGATAGGAACCTGAGACGAAAAAATGTTTGCGATATTGCTATCGACTTCAAAGGCAGTGCTCATACTACATAATCCCTTGAATTATAATAATTCTATATCCTGTATTAATAATCATTGGAATGAAGTTACAGGAGGTGTGTATACCCCTCCGCATTTGTCAGTGCAAAATGACAAATACAGATCATCTGTCACGATATTCGTGACTTTATATGTAAAAGGGATTAATCAAGGTTCCGTAATGCACCCGTTTTGTAAAACAGGACATTTCGGCAGTATGAAGCTGATTAGTGTGTGTTTATTCAAAGGTTTCAATGTTGGGTTTCCCATTAATATGCCGCTTTTACAGCATTAGTATCCCGTCTATCGACAAAAGGCTTTGCCGATACCTACCCTACGCAGTGTCACAATCAGCTTGAATGGTCACTACGCGTATCCCCCAGAGATCAAACGTTGTTAATTACGCTCCGAGATTGCGCGCGAATTTATCACAAAATAAAATCTTCTGGCAACGATTTTTCATATTAGTAACAGTGACGCAAATCACAACAAAGTTCCCCCTAGTGATATTTGTACATTCATACTCATCTACAACGCTTTTCTTCTTTTCTCAAATACCTGTTAATTAAACAAATATCCTTACAATATCAGCGCCATGAACCAAAACGGTTTATGAACATACCACTCTTTAATCGTAGAACATTATTTTCAGTATCCAAGGCATTTAACAGAGCTAGTATTTACGTTACTGCTCAGCCTAAATCGATGAGTCTTTATTCACAGAACTTTGATTGACTAAACTTAAACTAGTCGGATAGGTATGGCCATGAAGTGACGTTGCTATGGCTAAAATTAACAAGGAGTTAAGTTAGTAAGCTGAAGGAGCTCAGTGCTTAAAGAAATACATCGCGAAGAAGAAATTTAAGATTTTAAGAAACACAAAAAAGGCCCAGCATTTTTTATGCTGGGCCTTAAACCTGGAGCGACACACGAGGTTCGAACTCGTGACCTCAACCTTGGCAAGGTTGCGCTCTACCAACTGAGCTAGTGTCGCATTTAATATGAGATGGTGCCCCGGGCCGGACTTGAACCGGCACAACGCGAACGTCGAGGGATTTTAAATCCCTTGTGTCTACCAATTCCACCACCAGGGCACACAAATATTCTTTGTGATGCCTTTACAGAAAAGTAAAACACCATCTGATACCGCTAACGCCATATCAATAAAATTTGGAGCGACACACGAGGTTCGAACTCGTGACCTCAACCTTGGCAAGGTTGCGCTCTACCAACTGAGCTAGTGTCGCATTTATTCTCGAAAGCTATTCACTCTCAAAAGAATAATGGAGGCGCCTCCCGGAGTCGAACCGAGGTCCACGGATTTGCAATCCGCTGCATAGCCACTCTGCCAAGGCGCCTAATCTGTGAATAAAGCTAAGCTTTTTTTCACCACCCTACTGAGCTGTGCTCTCTTGGGTACGGGATGCATTCTACGGATTCGAGCGATCGAGTCAATACTATTTTTATTTTTTTAAATCGTTTGACTAGAATTTGTGCGAAAGACTGTAGATTGCTTAGTTTTAATACTAAAAATCGCTTAAATACACTTGTTTATCATAAAACTTTGGCTACGCCTTACACTGATGGCCGTGCGTTACGTGTATTGAAGCGTTAATAATCAGGAGGCTCGCTTCTCTGAGACTCTCCAAGGGCGAAAACAAGACTTAGATCACATATGGAACTCTATCGAAGCAAAAGCCCCAGATACAAATTTCAAGCATGACTGTTAGCAAGCATTGAAAAACGTGAGAAGCAAAGAAATGCTGTAGATTATCTTAGATACAAAAAAGCAGGCTATTAAGCCTGCTTTCTAATATCAGAATTTAATGATGCTCTTCATTCAACAGATCGTCTTTCGCAGCTGCTAAATATTGAATCATTGACCAGTACGTCAAGAAAGTTGCCACATACAAGGCTGCAAAGCCTAGCCAAACCATCCATTCATCGTAACGCCATATCAACACCCATAAGGCGAACATTTGCGAAACAGTTTTTACTTTGCCAACCCAAGATACCGCAACACTGGCTCGCTTACCGATTTCAGCCATCCATTCTCGCAATGCTGAGATAATGATTTCTCGCGCGATCATCGTTACCGCAGGAATGGTCACCCAAATTGAATGGTAATGTTCCGTGATTAAAATCAATGCCGTTGCCACTAGCACTTTATCAGCAACAGGATCAATAAACGCACCAAAACGAGAAGTTTGGCCAAGTTTACGGGCCAACATACCGTCAAGCCAGTCAGTAAAACCCGCTACCCAAAACACCATTGCTGCTGCAAACGGTGCCCATGAATAAGGTAGATAAAAGACAACCACAAAAACAGGGATTAGGAACAGTCTAAGAAGAGACAGAATGTTCGGGATATTCAAACGCATTTTATTATTCTCTTACACATTGCGGCTTAATGTTGCGCGATTTTCCTTATTGTTTCAATGCTTGGAAAATAATTTCTGCTAAAGAGTGACTTATTCCCGGTACTTTGGCGATTTCTTCGACACTTGCACGTTTAAGTTCTTGTAACCCACCCATGTACTTGAGTAACGCCTGACGTCGTTTAGGGCCAATTCCCTCAATCCCTTCAAGTGCACTAGTACGTCTGGTTTTACCTCGCTTAGCACGATGCCCCGCTATAGCATGGTTATGGCTTTCATCACGAATATGTTGAATAAGGTGCAGCGCTGGATCATCGCTTGGTAAATGAAACTCGTCCCCATCGACTGTAATCAGCGTTTCTAAACCTGGTTTGCGAGTAACGCCTTTTGCAATACCAATCATGATGGGACGCTTTGGCCAATCTCCCCAATATTGCGAAATGATGTCATGCGCACGATTTAACTGGCCTTTACCACCATCGATAAAGATGATGTCGGGAATTTTCTCTACGTCCAATTGCTTCGAATAACGGCGCTCCAACGCTTGTCCCATTGCAGCGTAATCGTCACCACCAGTAATCCCAGTGATGTTATAGCGACGATACTCCTGCTTAACGGGGCCTTCATTGTTGAACACCACACACGATGCAATCGTACTTTCCCCCATGGTATGGGAGATATCAAAACACTCCATTCGAGCAATAGACTCCAACTTCAATGTTTCGCGAAGCGCATGAAAACGCTGATTAATCGTCATCTTGTGATTGATTTTGGTGGTAATCGCCGTTAGTGCATTCGTGTTCGAAAGCTTGAGATACCTTGCTCGAGAGCCAGTTGGCGAGGTATGGAAATGAACCTTACGACCTGCCACTTCACTTAACGCTTTCTGTATTGGCGCAATATCTTCTGCCAACTCTTGATTCAAAATAATACGAGAAGGAATCGTGCGCGCTTCGTTATGGCTCAAATAGTATTGAGTCAGAAAACTATCGAACACTTCCTGCTGGCTTGTATTTTGTGGGATTTTCGGAAAATGGCTACGGCTACCAAGCACTTTACCTTGGCGTATCATTAGGATATGAATACACGCAATACCATTCTCCTGAGCAAACCCTAGTACATCCATATCATCCATGCTGTCTTCTGAGACATACTGCTGCTCTTGAACACGTCTAATCGCTTGGATTTGATCGCGAAATTTAGCGGCATCTTCAAAGCGCAGTTGCTGACTGGCAACTTCCATTTTCTCGATCAGTTGTTTGAGTACTTGCTGGTCTTTGCCTTGCAAAAACATGCGCACAAAGCCAACCAGCTCTGCGTATTCTTCATCAGAAATGATGGTATCAACGCATGGCCCTGCACAACGGCCAATTTGGTACATCAAACATGGGCGCGTTCGGTTGGAATAGACGGTGTCTTCACACTGACGCACAGGAAATATCTTTTGCAGCAAATGCAATGTTTCTCTTACTGCACCAGAATCTGGGTAGGGGCCAAAATATTCACCTTTGCGCTTCTTGGCGCCACGGTGGATAGAAAGCCGTGGGTGCTTATGACCGCTAATAAAGATATAAGGGTAAGACTTATCATCTCGCAGCAAAACATTGTATTTCGGTAAATACTGCTTGATGTAGTTATGCTCTAAGATGAGCGCTTCTGTCTCAGTGTGAGTCACTGTGACGTCAATTTTGGCGATATTACTGACAAGCGCGCGAGTTTTCTCACTGTCTACTTTTTTCGAAAGTAGCTTGAAAGGCGCTTTTTTAGGTCTTTGGCTTTACCTACATAGATGACAACAGCTTCGGCGTTGTACATTCTGTAAACGCCGGGCTGATGAGTTACTGTCTTGAGAAAGGAAGCCGAATCGAAGGGAGGATTCACGCTAAAGGGTCTCGGTGTCCAGCATTCCGTGGCGAATCGCTAAGTGAGTTAACTCAACGTCACCATTAATGTCCAATTTACTAAAGAGTCGGTAGCGATAGCTGTTGACTGTCTTTGGACTTAAATTAAGTTGCTCAGAAATATCCGTTACCTTTTGGCCTTTGGTGATCATAAGCATGATCTGCAATTCACGTTCGGATAAGTCTTTAAAAGGGTTCTCAGAGGCTGGAGAAAATTGACTCAATGCCATCTGCTGCGCAATCTCTGGTGAGATGTAACGCTGCCCACTATTAACTACACGAATCGCATTCACCATTTCATCAGGGCCAGCACCTTTGGTTAAATAACCAGACGCACCTGCCTGCATCACCTTGGTTGGAAACGGGTTTTCTGTATGAACGGTAAGTACGATGATTTTCACATCAGGATTCACGCGAAGAATTTTTTTAGTGGCTTCCAAGCCACCAATTCCTGGCATGTTCATGTCCATTAAAACGACGTCAGCATGATTACTGCGACACCATTTTACTGCATCTTCACCGCTGTCAGCTTCTCCTGCTACGTTCATTCCACGGACGTCTTCAATAATACGTCGTATCCCTGTGCGAACCAGCTCGTGATCATCTACAAGGAAAACATTTATCAAACTTGTATCTCCACACTTTGTATTGGTTCTGCACCCACATAACCATTATTTGTTAAATGTGGATATCAGTATGACTGCCTATATACTAACGTAATCGACAAAAAATTGCTTTCTATGAATATGTGCTGAAACGCAAACTTTAGCAAGAACTTATTCATAAACCACTCTATTATTTTAGAGCGTGATGAGCAGAACCGAAATCTAAGAAAAGACAATTAACAACATTAAGTACAATAAATCAAGTAACTAGGTTTCATATTGCCCAGAGAAACACGCTATAACTTAAAGTGACACTGTCCCTCTTGCACCAGAGGTTAACTTGTAATCACTAATTCCAGCAAAAATTTGAACCGTTTTCTTTACTGGTTATTTTTACAGTTCTTAATGTTAAACTAGCGTTCTTCAAGTTTTCTAAGGTTTCTCACATTTGAATATCCAACAAGGCTTTCTGCTTACTCGACAGGCGCGAGACATCAAAGGTCAAACTCAAATCGAGCTGTGGCTTTCGACAGAAGCAGGTCCTACTCAGTTACTTATTAATGGTGAGAAGCCAGTATTTTTCATCGCTCAGAAACACTCAGAGCAAGCAAAAACACTCGCGCGAGAAAAAAACATACCCGTCGACATCCGCTTTTTGGATCTCAAAACGTTTGAACATACGCCTCTTTCTGCATGCTATACCAACGTAACCAGAGACGCTCTCACACTTAAAGACACGTTCGCTCAAAAAGATATCACCACTTACGAAAGCGATATTCGCCTCGCCGATCGCTACCTCATGGAGCGTTTTATTAAAGGTAGTATTGAGTTTACAGGCAATGTGACTCGTACCAATGGCTACCAACGCGTCCAGAACGCAAAATGCCGTACGGGGCAATATGAGCCGAAGTTAAACGTTGTCTCGTTAGATCTAGAATGCTCTGAGAAAGGCATTCTTTACTCCATCGGATTAGACAGCGTCATGGATTCCCGCGTTATCATGATCGGAGAACCAGAACCTTCGGAGACACCGATACAATGGGTTAAGGATGAAAAAGCGCTTCTAGAAGCACTCATCGTTTGGTTTAAACAATTCGACCCCGATGTCATTGTCGGTTGGAGTGTCATTGATTTTGACTTTCGTCTGCTACACAAACGAGCAGAATGGCACAACATGAAGCTAATGCTTGGTAGAGCAGACCAAGCCAGCTTTTTCAGAAGTTCATCTCAAAGCCAACAAGGGTTTATTTCCATTCCCGGGCGAGTTGTAATGGACGGTATCGATACGTTAAAAACGGCGACTTATCACTTTCGGTCTTGGTCATTAGAGTCTGTATCTCAAGAACTCTTGGGGGAAGGGAAAGAAATCCACAACGTTCATGACCGCATGGATGAGATCAATCGTATGTACCGCTCCGACAAACCATCGCTGGCTAAATATAATTTACAAGACTGCGTGTTAGTGAATAAGATTTTCAATCACACTCACCTGCTCGACTTTGCAATTGAACGCTCTCGCCTCACTGGTGTAGAACTGGATCGTGTAGGCGGTTCGGTTGCAGCATTCACAAACCTATACATGCCTCAGATACACCGAGCAGGCTACGTTGCCCCAAACCTACACCCTGAAAATTGGATTGCGAGCCCCGGCGGTTACGTGATGGACTCCATCCCTAACCTATATGATTCCGTTTTAGTATTGGACTTTAAGAGTCTATATCCATCGATTATTCGCTCTTTCTTGATTGATCCTATGGGTTTGGTTGAGGGGTTATTACTCGATATTGGAAAAGAAGATAATCAGGCTGTTCCTGGCTTTCGCGGTGGACAGTTCCATCGTACGAAACACTTTTTACCAGAAATGATTGAAAAGCTTTGGGCAGCACGTGATGTTGCAAAGAAGAACAATGAAAAAGCTTTTTCTCAGGCAATCAAAATCATCATGAACTCGTTTTATGGCGTACTGGGGTCATCGGGATGTCGTTTCTTTGATACTCGGTTAGCTTCTAGTATTACCATGCGCGGACATGAAATCATGAAGCAAACTAAGGTGCTGATTGAGGAGCAAGGCTATCAAGTGATTTACGGCGATACGGATTCCACATTCGTGTCGTTGAATCGACCATACAGTCAAGTAGAAGCTGACGCTGTTGGAAATCAATTAGTTGATTACATCAACTCTTGGTGGCAAGAACACCTGCGTTCTGAGTACAACCTAACATCTATGTTGGAAATCGAGTATGAAACCCATTATCGCAGATTCCTTATGCCAACGATTCGTGGCGCAGAAACTGGCTCGAAAAAGCGCTATGCGGGTTTAATCGGTGAAGGAGAGCAAGAACGGATTGTATTTAAAGGGTTAGAAAGTGCCCGTACTGATTGGACCTCGTTAGCACAGAAATTTCAAAATACACTCTATAGCATGATTTTCCATGGTGAAGATCCAAGCGACTATGTCCGAGAGATGGTTGAGAAAACTAACAACGGTGAATTTGATGAACAGTTGGTGTATCAAAAACGACTGCGCAGAAAACTGCATGAGTATCAGAAGAACGTCCCGCCACAAGTGCGTGCAGCTCGTTTAGCGGATGAGATAAATGCCAAGCTTGGACGCCCATTACAGTATCAAAACAAAGGACGAATTGAATACATTATAACCGTGAACGGTCCTGAACCTTATGAGTACCTCAATAGCCCGATTGATTATCAACATTACATTGATAAACAACTCAAACCCGTTGCAGATGCGATTCTCCCTTTCATTGGGACGGATTTTGACAGGCTTTCAGCACCACAAATGGGGTTGTTTTAACCGATACGAAACTCTGTTTTCTGGTACTGTTTGACTAACCAATCACCAAACGCATCAATTAGCCCGATAACAGAACGCTTGGGAATACCCCGGCCAGAAAGTAAAATTTCTAGCCGCTCGATCTCAAGCTGCTTTTCAGGATGATAAGTTAAGAATACCTTGCCACATTGTATAGGGTCATCAAACCAACGTTTATCTCGATACATCACCAAAGAGTATGACGCTCTTAGTAACTTTTTAGCAATCACGCGCTGGGCGGCCACCTGCTCTTCTATCGTCTTCGCTTGTACGATTTTTTTGCGATACACCGTAATCCAATCTTCCACATCCATATTCCAGTGCTTAGCAATTTCCCAACTTGGAACGTAATCACCAAAACAGTCTGCCAGATCATCACCATAGACGCAGACACAGCAATGCTTAAGCATAAAGCCCCAAGTGAAAATACTATCTAAATTAGCTACTTCGCTCACTAAGGCTGTACGGACCGATACACCATTAACTTGAGGGTAACTCTGCTGCGCACGCCACTTAATTGTGTTGAGCAAAGTCGCGCGATTGTGCTCAAAAGACGATTTAGTAACGACAACCAGGTCTAAGTTCGACCTCCCAGCGACCGCTGTTTTGCGAGCGACGCTACCATACACATAAACGCTGTGTAAGTTTTGCCCCAGTCCACCTTTGAGACAAGCGGTGACTTCTCTAATTAAAGGCGCAAACTCTGGTTGAAATGGTTGTTTAGGATCGATAACAGGCAGAGACATGACTTAAAACGTGATCTCAGATGGTTCAAGAAGTTGAGCTATATGTTCTCTTAGCCGACTCACTGAATCAAGTCCATTCAGGTGTTTAGTCATGGGAGTAACAACAAATTTCTGCAATGAATTTTAATGCTAGGCGGCTAACTTAGCGCTATAATCACCGAGTTTTGCTTAATAAGTATGAATAGGAATATACAATGCCAAAGGCAAGTGAAATCAAAAAAGGCTTCGCAATCGAGTCTAATGGTAAAACTCTTCTAGTTAAAGACATCGAAGTAACGACTCCTGGCGGTCGTGGCGGCGCTAAAATCTACAAAATGCGTTGTACAGATCTAAACACGGGCGCACGTGTAGATGAGCGTTACAAGTCTGATGACGTTGTTGAAACGGTAGAAATGAACAAACGTGCAGTTGTGTACTCATACGCTGACGGCGATGAGCACATCTTCATGGATAACGAAGACTACTCACAATACACATTCAAGCACAATGAAGTTGAAGACGACATGCTGTTCATCAACGAAGATACACAAGGTATCCACATTATCCTTGTTAACGGTGCTGCTGTGGGTATTGAACTACCATCTTCTGTTGAGCTAGTGATTGAAGAAACTGACCCGTCAATCAAAGGTGCTTCTGCATCTGCTCGTACTAAACCAGCACGCTTCGCTTCAGGTCTTGTCATCCAGGTTCCTGAGTACATTGCAACTGGTGACCGTGTTATCATTAACACAGCTGAACGTAAATACATGAGCCGAGCATAAGCATGTCTGATTTGATTTCTTACGACGACGTCATCGACGCAGCGTACGACATTTTCCTTGAAATGGCTCCAGATAATCTAGAGCCTGCTGACGTGATTCTGTTTACTGCGCAATTTGAAGATCGTGGTGCCGCAGAACTTGTTGAAACTGGTGATGACTGGGTTGAACATGTTGGCTTCGAGATCGACAAAGAAGTATATGCAGAGGTTCGTATCGGCCTAGTAAATGAGGAAAATGACGTTCTTGATGACGTATTTGCTCGTATGCTAATCAGCCGAGACCCTGAACATAAGTTCTGCCATATGCTTTGGAAACGCGATTAACGTTTCTTCATCATGATAAAAAATACCAGCCTAGCGCTGGTATTTTTTTATCTGCTGTTTTTGTTTAGCTGCGATATTTGTTTATCCAAACACCCTTCTCTATATCGGCTTTAGATCCTTTCGCTATGTAACAGATAAGAAAAAGGCTTGCCAAGTTGGCAAGCCTTTCTGATGTTTTGCTATCGATTAACGATGCTTGTTACGTGCACCTTGATCACCAGCGGTCTTCTTCGGCTTACGACGAGAAGGGTTGTTGCTGCGACCTTTTGGCGTGTTAACACGCTCTTCATGGCGCTTAACTGCGCGACGAATTTTTTGGCTGCGTGCACGCTCACGTTTGCGTGACGTGTTGTCTTTGTTCAGATCAAGCATGGTTTCTTTCTCTGGACGAAGCTCTACAAGCTCACGCAAGTAGTTTACTTCTTTCAGGTCAAGCTCCATCCAACCGCCACGAGGCAGTTTCTTGTCTAAGAAGATGTCGCCGTAACGAACACGTTTCAGACGACTAACGGTACACTCTTGCGATTCCCATAGTCGACGAACTTCGCGGTTACGACCTTCGTTGATAACAACGTAAAACGTGTGGTTCATGCCTTCACCACCCGCGTAAACAACATCTTCAAAGCGAGCTAAACCGTCTTCCAGTTCAACACCTTTTACTAGATTACGAACTTTCTGTTCAGTTACTTCACCGAACACACGTACTAGGTATTCACGTTCAACTTGGCGGCTTGGGTGCATTAAGCGGTTCGCCAGTTCACCATCCGTTGTGAAAAGCAGAAGACCAGAAGTGTTCGCATCCAGACGACCAACTGAAATCCAACGAGAGCCACGAATTTTTGGCAGACGATCAAAAACAGTACGACGACCTTCTGGATCGTGACGAGTACACAGTTCACCCTCGGGTTTGTAGTACGCAAGTACACGACAAATCACTTCTTCTTGAATCTTTGCAGAGACAATGTGACCATCGATACGAACTACGCTGCTCTCGTCTTCAAGTCTTTCACCAAGCTTAGCGACTACACCGTTCACGCTAACGCGACCAGATTTAATTAACGATTCAATCTCACGACGAGAACCGTGACCAGCACGTGCTAATACTTTTTGTAACTTTTCGCTCATTTATCTACCTATGTGTCGTCTTCACAGACGTCTAGACCAGGATTGGTCTGTATTTTGCTAATTACCCATTTCAGTGGGATTTTTCGGTCCGACATTATACGTAACTTTCTCAGTTAATGTAAGCTAAATCGGCGCCATTCTCCACACCCAAAATTCACTTTAGAACGTCGAAAATATTTACTCTATTCTGCAACTTTTTTCCTACTTAATACTGATATTCCCCAGCGAGAATCCCACTAATATCGGTCTTCCCGAGCCACTTTAACCATGCAGTACCTGATAAAATTGTCAGGGTTACAACAATAACCACTTGGGGTGTGTTTACTGTTCGTATTGCTAGAAAGCAACGAAGAATAAGCCGTCCCTGTTTGCTGCTAAGTAATACCAATCATCGTGGATAAATGAGCACTCATAGCAAGAAAGAAGCATCGGTAAGTCACTATTTACTATTAAAAATGACACTAACGTTATCGTGTATTTTAACTAGCTAGATTAGCTCTGCATTTTCGGCGATTGGCATAAATCAGACAAAAAGGAATAGAACAATGTCTATGCTAAATCTAGACCTAAATTGGATTTTTGGGACATCTCAAGATGACGATATGACCGGTACAAAAGGGTCTGAAACAACCGATATTTTCTTCGGCTTCTGTGGTGATGATAAGTTCGTAGGATACGGAGGCAATGATGTTGTCTTCGGGGGCTGGGGAGACGATACCTTGCTCGGTGGCCGAGGGAACGACTTTGTTTCTGGCGGCTTTGGCAACGACTTCCTATCGGGCGGATTAGGAAATGACAAGCTCTTTGGTGGTTGTGGCGATGATACAATTTTTGATTACTCAGGCAACAACTACTTGAGTGGGGGTTGGGGTAACGACACGCTCGTCGTTGGCGATGGTGAATCAGTACTGAGCGGCGGCTGTGGAGACGACACTTTCGTGCTTACAAACCGCCTGGCTATTGGTGTACCTGATCAGCCAGTATCTTCCAACAATATTGATGTCAAAGCCGACATTGTCGATTTTAATATTTTCCATGACAAACTTGTCTTTGATATGGGCCGAGACACTGATAACGATGGCATTCGAGATACGTTCTTGGATTCAGCGGATGATCTGACTTTATCTTACAATGAGTGTGGCTGGGCAGTATTCTCAAGTGATGAATACAATGTTGAAGTGACACTAAACGGTGTGAGCTCTGCATACATCAACTATGCTGAACAAAATGGTATCGACATTTTCGATTTCGCTTAATCTCAAACAGTTAAGTTCAATGAGATATTCGATATGACAACTAAAATAGGAGGCGCGATGCCTCCTATTTTGTTTGACGGTGGTGTACGCCTATTAGTCGAATTATTCGAATGGTGCCGGGTCACCTGATCCCAAACGCACCACAACAGGTTCACCTTCGCTAAAGTCAATGACGGTCGTAGGTTGTTCACCTAAGTAACCGCCATTAAGAATCACATCAACCGCATGTTCTAGTTTATCGCGAATATCTTCCGGATCAGACTCTGTTACGTCACTGCCAGGTAGGATCAACGACGTAGACATCATCGGTTCACCTAATGCTTCCAACAAATCCAAGGCAATTTGATTGTCTGGAACACGGATACCGATGGTCTTACGTTTTGCATTCATCAAACGACGCGGCACTTCTTTTGTGCCTTTGAAGATGAAGGTGTAAGGACCTGGTGTGTTATTTTTCAGCAGTCGGAATGCAGAGTTATCCACTCGCGCATAGAGAGAAAGTTCCGACAAATCACGACACAGTAATGTAAAGTTATGCTTATCATCCAAACGACGGATCTGACAGATTCGTTCCAGTGCCTGTTTGTTCTCCAACTGACAGCCAAGTGCATACCCTGAATCGGTAGGGTACACCACAACGCCGCCGTTACGAATGATTGCTACTGCTTGATTAATCAAGCGAGCCTGTGGGTTTTCTGGGTGAACGTAAAAAAACTGGCTCATTGTAATTCCTCATTATCGAGCCTCTCGGCTCTATATTCTTATGTGGAGCTTGAATGCCGCCTTGTTGTGCTTTATCAAGTGACTTCAAGATTCAAAGTGTTGTTCAGTTGCAACGACAAGGAAAGCCACATTAATACCCAATATACACTTTCCAGTTATTTGATACTGAAACCCACGCTTTGAGGTTACTTTGATATATCCAACGAAGGATCAATACCCCAATCTTTCCAAACTGGTTCGACGCCTGCGGGCAACCAAAGGTTCCTTCCTAGCTCCATCCAAGGGGATGGGTAGTGAAAATCACTGCCTTGAGACGCTAATAGTTTGTATTGTATAGCATAATCAGCCAAGTTGCGCCTTTCTTGTTGCGCTTGCTGTGGCTGTGCAACTTCCATCGCATCGCCGTTTGCTTCTACAAACGCTGCTAGAAGACGCTTAATCCACTTCGCTGTCAACTTATATCTTCCAGGATGCGCTAATACCGCCAAACCACCAGCAGCATGGATAGCATCAACCGCATCTTTCATCGAGCACCAATTCGGTGGTACATAACCTGGGTTATTACGCGTTAGGTATTTTTTAAACACCATTTGCATGGTTTTTGCGTAACCATTATCCACCAACCATTTCGCGAAGTGCGCTCTCGTAATAGGCGCATCACCGGCGATCTGCCTTACTTCTTCGAGCACACCTTCCCGAGTTGCTTTTTGTAGTCGCTCTGCAATCAACTCTGACCTTGTTATGCGGTGCTGCTTCTGCTGCTCGATGAGGGCGGATAATTGTTCATTTTCCGGATCGATATTCAAGCCGACAATATGAATGTCTTTGTTTTGCCAGACAGTCGATATCTCAATGCCGTTGATGATTTTGATCGGCAAGTTATTGTCTTGAACGTGTTGCTTGGCTAACGCCAAGCCGTCAACCGTATCGTGATCAGTGATCGCCAAAACCTCGATATCAAAACTCAGCGCCCTTTCCACTAAATCTTTAGGCTCTAACCGACCGTCCGATGCAGTGGTGTGACTATGTAAATCAATTCTCATATTTTTATCGTTTTAATGCTGTTTTGGGGTTGACTTTTTACTCTCGCACTAGTTAACTAGTACACAAATACAAAGTACGTAATTTAAGGTTCACCATGTTACAAGAATTTAACCAAAACCAAAAAGCGAAAGTTGCGGTTTGTCTTAATAAGGCAAACTCATCAGATCTTGCTTGGTGGCGCACTTGGACTAGTTCTTGGTGGGCAAACGTATACTTCTAGTTTATAGAACCAAACGTTGTAAAGCCCGCTACTTAAGCGGGCTTTTTTGTTTTGTTGCTCATTTCACATTCAACTGCCTAAACATTAATCGAATATGGCTAACTCTAGATTGGGAGAACGTTTGCTTTATGCGACTATGTACGGCAGGAAGATTTAGACAGCTACAAGGAGGTCTTGTGAATAAGGCCATAGAAATCAAGAAACTTGGATGCCTAGAAGTATTAAAGACTTCGGTTCCTTACACTCAAGACCCAACACGTTTGTTCCATACCATTTGTGAGAACAAAAGAGATAGCTTGCTTCTCGAATCCGCTGAAATTGATTCGAAACAGAATCTAAAATCACTTTTAATCGTCGATTCAGCGGTGCGCATCGTTTGTTACGGCCACACTGTAAACATGCAGGCGTTAACCAACAACGGTAAAAACCTACTGTCTCACCTAAACCAGAACATCCGTGGTGACGTTGAGAGTAAGTTCGATGGCGAAACGCTGACTTTGGAGTTTAGCCAGCCATGCGACACGTTAGATGAAGACTCTCGACTACGTGAAGCTTCTTCTTTTGACGCTCTACGTTTAGTGCAACACAGCTTCGATATTTCACAGCAAGACAAACACGCGATTTTCCTTGGCGGTCTGTTTGCCTACGACTTAGTCGCAAACTTCGAGCCGCTTGGTAATGCAGAAGCAACCAATCAATGTCCAGATTACGTTTTCTACGTAGCGGAAACACTACTTGTTGTCGACCATCAAACGGAATCTTGCCAGCTTCAAGCTACATTGTTTGTGGATGATTCAGAAAAACTAGCGCTAGAGACTCGCATTGCAGAAATCTGTGCACAATGCGCAGCGCCAAAACTGCTGCCAAATGCAGAGCAAATAACAGATGTAACGGTAGAGCCTAGCGTGTCTGATGCAGACTTCTGCCAAACTGTTCGCGACTTAAAAGAGTTCGTAGTGAAAGGCGATGTGTTCCAAGTTGTACCATCTCGCCGATTCACTCTACCTTGCCCTTCTCCACTCGCGGCTTACAAAGAACTGAAACAAAGTAACCCAAGCCCTTACATGTTCTACATGCAAGATGAGCTGTTCACTTTGTTTGGAGCATCACCAGAAAGCGCGCTTAAGTACGAAACCGACACCAACCAAATTGAAATCTACCCAATTGCAGGCACACGTCGCCGTGGTAAACGCCCGAATGGAGAGATCGATTTCGACCTAGATAGCCGCATCGAACTTGAACTGCGCACCGACATGAAAGAAAACGCAGAACACATGATGTTGGTTGACTTAGCACGTAACGACGTCGCTCGTATTGCTCAAGCTGGCACTCGCCACGTAGCAGACCTACTAAAAGTCGACCGCTACAGCCACGTAATGCACTTAGTATCTCGTGTGGTTGGTCAACTGCGTGAAGACCTAGACGCCCTGCACGCATACCAAGCTTGTATGAACATGGGCACGCTCACTGGCGCACCAAAGATTCGTGCAATGCAGTTGATTCGCGATGTAGAAGGCGCACGACGCGGCAGCTACGGCGGTGCTGTGGGTTACCTTACCGGCGAAGGTACACTCGACACATGTATCGTAATTCGCTCAGCTTACGTTGAGAACGGCATTGCTCAAGTTCAAGCTGGTGCAGGCGTTGTGTTCGACTCTGATCCACAAGCGGAAGCAGACGAAACGCGCGGCAAAGCACAAGCGGTAATCTCTGCTATCCAAGCAGCGCATAAGTCACAATAAGGAATAGGGTTCAGAGATGGCTAATATCATTTTTATCGACAACTTTGACTCGTTCACCTACAACCTTGTGGATCAATTCCGCTCGCTAGGTCACTCAGTCAAGATTTACCGAAACAACATTCCAGCAAAAACCATTGAACAAGCAGTGAATGAGCTTGAGAACCCTGTGGTACTGCTATCGCCAGGTCCTGGTGCGCCGTCTGAAGCAGGCTCAATGCCAGAGCTAATTCAATTGCTGAAAGGCAAAGTTCCTATGATTGGTATTTGTCTTGGTCACCAAGCAATTGTTGAAGCTTACGGCGGTACCGTTGCTGGTGCAGGCGAAATCATTCACGGTAAGGTGTCTATGGTGGAGCACCAAAACCATGCGATTTACCAAAACCTACCATCACCACTTGCAATTGCACGTTACCACTCGTTAGTTGCAACCAAGGTTCCTGAGAGCCTAACCATCACAGCAGAAGTGGATGATTTGGTCATGTCTGTTGTACATGAAGAAGATAAAGTTTGCGGGTTCCAGTTCCACCCGGAATCTATTATGACGACCTACGGAGCGACACTGTTGGCCAATGCCATTGAATGGGCACTCGAAGCACAAACTTCAGTGAATTCCCTCACTGCTTAAAAAAGCGCTTGGCACATAAGAAATTTAGGAGAGGAAATATGGAAGCAATCATCAACCCTATTATTACCAAGTTGTACGAGCAAGAGTCACTGACTCAGGAAGAGAGCCAACAACTGTTCGACATCATCATCCGTGGTGAACTCGATCCGATTTTGATGGCATCAGCGCTGACTGCACTAAAAATCAAAGGCGAAACGCCAGATGAAATTGCGGGCGCGGCGAAAGCACTGCTGGCAAACGCAAACCCATTCCCTCGCCCAGATTACGATTTCGCAGATATCGTAGGTACTGGTGGTGACGGTCACAACACCATCAACATTTCAACCACTGCGGCGTTTGTTGCAGCAGCATGTGGTCTAAAAGTAGCGAAACATGGTAACCGCAGCGTTTCAAGCAAATCTGGTTCTTCTGACCTTCTTGATTCATTTGGTATCAACCTAGCCATGAGCGCAGAAGATACGCGCAAAGCGGTAGACGACCTCGGTGTTGCTTTCCTATTTGCACCTCAATACCACGGTGGTGTGCGCCATGCGATGCCAGTGCGTCAAACCATGAAAACACGCACCATCTTTAACATTCTTGGCCCACTGATTAACCCTGCTCGTCCTAATATCGAATTGATGGGCGTTTACAGTGAAGAACTGGTTCGTCCTATCGCAGAAACCATGCTACAAATGGGTATGAAGCGCGCCGCTGTAGTACACGGCAGTGGCTTGGATGAAGTAGCGATTCACGGTGAAACAACCGTTGCCGAAATCAAAGACGGTAAGATCACAGAATACAAACTAACGCCTGCAGACTTCGGTCTAGAAGCACACCCACTAGAAGCGATCAAAGGTGGCGATCCTGAAGAAAACAAAGCGATCATTACCAATATTCTGACAGGTAAAGGTACAGACGCACAATTGGGCGCAGTGGCAGTGAACGTAGCTCTGCTAATGCGTCTATTCGGCCACGAAGATTTAAAAGCCAACACGCAACAAGCGATTGAGGCAATGAATTCAGGCAAGGCGTACCAATTGGTACAACGACTTGCCGCACACGCTTAAGGAATTGAAGAAGATGACTGACTTCAACACTCAGCAAGCTGACAACCTGTCTGAACACGTTTCTAAGAAAGAAGCAGAAATGGCAGAAGTACTGGCGAAAATTGTCCGCGACAAATATCAGTGGGTAGCAGACCGTAAGGTGTCTCAACCGCTAAGCACATTTCGGTCTGATTTGCAGCCATCGGACCGCAGCTTCTACGAGGCTCTGAGTGGCGAAAAGACGGCATTCATCACCGAATGTAAGAAGGCATCTCCTTCTAAAGGTTTGATTCGTGATCACTTCGACTTGGATTACATTGCAACGGTTTACAACAACCATGCCGATGCCATTTCAGTCCTAACAGACGAAAAGTACTTCCAAGGTAACTTTGACTTTCTTCCTCAAGTGCGTGGTCAAGTCAAACAACCGGTTCTGTGCAAAGACTTCATGGTAGATACCTACCAAGTTTACCTAGCGCGTCATTACAGCGCTGATGCCGTGCTACTGATGCTTTCAGTCCTGAATGACGAAGAGTACAAAGCGCTAGAAGAAGCGGCACACAGTTTAAACATGGGTATTCTGACCGAAGTAAGCAACGAAGAAGAGCTTCATCGTGCCGTTAAGCTAGGCGCACGCGTTATCGGCATCAATAACCGTAACCTTCGCGACCTAAGTACTGATTTGAATCGTACTAAAGAACTGGCACCAACAATTCGTGAACTGGCTCCTAACGCAACAGTAATCTCAGAATCTGGCATTTATACACATCAACAAGTTCGTGATTTAGCGGAATACGCAGACGGCTTCTTGATTGGTAGTTCGCTGATGGCGGAAGACAACCTAGAGCTTGCAGTACGCAAAGTCACGTTGGGTGAAAACAAAGTCTGTGGCTTAACGCATCCAGATGACGCAGCAAAAGCATATCAAGCTGGTGCGGTATTTGGTGGCCTGATTTTTGTCGAGAAGTCGAAGCGTGCAGTTGACCTTGAAAGTGCTCGCTTAACCATGAGCGGTGCTCCACTTAACTACGTAGGCGTTTTCCAAAATCACGATATCGATTTTGTTGCTTCTGTCGTGACCTCTTTGGGTTTAAAAGCGGTGCAACTGCACGGTCAAGAAGACCAAGCTTACGTAAACCAACTCAAAGCCGAACTGCCAGCAGCGGTAGAAATTTGGAAAGCTTACGGCGTGACTGATGCGAAGCCAGAACTACTTGCAGACCACATTGACCGCCATCTATTAGATGCTCAAGTTGGCACCCAAACTGGCGGAACTGGTCAAGTGTTCGACTGGTCACTGATCGGTGACCCAAGTCAAATTATGCTAGCAGGCGGACTGTCGCCAGAAAATGCTCAACAAGCGGCGACACTAGGTTGCTTGGGGTTAGATTTAAACTCTGGTGTAGAAAGTGCACCAGGCAAAAAAGATTCACAGAAGTTGCTTGCGGCATTCACCGCCATTCGCAACTACTAAAGCTGGATATCAGCTAAAAAATTTAAAGCTATTCGTAGCGAAAAATACGAGAAGGAATATAACGATGGCAAAACTGAATGCCTACTTTGGCGAATACGGCGGTCAGTACGTTCCGCAAATTCTAGTTCCAGCACTGGAGCAACTAGAGCAAGCGTTTATCGACGCGCAAGAAGATCCAGAATTCCGCAGCGAATTCATGACACTTCTTCAAGAGTATGCGGGCCGTCCAACGGCTTTGACTCTAACTCGTAACCTAACTAAAGGTACGAAAACCAAACTGTACCTAAAACGTGAAGACCTGCTTCACGGTGGTGCCCACAAGACTAACCAAGTGTTGGGTCAAGCGCTACTTGCGAAACGCATGGGCAAAAACGAAATCATCGCTGAAACTGGCGCAGGTCAACACGGTGTTGCAACCGCACTAGCGTGTGCACTGCTTGGTCTTAAGTGTCGCGTTTACATGGGGACAAAAGACGTTGAGCGTCAAAGCCCGAACGTATTCCGTATGAAACTAATGGGTGCAGAAGTCATTCCTGTCCACTCGGGTTCAGCAACGCTTAAAGACGCATGTAACGAAGCGCTGCGCGACTGGTCTGCAACTTATGAAGATGCGCACTACCTACTAGGTACAGCGGCAGGCCCTCACCCATTCCCAACCATCGTGCGTGACTTCCAACGCATGATTGGTGAAGAAACGAAGAATCAGATTTTGGCACGTGAAGGTCGTCTTCCTGACGCCGTTATCGCGTGTGTGGGCGGTGGTTCAAACGCGATTGGTATGTTTGCTGACTTCATCGAAGAAGAAAGCGTTCGCCTAATTGGTGTTGAGCCAGCAGGTAAAGGTATCGATACCGACCAACACGGCGCACCGCTTAAACATGGTAAAACGGGTATCTTCTTTGGTATGAAAGCGCCATTGATGCAAGATCCAAACGGCCAAGTAGAAGAGTCTTACTCGGTATCCGCTGGCCTTGATTTCCCTTCAGTAGGTCCACAGCACGCACACCTAAACGCAATTGGCCGTGCAGAATACGACAACGTAACTGACGACGAAGCGCTCGAGGCATTCCAAGAACTGGCTCGCAGCGAAGGGATCATCCCAGCTCTAGAGTCTTCTCACGCTCTAGCTCATGCATTGCGCATGGCTCGTGAGAATCCTGAGAAAGAACAACTATTGGTCGTAAACCTATCTGGTCGTGGTGACAAAGACATCTTCACCGTACACGCCATCCTAGAAGAAAAAGGAGTGATTTAATGAGCCGTTATGAGAAGATGTTTGCGCGTCTAAACGAAAAAAACCAAGGCGCATTTGTACCGTTCGTAACGGTTTGCGATCCAGACGCAGAACAATCTTACAAGATCATGGAAACCCTCGTTGAGTCTGGCGCAGACGCCCTTGAACTTGGTATTCCATTTTCAGATCCGCTTGCAGATGGCCCAACCATCCAAGGCGCTAACATTCGTGCGCTAGATTCAGGCGCTACACCAGATATCTGCTTCGAACAAATTGGTAAGATCCGAGCTAAATACCCAGATCTGCCTATTGGCCTTCTGATGTACGCGAACCTTGTTTACTCTCGTGGTATCGAGAACTTCTATGAGCGTTGTGCAAAAGCAGGCATCGATTCTGTTTTGATTGCAGACGTACCAACCAATGAAAGTGCAGAGTTTGTTGCAGCAGCAGAGAAGTTTGGTATTCACCCAATCTTCATCGCACCACCTACAGCCAGTGACGAAACACTGAAGCAAGTATCAGAACTGGGTGGTGGCTACACTTACTTGCTTTCTCGTGCTGGCGTGACAGGTGCAGAAACCAAAGCAAATATGCCAGTTGGTCACATGTTAGATAGATTAAACCAGTTCGATGCACCACCAGCGCTGCTTGGCTTCGGTATTTCTGAACCAGCACAGGTGAAACAAGCAATAGAGTCTGGCGCAGCAGGGGCCATCTCCGGCTCAGCTGTGGTGAAAATCATTGAAGCGAATGTCGAGCAGCCACAAATTATGCTCGATAAACTTGGTGATTTTGTGTCAGCGATGAAAGCTGCCACTCAGAAATAATTTCCATTTGATGTAACGCTATAGCGCCCGCTTAACATTCTGTTTAGCGGGCGTTTTCTTGTATGGCGTTTATACCATATCATTTTTTATTCAACGCCCGCACTTTCCAAACCAATCTAAAGCAGAGCAATCAAAGAGTGATAAACTTTGCCACTTAACCAGCACAAATAATAGCTAGAGCAGGATGCAGTAAGGTTGCACATGGAAGAAGTCAAAGCATTATTAGCCAAATGTCCTGTATTATCAGGGCTGCCCGAGAAAGGACTTAGTGAAGCAGCACAAATAGCTAAAGTTCGCTGTTTCGACGAAAAAGCACTGATTTGCAATAAAGGGGAACCTCAATCTTCTCTTATGGTCATTGCACAGGGTGCCGTACGAATTAATTCGATGAGTTCAAAAGGCAAAGAAGTCACATTAATGATTTTCGAGGCAGGAGGCTGGTTTGGAGACAATGTTTTTTCTCCCGGCATGCCCCGTATTTTTGGCGCAACCGCGCATTCGGGCGTGACCTTACTGGAACTACCTGGTGATAAATTTCGCAAATTACTCGCCAAATATCCTCAAAGTTACCCTACGATTCTCGACTTACTTAGCCGCCGCTTATGGTCTGCCATTTCTGTTATCGAAGATGATGCGATTAGAGGAATCGAAGAGCGGATTGCAAGAAGGTTGCTGTTGCTTGCTGAATACCAACACAACCAAGCTATCAATACTCAGCCGTGTGTCGTGAGAGTGACTAGAGAGCATATCGCCAACATGATGGGGCTAACTCGTCAAAGTGTTCATAAAGTACTAAAAAACTTAGAGAGTATTGGGATGCTAGAACTGAAATATGGTTCAGTGACCATTACCAATCCAAAACGCTTAGAAGCACACATAAAACAACTCGAACAATAGAGTAAACAGATAGTTCATATGTACACGCTAGCGAGAGATTGCCATCTTCTGTTCCTTAGTAACCAGGCGCACAACACCACTCGCTCTAGGCAAGTGGCGCTGTGACCCGAAGTTCATTGAATTGACTAAGCCACATTCAATTCAGATTTCAATTCACGCTTTAAAATCTTTCCTGTTGCACTCATCGGGAGATGCTCACGAATTTCAACATAACGAGGATATTTAAAAGAGGCTAACTGCTCTTTGCCCCACTTTTGTAATGTTTCCGCGTCAATGTACTCTCCCGGTTTAAGCACAACGTAAGCCTTTATCTCTTCGCCATACTCTTCATTTGGAACCCCTATCACCGCTACCATTGAGATTGCAGGATGAGTCATAAACACTTCTTCAATTTCTCTAGGGTAAACGTTAAATCCACCTCGAATGATCAGATCTTTCATTCTATCGACGATAAATAGATTACCTGAACTGTCAAAACGGCCAACATCACCAGTATGGAACCAGCCATTTTGTAGCGCGGATTCAGTGACTTCCGGGCGGTCAAGGTATCCCTTCATAACATTATGCCCACGCACAACAATCTCACCTTCTTCACCGATCGGTAGCACATTGCCTTCAATGTCGACAACTTTTACTTCAACGCCTTGAATCGCTTGACCTACCGATCCTGGTATACGTTCCTGATCTAAATGATTAAAACATGCAATAGGACTTGTTTCTGATAACCCGTATCCTTCAAGAATTGGGACATTAAATAGTTCCTCAAAGGATCTAAAGATTTCGGTTGGCAACGGGGCTCCACCGCTGATAGCAACACGTAGTGAGGATGTATCAAATTGGTGCTGGACATGAAGCAAGCCGATATACATCGTTGGCACTCCAGCAAACAACGTCACTTTGTGTTTTTCCATCAGCTCAAGAACATGTTTAGGCTCAAACCTAGGCACTAACACCAAGGTTGCCCCGCCCAAAACACTGGCATTTAAGTGGACGGTTTGACCAAAGGTATGAAATAAAGGCAAAGTTACTAAGTGAATATCATCGGCCTGGCTGCCCATAATGTTTTGTGCCACCAGAGCATTCATTATGATGTTCTGCTTCGTCAGTTCAGCTCCTTTTGGTAAGCCTGTCGTCCCTGATGTATACAAAATAACACAAGTATCATCCGCATTACGCGGTACATAATCTGACAATGGTTCTGCATCCGCTATAAACGCATTGAGAGTTGGCACACCATTCCATTCGTTTTCACTTTGAGATTGAGTCATCACGACCATATTTTCACATATATCAGCCTGCTCAAACGCTTTAACCCCCTCTTTTGCCATTGGCAGTTCTGCTGTCCCTTCAAAACAGAAGTAAAACTTCGCTTTTGAATCTTCTAAGTGATACTTAATTTCTCGCGCTTTCAAAAGCACATTTAATGGGACAGCAACCGCGCCAGCTTTTTGTATCGCATAATAAACAAACGCGAAAAAAGGAATGTTTGGGCATGAGAGCGCAATACGATCGCCCGGAACGACCCCTTTGTTGATTAAAGATGCCGCGATCTTTCCGGTAATCGCATCAAACTGCGCATAAGTTATCTCGACATCACCACATATCAACGCCGTCTTATCTGGTTTACTCGCAGCATTTCTTTGTAATGCAGCAGCAAGATTCATCATAATCGCTTCACCTCTTACTTGTTGATTTTCGTTTTATCGGCTCGGGAGCATTAGCAGAGAGAGCACTCCCCTACACTAAAATGTTGGCACTTAATATTTGTCTCGCCCATTTCTGATTAACATTATGTTTACAATGCAATCAAAACTAAGAATGTAAAACAATTAACATTTCACAAAGCTAATTGGTAAAAGTGTGAGCTTGAAAGAACTTAATTGTTATAAATATCAATCCAAGTCACGCAAGACGCAGACTACGCTCGCAAACACAAAACTCATCTCAGTTAACAAAAAATAAACAAGAAAAAGAAATAAACAAAAACAATCACACAGCTAATAGGCATAACAAAAATCAATAGCAAACGTTTGCTATTGAACAAAACTTTATCGTTCGTCAATAAAATATCGATTAATCCATCAATAATACCTTGCTGCATATTGCCAATTGTAAACGATAAGTGTAAAAAGCAAGGCGAGATAATTATCCATAAAACCATTTATGGTTAGTGGGTAATTTTAGGATTTTACATTTTATTAGCACAGAGGTTATGGAAGTGTTAAAAGAAAAGAATTTGCTAAACAACATTGGCGTACAAGTCGTAATCGCCATGATCGTGGGCACAGCCGTTGGTGCCATGATGGGTCATGATGCGACAGTGTTCGCTCCTTTAGGTGCTATCTTTATCAACTTAATCAAAATGTTGGTTATTCCTTTGGTCGCTGTAGCCTTGATTTCTGGCGCCGCTGGTCTTGGGAACAGCCAGTCAGCAGGCAAAGTTGGCATCGTCACTCTAGGTTATTTCGGTTTAACATCCGCCCTAGCCGTTGCGCTTGCACTATTTATGGGTGAAGTATTCCAACCAGGCATGGGGATCGACGTCTCTGGCGTTGAAGGCATGTTCTCAGCAGAATACGCTTCAAAAGGTGAACTACCTACTTTCTGGGCAACCATCACTGGTATGATCCCAACCAACGTTTTCCAATCACTAAATGAAGCAAACATCCTACAGATCCTCGTTTTCTGTATGTTCTTTGGTATTGCAATTTCTAAGCAAGCAAAAGAGCGTCGTGAGCCAATCATTAATGGTGTTAACTGCATCGTTGACGCAATGGTTTGGATGATCAACAAAGTGATGATCATTGCCCCTATCGGCGTGTTCGGTCTAATGGCAGAAGCAGTCGGTACATTCGGTTTTGGCGCACTAATGGTGGTATTCAAACTGTTCGTTGTTTACGTTGCCGCAATCCTAATCTTCGGTTTCGTTGTTTACCCAGCAATGGTGCATATTTTCACCAAGACATCAGCGAAGAAGTTCCTGTCTTCAATGAAAAAGCCACAAGCTGTTGCGCTTTCAACGGCCTCTTCTATGGCAACACTGCCTGTCACAATGGACACCTGTGAAAAAGAACTGGGCGTAAAAAATTCAACCGCGTCATTTGTTCTGCCTCTAGGCGCAACGATCAACATGTCAGGTAATGCGATTTACTATGGCTTGGTTGCTATCTTCTTTGCTCAACTGTTCAATATCGACCTAGGTATGGGCGCTTACATTGCAATTATCGTAACGTCTACATTGGGTGCGGTTGGCCAAGCGGGTGTTCCTGGTCCTTCTTTCCTAGTGGTTGCCGTACTTCTTGCCGCTGGCATTCCAATTGAAGGTCTACCACTGCTATTCGCTCTTGACCGTATTTTCGATATGATTCGTACAGCACTAAACATCACTGGTGATGCAGCATGTGCAGTTATCGTTGATGCGCTAATAGAAGAGGAAGCGGCAGAAGCTGAGCTTAAAAAGCAAGAAGCTTAGTCCTTTCTCGAATGAACTAAAAACCGCTCACTATGAGCGGTTTTTTTGTCTTTTCTTGCATTACGTAACTATATAAATAGAAACCAATAGCATAAATTTATCAAAATGATATAAACCATTACAAAATATAAAAAACGTCAGAACTAGGTTATATCATGAGTCTTAAGCTGTCTTTGGAGCCCCTCGCCAGTACAGATTTGCCGATCGAATCAAAACAACAGGCGCTGGTTGACACGGTTCTTCTTACTCTTACACCGCAAGAAAGGTCTTCTCTTTTTCAACAAGTTGCTTTGTATAGAATAAAGCTTCTTAAGTCCCTCTTTCCTAAATACGCATCTAAGAGTCTGTCCGTACTGTTTGAATTAATGGATTATCGAGATTTAGTACAGCAGTATCCAACGCCTTTCTCCGAAGAGGCGCTCTTAATTGAACAAATTGCCGCAGATTGTTACCCGCATTGGATGGTTTTCTGGTGTGAATGTGAGATTGCTGCGATCAAGCAAAAGCACCCTTTAAATGAAGCGACAAGACCAACTCAGCTCTCGTTTGACGACCGCGACTATTCAAGCATATTGATCGAAGATATTGCCGAATGCGACCTAAAGGTAACACTGCCAAATCACGCTGCATTAATGCCGATTTCCGAAGCAATCACACTGAGCAGTCTTGAGCTCTTCGTCCAAACTGAACAATGGTTTGAGATATTGCCTCTATTATCACTCTCGCAGAAAGGTCAACACTTTGTGCTATTGTTCAAGCCGTCATCTACACCAATCATGGTCTCCTCCGCTTTGGTGCAAAACTGGCACCAAAGAAATACCTGGCTCAGCTATTCATCACCATTTAGTAGTGAGCAATGGCAGTTTTGCCTTCCTGATTATGGCTACATTACTCTTAATCAATTAGGCCTTTTTGGAGGTAACGATCTAACTCGCCAACGGACTCTTATTGAATTTGATGCGCAGTTCCAATCTCACTTGAAAAACACTGAAGCGGTTTGCGAAGTGCTGCGTCTGACAGTGGGTGGCAACATCCAACAAAAACTGTACTTTTTGTATTTGGCACAAAAAGCATTGATGAGTGAGCTATATAAAGCAGGCTATAAGCTCAGCTTTACCATTATTGAACAAATATTTATGTTAAATTTCTATCAATCTATTGATTTAGAGGCCTACTTTCACTCAGGATACCGCGACATTAACGGTGACGGTACCAAGACATACCGCGGTTTCTGGAATTTAGGTATGATGGTTGAAGCATTTCAAGACATACAGTTTCGCGACTACAAACACCGCGTACGAACAAAAAGAATTGATGAAAAGGTGAATGAACATGCTTGATATTCATCTTCACGGCCTTTTTATCCAAAAGCAATGACGCTATACGCCACTGTACTGGTGGTGTTCGCTTGGTTGTTATATTACTGCTATCGCCTAAAACAGAAGAGTGAAACGATTTTAGGCTCGCATCATGCGCCGTACATTGCTTATTCTAGTTGCATCATCGTTTGGATCAGCAGCAACGCATACTTCCATACCGACTTATTGCCGGAGTTGGGCTCCGCTGGCGGTATTTTTATGGCTAAGTTGGCGAACTTGGCGTCATTCTTTGCCTTTGCATTCGCGTTCTATTTTTCTTGCCAGCTAGCGGCTGATATCAAAAAAACTGCGGTCAAAGCCTGGCAAAAAATCGTCTTTGTGGCACTAGCAACGTACTCGCTTTACATCAACTTAGTACCAAACCTTACTGTCGAAAATGTCACCATTAGCGGTCCAAGCCAGTTCGTGATCGAGTTTGGTCCCCATACCTCATATTTCTTTATTAGTTTGCTGACATTTGTTGTATTAACACTGCTGAACTTGATTACCATGCGAGCGAACAGCAGCAAACTCACGCTGGCAAAAAGTAACTATATGATAGCCGGCATTTTGGTCTTCATGTTATCAACTGCAGTGATACACCTTGGAATGACTTACTTCCTTGGTGACTTTTCCTTAACCTGGTTACCACCAGCACTTTCAATTAGTGAAATGTTGTTTGTAGGCTATGCCCTGCTTACTTCTCGCTTTTATAGCGCTAAATACCTCACATACTTAACCGTTAGCGCGCTGTTTGTCTGTGCCATTTTCGTCCTCCCGCTGGGCGCAATATTTATTCCTATCTCGGAAGATAACCAATGGCTTGTAGCGGTGCCTTTATGCGCACTCATCGGTATCACTTGGCACTTGCTTTACAAACGCGTCAGTCGTTTCGCGTCCTATTTTATTTATGGGAAACGACATACACCCGTTCAACAAATTCTTGGATTAGAAGAAGAATTTAAACGCTCAATAGATGATGCAATGCGCCAGTTAGCAGCGTTACTGAATATACCAAATAATAAATTGCAGCTCGTCACCAGCAGTTACACCGAAACGTTTTATGAAGATTATCTACCGTCAAGCAAGTCTGTTCTCGTGCTTGATGAACTGTCTGAAGAAATTGATTATGCCTCCTCGTCTAAAGGCTCAATGCGCAAGCTCTACGAACGTATGCGATCCAGCAATACGGCGCTCGTAATGCCTCTTTTTGGTCGTGGAAAGTCCGTTACGCACTTACTGATTTCTTCACACAAAATGGATAATAAATTGTTTTCTAATGAAGAAATTTCAGCATTGCAAACCTTATTAGTTCGCATCCAGAGCACCATCGAGGCCGATAGAAAAGTACGCCAAAGCCGTGCGCTCGCTAACTCTATTGCGCATGAAATGCGTAACCCTCTCGCTCAAGTGCAATTACGATTTGAAGCTTTAAAACAGCATATCGAATCAAACGCTTCACTTGAGACGTTAAAGAGTGAGATTGATAAAGGAGAAGCAGCGATTCAGCGTGGTCGCCAACTTATCGACATTATTTTACGAGAAGTCAGCGACAGCTCACCTGAGCACGAACCCTTAACTATTACTTCTATACATAAAGCTGTCGATCAAGCGGTCAGCCGTTATGGCTTTGAAAACGATCAAATAATTGAAAGGATCAATCTGCCCCAAGAGCACGATTTTGTCGCGAAGTTAAACGAAACTCTGTTTAATTTTGTCATTTTCAATTTGATTCGCAATGCTATCTACTATTTTGATTCTTATCCCGATAGTCAAATTGAGATTCGTAGCCAAACGGGGGCCTACGAAAACATTCTGGTCTTCCGAGATAGTGGCCCTGGCATAGATAGCAGTATCTTACACAAGATATTTGACGACTTCTTCTCGTATCAAAAAAGTGGCGGCAGCGGCCTTGGCTTGGGCTACTGTCAACGCGTTATGCGCTCTTTTGGCGGACGAATTGAGTGCCAGTCTGAATTAGGCGAATTTACTGAGTTCTACTTGTATTTCCCGGTCGTCCCAAACGCACCCAAACCAGAGACGTTGAGGACACCGGACTTCAATGGCTGGAAAGTAAATGCACCACATTCTGAACCTCGCACAGACCAACACGTACAAGTAAGTAACGATGCACCAACAGTGCTCATTGTTGATGACAAAGAGGTGCAGCGTACTTTGGTTCAAATGTACTTAAAAAGGCTGGGAGTCAACAGCTTACAAGCAAATAATGGCGCTTCTGCGGTGGAGCTATTTCAGTCGCACAAGATTGATTTGGTGCTTATGGATGTACAGATGCCAGTGATGAATGGATTTGACGCAAGCCAACGAATTAAGCAAATTGCGCCTTCCGTTCCTATCATCGCACTATCTGGAGAGTCTGGAGCTAAAGAGCTGGAGCTCATTGCGAAACTCATGGATGACAGACTTGAAAAGCCAACCACGTTAAATGCGCTCCAAACCGTCATCAAGCGCTGGTTGCAACATGAGAGTTTTGCTACTTCCAACACTTTCTAATTTGCGAAGATAAAACTGGCACTAGATGTGCATTACTGAAGTAAATCGAATTATCCAGAGGGTCAAGCAAGCTGCAAATGGTTAGCGGATGAGCTTGATAAGGAGATCGCCATGTTACTTCATCGACACACATACTACGGCTTGATTCATCATGGAATCAAAGCGCTACTACTCGATCGCTTAGGCCACTATACAGAAGAAGAATACCATCAGTATCTGAGCCTAATGACCGGCAAATCCACTTGCTTTACGATGTCTCTCGAAGAGCTTGAAGCAACCGTTGATAATCTGTTACGTGAAGGCTATTTAGAAGATGTCAAAACGCTTATTTCTCAATATCAACGTGTTGCTTAAATCTTAAATTCTATCAACTCAATTGCCGCTCTATCGCGGCAATTTTTATGCCTTCGATTTACTACTTCATCTTTGCGAAATGTTGCTTGTTGTATCATTCAGTCAGGGGATTACTTCTCTTACCTCTAACCTTGACGGTATTCACATCTTGTCAGATTCCGTTAGACTGTCTTCAATTCACTAATTAGGTAGATTTTGCCACCATGAAGCAAATCCTAGATTTTATCCCACTCATCGTCTTCTTCGCTTTGTACAAGATGTACGACATCTACGCAGCAACAGGAGCGCTGATCGTTGCAACGGCAATTCAGCTTGTCGTCACCTATGCTCTGTATAAAAAAGTCGAGAAAATGCAGCTAATTACGTTCGTTATCGTGACGATATTTGGCAGCATGACCCTTTTCTTCCACGACGACAATTTCATAAAATGGAAAGTCACCATCATTTATGTGATTCTAGCTATCGGTTTAGCAGCGAGTCACGCAATGGGGAAATCGGCCATTAAAGGCATGTTGGGCAAAGAAATTTCACTACCTGATGCTATTTGGGCGAAGATCAACTGGGCTTGGGTCGGCTTCTTCTCATTCTTTGCTGGTCTGAACATTTATATCGCTTACGAGCTACCACTGGATGTTTGGGTCAACTTCAAAGTATTCGGAATGTTGATTGCGACATTTGCCTACATGATTGCGACTGGCTTCTACATTTACAAACACATGCCAAAAGAACAAAAAAATAACTCATCCGATGTATCGACTGATGATTAAAAACTCAGTTTTGCTATAATCCGCGCACTTTGCAGCGACCTTCGGGTCGCTGTTTTGCTCCATGTATCACTAAACCGATCAAACGGCATACCGGATTCAGACCATTCTTGCTGCTGTAAACCAACTTTCTCTGGTCCGGTGTCTTCGGTTTTTTAAGGACCTTTGGTTCTAGGTATTTACTATGTTGGCGCTTAGTTTGAGCGCCTTTAAGATTTAGGATGTCACAATGAGTCAAGAAATTAGCTCTCCGAGAGGTCAACTGCTGCTTCGTACCCTTGCAATGCCTGCCGATACTAATGCCAATGGCGATATTTTTGGTGGTTGGATTATGTCTCAGCTCGACCTAGCAGGTGCGATTCTGGCCAAAGAGATCTCTTCTGGTCGCGTTGTTACCGTTTCAGTGTCAAGCATTACCTTCAAGAAGCCTGTAGGTGTTGGCGATGTCGTTTGCTGCTATGGCGAATGCACTAAGATTGGTCGCACCTCAATGAGTGTCGATCTGGAAGTATGGGTCAAGCCGGTAAAAGCACACGGTGTCGGCGAGCGCTTCATGGTTTGTGATGCGACTTTCAACTACGTAGCCATTGACAGTGAAGGCAAACCACGCCCGGTTCAGAATTAGTCAACCTACAGCGCTAACTGTTAGAAAGGATCTCACATTTTCTGTTGTTCACTTGTGAGAGACACAAAAAAGGCGTTAAATTAACACTTTACCCTACCAATTAAGGAACTATGCTATGTGGTATGTCATCTTTTCTCAGGACGTCGAGAACTCGCTGGAAAAACGCATGAGCGTTCGCCCGCAACACTTGGAGCGCTTACAAAAGCTTCAAGACGAAGGTCGCCTTCTTACTGCTGGCCCTATGCCTGCGATAGACTCTGACAACCCAGGAGAAGCTGGATTTACGGGCTCGACTGTCATCGCTGAGTTCGCCTCTCTAGAAGACGCTAAAGCGTGGGCAGAGGCCGATCCTTACGTAGCGGCTGGTGTTTACGATAATGTAATCGTGAAACCGTTCAAAAAAGTGTTTTAATTTATGAAAAAATTACTGTGTCTTTTCTTGGCATTTGGTGCGTTAGCGGGCTGTTCATCTACCGATGATAATCAACGCCAGCTTGAGCTATTGGCATCAAACCGAGCGGGAGTCTTGTCCGCAGGTCTCCCTTTGGAATACGGTCCACTGCAGATAATGCGTGTCTCATCCAACAAAAATGTTGTTGAAATGATGATGATTTATAACGATGACGCACTCGGTGCAAAGCCGTTAAATCAAGTACTGAATACCAGTATCTACACCTATTGCAATAACCCGGAAGTTCGTAAGCAAATTGATATGGGCTTAATGTACCGTATTAAAGTGCGTAACTCTCGCGGTCAGTTGATGGCAGATGAGTTGGTTTCCGCGCAAACTTGTACTCAAATGAAATAGTCACAGTGAGTACGTTGTTTTCGATACGAGCAATTCATCCGCTATTGCGGGATAGTATAACGACGAAAATGAACGGCTAAGAATAGAAAAACGGAGACAACGGTCTCCGTTTTTATTTGCTAAAAAGGTGCCTTACGCCAGCTCAGCACGAAGTTTCTTCGCCGCTGACACGAGGTTCGCCAATGCCGCTTCTGTCTCTGCCCAGTTACGTGTTTTCAGACCACAGTCTGGGTTCACCCACAAACGTTGTACCGGAATCTTTTCTGCCGCTTTCTTGATTAAGCCTTCAATCCACTCTTCCGTCGGAATATTTGGTGAGTGAATGTCATAAACACCTGGACCGATTTCGTTCGGATAATTGAACTCTTCAAACGCTTTAAGCAGTTCCATATTTGAGCGTGACGTTTCAATGGTAATCACATCCGCATCGAGCGCTGCAACAGAATCGATGATTTCATTGAACTCGCTGTAACACATGTGAGTGTGAATCTGAGTTTCTGGTTTTGCACTCGCTGCTGAGATCTTAAATGCATCCACCGCCCATTCTAAATACGCTTTGTGATCGCGCTTTTTCAACGGCAGACCTTCACGAATCGCAGGCTCATCGATTTGAATGATATTGATGCCTGCATCTTGCAGATCAGAAACCTCATCACGCAGTGCCAGTGCCAGTTGCTGGGCGATTTCTTGACGAGTAATGTCTTCACGCGGGAATGTCCAACATAAAATCGTTACCGGGCCCGTCAGCATACCTTTCATCTGCTTGCTGGTTAGCGATTGTGCGTACGTCGACCATTCCACCGTAATCGGCTTTTCACGCTCAATGTCGGCAACCATAATGGCTGGTTTCACACAGCGAGAGCCATAACTCTGTACCCAACCAAATTTCGTCGTTTGGAAGCCCGCCAAGTTCTCCGCGAAGTATTCTACCATGTCGTTACGCTCAGCTTCACCGTGAACAAGCACATCTAGGTCAAGGGCTTCTTGGCGTTTTACGGCATCCTCAATATGTCCTTTTAGTGCTTGGATATAGTCGGACTCAGATAACTGGCCAGTGCGATAAGCGCTGCGCTGAACACGAATTTCACCCGTTTGAGGGAAAGAACCGATTGTCGTAGTTGGCAACAGAGGCAAGCCCAATACTTCAGCTTGATGCGCAGCACGCTCCGCGTAAGGTGCGCTGCGCTCGGCAAGTGACGCAGTAATACTGTTTAAACGAGCTTGAACTTGTGGCTTATTCACATGCGTTGCCGTTTTACGTGCTTTGATTGGCTGGCTGTAGGTATCACAAGCGAGAATCGCATCTTGATCACCATCGAGTGCGCGGCCAAGCAAGGCGACTTCTGTTACTTTTTGTTTTGCGAACGCAAACCAGCTTTTCACTTCCTCACTGAGTTCTGTTTCCAGTTCCAGATCAACCGGGCTATGTAGCAAAGAGCATGAGCTCGCAACCCAAAGGTTGTCGCCCAGTTTTTCTTTTACTGGCTGTAGGCGTTCAAGTTGCGCACTCAAATCCGAGCGCCACACGTTACGACCGTTGACCACGCCAGCAGACAGCACCCACCCCTCCAGTAGTTTGGCAACCACGTCGTCAAGCTGCTGGGGCGCGGCAGATAAATCGATATGTAAACCATCCACTGGTAGCTTTACAATTTTGTCTAGCGTATCGCTTATAGAGTCAAAGTACGTCGTTAGCAGCACTTTTACATCGCTTCGAATCACTTGGTACGCTAGCTTGAACGCATCAGCCCACTGGCTTTCAAGCTCTAGTGACAAAATTGGCTCATCAATCTGAACCCACTCAACACCTTGACTCGCGAGCTTTGCCAAAATAGCTTGGTAAGCCGTAAGCAATCGAGGAAGTAGCGTCAGGCGATCGAACCCTTCTTCTACCTCTTTACCTAAGTAAAGATAACTGACTGGGCCAAGCAAAACTGGCTTCACTTTATGCCCAGCTTGGGTTGCTTCGTTGACTTCTTCAAACAGTTGAGGCCAGCTCACTTCAAATGTATCGTCCTTGCTAAATTCAGGTACGATGTAGTGGTAGTTTGTGTTGAACCATTTAGTCATATCCGATGCTGCAGCGCCCGCACAGCCGCAACCCGCTTGAGATTGACCGCGACCCACTTTGAATAGCGTATCCAAATCAGGGAAACCGTCTGCGTGACGTTTTGGCACGTGACCCAGTAACAACGTGGTCGTCAGTACATGATCGTACCAAGCGAAATCGCCAGCGATGGTAAAACTCAAGCCAGCATCTGTTTGTGTTTGCCAGTTTTTAGCGCGCAGATCTGCCCCAACCTTTTTAAGCTCTGCTTGATCAATTTCTCCGCGCCAGTATTTTTCCTGAGCGAATTTTAATTCTCGTTTTTCACCGATGCGTGGATAACCTAGTACGTGCGTTGTTGTAGCCATGTCCCTATTCCTTTTTCAATCTTGTTCAATTTGTTTAAGTCAGAGCATCTTTCGTCATGAAAGATGTCTGGATGGCTAAACTATCACTCTCATCTGCGGTTTGAACAACGTCCATTTATTCAACTTGTTTATTAAAAAAATTCATCATGAGGCGACATGATTCGCAAATAAACACAACAAACAGACGTCTAGACGTTTACATATCCATTTTTTGTCGTTAAGTTATTTATACGATTGCTATTCTGTTCATAGCGAGCAACAAAGGATGAAAGGAATTCATGATAGAGCTAAAACATTTGCGGACACTCACTTCGCTTCGAGACACCGGCTCTCTAACCGCGACCGCGACCGCGTTGCATCTCACTCAATCGGCCTTGTCTCACCAGATCAAAGATTTAGAGGCACGGATTGGGGGACAATTATTCCTTAGAAAAACTCGTCCGGTAAAGTTCACTTCAGAGGGAGAAATCCTATTGCGTCTTGCAGAAGATATTCTTCCCAAACTCGCAAGAGCAGAAAATGATTTGGCAAGCTTGAAAGAAGACGTCAATGGTCGGTTGCATATGGCGATTGAATGTCACTCATGTTTCCAATGGCTCATGCCTGCTCTTAGGGAATATCAACTTGCCTGGCCTAGCGTAACACTGGATTTTTCATCAGGTTTTGGCTTTGAACCACTTCCTGCACTGTTAGCTGGCGAGTTGGATCTCGTTATCACGTCAGATATTCAACCTCGTTCTGAAGTGCATTATGAACCTTTATTCGACTTTGAAATGCGCTTAATTACCGCGACCAACCACCCATTGGCGGAAAAAGAAGTTATTGATCCGCAAGATCTCGCAGATCAAACCATGCTCTCTTATCCGGTTCAAAAACAAAGGCTAGACGTCGTAAAACACTTCTTGCAGCCAGCGGGGGTAGAACCAGCCAAATGGAAGCAAGCCGACAATACTCTGATGTTAGTGCAAATGGTTTCCGCAGGTTTAGGGGTTGCAGCACTGCCAAATTGGGCGATTTCTGAATTTTCTCGCCAAGGCCTTATTACCAGTAAACCTTTTGGCCAAGGCTTATGGCGTCGCTTATTTGCTGCAACGCGTCACTCAGAGAAAGATAAACGTTACTTACAAGCCTTTTTCGCAACCGCAAGGCTACAATGTAAAAGCCACCTTGACGGAATCAAGATGGCTTAGGGATATGGATTAAGAAGGTTTAGCGTTGATATGCTTTAAATTGGTTGGTCAATGGATCGTACTGATAACCAAGCATATCAAGCTTGCCTACTACGGACTCTACATCCATTTCATACACCGATACTAACTCGTCAAAACTGTCGCACTCTAAACGTAGCTTTTCATTGACGATACCTAGCAAAATAATGCTGTCCAAATTACCTACATTGCTTAAATCCATCGCGACTCTCCTCTTCGACAAGGTATATAAACAAGCGTAGACGTAATCACGTGAATTTAAAGTGAGCGCGATCCAAAACGTGAGTGCCTTATACTCAAGCAACCTAGAAAGGACTTGAGTACAAGCAGTATTGATCTGTTTCTCGACTCGAGATTAAGCCGCCAGAGAGAATAAACCTTGTAGGCTCGTCATTGACGCGAGCGCGAGCAACAGGGCGACGCTCAGTTGAACCTTTTCTGGTTTTTTATGTGTGAAGATATGCCAGCACCAAACAATGATTGAAGAAACTAGCATGGCTAAAGATAATAAAATTGGTTGTGTTGCGGCACTCAATGTCGCTTCATTTAACTGGTAAGAAGCAAATAGCGTTGCGATCACCAGCAGCATTCCAGACACAATGCCCATAACTGGCAAAATGCGGTGAAATGCCTGTAATCTGCTACGAGCGATAGTCAGAAGCAATTGAGAAAATGACGCCCCAAGGAAAAATATCATTATTGCCATCGCAATAGACGCAGGCCAACTTGGCTGTTCAAATGCTTGAATACTTACATACGCAAAAGCCAAACCATTCGCTAAATGCATCGCCCAAAGAGGGCCTTTTTCACGCGTTTTCTTGGTTTGAACCTGAGAGTAGAAATAGAAAATAGCGAACACGATCATAAATGCTTCAATACGAAGAGAAGCAACCGCAAGCCACAATAACGCCACTGCTGGCAACATTTTATGAAGACGGCCTCTCTGACCCGGACAAATATCGCCCTTGATGAGAAGCAAAGTCAGTAGCGCTTGCGCGCCAAATAGCATCGGAGGAAAAGTAACCAGCAATTGTTGAATCATGTTAAATGCACGCTCAAAAGTCATTTTGGGGTGCGATAATAGCAAATCACCTATCGTCAAACCACCGAAAGTCTATCCCCAAATGTACTAGAACAGCGAGACTTTTTATTCAACAAGAAGCGAGATACTTCAACGCATCTTCTTGAGTTAACACGCCTCTGTATTCTTCTTTTTCATCACATAAAACCCACGGGAAGCGAATGCCTGTTTTGATTAGCTCTCGAATAGCAGCAACAGATAAGTGCGCATTGACGAGCACAAACTCCGTGCTCATTATCTGGTTCACCGGACGTTTCCAAATCCAATTTTCTCGCTCAGTCTCTAATTCGGTCCCCATGGAAGGCGTTAGGTGTAAGTTAACTTGCTCTTTGGTAACTAAACCAACACAGCGCTTTTCGTTAATGACAACCAGCGGCGAACTTGGACTTAAATTCATATATTCCACCGCCAACGATAATGGCTCCCCGGGATCAAGGTGCCTGACCTCTTCATGGCTCAGTGATTGCAATACATCATCTTGTTTTGGTTTAACAGCAACACCCGAAAACAAATGTTCGTAACTTTCCGCTTTCTCCATCAAATCGACAGGCCGAGCACGAGAGAACAAAAAGCCTTGCATGTAATCCACACCTATTTCAGCCAATGTTTGAAGCTCCTGTTCTGACTCCACGCCCTCGGCAACCACTTTTACATTCATTTGCTGAGCAAGATCAGTGACCATTTTGACAATATTATAACTGGTATTGCCATGCTGAATGTTCTTAACGAATTTTCGGTCGATTTTCAGTAAATCAAACTGCCCTTTCTCTAGGTAAGAAAAAGAAGAATACCCTGTACCGAAGTCATCAATCGCAATTTTAATGCCCTCTTTGCGCACTTGCTCTAGCGCTTGCGTATGCTCTTCGTCTTGCTCAAAATACGCTGTTTCCGTCAGCTCAATCGTGACTCGTTTAGGATCGACACCACTGGCTTTAATTAGGTCATGCGAACGCTGAAGAACCTGGAGCGAATCCAATTTAGTATTCAGTGAGCGATTGATGGTTAACCCTATTTCCTCGCCATATATGTCTTGCAAGCGCGGAAAGTGTTTGAGCGCGGCTTGACAAACCTCATCATCCAGAGCCGCAATCAACTCTAAATCTTCAATAACAGTAATCATCTCTTGAGTGCTATAGGCATCACTTTCATGATAAAAGCGGGCTAAGGCCTCGAACTTAACGACTTTACCAGTTCGGCTGTCAATTATTGGTTGAAAATGAACATCCACCAGCCCACTGTCGATTTGCGCTTCCAAAAACGCCTCTAAATGCTGGCGTTTGACTAACTCAGAATGAAGCTCACTATTATAAAAATTAAAATAGCCACCTTCTCCAGAAAGTGAGGACAACATCGCCTGGGCTGCATGCGCTAACGCTTGCTTTGGCCTGTTTGTATCATAGCCGAGGATTGACACACCCGTTTGTCCCTCGACGATAGTGGTATGCATTTTTGTTCCCATTTCATTCCTAAGCTCAGTGAAGAACCCTTTCATCGCAATTTGAATCAAACGTAAAGGACTTAGCCATTGACAGTGAGGAGTTTGTAAACAGACAACAAACACATCCCTAGAAAGTTGACCCGCTATACTGGTGTAGCGGCTTCGCATAATAAAATCGGCGAAGCCTAGTTGCTGTTCAAGTAAGCATTTTTCAGAAAAATTTGGTCTGAGAGTCATGACGATATTGAGTTCTTTACTCCCACTTTCGTTCGCCAAATTAGCTAATTGCAGTTCGAACTCTTCTCTAGAAGGCAAAAAAGCTGACCAATCATGTTGTTGTTCACAGCGATTTTTCATCCACAACAAGGAAGCCGAAATGTCAGTAGAGAAGCCGAGATAAAGAATCCGTCCAGAATGAAACGTTAGCCGATAGATACAAAGATGATGTGCCTGATTACTACCATTTGCAGTTCTACTCAATAAATTACCGCTCCAGTATCCTTCATCATCAATATGTTGCCAGAGTTGGTCGTAAAACGCCTGACTATGGTGAGATGTGCTAAAGATATAGGTTTTAAGTCCAACCAAATCACGGTTTTGATAACCCATTTGCAATTCAAAGGCACGGTTACAACCTAAGATTCGGGTGTCTTCGTCCGCGACTAAAACCCCTACATTCGGTAAATCAAAAATCGTTTCGAGAATTTTCGCTAACTCTTCGCAGCCAGTGATCGTCAATTGCGGGATGATAGAGCCTTGAACAATACGCTCATTGAGCTTTTCAAAGCTAATTGTGACATGTATTAGGCGAGCTTCATTAAGCATCATGCAACAAGAAAAACGACCTTGCCCACCTAGGAGCTCCACTTCTAAAATTCGTTGCCTTAGTGTTTCCTGTTGCCCCATCAGCATATGCTCAAACAAATCATCTAAACAGGTGACAGGCGTATTTAACCCAAAAGCATTTGCCATTCCTTGCTGGTCGCATTCGAACTCGCGAGTATCAATCTTGTAAGACCATTCAATCACTGGAGTCGGATTGGATGTCGGTTGCACTTTTTCATGTGCTATTGTTGTTGAGTCACTCATTCCCTAGCCCCCTTTTTAATTAGCCTCATGCTCAAGGTTCGTAGTCAACGTGCCTTATTCCATTTGGGACCTGCTGATCCTCTTGTAAAATAGATTCTGGCAACGTAAGCCAATCGACTTAGAACCTTTTCAGAGCTTGTTCGGCTTTTTGCATTTTCCTATGCATTAATTTGATTATAGGCGTTGTTTTTAATAAGCACATCATTGCTTATTGGTTGTATTAACATTGCGACATTTTTCACGACTCGACCTATAACCATGAGGCTTTCAAGGTGATATTAGACATAAAATCGCCGATATAGCCTTGATATTTTTGCAAACCAAATAAAACTCGATGAACTAAGCTTGAATAGATGAGTTTGGTATAGATACCTGATCCTCAAATCGCTATAATTCGCGCTCCCTGGAACAGAGAGCAAAATATGACCAATAACATCACTCCTATTCATGTGTACAAAAAATACTGGGCAGAGTGTTTTGGTACGGCACCTTTCTTGCCGACCAGTCGCAAAGAAATGGACGCCCTAGGATGGGATAGCTGTGACATTATCATCGTAACCGGTGATGCTTACGTGGATCACCCAAGCTTTGGTATGGCTATCATTGGCCGTCTGCTAGAAGCACAAGGTTTCCGTGTCGGTATCATTGCTCAACCAGAATGGCAAAACAAAGATGCATTCATGCAGCTTGGTAAGCCAAATCTGTTCTTCGGGATCACTGCGGGTAACATGGACTCCATGATCAACCGTTACACCGCGGATAAAAAACTTCGTCACGATGACGCGTACACCCCCAATAACGAAGGTGGCAAACGCCCAGACCGCGCGACTTTGGTTTACTCTCAACGTTGTCGTGAAGCTTACAAAGAAGTACCTATTGTTTTAGGTGGTATCGAAGCCAGCCTACGCCGTGTTGCACACTACGATTACTGGTCAGATAAAGTTCGCCGTTCGGTACTATTTGATGCAAAAGCAGACATCCTACTTTTCGGTAACGCAGAACGCGCACTTGTAGAAGTAGCGCATCGCATCGCAAATGGCGAAGACATCAGCACCATGACCAATATTCGTGGTACCGCCGTGAACTTGCCAGCCGCGCCAGAAGGCTACACGGTTATCGATTCTTCTCGCATTGAAAAACCTCGTAAAGAAGCGTTCGTACCAAAGAACCCATACGAAGTAGAAACTCAGTGTGAAACTAAAAAAGATGAGCCAGTTGCAAAACCAATCACGATTCGCCCATCACGCCACGATGCTGCAACAACTGCGGTTCGCTTACCTTCGTTTGAAAAGCTAAGAAACGATCGCATTCTTTATGCTCATGCAAGTCGTGTATTGCATTTAGAAACGAACCCGTACTCAGGTCGAGCGTTACTTCAAAGCCATGGTGATCGTGAACTTTGGGTAAACCAAGCCCCAATCCCATTGACGACCGAAGAGATGGATTTTGTGTTTGGCTTGCCTTACGCGCGTGTTCCTCATCCTATGTACGGCAAAGCGAAAATTCCAGCGTATGACATGATCAAAACGTCTGTGAACATCATGCGTGGTTGTTTTGGTGGCTGTTCTTTCTGTTCGATTACCGAGCACGAAGGCCGAATCATTCAAAACCGCTCGAAAGAGTCAATCATTAACGAAATTGAAGAAATTCGCGACAAAGTTCCGGGCTTTACCGGCACAATTTCCGATCTTGGTGGCCCGACTGCAAACATGTACCGCCTAGGTTGTAAAGATCCAAAAGCAGAAGCGAACTGTCGTCGTCCTTCTTGTGTATTCCCGGGCATCTGTAACAAGTTAAATACAGACCATAAACACACCATCGATCTATACCGCGAAGCGCGTAAAGTTGAAGGCGTGAAGAAAGTGATGGTCGCATCTGGCGTACGTTACGACCTTGCGATTGAATCACCAGAATACGTGAAAGAGCTCGTAACTCATCACGTAGGTGGTTACTTGAAGATTGCACCGGAACATACAGAGAAAGGCCCTCTTGATCTGATGATGAAACCTGGCATGGGCACGTATGATCGCTTTAAAGAGATGTTCGAGAAGTACAGCGCAGAAGCGGGTAAGAAGCAGTACTTAATCCCTTACTTTATCTCTGCGCACCCAGGCACAGAAGACGAAGACATGCTGAACCTTGCTCTGTGGCTGAAGAAAAACAACTTCGAGTGTGACCAAGTACAAAACTTCTACCCATCACCGATGTGTAACGCAACGTCGATGTACTACTCAGAGACAAACCCTCTGAAACGAGTGAAGTATAAAAAACGTGAAGATGTACCTGTAGCAAAAGGTGAACGTCAACGTCGCCTACATAAAGCGCTGTTGCGTTACCACGATCCAGCAAACTGGCCAATGATTCGCGAAGCCCTAATCAGTATGGGTAAAAAACATTTGATTGGTGACAAACAAGGCTGTCTCGTTCCTGCGGAAGACATTGAAGCACAAACACCTGCACAACGTCGTAAATCTGGTCGTCACGGGGCAAACCGCTTTGCAACCAAACATACCAAAAACCAACCAGGCTTCGGTGGTCATTTGAACAAACGCTCTGAAGGCGGTTCAAAAGATGGTAAACCATCTGGCAACCGTAACGGTTCTGGCAAAGCACAAGGTGGTCAACGCCCTGCAAGCAACGGCCAACGTCCTAGCGGCAACGGTGCAAACCGCCCGGCAGGCAGCAAGCCGCAAGGTCAAGGTCGCCCACAAGGACAAGGCAAACCAGCTGGTCAACGTAAACCAAAGCGTCGTTAATTCTTTAGCACTTAAATACTAGAAAGGGCTCCAGAGGTAACTCTGGAGCCCTTTTGTTTTGTGAGAAATAAACGTTTTAAGTTGGGTTAAACTCTCTCACTTACTTGATTAAGACAACTTGAACTTACTCAACTCACTGTGAAGATCACTGGCTTTTACTGTCAGTTCGTTACTGATCGCTACCGAAGATGACATAGTATCCATCACTTCCATCGCCGTATCATTAATCACAACCACATTACGGTTGATCTCTTCTGACACCGAGCTTTGCTCTTCTGCCGCTGAAGCGATCTGATTATTCATATCATTAATCACTTCAATAGCTTGGTTGATTTCGGCCAACGCCAACTGCGCTGCTTGTGTTTCTTCTTTAGTATCCACCGCTTGCTTCTGGCTTTGCTCCATTAACAGGACGATTGATTGCGTTTCTTGCTCCAAACGAGCCAACATTGCACGAATTTCTTCTGTCGAGCCTTGTGTGCGCGTTGCAAGGTTGCGGACTTCATCGGCTACCACAGCAAAACCACGACCCGCTTCACCAGCACGCGCAGCTTCAATCGCAGCGTTCAGAGCCAACAAGTTGGTTTGATCGGCAATGCCACCAATCTCACTCAGAATCCCCTGAATCGCCGTGCTTGAAGCCACCAAATTCTGCGTCTGGTGCTGTGCATCATTCACTTGCGAAGCGAGGTTATCCACCGCGCTTGCAGCATTGTCCATACGCGACATGCCATTCGCACTATTGCTTTGAACTTGGCTTGCCGCCGCTGCTGCTTGTACCGCAGAATTTGCCACTTCTTGTGCGGTTGCACTCATCTCATTAATCGCCGTTGCTAGCGAGTTGACTTCGTTCACTTGAACGTTCAGTTGATCTCTCGAAGCTGCCGCGCGAGCTTGACCTTCACTTGCACTTTTATCGACTTGATCCGCCGTCGCCATTACGGTTAAAAGCATTTCCTGAATGCGAGCGAGGAAGGTATTAAACCAGTGCGCCAGTTGGGCGGTTTCGTCCTTACCTTTCACCTCAATGCGGTAAGTTAGGTCGCCCTCGCCTTGTGCTGCGTCTTTAAAACGCTCCACTAAGTTAGTTAATACTTTGCCCAACGAGGTCGCGATCACCGTCATCGCAACAATACCAATCAGAGCCGCAATAATCCCTGCCCACACTCCCTTTTCAAGAGCTTCTGCACTTTGTTCTTCACTCCATCGCTCGTAGTCATCCACGTTCTTTTTAAGGAAGCTACTGGGAACCGACACCATAACGATCCAAGGCGCATCGCTGGTGTCAATTGCAGTAATCGCATACTCATCCCCGCCAAACGTCACAAGGCCTGCGCCTTTTTGTTTCGCAATGGATTGAATACGAGCCCATTGAGACGCCAACTCATGAGAAACTTTCTTGCCCACTTGATCCGCTTGGCTGCTGTTCGCCAGTGTGATGCCTTTCCACGAAGAAATCAGAATACGGCCTTGTCCATCAAACAAGTCGCTCGCGTAATCTTCACTTTGGCTTTGTAACTCGTTCAATGACAAATCAAAACCGAGAGAGCCGATGATCTCGCCACGTAACTTGATTGGTTGGCTGATGGTCGTGATCAGTTCTTGTTTGCCGCGAACCGGATACATGTACGGTTCCATCACGAACGTTTTGCCCGTTTCGAAAGGCATCAAGTGCCAATCGTCTTTACGCTCACCGTTGTTGTTTAATTCAGTATTGCTAAAGCTATCCATCGCCACAACATCAAAACTGTTGTGCGAATTTGGCGAAAAGAATGGCGCTAAGTAGCCTTCGCTATTAAAGCCAAGGTTTTTGTCTTGAATCGTTGGCTCAACCCACGATGGCTTTTCCCACACCATGTAACCGGCAAACACAGCTTTGTTCTGAGCTTCTAGCGACGCAATAAACTGTTTAACAATAATGTCTGGCGTTGCGGCCGTCTCTGCGCTTAATTTGATAATTGAACGCGCTTGCTTTAGGTTCGCCAACACTGGTTCTAACTGGTTGGAAATATTCAGCCCTTGCTGAATCGCCGTATTGCTCAGGTCGGTCGTGGTGGCTTCGGTCAGTTGAGATTTTACTTTTGTAGTGATTTGCTCATTCACTTGCGTGAACGCATTGGTTGTCATACCCATTGCAATCAATAGAGTGAAGGCCATTGCCCCACCCGCACTGACAGCAATTCGAGTGCGTATACTGTTAAACATGATAGCCTCACAAATTGATTTTTATCTGGCATTAAGCATTGGAAGGATCATGGATTTTAAACAAGTAAAGTTAATGGAAGGCTTTCATTTATGAACAGAGCAAGAACAGAAAATGTAGTTTTATTAATAAAAATAAAATAATGCAGATTTTCGCTTATACATGAAGCCATTGATTTAATTGAATTATCTCAAAAAGGAGAATCTAAGCGTTTGTATTTAAAAGCAATAGCCATAATAAAAAAAGGGACTTAAGAGAAGTAAGAACTTTTTCTATGAGTGAGTCAGTAAAAATCAGTAATTACTAACAATGTGCTCAAGGTCACATAAATAATTTAGTATCTTCATGTTTTATATAGAGTTAACAGAATCAAATAATCTACCCCATTTATACATCAAGAGAAATTGATAGATATGAACAAAAGATCGTAGATTTACTTGGATAATAAGACGGTATTCAAGCTAGACATTGAAAACCGACACAAAGGTGAGAAAATCATCGTCGACAACTTTTTCACACCTATAGTGAATAATGTTCGTTAAGATCAACATTCGAATTTATCGAGATTGGATAAGAATAAATGAAGCGTGTACTTTTGGTAGAAGATAATCGTGAAATAGCGGGAATGTTGTTTGATTATTTTGAGTGTGCTGGCATGCAGCTGGATTATGCCGACAACGGTGAGCTAGGCTTAAAACTGGCGATGGATAATGCGTTTGACATCATTTTGCTCGACCTCATGCTGCCGCGCATGGATGGCCTAACACTGTGCAACAAGCTACGCGATGCAGGTAATAACACTCCGGTGTTGATGCTGACAGCACTTGATAGCCGAGACGACATGCTCAAAGGCTTCCAACACGGCGCCGACGACTACCTCACCAAACCGTTTGATCTCGATATTCTTGAAGCACGCATGACTGCATTGATTAAACGATACCGCGGTACGGTTGCATCAACCAAACTCCAGTATGGCGAAGTGTCTATCGATCAAAAAACGCATCAAGCCTACCGTCAAGATAAGCTTTTGGCATTGAATCCAACCACGTACACGATTCTAGAAATGCTGGTCAAAAATGCCCCCGAAGTTGTGACGCGTGAAGAAATCGCATTCCGCCTATGGCAAGAAAATGAGCCAAATAACGATGTGTTGCGTAGCCATATTTATCAATTGCGTGGGCAGCTCGACAAACCATTCAAAGAGCACGTTTTGAAAACCATTCCAAAAGTCGGCTTCCGATTGGAGCCCGGGGCATGATTCGCCGCTTATTTAACAATACACAAAGCTTAACCGGACGCCTTGAACTCTTCTTCCTTCTAGTGTCGGTTGTGATTGGCTTGCTATGCTTCGCATTGGTTAGCGGAGCGCTATTATGGTCGGAAGATCGCGTCGGTGAACGACGCATTATGATCGATAAAAAAGAGGCGATTGAGCACTTTCGAAACCATCCTGATAGCGGAATCATCAAACTCGATTTACTAACAACGGCATACAACAACATCAATCTCGTTCCTGAGCTCTATCAACCCTTTATTCAAAATAAAAAATATTTTCTCGCTGAAGTTGCTGACGAACCAGACACTCGCATGATTTACATGAGCACCTACACGCAAGATGGAGAGGAGCATCCTATTATTCTGATCTCTCTGATTGATGAGATAGAAATTACATCTAACGAGTTTATGTTTGTTCTCGTTATGGTGCTGGCGGTTGTCATCGGGTTACTTTTGATTTTTGGCAGCCTATTATCGAGACTTTCTCTGCGTCTCATTGAACCTGTTAGTGCCCTAAAAACACAGCTGGACCGCCATCAAGGTGACACTACACAAAAATTTGTTGTCCCTGAAGGCTCTGCAAATGAATTCCAAACGCTCGCAAATCAGCTTAATGAATATCGACATCAAATCAATCAAGTGATTAAACGTGAACAAGCTTTTGCACGATATGCCAGTCATGAACTGAGAACTCCGCTCACAGTGATGAAAGGTTCAAGCAGCTTGCTAGCAAGAAGCCCAAGTACGTCATTTCAAGAACGTCAGATTGGCCGTATTCAAGATGCCACTTTGCAGATGTCGACCATGGTTGATGCTTTGTTGGGTTTGGTTCGATATGAACGCAACACCGACGACAGCCCCGTTCGAACCATCTCAGAGCAAGAGCTCCACAACATCGTGGCTCTTAGCCAAGCGCAAGCCGATGAAAAATCGCTGGAATTTAATGTACAAATATTGGGGCATCCGCAAACCAAAGCGACTACTGCAGTGCTTAACATTACGTTGAGTAACTTAATTCGCAACGGCATTGCAGCCACGTCAGCGGGAACGATTCATATCACCATGACCGATACCACACTGTCGGTGAGAGATGAAGGCGAAGGCTTCTCTTCCGTGCCAGATGCCGAAGGCCATGGTTTGGGGCTCATGATTGTGGACGACTTATGCCGACGCTATGGCTGGCAATTCACTATTGATACACATCCTGAGGGGGGTGTGAGGCAGTGATTGACCTTTCGTCAGAGCATCATGAGGCTTGCTCAGAGTAACTTCCTCAGCACTAGATTCAATCAAGAGGTATCTCATTTGCTCAGTATCAAAACGGGCAGTTCGATACCTCTTTCTGATTCGATTGAATGAAATCTTATGCCGCAAGCCCAACTAGTCGTTCGAATGCTTGCGATGCCGATTCCGACGCTTCACACACAGAAAACACATCTTCGATAAAGTACTTCAACGCTCTGGATTCAATGGCTCTGATTGCAGCTTGCTGCTCGTCCGATAAATAGCCGTAAATGCTCGCCGCGCCAAAGTCACCGAAGATCATCTCCCCTTGCTCGTTCACCAACGTATTGTGCGCATACAAATCACCATGACACACCTTGTTGTCGTGTAGGTGATTGAATACGTCCACCATCTGCTCAACAATAGAATTCACTTGCTCGACTGTCAGCGTAAACCCTTGTGGGAACGTATCTCGGGTGCAGGTTTCCAACGTTGGTGGCAAACCTAAGTTGTAGTAACTGTTTGGAATCAGCTCCATCACCAAAGCAAGCTCTTTACCGTCATTCACTTGCGCGATGGATTTTACTAAGTTGTTGTGATGCCCAGCTTGCAAACACGCTTCAAGTTCATCATGAGGGTAACCGTCACTGGTGACCTCGCCCTTGAACACTTTTACCGCAACTTCACTCGGGAAGTTGTATTGAGCGTCAGTCCAGTTAGCATGAGAAATCACGCCACTTGCCCCTTGGCCGAGAACATGATTAAGCGAGTAACTGTTTGAGGTCACTTTCGGCACACTGTCTAGCGAAGATGGGTGTTTGCAGAATGGATTACCTGCAAAAGCAAACCATGCCAATTTAGGTAGCTTCATCAGCACATCCGGAAAGTGCTCTAGCTGATTCGCAGAAAGACGAATCAGTTCCAAATTAACTAAGTTTTCCATGCTACTTGGCAGTCGTTTGATGCGATTCCCCGCCAGCGCAAGCTTTCTTAAGCGCGGTCTTTCACCCAGACTGTTTGGTAGCGTTTCAATCTCGTTGTCAGTCAGGATCAGCCAACGTAACTGACTTGGTAGTGAGGCTTCACTCACCACTTTGATCTTGTTGGTTTTAAATCCAACCATCTCAAGGTTTGGCAGCTTGCCCAATACCTCAGGTAAATGGGTGAACTGATTATTGGAAGCAAAAATGATTTTTAGTTTGGTCAACTGTTCCAGCTCTTGTGGCAAATCTGACAGTGCGTTGCTGGATAAATCTAACACTTCAAGCGAGTCTGCAAGCTCTAAAATTTCCATAGGGAACTCAGTTAGCCCTTCCGCCAACTTCAGTTGTTTAATTCCTACTAATTGTCCTTTTTTTAATTGTTCTAGAGTCTGCAAAACCAAGCCTTCTGATTGAATGGAAATAGGCGGCGTAGTGTACGTTGCTTGAGGTAGAAAGGCGAGTCATGGGATGGAATACCATGGAATCAAAGCAACCAAAGGATAGAAGTGAAACCATTGCAATGGTATTACAGCAGCAGTGAGCACGAGTAAAAACATCAGGAACAACCGAAATGGTTGTACTGAAACACAGACTTTTTATCTGGGTTTAATGGCGTTACACTACGCGCCCTTTTTAAATGACAAAGGTGACACGGTTTATTCCGTCAGCATCGACATGAAACTCTCAGAAAGTCCTATCACCCAACATAGCTTTAATGGGCGCAAATTTTTCCTTAAACGTGACGACATGCTCCACTCCCACTTTTCTGGGAACAAAGCACGTAAGTTTATGACGTTAATGGAAGAGCAAAATCCCGACATCACCACGTTAATAAGCTTTGGCTCCGCTCAATCCAATGCCATGTACTCGCTAGCGGCTCTCGCCCAGATTAAAGGTTGGGCATTTGAGTTTTATGTTCATCACATTCCATCTTGGCTAAAAAGCTCCCCCATCGGAAACTATCGCGGCGCTCTCGATTTGGGTATGAAAATCACCGCCATGCAAGACATCGGTAGCGAACTCCACCCTAGTGAATACATCCACCAGGTACGAAGATTAGATGAGTCGACATTGCTTATTCCAGAGGGTGGACGTTCCCACCTCGCTGAAGCTGGCATCAAACAGTTAGCACGAGAAATTCTTGATTGGACGCGATTGAGAGGTAAAGAGCAGTTTACCGTCGCCCTGCCATCAGGCACCGGCACGACGGCTTTATATCTTCATAAACATTTAAGCCCACACGGCATAGAAGTGCTAACTTGCCCTTGCGCAGGCGATGCAGATTACTTAGCTGAGCAGTTCTACCAGCTCGGTGAAAACAGCCACCCAACCATTTTAACCGTGCGCAACAAACACCATTTTGGTCGCTTGTACGAAGAAGATTACATCACATGGAAAGCACTCTTTGAACAAACCGACCTCGAATTTGACCTGTTATACGACCCGTATATGTGGCAATGCCTCACCCCTTGGTTGGAAGAGAACACAGATAAAACAGTGATTTATATTCACCAAGGCGGGTTACTTGGCAACGAGTCAATGTTGCCAAGATATCAACGAGAATTTGAATAGCGTGTTCAAATAAAGTTGTTGCTGATTACAGTGATTCCACTATTTGATGAGCGCCAGAATTTCTTTGAATTCAGGTGCTCGGCAATCTTCGACCATTTCATACAAACACATTTCTAGCCCAGTGAGCACCACACCGTTAGCGGTTAGCTTCGCAAGAGCGAGCGCTTTATTGGCAGCGGTTCGGGAAGATACACAATCCGTGACTAATTCAACGCGATAACCGGACTGACGCAGAGAAACCGCGGTTTGATAGACGCAAATGTGGGATTCAATACCGCAAACCAACCAGGTATCAACTTTCGCGTTCTCCACCGCGACCTTAAACGTCGACTCTTTACAGCCATCAAACGTGTACTTGGTAATAGGTAAATGCGTGCTTTCAAGCACTTCACGAATCGGCTCCGCGGTTGGGCCCAACCTTTCTGGATTCTGTTCTAGCCACAGAATAGGCAAATCTAGTGCTTTGGCACCCTTTACCAGTTTCGTGATATTTTCAATCAGTGCGTCGCTTTCATGCATTAATGTAGCGAGTTTGCCCTGAACATCCACCACAATCAGGCCCGTGTTTCCTTTCGATAACATTTCCATCTCCTATCTTGTGCGACCACAAATCATACTCAACAAGTTGAGTAACAGTTAATGTATCAGAACCCTTTCATGTTAGAGCAATAAAACCTAGAAAGATGACCTTCGCTCACACATTTGCCCTTAGGTAAGGGTGGTTTGAACTGACTATTTAAATTTCTCTCGAATTAGTTCAATCAAGGCTTTGACTTTATTGGGCAGAAATAAGGCCGAGGGATAAATCAGAGTAAGATGCTGCTTCGGATGCGCGAATTGAGGCAGCACCTCGACCAACAAACCATCTCTCAGTGCAGGCTTGGAATGAATTTGAGGAATAAACGCGATGCCGTTTCCTGCTATCGCCATCGAGCGCAGCAAGTTGAGGTCATCCGAACGCAACGCCACATGCAAATCTGAATCGAGCAAATCGGCATTGTAACGATTAGTTAAAAGGCGATGCTGCTTAAGATCTTCCACCGTTTTTACTGGCGGATGCGATTCTAGATAGGCTTTTGACGCAACAAAGTGACTACGATAAGGCAAAAGACTGAACTGCACATAGCTGTCATCGGTGACTTTGACCACGCTCGGAAGAAGCTGTAAATCAAACGATTGACGCTTGAGATCGACACTCTCTTGATGGTTTTCAATCTCGACCGAAATCTCCGGATACCGCGTTGTGTACTCGGTGATGATCGCGTTAAACGCGGCAGAGCTCATCAATGCGGAAGGAATGGCTAAACGCACCTTGCCCGTCAGCTCTTGTTGATATTCGTGCATGGCATTTAAACCTTGCTGAATATGGTCAATAGGCTGCCCCACCAACTCAAACAAGCGTTTCCCGTGCTCCGTCAACTCAATGCTGCGTGTTGTGCGGATCAAAAGCTGTACCCCGAGCGATTTCTCTAATTCTTGCAGGCGACGACTCACTTTTGAGCGTTGTAGTTGATTCGCCTCTGCCGCTGCACTTATACCGCCGTGAACCACCGTCTGAGTGAATAGGTAAATATCATCAAAACTAACGTTCATTGTCCTATTTTTAGGTCATTTATGTTCGTATTATCATTCTACTGAATTGTGAGTGACTTCTCTATAATCCGCTATCCAATATGTTTAACGGAACTTGTAATGACGGCTGACCAAAAATTCAAACACTGGATGCGAACTTTGATTGTCCTGTTCATCGTACTATTTTTGTACATTATCATTGCTGACCGCCACGCCCCCTTAACGACCGAAGGACGAGTGCAAGGATACGTTGTCCAAGTCGCGCCCGAGGTATCTGGTAAAGTGACCGACGTTCTCATCGAGAATAACCAGTCCGTCCAAAAAGGCGATGTGTTGTTTACGATTGATGATCGTAAATACAAGATAGCGCTTGAACAGGCGGAGCTGTCTCTGCAATCCGCTTATGAAAAAGAAGCAACGCTGTATTCTCAACGCGAAGCCGCTCTTGCCAATATTGCCCGCGCACAAGCGACATTTGATAATGCGCACCGCGAATACAACCGCTTACTGACGTTATCGAAGCAAAAAGTCATCTCTCAATCGACACTCGATAATGCCTTTGCCCAAAATCAGGTATCACGTGCAGCGCTTAAAGCGGAACGACAAAACTTAAAAGTCATTGAGGCGCAATTAGGCGATCAAAAAGGTCAAAGCACCGCCGTTCGAATTGCCAAAAACGGCATCGAAAAGGCGCAACTTGATTTGGCAAATACCGCGGTACTCGCTCCCAGTGATGGTGTCGTGACCAACCTGCAACTAGAAGTTGGCACGATGGCAAACACCAACATGCCATTGCTGACATTTGTACCAACAGGATCACTCTGGGTAGCCGCTGATTTTCGTGAAAAGTCCGTCGCGAACGTAGACAAGACTTTCCACGCCTTGGTCACATTTGATGCCAACCCAGGTTCGGTGTACGACTTTGATTTAGCTAGCCGCGATTACGGTGTAGCAGCCGCACAACAAACGCCTAATGGCGCACTAACCAAAGTGGAAGTGAACAACCGCTGGGTACGTGATGCGCAGCGTACACGAGTGAACCTAACCAGCAGCGAAGAGTTACCACCAGCACTGTTTGTCGGCTCTCGCGCTACCATTGTTTTGTACCCAGACAACAGCATTTTCTGGCAGTTGATGGCGCAAGCACAGATTCACCTCGCAAGCTGGTTCCACTTAATTTACTAGGCGGCGACAATGAAAACCTTACGAATTTGGTTCGGCTGCTCTTTAGGGCTCGCGCTAAGCATGATCTTCGGTTGGTCTTACGGATTTTTTGCCATCATGATGCCGCTGTTTATATTGGGCAGAATGGACAACTTTAATATTTCGGCTTTATTGATCGTGTTTTTCTCTGCGGTGTGGACAACCATACAAGCCACATTTTTGCTGGAATACTTGCAGTTTCATCCAACATTAATGATCGTTGCCGTCGGAATCATGATGCTGTTCAAGTGCATTGCAATGATGAACCAGAAAACCTATTTGTTTGGTTACATGGGGCTGTTGGTGGGTTCAATTGTGTTGAATTTTGCCAGCTATAACTTCATGGATATTGAAGAGTTCAACGTCAACATGTGGGTGATGGCGTTCAGCAATATTTTTGTTTGCGCATTCGCGTATTGGTTGTTCCCGGAGCCAAAATCCCCCGCCGAGCACATTGAGATTTCGACCCCAGTGAAAAGCGATATTGACTACATCAGCCAAGTTGCCATGGGTTGGGTAGTGGCGATGGCGGCGTTTATCGTATTCCAAGTTGCGGACTTATATGACTCGTTATCCGCACAAGCTTCCATTTTGATCATCTTAACCCCAATGACTTTAGCGGGCTCGCTCGCCATGGCAAAAATTCGCATCATCGGCACCGCACTAGGCTGCATCGCGGGGATGGCTGTTCAGCTTATATTAGGCAGTTGGTATGGGCATGGGCTACTCTTTTGGCTCGCCTTTACCATTGCTATGGGGCCATTCTGCTTATGGCTCACCAAGGGGCAAATTAAAGCGGCTATCGCGTTTTCTGCCATGTCTGCCCTATCGGTTCCGCTGACGACCTCATTGGTGCCAGAACAAAAAGACGCGTTCTTTTCGATCTTGTACCGTTTCAGCTCGATTTTCGTCGCGGTTCTGCTCACCACGATGGTGATGTGGGTGGTGCATCACTGGATTCGTGTGATGTTGCTAAAGCATCCAGAGATGAGGAACGTGGAGTTGAATTAAGCCTTGGCCGAGGCTGAAAACGGAAAACAAACTATGCCGCTCACTTTACTGCGAGCGGCATTTTTATTTAGAACGGTCATCCTGAACAGCGAGGGACGAGCGTGATTCAGGATCTACCCACCGAGTGCTGTGAAGTTCTAAGATTATCGCCATTTCCTAGCGAGCTGTAATCAGATTCCTAGTCTCGTTTAAACTCACTGGAATGACCCTAACTTTAGTTTATGGTGTCGAGCCCAAGTCTTAATATCAACCCACCAACTCTTTACGAATGATCTCCGCTCCCGCACTTAGCGCATTGAGCTTAGCGGTTGATACTTCACGAGACAAAGGTGCCATACCGCAGTTGGTACATGGGTAAAGCTTGTCGGCATCAACGTACTTCAATGCCTCTCGCAGTGTGTTCGCCACTTCTTCTGGCGTTTCAATTTCGTTGGTTGCAACGTCAATCGCACCAACCATCACTTTCTTACCGCGAATCAACTCAAGCAACTCAATAGGCACTCGTGAGTTATGACATTCGAGCGAGATAATATCGATATTAGACTGCTGCAATTTCGGAAATACTTCTTCGTATTGTCGCCATTCAGTGCCTAGCGTTTGCTTCCAATCCGTGTTCGCTTTGATGCCGTAGCCATAGCAGATATGCACCGCCGTTTCACATTTCAGCCCTTCAATCGCACGCTCTAAACATGCAATGCCCCACTCGTTCACATCATCGAAAAACACATTGAACGCAGGCTCATCAAACTGAATGATGTCGACACCTGCCGCTTCAAGCTCTTTCGCTTCTTGATTGAGGATCTTCGCAAATTCCCAAGCCAGCTTTTCACGGCTACCGTAATGATCATCATAAAGCGTATCGATCATCGTCATAGGGCCTGGCAGCGCCCACTTGATTGGTTGCTTAGTTTGCTGACGCAAGAACTTTGCATCTTCAACAAACACGGGCTTTGTGCGGCTTACTGGGCCAACCACAGTCGGAACACTTGCTTCATAACGGTTGCGAATGGTCACCGTTTTACGGTTTTCAAAATCTACACCGCTTAAATGCTCAATAAAGGTCGTCACAAAATGTTGGCGAGTTTGCTCGCCATCACTGACGATATCAACGCCTGCCAGTTCTTGTTCTTGCAAAGCGACACGTAGCGCATCGCGTTTGCCATCAATCAGTTCTTCACCTTGCAGTTTCCACGGTGACCAAAGTTTTTCTGGTTCGGCCAGCCAAGAAGGTTTCGGCAAGCTGCCAGCCGTTGAAGTCGGTAATAGTGTTTTCATCGTCATTCCTTTCTAGATTCTCGTTGTCGATTACGCGTAGTTTGCAGACCATTGTTCAAGCACAGATTGATAAGGTTTGATGAAATGCTCCTCGGCAAATTTCCCTTGTTCAATCGCCAGTTGGCTGCGCTCTTCTCGGTCGTAAACGATTTGAGTTAGCGAGTGGTCTAGGTTTTTTAGGTTTGGCTGGTAGCAATTACCGGCAACCGCGTTGGCATTGTAAATCTCAGGTCTGTAAATCTTCTGGAATGTCTCCATCGTGCTGATCGTGCTGATAAGCTCTAGGTTTGAGTAGTCGTTCAGCAAGTCACCGAAGAAATAGAATGCCAATGGTGCGACACTGTTTGGTGGCATAAAGTAGCGCACCTGTAAGCCCATCTTTTTGAAGTACTGCTCCGTCAACGAAGATTCGTTCGGCTGATATTCAAAGCCCAAAACAGGATGTTGATTTTCGGTGCGTCGGTATACTTTGTTGTCCGATACGCTCAGACAAATCACAGGCAGCTTTTTGAAATGCTGTTTGTAAGACTCAGAATTAACGAAAGCTTTGAACAGTTTGCCATGCAAATCACCAAAGTTCGCTGGGATGCTGAACTGTGGCTGGTTTTTGTTGTGGTCCAACAGCAAAACGCTAAAGTCGTAATCACGCACGTATGAAGAGAAGTTGTTACCCACAATGCCTTCGATGCGCTCGTTAGTGTTGTGGTCAACAATGTTAGTTTTGAGCACTTCAATCGTTGGGAAGGCTTCTCCACTGCCTTGGATACCCATATCAACAGAGATGATTTCAAGCTCAACAGAGTAGCGGTCACCTTGCGCGTTATCCCAATATGCCAAGGCATTAAAACGATTGTCGATCATTCGGAGTGCATTGCGCAGATTCTCTCGGCGGTAGTTTCCTCGAGCCAGATTAGCAAAGTTGGTAGTGATTCGCGTGTTGTCTGATGGTTGGTAATTCTCATCAAAGCGAATGCTTTTGATAGCAAATGTGAAATCGTTATTCATCGTGAGTTGGTATCCTATTTCCTTAGATAAAGCAGACTTTTCCTAACTCTGTGCATGGGGATATTTTTGTTTTTTGGTTTTCCCAATCGTTAGGTTGCGCAGCGTTCACGACGAACAGTTCGTACTAAAAACGGTGGTCGCAGTGCCTAACACCAGAGCAGTCCGTTTTTTATACTTGCTTCACGAGTTGAATAATATTGGTATTGTTTCACATTGAACATGAAAGAAATTCATAGTGGGAGTTCCGACCCTGAGGGAACTATCGTAGATACTGTTATTCATTGACACCAATACACGTAACTTGGCGAGCATAGTGCCAATATGTGTAATTAAGAAACTGATGACTCGTGAGGGATAAGCTGTATGTGAACCAGTTTTAAACTTGGAAAACGCATTATATAAACAAGATGCTAACTGGAATATAGGACAGCGTAGCTTAAATAGTACTTTTCACATTCAATCATTTATTCAAGCATTCGTTTAATCAGAAGTACCTTACATTTAATATTTTCGGAAAAATCATTATTTAATTATCTTATTTCTTTCTTTTCCTATATTTACCATCTCAAACGTAAAGTTTCATTTTTCTGTTGTAAAAGCACATATAACCTCATACACGAATATGACAACTTCATTGACAAGCTTTGTCACCCAACTATTACATGAAGCTCGAAATAACCAATAATAAAACAAACATAACCTACTGTTTTAATTTAAATTAAACTCAGGAAGCCGTAATGACCACATAACGACACTTTACTTAGTTTGGCATAACATAAACCTCAACAATAACATGGTTAATACTTATAAACCTCACTTCTATCAATAAGGAATTTTAAACATAACATTAGAAGATAAAAATTAAGTAATAACTTAAAAAGGTAAAACTTAATAACCAAATTCTTATTTATTATAGTTGAGTAATGAATTTAAAAACTATGAGACATTAATCCCACGAATCTATACTTTTCCTTTTTTTATTAAAAAACAAGATGCAATATTTCACCGCTCAATTATTGAGCACCAATTAATAACCAGTCCATAATTATAAAACACCCATAGAGTTATTGTTAAAAACCAATAATAACCTTTATGGGCTGACTAATAGGAAACAACAATGGAAAAACAGCATCTTTCCGCGAGTATTATCGCGCTCGCATTACTTGGTTCTCTAGCTCCAGCACATGCTGAAGATACATTAAAAGCTTACACTTCGACCTTGCTACAGCTCGATGATAGCGATGCACGCTCGAAGAAAATCCGCTTAATTTACTCCTTAGAAAATGTCTGGAATCAATCTTTGCTGCCGAATGGAGCTAAGGAAGCCAAGTTGCTTCTAAACGGAGGTTCTGGTTTCGACATGACTAATGTGCCGAATAAAGAGCAGATCTATGGTTTTGCCACCGGTGGAGACTACCGTTACACAATCCCAACCGCCTTTAAACTGGCACTGAGTTATTTAAATGGTGCCCCTTTACGTCATATGAGCCATGCTCCAGAAAATACTATTGCAACAGCATCCGTAAGTGAGTCTCTGGACTTTAATCTTGGCTTCAGTGCTTCTGACTCTCCAAATATTAGCGGTGGTATCTCCTGGAGCAACCGCGTAACTTACGATCAACCAGAATTTCAGACGGTGGCTGATTTTGATCAGACCAATGAGAGCATTAATTGGCTTATCGAAAACCAGACTATCCGCCACAATACTCCACCTAAAGACTGGTTATTGTACCGTTGGACCAGCTGTGACATGGGCAACCTAATTGACTATAGCGAATTACCTGTCGTGATGCGCTCTGACTTTAAACCGCAAGTCGGTGTTGTATATCGAAAAAATGATATTCAAGATGGCCTAGATACGTCAGAAGTCAAGCTGGTTGCAGGTTGGCGAAAAACCAATTACTACTTTGGTCGTGACTGGTGTAGCTGGTATACCACCCCAGAAAATACCTGGAAGAAAAATCGTGATAGCAGTCAATGGACAGAGACTAGCCGAGCCGTAACTATCTCTTGGAATGACGCGCTCTACCACTAACTTATTAGCCTGCGGCCACGGAGTGAATAAGTGGCCGCCGTATTTACTAATGAAATAAACGGTAAGACATGACAAGTAATAAAAAACTCTTGACTGGATCGGCGCTAGCACTTGGTGCAGTACTCGCCATATTTCTAATTAATTCAAATAACAAGAATTCCCAGAGCGATTCTGTTGCAAGCTTTGACGAGCAAATCAAGACAGAGAAAACTGAGACAATGAATGTAACGCCTCCTGAGAGCACTCCTGTTCAAGAGGTGGTTACCGTTCCAACACCACAGAATGACAATGACGCTACTTCCGACTTCATTACAGCTACACCTTGGATATCTGCCCCATTAAATGAACTGAGCAATGAACTGTACGATTTTATTGAAGCTGAACAGGTAAGTTACATCAGTACGACCGACTATCCATTCGACGAGCAAAAGCAAGAACAATTGCGAACATTAGCTAAGCAAGGGGTTCCTATCTTGTTTGACAACACGGAATCATCCTATTTGGATAGCTACGGTGTCAGCGAAACCAAAGTCGTATCAGAGTATTTTGGTACGGCGTCTGAAGGTGATGTCATCATCGCTACCGGAGTACAGAATGCAGATGGCAGCATTCATTATCTAGTTTTGCCTTTGAAGAACAAAGATCTCAACGATAACAGTAAATTGATTGAGGACACTAAGCTCGCAATCACTCTACTTAAAGAACAAAAGCATGACTTGATAAAAGAGAGACAAAGCGAACATCGCGAATAAAAATAAAGGAAGATAGCGTCTCCTATTCCATGGCTATCTTCCTTAAAATAACTCCAGTCTCAATCAAGAAAAATTCATTTATCTTCCCTCCGGATCCCTATCCGAAATCACCTTGCCATCTTTGATAGTGATGATGCGCTTGGTGCGTTCTGCGAGGGCGTTATCGTGCGTCACGATGATCAACGTTCTACCTTCGGCATGGAGTTGGTTGAACAAGGCTTCAATCTCCGCGCCGGACTTTGAATCCAATGCACCCGTTGGTTCATCCGCTAAGATGATTTGCGGATCGTTGACCAAGGCTCTTGCAATCGCAACTCTCTGCTTTTGACCACCAGAAAGCTGGTTTGGTTTATGGTCTAAACGATCCCCTAGCCCGACTTGCTTTAGCAATTTAGCGGCGCGCTGGCGACGTTCTTTGGCTTTGATGCCAGAGTAAACCAACGGCAGTGCCACGTTATCAAGCGCCGTCGCGTATTCCAATAAGTTAAAGCTTTGGAAGACAAATCCGATCTTTTGGTTACGAATGCCAGCCAGGTCATTCGCACTTAAACTTGCGACGTTTTGGCCGCCAAGTTGGTACTCGCCATCGGTGGGCTTATCTAAACAGCCGAGCATGTTCATCAACGTTGATTTACCCGAACCGGACGGGCCAAGAATGGAAAGAAACTCGCCTTGATTAATGGTTAAGTCAACGCCGTCTAACGCGCGAACTTCCGCCTCCCCACTAGAGTAGTATTTACAGATGTTGGTCAGCTCAACAAGCGGCTTGTTCGACATGTTCTCTCTAGAGTTATTGTTGTTATTCACTTTGTAGCGCCTCCAACGGACTGACTTTTGCGGCTCGGTTTGCAGGTAACCATGCAGATGCCACACCAATGATCACTAAGGTGAGGATGACAATCGCGACAACGACCCACGACAACTCAGGGACAGGTTTACCCAATTGTTCATAAAAGGTACTGCCCTCTAAAGGAATGGAACTGATGGCAGACACCAGCGCGTACGTCACGGCTAACCCAAGCGCGCCCCCCATCATCATTGTCAATAAAGACTGCACTAAATAGTGCATGCGAATTGCTGTTGGGGTTGCACCGACTGCCATGCGCACACCGATATCACGCGTAGATCGCTTTACGGTGGCATACATCACATTGGCAATGCCAACGCCAGCAACAGCTAACGTAACGAAGCCGATAATGCCAAGAAAACTCTGCAAACCTATCAGAAATTGCTGCATACTCTTTTGCTTAAGGAACATATCATCGACTTGGACGATCTGCTCATCGCTGACACTTGCCCCGTGTTTACGGGCAATCACTTGCCTGATCGTCTTTGCTAAGGCTTCTCGGTCCACATCCGCTTGTGGTTGCACATTGATGCCACCAATTTCACCGTTGACATGAAATCGCTTCCACGTCGCTAACGGCACAAAGCTGGAATAGTTGATAAGATCCCCCAGTTCTATTTGAGCGCTGTTTTTCTCCAATACGCCCACAACGGTGAACTCCTCATTGCCGATTTTTACCTTTTTCCCCACAGGGTTGACTTGCAATGTGACTGTCGCAAACCAACTAAAGTCCTCATTCGGGTTGAATAAGTCGGCTGCCAGTTCATAACCCAGTACAACGACTTTGCGCGTCTCTTTTTGATCGAGTGGATTTAACCATCGTCCCCCCACCATCGGCACCAAATTGGTCATGGATTGAAACTCGCTCGTGACAGCTAACGGCTCTTGCCACGAGCTTCTGTCACCAACGGTGATACGCTCTTTCCACTTCGCAGTTGGCGCAACACTTTTTACATCGGGTAACGCTCGAACGATCTCTGAATCGTCCATTTTTAATGTCAGAAATTTACCTTGGTGAAAAGCACCATGGTCGACGGTAGCCATCCCTCCGGTCAAATAGATCAAGTTGCCGTTACCATTTTGTGCGGTTTTCAATACGCCCTGACGAATACCCTCACCTACCGCCAACATAGCAGCAATACAGAGGGTCGCCCACGCTACAGCCAGAATGGTCAAACCCAATCTCAGCTTTTCTGCGGCCATTTCTTGGAAAATTTGTCTCATCGGTAACAACATGACTAAGCCCTCGCACTCAAAGCAATGACTGGCGTGAGACGCGATGCTCGCCTTGCTGGGAAATACGACGCCATCAATGCCAAGATAAGCGTCACAAGTAAAGACCAAGCAATGGAATCTGGCGTGATCACAGGTAAACCAATCCATTCCGGTAATGCCATGCTGCTTAAGACAGATACCACTGCATACGAAAACATCAGACCTAATGCCGTGCCCACGGCTACCAAAATAAGCCCTTCAAGAATAAACTGACTGAGTATGGATTTTTGAGTAGCCCCGATCGCCAAACGCACACCGATTTCACGCGTGCGCTCCGTGACAGATAAAAACATGATGTTGGCAACGCCAAGCGCACCGACCGCCATGGTCATCGCGCCGCTCGCTCCGAGAAAAATCTGAATGCCACGCAAAATTCCACTGATGACCGCCGCACCTTCACTAAAATCGGGTAATTCGACCGCATCTTTATCACTTGGGTCAAAATGAAACTGCTTGGCGAAAAAGTTCACGATATTTTGTCGAAATGACGATGCATCCATCCCTTCTCTCGGCTTCATCAATATCATCCAAGGTTTCGCATCCCACAAATCGCGGTACGTTGTTTGAGGAATGAAAACAGTGCGGCTATCGCCAAATGAAATGCCAGTGTTCTCACCGACGGTGACACCAATCACCAAAAACGGAATGCCGTTGACTTTGAGCCTATCCCCGATTTGAATTCCGCCCATTTGCGCAATTTGATCGCCTAACACCGCAACGCGAGTGTGGTTGTCCATATCACTTGGTGACAGGTTTCTCGAACCGGATTGCAGCTTGCGTTGCATTAAAGGAAAGTAAGACGTATCAATACCGCTGACCGTACTCGATAAGTTCTGTCCTTTGAGATTGGTGATATTCGCATCCCATTTGGCGTAAACGCTCGACGCCTGTTGCACGAAGCCTGACTGTTTGATCATGTCGACTTTTTCTTGTGGAATATCAATTTGTCGTCTTGAAGGTAACCCTTGCCACGGTTTACTGGTGCTCGACGGAAACACCACTTGCACATTGTTGATCATAAAGGAAAACGACTGGGTCTGATGGCGATAAAAGCCTTCGCCAAGTGCGATTAGCACCACCACAGAGATCACGCCCCAAGCAATCGCGATAATGGCTAGCACGCTCTTCATGCGGTGCGCCATCAACGTTTGCCAGGTTTGTTGCAATAGGCTGCTCATGAATGAAAAGCCCGAGAGATCAACGCCATGGTATCGTCATCGAGCTTCCCTGCGGTTTGCAGTAAGCCGATTCTCTTACGCCAGTAGCTGTAAAAGTTGGTTTGCAGACTATTTTTCGCCTCAAACAAGCTGTTGTGTGCACTGATAACTTCCGACACTTCAAGCAGGCCAGCGTCGTAAAGTTTCTCTTTGCTTTGCAACACTCTGGCGCGCGACTCAACCAGCTCGTTCGCTATCAAAACTTGATTCCAGTTGATATCGACCTGCGTAAACTGCTGAATAACTCGTTTCTGAATATCAATTTCCACTCTACGCATATCTTGCTTGGCATTTAAAATATTCAACGATGCTTCGTCCACTTTCGCTCGCACTGCACCATTGAGGTCAATCGGCAAACTCAAACTAATCCCAGCGTTAAACTCGCCGTTTGAACGATTGTCACCATCGCTGTAGCCCACACTGCCTTTGACGGTTGGGTAGTATCCTCCTTTAGCTGAATCTTTCGCGAACTCGCTCGCTTTCACCATCTGCGCCGCTACCAACAGCTCTGGACTACTGTCTTTCGCCAGCTTTAGCCATTGCTCCTGAGAGTCCACCAGCATCGGCGGCTGAATCAAAGAATCCGTTCGAATTTGGTCGACACTCTCCGGCATTTGATTGATTAACGCCGCAAGCTCTGCTTTTTTCACTTCGAGATCGGCTTTTGCATTGAGGATACTTGCTTGCTCAGAGACTTGATTCGCTCGCATCTCTTCAACATCAACCGACTTCACTTTGCCTGCTCGATAGCGTTTCTCGATGATGTTGAGAAGTTCCTTCCCCTCCTCCAGCTTGGACTGCGCCAATTTGAGGTCGCCCAGTGCGCTTGCCACATCTAGGTAAGCGGTGAGCAACTTCTGCGCAAGCTCGTTATGTGATTGAGATAGCTCTAACTGTGCTTTGAGATAATTGACATTCGCTTGATCCAGTTCCGACCACAAACTGCTATCCCAAATAGTTTGAGATAAGGTAGCGCCGTAACTGTTGGAATGGCTTGAGGACTCATTCCAATCCGCTGACGCACTGGCACTTAAACCCGGCAATAACGCACTGCGGCTACTCTGTACGCCAACCTCGCCAAGCTGGACGCCGATTTTCGCTTTTTCGTAATTAGGATCGTTCTGCTTTGCTTGTTGCCAAGCTTGTTCAATAGAAATTGCGTAGGTCGGCAAACTGAGCGTGGCAGCCAACAATGCAAAGGCGATTGTTGATCGTTGCAGCTTAACCATGCGCCGCTCCCATCATGCTGTTGTCGATAACCTCTTCATCAAGCTCCACGCCATCAAGCACTTCGACATTGATGCCATCTGACAGACCGAGTTTCACCAGTTGTTTATGAAACCCTTGTTCTGAGCTGTCAGGGATCAGAACATTCGGTGCGTCACCATCAAATTGCAGAGCGCGCTCCGGTAGAGTGAGCACGTTTTCAGACTTCTTCAGAATGATTTGAGCCGTCGATGAAAAACCAGAACGAAGCAACACATCTTGTGGGATCTTGAGTTCTCCCACTTCAACCTCAAAACCGTTATCAAAACTTTTTGCCGAAGCATTGCCCTCTGGTGAGTTAAGGTTCTCAGATTGAATCGCCACTTTGGTTAGCACACCAGAAATCGCCACATCAGGATAAGGCGCAACCGTCAACATAACGGGCATTCCCGGAGACAACTGCGCAGCATCATGCTCACTGACGCTACCTTTAAAAATCAGACTGTTCATGTCGGCCAATGACATCATTTCAGTCGCTGCTTGGCTTGATTGAGTCGAGATGATCGGCTCTCCGACCTCTACTTTCTGGTTGAGTACCGTGCCATCAATTGGCGCGTAGATCGTCGACGTTAAACGTGCATCGCCGATAGACGCCTCACCACTGCGGATGAGTTCGAGATTCTGGCGCTTTTGCAATACGTCCGCTTGCGCAGATTTGACTGCCGAGCGCGCACTTACGTATTCGTCGTAGTTACTTGGAATAATGTCCTGCTTGACCAAGCTTTCTAAGTTGGACAGTTTTTGTTTGACGGATTCCAGATCGGCTTCGCTACGCATGAGTTCTGCCGATGCATCCGTTAATGCTTGGGGGTTGGGTTTGGACGCACTTTGATCAGCGGCTGGCCTTGCTTCACCTTTTCACCAACTTTCGCGTAAATTTCACCGACAATACCGTCGATTTGTGACTTGATAGACACGGAGTGTGCAGGGACAATTTTACCAACAGCCACCGCTTGTTTTTCAATCGTGCCTTTTTCCACAATCAATGTAGGCAGCAATTCTGGTTGAGCAGCAGATTGGAGATAGAAATACGTACCACCGCCGAGCAGCGCGATGCTCACAGCGGAGACAAGCCAACGTTTCGTCATTATTTATTCCAACAATTATTGGGTAGTCTAATGACTACTCCTAAAACACAAAGTTGAAGGAATAATATCCTGCTTTAATAGCGGTTTGGTTGTCACAGTTGGTATGGTTTTGTCAGTCGTCTCTGACAATCAAAGACTAAAAAATCTCGAGGAGTCATTCAGCAAAGACGCAGTCTACGATGGCGACTAACATGCTCTGTAACCGCTCGTTTCAACCGCCACCCATTTCATTCTGAACAATGTGCAAAATGGCGCAGTTCTGTATCCTCCAATCGCATATCCATACAGTCTTGCGCCTCACGTCCTAAAGCAGGAAAAACCGCATGCGCTTTTAAAATGCCTTGGCTGATAAAACCACATTTCTCCAACACACGAATACTTGCGTGGTTGCCAATATGCGGGGTAGTGCGAATGCGCGTTATACCCAAGCTTTGCAGGTAAACAACGCCAAGTTTGCAGGCTTGGGTTGCATAGCCTTTTCCCTGATAGCGAGCAGAAATACCAAAATGGATTTCACTGCTGTCTTGCTCAGGTATCAGCACCAGACAGCCTATAGGAGTTTGAGAAGTAAGTTCTTCAATGGTGAAGACTAATAGATTGGGAGACTTTTGATCATATTGAGCACGCCATCTTTCGATAGCTTCAAGGGTTTGATTAACATTTTGGTGGGCTTGGCGATTGAGGAAGCGGCATGCTTGCTCATCGCCTAAATAGTTTTCAAACAGAAGAGCTGCGTCTGTTGTTTTGAGGTATCTGATTGCCACTTGTTGAGATTCAACTCTCATCATGATTTAGCTCTGATAAACATTCGGTTTCCAGATCTGCATGAAGTTTTCTACTGGAGCAATAGGAGTGAACCCAAACTGTTCGTACAACCCATGAGCATCGCGGGTTGCAAGCATCATACGGCGTAAGCCTTGTAGTTCTGGATGAGCAACAATTTCTGAGATCAACCACTTACTGATGCCTTTACCACGGTGTGCCTCCACTACAAACACATCGGCAAGATACGCAAACGTGGTGAGATCGGTAATTAACCGAGCAAAAGCGACGAGTTGATTTTCGTCATCCAAAACCGCGAAACAGAACGAATAGCGCAATGACTTCTCAAGGCGCTCTCTTGGAATGCCCTTTCCCCAATAACTGTTTGAAATGAACTCGTAGATAACGTCTAAATCCATGTCATCTAACAACGTAGTAATTCGAAATCCTTGCATTGTATCCCTCAACATTGGTTTATATTTTCTCAGCCACACAGACAAACGAGTTGGAATTCGCCTCAAATGCTTGCGCTGACCAAGATTGGTACTTCTCTATAATTCTGAATCCCGCTTGTTCAAGGAAAATCTCTATGTCTTCCAGCGGACGATATTTTAAATCAATGCTGGAATGCTCAATCGTTCCACCTTCAAAATGGCGCTCTTTCTTCAAATACATGATGGATGTTTGCAAGTCATACTCGGCCTTCATACCTAAATAATTCACTTCACCATAAGTCGGAGAAACATAGGTTTGCCACAGTGCCATCTCATTATCCAGTTCTAGATTCTCTGGCGTTGGTAACCGCGTATCAAAGACAAATCGCCCACCTTTTTCGAGGTGTCTTGATATTGAGCTCAGTGCACCTGCTAGCATCTCATCACTTAAAAAGGCTTGGAATGCATTCCCTGTCATTATGGCTAGGTCAAACTTCTTACCTAACGAAAACTGAGTTGCGTCGAGATGAAGAAAACGCAAGTTACTCCTGCTTTTGGCTTTGTCCTTTGCGTGTTTGAGCATCCCTTCAGAAATATCAATGCCAATGGCTTCGTTGAGTTGCTCAGAGACTGGAATCGTGACAATGCCGGAACCACAACAGACATCCAGTACACTTAGAGCATTGGTTTCTTCGATTAACCTTGTGATGAAAGCAATGTCGTGATGGTAATGCTGCTCGTATTGGGCATCGTATTCAATGCCCGAACCGAACTCGGTTAAATCTTGTGTTTTCAAAAACAGTCCTTGTTTATTACTTATTTCAGCGGTGTGACTTTTTCAGCTCTAGCATCACGTATCGACACACATAACCAACACCAGATACATAACCAATCACATTTTCTAGGGAAACCACTTGCAACCCCGCCTGCTTACAGAATTGTTCAACTTCACTTTCGGTATATGCCGTATGCTCCACCGATCTACTATAAGTATTTCGGGGCAAACCTTGTCCATCCGGATCGTGGTATTGAAACATCCATCATTTCATCCTTGATAACCAGAACGATGCTCGAATGTAACACGCAATACGCACCTAGGCACTTATTAAATAGCTAATTTTCTATGAAACGTAACCGACTGGTTATTCAGCGCTAACCAGTAGAAATAGATGAAATTTTGAAAAGTACTAGCCCGTGATTACGATGGAATTTTTAAGTGCATAAAGAAAAAATATGTCCTGATAATCTGCTTCGATTATTCAGCGAATCTTATTTCCATCATTCTATTCGCTGTATATAAAAACAATATTTAAATTAACATAACAAACCTATCGCTTATTATTTTCCATTTAAATAATGATTCTTATTTTTAATATCATTCTATAATTAAAGTGCTCAAATTCTCATGTTGTATTAACTTGAGGTTTAATTTATGAAACTAACTCCTTATTTAACTGCTGTTGTTTCGGTCAGCTGCGCTTTTGGCGCATTCGCAGCCGATGATTCAAAAGCACTTTTAGAAGATGCACTGAGTGCTGCACCACCGACTATTCGCGATAAAGTAACAGTGATGGACTGGAACAATAATGTTCTGCAAGAAGGTTCTAGCCAATACACTTGCTTCCCAACGCCTCCTCAATTGGAAGGCACAGCGCCAATGTGTATGGATGGTCCTTGGATGGAATGGGCAGACGCTTGGATGAACAAAAAACCTTTCCAAGCCAAAGCATTAGGTATTTCTTACATGTTAGCGGGTGATGGCGGTGCCAGTAACACCGACCCATTTGCAGAAGGGATGACGGACGATAATCAATGGATTGTGGAAGGACCACACTTGATGATTATTACCCCAGACCAAGCGTTGCTCGACTCTCTACCAACCGACCCAAGTTATGGTGGCCCATACGTAATGTGGAAAGGCACGCCATACGCACACATTATGATTCCCGTTGGAGCGAGAAAATAAAAAGAAAAAATCCGATATTCAGTATTTTGAATATCGGATTTTTATTTCGTTATCGAGCCAACCAAATTCTCGCCAATATTCCTATCGGCGTTGTGATGCCTGTCGTAATAGAGGTCACTTCACCATTTCTTAAAATATAAATGGTTGGAGTCACGCTAATTTTCCATTCACGCATAATATCGCTTGAAGGATCGTTTATGTTTTCAAAACGATATTCTTTTGCCTGCATAAACTGCGCCACACGCTCATTCGGCCCCGATGAGCCAGAAACGCCAACTACGGCATAGTAATCACTCAGCCAGCTCACGCTTGGGCTTACAAATTTACAAGCGGGACACCAAGTCGCCCAAAAATAAATAACGACAGGTTGTTCATGACTTTGCGCGATTGCATCGAAGTATTCACCATCGCTCAGTACGGAGCTCAATGGTGGTGCCTCCTGTTTAGGAATATCTTTAGTTCGATACCAATCCATCGCGATGGAAATGGCGGTGACAATGAGCACCATCTGTAAGATTTGAACGAGCCAATATCGGAATGTTCTACGCTGCTTTGTCGAACTCATTGAATGGCTCCCCACTCGCTTGTTTCACCGCGCTTAAAACAACATCATCAGTCAGAATCACAGGTAACGGGATACCTTTTGGCACCGCTGGGCCATAGACGATGTTAAACGGCACACCGTAACGCCCATGATCTCGTAAAAAGTCCGTTACCGAGCCGTCCGGATGTGTCCAATCTCCTTTTAACGTCGCCACATTAGGGCTTTGCAGCAATGAGTAGACAGGATCTTGCCAGATCACTCCGATCTTGTTCGCTTTACACGTGACACACCAATCCGCAGTGACATCCACAAACACCACTCGCCCATTATTGACGTGATCTTCAATCGCCGAGTTAGAAAGCTTCTGCCATGCTAAGTCCTCAGGAAGCGGTGTCGCCCATTGATTTGCGGTGACACTGCCAAGTAGCAGCCCACCAGCGATTAAGATAAGCGATGCAGAGCCGGATACCACGAGTGCTTTATCACCATACACACGCTTAATTCTTGCCATCATGACGACAAAAGCAACCACAGCGATGAGTGCAATCCATAACATCGGAACATGATTTGCCATTAATGAAAGCAGCCAAACGCTGGTTGCCAACATCATTATTCCAAACACGATCTTAACGACATTCATCCATGGACCGGGCTTAGGTAGTTTCAGCGCGACACTTGGAAACACAGCGACTAAGATCCAAGGCAGTGCCATGCCCAATGCTAATGCTGTAAAGGTAGCAAATAACGTTAATACGTCCGCGCCCAAGGCAAAAGCAACGGCGGTGCCTAAAAACGGTGCGGAGCAAGGTGTCGCAAGCAAAGTAGCGAACATACCTTGAACGTAGTGACCCACTAGAGAGTTATCACCTTTCGATGCGAGCCATGTATTAGTACCCGATGACAGACGGATTTCAAATAACCCCAACATATTGGCGCCGAACAAAGCAGTGACTAGTACCATCAATCCTAGGAACCAAGGGCTTTGGAACTGCACGCCCCAACCGATCGCATTACCCGTAAGCTTCAACACCAAAATGAATCCAGCTATCAGCCAGAACGAAGTGAGAATCCCCAGAGAAGAAGCGATAAACTGGGTACGAATTTGACGGCGCTCTACACCATGCGCAGCCACAATACTGCTGAGCTTCATCCCCAATACAGGCAGCACACACGGCATGATGTTCAAAATCAAACCGCCTAACAGTGCAAATAAGAAAATACTCGCTAAAGAGGTAGTTGGCAGTGACGATGTAACCGCTCCTGCTTGTGCTTGTGTTACCTCTTCGACCAGCAAGTTATCATCTTTGATAGAAACATATAACGATTGTTCATTAAGCTCTACCTCACCCAGCCAGGTATCAACCGAGTAATTTGCTGTGACGATATCACCTTCTTGCTGAAGTCCATCCAACTTGAAGCTGTAGTCACGAATCGCATCACCAACACCATCCACCAACACTTGAGGATTTTGCCAACCTTGCGTGTTCTTTAGTTTGATTTGTAATTTGGATTGAGTCGCATCCCAATTTGTTTGCGTGACCTCAACAAAAGGCGAAGATTGAGGAACATTGCTCACCGCTTGGGCGTAACTGAACATCACGTCTTCGTCCACTTTCAGCTCAGAGGGTAAGAACGTCAATTGAATTTGGTAGTCCGTCAGCACACAAATCGTAGTACAGGAAGAAAGCGTGAGCACTGCATCAATCGTGACGGGTTTCGACATATCGTCGATATGCAGCGTCATTGGGAACAAAGTGTCGCCTTTGTAACCGAGAGTCTCAATGCCCAATAACTCGAACTTTTGCGGATATGGCCATTGCCAATCAACCTTGCTTAGGTTTTGCGAGTTTTGCCAATCTATCGATGGCGCGACACCACCCTCGCCCGGCGATCGCCAGTAAGTTTTCCAGTCTCCGGTTAACTTGACATCCAAATAACCTGTAAGTGTTTTGGCTTGCGGATCTTGTTGACCCGTTAGTACAAAGCGCGTTTGCACTGGAGGATGTTGCGGGTTGGTCATCCAACCGGTATCGGTAGCTTGTGCTGAAATATTCAGAGAGAACAAACTCAAAGCCAGCGTCATAAAGAACATAGACGCGAACTGAGTCAGTTTGGTAATTTGATTCATAGTAATTCCTAATAATAAAAACAAATGTGCTAAATCGCTGACGTTATTGGTCAGAAAGCACGTTTTTATTCTTGGAATACACAGAAAGTCAGATGGACTCGATACTTACGACCTATCGGCTCCGTCCAATGTTGTGCGCGAATATAAGTGCAGCACATCCAAATAGCCGATGCTAAAAGACCGACAAACAGAACAACAATAAACGCATCGAGTTGATGTTGAGAAAATTGAATTAACTTTTCAGACAATTCGCATTTGCTGGTTTCGTTAGCATCAATCGACTTGACGCTCGAACCCTCATCAGTAAGTGAAACAGCAGGCGATACCGTCTCGTACTTCATAGAGCATGACGATGCAAAACCTGAATTTTGCATCAGACACACGACAACCACCCAGCCAATAATCGCTAGTAGCCATTTCACCCGTTTATGTGGCGTGTGATGTCGTTTAGTCAATAAACTCATAAGAATTCAGATAAAGTAGGAACGAAGAAGATAATACGCGAGTCGTCATAAAGCTCAAGTTGTATCCACAAAATAGCATTAAGAAGCTTCACTCACTAAGCTCTAATCTAGCTTGCCATAAATATATGCCAACTCTGCGACGGTTTTCGCTGAGAACTTTTTCAATAGGTTGGCGCGGTGTACTTCAACCGTGCGCATTGCAATGCAAAGCTCATCAGCAATTCGAATGTTCCGCTTGCCTGCAATGATCAAACGTAAAATGTCTTTTTCTCGGGGAGTGAGCGATTCATACGCCGATTTTGCCGCCGCCATATCAAGGTTTGCAGCCGACTGCACTTGCCCCTGCAAAATGGCTTGTGCCAACTCATCTCCTTTGACTGGCTTTTGGAAAAAATTGACCGCGCCAGCTTGTAATGCATCGACCGCCATCGGGACATCACCATGTCCGGTCAGGTAAATAACGGCCAAGGGACTGTTGGCTTGATTTAAAATTTGATGGACTTGCTGACCACGAAGATTTGGCATTCGACTATCAAGAATGATACACCCCGCTTGCTGAACGTCCACCTCATCGAGGAAAGACTGCCCATCAGCAAAAGTGGTGACGTTGAAGTCATGTTCTTCCAACATAAAAGCGAGCGAGTCACGCACCGATTCATCATCGTCGACTACAAAAACAGGTAACTGCTTTTCACCGCTGCTCATTGAATGCTCCTATGCCTAGTTCAGATTAGTTTTGATATGGAAACACGAGCTCAACCAAACAGCCATGTGGCGCTGTCGAGCTGATGAGAAACTCGCCACCATGCATTTCCATTACATCACGACAAATGGCTAACCCCAGCCCGAGCCCCTCTTCTTTGCTACTCACAAACGCTTGAGTTGGATTCTCTTGCTGCAACCCTGTGCCGTTGTCCAATACTCGAATGGAAAGTTGATTGACTTGGTAGTCACTATGCAGGGCAATTTTACCTTGATAACCTGACGAGTGATATTTCTCTTGGAACAAAGTACACGCATCAATCGCGTTACTGATCACATTAACTAAAACCTGTTGAACGCCCACAGCGTCGACAAGTACCGGACGGACGTTCCCTTCTATACTGGTCACAATCGAAATATTTTGCTTCTGCATTCGAAAATGGAGCAACTCAATCGTGTCATCAATAAGAACTTGAAGATCGCACGGCGCTTTGTCAACACTACGCTTGCGGATCAACGTTCTTAAGCGCTGAATAATTGCATCGGCTCGTTCAACTTGCCCCTGTATTTTCTCAAGCACTGGGACAATATCTTCATGAGGGCGCTTTTTGGCCAAGCGAAGTAAACCGCCTTCACTGTAATTGCGAATGGCCGCCAATGGCTGATTGAGTTCATGGGCAAGACTAGTGCCGATTTCTCCGACAATCGCGACTCTTTGTGAGTGTTCTAACTGTTCGCTTTTCTCTTTTAATCGTAACGATGTCTGCTCCAACGCTTGCTTACTCTTGCTAAATCGATACTCAAGCCAAAAGTGGTACGCGTTCAACACAATCACAAACATGAACAGCGCCCATGCCCATTCTTGATGACTACGCAGCCAGCGTAGAGCCTCACTCCACCAAGGTTGTTGCAACGGATGGAGGTCTAGCGCCTGATAAAGTTTGTCGATGCTCAGCAAGCTGACGGGTGACGTCCAACCTGACGCGCCTGCCGCAATAACCGCAGGGTGTTCAGGTGGCATCGCTAACAATACTTGCGCAATCTGTTTGGCGATCTGAGCTGAGCCGCGCTCTGTTTTGGCAAATGACCAGTTAGGATAAAGCGGTGTGGAAACCGCGCATAACGAGCGCTCGTTCGGCTGTTGATTTAAAACTCGGTAATTACCCGGTTGTAAAAGCCCTTCACTTAACATCTGTTCCAATAAACAAGCAGGAACGACGGCCGCTTCCACATTGCCATCACGTAATTGATACAGGTTGGCATCAATAGGAAAACCAAGATAGCGGACATCGGAAAAGAAATCGTTTGGATTAAGCCCCATTTTGACTATTTGATAGCGCATCGTTAGATAACCACCAAAGGCTTTTTCTGATACAGCCGCAACGGGAAGCCCTGAGACATCTTGCAATGTTTGATAACTTGAATTGGCTCGAACCACCAGCGCCGAACCAATGCCGTAGTTCGAATTTTGCGGCGCTCGGCTGGTTAGCGTTGCCATCCACGATAGCGCGTATTGCCTGCCCAATCGCACTGCCTGACCGGGGTTAGTTAAGATGAAGTCCATGGTCTGAAACTTCACCGCTTGGCCCATTTCATCCAAGTTAAGGGGATGAAGAACAAAATGCACATCGGAAATTTGCTGATTGAGCCAATCAATGGTCGGTTGCCATCTCTGCTCAGCATAAAGATGACCACGTATCGCTAACACACCCACTTCGACTTTCTGCTTGGCCTCTGGCTGCACTGCGTTTTGCTCTTGCAGATCTGCTTGTTCAGAAACAGCGCCCTGAGCCAAAGATGCAAAGGCAACTAAGCAAAGAATCCAAAACTGAAGCAACCGTGGCATTTTGTTCATGATGAGTCGAATCGTTCCTTCGAAAATAATGAAGCAAGAATAACAGCTACCTTCCCTAAACCACATTTGTTTTAGATCAAGTTTGATCTGGGTATGTGGAAATCCACAATATAAGCCTCGCGGTGCATTTCTCACAATGGAATCAGTCAATTCAAATACAACAAAAAAGCAGGTGAGTTATGGATTCCACCAAACGTCGCTTTCTCAGCGCGGTCACAGCTGGAGCCGCGTTAATTCCAGTCGCGGGTATTGGCACGGCAACCGCGGGAAACATTATTCGCAATAACCAGTCCGCCGATCGAAAAGGACAAGTGGGGAAACGTTATGCCATGGTGGTGGATTCACGAAAGTGCGTCGGATGCCAGGCTTGCACCGTCGGTTGCAGCATTGAAAACCAAGCGCCTATCGGCCAGTTCCGGACCACCGTAAAGCAATACGAAGTCACACTGGATGACGGTTCGAAAGCCACGCGAGAAGCAAAGGCCTTTATGCTGCCTCGCCTTTGTAACCACTGCGAAAACCCACCTTGCGTGGCTGTGTGTCCGGTTCAAGCGACCTTTCAGCGCGAAGATGGCATCGTCATGGTAGATAACAGTCGCTGCGTCGCCTGCGCGTATTGCGTACAAGCTTGCCCTTACGATGCTCGTTTTATCAATGAGGACACCCTCACCGCAGATAAGTGCACCTTCTGTGCTCACCGTCTAGAGCAAGGCCTATTACCTGCCTGCGTGGAGACCTGTGTTGGCGGTGCGCGTGTGATTGGTGATTTAAATGATCCATCAAGTGAAGTCCGCCGCTTAATTGCGAAGCACCAAGACGACATCAAAGTGCTAAAACCCAATGAAGAGACCAAGCCACACGTGTTTTACATCGGCATGGATGAACGCTTCACCAGCCATATCGACGGGCAGCCAGCTATTTATGACCCACAAGGAGAGCACGCATGAACATCACCGAAGTGTTAGTCCAACCTCAAGCGATGGCTTGGCTCCCGTGGGCGGTACAGTATTTCTTCTACATCGGTTCGGCTTATGCTGCCGCTATTTTATTCCTAATCGCCCTATTATTTGAAAAACACACCAGCCACAGACTGCGCGCTGCGCTTGTGCTGACGCTGGCCATCGGCGCCATCGTGGGGCCATTAGCGTTAACTGGTGATTTACACCAACCGGGACGCGCATGGCATTTTTACGCGCACATCACGCCGTGGTCATGGATGTCTTTAGGGTCGCTTTTCTTGCCTGTTTTCTCAGGTTTAGCGGTAGTGACTGCATGGCTGTATCTCCGCCAGGATCTGTTCAACTTACGTAATCAGCCAGGGAAAGTACTGCCTCTAATTTCAAAGCTGTCACTGGGTGAATGGGTGCTCTCTCGTAGAGCCATGCTTATGGTATCTGCCATCACTGTGCTATCAGGCATAACCATTGCAGTCTACACAGGCGCTGAAATTGCGGTCGTAAAATCACGCTCGTTATGGCACCAACCAGCATCACCGATTCTTTGGTTTGTTACTGCTTTTATGGGCGCGGTTGGCTTCTCTCTGCTGATTTGGCTCTTGCTGCCTAGTCAGTCAAAGACGCTAACATCTGGCGATACTAATTTACTAAAAAAACCGGTGGTTACCAGCGGTGTATTAACGCTGATACTGCTACCGATTTGGGCATCTAACAATTCCGCATTTTCACTCTATTCCAGCGAGCAATGGATACAAAATATAGCTCTGCTCACTTTGGTTATTTTAGGCAGCATCATCTTCGCGAACATGACGATGAGAGACGACAAATCGTCAACAACTTCTCGTATACATCGTGTCATGGGCTCGTTGTGCCTGTCGTTGATCACGTTGGCAAGCGCATGGCTGATCCGCTGGTTCACCATCATGGAAGTGCAAACCATCGCCAAGTTCGATGCAGGGCTGTATCCATACCAACTCACTATGGATGGAAATGGCTGGATAGGCATTATCGGCATGCTCGGATTATGGCTTGCACTGGCATTACTCGCTTCAGAGTTAATCCAGCCAAAGCGAAACTCCGAAGTGACACCAACATCACTCACCTTAACTGAACGCTAATCAAAGAGGATTTCATCATGGATAACAAACGCCGTCAGTTTTTGAAATCAGGCATTGCAGTGGGTGGGCTTGGCGCATTCGCTGCAGGTTACGCCACCACCACCAAACACATGGTCGAGGGTGCGATCGAAGGCACAGCAGGAGAAAAAACGCGTGATATTCACCACGGTAACTCGCTTGAACCAGAGTACACGGTCAACAACAAAGGCAACTTAATCCCGAATCCAAATCAGCGCGTCGCTCCATCCATGTGCTTTGGCTGTTGGTCACTGTGCGGGTTGCGTGTGCGCATTGATAACCGTAACGATGAGATTTTGCGTATCACTGGCAACCCATATCACCCATTGTCTCATCAGCAACACATTCCATTCGAAACACCAGTCAAAGATGCTTATTTAAGTTTGGCAGGAGAAGCGGGCCTTGAAGGTCGCTCCACCGCCTGCGCACGTGGAAACGGGATGCTAGAAATTCGCAACAGTCCGTACCGCATCACTCAACCGCTGAAACGAGTTGGCAAACGCGGCGAAGGAAAATGGATTCCGATCAGCTACGAGCAATTGATAGAAGAAGTCGTTGAAGGTGGTGATTTATTTGGTGAAGGCCATGTTGATGGCTTGCGCGACATTCGCGATTTAACAACGCCCGTTGATCCTGAAAACCCAGAATATGGCCCGAAAGCCAACCAACTGTTAATGACCAACGCCGGTAACGAAGGCCGAGACGACATCTTCAAGCGCTTCGCGTTCAACAGCTATGGTACGCGAAACTTTGGGCATCATGGCTCTTACTGCGGCTACGCATTTCGTGCTGGCAGCGGCGCATTTATGAATGATTTGGATAAATTTGCCCATTTAAAACCAGACTTCGATAATGCCGAATACATCATCTTTATTGGTATGTCGCCTGCTCAAGCTGGCAACCCTTTTAAGCGTCAGGCGCGTCAACTCGCCAATGCGCGAACAGAAGGTAGCTTGGAATACACCATCATCACGCCAAGTTTGCCTGCGGGTTCATCGAGCTTGGCGGCAGGTGACAATAACCGCTGGGTACCAATCAAACCGGGCACCGATTCTGCCCTCGTGCTTGGCATGATCCAATGGATTATCGAAAACCAACGCTACAACAAAACCTTCTTAGCGCAGCCGGGGGCAAACGCGCTGAAGCGAGCCGGCACCGCGCACTGGTGTAATGCTACGCATCTCGTGATAAGCGATGAGCAGCACCCGAGAAACGGCACGTTTTTACGCGCGTCGGATTTGAATCTGCCATTCGAAGGCGAAGCGTTGTCTGACTCCGATCCGTACGTCATCGTGGATGATCAAAGCGGCGAATTTGGTGTTCATACCCAGACAGGGGAAGCGGCACTGTTTGTCGATAAAACGGTTTCGCTTGCATCAGGCGAAGTGCGAGTAAAATCTTCCCTGCAAAGACTCAAAGAAGAGGCGTTTAAATACAGCCTTGAGTTCTACAGCCAACAATGTGAAATTCCTGTCGAACAAATTGTTGAACTAGCAAAGCGCTTCACCAGTTACGGAACAAAAGCGGTAGTCGATACCCACGGTGGCAACATGCACACCAATGGGTTCTATAACTCGTTTACCATCATGATGCTCAATGCGTTGATTGGAAACATCAACATGAAAGGCGGAGCGATGGCGAAAGCGGGTGGCTACCCAACTTCCGCTGCGGGTCCTCGTTACGACTTCACCAAATTTGCTGGCAAAGTCGGCCCGAAAGGCGTCTTTCTGTCGCGCAGTAAATTCCCCTACCACAAAACCAGCGAATACAAACATCGCGTTGAGGCAGGTGAATCCCCTTACCCAACTCGCGCCCCTTGGTATCCGTTTGCCGCGCCACTGCTGACAGAGCACCTATCTGCGGCTATTGATGGGTATCCATACCGCGTTAAAGCGTGGATCAACCACATGGCGAACCCGATGTATGGTGTACCCGGTTTGAAAACACTGCTGGAAGACAAGCTTAAAGATCCAAAGCAGCTCGGTTTGATTGTGTCTGTTGATGCATTCATTAACGAAACCACCGCGTTGTCGGATTACATTGTGCCGGACACCGTTACTTACGAAAGCTGGGGCATGGCAACGCCTTGGCACGATGTTCCGGTGAAAACCGTCACCGCTCGTTGGCCGATAGTGGAAGCTCGAACAGAGAAAACCGCCGACGATCGCTCGATTTGCTTAGAGAACTTTCTGATTGATGTTGCTAAGAAAATGCAGCTGGGCGGTTTTGGTGACAATGCAATTCAAGATGCACAAGGCAACTGGCACGCTCTCCATCGCGCCGAAGATTTCTATTTGCGAGCTGCGGCAAACTTGGCTTATGTGAAAGGTGGCGTGCCTGAAGTTTCGGCAGAAGACATTGCGTGGTCAGGCTTAGAGCGTTTAATGCCTGCGATGCAAAGCACGCTAACAGCGGATGAGATGAAACGAGTGGCGTTTATTTTTGCTCGCGGTGGACGCTTTGAAAATGCCAGCGAAGCGTATCAAGGCGAGCAGATGAAACATAAATGGACACGACCAGTCGCAATCTGGAACGAGCGCGTCGGCAGCGCGCGAAACACCATGACCGGTGATTTCTACACCGGTTGCCCAACATGGCATCCACAAAAGCTGGCCGATGGCACACCAATGGAAGAACAGTTCCCAAGCTCAGAATGGCCATTCAGCCTGACGAACTTTAAATCCAACATTCACAGTGCGGTATCCAACCTATCGCCAAGGTTGAACTCGATCAAAGGCGTAAACCCTGTGTACATCCATCCAATCGATGCCGAGCGCGCAGGCATTAAAACGGGTGATGAGTTTGTTATCGAAACTCCATCTGCAAGCACCAAAGCACTTGCGATGATAGTCAGCGGGATTCGCCCTGGCACACTCGGATTTGAACATGGGTTTGGTCATACCGAGCTAGGACAACGATCGCACTGGATCGGCGATAAACAACAACCCGTAAAAACGCGCAGCCAAGATGGCGTCAACATTAACGACATTGGCTTAATTGACCCTACTCGAGAAGGCAAAGGCGTGTTGTTGGATTGGGTAGTGGGCGCGGCGGCACGTCAGTCCCTGCCGGCCAAAATCCGCAAAGCGTAACGCTGCAAGTTAAAATGCCTCTACCTTATAAGAGCTGCCATTTAGCAGCTCTTCACATCCTCTAAATATGTGGAAATCCACAATACCTTTCCTTATTGACAAGGCCGACAATATCGTCCCAGTGACTACCAAGTAGCACTTGGAGATATTAATAACAATTAAAGTGAGTCAGCATGTCAAAGATTCTTCCAGTGGTGACAGCCTATTTGCTAGCCACCACTATGGGCGCAAGCGCCTCGTCTATTCCGGAAAAAGCCAGCGTGTGTAGTGGTTGTCACGGCCAAGATGGCATGGGACAGCCAAATATCGCCCCGATGATCGCTGGTTTAAACGCGAATTATCTCAACACTCAAATCGAACTATTCCTTAGTGGTGAACGCCAAAACGTAGTCATGCAAGGCATGGCGAAAGAGCTTAGCAATCCTGCCGTTCGTAAAGAAGTCATGGATTACTTTGCTAACCTCCCGAGCTACGAGTTCACTAACCCAGAGCAACGCGGCGACCAAGCCGACATTCGTAACCCGTATCGTAAATTAATCTTCCAAGGTGATTGGGATAGAAATATTCCAGCTTGCGCGACTTGTCATGGAGCCAGCGGAATGGGCGTCGACAAATTCCCTCGCCTCGCAAGCCAACATGCTGATTACTTAAAAACGCAATTAATGGCATGGAAAAACGGCACTCGCAGTGGTGACCCGCTCAATATGATGGGGACCATCGCAAAAAATCTCACTGACAAAGAGATTGAAAACCTTTCCTACTACTTTGCCTCATTACGTTATTAGGAGCTGTCATGAAACGTTTCTATTCTTTGTTCGCATTGCCTCTCATCTCTGCTGCTACTTTGGCCAACGAGCCACTGCCGGATCGTCAAACTGAACTGCCCGCGGTGAAAAAAGAGAATCACGGTGAATATTTGCAGCCTCGCGATCTCAGCACCATTCCAAATACCGAATTTGGTGAGCAAGTAAAACGTGGTTATTCCCTATTTGTTAACTCGCAACAAATGCGCGGAAAATACGTTGGCAACGAACAAAACTGTGTGAATTGCCATATGGAAGCAGGACGAAAAGCCAACGCTGCACCTCTATGGGCGGCATACATGGCCTACCCGGCTTATCGTAAGAAAAACGATCGCGTAAACAGCTATGCTGACCGTATCCAGGGTTGTTTCGAATATTCCATGAACGGTAAAGCGCCCGCTTACGATTCGCCAGAAATTGTTGCTCTTAGTGCTTACGCCTACTGGTTGGCGATGGGCGGCTTGCTCGACAAACATGGTATGACGGATGAACCAATTCCGGAGCTAGACGCTAAAGCGTTGCAAGTTGGTGGAAAAGCAAAAGACTTCCCGTTACCCGAGGCCATCGCACAAGCATTACCAATTGAAGAGCGAGGTAATCTCTCTGGACGTGGCTATCCAAAAATCGCCGCCCCTGAGCAAGAACCATCACCAGAGCGAGGGGCATTAGTCTACGAAAAGAACTGCGAAACTTGCCATCGCGCCGACGGTTCAGGCATAAAAGGCACCGACGGCCATTCATACATTCCACCACTTTGGGGCGAATATGCGTATAACTGGGGTGCAGGTATGCACCGTATTAACACCGCGGCCTATTTTATTTACGAAAACATGCCGCTTGGGAAAAGTGTCCAGTTAAGCAAACAAGAAGCGTGGGATGTCGCGGCATACGTCAATAGCCACGAGCGTCCACAAGATCCACGATTTAAAGGCAACGTGGCCGCAAACGCAGAGAGATATCACCAACATCAAGGCTATTACGGAAAAACAATTAGTGGTAAGCAAGTCGGCTCGAATGCTTTCAAGAGCGGTACCGTCGAGTAAAAGACAACCATTCATCTTAAATACCAGTGCTCCCACCTCCCTGCTCAGGCTCTCTGGGCAGGGTTGTTTTACTCTCCTGAAGCAATCACTGCCCCCCTCCAAACCAGCAACGTTAAGTAGTTTTCGGCTTCCAACATACCAATCTTCGCAGTAAAATAATGCGCCAAACGCGACTTTGTTTATATCTTAGAGCTTCCATATACTATGATGCCAAAAGTAAGAAACTCGTAAACTCCTGAATCAAAACAAGCGTGTCTAATGAAAAAAGAGTATTCTTAGGACAAATGAATCCAAAACCTACCCGATGAGTATTCAACCTAATTCCCGTCAGTTAATTTCATGCGAAGAATGCGGCCTTGTTGTTCGTATTCCCGATATCGATCAAGGGCAAAAAGCTCAATGTCCTCGATGCGCACATTCTCTGACAAAAGTGAATGCTAAGCCCTATCAAAGCGTGATCGCCATTTCATCGGCATGTTTGATCATGTTGGTGTTAAGTATCTCTTTTCCTTTTATGTCGTTCAGTGTGCAAGGGCTATCGCAAGAAATCACCTTATTGCATGCAGCCAAAATGCTGGCTGAATTTCAAAATGTACTTTTAGGTGTGTTGCTTCTCGCAACGGTCGTCGTATTGCCTGCTATCTATGTCGGTCTCATTCTCTTTCTTCATCTCGAAGCATTAAAAGCGCGTAAACATACGCCATCCAAAAAACAGCAACGAATGGCGAAAGTTTTATGTCGCCTTCTGTTTCGAGTCGAACCCTGGCTGATGGTCGATGTATTCTTGATTGGCGTATTAGTCAGCTTAATTAAAATCGCTTCTCTGGCAGACATTGGAATGGGGACCTCATTCTGGGCGTTCTGCGTTTATACCGTACTGGTAGTCAAATGTATTTCTATGGTTGACAAAAGCTGGCTCTGGGGACACTTCATTCCAGCCATCGTGCTGCCCGATGTAAATGAGGGCGATACGCACCATAACCACAACCATATTGGTTGCCATACGTGTCACCAACTCAACCCAATTGAAGCGAAAAAGCACCAATACTGCATTCGTTGTAAAAGCCCTATTCATAAATACAACCCAGCAGATAATTTACAAAAAGCTTGGGCGCTTTTGTTTGCGTCAGTCATTTTCTATATCCCCGCGAATCTTTATCCAATGATGTATACCGTAAGCCTTGGACATTCAGAAGGCTCGACTATCATGGAAGGGGTAATACTGCTTTGGCATTTAGGTTCTTACCCTATTGCGATGGTAATTTTCTTTGCTAGCGTATTCATTCCAATGGCGAAAATGCTGGCACTCGCGTGGCTGTATTACAATGCGCAAAAAGCGCGATATCTTCCTCCTGAAGAAAGTATTTCACGCTTAAAGATATACCGCTTAACTGAGTTTATTGGTCGTTGGTCTATGATCGATATCTTTGTCGTTGCCATCTTAGTTGCACTGGTTCAGTTGCAAAACTTGATGGCGATTTATCCAGGCCCTGCTGCGCTCTCTTTCGCGGCAGTGGTCATTTTCACTATGCTTTCTGCAATGATATTTGACTCACGTTTGTTGTGGCAGTTGCCACAAAACGAAGTGCAGGAGCCGATTTCTGACAACTTAAACGAGAAAGCCAAATATGAGTGATGAGAACAACGTAACCGCTCAAATAAAACCGCAAAAGCAGATTTCTGCGATCTGGATTGTACCGATCCTTGCGCTAGCCATGGGAGCGTGGATGCTGTTCCAATACATCAACAGTACAGGCCCACAAATTACTCTCCAACTGCCAACCGCAGATGGGATTGAGGTTGGTAAAACCGAGATCCGAGCATTGAATGTTAAAGTCGGTCTTATTACCGAAGTAACCCTCAGTGAAAACTACGATCACATCATCGCTAAGGCACAAATGAACAAAGATGCTGAACGCATGCTGCGTGACGATACCATGTTCTGGGTGGTGAAGCCTCGTATTGGCCGTGATGGTGTTTCAGGTTTAGAGACCTTGCTGTCTGGCGCTTATATCCAACTTCAGCCGGGTAAATCTAAAGTAGAAAAGGAGCACTTTACGGTATTAGATGTGCCACCAGTCGCTTCTCCTGATGCAGAAGGCCTACGTCTTGTATTAACACACCGCGAAGCTGGCAAACTAGGTGTTGGTGACCCGGTTATTTATAAAGGCTTTACTGTTGGTCGTGTAGAGAAAACCAGCTTTGATGTTGATACTCGCAAAGCGCTGTATCAACTCTTTATTTTCAAACCTTATGACAGCTTAGTGCGCACTCGTACTAAGTTTTGGCTGAATTCTGGTGTTGATTTACAGCTCAATGCCGAAGGGTTTGAAGTTAAGTTTGGCTCGCTAGAGAGCATGCTAACGGGTGGCGTTACCTTCGATACCGTTCCAGGTCTTGAGTCCGGCGAACTACTCACAGAAGACATGGTTAACTTCCGCTTGTACGATGATATTAAGCAGCTGAGAGAAGGCATGTACGATGACTACATTGAGTTCGTCATGTTATTTGATGAATCGGTACGTGGCTTAAAAGCGAATGCGCCTGTTGAGTACCGCGGTCTTCGTATCGGTACCGTGACGAGAGTACCGATGCGTTTACCAACACCAGAAGAAAACTTCTCTGCGAAAAAAATTCCAGTTTTGGTGCGCGTTGAGCTCGGTCGAGTGTACGGAGATTTAGAATCCCAATCTTTATCAATGTTCAAAGAAAAGTTGAAGGAAGAGTTTGCTCGCGGTCTCCGTGGCACCTTAAAGACTGGTAACTTGTTAACTGGCGCGCTTTATATTGATGCAGACTTTTATCCTAATGATGATCAGTACGTTCCAAGTGAATATGAAGGTTTAGATGTATTTCCAACCATGCGTGGTGGTTTTGCCCAAGTCCAGCGCCAAGTCAATGACTTCCTAAATAAGATTAATAGCTTACCAATGGAAGAAACGCTTAACTCTCTCAATTCAACGTTAAAAACGTCGGAAAAGACGTTGGCGTCAGCAGAACGTGTCGCGGACAGTATTGATAAACTTTTAAATCAAAAAGAGACTCAAGAGATCCCAACAGATATTCGCCAAAGCTTGCAGCAGTTGCAAAAAACACTCGATGGTTATGGACCAAACTCAACCATGTACAATGAAATGGAAGCCACGCTCAAAGAACTAGAAAGCGTGATGACAGAGTTTAAACCCGTACTTAAACAGCTAAACGAAAAGCCAAACTCTCTCGTGTTTGGAGAAGATGAAATCAGTGACCCAATCCCAGTTAAAGGCCAAAACTAATGAAACGAGTATTCTTTTTGTCTATCGCGCTATTTGTCGGTCTAACGGGTTGCAGTAGTGCTCCAGAAACTAAAGGGGCTTTGTACCTTCTACCTAAGGCGGAACCAGTGACGCTGAGCTCTTCTGATATCTCACAGCGCCCTACTTTAGTTGTTCGTCCAGTAAAACTGGCAAGTTATTTAAACGACAGTGGTATCGTTTACCGAACCTCTGAGACTCAAGTTATCCAGGCAAGAAACAATCAATGGGCGCATAGTATTTCCGAGCAAATCACTCAGAGAGTCGTCACAGAACTACGCCACAAACAGACTCATTACTGGCCGACTGAAATGAACAACCTGTTGGTTCAAAATGGGGAAGCCAAACTACAGCTTACGTTAAATAAATTTAATGGTAGCTACAAAGGCAATATCGAAATTGAGGGGGAATGGTTACTCATCAATGCTGAAGGTAAGGTAGAAAACAGTGCACCAATACAAATCTCTCAGCCTCTACAGGACGAAGGCTATGGAGCACTTGTCGACGCACTGTCCGTCGGGTTGGAAGAACTGACTTCGGACATTGCCAAAAAAATCTAAGATCGATGTTAATTACAGGGAAGCAAGTTGCTTCCCTTTTTGTGCTGCGAGAAGTTTTTCGATCGAAATAGATGTAGATAATCAAGCGAGACAAATTGATCTTAGTCAGACTGCAATCCGTTCTTTGGTGCTACTCTACGGCAAAATATAAAGCCCCATCCTATGGCCTTATGTAGAGGTCTTGTTGATAAGGTTCTTGAGTAGCAATGTCGATTAACATTTCCGATTTAACCACCGCCCTAAATAAGGTGGAGCATATTCATAAAGTTCAACTTGAAAATGTGCATCAGTTCTTTAAAGCAAACGAAGCTTTCTCGGTAAAAACGTTCAGCCAACTTATATCTAGTGACTCACTTGATGAGCGATTTAAAACCATCGACAAGGCCTTCTCTTTGCTTGGTGATGTGAAAACCTACCTTTTAGAAGCGTCTTACTTAGGGCGTGTTGATCTTTCGTGAGTGTTTTTTGAACAGCATGGTAAAGAGTTATAATTTGCTTCGCCAAAAGTAAAACTATAACCAATACCATGCCAAGAACAATGCTAACTGATATTCGCTGGGAACTGCTACTCCAAGTTATGAAAAGTACAGGTCGTATTTACGATAAAACTGAACATCGAATGACATTTGAAGGAATACTTTATCGAATGAGAACAGGTGTTCCTTGGCGAGATCTCCCCTCTGAGTTCGGAGAGTGGAGTAGCGTTTACAGACGATTTAATCTTTGGTCAAAGAAAGGGGTTTTAGATAAACTTTTCAAAAGCTTATCTAGTATGGCTGATTTTGAATGGGTCTTTCTTGATGGCTCTATAGTTCGAGCGCATCAGCATAGTACAGGTGCAGCGACTGAAAGCTCAGAGCAAATAGGAAAAAGTCGCGGGGGCAACTCAACCAAAATTCACTTAGCCGTGGATAGTGGCGGCCTGCCGATTTGCTTTGATTTATCAGAAGGACAACGCCACGATATAGTACATGCCGAAAGCTTAGTTGAGCAACTCGATGAAGTTAATACCATCGTTTGTGATAAAGGATATGACAGCGAACCTTTCCGTACTTTTGTTAAGGAACGTGGCGGAGAAACGGTAATTGCTAAACGCAATTACGGACAAGATATAGACAAAGACAGCATGGATTGGTGTCTATATAAGTATCGTCACTTGGTCGAAAATGCCTTTGGGAGAATTAAGCATTATCGAGCTATTTCAAGTAGATATGACAAGCTAGAAAGGAATTATGCCAGCATGTTATCGCTGGCATTCATGTTAATGTGGCTACCGATGTATTGTTGATCACGAAATGTACAGCAAAGATCAACACGCCCTAGTTAAGTAAAAATAAAAAAGCCCCTGTAACTTAATTACCGGGGCTTTCATTTTATCGCCGCTAAGTTGTGGAGTTACAACTTGTAGCGATCATCAATGACCGTTGTCTCTGGGAAGGTTTTACCCTCGTCCATCGCTTCCTCAGTCTCTTCTTTTACTTTGCTATCGATCCAGAAATTACCAATATCCATTGGATGAAGCACCCATTCTGTCGCTTTTGTCATGCCATCTTTAGGAATTTTAACCCAGCGCCAATGTGCAACTCGAGAATAAGGCACCATGTATCCAGGAACGATGATATTCGCTTTGCTGACATAGTTTTGGATTTGATGCGATAAATCGTAACGCTTCTCCTGATCAAACTCAGAGTCATAAGCTTCAATCAACTGGTCCAGCTCAGGGCTGCTGTAGTTGGTGTGAGCATTCGTTTGTGGTCGATTCGCATTATCCGAGTGTAGATATTCCCAATACGCAGGAATCTCACCAGAACCCATATTCAAGAACGCTAACTGATGCTTTTTCTCAAGAATGTATTTAAACGCAGATGAACCATCAACCAAGTTTAACGTGAACTCAAGACCAGCAAGTTTCGCTTGCTCTTTCAAGTACGCAATACGCGGTGTCCAAGAGTTGTATCCATAGGTGATAGCAAAGCTCAAGCGTTGGCCCTTGTCGTTGACACGAATACCATCTGCGCCAACTTTGTCAAAGCCCGCTTTTTCGAAATGTTTAACCGCCGCATCGGCATCAAACTTAGGCGGTGTATTGTTAGGATCATCGTATTCGCCATGACCAAAGCCGAGTCCATGCGGCTTGCGTGAATAATCCCCACGCATGATATTTTCAATCATGCCGTCATAGTCAGTGGCTGCCATAACGCCTTTGCGCACTTCTAGGTTATCCAACATCGGCATCGCTGTGTTCATCCAAAGGCCACCAGCGCCTTGTGGTGCTTCGTTAAAGCCCCAGTACTTTTGGATATAGCCTTTTTTGTACACATCACTATCGGTTTTGTCATGCCAAAAGCTTGGTAGCACCATCTCAAAGTAATCTAAGTTACCTTTTTCAAAGTGCTTCATGGCAATATCAGGATCGCGAATCACCTTAATGCGGACTTTTTCTACGTTGTAGCGGTTTTTATAGTAGCGGTTGTTATACCCCCACCAATCTTCGCCCACGTGTTTGAATGTCACGCTCTTACCTTTCTTCACTTTATCAATGTAGTAAGGCGCCGCAGTTGGCTCAGATTTAAAGTTGAACTTTCTGACGAAGTTATCAGGCATGCCATCGTTATTTGCGTCCTTTTCTCCTTCAAAGAAGTGTTCCGGACGAGGCTGAAAACCATTACTCGGCATGTTAATCATAACCATGAGCGAGTCATGACTTTGAGCTACAGCAAGATTGACTTTGATCGTGTAGTCGTCAATTTTTTCAACACCAACAACGCTGTTCGTGAAGAAGTCGTTGTACCACGGGTCGATAATGTCTTTTGACGTGTAGTACTTCATCATAAAGACGTAATCATCTGCCGTAATTTTTTCACCATCTGACCACTCGGCCGTTTCATCAAGCTTAAAGAATACGGTTTTGTTGTCCTCTCCAAATGCCCATGACTTAGCAAGTTGGGGGATCCATTTACCAGTGTTTGGATGACGCTGAGCAAGCTTTGGTGAACCATCCATTAAATATTGGCGCAAACCGGAGTTCGCATCTGGACCAACACTTCGTAATGTCTGAGGAAAGCTCTGAATGTAAGTACGATAAGTACCACCTCGTACCGCTTCTTCAGAGGCGAACAGAGGTTCATTGTTATTTGAAATCCATTCTATATCAGCAGGTAGCTCTGCCGCACTCAGTTGAAAACTGGCAGCGGTCAGTGTTGCAAGTACTGAAAATGGCAGTTTTTTAGTCATGTTTCTTCCTTGTTGTGTTTGCGATTAAGGTCGTAGCAAGGAAGACGGAGTGTGAAAGCTGCAAATAGAAAATACGCAGATAGGAAATAATAGGAGCGTAATATGAAGTGACTTCCTGCCAGCTTCTATATTAATTTCAAAGAGTTTCACTAGGTCATCCTAGACCTTACAACGCAGTGAATGCATCCTCGCCATAGTATTCTTTAGGCTTTTGTAACGCAAGTCATCAATAATACATGGTCGCATTTTCTATGCATCACAGTGAGTTATGTTACAAAAGTGTGATCGATACAGTACCAAGCCCTACTTTTCTCATAATAAACCGTAGATGCGTATTTCGGAGCATTCCGAACAGCCATTTCGGTATGACCCGAACACCTATTTCGGTTTAATCCGAACGTACATTCCGCGATTATCCGAACACTTTTAAGCGAACTCCGAAATCAGCGTTCGGAATAGCGAAAACCGCGTTCGGAATGCCCGAAATCCTTCCTTTTTCTCTTTTAAATCAATAGCTCGCTATTCTTTACTTCTTAAACAAGAACGTAAGGAAGCGACAATGGCTAAAAAGAGAACTCCAATGAACAAAATCAAAGAGATATTACGCCTTAAGTACGAGTGTGGGTTGTCCTACCGTAGTATTGCTAGTTGTCTCAATGTCAGCCTTGCAACAGTCTCAGAGCTTGTCGCTCGCTTTAAGCAAAGTCAGATAGGCTGGCCTCTCCCAGAAGGTTGCAGTGATACGGACCTTACCAAAGCCCTATATCATTCGAAGCAAGCCAGTCGAGACAAGGTTATGCCAGACTTCGCTCAGTACGCTGTCGAACTCAAACGTAAAGGCATGACAAAGATGTTATTGTGGCAGGAGTACCATGAGCAATATCAAGAGCAAGCTTACGCTTACACTCAGTTCTGCGAGCACTTCACTCGTTGGTTCAAAACCCAAAAGCGCAGTATGCGTCAGCTCCATGTTGCAGGTGATAAGCTGTTTATCGATTACTGTGGGCCTCGGCTTCAAGTGGTCAACCCTGATACAGGTGAAGTGCGCGAAGCAGAAGTGTTCGTAGCAAGCTTAGGCGCGTCCAACTACACCTATGTGGAAGCCTTCCCCAGCCAAGGGAAGTCTTACTGGTTAGAGGCGCATGCCAATGCCTTCGAGCACTTCGGTGGCGTCCCCCATCTCTTGGTTCCCGATAATCTACGCAGCGCGGTCAGCAAACCTAACCGTTATGAACCGAGGCTTAATGAAAGCTATCAAAAACTGGCAAATCATTATCAAACTGCCGTGATGCCAGCTCGCCCCTACAAACCGAAAGACAAAGCCAAAGCAGAAAATGCCGTCCTCCTAGTGGAACGTTGGATCATGATGCGACTTCGCCATCAAACCTTCCATACCTTTAAAGAGCTGAACCTCGCCATCCGTGAGCTTATGAATGACTTAAACGAACGTGAGATGAAGCAGTATGGTGCGAGCCGCAAAGCACTGTTCGACAAACTCGATAAACCCGCGTTAAAGCCCCTTCCTAAACAGCGATATCTCTATACCGAAACCAAGCGAGCCAAAGTTGGGCCTGATTATCACATCGAATATCGCCGTCACTACTACTCGGTTCCCCATCAACTGGTTGGCCACCATGTCGAGCTGGAAGCCTCCAACCGTCTGGTGCAGATCTACCACCAAGGTAACTTGATCGCTCAACATCCACGCAGCCAAAGGGAACGTGGAAACAGCACTCAACCAGAGCACATGCCGAGTAACCATCAACATCAAAAGTGGTCGCCTGGACGCTTGCTCAACTGGGGAGCCAATATCGGCCCAGCCACCCGAGAAGTCGTCAATAAGATGCTGAACGCCAAACCTCATCCAGAGCAGGCCTATCGTTCCTGTCTTGGGCTGCTCAATCTGAGTAAAACCTATGGCGAGTCGCGCCTAGAACAAGCCTGTAAAGATGCATTGATGCTGACAAAACCCAATTACACCTTCGTCAACAATCTACTCAAGAACAATCGTGAGGGGCACCTGAGTAAAGATAAAGCGAATACGCCGAACCTTGTTCACAGCAATGTTCGTGGCCCGAACTGTTATCACTAGGAGAAAGGATATGAACGCACTGAATGACCAACTCAAAACCCTGCGCTTAAGTCATGCGGCGAAAGCGTTAGAGCAGCAACAAGAGCAACTGACCACCTACGCAGAGCTGGACTTCGAGGAGAGGTTAAGCCTACTTCTGGAAAGTGAAATCTTGAATCGCAATCAAACCAAAATCCAACGCCTGAAACGACAAGCCAAGCTGAGAGTGGATGCTCAGCCGAGCCAACTTATTTACAAGGAGGGACGAAACCTCAACCGCAAGCAGATGAGCGAACTGCTAACGGGTGGCTATCTGCACAAGCACCAGAACATCTTGATCACAGGCCCAACAGGCGCAGGTAAAACGTATCTTGGTTGCGCACTGGCAACCAGCGCCTGCGACCAACAGCAAACGGTCAGATACTACCGATTAACTCGCTTGCTCGATGACCTGACCGCAGGTCGTCTGGATGGTAGTTATCAAAAACAACTTCAGTCGCTGGCTAAGAAAGGCTTACTACTCCTCGACGACTGGGGGATGGAAAAACTGACTCAAGAGCATGCTGGTCACTTGTTAGAAGTACTTGAAGATCGTTACCAAAACAGCAGCACAATCGTCATCAGCCAGTTACCAGTAAAAGAATGGTACAACATGATCGGCAACGCCACTGTCGCTGACGCTCTAATGGATCGTCTAGTTCACAATAGTCATCGAATAGAACTGGGAGGAGAATCAATGAGAAAACTGGCGCAATCCGAACACTTAGAGTAAAAATAGGGAAAGAGAAAAAGTGCTGGTTAAGGTGTTCGGAATAAACCGAAACAAGCGTTCGCAATCACCGAAATACGCAGTAGAACCTTTATCCGAATAAGCTCCCCCCTACACCAATTAAAGCAAGCAAGTAAGCGAGCAGATATAACTGGTTAAAATGAGCAGTTACTTACTACGGTTGGTATTTTTATTAGATACAAAAAAGGTGAGGCATCACAGCCTCACCTTTCTTTATACAATACAAGACTGTGCTTACATACTAGACAAGCTATCATTGATCGATTTCAACACTGCAGCAGGATCCACAGCTTGAGTAATTGGACGCCCAATAACAAGATAGTCAGAGCCTGACTGAATAGCCTCTACTGGTGTCATGATACGGCGCTGGTCACCTTGCTCAGAGCCAGCAGGTCGGATTCCTGGTGTAACTAACTTAAAGTCTTGACCAAGTTCGCTCTTAAGCAATGAAGACTCTTGAGCTGAACATACGACACCATCTAAACCAGCGTTTTTGGTCAATGTCGCCAGACGAATAACTTGATCCTGAGGCGCAATGTTCAAACCAATACCCGATAAATCACTTTGTTCCATACTGGTTAGTACCGTTACTCCAATCAGAAGTGGGCGATCTTTACCGTATGGCTCAAGAATTTCACGTGATGCCGTCATCATGCGCTCACCACCGCTCGCATGCACATTCACCATCCAAACCCCTAATTCCGCGGCTGCGCGGACCGCCTTAGAACACGTATTTGGAATATCGTGAAATTTCAAATCCAAGAAGACTGAGAAACCACGTTTGTGGAGTTCACGTACGAAATCAGGACCAAATAGCGTAAACATTTCCTTGCCAACTTTTAGGCGACATGACGCAGGATCAATTCTATCTACAAACGCAAGTGCGTCTGCTTGGTTATCATAATCCAGTGCGACAATAACTTTTTGGTCGATCATTTCATCTCCTAACTATTTTGGTTCTTATTAAATAAAAAGTTAAAAAAATGCAGCGGACAGAAACTCTGTCAGCTGCATTAAAATTATTCACCATCCAATCCGCGGATTGGCTTGATCGTCCCCCACCCTTTACAGGACGGGCAGTGCCAATAAAGGGAATGAGTAGAAAACCCACACTTCCGGCATCGGTAGTGTGGTTTCACTTTTAACTGTTCACCCACCATCGCTTGTAGCGTCGATAGACTGTCCTTCGCGCGACCGTCTTCTGCTTCAGCAATGTGGTAGTCAATTAATCGATAAAAGCCCTTCATGGTTGGATTTTTCAGCAGCTGTTTGGTCAGCAGCTCTTGTGCAGCCCCGACGTTCTCGTGGTGAGCAACCAACTGAGCCAACATTAACTCGGCTGATACGCCTGCTTTCTTATCAATACAAGCTCGCAGAAATTCTACAAGTTCATCTTCCTGGCCCAAATGATGGTAGCACTCTGCAATGGTTGGTAAGACATCGCTGATAAAGTCTTTGTCTTGCTCAAGCACACCCGTCAGGTATTTTATCGTGTGTTTATAATCTTCAGACTCTAGATAAATTCGTCCCAAAGCAATACTCGCTCGAACACACTTTGGGTCTTCTGCTAGGGCTTTTTTAAAGTGCTGTATTGCCTTATTAGTATTACCATCGGCTTGGTCGAGCATGGCAATTTCACACCAAAAATGAGCAATATTCGCACGCATTCTGGAGCGTTTATTACCCAACTTAGCCAATTGATTGGCGTAATAAATTGCTTTTTCCCATTCACGTGTTTGTTGGTAAATGGTTACCAATTGCTGAAGGGCCGCTTCTTTGTAATCTGGCTCTTCGACTAACTGTTCGAAGATTTTCTCTGCACGATCGAGAAAACCAGAGACCATGTAATCTTTCGCCAACTGTTGAAGTGCGAGATTCTTTTGATCCAGTGTTAAGCCAGAGCGAGAAATGAGATTTTGGTGAATTCGGATTGCACGGTCGACTTCGCCACGAGACCGGAATAGGTTACCCAACGCAAGGTGAGTATCGATGGTCTCGTTATCAACTTGGAGCAATTCAATAAAGTGATCGACAGCCTTATCTGATTGGTCAGAGAGCAGCAGATTAAGACCCGTCATATACTGACGAGAGATTTGATGAGATTGCTTCTGCTTGTCTTGCTGAGCGCTGCGATGCCCCATATACCAGCCATACGCAGCAGCTATAGGCAACAACAAGAAGAGTAGTTCAAGCATTAAAGTTAAGCCTTATCCTTATGCCTGTTTTTCGATGGCTGGCTTATCAGCAGGTTTGTTTGCATCTGTAGGTTCGTACTTTTTCAGTTTTTTCTTTAAACGACGAACTTGTAGCTGAGTTTTCAGCTGGATACTACCAAAGATAACCCACGCTAAAGCAAAGCCAACCACAAATACCACACCTAATAGTGTAGATAAGTGGAACTCTCCTTTGGCTAGAAGATAGTTAAAAGTCACGAGCTCTTGGTTTTGGGAACCTAACGCCAATGCAATTAAAAAGAGAGCTAAAACAGCAACGATTTTTATAATTTTCATTTACATCACCCTTCTAGGAGTAAGTCGGTAAGATTATGCAGGAAAATGCTTCTTCAGACTACGTATATTAGCAATAATCTATACCCAAGTAACCTCAAGATGCTTAGTTTGTAGACACGCCTAGAAGTTAAAGTTACTTGGGTGTAGAAAGCTGCAAAGAAAACAGCCAGAATCAACAGCTCGCTTCGTAAACTGCTTGGATACATTACAAAAAAGCGGCATACACAAACGTATGCCGCTTTTTTCAAACTAATAAGAGTGCGTTAGCCAATATTTACACGCTCACGAAGCTCTTTACCAGGTTTGAAATGTGGAACGTATTTACCTTCCAATTCCACTTTATCGCCCGTTTTAGGGTTACGACCTACGCGAGGCTCGCGGTAATGAAGAGAAAAACTACCAAAGCCGCGGATCTCGATACGGTCACCGCTCTCTAGCGTAGAGGCCATGTGCTCTAAAATATCTTTTACAGCATCCTCTACCTCTTTCGCTGATAAGTGTGTTTGCTCAGCGCAGAGTCTTTCAATCAGTTCAGACTTAGTCATAGTTGCCCTCTTTGAGTATCTTTATCACTTATTATAGTAAGTAATACTAATTCCAACAAACACTTGCTGACAATTCTAGACAAATTTTATGCAAAATGCGCAATGAAGAAATGCCTTTTATTAAGATAGTTTACCGTCATTAGTATTACTACTTAAATATGCTCAAATATAAAAAAGGAGCCTTGCGGCTCCTTTTTTGCTTAAGCGAGTATATTATTCGCCTTTAGCAGCTTTGAAAGCGTCAGCCATTGCGTTACCGAATGCATTGTCATCTTGCTTGTTGATAGATGCCATTGCTTCTTGCTCGTCAGCTTCGTCTTTAGCTTTGATAGATAGGTTGATTACGCGGTTCTTACGGTCTACACCTGTGAACTTAGCTTCAACAACATCACCAGCGCTTAGGATTAGAGAAGCATCTTCTACGCGATCGCGAGATACTTCAGAAGCACGGATGTAACCTTCAACGCCTTCTGCGATTTCAACAGTAGCGCCTTTAGCGTCAACAGCAGTTACAGTAGCGTTAACTAGAACACCTTTCTTGTTGTCAGCAACGTAAGCATTGAATGGGTCGTTTTCCATTTGCTTGATGCCTAGAGAGATGCGCTCACGCTCAGCGTCTACTGCTAGAACAACTGCAGAGATCTCGTCGCCTTTCTTGTACTCACGTACAGCTTCTTCGCCAGCAACATTCCAAGAAATGTCAGATAGGTGAACTAGACCGTCGATGCCGCCTTCTAGACCGATGAAGATACCGAAGTCAGTGATAGACTTGATCTTACCAGTAACTTTGTCGCCTTTAGCTTGTGCTTCAGCGAATGACTGCCATGGGTTAGCTTTACACTGTTTCAGACCTAGAGAGATACGACGACGTTCTTCGTCGATTTCAAGAACCATAACCTCAACTTCGTCGCCAACATTAACAACTTTAGAAGGGTGGATGTTCTTGTTAGTCCAATCCATTTCTGAAACGTGAACTAGACCTTCAACGCCTTCTTCGATTTCAACGAAGCAGCCGTAGTCAGTTAGGTTAGTTACGCGACCAGTTAGTTTGTGACCTTCTGGGTAACGCTTAGCGATTGCTACCCATGGATCTTCGCCTAGTTGCTTAAGACCTAGTGATACGCGAGTACGCTCACGGTCGAACTTAAGAACTTTAACTTGGATCTCGTCACCAACATTAACGATTTCAGATGGGTGCTTAACGCGCTTCCAAGCCATATCAGTGATATGTAGAAGACCGTCAACGCCACCTAGGTCAACGAACGCACCGTAGTCAGTAAGGTTCTTAACGATACCTTTAACTTCAGAACCTTCTTGTAGAGTTTCTAGAAGCTCGTCACGCTCAACGCTGTTTTCAGATTCGATAACAGCACGACGTGAAACAACTACGTTGTTACGTTTTTGGTCAAGTTTGATAACTTTGAACTCTAGCTCTTTGTTTTCTAGGTGAGCAGTGTCGCGGATTGGACGTACGTCTACTAGAGAGCCAGGAAGGAAAGCACGGATACCGTTTAGTTCAACAGTGAAACCGCCTTTAACTTTACCGTTGATGATACCAACAACAGTTTCAGCTTCTTCGTAAGCTTTCTCAAGTACGATCCAAGCTTCGTGACGCTTAGCTTTCTCACGAGAAAGTTGAGTTTCACCGAAACCATCTTCAACAGCGTCTAGAGCTACGTCTACTTCAGCGCCAACTTCAACTTCAAGTTCGCCAGCAGCGTTCTTGAACTGTTCAGCAGGGATAGCAGATTCAGACTTAAGACCAGCGTCAACAAGAACGAAACCGTTCTCGATAGCTACTACAGTACCTTTAACGATGCTGCCTTGTTGGAATTCTGTTTCGTTTAGAAACTCTTCAAAGAGTTGAGCAAAAGATTCAGTCATTTAGTTAATCTTCAATAAATTAAACGTCCACGGGTATCCTACCGCATGGGGTTATTAAATTCGCCAGTCATCATCCTTGCGACCAACGCTCTTAGTCTAGCCGAGTATCATTACTCAGCTAGCTTCGATTCGATATATTGTAGTGCCTTTTCTACTACTTCGTCGATAGTCATCGACGTAGAATCTAGCACAAGCGCATCCTCAGCAGGGCGTAGTGGCGCCACTGGGCGGTTACGATCTCGGTCGTCACGCTCTTGGATCTCGCTTAAAAGGTCAGCAAATTTAACATCTAACCCTTTCTCTTGCAACTGTTTAAGGCGTCGATTTGCACGCTCTTCTGCGCTCGCATCAAGGAAGATTTTCGCTTGTGCACTTGGGAATACAATTGTGCCCATATCACGACCATCAGCCACTAGGCCCGGAGCGGCCTCAAATGCACGCTGACGACGTAATAATGCTTCACGAACACGTGGCAGAGCCGCAACTTTAGATGCTGCCATACCCGTTTCTTCTTTGCGAAGCTCCCCTGACACATCTTCGCCTTCTAGAACGACCTTAACTAAGTCACCCTCTGCGATAAATTGAACGTCTAGGTGTGTTGCCAGTGGGACAAGTGCGTCTTCTGACTCTGTGTCGACACCGTGGTGAATCGCAGCGAGTGCAAGTACACGATAAATTGCGCCAGAATCTAAGAGTTGGAAACCCAACTTTTTCGCCAGCAACATACATAAAGTGCCTTTACCTGCACCACTAGGTCCATCTACGGTTACAACCGGAGTTTGAGAGGACATGTTCTTCTCCACCTATAGTTTCTTTTCAGCAATTTGCTCGGTTTTCGAGGCGCGCATTATACGGGTAATCGCCCTTTGGAGCGAGGAAAAATGTCGTGTAAAGCATTACACCTAATGCGCAATTGGATTCATCAATAAACATAAGGTTCAACAAAAACGGCGAGAGCTTCCACCCTCGCCGTTTCAAATGTCATGATCTTAGGTTCGATTAAACAATCGGTTTTTGACCACGCTCAGCTAACTTTAAGATCACACTGTCAGCAACTTTGCCCGCGACACCTGCTAGCTTGTCTGCCAGTTTTTTCTTCTGCACATAATGCACAGAAAGTACGGTTTTATCTTTGCATGCCGCAACAACGATATCATCAGATGTACTAATATCATCCACCAAACCAAGCTCTTTCGCTTGTGTACCGAACCAGTGCTCACCTGTAGCTACTTTGTCTAGGTCCAAACTAGGACGACGCTCGCGAATAAAGTCTTTAAACAAGACATGTGTTTCTTCAAGCTCTTGCTTAAACTTATCGCGCGCTTTATCGGTATTCTCACCAAACATCGTTAGCGTGCGTTTATATTCACCCGCGGTTAGTTGTTCGTACTCAATGTCATGTTTCTTCAACAGTTTGTTGAAGTTAGGAATTTGTGCGATAACGCCAATAGAACCCACAATTGCAAATGGTGCAGAAACAATCTTATCTGCTACACATGCCATCATGTAACCGCCACTTGCCGCAACTTTGTCAACAGAGATAGTCAGAGGAAGACCCGCAGCTTTGATTCGGTCCAGTTGAGAAGAGGCAAGGCCGTAGCCATGAACCATACCACCGCCAGATTCTAAACGAAGTAATACTTCATCACCTTCACGTGCGACAGCCAAAATAGCAGTGATCTCTTCACGTAGAGACGCGACTTCTTTTGCATCTATGCTACCGTTAAAATCAAGAACAAATAGGTGTGGTTCACGCTTGCTATCTAATGAACCGTCTTTGCTCGCTTGTTTGATTTCTTTCTCGCGAGATTTGTTCTTCTCTTTTTCTTCTTTTTTGACGGCTTTATCTCGAGCCTTGATGAAAGCATCGTCATGTAAATGATGTTCTAACTGCTCAACAGATTGTTTGTGTTGCTCTGAAAGGTTGGTAATCTCTAACTCCCCTTTCGCCGCACCCGATTTGCCACCAGACGATTTTGCAATAATGAGCAGAACAATTATCGCAGCAACCACCGTGATAATTTTGGCCAGAAACAGACCATAATCTAATAAAAATTCCAACGAGAGCTCCTTTATCTCATTTCAGATGACGTTAGTATGTTACGCAGAAACATCAGCGAGAAGGCAGCGCGGTTTGTAACCACTTGTTCTGATTGATAGCATACCTAACGAAAGTTCTGGAATTGGTATAACACATGAATTGGTGTATTGTAACCATCTTGTCACGATTACCAAGATTTTCCATTGAGAAACAGGCGTTTTTTAGCGTCAATTAACTATCATGGACCCTCTTACAATAATAAGGATTTATCGCCGTGAACTACTCCGTTTCAGCTGATGCTCTAAAAGGTAAAGTCATTCTTGTTACTGGCGCTGGTAATGGCATCGGCCGTCAAGCCGCGCTTTCTTATGCCGAGCACGGTGCAACTGTTATTCTCTTGGGTAGAAATGTGCAAAACCTTGAATCTATCTATGATGAGATTGAAGCCGCTGGCTACCCACAAGCTGCTATCATTCCTCTGGATCTCAAGGGCGCAACTAAGCAAAATTACATTGATATGGCAGAGACAATCGAAGGACAGTTTGGTCGTTTGGATGGCCTATTACACAACGCAGGTGTCTTGAGTTCGCTGTGTCCATTTGATCAAATCAAAGAGGAAGATTTCGACGATATCATGCAGATCAACGTGAAAGCAGAAGTGTTAATGACTCAAGCACTACTGCCTGTGATGCGTAAATCAGAAGCTGGGCGTATTATCTTTACCTCTTCGACCGTCGGCCACTCTGGTCGCGCTTTCTGGGGGCCATACGCTATCTCTAAATTTGCCGTAGAAGGCATGATGCAAGTTTTGGCTGACGAGCTGAGTGATACGCCGATCCGTGTTAACGCAATTAACCCTGGTGCAACTCGTACTCGCATGCGTGAAAAAGCATACCCGGGTGAAGATGCAAATACTCTCAAAACGCCATTGGATCTCATGCCGCTATATTTGCACTTAATGGATCCAGCGGTTACCGATGTGAATGGTCAGTGCATCGACGCTCAACCGAAGCGTAAATAACGAATTCAGGTTACCTCACATAATCGATTGAAAAGGCAGCAAACGCTGCCTTTTTTCATTTCTCTCTTCATAAAAATCTTGCGACTTTCTGCCATAGAAATATACTGTACATATATACAGGTATTTATTATGCACGATATTATTCAGCACTTAAAAAGCCAGCACCTTGTTTGGCAAGCAAATTTAACGAAAACAGATCCTCAGCAGTTGCGGACTAGTTCCGGGTTTTCTGAATTAGATGATTTGCTCGGCGGAGGCTTTCCACCTCATGGCGTAGTGGAGATGGAATCTATTGGTAGTATTGGTGAATTGCGTTTGCTCGCTCCTTATTTAAAAGCCACCCAGACCAATGGTGTGACTGCATTTATTCAACCTCCCGCGTTAGTGAATTCTCTGTTCTTACACTACATCGGTTTGGATATAAACCAAGTGTGGGTCGTTAATCCAGCTCATCCCAAAGATGCTCTTTGGGCTGCAGAGCAATGTCTGAAAAGTGGGGTATGCCGTAATGTTTTGTTATGGCAAGAAGAGCTTGAAATACATCAAGTGAAACGCTTACAGGTAGCGAGTGAACAAGGTACTTGCCCTCTTTTTATGCTTAAAACAGAGACTATCAACCGCTTGTCTTTGCCTGTGTCACTCAGTTTAAAACTGAAAGGTGACGAGCAAGGGATTAATGTTGAAGTACTAAAAAGGAAAGGAGGCTGGAATAGAGGTAGTGTTAGTATCGGCTTCCAACACCATTACCCGCAACTGGTGAAACCATCATCTAAAACTCTGCACTCGACTGTGGTCAATTTCCCACTGGCGAACCAAGGTTAGTGATATGGCTTTGTGGATTTACTTGCACTTCCCTCGCCTACAGCTAGACGCACTCTTTGGTGATAACCAAGATCAACCCGTGGTGATTGTCGAAAGCCAACGTTGCCAGATTATTCAATACAACGAGATTGCCGAACAACAAGGCATTAAGCCTGGTATGGGCTTAGGCAGTGCTGCGTCCTTGTGTCGAGATTTACAAGTGCATCCTTATCATCCACAAACCGAATTAAATAAATTACAAGAGGTAGCTCAGTGGTTGTATTTGATCACATCTGACGTTGTGTTGATGCCAAACAAAGGTATTTTGCTACGTGCCACACCGATGCTCACCCTATATGAAGGGTTGGACAATTACTGGAATAAAGTCAGTGCTCACTTAACTAAACTGCAGTTAAGCTTTCAATTTGGTTGTGGTTTTTCACCTCTGTCAGCCAAGTTAATGGCATTGGCAGGAGCAAATGTTCTTAGTGACGACAAATCTCTTATCGAACAAATGTTATTCCCATTACCTCTGCCTCTAACCGATTTATCGAGCTCTATGGTTGAAAAGCTGCACCGCGTAGGCGTTACTTCCTTAAAAGGGTTACTTGAACTGCCGTTGCAAGACATCGCTCGACGCTTTGATATCGATTTGGTGAACTACGTTGGTCGACTGACTGGGCAGTTTAAGCATCCTGTCGACTTTTATCACCCGACCGAATCCTTCCAAGTTTATTTAGAACTGCTGTTTGAGTTCGAAAACGTTCAGTGGATTGAAAAGCCGCTGGCCAAGTTACTTCGTCAACTCGAAACCTTTCTTAAATTAAGAGATAAGGTCGCTTTTGAGCTGTGTTTAACACTCCACCAGCGTGAGAAACAAGAGCAACACCTTCAACTCACTTCTGCGCAAGGTGATTACCTATGTCAGCGTTGGCAGCAGTTAGCGAGTTTAAGCTTAGAGTCACTCTCGCTCAATGGCCCAGTCACAGGGCTAACGTTAAAAGTCGTCCGTCAAGGTGAGCCTCTTAGTGCATCACGCGATCTCTTTGCTGGGCAAAAAGGGAACATGAATGCTTTAGAACTGCTCTCTTTACTGCAAGCTAAATTGGGGAAAAGTGCTGTGTTAAAACCCAACATCGCTTGTGATCCTAGACCAGAAAAGGCCAGTCAATATCGCCCTGCTGATGCTCCAGATGAAAAGGAGCACGCCATACCATCCATACTACGCCCCGCAATGCAATTGCCCACTCCCATTGCATTGCAAGAGCAAGTCTCTTTGGTCCACGGACCTGAGCGAATCGTTTCTGGATGGTGGGATGGTGATGAGATCATGCGTGATTACTACATTGCACACACCAAGCAAGGCCGCTGGTTATGGATATTTCGCGATCAGCACAAGCACTGGTTTCTTCATGGCTATTTTTGTTAAATCGACAGTTATTTTTGTTGGATCATTATGAGTTACGCGGAACTATTTTGTCAGTCTAACTTCTCTTTTTTGACTGGGGCTTCTCATGCAGAAGAACTGGTACTCCAAGCTGCTTTCTATCGCTATCAAGCTCTAGCCATAACTGATGAATGTTCGGTCGCGGGCGTTGTCAAAGCCCATGCGACCATCGAACAACATAAACTCGATATCAAACAAATCGTTGGAAGTATGTTTTGGTTAAATGATGAATGCCAAATCGTACTGCTTTGCCCTTGTCGCAAGGCTTATGCCGAGTTGTGTCGTATCATCACAAACGCAAGAAGACGAAGTGAAAAAGGCAACTATCAACTGTTCGAATGGGATTTGATGTCGATTCGACATTGCTTGGTATTGTGGCTGCCCACACATCAAGAGAGTGACCACTATTGGGGACGCTGGCTCAATCAACACCACGCTAATCGTTTGTGGGTAGCGATTCAGCGCCATTTGAGTAACAACGATACTGAGTACATTGCGCACTGCGAGCAGTTAGCACATGAATTTCAATTACCTATAACTGCCTGCGGAGGCGTTCTCATGCATGATGTTGAACGCTTGCCATTACAGCATGTACTTACCGCTATAAAGCATGGGTGTAGCGTCGATAAACTCGGTTTTGATCGTATTTCGAATACAGAACGAGCGCTTCGTCCTTTTAAAAAACTGGTTCGGATTTACAAACCAGAATGGCTGGAAGAAAGTACTTACATCGCCGATTTATGCGAGTTTAAGCTCTCCGATTTAAAATACGAATATCCTACCGAGCTGATCCCAGATGGTTATACACCCGACTCTTACTTACGTATGTTAGTCGAGCGTGGTAAAAAGCTGCGTTTTCCTGAAGGCGTGCCAGCAGAAGTCAATCAAACCATCGAGAATGAACTTGCGCTTATTCAAGAGCTGAAATACCACTACTACTTCCTTACCATCCATGACATCGTAATGTTCGCGAAACAACAAGGCATTCTTTACCAAGGTCGAGGTTCCGCCGCAAACTCTGTGGTGTGCTATTGCCTGGAAATTACCGCCGTCGACCCTCGACAAATCGCAGTCTTATTCGAACGATTTATCAGTAAAGAACGTAAGGAACCGCCGGATATTGATGTGGACTTTGAACACGAGCGCCGTGAAGAGGTTATCCAATATATTTACAAAAAATATGGCCGTGAGCGTGCAGCACTTGCTGCAACAGTGATCAGCTATCGCTTTAAAAGTGCCGTGCGTGAAGTCGGTAAAGCGCTAGGGATTGAAGAGACCCAATTAGATTTTTTCATTAAGAACGTTAATCGCCGAGATCGCAGCCAAGGCTGGCAAGCTCAAATTATTGAACTTGGCTTACAACCAGAATCTCTCAAAGGGCAGCAGTTTATCCAATTGGTCAACGAGATAATTGGCTTCCCACGCCACTTATCTCAGCACGTGGGTGGTTTTGTAATTTCATCTGGCCCTTTATATGAGTTAGTACCTGTTGAAAATGCCTCGATGGAAGATCGCACTATCATTCAATGGGACAAAGACGATTTAGAAAGCTTGAAGCTATTAAAAGTCGATGTGCTCGCACTCGGCATGTTAAACGCCATCAGAAAGTGCTTTCAACTGGTCGAGAAACACCACCAGCGCTCCCTCTCTATTTCCGAGATCACTCGCCGACAAGATGATCCACACGTGTACCGCATGATTCAAAAGGCCGACACGATAGGCGTATTCCAAATTGAATCTCGTGCACAAATGAGCATGCTCCCTCGCTTAAAGCCCGCTTGTTATTACGATTTAGTGATTCAAATTGCGATTGTTCGTCCAGGCCCTATTCAGGGTGATATGGTGCATCCTTTTTTAAAACGGCGTGATCACAAAGAGCCTGTCAGTTATCCATCGGAAGAAGTAAAAAGCGTTCTTGAGCGGACTATGGGCGTCCCAATTTTCCAAGAGCAAGTAATCAAGTTAGCCATGGTAGCAGCTGGGTTTAGCGGCGGCGAGGCCGATCAACTCCGTCGAGCAATGGCATCATGGAAAAAGAATGGCGATCTGGCTAAATTCAGGCCAAAACTGATCAATGGTATGCAAGAGAGAGGTTATGACTTAGCGTTTGCTGAGCGCATTTTCGATCAGATTTGCGGCTTTGGTGAGTATGGCTTCCCTGAAAGCCATTCAGCGTCTTTCGCAGTGCTGGCATATTGTTCTGCATGGTTAAAATATTATTACCCAGCAGAATTTTACACTGCACTGTTGAACAGCCAACCAATGGGGTTTTATAGCCCATCGCAATTAGTACAAGATGCCCGCCGACATGGCGTCGAAGTATTGCCGGTGTGTGTCAATCACTCAAAATATCAGCATCATCTCGTCTCACGTCCGAATGGCAGGCTGGGCGTGCAACTTGGTTTTCGCTTGGTGAAAGGCTTTAACGCAGAAAGTGCGCAAAGGCTTATTGAGCGCAAACCACTTAATGGTTACCGCTCGATTCAAGAAGTAAAGCAGATATTAAGAAGCCGAAGTGACATTGAATTACTGGCTTCAGCCAATGCATTTCAGATCCTATCGGGGAATCGTTATAACGCACGCTGGGCAGCAATGGATTCCTTATCTGACCTACCATTGTTTCACAAGGTCGAAGAACCCGGTGTTAGCTACCAAACTCAGCCCTCTGAATATGAAAATTTAATTGAGGATTACGCGAGCACAGGACTATCTCTTAGCCGCCACCCGATTAAATTATTAGAAGAAACGGGCAAACTCCCTCATTTTACCCGCATGAGGCAATTGGCAGAGAAACCGCATAGGTCATTGGTCACAGTGGTAGGCGTGGTAACGGGAAGACAATCTCCAGGCACCGCCGCTGGCGTGACATTTTTTACGTTAGAAGATGACACTGGCAACATTAATGTGGTCGTTTGGCAAGCGACAGCACGAGCCCAAAAGCAAGCGTATTTAGGCGCTAAAGTATTAATGGTGAAAGGCATTCTTGAAAGAGAGGGAGAAGTCACGCACGTTATTGCTGGCAAGTTGATTGATTGCACGCACTATTTGAATAATTTACAAAGTAAATCTCGCGACTTTCATTAGTACAGAGATATTAATAAGCGAGGCATTAAAAATCAGAGGGAGAGATGCTCCCCCTCTGATTTCACTATATCTAATCATGCACTTTTAGAAAGCATCTGGCGTAACCGGTCTTGAGCAACTTCAACCAACAGATCTGGTTGGAATTTAGAGATAAAACGATCACAACCTACTTTTTGTACCATGGCTTCATTAAAGCTGCCGCTCAGAGAGGTGTTCAACGTAATAAACAACTTAGACATACGTGGATCTTGGCGCACTTCATGAGTCAGTTTATAACCGTCCATTTCAGGCATTTCAGCATCCGTAATCATCATCAACAGCTCTTTTTCTACGTCTTTCCCTTCATCACACCAGCGTTTTAAAACTGTTAGCGCTTCTAGTCCGTCACGGCACTCGATGATATTCATACCCAATTGAGAAAGCGTATCGCGAACTTGATTACGAGCTGTAGATGAATCATCCACAATCAGAACATTACGCCCGACCATTGCTTGGGCAAGTTCTTGATCCAGAATGTCCGCTGAAATCGTGACATCGTAATGCACGATCTCTGCTAAAACTTTTTCTACGTCAATAATTTCGACAATTTGAGAGGCATCCCCCTCTTTGATTTGCGTGATCGCCGTGAGGTAATTCGAGCGACCAGACGTAGAAGGAGGCGGCTGAATTTCAGTCCATGCCGTATTAATAATGTTTTTAACCGGACCGACTAAGAAGCCCTGCACCGTACGGTTGTACTCTGTCACGATCAAATTTTCTTCTTCCGCTTCACCACGCAAAGCTGGGAAACCTATTGCGCCACGCAAATCAATCACTGGCACCGCTTCACCTCGTAAAGAAGCGACCCCACGAATGTTGTAGTGTGAGCCAGGAAGCTTGGTTAACGGTGGCAGCTTGATGACCTCTTTCACTTTGAACACATTAATCGCAAACAATTGGCGACTATTTAAAGTGAACAGCAGAAGCTCTAGTCGGTTTTCACCAACCAAGTTCGTACGCTGGTCAACCGTATTTAACACTCCGGACATACTACTACCTAAATTATGGATAATTCTTATTTTTACTCGAAATCAATACAGACACATCAAGGTTCTAAACCCAAATAACCTTAAGATATTTGTTTTTCGAGCATGGCTTGAAAGTACAACGGTTTCAGCGCATTACTTCCCTTCTATTTGTATCAGACACAAAGTCACTCTACACATTGAAAGCCATTTGGGTTTATTTACTTGAGCTTTTTAGGAAATTACATGAATGGCGCAGATATAGCAATGCAGCACAACTCAAATTCACCTTCTAGTAATAGGCGATCAAAAAGGGTGAGCTGTTAAGCCTCACCCTAAATCATCTAAAAATGTATAGGCTCGACACCTAAGCACTTCATCATGTTTGAAGCAATTAGCCTTCCACAACCTTCATCAATAACTGACCATCGTACAACGCTTGCTTGATCAACGCGGCACCAGGCATTGTTGCTTGCTTATGGAAACGAGATTCCACCAGCTCAAGATCTTGGTGATAAACCGGTAAACTCTGCTCTTCGATACAGCGACGCACCGCAGGATAAAGTACATCTTTTGCTTGGTTAATCACACCACCGATCAAGATCTTCTCAGGGTTAAATAAGTTGATCACAATAGCAATTGCGGAACCTAAATAGCGTCCAAGCTTTTCAATCACATCAACTGCCAACGGATCACCGTTCGCTGCCGCTTCACAAATGCTCTCAATACTCATTTCTTCTTGTTCAGCAAGAATAGAGTCTTCGCCATCAGCAATTCGTCTTACGACTTCTTCACGAATGGCTTGAGAACTGGCAACGGTTTCCAAACAACCAATGTTGCCACAATGACAACGTTTTCCATTTGGATCGATTTGAATATGCCCAAGCTCACCAATGTTGCCGTGACGACCTTGCAAAACGCGCCCATCCAGAATGATGCCGGCACCTAAACCATGGTGAATAGAGATAAGGACGGAGTTGTCATTGTCTTGAGAATGGCCGAAAAGCTTTTCTGCTAATGCCCAAGCTCGCGTGTCATTGGCAATGAAAACTGGCAAGCCCGTTGCTTTGTATATCTCTGGTCCAAGAGCAAGATTTTCGACATTGTAATGAGGCATTTGTAGCACGACACCTTGCTCTGAATTCACAAGGCCAGGCAGCGTAATTGCAATACTGGTAACACGGTCAAGTTGATCCGCGTAAGTTTGGAAGAATTCATCAATTTCGTAGAGCAGACGCTCAAGCACATCGTCTTGGTCACGTTCGTGTATCTCGATTTTAGTATCGATCAACACATCGCCACCTAGCTCATGCAGAGCAATAGTTAAATAACCTCGCCCCAAACGCATTGACAGAAATTGCCACCCTTCGTTGTTGACCTGCAAACCGACGGCAGGTCGACCACGACTCGTCGCTTCTTGTACTGTGGTTTCATGAATCAAGTGCGCTTCAATTAATTCTCGAGTGATTTTGGTGATACTGGCAGGAGCAAGCTCACTCTGCTTGGACAAATCAATTCGAGAAATAGGACCTTTTAGGTCAATTAGTTTATATACACGACCAGCATTGACCTGTTTGATATGATCAATATGGCCCGGTTGAGCCATGTACATCTTGCACTCCGAAATTCTATAACGAGACAATTTTTTTACTTTGCGAACTAATTGTGAAGTGAATTAATAAATCCCCGTGACAAGCATCACGTATAAACCTGTTTGTTTGTGTATTCAATCAAATAACGAAGAATCTACTCCTGTTAAATTGTTTGAAAAATAACTTATTTTTATTCACTAAATTATGAAGCAACTCCTGTTACAACAGCGCATTCTCTCCAATAGAGGCTGAAGCCTATGGAATATCTGTCTGTTTTACCGGGATTACTCTTAATGTAAACATTCTGTGCATATACTTATACTCAAGCAGCTTTAAGGTGTGGGCTCAGCAACGAGGCAGACCTTGAGAGCGATTGAGGAAAGTAAGGATAGAGTTCAAGTTACCTTTACACATACATTCATCGGAGAATCTATGACTTCCAAACTAAGACGAACAAAAATTGTCACCACGCTTGGTCCTTCAACGGATAAGGACAATGTACTTGAGGAGATCATCAAAGCCGGTGCAAACGTTGTCCGTATGAATTTCTCACATGGAACCAGTGAAGACCACATTCAACGCGCCAAAAAAGTCCGTACCATTGCGGCAAAGCTTGGGCGTCAGGTTGCAATTCTTGGTGACTTGCAAGGCCCTAAAATCCGCGTATCGACCTTTAAAGACGGCCAAGTCATGTTAAATGTGGGCGATAAATTCACATTAGACAGTGATTTACCAAAAGGTGAAGGCAACCAAGAGTCCGTAGGGCTAGATTATAAAGAACTGCCGCAAGATGTGTCACCAAACGACATTCTGTTACTCGATGATGGACGCGTTCAACTGCAAGTCACCAGCGTCGAAGGCAATAAAGTTCATACCCGTGTGATTGTTGGTGGCCCACTATCTAATAATAAAGGGATCAACAAAAAAGGCGGCGGACTGTCAGCCGATGCGCTCACAGAGAAAGATAAAGCCGACATTCTTACCGCCGCAGAAATTCAAGTGGACTACCTTGCTATTTCGTTCCCACGTAACGGCGAAGACATGCATTACGCTCGACGTCTAGCCAGAGATGCAGGCCTTGAAGCCATGTTGGTGGCTAAAGTCGAACGAGCAGAAACCGTCGCGACCAATGAGTCTATTGACGATATTATTCTCGCATCCGATGTGGTGATGGTTGCGCGTGGCGATCTGGGTGTAGAAATCGGCGATCCTGAACTTATTGGCGTCCAGAAAAAGCTGATTCGCCGAGCACGCAGCTTAAACCGCATCGTAATTACTGCGACACAAATGATGGAGTCCATGATTACTAGCCCGATGCCGACGCGTGCTGAAGTGATGGACGTGGCCAATGCGGTTCTAGACGGCACTGACGCCGTGATGCTGTCTGGAGAGACCGCGGCAGGTAAATACCCTGTAGAAACGGTCAAATCCATGGCCGAGGTATGTGTGGGCGCAGAAAAGATGTCTGAGGCAAGCCTATCCACTTATCGCTTAGATCGCACCTTCGAAACCGCTGAAGAAACCATCGCAATGGCAACCATGTACTCTGCGAATCACATGGAAGGAATTAAAGCGATGATCTCGTTAACAGAGTCCGGCAGGACTGCGTTGATGATGTCTCGCTTAAGCTCTGGCTTACCAATATTTGCCTTATCACGTAATGAATCAACGCTCAATCGAGCTGCACTATACCGAGGCGTGACACCGGTATATTTCGAGTCAAAAAGTGATGCAGGTTTACCGACAGCTCAAGCTGCGATTGCCAACCTTAAAGAACAAGGGTTCTTGCACAAGGGTGATTTAGTCATGATCACTCAAGGCGATGTAATGGATGTCGTTGGTTCAACCAACTGCATGAGAATTCTGCAAGCATAACCTTTATACCTAACCCTATTAACCACAGAGATTAGGTACGCACACGAATGAGGCTCCGAAAACGGAGCCTCATTTATTTACACTTCACTTTGTATTTAGCTTATGTCGTTAATACAAAAGGTTATGCACTCTCTCTGCCATCAATTTCAATATTCAGTTGGTTATAGAGTTGAACCAGATTAAACCCCGCCTGAAGTCCGAGTTGATAATCATGCTCTAGTGATTCTTGGTCACTTAACAAAGAAGAAGAACGAAGCCCCTCTTTAGGCGCGATTTGTAAAATGAAAGTATCGTCAGGTGGAGCAGATATAAAGGCCTGAGTGAGCTCAAATGTTTGATAGTGAATCATCAGCATGTCGGCTAAACCTGAGTCAAAATTCTCACCGATTAAATGGCTTAAACGATACAAATTATCAGCACCGAACAACCAACGGCCTCCATTCAATAGCATTTTTCCGGCAAGCTTCGACTGATGGGCGGCATTAATTTTTTGTTGGAAGAACGAAGCCCAATCCAACTTCCATCGATTCACTTTTTGCTGCCATGATTGCTGCACCGAATTGATAGACTCTCGATACCACTCGACAGGTACATCCCCTACTTCACTTTGCGCTCTCGCTTCAATCTCCGAGAACGGTTCTGTTCGGATGACAATAATGTTGCGAGCATTCTGACGCCACGCTTCTTGAACAGGGATAGAAGCCGACACACCACCATCAACAAACTTATTGCCATTAACGTCGACAGGTCCGTGGTACAACTTAGGAATCGCGCATGTTGCTAACATGGTGTTAAACCACGTGTCACCCAAGATTGGTAAATATTGATCCGATAGCGTCTCTACATTTGTTACCGCGGCAAACGCACCTCGTCCTCCTAGTGCACTGCGGCCTAAATCAAGATCAAGCTTGTAAGGGAAATCTTGAATCCGCTCTAACGCCCACTCTAAACCCAAGTACTGCTGCTTTCGAATATAACGAAACAGATTAAAAAATTCAGGAGACGTTGTCAGCTCGGTAATAAAAGCTTTGCCCATACCGTGTTGACGACATAAGTAAGAGCATAAATTGAGTGCCCCAGCAGAGGTACCGTAGAATTCATCGAAAGGATCAAAGTTGGAAAGTAAAAATGCGTCTAATACGCCAGCGGTAAAAATCCCTCTCTGCCCTCCACCTTGCGTGACTAAAGCAGTTTTTCCATGCCTGAAATGCTCATAAACTTTAACATCAAGCTCAGTATGGCTTTCTGTGATTATACCGCTGTTACGTATCATAGGCTCACGCCATTTTGTTAAAACACTTGGTAAAAGTAGTTATCTTAAGCCGTTGTAATCGCAATGATGCCAAACGACAAAAGTACTGCAAAAACAGTCACCACGATGATTAATGCGGATTTTAGATCGTGTTCCATAAACACCTCCTTAATATGTAACAAATTAATAACACCAGTGTGAAATATGTTCAAGATTTGCTTAATTTAGTCGCGCAATTTTGACTAACCCATCACAATTAGCTTAGTCATAATAAGGAGATAGGACATGAACCAAAAACTCAGCTGGCTGGTAGGAAGCATACTGCTCAGCACCGCGGTAAGTGCACAAGCCAATATTATCGTTACTCCATTCATAGGCTATACAGGTGGCGGTCAAGTAGAAGACGAAGGTGGCAATACATACGACCTCGATCCCGCAGTGAACTACGCACTTTCAATCGAGACGCCTTTTGAGAAAGGAAGAATTGGATTATTTTACTCCAACCAATCAACAGAACTTGAAAAGTTATCAAATTCGGCAGATATCCATTACCTGCAATTTCAAAGCAGCATGTACTACCCTGTTGCAGAAAACTGGCAAACCTATATTGGTGTTGGCTTGGGAGCCTCTTACACCGATGTTGATTGGGTAGACAAAAAATACGGATTTTCGGCGAGCGCTTTTGCAGGGCTGGAATATGAGTTTTCAAAGAACTTTGCGTTGACAGCCCAATTAAGATGGTTGGGAACGGTCGTTGATAACGATACCTCTGGAGCCTGCACCCTACCTAATGACGGCTCAAACTGCATCATTAAGTTCGATACCGATTGGATGAACCAATTCCAATCAAATATTGGTTTTAGTTTCCGTTTCTAATTTTTTGTACACTTCACTTCGTAGGACTCGCCACAAAGAGTGCTGGGCGAGTCCTACACAAAGCAGATAGAAAATATCATCTAAACATCATCGCTTAGAAAAGTAACGAAGCATTCTCTAGCGGGGTGCGCAAAAGATAGCCGTACGCCCTAGTTCATCAAAATAGTTTTAAACACCAAGTCGATCATTGGATTCTAGTCATTTGTTCCATACAACCAACCAATCCCCCACACAAAACCATAATCAAACTCAAATTTAACAAGATTAAAACCAGACAACGCACCTGAGTTAACATTTAGATTCTATTGCGCTAAGTATTATTAGAAGTTAGTCTGATTAGTGAAAACAGATAAATATTTCAATTTTATCAAACACACATCAAAACTTTAAGATTAATAATCTACTTTCTCTCACAGTAACCAGAATATAGCTCTATAAAATTATAATAAGCTAGAATTAAGGATAGAAAAGCTGATGGATAACAGCGGTCCTTTCTTCCAACGGTTTGCGCAAATATTACTGTGTTACGGAGAGAGCTTCATTCCTCAGGGAGTCGTATAGGAGTCAAATATGAAGCGAGAACAATGGGGATCCCGAGCGGGATTCATCTTAGCAGCAGTCGGGTCTGCTATCGGTTTGGGAAACATTTGGCGTTTTCCATACATGGCCTATGAAAACGGTGGCGGCGCATTTTTTATTCCTTACATTTTCGCCATGATCACGGCCGGTATTCCATTTATGATCCTTGAGTTCAGTATGGGACAAAAGTACCGAGGCTCAGCACCAAAAACGCTAGCGAAAATTCATTCTAAATTTGAATGGCTTGGCTGGTTCCAAGTTGGTGTTGCAGCAGTTATCGCCGTTTACTATGTTGCAGTTATCGGTTGGTCAATTTCTTACTTTGGGTTGTCGTTCACTCAAGGTTGGGGAACCGATACAAACGCATTTTTCTTTAGCGAGTACCTAAAGTTAGGTGACAACTCACCAACAGACTTAGGCAGTATTCAATGGAAGATAGCCTTATCTATGGTGATTGCTTGGGCCATTACTTATACCGCCATTGCCAAAGGCGTGAAATCAGGGATTGAGCGCGCATCTAAAATCATGATGCCAATACTATTCTTGATGGTGATTTTTTTAATCGGACGTATGGTTTTCTTGCCAGGAGCTTTGGATGGCGTTAACTACATGTTTGAACCCGATTTCAGCAAAATTTGGGATGTGAAAGTATGGGCAGCTGCGTACGGTCAGATCTTCTTTACCCTAAGCATCGGCTTCGCGATCATGCTGGCTTACTCTAGTTATCTGCCAGAAAAATCAGACATCACGAATAACGCGTTTATGACCGTGTTGATCAACTGTGGCTTCTCCATCCTAGCTGGTATTATGATCTTCTCTGTCTTGGGTTACATGGCTCAAGAACAAGGTAAACCGCTAACAGAAGTGGTATCTGCAGGCGTTGGCCTTGCTTTTGTTACTTTACCTGCGGCAATTAACTTATTACCCGCACCATATATTCTTGGTCCTCTGTTCTTCTTTGCACTGGTGGTTGCTGGTCTAAGTTCGCACATTTCTATCATGGAAGCCGTAACATCCGCCATCATCGATAAGCTAAAGTGGAGCCGAAAAAAGCTGCAAACGTTGTAATTGGAACTGGTTTTGTGGTTTCTATGGCTTTCGCAACAAATGGCGGTCTATTGCTGCTAGACCTAGTAGACCACTTTGCAAACAACGTTGGCATTATGGTAGGCGGCTTGGTTGAGATTGTATTGATGGCGTGGCTATTGAAACGCGTGCCTGAAGTACGTAATTACGTAAATGAGCGCTCTGATTTCTCTATTGGTCAATGGTTTGAGATCTGTTTACGCTTCGTAACACCGATTATGCTCGCCATTATCTTAGCGACTAAGCTTTATGCTTTATTTACTGAAGGCTACGGTGGTTATGATCTAACTGTAGGCTGGGCACTTATCGCCGCACTATTTATCTTTGGTCTAGTGATTAACGCAGTGAATCGCAAGGAGACAGCGAAATGACAATCAGCGCAATTATTATGATGGTTATTGGTTTAGGTATCACTTGGGGCGGCGCTGCCGTTTGTATCAAGCGAGCCATGGATAAACAATAGCAGTATTGCATTCCAAACAAAAAAACGCCGGTATTTACCGGCGTTTTTTTATGTTTCTTTTATTCTAGAAACTGTATTTGATGCCAACGGCACCACCAAGTTGTAAGTCAGCACCTTTGTAAAGATCTAGCTCTGGGTGTATTTGACCATAAAGATCCCAGCCGCGTGATAAATCCCAGTTCACACCGAGAGGCACACGCACGCCAAACTCATCATCCCACTCATACCAACCACCAACGCCAACATACCAGGTCACAGGCATGTTTTGATCGAATGTTCCACGTTTAGCGATGTAATCAAACGCCATACCATCGTTACCGATAATGCCGCGATACTTATTATCTAACTCAACAACAACACTCAACTGTTGATCGACAGCCATACCAACAGACAAGTTCGTTGGCTCATTTGCCGCAATTGCGGTACTAGAAACTAGTCCTGCTAATAAAATTAATTTGCTCTTCATACACGTTATCAATTATTAAAAAAACATCATGCGCTATTCAAACATAGTGGTGTTTCAATATGTCAACGATGAGTAAGCGCGATGTATGAAAAGACTGGCAAAAGTAAAGATGAGTTTAGGATCACACTCAGAAAGCACTTTTAGCAATGAATGAGAGAGGAACTAAAAAAGGAGGCCGAAGCCTCCTTTTATTCATTGTTATGAATGACGGTGATTAGCCGTGGTTACGGATCCACTCATCCATTTCAGTTTTTAGGTTGTCAGACTTAGTACCGAAGATAGCCTGTACACCACCTGCAACAACTACAACACCAGCAGCGCCAAGTTGTTTCAGTTTGTCTTGGTCTACAGCTGCTGTATCTGCAACCGCGACACGTAGGCGAGTGATACATGCGTCTAGACCAGTAATGTTAGCTTTACCACCGAACGCTGCAACCAGTTCACCACCCATGTCAGAGCCAGAAGTTGCTGCCGCACTTTCTGTTTCATCTTCACGACCAGGAGTTTTTAGGTCAAGTGCTGTGATTACGCCACGGAACACTACGTAGTAAATCACTGCGTATACTAGACCAACAGCAATCATTAGACCCATCTTCTGAGCGTTACCAGATAGAACTAGGAAGTCGATCAGACCGTGAGAGAAAGAAGTACCGTGTACAAAGCCTAGAGTGTTAGAAACAATGTATGCAGAACCAGCTAGTAGAGCGTGGATACCGTATAGTAGTGGAGCAACGAATAGGAACGAGAATTCGATAGGCTCAGTAATACCAGTTAGGAATGAAGTCAGTGCAGCTGACGCCATGATACCCATTACTTTTGCGCGGTTTTCTGGTTTAGCACAGTGAGCAATTGCGATTGCTGCAGCTGGTAGACCAAACATCTTGAACATGTAACCACCCGCTAGCTGACCGAAGCCATTACCAGCAGCACGAGATGCTTCATCAGCAACTAGGTAACAAGTTAGTACGCCGTTTTGAGCTTCACCAGCAGCGTTAACACAAGAACCAGCTTCGAAGAAGAACGGTACGTTCCATACGTGGTGTAGGCCGAATGGGATTAGAGAACGCTCTACAACACCGTAGATACCGAATGCTAGTTGTGGGTTTTGGTGCGCAGCCCAATCAGAGAATGCAGAGATTGCACCGCCAATTGGTGGCCAAATTACAGAAAGGATAACACCAAGGATGATCGCTGCAAAACCAGTGATGATAGGCACTGCACGCTTACCAGCGAAGAAGCCAAGATACTCTGGAAGTTGAATTTTGAAGAAACGGTTGAATGCCCAAGCAGCCACACCACCGACAAGGATACCACCTAGTACACCTGTATCGATTTTCTCAACACCCATAACACCCGCCATTACACCTAGCGTTGCCGTCATGATGCCGTAACCAACGATTGCTGCAAGACCAGCAACACCGTCGTTATTAGTGAAGCCTAGAGCTACACCTACTGCAAATAGAAGTGCCATTTGGCCGAATACTGAGCCACCAGCTTGTTCCATAAGATTAGAAACGATCTCTGGAATAAAGCTTAGCTGGGCAGCACCCACACCTAATAAAATACCTGCAACTGGTAAAACTGATACTGGAAGCATCAGCGCCTTACCAACTTTTTGCAGGTTAGCAAAAAGGTTCTTAAACATGTTTATGCTCCTGATAAATTTATAAGTATTATTTGGGCACTAACGGCACACCCCCGTAGCCTAAAGGTTAGCACCCAATGAAAATGTAACCACAACTGCATTATATTTTCCGGCTCTAAATATATATTGATGACCCTCAAACTTTCCACACAGTTACGAAATTTAGTTTCAAAACAAGTCTTGGATCACACCCAAAAACAGCTGATGAAAAGGTTTGCATTGCAGTTATATTACTGTTTTATAAAGAGTTTATTATTTATATAATTAATTTTAAGGCGTAAATAAAATACGCTCCAATGTTATTTTTAGTAACAAAATTACATTTGTGATTTTTGAATGTTATTAAATCAACATTTTTAGTAAACATTAAACTCATGAGTATATCTGTTGTTTTTATCAACAAAAAAGGAGCATACGCTCCTTTTTTATACTCTTATTGATTTTTCATCGCAAAAAAAGATTTCGGAAATTTTCGGTGGTTTTTTGTGCCACTTCAGAAAGAGAGCACGATTTGAGTTGCGCAATATAAGAAGCCACCTCGACAACATAAGCAGGTTGATTCTCTTTACCTCGGTGAGGGACTGGAGCCAAGTAAGGAGAATCTGTCTCAATGAGAAGCTTCTCTAGAGGTAGAGTCTTCACCACTTCTTTCAACTCTGTAGCTTGACGGAAAGTGACAATCCCCGAGATAGAAATATAAAACCCCAGCTCAAGTGCAGCTTCAGCAAATGGAAGATCTTCTGTAAAACAGTGGATAACACCACCACATTTCTCCGCCCCACCCTTACGCAAAATATCTAGAGTATCCGCACGTGCGTTTCTGGTATGGATAATTAAAGGTTTGTTAAGCTCCACCGCAAGATCAACGTGTTGCTCAAAACGCTCTTTCTGTAACGCTGCCGTTTCTGGCTTATAATGATAATCCAAGCCTGTTTCACCAATGGCAACGACTTTTTCATTCGATGCGTGGTGACGTAGCACGTCCATCGAAAAGTCGCTTTCAACATCAAGTGGGTGTACACCACACGAAGCATAAACATTCTCATAAGGCTCAATCATTTCCATCATTTTAGGGAAAGAATCCAGCGTAACTCCCACAGAAAGCAGCTCGGTTACCTTTGCTTGTTTAGCTTTGTTAATAACGTCTTCCACATTGATGTGGAGATCGTCGTAATTCAATTTGTCTAAATGACAATGAGAATCTACGAACATAATGCCTCTCGTGATTCAATTAACCAGTTCATTGATAGTAGCTCAAGGTTTAGACCAGGAAAGGCTTGCACCTGAGCTTTGAGGTCCATCAGCGCCTTCGCTGATGAGTACAAACCGTTGTAGTTGTTCGGTTGAAACTTTATAGCGCCAGGAAGCATTTGTGCTTCTGATACACCAAACTGCGCTTTCTGAGCGTCTGTCAGTAAATACCACGCCCAGTCTAGTGATTGCTCCGAGTGTTTAGCCATTAAAGAAGCACACTCAGAAATGTCTGAGGTAGAAGAAGACATCGCCTTAATAAAAGTGCGCTCAAAAGCCAAGTAAGCATCGAGATCGCCATTATTTAACGCATCCAATGTTTTTATCGGAGAGCCCATATTCAGTTTTAAGGCGTAAGCAGGAACTTGCTGCGCCCCTTGTTCGCGCATCCATTGCATCGCTTGTTCCGTTGACGGCGGCGCAACAACCCAGTGTTGGCAACGGCTACGAATCGTTGGAAGCAGGCGCTCCTGATTGTGGGTAACGAGCAAAAACAAGCACTTTGCCCCAGGCTCTTCTAGCGTTTTTAACAATGCATTCGATGCCGATTCATTCATAGCGTCCGCTGGCTCTATAACAAATAGGCGATAACCATTAAGCTGTGATGATTCCTGCGCAAGACGGTTACAAGCTCGAACTTGGTCCACCGTTATCGCTCTTCCTTCTTTTTCTGGTTTGATCCAGTGTAAATCTGGGTGGTTGTGTGATTGATTTAATTGACAGCTATGACAAAAACCGCACGCTTCACTGGCGTAATTTTGGCAAAGAAGTGCTTGGCTAAAAAACTCGATAAGTTTTTCGATGCCTAAGCCTTGCTCGCTTTGCAATAAAAGCGCACCTGGTATTCTGTCCGACTCTAGCCCTACTTTGAGGTTATCCCATACTGGTTGCAACCATGGATAATCATTTAACATGAGTCACCTAAATTTAAGTTTCACTTATTATTGACGGGCTAACCACTCGTTAAGAGCGTCCCGAATATCACGCGACACGTCTTCGATCACCTGCTCAGCGTTAATGATAATGATAGAAGGATCAGCATGAGCAATCTCCAAATAACGCTCTCGTGTACGTTCAAAGAAGCTGATATCCATCTTCTCGATACGATCGAGCTCACCACGCCCACGCGCACGCTCAAGCCCAACGCGAGGGTCGATATCCATATAGAGAGTGAAAGCAGGTTTAAAATCACCAAGCGTTGTGTCTCGAAGGTTTTTCATTAGCGACGCGTCAATTTGACGACCACCACCTTGATAAGCCTGCGACGACATATCGTGGCGGTCACCCACCACCCACTGACCGCTCGCCAAAGCTGGTTTGATCACGTTCTCAACCAACTGGACACGCGCAGCATATAGAAGAAGCAACTCCGTCATGTCTTTAAGTTCTTCGCCTTCATGCTCTTCTTTCACCAGAGCGCGCATCTTTTCTGCTAGCGGCGTGCCTCCTGGCTCACGAGTATTTACGATATTTTCAATACCTGCCGCTTTTAGCGTATCTAAAACGGTTTTAATCGCAGTGCTTTTACCCGCGCCTTCTAGGCCTTCAACGACAATAAAGTTTGCTTTCATCATTTGTTCTTTCTTAGTTCTCTTAAATAGGCTCGAACAGCACGATTGTGCTCTGCAAGGGATTTCGAAAATACGTGTCCGCCCTTTCCACTTGCTACGAAATATAAATAGTGGCTGCTTTCTGGATTCAAAGCCGCTTCAATAGAGGCTTCACCTGCCATCGCGATTGGGGTTGGAGGTAAGCCATTGATGGTATAGGTGTTATATGGTGTCGGCGTGCGCAAATCTTTCTTACGAATATTTCCGTCGTAAGCATCACCCATACCATAAATAACCGTCGGATCCGTTTGTAAACGCATGCGTTTGTTCAATCGGTTGATAAACACAGAAGCGACGCGCTCACGCTCAGAGTCAATGGCCGTCTCTTTCTCGATGATAGACGCCAGAATCAAGGCTTCATATTTGTCTTGCAATGGCAGCTTTTCTTGACGAGCTTCCCAGCTAGCATCCAGTATTTTATTGAGTTTTCGATGCGCTCGTTTTAATAACTGGCTTTCACTTGCACCCGCCGTGTAATGGTAGGTTTCTGCTAAAAACAGTCCTTCAAGCTTTTCTCGCTCAATACCCAACTTTGCTGCCATGTCTTTTTCTGATAGATCGGTTAAGTCATGCTCTAAATAAGGAGCACTTTTCAATTGCTCTACCCACTCAGAAAAGCGGCTGCCTTCAACAAAAGTGATCGCAAACTGGTATTCTTTTCCGGTGTTCAGGTGCTCCAATGCTTGCAAAAGCGACATACCAGGCTCTAGTTGATAAGTGCCCGCTCGTACTTGCAACAGTTCTGGATATAAGTGAGGTATTAAACGGATGTACTCCGACGTTTCAATTACCTCATCTTCAACTAAGGCGCGCATGACATGATGAAAGCTTGTACCACTTTCTACAGTAAACAGCTGAGGTTGTTCCAATAGAATAGGCTTTTCAACGTATTGTTTAGCCTGTGAAATTATATAAAAAACAGCTGCTGCGCCTATCACTGCGATCAGCACAACAAAAGCCAACAGTTTTTTAATCACGTAGTTAAATTCCCTTGCAGTCGTTGAGTCAATTTTCCTATCGGAAATATAGTCTTAGAGTTAGATGCCACTATGCTGCGAATTGGTGCGACACCTAATATTGAGTTACACATGAAAGCCTCGTCTGCGCTCAGCAAATCTGGAAGTATAAAACGCCCCTCGATGACTTCAATATGACTTACTTTTAGTAACTCAAGCACCTTACGACGCATTACGCCCGCAACGCCAGATAAGGTCAGTTCCGGTGTAAATACTTTATTACCTTTAACCCAAAAAAGGTTGGCCATTGTAGTTTCAATGACATGGTTTTGCACATTTAACGTTATTGCATCTGCAAACTCGGTATCGTCGATTTCAGCCTTGGCGAGAATCTGCTCTAAACGGTTGTTGTGCTTGTGTCCAGCAAGTAAAGGTTGGATCCCGAGACGAGTCTCACAAACGCCCAAATCCACGCCTTTTTCTTGCCAAGAAGAGTAATGAGAAGGAAACGCAAAATTGGAGATCGTCACGATAGGGCCTTCAATCCCATTAGGACTATACCCTCGCCCACCAATACCACGGCTAACGTGAATTTTCACCCCCGCTTGTGCGTCAGATAAAGCCGCTTTGCTTGCCCAATCATGCACAACTTGCCAGTCAGGGGAAGAGATCTTCAATGCGTCAAGGCAGGACTTCATACGCTCAATGTGTTCTTGCCAGTAAACCAACTCTCCGTTTTGGGTCAGGATGGTGGTAAAACCTCCATCGCCGTATTGGAATGAGCGATCACCCAGTTCTACATGCGTTTGTGGAACTCCATTTACCCAAAACATTCGCGTACCTTCAAATTAGCAGACAACAAATAAAACAAAACGGCTCAATGCTAAGCATCGAGCCGTTAGAATACAAGTTTCGCTTATCTAAATAAGGTTAGATAGTGTTACTCAGCGAACTTTTTGAAGATCAAAGAACCGTTTGTACCACCAAAGCCAAACGAGTTACAGATAGCGTATTCCATACCTTCAACTTTGCGCGCAGTGTGTGGCACAAGGTCGATGTCTAGACCTTCTTCTGGATCATCAAGGTTAATCGTTGGTGGAACGATTTGGTCAACCAAAGACATAACCGTGATAATTGCTTCAACAGAGCCTGCTGCACCTAATAGGTGACCAGTCATAGACTTAGTTGATGATACAAGTACTTGCTTCGCACCTTCTTCACCAAGAGCACGTTTCACGCCCTTGATTTCTGCAACGTCACCAGCAGGAGTAGATGTACCGTGAGCATTCACATAACCTACTTGGGTGCCTGTGATGTTGGCGTCACGCATTGCCGCTTCCATCGCAAGTGCACCACCCGAGCCATCTTCGCTTGGAGAAGTCATGTGGTAAGCATCGCCAGACATACCAAAACCAACCAGTTCTGCGTAAATCTTCGCGCCACGTGCTTTCGCGTGTTCGTACTCTTCAAGCACCATCATGCCAGCACCATCGCCTAGAACAAAGCCATCACGGCCTTTATCCCATGGACGAGACGCTTTTTGAGGTTCTTCATTACGAGTAGATAGCGCTTTAGCTGCACCGAAGCCAGCCATGCCAAGAGGCGTAGACGCTTTTTCTGCGCCACCAGCAACCATCGCATCTGCATCGCCGTACGCAATCATTCGTGCAGCATGACCGATGTTATGTAGGCCAGTAGTACATGCTGTAGAAATCGCGATATTTGGACCACGAAGACCACGCATGATAGATAGGTTACCTGCAACCATATTTACGATGGTCGAAGGAACAAAAAATGGGCTAACTTTGCGAGGGCCTTTTTCTACTAATGCAGTGTGACCTGTTTCGATCAGATCTAGACCGCCAATGCCTGAGCCGATAGCAACACCAACTCGAGCCGCATTTTCTTCGGTAATTTGTAAGCCAGAGTTATCAAGAGCTTGAATACCCGCTGCAATGCCGTACTGGATGAAAAGATCCATCTTACGAGCATCTTTTTTAGACATGTACTCTGTGCAATCGAAATCTTTAACAAGACCTGCAAAACGAGTTGAGAAGTTCGTAGCATCAAAGTGCTCGATATTCACGATACCACTTTGACCTTCTAGCAGGGCTTTCCAAGATGATTCTACTGTGTTGCCTACCGGTGACAACATACCCATGCCAGTGACAACTACACGACGCTTGGACACGATATAATTCTCCGGGAATTGAATATTTCTATGAGAGGATAGAAGAAGTTAGAAAGAACACAGGCGGTCTAGGAGACCGCCTGGGAGAGCTAATTACTGAGCGCTGTTTACGTAGTCGATTGCAGCTTGAACAGTAGTGATCTTCTCAGCTTCTTCGTCAGGAATCTCAGTGTCGAATTCCTCTTCTAGAGCCATAACTAGTTCTACAGTGTCTAGAGAATCAGCACCTAGATCGTCAACGAAAGAAGCTTCGTTTTTAACTTCTGCTTCGTCTACACCTAGCTGTTCAACAATGATTTTCTTTACGCGTTCTTCGATGTTGCTCATTTTTCTTTTCCTTTACAGATTTCGCCTAATGCGATGATTCCGTAGTTTATTCGAACTATTGAAAGTTGCAAGGGGGTCCTTGCTGGTCAAACCACAAAATTAGCGAATTTAACCGAATTTCAATACATTTTTGACTTAAATCATGCACAAATCTTGCGCATAAGCATGACAAGTTCATGACAGTTAACTGCAACTATAGGCTATTTTTCACAATGTAAAATAGCTTATTTTGCACAAACTGTCTCATTAAACCATGTACATGCCACCATTTACATGCAAAGTTTCACCAGTAATGTACGCCGCTTCAGGAGAAGCAAGGAAAACTACTGCTGATGCAATTTCACGTGGGTCACCTAAACGACCAGCTGGTACGTTCGACAACGTTGCCGCACGTTGCTCATCATTTAGTGCCTTTGTCATGTCAGTTTCGATGAAACCAGGGGCAACAGTGTTCACTGTTACACCACGAGACGCAACTTCACGAGCCATTGATTTAGTAAAACCAATCACGCCCGCTTTCGCTGCTGCGTAGTTAGTTTGACCTGCGTTACCCATGGTACCAACAACCGAGCCTACGTTGATGATACGACCCGCACGTTTTTTCATCATGCCGCGTAAAACCGCTTTAGACATGCGGTAGATAGGCGTTAGGTTGGTATCGATGATGTCGTTCCACTCATCATCTTTCATACGCATCAATAGGTTGTCACGAGTAATACCAGCGTTATTCACCAGAATATCGATCACACCAAATTCTTCGTTGATCGTTTTTAGTGTCGCTTCGATAGACTCGACATCGGTCACGTTAAGAGCTAGACCTTTACCGTTATCACCAAGATACTCGCTGATAGCAGCTGCGCCACTTTCAGAAGTAGCCGTACCGATAACCGTCGCACCGCGCTCTACAAGAAGTTCCGCGATCGCGCGGCCAATACCACGGCTTGCGCCGGTAACTAGCGCGATCTTACCTTCTAGATTCATCATGTTGTGTTTCCTTTTCTTATCGCAAGTTTTATCGCTTGATGGATTACTTCGCCGCGTCTAGCGACGCAACATCATTCACTGCTGCTGCAGTTAGCGTTTTCACGATACGTTTTGTTAGACCTGTTAAAACCTTACCAGGACCAAGCTCAAGAAGCTGTTCTACCCCTTGCTCGTGCATAAGCTCGACTGTTTCAGTCCAGCGAACTGGGCTATGTAGCTGACGAACAAGCGCATCTTTGATTTTTGCAGGATCTGTCTCAGCGACCACATCAACGTTGTTGATAACTGGAAGCTGTGGTGAGTTAAATTCGATAGACTCAAGAGCTACTGCAAGTTTTTCCGCTGCTGGCTTCATAAGCGCACAGTGTGATGGAACTGAAACAGGAAGAGGAAGCGCACGTTTCGCACCAGCTTCTTTACATAGCGCTCCCGCACGCTCTACTGCGTCTTTGCTACCCGCGATAACTACCTGACCAGGCGAGTTAAAGTTTACTGGAGAGACCACTTCACCTTGCGCTGCGTCTTCACACGCTTTTGCAATCGCATCATCAGCCAAACCGATAATCGCGAACATAGCGCCAGTACCTGCTGGTACCGCCTCTTGCATTAGCTTACCGCGTAATTCAACCAGCTTGATTGCTTCTTTAAAGTCAATGACACCCGCACATACAAGTGCTGAATACTCACCTAGGCTGTGACCGGCTAGGTTTGCTGGTTGCTCTAAACCGAGCTCCTGCCATACACGCCAGATTGCAACAGATGAAGCTAGCAAAGCTGGTTGAGTGCGGAAAGTCTCGTTTAAATCTTCTGCAGGTCCATTTTGAACAAGCGCCCATAGATCGTAACCTAGTGCGTCAGATGCTTCTGCAAATGTTTGTTTTACTACGTCATATTGTTCGCCTAGTTCTGCAAGCATACCTACAGCTTGAGAACCTTGACCTGGAAATACGATAGCAAACTTGCTCATGTTGTTTTCCTTTAAGCAAAGTAAAAAGAAATAAGATGCACCAAGTGCACCTTAAATTTTGAATTCTCGTGAAACTTAGAACTTCACCAGAGCAGAGCCCCAAGTGAAACCGCCACCAAACGCCTCTAGCAATAAAGTCTGCCCGCGTTTAATGCGACCATCGCGCACAGCTTCATCCAGCGCAGACGGTACTGTCGCCGCAGAAGTGTTCCCGTGTCGGTCTAATGTCACTACGACTTGGTCTAAAGACATTGAAAGCTTTTTCGCTGTTGCCGAAATAATTCGATAGTTCGCTTGATGCGGTACTAGCCAGTCTAGTTCAGACTTATGCATGTTGTTGGCTTCAAGCGTATCTTTTACTAGTTTCGATAACTGAGTGACAGCGACTTTGAATACTTCGTTACCTGCCATATGAAGCCATTTGTCAGCATCTTGACCACGCTCAGGTACAGGTAGGCTTAGTAGCTCACCGAATTGACCATCCGAGTATATGTGGGTAGAAATAATACCTGGCTCTTGGCTAGCGCCTACGACAACGGCTCCAGCACCATCACCAAATAGGATAATGGTTGAACGGTCTGTCGGATCACACGTTTTAGACAAAGCATCTGAACCAATAACAAGTACGTTTTTACACATACCCGATTTAATATGTTGGTCTGCAACAGATAATGCGTACACAAAACCAGAACAAGCAGCGGCTAAGTCAAAAGCTGGACAACCTTTAATGCCAAGCTTTGCCTGCACCTGACACGCAGATGAAGGGAAAGTATGGCTACTGCTCGTTGTGGCTACGATAATCAGGTCGATATCGTTTTTATCAATACCCGCCATATCGATAGCGTTTTCAGCTGCGTAGAATGCCATGTCCGCTACAGTCTCATTTTCTGCAGCAATTCGACGCTCTTTAATACCCGTGCGAGCAACGATCCACTCATCACTTGTATCTACCATTTTCTCTAGATCTGCGTTTGTACGCACCTGAGATGGCAGGTAGCTGCCAGTACCTAAAATTTTGCTATACATGAAGACTAATAATGCCTCTCGAGTAAAACCGCTTCCAAACGATCGCTAATACGGCTTGGTACTTGTCGTTTGACCTCGTGTACTGCCTCGCCAAGTGCATTGACAATCGCAGATACATCCGCACTTCCATGGCTTTTTATGACAATGCCGCGCAATCCTAGCAAACTTGCGCCGTTATACTGGTCGGGGTTCAGTGTTTTTAGTTCATTAAATAGCCGAGAAAACAACTTTCTAGCAATCCAACCCTTTATCGTTGACGCCATCATACTGGTTTTAATTTTTTCGATAAAAAGTTGAGCTGTTCCCTCACTGGCTTTTAAGCATACGTTGCCGACAAACCCATCACATACAATGACGTCTGCAACATCATGCAAAATTTGATTACCTTCAATATAACCAACAAAGTTAATCGCGTCGGTCTGAGAAAGCATTTCTGCGCAACGTTTGACTAAATCGTTACCTTTAATCTCTTCTGCGCCAATATTGAGTACAGCAACGCGAGGAGGACAACCTAAGTGTTCTTCTGCTAATGCACTGCCCATTACAGCAAATTGGAACAAACTATCAGCATCGCACGATACATTCGCACCTAGATCTAGCATCCAAGTCCGCTTTCCAGTAATCGTCGGTAAAGCTGAAACTAAAGCAGGACGTTCAATACCAGGAAGTAACTTAAGAATGAAACGCGATAGTGCCATTAATGCACCGGTGTTGCCACCACTAACACAAGCATCCGCCTTCTGCTCAGAAACCAAATCGATAGCCATACGCATGGAACTATTTTGGCTATTACGTAGTGCCAATGAAGGTTTTTCTGAGTTCGAGATAACTTTCTCACTATGAAGAATAGTCAAGCGGGAACTGGTCGAGGTACCGAGTTGAAATAATTGAGACGTGATCAGAGATTGATCACCTATAAGAATCACTTTTAGCTCTGGGAAATGAGACAGTGCCTGCACGGCGGCAGGCACTGTTACGCGTGGACCGAAATCCCCGCCCATTGCATCAAGTGCAACGGTAATACTTTGCAAAGGTTCAACCTTACTTGTTGATAACCTTTTGACCACGGTAGTAACCTTCAGCAGTTACGTTGTGGCGTAGGTGAGTTTCACCAGAAGTCGCGTCTACAGATAGAGCAGCTGTAGTTAGCGCATCGTGTGAACGACGCATACCGCGCTTAGAACGAGTTTTACGGTTTTTCTGTACGGCCATTGACCCTACTCCTATACTATTGGGTTAAAAACCTGAAGAAGAATCGGTTACCACACCTATTACTTTTTCAGACTTTTCAAAACGTCGAATGGATTCGGTTTTTCTTCCTCAATTTCTTCAGGAATCTCACCAAAAACCATGTTATTTGAATCAACGCTACAATCCGCTTCATCGTGCATCGCAATTTGAGGTAATGCTAAGATGAACTCGTCTTCAACCAGTTGTATAAGGTCTAATTCACCATATTCATTTAGATCTACCAAATCATAAATTTCTGGTGCTTCCTGTTCCGTTTTCTCACCGTAGTAAGGAGTAGAAAGGAATTCGACTTCGCACTCATGTGCGAATACCTCATTACAACGCTGACACTCTAAATCGACTTCGATGTTAGCTTTACCAGAGATAACAACGAGTCGCTGTTCATCCATCCCAAATGACAATGAGACTTCTGCGTCGCGTTTTACGCCTTCAGTTGTTTCCGCTAAGCGCTTGAAAAGACTAGCTTGGATGATTCCATCGTAATCTAATCGTTTCTGTGCAGCTTTCGCTGGGTCAACCGTTCGCGGTATTTTTACCTTTTGCATAGGGCGCGAATATTATCTTCCAAATCAAAATTAGTCAAAGAAAAAGGCAAAAAAGTTGTACTTTTTTACGCTTAACATACAGAGCATTAGCCAGAATCATTTTTGATCGATTATCCTATCGGAAATGCTCCCACGAATTGTAATTCAAAATGAAAAATTACCAACTGGTTTTAGCTTCAACCTCCCCTTTTCGTAAACAACTGCTTGAAAAGCTTTCACTACCGTTCATTTGTTTATCACCTGATTGCGATGAAACACCGTTTGACCAGGAAACGCCTCTTGAACTGGTGCAAAGATTGGCCCAAGAGAAAGCAACATCTTGCCAGACGGATAAAGCAAGTTTAGTTATCGGCAGTGACCAGGTTTGTGTCATTAATGGTGAAATCGTTGGCAAACCTTTAAATAGAGACAACGCAATAAATCAACTTTTGTCTCAAAGTGGAAAAGTCATCACTTTCTATACTGGTCTTGCGGTACATAACACCGTCACAAACCATACAGAAGTCGGCTTTGATTCTTTCGAAGTACACTTTAGAGATTTGACGCTTGAACAAATCGAGCGCTACGTCGACAGGGAAGAACCTTTTTACTGCGCAGGCAGCTTTAAAAGCGAAGGAATGGGAATTTGTTTGTTTAACAAATTAGTGGGGAAAGACCCGAACACACTTGTCGGACTACCATTGATTGATTTGATTGATATGTTGCATGTTCAAGGACTCGATGTCCTTTGACCAAAATATGATAAAAGGGAGCCACAGGCTCCCTTCTTGCATCCGCGAGGAAAACATGGTTACGCGTTTCTTAAACCCGCCAACACTTTTTCTAGCTTCGGTTCCATCGGTGCGTTGATTTCCATCCACTCATCATTTGATGGGTGTTGGAACTTGATGTTTGCCGCGTGTAGGAACAAACGATCTAAACCAACTTGACCTGTGTAAGCATCAAAGCGGCGGTCACCGTAGCGATCATCCCAAGCGATTGGGTGGCCCGTATATTGTGTATGAACTCGGATTTGGTGAGTTCGACCAGTAATCGGACTCGCTTGAATCAATGTTGCTTGTTCAAACTTTTCCAAAATCTTAAAACGCGTTTCAGACGGCTTACCGTTAGGGTTAACACGAACAATACTGTTCACTTCGTTTTTAAGCAGTGGCGCGTTCACAACCTTACAACTGCTTTTCCATTGTCCCATGACAAGAGCTAAGTAAAACTTCTTCACTGTCTTTTCACGAAACTGGGCTTGCAAGTGACGAAGTGCAGAACGCTTCTTAGCAACCAGCAAGATACCTGAAGTATCACGGTCAATACGATGCACAAGTTCAAGAAAGCGAGCTTGAGGACGCAGAGCTCTAAGCGCTTCAATCGCGCCAAACTTTAAGCCACTGCCACCATGCACAGCGGTACCAGATGGTTTGTTTAGAATCAACATATGATCATCTTCGAAGATGATCATATCTTCCAACTCTGCGACTTTGTTTAGTTTCGTACTTGGCGCAACATCGTCATCTTTTTTCTCGACTGTCACCGGTGGAATACGAACGAGATCGCCTGCTTTTAACTTGTACTCTGCTTTTATACGCTTTTTATTTACACGTACTTCGCCCTTACGCACGATTCGGTAAATCATGCTTTTAGGGATGTCTTTTAATTGGTTGCGCAAAAAATTATCAATGCGCTGACCCGCCATATCTTCGTCAATGTCGACGAACTGGACTTTTGTTCTTATTTCGCTCATGGGCGGTATTGTAAACTCAATTTCGCGCGACTTCACATTATTCTTGTCGTAAAAGAAACACTTGATAGTACAAACTGGTCTAAATTTCGCCAAGCTTTTGTTTAAATTATTAAAACTCTCAATCGAGTTCTCAATTTGTTTTCTGTCTTGATCAGTTTACACATCTCAATTGCTTATGAAACAGCCAGTTATAAATTAGAAATTTTGAGTTTAGCGGCAAATTTTCTATCGTTTGCGTGAAAGCAGATTGCTGATAGCCACGCGCACTGCTATAGTTCACAGCTGCTAAGGAAGGTTTGGTTACATTTTATTCATTACCAATCATTTATCCTCAAGCAATGTGAGTAGATCGTTGAAGGTCGAGTGCAGCATTGGCGTGAGACACATCGAATTCAACACTCTTGCCACCCTACTCCTCGCATATTCACGTTGAGTACCTACCGCCCAAATAGCGGGTCACAAGTCTACGTTTCCAACAGAAACCACAAGAGGCTTGTGATGACTGAAGTGCCCGAGAGCATCCCCTTCCAGCCGGGAGGCTGCAAAATACAAGCCATGGGATCAGGCACCGTGAAAGAGCGAAAAAACAGTGGCAAGTCGACAAGAAAGATATAAAAGAAAAGACAACGAGAATTTTCAATGAAAAGAATGTTAATTAACGCAACTCAAAAAGAAGAGTTGCGTGTCGCTCTGGTTGATGGCCAGCGACTTTTCGATCTTGATATCGAGAGTCCAGGTCATGAATCTAAAAAAGCGAATATCTACAAAGGACGTATCACACGTATCGAACCAAGCTTAGAAGCCGCATTTGTTGATTACGGCGCCGAGCGTCACGGTTTCCTCCCTCTCAAAGAAATTGCCCGCGAATATTTCCCTGAAGGTTACACCTACCAAGGTCGTCCAAGCATCAAAGAAGTGCTAACGGAAGGCCAAGAAGTTATCGTTCAAGTGGAAAAAGAAGAACGTGGAAGCAAGGGCGCAGCTCTTACTACTTTCATTTCTCTTGCTGGTAGTTACCTTGTTCTTATGCCTAACAACCCTCGTGCTGGCGGTATTTCTCGCCGAATCGAAGGTGACGAGCGTACTCAACTAAAAGCCGCATTAAGTACTTTGGAACTGCCTCAGGGCATGGGCCTAATCGTACGTACTGCTGGCGTTGGCAAGAGTGCTGAAGAACTTGAGTGGGATTTGAATGTACTACTTAACCACTGGGGTGCAATCAAAGGTGCAGCGGACTCTAACCCTGCTCCATTCTTAATCCACCAAGAAAGTAACGTTATCGTTCGTGCAATCCGTGACTATTTACGTCGTGATATTGGCGAAATCTTAATTGACAGCAACACCATCTACGAACGTGCAAAAGAGCACATTCAATTGGTGCGCCCTGATTTCCTTAACCGCGTTAAGAAATATGAAGGCGAAGTTCCACTATTCAGCCACTACCAAATCGAAAGCCAAATTGAATCAGCTTTCCAACGTGAAGTGCGTCTGCCATCTGGTGGTTCTATTGTTATTGACCCAACCGAAGCACTAACGTCTATCGATATCAACTCTGCTCGTGCAACCAAGGGCGGCGATATTGAAGAAACAGCTCTAAACACGAACCTAGAAGCAGCCGACGAAATTGCTCGCCAGTTACGTCTACGTGACTTGGGTGGCTTAGTGGTTATCGACTTTATCGATATGACACCTGTTCGCCACCAACGAGAAGTAGAAAACCGTCTACGTGAAGCCGTTCGTCTTGATCGCGCTCGTGTACAAATCGGTCGTATTTCTCGCTTTGGTTTGTTGGAGATGTCACGTCAACGTTTAAGCCCTTCTCTAGCAGAAGCAAGCCACCACATCTGTCCTCGCTGTAGCGGTACTGGAGTCGTTCGCGACAACGAATCTCTAGCACTTTCTGTACTTCGTTTAATCGAAGAGGAAGCACTGAAAGACAATACAGCGCAAGTTCTCGCAGTTGTACCTGTGCCAATCGCTTCTTACTTGTTGAACGAAAAACGTCGTTCAGTTAACCATATCGAACGCATTCAAGAAGTGAAGATTACGGTTGTTCCAAACTCTGACATGGAAACGCCGCACTTCGAAGTTATCCGTGTTCGTGAAGGTGAAGAGTTCGATCTGATTTCTTACCTACTTCCTAAAAAACTGGAAGCAATGAAAGAAGCGGAAGGTAAAGAGCCAGCGGAAGTTGACGTAAAACCTAAACGAATCGAAGAACCTGTTCTTAAAGGCTTTGCGGCTCCTTCTCAAACGGCACCTGCACCAGCAGCTAAACCTGCCCCTGAGGCGAAGAAGAAAGAACAAAAAGTTGAACAAGAAGAAAAACCTGGACTGTTCAGCCGTTTGTTTAAAGCACTTGGTAGTTTCCTATTCGGCGGTTCTGAAGAAGTAAAAGAAGAACCGAAACCTCAGGAAGAGAAAAAGCCAAATCGCGATAATCGACGCAACAAACGTGATCGCAATGATCGTCGTCGCAATAACAACCAACGCGATAATCGTGAGAACCGCGACAATCGTGATAACCGTGATAACCGACGTCGTCGTAAGCCTCGTGATGAGCAAGCGAATGAGCAAAACGAAGCTCAACAACAAACCAATAAACAGCAAAACCGCAACCAAAAGCGTAAGCCTAAAACTCAACAAGCAGATAAAGCCCAAGAGCAAAAAGCAAATGCAAAAGTAGCGGAAAAAGGCCTGCAGCTAGCGGCAGAAGCTCGAACTGAAACAAAACCAGAAGAGAGCAAACCAAAGCAACAAAACGCGAAAGCAGAAAAAGTGAAGGAGCGTCGTCAACGTCGCAAACTGAACAAGTCTGTACGCGTTAAAGACCAAGAAGCGGTTGAGAAGAAAGCAGAAGAAACGGCGGTTAAGACTCAAGAAACGGTTGAAACCAAAGTTGAGAAGCAAACAGAAGCAGCGGTAGAAGCACAACAAGACAACAAGCAAGCAGAGTCTAAGCAACGTCGTAACCGTCGTTCGCCACGTCACCTGCGTGCAAGCGGCCAGCGCCGTCGCCGTGGTCGCGATCGCCGTCCTAACCCGTTCCGCCTGCGTAAAGGTGGTGTAGCTTCTCCTGAGATGGCTATGGGTAAAGTAATGCCACGCTACATTCCGAAACCTGCACCTAAGAAAGAAGAGCAAGTTAAGGAAGAAGCAGTAGCAGTACCTACAATGCAAGGTGGTTTTGCTTGCCCAGAGATGGCTATGGGTAAAGTGATTATTCGCCGCGAGCAACCTGTTGTAACAGAAGCGCCAGTTGTTGAATCAAAGGTTCAAGAAACAGTTGAAGCGAAAGTGGAAGCTCCAGTAGTAGAAGCACCTGTTGTGGAAGCAGTAATCGCAGAAAAAGCTGAATCGGCAGTAGTAGAAACAGCTTCGGTAGAGCCTATCGTTGAAACTCCTGCAACTGAACATGCTGAACCGGTTGATGCCATTGTAGAAACGGCACCAGCTGAAGAGCCTGTCGTTGAAGCGGCAAAAGAGGTTGCAGCCGAAGCGCCAGTAGCTAAACCAGAGCCTAAAGTCGAAGCCATTAAAGTTGCGGCTAAGCTAAACGCTAGCGCACCGATGACGAAAGCACCTGGCCCTCAAGAGCTACGCGAAATCACTGTTGCAGCAGCACCGTTCAAAACCGAACGTTACCAAGCTAAAGGTGCGGGTAGCCAAGTGGCTAAAAACCGCGCATCGGCAGAGATGACAAAGCCTAACTTTAACTAGGCTAAATCATTACGTTCAACTGCTTAACGGCATAAATAAATTAAAGGCTACCATCTGGTAGCCTTTTTTATCTTCATATTTGCCCAATAAATTGTTCATATAAATACCAATTCGTGATCACATTTGTACGCCATTATTCGTATCATTCTTGAACTTAATCACACTTTTCGGTAGCATGCGCCGACTCAAGTTTTCGACACCATTCTGATGCTGCTCTTTTAATACTACGGTTTACACTGCAATGCTTGATTAGAAATCAACCACTCAGTGGCTTGTGCAAATACGAATATGTGTCGGGTTTAACTCATTGCAAAGAGAACTTAAAAACAAACATGTTCGAATTTCCCCAATTTTCTAAGCACTCCGTAAAAAATGATGTGCTATCAGGCTTAACCGTTGCGCTAGCATTGGTTCCTGAAGCTGTCGCATTTGCGTTCGTCGCAGGCGTAGATCCGATGGTCGGTCTTTACGCTGCATTCATCGTTGGTCTTATTACTTCCATTTTCGGTGGTCGTCCCGGCATGATCTCTGGTGCAACAGGTGCCATGGCAGTCGTAATGGTTTCGCTTGTCGCGACTCACGGTGTCCAGTACCTATTCGCAGCCATCATGCTCGCTGGTATACTTCAAATTGCCGCTGGTATGTTTAAATTGGGTAAGTTCATCCGTATCGTGCCTCACCCTGTGATGATTGGTTTTGTGAACGGTCTGGCTATTGTTATCTTCCTAGCTCAGTTGGGTCAGTTTAAAGCGCCAGATATCAACGGCATGCTTACTTGGCTACCACAAGACCAAATGCTGCTAATGCTTGGTTTGGTTGCGCTAACTATGGCAATCATTCACTTTCTACCAAAAATCACAACGGCTGTACCCTCTTCACTTGTTGCAATCGTAACGGTGACTGCTTTAGTGGTTGGTTTGGATCTGGAAACTCGCACTGTTGTTGACTTCCTGCGTACAATGTCTGGTGATGAAGCGGCAACACTCGCAGGTTCACTGCCGACCTTCTCTATTCCGGCGGTGCCATTTACGCTAGAAACTCTACAAATCATTCTTCCATACGCGATCATTCTAGCGGCCATTGGTCTAATTGAATCTCTGCTAACGCTGACAGTTTTAGATGAGATGACGAACACTCGTGGTCAATCTAACCGCGAATGTATAGGTCAAGGTATGGCAAACATGACGTGTTCTGTGTTTGGCGCGATGGGTGGTTGTGCAATGATTGGTCAGTCGATGATCAACGTAAACTCAGGTGGTCGCGGCCGTCTATCTGGTATCGTTGCGGCTATCGCTCTATTGATGTTTATCTTATTCGCTTCTTCGCTAATTGAAATGATCCCACTCGCTGCTCTGGTTGGTGTGATGTTCATGGTTGTCATTGGTACATTCGAATGGGCAACATTTAAGCTAGCACGCCGCGTACCGAAGCAAGACTTCTTCGTTATTGTTCTTGTGACCGTTGTTACTGTTCTTACTGACCTTGCTGTTGCCGTAGCGGTTGGTGTTATCGTTTCTGCATTAATGTTTGCATGGCAACACGCTAAGCACATCTATGCCGACACGTGCTTAAACGAGGAAGGTTCAAAAGAGTACAAGATTCACGGTCCTATTTTCTTTGGTTCTGCCGCTAACTTCTTGGAGTTGTTTAACGCGCCTGAAGATCCAAAAGATGTGATTGTCGATTTTGCAGACTCTCGCGTGACTGATCACTCTGCAATTGAAGCGATTGAAACACTAGCAGAGCGTTACAATGCTCAAGGTAAAACGCTGCACCTTCGTCACCTAAGCCCAGATTGTCGTAAACTTTTGGACAAAGCTGGCAGCTTGGTTGAAATTAACGTGAAGGAAGACCCAAGCTACAAAGTCGCAACCGACATACTAGCGGGTTAACACGAATAAAAAGGGATGAGCTCAGCTCATCCCTTTTTCTATTGTCTTCAAGCCCGGCGATTATAGCTTCTTCAAAATCGCATCTGATGCCTCTTCGATTAAATCAAGCACCAGTTCAAAGCCATCTTCTCCACCATAATATGGATCAGGGACTTCGTCGTAACCTGACCCAGAATGACTTAAAAATAACGATACTTTGTGTCGATACTTCAACGGACAAATATCCAATAAATCGGCCAAATTTGCTTTATCCGCGGCTAATATAAGGTCAAACTTGTCAAAGTCATCAATGGTGACTTGGCGCGCTTGCATTCCTTTAAAAGAATAACCTCGCAGCTTTCCTGCTGCCGTCGCTCTTGAATCCGGCCGGTTTCCTGCGTGATAGCCAATTGTACCTGCCGAATCAACCTCTACTTCAACGCCTAGTTTTTGAGCTTTCGCTCTTAACACTGCCTCTCCAGTTGGTGACCGACAAATGTTTCCCATACAAACAACAAGTATTTTCTTCATTTTATTCCCTGAATTATCGGTGGTTTTTCTTCACGATATGTTGGTCTATCATAGCGAGATAAATCAATGAACCCAAATTAGCTTGGGCACAGCACGAAAAGGAATTGAAGGAAGTATTATGTCTATCGAAGAAAATAAAGAAGCACGCCATAAGGCTCGCCAACAAAAAGTCAAAGAACAGGTAGACGCAAAAATTGCTGCTGCTCAAGAGGAAAAAGGTCTGCTACTGATCATTACCGGAAATGGTAAAGGTAAATCGACATCAGGATTCGGTACGATCGCACGCGCAGTGGGTCATGGTTTGAATTGTGCTGTCGCGCAGTTTATTAAAGGTACTTGGGACAACGGTGAGCGCAACCTACTTGAGAAACTCGGCGTTGAATTCCAAGTAATGGCGACCGGCTTTACATGGGAAACTCAAAACAAAGCCGCTGATACCGAAGCAGCGCAAGGCGTATGGCAAGAATGTAAGCGCATGCTCAAAGATGAATCTATCGATGTGGTTCTTTTTGACGAGCTGACGTACATGGTGAGCTACGGCTACATTGATTTAGACGATGTCGTTGAAGCGCTGAACAACCGCCCTAAAATGCAGTCGGTTGTCATTACTGGTCGTGGCGCTCATCGCACTCTGATTGAAATGGCTGATACCGTTTCTGAAGTGAAGAATGTAAAGCATGCATTTGAGTCAGGCGTCAAAGCGCTGAAAGGTGTCGACTGGTAAAGCTCACCAGCAGAATTAAAAAAGGGTTGGCTAATGCCAACCCTTTTTGCTTTGGCTCGAATCTAATTGAATAGATTCTTTATCAAACCATCGACTGCTTCTTTGGTTTTTTCGTCTTTGATCTTGTCCGTTAGCTTCTCTACGCCACGATCGATTTCTTTCTGAGCTTTCTGCTTCAGAACATCATCGAATACGAGCTTGAATTTAGGATCCGCCCACTTACCAGACACATTGATTGGAATCGTGATATCTTTCAGCTCATCTATATCTTTGCCGCCTTGGCCTTCTAGGCTGCCTACAACTGACGTGCTAATAGTAAAGTCGACAGTTTCATTGATGTAGTTTGCGGTGCCTTTACCACGAACACGTAGCAATGGAGACTGAGCTTGCATATTATCCGTTGATACGACACCTTTATTGAGCTTCAATGTCGCCGTCATCGCACTAAAATCTGTTTTCTTAACTTCATTGGTGCCTTCGACTTTTTGCCCTTTAAATTTCGCGTAGTTTTCACGAATCAATTGAGCAACGTTGATGCCATTTACCGCACCGTCAGCAAAATTGATAACAACCGTACCAGAAAGATTCTTCTTGATACCGGTAGGCGTTAGACTCTTACCGGTAACATTCACATCAATGTTACCCGTCCCTTCAAGCTTGTCGTTATCAGCGACATCAATAAGTAACGGTTGAACTTTCACGCCTTTGATTGACTTTTTCACACTGTAAGTCGCTGGTGACTTGCGTGCATCTAACTTTGCTGTCGCTGAGATTGTGCCTTGGTACAGCTTCGAACTAAATGAAGTAAGCTCAAATACGCCACGATTTACAGTGAAGCTCGTTTTTACCGCTTCCATCTTCGCATTTGCCGCTTTGAATTTGTCGATGGTAATGTCACCCTTTACATCTAACGTTTTCAACGCAGACAAATCAGGCTCAACCTCAGACCCAGCTGGAGCACTCTCGCCACCAGAAGCAGGCTTATTACCTTCAGCAGCTTGCTTATCTAACCCTAAGAACTCATCAAGATCGATATTTGGGCTATGGAGAGCAAAGCGTACTTTAGGAATATCACCGAGTGTCACATCTGCCTTACCATCTAAGGCGATAGCATTCGCTGTTAACTTCTCTAGGACAAAACTCAGGTGGTTTTTCGTTAGGTCGAAAGACAGATCAGACACCATGTCGACTTTCATCGGTGACTGAGGTAATGCATCACCCTCAAAAGTCGATTTAAGAGTTAACTTATCCAACTGCACGTTGCTAATAGCCTTGTCTACACTAAGTTGACCAGCACCCTGCATATCTAACTTCATACCACCAGCGTCGCCCTTCATGGCATAAGTCAGGTTATTTACTTTATCGAATTCAAACGTATCTAAACCGATCGTTGCCGATTCGATCTTATTGGCAGGGTCAGAGTATGTCGCATCAAAGTTGATGTTCTTTAGCGCGTAATTTGCCAAACCTTTTTCTAGCCTAAAGTCGGCCTGACCTTTCGCTGTGAACTTTTGGTCATTCATTTCGCCCTTCACGCCAAAATCAGCCGTTGTCCAGTTGTCAAAAGCGAATTCGGAAAGGTTTAATGAGATATCATAAAGTTTGGTGTAACTACCGGCTTGCTTATCCTGCATTTCTAATGAGCCATTAGAAACCGTAACACCAGCAAGATTAATGCTCCAATCAGAGCCAGAAGGCTGCGTTTCACCATTTTGCGTAGGCGCAGTATCGCTCGCTTGCTCTGCTTGTTGTGTTTGGGCTTTCGTCAATGCATCAATATTCTTGCTGCCATCTTTCTTGGTTTCGATATAGAACTCAGCCCCATCAAGCGTGACGTTTCCAATTTCAAGCTGTTGACTAAAAAGTGGCATGACAGAGATATCTACACCAACGGTATCAACTTTGAATAAATTGGGTTTACTAAAGCCTTGTGGGTTTCGCAATTCTGTATGTCCCAACTCAAAGCCGATCGATGGGAAAAATTGCCAACTGATATCTCCTTCAATCACTAGCTCTAAACCGGTTTGCTTTTGCGCTTGCTCAACAATAAGGGGCTTAAACTGGTTAGGATTGACGAAGATGGTTAACGCTAAAATTGCGACCAAAATGACCACAATCGGTATTGCTAGAATTAAGAGCAGTTTCTTCATTTGTTTTTCCTTGCTCGAGTGTTTTTACAATTATAAGCGCAGACTCCATTTACCGCTGACAGTTCCACAAAAGCGTGAAAAATGTCTGGTTTTAACCTGCAACTGACTAATTTAAAAACAAAAAAAGAAGTGGCACTTAAGGTGCCACTTCTTCTCTTAAAAATAAAGCGATATAGCCGTCTAAAGGCTTAAGCTTTCAAAAGTCTTGCAATGTGAGCTTTTAATACATCGATTGCGATACGGTTTTTACCACCGCGAGGAACAATAATGTCCGCATATTGCTTAGAAGGTTCGATAAACTGCATGAACATCGGACGTACTGTTTGTTGATACTGCTTAAGAACAGATTCCATAGTTCGGCCTCGTTCTTCCACGTCACGCTTAACACGACGAAGTAAGCAAATATCTAACGGTGTATCCATAAATACTGTCGCGTGCATCAAATCACGAAGACGAGGGTCAGTAAGAAGAAGGATGCCTTCTAGAATGATCACCTTTTTAGGCGTCATTGTAGTCGTGTTACTTGTTCTTGTGTGTTCAGTGTAGCTGTACTCAGGTACTTCTACTGCTTCACCACGTACCAATTTTTCAAGGTGCTCACACAGTAGGTCGTGGTCCAACGCACTCGGGTGATCGTAGTTCGTCTTTACTCGCTCTTCCATGCTTAGGTGGCTTTGGTCGTTGTAGTAGCAATCTTCCGTGATGACACCGATTTGATGATCGCCTACTTTCGCGCGAAGCTCATTATAAATAGTGCTCGCGATCAGACTTTTTCCAGAAGCAGAAGCGCCAGCAATACCTACGATGACGCATTGATTATTATCAGACATTAGTTTGCACCCGATGATGATTTCTAGTCACATAAAAAGATAAACTGCCTGATTATAGGGAGTTCACCCCATAGTTACTAGCTGGAATTAGGGTTTAGTCATAAGTTTCTGCCTGCTCAGAGGATTAACCTCCGAGCAAACGTTAAAATGTGCAATTATCAACCAATAGGCATAGTAAACTTAGTTCACCATTGTAAAGCTAATCGCATCTGGTTTTGCTTTGCCTTGCCAAAACATCGTGCTACATACGCGATCGGCAAGCTGCTTGTAATACCCTGCATGCTCACTTTCTGGGCGCCTTGCTACTGTTGGCACGCCAGCGTCAATATCTTCTCGCATAGAGATATGAAGCGGAATTTGTCCTAGCAGTGCTAAGCCAAACTCTTGCGACATTTTTTCTGCACCACCCATGCCAAAAATATGCTCTTTCGCGCCACATTGACTACAAATGTGATAACTCATGTTTTCCACAACACCGATAACCGGGACATGGACTTTGTTAAACATTGCCGCTCCCTTTCTTGCATCGGCAAGCGCCAAGTCTTGCGGTGTCGTGACTAACACACTACCTGTCACCGGAATCTGTTGTGACAACGTCAACTGTATATCACCCGTACCTGGCGGCATATCAATCACCAAATAATCTAAATCGGGCCAGTCTGTTTCCGTTAATAACTGCGACAACGCTTTTGAAGCCATTGGACCGCGCCATATTGCCGCTTCTGATTTGTCCACTAAATAGCCGATAGAGTGAGTATAGATGCCGTGAGCGAAAATGGGCTCCATCCACTTGCCATCACGAACTTCTGGTTTTGCATCTTCTTGCCCCAACATCATAGGTACAGACGGGCCATAGATATCCGCATCCAACAATCCCACTTTCGCCCCAGATTGAGCAATCGCCAACGCTAAGTTAACCGCAGTCGTTGATTTACCGACCCCACCTTTCGCAGAACTAACGGCAATGATGTTCTTAACACCTTTAACCGGATTGGCCACTTGAGTTTCTAATGCTTTAACTCCAAGGCGAATATTGAATGGGAATTCAGGCACTTTATCTGCGGTTTGTTGCTGTTTAATCCAGTCATGCAATATGGTTTGAAGCTCATTACTTGCGAATGGTAACGTTATCTCAACAGAACCTTGTGCCGTAATCGAAATTGCGCCATGAATATCTGCCCAATTTTCCACCAACTGTGGATGCTGGAATTGGTTAAACCAGTGACAAAAATCTTGTTTTGAAGTGAACTGATGCATAAGTCCTCCTTTTAGATGTCATGCTAACACCGTCCTGCCTCAACCAGAACCCCAAAAAAACTAAGGCATTCCGCAGTTTGACACCTTGGAGTTAGTGAGTTCATGGGGTAGTATTATCCATCAAAATTTATTTATACCTATCAAGAAAAGCGAATATTAAGTATGGCAAACGATCCAAGAAACTTTCCGTCAAGGAAAATGCTGGTAACTTGTGCCCTTCCGTACGCTAACGGTTCGATCCACCTTGGTCATATGCTTGAGCATATCCAAGCGGACATTTGGGTTCGTTACCAACGCCTACGCGGCAACACTGTAAACTTCATCTGTGCTGACGATGCTCACGGCACGCCAATCATGCTTAAAGCGCAACAGATGGGTATTACTCCTGAAGAAATGATTGCCGCAGTTAGCGAAGAGCACCAGAAAGACTTTGCTGGCTTTGATATCAGCTTTGATAACTACCACAGCACACACTCAGATGAGAACCGTGAGCTAGCGTCACACATTTATCTTGAGCTGAAGAAAAACGGCTTTATCTCTAGCCGCACTATCTCTCAGCTGTTCGACCCAGAAAAAGAGATGTTCTTACCGGACCGTTTCGTAAAAGGTACGTGTCCAAAATGTAAGTCAGAAGACCAGTACGGTGACAACTGTGACAACTGTGGCGAGACTTACAGCCCAACAGAACTGATCAATCCTAAATCTGCGGTTTCTGGTGCGACGCCAGTAATGAAAGATTCTGAGCACTTCTTCTTCGACCTGCCTCAGTTTGAAAGCATGCTAAAAGAGTGGACTCGCTCTGGCTCGCTACAAGCTGAAACCGCGAACAAGATGCAAGAATGGTTCGAATCTGGTTTGCAGCAATGGGATATCTCACGTGATGCGCCATACTTTGGCTTCGAAATCCCAGGAGAGAAGAACAAATTCTTCTACGTATGGCTAGACGCACCTATCGGCTACATGGGCTCTTTCAAAAACCTATGTGACAAGCGCGACGACCTAGATTTCGACGAGTACTGGAAAAAAGACAGCTCAGCAGAGCTGTACCACTTCATCGGTAAAGACATCGTTTACTTCCACAGCCTATTTTGGCCAGCAATGCTAGAAGGTTCTGGCTTCCGCAAGCCTAACAACGTATTCGTACACGGTTACGTAACCGTAAACGGCGCGAAAATGTCTAAGTCTAAAGGTACTTTCGTAAAAGCAAGCACTTACCTAGAGCACCTAGACCCTGAGTGTCTACGTTACTACTACGCTGCGAAGCTAAACAGCCGTATCGACGATCTAGATCTTAACCTTGAAGACTTCACTCAGCGCGTAAACGCTGACGTTGTTAACAAGATCGTTAACCTGGCATCTCGTAACGCAGGTTTCATCGCAAAACGTTTTGAAGGCAAACTGTCTGACAACTTTGCAGAGCCTGAGCTTTACAACGAATTTGTTGCTGCGGCTGACCGTATCGCTGAGCTTTACGAAACACGTGAATTTGGTCGTGCAATCCGTGAAATCACTGCACTGGCAGACAAAGCTAACCAATACGTTGATGAAAAAGCACCGTGGGTTGTAGCAAAAGAAGAAGGCAAAGATCAGGAGCTACAAGACATCTGTTCTGTCGGTATCAACCTGTTCCGTGTACTGATGACTTACCTGAAACCAGTGATGCCTGCACTTGCTGCACGTACTGAAGCATTCCTAAACCAAGAGCTGACTTGGGAAAACATCGCTGCGCCACTAACAGGCCACGAGATCACTAAGTTCAAAGCACTGTTCAACCGTATTGATCCGAAGAATGTTGAAGCGATGATCGAAGCATCTAAAGAAGATGCGGCGGCAGAAATGGCGGCGAAAGAGAAAGCAGAAGCGGAAAAGAACAAGGCTAGCCAAACTGAGCTAGACAAAGAGCCAATCGCTGAAGAGATTGAGTTCGACGCTTTTGCAGCAGTAGATATGCGTATCGCTCGTATCATCTCTTGTGAAGAAGTGCCAAAAGCAAACAAACTGCTTAAGTTCCAACTGGACATCGGTGGTGAAACTCGTCAAGTGTTCTCTGGCATCAAGTCAGCGTACAAACCTGAAGAGCTAGAAGGCAAACTAACGGTAATGGTAGCAAACCTAAAACCTCGTAAGATGAAGTTTGGTATGTCAGAAGGCATGATCCTAGCAGCGGGCCCTGGTGGCAGCGACTTATGGATTCTTGAGCCACACGAAGGCGCTCAACCTGGCATGCGCGTAATGTAATGCTCTTCGCATAATAGAAAGGCTTAACTATTTCAGTTAAGCCTTTTTTACAACAAGATAAAATTACTTAATGCAACCTATACTCTTCCGGTCCCCAAGTAATGGTCGCGCCACACACAAGGAAAAGTACAAAACTGATGCTTACAACATACGCAAGTATTCTATCAAACGTTGTTGCGTATTTTAGTATTAGTTGGTCATCCACTAGTGATAATTTGACTGGCTTTCCTCGTATCAATACTGATGCGTACATGGGAAATCTAAAACCCCACCCATTTCTGTCCCAACCAATAGGGTCATGACCATCCCGCAACATTTTTTTCTCAATCCGCTTTACCGATACACGAATGAAAAGCAAAGTACTAACTAACCAAGTACATCCGATAATCATATTTGCAATATCAAAATAAGACACGTTGCTCCCTTTATCAGGATTTGGCTTTTCAACTAGACTTGTATTCACCGTTCTACAGAGCCCTGCGCTTAACTGGTTTTCACTCTGTACTCTTCAGGCCCCAACCCCATTACTGCTCCCAAAGCAAGTGCCATCACGAAGCTTATTGTGACAATATACGCAAGCACTCGGTCAAAGACTGTCGCGTACTTTAGAATAAGTTTGTCTTCTACCAGCGATACTTTCGCAGGTTTACCTCGCATCAACACTGAGGCGTACATGGGAAATCTAAAACCCCACCCATTTCTGTCCCAGCCAATTGGATCATGACCATCCTGCAATATTTTTGTCTCAATCCGCTTTGCTGATACACGAATAAAAACCAATGTGCTCAGTAACCATGTCCAACCAACAATCATCACTATAAGATCGAAACAAAACACAATTACTCCTTTAAAACCAATTTACTTTAGAGCTAGTTTCATAGGTTTTTTCTGCTAAACCTTGCCCAAACCAATCACCCATTTTTGCAGCCGCATAACCAGCCCCTAAACCAACACCTATTAATACGACTACTCCAAATGGGCCAGCAGCTAAAGCGATTCCCATTCCAGATGCAATCACTTTGGATGTGGTCCAAACGCCAGCAGCGTTGCTCGCACCAAACCCAGCAACTTCCATTGCCGCTCTTTTTTCCAATTTTCTCCGTTATTCTTGGCATTTCGAACATTGTTAAAGCGAACACCAGCATCAATCATGATGATCTTTTTACCTACAATACTAGAGCTTTGTTCAAGAACTCGAATTGAGCGGATGTTAGCTATAGATGTTAAATGTAACTAAGTTATATCCCTACCGCTTCGCGCGATATTGACAGCCCTATTCGGGTTGCTCCAAATGTTACCGCGGCTACTTTTAATTCACCCTGCATAATGGGCAAGCTCTTTTGTAAATTTTGCATTCAAAGAACTATGAGCTTCTTTAACTCTATATCCAAGCTTCACAAGCTCCTTTTTCTGCGCACCACTTCGTGACACTGTCCGTACATCTAGTAAGGCGTTTTGATATTTGAGCAAAGCTTTCCCGAAATTACTCAATCTGACTTACTTTTCATTAACCGCCGTAGCGGCAGCACCTACTGCAGTATACTCATCGATTTCCCCCCCATAGTATGATTAGTAGCATCTAAAAAAGGCTTAATCTCTTTTTCATAGAGGAGGGCTACCGCTTGTAAGTTTTCATCGCCAAACTCACTTGTTAGATTGGCTACATTTCTTTTGGTTTCTTGTGACCAACTTTTTACAGTATCAAGAGCACAAGCTATATCAGGTCTCTCGCTACGCAACTTAGCTATGTTGATCACAGAGCCTTCGTTCAGTATGAAAGGAGTACCTGCGGGAATAAAACTACCAAATATATGTGGGTTGTCCTTACGAAACTGAAGGTACCTATCCTCATCATTTGTATCGATAGGGAGCGTTATCTTTGAGTGAGTACTGAAGCATAGGTCGAATTTATTAGACAAATTAATTACCTCGAACAATCAACAAAATAGACAACTTATATCATATGAAGTGTCCGAGTATTTTAATTTCTAAACATTGTGACTTGAATCAGACTACAAAAAGTAAGCAATATGTAACTCACAAAGAATAACGCGTACACCAAGCATCGACACCGAATAATCAACCATATTCACAAATTTGGTGAATCCATGCACCAATAACGACCGTCCCAAAAGAACATTTAATATAACCAATTGTTTTAATTTAATTTTTGTTTGGCATCAAAACTGCAAACCTTCCTTGCTAGGTCCAAACACTAACAAGGCGTTGGTTATGTTTGTTTTGATTTCCACATTATTATCTATCGCTATTTTAGCCGGAATATATCACTTATCTTCTAAACGAGAGCAGCAACACGCGCGTAAATATCAGCTGTTAACATTATTGAGAGATGTTGTTCATCTGCTGAGACGCCATCGAGCCGCGACGCACTACTCACTTCAATTTCAACAAAATAACGAACAAGAATTAGAAGTCCTTCATAACGATCTCACCAACAAACTGCATCTTTTGGTCGAAACCTCACGCTTTGAAAATAAACCCATGTATCGCGTGCTGCAGATCAAAGTAGGAAAACTGCTTGAACAATGGAACGATCACAGCGTTGCAAGGAACCAGATGGAGCATGGTAAGTTAATTCGTCATTGCTTGTTCTTGATGGATGAAGTCACGATTGCTTGGTTAGCGGTAGAACAACGAGATGATCTACATAATGAGTACCACATGAACTGGCAAAACATCATGGATAGCTTAGAAACCCTGACTCAATTGAGAATTAGCATTCAAGACTTGGGAGAGCAAGGGGGAATGAGCGTTTCAAAAATTACGCATCGGTTATGACACGTAAGCTAAATCAATTAGCAGTTATCGCTCCGCTTAGTATCGTTTCTCCTGCTTCCACACGCTCAATACAGACGTTAAATAACTATGTGACAGGAAGTCATGTCGATTTAACAGAAGCAGAGCTTTATGGAGTCACATCAGACTTATCGTTGACCATCTTCAATACTTACGACCACGTCCTTTCAGACATCGTTGAAGCATTGTATCTACCGTTGCCCAAGCTCTCTGTAGCAAGATAAGCTCTATACAGTGCCGTGCCAATTGTCACAACAGGAACGTAACTGGTATCTATAGGTAAAAACAAAAAACCGCAGACCTTAGGTTCTGCGGTTTTTCATTCATCTAACTTCTCAGCGCTTAGCTGTCATCTTCTGTGAAGTTCGTTGGTAATTGCTTTTTCATCTCGTTCCAGATTAGCGCGCTTTCCATACCATAGTGACGAATCACAACTGGCAGTTGTTCACGCTGACCACTTTCACAAGTTTCTAGCAACTGATGGTAAAACTTCAGCGCTAGCTCACGAGAAGCTGGGTTTGAGAAGTAATAGCTACCAACGCGATCATAGAGCTTCTTCAAGCCATTAAAAATCAAACCGTAAATCTGATTCCCTGAATGGAATGCTAGGCGTTGGAACAACATGTAGTCGTAAAAGTTGAACGTTTTAGCAATCAAGATTTCTTGACGCTTCGCTTCATCTTTCTCGTTGTCTTCTTTCACGTTCTGTAAGACTTTCTCAGCATAAGGTGAAGAAGCGATGAAATCGTCCCAAGAAGCAGCATTCATTAAAGCTTCACAAGATTCAATTACATTCTTGATGGTGCGCTCAGAGTTCTCTTTATTTGCTTTAAATGCATAACGCATAAAGATAGGGCTGATGTTGGTACGTGCTGCAAGCAAATCTTCTACAATGTTTGTTGCGTTATCTACGTCCAACGTCATCAACGTATCCAAAATATGCAGACCAGAGGTCTCCATAAATTGGTTTACCTTCGTTGGTTTACCGTGTTGGATTGTTAACCAACCATCACGGGCTAGTCGTTGAAGAACCTCTCGTAAAGTCGTTCGAGTAACACCAATTAGCTCAGACAGCTCGCGTTCAGCAGGTAAAATAGAGCCAGGAGGAAAACGGCCGTTCCAAATGCTCTCGATAATATATTTTTCTGCGAATCCCGCAGGGCTTTTCGCCTTTATGACCATTCTACTTTTTATCCAATATTGATTTCTGAGGGTCGATACTACTCATCATACCACTACTTAACGGTTTGAGAAAATTTACGATCAATAATTGAAACGATTCTACAATATAGAGTTAATACTCTATATTTTATGTCAATCTAGGACGGTCTGACGTGCGAGTGAAAGCGGTAAAATCTGAATTTTCGTTTAATTAAACAGCTCACAAATTGCGGAGAAATAAAGACAACTGCGTCACAATTTTATATTCAAAATATGAAAAATTACTTTGTATATCACAGTTAATATTCTTTCTTAATTTGCCTTTTCTCGTCACTGACCGTCATTTAAAATCCAAGAGGATTTTTTTGAGCCTTTCATGATATAGTAACGCCGTTTTGATCGCGTTATTACATTTAAAAAGTCATTTTAGTCGGTAGCATCACGTTTTGTTATTGACTAATAAATGCCTGAGTGTAGAGTTTGCGGTCGAAAGTGAGCGGTGCTTGAGTTCAGGGGAAGTAACTTGGCAAGACTGCAATAAACAAAGGATTGTTGTTTTACTAAGTTATTGTTTTAAAAGACTAGTTAATAAGTTTAACAAACAGATACTTAAGCACTATTGTAGTGTCTATTCATAATTTTGTTATAAAGAGAATTATCATGCCGATATCGCTCGGAAACGCTTTTATCAAGAACTTTCTTGGTAAAGCGCCTGATTGGTACAAAGTTGCCATTATAGCCTTCTTAATAATTAACCCGATTGTATTCTTCCTAATAAACCCATTTGTTGCGGGGTGGTTGCTGGTTGCTGAATTTATTTTCACGCTTGCAATGGCATTAAAATGCTACCCATTACAACCTGGTGGTTTACTTGCTATTGAAGCCATCGCTATCGGCATGACTAGCCCTGCGCAAGTTAAGCACGAGTTGGTGGCAAATATTGAAGTATTACTGCTTCTGGTATTTATGGTTGCGGGCATCTACTTCATGAAGCATTTATTGCTGTTCATTTTTACCAAAATTTTACTTGGTATTCGCTCCAAAACCCTTCTATCACTTGCGTTTTGCTTTGCCGCTGCATTTTTATCTGCGTTTTTGGATGCTTTGACGGTTATCGCCGTTGTTATCAGTGTGGCGATCGGTTTCTACTCTATCTACCACAAAGTGGCGTCAGGTAACCCGATTGGTGACCATGACCACACACAAGATGACACGATCACTGAGCTAACGCGTGATGACTTAGAAAATTACCGCGCCTTTTTACGCTCATTGTTGATGCACGCTGGTGTAGGTACTGCGTTAGGTGGCGTAACCACTATGGTGGGTGAACCTCAGAACTTAATTATTGCAGACCAAGCGGGTTGGTTATTTGGTGAATTCCTAATCCGTATGTCTCCAGTGACGCTACCCGTATTTTTCTGCGGTCTCATCACTTGTGCTCTAGTCGAAAAGCTTAAAGTGTTTGGCTACGGTGCAAAACTTCCTAACAACGTTCGTCAAATCCTCGTTGACTTTGACAATGAAGAGCGCAAAACGCGTACCAATCAAGACGTTGCAAAGCTATGGGTTCAAGGGCTTATTGCTGTTTGGTTGATCGTGGCATTAGCCTTGCATTTGGCAGCGGTAGGCTTAATTGGTCTTTCAGTGATCATCTTAGCGACGGCTTTCACTGGCGTCATTGAAGAGCATTCCATGGGTAAAGCGTTTGAAGAGGCTCTGCCTTTCACTGCACTACTTGCGGTATTTTTCTCGATCGTTGCGGTAATCATCGACCAAGAGTTGTTTAAACCAGTTATCGACGCGGTGCTTGCCGTTGAAGATAAAGGCACTCAGTTAGCTTTGTTCTATGTCGCGAATGGCTTACTATCAATGGTGTCGGATAACGTATTCGTCGGTACGGTTTACATCAATGAAGTAAAAACAGCACTCATTGAGGGTCTCATTACTCGCGAGCAGTTCGACTTACTGGCAGTTGCTATCAACACTGGTACTAACCTACCATCTGTTGCTACGCCAAACGGTCAAGCAGCATTCCTATTCCTACTCACCTCGGCTCTCGCTCCATTAATTCGTCTGTCTTACGGTCGAATGGTTATCATGGCGCTGCCTTACACCATCGTTCTTGCGATTGTCGGGCTAATGGGCATTATGTTCTTCCTAGAGCCTGCAACGGCTTCTTTCTACGATGCAGGCTGGATTTTACCTCATAGTGGTGATCTGACTCCCGTAGTCTCTGGCGGTCACTAAAATTTGAGTTGATTAGGAAACTTATCCACGTTAAAAAGCTCTGAGTATTCAGAGCTTTTTCTATTTCAGACAGGAACAAAAACGTGACTATTTTAAATTCACTTAACCAGTTTTCGAAGGGACGCTTATCGTGGCTGCTGCTTCTGCTATTCGTCGTTTTCTTTGAAGCATGTGCCCTCTATTTTCAGCACGTCATGATGCTTGCACCATGTGTCATGTGTATCTACGAACGAGTCGCGATGATGGGAGTGGGTGTCGCTGCAATCGTTGGTCTTATGGCACCAAATAACCCAGTTTTCCGTTGGCTAGGTTTGATTGGCTGGGGATTAAGCTCTTACAAAGGACTGTTGCTTGCTCAGCAGCACGTTGATTATCAGTTTAACCCATCACCATTCGCGACTTGTGATTTATTCGTAACATTCCCTAGCTGGGCTCCGCTTAATCAGTGGGCTCCTTGGATATTCGAAGCATACGGTGATTGCTCGAAGATTGTTTGGCAATTCCTCGATTTATCAATGCCACAATGGTTAGTAGTTATTTTCGCGGGCAATTTAATTGCTTTAGCATTAATTGTGATCGCACAATTCTTCCCAGCAAGACGCACTAATCCGATTCGTTAATCCTTCCGAGAAATGATAACGAAAAAAGCCGACCAGATGGTCGGCTTTTTACTGAGTAAACATCGCGGCTATTTAACTTAACCACGTTAACTCAACCACGTGATTGACCACAACACTGCTTGAACTTTTTGCCGCTCTCACAAGGACAAGGATCATTGCGCCCGATACCTTTGAATGGGTTTAGGCTTTGAGCCTTATTGCCTACCATCAACTCATCCGCGCCTAACGCCACTTCACCGACCATCAAATCAAGCTGGTCGATCAAGTCTGCTAGAGCAGGAGGCGTTTCAATACCGGCGTCGCGCATCTGTTGCTGCGTTGCCGACTCATCGATAGCCAGCATCAAAGTGGTCAGTAATGCTTGTAGCATACGCTGCAATCCATCATTGAGCTCAACGTCTTGCCATTGTTCTTCAATCATTGGCCAAACAGACATAAAGCCTTCGGCAAAATCAGCAAGTTGTTCAGGTTCTTTGCCTGTTAGCTCTAGCACGGAATATTCGTTTCGTTGAATTCGGTTGTGCTGCTTGTGAATTTGCTCTTCTACTGCCGGTTGAATCGCTTTGAATCCTTCACCTAATAGCGGCTCTAACCACTTTTCAGGAGCGAGTGGTTTTGTCGTCAGATTAGCAGCGAGCACTGCGCCTTCGATAAATAGGCAAGATTCATCGATGTGAATTTCGCCTTTCTCAATCAATGTGTATTGCATGACATCTGGTTTCCCATAAATTTGGCGGCATTATACCTCAGAGCATAAAAGCACGTAACCGGGAGTTGCGAGTTTGACTGTATTGAGTGCTTTGAGTCTTTTAATGACAAACTTAGCTGACATCGCTACAATCGCCCTCCTTTTTATCACCAAACTGTATTAGGTAAACTATGCGAGTTGTACTAGGCCCAATGGAAGGCGTTTTAGACCATTTGATGCGCCAAATCCTGACCGAGATAAACGACTATGACCTATGTGTTACGGAATTTGTTCGAGTCATCGACCAGTTATTGCCCGATCATGTATTTCACCGTTTATGCCCGGAGCTGTTGCAAGGTTCTCAAACCGCATCAGGTGTGCCAGTACATGTGCAATTGTTAGGACAAGAACCAAACTGGATGGCTGAGAACGCAATTAAAGCGGCGAGCCTAGGCGCCAGAGGCATCGACATAAATTTTGGTTGCCCAGCCAAAATGGTCAATAAAAGTAAGGGTGGTGCTGCTCTACTTCAGCATCCTGAGCTAATTCACCGTGTGGTTAAAGCTTGTCGAGAAGCTGTTCCAGAGGCTATTCCTGTGACCGCAAAAATTCGTCTTGGCTGGGAAAACCCTGAAGATTGCTTTGAAATTGTTGATGCCATTCAATCTGCTGGTGCAAATGAACTCACCGTTCACGCTCGGACTAAGCAGGGTGGTTACAAAGCGTCTGAGATAAAATGGGATTACATCAACCAAATTCGCGAACGTTTTGATATTCCGCTTATTGCGAATGGCGAAATTTGGAATTATGAAGATGGTCAACGTTGCATTGAAACGACTGGCGTTGACTCTTTGATGGTGTGCCGCGGCGCTTTCAATATCCCTAACTTGGGCAACATGGTAAAACACAACCACCAGCCAATGTCATGGCCCGAGGTGGTTGAGCTACTGATCTACTACTCCAAGTTTGAGATGAAAGGCGACAAAGGCTTGTACTATCCAAACCGCGTAAAACAATGGTTCTCTTACTTACGTCAGGCCTATCCTGAAGCAAAAGATCTATTCAGAGAAATCCGAACGTTTAACAAAGCCGCGCCGATTGTTGAGCATATTCAACGTTATCGTGATGAGTTAAATTCTCAGGTTGCATAAAATCTGAGCATTGCAAAGGGCGAACTGCTCGCCCTTTAAGCGCTTAGATCTTCGTAGCAAATCTTATTTTTGCCTGTACTCTTGGCTTGATATAACTTTTCATCCGCCGCTTTAAATAACTCATCAAAGCTTTCCACTCGGTTCTCTTTACTGAACACCACACCGCCAGAGATCGTAAAGCCTTCTTTAGTCACGCGTGTCGAGCGTTCGTCTATGGCTTTTTTTACCCGCTCTAAAATTAGCTTAATGCCTTCCGAGTCTTCGTCGTAAATCGCCAACACAAACTCTTCGCCACCAAATCTTGAGGCGACATCTGTGTGGCGAATATTTTCACGTATACATTTTGCAACTAGCTGAATCGCAGAATCGCCGACATCATGACCATAGGTATCATTGATCTTCTTGAAGTTATCAATATCGAACACTGCTAATGCAACCTGTTTTTTCGTCATCTTATTGCGCCACACGGTTTGCATTCCTCGACGGTTCAACAAGCTCGTCATCGGATCTCTGGCGGCGAGATCTTTAAAATAACGTCGCTCACTATGCATATTCACATAGAACAATACGACTGTGCTCAAAACGTAAATAGAGATCGCAACAATAAGGCTGTATTTTTCGAACACCGCTAGGTTCTTAGCTTCATCCCAAAGGTTGTACTCGTAATACATGCTGTGATTCGCACTCAATCGCTCTAACTCGACTGGTTTGATTCGTGTACTGTTTGAAGGAATGGATTGTAAATTGGAAACCAAATGAAACTTACCAACAAGACCTAGCGACGAAGCCATCAACGCATTGACATCAAAATCAATGGACAGCACACCTTGATGCCTCCCTTTTTCGTAAACAGGCACCGTCATACTAATGATTTGACCTTCCATCGAATCCAACATCGGCCCAGGTCCGGCCAATGTGATGTTCACTTTATCTTGTGCGGTTTTTTGCCAAAATGGGCGCGCTTTTAGCGTTGACCAAAGCTCTCTAGTGAAGTTTTTCGCGTACGTGTCAGGAGACGAAATGACGTAACCACGCTTATCGATGTAATGAATACCAACGATATGGGATTCAATATCGTGCAGAAAAGACAATGACGGTGCAAAACCCGCCTTTTGTTCAGCTAATCGGTTAATCGTTGAACCTTGCTGACATAAGCTTTCATCGCCCACAATCATGTAATCAAGATCAACCGCAGGTAACCCCTCACTGTAGACACTCTCTAGCAACAAGACGTCTATCGGCCAAATATAACAAAGCCCCTTTTTGACTAAAGAATTGTGCTCTTCAGACAATGGGTTAGCGTAATTCGTATAGTTAGTAAAACTATAATCTAAGGCGGTGAGGACTTTAATACCACGGGACATGGCACGATCAATACGTGCATACTCAGAATCAATATAGCGATTGACCGCATCGTAGTAGTTTTTTGTCGTAACAAGCAAAACCACTACAAATAATGCGAGGGGAAAAAAGATGACAAATGAGAGACTAAATCGCCTTTGGTTAACCATTGAGTACCATGTATGTGAAAGGTAGATCGTCTCTTATCAAACAATGGGATTACGCTATCTTATCAACTGGCAATGCGTAGTGCGTAGTGCGCATTGCCAGATAATCAGATAACCAACAAATGTGTACGCATTGTAGGAGACTGTTTATATATTAAAGAAGTTTAATCAATATAGAATGTAGTGTCACTTCAGTTGCCACAATTTGAAGCTCTGTGCAGGTATATTGACAGAAAGATGACCCTTATAATCAATAAGTTCGCGTACATCCAGAAGTGACGAAAGATGGGTAGCCTCCAAACCAAGTTGCCACAGAGGCAAGTCAATTGAACACTCATCGCCACTTAGATTCATCACAACAACGATCGCTTCACTTCCAAGTACGCGCGCATAAGCCAGCACGTTGGTATCACAATGCAGCCATTGAATACTACCAGACTGTAAAGACTTGTACTGTTTACGTATCGAAATCCATTGCTTGTAAATCGACAGCCATGCTGAGTTTTCGATTTCATTCCAAGGGAAACAGCGACGATTATCCGGGTCCAGCCCTCCCTCTAGTCCGACTTCACTCCCATAGTAAATACAAGGTGTACCGACGTATGTCATGAGCAGAGCAAGTGCGATGTTCATTTTACGCTTATCACCATCAACCAGTGTGATAAAACGAGCAGTATCATGACTATCGAGTTGATTTAGCTGCGATAGCTGATTCGAAAATGGAATTTTTGCTCTGGCTTCGTCCAACCATGCTTTAAACTCCAAACCATCAATGTTGATTGGTTCATACATAATATCTTGCTGCGCGATAAAAGCTCGAACTGGATGAGCAAAACCGTAGTAGTTCATCGCCCCATCCTCTTGATCACCTTGCAACCACTGCGTTGCTTCAAAAAAGTGCTCACCTAGCACATAGGCATTCGGATTGACTGACTTCGTCGCATGACGAAACGCTTCAACATAACGAGCATTGTTTTTTGCTCCCTCTCCTTCGCCAAGCATATGAATGACATCAAACCGCCAGCCATCAACCAAGTACGGTGGCTTCAGCCAATACTTGATGACAGACTCTTCACTTTGGTAGATATAGTCGCGCACATGTTCATTTTCAAAGTTCAGAACCGGTAAGTTACCAATGCCTTTCCAACCAATGTAGTGGTTGGTTTCGCCTTCGAAAAAGTAGTAATCGCGGAACTTTGACTGCGGATTGCCATACGCCCCTTCTCCTTTTTGTTGGATATCAAACCAAGGATGATGGACTGACGTGTGGTTAAACACCGCGTCTAAGACAATCTTCATATTCTTAACACGGATTTTCTCACACAGTTCAGCAAACTGATCATTGGTGCCGAACATAGGGTCAACAGTGAAGTAATCCGTAGTGTCGTATTTGTGGTTACTTGGTGAAGAAAAAATCGGATTAAAATAAAGCGCAGTAACGCCGAGCTGTTCAAGATAGTCCAACTTTTGTTCCACACCTTTGAGATCGCCGCCAAAAAACTCTCTTGCTCCTGTATTTTTGTGAGACCCCACCGCTTCTCCCCACGATTTAATGATCGCTTCTGAATCATGCTGAGCATAAGCTTTACGAATGTCAGATTCACTTTTACTAGCAAAAAAACGGTCAGGAAAGATTTGATAGAACACTTGCTCTTGGACCCAGCTTGGTGGTTGATGGTTTACATTCAACTTAAAGTGGAACTCTTTGGGTGGAATACGCTTTTGTACGCCTCGTGCATCGAGCCAGTATTGTTGTCCGTCTTTGAGGAGCTTCAACACATAATGTGTGACATCTCGATCTCGATTTGGTCGGAACGATGCTTCCCATAGTAACAATTCCCCAGTTGTTCCAATTTGAGCCATGTCGACCAGATATTCTTCATTGTCCGGCTCAAGACGCACATATACGGAATCAAAATCCAATGTCTCGGTTTTCAGTCTGACTGTGACTTGCTCGTGATTAAAAGCTAAACCATCAATGGTTTGACTATGAAAAATAAATGGCAGGTTCATTATGGGCACTCCTCGTCATTGGATATGCCACTATGTTATTGAAGAATGAGAGACAAGAAATCCTCCTTGCGAGTTGACATATAAGCCAATTTTCCCAAGGAGGATCACACTTAGTAGGCGTAGTGACTTGTCGATACCGCTTAGTTCAACAAGAGACTGTCATCTGCAAGCTCTTCACCACGCACTTTGGAGAACATATCCAACAAGTCTGGTACCTGCATGTTAGCGCGCTGCTCTCCAGCCACATCAAGCACAATTTCACCTTGGTGAAGCATTACGGTCCTATCGCCACATGCTAATGCGTCTTTCATCGAATGCGTCACCATCATCACGGTTAAATCGAACTCATCGACAATACGTTTAGTTAAGTCGATAACAAACGCCGCCATACGAGGATCAAGCGCAGCCGTGTGTTCATCAAGCAGTAACAACTTACTCTCCGATAACGTCGCCATCACAAGGCTAACAGCTTGTCGTTGTCCACCGGACAGTAAGCCAATGCTATCGCCCAGACGATCTTCTAAGCCAAGCCCTAGGATGCTAATTCGCTCTTGGAACAGCTTGCGACGTTTAGTTGAAAGCGCCAAACCCCAACTGCGTTTTTTACCACGCATGTACGCTAAAGCCATGTTCTCTTCTATCGTTAGCTCTCCACAGGTTCCGGCCAATGGATCTTGAAACACTCGTGCGCATTGCGTCGCACGCTGGGCTACCGTCTGCTTGGTGACGTCTTTGCCATCAATGATCACCTGACCACCTATCATCGGCGTCTCACCTGTCACCGCACCAAGCAACGTCGATTTTCCTGCGCCATTAGAACCAATCACGGTAAGAAATTGATGCTCTGGAACCTCTAAAGAGACGCCTTTCAATGCACGATTTTCTAAAATCGTCCCTGGGTTGAACGTGACCTGAATGTTATTAAGTTCAATCATAACGCCTCCCCCGAACCATTTTTTGATGCCGCTTGTTTAGCATCGGTAACGCGTTGTTTCGCTCTCATGCTCTGTTTTAATTTTGGAGCAATAAGCGCGACAGCCACCAATACTGCGGTGACAAGGTTGAGGTCTGATGCTTGCAAACCAAACATGCCAGAGCTCAAAGCGAAAGCTACAGCAAGACGATAAAGCACCGAACCGATGATGACAGCAAATACCGCAACCCAAATTTTTCGCCCCGGAATGAGGGTCTGGCCCAAAATCACAGCAGCCAAACCAACCACAATGGTGCCCACGCCAGAGGTCACATCTGCAAAGCTGTTCGTTTGTGCAAACAACGCGCCTGCGAATCCGACAAAACCGTTAGATAAAGCCAACCCAAAGTAGGTATAAAAACCAGTGCTCGCCCCTTGCGCAGAAACCATACGCGCATTAACGCCCGTGGCCCGTAAACCAAGACCAAAGTCGCTGTTCAGCAGGCGAATGACAAAGAAAGCGGACAAAAGAACTAAGACCCCAACAACCAGAGGACGAATGAACATCGGATCGCCCAAGGCTTCAAACGGAGTGAGAATCGTATCCTCTCCAAGCAACGCCATATTAGGTTTGCCCATAATACGAATATTGATTGAAAATGCCGCGATCATGGTAAGAATGGAAGCTAACAGGTGCAAAATACCACACCGAACAGCCAGAAAAGCGGTTACCCACCCCGTCATACTACCAGCTATCATCGCCATTATTGTCGCAAGCCAAGGATTAATACCTGCGACAATCGCCGTTGCAGCCACCGCAGCTCCCATTGGAAAGCTGCCATCCACACTCAAATCGGGGAAATCGAGAACACGAAATGTAAGATACACACCCAAGGCAACTAGGCCATAAATTAAGCCAATTTCGAGTGCGCCAAAAAAAGCAAATGCAGACATAACTGCTCCTTTCTGCATGTTCAGGCTGACGAATACCAACCTGAACTTAAGACTTCTAACGTATACTCCCATTCTTCTCTAGCAGAATGCTCTACACGAGAAGTCCGGCGAGTATCAATTTTGGGGCAAGCCTCTATCAACAGACGTGACGGCCCTAACCCCAAAAAAGAGCGTTACTTATTGCATGCTTGTCGCACGTTCAACCACAGAACTTGGCAGCTTGATACCGAGCTTAGATGCCGCGCTTTCATTAATTACGAGGTCAGAGCCCGTCGCGACTTTTACATCCAATTTGCCTGGTTCTTGACCATCAAGAATCGCCGCCACGTAATCAGCGGTTTGCACACCAACCTGGTAGTAGTCAAAACCTAAGCCTGCAATTGCTCCTTTTTCGACATATGACGTCGCACCACCAAATACAGGTTTTTTCGCTTGATTCGCTGCCACAATCATCCCTTCAATCGCGCTTGCAACTGTATTGTCTGTTGGGGCGTAAAGAATGTCTGATTTCGCTGCAATCGCTTGAGTCGCAGACTGAACATCAGCACTTTTTAGTGCGGTCGCTTCAACCACTTGTATGCCTTTTGCTTCTGCGCTTTCTTTTAGCAGTTCAACCAAAGTCACGGCATTAGCTTCACCGGGATTAAATACAACCCCGATGCTTTTCACCTGAGGGAGAATTTCTTGGATGAGGTCGACATGCTGAGCAACGGGTGAAAGATCAGACAGGCCAGTTACGTTTTTGCCTGGTTGTTCCATCGACTTAACCAATTTCGCACCGACCGGATCTGTTACCGCAGTAAAGACAACAGGAATAGAGCGCGTTGCCGACACCAAGGCTTGTGCCGAAGGCGTCGCGATACCCACTAACACATCAGGATTTTCGCCGACATACTGACGGGCAATTTGCACTGCAATCGCAGGGTTACCCTGTGCGGTCTTATAATCAAATTCTAGATTTTTGCCTTCTTCGTAGCCTTTCGCTTTTAAACCATCAAGCAATCCTTGACGCGTCGCGTCTAACGCGGGGTGTTCGACAATTTGTGAAACTGCAACGGTTGCAGTGGCGGCCAGTACATTGGCAGAAGAGAAAATAGCAGTAGCAGATAGAACGGCAGTGGCTAATAAACGTTTCGTTTTCATCATAACTCCTTGATGTGACTTCGTCCTTGTTTCGCGAGCATTCAACATGAATATCGACTCGTGAATTCAAATGTTTGAAGGGGGTAATGTTGTGTTCGTATAACTGTGCACTTCTTGCGCATCTTGTTTTTATTATTACTACTAAGTCTTAGTAAAGAAAAGAAAGATTTAACACTAAAGCAACATTTGTGATCGGGGGACTTCTTCATCCGGAAAGAATCTTTGGTAAACAAAGCTTCGCTCGCTTCATCAACGACCGTCAAAGTAGGTAATAGAGGCAGGATCAAAAATGGAGCGGCTAGTGCACACTCCATTTCAAACAATTTAAATTAGAACCAACGCTCTAGTGACGATTTATCGAGCTGGCGAAACGCTCGGTTCAGTATTATCGCAAGCTCTTTATAACGAGGGCGAGCTTTAACAGGCTCTAGTGCAAAACCTGTTTCCACAATTTTTTGATGCAGCTCCCGATACCAAGATGCCAGAGAAGGCGGCAGTTTCGTGTTGGATCGAGCACCAAGCCACCAAATCCCTTGGAGTGGCAAGCTAATCGCAAACAAGGCGACAACAATAGACTGAGGTAACGCGTGGTAATTGTTGAATGCCATTTGAGTGAGTACGCTGATCGCAGCGACGGCTGGCATGACTTTAATGCCAAAGCGAGTCGCCTTAATGATACGCTGTTCCGGAAATATGGCGCTTAGCTCTTTACGAACCGGCCAGATCTCCATGTAATTCTGGCCATCTTTCAGGCTATGGATCAATCCGACTTTATTACTCATACCGCTCTCTCACTAAAAAATAGTTGAACATTTCAACTGAAGGTACAAAAAATTGATGAAAGTTAATATTCTTTCAAATTTTTTTTGTTATCATTGCTTATTATCGCTATCCTTTGCAGACCCTCAATCTCATTGTTGCTGTTATTTACAATTTAAGCAACTCCGAGATATCTATCTGCACGGATCGCATCATAGTGATGGATGGGTTCATCACTATTTTCTTTATATGGAATTAGAACAATTTTTGACCAGGATTAGTACGCAGCCTTCTGGGTATCGGCTATTCTTGTGATTAATTTTTCATTCTTTAACTGATTTTTTATCAGACGAATAACAGGTAGTCATACATGTCTAAGCTAGTTTTAGTTTTAAACTGCGGTAGTTCTTCTCTTAAATTTGCCGTTGTTGATGCCGAGAACGGCGACGAGCACTTATCAGGTCTTGCTGAGTGTCTTCACCTTCCTGAAGCTCGCATCAAGTGGAAACTTGATGGCAAGCACGAAGCTCAACTAGGCAATGGTGCAGCTCACGAAGAAGCACTAGCGTTTATGGTAGAAACTATTCTTGCTTCTAAGCCAGAGCTTAAAGCTAACCTAGGCGCAATCGGTCACCGTATCGTTCACGGCGGCGAGCAGTTCACTCAATCTGCACTAATCACTGATGAAGTTCTAAAAGGTATTCAAGACGCTGCAACATTTGCACCTCTTCACAACCCTGCTCACATCATCGGTATCGAAGCGGCTAAGAAAAACTTCCCAGAGCTGAAAAACGTTGCTGTATTTGACACTGCGTTCCACCAAACTATGCCTGAAGAGTCTTACCTATACGCTCTTCCATACAACCTATACAAAGAACACGGTATCCGTCGTTATGGTATGCACGGTACTTCTCACTTGTTCATCACTCGTGAAGTTGCTGGCCTACTAAATAAACCAGTTGAAGAAGTAAACATCATCAACTGCCACCTAGGTAACGGCGCGTCTGTATGTGCAATCAAGAACGGTCAATCTGTAGACACTTCTATGGGTCTTACTCCACTTGAAGGTCTAGTAATGGGTACTCGCTGTGGCGACATCGACCCTGCGATCATCTTCCACCTGCACGACGCTCTAGGTTACTCTGTTGATCAAATCAACACGATGCTAACTAAAGAGTCTGGTCTTCAAGGTCTAACTGAAGTGACTTCTGATTGTCGTTTCGTTGAAGACAACTACGGTGAGAAAGAAGAAGCAACACGCGCAATGGACGTGTTCTGCCACCGTCTAGCTAAGTACGTAGCTGGCTACACTGCTTCAATGGACGGTCGTCTAGACGCAATCACTTTCACTGGCGGTATCGGCGAGAACTCTGGCCCTATCCGTGAAATGGTTCTAAACCGTCTTGGCATCTTCGGTATCGAAGTAGATAGCGAAGCTAACCTTAAAGCTCGCTTCGGCGGCGAAGGCGTTATCACGACTGAAAACAGCCGTATCCCTGCAATGGTTATCTCTACTAACGAAGAGCTAGTCATCGCTGAAGACACTGCACGCCTGACAGGTCTTTAATTGAATTACTGGCTAGCCACTCGGCTAGCCAGATTTTCATTCAAACGAATTTCTTAGGGGCTCAACTCCTATTCTTCGAGCTTCATGGAATAAGAGTTGAGCTTTTATCCCCCAAATAGCTAAAGGTACTCTACGAATGTCTCGTACTATTATGCTTATCCCTACTAGCGCAGGCGTTGGCCTAACAAGCGTTAGCATGGGTGTTCTTCGCGCTATGGAGCGTAAAGGCGTTAAAGTTTCTTTCTACAAGCCAATCTGTCAGCCACGTTCAGGTGGTGATCAGCCAGATCTGACTTCAACTATCGTTGGCCACAACAGCGATATGAAGATCGGTGAACCAATGGCGATGTCTGTTGCTGAAAGCCTAATCGGTAACGACAACATGGACGAGCTGCTAGAAACCGTTGTTGAACGTTACAACCAAATCAACAAAGACGCAGACGTTACGCTAATCGAAGGTCTTGTACCTACTCGTAAGCACCCATTTGCAAACCAAGTAAACGCGGAAATCGCGGCAACACTTGGTGCAGAAATCGTGCTAGTTGCGACTCCAGGTACTGATAACCCAGCGCAACTGAAAGAGCGTATCGAAGTAGCATGTTCTAACTTCGGCGGCACTAAGAACAAAAACATCTCTGGCGTTATCATCAACAAGCTAAACGCTCCTGTTGACGAAGCTGGCCGTACTCGCCCTGACCTATCTGAAATCTTTGACGATGCAGATAGCGCGAAACAAAACGAATTGAAAGTGATGGAAATCTTCAACACTTCTCCAATTCGTGTACTAGGTTGCGTGCCATGGAGCATTGATCTGATTGCGACTCGTGCAATCGACATGGCTAAGCACCTGAAAGCAGATATCATCAACGAAGGTGACATCAACACTCGTCGCATCAAGAGCATCACTTTCTGTGCACGTTCTCTGCCAAACATGATTGAGCATTTCAAACCTGGCTCTCTACTTGTTACTTCTGCAGACCGTCCTGATGTTATCGTTGCTGCTTCTCTTGCTGCAATGAACGGTGTGGATATTGGTGCTGTACTGCTAACTGGCGGTTACGACATCCCTCGCGAAATCGAAGGTCTATGTAAACCAGCGTTCGACACTGGTCTACCTATCTTCAAAGCACAAGGTAACACTTGGCAGACATCTCTAAACCTACAGAGCTTCAGCATCGAAGTACCTGCAGACGATAAAGAGCGTATCGAGTTCATCAACGAGCACGTTGCTGGTCACATCGACGGTAACTGGATCGAGTCAATGACTGAAGGTACTCAGAAGTCTCGTCGTCTAAGCCCACCAGCGTTCCGTTACCAGCTAACTGAACTTGCTCGTAAAGCAGGCAAGCGTATCGTTCTTCCAGAAGGTGACGAACCTCGTACTGTTAAAGCGGCAGCAATCTGTGCTGAACGCGGTATTGCAGACTGTGTGCTTCTAGGTAACCCAGATGAAATCCGTCGCGTAGCAGCTCAACAAGGCGTTGAGCTAGGTACTGGCGTAACCATCATCGATGCCGATGCTGTTCGTGAAAACTACGTTGCTCGTCTAGTTGAGCTGCGCGGTGCGAAAGGCATGACTGAAGTTGTGGCTCGTGAGAAGCTACAAGATTCAGTATTCCTAGGCACAATGATGCTTGAGAACGACGAAGTTGACGGCCTAGTTTCTGGTGCTGTTCATACTACGGCGAACACTATCGTTCCTCCGTTCCAAATCATCAAGACTGCACCAAATGCGTCTATCGTATCTTCAGTATTCTTCATGCTTTTGCCTGATCAAGTACTGGTTTACGGTGACTGTGCGATCAACCCAGATCCAACCGCTGAACAGCTTGCTGAAATCGCTATCCAATCTGCTGACTCTGCAGCAGCATTCGGTATCGACCCTCGCGTTGCTATGATCTCTTACTCTACTGGTGAATCTGGTAAGGGTGCAGACGTTGATAAAGTACGTGAAGCAACTCGCATCGCGAAAGAGAAGCGTCCTGATCTAGTGATCGACGGTCCTCTGCAGTACGACGCAGCTATCATGGAAAACGTGGCAGCGTCTAAAGCGCCTAACTCTCCAGTAGCAGGTAAAGCGACAGTATTCGTATTCCCAGACCTAAACACGGGTAACACGACTTACAAAGCGGTACAACGTTCAGCTGACCTAGTTTCTATCGGTCCAATGCTGCAAGGTATGCGCAAGCCTGTAAACGACTTGTCTCGTGGCGCGCTAGTAGACGATATCGTGTACACAATCGCTCTAACAGCAATCCAAGCAGACCAAGAAGCTAAATAATCGCTTCTGACATCTAGTTGGACAACTATCCAAAGCCCTCGATTCGTCGAGGGCTTTTTCTATTGTTGGCCACACAGCAAAGAGGCTATTAGCAATAGCACTAATACGCTCTTACGAATACAGCGCCATAAATACCCCAGCCCCAACCACAACACAACCTGTCATCACTGGTGCGATTCGGCGCCAAAGCTTCTTATCCCCTATCGCGATGACCATCCCCATTTTCACAATGGTATTAACCGAAGCGGCAATCAAAATGCCTAACGCAGCAGTGGTCACGCTTAATGTTTGCGTACTTTGACGTCCGAGGGTTAACGAGATCGCATCAACGTCAGTAATCCCTGATAAAGCAGAAAGGATCAACACACCCGCGTTGCCGAACCAGTCAGACAAAGCATGAGCAAGCAGCATAATCACCGCCAACACGAGGCCAAAGAACAGTGCCGACTGCAAAGCAAGAGGGTTCGTTTGCTTATTTGATTGCTCAATCTGCTCAACTTCACTTCTGCGCCAAATCCACCATGCCGGAATGTACAGCGCAACCATCATCGCCATCACAATTGGCCAAAGCAGTTTCACTAATTGTGGATTGATAACAGACAGTACGATAAGTAAACGAGGGAACATGGTTCCGCAGCTCAAAAGAATACCACTAGCGAGTAACGGGCTGATGCTCGCTTGCTCACGAGAAAGATGGGAAAACTGCAACGTTAATGCTGTCGAAGAGCTAAGCCCCGCAAATACAGACGTAAACAAAATACCTCGCTTCGCCCCGCCGATCTTTATCGCAAAATAACCGACAAACGAGATACTAGCGATCAGCACAACCATCCACCAAATCTCATACGGGTTAAGTGCATTCCAAGGGCCGTAAGATTGATTTGGTAACAGTGGTAACATGACTATCGAGATAAGTAATAAACGCAGTGCTGCGTCTAACTCATACTCTTGCAGTTTTTGTAGCGCTTGATGTAGCTCTCTTTTGTTATCGAGCACTACCGCGGTTATGACGGCCGCTGCTGCTGCCAAAACAGCCTCACCCGACACGGCAAGGTTACCCAGAACAAACACCACCATGATACTAACCACGCCAGTGATGCTCACATCTCCGCTCTTTTTCTGCTGTATAACAAAAGCGATGCAAGTGAGGATGACTAAAGCGATAAGCGCAAAACCAATGAGTAAAGGTGAATAGATGTTGGCGAGAATACCAACTAAACCACCGAGTAAACCGACTAAAGAAAAAGTACGAATGCCCGCGACACGACTGCCTTCTACGCTATTGCGCATCACCCAGCCACGTTGGGTGCCAACAATTGCCCCCAGTAATAGAGCAATAAGCAGATTCCAAATTAGATGCTCGCCACTGACAAACTCATTGATATCCATGCATCACCCCCGTTAAAAAGCGGTTGTTATATCATTAGTTTATTTCAATATGGGTAAGAAGCTGTGACGATGAGAGGATAATCAGAAAATGGCCCCGGCTCCCGGCTTACCATTGCGTCTTATAATTTCATTATTCTTTTACCTACCACCAAAACGTAATAGAACGAAGCGATCCTCCCTGTTCAATTTATCAGCATTATTTACATTCATTATTTACATTTCAACTGAACTTTCTTACTAGAACTACGTAACGAAGATGGACCGCTATTAAGCAAACTCACACATAAGTAAGGAATACATATGAACAACTCCATCAACAACTCACTGCTAAAGCTTGGTTTAGCTGCATTTCTGTTCAGTTTTTCTTCATTCAGCTTTTCTGCCCCAAGCATTAAAGGCGTTGATCAAGATATGTCCGGAGGAACGGTAACCGCAAAAATGACTCATGCTGACGACAACGGATGGATGGTAGTCCACCGAACAGACGAATCAATGAAGCCTGGCCCTGTTATCGGCTATGCCCCACTAAAGATGGGACAGAATGAGAACGTGAATGCAATTTTGATGGAACCGGTTGAGTCTGGGGACATGCTGATGCTAATGGTCCACGGAGAAAAAGGGGGAATGAAGACTGGCGTATTTGAATATACACTAGGAGCCAAAGAAGATGGCCCTGTAAAAGTCGACGGAAAACTAGTGATGGACGTCGTACGCGCTAAGTAGACGAGCGCACACTTAAGAGTCACTCTCCTGCTCCTAGTATTTAGTTGGCATCAAAGTACTTAACGACATTGCTAACCGTTAAGTACTTTTTCATTTCTGATAGAGGCAGCAAACTAGCCAATTATTTCTCTTCCATGAGGAGAGTTTAAGTCTAAATCAGGCCCTTTGGGTACGACTTGCGTCGGGTTAATACCAGTGTGGCTGAAATAATAGTGACGTTTAATATGGTAGAAATCCGTGGTTTCTTCGACGCCTTCGACTTGATACAACTCTTTTAAGTATCCTTGAATATTCTCGTAGTCTGCGATGCGCTGCTTGTTACATTTGAAGTGACCCACATACACGACATCGAAACGGATCAGAGTCGTAAACAAACGCCAATCAGCCTCAGTAATCGTATTCCCTGCTAAATAACGATGAGTCGCTAGGTGCGAATCGATTTTATCTAGCGCAGCAAATAAAGAATCGAATGCTTCTTCATATGCCTCTTGCGTGGTCGCAAAACCACAGCGATACACTCCATTATTGACGTTTGGATAAACAAAATCGTTCCACTCGTCAATAACATGCTTTAGCTGTTCTGGATAATAGTCATCGTGGTTTCCTGTTAACGCATTGAACTCCGAGTTAAACATACGAATAATTTCTGACGACTCATTCGACACTATCGTATTGGTCTTTTTATCCCAAAGCACAGGCACAGTTACACGGCCTGTGTAATCTGGTTTGGCCTGCGTGTAGATTTGGTGCATACGAGTGTGACCAAATAGTGGCTCAGGAAGCCCCATTTGCCAGCCTTGGCTTAACATATCAGGGCAAACAACCGTGACATCAATATGGGGTTCTAAGCCTTTCAGCTTTCGGAAGATGAGCGTTCGGTGTGCCCAAGGACAAGCAAGAGAGACATACAAATGGTATCGACCAGACTCTGGTTTAAACTCCGCATCAGGTTCGTTTTTAACCCAGTTACGGAATCCAGCATCTTCACGCACAAATTTGCCACCATTTGATTTTGTGTCATACCAGACGTCATGCCAAACACCTTCGACCAACTTACCCATGATTGCGCTCCTCTCATTCTGTTTATGTCTATATTAGCGTTTCCTATCAAACAGAAAATCACTGAACTTAGGACATCATGTTCAAGAAATTCGAATGTATAAATCAGATGCATAAAAAAAGCGCGACCCGATGAAGGTGTCGCGCTTAAGCCCGTCACAGGCTGAATTTATACACTAACGTGCAAACAAGATACCGCGTGAACGTCGTTACCTTGAATCGTTGGCTTCGTCTTCGCACACTCTTCGGTTGCTTGTGGGCAACGAGTGCGGAACACACAACCCGATGGTGGGCTGATCGGCGAAGGAAGGTCGCCTTCCAGCATTTGGATTTTCTTACTGCGTTCAATGTTCGGGTCCGGAATCGGAACCGCTGACATCAATGCGCGTGTATATGGGTGCTTAGGATCAGCAAACAGCGCCTCCGCCTCACCGAGCTCGACAGCATTACCCAAGTACATGACCAAAACACGATCTGAGATATGTTTAACCACTGACAAGTCATGCGCAATGAATACCAGAGAAAGGCCTAGTTCTTTTTGAATCTCTTTAAGCAGGTTAACAACCTGAGCTTGAATAGATACATCAAGCGCCGATACTGGCTCGTCACAAATGATCATCTTAGGCTTAAGGATAAGCGCACGCGCAATCCCGATACGCTGACACTGACCACCCGAGAACTCGTGTGGGTAACGGTTAATAACGTTAGGTAATAGGCCAACTTTCGCCATCATCTCTTTAACGCGGTCTTTCACTTCCTGCTTAGACAGTTCTGGGTAGAACGTTTCAAGAGGCTCAGCAATAATGTCGCCAACCGTCATACGTGGGTTAAGAGATGCCAAAGGATCTTGGAAAATCATTTGGATTTCTTTACGCGTTTCACGACGTTGGACGTCTTTCATCTTAGTTAGATCTTGACCCAACCAAACTACTTCTCCATCCGTCGCTTCAACAAGACCGATGATGGCGCGCGCAAACGTCGATTTACCACAACCTGACTCACCTACTACACCAAGCGTTTCCCCTTCGTATAGTCGAACGTTCACCCCATCAACCGCTTTTAGGCTTGAAGGCTTTGACCAAGGCCATGCCGATTTTGACGCAATGCTGAAGTGAACTTTCAGCTCTGAAATGTCCAGAATTAGCTTTTTATCTACTGCGTTCATTTGTTCCAAGCCTCCCATTCAGAAAAACATGCGCGCTGACGGCCATCACCAAATGGAGTCAGAATTGGCGCTTCACGCTTACAACGATCCATCACTCGGTGACAACGCTCTTGATAAGGGCAGCCCGGTGGTAGACGAAGCAAGTTTGGTGGATTACCAGGAATGGTTGGCAGAATTTCACCTTCCGTATCAAGGCGAGGGATCGCTTTCAACAGACCCTCTGCATAAGGGTGGCTTGGATTATAGAAGATTTCGTTTACGTTGCCGTACTCCATCGTACGACCTGCATACATCACCAGCACTTTGTCACACGAACCTGCAACAACACCAAGGTCGTGCGTGATCATGATGATCGCCGTGTTGAACTCGTCTTTAAGCTCATTAAGCAGGTCCATGATCTGTGCTTGAACCGTCACATCAAGTGCTGTTGTTGGCTCATCGGCAATAAGCAGTTTAGGACGACATAACAACGCCATCGCGATCATTACACGCTGACGCATACCGCCTGAAAACTCATGCGGGTACATCGTGATACGCTTACGCGCTTCAGGGATTTTCACCGCTTCCAGCATGCGTACTGATTCTTCAAATGCTTCCGCTTTGCCCATGCCTTTATGCAGCATAAGCACTTCCATCAACTGGTCACTTACCTTCATGTAAGGGTTCAGCGATGTCATTGGGTCTTGGAAGATCATTGCGATCTGTTCAGCGCGAACTTTGTTCAGTTCTTTTTCTGGTAAGTTTAAGATTTCTTTGCCTTCAAACTTTGCGCTACCAGAGATAATACCGTTTTTAGCCAAAAGACCCATGATTGCGAATACGGTTTGAGATTTACCTGACCCCGACTCTCCAACGATACCTAAGGTTTCGCCTTGGGTGAGAGAGAAGTTCAAATCGTTTACTGCGGTTACGATACCATCTTGCGTGGTAAATTCGACGCGCAGATCTTTGACATCTAATAAGCTCATCATTGCTTCCTTAATCTTATCTTTTAATTATCTGTCTTTTGGATCCAGCGCATCGCGCAGGCCGTCACCAACGTAGTTGAAGCAGAATAGCGTCACAACCATGAACACTGCTGGGAATGCCAGCTGCCAGATTGCTACTTCCATTGTCTGTGCACCTTCTTGTAGAAGAGCGCCCCAACTTGTCATTGGTTCCTGGACACCAAGACCAAGGAATGATAAGAATGACTCCGTCAGGATCATGCTCGGGATAAGCAGCGTAGAGTAAACCGCTACGATACCCAGTACGTTCGGCACGATATGACGAGTGATAATTTTCCAGTTGCTAACACCACACACATGTGCAGCTTCGATGAACTCTTTGCTACGTAAGCTGAGTGTCTGACCACGTACGATACGCGCCATATCTAGCCATGCGATAGCACCAATCGCGACAAAGATCAGCATGATGTTACGACCGAAGAATGTCACAAGTACGATAACTAGGAACATAAACGGTACCGCGTACAAAATCTCTAGAATACGCATCATCACACGGTCAACTTTACCGCCGATAAAACCAGATGCTGCGCCGTAGAGCGTACCAATCAGTACCGCTACAAATGCGCCCATAACACCCACCATTAAAGAAATACGCCCCCCAATTAGCGTACGCACGTATAAATCACGGCCTAGGCTGTCAGTACCAAACCAATGGTCAGCATTCGGTGCAATGTGCATCGCGTACCAGTCAGTATCATCAAAGGTGTGCGGTGCGATCATTGGCAGAATAATCACCGCCAACGTCATTAGAACAAGAAGGAATAAGCTCACCATTGCCGCTTTGTTGCGCATAAAACGGATACGAGCATCTTGCCAAAGACTGCGACCTTCAATCTCCAAGTTTTCGGAGAATTTCTCAATCGCTTCTAGGTTTTCTTTTTTCGTTAACATAACCAAACGTCCCTGTTAGTAGCGAATTTTCGGGTCAATCATTGCAAGTAGAATATCTACAACCGCGTTGAATAAAATGAATAGGAAACCAATCAGGATGGTTACACCCATTACTAGCGAGTAGTCACGGTTAAACGCAGCATTAACGAATAGCTTACCAATACCTGGTAGACCAAAAATGGTTTCGATAACAACAGAACCGGTGATGATACCTACGAAAGCAGGACCCATGTAAGAAACAACAGGGAGAAGTGCCGGCTTAAGAGCGTGCTTGATGATAATGTAACGGTAGCTTAGACCTTTAGCACGAGCCGTACGAATAAAGTTACTGTTTAGGGTTTCGATCATCGAACCACGCGTAATACGAGCGAAAGTTGCAACATACAGTAGTGACATACCAATGACAGGAAGCACTAAATACTGCCAGCTACCATCTTGCCAACCGCCCGCAGGGAAGATATTCCAGTGAAGCGAGAACAGATAGATAAGAGCAGGTGCCAATACAAAAGAAGGCATTACCACACCGAGCATCGCTGTCGACATGATGGTGTAATCAATCCAAGTATTCTGCTTGAGCGCAGCAATGGTACCGACGGTAACCCCCATAATCAGGGTAAAGATAAAGGCGATGAAGCCCACTTTAGCCGAAACAGGTAAGGCAACCGCGATCAGCTCGTTAACCGAGTAATCAAGGTATTTAAATGACGGCCCGAAATCCCCTTGGATAACATTGGTCAAATACGTAGTGTATTGTTCAAATACAGGTTTATCCAAGCCATATTTAGCTTCGATATTTGCCATTACTTCGGGTGGCAATGGACGCTCTGTCGAGAAAGGGTTTCCCGGTGCAAAGCGCATAAGAAAGAAAGATACGGTGATCAAAACCAACATTGTTGGGATCGCCTCAAATATCCTTTTTGCGATGAATTTAAGCATAAACTCACTCTTTCAGTCTGTGACAGTTAAATTAAAGAAGTCGTCCAATTCTTTTGGACTAAAGATAGGCGCTACATGCAATTTCTCACATGTAGAGCCTCATTTTTATAGTTCTATCGAGTTACGAATTACTCTGTGATGTAGAGATCTTTAGAGTAAATCTTGTCTTCCGCGTTATTGACTGGGAAGCCACCAACTTTCGGTGATAGTAGACGTGATTTCACGTACTGGTAGATAGGTGCGATTGGCATATCTTTTGCCATCAACTTCTCTGCTTCTAGGTAAAGCGCTTGACGCTCTTCGTCAGAAGTTGAAGCAAATGCTTTGTTCATGATTGCATCGTACTCTTTGCTGTCGTAGTGAATACCACCAGTAGTGTTATTACTCATCATCAGCGTTAGGAAAGATGAAGCTTCGTTGTAGTCGCCACACCAACCTGCACGAGCAACCTCAAAGTTGCCAGAATCTTTGGTAGATAGGTAAGTTTTCCACTCTTGGTTTTCTAGCGTAACGTCTAGACCAAGCGTCTTCTTCCACATTGAACCCAGTGCAACCGCAAGTTTCTTGTGGTTCTCTGACGTGTTGTATAGAAGGTTAAATTCAAGAGGGTTGTCTGCGCCGTAACCCGCTTCTTCCAATAGACGCGCCGCTTCAGCGTTACGCTCTTCTTGCGTCATTTTGCCGTATGCAGGGATTTCTGGGTTGAAACCCGCCGTGATTTCAGGCGTTAGGAAATAAGCTGGCTTTTGACCCTGTGCTAGGATCGCATCAGTCACGATATTACGGTCAATCGCATAAGAAATCGCTTTACGTACGCGAACATCATCAAACGGCTTTTTCTTCGTGTTGAAGATGTAGTAGTAAGTACACAAGTTACCCGATACAGACACGTCTTCTGGATGCTCTTGCTTCAAACGCTTGAAGTGCTCTGTAGGCAGTTCATTCGTGAAGTCAATTTCACCTGCTAGGAAGCGGTTCATTTCCGCTACTTGGTTTTCGATTGGCAGGAAAGTAACTTGATCAAGCGTCGTGTTTTCGTTGTCCCAGTATTGTTCGTTACGTTTTAGAACTAAACGCTCGTTTACAACCCAGTTGTCAACAACATAAGCACCGTTACCTACAAAGTTCTCAGGCTTCGTCCATTGATCGCCGAACTTTTCAACGGTTGCTTGGTGAACAGGCTTCACTGTTGTGTGGCCCATCATCATCACAAAGTATGGTACAGCAGTGTCTAGCTCAACCACTAACGTGTGGTCGTCAACCGCTTTAACACCCAACTCACTCTTGTCTTTTTTACCCGCAACAATGTCTTTTGCGTTCTTCATCTTGGTGTATTCCATGTACCAAGCGTATGGAGAAGCGGTTGCTGGGTCGACTGCGCGTTGGAAGCTGTATACAAAATCACCTGCAGTAACAGGATCACCGTTAGACCATTTTGCGTCTTCACGTAGGTGGAAAGTGTATGTTTTGTTGTCTTCAGTTTCCCAAGATTCTGCAACACCAGGGATAGTGTTACCGTCCGCATCTTGGTTTACTAGGCCTTCAAGAAGATCGCGAATCACGTGGGATTCTGGAACACCTTGAGATTTATGAGGGTCTATTGTCGCAACTTCTGTACCGTTACCACGCACCAATTCTTGAACAGCAGCAAGTTTTGGCTCTTTAGAATCAGATTTAGCTTCAGGGGCTGGAGCCGGAGCAGGCTCAGCAGCTTGTTTCTCTACAGGCTTTTCGCCACAACCAGCTAAAGCGAGAGAAAGACCAGCACCAATAAATAAAGCGCGCGTGATTTTATTCTTATACATGCGTAAAACTCCAAATTTTTTCGTTAGCATCCATGACTTCTTTGTAAGGGCCTGGAACGGTCAGAGTTTTAGATTTTTTTAGTGCATTTTCTGAGCACAAAAGCCTAAAACCTTACAAAGACTGCGGCACACATTAGCAATCATTGAAGTAATTTGCCATAAAAATGTAGCAAAAAAACCAATAATCCTGACTAAACCACACATATCTAGCAGTAAACTCTAATCAAAAAGTATTCACCAGCCAAATGGAGACCAGAAGCGACATTCCACAGACAAAACTTTCGATTAATCTACATTTAAACCATTTGATAGCATCTTATGCTAGATATTTACATATTATTTAACATTTATGACAAATGAAGTCTAACAAATAATTGTTTATATATTGGGCTAAAAACTTTTATTGTGAAGAATATCACCAGAGCGAGTACGGGTTGTGTTGAAGTCAAATGAGCAGAATTATGAAGATAAGTACAAAAAAAGCTAAGTGCCATTGACACTTAGCTTTTTTCACTAGAATGAGGAGTGGGTTCTATTTTTCCCAACGCCGTGCAGCTTGGTGATCAGTATCGCGCGACTCAATCCAACGATCTTCATTCGTCGTGCGTTCTTTCTTCCAAAATGGTGCTTTGGTTTTCAAGTAGTCCATAATGAACTCGCAAGCATCAAATGCTGCTCCGCGGTGTGCACTTGAAACACCAACAAAGACGATTTGATCACCACTATCCATGTCACCAACGCGATGAATCACGCGTACGCCCAATAATGGCCAACGTGATTCAGCTTGATCGCAAATGTCGCTCAAGCTCTTCTCAGTCATGCCTGGGTAGTGTTCCAAGTGCAAACCAACAACATTATCGCCAAGGTTCATATCTCGAACTTTACCAATGAATGTTACGACAGCACCAGCAGCCGTACCTTCGGATAAACGTTGATATTCGTGATCAACGGAAAAGTCTTCAACTTGTACAGAGACGCGTGGGTCCATCTTAACCTCCGGTTACCGGTGGGAAAAATGCAACTTCATCCCCCGATTTTACTTCGGTATCAAGTGGGACAATAGATTGATTAACAGCAGCAAGTAGCTTTCCTGGCTCTAAAGCCAAATCCCACTTACCATTTTTATCAGCGCCCTCTTCCACGAGATGTGCGCGAATCGCTTCAACCGTTTCAAATTGATCATCTAATTCGACACTGTCGATACCAATCAGCTCACGAGTCTGAGCAAAAAAAAGTACTTTAATCATGATTCCGCCTTGAAGTGTCCAGATTTTCCACCCGTCTTTTCTAGGAGACGAACTTGACCGATAACCATGTCTTTTTGCACCGCTTTACACATATCGTAAATCGTCAGTGCAGCAACAGAAGCCGCCGTGAGCGCTTCCATTTCTACGCCCGTTTTACCTGCAAGCTTACAAACAGATTCAATACGAACTTTGTTTTCTGACTCAATAGCCTCCAACTGAACTTCGACTTTAGAAAGCAGCAGAGGATGACAAAGTGGAATCAAATCCCACGTTTTCTTTGCAGCTTGGATACCAGCAATTCGAGCCGTCGCGAACACATCACCTTTATGATGCTGCCCGGAAACAATCAGTTGCAAGGTTTCTGGGGCCATGTGAACAAATGCTTCTGCACGTGCTTCACGAACCGTTTCAGCTTTTGCAGACACGTCGACCATGTTGGCTTCGCCAGACGCGTTGATATGGGTAAATTGAGTCATTGTTTTTCCTTCGCTTTTAGGAAAGGTTATACAGATAGGTGCGGCATGAAGTTACAAGGGCGATGGCTTGCATCTAACTGCTGCTTGATGATCTTCGTCCAGCCAGTGCGGCACGCGCCTGTTGAACCAGGCATTGCGAAGATAACTGTATGGTTAGCAAAACCTGCAATTGCACGCGATTGGATCGTTGACGTACCAATTTCTTCGTAAGACACCATGCGGAATAACTCACCAAAACCTTCTACTTCTTTATCAAACAGAGGCTTCAGCGCTTCTGGCGTGCTGTCACGTGACGTGAACCCTGTACCACCAGTAATCATGATCGCTTGGACATTGTCGTCCGCAATCCACTGAGAAACAATTGCGCGAATTTTGTACATGTCATCAATAACAATTTGCTTATCGACAACATTGTGACCCGCTTCTTGAGCGTGTTCAACAAGGTAGCGACCAGAGGTATCGTTTTCTTCGGTACGAGTGTCAGATACCGTTAGAACGGCAATATTTGCAGGTTGAAATTTGCTTTCAGCGTGACCCATGTGTTCACCTATTCTCTTTTAACTTTGATACGTTTGGTATCGATTCTAGAAAAGCGAGGGAAAGCTAGCCTATAAATAAGCTTTCCCTACAAAATTTGAGTTGATTTAGCCGCCGATAGACGCCAGATGCGGCGTCATACCCGTATTACCATCGTGCAAGAAGTGGCTCACCGACTTAGTTTGTAACTGCGATTGGATGCGTTCAATAAGCTCACTTTCTTGCTCATCACGTTCCAGTAGATCACGCAGTTCTACACCGTGGTCTCCAAACAAACACAGATGCAGCTTACCCATCGCAGAGACGCGTAGTCGGTTGCAGCTCTCACAAAAGTCTTTTTCATAAGGCATGATCAGGCCAATTTCACCCTTGTAATCTGGATGAACAAACACTTGCGCGGGGCCGTCATTATGAGAGCGCACTTTAAGCAGCCAACCGTTTGCAATCAACTGATTACGAATTGCTACGCCTGACACATGATGCTTATTGAATAAATCATCCATCTCACCCGTTTGCATCAATTCGATGAAGCGCAGTTGGATTGGACGATCTTTTATCCAGTTAAGAAACGCTGGCAGCTCGTGATGGTTCAGATCTTTCATCAACACCACATTAACTTTGACTTGCTCATAACCAACTTCAAACGCGCGCTCGATACCATTCATCACCTCAGTGAACTTATTTTCACCCGTGATTTGATGGAACATGCGCGGATCAAGGCTGTCCACGCTGACGTTGATGTGAGTTAAGCCCGCTTCACGCCAGTCTGCGACTTGCTTCGCCATGCGGTAACCATTGGTCGTCGTTGCAACTTTTTGGATACCAGGCGTCGTCGCCACTGAGTGGATAATGTCGGTAAAATCTTTGCGTAAACTTGGTTCACCGCCAGTAATGCGCACTTTTGACGTGCCACAATCAGCAAACGCTTTTACGACCCGTTTGATTTCAGGAAGAGATAAAAAAGACGAGTTTTTATTGCCCGAAGGCTTATAGCCATCAGGAAGGCAATAGGTACATTTGAAATTACATACGTCGGTCACAGACAGACGCAAGTAATAGAACTTACGATGAAATTTGTCTTCGAATTGTTGCGCCACGGAACACCTTTCCAAACACGGGAGGCATGGCCATTTCCAATCATGCCCTTGTGACAGTACGCCACTGGCTCAAAACGCTTATCCTCGGACTTAGCAATAGTGAGCTCGGAGTTATGGCAACCAGAGATATGAAACCTCTGATAGCTTTGCGGTGTAAAATACTTAATATTTGTACTGGAATCCAGACTTGAGTGATAAAAAACTCTCTAGAGACACAATTTACCGCTAAGTGAGTACCTTTCAAGCACTCCTTAAGATAAATTGTAGCCGTTTTTTAAAAGATTATTAGAAGAACGTAATGAATATCTACACGGATAAAAAAGTGGTCGCTGTTGGCGGTGGTCATGGCTTAGGTCGAATGTTGGCCGCACTACGGGATTTTGGCGGCAATGCAACTGGCATTGTCGCCACAACAGACAATGGTGGCTCAACAGGAAGAATTCGTCACTGCCAAGGTGGAATCGCCTGGGGCGACACACGGAACTGCATTAATCAGCTGATCACAGAGCCGTCGATCAGTTCAATGATGTTTGAATATCGCTTCAAAGGTACTGGCGAGCTTGATGGTCATAACCTCGGTAACTTGATGCTTACGGCGCTCGATAACTTATCGGTCAGACCGTTAGATGCCATCAATCTGATTCGAAACATGTTAAAAGTCGACGTTAACATTCTTCCTATGTCTGAACACCCTTCCGATCTTTCCGCGTTATCCGTGGATGGAAAATGGGTCACGGGAGAAACGAATGTAGACGAGATGGACACCGATTTACGTCGTCTCGATCTATCACCAGAAGTTCCTGCAACTAAAGAAGCAGTGACTGCACTGGCAGAAGCAGACGCTATTATTCTTGGTCCTGGCAGCTTTTTAACCAGCATCATGCCTCCTTTGCTGTTGCCTGAGCTCGGCAAAGCCATTGCCGCCAATGAGAAAGCAAAAGTCATTTTCGTTGCCAACTTGAGCCCGGAGTACGGCCCAGCCGGACGAATGACCATGGCACAAAAATTAGAATGGTGTGAACGTGCCTGCCAAGGTAGGAAGATAGACGTGGTTCTAGCAGAGGAAACCGAGCAAGAAGTCTTGAGCCAGTGGAATGTAGTGACGGAATCGTTAGCTTCGTCGAACCGAGATTGGCGTCACGACCGAGATAAACTCAAGCTCGCTATTGAAAGCCAGCTAAGGCTTTCAATTTAAAAAAACGCCCTCTAAAGCTAGGGGATGGCTTCAAGTTTACTCGCTGTCAGCAATGAAAAAACCCTTCACTTACGTGAAGGGTTTTGTGTAAGAACCTCATCAGAACAACGCATTACTGCTGCCAATCACGATAAGCGTCGCGTGTTTCGTGCAAAAGATCGAACATCGTTTTTAACTCGTCTGACTCTTCAGCTAACTCACCTGCTTTGGCTTTTTTATCTATCGACATCGCCAATTGACAAAGACGGTCTGCTCCAAAGCTCGCTGCACTGCTTTTTAACGCGTGACTGATTTCTTTTAGGTAACGCAATCGCTCTGTCCCTTGAAACTGAGATAAATTCTCGATGTAGGTATCCATCTCCCCTAAGAAAATATCGAGTAAAACAGGAACATTATCACTACCAATCTCCATCGACAGTTCATCGATTTTTTGCTGATTTAATACATTCACACTCATACTTTTTGCCGCTCTTCCTTGCCATTCCAAGCCTGTAACTTGCGGTAAATCGTCGACGGACTGACATCAAGGTATCCCGCCGCTCGGGGGATATTGCCATCACACGCTTCAATCGCTTGCTCTATCGCCATTTTTTCTGTCATCCACAACGGCATAATCTCAGACGCAGTCATCACTTTCGGCTCAATAAATTTCGCCACAGAAGACGGACGGTCAAGCGGTTGATTCAGCGGTGGCGGTAACATATCCAACGTGATTTCTTTACCGTTGTTTAGAACAACGATATTGCGCAGCACGTTTTGTAACTGACGAACGTTGCCTGGCCACTCATAGCTATTAAATCGGTCGATTACATCAGGCGCAAAACGCACGAAGCTTTTTCCTTCCTCGTGCGACATATAGCCTAACAGTGAGTATGCAATTTCAATGACATCTTCACCTCGTTCACGTAAAGGCGGCAAATGCAAAGGAATGACATACAAACGATAGTACAAATCTTCACGGAATCGACCTTCTTGTACCTCTTTCCATGGATCACGGTTAGTTGCACAAACAAAGCGAACATCCACGCTCTTCATTTTTGATGAGCCCACTTTTTGGAACGTGCCGGTTTGAATAAATCGTAGCAATTTGGTTTGCAAATCTAAATCCATCTCACACAATTCATCAAGGAAAAGTGTGCCACCATCCGCTAATTCCGCTGCACCCTGACGATCATTTGCTGCACCGGTAAAAGCACCTTTCACGTGACCAAACAGTTCACTCTCAATCAAATCTTTTGGAATTGCAGCACAGTTAATCGCAATAAAAGGCTTGTCACCACGCTTGCTTGCCGCATGGATTGCCTCGGCACATACCTCTTTACCCGTACCACTTTCACCAGTGATGAAGATACTCGCTTTACTGCTCGCTGCTGAATCAATCGTGCGGTAAACCTGTTGCATAGTTTGGCTGCTGCCAATAAAGCCTTGATAGCTTTGATTGCCCGGGTTATCAGCCTCGTTTTTTAACTTAGTCGCTTTACGAATCGCATTGTTAACCGTGACACGTAAACGGTCTGCTTCACACGGTTTGATCAAAAAGTCTTGAGAGCCATGACGCATTGCTTCTACCGCGGTATCGATAGAACCGTGAGCGGTCATAAAAATAATAGGTACGTCTGGATGACTCTTTTTTACAGCGTGTAAAACGTCCATCCCCGTCATATCTGGCAGACGAAGATCGAGCAGAATAAGATCTGGAATTCTATGGTTGAGACTTTCAATGGCATCCCTACCTGTACCGACAATATTGATATCTATACCAAGCGGTGTCAGGTATGAGCGGTACAGTGCCGCAACAGATGCGGTATCCTCAACCATTAAAAGGTAACGAGATTTAGGACCTTCAGATTTTTGTTGCATAACCTAGCTAATATTTTGTTGTGTTTTAAACAATAATCGCATTACGCTTTGCATTTTGCAAATAACATTAGCTAAATTATGGGTAAGAGAAAGGATTCAAAAATAATATCAATTATTTAAAAAATGGCATAAACCATGCTGATAGTTTAGTGACCCCTCGGGTCACCTAGCCAACTGACGTTGTTAGTGAACGAGATGTTCACAAAACAAGCCAATAGACCCGACTGCCTATTGGCTTCTTTTTTTGCAAGCAATCTAAAACACTTGGCTAAGCTAGATCATTAAGCTTATTTTTAACTATTTGCGATGAACTGCGCTCTTAGTTTTTCAATCTCGTCACGCTTTTGCGCCGCCAATTCAAACTCTAAATCTTGCGCGTGCTGATACATTGCCGCCTCAAGTCGACTGATTTCTTTTTCCAACTGTTGAGGAGACATGACCTCGTATGTTTGCGAAGGCTCCGCCACTTTCGACAACGGTACCTGTTTAGTATTACGCTGACGTTTAGACTTGGTAATATCGCCCAATTCCATAATATCTTTGATATTTCGTTTGAGCGCTTGCGGCGAAATGCCCATTTCTTCGTTGTACGCTTTCTGCTTCTCGCGGCGGCGGTTGGTTTCATCCATCGCCTTTTTCATGGAGTTGGTGATTCGGTCAGCATACAAAATCGCCTTACCTTCAAGATTTCGCGCAGCACGACCAATGGTCTGAATCAGTGAACGCTCGGAGCGCAAGAAGCCCTCTTTATCTGCATCCAATATTGCAACCAGCGAAACTTCAGGCATGTCCAAGCCTTCTCGTAGCAAGTTAATTCCCACCAGCACGTCAAACTCGCCAAGACGAAGATCGCGGATGATCTCCACACGTTCTACGGTATCAATATCTGAATGTAAGTAACGTACCCTAACATCATGTTCGTGCAAGTACTCGGTGAGATCTTCGGCCATTCGTTTAGTCAATGTTGTCACTAGAACTCGCTCATCTTTAGCAGAACGGAGGCGAATTTCAGACAACAAGTCGTCTACTTGGGTCGCCACTGGGCGAACTTCCAATTCTGGGTCAAGCAAGCCTGTTGGACGAACAACTTGATCCGCTACATCACCAGCCGATTTTTCTAGTTCATAATTTCCTGGCGTCGCAGAGACAAAAATCGTCTGCGGTGCTAACGCTTCAAACTCTTCAAACTTGAGGGGACGATTATCTAACGCAGAAGGTAAGCGAAAACCAAACTCTACCAGCGTTTCTTTACGAGAGCGGTCACCTTTATACATGGCACCAATCTGCGGCACCGTCACGTGGGATTCATCGATGATCAACAAACCGTCATGAGGCAAGTAATCAAACAATGTCGGTGGCGGCTCGCCTTCCGATCGTCCGCTGAGATAACGAGAATAGTTTTCGATACCTGAGCAAAAACCTAACTCATTCATCATCTCGATATCGAATTGAGTCCGCTGGCTAATACGCTGTTCTTCCAGTAGCTTGTTGTTATCTAGAAGCTGTTTTTTGCGTACTTCTAATTCAACCTTAATATTTTCAATCGCTTCAAGAATACGATCTCTTGGTGTCACGTAGTGCGTCTTAGGATAAATGGTGTAGCGTGGTAAATCTCGCTGTTTCACCACACCAGTCAATGGATCAAAAACACTTATGCAGTCAATTTCATCATCAAACATTTCGACACGAACTGCGTCTTGGTCAGATTCCGCTGGAAAGATATCAATCACTTCGCCACGAACCCGAAACTGTCCTCGCTCAAATGCCACGTCATTTCTCGAATATTGTAACTCTGCCAAACGTCGTAGCATGTCCCGTTGATCAATCACGTCACCACGACGTAAATGCAACATCATTTGCAAGTAAGATTCTGGGTCACCCAAACCATAGATAGCAGAAACAGACGCAACGATAATCGCGTCTTTACGTTCCAATAGTGCTTTCGTTGCGGAAAGGCGCATTTGCTCTATGTGAGCGTTAACCGATGCGTCTTTTTCAATGAAAGTATCCGTCGTCGGGACATAAGCTTCAGGCTGGTAGTAATCGTAGTAGGAAACAAAGTACTCCACCGCATTATTGGGAAAGAATGATTTCATCTCGCCATATAATTGCGCTGCGAGCGTTTTGTTTGGAGCAAGTAATATTGCAGGTCGTTGGGCTTGAGCGATAACATTCGCTAGTGTGAACGTTTTACCCGATCCCGTTACCCCCAATAGTGTTTGATGTGCCAGTCCAGCATCGAGCCCCTCAAGCAGCTGCTTGATCGCTCCCGGCTGGTCACCCGATGCCTGATAATCGGAGACCAATTCATAGACTTTACTCATACCCTTCCTCAACTTTACTGCGCTTTGGCTGTATATATATACACCTTGGCCAATGAAATCTACGTCTATTGAAAATTTACCCACCATTGTTAATAAATTTTCTTGTTTGTCTAGAATGCTGTAGCCATACAAAACCTACTCTGATATAGTACTTCGCCCTAGCTGAAGAGCCACACCCATTCTTCACATTGCAGTTTCCACAACTTTTCCCCAAAAATTGGCCTAAACACTCTTTATCCCCAAAAGCTAGATTTTTATCCACCTTGAATACATTTTGCTTAACATCAATAAATCTATGTTTTAATTGCATATTCTCTGTATAACTCTGATTAAAAATTCACTAAATAAAAACCAGGTTGCATATAAAAGATCTTTACTCAGATCTCATCAACATAGTTATCCACAAAATTAGTGGATAAGTAACCTCACCCCTTTGCTGACAAGCAGTACAGAAAAGTAAAGCCCTTCCCTCAATATTTTTTGCTAAAAATGTATTTTTTTACTGTTGACAGTAGTTTGTGTAGCCCGTCGCGCGGTTTGAAAAACAAAACCGCACAAAATAAAAAACATAGCCGTTTTCAATTTGCGCGGTTTATAGTTGGAGCTGTATCTCAGCACTCAGCTGCAGGAGCTGAATTTAAACACCTGCTTTTACTAAGTTAACTACATTAACTAGGTTGTTTTCCCGTTGTGGTTTAACGTCTTTATATCCATTTTTACCATAAAAGCGGATAGTTATTTCCTCGTAGTTAGCATTGGCAATTTTCTCAGCCTGTTCGACCGAAATAACATCTCTAACCGTTTCAATCTTTTCATGCTCTTGAGCAGCATCATTCCAAGTACCAACATAACTGTTCTTGGTGCCTGAGATTTTCGCTACCATATCTTTGCCGACATAAATTTCTGCGCTATCAGAGAAGTTCCACGTTCCATACAATGTAACGTTAAAGACTTCCGCTATAATTTGGTTACTGTTACTAACCCAAGTAAATTCTATAGTTCGGGACTCAATACCACTCAAGGCGAACATGATGTTCTGGTCATTTGCGGTTGCTTGAACATTATCTTTTAATTGGTCGTAAACACAGGTTATTTGCTCACAGTTAGCCTTTAGCGCTTGCTCTGATAAACCACTACTCACACTCATTTGTTTGTAGTCATTTGAAGCACACCCAGCCAAGGCTGCCACAGCTATTAGAAGGGTTGTTTTTTTCATTGTTATCTCTGAATAATTTGATGATTAATTGTTTTTTTAATGCGTATATGCAACTACGCATCATCAAAATATCATACTTTTATTAAATAAACCGTAAAGGCGCAACAAAGAACGTCTTTACCATCTCGCCTATACGTTTCCTCTTAAGGACGTAACTTACTCCCACCACGTAACTCCTTCCGCAGGCGGGGTATTGTTATCGTCTTTAAACATATCAGCCACGTAGTTCGTCGCCTTAACGCTGCATTTAGTTTGCTCGTTGTTGATGTTGGGTGTTATCGAGGTAATCACCGCTGGCTCTGAATAGCGGGTCGCATCACCAAAAAGCCACAATGGACGCTCTATTTGTCCCGTAAGATTTGGGATAAAGTCCAGCTGGCCATCGAGCATCACCACCCTGTTACTGACCTTAGTCGCGACAAAAGGCCCGTTGCCCGTGCCATCATGGCGTCGAACGGTCATATAGTGAGCTTCACCCTCTGTCCATTCTAACTCCCGATCCACGGTAATTTGAGCCACTAATTCATCGTTGCTATTGCGGACCACCTGCCAGTCGACTACCTCACCGAACTGGCCAAAGTTTGGAAGGTCATCACACAACTCCGCATAGTCCAGATAGGTACTGTTGAGCGCGTCCATTTCCGTCGTGAACGAGTAATTGATTTTTTCACCCTGAGTGCGACGCAGCATGCGCATGCCAATGCGCCAGGCGCGCGTTCTTGAGGTGACGCCTTTGGTCAGCTCCAATTCTCCCCATTTACTGATCGCGTTCTTATCGCCTAGCCAGCACTTGACGCTGCTGGTTGTCCAGTCGGTCGGGTCCATGTAATACACTATTAACCCCTCGTTCTGGTCGGGATCATACAGTGTGGTGGTGATGGTTAAACCTTCACCCTGCATGACGTCCGGCGTGTAGACATGACCTGCGCTGGTTTTCTCAAACAGGCGCTTAGGCAGAATTTTGCCAATGTCGAAACAAAACTCAGCCATACCAGACTGCAGGACCGTTTTTAATGCCGAGTAGATGGTTCCGTCATCAACAAAGCCACCGTCGAAATATTCCTCGTTTGGCGACCACACGTTGTCGTGCATCCAAAGTAGTTCATCCATATCGATGTCATCATCCGACCCGCCAGACTGGTGCACGATATAGCGCACGGCTGGGGCAATATCTCGGGTAGCGTATAGCTCTTCAGTCCAGCCGCCCGCCCCATCGGGTACCGGCAGTTTTCGGGTTTGCAATACCTTGAACTTGTTGGTGGCCGATGAGGAAAGGTTGGAATCGGAACGAATCGAGATGGCCAGCGTGGTGCTGGTCTCGTAGCTGCTCGCCGTTGGCAGTTTACTCTTTAAACGCATCCACTGCAGTTTGTCCAGGTACTTGGTGTCATCATACGATTTTGTTTTCCTGACCAGCATCACCTCGGGGCGTATCGGGCTTGGTAGCGTGATCGGGTGAGTTTGGCCAACCTGGTCGAAACTCTTATCGGTATAGGTGAACGGGAACACCTGCCAGGTATCGAGTTCTCCTACATCGGCATCGCGTACCCAAACTTCCCAGTCCACCGTGTGATTTTGCAACCGGCCTTTCTTGTCGTATCGTCCCCATCCAGAACTGCGCAGCATGTCAATTTCGATATAATCGGTGGTGTATCCTTCAGGGCATCCAACATAAGGGCCCAGCTGGTAATCGGGCAGCGTGTCGCTGGTTACATCCAGTGAGATACCGCTCGTATACGTTCCGCCAATAAAGCCGGTCCAATCTTCATCCCCGACGCGCTTCACCGTCATCTGATAATTAGCGTCGGTAGAAACGACTTCGTAAAGACCATCATCCGTGCTGGTTGTGGTGATCTTAATTGTTACACTTGGCGCGGGCGTTAGGTCGGTAACGTCATTACCTTCCAGATCTTTGAAAGTCAGCTCCGTGTCTGACAGAGGCACAGCCAAATAAGTCGAATCATTCGAGCCTGCGCCAGATAGCTGAACCTCCTGATTGACGCTAAGGACGCTAAAACCTTTTCCGATAATCTTATCCGGCAGGGGTTCCCCTGTCGTGCCATCGTTACCGCTGTCAACAATCTCCACAATGTCATCAATTAGGACCGATGTGGATGAAATGCCAGTAATCGTAAACGTGGTACCGGCTTCCCATTCTAAGTTTTTGTTCTTCCAGTAATAGGTGGTCTCTCGGTCGCCATCACCGTAATAACTTGTGCGTAAAAAGCGATCCTGAACAAGCACCGTTTTTTCACTCAGAATAACGGACTTATCATCTTCAGCGCTTACGGTTACTGAGGCGATAGGGCCGATAAAATCCAGACCACTGGAGCTGTCCGTCCCGCCGACCTCTTCAGCGGTGTAGATGTTCTTATGGGCCTCATGAGTCGTGACATCCTCACCAGGGCTAAACAATTGCCAGTTCGCGTCGTCACTCAGGCGACTGATTGGCGTGCCAGCTATGGTTAATCCGGTTGAAGATATCTGATAATGCCCTTCACCAACGTGCAACATTAACGCAAGGACCTGTTCATTATCATCGTTGTAATACTTATACGGGCTGCAAAGGTAACTCGGCACGGACTGGTGACGGCCAAACCACTCAGGGCGGACACCCATTAATTCCGCCTTGTTCACCTGGACGTTAATGTCATAGATGTTCTTTCCGGTGGGTACCGTCGAGGAATTGGAGCCCAGCTGGTTCATGTTGTTCATGGTGTAAACGGAATACGCCGCGGTCAGCGCCGCGACTGCGATATACGCCCATGAGACCGGATCAAGTCCTTTGGGTGGGATCACAACATCAATGGTGTCACTGTCCATCAACACCCTGTAGCCCCAGTCTTTCGGGTTAAATGCCTGGCCATTAATCGTGGCTACAAAGCGAGGCGTTTTTAACTTATGCCCTGTTGGCCCTTTATCCCAGCCAGGGACATGACGGTCGAGATAGGCTTTGAATGTGAGTTCATGAATAGGGTTTTCTTCTCGAACTGTCACATCGGCAGCGTCAGGATAAACAATCAGGGTGGCCATCTTGGTCTTTCCATTGGTAATACTTGGTAACAGGCGCGAGCATTTCAAACATGCTGCGCCGGTGGATAGTGGTTTTGCTGCTGTTGTCATAAGCGTGAATGATGCGACGGTCAGGCAGCACAAATCCGGTATGAACCCAAAGGCGGCCTTTGTATTGTGCCGCCAACGCCAATGGCTGAAAATTGCATTCATCAACGCAATCATGCAGGGACCAGGCTGCACGCTGGGTAACCAGAACATCTTTATGGCTGAGCGCGGGAAACTCCGGCATTAAAATGCCATTGAATTGATCATTCAGCCAACGAACAGCGCCGTAGCAATCCCAACCATCTAGATCGCGACCGCCTGGCAAATAAGGGACACGCAGCGCTGTGCTGATAATTTCCTCTGCGTTCATAGAAAACCTTTTGATTCGTTACGAGATGGTCGCCAGTCCAGGGGCGTACTCAACGGTAAATCGAGGACGCGGCCAAGCGCTATTGCTGAGATAGCCGATACCAGCAGAAACCGAACAATTGGTGCGCGTGGTCGCCGCTTTGGTTGCTTTGAATTTTATCGGTTTGGAAGCGGGCGCCGTTAGGTCCGAAGCCATGTACTCGCGCAAGGTAATATACACATCCGCGCCAGCTTGGCGCGCCGCCTCTATCATCTGACGCGCTTCACCGGTGATGTTATCGAGACCAAATTGCAGCTCCATTTCCGCGCCGGAGGCGGACTTAGGCAAGTTCACTGACAACCCATACGCCTCGAAAGTCACCAGTCTGGCATCTTCGAGGGCGGCAGTAACATCCTCAAACGCCGAAACCAGATAACGAGTTTCAAAGGCGGTTGAGGATAATTGCAGGGTGATCAGTTTGTCGTCAGGTCCAGCACTGGCGTGATATTGTTTTAGGGCTTGAGACATAGGTTAAATCTCGTTTTAAGAATGGACTGGCTCATGATTGCCATGGCGATTCGCTACGCGTCATCTGCATCGGTGGCGCTGCGAATGCTAGATAATAGTTGAAACACCATCAGATACATTACCGTAGGTAATTTCATTGGCTTTCATTACAGGATATCGACACCAATAGCAGAGAAGTAGTTGAGCATCTGATAGTGAATTCGATTGATTTCCTCATCAGACAATAAACGGTTGTATACAAGGATCGCATTACAGTGTGATTTGTAATCTTCATTACTGGTTGAAGAGCCTATAAAGAGATTACCATCAACCATTCTAAGCGCAGTTTTAGCAGGCTGGGAGGTCGTTTGATTGAGGCCAGGCACTTGCAATGACACCCCATTAATATCACGCTTACCGACATACATTGTGGGTTTTGTCGCATCCAAAAAAATCGCAGGTGTCTGAACTTGCGAACCGTCACCGTCATCTTTAGCGTACATCATCGCTTTTCCTGACTGAGCATAAAGTGACAGTGAGTCGGCAAATCGACCAACAAAGTGGGTATTGGTTGAGGCGCTTGGCAGTATCTTACCTATGTAAATCATCGTAATTGATGGGACATCAGCATCTTTCACTGGTATCTCAACCTGATCGTTCAGGTTGTCAATCGTGACCCCGTACGGGTCAAATTCTAATGTCCCAGTGACTTCAAGCGCGCTACCCGTAAGCGTATTTGCTCGCTGATCAAACGTATAGGCAGCAAGAAGCCCATTTGAATCAACAGGAATAAATTTTGGTAAATTTGGATTGTCAAAATCCGCATTGTTCAATTGAATTACAGTCGTCACAATTACACCTCGGCTTTAAATGCGATCAAATAGTTATGAAGGTCATAGCGTTGACCTGAAATAGTTACGTATTCATGTTCAGTGGCGGTATCACGCACACAGCCAATATGATTTTCTCCGTAGACAATCGTGGCTCTGGCTGCATTTCTAGACAGTTCGATCCGAATGGTATCGCCAGCAACCGACACACTAGTAACCGGCACATCATCACCATCATTTACACGGAATCCTGCATGAACCTCATCCGGCTCAATAACAATGGGTGGGTTTGGGACATGCAGTTTAATGCTGATAATCCGACCTGAACGGCTAATCGATATAGGACTTAACGGGCGCCATTTGACTTTATCGATCATGACTCGCTTCCAAGCCTTACCCATGTAAGCGCCAAGTAATTTCGAACCGACATTCGATAGGTGGATCATGTCTTCAGCGAACTGAAGGTGATACGTTGGCGTGGCCAAAAAGATAAGCGGGTCCAGTTCAGTGGCTAACATCTGCCCATCAGGTACACCATACTGATTTTCAAGCAATGTCAGGCGTGGGGCTGTCTGGTAGGTTATCAATGGCAAATCCGCACTCTGAGAATCTCGCTGAGATTGGATGTCATGGCGCAACTGAACCAACTTATCCGCATAATCTTTAGTGTCTGGAGACCGCGAGGCGTTGTTTTCTCCTTGCACCCAAAAGACACCACCGAGAGACACACCCACTTCGTCAAGTTTGGCGACATCCTCACCTTGACTAAGCATGGTGGAAAGACGGTTGAAATGCACCGTTCCCTTGGAAAGCTCCTCAATCGTCTTTGAACCCTGACCACATCCCCCCATAAGAAAAGTCGGGGGCGCGATGCCATTTTCACGCTGCACAAGGTCCGTGATCATTTCTAGAATTCCCGCCTGGGGCGTTTCCCTGTCTTGATTACCTTCTTGATATGGCACTATCGGATGATATGCTTCCATATCTGTTAAGTTTGTTGCGAACGAGCCGTAGCCAAACATGTAGTGTTGCTGGCTTGGTGCTGTTGATAGAGCAGGTTCAGCCTCAACACCAATAGATAGCGACTGGCCATACATAGCTAACTGAGTGAAATCTGCAAACGGTGGCAAATCCAAATGAGACGGTGTGAGCATTCGATTAACTCTGACACTGTCAACGCTTTGGTTTGGCGCGTCATCTTTGATTAGTTCAGGGATCTCGACACGTCCATCTGACAATATTTTTAAGGCAACGTTACCTCGCTTATCGACAATGACTAGACTCTCACCACCATTTTCTGCTTTGAAATCAACATTCGCAAACCCCACATCCCCTTCGCTGGATATTTTAAATAGCAACTGAGAGAGCTTGTTGATAAAGACCAAATCACCTTCGTCTGATGGCGAAGAAAAGTTTAACCCCGCGTAATCCACGCTGCCCGATGAGGTAATAGCAAAAGCCAACTGAGCAAACCGGTCAATGATGGCCAACTCAACATCGCTATCCGACTCGGTGTGACCCAGCCCAGCTTTCGCTATTTCTAATAGCGTTTTTTTATTTAACTCGTTGATAAGAACACTAGTATCGTAGGATGACTTTTCCCAGGCAGAGTCAGCCCAACCGTAAAGACCGTTATATTCCTCTGTTGGATCGCGCCACACTTTAGCTAATGGATAAAAACCATTAGCATCAGCGGTTGGTACATGGGTATCCATCAAAGCTTTGGTTTCAAACACAATGGCTGAATCAACCAAAGCCTGAACCGCCGCCCATTTATCATCAATGTCTTTAGCGATTGACTGAATAGATTCACCGTTATAGTTGGTGTTGGCACTGGTGTCCTGGCTCAGTTTGACTTTTAGTGCTTCCACCGCTTCTTCAAAATCGGCTAATAAATCCGGAAAACTGGACATTAAGGTAACTCCATCATGGTGGTTTCTAGTTGAGCAATCAGTTCAACAAAGGTGTTCGGGGCCAGCATAGTGTCCAGCAGAATGCCTTCATCAAGTTGTGGCACTTTCTTGATCTGCACTGTTGCTGTGTACTCCCAGAACTTGGCATTGACTGGTTTGCGCTTGTCTCTAGGGTCCTGGGTGATTAAAACTTCGCATTGCTGCAGGTCATCGCTGAACGGCGTTTTAATATCCATTAAAAACCAGCGACCGAGCAGCCAGTTATCCAGAGCCGATTCAAATAAATTTGCCATGCTGGTTTTCATCTTCCAGGTGGCTTTCATTTCAGATGGCCGGTTCGGTAGCTTTCTGGCGCGCTTTCGTCCAGTACTAAACTCGGTGACCAATACGCCCGTGGACTGGTTCAGGCTCATATCGGAGAGCAGTGGTCGCGGTAACCCTTCAGGGTAAGAGAACTTAGCCGCCATATTGCTGTATCCTGTATCGGGTTTGCATGACCTGAGCGGTTTGCGTGGATGACGATTGCATTAGCTTCGCGACCTTGATATCTAAGGTGGTCATGTCACCATCACTGGACTGCTCCACAGTACCGGCACGAGAAGCATCCTCAACCAGATTGAGGGTAAGGTATAAATCACTTCCAACATTGTTAGTCGATCTATTATCAGAACGGTCAACGCCAGAGACATTGACTGCTACCGCATTGTCGTTCGCCGCAGGTGCGCCAGCAGATGCAGTCATCGCAGCTCCCATCATGGCTTTCATCTGCTGCATCATGTCGACCATCCAGCGAAAGTTATCGGCCTGAGTTGGGTTGAGTACCATCTCGTTTGCTTTGAGTAGCCAAGTACCTTCGTTTTCTCTTGGTACAAGGTTAATACCGTCATGGGCTTGGCCTAGAATTCCACTAAAAGCCAGTGCTGATACCGACGCAGCCATAGGAGCAGTGGCAGTTAGTGCTAATGACATTGCTCCTGGAGCCATTAATGGACCAGTAATTGGTATTGCAGCAGTAGAGGCGTAGGCGTTTAAACCAGCCATCAGCGACATAGCCTGCGCTTGCGTCGACACGGCCATAGCACTCGCAGTCGCCGTTTCCATACCAACAAGTTTTTGCACCAACTGATAAGCAAGCCACTCTGATGCCATACGACCTAAGGCATTAACAAAGCTTCGGCTCATGCCATCAGCTAAATTAGTCATGGCATCACCCAGATTCTCAGAGTCAAACAACATTCGCTCGAAAGCTGTTCCCATCCCTGAAGAAAAGCTATCTATCGTGTTTGCGGCCAACTGGTCGACATTCATCAGATTGCTTTGCATTGACTCAAGATAACGCTCCCAAAAGCCTTGGTTATCTTCTTCTCGTTGTGCTTGAATCTCGTTTTCTATTTCTCGTAATCGAGTTTGGTGATCGGCTTCCGCGATCTCCTGCTGTAGTCGATACTCTTGTTTCAGCTCAGATAGTGTTTCTTGGTTGTTTTGTGCATGAGTAACCGCTTTTTGATAGTGAGCTTCCATATCTTCCAAGCGAGCCTGATAGGCATATTGCTCCTGGATAACCGCCCTATTTTCGTAATCAGCTTCAATCGCTAGCCTTTGCAACCAAGCATTCTCTAATTCGTCGGTTTGAGCGTAAAACGCATCAATTGCGGCAGTGTCTTTTTTGTCCTTTTTAGTCGTTTCTTTAGCGTCAAGCGATTGCGCTTCAAGCATTAGCTTTTTAGCTAACTCTTCGTTGATGCCTTTTAGGGAGCCATGTTCCAACTCGTACTTAAGCTTTGCTGCGTGGGTCGTTTGGCCATAAAGTGCATTTTGCTTCTGCAGGTTGGCAAGCATCTTATTGGCAGATTCGGTTACCTTCTCGTCTTGAAGATCTTCGGGGTCAGGCTTATCGAGTGGTCGAGTTCGAATTTCGTCGAGTTCTTCTTCAAGACTGATAATCTCTTTACGTAGCTGGCTTTCTTCGCTTCTTAACTCCGCAAGCTGCTTGTTGCGTTGTTCTATTTTATTCGTGCCGCGCTGATTATTGAGCGTCTCAATTTTTAGTTGAACTTCAGTAAGCTTGGCCATGCGCTCGGCCATACCTTGATTAAGTCTCTTGGCTTCGAGCTTATCCATTTGACCAAGCAAGGATTCAATACTTTCGGAGAAACGCCCTGTTTCGTCTGCAGCATCTGAATTGGACAACGCAAAATAACCGATAGCCCCTGCCGCCATCATGGCAATACCAGCCGGGCCACCCAATATTCCTAATAACGCAGAGCCAGCACGACTCGCAACATTCAGACGGCTTTGTGCAGCGGCAAGCGCACCTGTCGTCGTCACCAGACGCTGACGAGCTGCAGTTAATTGAGACTCTGCCCCGATAGCGCGAAATTTTTGGTTATTCGATTGGCGTAGCGTTTCAAGGTAACGAACTTCAATTTGCTGTTTAGCTGCAAGCGATTTCAACTCAGCATAGTTGGCCTGTTCTTGTTTGTGAGTTGCCGCAATAGCTTGAAGTTTTGCTGTTGTGAGTACATAGACGGCAGCTGCACCTCGGCCCATCGCAGCAGACATGGACACACCCACAATCATGGTTACCAGGTCAGCATTTTCTGCGAGTAACGTTAATGCGCCTGCACTGCTTTCTGCGAATACGGTGAAGGAATCAGAAATAGGTTGCTCAAACGCGACGACGGCCTGTTGGTAAGCACGGGCCATTTCTGCCGATTTCGCACTAACGTTGTCTGCCGTTCTGGCGGCTGCGCCATCGTATTGTTCAAGCGCCTGAACCAGTAACTCACCAAACTGCTTACTGCTCATTTTCCCGGAGTTAACCATCTCACGCAGTCCGCCAACGGTGGTGTTGGCTGCTTGGGCGATTTTGATCAACAAATCCGGCATTGGTTCAGTGACCTGGTTAAACTCCTCAGCTCTAACCGTGCCACTTGCCATGGCTTGCTGTAAGCCATACATCACATTGCCGAGGTTTTCACTGCTGGCACCGTTCGCACTGGCGGCATTACTCATGCCTTCAAAGAGAGCGATGGTTTGCTCGTGTGAAATCAGACCACCGTTTTCGAGTGCAAGTAAGCGAGCGTATGTGCCTGACAACGTATCAAGCGTTTTATTGTGTTCATCAGCGACTTGATTGAGGTACTGCTCCGTTTCAATCCATTCTTGTTGGCCGCCAACGAGGGCGGTGATTTGAGTGCGGATATCTTGATACTGAGCTAGTGAGTCTTTGGCTTGCTGGGCAGCAAATAGAGCAGAGAACCCACCGGCTAAACCGAGCACCTGATTTTTCAGGCTCCCAAGTTCTCCGGTGAGCTTATCGGATTCTCGACTAAGGCCCGATAGCTTGCTTTGTGTTTTACCCGCATCTCCACCGAGCTGATCAACGGCAACGCCAGCTTGTTTTACCTGACCGATAAACTGCTTGTTTTCAGCGTCAAAGCGCAGGGTGAATTTAAGATCATTGTTCACGTTGGTTCAGCTCCTCGGCCAAGGTTCGGGCGATCACTTTGAGCTTCTGATATTGCTCTGGAGAGTAAGTAGAGTCGGACAACTCCATATCGGCTTTAACGGCCAGCACATCCATACCCAGACATGCGGTGCCGTTAAACTTGAGAAAACCAGGAATGGAAATCCACCACTGCACCACTTCTAGGTGCTCTTCCCAAAGTTCAATGGGTTCGTCGTGGGCGTCCTGAACATTCTGAACGCCCCACAGTGCTAGCTCTTCTTCCCAGCTGTCTTCATCTCTTTTGGTGGCATTACGGCGGCGCATCAACGTGCGCACCGCCTCTATGAGTTTTTTCAGCTGCCTGCCCTGAGTTGGCCTGCAAGTAAGCATCGACAACCGCTTTGATAAAAGCAGGATCGCCCAGCAAGATATCGAGATTCTCTTCACTGAACGTCATCACCTCGCCGTCTGCGTCACCAATACCAGACCAGCCTTTAACGACCTGCTTAACGTTCTCTTTGAAATAGCGCAAGACTTTGTCACTTTTGTCGACATCGAGCAGGAGTAAATCGAGCGTAATGTTGTGGGTTTCAACCTTGCCGTCATCGACGGCCACCGATACCTTGGCAGGCCAGTTTTTAACAAGGCGTTCCTTTTGAACTTTAAACATGGAGTGCTCCTTTAAACAGTCAGTTAAATGCGTTTAAACGGTGTTTAACGCGTGGTGATTAAGTCCACATTGCCAATTGGAATAAGTGGAATCGATAAGGTTTGAGTGCCATCTTGCTCACCATACGTTGGGCGGCCTAATTGCACTTTTGAACTGGACCACTCGACCTGGTTACCTACCGGACCATTGGCAAACGTAATGCTGTGCGTTGCCCCTGCCTCTGCTTTGGCGAACGCATCCCACGTTGTCTGGTCTGGTGCTTCAATAACGATGGTTCCCGTTGGTGCGTAATCCGTAATAATGATTTCTTCGTGCCCAACGTACTCCTGATACACCACCGAGTTTGCCTGGTCATATTCGAGGCTAATCATCTTGAGTGGCGTACCATCAATGGCGAACGAGGAGTTTTGCACACCAATCTTGAGTGGGGTCTGCCAGACATCGAAGTTCGCCGCAGGTAATACGGCACTTTCAACCGGGCTAAACAGACCGCTGAAGGTGAACTTGATACCACCGAAGTTTTTCGCCTGGGCAGTGATGGACATCGAACCTCGAGCGCCCGTGACTTTATGCAGCGCACCAGACTGGTAGAAATACAAGGTGAGGGATTTAGTCGAGTCTTCATCAATCACATAACGACATTCCGCGACATCGGTCTCGGTCTTACGCAAACATGCTGATAGTAAGTCTGCATAAGGTGCAGCTGCAGCGACAGCACTGCTCGCTGACAAGTCGACAGTGAACTCCACCGTGACATACAGCTCTGTCACAATCTGTTGTGAGTTACCAAGCTGGCCGTTGTCATATTCCAGTGATTGCGATTCACCAGCCATCGGTGTGATGGAGAACTCACGCCCAAGCAAATATTGAGGAGAACCAGCAGCAATGGCATCAACGCCATAGGTGGATTCCACAGCAAAGGCGAGAATTTTCTTTCGTTCTTTACGAGCCATAACGATTCTGATCCTCTGTGTATTCAGTAATAAATTGGTCGAACCAATCTGCCCGACCATTCGAGATGCCCATGAGTCGCCCTGGTCCTAACCAGAAAGGCTCATATTCATCATCCGGTGTCCAACCAAACAGACGCTGGCGCAGTTCTTTTCGCAGCGGCTGCCAGTCAATGGGTTTGCTGTTGGTGCTTTTGGTGACGATAACCACGCCGACCGTGGCTACGCAGTCTTGAAGGTAAAGCCCACTGCCACGCACATCCGGCTTAGGGCTGTCACTGACCAAAAACACAAACAAGGCTGGCGTTCTTAGCAGCGCAGACTTCTTCTCATGAAGCTGAGTGAGCGAATCAATCTCTTTCACATCGATCCAAGGTGGCTTGCCGTCACTTTGGTCTTTAAGCCGCTCAATGGTGAGTTGAATTAAATCGCTGTCCATCAGATAAAGCCCTTGCTGTTTTCGCGAGAGAAGACACTGCCAGATGAAACCATCTGCGCGGTACTTGTCGGCGCTGGGCGCTCACTATTGGCATTAATCCCCAGTTGCACTTTGCCGTTACCCACTTGTTTCAGGTATTCAATCGCATCTCGATAGCGCTTGGTGACTTGGTGCTCATCGCCCAGTTGGTCGTCATACAAGAAGTAGCGAGCCAAATCGCAAGCCATGCGCAGCAAGATGGAAGGCACGCTAGACAATGGCAGTTGATAGCGGCCTCCAATGTAACCATCAATAGTGGCACTCGCGTCGACAATGGCTTGGTCAAGAACGGCATCGACAATGGCACCTGTGCTACCGTCCTTATCCGTTAGCTCAATCAACTCTTCGATACTGAAGCGAGTGATCATGTCGTCGCGAGTGCAGTACTTCATCGGTTACTCACCTTTCTCTTCGTCGTCAGGCTGACCATCAAGGTTTGCTTCATTTGCCTGGAAGGTTTCCCAGGCTTCGTCGCGCTCTGCAGCAGACACTTTGGTTTGCATCAGTTCACTCAGCGCTTCCGTGGTTGGCTTACCGCTTGTAGTGAAATGCTCAGTGTTGCTTGGGTCGAGTCGCTGGATGGCTTCGACTAAATTGGCAGGAAGAGCGCTATCGCCCAGGTTGCCGTCGGATTGGTTACCACCCGTTGGCTCATTAAGCGAGGCACTTGAAAGCGCATCTTCAGCCAAAGTGACTTTAAGTCGTGGATCGGCCTTAAGCTGAGCCAATTGAGTTTGGGTAATGGAATCAGGTTTGAGGGTGTTTTCCCCTTTAGAAAACGCCATACCTGCACGGCGATAGCCTGTATGTGCGTGACAGATGACACTAACCAAAGAGGCGATAAGAGTTTTTTCAGCCATGACATAAGCTCTCCATAATTCAATGACAAAAGGAAAGCTGGCAAAGGTGACTAAGCCAGCTTAAATCTGACTTACGGCAACCAAGGCACCACAAGCACTTCCACCGCTTTGAAGTTGGTGTTGCTTTCACCTTGTGCTTTGTTTTCCGCTTCAACGACTTTCTTCGCCGCACTGCGATTCGATGGACCAACAATCAACAGGTTCGGCATGATGCCCAGTGGACGGCCTTTGTCGGACTTAAAGCCCATCATGGTTTCCATCGCGGTATCGAAGTTCGCGTCCGTTAAATCCGCTTTAGAGGCAAATGCCTGCTGCCAGAACCCAAAGCCCCAGTTACCGCGAGCATCCACTCCGTACAGGAACTCATCCATCATGTAGACGTGATCACTGTTGGAAGCATCGGTCTTGTTATTCAGGTTGTAGTCTTTGCGCTGCTGATAAATCAGAGGTTTCAGAGGGCGCGTAGTATCCAACAGGAACCATGCTTCTCCAGCGCCTGCCTGCATGTTAGAGACTGAAGCTTCTTGACCTTCATCCCCTACTGGGTGGTCAGTATCGAAGAAGTTCTGGCCGTCGTAACATAGGTTGTCAAAACCAGCCAACAGCAATGCAAAGGTCATTTCATCTGGGTGCGTCGCTGCTGCGTAGCCCATGTCCTGGAACTTCGGCATCAACACGCCATAGGTATCGTCTTCTACGTACTCACGACCAATGGCTTCTGTACCTTCGAACTTTTTGTTCGCCAAGGTGTAGCCATGCGCTTTCATACGGTTGATTTGACGCTCACCAATCCACTCACGCAGGCGGGTAAATTCACCTAGCCAGGCATAAGTTTCCACGGCTGTGGTTGACGGCACTAACGTGGCGATTTTCGGCCAAAGTTGGGTATAGGTTTGTCGACCAATCTGGAAGTTGGTCTTTACCGCCGTATAGAGAACGCTGAGATTCGCTCCGCTTGTTTTCATCTTTCTCTCCTGAGAACTAATTCACTAAAGGATCACGCGTTAAGCGCTATACCACTGCAGGTTGCACCCACACCAAATCGCCATCGACTTCACTCACCACACCCGCTGTTGCGCGTGACGCGGTAGCGGCATCAATGGACACGCTGTTTTCCGTACTGAAGTACACGGTGGTGCCAACGTGGCTGTCATCGATGTCGCCCGAGTTAAGCAATGCGATTTGTTGCTTCTCGACTTCGACTTTCAATTCACCATCAGCGCCAGCGCTGTTGTCGGCGTTAAACGTGGCGATACCAGCAAACTTGGACGTACCATCTGCGCTAGCAAACGGTACAGCTAAGCCTGCTGTGAGAAACACTGGAGTGCAGGCCATCACCACGGCAGCTGCCGCTAGTGGGTAGGCACCTTTTAAACCTGAACGACGTGCGAAAACTGAGCTCATTTATGCTTCCTCTTGCTTGGTGGCGAGGTACTGCTCTTTGGTTAAGCCAGTGGCTTTGAGCACCGCCAATTCGGTTTCAGTTAGGTCATCTTTATTGACCTGATCTTGAGGTGGCTTTTTGCCTTGGGTTTGAGTGGCTTTTAATGCCGCGATAGCTGGACGTGCCTCAATCATCGCTTTGAGGGACGCGACACCTTGCTGCTCACCAAACTGGATTAAATATTCGGTTTCAGCTTCAACGACTTTGCCTTCTTGCTTGGCGGTATCAATCAATGAGCTGATGCTGGTTTGGTCTGTGCCAGCTTTTAGAACAGCCAGCTCGCCAACCACACCGTTATAGGCATCAATCGGGACGTACTTGGACAAATCGACTTTGCCATCTTGCGCAGAGAGCGTTGCCACTTTCGTTTCCAGACCATCGACCTTATCGGCTTTTGTCTGCAGCGCATCGATGGCCGATAACGCCGCCGTTGCCATTTCATCAGTGAGTTCGCCGTCGACCGTGATACCCAGTCGGGCTAACAGCTTTTTGAGTGCTTCGTTCACGAATGCATCCTCCGTTTCGCCATAGAGATTTACGTCTACTCCGTTCTTAGAGAGACGCACATTGAAATCCGCTGCCAGCGCTGCGACCGATTCCATCTTGGTAATACCAGGATCGTTGGTGATGGCTGCCATACGTAAATAGAGAGGTTTGCCCGATTTGTCGTAAGGGAAAACTGCCGAGAGAAACGCATACTCTTTCTCGTCAATCATTGACTGGGCTTTGGATGTCCATTCCGGACGGATGTAGATACCTTGACCTTCACGCCACTCAATATCGGTAGAGGCGGTTAGCCAGGCTGCAGCAGGGGCTCTTTTTCCTGTCTGTTCGACATAAAGGGTTTGGTGGTCATAATCGACCAGGACCTTATCGCGAAGCGCTTTAGTCGCTGCGATAAAAGCTTGTGCACCATCAGCATCTAAATGCCAGTGACCGTCTGCAGTATCAGAAGGTCGACCATCCGGCGCTTTGAACTTGCCAGCTGGCAGCAGTTGATACCAACCATCATCATGCGTTGATAAATCGGCAGTCAGTATCGCTAACGGCTCATTGCCCTTGTTGGCAGAGAGTACCGCTTGTGCGATTGGGTGAGGTGTAAAGGTATGTGTTTTCATGCCCTCCATAGTGAAGGGCATGCGGGGTTAGTTGAGATTCACGGGGGTTGTTGTATTAGTCTTGCTCGTCCGGCTCAGGAACTCTAGCTTCCAATACCGTTGCATGTGAAATCTCATTGTCTTTGCTCTTAGCTGATACAACTAAATTAATAGGAGTCTTGCTCCACTCGCCATACTGCAGTGCTTTGATGTATTTAGAATCCAACGAGTAATCTTGTACCTTAGCGTTGAACTCCTCTTTTGTTTCAATGTTTCTGAGACGAACCTTAAATGTTTCAGGGTCGGTAGAGTCCACTGTCAAGATTCTAAAACGAGCGTTAAATGCAACATCAATGGATTTGCGTCGAGCATTTTTTGCTAGCTCTGCTGCCATTTCTCCGTCAACAGAAATACCTTGTATTGTTGAAGACGCGGTAGTACCAAGCTCTTTGATTAATGCGGCTTTAGTGTCGTCAGCTACTTTGGACACATTACTTACAGCGTTATTGCTCAGCATCACTTGAGTTAGCAAACGAGTACGTTCCGTTTCTTGCTCTGACATAAACTGCTGGGATTTTAACATCTCTCGCGTTTCTTCAGACTTAACTTCATTCTCACGAGTCTGACGTCGGTTTTCTAAATACGCCGCATAAGAAGTCTTACCAGCCCAAATCAACCCAAGGCTTACCAGCGTTATAGCTAATGTTGTTGGATCCATTTTATCGATCACCTTCGTTCCAATGTTCGTCAATAAAGATTGTAAATCGACACCCGTTGTCGTGCTGCCACCTTCGACCTTGACTTTAATCTCTAGCTCTTCACGTTCTGTCTTAGTTAAAACGTTAGTATTTGGTGTTCCATATTTGACCAAACAGTATGAGCGATTGATGCCTTTTTGAAGCTCTAAAAAGCCTTTCATTAACGAGGGAGTTAGAGACGAATCAAATTTGCTGCCCTTAATATACAAACTTAAATAGGGCCAACCATCGAAGCGGATGGTATCTTTCTCTAAATCGATGCCGTGATCAATAATTTTCTGAAGGTACTCGAAAGCATCGTCTTCATTCTTAATGACGTATTCCATTGCCAACCTATTGCTTTTCTTAGTTTAAGATTTAATTCTAACTTTATGATGGACGGATAATCTAAATAAAAAAAGCAATATGATTCACACTTCTACTAAATCGCGGCACTCACAAACAACCACGCCCTGTTTAAACCATGTTTAAATTCGTTTAATTTCAATTTTAGACTACTCATATGAGGCATTGCACCAATTATGCCGTTAACGCGCTTAGAATCGCTTACAGCGCGTTTTAGTCTTGGAGTAAAAAGTCAGACAGGATGTCGTAGATTTCGGCTTTATCATCATCGTCCACACCTAACCAGGGACGGGCAGGAATCGCAGCATTGGCAGGTCGCATATCTTCACTGCCACCAAAGTGGTGAATAGCGCCGTATTCGGTCGGTGTACCAAAGAACAGGTTAGAGCCGGTGGCAATGTAGCTGAGGTTACCACTTAAGATACTGTTCAGGGTTAAGATATCGTTTTGGCGCTTGGGCTTTCTGGCTTGGTAGTCTGGAGATAACGGTGCCCACGGCTCACCATCTGGGCTAACCTGATCACGAAAGCGTTGGTCGTGGCTGAGCAGTAGCATTTCACCAATGTCTTGAAAGGCAGGTAGCAGGCTGCTGCCCTGCTTTAAAAGCTGATTAAAGCGACGCTGTAGCTTTTGGCTCTCTTCAAACTTAAGGGTGTAATTCACACCAGCCATTAGATTTCACCCATCGAAAGCAAAACGTACTGCTCATAAACTTCTGGATCAGCCTGGCTAATCAATACCGTGTATAAATCACCAATACGATTCGCCTCTTCGCCTTTTGCTTTGGATAGCAGCGCATCGTACTGCTGAAGGTTTTCAAGAGTCACTGGCGGTCTGGTGAGTTCGAGTGCTTGTTCGTAGATATTCATAATATAACTTTAAATCGCCTTGTTAACCGTGTCTGTAATGAAGCTAAAGATTTCTGGATAGCTGTCATTTAGTGCCTCTGGCGCAAACAGCCATACTACAAAGTGCTCCGCAAACCATTCAAACTCATTCTGCTCGGAATACTGAGTAATGCCATAAGCGACAGGTGCTGCAGGTGAACCGGCTTTAAAGTGGATTTGGTGGCCCATCTCATGCGCCCAGGTATTCACCACCCTTGCCGAATCGCCATACATCGCTTTCACTATAGTAGACAAACTGTATTGCTGGCTTGTTGCACTCAGAACCATGGCGCGTTCCATGGCTTCTCTTAGTTGCTCTGCCGTGACTCGCTTTAGCGTATCTGTGCTCTTCGCTTTTACCACCACATGGTTCCAGTGCTTACTGGTAAAGCCATTGGTGCGAGTTGCATTGCGATGAAAGAAGTTCAGAATTGGCGCTCTTTGCCCTGACTGCAGATACTCTTCAATCGGTTCGACAAGTGACCGGCCTTTCGCCTTTCCAGATAGTTCGCTCTGTTTGAGTACCAGGGTTTTGACTTCATGCTTGCTTAGAAACTCAGTAAAGGCCGTGAGCTGTGGGCTTGCTGTTTGCTCCAGAACGCGGCTGATTTCCGAAGCATTAACACCTTTAATGGTAGAAAAAGTACTTTCGACTGATCGCGTTGGTAAGCGCTCTTCAAGAGGTGGCTTGGCCTGAACGAGCGTTTTAGCCTTCTCGGTTAACTCTGCGCTGGACTTGGGTGTGTAGTCAAAGCCTGGATCAACACCTTTCGGTACTCGATGCACTTCACCAGTGACTTTATCCACCCAATCATAATGTTCAATCTTTGGTGCCTGGCTTACCTCAAGGCCAAGGCGCTCCAAGGTTCGCTTGCTGGCGGTAAGCTTTTTGCACTTACAACCGAAGCCGTTAATTGGAGTGTGCGTCTTCCACCACGGGTCATCCAATGGCAGCACCATGTTGTTCCAGGAAAGGTGATCGTGTCGCGGGTGCTCAGAGCCGGAATGTTTATAGATGCCATACGGACGGCGATGTTTAATTTGTTCGATTTGTTGCTCACGGCCAGCGGTGTAGCTTTGGCGAAGGTTGGTTTCATAAATGACCTGGCTACGCCAATTCGCATGGCCGTTATGCTCCCAACCATACTTGGCAACAATGTGTTTAAACTCGCTTTTAAACCAGTTTAAACTCTTGCCTTCACTAATGGCTTTATCGACCGCTGAGCGAAAATCTGCCAGCAAATCGTCTTTCATCGCGCCTGCGACGATAAAGCTGCGGTCGTGGGCTTGCTTCCACATATCCGCCCAACGCTCAGTGGGCACATTGACCTTATTGCGAAAGTAGGCAATCTGCTCTTCGAATGGGAGCGAGTCGTAGTTAGCTATCCCGACCATTATTCACTCCACTTTTCTCTGTATTGCTCTATGAATTCCTTTTCAAAGCTTGAGCGCCAGCCACAACAAGGACACTCGAACTGCCCTTGCTTAAACAATGTTCTTGGCATCACACTACACTTGTGGTTACCACAATACGGAGAATAGTTACGTTGAGTCATGAGGTTATCCCTTACAATAGACACTACTTCCCATCCTCCACATCATTGATACCTGCCAGCTCTGCTGCAGCCATGGCCTGTGCCATCATTTCACCCAACTCATCGATACTGATTTGCCCCTGTAAACCAAGGATGTCGTCGCGCAGCTGCTTGAGCGATGTGGCGTTTTCTACTAACTCACGTACCGGCTCAATCATGCCTTCCAACAAGGTTGCGGACTGGCTGTGTAGATTGGCGAGCTGGTCATCGACGACATCTTTATCTGACTGAGCTTTTAGCGCGGCTTGATTGGTGGCCTTGCCTGGAGCATTTGGCTCTGGTGGTGTTGATGCTGATACACTTAGTACTGCTTCGCCATCTTTCGCCATTGGGATTTGGGTTTTATCGTGTGCCCACTGCAGTGGAACTCGCATACCAAGACCAACCAAGCCAGGTAACGAATCGGATAGATGCTTCAAATCTTCCGGCTCGGTTAGGTCAAACTCGAAGCGAGGCATGCGGCGTTGGTGCTGATAACTCTTACCGTTTAACGCATAAAGTGGATACACCACATCACGAGTCAGCGTGGCCGCGAGTCTGGTCAAATCAAAGTCGCGGATCTCTTCTCTTACTTCGTTGTGCACATTACCCAGCGCATTGGTACTGCTCTTGCCATCGGCCTGAGAGGTCAACGTACCGCCTAGAATCGCTTTGGATTGCGATTTCTCACACCAACTTATCATCGCCATAAACGGATCAGATTGCCCATCTGCCGCGTTTTGGAAATCAATATCCATGCCTTTAGGAATGATGCCACCAGCGTTATGGCCAATGCTCATGACAGCGCGCATCAGCGTGGCTTTCTCTGGCTCAGTTGCGCCCTCTGGATATTTACCCAGACGGATTGGTAAGCCATAAATCTCAAGGAACTCGGCCAAATCGCGCACACTGTAGTTCTTAAACAAGAACGGCCATGCCAGCACACGCACTAAGCCACGACGCGTAAGGTAACCAGATTTCGCTTTAGCGGTATGGCGTATCCAGCCAAACGGCTGCAACTCAGCACCCTCATGGCTTCCGTCTCGTAAGCGCAGTTGGTTACGGTCGTCAGGGTGAGTTTTGAACCAGGAAGGATCGCGATGATGCACGTTTTGGATATAGTGCACTCCACCTTCATATTCCCAATCCAGCTCAATGTTGGAAAAGCTCTTTAATGTCGCGTCACTCAGATCAAAAATGGCATCTTCAAGCCAGGTCGCATCTTCCAATATTTCCTGAATCAATTCGGCATCGGCTTTTTCTTGGGCTGTGGCGTTACGTGGTGGTTTGATATTCCAGTCCATACCCTGCAGCGCCATACGACGCTTACCTAATTCGCTTTGGATATGGGCGTCTTTCTCTTCCATATCTTCCGCTAATTCACACTGCGCTTTTAAATCACCTTGCTCCGCATCGCGCATCAGTCGAGCCAGTTTAGCCGGTGTTAAACCAGAAGACGGATGGTCTGCAAATTCACGATGCAGCGTTGCCAGCTTGGCATCTGTTTTGGTTTGTGGCTCATCAAGCACATCCATCTCAATAGGACGGCCCCATAAGTCCACGATATTTGATTGTCGTTTAGCCATAAGTAATCCTTGCCTGTTTGCTACCAGGCACCACGCTCAAAGGCATGGTAGTCGTCATAGTCATCGTCGTTAGAATTGGGGATCGGAGTAAATTCGATGGCACTGCCTTCCATCCAGCTGGCGCGAACGGCCATGGCAAGCGCAACCGCAAAGTCACCGTGGCGCTGTTTGCCGTCCTGGCCTTTGGTCTTGCCTTTGTCGATTTTCGGCACACCGTTTACTACCTGGATATGGCAAAGGTCGCCTTTGACATCTTCATTACGAGGCAGCTCTATGTTCTGGCTCTCGAATTCGGCTTTCAGTTTCGGCATCCATTCTCGATACCAAGGGTCATTGAGTGAGACCTGATCAACCATCTCTGTCCCGTAGCGGAGTGCTGCTGCTTCTGCTAAGTAGCCACCGTTACCTGTCGCATCGAACGCCATACCACGCTTACGAGGCAGACGGTCCAACAGATAAAACATCACCTGACGCTGGGCGTCATAGGTCATGTTGCGAAGTTCGATATAGAAAGGAACGTACTTGGTCAGGTCACGACGCTCACCTAATGGAACAAAGTCTGACAAGTCACCACGGCGTGCAAAGTCTTCCCCAAACGAGAAACGATGCTGGGGATTGAGCTTGTCCAGCTCTGGCTGTAATACGGTTTCATTCCAGTGCTGCACAAACAGATTTCGCGCACTCTCCGGCCACTCCATGAAGTTCTTGGGCGCTTCAATCTCAAGGCATGGCGCACCGCTCTTCATCGCAGCATCGATAAGAACGATAGGCACATACTGCCCACTGGAGGCTTTCGGTACACAGTAGTACTCTTCGAGCGCATCATCTTCGGTGGCAGTATCTTTGAGTAGGTTCGCTTTCCACTCGTCTTCTTTTTCTTGGGTCCACTCAACCTTTTGGATCTGACAAATTCGCTGATACAAACCTTCCGCACAGGCGTCATCGAGCGTGATGGTGTGCACGCTATAGCGTTTTTTCCCTGCCCGGCTGTCTTGAATAAGTTGGTTAAATAGGTTGTTTACGCCGTTGTGGGTGGAGATTAAGCGGACTTTTGCACCCCACATGGTCAGAGCCAGTGCGGCTTTTAACACTTCGGCTAAGCGATCATGAAACGCTGCCTCATCGATAATAACCGTGCCCTGCATACCACGCAGGTTGGATGGGTTACTTGATAGCGCCTGAACTTTAAAGCCTGATTCGAAGTAGATGACAAAGGTAAGGATGTCTTTGTCTTCATCACTCAGAACATCTTCCTGCACTTCGCCTGCGGCTTTATCGAACATCTTGGCCCACATGGCGACAGCATCAATGAACTCTCGCGCCATCTCTTTGTTCGAGCCAACGTAAAATACGTTAGAGCCGCCATCGGTCTTGCTTGTGCCTGCCGTTAATGCCGAGTCTGCCGCTTCCGCAAAAGTTAAACCTGTACGGCGAGACTTCTCCGCAATCTTGAGCACTGAGTCATCTTGAATCCAACGCTTTTGGTAACCGAGCAGCAACTCATCTGGATCAAACTCAATCAGAATCCCTTTGGTTGCTTCGTTGAGTTCTGGCAGGTTGGCAATGGTCATTATTCAATCCCCAGCAATTCGGCTTTGAGCATCTTGACAGTATCGCTTGTCATGCCTGCTTTCTTCGCAACCGCCTCAGCTTTGTCGGCAGCTTCAGTAAAGGCTTGCTTGCGGATCTCCTGCTCTAACTTCACGCTGCCCGTTTGTGCTTCTTGCAGACGTTTAATCGCGAGAGCCAGCTGCCCCATCGTTTTAGGATCGATAGGTTTATTTTCCTCAAGCTTGTCCATCTGAAATTCAAAGATGTGTGACTTGCCAATCTCAATCAGAGCGCGGGAAATATCGGTTTGGGGCATCTCACCAAACTGGCCTACCCACTGCTTGGTCAGCTCTTGTGCCTGGGCGTAACGCTCCATCCCTTTGCGAAAGGACTGGGCATAGCGGCTCATCGCATTGCGCTTGATGTATTCAGGGTCTTCGGATAATCCTTTCTGATCGATTTCATCATTAATCAGCGTACGGATACGCTCCTGACTCATTCGGCCATCACGCAACAGCATGTTTAACTGGCTTTTAAGTTCATCAGGCAGTTGGTCAATTTTACTGACGCGGTGCTTAGTGTGTTTCTTTGAATCGCTCATAAAGCCCTCTTAAACGACGAGTAAACGATGACAACGCCGGGCGAATAATCGGGCGACAGCGAATGTAATAACGAAACTTCACGTATTGGAACGCGGTATAAGACGCCACCCACAGCAAGTAAATCTTCATTGGTTCTGACATAGACACACCTACTGTTTATGGACTTGGACGTTTCACACCAGGATGAACCGCTTGCCCTGTGGCAATATCAATTCCACGCTGTTTGATTGTGGCGACTAAGGTGCCATTGATGTCTTTGGTAGAGATTAAGCCTTGCTCTTCGAGCCAGTAGATTTCGGCGCGAACGGTATCGCGACTGACCAGATGACCATACGCATCCAAGCTGTGGTCGAGCACACTGTCATTGGCGGTGTAGCCCACCGATTCATTGAGAATGCGCAGCATCACCAGCCGTCGGTCTTGCTGCAGAAGTTCAGCCATTGCCATTGTTTCTTTCCTTTAGTTCGTTTTCGAGTAGCAACTGAGCCAGATGGTTAACGGGTTTAAGCTCAGCCCTGAGTTCTCGGATTTCTGCCTTTGCATCAGAGAGTTCGATGCGCAGCTGGGTTACTTCTTCATGACCAGGTAAGGCATCCACTTTCGCGTGCATGGCTGTCATTTCCTGCCTGACTGCAATCAGGTCTTCGGTTTTGGCGTAGGTCTTTTTGAGCACAAACACCACGATGATCCAGCCAAGCGTGATGCCGCTCATCACCCAAGGGGTAAAGGTTCGGATTAGCTCCAACGATTCAGGCTTCACGGTGCCTCCATTTCAGCCAGGCATTCCACGCAGTGCGTCGCGTCCGGCTTAATCGCTAATCGCGCTTTCGGAATTGGCTCCAGGCATTCAGCGCAAATCACTACATCCGCAATTTTCTTTTGAATGCCCCGACCACGCTGCGTTCTCGCGTTATTGATACACCGCTCCAACTCGCTGTGTTGCTTCTCGACCGACTTGTCGATCCAATCGCTCATTGAGTCAGCCCTTTATCTTTCTCACGGTGGCGTAAGCCCATGTAAGTCGCACCCAGTGCAAACAGAATGCTGGCAACTGTGAGATCGGGAGAGTCATTCGTGATGACGTAATAACTGCCCGCGCAGGTACTAATGAGCGCTATGAGTGGACGGGTGACACGAACAACCCAATGCTGGGCGTTGTCACCACTTTGAATGGTGTTTTGTGTGGTTTTATGTTCAGCCTGACGGTCTTCTGCTGCGATGCGCTGGCGTTCGGTGAGTTCTTTTTCAAACTGGATACGCAACGTGCCAAGTTCTTTTTGTTGCTCTGGAGGGAGCGCATCTAGAACGTGACGAACGGCCGCTTGTTTTGACTCCACGTTGGTAAATTCACGGTGAGCAACTTCTACAGCATCCGCAACTTTGTCAGCCGCGTTGTTGCCCCCAAGCAACGCAGAAATGCCACGAATGGCGGCAGGGCCGACCTGTAAAGCCAGTGCAGCTATTGTTGAAAGTGACATGAGCGTATCTCCCTGAGTTTATCTAACGGGCTTGACGAACGTGGTGCTTTCACCAGGCCCAAATGGATGTGAATGTCGGCTGACGTAATGCTCTTCCAACCGCGATTAAAATAGGATTGCAAGGTGGCATCGTGACTGTGTAACGGTGGACGTGATGGCACAGCAGCGTTGTTGTGTTGAGCTTGCTCTTCAGCCTCTAGCCGTTTTTCTCGCCCACGTTGATATGACCAATCCCAATTGCGCCCCATGTTGCACCTACGACTTAATGATCAGCTTGGCTGGCTTGCCACCCAGCTTGTGCATGAGATGATTGAAGGCTGAGCGAGAATCGAGTACTGCCCACTGATTGCGGCCTTGTTTGTCTTTAAGGACTCCGAAATCAAACCCCACACCGATACAGCCCTGCAGTTGGTCAACTCGGTTCGCCACATGGATAAGGATGTGAGTGCGTTGAGATGGTCCCCAGATAGTGACGCCTTGCTCTTCGCCATCTAGGGCGTAGCATTTGCCGAACTTAGGACTCTGGTGAGGCACCAGGTCATAGTGACCATCAGGAACGCAAGAGATCATGGGCGCGTTGTCCTTCCACGGGCGCTCAATGGTTTTACAGATTTCATTGCCAAACTCATCACACAGCACACCAAAGGTGCCGTGTTCAAAGCCTCGACGATGAAGAACTAAAGTTTGTGGGCTTTCAGGCATGCTCATATCCTCACGAATTGCATAGATTCCGTTGATTGTTATGAACATTTTGATTGGGGTTGGTGCGGAGCAGGAATTCACCCGCAACAATGGAGAGTTGAAAAAAGATCAGGTAAAAAAACGCCCCCAGAGTTGGAGGCGTTGGTTATTCAAATAGGCTGAATTGACGGCGCTGGATTTCTACTTGTCTCATCCTGGCAATGATTTCGTAGATGGTTTTGCTGGTCAGGTGGTGACGTTTGGCTAACTGCGGAACGTTACGGCCATTGAACTCGTTGAAAATCTCCATATCGCGGATTTGCTGCTTGAGTTTGTCACCACGTGGCAAGTACACCTGCATGCCGCCCATGTATTCACCAATGCTCATCACCACTTTTAACGGTAAGTCAGGGGTTTCAATGCCAGCTTGCTTGAGCTCGTTGGCCACAACACCATGCAGTTCCAAAAGCATTGCAGGCCAAGCTGCACTGCCTTCTGGTAAGTCACCAATATGGTCTAGCACCTTGCTATCGATTTCTTCGTCACTGAACATTTCTCGTTGAGCCATCTTCACACCCTCCCACTTCATATGGGAAGTATGAAACAGTGAAAATGATCCTCAAGAGGAAGTTACGTGTGAAAAGATCATCAAAGGTTATTTTAGTTAACCATCTTTGTCGGCCTTCTTGTCCTCAATTAGTTTTAGCTCGGATTTATCCTGAAGTTGATGATACGACTCGTTGAGTTGCTTAATTGACTCTTCATTAAAAGTCTCATCATTACTGGCAAGACACTGCATGGTTCCCCCTTGAGCATTGAACTTGTACATTTCTTTAATCGCACGAGCTAGTTCGTTCTTAGCTTCTGGGTTTTTAATTAGTTTTTTTGCCAGCAAAGTTTCGATAACCCTTTCAACGATCCGCTGCTCTTCTGCCTCAATATTATTCTTAGCTTCTTCAACAAATTGGTTGTAAATATCATTTGATACTGAGTTTTTCAGCCCCTTGACTTGCTTTAATTTGATGGTCAGGTCCGTTACAGAAATAGCTAAGTCAGTGAATGATTTTAACGCTTCAAAAACTATTTTCATCGCTGCTGCACCAGCAACTAGGTCTATGATAAAAGACCCTCTATCAGCATTCACTACTTCAAAAGTTTCCGGGGATTCTCCTATGGACATAGAGAACCCCCTTGCAATCATGTTCCAACTCTTAGCCCAATGATTAAACTCCACTAGGTTATTGATAGTTGCTTCATTATGGAACGTAATACGAGTTAATACCTTTCCTTCTGGTACTTCTAAAGGCAATAACGTCTTGCTATCAATAACTACAGGTAGTTGACTATTAATTTGACTAAACGCAGCATTAGCTTTTTGTAATATTTTTATATAACTGTCTAGGGTTGTAAGAACATAATTGGGATCGTCTTCGGCCATCGAAAACAAAAGCTCAAAATGACTAAATGCATTCTCTGTCACTATTGAACTCAAGTTGAGATGGTTTAGGCAACGCCTTTGATTTGATGTCAGGCCACTATAATCGATTTGCTCTAGCAAACCTTTCAATTCGGAAAGCCTTGTTTGTATGTGTGGTTTATACGACTTAGAATTTTTTTGCGCTTGTATATTTTTAGTAACGGTAACTACGTTGGACAGAGTAGTATTCAAGTTCAAACTACTCACGTTTTCCAAATACCACTTCGACAAAGTATATAATTCATCAATTTGCATGTTTCAATCTCCATGTAGCTCTTCCAGTAGACATACCAAGTACTCAAGAGCTAATCACTAATTTACTAAACTCTAATCCCACAACTCTTCAACGCAGCAGCCAAGGATTCGTCCAACTCATACTTTCCTGTTGTACCTGAGTTTGTCACACCTTCAGTGCGGTAAATGATTGTCTTACCTTGCAGCATTTCATTGAGAATTGATCTGGCTTTGTCGCCAGTCGTCGCGGTATAGGGCTGGAACATTTGGTTAGTTGCCTGTTTTGAGGTCTCGATAGCAGACTTAACAATTTGTTGTTGGTCTTCAGGCAGGTTTTCGTAGTAGCTGCTCATCGAGGTGAAGTCGAGACTCTTGTCTACTGGCGTCTCTGAATTAGTGATTGTCCAAGCTTTGTTGCTATCAATTCGCAGTTGTACCGTGCCAACCGGAACTTGGTATTTACCGCCGCTCATAACACCAACTCGCAGTTCTCCATCCACTTGCTCAACAAATGGATACAGCTTACCAACCTCAGTGTAAACACTATTACTCGTATAGACAGAACCGACCGTCACTTTACAGCGAGATTCATCGGTAAACTCATCAATTGAACTATCTGCGACCCAATGGACGCTTGGTGAGGTTGCACATGCAGATAAGAATACAGGCAAAAGTAATATTGACTTTTTCATTAAAACACATCCATTTGAATAGTAACCGAATGCATAGTAACTGATTTGAGCGTGACAATAGAACGCGTTCCAAGAAAACAAGAATTCAACCACAAAAAAACCACTCCGAAGAGTGGTTTGGGTAAAAGGTAGATGCATTTTTAAGGTTGCCACCTAAGTTCCTTTAATCGACTAGCAATAGAGCTTTCCTTACCTAACGGGTCTTGTCCTGCCTTAAGCATGCGTTCTGCCTGTTCAAAGTACCAAGCTGAACCATCATCTTTTGTCTGATTCACTTGCGGCCCTGATTGCTTGCCATCTGGAGAGCCACCTAAACGCGTGGCTGCAGACTGATAGACCTGCTTTAGGTAGTTGTGGTTTGCCAAGGGTTTTGAATCGCTATAGCTAAAACGTTTTTCATGAATCTTGCTTACCGTTTCCGCTAAGGCCGACGCCAGGACGTGGTCTGCTCGATACTTCTCCAAGACTTCTCGCAACAGCTTCACCGCGCGCGCATTGGATAAATCCTGCTTGGCCGGACGAAACAGCCCCAAGTAACTCAACATAGGTTTGGCGACAAAATCTGGCAACTTTGCCACCTCTCCCAAAAGCTCTCGACCTGCATCATCCTGAACCAGCGCTTCTAAGTGCAGGTTGGCATGACAGACAGGACATCTCGATAACTTCATTCAACTTCCCCTGTACCTAATGATTTTATTCTTTTAGCCCTTGGTAATGGTGTGTTTCGCCAATCTCCACAATGCCGATCAAGGTAAGCTATCGCTTCTTCCTCCGTTTTACTTCCATGGGTTCGGACGTGCTTAATAAGCTCCTTGGCCTTGCGATTCAAATTGCTCACTCGGCCTCCTTGCGTAAATTCAGCATCCAGTTGTAATGCTCGGCAATAGCGTCATAACCCATGGGTTTGTTGGTGCGCTCATTCCACGGAACGGTCCAACCTTTATCTTTCATCTCGTCAATCATTACACGACGGTGCCAGCGTTTGAGTGCTTCTAGTACCTGTGTGGCATGGTCTTCATCACACCAGGCAATGCAGTCCACTTTGTCTTTTTGATTTTTGAGGATGCGCTGAGTGTATTTATCCAGCGCACTTTCAGAGCGGTCACGAACGAAGCCATGGATTGCCATCGAGATCCAAACAGCGCGGCACTTATCAATAATGGTGTTTTTCGACTTACCTGACTTAGGGCTTAAACGCTTTTTAAATGGTGTTTTACCTTTAGGTAAACTGCGTTTAAATCCTTTGGCTTCTAGTGCTGAAAGTACTTGTTCCAGCTCTTTGATGTTCATTTTGCTGCAGGAAGCTTTGCCTGTTTCGCTTTCCAACAGCAGGCGGTAAACATCGTCCTCCAGAGCCAGTTCGCGCTTGGCGACGTGAATGATTTGAATAAGGCGGTTGCGTTGGTTCATGCTTTGCCCTCCCTACGAGAGCGCCAAATCATGCGCCTAAGCACCCCATTGATGTAATTTGATGCCTTCTGAGCAAGGTCATATTTTGCTCCGCGGCGACGATTTATATAAAAAGCGGTATTGAGGTATGGATTACGCTCTCTAGAGTCAATGACAACATGCCTTTCACTCCAAGGTTGGCTATTCGATTTGTACATCTACAAAGCCTCCAACTTTTTACTTTCTTGTCCTGGAACACCATGATTGAGCACTACGTTCTTTGATTCTTTGAAGCCTTGGTATCGAGCTTCGTTACCTTTCTGTCCTGCACTTTTAGCCGCTCTAACATTTGCTTTTTCAAGGCTTGTGGATTTTTTAAAGCTTTCGATCTGAAGCTTCTCATCATCGCTTAAGGAAAAAGCTTCAACTTTTTTATAAACACCGATGACCCACCCCTCACAGAACTGATCGGCACGAATTGTCTTATTCGCCTTTTTCATCCTCTTGCTCAACGTAGACATAAATTCTTTACGTGCAGCCGTAAGTTGACGCTCAAGGACGGTGTACACATAGCCTGCAATCTCTGGGCGTTGATCGTGGCCAATAAAGACCATCTCCATACGTGTAAATGTTGGCTGAAAATACCCATCACAACCAAAGGCCAACTTAACTACGTTAAACAGCCCCGATAGGTAAGCAGGCGGTGTCTGTATTCTCAATTGAGAAGTAATGATCTCATCACAAACGCCATTCAACTCAGGATTGTCAGCGCCAATGTTGTGCTCAATCATGAGCTTTTGAGCGCGAGACAATGCTAGAGATGCTTCATGCGGGTTTGAGGATTTCGCGAGGCGAAGCAGTTTTTTAATCTTATCCAAAACTTTGTCGTTCATTACTCATCCTCCAAACTAACCAATTAAATGATCAACAGACACGCAGCCACGCACACCTGTCACCTTTACTACGACTTCACCGCTGACAACCCAAGGTTCGCTACAGACTTCTACCGTTTTGAAGTTATCTACCCCTCTAATTGGGTAGTATTTCACTAGCTTTCCTATTGGGAACTTTCGTTTTGCTATTTCAATTTTCATGTTTGATTCCTAAATTTTGGGTAAAAAAATCCCCGCGATAGCGGGGATATACATCTGTTGGCTACCGTTCTAAGTGCTCTATGGCATCACTGGTTGGGGCGGACCATCGCCCTTGAACCCATCGCAGAGCGGCTATCACACCATCTTCATAGGTATCGTCTGGGTATCCCGTTCCTTCGATTTCAATCAGTGTCTGCGCTAGGTCGATTTCTTTCTCGACGGCCTCTTGGTCATGAGGGCTGGTAAACTGTGTCATGCTGCCTCCTTCTCGTAACGCCAAGCCCACTTCTGACAAAACTGAGAGCGGCTTTCTGCCCAGTGACGGTTCTCTGGCTTAACTGCATAGTTTGCTGCTACCTGCCAGGCAAAAGCGGCGTCCTTGAGGTAGCCTACTCTTTCTAAACTGACAGCATGCTTGGCATAGTCTGGATAACTACTCTTTTCCTTTATCATTGAGTCCTTCCTTAGAGCTTTGAGATATCGAGGGGAAACTGCTTGTACTGGCCGTTCTCCTGACGCTCATAAATACGCAGGTAAGCACTGGTTCCCGTGACTTGTACTGAATCAGCAATCGCTTCCATGGCTTCCATCCAGTCAGGCTCATCGATATTGAGTGAGCGTAAAGAGAGCACGGAGTTCAAATCAATGTGGCCTTGCTTGTTGACTCGAAACGCATGCTCCACCAGCGCTTTAATGTGATCATTTGCGCCTTCTGACCAACGACTGATACAGCTGTCAATCTTGCTCTTCGCCACTTGAATACGCTCATCAAATACGCGGTGCTCACCCACAGCGCGCATCAACTTGTACTTGCCATCAAACGACAGCAACGAAACGTTGCCTTTGGTACCGCCATACTTCACGTCGTATTCTTCTGCAGACAGGTCAACAAAATCACGAATCTGGCTCATTGCTATGGCTTTGAATTCAGCTAATGCTTGTTGAGCGGCCTTGGCCTTCTCCACGATTCCAGTGACCAAATCATCACGTAAGATATCAATATCTTTAACCTGTGATTCAGGCACTAACGTGCCGTTCGCTTTTAGGCGATAGCCTTCTGGTACTGCTACTTCTGACATTTGGTAATTCCTTGTGGTTTAGCGCATTCAGGAAGCGCAAGTAAGATTCTTTCGGTGAGCTTTTCAGCCAGTTGGTTAATGCCGCTGCAGTCACCTTCGTTGGTGATAACCGCATAACGCACTTTGTCGTTTTCTGTATCCAGCGATACATCGATAACCACTTGAGCACTTAATGCAGTCGACATGGCAGATCCCCTTGCTTCCAGTTCACGGTGCAACCATCAACCTGCAGTGTGTAAACCGTGGAATAAACGCCCTTTAAAAACTGTTTAATCTCGATGGCTTTAGCTTTCATTTCAGGCGTTGGCTGTTCGATATTAATAATCACGCCGCGTGGTGTTTTCATTGCTACTACTACTTTGCAACCGTAGTGGCGAAGCTTCTTGATAACGTGGGAAGCCTGTCTTTCTTGGTTGCTGATTGTGTTCGTTGTAATGGTCATAAAGTCACCTTCCTTGTGAACCAGTTTCCTCCTTTATATAGGAGGAAGCTGATTCACTTCGGTTATTGTTTTGGCTATTTTTTATACTTCGATGCCCAAAGTAGCTGGTTGTATTTGGCTGCGAGTTTTATTAACTCCGCCTCCAGCAATTCGTTTAAGCGAAGCGAGTTGCCTTTTGCTTCTCTCTTCAAAAACGCCAATTGGTTATCTAGGTTGTATATGTCGTTTTCTTCCGAAACTACGCTGATAGCTTTAGTGTTGGTGGTTTGCTCCAATTTCGAATGAGGACAACCTGAACGACAAGCCTTGTACAACCGTACTCGCTCCCTGTTGGACGAAGAAAACGGACGCTGCTGGTTATCTGCACACTCGTGTATTGGAATGTCACCTTTGACAGGACAAGTCACTGTCCGTGTCAGGTACATACCCTCAACTTTAATTCGGATATCCTCCACGGAACCTGGATAAACACCCCGAAGTGTTTGGCTGAGTTTAGATGTACTAATCCCCAGTTCCTTAGCAACTTTGTTCTGAGAGTTACCAGGCTTTTCTATCTCTGCTTTTAACGCATCCAACCAAGTTTTTTCACTCATCAGGTTTCCTCCTGAAAAGGAAAGAAGCGCCCTTTAATCATCACTCCATCGGCCGTAATTTCTGGACATGTGCTACTCAAGTTAGCGTTCAAGCGGTAAAGCTCTCCGTCTGGGCCATTAACCTTGCGGATGATCTTCGCTTTCATCAACGGACGTAAAAAATTGCGTCCTGTTGATAGAGCAGCTGAAGACGTCGCGCATAAGTCATGAAGAGAAAAGACTTTGAGTACTCGACATGAATTCCATAACCGTTGATTTACTTTGGGGCGATTCGGTCTTTTCTTTTTTAAGAACCGATTAGGAATTGGACTAGAATCGACAACGCGATATCGATTCTTTAAAAGGCTTGGCCCTTTATCCACTAACTCCACTCGCCCTAACTCAACTAGCATTGAAATAAGGCTCTTGGTTCTTGAATTGTTTAACTCTACTGCCTGCACTATCTGCATCCCGGTGAACTCTTTTCCGCCGAGCTGCTTGATATACGACCAAGCAAGCTGTCGCTCTGTCATAACACCCTCGCTAAACTCTCATACCGTGGAAAGGCTGATCGCCCCACGCATCGAGCGTGACAAGATCGAGGTCATTAGCGACTGCTAGAGATTCAATTTTTTGCAGACCAATAGTGATTCGACGTAGCTCACCACCAGTCGCCATACGGAGGTGCTCTAATAAGTCATCCTCAACTTGAATATCATGCTCAAGCAGAGATTCAGCCATGGTTCTGACGTCACTAATGTCGGCAGGTTTGAATTCCACCCATTCAGAAATACGGTTGTAAAACTGTTTATGGCTGCTAATACGACGTGCAATTTGGTCCATCCCGATGAGGATGATTGGTACCTCAGTACCATCATATAAATCACGAATGGTTTCGAGCAGGCGCTTGTCATTCATCAAGTAATCCGCTTCATCAATGAACAAAGGGCGCTCGTGCATACTCATCTGCTCAATGATGAAATCTACGTTTTTGCTGATACGGTGCATTGGCTGTGCGCCAAGTTCTTCAACAATTCGTTGCAGCAAGCTGCTTGTCGAATCATGCGCTCGGGTACTGACATAAATGCCATTGACCTGATTGTAGAGGTAGGTTGTTGTTGTGGTCTTTCCTAGCCCGCTGGGTCCATGCAGCAAACCGATACCAGGAACGCCATATGAGCGTTGTAACAACATCTCTAATGCGATCTGTGTAGCAAGAAGGTTTTTAACTGGTGCAACTACTGGTTTCATTGCTAAACTCCTTTATAGCACTTTTAAGTTTGAACTTTTACTGACGGTGTTTATATGGCGCATCATGCTTGGCGGCGGTGCGCCATAATATTTTCAATAGCCTTACGGCTGAATTTGTTCTCTGGGTTCTTCAAATACTTCGTTAAAAACTCCTCCTCTTTTTCAGTTAACTCACGTTCAAGAGATTGACTGGCAATGTATTTCGCCTTCTCATGAATGTTTCTGATTGCCATGCCTTTCTGTTCTCGAACCTGTTCTTCTTGTTGAATTAGGTGCTGCCTTGCTATCTCTAAGCGCTCCAGCTCATCTTCACTTCGAGAGGTGTCTTTCTGCTTCGCTTTGTTGGCTTTTGATAGTGCGCCTAATACTTGGTTGTCTACCGTTTCAGCTGGTAGGTCCAAACCTGCCAGGTTGTTTTTGGCTTTATCAGCAGCCAGAGATTCAGCGTATTGAGTGTCAATACCGAACTCACTCTGCAGACGCTTCGCGCTCCTACGGAAGTTGCTAATTTCTTTGTTGAACTTCTTACGAGCGGCTCTGAACGCTTCAGGTGAAATGCTCTTACCGACCAACTCATCGTTAACCGCTTCAACGTAAGTACCGATGTCTTCCAACGAGTAAAGCGTTGCGGAACCAACATCAGATGGGTCCAAAAATACTCGTACTTTTTTGCGGTCCCAGTCTGGATTCATTAGCTCTGGAGCTGTGTACCTAACTGACTGTGCTTTCACTCCACCGCGTACTACGGTTGCTTCACCAACAAAGTTGAGTAGAAGGTCGATACTGTGCGGGTCTGAAAGTTTTCTTGGTTTGTAGCCACTAGATACATAACGGTTAAATGGCGTATCACCTTTAAGCCCTTCGTGCGCAGTGTGGTTGTATCGATGCTCTAGCCAATCGTTCATCACCTCCTCTAATTGAGCAGGTGTTAATGCCAACTCTAACGCTTCTCTTTCTAGCTTCTTCTTGCCTTCACCAATTCTCTGAGCAAAAGCTTTTGCTGCTTCAATCTGCTGTCTATCAGAGACACTGTGACCAATGTAGCCAGGCAGTAGCTCAAATAGAGCTCGGCTTAGCGTCCCGAAAAAGCGCTCGACGTATGGCTTTTCCCAACCAGAGAACGGGTTTGCTCTCGACTGGTCCAAATCCAGCATCTGCATTACCGTACTTACTCGATTCGAAACGTAGTCAGACCCGTTATCGGTACGAGCGACACCACCAGGGTTAAGGATGCCCCAATCGAGGATACATTTACGCAGTAGCAGACAAATGCCTTCTGACGATGATGTAGGAGCAAGCAATAGTTTCACTCTGCGGCTGTAGACATCAATCGCAGCAATGATGCTGTGTCTAACCAGCTTGCCATCTACGTTTAACTGAACGTCTGTTGGTGTACTATCGAACTCCCAGCAATCATTAGGAGCTGAGATCCATGGGTACATTTTCCCGTATAGAGGTCGATGCTTGTTGTTGTATGCATCGGGGTTGGTCAAGTTGGTAAACTTCGCCCCATTACCCGCAAGCCACTTATCTCGCCAACGGCAAACAGAGCTGGCCGAAGGAATATTCCAATGCGGGAACGCAGACGACTTTTCCTTTAGCATTCTGTGCATCACATTTGGTCGCTTCGCTAAGTGAGGTTTGTTAGTAATCAGCGCAATTAGGTAATTTTGAATTTCTGGTTGTTGCTCGATAAGCCCTGATTTTTTATTGGACTCATACTTACCAGCTAAACGTGCAATACCTTCCTGCTCTAACTGCTTTTTCCAACGGCGCAACGTACTAAAACTGACTTGAGATACCTCTCTTAGAATCCAGTTATCCAGTTCAAGCAGCCCGCTGTTGTATGCATTAACGAACTCGTGCTCTCCTGCAACTAAGTTGTTGGCCAGTTTGAATGGTTCCAGAAACATAGCTCTCAACTCTACAATCCGTGCTCTGGCGTTAGCTCGGTTCTGCTGAGACTCAGGCAAGCTATTTAAGGCAATAGCTGACTTCATTCTCGCTTGACGAGTCGAAGCAACAGACTGCTTCTCACCACCTTCGAATAATGCAACGTCTTTTACGGCTTCTTGTGTGGCTTTATCAGACTTAGCCAACTTAGAAACCATCATTTTTTGCAGGTAAGATCTGGTTTCTAGTGGTAGTGAAGATATGTGATATTCACTGCCCTTACCTTTGGTACGCTTCTGAGATTTCCATAGCTCCTTCTGTGCTTTTGTTCTTACATTCCTATCGGTACTAGGTAACCCTGGTAGCCCAGCTAGCTCAGTTGGAGTAAACCATTCCTTATTCATGCGGACCTCCAACCAAATCATGCCCAATCGTTTCAGACAGCTTTTTCATAATATTCATGTAAATTCTGCCCTTAATTTTCTTTTGGGATTCCGGTGCATGTATTTGAATACACTTCTGCACCGTCCTAGGCGAGTAACCCTGCTCGATAGCCCAACTGCGACAGCTATAACCTTTGCGGATTAAAGCTGCATGTATGTCTCTTGCAGTGACTATATCCATGCTTTCAGTTACACTCTTGTTCTCGTTCGCACTGCGAACTCTTAATTAAAACGAACCACAGTACGCACTGCGCACTGTGGTAATGATAATAGTGCGTACCGGAGTTAATTTCAACACCAAAGTACGCATCCGTTTCAATTAATGCGATCTTTAGCTATTAAAGAAATATATATCTTTGATTTGATTGGATATTTTTAAAAACGGATCTTCACATGACAAAACGGATCGATGATCCGATTCAGCCAGAAGGAATCGGATCGGTAGCTGTGCGCCTGGAACAATTGATTGGCGAAGAAAGCTTACGCCAGTTCGCAAAGCGTACTGAAGTAACAGAAGGAGCTTTAAGAAAGATACTTAAAGGCTCGATACCCAACCTTGAAACAGCATTTAAGATAGCCTCAGCCTGTGGTGTATCTATTGATTGGTTGGCAACAGGCAAAGAAAGCAGTCAAGATGGAAAAGTAGCTGAGGCTACTCCAGTTAAACCTTCTCCTATCAATCCAGTGGAAGTGTTTGAAGAGGAGTTTTGCTTAGTCCCAGGCTTCCATATCCAGGTTTCAGCTGGTAATGGGTGTGATGCATTTGACCAGGAACCTAAGCGCTGGCTGGCTTTCAGAAAGAAATACCTTAAGTTCAAGAGATTAAACCCTGAGCGCTGTGCTGTTGTGTTCGTGAGAGGCGACTCAATGGCCGACACGATCACGGACAATGATTCATTGTTGGTTGATAGGGATTCAACAACCCCTATTGACGGCAAAATATACGTGGTTCGCCTGGGTGATGAGCTTTATGCCAAAAGAATCCAGAAAAGCTATGACGGCTCACTGACTCTTATCAGTGACAACAAGGATTACGCTCCAATCGAAGTACCAAAGGACAAGCTAGATCAGCTGTGCATCGTAGGACGTGTGGTTCAGAGAGCTACGGACATTTAAATGAGCTTTAAACGCCAAATCGGATGCTCTTTATCAATTTGAGCGTTTTCTCATTTTTTGCGCTAACTAGGAAAATTTCAGCAGATTTTTTTCATTTCTAGTGGATTTTGTTTTTTCGAGCTGATAGTATCCTCAGCCGTTGAAAGACGTGGCCTTCCGACTTATTTCGGCCAAATCCTATCTATTCCTTATGTTTTTCATATTAGATGGTAGGTTACAGTTTGGCTGCTCGGTAAGATTCGTCCCGCTTTCAAGCAAAGCAATTCCTCCTTAGCTCAGTTGGTAGAGCGACGGACTGTTAATCCGCAGGTCGCTGGTTCGAGCCCAGCAGGAGGAGCCAAATTCCAGAAAAGCCGTGTTGCAAGACACGGCTTTTTTCGTTTTGAAATAAAAAACTTCTTTCACCATCAATATCTCAAGTGACGACTTAAAATTACTCGCTAAATGTAATTCCCGCCTTCTGAGCAAAAGATTCTTTGAGGAAAGACAGCACCAGCGTCTTTGTAAAATCCATTCAGCAAGCTGTTCAATTTCTTATTGATTCATCAAAATACCTCACATAGACGACTATTTTTCCATCGTGTATGTAAAACCACATCGTTCACTGGTTGTTATTGGTGTCACAAAACACGATAATATCAAGATCGGATTTTAAGAACGTAATAACTATGACCGAATATGTTTTGTTGTTGGTCGGCACTGTGCTGGTGAACAACTTTGTACTGGTGAAGTTTTTGGGCCTCTGTCCTTTTATGGGTGTGTCCAAAAAACTGGAAACAGCAATAGGTATGGGCTTAGCGACAACTTTTGTGCTAACGCTCGCGTCAGTGTGTGCGTATTTAGTGGAAAGCTACATTCTTCGTCCACTGGGTATTGAGTACCTTCGAACCATGAGTTTTATTTTGGTGATAGCCGTTGTGGTGCAGTTCACCGAAATGGTTGTGCACAAAACAAGTCCAACACTTTATCGCTTGCTTGGTATTTTCTTACCACTGATCACTACAAACTGCGCGGTATTAGGCGTCGCGCTTCTTAATATTAATGAGAACCATAACTTTATCGAATCGATTATCTACGGCTTCGGCGCCGCTGTTGGTTTCTCATTGGTGTTGATACTTTTTGCATCCATGCGTGAGCGCATAGCTGCCGCCGACGTACCAGTGCCTTTTAAAGGTGCATCGATTGCAATGATTACAGCGGGTTTAATGTCACTAGCCTTTATGGGCTTTACAGGTTTGGTGAAGTAAACAATGAGTACGATTTTAATTGCGATCATCGCGTTAGCAGTTCTTGCTGCGATTTTCGGCGCGATACTTGGTTTTGCTTCTATTCGCTTCAAAGTCGAGGCAGACCCAATTGTGGATCAAATCGACGCAATCTTACCTCAAACTCAATGCGGTCAATGTGGCTATCCTGGTTGCCGCCCTTATGCTGAAGCGATTGCAAATGGCGACCACATCAACAAATGTCCACCTGGCGGTCAGGCAACAATCGAAAAGCTCGCCGACTTAATGGGTGTTGAGCCAGAAGAATCTGCGCACGATCTCGACAACAAAATTCCAACCGTTGCGTTTATCCATGAAGATATGTGCATTGGCTGTACTAAGTGTATTCAAGCGTGTCCAGTGGATGCAATTGTAGGCGGTACAAAAGCGGTCCATACCGTAATTAAAGACGAATGTACGGGGTGTGACTTATGTGTTGCACCATGTCCAACTGATTGTATTGAAATGATTCCTGTGGCAACCACCACGGAAAGCTGGAAGTGGCAACTTAACTCCATTCCAGTACTCAACATTACGGATGCTGCCGACGATGCAGCGAACGTGAAAGATTCAATTAAGTAAGGTTTCGCATGTTGTCTTTGATTGAACAAATTCGTACAGGCTCGCTTTGGGATTTCCCTGGTGGTGTGCATCCGGCAGAAAACAAAAAGCAGTCCAACAAAACTGAGCTCGTTCACGCGGCTATCCCATCAGAAATTGTATTACCGCTAAAACAGCACATTGGTAAGGCTGGTAACTTATTGGTTGCCGAAGGTGACCACGTATTAAAAGGTCAGCCATTAACGCAATCCGAAACTGGTTTTACCGTTCCAGTGCATGCTCCTACATCGGGTACGATCACCGCAATTGAGCCTAGAACCGTTGCTCACCCTTCAGGTCTGAGTGAACTCTGTGCGGTCATCACACCTGATGGTAACGATACATGGTGTGACAGAAAACCCGTAGCGGATTACAAACAAGAAACACCTGACGCACTGATCGATATTATTCGTCTCGCAGGCATTTCAGGTATGGGTGGCGCAGGTTTCCCTACCGCAAAAAAATCCAATCAGGTTTTGCTCGCACAGAGATTCTTATCGTCAACGCAGCTGAGTGTGAGCCATACATCACATCTGATGACAAGCTCATGCAAGAGCATGCCGAGGAGCTCATCCAAGGTATCGAGATTGTCGAACATATCCTGACACCAAAGCTCACGATTATTGGTATTGAAGATAACAAACCAGAGGCAATCAAAGCGTTAGAAGCTGCGGCTCTAAACAAAGATATAGTTATTCGCGTTATCCCGACTAAATACCCTTCTGGTGGTGAAAAACAGCTGATCAAAATTTTGACCAATAAAGAAGTACCAAGCGGCGCAATCCCAGCCGATATTGGTATTTTGGTTCAAAATGTCGGTTCTCTTTACTCAATCAAACGCGCAATCATCGATGGTGAACCGATGATAAAACGCGTGGTGACTCTCACCGGTAAAACATTCAAACAACCACGCAATGTTTGGGCATTATTAGGTACACCAGTACAAGCGTTATTGGATGAGTTTGGCTATAAAGCCGATAAAAAGTTACAACGTTTAATCATGGGTGGACCAATGATGGGCTTCACCCTTCCCCACTCTCAAGTGCCGATTACCAAGACAGCAAACTGTATCCTTGCCCCGACTCGTCGTGAGATCTCTCCACACCAACATGAGATGGAATGTATTCGCTGTAGCCAATGTGCTGAAGCTTGCCCTGCTTCACTACTACCTCAGCAACTGCAATGGCATGCAAAAGCTGAAGAGTATGACAAACTCGAAGAACTAAACCTAAAGGATTGTATCGAGTGCGGTGCTTGCGCGTTTGTGTGTCCAAGTGAAATTCCTCTCGTACAGTACTACCGCCAAGCAAAAGCGGAAATTCGCACCAGAGCACAAGAAGCGGAAGCTGCGGAGCGAGCGAAGCTGCGTTTTGAAGAGAAGAAAGCGCGTATGGAGCGCGAAAAAGCAGAACGTGAAAATCGCTTTAAGAAAGCAGCCGATCAGCGCCGTAAAGACATGAAATCTTCTGGTGGTGATGATGCGATTGCAGCAGCGATCGCACGAGTGAAAGCTCAGAAGACAGAAACAACAGAAAAAGCAGAGCCAGCCGTGAAACCTGCCGTCGCTGCAGCCATTGCCAAAGCGAAGGCAAAACAGGCCGCAGCCGCTAAAGCAGGCTCTAGTGAACCTGATAACTCAGAAATGGCAAAACTGCGCGAAGAACGCAAACGTCTAGCCCGCGAACGTAAAGCACAAAAAGAACAAGGCGAAACGCCAGATAACAACGCTGATGATAAGAAATCGGCAGTTGCAGCAGCCATCGCCCGAGCTAAAGCGAAAAAAGCACAACAAGAAAATTCAACTGAATCTGTAGAATCAGAAACGTCTGCACAGCAAGACGGCGATCCGAAAAAAGCCGCGGTTGCTGCTGCGATTGCACGTGCCAAAGCGCGTAAAGCGAAGCAAGCAGACTCAACTGAAGCGGAAGAAGCTGAAGCACCTGCTGAGCAAACCGACGATCCGAAGAAAGCCGCGGTTGCTGCTGCCATTGCACGTGCCAAAGCACGTAAAGCGAAACAAGCAGACTCAACTGAAGCGGAAGAAGCTGAAGCACCTGCCGAGCAAACTGACGATCCGAAAAAAGCCGCCGTGGCTGCTGCGATTGCACGTGCCAAAGCGCGTAAAGCGAAGCAAGCAGACTCAACTGAAGCGGTAGAAGCAGAAGCACCTGCTGAGCAAACCGACGATCCGAAAAAAGCCGCAGTTGCCGCTGCAATTGCTCGAGCCAAAGCGCACAAAGCGAAACAAGCAGACTCAACTGAAGCGGAAAAAGCTGAAGCACCTGCCGAGCAAACCGAAGATCCGAAAAAAGCCGCCGTGGCTGCTGCCATTGCACGTGCCAAAGCGCGTAAAGCTAAGCAAGAAACGCAAACAGAGCCTGTTGAAGAAGCAACTTCCGAAGAACCAGAAGTGGATCCGAAGAAAGCCGCGGTTGCCGCAGCAATTGCGCGCGCGAAAGCTCGTAAAGCGCAACAAGCAGACTCAACTGAAGCGAAAGAAGCTGAAGCACCTGCCGAGCAAACCGAAGATCCGAAAAAAGCGGCTGTTGCTGCGGCTATTGCGCGTGCCAAAGCGCGTAAAGCTAAGCAAGAAGAACCAGCCGAAACGGTAGAAGCTGAAACGCCTGCTGAACAAACTGAAGATCCGAAAAAAGCGGCTGTCGCTGCTGCTATTGCGCGCGCGAAGGCTCGCAAAGCGCAGCAAGAAGCTAATAAAAATAATACTGAGGAGAACGAGTAGTGTCGTTTTTTATTGCCAGTTCACCGCATACCCACAGCCGTCGTAGTACACCTGACTTAATGAAATGGGTGGCACTTTGTGCTCTCCCAGGTTTAGCGGCTCAGACCTACTTCTTTGGGTGGGGAACGCTTATTCAGCTGATTTTTGCCATCGCAGTCGCTGTATCACTTGAAGCCTTAGTTATGGTCTTCCGTAAACGTTCGCCGATGCGAGCACTACGTGATAACAGTGCGATCGTTACCGCTTGGTTATTAGCCGTGGCTATCCCACCATGGTCTCCGTGGTGGATTATGGTGATCGGACTTATTTTCGCGATCGTAATCGCTAAACACCTATATGGTGGCCTTGGTCAAAACTTATTCAATCCTGCCATGGTCGCTTATGTGGTCTTGTTGATCTCATTCCCAGTGCAAATGACGAGTTGGAGTGCCCCGACGTCACTCATACCTGATCACGTAAATTTTGCAGATACACTCTCTTTAATTTTTACGGGCTATGATTACGACGGCTTATCGCTTCAGCAAGTTCGAACGGGGGTTGACGGTGTGACAATGGCGACGCCACTTGATGCATTTAAGACCGGCATTCATACAGGTGCAACCCCAAGCGAAGTACTGTCGCAGCCAATATTCGATGGATTAGCTGGCATTGGTTGGCAATGGGTAAATCTTGCCTACTTACTTGGTGGTTTAGTGATGATCAAAAAACGCATCATCCAATGGTATATCCCCGTAGGTTTCCTAGCGAGCCTGACGCTATTTAGCGTCGTGTTCAGCTTGCTGACCCCAGGGGAAACTGCGTCGCCAATCTTCCACTTGTTATCAGGTGCAACCATGCTTGGCGCATTCTTTATTGCAACCGATCCCGTGTCGGCGTCTACCACCGTTAAAGGACGTTTGATCTTTGGCGCGCTTATTGGTGCTTTGGTCTTTATCATTCGCAGTTGGGGCGGCTTCCCTGATGGTGTTGCATTCGCAGTGTTACTTGCAAATATGTGTGTGCCACTGATCGATTACTACACCAAACCTAGAACTTACGGTCACTGAGGTAAACATGTTAACCGCTATTAGAAAAAATGGTCTGACACTTGCGATCTTTGCCTGTGCAACAACCGGATTAGTCGCCTTTACTCAGTACCTAACAAAAGACCAAATCAAGATACAAGAACAACAACAATTGCTTTCTGTTTTGAATCAAGTCATTCCAGAAAACATGCATGACAACGCACTCACGCAAGCCTGCACTATGGTCACGTCACCAGAACTGGGGACATTGCGTGCGATGCCAGCCTACCTCGCCACGAAGAATGGTGAACCGACAGCAATCGCAATAGAATCCATCGCGCCAGATGGCTACAATGGTGAGATAAAAGTTATTACTGGGATTGACAATCAGGGCAATATTTTGGGGACACGCGTCTTAAGCCATCAAGAAACACCTGGCCTGGGCGACAAAATTGATCTTCGTGTCACCGACTGGATCCTGAGCTTTACGGGCAAACAAGTCACGGAAAGTAACTGGAACTCATGGAAAGTTCGTAAAGATGGTGGTGATTTCGATCAATTTACTGGTGCAACGATCACGCCTAGAGCCGTCGTAAAAGTGGTGCGAAATACCGTTAACTACGTAAACCAGTCTCGTGAAGACATTCTTAGCCAGCCTTTGGGCTGTGAAGGAGAGCAGTAATGAGTGAAAATAAATTGCTGATGAAAAACGGTATGTGGAGCAATAACCCTGCTCTCGTACAACTGCTGGGCTTATGTCCACTGTTAGCGGTTTCTTCCACGATCACCAATGCCTTAGGTCTTGGTATTGCAACCTTATTAGTGCTGGTCGGCTCCAACGTCACGGTTTCTCTTATTCGTAATTACGTACCAAAAGAGATCCGCATTCCTGTGTTCGTGATGATCATTGCCTCTCTCGTTACCTGTGTTCAGTTATTGATGAATGCCTATGCGTATGGTTTATACCTATCTCTTGGTATCTTTATTCCTCTGATTGTAACGAACTGCATCATTATTGGTCGAGCTGAAGCATATGCTTCAAAAAATGATGTTGCGCCTGCAGCATTAGACGGTTTATGGATGGGGCTTGGTATGACAAGCGTTTTGGTCGTGCTAGGTGCCATGCGTGAGTTAATTGGTAATGGCACGCTATTCGACGGGGCAGATCTGCTATTAGGAGACTGGGCATCCGCTCTCCGCATTCAAGTTTTCCAATTTGACAACAGCTTTCTGCTAGCGCTTCTTCCACCCGGTGCATTTATCGGTGTTGGTCTGTTGATAGCGCTTAAAAATGTCATCGATAATTCAGTCCAGGCACGTCAACCAAAAGAAGAAAAACCAACCATAGAACGTGCTCGCGTCACCAACGCATAACAAAATAAGGCTCTGTCATAGGAGCCTTTTTCATAAACCGCAGAGACGGTATTGGAAGTCAGCAATGAACAAAATAAAAAGAATCGAAATTCTTGAGCGATTACGAGAAAACAATCCGAATCCTCAAACTGAGCTTAACTGGAGCTCCCCTTTTGAGCTGCTAATCGCGGTATTACTATCAGCGCAAGCAACCGATGTAAGTGTCAATAAAGCCACCGACAAGCTTTTCCCTGTCGCTAATACACCGAAAAGTATTCTCGATTTGGGAGTTGATGGCTTAAAAGAATACATAAAGACCATCGGCTTATTTAACTCAAAAGCAGAAAACACTATCAAGACTTGTAAGATCTTGTTGGAAAAACACAATGGTGAAGTTCCTGAAGATCGTGCAGCGTTAGAAGCGCTACCAGGCGTAGGTCGCAAGACCGCAAACGTCGTGCTCAACACCGCTTTTGGTTGGCCAACCATTGCCGTCGATACGCACATTTATCGCGTGTCGAATCGTACTAAGTTTGCAATGGGCAAAACGGTTGATGATGTCGAGCAAAAGCTATTAAAAGTTGTGCCAAAAGAGTTCAAACTCGATGTGCACCACTGGCTCATTCTTCATGGCCGCTACACGTGCTTGGCGAGAAAGCCTCGCTGCGGTAGCTGCATTATTGAAGATTTGTGCGAATATAAAGAGAAAGTATATCCAGATAGCTAACGCTATTTGAAAATCAAAGCTAGGAGCAAAAAATGTCAAATGGTCGAATTCTCCACACTATGCTTCGCGTAGGTGATCTAGACAAATCCATCAAGTTTTACACTGAAGTTATGGGCATGCAGTTGCTTCGTACGAACGAGAATAAAGAGTACGAATACACACTGGCGTTTCTTGGTTACGGTGACGAATCCCAAGGTGCTGTGATCGAGCTAACTTACAACTGGGGTAAAACTGAATATGACCTAGGTACTGCTTTTGGTCATATCGCCATTGGTGTTGATGATATCTACACAACTTGCGACGCTATCAAAGCGGCGGGCGGTAATGTGACGCGTGAACCAGGTCCAGTAAAAGGCGGCAGCACGCACATTGCATTCGTAAAAGACCCAGATGGTTATATGATTGAGCTTATCCAAAACAAGCAAGCTTCAGCAGGTCTTGAAGGCTAAGTAGCACTTCTGATAATTACTTGTGCTGCAAGTTGAACATCTATTACAGGCAGGTCTGCGATCTGCCTGTCCTTTTATAAACAAAACACTTTACTTGATAATAATTATCGTTTAGATTTGTTCGCAACTTCGATATGCGGGATTACGATAATGATCAGTGAATGGGAAAAACACACACTTCTAGCCGATACGGCACTTCAACTAGATGACCCTGTTCGCAGCATTCTTCATTACCAGCAAGCCCTAAGCCTGAGTGAAGATATTAGCGAATGTGTGGAAATTGAAGCAGACGAGCGATTATTAATTTCTGTGATTTCTTGTCATAACTTAGCTCAGTTCTGGCGTTGGGCCGGAGACACTGACTATGAACTCAAATACCTTCAGCTGGCTTCAGAGAAAGTCTTAACACTCATCCCACAATGCCCAAATAAAGAATGTGCAAGCTTTATCGACTCAATAGGATGTTGCACTAAAGCATTAATAGACTTCATGAAACGTCATCCTAATCCGGCTATTGCCAAACAGGTTGAAAAAATAGATACCGCAACCAATTGCGAAGTCATTGCCAAATTCCGATTAAACTAACATCCAAATTATACAGCCGGAATCACCGAAAGGTACTTGGCAAAATCCCATTAAAATATTATTAACAACGTCAGTAAATCAAAAACGCCGAAGCTTTGAGCTTCGGCGTTTTTATATGCATTAGACTTGGGTTCGCCCTAGAGATATTACGACTCGGCGGTTTTTGTCTTTTCCTATTGGTGAGCCATTATCTGCAATAGGACGACGCTTGCCGTACCCTTGCACTTGAATTCGATCTTCCGGTAGCCCTAGAGACTGAAAATAATCACGAAGTGACTCTGCACGTCGCTCAGATAAACTTTGGCTCGCACTTTTGCCATCGGTTGAATCGGTGTACGTCGCCACCAGCACGAGATCGATATCTTGATTATGTCGGATATAATCTGCAATTTGTGATAAACGCTTTTTGGAAGCCTTGGTTAACTGATCGCCTTGTCTTTCGTAGTGCAAAATCGTAAAGGCAATGTCTTCAAAACTGTATTTCAATAAATTGGAAATACAGTCGCTAAACGCGTTGTACTTATTTTGAAACAGCACGGATGACAATGCGACTTCAATTCTCTGATCTCGGCTCTGCCAATCCTGATAACTAAAGGTCGGATAACGCCCTTTTTCCAGCTCAGACAAAATGCCCCATGCTGTTTGCCCTCCGACATAACCATCAAACTGTTTAAAAAACTTTAGGTTTGTAATTCGATCGGCGTGTTCACCTGGTCGCCAAGGTGGCGGCATAGAGATGAGACTGACGTTACGTGTTTCTCCCATCGGACGACGCATTTTTAACTCAAAGTCTAAATTGATTTTTTTATTCGCACGAGATGAAAATACCGCATCTCCAAAACTTGGAATAGGGTGAACAAGTTGGCATTCTAACGGTGTGTTGACCACCATTTCCCATTGAGATTGCTGTGGAGTGGCAACATAACGTTTGCCCATCACAGCAAAACTGCTTGTGCTAAACAACGAAAATACAACGCCACTAGTAATCAGCCATTTCTTCATCTAAGTACTGTCTCTTAAACGGCAGTCTGTTGCCGTCAATTTGAATCAATAAAACCACTTCACCTGGCATGCAAAAACCTCGCCAACGTGCGAAATATCGTGATATTACGATTAACGTTAATCATGGTAACTCAATCACCCGAAATGCGATCGAGCGTATTGATGAGATGCAAAATAGAATTCCGTTTTTCTCCTAAATTGCGGTTTTTCTCGTCGGTATAATCTGCAATAATGCAGCCTTCGTCACACAAAAATAAGCCGACATGACAATAGAAAATGAAGCTCTGACCTTGAAAAAACGCTTTCGTGGTTATTTCCCTGTGGTAGTAGACGTTGAGACCGCAGGTTTCAATGCTCAAACTGATGCACTTTTAGAAATTTGCGCCGTTACGTTAAAAATGGACGAAGATGGCGTGTTGCATCCAGCCTCCACCATTCATTTTCATGTTGAGCCATTTGAGGGCGCTAACTTAGAAAAAGAAGCGCTAGAATTCAATGGTATTCGTGACCCATATAGCCCTCTTCGTGGTGCAGTTTCTGAGCAAGAAGCGTTAAAAGAGATTTATAAACTTATTCGCAAAGAACAAAAAGCCGCAGATTGCTCGCGCGCAATTATGGTTGCCCATAACGCAGCATTCGACTTAGGTTTTGTAAATGCAGCCAATGAGCGCTGTAAACTAAAAAGAGTCCCTTTTCATCCCTTTGCTACTTTTGACACGGCAACATTGAGTGGCCTTGCTTATGGTCAAACGGTTCTCGCGAAAGCATGCAAAACGGCCGGGATGGAATTCGATAATCGTGAAGCACACTCAGCGCTTTACGATACACAAAAAACAGCAGAATTATTCTGCGGTATTGTCAACAAATGGAAGGCCCTCGGCGGTTGGCCGCTTGTTGACGAAGAATAATAAGTAAACACAACATATTAGGAAAAGTATGAATCCTGTCGTTATATCAGTGTGCGTCATGCTCGTGTTAGCATTGATGCGCGTAAACGTGGTGGTTGCCCTCACGTTTAGTGCCATCGTTGGTGGCCTTGTCGCAGGCATGAGCCTTGGAGACACAGTTGCCGCGTTCGAAAGTGGTTTAGGTGGCGGTGCGACTATCGCTCTAAGCTACGCAATGTTAGGTACTTTCGCCGTTGCTATCTCTAAATCTGGCATCACGGATCTACTGGCAAAAAGTGTTATCAAGCGCTTAAATGGTAAAGAAAACTCGGCGTCAACTACCGGGTTAAAGTACGCGGTGTTAGTCGCGCTCGTTCTTGTCACTATGTCATCTCAGAACGTAATTCCGGTCCATATCGCCTTTATTCCAATTTTGATTCCACCTCTTTTGGGCGTATTCGCGAAACTTAAGCTCGATCGACGTTTGGTCGCGTGTGTTCTTACTTTTGGTTTGATCACACCTTACATGATCTTACCTGTTGGTTTCGGCGGTATTTTCTTAAACAACATTCTATTAAAGAACCTACATGACAACGGTTTGGAAAACGTGGTTGCAAGCCAAGTTCCAACGGCAATGTTACTGCCAGGTGCTGGTATGTTGTTTGGTCTATTGCTGGCGATCTTTGTTAGCTACCGTAAACCGCGCATCTACGAAGAAACGGAGTTGACTGTCGTTCACGAGACAGATCATGCTATCAATAAAAAGCACATCTTGGTGGCCGCTCTTGGCATTGTCGCCGCATTGGGTGTTCAGCTTTACACTGGCTCAATGATTATTGGTGCTCTAGCTGGCTTTATGGTGTTTACTTTTGGCGGTGTGATTGCTTGGAAAGAAACGCACGATGTCTTCACAAAAGGCGTGCATATGATGGCTATGATTGGTTTCATCATGATCGCTGCCGCAGGTTTTGCTGCGGTAATGAAGCAAACAGGTGGCGTTGAGACATTAGTACAGTCTCTCTCTACCAGCATTGGTGATAATAAGCCGCTTGCGGCGCTATTAATGCTAATTGTTGGTCTGTTGGTAACAATGGGTATCGGTTCATCGTTTTCAACCATTCCAATCTTGGCGACAATCTACGTTCCACTCGCGTTGGCATTTGGTTTTTCGCCAATGGCAACAATAGCGCTAGTTGGTACTGCTGCCGCTTTGGGTGATGCTGGTTCTCCAGCGTCCGACTCTACGTTAGGCCCTACATCTGGTCTAAATGCCGACGGTCAGCATGAGCACATTTGGGAAACGGTTGTTCCAACCTTTATCCACTACAACATCCCACTGATCATCTTTGGTTGGATTGCTGCAATGGTGCTTTAGTACCGTTGTTTGATGGATATACTTAGTTACGAAAAAGCCGCTCATTGAGCGGCTTTTTGTTATTTGAAATCGCGATTATTGCGCTGGCATATTGTCAATAATACGCTCACGTATCAGTTTCAAGGTAGGCTCTGTTGACAGATAATCCACGGCAATCGGGAAATAAGCGTCGTTAATTTGAAGAACCAAGCTAGGGTAAGAATCCACGCCTAGGCTCTTTGCAAGACTCAGTTGATCTTGGAACACACCTTCTAAGAAAGAACCGTCCATATCGTTCTTGAACTGCTGAACATTCAAACCAATTTCTTTAGCTAGCTGCAAGTGAGTTGCTTCTTCATGGGGAGGCATCGCACGTAAGTAATACGCATGTTGAATCGCTTCTAGCATCTGCTCATAAGAATCTTGAAAGCCCGCTGCGATAACTGCGCGACAAGATTGGTAAGTGCTTCTTACTGGCGTACAAAGCTTCCAGAAATCGTAGTTAAACTTGGTGCCCAACTGACGCTCAATCTGCTTCCAAATACCTTCGAGTTTTTGTTGCATCTCTGGTGGCATCGGCAAACTAGTATCTGGCGCAAGACCACCCACCACATACTCAAACTGAATAACGCCTGGCAGTTGCTGTTTCAATTTATCAAGCGTCGGTTTGTAACCCCAACACCAACTGCACATTGGGTCATGCACGTAGTAAAGCTTTATATCCACTTTAATAATTAAACCTTTAAAATCATTTAGTTAAATCAAACAAAAACATTAAGTGGCGATGAAGTGGCGACACATTTAAATCTAATTGCTTGGTTTGGACTTCGAAGTTAAGAAGCTGTCCGACAAATCCGGCAAAGAAGCAGGCTTTGGCTCTTCTCACGCACTCCCCACGAAAACAGCAATTTCTTACTGTTAACTTCAAAGTCATTTCAAAATCTCAAAGTAATTATACAGTCTCATAAATTGAAAAACTTATTTATCTTGGCAATTCGCCTTCAAGCCAATCTATACAAGGCTTCGTAAGCATCACCATTGATCGCCCCTTTCTTCTTTTGATCGTCTTCATTTATGACGAAAAACACACTCACCCTATGATTTTCAAACACTTACTAATTACTACCTGATCTTTCCAGATCATTAAAATTGCAATTTCCTGAAAATCTTTTCAACTTTTGAAATCTATAAAACGGCCCCAGTAGCGATTTTTAGAGGTCTGCGGGATTCTCGAACCCCGCTATGGCTAAGGCTTCGCTTGATACCGAGCGTGCCACACGGGTAGGCATATTTCGACATTTGAGAATTGCGAAAAAACCAAGTCGAATAGCTACGTATTGCATTAGGCACGATCCCCTCGCTCGGAGATGGCCTTCATTTCTAAACCCGCTTGTCGCCGAATATCTTGCCAAAGACGAATGTTTGAGTTTTGCTGGCACTCTTGCCCTTCGACTGGGTTCTGTTGGTACTTGCTGATGTTCAGCGCAGCAACGTTCTGTATGTGTAAAGCTTCTTCTAGGGTGTTTAGTTCAATCGTTATCATGTGGAAATATCCTTACTATTCTCTGGAGTTAACTCAGTCCAGGAACCGGTGCACCACTGGCGATGAAATCCACGCTCATACTTAGTAATGGCGTGATGCCCGTTGTGCGACTTTCAAGATCAGAAATAAGCGCGACCAGATTGCTGATACTGCAATGCGCCTTGTCGATGATGGTTTGCTTGTGTGAACGGCTAATGCGGCTGCTTCCGCTATGTTCCAGCGCCATGCGAGATAGATCGCCAGAGTGCACCGCGCTTTCGAGCGCCCGCTTGATGAAGGTTTCTTCACTCGCTTCACTTGGGATATGCGCCATCACCACACCAAGGCCAAGCAAAAGGATATTAAGAATGGTATAGTTGCCACTCGCTTTGGTTATCAGCACAAGTTCTACGTTGGTTAGAATGTGCGGCTGCTCTGGGTTGAGCTTATTGCGCAGCATAGTGGCATTCATTCCTATGGCTTTTGCTAACTTGGTCATGTTCTCCGAGTTCGCAAATGCACAACACGCTTCGTTAAATGCCTTTTGTTTAGAGCCACGGAATTCGCACATTGAGTCAATTTCGTTCATAGCGAATACTCAATTGAAGAAATACGGTACGAAAACGAAACCCCAACCAAGGATGTTTAGCCACCAAGGACAATGCTCTTTGGTTGGAGTTAAGGAAGATAAGCGCATGATCACCTACCCCAAGTTTTCCATTGCTTCTCGTGTAGCAATTTCAAGTAACGCCACCATGTTGATAAGCGGTGTTTCTTTACCTTTTGCTTTAGTTTTAATAGGTAAGCGACCATCTGCTACCCAATCCATGATGGTGCGCTTTGGCATACCAGAGAACTGGGAATATTGGTCATACGTCATGAAAGGTGTATTTAGGACTACTTGATATGAAAGCATAATGCTATCCTTGTAAGTTATTGATTGTTTATATTCGGGTGATTGAGTTGCAGCTCGCGCCCGATTTCATCTGGAATTATTAATCGCACATGAAACCCTGTCAATTCCCAATTCAACCGCCCAAGTACGTTGGCGGGAAAGAAGTTATCGAAAGGTTGATGCAGGCCACGAATACCAGCTCCAACCAAGCGTTAGCTGATGCCTTTGGTTTACCTAAATCAACCGTTGGCACGTGGCGACATAGAAACTTAGTCCCGTACGAAATTGTAATTCGATTGCATTTGGAAACAGGAATCTCTATAAAATGGCTAACACTTGGCCAGGGTGAGCCATATGAAAGCCCAAGTGAGCACACTCATATTTCAAAGAAAAACGAAACTAAACAGATTTTCGATGCCGACTGTTTTCGAATAGAGGAAGGAAAACTAGTTAACCAAGGGAGTCTTGCTTTGGATAAAGCGATGCTTGATGAACTTGGTGTTGTCAATGTAATGGCAATAAAAGGCGAGTCCGCTACCTATTTCGTAAACAAAGAATCTCGGCAGGCAGTAAGCGGCACGTACCTAGTCGACATGGATGGCCTGTTCTCCCTAAACGAAATTCAACGCTTACCAGGCAAGAAACTAGCGATCAGCTTTAATGGCTCCACTCTAACGGTTGAGGAAGATGAAGTAAGAGTTGTGGGTAGAGTTGCGTTGGTGATGGAGAGGAAGTGATGGAGAATGTGATAACTCGACATATCGAGTTATTGACGATTTAAAGTCATATCAATAAGGTTGCTAAATGACAAAAATAATAGTTGACGACTCTTTAGATAAAGTAATCGATTCATATAAAGAGCTCATTGAAATTATCAAAGCAATAGATTTTGAACAAAAAAATCATGTTACTTCACAACTAAATGATCTATTAAAAAAACTTGAAGTTAATATTCTTACAATAGAAGATGAGTGGTCGTTGGCAAGTAAGAAGTTTTTCAAAGCTATAATAGACTCTATATCAATACTGACTAATATATATGTTCTACCAGAGAGCAGCGGTTTAAAATTTAACACCGATTTAATATTAGATAGTGAAACCATAAATAGAGATCTTCTCGATAAAAAAGTACAAGCGCTGTTACTGGCAATAAAGTCATATGGTATTGTCTTCACCGTTGAAGGTATTGATATGCTTGGTAACGATGTTACTAAGTTAATAAAAAGTGAAGAAATCACCGTAAAGAAAGTGGCCTCTTTTCAAGAAGATATTGATAAGTTAAAAGATACAAACCTCCAAGAGATAGAAAATAAAGCTAAAGAGATTGAAGAAATCATATCTAATAGAATAGTCGAGTCCGATCACCAAATCGTTCAAAAAATAAACAACAACACAAATGAGGCGACAAAAAAATTAGATAATTTATCTAAACAATTCACAGAGAGTTATAGTACCTGGTCAAATAAGCTTTCCGAAGAACGTGAAGAAATCATATTTAAAGCAGAGATGGAAATTAGTAAACTACAAGCTAAAATTGAAAGCTTATCCTTCGTACTAGAAAGCAACATAAGAAAAGAAGTCAATTCGTTTGCAAACCAGAAGAAGAAGCTCACTGATATATTGGGCTCACTAAGCGAATTTCGTCGTTCTAAATCTGACATAGATCAAGCAGAGAAAGAAAAGAAAACTGCAAACCAATTTCGATGGCTTGGTTTATTTATGATGCTGCTTCCCTTAGCGGCATTTATTCTTTTCTTTGTTGGTTTTACGGCTAACAATAATGGTGTTTCATCTCTTACATTCGTATTCCCAGACGAAGTGACAGGCTACTTCCTTCGGTTTCTAACTATAATTTTATTTAGTTCGCCTTCTGTATATCTTCTCAAAGAGTCAGCTTACCACCGAGGTCAAGAAAGACACTACAGAGAACGGGGGCTACAGCTAGCTTCTATCGGTCCATACCTTGAAGAATTCACGCCAGAAAAGCGTATAGAGGCCAAGCAGCAGCTTATGGATAATTTTTATAGGCATAATGAAGGGAAAGCCGATACTAGTAATGTTCCCGATTTTATCAAGAACATGAATGAAGCGGTTAAGTTGGCGCATGCGATAAAAACACCGTCAGCAAATGAGCCAAGCAAGAAAGAACAAACGAATACCGTTAACGGTTAAATAATTATTTTTAGGTTCCGAGACTCGGAGCGTATTTGTTAATAAATAGCTCAACAATTCAGATGAGTGTAAAGGTTGTCGGTAGAGTTGCGCTAGAAATTATAAAAAATGATGTAAATGATAAAAAGCTAGGTTCAGAAGAATGGATAAAAGTGTATTTGATTTTGAATTAAAACAACCAGTATCGGTCTGGAACAGAGAAGTCTCAATAGACTTTAAGGAATTTTTCACTGCTCTAGGTAAGAGCGTTGTGTCAGGTGTATTTCTTGACTACAAGGGGGTATGCGAAAACCTTGTAGATAGTGCGAAATCTGCTGGACTCACTGAACAGCCGGCGCCTGTACTTGCATGGGAGTTGATTAACGTCGCTCTTTTAAAATCAATTTCAGAACTCGTCTGCGAGTCAAAAGAGTTGTTCGAAGAAGTTGAAAACTCGAGTAGCAATGCAGAAGAAATAGCACAGATACTATTTGCTGCAATCAAAAATCATAAAGTCGCCATCAATAGTGAATTCTTTGATAAGCCTCAAGAGCTAGAGCTTCTCGATAAGCTGGAGCAACCAATCACAGATTGGCTAAGACTTCTTGGTATACCACAAGCCTCAAGTTACGCGATATATCTTCGCTTAAAAGATAGATTCGCAATGAACTTACATTCCGAATGGGTTTCAGAACCAGCTAAATATGCAGCAATTGAAGAAGCATTAGTAAGCCCATTTTTAACTGCTAACCAAGAAATCAGAAACTGGACAAGGTACAAACTTTGGCTTCAACAAGAAGCAAACAAGCCCGTATTTTCTGAAGCGTTTGGTTTGCAGCAAGTATATATTCCTCTTAGAGGCTATTACAATACAACGGAGTGCCTTTCCGATGAAGAACTCGATAACGAATTAGTAAACATCAGTTCATCGAAAAAACTAGTTGTAGATATGCATAAAGAAATCTCCAGATGGGTTTTTGACGGCGATATAGATGACCCTCTTAAGGTTATAAGTGGTGGGCCAGGTTCTGGGAAATCTTCATTCGCGAAGATTTTAGCGGCTCAGATAGCAAAAGAAACACCAGAATTACCAGTTCTGTTTATACCGCTGCATCACTTTGATATCGATGGAGATTTAAATGAAGCGGTAGATAAATTTATCGTTGGTGACAGATACCTAACTTCTAACCCACTCGATAGTAGCAATGGATGCTCTAGACTCCTGGTGATTTTTGATGGATTAGATGAACTGTCAATGCGAGGGAAGGCGGCTGCGGACTCCGCCAAAGCTTTCGTAGAAGAAGTGCTCAACCAGTTCAATCGCTATAATGCCCAAGGGCACAAAAGACAAGCTATTATTACTGGCCGAGATATGGCAGTACAATCATCTTCGGTTAAGCTTAGAAAACCTAAGCAAGTACTTCATCTGCTACCATACTTTATAGAAAAAACTGGCGATTATCTTGACCCTGACAAGCTCCTTAACAATGACCAAAGAAATGATTGGTGGGTTAAATATGGTTGTGCGAAAGGACTCGACTACCACGAGTATCCTGCTCAACTTAATACACAAAAGTTAGACCCGATTACAACAGAACCTCTTCTAAACTATCTAGTCGCTCTAACGTTCGAAGGTGGCCGAGTAGACTTTTCCAATGACGTCACATTAAATACTATTTACAATGATTTATTGGAAGCTGTTCACAACCGACAGTGGGATCACGGCAATCATAAAAGTATCGATCATTTAGAAAAAAAGATTTTTTGAGAATATTGGAAGAAATTGCGCTGGCTGTTTGGCATGGTCACGGCAGGACGGCTACCTCCACCAGTATTTTCAACGCATGTGAAAACGCTAAACTAACACCCCATCTAGATAAATTTCAAGAAGGTTCAAAAAAAGGTATTTCAAGGCTACTTACAGCGTTTTATTTCCGCGAAAGTGACGCATCTTTAGGTACTGACAATTCATTCGAGTTTACTCATAAGAGCTTCGGAGAGTATTTGATTTCAAAACGGATTGTGCGTCAGCTGGGTGTGACGTGCCAACTTCTTATGCAGCATGATGAAGAACCTGACCTTGGAAAGGATGAAACTGAACTTTTGTTAAAATGGACGGAAATTTGTGGTCCCAACCCTATAGATGAATACATTTACGAATTTTTGAAGAATGAGGTCATAAGCAAGGGAGAAATACGCTTTGAGTGGTTTTCCTATTTGAATAGGTTAATAGAGTTTGCATTAACTAAAGGAATCCCCGTTGATAAAGTACCTAAGCTCAGCTTTGATGAAATGAAGCGATACTCCGATAATGCGTTGGAATCTCTATTCATTTTGCAACATTTTTGCAAGATTGGAATTGATAAACAAAAATCAATTTTACGTTTACGCGCCAAGAAACGCGACTCTTTCAATAGAGTTAGCGAACTGTTAACCTCACTTCTAAATATAAATAGTTCTAGAATGCGTCAAGCTTTACTTAGTTCACTGACTGGCTGTGACTTTTCTTTTCTTCAGCTTAATCAACAACACCTTTCGAGAGCTAACATATCCATGTCTATCTTCGATCGGACATCTATGAACTATACGTATGCTAATGGTTTAACTGCCAAGGACTGCAGTTTTATCTCAGCTTATATGACCGGTTCCGTCTTGGACAGAGGCGACTTTACTGGTAGTAATTTTAGAAACGCTCATCTGAGAGAATCTAAACTGAGGAAATGTAATATTAGTTTCGCCGATTTCAGCGAAACTAATCTGGAGAATTCCCAGTTTGTTGAAGTCACCGCTCGCGAAACGAATTTCTCGAATTCTCAAGCTGTATATATCAATTTAGCATTTTCAGACCTTCGACACGCAAAGTTTTACAAGTCAAACCTAACTGGAGCAGATCTAAGTAATGCTGACTTACGTGGTGCCGACCTAACGGGTGCCCGGATTGAAGGAATAAAGCTTGCTGGCGTGATAGTTGATGAGAATACAATTCTTGATGTCGATACTAAAGGTTTAACAAAATCAACACTAATGAAATTAGAAAAACTAAAAGAGAAGCAAAAATCACTCAAAAGTTAATGCGGCCTTTTTGTGTCCCCCACTAAGAAGGTTAAAACTTGCAAGGGAACACATCTTAGTCGACGCGCATAAAAGCTCCGTTATTCGGGGCTTTACTTTAATAACAAGCTGACTGCTCAAATAAGAAATGACACTTGAACTAGATAAAGCCGGACGAATCACTAGATTGATAACAATCTCTAAGCCTCTCACTACAACCCACATCAATGATGCTGTGGATGTTTTCGATAGCTTGAATGGACAAATTGATTCCTATCTCCCGTCCACTGGTTACGATTTACTAGTTAACGGTAAACGTTATCCTCCTAAAACTATTTTTGGCTTAGCGCTGAGTAACCTACTAGGTGAACCTGTGCTCTCTAGCCACTTTACTGGGGGAGCAGGCAGTGACTGCTTTAAGGTACTGGAAAGGTTAGGCTTTGATATCGTACCTAAGCCAAGGCCATCAAATGGTGATGGTCTAGTGCTTTATCAAAAATACTCTCGTCAACAACTCAACGATATCTTTGACCCTGACATGAAATTCTCAACAGGCTCGGGCCGTTGGGGTGGTACCGGATCGTTCCTCATACGCCACGTGAAAACGATTTTACCTTTATTGTTACCTTAGAAGATAAAAAGACCTACGAAGATTATTTGACCCAAGATGGCGTCATCTTTTGGGAGTCACAAGAAAGACATGATCATAGTAGTGAATGGATAAAGTCTTTTTGCACACACGATGAAAACATCAATACAATCTATCTGTTTATGCGTGTGGCTAATACTGATGACTATACCTTTTTTGGGCCGCTCTCTTTCAAACACTGTGACGAAAATACGCAATACCCTGTCCATTTCCAGTGGACATTACTAGATTGGCCTTTGCCCGAGAGTGTACGCCAAGAGTTTGTTGACCATATCAAAGGAGATACGGTTGAAACTCCTGCGACGTTTGAGCCTCGAAATGTATCACTAACTCAAACTGAACCTCCAAAGCCGCGCTCTAAGAAGCCAGCTAGTAATGGAGGTTATAAACAGGGTGAAGTCGACTGGGCCAAACGGGGGCAGAACAACCGAAAACTAGGTTCAGCTGGTGAGAAGCTCGTAATACATTATGAGATTGAACAGTTAAAAGGGCCTCGTAAGCGTCCAGATTTAGCAGATAAGGTTGAACATATTACTCTAACCGACCCCGCTGCTGGTTACGATATCCGCTCTTTTGATAAAGACGGCAACGAGACTTTTATTGAAGTCAAAACGACCCGAGGCAGTAAAGGTAGTGCCTTTTACATATCGCGAAACGAAGTCGAAGTTTCCAAATATTTAGGCGAACAATTTTTAATCTATCGTCTATATAACTTCGATTTTGATTCCGGTACCGCAGAGTTTTATTGCGAGAAAGGCTCAGTCGAAGATAACTTTGACCTCATTCCGGAGACTTACAAAGCTTACTCACGATAAAAGATGGGGGCTTCTGTCAAAGATCCCCTTCTAGCTCAAAGTCTACAACTTTATCCAAGCTGATAGCTCTGCTAACAATTCATCAGTAGGCTCAGGAGAGCAATACTCAAATAGCTTAGAACTCGAGCTAGCTCTATAACTATTGGAGCGATCGGCCTCATGCTTTTGTAGTTCAACTATTTTGTCTAGGTCCAAAACATGGCCGCCACGCTGCTTTAAACGTTGATGTATCGTTGCTTCTTCGCAAGTCACAAGCAAAATAGCGGATGGTGAAATTGCATCAAATACATCAAATGTAAGTTCGATGATTTGCTCTTCCTTATCTAGCAAACAAAAGTGCCCATCGAGTAGAACCACTTCTTCAGTCAATTGGCTAAGCCCTTTGAGTAGCGCCTGCTGGTTCTTATCAGCGGTAGAGACAAGCTTTGAACTCTCAATATAGTCCGAGTTCTGCTTAATCAAATCGCTACAGGAATAGTGAGCCCATCCAAACGTCTCTGATAGCTTTCCACACAATGTAGATTTACCTACTCCATGCACTCCTGAAACAAATATTATCTTTGACATATATCCTTCCTAACAACACTTACATCGCCCAATACTAAACCTTTACCACTAAAATGAATTTGAACCACTAAACATTTATGCAACTTATTTGTCTGCATCACTGTTTTATCTTATCAAACAAGTAAACTGTTTCTTGTATTAGTCAATTAAGTTGGTGGAATAATGGACAACCTATTAATTCAGAAATTCTCTGAAATTAACCTCGGCGATCAATTCTTTGACTCTTTGAAGAAAGGTTACTCTGAGTTTTCGGATTGGTTTAATAAAAAAGCTGATGATCAAGCACTAGTGTTATACGGCGAAGAAGGGACCATAGAAGGGTTTCTTTACTGCAAGTTCGAATCAGGTCCTGGCGATGATACTACCCCTCTTCTCCCGAATACAGAGCACATGAAAGTTGGTACTTTCAAGTTCAACCCCAAAGGTACAAGAAGAGGTGACCGTTATTTAAAAAAGATTTTTGACTATGCGCTAGCTCATCCTTCAAAGCCTAACGATATCTATGTCACAGTGTTCGAAAAAGAGCATGGGTACTTGGTAGAGTTATTTGAACGTTATGGTTTTGAGAGGTATGGGACAAAAGATAGTCAGAACGGTACTGAGTTAGTTCTTCTTCGAGATTTGAATAAGCAGTTTGGTGACATTAACAAAGACTACCCTTTTATTTACACAGAGGGCCACAAAAAGTATCTACTCAGTGTCTATCCAAAATATCACACTGTTCTATTCCCAGACTCCAAACTTCTTACAGAGTCTCCGAACATTGTACAAGATATCTCGCACTCCAATAGCATACATAAAATATATATTTGTGGTATGGATGGTGTAACGGCGATGAAGTCTGGCGATATTCTCGTAATATACCGGACGGGTGATGGACAAGGAGCCGCTGAATTCAGAGCTGTAGCAACTTCATTATGTATAGTTGAGGATGTACATACCATTGGCGATTATGATAACGAAGAGCACTTTGTTAACGAATGCGTAAAATATAGTGTCTTTACAGAAAAAGAATTAAGAGGCTTTTATAGGTGCCAGAAATACCCTTATGTCATTAAATTTACATATAACGCAGCCTTACCCAAACGTCCAATCAGACGCAAAATAGCTGATGATGCGGGTGTATCAAGAGATGACTATTGGGAGTACTGGAACTGTCAGATAGACAGTTCCAGAAAATAGTCGAAATCTCAGAGGTTAAGAAAGAGCTAATTCGGCGCTAAGTTAAGCAAAGATTTGAATTAATGTCGATGTACTTAAACGATTGAGGGGCTTTAAAGCCTCTCTCTTTTTGGTATGGGTCTATTGGATTCTCATACTTTTTGAAGTCTTTAATTTGAATTGCGTAAGCCACTTCTCTGTTTGAGAAGTACTCATCAAAGAACGACTTTTTAATACCAGATGCTGATTTGGTCTCTTCCCACAACTCCTCAGGGTGTTTGGCCAAGATTTCACCAATTGTAAACTCACCAATAATCTTACCTTCGGGCATTGTGGAATAAATCACTACAGACTCTACATCTGGCCTTTTGAAGATAGCTTTGCGGTACTCGAACAACTTCTCGCCCGAGATTATCTTTTCTACGAATTCTGGTTTGATCGACAATAACGCTTTCATGGTATAGCTCTTAATTTTTCTAGGTGCGAATATTAAACCCAAATACACATGATTTCATCAGAAAATCTGACAATGTGCGAGTTTGTACCAACTAAACATTGAACGTACCAAAATGAATGATACTGTATTAATATACAGTGTTTTTAGTAATTTATCTATGTCTATCCGCAACTTAAAAGATGGTTCAACGAAGCCCTGGCTTTGTGAATGTTATCCAAATGGTCGAACTGGTAAACGAGTTCGTAAGAGGTTCGCGACCAAAGGTGAAGCAGCCGCTTTCGAACGATTCACCATGCGAGAAGTAGACGATAAGCCCTGGCTAGGTGCTAAACCTGATCATCGCCGTTTGTCTGAGCTAGTTGCATTGTGGTTTAAGTTACATGGCAAGAATCTAAAATCCGGTGATCATACTCGCCTTCGTTTAGAAAGCATGGTTTCAGATTTAAACAACCCTATTGCTTCACATCTCAATGCGCAGCAACTCGCCTTGTACAGAGCTAGTCGCTCGAATAGAGGTGCGTATTTCGGTGATTGCGAACGCTTGTTTCGGTTTATTCCGAACACCTTAACCAGCACTTTTTCTCTTTCCCTATTTTTACTCTAAGTGTTCGGATTGCGCCAGTTTTCTCATTGATTCTCCTCCCAGTTCTATTCGATGACTATTGTGAACTAGACGATCCATTAGAGCGTCAGCGACAGTGGCGTTGCCGATCATGTTGTACCATTCTTTTACTGGTAACTGGCTGATGACGATTGTGCTGCTGTTTTGGTAACGATCTTCAAGTACTTCTAACAAGTGACCAGCATGCTCTTGAGTCAGTTTTTCCATCCCCCAGTCGTCGAGGAGTAGTAAGCCTTTCTTAGCCAGCGACTGAAGTTGTTTTTGATAACTACCATCCAGACGACCTGCGGTCAGGTCATCGAGCAAGCGAGTTAATCGGTAGTATCTGACCGTTTGCTGTTGGTCGCAGGCGCTGGTTGCCAGTGCGCAACCAAGATACGTTTTACCTGCGCCTGTTGGGCCTGTGATCAAGATGTTCTGGTGCTTGTGCAGATAGCCACCCGTTAGCAGTTCGCTCATCTGCTTGCGGTTGAGGTTTCGTCCCTCCTTGTAAATAAGTTGGCTCGGCTGAGCATCCACTCTCAGCTTGGCTTGTCGTTTCAGGCGTTGGATTTTGGTTTGATTGCGATTCAAGATTTCACTTTCCAGAAGTAGGCTTAACCTCTCCTCGAAGTCCAGCTCTGCGTAGGTGGTCAGTTGCTCTTGTTGCTGCTCTAACGCTTTCGCCGCATGACTTAAGCGCAGGGTTTTGAGTTGGTCATTCAGTGCGTTCATATCCTTTCTCCTAGTGATAACAGTTCGGGCCACGAACATTGCTGTGAACAAGGTTCGGCGTATTCGCTTTATCTTTACTCAGGTGCCCCTCACGATTGTTCTTGAGTAGATTGTTGACGAAGGTGTAATTGGGTTTTGTCAGCATCAATGCATCTTTACAGGCTTGTTCTAGGCGCGACTCGCCATAGGTTTTACTCAGATTGAGCAGCCCAAGACAGGAACGATAGGCCTGCTCTGGATGAGGTTTGGCGTTCAGCATCTTATTGACGACTTCTCGGGTGGCTGGGCCGATATTGGCTCCCCAGTTGAGCAAGCGTCCAGGCGACCACTTTTGATGTTGATGGTTACTCGGCATGTGCTCTGGTTGAGTGCTGTTTCCACGTTCCCTTTGGCTGCGTGGATGTTGAGCGATCAAGTTACCTTGGTGGTAGATCTGCACCAGACGGTTGGAGGCTTCCAGCTCGACATGGTGGCCAACCAGTTGATGGGGAACCGAGTAGTAGTGACGGCGATATTCGATGTGATAATCAGGCCCAACTTTGGCTCGCTTGGTTTCGGTATAGAGATATCGCTGTTTAGGAAGGGGCTTTAACGCGGGTTTATCGAGTTTGTCGAACAGTGCTTTGCGGCTCGCACCATACTGCTTCATCTCACGTTCGTTTAAGTCATTCATAAGCTCACGGATGGCGAGGTTCAGCTCTTTAAAGGTATGGAAGGTTTGATGGCGAAGTCGCATCATGATCCAACGTTCCACTAGGAGGACGGCATTTTCTGCTTTGGCTTTGTCTTTCGGTTTGTAGGGGCGAGCTGGCATCACGGCAGTTTGATAATGATTTGCCAGTTTTTGATAGCTTTCATTAAGCCTCGGTTCATAACGGTTAGGTTTGCTGACCGCGCTGCGTAGATTATCGGGAACCAAGAGATGGGGGACGCCACCGAAGTGCTCGAAGGCATTGGCATGCGCCTCTAACCAGTAAGACTTCCCTTGGCTGGGGAAGGCTTCCACATAGGTGTAGTTGGACGCGCCTAAGCTTGCTACGAACACTTCTGCTTCGCGCACTTCACCTGTATCAGGGTTGACCACTTGAAGCCGAGGCCCACAGTAATCGATAAACAGCTTATCACCTGCAACATGGAGCTGACGCATACTGCGCTTTTGGGTTTTGAACCAACGAGTGAAGTGCTCGCAGAACTGAGTGTAAGCGTAAGCTTGCTCTTGATATTGCTCATGGTACTCCTGCCACAATAACATCTTTGTCATGCCTTTACGTTTGAGTTCGACAGCGTACTGAGCGAAGTCTGGCATAACCTTGTCTCGACTGGCTTGCTTCGAATGATATAGGGCTTTGGTAAGGTCCGTATCACTGCAACCTTCTGGGAGAGGCCAGCCTATCTGACTTTGCTTAAAGCGAGCGACAAGCTCTGAGACTGTTGCAAGGCTGACATTGAGACAACTAGCAATACTACGGTAGGACAACCCACACTCGTACTTAAGGCGTAATATCTCTTTGATTTTGTTCATTGGAGTTCTCTTTTTAGCCATTGTCGCTTCCTTACGTTCTTGTTTAAGAAGTAAAGAATAGCGAGCTATTGATTTAAAAGAGAAAAAGGAAGGATTTCGGGCATTCCGAACGCGGTTTTCGCTATTCCGAACGCTGATTTCGGAGTTCGCTTAAAAGTGTTCGGATAATCGCGGAATGTACGTTCGGATTAAACCGAAATAGGTGTTCGGGTCATACCGAAATGGCTGTTCGGAATGCTCCGAAATACGCATAGAGGACGAGGCAAACAGCACAAAGATTTGTCTATCGCTTCTAACAATGTGGATTTCGGTTTGCTCAAAGCAATGTTCAACAAGCTGATTAAACTAGGCGAATGGAAATTGCCGAATCCGGCTGATGGTATCGAAGCAATCAAAAAGCCTCAATCCGAGCTGGCATTCCTAACCGAGCAAGAAATTCACCACTTGTTTAAAGTAGCGAGACAAAGCCCAATTGGTGACGAACTGATTAAGGTGTACAAGGTTTGTTTGGCGACTGGTGCACGAGTAGGGGAAGCCATTTATCTGAAGGGTTCTAACCTGACGAAATACCGCATTACTTACAGCAATACCAAAGGCAAACGAAACCGCACGGTGCCTATTTCTGAAGAGTTGTATCACCAGATATATAAGCCGACCAATGACCGCCTGTTCACCTGTAGTTACAACGTGGTGTATAAGTGGCTAACGATCGCCCTTCCCCATTTACCAGAAGGCCAAGCCACTCACGTTTTACGCCATACATTTGCAAGTCATTTTATGTCGAATGGCGGCAACATTCTTGTATTGAAAGAAATCCTCGGCCATCAGCATATCGATCACACGATGATTTATGCGCACTTTTCCCCAAACCATTTGAGTGATGCGGTGGGGTTTAATCCTGTGACAGTACTAGATATCTAGCCGCCATAAGTGGCGACAAAATGGCGACATACATCGTAATTAAGCGTTATTCTGCGTTAAAATTCGGACAAGATATTTTGAATAAATTAGGTAGGACAAGGGTTTACAAGGCTTCATGAGGGTTAGAGATATTACCGGATATAATAAAGCTTTATGTTCATTCCACTAACCTAAAAAGAAAAAGGAGCCAGTACGGCTCCTTCGTATTCTATCGCTAAATGTGAGTATTTACGAATTACTCAGCTTGATCTTCAGCGCGCGCTGCAGCTTCTTTGATTAGAGGCTGAAGTTCACCTTTTTGGAACATTTCTAGAATGATGTCGCAACCGCCGATAAGCTCGCCTTCAACCCATAGTTGAGGGAATGTTGGCCATTGTGCGTATTTTGGTAGCTCAGCACGGATATCTGGGTTTTGCAGAATGTCTACGTAAGCGAACTTCTCACCACATGCCATTAGAGCCTGTGACGCTTGAGAAGAGAAACCACAGCTTGGCAGTTTCGGTGATCCTTTCATGTACAGCAGGATTGAGTTTTCAGAGATCTGCTGTTTGATTTTGTCGATAGTTTCCATCGCTTCCTCATTCATGGGTTTGAACTTTGTTTATTTGCCACATTCTACTCAATAACGACAGAATAAAAACCATATAATTAATAAGGCTTAAATTCAGGTTGCTTGATGGCGAACAATTCAGCACTTCACAGCCGCTAACCCCTTAAAATATTTTCATATCGGGGTTTTAATAAAGTAAAAACTTGCTAAAATACTTAGCAAGTCAGCCTTAAAGGCTACATAGCTATAAAAAACACTGGAAGCAATCGAAAGGTCATCCTTTCAAATCAATGGAGAATCGAGTAATGGCATTTGAACTACCAGCTCTTCCTTACGCGAAAGACGCACTAGAACCACACATCTCAGCAGAGACTCTAGACTACCACCACGGTAAGCACCACAACACTTACGTTGTTAAGCTAAATGGTCTTATCCCTGGCACTGAGTTCGAAGGCAAAACTCTAGAAGAGATCATCAAGACTTCTACTGGTGGCGTATTCAACAACGCAGCGCAAATCTGGAACCACACGTTCTACTGGCACTGTCTTGCTCCAAACGCGGGCGGCGAACCAACTGGCGCAGTTGCTGACGCAATCAACGCAGCATTCGGTTCTTTCGAAGAATTCAAAGCGAAGTTTACTGATTCAGCAATCAACAACTTCGGTTCTTCATGGACTTGGCTTGTTAAGAAAGCTGACGGCTCTCTAGAGATCGTTAACACTTCTAACGCTGCTACTCCTCTAACAGAAGAAGGTACAACACCACTTCTAACTGTTGACCTGTGGGAACACGCATACTACATCGATTACCGCAACGTACGTCCTGATTACATGAACGGCTTCTGGGCACTTGTAAACTGGGACTTCGTAGCTGAGAACCTAGCGAAGTAATTTTACTTCCCCCTAAGTTCAATTTAGTCTTATTTTAAAAGCTCGCTGAACCAGCGAGCTTTTTATTTTTCGCTTAAAAACTCCAATTTAATCTCTTCTTTTTCCTAAAGTTCTTCTCAGACACGCCGTTAAAATGGCATCGAGCGAGGAACATCATGCAAATTCATACTTTAGACAAAGCGGCAATTATTAACGAACTTCAGTTCGGCAATGGTATCAACCATGCTGTCCACGAAGGACGTCGTGCTGATTTTGCACTGATTTTGTCGATGTTTTCTAACGATGTACGCGACGTTGTACCTGTAGAGGAAATCAAAGAAGTAGCCACTAGCGAAGATATACTCCGTCAACAACTTGAATTGTCAACGCCTCAAGCTCTTCGTTCTGATAGCAGCAGCTATGAGCTAGCAGCGCAGCAAGCAAAACAATTCCACGGTGCAGGTCTACCCTCAGCGAAACTGAGTCACTACTTGAAACCAGATGCCCTGACCTACTTGCCGGAAGATACGTTTAATCTTCCTGAAGACGTTTATCACAACCTATCCGGTCATGAGCGACGCAAATTGGGCGAGCGCAACAAAAACCTCATCCCAGATGCAGGGCTATGCAATCAACTAGTGACGGCTCAACGTCAGTATCAAATTCAACTGCAAGTATAGAGATCATTGTTCAACCAACAGCTTGCAGTATCCACAGTCAGAAATGTGACGCCTTACAAATTACCGAACAATAGTCCTCATCCAAAAGCGTTAGTTTGAAGTCTTTCACACTGAGCCTTTCTAATTTCAACCATGCTAATAGCACAAACCACTGGTGTATTTTTTTCACACAGGGATACAGTGAAGGTGTTATGGATATTAAAGAATCAATTATTCTCGTCACGTCTGCAGGTTCTGTTATAGGAAGGACTTGTGCTAGTCACTTTGCTCACCTTGGAGCGACGTTGATTCTTTGTGACCAAAACTCTAGCGCTCTAAAATCGAGCTATGAGCAGATTAGTGCCTTCACAGATAAAGTCTATGCGATGAATGTGTGCAGTGATAACACAACGTCCATTAACTTACTGTTTGATCAGATAGAATCGCAGCTGCGTGCGACACCAGACGTGATAGTCAATTGCTGGACGAGCTCTCCCATGCCAGGCTTGATGGCTCCCGAACCTATGAGTACTTACATTGATCACTTGTCTTCTGCAGCACGTTTCCTCTACACCTATGGCCAGGTGGGAGCCGAACGATTTCGCGCTAGAAATAAGAAAGGGGTAATTGTTAACGTCATTTCCCATGACAGCCATGAAGATTTAACGGGAGTCGAAAGCATGGCTGCTTTGGTGTCAGGTTTTACTCACAGTTGGGCAAAAGAGCTCACTCCATTTAATATTCGGGTGGGTGGCGTCATTCCTTCGGTAAACCATACAAGAGAAGAACTTAACGAAAGACACTGGGCCGAGATCCAAGATGAATTGGTTCGCAATACCGCATATATCGTATCAAATGAGTATTTTAGTGGCAGAGTGGTTGCTACAGAAATATGAATGGACAACGTGTTTGTTGCGTAAACGGATCGCTATTACTCAACTCTTTCAACAAAAAAAGCCCCAGTCAAATGACTGGGGCTTTACTTTTTCCCGGTTAAGGTTTCGTGCTAGCGAAAACCTTACTCACACGACTCTTAATTACGCGTCAGCTTTTTCTTTCTTTGCTTTAGGCGCCGCTTTCGCTGCTTCTTGGTCTGCTTTCTTCTTGATAACTGTTGTACCTTCGAAAGTTTCACCTTCAACGAATGCTTTACCGTAGTAAGAAGCCATTAACACATCTTTAAGTTCGCTAATTAGTGGGTAGCGAGGGTTCGCACCAGTACATTGGTCATCGAACGCTTCAACTGCTAGCTCATCAAGTTTCGCGATAAAGTCTGCTTCAGCTACGCCTGCCGCTTGGATAGACATTGGGATGTCTAGGTTCACTTTTAGCTCATCCAACCATGCTAGTAGACGTTCAATTTTCTGAGCAGTACGGTCACCAGCTTGGCTTAGACCTAAGTGGTCAGCAACTTCAGCGTAACGACGACGTGCTTGTGGGCGGTCGTATTGAGAGAACGCAGTTTGTTTAGTTGGGTTATCGTTCGCGTTGTAACGTACAACGTTAGAGATAAGTAATGCGTTTGCTAGGCCATGTGGAATGTGGAACTCAGCACCTAGTTTGTGCGCCATTGAGTGACAAACACCTAGGAATGCGTTAGCAAATGCCACACCAGCGATAGTTGCTGCGTTGTGTACTTTCTCACGAGCGATTGGGTCGTTAGCGCCGTTCGCGTAGCTTGAAGGTAGGTATTCTTTTAGCATCTTAAGTGCTTGTAGGGCCTGACCATCTGAGTATTCGTTCGCAAGAACAGATACGTAAGCTTCTAGAGCGTGAGTTACTGCATCGTAACCACCAAATGCTGTTAGAGACTTAGGCATGTTCATCACTAGGTTAGCATCAACGATAGCCATGTTTGGCGTGATTTCGTAGTCAGCTAGTGGGTATTTAGCGCCAGTCTTGTCGTCAGTAACAACCGCAAATGGTGTAACTTCTGAACCAGTACCTGAAGTTGTAGTGATACATACAAGCTCAGCTTTTTGACCCATTTTAGGGAACTTGTAAATACGTTTACGGATGTCCATAAAGCGCATTGCTAGTTCTTCGAAGTGAGTTTCTGGGTGCTCATACATTACCCACATGATCTTCGCAGCATCCATTGGTGAACCACCACCTAACGCTAGGATAACATCTGGTTGGTAGCTAGCCATTTGAGCCGCACCTTTCTCTACAACAGAAAGCGTTGGGTCAGCTTCAACATCGAAGAATGTTTGAACTTCCATGCCTTGAGCTTTCAGTAGGCTTACTACGTCATCTGCGTAACCGTTGTTGAATAGGAAACGGTCAGTTACTAAGAATGCGCGTTTCTTACCTTCTAGGTCGCCTAGAGCAATTGGAAGGCTACCACGACGGAAGTAGATTGACTTAGGTAGTTTATGCCACAACATGTTTTCAGCTCGCTTCGCTACAGTTTTCTTGTTGATTAGGTGTTTAGGACCTACGTTCTCAGAGATAGAGTTACCACCCCATGAACCACAACCTAGAGTTAGAGAAGGCGCAACGTTGAAGTTGTACAAGTCACCGATACCACCGTGAGTAGTCGGGATGTTGATTAGGATACGAGCTGTCTTCATCTTGTCACCGAAGTAACGGATACGGTCAGCGTTAGTATCTTGGTTAGTGTAAAGACCAGATGTGTGGCCGATACCACCAATCTCAACCATAGTTACCGCTTGAGCAACCGCGTCTTCGAAGTTGTCAGCACGGAATAGACCTAGTGTTGGAGATAGTTTCTCGTGAGCGAATGCGTCATCGTGAGACACCTTACCTAGACCTTCACCAACAAGGACTTTCGTGTCTGCTGGAACTTTAACGCCTGCCATTTCAGCGATTGCCGCTGCTGGCTGACCTACGATTTTCGCGTTTAGCGCGCCATCGATAAGAAGAACTTTACGAACTTTTTCTGCTTCTGCTTTGCTTAGTACATAAGCTTTGTGAGAAGCAAAACGCTCTTTCACTTCATCGTAAACTTCATCAACGACGATTGCAGCCTGCTCAGAAGCACATACTACGCCGTTGTCGAAAGTCTTAGACATAAGGATAGAAGCTACTGCACGTTTGATGTCAGCAGTTTCGTCGATAACAACAGGAACGTTACCTGCACCTACACCGATTGCTGGTTTACCAGAAGAGTAAGCTGCTTTAACCATGCCTGGACCACCAGTTGCAAGGATAAGCGCGATGTCATCGTGTTTCATTAGAGCGTTTGATAGCTCAACTGAAGGTTGGTCGATCCAACCGATGATGTCTTTTGGTGCACCTGCTGCTACTGCTGCATCTAGAACAAGTTTAGCTGCATCGTTAGTCGAGTTTTTCGCACGTGGGTGTGGTGAGAAGATGATACCGTTACGAGTCTTCAGAGAGATTAGAGATTTGAAGATCGCTGTAGATGTAGGGTTAGTCGTTGGTACGATACCGCAGATGATACCTACAGGTTCAGCGATAGTCATAGTACCTAGGTTGTCATCCTCTTCTAGGATGCCACACGTTTGTTCGTCTTTGTATTTGTTGTAGATAAACTCAGAAGCGAAGTGGTTCTTGATTACTTTATCTTCAACAATACCCATACCAGATTCTTCAACCGCTTGTTGAGCTAGCGGGATACGGGCTTGGTTAGCTGCAAGCGATGCTGCACGAAAGATTTTGTCTACTTGCTCTTGAGAGTAAGTAGCGAACTCTTCTTGCGCTTTCTTAACGCGAGCAATCATTGCATCTAGTTCAGCCATATTAGTTACAGGCATAGGGAATCTCCTAAAATTAACAAATATTAAAAACTTTTTACTAAGGCTATTACTTATCGTTTTTACTGTTTATCAGTCACTTAGAAAACAAACGTCTTAGTAAATTGCTTTCAGGACTGAGTATAATATTTCAGAGTGTGAAAAAAATTGACTTGGATCAGTTCTCACGACCTAAATACCACCAAAGTGGTGCCTCATCACACTAAAACGACATAACTCACTGATAAACAAATAAATTAATCTTCACTTTTTATTGAACAAAAAAGAAGCAAATAGACAAATAAATAAAAGAAACTACAACAACCTGTAAAAAAGTTTCATTTTTAGCCAACAAAATTACATGTAAGCCCAATTCCTTGTGCTACTGAGAGTATATCGAACCGAATACATCTCTCTACAAACCACCTTAGTTTTTATCAAAAGTGTGCGAATGTTAACGTTTATGTAAAACAGCACGCTTTGACAGCAACTTTATACGCAACAATTCTTTTCCAGATTAGATACACTTTATTAAAGAATTAGTTTTTCTCACTAAAACAGTAGGAAATGCGTTAGTTTTTTTCATTTCTTCCAACACAACTTTTGCCTTACATTACGCCCAAATTACCCCTTCGCCTTTTCACTAATGTGAACTTTAATGAGTACGCAACATGCAAACTTTTGAACTTGCTATCTTCTTGCAGTTTTTTCTTGGTTTGGTCGCCGCAGTAAACCCTGTTGGTATCATGCCTGTGTTTGTGTCACTAACCGGACATATGACACCAGACGAAAAGCGCAATACGGCAACCACTGCGAACGTGGCTGTTGCTATCATTCTAATCATTTCGCTCTTTGCTGGTCAGTTACTATTAGATATGTTCAGCATTTCTCTGGATTCGTTTCGTGTTGCAGGTGGGCTACTGCTGCTTAGCATCGCGTTCTCGATGATGAGCGGTAAACTGGGGGAAGATAAACAAAACAAACAGGAAAAATCAGAATACGTGAGTCGCGAGCAGATCGGTGTTGTTCCTCTTGCGATGCCGCTAATGGCAGGACCAGGCGCAATCAGTTCGACTATTGTTTACGGAGCACGCTACCCAAGCATGTTTGATACGGTAGGCATCAGCATTACAATTGGCTTGTTCTGTCTATGCTCGTGGCTGTTGTTCCGCTCTGCCCCACTGATCGTGCGATTTTTGGGCCAAACTGGTATCAACGTCATTACCCGTATCATGGGTTTGATATTAGGCGCATTGGGTATTGAGTTTATCGCCAATGGTTTACGTAACTTATTTCCAGGATTAGCCTGAGTTTCTATAAAATTGTATGATAGAGCGATTCAACAATGGATCGCTTTGTCATGACGACTGACTCTCTCAAACATACTCTTTATGTCACCATTTTTGGTACTCATACCAAAGCTGGTCGAACCTTCGATATTGCACTCATTATCGCAATTATCAGTTCTCTAATCGTACTGGTATTAGACTCAATACCATCCGTACGCGCCGAGTGGGCAAAAGAGCTGAAATACTTGGAGTACACTTTTACCGGTTTATTCACTATTGAGTATTTTCTCCGACTTTATTGCTCTCCAAAACCAGCGGCCTATGCGAAGAGCTTTTATGGCGTCGTTGATTTACTCGCGATTTTACCTACTTACTTAGCACTGTTTTTCCCTTCTGCCTCCTTTATGGGCGTAATAAGAGCACTACGAGTCATGCGAATATTCCGCATACTCAAGTTGGTCCGCTATCTTCAAGAGTCCAACATCCTCTTACGCTCTCTACTGATGGCGCGCAGAAAGATTTTTATCTTCTTTAGCTCTGTCGCCATTATGGTCACGATCTTTGGGTCACTGATTTTTGTCATTGAGGGGCCTGAAAACGGATTTACTAGTATTCCGAAAAGTATTTATTGGGCTATTGTGACCATCACAACGGTTGGATATGGCGACTTGGTACCTCAAACGGACCTCGGAAAAGGGCTTGCCTCACTCACCATGTTGTTGGGTTATTCAATTTTGGCGGTCCCTACTGGTATTTTCACAGCAGAGCTTCACCAAGAAATGCAATCGCACAAAGTATTAGTGAAGTGTCCGAACTGTTCTCACGCCGGGCACGACTCTGATGCGACTTACTGTAAACACTGTGGTAGTGAACTGGCCGATCCTGACAAACGCGTTGTTCGTGGAGAAGACGAAGCATAAAAAAGAGCTCCCTAGGGAGCTCTTTTATTTTGTCATCAAACAAAGATTGATGTGATTATGCTTTCTCAGAAAGAATAATGCGTAACGTACGACGCAATGGTTCTGCTGCGCCCCAAAGTAGTTGGTCACCAACAGTGAAAGCATTTAGGAAGTCATCACCCATTGCCATCTTACGTAGACGACCTACTGGTACGGACATAGTGCCTGTTACTTTTGCAGGTGTAAGTTCTTGCGCGGTAATATCACGATCGTTAGGAATCACTTTAACCCAGTCGTTATGAGTGGCGATGATTTCTTCGATTTCATCCATTGGGACATTTTGCTTAAGCTTGATAGTGAGTGCTTGAGAGTGACAGCGCATCGCACCAATACGGACACAAGTACCATCGATTGGCACAGGCGAGCTTTGTGAGCCCAAAATTTTGTTTGCCTCTGCGCCCGCTTTCCACTCTTCTTTACTCTGACCGTTATCACGTTTCACATCGATCCACGGAATAAGCGAGCCAGCTAGTGGTACACCGAATTTATCGGTAGGGAAAGAACCGCTGCGCATTGTGTCTGCAACTTTTTTATCAATATCTAGGATAGAGCTTGATGGGTTTGCAAGCTCGGAACTTACAGAGTCATTGATAACGCCCATTTGCGAGATCAGTTCACGCATGTTTTGCGCGCCAGCACCAGAAGCGGCTTGGTATGTCATGGCGCTTGTCCACTCAACAAGGCCTTTTTCGAATAAGCCACCTAGACCCATTAGCATTAAACTAACCGTACAGTTACCACCAACAAATGTGTTCGTGCCACCGTGGATGCCTTGTTGGATTTGCTTTAAGTTCACAGGATCAAGCGTGATGATGGAATCTTCCGCCATACGTAACGTAGATGCTGCGTCAATCCAGTAGCCTTTCCAACCGGCTTGTCGAAGTGCTGGGTAAACTTTTTCTGTGTAGCTACCACCTTGACATGTAATTACCGCATCAAGCTGTTTTAAGCTTTCAATATCATACGCGTCTTGCAGTAAGCCTGCGTCTTTTCCTAAGTTAGGAGCAGGAATACCAACTTGAGAAGTACTGTAGAATACTGGTTCGATTAGGTCGAAGTCTTTCTCTTCAACCATACGCTGCATAAGGACTGAACCAACCATACCGCGCCAACCAACTAAACCAACTCTCATCGTATTAACTCTCCATGTATTAAAAAACCTACCCCATAGTTAATTTTTCGCATCAAAATCTCAACCCCTATTTTGTAAATAAGCCTATTTTTTAACCTTTTCCTATGAAAATTCGTGTTAAACGAGATTTTTTAGTGTTTGGTTTGCGATTTCGGCCATTTTTCAAGTAGGGAAAGCCCTGTTACTCCAAATTGGTCTTACCACCCAGTGATAAAATAACACATGAAGCACAATAATTTCACATTACACAACATTTAAAACCAAAAAAGTTAAAACAAACTAACAGTTAATTTCACAAGCAAACGTTTTTGCCGACGAACATCAAGATAAAACACCAAATATTCGAAATATAATTTTTGTTAATGTATGTTATGCGCGATTACAACAAGGAGCGCCTTCCTCTATTGCTCCAAGATTGACAGAGGCACATATGAAGCAAGTTACACCACGCCTACCAAGCTTGATACAGGTATTTATCTCGCTCGGTTTATTTCTACTGCTGGCATTTTCGTTCACTGCCAAACTAGACCTACCGATCCAGCTAGCGCTGTACATCGGTTGGTTCATTATCATGATATTAGGCATTAAGCTTGGTCATCAGTACAAAGATCTGGAAAAAGCTGCGCTAAATGGCATTTCCAATGGACTTGGAGCCGTCTTAATTCTTCTTGCCGTTGGCGCGCTTGTTGGTACGTGGATCTCTGGTGGTATTGTTCCAACCATTATTTACTATGGCCTTAAAGCAATTCACCCTTCTATCTTTTTGCTCGCTACCATGATCATCTGTTCATTGACTGCGCTAGCGACTGGCACCTCTTGGGGCGCTGCTGGTACTGCTGGTATTGCGATGATGGGTATTGGCCAAGGCCTTGGCGTTCCTGCACCAATTACAGCTGGCGCAGTGCTTTCAGGTTGTTACTTCGGTGACAAAATGTCGCCTCTATCGGACTCCGTCATCCTTGCTTCATCTATGTCTAACGTTGAAGTGATGGAACATATTAAAGGCATGCTGCCGATCGCACTCATTAGCTACATTATTACAGGCATTATGTTTACTGCATTTGGTTTCCACTACGCTGGTCAAGTTGACATGAGCCAGGTAGACTCTGTAATTAAAGCGATGGAGCAGCAATTCTACATCACGCCTTACTCATTTGTTCCTGTGATCATCGTATTGTCACTTCTAGCAATGCGTATGCCTTCATTCCCAGTGATCAGTTTTGGTTCTCTGCTCGGTATTATTTGGGCAGTAATGATTCAAGATGTGGACTTCCTAACCGCGTTCAACACCGCTTGGGCTCCGTTTGCGATTTCTTCAGGCGTAGATTTCATTGACTCCATTCTTAACCGTGGCGGCATGTCTTCAATGCTTGGCTCGGTAGCAGTTATCGTATTCGGCCTTGGTTTTGGTGGTCTACTAGATAAAGTGGGTGTGTTAGAAACTATCGCTAAGCTGTTTGAAAAACGCGTTCAAAGTGCAGGTTCACTGGCAACAAGTACAATCGGTACAGCCTTTATGGGGAACGTATTTGGTTCAGCGATGTACGTTTCACTTATCCTGACACCAAAAATCTGTGCGAAGAACTACGATCGCCTAGGCTACAAACGTAAGAACTTGTCTCGTAACGCAGAGTTCGGCGGCACATTAACATCTGGTATGGTTCCATGGAGTGACAATGGTATCTACATGGCAAGTATTCTGGGTGTTGCGACACTATCTTACGCACCGTTCATGTGGCTAAGCTTTGTATGTATCATCGTGACTATCATCAGCTCCTACATGGGTTGGTTTGTTGATAAATGCGAACCAACAGCGGAAGCAGTTGAACAAGCAGAAGGTGAACTGAAGCAGCAAACCGCTTGAGTTCGCATAGATAGGAAGAATCTCTCTTCCGAGTGAAAGACAAAGAAAAAGAGCGCATTAGCGCTCTTTTTTATATCTCAACCAAACGTTAACTTTGTTTGACTTGCGTTTTCACTGCTGCACGCTTACCAAACCAATAGCCCAAGCCAAGTGGTGCAAAGAATATAACGGCAATGAACAAGATGAAGTAGATAATGGTACTTTTAACGAGCTCAATCAGCTTGGTCATCGCTAAACTGACCACTTCCTGCGAGACTCGGTCCATATCTTGAGCAAACTTCTCACGCTCATGGGCAATGATCTGCGCGATTTCTTGGCGCTCTCTGGCTACCATCAACTCTAAAGCTTGGCGCTCCTCACCCAATTGAGATAAACGCGCTTGCGTTTTTTGGTCAATATCGTCAACCAAAGGTTGTAACTCCACCGCCATTTGCTCTGCCAAATAGCGCATGTACTCTGGATTGTTATCAATAAAGTCCTTCATCGAATCAGCCGTAACTTGTAGGCTATTTAGCGCAGCATTAACTTTTTCGATGCTGGCAGAGCTATTTAATGCTAATAACTGCGCCTTCCAAGTCATAATTTTGGGGGTCTGTTCTGATACAAGGCTTAGACGATCCGAGACATCCCCTAATGCTTCTGGCATTGTACCTAGCGTAGTCACTGCCTCTTCCTCGCTAATTTGATTCGCATCTAACCACCCACGGTAAGCTGGCGTCCTGATCATACTTAAGTCCGCGAATGGATGTTGCTTAACGAACTCTGCAACAAACGCTTGTGTCTTGATGTACGCTTCTTGTTTCAACAGAGATTGAGCCAGTTTATCCACCTCTTTCGCTAAGTGAGCAGAAACTAACTTTGCCTCCTCTGTCGCAAATAGTTCATTACCAGGGCCAGTCGTAAAGAATTGATCCATCTGTAGCGTAAAAGTCCAAGTATCAATCAGTGCTGCCATTGGCGAGACTTGGTATGCTGCGGCTTGAAGACCTTCTTCAGCATTTATCTTCCAAAGCAAAATATAAGATTGATGGACTTTATCATGCGGCTCATATTGATCGTGCAATGCATCAGCAGCTTGCTCTACCTGAGCAAAAAACTGTTGCGCATACTCACGAGTCAGGAGACGCATATTAAGCTCTTGTTTGGTAAGAGGGACGGTTTGACTCTCGATTTTCACTTCTAACAGGGAGCACCCTGAAAGCATCATAACCAACCCTATCAACATCATTGAAGACAATCGACGAACGGACATGAAAGTACCTTTAACAAATTCTATGGAACAGGAATAAAGCGAACTAAGCCATATAGTTCGAGCCTTTAATACCCCAACTCTGATGATTGTAAGTCAGAGCAATATCAATCTGTTAGCGCTTCTTGTATCTTTTCACTATTGAGAACGTGGTTAGCGAAAAGTATGGTTTGCTTTAGGACATCATCTAAACGTGTCAGTTTCTCTTCCGGCACTTTTTGCCCTTGTTTAATCAACAGTTCAATATCACCCGAAATGCAGTGCAATGGCATTGCCCCTAAACTTCCCGAGACCCCTTTAAGACTATGAGCCGCTCTTTGCGCTTGCTCTTTATCCTCTTCTAATAGCCGATGCATTTTTGAACCATCGCCAGAGTGATCCTGAATAAAGACTTCAAGTAACATTCGCACCGCGCTTTCATCTCCCGATAGCGAGTCCAGCATCTTATTGATATCTATATACGGCTCACGTTCCACGACTTCCACTTGCGATATGTTCGGCTCATTAGGGCTCTGTTCGTTAACTTGGCTGCTTTGAGAGATTTCGGACTGAGCAGAAAAAACAACGTAAGACCCACCAACTTGCTCAGACTCTTTATCCTCTGCTCTTGATGGTATTAGCGGCTGAACGGTTCTTTGGGAGAAAAGCCCCCATGAAATAAGAGAAAGAAATAAACCACTGATTACTGACAACCAAGTAACAAAGGTCATCAACTTTTGTTCCAACTGGTCATTTATCGAAGTTAACTGGTTCGGGAAATCAGGATTAAGCAGTTGATTAACTAGATAGCTGCCTTGCGCCTTGGCAGATAGCGCGCTTGAAGTCTGGGCAAGTTGACGCTGAAAAGCACTTCGCTCTTGAGGAGAAAGCGTGTCCGACTCGATAAAAAGTCGGTCTAAATCACGATAAGTATCGCTATTCGTTGCTGAGTCACTAAAAATAGACTCCAAAACAAGTGCGCCTAAGCGATAGTACATTGATTGAATTTGCTCAGAGTTTTCAGCTCGGGCACGGCTCCTTCGCAACTGCTCGGCTAATGAGACTAGCTCACTGTCACTTCCTACAAAGGCTCGAGCACTTTCTAAAAATCGATCGGTCGCATAAAGCAATTGAGTAATATCTGGTGTGATTTTTCCTTCAGAAAACTCACTTTCAAGCTGTAAGCGAACTGCATAGGCTAACTGAAGTTTTAGTGAAACTTGGTCGACGTGCTTAACACGATAAGGCAGATCGAAGTTAAAAAAATGTCTGACTTCTTCGACTTTGCTTCCTAGCTCATTCACTGTTGAAATGGTTTGAATCGTTTGTTTGGCTTGCAACCAAATCCCTAGCGCTAAAACACACCATAAAACGAACCAGAACCAAACAAACCGCCTCATTCCTTCTTTTAGCTTCAGCAACACTCGCCCCTCGCATATCTCCATTAATTACAAGCATATACTATGGATGTTTCTTATTCACATAAAAAAAGAGAGCCATTGGCTCTCTTAATTTGACGATATGGTTTTAGTTGCGACTCAACTGATCTTTTAGATTTGGTGGCGTACCTTTAATCGTTAAGGTATCCGTCTCTGGGTCATAAAAAATACGCTCGCCAAGCAATAGGCTATCAAAGCTAATATTCAAGCCACCGCCAGCGCCAACAAATTTAGTCAGTTTGCGAACCGTCGCACGGTCACCTGGGAAAGATTCTTCAAGTTCGTACCCTTGCTCTTTGGTAAAATCCATAAAGCTTGTGCCATCTTGGCTTGGAGGAAGCTCTCCAGAAAGCTCTGAGATTTGAACCTCATCACCGGATTTAATTTGCTCATTGCAGTAATCGTAAACTTGTTTCTTGTACTCATTCACTTCTTGCTTTTCTAGCTTCGAATCAGCACAAAAATCATCCACCGCCTGCATTAACACTAAGTTTTGTTGTTTAGTATCTAAGCCGATGTCCGCTTGCAGGAAATCTAGGAAGAAATCCGCCACTTTACGGCCGACGCGTCCCTTGATGTATTGCAAGTAACGATTAGATTCCTTGTCAGTGTCGTAGCTCGACAAGTCAATGCGTGCCGCAATATCCATTTTGGTGATATCTAGGTAATCCGTCGCACTGATGTCCAAACCTTCGGTCACTTTTAAACTTTGGTTCATTGGTAAGATACCGATGAACAAGTAGTCCGTTGCTAAACTCTGATACTCAGCGAAAACCAAAATACCTTCATCCGCAAATGGGTACTTAATCAACTCTTCTTTCAAGCGATTTGCACTAATTTGTGAGAAGTCGTAAAAATCTCGCTCTCCTTTGCGCATTTCTTGAAGCCAAAATTGAAATTCGCTGTCTGACTGGAAAGAGCCAAAACCTTTACCAGCTTTAGAATGGAATACTCGGTGAAGCTCAGCGACTAAGTTTTCAGTAGATGCATCGTTCTCTAATGATGCTGGACGAAAGTTTACAACTAGCTCGTCCTGATCGTTTTTGCACAGTTGATGCAGAATAACGTTTGAAAGATGAAGGCTCATAGTGATTTTATCTTGCTACAAGGTTTTAGTTGATGGGCATTGTAGGTTATCATAAGCCGCTTTTACTATCATTATTAGAGTCTTTATGCCGATTACATCTAAATATACTGACGAGCAAGTAGAGAAAATTCTTGCTGAAGTAGCAACAGTTCTTGAAAAACACGCTGCTTCTCCTGAGTTGACGCTAATGATTGCCGGAAATATCGCAACCAATGTCTTAAATCAACGTGTTGCTGCTTCACAACGCAAAGCGATTGCTGAAAAATTTGCTCAGGCGCTGATGTCTTCTTTAGAAACACCAAAAACACACTAATAACGGACAATAGAACACATACATGGTAGACAGCGGAAACTCATACGGCGAACGTGTATCTCGACTGGTTGGTTGGGGTCACTGGTTTGCATTCTTCAATATCGTCGCATCGATGTTGATAGGCACACGCTACATTGTTCAGTCTCCTTGGCCCGAGACGTTACTTGGTCAGTTTTATCTGGCGGTTTCTTGGGTTGGTCACTTTGGCTTTCTAGTTTTCGCGCTTTACTTGCTCGTTCTATTCCCGTTAACGTTTATCCTGCCATCGCGGAAATTGTTCCGTTTGGTGGCAGTGATTTTCGCGACCGTTGGGCAAACCATATTATTGATTGATACCCAAGCGTATCAGTCTATCAATTTGCACTTAACTCCTGTCGTTTGGGAGTTACTATTCAGCGAAGATAAAAGTGCACTCAGTACTGATCTACAGCATCTCTTTGTTGTAATGCCGCTGATCTTCCTTATTCAGCTCGCTCTATCGGAATGGGTATGGCGAAAACAGCGCAAACTTTCTCATAAGCACGTAGGACGTCCTCTAGCAGCTGTATTTTTCCTCAGTTTTATGACCAGCCATTTGGTTTATATTTGGGCAGATGCATACTTCTACAATCCAATTACCAGTCAGCGTTCAAACTTCCCATTGTCTTACCCGATGACGGCGAAGAGTTTTATGGAAAAACATGGTCTACTTGACCGTGAGGAATACCTAAAACGCTTAGCGGAAAATGAAGGCAACGTAGAGTTAGTCAATTACCCTCTGGAAAAGCTAGAGTTTAACCGTCGAGTCAATAAGCTCAACGTGTTGATGATCAGCGTAAACAACCTGCGTGCAGACGCGCTGAATCCAGAAGAGATGCCTAACCTCTATGAGTTTGCCGAAAACAATCAGAACTTCCGTAATCATTACAGCTCAAGTAATGATACATACGGGGCCTTTGGTTTGTTTTATGGCTTACCGACCAGTTATGCATCAAGCATCAAGGCGCAAGGTGCGTCCCCAGTATTGCTTGATGTACTGAAAGATCAGGGCTACAACTTTGGTTTATTCAGTGGCAGTGGGTTTGAAGATGATCTCTACTCAGAAATTATTTTCCGCGACTTGAACTTAGCGGAAGACCTCGATGGCACGCAAGCTCATACCGATAAACAATCTATCGCAAACTGGAATACATGGTTAGCAGAGAAAGCAAGTCAGCCATGGTTTAGTTACATCGAAGTCACCACCGTTGATAATTTTGAATCGATTCCTTCAAATAATGACGAAGAAATGTCCGCAAGTGAGCGATTCAAAAAAGCTTATGAATATGCGGTGAAATCAGCGGATAAAACCGTCGCTAGTATTATTGATGAGCTTGAAAAAAATGGACTATTGACAAACACCATCGTGATTATCACTTCTAATCACGGTAGTGAGTTTAACGAAACCAATACGAACAGCTGGGGCGCAAACAGCAACTACAGCCGTTATCAGTTACAAGTTCCTATGGTAATCCAATGGCCAGGAATGTTGGCTGGTGAATTTAATCACAGCACAAGCCACTTGGACCTTTCGGTCACGTTGTTGCAGGATATGCTCGGTGTATCTTCCAACCCATATGATTACAGTAGTGGTCGTAACCTATTTGACGAAAGTCGTCGCCGTTGGATCCTAGCGGGTGACACTCGTGAGCTTGCCTTAATTACTAGCTCACAAACCACAGTGATCGATAAGTTTGGCAACTACAAGTTGTATGACAAAAATTACAAACGACTTCGAGATGATGCACCGAAGTTGCCAGTTTTGATGCAAGGTTTAACTGAGTTACAGCGTTTTTATTCTAAAAACGATTAATACCTAGCAATCCATATACTATTCAAACTCCCCTTTTTGGGGAGTTTTTGTTTATTTAAACAACACAAACCACAAATTTGCGCAGTAAACATCCAATCAGTTCAACTAGGGGTTTACAACATTTTCAAAGCCTTATATTATGCGCCTCAACAACGGAGAGATGGCTGAGTGGTTGAAAGCACCGGTCTTGAAAACCGGCATACGTTAATAGCGTATCTAGGGTTCAAATCCCTATCTCTCCGCCACATTTAGAAAAAGCCCGCTAAGAAATTAGCGGGCTTTTTCGTATATCCAGATTTGAAAAGATTTGTACAAATCCCTCCTTGAATACAAGCCAAGCAATCGCCACATTCAGAAAGAACCCATTAGAAAATTAGCGCCCTTTTCGTTCCAGTGTCCCGTTATGAATCAGGTTGATACTCACGTCTAGTTGTATTTACTTACCAACAAAAACTTCTTTAGCGGCATTAATGAGCTGTAAATGGATTGGGACGAGGTCTGAATGATTCGTTCGATATCCACCTCCGACGACAGCTGCGACAGGGATACCTCGCGATTTCATTGTTTGCATTAAAAATCTATCACGCTCTAAAATCCCTTGCGTCGACACATCAAAATATCCCAACTCATCGTCTTGATGTATATCAACACCAGCATCGTAGATAACCAAATCAGGACGATGAAGATTAAGCGCCATATCGACCACTTCCTTAAACGCTATTAAAAAGTCCTCATCACCTGTTCCTCGCACCAATGGCACATCTAGATCAGACTGAGGCTTTCTAGCCGGGAAGTTTTTGTCACAGTGGAAAGAAAGCGTGATGATATCTGGCTCATCGTGACACAAAGTTGCTGTTCCATCCCCATGGTGAACATCACTATCAATGATCAATACTTTATCGACATGTTCGACTTCGAGCGCTTGCCTGGCCGCGATCACTAAGTCATTAAATAAACAAAAACCACTGCCAAACTCTTTGTGTGCGTGGTGATACCCGCCACTCAAATGAATGGCAACACCATACTCAAGTGCTTTATTTGCGGTCAAAGCCGTGCCCGCTGCTGAAGTTAGCGTTCTGGTAATGAGAGACTCACTCCAAGGAAAACCTATTCGGCGCATCTTCGCAGCTGGCATGTTTCCATTCACAAGTAAGTCGACGTATTCCTGGTCATGAACACTTTTTACTTCCTCAACAGTTAATGCTTCTGGCTGGAAAAACTGCACGTGTTCTTTCCAGTTATCTTTCTCCATATGTACCAATACCGATTCATAGAGGTACTGGTACTTCATAATTGGGTAACGATGCCCCTCTGGCAACTCAAGTTGAGAATAAATCGGGTGGTAGATAAATGGCAGCATGAGAAATTCTTAATAACAATGGTAACGAAATAGTATCAACTTCAAGGGTTGAATAAAAAGCAATTTAATTGATAATGATTTTCAATATCAATTAAATTTAATATACATATGAATTCTACTTTCTTTGCTATTCTCGGCGCACTGTTTGGCTCTCTTTGTGCTCTGTCCCTATTTTCATCTCTCGTTGTTGGTGCGTGGTGGTTGGTTGATTTTATTGCACTTAGCTAACACAATGACTTTCAACTGAAATCAAAAAAAATAGGTGTTTGTATGAGTCAAACCGTCTTTATTACCGGAGCAAATCGCGGCATTGGCCTTAGCTTAACTGAGCTGTACCTGAAGCAAGGCCATCAAGTACACGCTACTAGCCGTTCCTTAGAGAACAGTTCTGAACTACAAACTCTAGCCTCACATTACAGCAATCTAGTTTTGCACGAACTGGATGTCACTCACTACGAACAAGTCGCTCTGCTTGCAGATAAGCTCCCCGCCATCGACTTACTCATTAACAATGCGGGATATTACGGCCCCAAGGGATATGGCTTTGGAAACACTGACGTAGAAGAATGGCGTAAAGTCTTCGAAGTAAACACCATTGCACCGTTAAAACTGGTTGAGCACTGTTACCCTCGCTTACAACAAGGCAAGATAAAAAAGATTGCTTGTATCTCATCAAAAGTGGGGAGCATGACCGAAAATACGTCCGGTGGCGGTTATATTTATCGTTCATCGAAAGCGGCGCTAAACTCGGTTGTTAAAAGCTTGAGTAATGATTTAACACCTGAAGGATTTACCGTTTTAGCGCTTCATCCTGGTTGGGTAAAAACGGCAATGGGCGGACCAAATGCATTGATAGATACGCAAACCTCCGCACAGGGCCTCGCGAACGTGATAGAGCTGAGTACACCGCAACTTTCAGGTCGATTTATTAACTACGATGGTACTGAGTTACCTTGGTAGCAGCATTAAGACACAACCATCACTAAACCAAATACCATCAAAGCCAGGCTTCATAATCGTGACTTGGTTGGCAAACATAATGTTCATCAGTGATCCACCAGCATAATTCGCGCAATCTAACTTGAATTTATCTACATCCAATCCAGACTTAGGAAAAAGTAGAACAAATAAGGAGAAAGCACGATGGCAGCAGATAGGGATTTGGTTAATTTTAGCGAAGAGCACGAACTAAATTACTGCTTGAGAAGTGCTGGTAAACGCCAAACTCAAGCGAATCGAGATACATTAGTTGACTTGGGCAACCAGGTGAAAGAGGTACTGGACAAACGCGTGTTAACTCAAGGTGAAGTAAGAGGCGCGATCCAAAACCACGGCGATCTGTTCGAGTAATCTATTTTCAAGCATGCGCGGAGTTTAATTACGCCGCGCTTGTCCTATGCCTGCTTACCTTTGGTTGCACGAGATTTAGTCGCGCCACCATTCTTTGAATAACTGCGCTTTTTACGTTTAAACGCAGGACGTTCCACCTTGGGTAGATGACGTAATGAATCAGGGATAGGCCCTGCTTTTACTTGTGCCATCAAGCTATCAATGCGTTGTTCCAGTGCTTGCATGAACGGCTGATATGCTTGATTTCTCTCTGCCATACCTTGTAACTGGTGCTCCCAATGAGCCGTCATATCAGGGTATGTTGAATCTTCTGGCAAAGCATGAATGAGACCTCTTCCCGCAGGAGAACTGAGAATTGACTTACCTTGACGCGTGAGCAGTTGGCGTTTGAACAGCGTGTCCAAAATACCAGCGCGAGTCGCTTCCGTACCTAGCCCATCAGTATCACGAAGGATTTTTTTCAGTTCTTTATCCGCAACGTAACGGGCGATCCCGGTCATCGCTTGCAACAGCGATGCTTCGGTAAAGTGCTTTGGTGGCTCGGTTTTTCGGTCTTTTATTTCCCCTTCACGACAAGTTAACACGGTGCCTTCTGGTAACGGTGGTACGGCATCAATACCTTCATCTTCCTTGTCAGTTTTGCCCATTAGCGCTTTCCAACCCGGCGAAACTAACTGACGACCTTTCGCGATAAACGTACCACCAGCGATATCGAAAACCAATTTCGCTTCTGCGTAAACCGCCGCCGGATAAAACTGCATGAGATACTGGCGCGCAATCAATTGATACACTTTCATCTCATTGCCCGAAAGCACATTCACATTAGCTTGTTTTGGTGTAGGGATAATCGCATGGTGCGCATCCACTTTTTTATCGTTCCAGGCTTTGGACTTTAATGTTAAGTCTGCTCCCTGAACGGCACCTTGCAGCTCTTTTGCGTTATTCGCAATAGCTGTTGTCACCGTCCCTGCTTGTGAGTAGTGTTCCATCGGTAAATAGCGACAATCTGAACGTGGATAAGTGATCAGCTTGTGCTTTTCATACAATGCCTGACAAGTATCTAGTACTTGTTGCGCACTCATACCATAGCGCTTCGCTGCATCGATCTGTAAAGCAGATAATGAATAAGGTAGTGGTGCGGATTGCTTGGTTTGCTTTTGTTCCGACTCCGTCACTTTCGCGGGTTGATTTGCAATGCGGTTTGCAACGTTTTCCACTAACTTACGGTTTAACACTCGCCCTTCTTCATCCTGCCAAGGCTTGCATGCCTCACTTGGCTTCCAACGAGCACGAATATCAAAAGTACCATTGGCATCTTGATACGGAATCAGAGCATGTAGGGTAAAATAGTCCTTCGGGACAAAGTTTTCGATTTCCTCATCACGACGCACCACTAAGCCAAGAACTGGCGTTTGCACTCGCCCTACCGAGAGAACACCTTGATACCCTGCTTTTTGACCAAGCAAGGTATAAGCACGAGACATGTTCATACCATACAGCCAATCAGCCCGAGAGCGAGCCAATGCAGAAACTGAAAGTGGGATAAACTCGCGATTACTGCGCATAGAACTGAGTGCGCGTTTAACCGCAGGTAAGTTCAAGTCGGAAATCAGCAAACGCTGTGTGGATTCCTTCTTGGTTTTAGATAACTTGCAATAGTCGAGAACTTCATCAACTAACAGCTGACCCTCTCGGTCTGGGTCTCCTGCATGAATGACTTCGTTAGCTTCTTTGAGCAATTTACGAATCACTGTTAATTGCTTACTTGCGCTTTTCCTCGGTCTGAGCTGCCATTGCTGCGGAACAATTGGTAAATCTGCCATATTCCACTTTTTATAACGCTCATCGTAAGCGTCAGGTTCGACTTGTTCGAGCAAATGGCCGATACACCAAGTAACGATATCCCCGTTCCCACAGCGGATGAATCCTTGATCTTTCTTTTGAGGGTTTGGCAGTGCAGCGGCAATCGCACGGCCTAAGCTTGGTTTTTCAGCAATAAACAGACGAGACATAACGTTTTGGAAATAAATATAATTAGGGCCACATTAACGAATGTAGCCCTAATAAATCAAGAAAAACTGTATAAATAAACAGTCAATTTGCCTAGATGCTCAGTTATAGAAACTCAACAAACTGAGAAAGGTCACGCTCAGGAACTTTCATCGGTGTGCAACCAGGCGTACCTAGGTACAAGAAACCAACAATCTCATCGTCGCCTTCTAAACCAAACGCTTGATGAACTTCTGGATGGAACATCCACTTACCTGAGCGCCAAAACCCTTGAAAGCCTTGCGCTACCGCTGCCATCTGCATGGATTGTACGGCACATCCCGCAGATAAGTGTTGCTCTAGTGCAGGCACTTTCTCATGTTCCGTTACTTTAGCAATCACCGTGATCACCATTGGCGCACGAAATGGCGAATTTTTCACCTTTTCGACCACCGCTTCATCACTCTTTTCAGCTTCTGCCGCTTTTACCAAGATATCTGACAGTTTTTTCAAACCATCGCCCTGTGCGATAACGAAACGCCAAGGGGTTAATCCCGCATGGTCAGGCGCACGAAGGCCTGCACGAATGATGTTCTCAAGCGCTTTACCTTCTGGTGCAGGCGCAGATAACTTCGCGATAGATCGGCGATTGAGCAAAAGATCGAGAGCGTCCATGAAAGAATCCTTATCGAATATCGTTGTTATTTTGTTTACGCCACTTTAGCACAATCTGTTCCTACGAATAACAACCGGTTTTCTGTGGGCTTGATAACGTGCTTCACTTAACATCAAACTGGATTTAATGTTAATTTATTCGCGAAATGAATAAGTTGAACATAGGCAGGTTGATGAACAAGGACAAACAAAACAGCATTTACGAAAAGATCGTTAATGACGAAGATGCCCGTGCCTGTAAGGCGATTCCTGAATCAGCTTGTCATCAAGTTCCCGGCAACTTTCTTAAAATCATTCTTGCTCAGTTTTTAACGAAGGTCGGCGATGCGTTAATCAACCCTAAAGTCACGTTGCCGTGGATACTACAAAGTCTTGGGGCACCGGTTTACTTAATTGGTTGGCTGGTTCCTATTCGTGAGTCAGGTTCCCTTATCCCACAACTTAGTATTGCGCACTATATTCGTCGCCTCCCAGTAAGAAAATGGGTCTGGGTAATTGGCAGCATCTTGCAGGCTCTTTCCATATTTGCAATCGGAGTGGTCGCATTAACTCTGACAGGAGCTGCTGCGGGTTATGGTGTAATTGCATGTCTTGTGATCTTCAGCCTCTCACGCGGTTTAAATTCCGTCGCATCAAAAGATGTATTGGGCAAAACCATCCCTAAAAACCAACGAGGTCAAGTCAACGGCTGGTCTTCAAGCGCTGCTGGCCTTGTTACACTACTTTTCGCTAGCCTTCTGGCACTAGCCTGGTTATGGGACGTAGAGCCGACGGAGCGCTTTTACAGTCTGAGTTTAGGGTTAGCGGGCGCCATATGGCTTATTGCGGCATTAGTTTATGCACGAATTAATGAGTATGCCGGTGAGGTAGACGGTGGTCGAAATGGCGTCCTCGAAGCATTTAAACAACTCGCGTTACTTAAGACAGACGTGACCTTTCGTCGATTCGTTATCACGCGGACACTATTTTTATGTTCTGCGCTGAGTGCTCCGTACTACGTTGTGCTGGCACAGCAATCTCTCGGTGGACAGCTCTGGGTGCTAGCTCTCTTTATGTTTGCGAGTGGCTTGGCCTCCTTTGTGTCAGGTCCTTTCTGGGGAAGAATGTCCGATCGCTCTAGCCGCAGTGTTATGGTCATCGGCGCAACGATGAGCGCGCTACTTGGCGTTGTTTTATTTTTTTACGATACGTGGGTCACCGCTAGCCAAAGCTTCCTATTCGTGATTCCTCTACTCTACTTTTGTGTGTGCATTGCCCACGACGGAATACGAGTCGGACGAAAAACCTACTTAGTTGATATCGCAGAAGGTGACAAGCGGACAAGCTATGTAGCCGTGAGTAACACGGTGGTTGGAATAATGCTGCTTCTAATGAGTTCTCTTGGTGTTATGTCGAACTTTTTGAGCCTTTCAGCAGTGGTGTTAGTGTTCTCTTTTATTACTCTTGCTGGCGTAGTAATGGCCAAACAACTGCCAGATATCAGTGACTAGTTCTATACAAAAAAAGCTGCGCTCAAAGCGCAGCTTTCATGGTAAACACACATTAAAAAGCTAGAGTTTTACCGCCAATTTAACACCTTGACGAATCGCACGCACAGCATCAAGTTCACCCGCATGGTCAGCTCCGCCAATGATATGAATCTTCTCTCCGAGTTCAGACCATTTATCTTCAAATGGACGAACAGACTCTTGCCCCGCACAAATGATAACTTTGTCTGCATTAAGTAACTGCGCGCTTCCGTCTACATGTATGTGCAAACCTTGATCATCAATTTTATCGTAAGACACGCCACCGACTAAATGTACGCCCCGTTTTTCAAGGGTACGTTTATGGATCCAACCTGTCGTTTTACCCGGACCTTTACCTACACGACCTTTACGACGCTGAAGCACCCAGACTTCTTTATCGCTGACCGCATCAGGGTAAGGGTATAAACCACCCGGTTGAGACATCTCTTTGTCGATTCCCCATTCATGCAACCAGTCATCCAACGTTTGTCCAACCGGCTCTGTGAGCATGGTCGCGACATCTACGCCAATACCGCCAGCACCAACGATAGCCACTTTCTCACCGACTGGCGTTTTGTCTCGAATGAGTGTTTGATAGTCGACGACTTTTTCTGGGTTCTCAATTCCATCAATATTGACTTTACGTGGCTCGACACCCGACGCCATCACGATCTCATCGTATTCTGTTAGTAGGTCATAGTTCGCTTCCGTCGATAAGTGCAGATTCACGCCTGTTTCATCAATACGATTAGCGAAATATCGTATCGTCTCTCGAAACTCTTCCTTACCAGGGATCTGCATAGCAAGACGGAACTGACCGCCGATGCGGTCGTTCTTTTCGAACAAATCAACCTTATGGCCACGTTCAGCCAGTGTAGTCGCACAAGCCAAGCCCGCAGGGCCTGCACCAACAACGGCAATGTTTTTCTTCTTAAAGGCTGGTTCAACAACAATTTCGGTTTCATAGCACGCAAGTGGGTTCACTAAGCAACTGGCGCGCTTACCTTTAAACACGTTATCTAGACACGCCTGATTACAACCAATACACGTATTAATAAGCTGCGCTTTTTCCTGTTCGGCTTTAGCAACAAAGTAAGGATCGGCCAAGAATGGGCGCGCCATCGATACCATGTCGGCATGACCTGAAGATAAAATACGTTCTGCTTCGTCTGGCGTATTTATACGGTTGCAAGTGATGATAGGAACCGAAACGTGAGGTTTAACTTTTTCCGTAACCCACGTAAACGCACCGCGTGGTACTTGAGTCGCAATGGTCGGAATTCGAGCCTCGTGCCAACCAATGCCAGTGTTAATAATCGTGACGCCAGCCTCTTCAAGCGCTTTCGCCAATTCGATAACGTCTTCAAATGTGCTGCCCTGCTCGACAAGATCCAGCATAGAGAGACGGAAAATGATGATGAACTTGTCGCCCACCGCCTTACGAACCGCTTTGACAATTTCTAGCGGAAAACGCATACGTTTTTTGTAACTGCCACCCCATTCGTCGTAACGCATGTTCGTGCGCTTACATAAGAATTGGTTTATCAGGTAACCTTCCGAGCCCATTAACTCGACGCCATCATAACCAGCAAGCTGGGCTAACTCAGCGCTGTTCGCAAAGGCATCAATGGTTTTCTTAATCTGGCGGTCGCTCATTTCACTCGGAGCAAACTTTGCAATTGGCGCTTTAATGCCAGACGCACTTTGCGAGAATGGATGCATGGCATAACGCCCAGCATGAAGAATTTGTAGGGCAATTTTGCCACCGTGCTTGTGCACCGCTTCTGTCACAACTTTGTGGGCCTTGGCATGCTTTGGCTTGCTGAACTCAGCACTCAATGGGTGCAAACGACCGCGTAAGTTCGGAGAAAAACCTCCGGTTACAATCAGTCCAACACCGCCTTTCACGCGTTCTTCATAGAAAGCCGCGAGCTTCTGTAATCCTTCTTTGTGCTCTTCTAAGCCCGTGTGCATTGATCCCATCAGGACTCGGTTTCGTAATTGTGTAAAACCGAGATCCAGTGGCTTTAATAGGTTTGGGTACATGGCAGACATCACTTAACATCCATTGTTATTATCATGGTCTGACCAGATTAAGCCCACTCAACCAAAAAATCAAACAAGCGTTTACATTTTTGTAACACCGATCAATCTCGCGTGAAAATATGCCAATTGTTGAGTGGTCGTGATAAGCTAAAAAAATGTTATCTTTTGAGATCTTAGAGATAAGAACCCATACTTTGTTAGACTCGGCGTAACTATCTCGTTATGGAGACAAGATGAAAAAACTCTTCAAATTTATTGGTTTGATATTTAAAGGGATATGGAAGAGCATCACCTTTATCAGACTCGCACTGGCAAACCTGATCTTCTTGCTGATGATTGCCGTTTTCTACTTTGCTTTTACTTATACCGGAGACGGTCAACCCGTCGTCGAAAAAGAGTCGGCATTGGTGATGAATCTTTCAGGTCCGATTGTCGAACAAAGACGCTATGTAAATCCAATGGACTCTTTTGCTGGTTCCCTTTTGGGCAATGAGTTACCGAAAGAAAACGTCCTTTTCGATATCGTTGATACTATTCGCTACGCGAAAGACGATCCTAAAGTGTCTGGATTAGTGCTAGCACTGCGAGACATGCCAGAAACAAATCTCACGAAATTACGTTACATCGCGAAAGCGTTGAACGAATTTAAAGCGTCAGGTAAACCAGTTTACGCTGTAGGTGATTTCTACAACCAAAGCCAATATTACTTGGCAAGTTACGCTGATAAAGTTTACCTGGCACCGGATGGCGGCGTATTGATTAAAGGTTACAGTGCCTATTCAATGTACTACAAAACGTTATTGGAAAAGCTTGATGTTTCTACTCATGTTTTTCGCGTAGGTACTTATAAATCCGCTGTCGAACCGTTTATTCGTGATGACATGTCCGATGCGGCGAAAGAGTCTGCAACACGTTGGGTTACTCAATTGTGGAGTGCTTTTGTTGATGACGTAACGACAAACCGAAATATTGATGCGAAAGTGCTTAACCCAACCATGGATGAGCTGATTGACGAAATGAAGTCAGTGGACGGTGATCTTGCTCAGCTCGCGGTTAAACTGGGCTTGGTTGATGAACTCGCGACACGCCAAGACATTCGCACTCTATTTGCAAAGCAGTTTGGTAGTGACGGCAAAGACAGCTACAACGCGATTGGTTACTACGACTACCTTGCAACGATTCGCCCTGATTACACACTACCTCAGCACGATATCGCCGTTGTTCTAGCCAGTGGCGCGATTATGGATGGTCAACAACCTCGTGGTACTGTCGGAGGTGACACCGTCGCAAGCTTGTTGCGTCAAGCACGCAATGATGAAAAGGTGAAAGCGGTCGTGTTGCGAGTAGATAGCCCTGGGGGTAGTGCCTTTGCCTCTGAAGTGATTCGCAACGAAGTCGAAGCACTGAAACAAGCAGGCAAGCCAGTTGTTGTATCCATGTCGAGTTTAGCCGCTTCTGGTGGTTATTGGATTTCAATGAGCGCAGACAAGATCGTTGCTCAGCCAACAACACTGACGGGTTCCATTGGTATTTTTAGTGTCATCACCACGTTTGAAAAAGGCTTTAGCAAGTTAGGCATTAATACTGATGGCGTTGGCACATCGCCGTTCTCTGGTGACGGTATTACCACTGGCCTTTCTGACGGCGCGTCTCAAGTATTCCAATTAGGTATCGAGCACGGTTATAAGCGCTTTATTTCTTTGGTTGGCGAGAATCGCGATATGTCTCTAGAGGAAGTCGACAACGTCGCTCAAGGTCGAGTTTGGACAGGACAAGACGCACTATCCTTTGGTCTTGTCGACCAGATGGGTGACTTTGATGATGCCGTAGAACTAGCGGCAAAACTGGCGAATGTGACTGATTACGGCATTTACTGGGTAGAAGAACCGCTTTCTCCCACTGAACTATTTTTACAAGAGTTCATGAAACAGGTGAAAGTCTCTCTAGGTATTGATGCAACCAGCTTGCTACCAAAAAGTCTTCAACCCGTAGCTCAACAGTTCGAACAAGACGCAAGCTTGCTACAAAGCTTTAACGATCCTAAAGGTCAATACGCATTTTGTTTGAACTGCCAAGTGCAGTAGCTTTTTCATTAATATTACAAAGGGTATCTCTACTTGAGGTGCCCTTTTTATTACGCTCAACATCTCCTCAGATGACTTTCTGATGCTGTGCGCATAGCCTCGCATCTCAAGGTTATTTAGGTATATAATCCCCGCCTCTGTTCCCCTACATGAAAGAAAAAACGATGACTAGAAAACACATCTACATCGCTTACACCGGTGGCACCATCGGAATGCAAAAATCGGATCACGGCTATGTGCCTGTTGCTGGCTTTATGGAAAAGCAACTAGCAAGCATGCCAGAGTTTCACCGTCCTGAAATGCCGGATTACACTATCCACGAATACGACCCTCTGATTGACTCATCAGATATGACGCCTGCCGACTGGCAGCAGATTGCGGATGATATTCGTGACAACTATGACAAATACGATGGTTTCGTCATCCTACATGGTACTGACACCATGGCATATACAGCATCTGCATTGTCTTTCATGCTTGAAAATCTTGGCAAGCCAGTGATTGTTACAGGTTCACAGATCCCTCTTGCGGAGCTGCGTTCTGACGGTCAAGCAAACCTATTGAATGCTCTGCATATTGCCGCAAACTACCCGATCAACGAAGTTACTTTGTTCTTCAATAATCAGTTGATGCGTGGTAACCGCAGCACAAAATCTCATGCGGACGGTTTTAATGCTTTTACTTCACCAAACCTTCCTCCACTACTGGAAGCTGGGATCAATATTCAAGTAAGCAACAGCGTAACCGTTGGTGCACAACCAGAAGGTGAGTTTAAGGTTCACAACATCACGCCACAACCAATCGGTGTGATCACCATGTATCCTGGTATATCACATGAAGTTATTCGTAATACGCTTCGTCAGCCTGTAAATGCGATGATTCTTCTGACTTTTGGTGTCGGCAACGCGCCTCAAAACCCTGAGCTACTGGGCCACCTAAAAGAAGCCTCTGAGCGCGGCGTTATTGTCGTGAACCTAACTCAATGTTTGGCAGGCAAAGTGAATATGGGCGGCTACGCCACGGGTTGTGCACTGGCAGACTCTGGAGTTATCAGCGGCTTTGACATGACGCCAGAAGCGGCACTAGCAAAACTGCATTACCTTCTAAGCCAAAACCTTTCTTACGAAGAAGTGAAAGAGAGAATGCAGCAAGTACTGCGTGGTGAGATGAGCCTGTAAATTCAAACTTACTACGATCTAAAAAGCCCAATAGAGATTGGGCTTTTTTCTTTTAAAGTCAAAGTAGTAGCGGTAAACGACACCCTGCAAAAATCAAAGGTTCACTTAATCAATGTTCGGATTGACACGAACAATGTCGCTCTCTTCTCCGCTAAATTGTTTTTTAAGTTCTTGCTTCGATTTAAAGCTGATTTCACCGCCAGCTGCAACCGTCATATGCTGCGCATCAGTATTATGTTTTGATTGATACAACATCACAGCTTGCATACACGAATCTCGCTGCTCTTTAGAAAGTGTTGTACCCTCAGGCCATCTTCCCGTTTCTACTGCATAGACTAAGCGATCATAAACTTCTGGAGTCATCGCTTGTAATAGTTGTTCTGCGTCCATAATGTACCTTCTTATTACATTCTATTTACAGAACATAACGGGTTAAGAAACTGAGTCAAGAATACGAAAATGAATTGGTGTAACGGATCACAAGCAAAGCCATGAAAAGAACACACTGGTTACTTCTCAGCCTCACAAGTCTCGCACTAACGGGGTGTTTCGAAGGTAACGTGACAACCGAAGAGTTGTGCCAAAAAACACCAGATCTGCGCTGCAAACAGCTCAATATGGATGACGGGCAATGTCGAGTTCCCAGAACAAATTTAGTATGGCATCGGTTTGAGCAATTGAAAAAACCATCAGAAGCCAACCAAATCATCGAATACGGTCTGGTCGCTGAATATAGAAAATGCTTAGAACTCGCCTCTCAGATCACACCTATTGATCAAAGTGCTCTCAAGAGACAGCGTTTTAACGCTTTGGTACACAGTATTGATGAGCTAGAACGCATCGTAAACGAGTTAAAAGGCTCAGAAGACCCCGCTACTTTGTATTTTTTGTGGTCTCAAACGGGTGACATCCAAGCTCGTCGCGCATTTTTACAAATGGAAGGCTCACCTAAGTTAAATACTGCTGAGATGCAATATGCATTAGCTACTTTCTATACTAATCGAGATGCTAAGAAAACGTTGATACTGCTGAATAAAGCGTTGTCTTTATCGGATGAAGACAACCTTAATCCGATCATTCTCAAATCAATGGCAAGCATTCATCAAGGGCTTGGAGAAAAAGAGCGCGCGTATCTGTGGGCAATGGTTGCAAAAAGATTCGACGTCCCGCTTGCTGATGAAAAGCAGCTCAAGCGTATGTTTAATTTTAGTCATGCAGAGCAATATCAGCTGCTAGATGAATTAGCTGAATCGGTGGCAAAAGCCATAGAGAGAGGGAACTACTCTCCAACAATGATACCCAAAGAGATATAAACGAAAGAACTCCCGCAATTGGCGGGAGTTTTTCTTTGGGTCAAACTACACTCTGTTTTCTACTTACAACAAATCGTATTGAAAGGATAAAACACTATCGAGCACAATTTTGTCGTTATTGTTCTGATTTGTTGAAAATTAACGACACTGAATTAACACAAAAACGCTCACCCGTGGTCTGTGGGCCATCTTCAAAAACGTGCCCTAGATGGCTATCACATGTGGCACAACGAATCTCTGTACGTACCATTCCGTGACTCAGATCTTCTAAATAGCGCACCGCTTGATCATTGATGGGCGCATCAAAACTTGGCCAACCACAGCCAGAGTCATACTTGTTATCAGAGACAAAGAGAGGGGCATTGCAACAGGTACAAGCATAAACACCCGTCTCTTTATTATGCAGTAGTTTACCGCTGAAAGGCGGTTCTGTACCTTGCTCTCGGCAGACACGAAACTCTTCTTCAGAAAGTTGCTCACGCCACTGCTCATCTGACTTCGCCACTTTTTTCCCGTTTTGTTCCACGACTTTCTGCTCCTTCTTTACTGTTTTTGGTATTGACTTTTTTAGCAAAAAACTTGCTTCTCTTAACAGTTGTAGCACATACTTTCTCACCAGGACACCATGCGTAATTAATTTGATAAGAGCACTTATCTCACCAGTTATATTACGCCAACTGGACTACAGAAGAATCAGTTAAAAGTTTAAAAAACGAACATTTGCGAAGAATTGTTAAAAAAAGCGTCGCTTTTTTTGACTTTAAACAAGTTAAGTCCGATTATCACTTGCAGATGTTTACTGGATTCTGTAATTTTACTACCAGTTATCTTTAATCAGAAATTAAGTTGTGGAGCAACTATAATGACTATCAAAGTAGGTATTAACGGTTTTGGCCGTATCGGTCGTTTCGTATTCCGTGCAGCGCAAGAGCGTGCTGACATCGAAGTTGTAGGTATCAACGACCTTATCGACGTAGATTACATGGCATACATGCTTAAGTACGACTCAACTCACGGCCGTTTCAACGGTACTGTTGAAGTTGAAGGCGGTAACCTAATCGTTAACGGTAAAACTGTACGTGTTACTGCAGAGCGCAACCCAGCGGACCTTAAATGGGACGAAATCGGTGTTGACGTTGTTGCAGAAGCAACTGGTCTTTTCCTAACTGACGAGACTGCACGTAAGCACATCGAAGCTGGCGCGAAGAAAGTTGTTCTAACTGGTCCTTCAAAAGACGCTACTCCAATGTTCGTAATGGGCGTTAACCACGCTACTTACGCTGGTCAAGACATCGTTTCTAACGCTTCTTGTACTACTAACTGTCTAGCGCCTATCGCTAAAGTTCTTAACGACAAGTTCGGTATCGAATCTGGTCTTATGACTACAGTTCACGCTACTACAGCAACTCAAAAAACTGTAGACGGTCCTTCTGCTAAAGACTGGCGCGGTGGTCGTGGTGCTTCTCAAAACATCATCCCATCTTCAACTGGTGCTGCTAAAGCTGTAGGCGTTGTTCTTCCAGAACTAAACGGCAAACTAACTGGTATGGCTTTCCGCGTACCAGCAGCTAACGTTTCTGTAGTTGACCTAACAGTTAACCTAAAAGAAGGCGCATCTTACGAAGCTATCTGTGCAGCAATGAAAGAAGCTTCTGAAGGCGAGCTAAAAGGTGTTCTAGGTTACACTGAAGATGCAGTAGTATCTCAAGACTTCATCGGTGAAGTTCAAACTTCTGTATTCGATGCTAAAGCTGGTATCGCTCTAACTGATAACTTCGTTAAAGTTGTATCTTGGTACGACAACGAAATCGGTTACTCAAACAAAGTTCTAGACCTAATCGCTCACATCTCTAAGTAATTAGATAGTTAGCAATTAGCGAATAACTTCGTTAAAGAAAAGGCGGCTCTAGAGTCGCCTTTTTTGTATCTGGAATTTGAGAGAATACCTCGGCGCTGTTGCATTGTATTTGCGACGGATGTCGAAACCCTATTTTCCCCAATGATAGGAAACAGCACATGGATTTAAAAACTCTCCCAGCTCTAACCGTGTTATCTGATAACGTTACTGTCGTTGAAATTGATCAGGTCAAAGTAGTACGTGTTATTCATGAGAAAGCGACAGCAGGCATCTCCTTACATGGTGGTCACGTTGTTTCGTTCACTCCTGCTGGTCATGAAGATTTGATTTGGATGAGCGAGAAGGCGATTTTCGACGGGAAAAAAGCCCTGCGAGGCGGCATTCCCGTTTGCTGGCCATGGTTTGGGCGTATTGCAGCACCGGCTCATGGTTTCGCACGTACTGCTGAATGGGAGCTGGTTGAACATCGCGAGAACGATAACGGCGTGATTGTTGAACTTGCTCTGTTCCCGACAGAAGAAATCCACGATATTTGGCCACATATGTTTGACGCTCGTTTGGTGGTTGAAGTTGGCGATGAGCTAAAAGTGACACTCAAAGTCATGAACATCGATGACGAAGCTTGGACCTTCTCTGGCGCGTTACATACTTACCTAAACGTTGGAGACATTAAGCAAGCACAAACGACAGGCATGGGTGCCGAGTACATTGATAGCTTGAAAGCTGATGCGGTATGCCAAGGTGGTGATGTTCTGCAACTCACAGACACCATTGATCGCGTTTACACGCAACCAGAAGCGAAAATTTTGGTAAAAGATCCGGAACTGAATCGTACATTAAGCGTGGAAAACCATGGTCATAACTCCGCGGTACTTTGGAACCCTTGGGCAGAAGGTGCACAAGGTATGGCTGATATGGCTGACGATGGTTACCAAACCATGCTGTGTGTTGAATCTACTGTTCACGCTCCAAGTATCGAGCAAGGTAAAACGCTCCAGCCAGGTGAGACTCATGAACTTGTCACTGTAATTTCAGTGCAGTAGTTATAACCAGATCAAAGGTCGGGAATACCCGACCTTTTTTGTAATAAAAGCCCCACCTAGATGGTCCTCTCTCAACTAACTTATTGGTTATCAGTCACTTTTGACTATTTCATTAATAAATATCAAAAAATTCGATCATATAAACCGATAGCATGCCGATACAAAACTCATAAATAATAAAAATATCAGGAACTGATCTATGTTAGAGAGATACCGAAATCAAAGTGTCGGATTCCAGTTAAAGCTGGTTATCACTTTGTGTCTATTCATTGCTTTCAGCAGTATTGCTGCGCTTGTTTACCGTAACGCTTCCGATGTTCTATTGGAAAGCACCCTTAAAGAGCACCAATCTAAAGTAGAGTCGATGGCTAAAACCATTGCTGGCCAATTCGATGCTTATCTGCATACCGCTAAAGTGCTCGAGTCCACTTTTCGTAATGGCTACCTTGCCGGTGTTTATGTCGAAAACTATACGGTTGATTTCATGGGGCATGAAATACCAAACATCACTCAATACAGTGAAAGCTTAATTAACGACACAAAGCTGGTCGATAGCTTCACACGTGATACCGGTGCTATCGCGACTTTATTCGCGCCTTTGGGAGATGACTTTATCCGTGTATCTACCTCACTAAAAGATCCTCAAGGTCAACGAGCAGTGGGAACCACACTAGGTCTCGACCACCCAGGTTATCAGCAACTAAAAGCTGGTCAGCCATATTACGCTCAAATAAAGTTGTACGGCGAACGCTACATTACCTATTACTCTCCAATTAAAGATGCAACAGGAAAAGTTGCAGGGTTATCGTTTATTGGTTTGCCCGTAGATCAAGCAACACAAACGCTATTCGATGCGCTAGAGGAGATTAAATGGGGCGATACTGGCTATACCATCATTGTCGACAACGACGACAACAATCTTGGTAAGTACCTACTCCATCCGACTAAAAGTGCAACCGACCCTTCAATCACAGAAGTTCGTGACTACGAGGGTAATAAGCCTTTCCATAAAATTTTTGAACAAAAGAGCGGATTAATTCTCTACCCTTACCAATTCGGCTCAACAGTCGGCGAAAAGTACTTAGTGTTTACCGAAGTACCAGGCTGGAACTGGAAACTACTGGGTGGTACGTTCATCAAAGAAGTGACCAAAGGCAGTGATACACTACTCAAACTTATCGCCATCATTTCTTCGGTAGCAGCAATCATTACTTTTGTTGTACTGACACTTTTCTTGAATCGCAGCTTACAACCTCTGACCGTTCTAAACTCCTATATGACTCGCTTGGCGGGCGGAGAGGTCAGCTTGAACGTCCCATCGTCTCGTAAGGCATCAAAAAATGAAATTACGAACCTGAATACGGGTGTCGCCAGTATGGCAAGTCAACTCAATGAACTTGTTGGTAAGATCCGTTCCACAAGCGACTTAGTAGAGAGCTACTCCAACAGCGTTGCCAATGATGCCCATAGCAATTTAACCCAAGCTGACCGCCAACAAGAAGAAGTAGAACAAGTGGTAACAGCAATCGAAGAGATGGCCTCTTCGGCTCAATCGGTTGCCCAACAAGTCGAAAGTATTGCGGAAAACGTACGCTCAGCGAATACCGATAGTCAATCTGGTCTCGCGATTGTGGAAGGCGTATGTATCGATGTTGCTCAACTTAACGATCAGTTGGATCAATCAGCAGCGGCTATCGAGCAAGTCAATCGCGATAGTGAGAGTATTCAAACCGTCACGAAGATGATTGATGAGATTGCAGAGCAAACCAACCTACTTGCGTTGAATGCAGCCATTGAAGCCGCACGAGCAGGAGAGCAAGGTCGTGGCTTCGCAGTTGTAGCAGATGAAGTGCGCACACTTGCGCACCGTACACAAAGCTCAGTTCAGGATGTAGTTGAAATTATTGAGAAGCTAAAAGGCTCTACTCATAATGCAGTTAATATGATGACTGACAGCCAACGCAGTGCCAATCAGGTCTTAGACAAAGCACAAGACGCGGGTACAGCATTAGAAGCTATCGCAGTACAAGTCCAGTCGATAGCGTCTCAAGCCGACGCCATTGCTGCGACCTCAGAAGAGCAAGCGCAAGTATCCCAAGAAATTGCTGCAAATGCCCATTCTATCAGTGAGCTAAACCGAGAAAGCCGCGACACCAGCGCGAAAACCTCGCAAAGTGCCATTGAACTGCAACAACAAGCTCGGAACTTGAAAGAGCAAGTCGACTTCTTCCACTAATACTTAATAAGAGCCGATTCCATCGGCTCTTTTTGTTTCACTTGAGACCACGCTTTTTGATAGAATTTGCCGCCCTACTTTCTGTTCGAGATCGTCATGAACTATCAATGCCCTTTATGCCACCAAGCTCTAGCGTTAAATGAAAAAACGTTTAAGTGCGAAAACAATCATCAGTTTGACTTAGCAAAAGAAGGCTACGTTAACTTGATGCCAGCGCACCACAAACGTTCTAAAGATCCTGGTGACAATAAAGAGATGATGCAAGCTCGTCGTCGATTCCTTGAGGGGAATTACTACAACCCAATGCGCCAAGAGGTTGCGCAGCTGTGTGCGAAATACACAGAGGGAACCGATCATCAATTATTAGATATTGGTTGCGGCGAGGGTTACTACACGGATCAAGTGCAGAAAACGATACAAACGCAAACGGACGATGCGACGATATATGGATTGGACATTTCAAAAGTTGCGATTCGTTATGCGGCGAAGCGCTACACACAGTGTCACTTTAGCGTCGCTTCTAGCCATCGGCTTCCTTTCGCGAATGAATCCTTAGATGCTATTTTGCGCATTTATGCCCCTTGCAAGGCAGAAGAGCTTCAGCGCGTTGTAAAAGAGAACGGTGTGGTCATCACGGTGACACCTGCAAGCCGTCACTTATACCAACTACGTGAACGCATTTATCAAGATGTTCGTCTTCACAGTGAAGAGCCAGAACATATTGAAGGATATGAATTAGAGCATCAACAACATCTTAACTATGTTATGAATTTGAAGGACGGGGCCGCATTCGATTTATTGCAAATGACGCCATTCGCATGGAAAGCAACCGATGCACTTCGTGAAGAGTTGAAGTCCGCTACACTCTATCAATGTGAGGCTGATTTTATGCTACGCGTATATCGCAAAAAGTCCACTCAGTAATAATAGTGGCAGGCAACAAACGCAAATAGTTATCATTTATATTGATTCATTGTTCAGCCTCCATTAATATCATCCGGACATTTTTGGAGGCTTTTCAATGCGCTTTTCTATTTTAAGCTTGCTCTTTGCTGGCTTACTTACTGGTTGTTCTTCTGTTCCATCAACCAACTCTGACCCTACCTCTGCGGAAGTCACTACTTTTTACGACTACCAACTTTACACCCCTTCTGGCGAACATATCGCTCTAAGCGAAATACCAAAAGAGCTGCAACAAGCAGATGTCATTCTTATTGGTGAATGGCACACACATGCTGGCGTTCATCGCTTTCAAACCGATATGCTCAAACAACTTTCATCTTATGGCCGCCCACTCGCGTTATCAATGGAACAATTTACCCGCGACAAACAACCTGTTGTTGACGCTTACCTGCGTGGGGAAATCGGTGAACAGTACTTGATGAAACAAGCCAATGCTTGGCCCAATTATGAGAGCGACTATCGCCCTCTCGTTGAGTTTGCTAAGCAGAAAAATCTCCCGGTGATTGCTGCGAATGCACCAAAGGGCATTGTCCGATGTATTGGTCGTCAGGGGATAGACTACGTTAACAAGCTCGATGATGAGCAGCGAACGTTTATTGCAGAATCCATCAACACGGCCAGTAGTCCATACAAAGAGAAGTTTATGGCATCCATGCATCATGGGAAGCCAGAACAAACCGAGAAACAGTTTGCAGCTCAAGTAACTTGGGATGAAACCATGGCAGAATCTATCGTTAACTACCTAACCGCCACACCAGGTGCCCAGGTTGTTCATGTTGCGGGCAAGTTTCATACCGAGCAAGGATTAGGTACGGCTGCATCCATCTTAAGCCGCAACCCGAGCTTAAAAGTGGTTGTAATTAGCCCAACAGATAATGTGCTTGCTGATAATACTGACTATCAGTTAGAGGTTCTTGCACCACCAGTACGGTATGTACAAGATGCTCACCGCATGGCGGCATATCAACACCTCACTAAGCGCAATAGCGATCTTCAATGTAAGTAGCTGGTCTCCAATTTAAGTTACTACCTTGTCGTTGCGCTGCATCATCACACTGCTCCGAGTTCATAGAGTGACAACGGTCTGCTTCCTGCTGGTCTATTTTTTGCTAATGATCACGAATAGAAACCAGAAGCGGCAAAAGCAGACCTGTTTTTATCCAAATAGCTTCAGAAATAGACTTTGCCGCCGATAGTAATATAACTGCTTTTTACCCGCACTCAGTGACCGAGTGTCGATGTTCCAAGGAGTATTCGATGAATCCAGTAGGAAGCACTTCTGTTAATAGCTATGCCAAACAATCTGTCGCCTCTAAGCAAACAAGTATTGCACAAGAGGAAGGCAACGCTTCGCCGCTAAAAGTCGAACACAATAAGGTGACACTGTCTACGGAGGGCAAAGCGCTCCTTGCCGCTCTGCAGCAAATCGAGCACGACAGTAAGAAAGTAGAAGCAGAAGATAAATCTGTTGGTGAAAAAGTGGAGTCCTTTACACATGGCGCACTTGGCATGGATCACCCTGACAAAATCGAGGAAGAAGACGGCTCATACTCTGCGGGTCAATACCTTTCTGCGGCCCTCACTGTCGGTGGCATCATATTAGCGTTGGTCTAATAATCGTTACGACAATAAATCCTATTTGAATAAATCACTAACTGCAGCCCATAATTTGATACGTCAAAGAACGATATGTCGTAAACGTAGGTTATATACTCCTCAATTCGACCGCTCTTATGACCTTAAAACGCATACTCGTTTATTGCTCCCTAAACTAGGTTTCTTGTGAAGGCGCTGAATGGATAACTTTAGTCCATGCTTTCAACTCCTAAGCGTAATCCAAGCCCACGTTTGTGGGCTTTCTTCTTTCTAAATTCACAAACGTTAGAGGTTGATTCACTTTTTCTACAAACCCAAGCAAAGACGACAATTTAGTTAAACTTTTATTACCGACACAAAATCGTCATAAATCATTGTTTTAATGCCAGCGCTTTTAATAAACAAGGAAAATATAATGAAGCGCTTAGTATCTCCAATCGTTACCGCAGTGGCAGCATCAACCCTCTCTTTTAATGCACTCTCGGCCGAAATCAAAAACGTTATTTTGATGATCGGCGATGGCATGGGGCCTCAACAAGTTGGTCTACTAGAGACCTACGCCAAACACGCACCTAACTCGATTTACCAAGGCGAAACTACCGCTTTGTATAAACTCGCTCAAGAAGGTGTGATTGGATCATCACTGACTAATCCAGAAGACGCGATTGTCGTCGACTCTGCGTGCTCCGCAACGATGCTAGCAACAGGAATACCTACCGCTTCTGAAGTCATTGGCATTGATAGCCAAGGCAACCACGTTGAAACCATTTTGGAAAAAGCCAAAAGCAAAGGTAAGGCTACGGGTCTCGTCTCTGATACACGTATGACTCATGCAACGCCAGCCGCATTTGCCGCTCATCAACCACACCGTTCTCTAGAAAACAGTATTGCGGCGGACATGCTAGAAACTGGCGTTGACGTGATGATGTCTGGCGGACTTCGTCATTGGATTCCAAAGTCGACAAACGACAAGGGAGAGACATACGAGCAACTTGAAAAGCTCACTGAAGGTAATGTCTACCTAAAGTCGAAACGTAAAGATGAGCGCAACTTGCTTACTGAGGCGCAAGACCAAGGTTACAACCTGGCTTTCAGCCGCGATATGCTCACACAAGCTAAAGGTGACAAATTACTTGGACTTTTTGCTTACTCGGGCATGAACGATGGTATTGCCTACAGCCAAAGCAAAAACGATCCAAAACGTACGCAGCCATCACTGGAAGAAATGACCACCAAAGCAATCGACATTCTTTCAAAAGACAAAGACGGCTTTTTCTTAATGGTTGAAGGCGGTCAAATTGACTGGGCTGGCCACAGTAACGATGCGGGTACGATGCTGCATGAAATGATCAAGTTCGACGAAGCGGTAGACTCGGTTTATGAGTGGGCAAAAGGCCGTGATGACACACTGATCATTGTTACCGCTGACCACGAGACCGGTTCTTTCGGCTTTAGTTACTCATCAGCAAACTTGCCTAAACCGCAAAAACGCGACGGCGAAGCATTCAAAAATCAAGATTACGCGCCAAACTTCAACTTTGGTCAGTTCGAAATCCTCGATGGTTTATACAACCAGAAGAAAAGCTACTACGGTATGATCAGCGAATTCCAAGCGCTTGATAAGAAAGCTCAAACACCAGAGAAGTTTGCAGAAATTGTGAATGCAAATAGCGCTTTTTCGATTACGCCTGAGCAAGCAGAACGCGTATTAGCAAGTAAACCAAATCCATACCGACTCGCTGGACACAAATACTTAAGCGAAGAGAACGTTCCGACAATCAATGACTTTGATGCGTTCTTTCCTTACAACGACCGTGGCAACTTGCTAGCTCGTGAGCATGCAACAAAGCAAAACACAGTATGGGGAACGGGTACTCATACGCATACCCCAGTCAACGTATTTGCTTGGGGGCCGGCAGAAACTATCCTTCCGGTATCAAAAATCATGCACCACTCTCAGTTAGGCGAGTACTTAAAGCAACAAATCAAATAATCGGCTTGCACTTACTTCACGACTCGTGATGTTCAAACGCTCTCGTAAGGGAGCGTTTTTTTATGCATGAAAATAGTTGACGTTTTAAACAATAAACCTCAATAATTATAGGTCTTTGATTATATGAATGAAGAAAATGTGCGAAATATTTGCTAAGCAGCCCCAAGACAACTATCAGTTCATCACCCGCTCTATCCGTATTGATGGTCACGCCACAAGTGTAAAACTTGAAGCAAGCTTTTGGACGATTCTTGAGGAAATTGCTAACGCTCAAAACATGACTGTTCCTAAGTTTATTAGTACGGTCTATCAAGAAGCGCTCGAATACAATGGTGAAGTAAACAACTTTGCCTCCCTACTCCGCTGCGCCTGTCTCACTTACGCTCGCCAGCCTAAAGAGACGATTCGTCAAGCACTGACACAACTAAACACTTAATAACAACCAACCTCTGACCAACCTACCAATAACCCTCATAGGCTATGCAACAGAGTTGTAAGCCATTGAGCATGTTCTAATTTGTCGTACTAGAGTACTACCCAGACTCCTTTTGAACTCGCTAACCTATGCGGACTATCAAGGAGTACCCATGACAAAAATGATTCACACCATGATCCGAGTCTGCGATCTGGACCGTTCTCTACAATTTTACCGCGACGTACTTGAGCTAGAAATCAAAGACCAATACATCTTTGATGGTTTTTCTCTGACCTATCTAGCCAACGAAGAAACTGGCTTTGAATTAGAGCTAACACACAATCACGATCAAACTGAGCCTTACACTCACGGCTCAGGCTACGGTCACCTTGCTGTCAGCGTAGAGGACATCGAACAAACTCACAAACGCATTAAATCTCTCGGTATTGAAGCGGGTGACATCAAAGCTTTTGATCACCAACAAAAGCATTTGGCAACGTTCTTTTTTGTGACTGATCCTGATGGTTACAAAATTGAGTTCTTACAACGCCAAGGGCGTTACCTATAACAAAAAGAGTAAACATCATGATTCACTTGACTGCTACCTTTCACGCACAACCAGGAAAAGAACAAGAACTGAAAGCAGTGCTCACCCGAGCACTTGAACCCACTCGCAATGAGGAAGGTTGTGTTCGTTATCAGTTATTCCAAGATAAAGACAATGCGTGCCACTTCGTTTTTCAAGAGCAATTTAAAGACCAACAAGCGTTCGATCTTCATGGTAAAACAGAACACTTTTCTCTTTTGATTAGCCAAATCGACAACTTGTTAGAATGCGAACCGAAATTGGCGTTCTTTAACGAACTGTAAAAACACCGCTTAATGCAAATAAAAAGGCACTCTTTACTAGAGTGCCTTTTCGTACTGTTGTGGCTGTGATTACGCGTCTTGCTTCTCTACCATGTGCAAATGCACATCTTGTTGTGGGAAAGGAATCGAAATGCCTTCTCGGTCAAAGCGCAGTTTCACTTCTTTTGTCACATCCCAATACACGTCCCAATAATCATCAGTTTTTACCCAAGGACGAACAATAAAGTCTACAGATGATGTGTTTAACGTATGCACTTTGATCATCGGCTCGGGTGTACGAAGTACTGCAGGGTGAGAAGTAATGATATCAGACAGCACTGACTCGGCTTTCAGCAAGTCATCCGCATAGCCAATGCCAAACACCATATCCACACGGCGAATGCGCTCGTGTGTGACGTTCTTAATGACATCTCCCCAAATTTTACTGTTAGGTACAATAATAATTTGGTTATCAAACGTACGGATTGTGGTGTTCACCAAGCTCATATGGCTTACCTTACCATCCACGCCACCAGCATACACAAAGTCACCAACATCAAATGGGCGGTAAATAAGCAACATCATACCCGCCGCGAAGTTGGACAAGGTGTCTTGTAAGGCGAAGCCGATAATCACACCAGCAATACCAAAACCGGTTAGGATCGGTGCTAGGTTCAATCCAAGCTGAGATAGGCCCACCATGATACCAATCACCCACACGAACTTGCCGGACATTGAGATAAAGAAATCCTGCATCAAGTGTGAGAGCTTTAAGTTTTTCGATGAAACCGCCTTGCTGACCACTTTGCGCGTTAACTTCGCGAGCCCACGAGCGATCAATAAAATCAGCGCAAATACAAACAACTGGAAAATGTGCTGCGGCGCATTTTCGGCAAACCAGTCTAGCGCAGAGTTGGACCAATGGCTCAGTATTGACCACACTACTTTGGTATTCAGCAAGTCATGGGTGATATTCCCTGTCACTTCGAAAATTTGGCGTTTGTATTCGGACGTTTCTAAACCGACTTTATCGCCAATCGAAATTAAATTGCGTAGGCTTTCTGTCGCAATATTCAGTCTTTGCTTAGTAATAAGCTGACTTAACTGCAGTGACGCTTTTTCCGATTCAGGGCTTGACGAAAGTTGAGAGCCGATGATCTCACTTTGCTGACTCAAGTACTCAATTGAGGCAGACAGCAAACGCATGCGTTTATCAACTTTATCCTTTAGTTCCGCTTCTGCGCGCTCATTTTGAGCCCCTAACTCTTTCAGCCAAGCAAGGTTTTGCCAACTTGAATCGAAGCTGACATCGAGGTAATGCTGTAACTCTCGGTAATCATTAACAAGAGCAAGTTTCTCTTCATCCTTGGCTTTATTTAAATCTTCAACGACTTTCTTTATTTTTTCCGACAGATAGTTCGTGGCGTCCTCAGAGTATTTTTCCTGCTTTTTAACCAAGGAGATCAATTTGTCGTGAGGGATAGTTTCACGTTCAATCGCTGATGCTAACTGACTTCTTAACTCTTCATTTTTTGGAACAGCTGTAGTTGAAGCGCGTCGCGCTCATCACCACTCGCTTGCGAGAGACCTTGGGATAAATCCACAATTTCTCGATTCAAGTTATCAATAGAAGTTTCGGCAGCAGAGGGCTCTGGCGTATCCTGAATATCTTTCGCATTGATGACCATAGGGGCCATCATACCGAGGATGAGCGTGAATAATGCCACCCAAGATGTCAGGCGTATTTTCTGGGGGAAATGAAACGTCATGTTTACCTCTTAGGGAACAGTTCTGATCAAAACGACCAAGAATAGAAGTGTAAAGCCTTGAAATTATATACCTAAGTTTACAACACTAAATAATAAACTGAGCAGCATTTCGTTAGTTGGGCGTCAAAGTTGAGAAACCCAATAACAAACAAGCCTTTCATTATTAGATGAAAGGCTTGTGTAAATTTAACTACGGGCGATTGGGGTGATTCAGAATATGGTCTTCCCAATCCACCACATCAATCTCGTATACCACTTTATTGCGGACACTTTCGCCCGCCGCGTGCATCGCAGATTTCGAGCCCGTAATCAACGGATGCCATTCTGGTAAAGGCTGCTTTTCAGCCAACAGGCGGTAAGCGCACGTATGCGGCAGCCAAGTAAAATCGTCGATGTCTTCGCGCGTCAGCTTGGTGCACTCTTCACCCGAAGTAAAACGATTTGCGTAATCCTTACAAGAACACGTTTTGCTATTTAGCCAGCTACAGGCCACATTGGTGTAATAGATTTCATCGGTATCTTCGTCCATTAGCTTATGCAGGCAACATTTACCACAACCATCACAGAGAGATTCCCATTCCTCTTCTGTCATCTGCTCTAACGATTTACTTTGCCAAAATGGAGTGCTCATACTTCAGGTCTCACCAAGGGAATTTAGGGGGCGATTTATACCCCTCTCGACGCAAAAGTTCAAGTTTTGAGAAGATCTCGAATCATTCACACATAACAGTAGAGATATTCAACTACTTTCGCTTTACTGTTCTATCCTTAAACAAGTTTCCATTACTCAATTGATCAAGAAGGCATTAAGGAGTTTTCATGGGTATTATTTCTTGGATTATTTTGGGCTTAATCGCCGGTGCACTCGCAAAATGGCTCATGCCAGGAAAAGATGGGGGTGGCTGGATTGCGACAATGCTACTCGGTATTGCTGGGGCGTTTGTCGGCGGCTTTCTTGGCGGTATTCTGGGTTTCGGCGGGGCAACTGGCGTAAATATCGGTAGCATAATCACCGCAACGCTAGGCGCATTTATTCTGCTGTTTGTTTACAACCGCTTCTTGAGATGATCACAACGGTTTAGAAGCCAAAAGGAGCACTCTATTGAGTGCTCCTTTTTATTTTTTTCTTAGGCGACTCTTCCAATCCACGTCAAAATGACCATAATTGCCCCTCAATTTTTAAGAGGTTTACATTATGGATTGTCGACTAGGATGCGGAGCTTGCTGTATTGCGCCAAGTATCTCTTCACCGATACCTGGAATGCCCAAGGGCAAACCAGCAGGTGTTCGTTGCGTACAACTCAACGATGATAATTTGTGTAAGCTGTTTGGTAAGCCTGAGCGCCCTAACGTTTGTCACGATTTTAAACCGTGTCCGGTTGTGTGTGGCAAAACCAACCAAGAAGCGCTCGACAACATCACTGAGCTAGAGCAACTTACTTAATCTATTCAGAGCCCCCGTTTAGTCGTTACCAAGCTCTCGTAAGTACAAGTAGATGGTATCGCGCGAAATGCCAAGATGGTTTGCAACCATTAAAACAGCATCTTTGTATTTAAAAATGCCTAAGCCGTGCAGTCGCGTCACCAGTTCACGGTTACGTTTAGAAGGCGCAATGGCTTCATTTTCCCACACTTCTGTTTGCACGGTTTCTATCGTACTGATGATGGTTTCATCGATATTACGCGCAAACGTTTCTGGTGATCGAGCGCCACCAACACAACACTCGGTGTGTTGCTGAGGCAGCATTGCCTTTAAAAACGCCTGCATCGGTGCATCCATATCTACGTTGATACACAGCAAACCAATCGGTTTGTTTTTTGGATTTCTGACAATGGTCGTAATGGAGCGCAAGGTCTTTCCGTTCGACGTTTTCGTCAGGTACGAATCAGAAACGTCCTTGCCCTCTCTTAACTTCATTCTCGCTAAGTTGGTAATTGGGGCACCTTCACTGCGTTCCGTCACGTGCCCATTTGCGATTTTGATGATTTCCGGCGCTTCGGCATCTAAGCTGTGGAGAACCACTTCAGTGTGTTCACCATACATACGTGCAATGCCATCCACGACGTTTTTCATAGAGTTCAAAATATCGAGATCACTCTTGGTGAGTTTCTTTAGTAGCAATGTTACTTCCCTTAGCAAAAACTGGAGGTTAGGCCGACATAATATCGATAATAGATTTGTCAGTATACGGCATACCGAAACGAACCATTGAGCCAACATTTCTTATCGTTTGCTCAACTTCTTCGCCTACTATACCTTGATTCTTAACACTGTGGTTACCCATCGCCATCAAATATGAGCGCACCGCCGTTGTCGACGAAGTACACACTTTCATCGCACAAGAGGACTTCGCACCATCGCACACCATACCTGAACTGTCGCTGATGACGTTTTGAATGGCGTAGCATGATTGCTCGAATGTACCACCAGCTAAATACACCAGCGCCATAGATGCCGCCGCACTGGTAACAGTGTTGCCACAAAATGCGGATAACGGTGGGTAATAAGATTTGATGTAAATAGCCCCTAAATGACTCATGATCAACGCGCGAGCCAGCTGTTCTTCGTCGTTTTGAAATGCTTCTGCGGCAACTACAACTGGCATTGTAGCGGCAATACCTTGGTTCCCACTGCCGAAATTGCTCATGGCTGGCAACGTTGCCCCTCCCATGCGAGCATCAGACGCCGCTGATGTCATCATCTGTATACGACTCATTAAGTCATTGCCCAATAAGCCTTGCTCGATGTTGCCTTTTAGCGTGCGTCCAATTTCTAGGCCGTAACCTCGGTCGATCCCCTCTTGAGCCAACAAGGTATTAAGCTCTGCAGCTTGGAGAATGAATTTGATCTCTTCAAAAGGCGCTTGAGTGGCAAACTCATAGATTTGTTTGATCGAAATATCCACACCTTCACAAACGGAAGCGGTTGCAACGCGTTGCTGTGGTGGTGCATCAAAAATCAAGTCGCCATTACGCATGATTTGGAGAATGTTGGTGTGACCGCCACTGATCGTGACCGAAACAACATCGCCACCAGAGGTGAGCGTTACGCTGCAATAAATGAATTCTTGCGTATCCATGCGCGCTACAGTTACCCGCTCTTCATCTATCAATTGTTGCGCAGCAGCGACATCCTGCTCATTAATCCGAGCCAACACTTCCAGTTCTGCTGTTGGGTCACCGGCTAATGCACCAACTGAGGCGGCAATTTTGAGGCCTATCTTGCCCGTTCCGGGTACGAAAACACCCATCGAGTTTTTAAATAGGTTGTCTGAAACACGCACCTCTATCGCATCAACATCGGATGTGCCTAACTCTTTTCTAGCAACTGCTGCCGCGTACGCAGCAGCAATGGGTTCTGTACATCCTAATGCAGGTTTCACAACTTGCTTAATGATTTGGATATATTGTGTCCATTGCTGGTTCATGCTCTGTTCTCCGTATTACTTTTTATGAGCAATCGCTTCGACTTCAATTAACACGCCAAGAGGCAAATCTTTCACTGCGAAGCAACTGCGTGCCGGACAATCTTGTTGGAAAAACTCTGCGTAGACCTTGTTAAACTCGGCAAAGTCATTAATATTCGATAGGTAACACGTTGTTTTTAAAACAGTATCGATACTGCCACCACCAGCCTCTAAAACGTACTTCAAGTTAGTAAGAGATTGATGACTTTGTGCATTGATGCCGCCTTCAACTACTTTTCCTGTTGCCTTATCAACGGGTAATTGGCCAGAAGTAAAAATCAAATCGCCATAGCTAGTGCCATGTGAATAAGGTCCGATAGCAGCAGGCGCGTGTTCAGATGAAATCAATTTTTTCATTTTTAAATCCTCACATAAATTTTATTTTTTATTAAGAAGTTTCTAATTTAACTTCCGTATTAGCGTTATTTTTTCAATTAAATATGAATCAAACAACTAGATCAGATCACAAAATTCGTTAAAAACTCCAATTTATTTGAATTTATTCACCAAGATCTCAAATTTATCTGAATTTTCCACAAAAAAATTGTTGATATACATTTTCTCAATTAAATTTGAGAAAAATTCATACTAACAAGAGAAACAATAAAATGAGCGTGACAGCACCTACACAAACCTTACCTATCGGTAAAGAGCCACCGCACGTAAAAGCAGGCATGGCCCTAGACGAGTGGAAAGCCGCGATCAAGTTTGATAGCACAGACTGGGGATGGGTGATCATGAGTATCGGCATGGCAATCGGTGCCGGTATTGTCTTTTTACCAGTAAAAGTAGGCGTATTGGGCCTTTGGGTATTCTTGGCCTCTGCCGTGATCGGCTACCCAGCAATGTACTTATTCCAACGCCTTTTCATCAACACTCTCTCAAGTTCACCAAAGTGCCAAGATTACGCTGGCGTCATTTCCGGCTACCTTGGTAACAAATGGGGGGCGTTATTAGGTGTGCTCTACTTCATCATGTTGGTGATTTGGGTCTTTGTTTACTCAACAGCTATCAACAATGACTCGGCATCTTTCCTACATAGTTTTGGCATCACGGAAGGTTTATTGTCTGAAAACCCGCTATATGGTCTGGCTTTAGTGTGCGCGCTGGTCGCTATTGCATCTCGTGGTGAAAAGATTTTATTTAAGGTCAGTACTGGCCTTGTACTGATTAAACTCTGTACCGTTGCATTACTTGGCATCATGATGATCGAGAAATGGGATGTAGCGAATGTCGGTGCGATTCCAGAAACAGGCGCTGGTTTGAAAGATGCAATTGAGCTACTGCCGTTTACTCTAACGTCTATTCTCTTCATTCAAAGCTTGAGCCCAATGGTGATCTCATACCGCTCAAAAGAAAAATCGATTGAGGTTGCTCGCTTTAAAGCCATGCGCGCAATGAAAATTGCTTTCGGTATCTTGTTTGTGACCGTCTTCTTCTACGCGATTTCCTTTACGCTTGCGATGTCACATGAACAAGCGGTTAAAGCAGCAGAAGAGAACATCTCTGCTCTTGCGATGGTTGCGCAAGGTATGGACGGCACGACGCTAAAACTAATGAGTTTGATGCTGAATATTTTCTCAGTAATGACTGCGTTTTTTGGCGTGTACTTAGGTTTCCGCGATTCTTGCCAAGGTCTAGCGATGCTGGCTCTAAAAAAGGTCATGCCTGAAGAGAAAATCAACAAAGACTTGGTCACCAAGGGAATCATTCTCTTTGCGATTCTCATGGCGTGGGGTGCAATTGTATTGAATCTACCAGTTCTGAGCTTTACATCAGTATGTAGCCCTATCTTTGGTTTGATTGGCTGTTTGATTCCAGCTTACCTTGTCTACCAAGTGCCTTCTTTACACAAATACAAAGGCGCGTCGCTTTACTTGATTATTGCGACTGGTATTTTGTTGTGCGTATCACCTTTCGTCGCATTTAGCTAAAACCTACTTTGCCTTGGCTGTTACTCAGGTAGTGATGGCCAAGGCAACCTTAAGATTCAACCTCTCCTCTCCTTGCTTTTCTCTCATCCTTGAGAACTCTTGCCACATACCGTCCTATTTGCAGTCTTTACCCGATCTCCCTCACACTTAATTGACAATTCTCGACTATGTTCAGCGGGTCATTTAAGTAGAAATTAGGAAATAACATGAACAAGTATTTAGCAGAGGCTTTTGGTACGTTCTGGCTAGTATTAGGCGGTTGCGGTAGCGCAGTGTTGGCTGCAGGCTTTCCAGACGTTGGTATTGGTCTGCTGGGTGTCGCTCTGGCCTTTGGTTTAACCGTTTTAACCATGGCATTTGCAATCGGTCATATTTCAGGTTGCCATTTGAACCCTGCAGTGACGGTTGGCCTTTGGGCTGGCGGTCGTTTTGATACAAAAGACGTTGCGCCTTACATCATCGCACAAGTGCTCGGCGGGCTGATCGCTGGTAGCATTCTTTATGTCATCGCGACAGGACAAGCTGGATTCGATGTTGTGGGTTCTGGCTTTGCCGCCAATGGTTATGGTGAACACTCGCCGGGTCAGTACTCCATGCTTGCTGCGCTAGTTTCTGAAGTTGTAATGACGATGATGTTCCTTATCGTAATCATGGGGGCGACAGACAAACGTGCACCTCAAGGTTTTGCACCTATTGCGATAGGTTTGTGTCTGACTCTTATTCACCTGATAAGCATTCCTGTCACAAATACCTCAGTAAACCCGGCTCGTAGTACAGCAGTCGCGATATATGTGGGCGACTGGGCAGTTTCTCAATTATGGCTGTTCTGGGTTGCGCCTATTTTGGGTGGCGTACTTGGTGCAGTTATCTACAAAAATCTTCTTGGTAAAGAATCGAACGATTAATCGTTCCCAACTCCCAAAATCAAAAAAGCCGCTGAATTCAGCGGCTATTTATTAAATTCTGTGTCGACCTAACAGCGAGTGTGACAACGTCGTGCCATCGACAAGCTCAAGTTCTCCACCGACAGGCACACCATGCGCGATGCGGCTGGCATCAACTTGGTGTTCTTTACATAGCTCTGCGATGTAATGTGCAGTGGCTTCGCCTTCAACCGTCGGGTTTGTTGCTAAAATCACTTCGGCTATATCACCGCGACGTAAGCGGTAATCAAGCACATCCAGTCCAATATCACTTGGACCAATACCGTCTAGTGGTGACAAATGTCCCATAAGAACAAAGTATCGACCAGAATACTGGCCCGTTGCTTCGACTGCAGCAATGTCTGCCGGGCTTTCTACCACACAAATTTGACCATTTTCTTGGCGTTTTGGGTTAGTACAAATATGACAGACTTCTTCTTCGGTGAAGGTTCGACACTCAGTACAATGACCGATTTCTGTCATTGCCTGGCTAAGCGCATCTGCAAGTTGCAAACCGCCTTTTCTATCGCGCTGTAACAAATGAAAGGCCATACGCTGCGCCGACTTGGGGCCAACCCCAGGTAGACAACGTAAGGCCTCCATCAATTGCTCCAGCATATGACTGGTACGCATTAAAAGTCCGCTTAATTAAATATCAGCAGATTAGAATGGCATTTTCATACCTGGTGGTAGTTGCATACCGCCAGTTACAGAAGCCATTTTCTCTTTTTGAGTTTCTTCAACACGACGGGCCGCATCGTTGAACGCCGCAGCGATCAAATCTTCAAGCATTTCTTTGTCGTCTTCCATCAAACTTTCATCGATGTCAACACGACGTACGCTGTGACTACCAGTGATAGTAACTTTAACTAGGCCAGCACCAGACTCGCCAGTTACTTCCATATTCGCGATTTCTTCTTGAAGCTTTTGCATGCGATCTTGCATTTGCTGGGCTTGCTTCATTAGGTTGCCCATACCGCCTTTACCAAACATGTTTATCTCTCTGGTTTAATGAGGTGTTGCATCAATTAATGGGGTTATACCTTTGGGTTTTCAACCCCATTCCATTCGATTATTAGATAGGGCGCACACTATCTTTATCAAGCTCTGCAGCAAAACGACGTTCAATAAATTGAACATTTGGATCGTTTTCTAAACTGTTCAGCGCTTGCTGTAATTTCTCTTGGTAGAGCCTATCTCTCAGTTCAAGTGGTGTTTCTCCACTCTCCCCTATTTCGATGCTCATGTGGCACTCTTCACCTAACACGGTATTAAGTGCTTTAAGCAATTCGGCTTGAGCTCTATCAGTATTCAAATGAGCTTGGCTGCTTCTCAATAGTAACGAAACGGTTGTTCCTTCCTTACTATAATGAGAGTTTAGCGCAAGTTGCTCTACCAGCTTAGGGATCTCCATTAAGCTGATTAGCTTCGCCCATTCATTATGTTCTAACGATTCATCGATGAGCTTTTGTGCCATTTCAGGCGTTTTCTCATGCTCAAGTGCCTGCTTGAGCTGCGTAGGTGTCAGTTTTGTATTCACTTTTGTCTCAACAGGCTTGCTTGGACGCCAGCGATACGCTTCCTCAACTTGCGGCTCCGTCGACTTCGGAGCTGAGTTTGGCGACACCTGCGCGGAATTGCCATGCAATTGCGCTACTCGGTCGATAACCGATTCTGGTTGTGCAGATGCCGCTTTAGGCTTTTTTGAGCCACCATTTTGAGGAGTGTTCTGTTGTAGGCCTTGACGCTGAGAACGTAATTGGTGACGTAAACCGCTTAGACCACCGCGCGCCGGTGTTGAAACACTCTCTTGCACTTGTTGAGGTGGCGTTTCATGCTGCGGCGCTGGGTTTTCGCTCATCGGCGGCGCCATATCATACTGTGGCGGAACCGTCTCATATCCACTCGCGTGATACTCAGGTTGTGAATTGGATGAAGGTTGAGGCGCCACTTGTGGTGTGCTTTGCGCTGGACTCGGCTGCTGAGTTCGAGGAGCAGCTACTGTCTGAGCTGGTGCAGTCTTTGGCTGACTGGCACTTTGAGCTGGGGCTGAAGCTGGTTCGCAGTTACTAGAAACAACATTTGCCCCACTGTTATTTGATGGGCGGAACGCCATCATACGCAGCACAATCATTTCCAGACCGACTCGCCCATTTGGCGAGAGAGTCAAATCTTCACGACCTTTCAATGCAATTTGGTAGTAAAGCTGAACGTCTTGCGGACTTAGTGCTTTACTCAACAACTCGATTTTTTCTGCATCTGGCTGCGCTCGGTCTAGCGACGCTGGCAGCGCTTGATACATCGCAATTCGATGAAGCTGTGTTGCGACTTGCTGCAACAAACCATCCCACTCAACACCATTTGCTGCTAATTGCTGGATTTTATCCATGGCTTGTTGAGGTTGCTTGCTGCTGATTGACTCCAGTAAGTGAATCGCTTGGTCGGTATCAATCGTCCCCAACATGTGGCTGACAATATCGGTTTGCACCGCACCGTTACCTAACGCAATTGCTTGATCGGTCAAGCTGAGAGCATCACGCATACTGCCATCTGCAGCATGTGAAATCATACCCAGTGCTTTTGGTTCTGCCGATACTTGCTCTTGACCCAAAATGTAGTCAAGTTGCTGATGAATATCATCAACGCTGATCGGTTTGAGATGGAACTGTAGACAACGCGACAATATAGTAACTGGCAGCTTTTGTGGATCAGTTGTCGCGAGTAAGAACTTCACATACTCTGGCGGCTCTTCCAGGGTTTTCAACAACGCATTGAAAGAGTGACGCGATAGCATGTGCACCTCATCGATGAGGTACACTTTAAAACGTCCACGAGCAGGTTTGTATTGAACGTTGTCTAACAGTTCGCGAGTGTCTTCAACTTTAGTACGTGATGCCGCGTCGATTTCAAGAAGATCGACAAAGCGACCTTCATCAATTTCACGACAAGTATCGCACTTACCACAAGGTGTCGCGGTAATACCGGTTTCGCAGTTCAAGCCTTTGGCAAACAACCTACCGATACTCGTTTTACCCACACCACGAGTCCCGCTGAACAGATAAGCATGGTGTAAACGGTTTTGCGCCAGTGCGTTTTCCAACGCCGTCAGGACATGTTTTTGTCCGACAACTTGGTCAAACTGATTAGGACGCCATTTTCGCGCTAAAGCTAAATAACTCATTGAATGTATTAATGTCCTTCAAAATCGCAAATGCTGTATACGTTTAGACCTAGTGCTTCTAAACGTTTATCACCACCGATTTCTGGTAGGTTGATAACGAACGCAGCGTGCTCAACTTCACCGCCCAGTTGGCGAATCAGCTTAGTCGTCGCTTCAATAGTACCGCCCGTTGCCAATAAATCGTCGACAACCAGTACTTTGTCGCCTTCAACGATGGCATCTGTATGGATTTCCAGTGTATCAACGCCGTATTCAAGCTCATAAGATTGAGCAACAGTAGGACGTGGTAGCTTGCCTGGTTTACGCACTGGTACAAAACCAACGCCTAGCTCAAGCGCTAAAGGCGCACCAAATAAAAAGCCACGAGCTTCCGTACCCACAACCTTGGTAAAGCCCATATCTTTGTAACGTTCAACAAGAAGGTTGATCGTCGCTTGGTATGCTTTTGCGTCTTCAAGAAGGCTCGTCACATCACGAAATAGAATGCCTGGCTTTGGGTAGTCTTGGATGCTTTTGATGCTAGATTTGATCAGTGAAATTGTTTCTGTAGTCATAATACCGATTTACTTAGATTGGCTCATCGCCCTCTCTAATCGCAGTATCACGAGGGCAACGAACAATAGGTTTTCACCACTATGTGCTTATTTTCGTAACAGTCACAGGCGCTGAAAATACAAACGCCCACTCGAAGAGCGGGCACACTATTCTCTACAATCTTAGTGATTTTCTTCTCTGTCAGCAACCAACTCAATCACAGGCAGACGCATAAACCAGCCGAGTAAAACGATTAGCATCACTAAAAGACCAATTTTCACCCAAACAAGGGGAACAACAACGATTGAAACCATGAAACTAAGTGCAATAAAAATGGCGCCACGCTGTTTTACTTTTGAAGCAACAGCCCGGTGCTTATGCCAATTATCGAGAATCGGTCCAAACGTTTTGTGGTTATGTAGCCAATGATGAAATGCGGGGCTACCACGCATAAAACATGCACTAGCAAGTAGAATGAAAGGAGTGGTGGGTAAAAGCGGAAGGGCTATGCCGGCAATGCCGAGCACAATACAGAGTCCACCAACGGTATTGAAAAAGTAACGCTTAATACGAATGGTGAACTCCGGTACAAAATAGCTAGATTAAAAGCCTGCGTAACCATTCATTACACGAAGCCAGGTTAGCGTTGCAGGTAATGTTGGAATTAAAAGTACTGCAATGAAACCTAAAAAGTAAAAAATATTATAAGGCTCTTTAAAATCTTTGTCTGCCATGATGTATCTTCTCACTAGTTGACTTTGCTTCTCCCAAGGCACGGCGTTAAATTATCGTTGCACAAATGGGTCATTATTGTTTTAGGCGTTGACTATACCTTAAACAGCCAAATCTAAACACCAGCAAAAAGTAAGGTTATTGTTCGAGCATTTGTTGTTTTTTTTGTGGTTCTAAAAAGACAATAAGCAGCGCCAAGACGCTGCTTATTGTGTTATGAAGTCAGAATTATACCAGTCGTGATTTCCGGGCAATATTTAAGCTAAAACTTGAAGAGCCTAAACAACCGATGGATAACTGACCAGCAACACCTAGCGGTAAATCTCGGGTTATGAAGTTTTTCATACTTCCTGCCCCTAAACAGTTACCTGCCGCGATATGTTGATTAGTATTTCCGTCAGACCAATGGCTATCTAAACCCGCAGGCAGGATAGAAACGGAGGACGAAGCCAGATCGGCGACACCAAATACAGCATTAACCGCACCAGCGCACTCTGAACACTCGATTCCTTTTTCAATGATCCCTACCATATCCTTCAGATCAGCACTGAAACTCTTCAAATTACGCAGGTAATCGTCAAACAAAGCCCTAACAAGCAATGTCGTCGCGACACCATCATTACTCTGGGAAGCAGAGTCAACGAGATAGAACGCAAATTGCCCATTCATTAACCAACGATAATCGAACACCAGTGGCATAACGTCCGTCGATTGCAATAAACGGTATGAGCAGCGCCAATCACCTTGAGAAGCATCTTTCTCTGGCAATAGAGCATGCAGTAAATCTCTTGCAGCACTCGGGTTCTGCTGCAAATACTCTAGATGCCAGTGAAGCTCTTGCTCATCTGGGATTTCGCCACCGTCATCGACTCGGAACCACTGACTTGAAAAGTCTCGCTGTTCGGAGAAATGGCTATCGGTATCTTCGAGCGTATTGTCTATCGCCTGAGATAGGTGCTCATAATTACCTATCGGTTTAGGAAGAAAATCTTTAATACCAAATCGCAACGCTTTCGCGACATCGGACATTTCATCCGTGCCGGATACCACGATAAGCGGCAAGTATGGATATTCAAGACTGACTTCTTCGACGAATTCAATGCCATCTAATACCGGCATCGATAAATCACACAAGATAAGATCGGGTTGGCATTCCCTGAGTTGTTGAAGCGCCTCTAGGCCGTTTTCAGCTTCTACTACTTTAAAACCCTGACTTTCTAAATAAGCATTGGTTACTTTACGAAATATTGGATCATCATCCACCAACATAATTAGTTTTTGATTAACCACTTCCTGTGCCGAGACCATTGCCGTTTGACTGTGAGTCTTAAACATACCTTTACACCTCACAAAGCTAAGTCAAAAAACAGATTTATTATTAAGTCATTATTTTTGTTGTGTTTACATCCGGCGAAACGTTGCGCAGCAAGACTTGAGGCCGTTCCGCCTTGTTATAAAACGTAGCTTGAAAACGGCGTTTATACAAATATTACGGGGTATAACAGTATTTACTCAAACAGGGTTGCTGTGTTCAAATGATGCAACATGTTGACTTAAAGCAAGCTTTGATCACAAAGTTAATTATAAATTAGCCGTAATCGGTAATTTAATGTGTCTGGAAATATGAAATTAGATGACTTAAACCTGTTTCGACTGGTTGTCGAAAATGGGAGCTACACCGCAACTTCGCGAAAAACCATGATCCCGGTTGCGACCATCACCCGACGCATTCAAGCGCTAGAAGACTCTGTCAATCTTCGACTGTTGAACCGTCACGCTCGCAAACTCTCGCTTACAGAAGCCGGGGAACGTTTTTACCATGAGTGCTCTCCTTTGCTACAAAGGCTAACCACGGCAGCAGAGGAAATCACTGACGACTGCCGAGGAGCATCAGGCAAGATTAAGATATCGGCGCCTTATAACTTAACTAAGCGCATGATGATGCCGATGTTCAACAGCTTTATGAAGCAGTATCCGGACATCAATATCGAACTAACGACAGAAAATAATGCAGACAAGCTTGACCCTACTGAATGGGATGTCATTTTTCGAGTGGGGCCCCAACGTGATTCTAGCCTGATCGCACGCAAGATTGGCGAAGTGAAGGATATTCTTGTCGCAAGTCCTGACTACCTTGCCTCGAATCCGGCACCAAACCACGCAGAAGAGCTCTCTAACCATTCATTGCTAAAAGGCTACCCTCTTATCAAGTGGACCTTAATTAATAGCAAAGGCGAGTCTGTAGTAAACGTTGATCGTGGTCGCTTTCAGGCGAATGCACTAAATGTAGTACGCAGTGCTTGTTCCGAAGGTTTAGGCATCACGCTAATGCCAGATGTCATGATCAAAGAGTACATCGAAAGCGGCGATTTGGTACGCATACTGCCAGATTGGAGTGCAAACCCGCGCGACATTTATATGCTTTACAACCACAAAGATCACCTGCCAGAGAAAGTTCGTCTCTTTATCGACTTTGTGATCGCTTACAACATTCACTAATTCGATAGCGAATACAAAAAACCAGAGCCGGAGCTCTGGTTTTTTTACGCCTCAAGGAAACGCCTATTATGCGCCTTCGTTATGCAGCTCTAGGTTTGCTAAATCCTGTTGGATTTCAAGTTGTGTTTTCGCATCATCGTTACGAAGACCATCTAAGAAGTCTAGGTATTGTTGGTCAATATCACCCGTTACGTATTCGCCGTTAAACACGGATGTATCGAACTGAGTAATATCTTGGTTTCCAAGACCGACTGCCTCAACCAAGTCTTCTAGACGTTGATAAATCAATGCATCAGCACCAATCTGCTTACAAATTGTATCGTTGTCACGGCCATGAGCAATAAGCTCGGTAGCACTTGGCATATCAATGCCGTACACGTTCGGGAATCGAACTTCTGGTGCTGCTGATACCATGTACACTTTCTTCGCACCAGAATCACGTGCCATTTCGATGATTTGTTCTGACGTAGTACCACGAACGATAGAGTCATCCACCAGCAATACATTCTTATCTTTGAACTCCGAACGAATTGCATTCAACTTGCGACGTACAGATTTCTTACGTTGTTGCTGACCAGGCATGATAAACGTACGCCCCACGTAACGGTTTTTCACGAAGCCTTGGCGGTAAGGGATATCGATCGCTTGAGCGATTTGAAGTGCGATGTCGCACGATGTTTCAGGGATAGGAATAACGACATCAATATCAAGATTTGCGTAGTCTTCACGAATACGTTCGCCTAGCTTTTTACCCATTTCAACGCGAGCACTGTATACCGAAATTTTATCGATGAACGAGTCTGGACGAGCAAAGTACACGAACTCGAAAATACAAGGGTTCAGCTTAGGATTATCTGCACACTGCTTCGTGTACAGTTCACCATCAAACGTTGCGTAGATTACCTCACCAGGTGCAACATCACGGACAAAATCAAAACCGACGGCATCCAATGCTACCGATTCAGACGCAACCATGTACTCCGCTCTGCCATTAACTTCACGCTTACCTAAACACAGCGGGCGAATACCGTGTGGGTCACGAAACGCAATCATACCATGACCAATGATCATGGCAGTCACAGCGTAAGCACCACGAATTGTGCGATGCACATTGGTGACTGCGCGGAATACGTCTTCTGTCGTGACATTTCCTTTTACTGAGTCAATTTCGTGTGCCAGTACATTTAGTAATACTTCGGAGTCTGAAGTGGTATTGATATGACGGCGATCTTTTTCAAACAGCTTTTGACGAACTTCGTTAGCGTTGGTCAAGTTGCCATTGTGGGCAAGTGTAATACCGAAAGGAGAGTTTACGTAGAAAGGTTGAGCTTCTGAAGCGCTTGAACTGCCTGCTGTTGGGTAACGAACATGACCAATTCCGACCTCGCCTTGCAGGCGCTGCATATGTCTTGCTTCAAATACATCCTTGACTAAACCGTTCGCCTTGCGCAGACGAAAACGATTGCTTTCTATGGTACAAATACCAGCGGCATCTTGGCCACGATGCTGTAACACCGTTAACGCGTCATAAATAGACTGGTTTACAGGCGTTGTGCCCACGATTCCAACAATACCACACATGTCCTAATCCTCGATTTGCGACAGTAGCTGGCACTACTAGATAGTGCCAGACAGAAAACTTGATGTTGCTTGTAAATGCTCGAAGAATGGGGCGATGATACGGCTGAACTCAGGGATCAACTGTGAATCTTTCCACCAATCCGAGCTTGGGAATGCAGTAAACGCATCCATAAAAAACAGCACCGCAGAAACAATTAAGACTCCGCGTAGACCACCAAATACAATCCCAAGAATTCGGTCCGTACCTGATAGCCCTGTTTTTTGTACCAGTTGACCAATGACGTAATTCACCACTGCACCAACTACCAAGGTCGCGACAAATAAAGCCGCAATCGCCGCTCCGTTACGAAACATGTCATCTTCGATGTTGGTGAAGTACACCGCCAATTTGGCGTAGTAGTTGCTGGAGATAAAAAACGCTCCAAACCAAATCACCAAAGACAAAGCTTCTTTAGCAAAACCGCGAACTAAACTGATCAGAGCTGAAAATCCGATCACACCTAAAATGATAAAATCTATCCAATTCATGTTTTCTTCATCTTAAGTTGGCGCGCATTTTAACAGAAAAAATGCTGACGCAAACGTTTTCTTATGGATTTAATGGCTTAAATTTAAGCAATTGACCTTTTGAGCCTGTAATTTTTTGTAATTCCTTGACTTGTCGTTCAAGTTTACTTTTTGACACATCAGGGCCAACAATCACTCTCGTAAACTCGTTTTCTTTCTTTGTATGGGCTTGATAGCCACGCTTTTGCAAATCAGCGACAAGCGCGACCGCATTTTCGTGATTCTTAAGCGCCATCAACTGAATGATCCAAGCAGAATCTTCATATTGATTTTTTTCTTGCACAGGACGAGTGGCCACCTCAACTTGCTCTGGCTGTTTGATGACCTCTGGTTTAGGCGTCGGCGTTGGGTCAGGCTCAGAAGCAGCCACTTGGGCGCCCTCTTGCTCCTGCACCACCGCTTCAACTGGAGAGTCCGGTAACGCTATGTCGTCTTCCACTGGCTCTAATATTTCGAAGTTTTCCACATCACTATCAAGTTCAGGTTTGATAGGAATACTGGCAAATTCTTCTTTGTAGTGCAGTTTCTTACCATCTAGCACATCGGGAAGAACAATCACTCCGACTGCGACTAGAATGATGGTGCCGACTAAACGACTTTGGAATTTACTTGCCATCAAAATACCTTTGCTTATTTATTCTTTGATTGCCAATGTTCCAATACCTCTCCGACAGTATGGAATGAACCAACCACCAGAATGACGTCTTCTTGCTTTGCGTGGCTTCTTGCATTCTCAAAGGCGTCAACAGGGTTTTCAAAATGAACTTGCCCATCGGGTAAGTATTGGCACAACTCTCCAGCAGTCGCCGCTCTCGGTCCGGTTAGCGACGCTGGATACCATTGTGTTGCAATTGGAGTTAGCGCTTCAATGGTTGCTTTAATGTCTTTGTCATGCAGCATCGCGACTACAATATGGATATTCTTACCCAAATATTGGTGCTTCACTTTCTCTACCAAATACTCAGCAGAGTGCGGGTTGTGCGCGACATCAAGGATTATCTCTGGCTCGTGATGCAATATCTGCATGCGCCCTGCCAGCCGAGCATTATTCAAGCCATTGACAATGTTTATGTCAGTGATTTGCAATTCCGATGCTCCTAACGCCATCAATGCTGTTGCCGCATTTTGTAGCGGTAACGATGGGACAGGTAAATCCTCTAACGCAAATGCACCACTGCTCCACTTCCAACCATTATTAGTCAGTTGGTAATCATACTGAATACCCACTTGGAAGAACTCAGAGCCAATATCGTCAGCATGAGCCGCCACGGTCGCCGGTGGCGTTGGTTGACCACAAATTGCTGGCTTCCCTGGACGGTAAATGCCTGCCTTTTCAAAACCAATGACATTGATGTCATCACCAAGCCAATCCACATGATCGATAGCTAAGCTCGTAATAACAGAAACATCATGGTCAACAACGTTGGTGGCATCTAGACGGCCGCCAAGTCCTACTTCAAGTAAGACAACGTCAACTTTCTCTACTTGGAAAATACGTAGCGCAGCAAGCGTACCGAATTCAAAGAGGCTAAGGCTGATATCACCACGCTGCTTTTCTACATAGTCGAATGCTTCACAGTGCTTTGCATCTACAACGTCGACGCCATTAATGCGCACACGCTCGTTGTAACGAATCAGGTGCGGAGAGCTGTAAACACCGACTGAATAGCCAGCATCGAGTAAAATGGCTTCCATTAACGCACACGTTGAGCCTTTGCCATTGGTTCCGGCAACGGTGATTACGGTTGGAGCTGGTTTGGTAAGATTGGCTTTGTTTGCTACCGCTTGGACACGGTCTAAGCCTAGATCAATTGCTGAGGAATGAATATTTGCTAAATAATCAAGCCACATCTCTAATGAAGATGTGGCTTGAGGAATTGGGTTTTGGGTCATCTAACTTTAACCATTAAATTCTTTGGTTTTTATGTTAGTTGATACTTTACCCTTTTTCGTCCGCTTCTGGTACAGAATATGGTTCTTCATTTGGAGATTCGTTAACCGAAACCACCAAAGGAGACTTGTGGTTAGTCATCTTAGCGATTAGACCACCCACACGCTGACGCATTTCACGACGGTCAACGATCATATCAATCGCACCGTGATCAAGCAGGAACTCACTACGCTGGAAACCTTCAGGAAGATCTTCACGCACTGTTTGCTCGATAACACGACGACCAGCAAAGCCAATCAGCGCCTTAGGTTCACCGATGTTGATATCACCCAACATAGCCAAACTTGCTGATACACCACCCATTGTAGGGTCAGTTAGAACCGAAATAAACGGCAGACCTTTTTCTGATAGACGCTCAAGCGCAGCACTGGTTTTTGCCATTTGCATAAGAGACATCAATGCCTCTTGCATACGAGCGCCACCACTTGCTGAGAAACAAACAAGTGCGCAATTGTTTTCAATTGCTGCATCCACCGCTTTTACAAAGCGAGCACCAACAACTGACCCCATTGAACCGCCCATAAAGGAGAATTCAAACGCACACGCCACAAGCGGTAGACCAAGCAGTTCACCTTGCATCACAACTAGCGCATCTTTCTCTCCGCTGTTTTTTTGTGCTGCAGAGATACGCTCTTTGTATCGCTTAGAATCTTTAAATTTCAGTTTATCCTGTGGCTCAAGTTCGGTACCTAATTCAACTCGATTGCCTTCATCTAAAAACGTTTCCAAACGACGACGCGCTTTCATGCGCATGTGATGGTTACACTTTGGACAAACTTCTAGGTTACGCTCTAGTTCAGCATGGTATAAAACCTGTTCACAAGAGGTACATTTAGTCCACACACCTTCTGGGATAGAAGCTTTGCGTGAACTTACTAGGTTGCTTTTCTCTAAAATCTTTTCAAGCCAACTCATGGAAGACCTTTTCTCTCAACTCTTCCGCTTCATTGCGAAAGATGTAAATTCGACATAATACCGACGGATTAAACCATATCTTGCAGCTACTGTAGATAAAAAACTGGTTGTACCTATTTTTGATATCATAAATAGCGTATGTTTTCCGCTCACATTCAATGTAAACACTACCGATATTTTGAAATAAGTTTGTAAAATTAGTTCAAATTATCTGGCAAAAACAGTGGACCGATCGGCACTTCAGGTAACCCAAATTCTTCTGGATAGTCTACATCTACCAGGTACAGACCTTCCGCTTTCGCTGTCGCACCCGCTAGTTTGCGATCTTTAGCCTCTAGCAACCATTTGATCCATTCAGGGCTCTTTTCACCACGTCCAACCTTTATCAAGCTACCCGTGATGTTACGAACCATATGATGCACGAACGCATTAGCTTTAATATCAATAACCACATAGTTCCCATGGCGCGTAACGTTCAGATGCATCAAGTTTCGAAATGGGCTACGAGACTGACAATGCGCCGCACGAAACGACGTAAAATCATTTTCACCAAGCAGATACTGCCCTGCCTCATGCATTTTTTTCTCGTCGAGCTCACCATGATAGTGGCTCACACCAGAGTTTAAGATGCCAGGTCGTAAAGCATGATTGAAAATAATGTAACGATAACGGCGCGCTGTCGCTGAGAATCGTGCATGGAAATCATCTGGGACTTCCTTAGCCCAACGAACCGCTATATCACTCGGCATGTTCGCGTTTGCGCCCATGGTCCAAGCTACCATTTTTCGAGTAACGTTGGTATCAAAGTGCACAACTTGTCCTGTGCCATGCACGCCAGCGTCTGTCCGACCAGCACACTGCACTTCAACTGGGTGATTAGCAATAACGGACAATGCTTTCTCTAGCTCTTCTTGGACACTTTTCACTTCTCTTTGGCGCTGCCAACCAAAGTAGTTTGCACCGTTGTACTCGATACCTAATGCGATTCTCATCTTAACCTTCGAACTCTAAAATGGGGCGGGAAGTATATACTCAAGTCGCCTCAAGTTGCCAGTTTCAACAAGGATGACGTAGAGGTAGCATCATACTAGCGAGACACAAAAAGGGTAGCCAACGCTACCCTTTTCGATTTATCGGCCATTAATGGCATCAATCAGGCTCTTTGCTTCGCGGCGAATATCATCTTCACCGTAAACAATCGCCTCTTCTAGTAATTTTATCGCCCCTTGAGAATCGTTCATCTCGAGATAGATTTTAGCAAGGTCCAGTTTTCCAGCAGCTTCAGCGTTGCTATCTACGTCAACATCGCCGATCTCACCGATAACATCTGGAAACTCGTTCAATCCGACATCAAGCTTCAGATCTTCCTCTTCGAACTCACCACCTTCTTTATCGACCTGAGCCATCAATTCATCAATCGTCATAAATTGATTTTTCTTTGGGTCGAAGTCATCCAAGTCGCTTTGCTCTGCCCAGTTTTCTTGCGCTATCTCTGGCTGACTTAGTGCGTCACTCGAATTCCAAACATCACGCTGGTCCTCAGGCACATCTTCCGTAGAACTTACGCTATCGGCAGCGGGTTTAAAGCCATCCCAATCATCTCCAACATCAAGCATGGTTTCAAAATCCATACCTGCGCTTGCGATGGTGTCACTGTCTAACTGACCTTCAAATACCTCTGAACTTGCGTCTTCAGCAAGAAGGTTAGCCATTGAAGATTCATCATCTAAGTCACTTAGCGGCTCACCCTCTGCCGCCGTTGGCTGCACTTCTGGTTCAGTATCAAAACCGTTTTGCTGCGCAAAAACTTCAAACAAAGCATCATGATCGTTATCGGCTTGAAGAGTTGGTCTCGATGTCTCAGCTTCAACATTAGGAGTCTCTGGCGCACTCTCATTCATTGATGCGAGAACATCTTCCTCATTGAACTCAGGAAGATCTTGGTCGTCAAAACTTAGCTCTTCATCCTCACCGGAGATTGGTTCTATATCTGCGGTTTCAGAACTCGGTAATTCTGGCTCTTCTTCCATAGACGCCAATGCATCTTCTTCACTGAATTCTGGCAGTTCGAGTTCATCAAAATCGAACTCTTCTGCTTCAGTAGCAGACTCAGCTTCAGAGCGCTCAGGCTCGATAAATTCTGGTTCATCTAACGTAGGTTCGCCCGCCATAGACGCCAATGCGTCCTCTTCGCTGAACTCTGGTAGATCGAGTTCATCGAAATCGAACTCTTCTTCTGCTTCAGTCGCCGACTCAACTTCAGAGCGCTCAGGCTCGATAGATTCTGGTTCATCTAACGTAGGTTCGCCTGCCATGGACGCCAATGCGTCCTCTTCGCTGAACTCTGGCAGTTCGAGTTCGTCGAAATCGAACTCTTCTTCTGCTTCAGTCGCCGACTCAGCTTCAGAGCGCTCAGGCTCGATAGATTCTGGTTCATCTAACGTAGGTTCGCCTGCCATGGACGCCAATGCATCCTCTTCACTAAACTCTGGCAGTTCGAGTTCATCGAAATCGAACTCTTCTTCTGCTTCAGTCGCCGACTCAGCTTCAGAGCGCTCAGGCTCGATAGATTCTGGGTCATCTAACGCAGGTTCGCCCGCCATAGACGCCAATGCGTCCTCTTCGCTAAACTCTGGTAGATCGAGTTCATCAAAATTGAATTCATCTTCTGCTTCAGTGGCCGAATCAGCTTCAGAGCGCTCAGGCTCGACAGGCTCTGGTTCATCAAACGCAGGTTCGTCCGCCATGGACGCCAGTGCGTCTTCTTCACTGAACTCTGGTAGATCGAGTTCATCAAAATCGAACTCTTCTTCTGCATCGGTGGCCGAATCAGTTTCTGATGCTAGTTCTGAACTTTCTGGCTCACTTTTGTTACCCGAGTTTTGTTCTTGTTCTGGTTGAGTTTCACTTTCTAGTTCAGGCTCATCCAGTAGCCAATCTTCTTCTTGTGGAACACCAAATTCATTTTCTACTGTATTTGGTGTCGGAGTGAACGCTGGGGCGTCTTCTTCTGTATCAACTTGAGGCGGCACTTTAGCATCAGGCTCTACTGATGCATCTTGCGTTGACTTAGAATTGGCATCCTCTTCTTGTTGTGGCGAAGATTCCTCTATCTCAGCTTGCGGCTCTTCAACTTGTTGTTGCGTTAAATAATCTTCAGTATCAAATAGTGCATCCAGTTCAGCAGAAAAGTCCGCTTTTTCTTGCTCTGTAGGCTGAAGCTCTTCACTGTCTGACTCAAACAAGTCGTCTAGCTCGCTCATTAAAGGATCGTTCTCTGGTGAGAGGTCCTCTAAATCACCCAGAAACTCATCGCTGCTAAATGGCTCTGAAGCAGTTTCTGGCTCGGTTAATGGTTGCTCTGGCGCTGTTTGTTGCGGATCTGGTTGACTGTCACTTAATAAAGCGTCGATGTCCAAACCAGACTCAATTTCCGGCTCTTCATGAGCGGGCTCTGACTCGGCTATTGAAGATGGTTTTTCGTCGCCGTCTGGTTCGCCAAAACCAAGTGAAGCGAGTAACTCTTCCTCTTGCGATTTATTCTGTGCAGGGCTTTCGTCCTCTCGAATCAGATCATCAAACGGGTCTAACTCAGTCTCAGTTCCTGTCTCTTCATCCAGTTCGGATGTAACGTCATCAATGAGTTCATCTAGTAAATCTGTGCTATCTGCATCTAACTCTTCAATCGAGTCATCGCCTTCAAAACCAGAGAGTGCTTCTAGCTCATTCAGTGGGTCAAACTCGTCGTCTGTTTCATCTTCGTCAAAATCGATCAGTTCATCGAGTAAGTCCGTACTGTTTTCATCTAGAACGACGTCTTCGCTGGCGTCACCTTCAACTTCTGTCGACTCAGTAACAGGCTGCTCGTATTGAGCTAATAGCTTATCGATATCGTCATCAGATGCCTCTCCTGCGCTGAAATCATCATCCGATACGGGCTGTTTTAGTTCAGGTTCATCGGTATCTAGGTCGAAGTCGTCATTGCCAAGTTCCGCAAACAAGTCATCAAGCATATCCTGATCGACAGTGTCACTTGGTAACTCTTCTGACGGCTCATCTGCTGCAAGTAGTTCCGCAAACGCGTCGTCTGAAAGCGAGTCTGCTTTCTCGTTCGTATCATCTGAAAGATCGAAGCCAGCCTCATCGTCATCGAGCACTTCTAGTTCTGGAGCAACCTCATCTAAGGCTCGCTCCATCTCTTCTAAACCAAGCGCTTTTTCTTCGCCGTTAACTTGGATACCATTGTTCGATGACTCAAACTCATCCAGACCAACATCCAGGTCGCCGTCATCACCGATACCCGCAAATGGGTCATCATCCCCTTCTAGGTTGAAATCCAGTTCTTCATCGTCAAGGTTGGCAAAGACGTCTTCTTCTAAATCTGGCTTCTCTTCTTGTGTAGCCTGAGTATTTATATCTTCATCTGCGAACAACTCATCATCAAGTGTGAGTTCTTCATCCAGCTCGTCCGTCGCCGCTAAACCAATTGGCGCAGCTAATGGATCGGTTTCCTGCGGCGATTGCGCAGCAGGCTCTTCCTCTTTGTTTTTAGAACGGCGACCAAGCAACATCACAACCAACAGTGCCAGCAATGCACCTGGAATAAGCGCCGCTAAGCCGACAAGCCAACCATTAGACAAAATCTTGTCAATCGTACTTGGCTGCATGCGTTGTTGCTCAGCAAGGCGCTGGCGCTCTTCAGCAAGCAGTTTCTCGACTTCCGAGCGAATGCGTTCTTCGTCATTCAGCTCATTTTTCAAGGTTTCAACTTCGCTTTGCACTTCTGACAACATTAAGCGAAGACGATGGTTCTTCTCTTCCAATGACTCTAATTCACTTTGTGAGCCTTGAAGTTTGTCTTTTAACGCACTGACCTGCTTTTCACCCTGCGGAGAGGTGTTCACAGGTGGCGCAGGAATAACTGGTATTGTTTTTTGAACCGGTTTTGGTTCCGCAGCTACAGTGGTTTCTGGTTTAGGAGCAACAGGCTTGGGTTCTACTTTTATTTGTGGCTTTGGTTGCTCGGTGACGCGTTGCGCTGGCGTGGCTCTATTTGTCGGCTTCGGCTGTTTTAACTTAGCCTCGTGCGCCTTCATGATCGCAACAGCTTGCTCTGTAGTCGCGCTTTGCACTTGCTCTAGAGACGGTACTCGTAGTCGACTCCCTGGGATCAACTCATGAATGTTTTGGTTCTCAAACGCTTGAGGGTTAATTCGATAAATGGCAAGAAGCGTTTGTTGAACGGTAACACCGCGTGAAGGTCGTAATTCTGAAGCGATCGACCATAGTGTTTGATTTTCACCAGTCGGACCAAAGAAACGTGACGGCTGAGTATTTGCAGGAGGAGCAGGTAATGCTCGCTCAATATCTTCAGCATAGCTCGGAGATGATTGCACTTCACCAGATGGTCCAACAAGACGAATTCCTTCGGCTTGAACCACTGATGATGTCTGAGTCGCGCTCATCAACACAAGGGCTGCTAACAAACGCTTATAATTTTGACGCATAGAAGGCTCAGTTTTGTGCTAAATACAATTTGAAATGGTGATCGGTTAAATATATCGGATATCACATGCAAAACTATAGCGTTGAGAATAAAAAATGTGTGGCTCTCGCCATATTCGTACTAATCTCACACTATTTTGTTCCGTTCGTACAAAAAAGCCTCGCACAGTGCGAGGCTTTGAAATGAACTGTAAGTGACTTAGTAGTAATCGCGGATCAGAACTTCAGCGATTTGTACCGCGTTAGTTGCTGCGCCTTTACGCACGTTATCCGCCACAACCCACAAGTTTACCCCACTGTGGTGGCTGATATCGTTGCGGATACGACCAACCATAACATGATCTTTACCGCCCGCATCACGCACTTGTGTCGGGAAGTCATCACCGTGGTAGACTTCAATGCCTTCTGTTTGCTCAAGTAGATTAATGACTTCTTGTGCATCAATTGGAGAGCGAGTCTCAATGTGAAGCGCTTCAGCATGACCATAGAATACAGGCACACGCACACACGTTGGGTTTACTGTGATTGATGGATCGTTAAAGATCTTCTGTGTTTCCCACACCATTTTCATTTCTTCTTTGGTGTAGCCATTTTCCATCATCTGATCGATTTGCGGAATACAGTTAAACGCAATCTGTTGAGGGAATTGCTTCTTATCCGCTGGCAGACCGTTTAGAAGCTTAGCCGTTTGACCTGCTAGTTCGTCAATGCCCGCTTTACCCGCACCAGATACGGATTGGTATGTAGATACGTTAATACGCTCAATACCCACTGCATCGTGAATTGGTTTTAGTGCCACCAGCATTTGAATGGTCGAACAGTTTGGGTTCGCGATGATGTTACGGTTACGAAACTCTGCAATCGCTTCTGGGTTTACTTCTGGCACAACAAGAGGAATGTCGTACTCATAACGGAAGTGTGAAGTGTTGTCGATAACGATAACACCTTCATCTGCCGCGATTGGCGCCCATTTTTCAGATAGCTCACCACCAGCAGAGAACAACGCAATATGAGCTTGAGACCAATCAAACTCTTCAACGTTCTGTACACGAACCGTTTTGCCATTAAAGCGATAAGTCTTGCCTTCGCTACGCTCACTTGCCAATAAGTGAATGTCACCCACTGGGAATTTACGTTCTTGAAGCACTTCTAAAATTGTTTCACCGACCGCACCGGTCGCACCTAAAATGGCAACATTATATTGCTGGCTCATTGACTTACCTCAATCTGAAAACCTAGTTCTGCTAATGGAGCAAGGTTACATGTTTTGTTACCCACTAGCGTGACAGCGCTGTATTCACGGCGATCCCAGTAGTTTTTACGCATCAGGTCAAAAGCGCCTGGCTTACTGATCTCACGACGGAAAAGAGCGTCATCTCTACGCACATCATAGATTAACTGCGTGATGTTATGCAGTGTTGCTTCATCCCAAGCTCTGTCCAATACCATAGTAGGAACAGGCGCGGTTGGCAGTAAATCGCTGGCATGCGCACGTAATTCGTTATTTAAGAACTCACAGTAGCTGTTGAAAATCATCGTCGTACCGCGAGCTTTCCCTTCCAAGCCGTAGCCTGCAACGTGAGGGGTTGCGAATGCTAGCAGAGGCAGAAGCTCCATATCAACCTCTGGTTCAAATTCAAATACGTCAAGCGCTGCGGTAAAACCGTCGTTTTTCAAAAGACGTTGCTTCAATGCCTCGTTATCAACGATTGGACCTCGCGCGGCGTTAATCAAAATCTGATCACCACGAAGCGAGTTTAAAACCGTTTCATCAATTAAATGATAAGTTGGATATGGGCCATCTTTGGTGATTGGCGTATGTAGTGTAATGATGTCTGAGCTTTCAATCAGTTCTGTCAACGGAGTAAAACTACGAGGATCACCAGCCTCTTGTTTGAATGGGTCATTGATGAGAACTTTAATCCCCATGCCTTTCAAACATTTCTCTAGGTAGGTACCTACTTGGCCTGCACCAATAATACCTACCGTCTTGTCAAATACCGAGAAGCCTTGTTGCTGAGCGAGCACCATCATCACGCTGAACGCGTATTCCGCCACCCCCACTTTGTTACACCCTGGCGCCGCAGTGAATAAAATGCCTTTCTCTTTTAAAAGTGCTTGGTCAACATGATCCATACCTGCTGTTGCCGTACCAACAAACTTCAGCTTGTTTGCTTTGCTGATCAGGTCAGCATTTACTTTGGTGACTGAGCGAATCATTAGGGCATCAACATCCACTAAATCATCAGCCGTCAGTGTACGACCTGGTTTTAGAATTACGTTACCGAGTTGGCTGAATAGCTCTTCAGCGTACGGCATATTTTCATCAACAATAATTTTCATAGCGCCAGCGTTTTAACATCCATTTGTATGAGTTCGTTTATTCGCAAGATGCGAAACTAAAGCGATTGTGCCCTTTTCCCGAAAAATCTCAAGAAATAACCCTAATAAACCTCAAGGAGATTAGTTCCAAAAAAATCGTTTAACGGGAAGCAATGTAAAAAGCAGAAATTGAGAAAAGAAAAAGCCCGGCTAAATAGCCGGGCAAAGTTCCAGAACAAAAGGATCCTATCCCGCTCTCCATGGGATAGAGTCTGCGTCTGTTCGATCAGTGTGACTGATCAAGCTCTGGAAACTGGATTGTTGACGCTGTACTCACTCACGTGGCGCGCCAACAAATTCAGTTAACCTTGGTACTTTTTAATAACCAAAGTTGCGTTTGTGCCGCCAAAGCCAAAGCTGTTTGACATTACGGTTGTTAACTCTGCATCACGTGCTTCTGTCACGATGTCTAGACCTTGAGCTGCTTCGTCCAAGTTTTCAATATTGATGCTTGGAGCAATGAAGTTTTTGTCTAGCATAAGTGTTGAGTAAATCGCTTCGTGCACACCAGCGGCGCCTAGTGCGTGACCAGTCATTGCTTTTGTTGCAGAGATTGCTGGGCTGTTCTCACCAAACAATTGTTGGATCGCACCAAGCTCTTTCACGTCACCAACTGGTGTCGACGTGCCGTGCGTGTTGATGTAATCCACACCGTCAACGTCTTGCATCGCCATCTTCATACAACGGATCGCGCCTTCACCTGATGGTGCTACCATGTCATAGCCATCTGATGTCGCACCGTAACCTACGATCTCACCGTAGATTTTCGCGCCACGTGCTAGAGCGTGCTCAAGTTCTTCGATAACCAGCATGCCGCCACCGCCAGAGATAACGAAACCATCACGGTCCGCATCATACGTACGAGATGCTTTGTCTGGAGTGTCATTGTATTTCGTTGACAGCGCACCCATAGCGTCAAACATCATGGTTTGAGACCAATCAAGCTCTTCACCGCCACCAGCAAAAACAATGTCTTGTTTACCAAGTTGAATAAGCTCCATCGCGTGACCGATACAGTGTGCAGAAGTAGCACATGCAGAGCTCATTGAGTAGTTCACACCACGAATCTTAAATGGCGTAGCAAGACAAGCGGAAACCGTAGAAGACATAGTACGAGGAACCATGTAAGGGCCAACTCGTTTTACGCCTTTTGCGCGCATCGTGTCTGTCGCTACCGTTTGGTTGTATGCAGAAGCACCGCCAGAACCCGCAACGATACCGGTACGATCGTTTGAAACCTGATCCTCTGTAAGACCAGCGTCTGCGATTGCCTGCTCCATTGATAGGTATGCATAAGCAGCCGCATCACCCATAAAGCGCATCTGCTTACGGTCGATGTGTTCCGCCGGGTTGATTTTTAGGTCACCCCATACTTGCGAACGAAGACCGTGTTCTTTGAACTGCTCAGATGCAGTGATGCCAGATTTGCCCGCTTTAAGAGACGCTAGAACTTCTTCGACGTTGTTACCGATACTTGAAACAATACCCATACCGGTGATTACGACTCGTTTCATTATGACATTCCTATAATTCAAAAATCCGCTAGATGATAACTAAGATAGTCAACAAAAGTGGTCAGCTTTCCCATAAATTCGTACAATCGCCCCATTCTTACCGCGCCAAATCACAAATTTGCACCATTATGACTTCAATAAAAAACGCAGAACTTGGTTGGAACGAAGCTGGTACTCCGGTTTCAGACCAATTTGATGATGTTTACTTCTCTAACGTAAACGGTCTTGAAGAGACACGCTACGTTTTCTTAAAACAAAATCATCTCCCAGAAAGATGGCAGGAATTTGACCAAAAACGTTTTGTTATTGGTGAAACAGGATTTGGCACGGGATTAAACTTCTTAGCAGTATGCCAGTGGTTTAGTGAGTTTCGTCGTCAGCATCCAGACGCAGTATTGAAAGAGCTGCATTTTATTAGCTTTGAAAAATACCCGCTAAGCCAAGCGGATTTAAAGAAGGCGCATGAAGCTTGGCCTGAGCTAGCTGAGTACGCGGAAAAGTTACAAAAGCACTACCCTGTCGCCGTACCTGAGTGTCACCGCATTGTGCTTGAAGATGGCGCAATTACACTCGACCTTTGGTTTGGCGACATCAAAGACTGCATGCCGCAAGTCCCATACAACGAACAAGGTTTGATTGACGCTTGGTTTTTAGATGGATTCGCGCCAAGTAAAAACCCAGAAATGTGGAACCAAAATCTGTTCAACAACATGGCTAAGTTAGCCAAGCAAGACTGTACAGTCGCCACTTTTACCGCAGCGGGCTTTGTGCGTCGAGGGTTGAACGAAGCAGGCTTTGCAATGAAAAAGGTCAAAGGCTTTGGCACCAAGCGAGAAATGATCGCAGGTTCGATGGAACAACGTGAAAAGCAGTCGAACCATCTCCCTTGGTTCAATCGCACAGCATCTAGCAATCTTGATTCGATTGCTATCATTGGTGGTGGTATTGCCAGTGCAGCGTTGGCAAAATCGTTGGTTCGTCGTGGCCAAAACGTCACGCTTTACTGCAAAGACACTCAACCAGCCGAAGGAGCGTCGGGTAATCGTCAAGGGGCCGTGTATCCATTGTTGAACGGTCCTCATACTGGTGTTTCGCGTGTGTTTGCGCCTGCATTTTTGTTTGCAAGACAATTTATTGAACAAGCTGCGGAGTCGGTTACATTCGATCACGATTGGTGTGGTGTAACTCAGCTAATGTGGGATGAAAAATCTGCTGATAAGCTGGAAAAGATGCTTGCGGGTAATTTTCCTTCTGAATTGATTCAAAAACTGTCCGCCGAGGAAACTGCGAATACTATCGGATTACCTATCGATATGTCGTCTGTGTACTACCCAATGGGAGGGTGGTTGTGCCCTGCCGAGCTAACGCGTGGGTTAATCAAACAATTAGAACAGACATCGTTACTCTCAACGAAGTTTGAACATCACGTTGAAGCATTAAATTGGGATGAAGAGCATCAGCTTTGGACACTAACGGTCAATGGTCAAACATTTGAGCACTCAACCGTTGTGGTTGCGAATGGTCATGAGTTCCAGACATTGAGCCAAACCGCTTCCCTGCCGATGGGACAGGTGAAAGGGCAAGTCAGTCATGCTCCGGCAACCGAAACGCTGAGTAAATTGAAAACGGTATTGTGTTACGACGGCTACATGACGCCTGTTAACCCAAACAATCAGCACCTGTGCATAGGCGCGAGCTACGATCGCAGTCACCTAGACTACGAATTTGATGAAAACGCTCAGAAGGATAACGCAGAAAAGTTGGTTAAGTGCGTACCGAACCAAGAATGGCCAAAAGAGATAGATATCAGTGGCAATCGATCTCGCCAAGGTATTCGCTGCGTGAGCCGAGATCACTTACCATTTGTCGGAAATGTGGGTGACTTTGAGACGATCAAAACGCAATACGCCAACTTACAAAATCAAAAAGCAGAAGAGGTAGAAACCGTTCATCAGTTCACTAACCTATTCTGCTTCTTAGGTTTAGGATCTCGTGGGCTGAGCTCTGCACCATTGTTAGCTGAAGTGTTGGCCTCACAAATATGTGGGGACCCGCTGCCATTACCTGTTGATGTATTGACCGAACTTCATCCAAGTCGAATGTGGGTTCGTAAACTAAGAAAAGGCAAAGCCATTACCGAGCTGTAAGAGCCTTCTCTCGTTTAAATTCCCGACGCAGATGTGTGTCGGGAATCGCGAACTCATTAAGTCACTCGTGTTGAAATTACTTCAGCTGTGCAATTGCCTGTTTCACTTGTTCTGCCACTTCCGGATTTACCGCCTCACCAGACTCCACGTCAAAGTTCTCGTAGAAGCTCGGCACAGATAGCGATGCTTTCACATCTGCTCCGAAAAATTGCGCGGAACCTGTTGCCGCTGCAAGAACGCTCTGTGCGCCACCCGGACCAGGAGAAGTTGCTAAGTAAACGACCGGCTTGTTTTGGAATACGTTGCGCTCAATGCGCGTTGCCCAATCAAACAGGTTTTTATACGCTGCTGGGTATGAACCGTTATGCTCTGCAAAGGAAACAACAATAGCGTCAGCCTCAGCCAAATCACGTAAAAATGCGACAGCACCTTCAGCTTGACCAATTTCTTTTTCTTTGTCTTCGCTAAACATCGGTACTTGATAATTGTTTAAGTCTAAAACGTTCACGTGAGCGCCTTCGACTTGGTTTGCTGCGTAGGTAGCAAGTAATTTGTTGATTGAGGTAGAGCTGGTAGATGCACCAAATGCGACAATTTTCATGGTTGTAATCCTTTGTTCACGTTTTATGCTAACCAGAATAAAAGTTGAACAGTTTCGCTACAACCACAAAAATTTTATGGAGAGGTTCGAATTTTTCGAAGTAGTAAATGATTTGGACTAATAAATGGAGAACGACGTTCGGAGATTAAGCCTGAGCCTGCAGTTCTTGCCACAAGTCACTGACGATCGCGCGATCAGCCGGGCTTAATTCGGTACGAGCGTCTTCCAAACTGCTCTCAATGCGTGACTTCAGTTCAGTAATATCGCTAATGCCTTCTTCTTCACAAGATGCCGCAGACAAAGAGATGTGACCACGTAGATAACCACCAGCAAACAATTCATCGTCAGATGCTGTTTCAATTCGAGCATCAATCAGTTCCAGTAGTTTTTCTTCAAATTCAATAATCATGGTGTATCTCTGAGGTTATTTGAGGTTATTTAACGCAAAAGTCTGACGCTTCCAGCGGCTTGGTTTGGTAAAACGCACGCAGAGCATCCGAAAGCATTCTCACTCGCAAAGGCAAGCCAGCTTCCAAAATACCCAACACTTCTTTATGCACTTTCTGCATAAAGCCGAGCCTATCTGGTTCAAAATCGCCGTGTAGATTGTCACAACTCACCGTAAAAGGGAAGCCAGCACTTTGTGCCAGAATCCATTCATAAGCTTGCGGACGCACTTCAACTTTCTCAAACTCCGCTTGAACTTCTGCCGTGCGCCCATCAGGTTCATACCAATAGCCAAAATCTTCCAGCAAACGACGCTCAGGCCCTGCCACACACCAATGCGAGATTTCGTGTAATGCGGAGGCATAAAAACCCCGAGCAAAAATAATCCGATGATGAGGATGCTCATCATCAGCAGGAAGATAAATAGGCTCATCACCACCTAACTCCAATTTCGTATTAAATTGGTCTAAAAAGGTGTCATTGAAAATGGTGATAAGGTCTTGGTATTCGTGGGTCATCGTCGAGTTTGTACTTCAGTTTGACATGCGCTGCGTATTGTCGCTGTTTTTATCTATAAGGTAAAGGTGCTCCCACAGTTTTGGTTATTAGTTGAATTTATCTGAACATCGCTTTCTCCATATAATTTCTCATTCGTCAGCGTACTCATTTGCTACTACACTCTCGCCTTATTTTGATGCTGCTCAAACTGCTGTTTTTTAAGCGGTTTGATTACAGGCATGTTGCTGGTTTTAATCACTTTTTAAGAATGATAAAACCTTTTGTAAGTGTTGTTGCTGCGCCTACGATGATTCACGTAGAACGTAGTGACTTTTTACGTTGAGTGTCTCCCTATGTTGCTAAGTGTGTTGTATATCATTGGTATCACGGCTGAAGCCATGACAGGTGCGTTGAGTGCTGGTAGAAGAAAAATGGACTGGTTTGGTGTTATGTTGGTGGCCAGTGCAACGGCCATTGGTGGTGGCACCGTACGTGACATTTTACTGGGACACTACCCTCTTGGTTGGGTAAAAAACCCAGAGTTCCTAGCAATCACGTGTATTGCGGGTGTACTTACCACAGGCTTAGCGAAATGGGTGATTAAGCTAAAAGGTCTATTCATCCGCCTTGATGCATTAGGTCTAATCGTGTTCAGCATCATCGGAACTAAGATTGCGATGGGCATGGGCTTACACCCTGGGATCTGTATGGTTTCAGCGCTAGTAACGGGTGTATTCGGTGGGCTACTCCGCGACTTAATCTGTCGCCAAACACCGTTGGTGCTGCATGAAGAACTTTACGCTTCTGTCGCTCTTATCGCATCAGGAATGTACTTAGCGCTATTAGAATTTAATGTTCCCGATGTAACAGCCACTATCATTACACTGATCACCGGTTATATGCTGCGTATGGCCGCGGTACGTTTTAAGTGGCGTCTCCCTTCTTTCAATTTGGAAACGGAAGGCTCACCCCATTAATTTAAATCTAAACGCGTAATGAAAACACATTAAAAAGGCTGCTCATTGAGCAGCCTTTTGTCTCTTTATCAAGCTTATTTTTAAGCTTAAATCTTCGGTGTTTCAGTTGTTACGCCATGGTTTTGACCACGGTGGCGTAGTAAATGATCCATCACCACAATTGCCAGCATCGCTTCTGCGATAGGCACAGCACGAATACCCACACATGGGTCATGACGACCTTTGGTGATCAACTGAGTTGGTTCACCTTCTTTTGTGATGGTCTCACCCGGCACAGTGATACTTGATGTTGGCTTAAGCGCAATGTTAGCGACAATGTCTTGACCAGTCGAGATACCGCCAAGAATGCCACCCGCATGATTACTACCAAAACCTTCAGGAGCAAGCGTATCACGGTGCTGACTGCCTTTTTGGTTTACCACGTCGAAACCGTCTCCGATTTCCACGCCTTTCACCGCGTTTATGCTCATTAGTGCGTGCGCGATGTCTGCATCCAAACGGTCAAATACGGGTTCCCCAAGACCAACAGGCACGTTAGTTGCCACAACCTGGATTTTTGCGCCAATAGAGTCGCCTTCTTTTTTCAGGTCACGGATAAGTTGGTCAAATGCTTCTACTTTGTCAGCATCAGGGCAGAAGAATGCATTGTTCTCGATTTCGCTCCAATCTACCTTGTCGATAGATACATCACCCATTTGTGACAAGTAAGCACGAATCTCAACACCAAACTCATCTTTTAAGTATTTCTTCGCGATTGCACCAGCCGCCACACGCATTGCGGTTTCACGAGCTGAAGAACGGCCGCCACCGCGATAGTCGCGGATGCCATATTTTTGGTGGTAAGTGTAATCAGCATGACCCGGACGGAATTTATCTTTGATGTCCGAGTAATCTTTTGAGCGCTGATCGGTGTTTTCAATTAGCAAACCGATCGATGTGCCCGTGGTTTTGCCTTCAAAAACGCCAGAAAGAATTTTAACTTCATCCGGTTCACGACGTTGTGTGGTGTAACGTGATGTGCCTGGACGACGGCGGTCGAGATCGATTTGTAGATCTGCTTCTGTAATTTCCAACCCCGGAGGACATCCGTCTACGATACATCCCAGTGCGATACCGTGACTTTCCCCGAATGTCGTCACTCGGAAATGTTGTCCGATACTGTTTCCTGCCATTACTTCCTCAAGTTTTTATCGCCACGCTCTCTCAAAACAGAGCATAGCTGCTTTCCAATTCTTCGTGGATTCATAGTGGCTTTATTACGTTTTGATGTAAAGAGTTAATATCGGCGAGGTATGCATAAAAAAACACCGAGCATAAAGCTCGGTGTTTTAATGTTTAGTGTAAGACTCTATTAGTCTTTGTACAGTTTAAACTCTTCTGCACACTCAACCAGCTGGTCACGCGTTAGCATAAATACGCCATGACCGCCGTTCTCGAACTCAATCCAAGTAAATGGAATCTCTGGGTACTGTTCCATCATATGAATCATTGAGTTTCCGACTTCACAAATAAGAATGCCGTTATCTGTTAGATAATCTGGCGCGTTAGCAAGAATACGACGCACTAGTTTTAGACCATCCGTACCCGCAGCTAAACCAAGCTCAGGCTCATGCGTGAACTCATCTGGCAGGCTGTTCATGTCTTCTTCATCCACATATGGTGGGTTGGACACGATTAGATTGTATTTCTCTTTTGGAAGATCACGGAACAAATCAGAGCGAATTGGGAACACTTGCTGCTCCATGCCGTGATCTTGTACGTTTTGCTCAGCCACTTGTAGAGCATCTGTAGAGATGTCGATCGCATCCACTTCTGCTTCAGGGAAAGCGTGCGCACAAGCAATCGCGATACAACCAGAACCCGTACATAAGTCCATGATGCGCGTAGGTTCTTCCACCAACCAAGGTTGGAATTCCGCTTGAATCAATTCGCCGATAGGAGAACGTGGCACAAGTACACGCTCATCAACGAAGAACTCAAGACCGCAGAACCATGCTTTGTTTGTTAGGTATGCTGTTGGCGTACGCTCGTTGATGCGTTTTACTACGCGCTCAACAATACGCAGACGCTCGCTTGTCGTTAGGCGAGAGTTCAATACGTGCGGAGGCACATCAATCGGCAAGTATAAGGTTGGCAGGATAAGCTGAACTGCTTCATCCCACGCATTATCAGTACCATGACCGTAAAACAGGTTCGCTGCATTAAAGCGGCTTACCGTCCAACGAATCATATCTTGAAGGGTATGCAGCTCCGATACCGCTTCTTCTACAAAAATCTTATCCAAAATTGCCTCCGAAAAGCGCTACAATACTGCCAATAAAGTTTATTAATGAAATTGTTTACCTAATGAGCAAAAAAGACACCGAGAACGATGACGATTTCGCCTTGTTTCAGGAAGCAGTACAGGGCGTAAAAAAGTTGCGACAGGATACCATAATCCAGCAACCAAAAAAATACTAAGCAAAAAGAAATCAAGCGCTCCAACCGTGAAGCGAGTGACTCTGAATTTTACTTTTCAGACGAGTTTGTCCCTCTATTAAACGATGAAGGTCCAACTCGTTATGCACGTGACGACGTCTCCACTTATGAAGTCAAACGTCTACGTCGTGGAGTGTATGTACCGGACGTGTTCCTCGATATGCACGGCATGACACAGCAAGAAGCAAAACGCGAGCTTGGTGCGATGATAGCCTATTGCATCAAAAACGAGATTCATTGTGCGTGTGTGCAACATGGTATTGGGAAACACATCCTGAAACAGAAAGCCCCACTTTGGTTAGCACAGCATCCTGACGTTATGGCTTTTCACCAAGCGCCACTAGAATTTGGTGGTGATGGTGCGTTGTTAGTGTTGCTTTCAATTCCTGAAAAGTAACAAGCTTGCTGTAGACACGACGAAACGAAAAGGCAGGGATCTCCTGCCTTTCTTATTCTGTCTCTAATTTGCAAACGCTTATTTTGGTTTAGACACTTATGGCGTAATATGCCATAGCACTTCACCATTTTGTGTTTGTAAATCATATTCAATGCACACTAGGCCTGATGTAGGAAACATCGGAGGTGTCATGTCTTTTACAAACTCTGAAGTCAGATAACCGACCAAAGGCAAATGCGATACGAACAAAAGCGAGTCCAATTGTTCGACTTCGATTAACGCACTTGCGAAATCGAAGACATGCTCGGACTGGCCATAAGGTGTAATATCTTCACAAGTTTCAATGCTTTTTGCAGAGAAATACGCACTGATCTCTTGCCAAGTTTGTTGAGCTCTAATGTACGGACTCACCAACACTTTATCGAATTGCGCAAAACCCTGTTCTTTACAGGCTCTAGCAACCGCTTCTGATTCGACTCTGCCTCTTGGGGTCAATTGTCGTGCTGCGTCTGAATCTGCAAAATGCTCGGCTTCACCGTGACGCATGATGAATATTTTCATGTTATTTCCTAGGGATAGCTAACGCTACCAAAAGGTTGACTGCTATCTTTATTAGATAGACGGGGCTAACTTTAACAATGACGAAACAAAAATACTGATATAATTATCTGTTCATTATACCAATTCGCTTGTTAAAGATAGCGACTTTCTTAACAATCTATTAAAAGAATGTACTCAGTTCATCACACTATTTAACTGTGCAATGAGTTCAGAGCATTCACTCAAACAGTTCTTCCCCATACGCAAACGCGATGGGCCTGTGCAGAAGTCTACGAATAACAAAAATACGGCAAGCAGTATTTGTCGAAACGCAAACTTTGCGCCCCCCGCGAGGGGAGCCTAAATTACTGTAATGCGAAATCTGGAGACGCATCGTGCATCTAAGTCCTAACGATTCAAATCAATACCGCTACATTACCTTGAGCAATGAACTGCGTGTACTGCTGATTCATTCCGATACAGCTCAACAGTCGGCAGCTGCTCTGGCAGTGAACGTTGGACACTTCGACGACCCAAACGATCGCCAAGGTCTGGCACACTATTTAGAACACATGCTTTTTTTGGGTACGGAAAAATACCCTAAAGTGGGCGAGTTTCAAAGCTATATTAGCCAACACGGTGGAACAAACAACGCTTGGACTGGTACAGAGCACACTTGTTTCTTTTTCAATATTGCTCCAAATGCCTTTGAAAGTGCCTTAGATCGATTTAGCCAATTTTTTACCGCACCTTTGTTTAACGAAGAAGCATTAGACAAAGAACGCCAGGCTGTCGACTCCGAATACAAGCTCAAACTCAATGATGATTCTCGTCGCCTGTATCAAGTTAACAAAGAAGTCATCAATCCAGAGCACCCGTTTTCAAAATTCTCTGTCGGAAACTTAGATACTCTTGGCGACCGAGATGGTAAATCCATCCGCGACGAAATTGTGGAGTTTCACCACTCTCAGTATTCCGCCGATTTGATGACACTGACTCTATTTGGGCCACAGCCGCTCGATGAACAGCAAGCTTGGGTAGAAGCCATGTTTGCAGACATCCCAAATCACCATCTTCGTGGAAAATCGATTGATGTACCGATCGGCACTGAGGAAAGCACGGGCATTTTGGTTCAAGTCGAGCCGCTCAAAGAGTTCCGTAAACTGATTCTCACATTCCCCATGCCGGGAATGGATGCGCATTATAGCGTGAAGCCACTCTCCTACTTTGCTCACCTGTTGGGTTATGAAGGAGAAGGCAGTTTGATGCTTCAACTCAAAGAAAAAGGCTGGATTACTTCTCTCTCAGCGGGCGGCGGCGCGAGTGGCAGTAACTACCGAGACTTTACCGTAAGCTGCACCCTGACGCCAAACGGCTTAGATCATGTTGATGATATCGTTCAAGCAGTTTTTCAATACCTCTCGATGATCAAACAAGACGGGTTAGATGAATGGCGCTATCTCGAAAAACAAGCGGTATTAGAATCGGCTTTTCGCTTCCAAGAGCCATCGCGCCCAATGGATCTCGTCAGCCATCTGGTGATCAACATGCAGCACTATCAACCGGAAGACACGGTTTATGGTGACTACAAAATGGCGGGCTACGATGAAGAGTTACAGCGTTCATTGCTGCGATACTTAACCATCGATAATGTGCGCGTCACTTTGATTGCTAAAGGCCTGGAATACAATCGTACTGCCGAATGGTACTTTACCCCGTACTCCGTCACGCCTTTTAGTGAAGACCAACGTCGTTTCTATCAACAAATCGATCCAAGCTGGCAATTCGTCTTACCGGAAAAGAACCCTTATATTTGCTACGATCTAGACCCCATGCCACTCGAAAATGGTGATTCACTGCCAGAGTTGATTGAGGATCTCGAAGGGTTTCGGCTGTGGCATTTGCAAGATGACGAATTTCGCGTACCCAAAGGTGTCGTTTATGTCGCTATCGACAGCTCTCATGCCGTTGCATCACCAAAGAACATCGTCAAAACGCGCTTATGTGTAGAGATGTTCCTCGATTCGCTAGCAAAAGAAACCTATCAAGCAGAAATCGCAGGGATGGGTTACAACATGTATGCTCACCAAGGTGGCGTGACCTTAACCCTCTCAGGGTTCAGTCAAAAGCTGCCTCAGTTGCTAGAAATGATTCTGCACCGTTTTGCTTCTCGAGATTTCAGCCCTGCTCGCTTTGAAACCATCAAACAACAACTGTTACGAAACTGGAGAAATGCTTCACAAGATCGCCCTATTTCGCAGCTGTTTAACGCACTTACTGGGTTACTTCAACCCAATAACCCGCCTTTCGCAACCTTAGTCGAAGCGCTAGAAGAAATCGAAGTCGATGAACTCTCGGTATTCGTAGAATCCATTCTTGCAGAACTGCACGTTGAAATGTTTGTTTACGGAGACTGGCAACGCCAGCAAGCCCATGACATGGCAACGACCTTAAAGGATGCTCTAAGAGTTAACGAGCAACGTTATGAAGAGGCACTTCGTCCGCTCATTATGCTAGGTAAAAATGGCAGTTTTCAACGTGAGGTGCATTGTAACCAGCAAGATTCCGCGGTCGTTATTTACCACCAGTGCGAGGATATTGAACCTCGTAGTATCGCGCTATACTCATTGGCCAATCACCTTATGTCGGCAACGTTTTTCCACGAAATCCGTACCAAGCAGCAATTAGGTTACATGGTAGGCACTGGCAATATGCCGCTAAATCGTCACCCTGGTATTGTACTGTATGTGCAGTCACCTAATGCAGCACCTGCCGAGCTGGTTACCTCAATCGATGAGTTTTTAAATGCCTTTTATATGGTGTTGTTAGAGTTAAACGATTACCAATGGCACAGCAGTAAGCGCGGCTTGTGGAACCAAATAGCAACGCCGGACACCACACTTCGAGGTCGGGCTCAACGTCTTTGGGTTGCGATAGGAAATAAAGACACTGAGTTTAACCAACGTGACAAGGTACTGGCGGAGTTGAAGAAGCTGACGCGCGCAGACATGATTCGCTTCGTTGTGAACGAATTGAAACCTCGTACTGCAAATCGTTTGATCATGCACTCTCAAGGTCAAGCGCATTCGGAGGCTCCGCGCATCCATCTAGGACAAGAAATAGGATCGATTGAAGAGTTCCAACTTCGGCCAAAAGATTGCGGCTTGGGGTGATCTAGTTGCGCAGAAATAAAATTGTCGATTACTAGAATGAACCTACAAACCCATGAGGTTGTCGGTCTCATAGATTGAATCGGCACCATAATTGGCAGAAAATTGAAATTACGCCATTGCGGCTTATGCTCTAATTACCGCACTAAAAATAACTTAATGAGGTAATCATGAAAAAAGCACTTTTACTTGTGGCTCTTATACTGCCATTGGCATCTGCTCACGCTGAAATCTCGGTGAAAGGTGATGGCTTTGAGCTAAGTAACGACTGTGTCCGCCTAAGCGGAGACAATGTTTCCATCAAATCAGATGATTGCTCTTCAAAACAGTGGAAAGATAAAGACAACAAAGGCAACAGCAGCGTTCACGGGGACGACAACCCAGGAAAAGGCCACAATAAAGATAAGAAAGACAAGAAGAAGTAACTATTTCTTATTTATGAAAAAGGCTTGCCACTGGCAAGCCTTTTTCTTTACCGAAGCAACGTTTAATAGAATGTGGTTCCTTCTCCAGCTCGAGTAAGCAAACCATCACACGGTGCGTAACGATCGCCATACTTCGATGCAAACTCATTCATTTTCTCAACCAGTTCTTTAATGCCAAACTGATCCATATAACGGAATGGACCGCCCAAGAATGGAGGGAAACCAATGCCAAATATTGCACCAATATCACCATCACGTGGCGAGCGAATGATGCCGTCATCCAAACAACGTACCGCTTCATTCAGCATTGGTAGTACACAGCGCAACGCAATATCGTTATCGCTCAGCTTAGATTCAGGATCGAGCTTAAGCAGCTTGTAGATAGATTTATCGACTTCTTTCTTCTTACCTTTGTAAGTGTAGAAACCTTTCCCGCTCTTACGTCCTTTGCGACCGTCATTCAATAAGATATCGAACACGTCCGGGCCTTTGAATCGCTCACCTAACTCATTGACTAGAATCGGCATGATCTTCGCGCCAATGTCGACACCGACTTCATCCAGTAAGGTAATCGGGCCGACAGGGAAACCAAAATCAAGCAACGCCGTATCAATCTTTTCGATCGGTTCGTTAGCCAAAAGAATATGCGCCGCTTCGTTCATGTATGGCGCAAGAATGCGGTTCACGTAAAAGCCCGCTTTGTCTTTCACTACGATCGGGGTTTTACCTTGCTTTTTAGCAAGTGCAACGACTGTTGAAATGGTTTCATCTGAGGTCGTTTCATGCGGAATCACTTCCACCAACGGCATTTTTTCTACCGGGCTGAAGTAATGCAAACCCACTACGTTTTCTGGACGCTCCGCTTTTTCTGCAATTTTGTGGATTGGTAACGAAGAAGTATTAGTCGCAAAGATGGTTTCCGGCTTGGCATTCGCTTCAATATCCGCCACCATTTTTTGTTTAAGATCTAAGTCTTCAAAAACGGCTTCAATTACGACATCAATATGATTAAAGCTGGTAAAGTCGACACCGCCAGACAGTTGCAACATTTTCGCTTGCAGATCGGCTTTTGATAGAATGCGACGTTTACGCTGTTTCTCAAATAACTTGTAGTTGTAGTTGAGTGCGTTTAGAACGCCATCGTTGCTGACGTCTTTGATGCGGACAGGCACCTTCGCTTTTGCAACAGACACATGGCTGATTCCTGCGCCCATCAAGCCACCGCCAAGCACGCCAACTTTATGAACTGGCGCGGGTTTCGCATCCGTACCATTTTCTTTCTTCATTTCCGTTGTCGCAAAGAAGATAGAACGGAGCGCTTTTGATTCAGAGCTCATCACAAGCTCACCGAAGCGTTTCGCTTCAAGCTCTTGTCCTTGGGCGAAACCTTTCTCTAAACCATGCTGAATAACGTCTAAAATCGCGACCGTTGCAGGATAGTTACCACGGGTTTTCTGATTGGTTTTCTTCGCTGCCTGTTCAAACACAAACTTGCGCCCTAACCCACTACCCGACATCACTTTTTCTTTCGTCGATAGCTTTTTCGTACCCTTGTTTTTACCTTTGTCGATAAACTGTTTTGCTACGTCGAGCAAAATGGTGTCAGGGACACAGGCGTCAACCACACCCAGCTTTTTAGCTTTCTTTGCGCGAAGCTGTTTACCCGTCAGGATCAAGTCCAGTGAAGGTAACAGGCCAATCAAACGCGGCAGACGCTGCGTACCGCCGGAACCTGGCAGCAATCCAAGCTGTACTTCTGGTAGGCCTAAACGCGTTTTATCTGAATCCGTACAAACACGATAATCACATGCAAGAGCAAGCTCTAAACCACCGCCCAAACATGGACCGTGAATAGCGGCAACCACAGGATATGGTAAGTCCGATAGCTGCTGGAATAGCTCTTGACCTTGCCTCGCTAATGCTTCTGCTTCACTTGCGGTCGTGCACGCTTCTAGCATGCGAACATCGGCCCCCGCGACAAAGTTGTCCGGTTTTAGGGAATGAATGATCATCCCTTTGATGCCACTGGCGTCTTTTAGCTGAGCAAAGATTTCTTTCATTTCATCAGCAAAAGCCGCCTGTAGCGTATTCATTTTTTCATTAGGTACGTCAATCGCTAACCAAGCAATATTCTGCTCATCAACTTTTAGACTAAATGCTTTTTGCTCGCTCATTACTCAACCTCCAGAATCATTGCTGCACCAAGACCGCCAGCTGCACATGCGGTATTCAATGCAATACCGCCACCACGGCGTTTCAGTTCACGTAGGGTTTGCGTCATCATTCGTGCACCTGTCGCCGCGAATGGGTGACCGTAAGCGATTGAGCCACCAAGCACGTTAAACTTATCCATGTCGATTTCACCGATCGCTTTCGAACGACCTAGATTTTCTTGAGCAAACTTATCTGAAGCAAACATCTTCACATTCGCCAATGCTTGCGCAGCAAACGCTTCGTGCATGTCGATCAACGTCAGATCAGACAATTCCAAGCCTGTATTTTCTAGCACTTTCGCTGTGGCATAAGTCGGTCCCATCAGCATGTCCTTTTCCACACCGATCGCTGAAAATGCGTAGCCACGTATGTAGCCAAGAATCTCCATGCCAAGCTCTTTCGCTTTACCTTCGCGCATCAACATCACTGCCGCACCACCATCAGTCAGTGGCGTACTGTTAGCTGCCGTAACACTGCCATACTGGCGATCAAAGGCAGGTCGAAGTTTCGCGTACCCTTCTACGGTTGAGTCGTGACGGACATTGTTGTCTTCCGAAATCCATTTTTTGTATGGTTCTGGAAAGGCCGTCATCACTTCACCTTGGATCTTACCTTCTTTCCAAGCTTGGGAAGCCAGCGTATGAGAGCGATGTGCAAGCGCATCCTGCTCTGCACGAGAAATACCATGCGTCTTTGCCATTTGCTCCGCAGTTTGTCCCATCGACAAGCCCGTCGAGTATTCGGCTACTGCAGGAGGCACTGGCATAAGGTCTTTAAAGCTCAAGTTTTTGAGGATGCTAAGCTTCTGACCCATTGTTTTTGTCTTACTTAGAGCAAGCAGATTAGCGGCCAGTTTCTTAGATACGCCAATAGGCAGGACGGAAGAAGAGTCTGCACCACCAGCAATACCGATATCGATGGTTCCCGCCATGATGCTTTCTGCGACATTGACCGCCGCTTGAAAACTCGTTGCACACGCACGAGTCACACTGTAAGCATCAGTATGGATGTTCATACCGGTGCCTAACACAATTTCTCGTGCGATGTTTGGCGCTTCAGGCATTTGTACTACTTGTCCAAATACCACTTGTTCGATTAACTTCGGATCAATATCTGTTCGAGCAAGCATTTCGCTTACTACCATTTTCCCTAAATCGACCGCTGGCACTTTGCTAAATTCCGTGCTTTGACGAGCAAAGGGAGTTCGAAGCCCCGCGACAATAGCGACACGCTCACCATTGCGTGTTTTTACTTCCTGCTTGCCCATTGTTTCTCCTTAAATACAAGAGGTCTGACCTGATGCATTGTAATGAATTTGTTAAATTTATCAAACATGCGTTTAAATAAACGTGAAGCAAGTAGATCAATTACTCTACTTCTTTGATTCTTATGCGATTAATAATGATTAACTATAGAGAGTTAAAACGGTAAGAGGTATATGGAAGGTAAAATCGAAGCAAAAAAAACCACACATAACTGTGTGGTCGGAATATCTATAAAACAATTAACTTACGCCAATTGAAAATTAATCAGTTTCCTGATTAGGAGAAAGTAAAGTCAGCCTTCAAAAGGAAGTGTCATCTTGCTCAACATGTTAGTCGCAATGACTAACGAGATGACAAGATGTACTATAACCCCTTCACTGCTTGATATTTTGAAATAGATCAATTTTATAGTGATTTTACGAGCTTTAAGCACATCTAAAAGGCTCAGCAATGCAAACCGATTCAAAAATTCACCGCTAGCAGTCTCTTTTTATGTCCCATCGAATGAACTTATCCAAACCATTGATTACTAATGATGATATTGTTAACAATCTTTACCAATTCATGTTCGATGATATTTGGCATTTGCGTATACACTTTTAAGTAACCACATAGCTTATTGTGTCAGAGGTTATCTACGACACACGCTCAACCGAAACCGCGAGGCTATTGAAAAGTAAAGTCATGCTCAGAACAAATAAGAAACTCACAGAGCGAGGATGGAGGCTCCTGTGGCCATATTAAAAATGTTTGGAAAGAAAAATTCCAACAGTCCGGTCAACTCTGATATGGACAAGCAAAGAAAATACGAAGCGCTCGTCCGAGGGTACCATCGTGACTTATATCGCTACGCATACTGGTTGTGCAAAGATAAAGCGATAGCGGAAGATCTAGTTCAGGAAACCTGTCTTAGAGCTTGGAAGTCACTCGATAGCCTTCAGGACGAAAAAGCTGCCAAGTCTTGGCTCATCACAATATTGAGACGAGAAAATGCGCGCCGCTTCGAACGTAAACAATTTGATTTAGTTGATATCGATGATTACGGCAATGATGCTAAAGTCAGCGATGACCCACATCATCAGCAAGAATGGCTGCAAGCACAGATCATGAAACTCGATGTTGAATACCGCGAGCCTTTATTTCTCCAAGTTGTCGGTGGTTTCAGCGGAGAAGAGATTGGCGACATTCTTGATTTAAATAAAAATACAGTGATGACTCGATTATTTCGCGCTCGTAATCAACTCAAAGAGATGTTGGATTCTCAAGATACTAAGAGAGGACAAAAGAATGGATGATTTAGAATTTCGTCGTCGTATTTTGTCGGATCCAAAACAAAAGGATGAAGAGATTCTGCAAGCTTTAGCTGGTAGCGACGCCAACAATAAGTTTGTTGATGACGTTTTGGATCTCGACGTAAAAATTAAACAAGCCATGAATGTGGATGTACCTGAAGATCTCGCTGATAAGATTTTATTTAGTCAGACGTCGAGTGCACTTGATGAAGAGAAGGTCGTCAGACCAAACTTTGTGCGCAAAGCAATGGCACTTGCCGCTTCTATTGCGTTCACCGCAGGATTATTAGTTGGTCAAGTAAACTGGGGAAATGTTTTGGTGTCTCCAGCACAAGCCAGTTTAGCTGATACCGCGATGAAACACGTTATTCATGAAGAACCTTTTGTTCGTCATCTTGATGAGGATGTACCGAGCTCGCAAATTAATGCGAAAATGTCGCCATTTCATTACCAGTTTAGTGAAAACTTTCCGTATCACGTTTACTACCTAAACCACTGCGGTTTTGGCGAATCCAATGCGGTGCATATGGTATTCCAAGGTCCAAAAGGTAAAGTAACGTTATTTATTACTGGTATTCCTAGCGAACAAAGTACCGACTTTAATAAGGATGGCATGACCGGAATCGTTCAGCCCGTCGGGAGTTCAAGCCTGATTTTAGTCGGAGAAGAAGGTGAAAATATTGATGCTATCGCTACGACTCTTGCATCAATGATTAAACCGATGTAATAACTTCGACGATTTCCAGCCTTCAAAAGGTTAAATGCCGCTAAATGATCTTATTTAGCGGCATTTTTGTATAAATAGAACACAAAACATTCACCATCGCTATAGCATTTAGAGCTTAAACTCTAAATTATGCATTTTAAGTGCAATTTCCCGTCTTTTAGACATCATTTCTGCAATTTTTATTCAATTTTATCCAATGGTCGGATTTGTCCAAGCAACTATTGATACTACTATCTGCGCCACTGAGCAAAAGCTCAATTTATCGTCCAAAGAGACGAATCTAATAAGGAAAAACAAATGACTCAGAACACGCGTCTGTTTAAAAAGACTCTCCTAGCAGTAACGGTAGCTTTTGCCTCAGGTCAATCGATGGCAGCGGGTTTCCAAATCAACGCTCAATCAGCAACTGGCATCGGCCGTGCATTTGCTGGTGATGCAGTAATCGCAGATAACGCCGCGGTAATGGCTCGTAACCCAGCAGCAATGGCTCTATTTGATAAAATGGAACTTTCGCTAGGTTTCGAAAGCATTACTTCAATGATTGAAGTGAAAGATGCGAAATATTGTGGTTCAACGTGCCAAGTAGCACCAACACTATTCAAGCCTGTCGACTCAAACTATGACGACGCTGGCGATACTTCTATTGCACCGAACATTCATCTAATCGTTCCTGTAAATGACAAGTTTGCATGGGGCGTAAACGCATACTCTAATTTCGGTACTAAGACAGAATTCGACAATAGCTTTGCGGCAAAAGAATATGGCGGCTTAACTGATGTTAAGAGCGTAAACTTTGGCCTTGCAGGTTCTTACCGTCTCAATGAACAATGGAGCTTTGGTGCTGGTTTAGATTTAATCTACGGCCAAGGTACAATGAAGCGTGAACATGCTGCAATAGGCACACTTGTCGATGTAGACGAAGCTGATGGTTGGGCTGTAGGTTTCAATGTTGGTACTGTGTACGAGCTAGATGAAAACAATCGATTTGGTCTTGCATACCGCCATAGCCCAGAAATGGAAGCAAAAGACGATAAAGGTCAAAAAATCACACTACCTTTACCAGATATGGCCGAGTTCTCTGGCTTCCACAAAATCCAAGACACTAAGTTTGCTGTACACTACAGCATCCAATACATTGGCTGGGAAACTTTCGATCAAATTGAATTCTCTAACTTAAAAGGCTCTCCTCTTGGCTCATCGTACGATAAACAGTACCAGTGGCAAGATGGTTGGCACTACTCGATTGGTGGTACATATTACCTAAGTAATAACTGGACACTTCGTGCTGGTTACATGTACGACACGAGCGCTCAAGCTGACTTAACGTCTGTTTCCGTTCCTGACTCAGATCGCCAATGGTTCTCTACCGGCTTTACTTATCACATTGATAGTAAATCAAATGTCGACTTTGGCTTTACGTACCTAATGGGTAAAGATGTTGAGGTAAATGAATCAACACCAAACCCAATGTACAACCCAGGTGACGCTCAAAGCCCTCAAAATATCTCGAGCTTGTCAGCAACAACACGCGCTGATGCAATTCTATTCGGCTTACAATACAGCCGTAGCTTCTAAACGCTTCGCTGTTAGTTAGTAGAAAAATACTTTATATAAAAGGCTGGATTTCCAGCCTTTTTTCATATCTGCGATTTATTGCCCACTCAATTTGAGTGAACACGTGTATCTAAATCTCACAATTAGGACGCACAGCTGTTCGCTGAATTTCGTTTACAAGCCTTTCACAGTTAGATTATTAAACCACCCAAGCAACACTTGAAAGAATAATATTCCAAATGACTACTTATGTTGGATTTTCATTTCTAAAGTAAAAACTCTACCTTTAAACTTTCGTCCCACGTTATAAACAAATCAGCGAACATTCGAATGAAAACCAACAAGACTCTTCTATCAACAGCAGTGGCATTAAGCCTACTTGGCACAACGGGCATGGCTAACGCTGCAGGTTTCCAACTTGCTGAATATTCTGCAACAGGCCTAGGTCGAGCATATGCTGGTGAAGCAGCAATGGCTGACAACGCAAGTGCACAATGGCGTAACCCAGCAATGCTAACTTATTTGGAAGGCACTCAAGTGTCCGTTGGTGCAATCTATGTGAACCCAAATATTGATATTGAAGGTGATGTAAACTTCCACGGTAGTACTTCTTCTGCATCTTCAGATGATTTCGCACATGATGCAATCATTCCAAACTTCTACCTATCACACCAATACAATGAGAAATTCGCGATTGGTTTGGCATTTGGCACCAACTACGGCATGGAAACCGATTTAGGTAAAGGCTTTGGTGCTTCACACTTCGGTAACGAAGCAAGCGTAACGACAATGGAAGCGAACTTAAACGCAGCTTACAAAGTCAATGAATCAATCAGCGTTGGTGGTGGTATCCGTTACATCATCGGCGAAGGCAGCTTTGGCGCAGCCGCACCTAAGAATAACGTTGTAGGACAGCACCCTGTCACTGGCGATCCTATCAGTGTTCCTCAAGGTACCGCTCTAAAATACATGGAAGGTGACGATACCGCTTGGGGCTGGCAAGTTGGTACTGCATGGCAGATCAATGAAAATAACCGTATCGGCTTCGCGTACAAATCTGAAGTTGAACTGAAGCTTGAAGGCCATGCTGAAGGTCTAGGTTTTGGCTTCGGTACTAAGCTTTCACAACTACGTGACAACGGCTACATGTACCTAAACCTGCCTGCAACGGCTGAGTTGGCAAGCTTCCACCAAGTAACAGACCAACTTGCGTTACACGCAAGCTTTAACTGGACGGATTGGAGCTCTTTCGAGAAATTGGAAGCACGTTTAGATACTGCTGGCACGCATATGGTTAAAGTAGAAAACTGGGAAGATAACTACCGCTTTGCTGTTGGTGCTACTTACCAGCTTGATCCTAAGATAGCGCTACGTGCTGGTATTGCATACGATACTTCAGCGGTAAGCGACAAAAACCGTACGATCACTATTCCAGAAACTGACCGTACTTGGCTAAGTATTGGCGCAACGTACGATTGGACGAAAGACTTCAGCCTAGACGCTGGCTTCACCTATATTTTCGCGAAAGACGCGCCAATCGTTGAGTCTCGTGGTTATAAGTCAGACGACGCTGCGGAACAAGTCGGCGGCCAATTCGTAGGCGAAACTACGGGTAATGTTTGGCTAATCGGTGTTCAAGCAAACTACCGTTTCTAACCAAACAGCAAAAATACAAAAAAGGCTTAGCATCAGCTAAGCCTTTTTTATTTGTATATTGTAAGGAACAGCGCTTAAAAGTCTTCTAGGTATTCGTCTAAATACTCTTCTTCTTCGATGTTAACTTCTTCAACGGTTTCAACTTCTGCTTTAAAGTTTTGACGCTGAATATAAACATCGCGAGTAAGAATATATGGATCCGGCGACGAGTCTAACTGTGCTTCTTGCGGTACTAATAAAGCACGCTTCTCCATGCCTTCAAACGCCCACTTGCCCAAACTCGCCCAGAAGTTGAGGTAAGAGAGGGGTAAATACGTACTATCTACGGTATCTGTCACTTCACGTAAGGTATACGGGCCATAACCTGGAATCATGAAGTAAGGGCCATTTCCAACACCGTAGTGGCCTACTGCATCACTGAACGCTTTCTCGTCGTATTTCGTAATACCCGCGGCACTTGCAATATCGAATAAACCGAAAATACCAAACGTCGAGTTAATCCAAAAACGATTAAAGTGGTCCACGGCTTTCGTGCCGTTACCCATGACTAAGTTATTAACCATGCTGGCTGGCTCATCTAAGTTCGACAAGAAGTTAGCAATACCGGAACGAATAGGAACTGGCGTGTATTCCACATACGCAAGTGATACAGGACGAACCAAATACGGATCTAAATATTCGTAGTTGATTTCCCACATGGTTCGGTTAAAGCCTTCCAACGGGTCATACACATCAGAAGTCGTTTGATTTGTTTCTTGTCCTGTTACTGCTTCATCAGGCGCACTTGAACAGCCAACCAGTCCAACTGCAAGCAGTAACAAGAAGGTAGATTTACCCTTGTTATACATTTTATTTTCCATAACGACTATTAATGTACCTAAGTCACCCAATGAACATTTGTACGTATGTTGAGCAGTATACGTAGTAAAGATGACTCAGATATGGGAATAAATAAAGGCCAGCAGTCGCTGGCCTTCGGTATTCTACTCGATCGTTTAAAGTCATACCACTAAAGGCAACAGACTCTACCCCGTTGTCATATTTCAGAGACAGACGCTAACGATTAATATTGCTGGTCAATGGTCACTTCTACTGGTGCGCCAAATTCAACGACGTCACTTTCTCCGTGCCAATCTTGATCACGCGTTGCTACGTTACCGTCAGAGTCCACACGCACACGGACGATTAACTTGTCGAGTGAAGATAGTTTTTGCCCTTGCATCATGGCATTACCATCATCTAATACGACTGTACGAGGGAAAGTACCCAGCGGATAGCGAGCTGCAGCAACAGGCATTGGTGAGCCATCTGAACGATGTACCGATACGATGAGAACTGCGTTTGGATCTAACTGAGCATTTGGTGCCACATTAATTGTCACAGCGACACTCTTATCTGGTGAAACCGCTTCGCCCATTTGCTTACGAGCACTCTCAATACTGCGTGACAACATCTCGTAGCGGCTATCTTCTGGACCAATCATTTGCTGCATGATTCCCCAGTACTTGATCGCTGCCGGAAAGTCTTGACGCTCAAACGCATCGAACGCTAACAAAGAAAACACACGCAGATCGACATAGTCTTGCTGCATCAGCTTGCCGAGTAATGAGCGAGCCGTCGCTTGATCCATTTCCTCTTGAGACAGCATCAGAGCTTGTGCATAACCCAACATCACATCAGGATCTTTGGGCTCTAGGCGATATGACTTTTCCATCGCATCGATAGCAGTCGTGACATCACGATTTGCTAACGCAATACGACCTAGCAGTAACCAACCTGTCGAGTCTTCCGGCTGGTAATGTAAGCGAGTTCGAAGGGCTAGGGTCAAGTCCGCCATTTCGTCGTCGCTCAACGGCTCAGAAGAAGCCGACATCAGCTTTTTCGATAACTCAGGTAGATTAGCAGACACTTCTTGCCATTGGACGATATCGTCTGACGCGCCAAATTTATAATACAAACCATAGCTCAGCACCACCGTCAGAATTACCGATGGAACTAAAACCGCGATTGGGGAAACCTTGGTTTCTTTTTGCGCTTTATCACCAGGGATATCGTCAAGCAGTGATTGCTTTAGATCAGAAATCAGTTCGTCTTCGCTTTCAACCAGGCCTTCGTCAGTTTCTTCTGCAAGCTCAGATAGTCGGTCTTTATAAAATGCCTTGTTGAGCTCATCGCGTAACACATCATCGTTGTTCGCTTTTTGTTTAAGCAGCGGCAAAGCCACCAGCGCACAAGCAATAAGCGTAAGAGCAACGGTGGAAATCCAAAATAGTGTCATTACTTCTTATCTCCGTTGTTCTCTTCTTCAAGCAATGCTTTTAAACGAGCTTCTTTTTGCTCATCCCATTGCTCGTCACTGCTCGCTTTTGCCTTAACTTTAGATTTACGGCTACGCAGTACAATCAAACCAAAACCACCCAATACTACAGCGAGTGGCCCTAGCCACAAGATCGCAGTCGCAACCGTAAATGGTGGGTTGTAAGTCACGAAGTTACCGTAACGGGCGATCATGTAATCAACAATCTCATCTTTGGACTTACCTTCTTTGGTCATTTCGTACACCTTATGGCGTAAGTCTTGAGCAAGTTCAGCGTTAGAATCCGAGATCGTGTTGTTCTGACATTTAGGGCAACGGAGCGTATGGCTTAGCTCTTTGAACTGCTGTTCTTGTTCCAAGTTATCGAACTCGTATACTTCAATGGCCGCATGAGCAGCAAGAGATAATGTCATCGCAGCAAAAACGGCAAGAATTAGCTTTCTCATTGCTTCGCCTCCTCAACCAATTTGTTGTAAAGCGGCTCCAGTGTTTCTGACCAATTACGTGGGTTTACATCCCCTACATGGCGATAGCGAATCACACCATTTGCATCAATAATGAATGTTTCTGGAGCACCATAAACGCCAAGGTCAAGACCAAGCATACCGCTACCATCAAATAGGCTAATTAAGTAAGGGTTGCCGAGATCATTCAACCAGCCTACCGCTTTGTTACGATCATCTTTGTAATTCATACCGATGATCTTAACGCCCTTACCCGCCAATTCGTTTAGGTATTTATGCTCTGCATAACATGTTGGACACCACGTTGCCCAAACGTTCAAGAGCAACGGCTCACCTTTAAAAATTGACTGGTCGTATTGTTTTCCAGGTTCAGCTAAGTCTTCTAAGTGAAACTCAGGAACTGGCTTACCAACCAAAACCGACTCCAATTTCGTTGGATCATCGCCCTCTTGGTTGCGCATTAACTGGGTTGCGAAAATGCCCGCCAAAATCATGAAAGCGACGAGCGGAATAAATAAGATTTTCTTATTCATGTTATGCCTCCTGCTCTTTTGACTTCGCGTTTTTCTTTGAAGATTTACGGAAGCGATAACGCTTATCTGAAATCGCTAGTGCACCGCCTAACGCCATAATCAAAGAGCCAGCCCAAATCCAACGAACGAACGGTTTATAGTAAATACGAACAGCCCAAGATCGGTTGTCGTCTAAACGTTCACCCATTGCAATGTATAAGTCACGACTAATGCCACGGTCAATGGCAGCTTCGGTCATCATAGACTTAGCCGTACGGTAGAAGCGCTTCTCAGCGTGAAGCGTATTCACGTATTTGCCATCATGTGTGATCTCAAAATCCGCGATGTAGCCATCGTAGTTTGGACCATCTTTATCACGCAGGCCTGAGAAGTAGAAATCATAACCTTGAATTTGGAAGTGTTCGCCAGGTGCTAAACGTACATCACGCTCGATGCTGTAGTTCTGTACCATCGCAATACCGATAACAGATACCGCCAGACCAACATGACCCAACATCATCGCCCAATGGCTACGCTGCAGCTTACGAACACCTTCACTAAAGCTATGACGGTGCGTTGCACGCTCATATAGTTCAAAGCCATGCATTGCAATAATCCAAATCGCCATTACCCAGCCAATGTAAGCCATAGTTGAGAAGAAGTCGGCAAACAGGTATACGCATACCGCGGCCAAAGCAAAAGCAAGCACACCTGAAACGAGCATTGGTTTCACAAGTTTAGATAAATTGTCTCGCTTCCAACGGATAAGTGGACCAATACCAAGTAGGAAAGCAAATGGCATCATCAACCACGCAAACAGCATGTCGAAGAATGGCGCACCGATAGAAACCGACCCCAAACCAAGCTGCTTATGTACGAGCGGCAATAATGTCCCCACTAACACCACAACAAGTGCTGCGATAAGTAATACGTTATTGGCTAGGAGCGCGTTTTCACGAGAGACTAAGTCGAAGTTACCTCGTACACGCACTGCCGCCCCTTTCACGGCAAACAGCAGTAAAGAACCACCGATAACGAAAACTAAGAAACCTAGAATAAACATACCGCGCGACGGGTCAGACGCGAACGCGTGCACCGATACTAAAATACCGGAACGGACTAAGAATGTGCCCAACAAACTCAACGAAAATGCAGAGATTGCCAATAGTACCGTCCACGCTTTAAATGTGCCGCGTTTTTCTGTCACTGCAAGAGAGTGCATTAATGCGGTACCCGCTAACCAAGGCATGAATGATGCGTTTTCTACTGGATCCCAGAACCACCAGCCACCCCAGCCAAGTTCGTAGTAAGCCCACCAAGAGCCTAGTGCGATACCGAGTGTTAAAAATACCCATGCAGCGGTTGTCCAAGGACGAGACCAACGGGCCCAAGCCGTATCAAGGCGTCCGGTCATTAGGGATGCGATCGCAAAGGAGAAGGCAACCGAGAAACCAACGTAGCCCATGTAAAGCATTGGCGGATGAACAATCAAACCAGGGTCTTGAAGCAGAGGGTTCAAATCACGTCCGTCAACCGGGAAGAACGGTAACGTACGTAGGAATGGGTTTGACGTTAGGATGATAAACAGTAGGAAACCCACTGAGATCATGCCCATTACGGCAAGTACACGTGCAACCGACTCTTGCGGCATACCACGACTGAATGTCGCTACAGCGACAGTCCAAGCAGCTTGGATTAACACCCATAGCAACAGTGAACCTTCGTGTGCACCCCATACTGCGGTTAAACGGTAGTACCAAGGAAGCTGACTATTCGAGTTGCTCGCTACATACTGTAACGTGAAGTCGTTGGTATAAAATCCCCAACATAAAATGGCGAAAGAGAACAACAGCATCAGGAACATAGACCAAGATAGCGGTCGCGCTGTGTTCATGAGCATGGTGTTATTATTCGATGCTCCCCACAATGGCAATACGCTCAGCAGCACAGCCATTGCAAGCGAAAGAATGAGAGCAAAGTGACCGATTTCAGCAATCATTGGCCGCTTCCTTGTTTCTGTTCGGTGCTGTATTGAAGCGGTTCATGCGTTTTCTTCATCGCTTCTGCAATTTCTGGTGGCATGTATTCTTCATCGTGCTTCGCTAGGACCTCAAATGCCTCAACTGTCGTGGCATCTTTCAGTACACCTTGAGCCACAATACCCTGCCCTTCACGGAACAAGTCAGGAAGAATACCGTCATAAGTAATCGTCACTTTAGGACCGACATCGTGCAGGTCAAAACTCACTTTCAAAGAATTAGGATCTCGACGAACCGAGCCCACAACCACCATACCACCAATACGCAGACGCTGGCCTACTTCTGGCTTGGTGCCATCTGGCTTACCATTAACCAATTCCGTTGGAGTGTAGAAAAGGTCCATATTTTGGTTAAGCGCATAAAGTATCAAACCAATGGTGGCACTAATACCGATAAAGATCGCTAGTACGATACCTAGCCTCTTTTTACGTCTCGGGTTCATAAGGTGTTCTCCATGTTCTTCGCTGCGTCGATACGAGCTTGACGGTCAATTTTTGCTTTCACTTCTTTCAATAATGCATCACCGCGGCGAAGGCTAGTGATCAGAAGAATCAGCATGGATAAGAAAGTAATACCAAACGCACTCCATACGTATGATGCGTAGCCACCCATGGCAAAAAAGTCGCTCAGAGATTCAAAATGCATAATCAATTACCTCACTGAGTTTGTTCTGTTGCGAGTTTGCGCACCCAAGGGCGGTGACTTTCTTTACTGATGATTTCGTTACGAAAACGTACCATCGTCACTGCACCAAAGAAGAACGCAAAGCCAAAGATGTTTAGCAATAACGGCCAAAGCATGTCGGATGAAATAGAAGGTTGTTCAAATTTCGTGATCGTCGCGCCTTGGTGAAGCGTGTTCCACCATTCTACGGAAAAGTGAATGATAGGTAGGTTCACGACGCCTACGATCGCTAAAATACCCGCCGCTTTTGCGGCTGTTTTCTGATCGTCAAACGCGTGATAAAGCGCAATAACACCAAGGTAGAGAAATAGAAGAATCAATTCTGAAGTAAGACGGGCGTCCCATACCCACCAAGTGCCCCACATTGGCTTACCCCAAACGGCACCAGTAAGTAGAGCAATGAAGGTAAATACCGCACCAATCGGCGCCATCGCAAGCGCCGCCATATCAGATAGACGTACTTGCCATACTAAGCCAATAAATGCCGCAATCGCCATCGACATATAAACGCCCATAGACCAAATAGCTGATGGGACGTGAATATAGATGATTCGGAAACTGTCACCTTGTTGGTAATCTGAAGGCGCAAATGCAAGCCCCCAAACCGTACCAACCGATAAGCATACGAGGGCCAATACAGAAAACCAAGGCAGAAACTTACCACTCAAACGGTAAGCGGTTTCTGGCTTGGCATAAGGATGTAGCCATTTCCACATGTTTTGTTCTCACTCTTACTTCAGGGACACTGTCTAAAGGGTTGAGACCGTAGCAGTGCTTTAATAATAATTCTTTGATCAAGCGCCGCTTCATTGGCACTTTATTGAGTTAGTTAACACTAACTCTCAATGCGGCACTAATGGCAAAAGGCGTTAACGTCATCGCTCCCATTAGCATCGCACCTAAAATTGCTAGTTGACCGTTATACGCCATACCAAGCGCGGCGGCATCAATTGCTGATGTTGCGAAAATCAAAATTGGGATGTAGAGCGGAAGAATAAGCAAACTCAAAAGAACGCCCCCTTTTGCAACCCAACCGTCAAAGCCACACCAATAGCTCCAATAAAACTTAGTGTCGGTGTACCGATCATCAAGGTTAGTACAACAGATAGCCAAGTATTGAAATCGAGCGAAAGTAAAACCGCCAATAATGGGCTAATTAGGATCAGAGGTAACCCTGTTAACAACCAATGTGCTATGACCTTTGAAACCACTACAAGTTGCAATGGAATCGGCATTAGCATCATTTGTTCCAATGCACCGTCTTGAAAATCATCACGAAATAGACGCTCTAATGATAATAAGGCGGATAGCAATGCGGCAACCCAAACAATGCCCGCTGCAATACGTGCTAACAAATTTGGTTCAGGCCCGATACTAAGAGGAAACAGAGTAATAACAATAATAAAGAACCAAAGCGGGTTCAGAATGTCTGCCTGACGGCGAAATGCTATCAATAGCTCGCGGCGAATGATGGTGGTCATAGATGGAATCATATCAATCACCCAACTTTATTTTTCTAAGTTTCGGGCTGTCCGAAAACATATCTTGATGCGTCGTCAACACGACAATACCGCCATTATCAGCGTGACTTGCGAACAAAGATTCAAGCACTTTGACGCCTTGCTTATCGATGGCGGTCAACGGTTCATCTAAAATCCATAAAATTTGCTTACTGAGCCATAACCTTGCTAGTGCCACTCGTCGTTGCTGACCTGCGGAAAGCTGTGCTACAGGCACATCTTCTCGACCAGCTAAACCAACTTGAGTTAAAGCAGTGAAGATTTCTTCGTCAGAAGAGCGGTTATTTTGAATAGATTGGTAAAAACGTAAGTTTTCTAGTGCGGTAAGCTCTCGTTTCACTCCAGTTTGATGCCCTAAGAACAGCAGATCTTGATGGAAAACATCACGAGATTTTTCAACCTCTTCTCCTTTCCACTTAATGATGCCTTCTTCTCTATCACCTAAACCTGTCACAATACGTAGTAACGTAGTTTTGCCAGTACCATTGCGCCCTTCTATCTGGACCAATTCACCAGGCTTAATTTCAAACTGCAGGTTTTCAAACAGGACCCTCTCATCACGGATCGCTGTCAGGTTAGATACTTCTAACATAGAGCTTCAACTAAAAAATGAACGAAGCGCTATATTAGCACAGCTTAGTTATGACAAAACAGGATAAGAGGGCTGGGATGTATGTAAGTTCATGTATTTTTGTTAATTAATCATCACACTTTAATAAAATTAACTATAAGTAGTTATAAGCTCTCATTTTAACTTGGGGAGCGAGTGCTAAGAATGAAAAGAGCTTAAGGTAATCTAGGGCTGTATTGCAAAAAGATAATTAGTAACCGAACACAAAAAAAGAGGCTTATCGCCTCTTTTTATCGCTTTAAAACCTTTAGCGTCGACGACGTCCACGCGTCGGGTATTCTGCATCATCTGATGGCTGACCGCTTAGTGGTGGAATTTTCTCTTTTCCCGCCAGTTTTTTCTGTAGTGAAAGCATCAATTCCGCTTCAGCTTTTGGCAGTTCACACTCTTCAATGAGCTCATTGATATCTGCACCAAGCTGTACCATTTTAGAAGCTCGACTGTACAAGCGACCATCAGTATCAGCGTGCTCGAGTTCACGAATTCTCTCGTTTAGGTGCTGAATAATGTCTTGTTGTTCCGTTACTTTTTGTCCAAGACCAACGACAACCGAACGCACTTCGAGTAACTGCTTACTCAACTTTTGTACTTCTTTATCTACATGTCGAGACTGTGCTCGTTGCTGGTCTACTTGCTTTTGCAACCCCGAGCGAATGCGCAGTTGCAAAACAACCAACACCAACACGATAAAAGCGACGCCACCCGCAAGGAATGGAACAGATAAAAGAGTCTCTTCAGCCATCATTATTCAGCCCATTATAGGTGAGCCATCTCGTCCCATTCGTCATCCGTTAGGAGCTTGTTCAAATCCACAAGGATAAGAAGTTTGCCGTCACGGTTGCTCACACCTTGGATGAACTTCGCGCTTTCATCAGTACCAACAGAAGGCGTCGTGTCAATTTCAGAAGAACGTAGGTAAACCACTTCTGCCACACTATCTACCAAAATACCAATCACTTGACGCTCTGACTCGATCACAATAATACGAGTATTATCTGTAACTTCGCCTTCCATCAGGCCGAAACGCGAACGCGTGTCGATAACAGTAACCACGTTACCACGCAGGTTGATGATACCCAGAACATAATCTGGCGCACCTGGAACGGGTGCAATTTCAGTATAACGAAGTACTTCACGAACTTGCATTACGTTGATGCCGTACGTTTCTTCTTCTAGCTGGAACGTCACCCACTGAAGAACTTCGTCATTCGATGCATCTTTCTTCACTTCTACTTCAAAAGCTTGAGACATAGTTAATCCTCGTTAATGTCGTTCCCGACTTAAATCTAATTCAGTGATTTGACATCTAAACCGGCGTTTAGCATGTCAATGAGCGCCTGGACATGAATTAAGGCGCACATTTTTTCTTTTACCATGCCCGCTAGCCAAGGGCGCTTACCCGCCTGTTCACGCCAGCGAACCTTGTCGATATTGAGCGTTTCGGTCCCCATTAGTTGGTTACTGGCCAGCCCCCACATGCTCTCTCCAAGCATGACAACGTATTGGTAATTATCTTTGTAACTGTCATCGCGAAGCTTATCTGCCATCACCCATTTCGCGGTATCGACGACATCAAACTGTTGCTCACGATTTGTTTGTAGCCCCAAATACCAGGCGGGCTTTCCTATCAAATGGTTAAGCTCGCTGATGCGATGAATACCACCTAACTCATCAAGCGGTACGGCAAACGTGACATCATTCACATCAAAGTAAAGCACTTGAAAATCTTCACTTCGCTTCGTGCTTTCCCAGTCAGTTGGTATTTCGGAACCTGTTTGTGTCTCGAGCTCGGTATCAACGTTCGATTCTATATTGACATCATGCTCAATCACCGATTGAGGTTCAACCAGTTCTGGCTGAGTTCCCTCAAAAACTGGCGCATCAATCACCCAGTCTTGTATCTCTTCAACTGTTTGTAACTCGGACGCCTCACTAACGGTTTGCACTTCTGGCTCAGCCGCTTTTATTTCTGCTGCAATATCAATCGTATTTTGTTCAAGAATACTATCAATATCTAACTCGGCTAAAGGGTTGCTTGCTTCAAGCTGACTTAATAACCTTTGCACATCTTCCAGATTTGGGGCTTCCAATTCTGGCGGGTACGCTTCTTGAAACTGGTAAGTTTCCGGCTCCGAGTATTGAAACTGCAATTCTGGCTCTGGCTCTGGCTCTGGCTCTGGCTCTGGCTCTGGCTCTGGCTCTGGCTCTGGCTCTGGCTCTGGCTCTGGCTCTGGCTCTGGCTCTGCAGATGATATTTCTTGAGCCAGCAAGTCAAGCTCTTCCTCAAGAGTCGTTGCTTCAGCCTCATCACCCAATAGCGCATTAAAGTAGTCATCAAGCGCTTGTTCACTGGAAAGCACGTCGTTACTGCTCATCGAACGCTAACCTCTCCAGGTAAATCAATAACTGTTTATACGCAAACACACCGCGACTACCAGATGCAAAATGCGATGCTGGCAAATGCTTTAAACTAGCATCACGGAACTTGGTATCAATCGGCACCGCAGAGGTCCATACTTGATTTGGGTAATCTTTCTTCAGTTGCATCAATGTCTGCAAAGACGCTTTGGTGCGCTTGTCATACATCGTTGGAACGATAGTCACTTTGAAACCACCCGGACGAGACTTTTGCATAATGGTTAACGTGCGCATCATGCGTTCCAAGCCTTTCATCGCCAAAAACTCGGTTTGAACGGGAATCAAAATTCGGTCACTGGCGGCCAGTGCGTTCACCATCATCACACCAAGAATTGGCGGGCAGTCAATCAACACATAATCATAGTCTTGTGAGACCGCTTGTAGAGCTCGTTTTAAGATCAGCCCCATCCCACTGCGATTCCCCATTACGCGATCAAGCGTGGCAAGGGACATATGCGCGGGAATGATATCCATCCCTTCCAGTTTTGTCTCTAGGATTAACGGCCTCACCGTTTCACGAGAGAATGTCTTCAACTGGAATAAATCAAACAGGCTCGAAGTTACTGCGTCAGGATCATAACCAAGATAGGTAGTCAGTGATGCGTGAGGGTCAGTATCGACCATCAGTACGCGATGACCTTTTTGACTCAGCAAACCCGCTAATGTCACTGTTGAGGTGGTTTTACCCACGCCACCTTTCTGGTTAGCTACACTCCAAACAATCATGATGAATCCTACGCTAGGCCAACTTCCACCAACATGCGTTCAGCAATGCGGTCAAGCGGTAAATCTTCTGAAGAAATGCCTGCTTTAGCAACAGCTTGGGGCATACCATAAACAACACAACTTTCTTCATCTTGAGCCCAAATAGTTGAGCCTGCAGACTTCAACATACGAGCGCCTTCACGACCGTCTGCACCCATGCCAGTCAGCACTAAAGAGAGTACTTTGTCACCGTATACTTTGGCTGCAGAACCAAAAGTCACATCCACACATGGTTTGTAGTTCATGCGGTCGCCGCCATCAATGATACGAAGACGAGCAGCCCCCGCTCGACCATCCACCATCATTTGCTTACCACCTGGAGCAAGGTATGCCACACCAGGCTGTAAGACATCGCCGTCTTGGGCTTCTTTCACTTGAATCTTACACAAGGTATTCAAACGGCTGGCAAATGCAGCAGTAAAGGTTGCTGGCATATGTTGGATCAACACGATCGGATGCGGGTAGTTCATCGGTAAACGCGTCAGAATTTTTTGCAAAGCAACCGGACCACCAGTCGACGTGCCAATTGCGGTCAGTTGATACTTCTTACCAGAGGCTCGGAACTTTGCCGCAGCCGGTCGAGCAGGAGCTGGAGTCGCTGGCGAAGCCGTTCTTGAACCTAGTGGACGAGCTGCCGCATTGGTACTCGCAGCAGCACGAGTGATTGGTCGACGCATAAAAGCGCGCTTCGAAGCAATCTGAATAACACGTTGCTGAAGCAGTGACACCGCTTCTTCGCGGTTACGTGCGATGTCTTCAAACTTTTTCGGTAAGAAATCCAATGCGCCCGCATCAAGCGCATCAAGCGTGGCTTTCGCCCCGTCATGAGTCAGGGACGAAAACATTAGGATTGGCGTTGGAGCCGCTGCCATGATTTCACGTACAGCGGTAATGCCATCCATCACTGGCATTTCAATATCCATCGTGATGACGTCCGGTTTAAGAGATTTGGCTTTCTCAACCGCCTCTCTGCCATTTACCGCAACGTCAATCACTTCTAGGCGCGATTCTGAGTTGATGATTTCGCTCACGCGACGTCGAAAAAAACTCGAATCATCAACGACTAGTACTTTAATCGCCATCTTATTCCTTTTAATAACGTCAGCTTTGCTTAAAGGCGTGAAGCCGCAGCATATCGCTTAAGTAAATCAGGCACATCTAGAATTAATGCAATATGGCCATCGCTAGTGATTGTTGCACCAGCCATGCCCGGAGTGCCTTGCAATAGATTATCGAGTGGCTTAATAACCACTTCTTCTTGACCAATAAGCGTATCCACAACAAAACCAACGCGCTGGTTACCGATCTGTACAATAACCACATGACCGTGACCAGTACGCTCTTCGACGTTTTGTGATTTGGATGCTAACCAGTTCTGTAGATAGAATAGCGGGATAGATTTTTCACGCACAATGATCGTCAACTGACCATCTACCACGTTTGTGCGACTCAGATCCAAGTGGAAGATTTCGCTCACCGAAGCCAGTGGTAGTGCAAACGGATGACCGCCAACACCAACCATCAGTGTTGGTAGGATCGCAAGCGTCAGTGGTACTTTGATGGTGATCTTAGTGCCTTTACCTAGCTCAGAATCGATATCGATTGAACCATTTAAGGTGTTGATCGCCGTCTTAACCACATCCATGCCAACGCCACGGCCAGAGATGTCAGAAATTTTATCTTTACTTGAGAAACCTGGCGCAAAGATAAGGTTGAAGCACTCTTTGTCTGTTAGACGGGCCGCCGCATCTTCGTCCATCATGCCGCGCTTAACCGCGATACCACGCAGTTTGTTCGGGTCCATACCGCCGCCATCATCTACGATGGATAGCTCAATGTGATCCCCTTCTTGTGATGCAGACAAAATCACTTTACCTGTGCGCGATTTACCTGCTTTCGCACGGTCGTCTGGCATTTCAATGCCGTGGTCAACCGAGTTACGAACCAAGTGAATCAATGGATCAGCCAATGCTTCTACAAGGTTTTTATCGAGGTCGGTTTCTTCACCGCGCATTTCCAGCACGATGTCTTTATTTAGGTTACGCGCCAAGTCACGGACAACGCGTGGGAAACGGCCAAATACTTTCTTGATTGGCTGCATACGCGTTTTCATTACCGCGCCTTGCAGATCCGCCGTTACGACATCAAGGTTGGCGACCGCTTTGGACATTTCTTCATTGTCACTGTTCAAACCAAGGCTTAATAGACGGTTTCGGACCAATACTAGCTCACCTACCATGTTCATGATGGTATCAAGCGTCGAGGTATCGACACGAACAGTTGCCTCGGCCTGAGGCTTTTTAACCGCTGGCGCTTTCGCCTCTTCTTTCACCGCGACAGGTTTAGATTCTGGTTTTGGTGCTGGAGCCGGAGTTGGCGCTGCTGGTGCTGGCTTAACCGCAGGCTCAGGTTTCGCAGGGCTTTCCTCTACGTTTGCTGATGCCGGCTTCGTTGCCATATCCAGTTCTTCCAGCGTAGGACCTTTGCCCGCACCATGTAGCTCGTCGAGTAACTTTTCGAACTCTTCGTCCGTCATTAAGTCACTATCTTGATTTGCTGACGATGCAACTGGCGCAGCTGGTTCTGCCGCTTTAGGAGGTTCTACTGGTGCAGATGCTGCAGCCTCTGCCGCTGATGGACTTTTGCCAACGCCGTGAAGTTCGTCAAGTAGACGCTCAAATTCATCGTCAGTGATATCGCCACTTTCAACTGATGGCGCACTTGATTGAGGGGCTCTGATGGCGTTGTTGGTGCCGCAGGTTCTGAAGCGCCTGGAGCTGAGCCTTTACCATGAAGCTCATCCAGCAGCTTTTCGAATTCGTCTTGGGTAATTTCATCAACAGAGCCGACACTTGACGCTGGCGCGGCAGGTTCTTCAATAACAGGCTCAGGAATGACAGGTTCAGGAGTAACCACTGGTTCTTCAACCACGGTTGCAGCGACTTCATCTTCTGATTCAGGTTTACATAGACGATGAAGTTCTTCAAGAAGGGCAGGATCCGCAGCTTCCAATGGCTCACGATCTTGAACAGCTTGGAATTGGGTATTGACCGTATCCAACGCTTTTAGCATCGTATCCATTAAGTTTTGCGTAACCGTGCGTTGGCCGTTTCGTAAAACGTCGAACACGTTCTCCGCACCATGACAAGTATCGACTAGCTCTGCCAAAGACAGGAAGCCAGCACCGCCTTTTACGGTGTGAAACCCGCGGAAAATTGCATTAAGTAAGTCTTTGTCTTCTGGGTTATTTTCCAATTCAACCAACTGCTCAGAAAGCAGTTCGAGAATTTCCCCAGCCTCAATGAGAAAGTCCTGAAGAATATCTTCGTCTAAATCGTAGCTCATACGTTACCTTTAAAATCCAAGACTGGACAACAAGTCATCGACTTCGTCCTGCGATGAAACCGCATCTTCTCTCAGTTCTGGATGAAGAATCGGGCCTTCGGCTTCGCTTGTTTGTGTATTCTTTTTATCTGCCGGTTCTGACAAAACTTGAATGTGTTCTTCAGGTTTATTTCCAGAGAATACGGTTAGGATTTCCACTAAGCGGCCTTCTACTTCATTTACCAACGTAATTACGCGGCGAATAATTTGGCCAGTTAGGTCTTGGAAGTCTTGCGCCATGAGAATTTCGGTCAATTGACCACGCAACTCAGTGCTGTCACCTTCGACTTGAACTAATAGCTCGTCGATTCGGTGACAAAGTGCTTTGAATTCGCTTAATTCGATGCGCCCGTGCATGAGTTCATTCCATTGAGGACGAACTTTCTGAAGGCAATCATGCAGGTTGTCAGCGATAGGAAGGCAGCAGTCGACTGCATCCATCGTTTTGTTGGCTGCTAGCTCTGTCTTCTCGATCACATAATTAAGACGATCCCTTGCGTTAGGGATTTCGTCTTTCGCAATTTCGGTCATGCGCTGATCGAGACTGAACTGCTTGAGTGATTCGTGAAGGTCTCGAGTTAAGGCTCCAATTTCTTGCAGCATTGGATTCTCGGCACCTTCGTAGATCGAGGCAACAAGCATATTGGCTTGGTCTTGTTCCCCGTTTTCTAGCATTTGAACGAGTGACTTCGCCTGCTCTAGTGAGATCATTCTGAATAGACCCTTTTACGTTTAGTTCTTCTTATCACTTTAAAAACGCTAAACGAGTCATTTAATAGGTATTTAATAATTGGTATGAATGACTCGAATAACAAAGAGAAAAAGAGAGAGTTATAAACGCTCGAAAATTTTATCTAATTTTTCTTTTAATGTTGCAGCAGTAAATGGCTTAACAATGTAGCCGTTTACGCCTGCTTGAGCAGCTTCAATGATCTGCTCACGCTTCGCTTCAGCCGTGATCATTAGAACTGGCAAATGCTTAAGTTCTGCATCCGCGCGGATGTGTTTAAGCAAATCGATGCCTTGCATACCTGGCATGTTCCAGTCAGTTACAACAAAATCGAAGTCACCTTTTTTCAGCATTGGTAATGCGGTTAAACCATCGTCCGCTTCTTGAGTGTTATTGAAACCCAAGTCACGAAGCAGGTTTTTAACAATACGGCGCATTGTTGAGAAATCATCAACAATAAGGATCTTCATGTTTTTATTCAAAATTGCCTCCACTGAATCGTAAAATCAGTGTTTTTAGTCATTTTGTGTCCACGCACTGAGCTTGGTGCGCAAACGTTGCATCGCTTGACTCAGTATTTGACTTACGCGAGATTCGCTTACGCCTAACACATCGCCAATTTCTTTCAAATTGAGTTCTTCATCATAATAAAGCGAAAGTACCAAAGCTTCACGCTCTGGAAGCTGTTTTATTGATTCAACCAGTGCTTTTCGAAATGATTCATCGGCAACCCCTTTGAACGGGTTACTGTCATCAGTTTCATCTGCAGGTGAAATCACATCATCAGAAACGCCTAAATCTTCAATACCGACTAATTTTGAGCAGTTGATATCGGTCAGAGCACTATGATATTGATCCAGTGTCATACCGAGATGCGTGGCTACTTCAGAATCAGTAGGATCTCGATTTAATTCGCCTTCCAGCTCCGCAATCGCTTGGTTAATCTCTCGATTATTTTTATGAACAGAACGCGGTACCCAATCGCCTTTGCGCATGTCATCTAACATTGCACCGCGAATACGGATACCTGCATAAGTTTCAAAGCTCGCACCTTTAGAACCATCATAATTCTGCTGAGCTTCGATAAGACCGATCATGCCGGCCTGAATTAAATCCTCTACCTGAACACTCGGCGGTAAACGGCCTAATAGGTGGTGAGCAATGCGCTTAACCAACACTGAGTAGCGCTCTATAAACGCTTGCTGGCTATTAAACTTGCCATGTTGGTCATAGGTTATCGCTTTATTCACCAAAAGGGTCCTCTGCGAATTCGGTACGATTTAGCAACCTTTCCACAAAAAATTCCAAGTGTCCACTTGGTGTTTTCGGTAGTGGCCACGTTAACGCTTTGTTTGCTAGTGAGCTGATAGCTAAAGCGGCAGGTGAGCGAGGGAACGCATCAACGACAATTTTTTGTCTTTTTACAGCCTGTCGTACTTTATCATCTAATGGAATACATGCTACGAGTTCAAGGCTGACATTCAAGAATCGCTCTGTGACTAGCGTCAACTTTGCAAACAATTCTCGCCCTTCACGGTAGCTTCTGACCATATTTGCTACAACTTTAAAGCGTTGGACCTGGTGTTCTTTACTTAACAGCTTAATTAACGCATATGCATCTGTGATTGAAGTTGGTTCATCACACACAACCACAACGACGTCTTGAGCTGCTCGCGAAAAACTGATTACCATGTCAGAAATGCCTGCGGCGGTATCTATCAGCAGGACGTCCATTTCGTCTTCAAGACTACCAAATGCTCGAATGAGTCCAGCATGTTGAGCGTGAGAAAGCTCAGTCATGCTCTGTGTGCCAGAAGTTGCAGGGATTATCTTTATACCATAAGGCCCTTCGACAATCGCATCTTTTAGCTCACATTCACCCGCTAAGACATGTCCTAGATTACGTTTTGCACGAATTCCGAGCATCACGTCCACATTGGCCAGACCTAAATCAGCGTCGAGAACCATCACCTTCTTGCCTTGGCGAGCCATACAAATCGCCAGACCCAGTGTTACGTTTGATTTCCCCACACCACCTTTGCCGCCAGTAACAGCAATCACTTTGGTCAACGATGGTTGTGTTAAGCGACGGAGGCCGCTTGCTTGATCGTGTATCATATTCTCAGTCATAGTAGTCCGCCGCCTTAGAGTCCTTCACTGTCACTGTTCCAAAAGTGAGGTTCGTTCTCTGTCGACTTCTCTAACAGTTCATTTGCTTTCGCAAGCATATATTTTGGTTGCGCTATCACAATGTCTTCTGGCACGCGCTGACCATTAGCGATGTAAGCCACTGGCATTGCGTTTTGAATCACTACACTGATGAATTCGCCTAGACTTAATGACTCATCAAGCTTCGTCATAATACAACCCGAAAGTGGTATGCGTCGGAAGTGATCCAGCGTTTCTTGTAGAACGCGACGTTGTGCGGTAGCTGGCAAAACAAGGTAGCTGTGAATCACTTCTCCGCTCTCTTGCATTAGAGTATCGAGCTGCTCAGAAAGCCTGACATCTCGTTGCCCCATCCCTGCCGTATCGACCAAAATCAGTCTTCTGTTTCTTAGCTGATATATAACATCGGCTAACTCGTTAGAATCTTTAGCAACTCTTACGGGACAACCCATGATTCTTCCGTAAATTGAGAGCTGCTCATGTGCACCTATGCGATATGTATCTGTTGTCACAAGAGCTACATTGTCGGCACCGTATTCCATGGCGGCACGTGCTGCGAGCTTCGCAACGGTGGTTGTTTTCCCCACCCCCGTCGGACCTAACAGTGCGACCACACCACCACGTTTTAAAATGTCCTGTTTAGGAATATTGATTTGATCCGCCACCAGCGACAATAACGCTTTCCACGCTCGCGCTGGTTTTGTATCTTCCGGGATATAGCACGCCATTTGGTCTGCTAACTCCGGAGAAACGCCCATACGCTCTAAGCGCTTAATCAGCATTGCTCTGAGCGGCTCACGACGTTCCACTTCCTGCCACATTAGGCCAGAGACTTGATGCTCTAGAAGACGACGAATTGACGTCATCTCTTCGCGCATACTCTCCAGCTCATCTGCAGACTCTTCTCGCTCATCACTTGGACGGCGGCGATCATAGCGTGTCGGATCCAACTTCGGCGTTGGACGCTCAAATCGATTATCTTGTGCGATTAACTTCGCCAAAGGTGAATCTGGTTGATATGGCGCTGGCTTTTCTTGGTTGTAGCCGTCGCGATGCTTATTCTGGCGTTGCAATAAAGCAGAGAGCGAATCTTCATTTTCCGCTACATGATCGTCAGCATCTGCTGCACCACCACTATATTGCTTAAGCATGTTAGCGAATCGCTGCGTCATCGAGCCTGTTTTTTCGTTGTTACTGTTATTACTGTTCAGGCTAATTTTATCTTCATCTAAATGACGATCTTGATAACGATCTGTAGAAGACGATGACATTTGACGATGTTCGTTATAGCGATTCGATTGAGAAGCACCGCGATTTTGTTGTGACGCTGCGCTTGCTTGAGACGGGTTAGATTCACTATCTATCGCCGCAACAATCGCCACCCCACCAGCCACTTTCTTGTTTGACATGATCACCGCTTCCGCGCCTAACTCCTCTTTCACTTGGAGCAGCGCCGTTCTCATGTCTTTGGCAAAAAATCGCTTTATTTTCAAACTATGAATCCATTAATGATGCGTGAGATCAGTTACCCACGGCTTGCACAATTCTGATCTGTTTTTCATCCGGGATTTCTTGGTAAGACAGTACCCGGAGATTAGGTATTGTGTTCTTCACAAATTTCGCCAACGTCGAGCGTAATACACCGGAAGTAAGCAGAACGGCAGGTTCGCCTTTCAATTCTTGTTCCTGTGTCGCTTGGCTTAGTGAAGACTGCAATCGTTCAGCGAGCCCCGGTTCAATCCCCGCGGATTCGCCTCCTGATGCTTGCATAGTTTGATGCAATATTTGTTCCAGTTCAGGTATCAAAGTAATCACTGGCAGCTCAGGCTCTATACCATTGATTTCTTGAACAATTAGACGTTTCAGACTAATTCGAACTGCTGCCGTCAATATGTCAGCTTCTTGACTCTTACTTGAGTACTCAGCCAAAGTTTGAACAATCGTGCGAATATCGCGGATTGGAATGGCCTCGTTTAACAAGTTTTGTAGGACTTTCACCACCACACCTAAAGGCAACTGATCAGGAACAAAGTTCTCAACCAACTTAGGCGCGCTGCGTCCTAACATTTCTAATAAATTCTCTACTTCTTCATGACCAATCAACTGCGATGCGTTATTAGTCAATAACTGGCTCAGGTGCGTCGCTAATACTGTCGATGAGTCAACAACCGTATACCCTAGCGCCTGAGCATGCTCACGCTGATCTTCGCGAATCCATACGGCTTCCAGTCCAAATGCAGGGTCAATGGTTGGCTCGCCATCAATCATGCCATACACCTGACCTGGGTTAATCGCTAGCTCCTGATCCGGACGAATCTCAGCTTCGCCCACCGCAACCCCCATTAATGTGATTCGATAGCTGTTTGGCGTCAGTTCAAGGTTGTCACGTATGTGAACCGCAGGGATTAAGAACCCAAAATCTTGCGATAGCTTTTTACGCACACCTTTTACGCGCTCTAACAGTTCTCCACCTTGGTCTCGGTCCACTAGCGGAATCAAGCGGTAACCCACTTCTAGGCCAATAATATCGACTGGCTGGACGTCGTCCCAAGATAGTTCGCGTTGTGATGAAGGCTCTGCACCTTCGTCGGCTTTCGCTGGTAAAGCCGGTTCTTTCGCTTTCTGCTTTTGGCGTTTATCGATGAAATACGCCGCCGCGCCAGCCGCGACCGCCAGACTCAAAAACGCAAAGTGTGGCATGCCCGGTACGATGCCCATCACACCGAGAATAGCTGCGGTAATCATCAGTGCTTTTGGGTTGTCGAACATCTGGAAGACCAGCTGTTCACCCATGTCTTCATCGGTGTTTTGACGTGTCACCATCATCGCCGCTGCAATCGACAGCAATAGCGATGGAATCTGTGCAACTAGGCCGTCACCAATAGTCAGCAAAGTATAGATTTCAATTGCCTCACCGAAACCCAATCCATACTGCGCCATACCGATCGACAGACCGCCGATGATGTTGATAAACAGAATCAAAATACCGGCAATCGCGTCACCTTTTACGAACTTCGAGGCACCATCCATCGAGCCGTAGAAATCCGCTTCTTTGGTCACTTCAAAACGACGAACTCTTGCCTGTTCTTGGTCTATCAATCCGGCATTTAAGTCCGCATCAATCGCCATCTGCTTACCTGGCAACGCATCAAGGGTGAAGCGAGCACTTACCTCAGAGATACGACCTGCACCTTTGGTCACCACCATAAAGTTGATGATCATTAAGATAAGGAAAACCACTAAGCCGACCGCGTAGTTACCACCAATAACGACATTACCAAACGCTTCAATTACGTTACCTGCTGCGTTGCCGCCTTCATGACCATGCAGTAAGACGACACGTGTCGAGGCAACGTTCAGCGCTAAACGCAACAAAGTCGCGATCAGCAGTACCGTCGGAAAAGCGGCGAAGTCCAACGGACGACGTGTGTAAACGGTCACTAACAACACCACCATCGACAACGCGATGTTAAAGGTGAAGAACATATCCAGCAAAAAGGCTGGAATAGGCAGGACCACCATCGCTAAGGTGGCCAAAACCATCACCGGTGCGCCAATAGCTGGCATTTCACGCTGAGGGATTCGTGGCAATTTATCTGCAAATGGCAGGCTTAACTTCATACTACGAGAGATCTCAATCGATTGAAGCGTCACGTTAGCTCTTACTATTAATACGCGACCGCTTTGGCCTAAAAGTTTAGGTATGGTTGATAATTAAGGCGTTTTAAGCAAGCTATGTACCATAATTAACGCCAAAATAATGACTAAACACTCAAGTAGAGCTTAATATCTGATTCAATTAGCCTTTTTAGAATTAGGCTTCTTTTAGCATTAGTGCCGGTGTTCTGGCGGGATTGGCAAATCGTAATCCTGAATTTTGGGGCGCTGACCACCTCGCTTTCGGTATTGCTTCAACTGGAATACAAATGCCAAAACCTGAGCCACCGCAGTAAACAATCCATCGGGGATCTCTTGTTCTAGCTCGGTAGTATGGTACAGCGCACGAGCAAGTGGCGGAGCAGGTACAATTGTGATGTCATGCTCTCGGGCGACTTCTCGAATCTTCATTGCCATGTGATCGGTGCCTTTAGCGATCACTACCGGCGCACGGTCTGTCTTCTGTTTATAACGAAGCGCAACCGAAAAGTGCTCTGGGTTGGTAACAATAACATCAGCCTGAGGAACATCTGCCATCATACGACGTTGAGCCGCTTCTCTTTGCAGCATACGAATGCGTCCTTTGACCTCTGGCTTACCCTCGGTTTCTTTATATTCGTCTTTGACTTCTTGCTTGGTCATTTTTAACTGATCGGCGTGCTGCCAGATTTGAAATGGAATATCGATGGCAACCACGATCAACAGTGAACAGCTGATCAACAAGATAAAGTTCAGCAGAATATCTAAAGCATGGAAGATGTTTTGCGGATACACATCCATACTTAATTGAATCAGATCCGCCTGCGATGCTTGGATCAAATAGATCGCGACACCAGTAACCAAAACCACTTTAAGTATTGATTTGATCAACTCTACCCAGCTTTGCATTCCCACCATCCGCTTTAAACCGCTAAGCGGATTCATTTTCGACAGCTTTGGCATGGCCGCTTGAGCAGAAAAACTGATTCCTCCCACACCCGCAGCACCAATCATGGCGGCAGTAAACAACGTAGCTAGCACCAAAAATAGAGGGAACAACAAATCGGTCATCGCCCCTAAAGCAATGTCAAATAGCTTTGCCGTATCAAAAATCTCTTCTCGTTGAAGATCAAATAAACGGCTCATGATGGAAAACAGTGAGCGTGCTAACGCCTCGCCAAACCACATCAGTGAAATGGCGCCAACGATCAGTACAGATGCTGATGCAAGTTCTTTAGACCGAGCAACCTGCCCCTTTTCTCTGGCTTGTTGTAACCGTCGGGGCGTGGCTTCTTCGGTGCGTTCCTGACCGTCTGATTCTGCCAATTCTTAGCACTCCAAGCGAATGAGTCGACAAATCTGCGCCTCACCCACTGTCCAGAACATTTCATAATGACTATAAAGGCCAGCCAATATGTACCAACAAAGTAATAGGCCCACCATCAAAGCAAAAGCAAAACCAAGCGAGAAGATATTCAGCTGTGGTGCGGCACGGGTCATTACACCAAACGACAAGTTAATGGTAAGTAGTGCAATAATGCCAGATAGAGACATACTCAGTGCCGTTTGGAACATAATACCAAGCCAGCCTGCCATTTCACGGAAATCAACCGCGTTGAGCGAGCCAGAGCCAATCGGCAGTGTTTTAAAGCTGAACACGACCAGTTGCAGCATTTTCAAGTGCCCATCGGTGGCAAGGAAAAACATTGTCGTCAAAAACATGAATAGCTGACCAAGCAATGGCGTGTTCTGACCATTTGCGGGATCAACCATAGAAGCGAAACCCAAACTTGATTGCATACCCAATATTTGTCCCAACAAGACAAAGGTTTGAATCATAAATTGAGTGACCATGCCCATCGCAATACCGATGATCATTTGCTCGGCAATGGTCATAAAACCCCGAAACGAGAGCAACTCAATGTCTTGAGGCACTGCAGGGATCGCTGGCATGACTGCAAAAGTGATGGCTAACCCGAGGTAAAGGCGGATTCGTGGTGAGACAAATCGAGCCCCAGTTACCGTCATCACCATCAGCATGGAAGAGATACGAACGTAGGGCCAGAAATAGTTTGCGATCCAATCTAAGACAACGCTAGTGGGGTACTCCATAGGCGCCTCTAATAAAGCACCTGAGGTAAGCGCTCAATCAAGCCATAGAAATATTCCATCAACATTTGCGTCATCCAGTGACCAAATAGCATTAGAGCCAAAAGCGTGACAATCAAACGCGGCAAGAAGCTCAATGTTTGTTCGTTGATGGAAGTCGCAGCTTGGAAAATCGCAACAATAAGGCCGATAAGCAAACTTGGGATGATAATGGCGCAGACCATGATAAGCACCATCCAAAGTGCTTCACGGAAAAGCTCGACAAACATTTCTGGTGTCATGTCTTATCCTCTATCTGCACTTATCTAAAGGGCAAAACTGCCCGCGAGTGTCGAAAGTATCAAGTTCCAACCATCGACCAATACGAACAGCATCAACTTGAACGGCAACGAAACAATCATTGGTGACAACATCATCATACCCATTGCCATCAGTACCGACGCTACCACGAGGTCAATAATCAAAAACGGCAAGAAGAGCATAAAACCAATTTGGAATGCAGTTTTTAACTCCGAGGTGATGAAAGCCGGAATCAACACCGCCATCGACACATCTTCTGGATTCTCAACTTGCTCTCCTGACATGGTTACGAACGTCTCCAAATCTTTGATTCGGGTTTGTTTAAGCATGAACGCTTTCATTGGTGCTTGTGCAGCATCAAACGCTTCTCTCGCAGTGACTTGCTCATTCAAATAAGGCTGAACGGCTTTATCGTTGATTTCGTTCAGGACGGGAGACATAACAAAGAAGGTCAAAAACAGCGCTATACCAATGATGACCTGATTAGACGGCGTTTGTTGCAAACCCATTGCCTGACGCAATATCGACATCACCACCACAATTCGAGTAAACGACGTCATTAGAATCACCATAGCAGGCAAGAAGCCAAGCATGGTCATTAACGCTAAAATTTGCAGTGTAACCGAGTAATCTTCACTGCCATCTGGGTTTGTGGTCATGGTAAACGCAGGGATGCCACCACCACTAGAAACGGACATAGCACGACTGGCGCCAGTATCACTTTGCATCGCCTGAACAGTGACGCTACTTCCATCAGCCAAGTTGTCAGGCAGAGCAGACTCCTCTGCCTCAGCAAACGAAAATGAAGAAAACAGCACGCCGACGAAAAGCAACAACGTGCTCAGGAGCAAACGAATCGGGTTACCCTTTGTCATGTTTTTTGATCAGTTGGCTAAATTGAGTCGCAAAAGCATTGGTCGCCAACTCTTCCTCTTTCAGTGGCTTATCTAACTTGGCTAACGTTTGGATTGATTGGCTGGTAATTCCAACCAAAAACTGCTCTTCACCCACTTGAACTACGGCGATTCTTTCTTTGGTGCCCACTGGCAACTGACTCACAATACGCAAGCCTTTTTGTTGTCCCATCGCAGGCACTTGCATACGTTTAAGTAGCCAAGCCAACAAAAGAATCACGCCGATCACAAGCACAAGCGAGCCCAGTGTCGTCGCAAGATCCAGATTATTTGGTGCGGCAGCAAATGCATAAGGAGCACTCAGCATTAAGCTCAGTGCTCCAGTGATTTGCGTCAATCGCGTTTTGATTGAGCGGCTCATCTTAACGTAGCTTCTTAATTCGTTCAGTTTGGCTGATCACATCCGTCAAACGGATACCAAACTTATCGTTCACGACCACGACTTCGCCATGTGCAATCAGTGTACCGTTGACTAATACGTCCAATGACTCGCCCGCTAGACGATCCAACTCAACAACCGAACCTTGGTTCAACTGCAATAAGTTCCGAATGCTGATTTGTGAACGACCGACTTCCATCGAAATCGTCACCGGAATATCCATGATGGTGTCGAGTTTACGGCGCTCATCTTCGGTAATTGGGCTTGAAGTGTCTTTTAGCTCTTCCAGTGGTGCGGCCAATACTTCATCTACGTCAACAGAAGGTGCAGACGGGTCTTCGCCAAGAGCGGCTGCCCATTCATCTGCTAGCTTTTGATCGTCACTTGGTTCCATTTTTCTATCCTGTGTTAAGCCTTATTTAATGCCAAAGCATGTCTGTTCAATAAGGTATCTTAATCGTCTATATCGTCTTCATTCTCAAGCTCAGACATGATGTCTTTGCCCAAGAAAGCTAAATCTGTTTTGACTACATGTGGGCGCTCAATTTCCTCAGAAATTTGCACCGCTAATTTGTCTTCCGAACGGCCCATTTTTACGCGGTAGGTCGGCAGGTCTTCCACAAACATTGTCGCATGTTCTGGCATTTCAATCGGGATGATGTCACCCGGTTGCAATTCCATGAGGTCACGCAAAGAGATGTCTTTTTCAAGCAAGTTAACGCGGAAGTTAACCGGACAATCCATAATCTCTTCACGTAATGCTGAGCTCCAACGGACGTCTGTCTCCATCTTGTCGGACTGAACACCTGCATCCAACAGTTCACGGATCGGCTCAACCATGGAGTAAGGCATAACGACATGAAAATCGCCGCCGCCACCATCGACCTCAATGTGGAAAGAACTCACGACAATCACTTCTGTCGGGCTGACAATGTTAGCCATACTTGGGTTTACTTCAGAGTCGAGATATTCGAACTCCACCCCCATCACTGGCGACCACGCTTCTTTGTAGTCTTCAAATACAATCTTCAGCAGCAGCTGAATGATGCGGCGTTCCGTTGGGGTAAATTCGCGCCCTTCGATTTTGGCATGGAATCGCCCATCCCCACCAAAGAAGTTTTCTACCAGAATAAAGACTAAGCGAGCCTCCATGGTGATCAACGCTGTACCTTTTAACGGACGAAAACGCACCATGTTCAAACTGGTTGGCACGTACAATGTGTTTTGGTATTCGCCAAACTTCATCATCTGCACGCCATTGATCGACACTTCTGCCGTTTTACGCAGCATATTAAACAGACTAATACGCATGTGTCGTGCAAAGCGCTCGTTGATAAGTTCGAGCGTCGGCATTCGACCACGTACAATCCTGTCTTGCGACGAGAAATCAAAATTGACGGCACCTTCGTTGTCGTTTTCTATCGGTTCATCGACGTCATCAACATCGTCAACCCCGTGCAATAGCGCATCAATTTCGTCTTGGCTTAATAGATCGGTCACGTTTTACCTATTGAATAACAAAATCTGTAAACAGTACTTTTTCAATCACTGGCTTACCGACCGCAGCGTTTAGCGCTGCTTTGATATCTTCGGAAGCACGATCGCGCAATTCCACTCGTCCCGTTGGAGAACGCAACTGATCAACCGTCGCCGAAGCAAACGTTGATAACAAAGAGCTCTCAATCAGTGGCGAATGGTACCGCGCCAACTCTTCATTCTCTGCGCCGCGAACCATTAACTGCGCTTTAATTTGTACCAGTCTGTCGCGACGGTCCCCAGTAACGTTAAATACAAATGCCTGAGGAAGATTCACGTAGGCAATGGGCGAGGCATCAGATGCCTTCGCTTGAACCTGTTGAGACGCTTCAGCCTGAGCTGGTTCATCAGAGCCCATGAGAAAGAACGCTGCAGCACCACCGCCAAGTAGCAATACCACAACAGCGATTATGATGATAAGTAACTTACCTTTTCCTTTCGGCGCATCGGCCCCTTGTAGCTGTTCTTCTGCCATTGTTGTCTCTTATTGTTCTTTTAGGTTACCGAGATGCCTAAGGAAGTCGTTTGGTAACCTTGTATTATTGCCTTTAAACGGCCTGTTATGCGTAAAAGCTAATTCCATCACGCTTTGAAGCCACATTCAAATCCAGATTGACGTCAGCATCAAAGCTCTCTTCTGATTGTCCAGAAAAACCGCTGCCTTGAGCGCTTTGACCATGTTGCTCAGCAGTATACCTACCTTGCTGCTGCCCGCTGTTTTGTTGCTGAACAGAAGAATCAGCCAATTGCATGCCCTGCTGCGCCAACATCTCTCTCAAGCGAGGAAGCGTCTGTTCAATGATGTCACGCGCTTGCGGGTTGTTCACCGTAAAATGCACATTAGCTACATCGTTGTTCATCGTCATACGAATTTGCATACGACCTAATTCTGGTGGATCAAGACGAATATCGAGGTTTTTTAGGTTCTTCGACATCATCATTTGCACTTTTTCCGCCACTTGCTCATTGGCTAGCTCTTTGGTCAGTTGCAACGGAAGCTGAGCTTGCTGCGCGGCATCAATACGCGCTTGTTGCTGCACGTTTGTTCCTTGTTGACCCGCCATCGCCTGAAGCTGCCCTGCTAAACCATGTTGAAGTTCTGGTTTATCTTGCTTATCCGCTGTCGCTTTAAGTGCACCAGCAGCCAATGCGGCATTCACAAATTTCTGGTTAATCTCTCCATCCTTCACGCCTTGAAGCGCAGTCGGCAAATGAGCTGCGGCCAACGCATCTGGCATCGGAGATACTGCGACTTTATCTGCACTCTGAACAGCTTGCGGCTGAGCTGATTGAGTCGCCAAATGAAGGGCTTGCTGAGACATCCCCATAGGCGCAGCCTGACGAGCCAAATGATGTTGTACTTGCTGCTCTGCAAGAACCTGTTTAACGTCAGTAGGAAGCGCAACAAACTGGGCAAGATCTTGCTCAGGAATATCGGCAATGACCGTCCCTTTTTTCAACCCTTCTATGATCTCTGTTTCTTGCTGAGTCAGTGGTTTTCCCTGCGCCAGTTTGGTATCTATGAGTTCGAGTTCATCCAAGGAAACATGCTGAAGCGCATCAATTTTAGAGCCATCCAACCCCACCTCCAGTGGCGATAGTTCACCGGCAACCTCATCACTGACCATGCTCATCTCGGTTGGGTGACTGACTTGTTTAGCCAGACCTTGCCAAGTAGCAAACTCAGACGAGAGCTTATCGACATCGATAGGTTGACCATGCTTATCTAAAATTGGCTCTAAGCCTTGTTCCGCCATTGCCTGCACTTGTTCAAGCGATTGAGCTGATGGCATGTCATTCAAAGCAAGTTCATCAATGTCTGTTGTTTGCTCGTTAAACGAGTGCTCTAAACCCGCTCGTTGAGGCAAAACTTTGCCACTATCGATGGATGCATTATTCGCTTTCAAGGTTTGATTCGCTTGTTCAATACGACCAAGCAGCTGTTGTCCTTCACCCATCGCGCTTTTTGCGCCATTAGCAGCTGAAGGGGCGCTCGAGAGTGAACCTACTTTCTCAGTGACATCAGCATCATTTTGCGAGTGCGCGCCTTGTTTGGCTTCCAGTAGGCTTACTTCATCACTTTGAATGGTGTTCGCATGCTCTGTCAGCATGTCGCCAGAGCGGCTTTGCTCTTGAATAGCAGTGTCTTGGCTTTCTTGCGCCAGAAACTCTTCGGCGTCGTTACTACTCGCTTGAGCCACGTCTGTGACCGCTTCTTGGCTATCAGCTTTGCCAGACGAAAGCGTGTTAATCTCGGCACTGTTTTGTTCTTCACCGTTTAGTGATTTCGTTGCTACTTTTTCTGACTTTTGTGAACCTGAAAACGCATCCGTCAAGGTTTCTAAAAATCCCTTGTTCTCCGCATTTTCTGTAGGTGCTTGTGCGGCAGAGTCAGACACTGACGTCTTGCTCGTCGCAGAAACATTGGACAAATTCACATTCATATAGAAATTCTCATTATCAGCAGCTTCGAGCGCTAGGCCGCTGCTAAATTGCACACGGTGGCAAATTTAGGTTATTGGGGTGATCATCTACAAAGATATTTGCAAAAATTACGCCAATAACAAGCTCATTGCTGCAGTGACAAAACGAGTGTCATAAGTGGAAGCAACATCAACTTTTAAACATTAAAAAGGCTTCGCTCGACGGCTGTAAAGCAACGTTGAAAACTCGTCCATTTGCTTTTGTTCTCGTTTGGCTTCAGCAAGCTGTTTCTCTTTCTCACGCTTTTCGATCATCCACTCATAGGATTTGCGTTCTTTGCGTACTGTTAACCAGTATTCTTGACAGTTTTCTACCTGTTCTTTGAAATGACTTTCTGCTTGTTTCTGCTTAGATAACGTTTCGTCTAGCTGAGTGAGAAAGCGATTTAAATGCCCATATTCGCTTGCCGTTAAGCCAGCCTGCCCACGGTCGATAAGCTGTTGGCAATAATCAAGGCGATACTTTTCGATTTGCTCAACCTGACGGTAATAATCTTCAAGTTCAGAGCGCGCTTTGTTCAGCGCAAGTACGGCTTGATCTTCACGCTCTTTAGTCTGCTCAAGTAGGAACTCCATCGCATTGTTCATGCGCTATCACCCGCCCAAAATGTTTCTAAGCATGTTGACGCACATATCGTATGGCACCGATTCTTTCATGCTCTGCTGTAAGTATTCGTCTAACTTTGGCTTCAATGTAAACGCGCCATCGATAGCAGGATCGGTGCCCGGTTTGTACGCCCCAATCGAGACCAAATCTTGGTTCTTGCGGCAAATCGACAAGACCTGACGTACCGCTTTCGACATCAGAACATGTTCTTCAGTGGTGATTTGCGGCATAACACGGCTAACCGACTTTTCGACGTCAATCGCAGGATAATGGCCTGCATCCGCCATTTCACGGGACAGCACAATGTGACCATCAAGAATTGCCCGCGATGCATCCGCAATCGGGTCTTGTAAATCATCGCCCTCGGTCAACACGGTAAAGAACGCCGTAATTGAGCCTTGTTCGGCGCTTCCGTTACCCGCACGCTCAACCAAAGCAGGTAGCTTGGCGAACACAGATGGCGGATAGCCTTTTGTCGCTGGCGGCTCACCAACAGAAAGGGCGATTTCACGCTGTGCTTGCGCAAAACGCGTCAAGGAATCCATCAATAACAGAACGTCCAAACCTTGATCGCGAAAGTACTCTGCAATGGTTAAGGCGGTTTGACAGCCTTTCAAACGCATCAATGGTGAAGCATCGGCAGGCGCAGCCACCACGACAGAGCGACGTCGTCCATCCTCACCTAAAATCTCTTCGATAAACTCTTTAACTTCGCGTCCACGCTCACCTATCAGACCGACCACAACAACTTGTGCGGTTGTACCTCGCGTCATCATGCCAAGCGTGACCGATTTACCCACACCAGAGCCGGCAAACAGACCGATACGCTGACCTTTACCAACCGTCAATAATCCGTTAATCGCTTTCAAGCCCACATCAAGTGGCTCTGAAATTGGCTTTCGAGCCAGCGGGTTGATTGGCTCAGCATTAAAAGAGGCGCGATGATCGGTATACAACGGGCCAAGTCCATCAAGCGGATTACCAACCCCGTCAATCACTCGACCAAGTAACTCCATGCCAACAGGCAAGCCAGCGTCACTGGTTAATGGCGTCACTCTAGCGCCAGGCAAAATGCCCGTAATTTGCTCGCTTGGCATCAAAAATAGGTTATCACCTGAAAAACCGACGACCTCGGCTTCCATCTGACCGGACATGGTTTCCACTAAGCATAAACTGCCAATTGGCGCGCGACAGCCTGTCGCTTCCAACGTTAACCCAACCACTCGAACCAGTTTGCCAGAGGCAACTGGGCGCGTCGTTAAGCCTTCAACTTTGTAGTTTCTTAAACGGTCAGCCAATGCTTGCATGGATTACTCACCCTCTTGATGACGGTTTGCACCACAAAAACTGTGCAACACGCTTTTGACGCGCTCTTCCATACGGTAGTTAATGCTTGATTCACCCGCTTCAATTTGGACGTCGCCTCGATTGAGTGATGGCTCAGCAACCAACGTCCAGTTGCGGCAATCAAGGTCTTCTTCGCCGTAAGCTGAGCGAATAATCGCAACGTCTTCTGGATTCAGGTGCAAGGTAATGGGATGACCTGATATTGGCAGCGCTTCAACCGACTGCTTAACCGTGTCCAAAATAATCTGAGGGTTGGTTTGTACTTCGACATGCACGACTTCTTTAACTAAACAGAGCACCATGTCCACCAGTTGCTTTTCAACCTGAGCATTCATTAGCTCTAACGGCTGAGCAAACTGATTCGCTAAGTTCATAAAGGTTTCGACTTGCTGCTGAATATATTCTTGACCTGCGGTCACGCCTTCGGCTTTTCCAAGCTCCAGCCCTTCAGTATGGCCCGCTTGCAGGCCTTCTTCTTTGCCTTTGTCGTAACCTTGCTTAAAGCCTGCTTCTTGACCTTGATACAAACCTTCCTGATAAGCGCCTTGCTTGATCAGCTCTATCTGCTCTTCGGTTAGCTCAAGTGCTTGCTCTTCTTCTGGCTCTTCAAGATTCGGTACCCAACCCGGGTCATAGTTAAACGCGGTTTGTTTTGCTTGCTTGGCTTTGGGCTCGCCGTAATCAGGCAACCCCCAACGTTGTGGTTCGATCATCGAATCATCTTCATCAGGACGGATAAATCCACGTTTTCTTTCGCCAGCCATGGGTTACCTATTATGTATTCGATTAAGAAGTGAGGGCGCTCCGCAATAGGATAATCGCGGAGCAATAGAGATTATAAGAATTCGTCCGCACCGCCAGACAACATGAGTTCGCCTGCATCGGCCATGCGACGAGCGATCGCCAGGATTTCTTTCTGTGCCGCTTCGACATCCGCCACGCGAACTGGCGGCATCGCTTCGATGTCATCACGCATCATCTCAGCCGCTCGTTTCGACATGTTCTTAAATACCTTCTCACGCAGAGAATCGTCGGCACCTTTAAGTGCTTTTTGCAACACGTCTTGTGGTACATCACGCAGCAATTTCTGAATACCTTGATCGTCCACTTCGACTAAGTTTTCGAAGACAAACATCAAGTCTTGAATTTGCGTCGCCATGTCTTCGTCTTGATCGCGAATCTGTTCCATCAACAAACCTTCGACGTTGTTGTCTAGATAGTTCATGATCTCCGCTGCCGCTTTCAGGCCACCAATCTTGGCTGCTTGAGCGCCAGCTTGACCCGCGAACTGTTTCTCCATGATTTCGTTCAGCTCTGCCAGTGCCGATGGCTGAACTTCTTCAAGGTTGGCAATACGCATCATCAGATCCAAACGCACGCGCTCAGGGAACTGAGACAAAATCTCCGCGGATTGGTCTGCTTCTAAATAAGACAATACGATGGTTTGGATCTGCGGGTGTTCGTTGACAATGATGCTCGCCACTTGTCGTGGGTCCATCCATTTCAAAGAATCCAGGCCTTTTGAACCCGTACCAAGTAGGATCTGGTCAACCAAGTTGTTGGCTTTGTCTTCCCCAAGAGCCGCCACCAGCGCATTACGCATGAAGTCTTCGCTGCCCATGCCGATGTTGGTGTATTTCTGGATGTCCTCCAAAAACGCACGGTGAACGGCTGACACCTTGTCTTGGCTGAGATCTTTCGCCTTAGCCATCGCACTACCCACACGCTGGACCTGTTTTGGCTCTAGGTGACGAATAATGCCAGCGGCATCTTGTTCATTGAGGCTCAGTAGCAAAATTGCTGCTTTTTCTTCGCCAGTAATGGTTGAGACATCCAGCTCAACTGGCATTCCCGCGGCGTTGTCATCTTGAGGTACGATATCGTTAGCCATTGTCATTCATCCAGTTTTTCACTACTTGAGCAGCAAGTTCAGGTTCATTCGCAACCAGAGCGCGAACCGCTTTCAATACATCTTCATCTTTATGAAGGTTTGGCAAATCAATACTTGAACCAAACTCAAACAGTTCGCTGCTTTCAATGTCGCTGCCAATCAGGCTAGTTTCACCATCCGCGCCAATCGGCAAGCCGTCTGGTCCGTACATTTCGTCTTCGTCATCACTGGTAGGGTTAAGCAATTTCTTCATTGCTGGGCGAACCAGAACCAACACAACAACGATGATCACTAATGCACTTGCGAACCAACGAACCCAGTCACTGAAGTTAGGGTGCTCCCAAATTGGTGGTTCTTCCAGCTGTTCAGCCTCAGGCTCTGCAAACTTCACACTCAGTACATTCAACAAATCACCACGGCCTTGGTCAAAACCGACCGTACCAATTAAGACTTGGCGAATAGCATTGATTTCAGATTCGGACATCGGGGTATAGGTCACTTCTCCCGTATCTGGGTTGACCTGACGACGGTCCTTAATCGCAACAGAAACTGTCTGACGAGCAACCGTCCCCGTCTGCTTACGCTCATGGCTGATGGTGGTATCAAGCTCAAAGTTACGCGTGGATTCTTTACGCACCGAACCCTGCCCCATGACAGAACCGTCTTTCATCTGAGCCACATCTTGCGGAATAGAGGCATCCGCTGGAGGCTGATTACTTAACGCCCCCGGAATACCCGCTACCATATTGCCGTTATTGTAATCTTCTAATTCGTACTCACTGCGGGTTGCAGGGGTATTGGGATCAAAGCGTTTGCGAGTTTGTTCAACCGCGCTGAAATCCATTTGGATATCGACCTGCGCCGTGTAGTTGCCATAACCTAAAATAGGTAATAGCACTGAATCAATTTTTTCACGCAGCGCCTGTTCCTGACTACGCTCTAATTCTTGCTCTTTGCGTCGCGCTGCAGAAGCAGGGTCTTGAGAGCCTGAACTGAGCAAACGGCCATGCTGATCTGTGACGGTAATTCGGGAGGTTTTCATTCCCGGAACGGCACTCGCCACCATGTCAACGATAGAATCAACTTCTTGCTGTTTGAGGTTCGTGCCAGTCGACAGTGTCAAAAATACGGACGCAGATGCTTCTTGATTGTGACGTACAAACACACTGTGCTTTGGCAGCGCCAATAAGACTCGTGCTTTACGAACTTGCTTCATTTCCTCAATCGCTTGAGCCAATTGACGTTCTCGACTGAGTTTAAGGCGCTCTTGCTCTAAACGTTGTGATACGCCAAAGCCCATATCTTGCAGCAAAATATCATCGCCCGCCTCTGTGGCTTGGTTTACGCCCGAGCGAACCATGCCAAGTTTGATCGAGTTGTATTCGCTCGATTCAACAGAAATGGTATTACCATCAAGCTTGTAATTGATTTTTTGCTGGTCCAGATAATCCAAAACGGGGATCAACTCTTCGGTCTCATACGCTCCAAGCGGGCGCATCTCCGGCTCTTTGACCCAAAAGAACAGCATCACGATCAATGCAACACAGATGGAGATTGACAGCACAAGTACAACTTGACGAAGTAAATCAAGGTCACCCACTGCCATATCAAATTTTGACGCACTGCGCTCCTCTAGATCTGGATTTTGACTCTCCACATCTACGTCGGAACTTGCTACCAGTGCACCATCTGAGCCGCCTTCAGTGACGGTTAAATCTGTAGACTTGTCTGCCACACTTATTACCTAAATTACACTGGCATGTTCATGAGGTCTTTATACGCCTCAACGAGTTTATTGCGAATTTGAACCGTCGCATCAAAAGCGACACTAGACTTGTTACGAGCAATCATAACGTCAGAAAGGGAAACATCGGCATCACCACGATCAAAACGGGTTTGTAAATCACCGGATGCTTTTTGAAGTGTGTTCACGTTATTGATGGCTTTAGTTAGGAGATCATTAAAATCTGCTCCAACTTTCGCCCCACTTGCAGTAGGAGCAGTATTGGTTGCTTCTACCATCATGGCGCGCATTTCTGCCTGAATACCATCAACTTTCATTAGCACCTCTAAGCCAAAAGATTGACTATTAACAAAACTGATTATTAACACAGCAATTAACGTGCCATAAGACATTAGTTAGCGGTTTGCCTACACTTTTTGTCTTATGGCGATTGCACATGTTAATTTGGGATATCTATACCAGCATCACGCATTTTGGCAAGTTTGTAGCGCAAGGTTCGTGGGCTTATGCCCAGTTTCTCCGCCATTTCTTTGCGTCGGCCGTTACACTCCACCAAGGTTTCCAAAATAATGGCGTATTCTTGGTCACGCAGCTCGCTGCCCAAGCCTTCCCCGCCAGATACCGGACGGTTCACACTCTCAGGTTGAGCGACTGGCTTAACATTAGGTACCACCATCTCTGCATTTTGCACCACATGTTGCAAGCTGTTGGCATCTTGCCAGTCCACCCCTTCTAGTAAGATGTGTTCAGCGTCGATATCACCATTCTCACTTAAAATAAGAGCTCGTTGCACCACGTTATCCAGCTCACGAACGTTACCTGGCCAAGGGTATTGCAGCAGCTTTTCTACCGCAACGGCTGAAAATTGAGGCACTGGCATCCCCATCTTGCTGCAATGACGCTCAGCAAGATGCTTGGCAAGTGGCGCAATATCGCCTTTGCGTTCGTTCAGTGCTGGCCACGCAATTGGGAACACATTCAAGCGGTAGTATAAATCTTCACGGAAGTTGCCTTCTGAGACATACTGCTTGAGATCACGGTTACTGGTCGCGAGCACGCGTACATCCAGCTTGATACTCTTACGACTGCCAAGGCGCTCCACTTCACGCTCTTGCAAAACACGTAATAGTTTCGCTTGCAGGTTTAAGTCCATTTCGCTGATTTCATCCAGCAAGATTGTGCCGCCTTGTGCTTGTTCAAACTTACCCGGACACGCTTGAACCGCACCAGTGAACGCGCCTTTCTCGTAACCAAATAGTGTCGCTTCCAGCATGTTGTCTGGAATCGCCGCACAGTTGATCGCAACGAATGGACCATCTTTACGGTTTGATGCGTTGTGAATATAACGCGACATCACTTCTTTACCTGAGCCACTCGGACCTAGCACCATAACATTCGCATCTGTACGTGCCACTTTATCGGCCAAAGCAAGTAGTCGCAGACTTTTTTCATCAGCCACGACCGCGTCACCATTGTCATCGCTTTTGATCGGTGCATATCGACTGACCATGTTCAGCAATACTTCTGGTGCAAATGGTTTCGCCATGTAGTCAATCGCGCCGTCTTTCATTGCCGACACGGCATCCTCAATGTTGGCGTACGCCGTCATTAACAGTACTGGTAAGTTAGGCCAATTCTGCTTGATGTTTTTGAGCAGAGCCAACCCGCCCATACCTGCCATTTGCACGTCAGAAACGACGATATCGACAGTATTCGATTTGAGTTTTAGTAGTGCGTCTTCCGCACAGTCAGCTTCTAACCACTCATACCCTGCCAGAGCCAGAGTATCCACTAGGGCTTCACGAAGACCTTCATCGTCTTCTACGATCAGCACTTTGCTTTGCGCCATTCTGATTCTCCAGTAATTGTTATTACCAGAAGCTGCTTACTGCGCTTCTGGTTGCACTCGCTCTAGTGGAATGCACATGGTAAAGCAGGCTCCATCACCCTGCTCTGAAATAAGTTCCAATCGACCGTCATGGGCACGGCAAACCATTTGAACAACAGCCAGCCCTAACCCGGTTCCTTGAGAACGCGTGGTAAAAAATGGCTCCATAATTTTGGCTTGTAGTTCTTCAGGTACACCCGGTCCGCTGTCTTGCACTGAAATGCGCAACTCGCCATTTACCGGGCGGAAAAATATATCGACTTGCGACTCTTTACCAGACATCTGAATCGCATTCATGACAAGGTTGCTCAACGCGGATGCAATCGCATTCGCATTGCCTAGCAACTCAGTTTGTTCTTCTTCCACTTCTAGGCAGTAATCAATACCGTTATTTTTTAGCGCGGTTTCGACCATCGGCTGATATTCCGCCACCAACTGAGCAATCGTAAATGGCTTAATGACTTTATTATCACCACCTTTAGCAAAAAGCAGCATATCATTAACCTGCTTTTCCAAATCGTGCAGTCGATCCATTAATTTGGTTTGAAAGCGCTCCCTTGTCGCTGGTGGAAGGTTTGGCGCTCCCAAATTGGATGCATATAGCATGGCGCTCGATAGCGGCGTTCTTACCTGATGAGCAAGTGACGCTACCATACGCCCTAACGACGACAAGCGTTGTAAATCACTCACACGAGCTTGAAGTAAGCGAGTTTCGGTTAAATCGGTAATCAGGATCAATTGACCTGTCGTAGAAGCCGAAATGGCTAATCGAACTTTACGACCATTCCGCAGGGAAACTTCGTGACCATCATCCTCACGAGGATCAAACACCGCCTGAATAATGTTGAACCATTTTTCATTAACCAGTGGAATCTCAAGAATTCGGTGCGCCTCTGGGTTTGCTTCACGCACTATGCCGAACGTGTCGAGCAGAATCACTCCGGCAGGCATCACATCAAGCACCTGCTTATAGCGCTCAACCTGATTTTCTACGGAATCTAAATGGGATTGGTTGGTGTTGTTATCCATTACTGCCTGTTGAAATATCGCCGCTAAAACTAAAATAGCTTGGTAAGCAATTAGCGTACCAAGCTATTTTTTATATTTATCATGACGTTAAGTCATCGACAATAAGTTGACACCCTCAGATAACGGTTTTTGGTGTCAGAAAAACGATGCTAAATAGCCCAAATGATTTAGATATCGTCTTAAATCTCAACGTTGCCTAGCGTTGTAAGTTGTACTTACGCATTTTTTCCACCAACGTTGTGCGTCGCATACCCAGCATATCAGCGGCTCGTGCCACGACTCCACCTTGTGCTTCTAACGCTTGGCTGATCATATTAACTTCTAAATCAGCCAACAGCTCTTTCAGATTTACACCTTCAGGCGGCAGCGCTTGCGGAGCGTTCATGCTGTGGTCAAGATCGTCTTGATCATCAAAGCTAAAGTCTTCTGAGAAGATGTCTTGGAACACATCACGCTCTTGTTCTTCAACCGAAATAAACGGATTACTTTCTGGTTGGAACTCCGGGATATCACTGTAGCGATATTTGGTTGGTAAGTGGTTTACATCGACCAAGCTATTTGGGTACAGAATGATCATTCGCTCAACAAGGTTGGCTAACTCACGCACGTTACCCGGCCAGTTGTGCTCCATCAGTGAATTGATCGCACGAGGGGTAAAACAGATAGGCTGGCCACCCTCCGCTTCCAGACGCGTCATCAACTCTTGCAGCAGCAATGGAATATCTTGTTTGCGCTCTTTCAGCGCAGGCATCTCGATTGGAAACACGTTCAAACGATAGAACAAGTCTTCTCGGAACGTGCCTTCTTCAATCATACTTTCTAGATTACGGTGTGTGGCCGCGACAACTCGAACATTGACCTTGATGGTGCTATTGCCACCTACGCGTTCGAAGCAGCGCTCTTGCAATACGCGAAGTAACTTAACTTGCATCGACATCGGCATATCGCCAATCTCATCAAGAAAGATCGTGCCACCGTCTGCGAGCTCAAATCGACCTTTACGTGCCGTTAACGCACCAGTAAACGCGCCTTTTTCGTGGCCAAACAATTCACTTTCTAGAAGCTCCGGTGGAATGGCACCACAGTTAATGGGCACAAAGGCACCACTGCTGTACGACGAATGATAGTGAATGTTACGCGCAACGACTTCTTTACCGGTACCAGATTCACCCAAGATCAACACGTTTGCCTCAGTGTCTGAGACTTGCTCGATCAGGTGACGAACTTCTTGAATACCTCTGCTTTGACCAACTAAGCTGCGAAAAAGCGTGTTTTTTCGTGCACTAGCAACGACATTGACCCCTTTTCGACCCAGAAAATCTTTGCAGTGGCGTAACGCCTCACTAAGCTGTGGGTAATTAAGAGGTAGTTCTAGCTCACCTACAAAATTTGGAAGATCATCCACGGGCAACGGAAATCGGCCCATGACTAAAAGTGGGATGTGGTAGGCGCTGTTTAAATGAGAGATAACCGTATTCGCCGCTTGACCTGCTGGAATGTTACCAACAATACAGCACGACCATACGCTAGACCAATCAACATCGCTGAGCTGATCAGAACTGACCGCTTCGCAATTTTCTCCAACAAATTCCAATATATTGCTTAAATTTAAACGACTTGATGCGTCATCATCAATTACAAGCAGCTTTGCCAAACCTTGCATAAGTAAGAATGATTGCCTTTATTTTAGGTGCGTTGCGGCCAAACCTTGATTTGCGCAATTGGGTGCTAAAAGAAGGCAGAACCACCACACTCAATTTACGATAGACAAAATAGGAAAATCAGCAACAAAAAAAGCCATTAGGGCTACTAATGGCTTCTATTTTATTTGAATATAAAAATAAGGCAACCAAGCAATAAAGAGGTGTGAGCTTGATAGAAACTTTGCTACACAACTCGTTGCGCAATTGACAAATATATTCCTCTAATATCTTAACGCGTTGTTTTGGTTATTAAATACCGACTTCAGCTGCTGTAAGATTATGAAACTCTGTAGGGATTTGGTCCCAAGCGGATTTGATCTCACGGATAATGTCGATAACGTCGTCGATCAGTTGAGGATCATTTTGATGGTTAGCAGCTGAAATTTGCGTGATCATAAACTCATAGAGTGAATCTAAGTTTGAAGCAATATCACCACCGTCATCCATCGATAGACAGCTACGTAGCGCAATAATGATGTCTAGCGCTTTACCTAAACGCTCACCTTTTGCTGGAATGTTGCCTGCTTGCATGGCCGCTTTACCTTGAATAAGGCGCTCAATCGCACCAGCCATAAGCATTTGAATGACTTTGTGCGGAGAAGCCGCGCTTAGCTGGCTGTCGACTGATACCTTTTTGTATGCTTGCAAAGAACCGCGCATAGTAATCCTCTTTTAAATAAATTTTTTGTACTGCTGAAGCGAACGCTGGCCATAACGAAACTTATGAAGTTCTTTTCCGACCTTTGACGTTTCCGATTGCATCAGCTCGACAATTCTTTTGGTACGAGTAAGCAACGCTTGCCACTCTGCATCCTGCTTAACCAAAGGATTTTGATGAATAATTGGTAACAGGTTTTGCAATAACCGTTCCCTGATATCGACCAAGCGAAGAATTTCTTCAGTACTAAAGTCGACTTTTTCCAATTCTTGCGTAATTAGTTGATCTATATCACTAATATCTATGAGTTCTTTTTGCATTTATTAACCCAACGCACTCATTAAGGCACCTAACTGACCTTGCATTTTGCCAGTCGCATCTTGCATGGCGGTAAACTTCGCGTGAGTTCGCTTTTCTAGGCTTTCCATGCGGCGATCTAATGCCGCTTGATCATCACTCAAACGATAATTTTGTTCTGTGAGACTTTTCTCTCGAGTACGAATGCTGCCTGTAATGCCTGTAATACCATGAATCGCGTCTTCGACTCGTTTAGCAAAACCTGTGTTGCCACCGAAGAACTTTTCTAGCTCGTTGAAGTTGTTGTTCAACTGACGATCCAACATGTCATAGTTGATTTCTAAGGTACCTTGACGCGTGGTAGTAATGCCAAATTCAGTTAATGACTTTAGGTTTTCAGGCGCTTTATCAATTTGAGTGGAAAATACCGATTTTAATCGTGAGTCTGCGCTGCGTACGGTACTGTCACCCGACAACGGTCCTTTTTGACCAGTGACCGGATCCACACTCGCCAACGCTTGAGACGTTTGATAAAACGAGTTATACGCAGCCACAAAGTTTTCGATGTCGTTACGCACACTCTGACGATCGTATTCGACGCCAATTTCAGCAGGTGGCTTGTTCGGTTCTGATTTGCCTTTAATTGTTAAATCAACACCTTCTATGGCATCTTCAATCACATTGTTATGACTAGATAGCTTTGCTACTCCATCAAGCAGAACTTCTGAATCTTGCCCTGCTTGTACCTCTGTCATACCAAGGTATTCTTCAAAAGCAGACTGCGCTTTTGCGATTTTCGCTTCTGCTTCATCAATTTTTTCTAAACGTTCACGCTCTTGAGGATCCAGCTTAGCGCGATGAATTTGTTTCGCTTGCTCTTCGGTCAATTCACCACGTTCAACTTTTGCGTCTAGCGCTTGTTTTTCACTCGCAATTTTTTGCTCAATTTCAGCTTTTTCTTGCTCAAGAAGCTGCTTGGCCTCTTTCGTCGTAACGTAAGAGTCGGTTAATGTGCCTGATGCCGCATTACTCCAACCCGGAACATCTGGTGCCTTCTCTATTGCTTTCTCGTCAAGTTCAAGCTCTGGCTCTTCATAAGAATCCAGCAAAGTGCCTGACGCAGTTTCTGTCCACCCTGGAATTCGGTCTTCAGGGCGCAAACTCGCGCGTCGGTTGGCTTCATCAATCGCTTCCTGCCCAGCTTTAGCAGCATCTGCACCCGCAGCAGAGATAGGCTCTTGGGAGCCATCATCTTGTCCATTTTCTGCCGCTTTTTGCTCTTCTGGAGGTAGAGGATTGCCGTTTGCATCCAGTTCTACTGGTTGCTCTGGGAATTGAAGAGGACCTAACACTTCTTCCGCCGCTGAACGAGCTTCTTCAAGCGCGTTAACACGGTCTTCAAGTGTTTGATATTCGAAATATTTTAGAGGGTTGCCTTTGTCGGCCTCCACACTGACTCTGATTTGATGATCCTTACCAGAGAGGTTAGAAGCAAGGATAAGGCGTGGACCTTCAACGTCGTTAATGAGAGATGCTCGAACACCGGGGTTGTCTTTTGAGCCGTTGATGCCACGTACGACATCTGCGAGCTTGGAGCTCGAACGAACGTTCACGTTGAAGGTGTCATCACCAAGCGAAATCTGCAGCTTACCAGGGCCAAACTTTGCCTCTTCTGGCAGTACGTCAGAAGCGACTTTGTGGCTCTGGGCAAGCTGCAACACATCGATAGCATATTTGCCAGCGATAGCATCTGTAGTTGCAGTAGCAGATACGATATTGTCGTCTGTCGTTTCAACAGTACGAACGGCAAACGCTTTCTCTTGACGAAAGTTCGCCATGAGATTTTTCATCGTATCCAGTGACTCTCTGAGTCGCCCATAGGCACTGATACTGGCATTAATTGTCGTGCGCTCGTTGTCAATGCGTTGCTGCTTTGGTACGCGTTCGGCATCCACAATTTTGCTGACCATGGAATTGATATCCATGCCGCCAGACATCCCCAAAGGGCCTAAACTCATCAAATCACCTCTAAAAACGACTTACACTTTTTCAGTCAACAACCCGCTGTTGGCTGTGTGCTCAGCTAGGCGACGCAATACCATTAGCATTTCTTCATCAGGAATTTGACGAATCACGTCGCCCGTTTTGGCTTCGTAAATCGTCACCACATCTCTCCCGGATTCCTCATCCACTCGAAACGCGACTCCTTTGTTTATGGACGTCACAAACTCATTCATTTGCGCGACCAATTTTTCACGTTCTTCTTTGTTCAGCTCTTGACGGCTTTCTGCCATCTCGATCGCGGCTTGAACAGAGAAGTCGTATTCGGTGTCTTTCGCTTTTTGCGGCGAAACCTCACCATTTGAATTTGCTGGGCTAGACGTGCCTATATCATTGCCATTTTTATTTGCAAACTTTGTGCCACTTGGCGTGCCGTAAGGCTGGATGTTCGATGCGTAGGAGGATATATCCATTACAATCTCCCTTCCACCTTATGGGCTAACGATAGAATCTATCGCTTTGGTGCCCCAGCACTAAGGTATTTACCTCAGGCTGGGTCAACCACTTAGCCCAACAAGCTTAGCGCTGCAGATGGAGACTGCTTCGCTTGAGCCAGGATTGAAGTACTTGCTTGCTGAAGAATTTGCGACTTAGTCATCGCAGTGGTTTCTTTCGCGTAATCAGTATCTTTAATACGGCTGTTAGACGCATTAACGTTCTCGTTAATGTTGTCTAGGTTGCTGATTGCGTGGTTGAAGCGGTTTTGGAAAGCACCAAGTGACGCACGTTGGCTGTCTACTGACTTCAGGGCACCGTCGATAACAGCCACAGCTTCTTGAGAGCCAGCTACTGTTGTTACGTCGATGTCTTTCACTGTTACGTCTTTCGGACCGCCAAAGCCGATCTCGTCCGCTAGGTTGCCAGAGAACTCAACATCACCTTGAACTTTTTGAGAAGAAGCAAATACTTGTAGCTTGCCATCTTCACCAACAGACGCTTTTACATCATCGTTTTGACCGTTGATGTACGTTGCTAGCTGCTCAATGTCGTCGCCTTGTTTTGCGCTGATCGATAGCTCTTTCTCTTCACCTTGTTTGTTGGTGTAGCTCATTTTGAACTCAGTTTTCTCACCAACAGTCCAAGATGCATCTTTACCCTCTTCTGCTGCGTAGCTCTTGCCACCCATTGCAGAAGTGTCTGAGCGCAAGCTACCCATAGAAAGCATCACTGCTTCACCTGAGTCTGCACCGATTTGGAAAGATTGCGTACCGTATGTACCGTTCAGCAACTTGTTACCACCGAAAGAGGTAGTTTCAGCAATACGGTTTAGCTCGTCATTTAGCGCTGTTACTTCTTCTTGGATCGCAACACGTTCTGCTTTTGAGTTAGAACCGTTCGCAGATTGAAGCGATAGGTCACGCATACGTTGTAGGATGTTGGTAGATTCATTCATTGCACCTTCAGCAACCTGTGCAATAGAAATACCGTCGTTTGCGTTTTTCACCGCCATGTCTAGGCCACGGCTTTGTGCATTCAAGCGGTTTGAAATCTGTAGACCTGCAGCATCGTCTTTCGCGCTATTGATTTTATAACCCGAAGACAAACGCTCCATTGATTTTTGTTGACCGTCAGCTGCCTGGTTTAGGTAACGCTGTGCAGTCATCGCAGAAACGTTAGTATTAACGTTAATCGCCATAATTGATCTCCTTAAGGCTTTAGTGAATGTACCGTCGTGTCTCTCACCTCACTTAGGTACATCTCATTTCTCTCAGTCCCTTTAACGGCGACCGATGAATATCCTTTAGAAGAAATTTTCAATTTTTTGCGATTATTTTCTTTGGCTTACTGAAATGTGATGAAGCTCTAATGTCGTGATTCGCAGAAATCCTGAGTCCCCAAAAGACAGAAAAAACCCAGCCGAAGCTGGGTTTACTCGCTCATCTCTCACCACGAGCCAATGAGGTTCTCGTCTTAGGTTTGAAATTAACCTAGCAGACTTAGCGCTGAGTTTGGCGCTTGTTTCGCTTGCGCAAGGATTGAGCTTGACGCTTGCGATAGAATTTGTGACTTGGTCATTTGAGTCGTTTCTTTCGCGAAGTCAGTATCTTTGATACGGCTCTTCGACGCGTTCACGTTCTCGTTAATGTTGTCCAAGTTGCTGATTGCATGGTTGAAACGGTTTTGGAAAGCACCCAGCTCTGCGCGGTGGCTGTCTACGTATTTCAGTGCCGCATCGATGATAGCAACAGATTCTTGTGCGCCACCTACTGAGGTTACGTCGATAGTATCTACCGTTACTTTTTTACCTTCGCCTAAACCCAGCTCGCCAGATAGGCCGCCTGAAAACTCGACTTCGCCTTCGACTTTGTTGTTGCCAGCAAAGATTTGCAGTTTACCGTCTTGGTCTACTGAGGCTTTCACTAGGTCAGTTTGACCGTTAATGTAAGTCGCAAGCTCTTCGATATCGTCACCCGCTTTTGCACTGATGTTGATTTCTTGCTCTTGACCGTAGCTGTCCGTTAGGTTGATTTTTAGGTCGTTCTTACCTTCAGCAACGTTCCAGTCTTTACCTTTACCACTTTCAGCTTGGTAGCTCACACCGCCCATCATTTTGTTGTCTGAACGCATGTCTTTTAGCTCAAGCATCACGGCTTCACCATTATCCGCACCGATTTGGAACGATTTCGCACCGTGTGTGCCGTTTAGTAGCTTGTTACCACCGAAAGAAGTGGTTTCTGCGATACGGTTTAGTTCGTCGTTTAGCGCGGTCACTTCTTCTTGAATCGCCACACGCTCTGATTTCGAGTTTGAGCCGTTTGCTGATTGTAGAGACAAGTCACGCATACGTTGAAGAATGTTAGTGGTCTCGTTCATTGCACCTTCAGCGGTTTGTGCAATTGAGATACCGTCGTTCGCGTTGCGAACCGCCACATCCAGGCCACGGCTTTGTACGTTCAAACGGTTCGAGATTTGTAGACCCGCAGCGTCATCTTTTGCGCTGTTGATTTTGAACCCCGAAGACAAACGCTCCATAGAAGTTTGTTGAGCTGAGTTTGCGTTGTTTAGGTAACGCTGAGCGGTCATCGCTGATACGTTAGTGTTTACATTCACTGCCATGGTGATTTCTCCAATTGATTTTCCGGTATAGCGGTTTCCGACGTCTCGGAAAACCAAGTAGTTCTCTCAAAGTTACTTTTATTAACGGCGCTCAAACTGATTTCTTTAGGGAATTTTTTGGATTTTTTTGGAAAAAGTTCATTTGGAGAAGGAATCGTGATGAAGCAGATAAAAAAGCAAAAAAACGTCAAATTTTCGCTAAAGCTTCTTTTCGAGTTGTCGATACAGGCAGGTTTTACGTTAAATTCGAGCGAGATCGATCATTAGCCAAGTAAGGTTAATGCTAGGTTGGGCGCTTGTTTTGCTTGTGCAAGAATAGAAGTACTGACCTGCTGCAAAATCTGCTGCTTCACCATTTGCGTGGTTTCTTTCGCGTAGTCAGTGTCTTGGATACGACTGTTGGAAGCGGCTAAGTTTTCGTGGATGTTATCGAGATTATTGATCGCGTGATTAAAGCGGTTTTGATACGCGCCTAACTCAGCACGATGGCTATCAACGTACTTCATCGCAGTATCTAGGACGGCCACGGCTTGTTGCGCACCACCGACAGACGTAATGTCGATGTTATCAACCGCATCGTAACCTTTTAGCTGTAACCCCAGTTCACTCGCTAAGTCACCTGAAAACGATAAAGTGCCTGAAGTTTCTTCTCCAGCCATAAATAGCTGTAACTGACCTTCTTCATTCACCGATGCCGTGACTTTGTCAGTTTGACCATTGATATAAGTCGCAAGCTCTTCGATATCATCGCCAGCTTTGGCATTAATTTGAATGGTTTCCGTCTCACCAAAACGATTCGTAAATGACATACTAAGATCATTCGCACCGTCTTTTACTTTCCAATCAGAGCTTGCACGTCCGTTTGCAATGTAACTAAAGCCGCCCATATCAATGCCATCACTGCGCATCGACTTTAATTCAACTTGCACAGCTTCACCTGACGCTGCACCGATTTGAAATGCCGACTTACCAAAGCTGCCATTGAGCAGTTTACGCCCACCAAAGGAGGTCGTTTCGGCAATGCGGTTTAGCTCATCGTTAAGTGCCGTCACTTCTTCTTGCAGTGCAGTGCGTTCCGCTTTGCTATTTGAACCATTGGCTGACTGTAGCGACAAATCACGCATACGTTGCATGATATTAGTCACCTCATTCATCGCGCCTTCCGCAGTTTGCATGATGGAAATGCCATCATTCGCGTTGCGAACCGCAACATCTAAACCACGCATTTGTGATTGCAAGCGGTTGGAGATTTGCAGACCCGCAGCGTCATCCTTTGCGCTGTTAATACGCTTCCCTGAAGACAAACGCTCCATGGATTGGTTCAGCATGTCAGTTGCACTGGTCAAATGACGTTGTGCGACAAGTGCTGCAACATTGGTATTAACGGTGATAGCCAAGAGACACAGACTCCAAATAAATTAAGGCTTTGGATACTTATCGACCAAATAATCGAAAGGTTTAGTCTTTTTTGAAAAAGTCTGTGGAATAGAAAAGAAGAAAATAAAAGCCCTCCAATTAGAGGGCTTAAGAAATGAAGTCTGAGAACTTAGTTGATGGCTAGCTCTGCGAGCATTTCTTGCGAAGGCGCGAAGAAGTACGCACCAGTTACCGCTGTTGTGAAACGAAGCATTTGGTCTGTTTTACCATCTGTCACGCCGTACATACTTTCTAACATCACTTTAATGTTATGAAGTGTATTACAGTAAGAGATAAACAGCAGGCCATGAGGCCCTGTTACCGTCCCGTATGGCAAGCTATGACGAACAATCTTGAGACCTTTTCCTTCTTCTTTAATATCAACGCGACCAACGTGTGATGCAGCAGGAACGTCTTCTAGCTCGATAGAGTCTGGTTTGGTACGACCAATCACTTTTTCTTGCGCTTTGACATTCAAGCGATTCCAAGCGGCAAGGTTATGTTCGAAGCGTTGAGCCATGACATAACTACCTCCAGCAAATGGGCCCTCTTTTACTAGAGCCACATCAGCGCGAGCCTCCCCTTTCGGGTTTTCTGTCCCATCAATAAAGTCTGTCATATCACGAGCATCAAGGTAACGGTACCCATACGTTTCGTCCACAATGGTGACATCTTCTGCCGTCTCTTCTAGAAACTTACGCAGAACATAAAAGTGCAAGTCGTGACGAGTAGAGTGACAGTGAATCAGCACATCAACATCCGTTGCAGGCGCTACGATGTCTCCTTCGCCAAGTTGAGTAAAATCAATAAGCTCCTCTGGCGCGTCTACATTGAGGTGTTGCCAAAACGATTTTGTGAATGCGATAGAAAGGGTCAGCGCCGCGCCTGGCTGGGTAATATTTAACTCTTCCACTAACTTTGGTAGTGCTTTCAGCTTATCCAATACGTTTTCACGGTTTTGGTTCACTTTAAGTTGAGTGTACAGTGCAAATGGCCCTGCTTCTGGCACGATCGCCGTTTGAGCTTGTGACATTGAGGTTTCCTCTATACTTTGCCCCGGTGTGGGAAGTTATTGTTTTTAATTCTTCGAAGGCTGCTCTTCATTGCGCTCCAATTGTGGCACATGAAAACAGTCTTTTACCCATCTTCCATTTAGAAGATAGATCATAAACCAAGCTAATAAGGTAATGGTAAGGGCGTTTGCCCAGTTGAATACACCATGTTCCAGATACACATGATACATGGTCTGAGCCAGTTGGATACCGCACAAGATCAAAGTGATCTCTCGACCATAGCGAGTAATTCTGTTTACCCATCCTCTATCGGGGTGACGGAGCCCCATCAACCACATGAGAAGCAGGCTTGGAATGCCCATAGCCAACCCCAAATACAGCGTACTTGAGTCTGGGTAAACAATAGCGAGTAGCTTACTGCCACTATCACGACTTACGCCAGCCATCGCAAATACAACCCATGAACGCACAAGAAACATCCATCCAAACCATAAAATAATCGGCGCTTTTAAAAATCCATGGGCGTCATATTGGTCAAACGAGTAGCGCACAACATCTTCTTCTTAATGTGATAAAACGCCACTTTAACCTATCATTTCAGAGTTGCAAGCCAGCAAAGATGAGAACTAAAGTTCATTTCATCATCTTACACAGGTAAACTAAACAAAGATTTACAATGACGTTGATGAGAAACATGAAAAAAAGAACTCCAGCTACCCCAGCGCCTTCTCAAGAAACTCAAGCCGAAGCGATGAGAATTGCCAAATCCACGCAGAAACCGGGGCAAACCAAAGAGCAAACCAAGCTTATCGCTCAAGGTATCGAAAAAGGCATCGCTCAATATAAGAAGCAGCAGAAAGAGCGCAATCGTCAAGCCGATAAAGCAAAGAAAAAACAGCAACGTGAAAAGCAACGTCAGCATGAAGAGACTATCGAACAAGACAACATCACCGACGATGCGCCAAACCATGCATCAAGCAAACTGCCTTGGATACTGCTCGCTCTGAGCTGGATTGGCTTTGCTGCTTACATAGTATTGGGGAAATAGCTGATGAGACGCCTGTTACTTGGACTTTTTGTCGTACTTCTCTCTGGTTGCACGATGCCTTCTCACCTTACTCATGCTCAAAGCCAAGATGTTCATATTCGCATTGACGCTCAGTTCAACCCTGATCGATGCGAATACAAAGGCGAAGTCACCGGAAGCGAGGGTCATTGGTATAACTACATTTTTATGACTAATGACGCGATGATGCAAGGTGCGATGAATGATTTAAAAAACAATGCCGCGGCTATCGATGCGGATACCGTTTTTATGGTCTCCCCACAAGATTTTATCACCTCATTTAGCGTACTGGGCTCCGCTTACCGCTGTAATGGGTGACGCCTGAATATGAAAAAAGCCAGCAATTGCTGGCTTATGCACGAAATCCAAGACTGCTAGCGATATCTCTCTCCCGCTCTAGAACCCATTGGCTATCAAAAGGCCCCCAATCTGAAAGTTGATAATAGCCGTCATTATGACGTCGGCCATCTTGAACGAATATGAGTTCAATGCCGATCCCAGGTAACGCCTTGAGTACATCTTGAATTGTACGACGAGGCCACCCCGTTTTTTCGATCAACTTTGGCACATTCGGCCTTTCTAGGTTTTCCACCAACAAGGCCAAATATAGCCGCCTTGCAAAAACAGGACTCAATTCCATTGACACCTCCTAAAATTGTGCTGATTCATTATTTCGTTTTTGCTCAGCGAGATGTTGCGTTTGATCAATAACTCGACTTTTCCATTTGATTTAGACGATTTTTTATTCGATTTATAGTGCATTCATCGTAAATAAGTTACGTAACATCAGTTATCTCAATCTATCTGAAAATATTTTCCACCGCATTTTGTCAGTTTGATTGCTTCTTGATAGGATGCTATAGCAGCCCAAATAACTTAAGTGCGTCTTAACCGCGCCAGTGAAAAATAGAACAAAGAAAAAAGGAAACACTATGTCGATTACCATGTTTGGTATTCCCAACTGCGATACGATCAAAAAAGCCAAAAAATGGTTAGAAGCTGAGGATATTGCTTACGATTTCCATGACTACCGTAAGCAAGGCGTTGATGTAGCTATGGTAAGCGAATTTTGTCGCGCTTTAGGTTGGGAACAGGTGCTCAACAAACGTGGCACGACCTACCGCCAACTGACACAAGAACAGAAAGACACGCTTAACGAAGAAAACGCGATCGCTCTTTTGGTAGAAAATCCGGCGATGATCAAGCGCCCAATTTTAAAAGTGAATGATCAACTTCATATCGGTTTTAAAGCTGATCAATACGCTACCATTTTCAACTCTTAAATAAAGGAATACTCAAGGATGACAGACAGTCCAGTATTGGCACTTGCTAAAGATCTGATCAGTAGACAATCAGTAACGCCGGAAGACGCAGGTTGTCAGGATTTGATGATCGAGCGCTTAAAAGCACTCGGGTTTGAAATTGAAGTAATGGTGTTTGAAGACACCACGAACTTCTGGGCTCGCCGTGGTTCAGAAGCGCCACTATTTGCGTTCGCTGGCCACACCGATGTGGTACCTGCTGGCAAACTGGAGCACTGGGATACACATCCGTTTGAACCAACTATTATTGATGGTTACCTACACGGTCGCGGTGCAGCGGACATGAAAGGGTCGCTAGCTGCTATGGTCGTTGCTGTCGAACGCTTCATTGCAGAAAACCCAGACCACAAAGGCTCAATCGGCTTTCTAATTACGTCGGATGAAGAAGGACCATTTATCAATGGTACCGTTCGTGTTGTAGAAACGTTGATGGCACGTGGCGAGAATATCGACATGTGTATCGTCGGTGAACCATCCAGCACCGAAGTGGTTGGCGATGTGGTGAAAAATGGACGTCGCGGTTCTATCACGGGCGATTTAACAGTAAAAGGAACACAAGGCCACGTGGCCTATCCTCACCTAGCCAATAACCCAGTGCACGAGTCTCTACTCGCGATTCATGAACTCGCAACAACCGAGTGGGACAAAGGGAATGATTATTTCCCACCAACCAGCTTCCAGATCCCGAACGTATCGGCTGGCACTGGTGCGTCTAACGTCATTCCTGGCGAGTTCCATGTTCAGTTCAACCTACGTTTTAGTACTGAGCTTAACAATGACGCAATTGTTCAGCGTGTTACCGAAACATTGGACAAGCATGAGCTGGACTACGATCTAAAATGGACATTCAACGGCGACCCATTCCTGACCGATACAGGCGCGCTGCTAGATGCGGTTGTTGCTGCTGTTGCCGACGTGAATGATACGAAGCCAGCCCTACTTACAACTGGCGGTACGTCTGATGGTCGCTTTATCGCTCGAATGGGTGGTCAAGTCGTAGAGTTAGGCCCTGTTAATGCTACGATTCATAAAGTGAACGAATGCGTGAAAGTGGACGATCTAGAAAAGTTGACTGACATGTACGAGAACACGTTGAAACACCTGTTAGCGAAGTAATCAGCGAGAGCACCATGACACCAGAGCAACTCACCGGCACCACAGATTCTCATCTGGAATCCACTTTAGTGGGTCAAAAAGCGTTTCTACTCCACCCTGAAGTGGCTGACGATCTGCTAAAGATGATTGAAGCGGCAACAGAAGCAGGTTTTAAAATGGAAATCGCCAGTGGTTTTCGTGACTTCAACCGCCAAAAAGCGATCTGGAACGGGAAGTTTTCTGGTGAGTTGCCAATTCTCGACGTCAACTCCCGCCCTTTCAACAAAGCAGAGTTAAATGACGAAGAGAAGTTGATGGCCATTTTGCGCTGGTCGGCACTGCCTGGAGGAAGTCGTCATCATTGGGGTTGTGATTTTGATGTCTATGCGCGCAATTTATTGCCTACTGACACCAAACTCAAGCTGGAACCTTGGGAGTACCTTGATGGCCACCAGCAAGCATTCTACCAATGGTTAAAAGCCAACCTTGGTCGATTCGGCTTCTTCTTCCCTTATCAGCAAGATTTAGGTGGCGTTTCGATTGAGCCTTGGCACATTAGCCACCGCACTGTCGGGCAACAGTGCCTCGCGCAATTGACGCCTGATGTGCTCAGAAACCAGCTGATTCAGCAAAATCAGACCGACAACATTGCAGGGATTGACGTCATACTGAATAATTTGGATAACGTCGTTGCCAAATTTATTCACAATATCACGCCGCCGGAGGCTCTATGATAGAAATACTCACCAATCCTTGGGTCATTATCATTGTAGTGTTGAGCGTGGTCATTGGTAACATTGCCGCACTCAAATACACCGCAAAAATGAAGTTTGGTCAGATGGATAAAAGCCGTAAGAACGATTTAGATAAGCTGAACACGTTGGATAAACAGCGCTCCGCTGACGAGGAGAGCAACAAAGACGAGCCTCGTTAGTTAAACACCTACTTTATCCCGACACGCCGAATATAAGCATCAAAAAAGGGACCACTGGGTCCCTTTTCAATTATTGTGTAAACGTATCGCGTTAAGTTCGCTTTGGTTACTGCTTCACCGTCGCAGCCAATACAGGCGCTAGTGATTTCAAAAACTCTTCTTCTACTGGCTTACCAGAGGAATCCGTAATATTGATAGACGTACGGTTGCCTAAATCGCCAAGTAAGAATGTGTACTTACCAGCGTCTAACTCCACTGGTTTAACGCCGATATCGTTCCAGAATTCATCATCCGGAGACGCATATTTCGCAGTGATTGTGCCCTGAGACTGGCTACGCTCTTCAATCTTAAAGCCCATCTTAGGTAGAATATTAGGCAGACGTTGCCAAAGCATGTTGTATTGCGCGCGCGCGACAATCACAGGAAGCCCACTACGGTCTTTACCCATTGTAATTGGGATCTGTTTAACCAACTCTTGCGCTTTACGTTGTGCTTCTTCACGTACTTCTTGATCGTAGCGAGCGGTTACCAAGTTCGTCATGAACACATTGTAGCGCTCACGGTTGGTCGCCGTTACTTCTTTCACTTGATTGCCTTCACGCCAGTCAATAAGACTAACTTTAAAGCCGTGTCGACCATTTGCTTCAGCACGTACGATCTCATATCGGCTACCAATTTCCAGCTCTTCGTCTGGCGAATCCCACGTCACCCAACCCGTCTCGATGCGAGAATCTGTTTGGCTTTCAACTGGAATCTCGTTGGCCGCGACCATGTTTTGTACCGTTTGCCAAACTTTATCTAGTTCATCTTTACGAAGTAGCCAAAGTGTCACTTCACCATCACTACTGCGGTCCAGACGTGCACCAGGAATAAGCTCTAGGACTTGTTGAGGTGGACGAATGTCGACATCTTTACCTACACCACCAGCATAGTTACCCTGAGGGATCTCATAGTTCGGATAAAACTGTGGCTGTGCGCCTTGTGGGACATTCCACTCACCCAAATTGGGGGAGTTCAAATACTCGAAGTCATCTTTTGCTTGACGACGTTGATTGGCACCACCTGAACAGGCAGTCAATACGAATACAGCTAATGAACTTAACACTAACTGGCTTGAAAGCTTCATCTATACTCCTAAAACACCGAGGGCGCTTTGGCCCCCAGTATGAACTTCAATCCTAGTAACTCAATCTTAATAGCTCAATTTTAATAAATACCGGCGTCGGTTAACGCCTGTTCAACGATCGGCTGCGATTTTTCAGAAAGTGTGGTTAAAGGAAGACGCAAACCACCTTCTTCAATCAAACCAAGCTTTTGCGCTGCCCATTTTACTGGGATAGGGCTTGCTTCAATGAAAAGGTTTTTGTGTAGAGTCATCAAGCGTTGGTTAATCGCTTCTGCTTCTTCATACTTACCTTCACTTGCCAAATGGAACATGTCTGCCATGTCTTTAGCTGCAATATTGTTCGTTACCGAGATAACACCATTGCCACCAAGTTTCACAAAATCGAGACCCGTCGCATCATCGCCACTTAGTAAGATAAAATCTTCGCCACAAAGTTCACGGTGAATTGCAATTCGGTCCAAATCGCCCGTTGCATCTTTTAAAGCCACGATATTATCAAGCTTTGACAAGCGTGCCACTGTTTCTGGCTGCATATCAACAGCAGTACGGCCTGGTACGTTGTATAAAATTAGAGGCACATCACTCGCTTCAGCAATTGCCTTGTAGTGCAAGAACAAACCTTCTTGAGTTGGTTTGTTGTAATACGGTGTCACACTCAGGAAGCCAGCAATACCAGAATCAGCCAGTAATTTGCTAAATGTTACTGCCTCGTGGGTTGCATTTGCACCCGTGCCAGCAATCACAGGGATGCGACCGTCGGCAAACTCAACAGTTTTATTAACGACCTTTACATGCTCTTCAATGGTCAGTGTCGCTGACTCACCTGTTGTGCCTACCGCCACAATACCGTCTGTACCCGCTTCAACGTGGTACTCTACTAGCTTTTGCAGACTGTCAAAGTCTACTTCGCCATCTGCTTTGAATGGCGTAATCAGCGCTACGATACTTCCTGAAAACATGTTTATCTCCCTCATTTAACTCTTTCTGCATGGTACTGTAATGCGATTGAAAAACACAAGAGCGTAAACTCGCTTACAAAGTACAAATGAATGAATAATTATCAGTTGTTAGAGGTCTAGCAACTTAATTGCTCTATTTGGTTTGATTAGCGGCAATATTGATAATCGTGTTGGGCTTTCGAGTGACTTTAGAATCTATCAGTGATTTGGAAAATACTGAAGTGCACAAGCCAGGAAAATATACTCTTTGGTCGTGCTCACCAAGTCAGACCTGAGTGAATAAAAAGACCAAACAACACGCAAGCACATCATGCAAACGTTTATTCCCTCAACTCCCTCGTTTACTGCTTGCCTCCAATCGTTCACCTCAAGAGCCAACCTGCTTTTTTGTAAACTAAAAAAAGAACTGACTCGATATTTCTCCGCAATATCTGTGCTAACATCTCTCTATTGAAGAAAGGACAAGAAGCTCATTTATGAAGCAACATCTGGTACTTACAGCAGTTGGAACGGACCGTCCAGGCATTTGTAACCAAGTCGTACACCTCGTTACTCAAGCCGGTTGTAACATAGTCGATAGCCGTATCGCTATCTTTGGAAGTGAATTTACGCTGATCATGCTCCTAACTGGGAACGCCAGCAGTGTGACTCGAGTAGAAACGCAATTGCCCCTACTTGGCCAAGAGCATGACCTGATTACGATTATGAAGCGTACGTCGGCGCACGAATTGCTCGACAACAGCTACACAATGGAAGTGTTTATTGAGTCTGAAGACCGCCCAGGTCTGACTGAAAAGTTTACTAAGTTCTTCGCGGATCAACAGATTGGTTTGGACTCTCTTAGCGCCCAAACTATCAGTAAGTCGAAAATTCAACTTGATGCCGACCAATTCCACATTGCGATTACCGCATCAGTAAGTGCGGATTGTAACTTAATGCAATTACAAGAAGATTTCGATGAACTTTGTCAGTCGCTCAACGTACAAGGTTCTCTGAATTTCATTAAAAACACACTATAAAGTAAAGGAAATCACCATGAATACGCTGACAGCAGGCTCGCCAGCGCCAGCCTTCTCTTTGCTCGACCAAGACGGAAATACCGTTTCTCTTGAAGACTTTAAAGGCAAGAAAGTACTTTTCTACTTTTACCCTAAGGCGATGACGCCGGGTTGTACTACACAAGCAAAAGGTCTACGTGACATCAAAGCTGAATTAGATGCGCACAACGTGGTTGTACTTGGCGTAAGCATCGACCCTGTAAAACGCCTAGGCAAATTCATCGAGCGTGATGATTTAAACTTCACCCTGCTTTCTGACGAAGATCATGCCGTTGCAGACCAATTTGGCGTTTGGGGCGAAAAGAAATTCATGGGTAAAGTATACGATGGTCTTCACCGCATTAGCTTCCTGATCAATGAAGAAGGCGTGATTGAACACGTGTTCAACAAGTTCAAAACCAAAGATCACCACGAAGTCGTATTAAATTACCTGAACGAAAACGCATAAGCGCGATCCGTTCTCAAATAACAAAAAAGCCCAGCAAACTGCTGGGCTTTCTTTTGAGCATTGTACTTTGGTAACGCCTACTCTTGTTCGACTGGTTCGTTTTCTTCCGTACTTGGTAAGGCATGCCATACGGCTTTAACTAGTGTCGCCAACGGAATGGCGAAGAATACGCCCCAAAAACCCCACAAGCCACCGAAGACTAACACTGCCACAATGATGGCAACTGGGTGTAGATTTACCGCCTCAGAAAACAGAACAGGAACCAACACATTACCATCCAGCGCTTGGATAATACCGTAAGCAAGCAGCAACCAATAAAATGGAGGCGCAAGACCCCATTGGAACAGACCAACGATGGCGACAGGCACGGTTACAGCTGCCGCACCGATATAAGGAATTAACACCGATAGACCGACAGCTACGGCAAGCAGCGCCGAATAGCGAAGATCTAAAATGGCAAAAGTCACGTAGCTCACGCCACCCACGATTAAAATCTCGAGCACTTTACCGCGAATGTAATTGGAGATCTGCTCGTTCATTTCATGCCAAACTTTATTCGCGAGTTTACGGTTTTTCGGCAAAACACCACTCGCGATTCTTAGCATCTCTTCTTTGTCTTTCAGTAAGAAGAAGATAAGTAGTGGCACTAAAATCAGGTATACCGCTAGCGTCGCAATACTGACTAATGACGCAAGTGAGCCTTTTACTACACTCTCACCAAGTCCCAACGCTTGGTTTTTGGCATTTGTCACCACGGTTTCTACAATTTCTAAGTTTGCTAACTCAGGATGACGTTCTGGTAACGTGACAATAAACTTTTGTAACCCGTTGTACATGTTTGGAATATCGTTAATTAGATTACCGACCTGAGTCCAAATCGTCGGAACCAAACCAAACAAAGCGATCAACATCAATCCGACGAACATTAAGATCACGATGATGACTGACAAAGTGCGCGGCACGCCCATGCGACACATTTTTACGACTGGCCATTCAAGTAAATAAGCCAAAACGATCGCGACAAGCAATGGCGCAATCAAATGCCCAAAGAAGTAAATGGTGATAAAACCAAACAGCAAGATCGCGACGAGACTTACTGCATGAGGGTCTGAGAAACGTCGTTTATACCAACGACTAACCATTTCAAACATCTTATGCGGATTCCTTATTGAATACAGTCAATGTGTAGTGCTCTGATGTAGATTGGCAATCAACTGAGTACCCTTGGGCACTGAGATAGTTCACAATGTCTCGTTTAGAGCTGTTATCCACCACTTGAATAACAAGTTGATGATACTGCTGCGTTTCTCCTTGAAAGACTTCAGCAGCGTGACGCTTTGCAAGTAACAGTGCCATAGGGCAACGTTGTTCACGCAAATCAAGTAACATGGATTCCATTGTATTGCTCTGCACTTATGATAGGGTTGTATTGTAACGGCTTTTTGAGCTGGTGCTAGCACTTCTGACATGATTTAACCACATGCTGAAATGACTCGGATATAAAATAATTTACGAAACCAATTCATTTATTTCCGGTCTTATTGCTAGCTTATATCCTCGCGGATAACCAAAACGCATGTGGCGCTGTTGAGAGGTTCTCAGCCTCTAACCACATGCTTATGTATTTTGGAGAACCTTTTAAACGTATGTTAAAACGCACTCGCTCGCTAGTTTGCTTATGTCTTGCAGCTGCAATCAGTTCGCCGACAACCTATGCCAATAGCATTGACTTGCCAGACATTGGTACGGCTGCTGGTGGCACGCTCTCAATAGACCAAGAGTTGATTTACGGCGACGCCTATATGCGTATGCTCAGAGCCAGTAAACCTATCGTTAATGATCCTGTTATCAATGAATATATTGACGCTCTCGGGCACAGACTAGTAGCCAATGCGAACGATGTAAAAACGCCGTTTCACTTCTTTATGATTCGCGACCGCAATATTAACGCGTTCGCGTTTTTTGGTGGTTACGTAGCGTTGCACTCTGGGTTGTTTCTTCATGCGCGTTCAGAAAGTGAGTTGGCCTCTGTTGTTGCTCACGAGATTGCGCACGTCACACAACGCCACCTTGCGCGCAGCATGGAAGAGCAAGCACGTCGCTCTCCGGCCACATTAGCTGCACTCGCTGGCGCATTACTGCTTTCGATTGCCTCACCAGAAGCGGGGATGGCTGCAATTACGGCGGCAACCGCAGGTAACATGCAAAGCCAAATCAACTACACTCGCGCGAATGAAAAAGAAGCGGATCGCTTTGGTATTTCAACACTGGCAAAAGCTGGTTTTGATGTTCAAGCAATGCCACGTTTTTTTGGCCGTCTTGCAGATGAATATCGTTATGCGAGTAAACCGCCGCCAATGCTACTGACTCACCCACTACCTGAAGATCGAATTACCGATAGCCGTGCGCGAGCAAGGACCTATCCACCAATGCGAGTTGTGCCTTCAATAGACTATCACCTAGCGCGTGCGCGCATTGCAGCGCGGTACGCCGGCATTGACGGACAAGCTGCTTTAGGCTGGTTTGAGCGAACTCAAAAGAAAGCCTCTGCGGACATTACACCTGCTTTTGACTATGGGCGAGCACTCGTACATTTAGACAGCAAACGCTTGTCTCAAGCGGAACCTATTTTGAAAAAGTTGCTGGAGCAGGACCCAAGTAACCCGTTCTACCTGGATGCTATGACGGATTTATATATCGAGAAGAAGCAGCCAGAAAAAGCAACCGAGATGCTCCGTAAAGCGTTATCTCGGAACCCTCAAAATAAAGTATTGACCATTAACTATGCCAATGCGCTACTTGAGGACAATAAAAACGATCAAGCCACGCGAGTTCTTCAAAGATACACTCATGATTATCCTGAAGATACAAATGGCTGGCACCTAATATCGAAGAGCTACCACGCGCTAGGACGTAGTGATGAAGAGTTGGCTGCGCGAGCGGAAATTTTGGCGTTGCGAGCAAACTGGAATAAAGCGATTCAATATTATAGTGAAGCAAGTAAAATGGCCAAGTTGGGCAGCTTAGAGCAAGCTCGATACGATGCCCGTATTGACCAACTCATGATCCAAAGAGATCGATTCATGGCATTACAATAACGAAATGGAGAAAACCATGTCAGTCGTGATTTATCACAACCCTCGTTGCTCAAAGAGTCGTCAAACACTTGAACTGCTTGAGCAAAATGGTGTTACACCGGAAGTCGTCAAATACCTAGACACACCACTTAACGTAGATGAGCTAAAAGCGCTGTACGCACAGCTTGGCTTTTCATCTGTACGTGAAATGATGCGCACCAAAGAAAGCGAATACAAAGAACTTGGCCTAGGCGAAGACTCTGTTAGCGATGAGCAATTGTTCGAAGCAATGGCGAAAAATCCAAAATTATTTGAGCGTCCGGTGGTAGTTGCCAACGGCAAAGCGAAAATTGGTCGACCACCAGAGCAAGTGTTGGATATTCTATAAATGGATTGCCAGATCCTTATTTTGTATTTCAGCCGTCACGGCTCGACAAAACAACTGGCAAGACAGATAGCAAGAGGAGTCGAATCGACTCCTCAATGCCAAGCAATTTTGCGTACAGTTGAAGAATTGTCACATCACTCACACTCCCCTTCTGATCCAATTGTTACTCTAGAGGAACTGAAAACGTGCGACGGTCTAGCGTTTGGCAGTCCCGTCTGGTTTGGCAACATGGCTGCGCCTTTAAAGCACTTCTGGGATCAGACTACATCTTTATGGGTCAGTGGTGACTTAATCGATAAGCCAGCTTGTGTCTTTACCTCTTCCTCTTCGATGCATGGTGGTCAAGAAACAACGTTACAAAGCATGATGACCCCTTTGTTGCATCACGGGATGATGGTTTTGGGCATTCCTTATGCCGAACCAGAGTTACACACTACGCAGTCCGGAGGCACTCCGTATGGCGCCAGCAGTGTAGGCCATGAGGCAACCCTCAGCAGTGAAGAGATTCGTCTGGCACAACAACTAGGCAAAAGGCTGGCAACTGCAGCGTTAAAACTAAAAGTCTGTTAGTAAAATCAAGGATAGTTAATCGATGTCTGACTCTTTAGACCAAACACCACTCGGTACACAGGCTAAAACCTATCGTTACCTAGCTTTATTTGGCAACTTAGCCTTATTAGCCTGGGTCGCAATTTGGCAGCTTGCGTTGTCCCCTCACCCTCACCTTAGCAGCACAACACTTGCTATTGCTTGGTGTATTCCGCTATTACTTCCGTTGCCTGGTATTTTGGCTGGTAAGCCTTACACTCATGCTTGGGCTAACTTTGTTCTTATGCTGTATTTCTTGCATGCGCTGACCATCCTTTATGTGGATGGTGGAGAACGTTGGCTTGCGGCAGTAGAGTTGCTCCTGACTTCACTCGGTTTCGCTGGCAATATTTTGTTTGCTAGAGCGAGAGGCAAAGAGCTAGGTCTTAAGTTGAAGCGCCTCTCTCAAGTAGAAAAAGAAGAAAAAGCGAAATTCAATAAATAACGCCAATCGCAATCAATCACTGAGCATTGGTTCGAATACGAATTTAGAAAACAAAAAGAGTCGCTATTGCGACTCTTTTTTACGCTTACCACATTGGTGTTTGATCCTTGCGCTTGACGCCTGGAACGCTATCAATGCGATTACGATGCCGAGCGCCACTCGTAGATCAAGTCATACTGTTCTCGGACAGGCTCCACAATCATCGGCTGAGTTGGTTGCGTTTCGTCCTTTGCTTCCGCCGCGATATCCGCAGGCACTTCAGACTGCACTTTTTCTACCATAGCTGTATCTTTAGCTTCATTCATCGGAGCAATTGGCTCTGCTTCTTGAGTTAAAGCTGGGGCATCAACTTCACCTAAAGGATCTTCAAAAACCATTAATTGAGAAATAGAAGAAGCTTCTTTCTCAAAAGCTTGTTGAGATGCCAAAAGATGGATGTTGAGCGTCAGCTCATCACCTTGGACACGCTTAATTTCCGTACCCGCAACCGAATTAAGTTGTTTTAACGCATTCTCTAAACGGAAGAAGTCCGTGGCAGACGTTACATTAAGGACTTTCACCGCCAACGCTTTTGAAGATTTTCCAGATACTACCACTGCGCTCTTACTCGCGTAGTAGTCAGCGATGCCATCAACCATCTCAGCAATGGCATTGGCGCCTGATGCGGAACCGTTACGCGGAGAGCGCTGTGCTTCAACAATTCTCATTGGTGATTGATCGTATAACGTCCAGCGAATTTGTTCACCTTGAGCGCGCACAACTAAAACGGCATCCGCTGGGTAGCGCTGGCTCGCTTGGCCAATTGGCTCAATAAAGCCGCCCCAAAGATCAGAAACATTAACACCAGTTACATCATCAAAATCACCAACCGGGATCGTGATCGGCAAGCCTCTCGATTTCGCAGCACTGCGAAGTGCTACAGCGTTTGAAGAGTCGGAATGCTCCCAAGCAATATTACGATCGTATCCCTGTTCTTCCACCATCCAAACCAAAATATTGGCACGATTTGGCGACCAAGATGGCAATTGAGCTTGTGTTAAAAGCGAGCTGATTTGGTCACTGTTAAACAACATTTTTAAGCTCGCTTTTCCATCAACCTGCCCATAGCTCAGTTGGGAAATGTAACGCGCACTTGAACCAAGTGCCTTTTTAATCACTGGATTGCTTAAAGAGGATTGAGAACCGGTCGCTCGAACAATCACATCCTGCATACCTTGTTGACGAGCCAGAGACTCACCGTCGTTCTGCTCACTGTCGATAACCACTTCGGCACGATAGATATCCACCTGAGTTAATGCATATACTGGTAGGGACAACCAACCTATCAGTAAGAGAGCTAAATAGCGCATAGTTTTTATAATCCTCTGAACAAGAACCCGAATAATAAGCAACTATCAAATCTTGAGCAAGGTAAGTACTGAGTAAATTGTCTGTATTATGACCAGCTTTGTTAACTCGGGTCTCAACGAGCACTCTAGTGTTGTTTTTCATAATAAACTCATTGCTTATCCAGCTATCTCAACAAGTTAGACAGTTCATTTTTCATCGTCACGCAAGACTCGTAAAAGAGGCCAATTTGCAAGCAACTAACTCTCAAAAACGCTATTTATGGGAAAGATTCAATCGAAAGTTTGATCCATGCAACATTGCAAACGATTGCAGGATGATAGTATTCGCCGGATTTGTCTGCGTATCTTGAAAATAGGGAATTATTATGAAAAACGCGTTACAAGGCGCTCAAATGCTCTTTGTCGCTTTTGGTGCTTTGGTGCTTGTGCCGCTGTTAACTGGCCTTGATCCAAATGTCGCCCTCTTTGGTGCCGGTGTCGGTACTCTCCTCTTCCAATTAATGACTAAACGTTCTGTTCCCATCTTCCTTGCCTCTTCTTTTGCGTTTATTGCTCCTATTATGTTCGGTATCCAAACTTGGGGTATCGGCGCAACGATGGGCGGCTTAATGGCAGCGGGCCTGGTTTATGTGGCTTTAGGGGCGATGATCAAAGTGCGCGGTGTTGGATTCATCCATAAAATTCTCCCGCCTGTTGTCGTTGGCCCTGTGATCATGGTGATTGGTCTTGGCCTTGCTCCAACAGCAGTGAACATGGCGGTAGGTAAAACCGGTGATGGTGCTGCACAGCTTGTTAATGGTGATGCTGCGATCATCATCTCGGCGGTCTCACTGCTCACAACCATTGTACTAAGCGTTTTTGCAAAAGGCTTCTTGAAGCTCGTTCCTATTGTTGGTGGTATTCTTGCTGGTTACTCTGTTTCTCTATTCTACGGGGTGGTTGATTTCACTCCTGTAACACAAGCGGCTTGGCTAGCTATGCCAAACTTCACCGCGCCAGAGTTCAACATAAACGCAATCTTGTTCATGATTCCTGTCGCTATCGCACCTGCGGTAGAGCACGTAGGTGACATGCTTGCTATCTCAAACGTTACAGGTAAAAACTACCTGAAAAAACCTGGCCTTCATCGCACAATCGCAGGTGACGGGGTGGCAACTATCGCAGCCTCGATGGTGGGTGCTCCACCAAACACCACTTACAGTGAAGTTACAGGAGCAGTAATGCTAACCAAAGCATTTAACCCTGTGATCATGACTTGGGCTGCGATCACTGCAATCGTACTTGCATTGGTAGGTAAGCTAGGTGCGGTTCTTCAAACAATTCCTGTGCCTGTCATGGGCGGCATCATGATTCTGCTTTTCGGCTCTATCGCCACAGTAGGCCTCAACACACTGATCAAGAATAACGTTGATTTACATAAGTCTCGCAACCTAGTGATCGTTGCCGTAACACTTGTATTTGGTATTGGCGGTATGGCTTTCGGTATTGGTGAGTTCAGCCTACAAGGTGTGAGCCTATGCGGTATCGTGGCAATTATTCTTAACCTTGTGTTACCAAACGATTTAGGTGAAAACCACGTTGTAGATAACGCACAAATGGAAGAAGAGAACGCGAAATAGTGCGTCTGCGCTGCTTTACTGAGTGGCGCATTTTATTCTTCTCGTATTATAGATATAAAAAAGGCTTGGTTTTCACCAAGCCTTTGTTTTTTCTGTTCAGTCGTAGTAATACATTAAAGAATTACTTAGTACCGAAGATCTTATCACCTGCATCACCTAGACCCGGTACGATGTAGCCTTTGTCATTTAGCTTCTCATCGATTGCCGCAGTGTATAACTCCACATCTGGGTGTGCTTTTTCTAGCGCTTCAATACCTTCTGGTGCAGCAACAAGTACCAACACTTTGATTTGGTTACAACCTTTCTCTTTTAGAAGATCGATCGTAGCAATCATAGAACCACCTGTTGCAAGCATTGGGTCAACAACAAGCGCAATACGCTCATCGATGTTAGAAGCAAGCTTGTTGAAGTAAGGAACTGGCTCAAGTGTTTCTTCATCACGGTAAATACCAACAACACTGATACGTGCGCTTGGCATGTGCTCAAGAACACCGTCCATCATGCCTAGACCTGCACGTAGGATTGGTACTACGGTTACTTTTTTACCTTTAATTTGGTCTACTTCTACCGGACCGTTCCAACCATCAATGGTCACTTTTTCTGTTTCAAAGTCTGACGTTGCTTCGTAAGTAAGTAGGCTACCGACCTCAGTCGCTAACTCACGAAAACGTTTTGTGCTGATGTCACCTTCTCTCATTAGACCAATTTTATGTTTTACTAGAGGGTGCTTTACTTCAACAACTTTCATGTCCATCTCCGGCTATAGTTGGCAATATTTAAACAAACCTTCAGATTATACATGATTTTTACAGGGATATCAGGATAAATCACTAAAGAAAAAAACAGACGCAAACGTTTGCTATCTATGTTTAAGCACTGTTAGAATAGCGCCGTTTTCATATCCAACTTAATACCGAGGACTTCCCTGTGAGTGGTAACAACTCTTCTCTTAGCTATAAAGACGCTGGTGTAGATATTGATGCAGGCAACGCGCTTGTGGATCGTATTAAGGGTGCGGTAAAACGTACTCGTCGCCCTGAAGTTATGGGTGGTATCGGTGGTTTTGGCGCGCTATGCGAATTGCCAACCAAATACAAACAACCTGTACTGGTTTCTGGTACTGATGGCGTAGGTACTAAGCTTCGCCTAGCACTGGATATGAACAAGCACGACACTATCGGCATCGACCTTGTTGCGATGTGTGTAAATGATCTTATCGTGCAAGGCGCAGAGCCACTGTTCTTCCTAGATTATTACGCAACTGGCAAGCTAGACGTTGATACCGCTGCGGATGTTGTTTCAGGTATCGCGGAAGGCTGTATTCAAGCAGGTTGTGCCCTAATTGGTGGCGAAACTGCGGAGATGCCTGGCATGTATGAAGGCGAAGACTACGACGTAGCTGGTTTCTGTGTTGGCGTAGTCGAAAAAGAAGACGTGATCGACGGCACGAAAGTCGCTGCTGGTGATGCACTTATCGCTGTTGGCTCAAGCGGCCCACACTCAAACGGTTACTCCCTTATCCGTAAAATCCTAGAAGTATCAGGTGCAGATAAGAACGAAGAACTAGCAGGTCGCACTATCGGTGAGCACCTACTAGAACCAACTAAGATTTACATCAAATCAGCACTTAAGATGATTGAGAAACACGACATCCATGCGATTTCTCATATCACTGGTGGTGGTTTTTGGGAAAACATCCCACGTGTGCTGCCTGAAGGTACAAAAGCAGTTATCGATGGTAGCAGCTGGGAATGGCCAGTGATCTTCAAGTGGCTACAAGAGAAAGGCAACGTCGACACACACGAAATGTACCGTACGTTCAACTGTGGTGTGGGTCTAATCGTTGCACTACCTAAAGACCAAGCGGAAGCCGCGGTTGCTCTTCTTCAAGAAGAAGGTGAAAACGCATGGGTGATTGGTCAAATCGCGCAAGCTGAAGCGAATGAAGAGCAAGTTGAAATCCAATAATTTGCAAATCGAGCTCACAAGATAAAAAGAATGAGGACACTAGATGACTAGGTCCTCATTTTGCTATCTAGAACAATAAAAACCATTCTATTAGTAGGTAGTTTAGAAGCTACATAACTCTAACCTACAATACCAAGGCACTCTCGACATCATGAAAAACCATACCCTAAAAAACATTGTGGTCCTCATCTCGGGTAACGGAAGTAACCTGCAAGCTATCTTGGAAGCTTGCGAAAACAGCATGCCAAACGCACGAGTGGCAGCCGTGTTCTCTAACAAAGCAGATGCTTTTGGTTTAGAACGTGCAAAAAAATTTGATGTAGACGGTCACTTTGTCGACCCTAAAGCATTCGACTCGCGTGAAAGCTTTGATGCAGAGCTAATGAGTCAAATCGATGAATACCAACCAGACGTGATTATTCTGGCGGGCTACATGCGTATTCTGAGCAGCGAGTTTGTTTCTCATTACATGGGTAAGATGATCAATATCCACCCTTCTCTTCTACCAAAATATCCTGGGCTACACACACACCAGAGAGCAATAGATGCTGGCGACAAAGAACATGGTACGAGTGTGCACTTTGTAACGGAAGAGCTTGATGGTGGCCCTGTCATACTGCAAGCAAAAGTTCCGGTATTCGAAGACGATAATGCTAGTGTACTTGCAGCGCGTGTTCAGGCTCAGGAACACCGAATCTACCCTATGGTGGCTAAGTGGTTAGTAGATGAGCGCTTAATCATGAAGGATGGTAAAGCCTATTTAGATGGCGCAGAGCTTGGCGCACACGGCTACGCCTCCGATGAGTAGTCCTGAATACCAAACTCCAAACACAAAAGAGCAGCCTGAGAGCTGCCTTTTGTTATTTTGAAACATATAAACTTGATTCAAGAAAGCCGTAGTGAGACTAGAAATCTAAAACCCAACATTCTAAAAAATCCCATAACCACTTGAGTAACACGACACTCGGAAAGTAGATTCTGAATCTGGTTCGTTCCTCACCGTTCAGAATGACGTGGTGTTTTATGAGAAATTTCTATCAGTTACGTCTTTCCGGCAAGCCTTAGCGAGACTAGGAAGCTAGAAAGTATGAGAGTTCACCAGTATCCGTCCTCGGTTTAAACGCATAAAAATAAAGCTCGCGATTAAGCGAGCTTTACGAGTTGTTCCGAATTAACAGCTATTCTAACGGCTCAGTTGGCGCTTGATTGCCCGGTTTCGCCGCTGCAAACGGCACATTCACCAGTTCAGAGGCATTGTTTTTCACTAGTTCACCTAGGTGAAACAAGCCGTACTCGCCAGGTTTCATCCGCTGCCAAGCTTCGTTACCCGTTAAAGGTTGAGTCGCGATCACAGAAACAATGTCATGTGGCGTTGTTTCTTCTTGGAAGTTAATTTCCACATCTTCATCAAGCAAAGCGGCTTTACCAAACGGTGCGCGTCTCGTGATCCAATACAAATGATTGGTGCAATACGTCATTACATACTCACCATCACTCAGAAGCATGTTAAATACACCCTTCTCTCTTAGCTCATCACAACATTTAGCAACATATAAGAATACCGATTCCATATCCTTTGGCGGCTCAGGATATCGATCTTCCATTTGCTTCAGCAACCAACAAAAGGCCAGTTCGCTATCTGTCTCGCCGACAGGTCGGTGTCGACCCGTATGTAAGTCTTGATAGCCTGAGAGCTGACCGTTGTGCGCAAACGTCCAATACCTACCCCATAACTCACGTGTAAAGGGATGAGTATTTTCTAAATTAACACCACCACGATTCGCCTGCCGGATATGACTAACGACAGCACGACTCTTGATAGGATAATTTTGCACTAACTCTGCAATTTGCGACTCACAACTTGGCTTGGGATCTTTGAAAGTTCGAAAACCTTTCCCTTCGTAGAAGGTAATTCCCCATCCGTCACGGTGTGGGCCAGTTCGACCTCCACGCTGCATGAGCCCGGTAAAACTGAAACAAATATCCGTCGGAACATTAGCGCTCATACCGAGCAATTCACACATGATTAAAAAACTCCCTAACAACACAGCTCGAAAAGGTGGCCGTGAAACGACTATTCCATCTCTTTTTCAATCAACTGAATGATGATATGAATAATCTTAATATGAATTTCCTGAATACGGTCTGCATAACCAAAGTGTGGCACGCGGATTTCAATATCGGCAAGCCCTGCCATTTTGCCGCCATCTTTGCCTGTTAGCGCAATCGTCTTCATGCCTTTCGCTTGCGCCGCTTCAATCGCTTTCAGGATGTTACCTGAGTTACCTGAAGTCGACAGACCAAACAGTACGTCACCTTTTCGACCAACGGCTTCTACATAACGGGAAAACACGAAGTCATAACCAAAGTCATTACTCACGCAAGAAAGGTGGCTTGGATCTGAAATAGCAATACCAGCATAGCCAGGACGGTTTTCTCGGTAACGGCCTGTTAACTCTTCGGCAAAGTGCATCGAATCACAGTGAGAACCACCGTTACCACATGACAGTACTTTACCATCTTGCTTGAATGAGTCAGCAATCATTTTCGCCGCTGCTTCGATTTGCGCAATGTTATGGTCATCGCTTAAAAATTTGTTGAGCACTTCAGCAGCTTCGTTTAATTCACTTCTAATCAGATCATGGTACATAAGACGTTCTCTTTATTATTTCGGCTTCAGTCAGTCCTAGATTCACTGAGCAAATTGTTCTGATACCAATTTGGTATCGGACATTTCATAAACCTGAACTCGGGTTTGATTACTCTGAGTTTACCCACAAACGAGAATTAGTGTCGATAGTGAACCAACAGATTTAGATTGGTGATGGTAATAAACTTGTCAACTTGCTCATGAAACCATCACTCAAATCGCACTTTAGAACTTTAACTCTACTTAGATCACTTTTTATCCAATCTTATGTTTTACATTTCCTTAATATTTTGATTACACTTAAACCAACTGGTTAGACCTCTCACCTAACATACAGACGTACAACACTTATAAAGTCTGAAAAGGAAAATACATATGGACATCTTGCTCTCAATCATCACGATGACGGTCGTGCTAGGCATTACGCTCTACCACCGCATGTCTCTCGTGAAATCTATTAGTTTACTCACAGCAGCTATGTTAGCGCTTACAGTAACAGGCGCGGTTGGCGTTACTGGTTGGACGATTTACGTTCTTGCTGCCGCTGTATTCGCGGTTCCTGGCGTACGTCAGTCTTTGATAAGCCGCAAAGCATTAGCGCTTTTCAAGAAAGTGCTGCCAGCTATGTCTCAAACCGAAAAAGAAGCGTTAGACGCAGGTACCGTCTGGTGGGAAGCCGAACTATTTAAAGGCAAACCAGAGTGGCAAAAGCTACACGCGATTCAAGCACCTAAGTTAAGTGCGGAAGAACAAGCCTTTTTAGACGGCCCTGTGAATGAAGTGTGCGCCATGGTGAGCGATTTCCAAGTGACCCATGAACTCGCGGACTTACCGCCAGAAGTATGGCAATACCTGAAAGATCACAAATTCTTCGCCATGATCATTAAGAAAAAGTACGGTGGTCTTGAATTCTCAGCATACGCGCAATCACTAGTACTACAAAAACTAACGGGTGTTTCTGGCGTTCTATCGTCTACCGTTGGTGTTCCTAATTCTTTGGGCCCTGGTGAGCTACTGCAACACTACGGTACTGAAGATCAGAAAAATCATTACTTACCGCGCCTAGCTGAAGGTAAGGAAATCCCTTGTTTCGCCCTAACGAGTCCAGAAGCAGGCTCTGACGCTGGCTCTATTCCAGATTACGGTGTGGTTTGTAAAGGCGAATGGGAAGGAAAAGAAGTACTGGGTATGCGCCTGACTTGGAACAAGCGCTACATCACCCTAGCGCCAGTCGCAACGGTACTAGGCTTAGCATTTAAACTTCGCGATCCTGAAGGTTTGCTAGGCGACAAAGAAGATCTTGGCATCACTTGTGCGCTTATCCCAACTGATGTCAAAGGTGTTGAGATTGGTAACCGACACTTCCCGCTCAATGTGCCATTCCAAAATGGTCCAACGCGCGGTAAAGACATCTTTGTTCCTATCGATTTCATTATCGGTGGTGAAAAAATGGCGGGCCAAGGTTGGCGTATGCTGGTTGAGTGTCTATCGGTTGGTCGTGGTATCACGCTACCTTCAAACTCAACAGGTGGCATCAAAACTGCGGCAATGGCAACGGGCGCTTACTCACGCATTCGTCGCCAGTTCAAACAACCTATCGGTCACATGGAAGGCGTAGAAGAGCCATTGGCACGTCTGGGTGGTAACGCTTACGTAATGGACGCGGCAAGCAACTTAACCGTGGCAGGTATCGACTTAGGTGAAAAGCCATCAGTAATCTCAGCTATCGTGAAGTACCACTGTACGCACCGTGGACAACAAAGCATCATCGACGCAATGGACATCGTAGGCGGTAAAGGTATCTGTATGGGACCTTCGAACTTCCTAGCCCGTGGTTACCAAGGTGCGCCAATCGCGGTAACGGTTGAGGGTGCAAACATCCTAACTCGTTCAATGATCATCTTTGGTCAAGGTGCGATTCGCTGTCATCCATACGTTCTTGAAGAAATGAACGCCGCGTACTCTGATGCCAGTGATGCTGTAGAGAAGTTTGATAAAGCGCTGGCTGGTCACGTGAGCTTTACCATGAGTAACCTCGTTCGCAGCATCTGGTTTGGTTTGAGCGACGGTTTAGGTTCTTCATCACCAACCAAAGATGCAACCAAGCGTTACTACCAACAATTGAACCGCTACAGTGCAAACCTTGCCTTGCTATCGGATATCTCGATGGCAGTGCTAGGTGGCTCTTTGAAGCGTAAAGAGCGTCTATCAGCGCGTCTTGGTGACATTCTAAGCCAGCTATATTTAAGCTCTGCGACGTTGAAACGTTTTGAGCAAGATGGCCGCCCAGTCGAAGATTTACCATTAGTACACTGGGGTCTACAAGACAGTTTGAAACAAGCGGAAGTGGCGGTAGACGAATTCTTAGCAAACTTCCCGAACAAAGTGATTGGTCGTGCACTGCGCGTGTTAATCATGCCATTCGGTCGTGTACGCAAAGCGCCAAGCGATAAACTAGACAGCAAAGTGGCGCGCATTCTACAAACGCCTAGTGCAACGCGCTCACGCATTGGTCGCGGTCAGTACCTTGAACCAACCGAGCACAACGCAGCAGGTAAGATTGAGCTTGCCCTGTCAGTCATTCTTCAAGCTGAGCCAGTGTTCGACAAAGTATGTAAAGCTCAAGGCAAACGTCGTCCATTCCTACGTTTGGATATGATTGCTCAGGAAGGGCTAGAGCAAGGCTTTATCACGCAAGAAGAAGCCGATCTACTAAGAGAAGCTGAACAGCATCGTCTGGATACAATCAACGTTGATGACTTTGAGCCGGAATTGCTCGCAGCAAAGCCGCTATACCCTCAGATGGATAGCGTTGCCTAACTTTCTAATCTGAAACCATAAAACGGGAGTGACAACTCCCGTTTTTTTATTGCTACCAGAATAGCGTTCATAACACCTCACACCACGAAGAACCTCTGTGCAAGCGCAATAAAATCCACGCACTCCGAACCTTCCCCCGATTTCCAGTGATAACTAACTCACAGACGTTCCAAGCAAGCGGTGTATACTTTTAAGTAACTCACTCACATATATGGTAAATCCGTTGGCTAAAATATTATTCGCACAGTGGTTCCCTGGGCTTGTTCAGCTTAAGCATTATCAAAAAGAATGGTTTGTTAACGACTTTAGAGCCGCCTTTTCTGTTGTCGCGGTTGCCCTGCCAGTTGCCATAGCTTATGCACAGCTAACCGGTGTATCTGCAATTGTCGGTCTGTACTCGTGTGTACTGCCAATGTTGGTGTACGCCATGATGGGCACATCTCGACAACTGATTGTCGGACCCGATGCAGCAACTTGTGCAGTGATTGCCGCCGTTGTTACGCCGCTTGCCGCAGGTGATCCCACAAAACATTGGCAGTTAGTCATGACCATGACAGCGATGACTGGTATTTGGTGTGTACTGGCAAGTCGTTTCAAGTTAGGGGTGTTTGCAGACTTCCTTTCTCGCCCGATTCTTTTGGGTCTACTCAACGGTGTCGCTCTCACGATTATCGTTGGTCAGTTTGCCAAAGTGGTCGGTTTGAAATACGAACAACGTTATTTGCTGGAACGCTTATGGGAGGCTCCACAACGATTAACCGAGCTTCATTGGCCTACCGTAACTCTGAGTATCGTGACGGTTGTCGTTTATTTACTCACCAAACGCTACCGACCAACTTGGCCTGCTGCCATGCTGGCGATACTCGTGACTACCGCGTCAGTTTGGTTTTTCCATTTACAAGAGATGGGCGTATCCGTAGTTGGGCTCACTCAAGGTGGTTTTCCTCAGTTTCAAACGCCGGAGTTTGAGCTAGGTGAAGTTCGTGAGCTAGTGGTCCCGGCGCTCAACCTTGCGATTGTCAGCTTTGTTAGCATGATGCTCACCGCGCGCAGTTTCGCCGCTAAAAACGGTTATGATATTGATGCAAATAAAGAGTTTCAGGCGTTGGGCTTTGCCAACATTGCCTCAGCGTTTTCGCAAGGTTTCGCGATAAGCGGAGCTGACTCACGCACAGCGGTAAATGATGCCAATGGCGGTAAATCTCAGTTAGTTTCGATTGTCGCCGCAATCACCATCGCCATTATTGCGGTATTTATTTATGAGCCTTTACAGTTTATTCCCATCGCATCACTTGGTGTCGTGTTGATCATCGCATCCCTGTCGCTGCTCGATCTCAAAGCCATTTGGAAATTAAAATCTCGTGACAAAGATGCGTTTTATCTGGCCATCATCACTTTTATTTCTGTTTTGATCGTAGGCGTAATACCGGGGATCACTTTGGCGGTACTGCTAGGGCTGTTTCAATTTTTGCGTATTGTCATGCGACCAAGTGATCAGCTACTTGGCTTGGATGAAAAAGGCACCATTCGGACCATCGACGACTCAGGAAAAGCTTCGCCTATTCCAGGAATGGTGATTTACCGCTTTAACTCGCCGCTGACTTACTTCAACGCACCTTACTTTAAACGCCGAGTGTTAGAGCAAGTAGAACATCACAAAGACGCAAGTTGCGTTGTCATCGACGCCGTATCGAGCTTTACTCACTTGGATCTCAGTGTGATGGCAACACTGGCAGATATTCACAATACTTTAAAAAAGAGAGGCGTACGCTTAATCCTCGCAGGAAGGAAACGACGCTTACGTCAATGGTGTGAGCTTACTGGTATCAGCACCAGTGAAGGAGGCATCTTACTGCGAGCCGATATGTACCTTGCCATTAAACTTAGTGGCTGTTACATCAGTGCTGTGGGTGAGGGACAAATTCCTACTGTTCAAAAAGAGCCTGATTTAGAGCAGCCACCCAAACCAATTCCAGAAGTGGCTTAAGTAGAAATTTAATATAGAAAACAGGAAATTAAACTCCTGTTTTCTATTGCTTATTTGCACAGCTGAATACGTGTTACACCTTCGGCTTAAACTTTTTTGTCATCCCTTGGCTTTTAGGAGCCACCAGCCTATAACCAAGCTTTTCGTAAAAGACCGGTTCATCAGCAATCATAGAAACGTAAGAGCCTTCAAGTGCAACAGAAGAAAGATAACCGTCGATGTATTCCATGACTTTTCTACCTAAACCGTTACCTTGATAATCAGAATCAACGGCAACGTCGACAATTTCGAAGTTACACGCCCCGTCACCAACAACCCGACCCATTGCAATGAGCTTTCCTTCATCCCGAACAGATACGCCATATAACGAATTGGGTAGACCAATTTCAGCAGCTTTCAACGATTTGGGTGATAGCCCGGCTTTGATACGCATATCACAGTATTCTTTCGGGCTTGGTACATGCTCTTCATATCTTATTGTCATTATGTACTACTCCTTTGTATCACCTTGGAGCTTACACAACCAAACTGTATAAATAAACAGTTAAAAATTGGAAAGATGTTCCCGTTAAGCACACAAAGTATCGGGTCTGGAAAAGAAGCCACCGACAACTCTGACGCCATAATAGATATAAGTTGCTCTGAAGCTAGACATTCCTTTTTCTAAACATATTTCTCTCAGCAACATATCCGCATGCTTTCGAGCACTTTGAGGCAACACCTCTTCCCTCATGAGTTGGTAAAGAGCATCATGAACTAAAGAAGCTTTCATAATGTTTTTTGTGTCTAATGCTGGCCCACTCGCTCCATCCCATGCATAGCCCTTTTTAATCGTTAACACGCCTTGTTTGGACAAACTAAGAAAAGGGCTGTCATACACCTGACTCACTGAAATGCGAGTCTCAATCTTTTCTTCAGAATGGAGAGTGTATTTGTACTTCTGACGCTTTTTGTATTTCATAACCTAACCGCCTAACTAACTTGAGTGGGAGGAACGGGGATAACTCTCAAATTAGAGTTTCTCAGAGAGTTTTTTCAAGTAGGACTTAGCAAGCTCATGGTTATCTCTACTCAACCACTTAATACAATCAAAGAGTTCCCAGATCAGGCCTTGATCACCACTGGTATAAACTGGGAAATCTTCATGCTTTGGCGCAGGTTCATCAGTAACCATGCCCGCAATCACATCAGCTTTATCAAATAAAGTCTTAAATGGCTTAGAAAGTTTGAAGGGCTCACAGAGATCTAAACAATGAATCTCTGCACTGGTTAGGTCATTAAAAATGTATTTTTTGAAACACGCATTTTCGTTGTGCTCTCCCTCAAGGCGATAAAAAATGTCTTTATTAGCTTCAAACTGGGTAAAACAAAGCTCTGAGGCTTTATGGAAGTTGTTTTGAGTAAAGACAACAACATCAGCGTCCGAAATACGGTCACCTTTTCCTGATGACAATGAACCAAGCAATACCGCAGCAACAACGTCTTTTTCAGAATAAAAGGCATCATAAGCAGACTCAACCAAGGCCTTTTGTCGTGGTAAATGCTCTAGTTCTAACGCTCCAATTGTCATAACTCACTCCGTCGATACGCACTAAAATCAAGTCGAAACGTAAAGAGTATCATGCGAGCTTTATTATGATTAATCAACGTTAAATCATGGTGTTACTTTAAAATAAAATGATTAATGATCATTAGAAACATCAAATTCTGTCTCAAACTTAAACTGAAAAAAAACGGAGCCGATTGGCTCCGTTTCTAGGTTTATGTGTTACTACTATTTCTTTGGCACTTCTAACTGCATCTCTGGCATGGCATCGCGCTTCGCTTTAATTTTGCGCCAGACTATCCATGCAATGATCACAATCAGCAGCATTATCACGTTACCCACCGCGATAATAATCATGCTGCGCTTACGCTCAGCCTCCCGCTCAGCAATAATTTGCTTTTCCATTTCAATACGGCGCTGCTCGGCTAATTCAGCTTCTTTTGCAATTCGAGCGGCTTCTAGATCAACGTCATCAACTACACTGAAGGTTTGCTCTGGAATAGGAAACACCAGTGGACGTTGCGTCGCAAAATCAGTGGCAAAGAGCTCGCCGCGCCATGCGTATTTACCAAGTTCAGCGTCGTTATTGAGGTTCAGCGTGGTTCTCATTCCATCTTTAGAAACCTGGCCTTGGCTGTAGCTAACAAAGCCATCGGGTGCATCTTGTTCCACCGTGACTGCGATTGAGCCTGGCGCGATCATACCTTGCTCACCACTCACCACCAATTGGTGTGGTTTGTCAGGATTGCGCGCCTGAATAAAAGTACGAGAAATTGGGTTCGGATAAACCAAGATGACTTGCTCTTGCGCTCGTAAGAATACGCCATTACCAGAGGTGATTCGCGCACGGTACTTACCGGGCTCAACGTCTATTGGTAGTTGGACAGTGAACACACCATCCCCTGCTTTTTCATCCAAGCCGCGGCCATCATCAGCAAACTCACCCACAACCATCTGCACTGGACGTGCTTCTTTGATCAACTCATCTTCATTTTCGACAAACTTGGTAAATGTCACGCGTAGATTCACGCGTTCAAGGAAGTCGCGCAGTACAAGAGGTTTGTCGTCGGAGGTTAGGCGAGCTGTAAACTTAAGCGCTTCCCCATTATATAATCGGTTTGGGAACACATCCGTGCTGAGCTTTAAGTGAGAAATTAAGCGGATGTTATTTTTAGGAGTGACTTTCCCCACAGCCTGCCATGGGCCTGGCATAGGGTTGTCAACGGAGATAATATCGAGTGAGGCTTCTTGGTACCAACGTACATTGTCGTAGGCGTCCCAAGCATAGTACTTTTTACCGTCAGGGCGGACTAAAACAACTGGCTGAGAACTTTGCTCACGATAAACTAAAAAAGTGATCTGCTCGATGGTTGGATCCACTCGAAAGCGATTGTCTAACAAAGACATAGCAGATTCACTCGATGCACTCGAGAGACTACTCCATATCGCTAAAAACGCGACCAACAAAGCCCTCAGCATAGCTTCTCCTATTGATGCCAAATACAGTCGTTCACCAACTCTAATCTTTTTTGGTGAGCTTCTAGTTCATCGGCACTTGCGCGCAAAACCTTTAGCGCTTTTCTTCCTTCAATACGGCGAATGGTTTCTACCCCACCCTCTTGTTTATTCGCGTTAAACTCTAGACTCGTTTGACCACCCGTCATAAAGAGGTAAACGTCGGCTAGAATCTCCGCATCGAGCAAAGCTCCGTGGAGTGTACGGTGCGAGTTATCAATACCGTAACGTTCACATAAGATATCAAGGTTGTTTCGCTTACCTGGGAAGATTTTCTTCGCCATAGCAAGGGTGTCGGTCACCTTGCAGTAGTCGTCCGTTTTGCCGATGTTAGGATCGAGCATGCCAAACTCGTAATCCATAAAGCCGGTATCGAAGGGCGCGTTGTGGGCAACAAGTTCTGCGCCTTTAATAAACTCAAGAAACTCTTGGTGCACGCTCGCGTATTCCGGTTTATCAACCAAGAATTCATCCGTAATACCGTGAACTTCAACCGCTTCTGGTTGGATTTCACGATCGGGTTTTAAATAAACGTGGAAGTGACGACCAGTCAGCTTACGGTTGATGATCTCCACGGCACCGATTTCAATAATGCGGTGTCCCATGTAGTGAGGACCACCCTCGCGGTTCATACCTGTGGTTTCGGTATCGAGAACGACAATGCGGTTATATTCAGAATTGCTGCTGGTATTCATAAGGTTATGTATGTCAGACTATGCTTTATTAAATGTTTCGGCTAATAGTACCAAAAAATATGACCAAACACGTTGAGATTTTCACTGACGGTTCTTGTTTAGGTAACCCAGGACCAGGTGGTTACGGCATTGTATTGCGTTACAAAGACGTAGAAAAGACGCTTTCCAAAGGCTACACGTTAACCACCAACAACCGCATGGAAATGTTGGCGGCTGTCGTCGCGCTGCAGACGTTAAAACAACCTTGCAAAGTCACTTTAACGACTGACAGCCAATATGTGCGCCAAGGTATTACTCAGTGGATCCATAACTGGAAGAAGCGTGGCTGGAAAACAGCGGATAAAAAACCCGTGAAGAATGCCGATCTATGGCAAGCTCTAGACAAAGAAACCGCACGCCATCAAGTTGAATGGCACTGGGTTAAAGGCCACGCTGGTCATCGTGAGAATGAAATTTGTGATGAGCTAGCCCGTACCGCCGCAGAAAACCCAACCGAGGAAGATACTGGTTACCAACCCTCTTAACGAGATTCTTTCCTCATAGTATTGCCCTCTCGATTCATCACCCCTAGTGGTGTGAGCTTTTTCTTCAAACGCCAATGCGGTTTGATAGGCTTGAGAGGGTATGTTCGTTTCCGTGCCACAATGTAATACAAACTCCCTGCTGGTGACGCCCAATCACCGAGACTGTTTTCCAACCATGTCCACATCGTGCGGTAGCGCTTCATCGGAAACAGCGCGTAACGGTCGCAATGAATCACTTGATAATTAAGTAACCCTAACCAGTCGTTGATGCGGTTCGACGTAAACATTCGTCCACTCCAAGGCAAATTATGTTTACGCCAAGGAAGCAAACTCGCTAATCCAGTCAAACTTAGTGGGTTAAATCCAGTGATTATCAAATAACCATCATCCATCATCACTCTATCGACTTCCCGTAGCAAACGGTGTGGATCGCTTGCATAGTCGAGCTGATGAGCGAGTATCACAACATCAAAGCTTTTTTCTAAAAAGGGCAATTCGTAACCATCTGCAATCACATTATGCAACGGATTCTGGATATCTACGTTGACTTGGTGTTGAATGTTACAATTACAGCTGGTTAGCTCACAGCTCAACCCGCCCAGTTTGAGCATATGGTAACCGAAGAGTTTCGGACACCATTCATCAAGTCGGGTCTGGATTGACTCAAGCACCCACGGACCGTTGTTCATTGCTGACCAAGTCGACGGGTGTGGTATAGTTTTGTTGCTGAGTGCTGGTTTCATTAACCACCTGACTAAAATGGGTGACGGAGAACGAATCGTGTTAGAGATCAAAAGCATACCCGCATTTAATGATAATTACATCTGGCTGATACAAAATAGCGATAAGCGTTGCGCAGTCGTTGATCCGGGCGATGCGAAGCCAGTGTTAGAATACTTGCAGGCTAACGAATTAACTTTAGAAGCGATTTTAATTACGCACCACCACAACGATCACATTGGTGGCGTTCCAGACTTAGTGCGTGCCTTTCCTGAAGTCGCCGTTGTGGGCCCGAAATCTGAGCCAATTCCAACCCTAACGACACCAATGGAAGAAGGCGACAAGCTGGAGTTGTTTGGTGAGATTTTCTTAGTACTTGGGTTACCCGGCCATACTTTGGGACATATCGGTTACGTTGGGGACGGAAAACTGTTTTGCGGTGATGTGCTCTTTTCTGCTGGCTGCGGTCGTATTTTTGAAGGTACGCCTGAGCAAATGTTTGAATCACTGAGCAAACTAACGTCTCTACCAGAAGAAACTCAAGTCTTCTGCGCGCATGAATACACCGCGAGTAACGTGGCGTTTGCTTTAGCGGTTGAGCCTGATAATGAGCAGCTCCGTCAATATCGCGATGATGTAAACCGACTGCGAGCCCTAAACATTCCGACACTTCCAACAACAATACGCAAAGAAAAGTGGATTAATCCGTTCTTGCGAACCACCAATCCTGACGTGGTTCAATCTGTTGCTAGTCGTATTAAAAATAGCGATCCATGCTCGGTTTTTACTGCTTTGCGTGAGTGGAAGAACGAATTTTAACCATTTTCTGCTTGTAAGTTTGCAAGACCCCAGTATTATCAGGGGCTGATTTTTCGAGAAGCGCCACTGGCGCTTCTCTTACGTTTGGGGTTGATATAAATCTATTTGAATTTCTCCCCATTGCATAATTTAGAAGCTCTTTGCCTCTATTAATTAGTTAGTGTTTAAAAGATGTCTATTATCTTGCGACTGCCACGCACATTGTGTTGCGCGACAGGCAGGTGAAGATAAAAAGGCCCTAAATAGGCTGAATCCATGCGTTTGAAGTATACCTGGGCGTTGGCGTTGTTATTATCTGGCTGTCAATTGACTCAGTCAGACTCAACGTCTTCTACACCAGAAACCAATAAATCTGAGCAGACTGCAAAACAAAATGCAGCGAAGGCTCAACCGGGCAACACATCGTCTTTAGCAAAAAAATCCGCTAACGACGCGCCTAAAGTTCTTTCCCCTCAGGAACAAGAAGATGTATGGCAACGTATCGCCATGCAACTTGAAATGGATATCCCAAACCATAAGAAAGTGGACTACTACCGTACGTGGTATCTAAAGCACCCGAATCACCTTTACACAGTGTCTAAGCGTGCGACTCCTTTTCTATACATGATCACAAAACGTATCGAAGAGCGTGGACTCCCAATGGAGCTTGCTTTGCTTCCTGTGGTGGAAAGCTCATTCGATGCCTTTGCCTACTCACACGGTAGCGCGGCTGGATTGTGGCAATTTGTCCCTGGCACCGGAAAGATGATGGGACTAGAGCAAAACTACTGGTATGACGGTCGCCGAGATGTGGCAGCAGCAACGGATGCCGCACTGAACTACCTTGTACAACTAAACGAGCGTTTTGATGGTAGCTGGGAGCATGCAATTGCTGCTTACAACAGTGGTGGTGGCCGTGTTTCTAGCGCAATTCGTAAGAATAAAAAGCTCGGTAAACCTACCGATTTCTTCTCATTGGACTTACCAAAAGAGACCAGCAGTTACGTACCTAAGCTGCTAGCTTTGGCTGATGTCATCGCAAACCAAGACAAGTACGGACTTAATATTCCTGCGATTCCAAACAAGCCTGTTCTAACGCTTGTCGATCCGAAAGAACAGCTTGACCTGGCCATTGCAGCAGATTATGCCGGCATTGGTGTGAAAGAGTTACAAAGTTACAACCCTGCATACAACCAATGGTCGACTGCGCCTGAAGGTCCGCACCAACTTTTGATTCCGGTAGAGAAAAAAGAGACTTTTCTCACTAAGGTGGAGAAAAACCGTGGTAAAGGGATGAAGGTCGCTCGCTACAAGGTGAAGTCTGGTGACTCTTTAAGTGTGCTAGCTAATAAATACGGCACAACCACAAAAGTGATTCGACGTGCAAACGGCCTGTCGAATAACAATATTCGTATTGGCCAATACCTACTGATTCCGACGTCAACAAAAGACGATGCGAAATACGCACTAACGGCACAAAATCGATTAAGCAAGACTCAATCACGTGCTCGTGGACAACTCAAGCTCACTCATGTCGTTCAGTCTGGAGAAAGTTTGTGGTCAATCGCACGTGAAAATAAAGTGTCGTATAAATCGTTAGCAAAATGGAATGGCATGGGCCCTAAAGATCCATTGCGCGTTGGTCAAAAGCTCGTGATTTGGAAGGACTCAGACAAAGGTGCTGTGATTCGTACCGTTTTCTACAACGTTCGCTCTGGTGACACCATTAGCGGCATTGCAAGCAAGTTCAAAGTAAAAACGAACGACATCGTGAAATGGAACTCGCTACACAAGAATAAATACTTACAACCAGGTCAAAAACTTAAGTTGTACGTTGACGTAACGAAGGTAAGTGTATGAACCCATCAAGCAACCCACTTGTGATGCTGTTGGACATTTTTCGTTCTCCAACATCTTGCTTTCTAGCGCTTTACCAACGCGGCGGATGGGGATGGCAACCGTTCATCTTCTTGATGCTTAGTCCGTTTTTATTCTGGGGCGCTTACTTTTCGAATGTCGATTTCACGTGGCTCAGTGACCAACTTGCCGCGCAGTTTCAGCAAATCGACCCAAAGCAGATTGAGCTATTAGAGCCAAACACGCTAATGGCAAGTGCGATCATCAATGATGTATTCAACCGCTTTGCCACCTTACTGTTGCTTGCGCTTTGGTTCTTTCTTGCAACGAAGGCAAGCAAGCAACAATATGGTTACTGGAAGTGGTTTGCCGCGTCGTGTGCAATCTTATTCCCAGCAGTATTGGGCGATATCGCAAGCTACGCGAGCCTGTTACTCAAGCATGGTCAGGTGATGACTTACGCAGCAGATTTAAATAGCCTAAATGGTTTGTTAAAACTGCCACTCACCAACGAGTGGTCGCATTTTGCCAGCTCACTACCACTACTGCTGCCTTGGTACATTGTACTGGGCTACGGTGTTGTGCTTACTTGGACTGAGTTTGAACGTGGGCAAGCCTTGGTGATTGCAAGCCTGCCATGGGTATTCTTCTACGTTATTTGGGCGCTTTATATTGTGGTGACCTAAGCTAGTCATCTAACGTAAATGACAGTAACAATGGGTTATGATCGGAAGCGTCGCTCTGCGGCGCTTTCGCGTATTTGAGGGTCAGTCCTCGGTAAAATACGTGATCCAACGGTAATCCCGTTATAAATTGGACTCGATGATCAGGCGAGAACGTCACTTCTTGCAAGTCCGCGGCTTTTAAGGTCTGTCGCATCGCATTAACGCGAGATTCACTCCAACTATTGAAGTCTCCAGCGAATAGGATCGGCCCTGTATGATGCTTTAAAAGCATTTCAAGAGCCGTTAACTGAGAGACATACTCTTGCGTGCCAACCGTGAAGTTAATTGCATGTACATTCACCACAGCGAGTCTCTCGCCATTGCTTAATTGATATTGGCTGTATAGTGCAGACTTGGGTAAACGCAGCCAAGGCTCTTTAGACGTATAAGCACAGGCTTTTTCTGGTTGCCCTTGAGCGATACTAATCACACCCGCACCGCTGCCCAGCGCCTTAAAGGCACTCACTTGGTTGCTGACCCAGTTGCCATCCACCAACCATTGCTTAAAAGATGGTGTCATGCTGGCTTCTTGCAATAACAGCAGCTGCTTATCAGCAGAGAATTCATTGAGTGCGCTTTGCCAATTATTCCGGTTCTGTTTGTAGATATTCCAGACAAGTACATTGATTTCACCGCCCTGATCCAGAGCTTTTGAGCCGCTAAATTCGATACACCTAATATCCTGCGTCAGCTCTGAACCTGTTTGAGTAATGATTTGCGGCTGATCTGGTACGGTGAAAATAACCTGGAAGCCGACCAATACCGCCATAATAAGAAAAGCTAACGCCAGAAAAAAACGCTTAAACATACGACAAACCTGAATATACGCACCCTAAAACTGGAACAACCAACCTCGGGTTATTTGATTTCACTGAAAGTAAAAAACAAAAAAGGAGCCACTTGGCTCCCTTTTAGCATAATAAATACGAGACAGGTAACAAGAAACCTTAGATCGCGTCTTCGTCTTCTTCACCAGTACGGATACGAACCACACGTTCAACATCAGTAACAAAGATTTTACCATCACCAATTTTGCCGGTTTGCGCGGTTTCAATGATCGTCTCTACGCATTTATCAGCCACATCTTCCGTTACAACGATTTCGAGCTTCACTTTAGGCAGAAAGTCCACCATGTACTCTGCACCACGGTAAAGCTCGGTGTGACCTTTTTGGCGACCAAAGCCTTTCACTTCAGAGACGGTCATCCCTGTAATGCCAACTTCAGCTAGCGCTTCTCGAACATCATCCAATTTAAATGGCTTGATAATCGCTTCAATTTTTTTCATGTTCATCCCTTAAGCTTCAATCGATTGCGCTTATTATCGTTTAGCGTTTCGCAACATTCAATGTTTGTCTCTGATCCACCAGCGAAAATCCAGATTGAGCAAATTAACATAGCGAATATCGTGAGTTGATAAAACCCCAGTGAGGACTGCTCAATGCCCAATCGTCCAAGCTTTTTCAGACTCGCGTTTACTTCAAACTTGCGTAGTAAGCCGCTAGATTAGCGATGTCTTCATCAGACAACAGTGAAGCTTGAGCTTGCATAACAGCAGCAAGACCACCTGTTCGCTCTTTGTTTTTATAGGCTTTAATTGAACTGATAATGTATTGCTCGTTTTGCCCTTTCAGGTTTGGGTAACCCGGAATGACAGCAATGCCGTCGGCGCCATGACATGCTGCGCATACTCCTGCCTTTGCTTGACCAGCTGTGGCATCTCCCGCTGCTAGAGCATGACCACAGAACATGGTTAGCGCCACCATTGCGCCCATGATTGTTTTTTTCATTGCTTCACCTAATCAATTATTATTTAAGGATTTTTATATTTTATAATCGGCATTGTGGCATGAATTTTCATTACCTGCGCCAAATAAGTTCACAATCTTGACCATTAAACGCCTGATCAACGAACAGCTCTGCCACAGCAACGACTCGGTCTTGATACATCAAAATCGGAATTTGACGACGCAGCCAGCTTGGCACATTGTATTCTTGGAACAACTTCTTCAGTTTTCGACTGTGATTACGCGTGGTTGGATGCGCTGATAAGCCTTCCGGATTAAAGGTCACGCGAAGCAATTCTGGCTGACTCGGAAGCGCAATCGTTGCGTTGCTAGAACTCGTCGTTAAGGTCAGCTCCCCTAGCCGCTCTGGAAGCGATAAAACGGTATCGACTTGAATCGTACTTTGCCACTCAGTGACGTCAGCGATTTCCGTTACCCAATAGAGACGATTTCGAAAACGGCGCACTTCACCTTGTTTAAGTTGTAGTTTGGGGTTGGCATCTTGCTGAGCTAATGCGACTTCATTCCAGATAAGATTGAGTTGTACCTGAGTCGGCATACTAGTATTAAGCTTAGCCAGCCACATACGAATCAAGCGCGCACGCGCTAATTCACTGTGCTTAGCCAGTTCTTCAATACTCAAACTTAGATCCGTTTGTAAAGCGCGTTCAAACACCGCGCTCAATAGTTCATCCAATAGCGCTTCTTGTTGAGCACATAAGCTTGCACTGCGCTGAACCGCTTGATGGATACTCGGCCAGCGACCAGACAATTCAGGGATAACACAATGACGAAGAAAGTTACGATCATAACGAGTATCTTGGTTGCTTTCGTCTTCCACCCACTCCAAACCTAATTTAGTAGCCGCGTCTTCGATGGTCTTCCGCTTGATAGTAAGCAATGGTCGAACTAGGGACCCACTAGAAAACGGCATACTCTCCGCCATCGAAGATAACCCTTTTGGCCCGCTGCCTCGCTTAAGAGCAAGGAGAAAAGTCTCTAGTTGATCATCAGCATGTTGGCCGGTCAACAGTATATCGCCTTCTTGAATGTACTTAGTTAAGGCTTGATAGCGAGCTTCACGAGCAAGAAGTTCAATACTTTCACCATTGCTGATGTCTAAGCTCACTCGCTCAATCGAGCATGATATCCCTACTTGTTTTGCCCAAAGTAGGCATTTATCGGCCCAATCATCGGCATTCGAGCTCAAACCATGGTGCACATACACAGCGTGACACTCTATCGAATGCGCTTGTTGATAGCGACTGAGTAATTCGAGTAAAAGACGTGAATCCACGCCTCCGCTAAACGCCAAGACAACCTTAGTGCCTGATTGATAGTAGCGGCCGAGAACTTGAGCAAAATGCGGGTAAAGCGATTCCATAAGCGATCCGATAGGTACAAAAAAGGGCTGGACTCTCATCCAACCCTTTCTATTTTAACTGTTATCACTTGAGATATCAGCTAACGCTTAATAGCAATCACCGAAATTAACAGTAACCGTAGCTCATTAGGCGCTGGTAACGACGTTCACGTAGCGTCTCTTCATCCAATTGTTCTAGCTCTTCTAGCTGACGAAGTAGTGTTGCTTTCATATTCGCTGCCATTTGAACATGATCGCGATGAGCGCCGCCTAGTGGCTCTTCAATGATTTCGTCGATCAGTTCAAGCTCTTTAAGACGAGGAGCAGTTAGACCCATCGCTTCTGCAGCTTGCGGTGCTTTGTCAGAATCACGCCATAAGATTGAAGCACAACCTTCAGGAGAGATTACTGAGTATGTAGAGTACTGAAGCATGTTCACGTAGTCGCCTACACCAATTGCTAGTGCGCCGCCTGAACCACCTTCACCAACAACGTTACAGATTACTGGCACTTTAAGACCAGACATCACTTTTAGGTTTTTCGCGATAGCTTCAGATTGACCACGCTCTTCTGCGCCCACACCTGGATACGCGCCAGCCGTGTCGATAAATGTGATGATCGGCATGTTGAAACGCTCTGCCATTTCCATCAAACGTAGCGCTTTACGGTAACCTTCTGGTTTTGGCATACCAAAGTTACGTTTCACTTTCTCTTTGGTTTCACGACCTTTTTGGTGACCAATGATCATCACAGGGCGGCCTTCAAGGCGAGCCATGCCACCCACAATCGCTTTGTCGTCTGCAAACGCGCGGTCACCCGCTAATTCATCAAACTCCTCAAAAGCGTGTTGGATGTAATCCAGCGTGTAAGGACGTAGTGGGTGACGAGCCAGTTGAGCTGTTTCCCATGCGCCTAGGTCACTGAAGGTTTTTTCTTCAGCTCTAAGCTTTTCTTCTCAAGCTGTTCGATTTCTTTATCCAGGTCAATCGCAGAATCACCACCGTGACGAGAGACATCACGTAATGCTTCAATTTTCGCTTCTAGTTCTGCGATTGGCTTTTCAAATTCAAGAAAGTTTAGGCTCATCTATGAATCCTTGTTTACTCAGCGTCTAACATATTGCGCTGAATTTTTAGTTAAATTCGAGTTCTACCTGGCTTTTGCCAAGCAACTGTTTTAAATCGTCGAGTAATGTATCACTTGGCGTTACTCGCCACTCGGTGCCCAATGTTAACCGCGCTCTGGCGTCGGCACGCTGGTAGTATACATTGACGGGTACGGTTCCGGCTTTGTGCGGTTCTAAAATACGGCTGAACTGCTCAAAAAACTGATCGTTGATCTGAGTTGCATCTATCGATACCGACAAACCACGAGCGTATTTCTCGCGCGCACTGCCGAGATCCATAACTTCACGCGCCGACATTTTAAGGCCACCGTTGAAGTCATCAAAGCTGACCTGTCCAGAAACGACCAAAATTCTGTCTTTTTCGAGAAGTTCAGCGTATCGATCCAGTGCATCTGAGAACAACATCACTTCCATGCGACCACTTCGGTCATCCAGTGTCATAATGCCAATTCGTGTACCACGCTTGGTCGTCATTACACGAGCGGCAATAACCAAACCAGCCACCGTGACAGATTGGTCGCGACGCGTTGGCGTTGCGTCTTTTAGTCGACAACTGGTGTATTTGTTTAGTTCCTTTACGTAGGCGTTAATTGGGTGCCCTGTCAAATATAGACCTAGGGTATCACGCTCGCCCTCTAACCACACTTTTTCTGGCCAAGGCGGAACCTGCGTATACTTATGCTCTACTTCTTCAGGCGCATCCGTTAACACACCAAACATATCCGTTTGACCAAACGCCTCAGCTTGGTGATGTTGACTTGCTGCTTTTACCGCATCATTGAGTGACGCCATCATCGCCGCGCGGTGTGGGCCTAGTCGATCCAACGCGCCCGCGTAAATCAGCTTCTCTATCACTCGTTTATTGACGCGTTTTAGATCAACTCGAGCACAGAAATCAAATAGGTCTTTAAAGTGACCACCTTTATTTCTCGCCTCAAGAATCGCATCGATAGGGCCTTCACCTACCCCTTTTATCGCACCAATACCGTAAACAATTGCGCCATTTTCATCAACATTAAAGCGATATAGGCCAGAGTTGATGTCTGGTGGCAGCACGGTGAGCTTCATACGGAAACACTCATCGACCAAGCCAACGACTTTTTCCGTGTTATCCATATCAGCTGTCATTACCGCGGCCATAAATTCGGCAGGATAATGGGTTTTCAGCCAAAGAGTCTGATAAGAAACCAATGCATAAGCAGCAGAGTGCGATTTGTTAAAACCATAACCAGCGAACTTCTCTACCAAGTCGAAGATTTTCATCGCCAACTCGCCATCGATACCGTTCTTTATCGCACCTTCTTCAAAGATAGCACGTTGTTTTGCCATCTCTTCTGGCTTTTTCTTACCCATTGCACGACGGAGCATGTCCGCACCACCTAGCGTGTAACCCGCTAAGATCTGCGCAATCTGCATTACCTGCTCTTGGTACAGGATGATGCCGTAGGTTGGATCAAGCGTCTCTTTTAGCGACTCGTGTTGCCACTTTTCATCTGGATAAGAGATCGCTTCTCGGCCATGTTTACGGTCGATAAAGTTATCTACCATGCCCGATTGCAAAGGACCCGGACGGAAGAGTGCTACCAACGCGATAATGTCTTCGAAACAGTCTGGCTGAAGTCGTTTGATCAGCTCTTTCATGCCCCGAGATTCAAGCTGGAATACTGCTGTCGTTTCAGAGTTTTGCAACAAACGGAAAGAGGCAGGGTCTTCTAACGGTATGGATTCAATTTGAACCGGTTCTTTACCTTCTCGCTCTAGACGTGGGTTAATCAGTCCTAACGCCCAGTCAATAATGGTTAAGGTACGTAAACCCAAGAAGTCAAACTTAACTAGGCCAGCGGTCTCAACATCGTTTTTATCAAATTGAGTAACCGGAAAGTGACCTTCAGCATCTGCATAAATTGGTGCAAAATCGGTAATTGTTGTAGGTGAAATTACAACGCCACCAGCGTGTTTACCGGCGTTTCGCGTACAACCTTCCAAAATATGACACATGTCGATGAGTTCTTTAACTTCCTCGTCGGCCTCATACAACTCAGGTAGTGCAGGTTCAGCTTTAAACGCCTTATCTAGCGTCATGCCTGGATCGGGCGGGATCAGCTTTGAAATACGATCAACAAAACCAAATGGATGACCCAATACGCGGCCAACGTCACGGATTACCGCTTTTGCCGCCATGGTACCAAACGTGATGATCTGAGACACCGCGTCACGACCGTACATTTCCGCAACGTGGTCAATAACTTGGTCACGTTTATCCATACAGAAGTCGACGTCGAAATCGGGCATCGAAACACGTTCTGGGTTCAAGAAACGTTCGAACAGCAAGTCGTATTCTAGTGGATCCAGATCGGTGATTTTTAGTGCGTAAGCCACCAAAGAGCCGGCACCTGAACCACGTCCAGGACCTACAGGAATTCCATTATCTTTTGACCACTGGATGAATTCCATTACGATCAAGAAGTAACCAGGGAATCCCATTTGGTTGATAACATCTAGCTCTATCTGAAGACGTTCATCATATTCAGGGCGGCGACGTTTCCTCTCTTCCTCATCTGGAAATAGGAACTCTAAACGCTCTTCCAAGCCCTCTCGGGATTTCATGACTAAGAACTCAGTCTCTTTCATCCCTTCAGTTGGGAAGGCTGGTAGGAAGTACTCCCCTAAGCGCACAGTCACGTTACAACGCTTCGCTATCTCGACACTGTTTTCTAACGCTTCAGGAATATCAGCAAACAGCTCGCACATTTCTTCTTCTGTACGAAGATATTGCTGCGGACTGTAGTTTTTTGGCCTGCGCGGATCTTCTAATGTGTAACCATCGTGAATCGCTACGCGTATTTCATGAGCATCAAATAGGTCAGGACTCAGGAATACAACTTCATTGGTCGCCACTACTGGCAAGTCTTGCTGCTCTGCCAATTCAACTGCAAAGTGAAGATAAGTTTCTTCATCTGGACGACCGGTACGAAGTAACTCAAGATAAAAGCGATCTGGAAAATGCTGTTTATAAAAATCAACACACCCCTGCACTATTTGACGGTTGCCTTTCAAAAGGCCGCGACCAATTTCCCCGCTTTTACCGCCGGATAATACAATCAGGCCTTCAGACATTTCAGCCAACCAGGCTTTATCAATCACAGGGTGGTGTTGAACATGTCCACGTAAGTACGCTTTTGATATCAATAACGTCAGGTTCTTATAACCCACATTATCCGCCGCAAGCAAAGTCACTTGAGTCAGCTCTTCACCAAACTCGTCCGACTGCATTTTAAAGTCAGCACCTATGATCGGTTTAACACCACAGCCATGCGCCGTACCGTAAAACTTCACCAAACCACATAGGTTGGTAAAGTCGGTCAACGCCATTGCGGGCATACCGAGCTCAGCAACTTTCTTTACGATTGGCGGAACTTTGTTGAGGCCATCCACCATCGAGAAGTCACTATGAACACGCAGGTGGATGAATTTGGGATCTGACATTAACAGGTACCGTGTAACTCTATTTTGTTGGGGATTCTAACCTAAAGAGGTTGGGTTTATAACACCAATTAGATCGTTTGATTATTCTATGCCTAACGCTTTTTTTACTGGCTTGAAACTCTTGCGGTGTTCACTGATCACTCCGTGTTGCTCAATCGCTTCAAAGTGCGCTTTAGTTGGGTAACCTTTGTGCTTCGCGAAGCCAAATTGTGGATGAAGTTTATCCAACTCTTCCATCTCTTGGTCACGCACGACTTTGGCAATAATTGAAGCCGCACTGATTTCGGCAACACGTAGATCGCCTTTTACTACAGCTTGAGCATCCATTGGCAGCTCCGGACAACGGTTACCATCAATCAACACCAAATCAGGTTGAACCTGTAACCCCGCCACTGCACGCTGCATCGCAACCATGGTCGCCTGCAAAATATTCAGTTGATCGATTTCTTCAGGAGAACAACGCCCGACCGCCCACGCCAATGCTTTTTCTTTGATTTCAGGAAGCAGCGCCATGCGTTTCTTTTCGGTCAATTTTTTCGAATCGTTCAAACCTTCAATAGGATTGTTAGGATCAAGGATAACCGCAGCGGTGACGACGTCTCCCACCAAAGGGCCACGTCCTACCTCGTCGACTCCGGCCACAAACTGATAACCTTGTGGATATTCAAACGGAGGGAGTTCAACTTTGGTTTTGGTCGCTTTTGGTTTAACAGCCATGATAAATCTCTATTTTTCAATCAGTTTTAGAACCGCGTTTGCGGCTTGTTGGTCCGCATCTTTACGAATCCAATGATGCATTTCCGTAAACTTATCTAACATCGGTTTATTGTCGCTTTCCAATAAGCGAGAAACCTCAGTAAACAAATTGTCTGGTGTGCACTCATCTTGTAGATATTCTTTGACGAGCTCATCATCCGCCAAGATATTCGGCAATGACACATACTTCGTTTTCAATAAACGTTTAGCCAAGAAAGCGGTAAATGCATTCACACGATAACCCACCACCATTGGACGCTTGAGAAGCATACACTCCAACGCTACGGTACCAGAGGCCAGCATCACTGCATCGGATGCGGTGATGACGTTACGTGCGGTGTCATCAACTAACTTGAAGTCCAACTCTGGTGCGAGCTCTTTCCATGCTTGTTCAAACTGCTCACGGCGTTTTTGATTAACAAGTGCGACAACAAACCCCAGTTCTGGAAATTTTTTATGAAGTAACTTGCAGGTTTCAATAAATGGCTCAGAGAGCATTTTTAACTCGCTACCACGACTGCCTGGCAGGACAGCAAGCCACTTTTTATCTTGTTCTAAACCAAGCAACTCACGTGCAGGCGCTTGCTCTGATTCAAGTGGGATGGAATCAGCCAAGGTATGACCAATGAACTCGCAAGGTACATTAAATTTGTCGTAGAACGCTTTTTCAAAAGGAAGAAATGCTAACACCAAGTTCGTTGCCGCTTCTATTTTAAAGATGCGCTTCTGACGCCAAGCCCAAACAGACGGACTCACGTAATGAACGGTTTTAATGCCCGCTTGCTTGAGGTCAAGCTCCAGGCGTAAGTTGAAGTCAGGAGCATCGATCCCGATGAAAACATCAGGCGGATTCTGAGTAAAATACTGAACGAGCTCAGCTTTCACTTTAAGAAGTCTCGGTAAGCGGCCTAAAACCTCGACCAATCCCATCACCGCAAGCTCTTCCATATCAAACAGAGACTCGCAACCTTGGGCTATCATTTTCGGACCGCCAATGCCTACGAACTCTGCGTCTGGATATTGTTGCTTTACTGCTTTGATAAAGCCTTCACCTAGCGTATCGCCAGACAATTCTCCGGCAATGATGCCAATACGTAATGGTCTTTCCATATCTACTTCGCTATTTTTCCTGTGCGCTATGGATAACGGTTTGCCTTATCCATAAAACACAAAAAGATCGTAACCTCAAATTCGGTCACGATCTTTTTATTTATTGGTTCATTCGCCAATTAACGAATAATGCCACGTTCCGTCGTTTCCAGAATATCTGAGAAACGCTTCACAGCCGGCCACTCTTGAGCCATTTCAGCCAGAATAGGCTTCACTTCTTCTAGCGTCTTACCTGAACGATAGATTTCTTTATACGCTTTTTGCAGCGCACGAATCTCTGGTTTCTCAAAGCCGTTACGCTTCAAGCCAACAAGGTTCAAGCCGAAAGGAGTCGCGTGGTTACCTTGCGCGAGTACGTAAGCTGGGACATCTTGCACCACTGCTGAGCAGCCGCCAATGTACGCGTAGGCGCCCACTGTACAAAACGGATGAATCGCAGACAGTGCCATCACACCGGCATAATCTTCAACAGTAACGTGACCACCAAGAATCGAGTTATTACCGATATGAGTATGGTTACCAATAACAACATCGTGCGCAATGTGTGCATTCACACATAATAAGTTGTCATCACCAATGATCGTGGTTGCTTTGTCTTGCACTGTGCCGCGGTGAACTTGGACCGCTTCACGAATGACGTTACGATCACCGATAACCACAGTTGTGTCTTCACCACCGTATTTTTTGTCTTGGTTTTCTTCGCCAATGACAGCATGTGGGAAAATACGGTTATCTTTGCCAATAGTCGTGTGACCTTTGATCACAACGTGAGACATCACTTCTGTGCCTTCACCAATTTCAACCGTAGAGGTGATGTACGTAAAAGGACCTACTGTTACGTTAGCACCAATTTTGGCGCCCTCTTCTACCACCGCTGCCGGGTGGATTTTAGCGGTTTCATGAATCATATTAAAACTCTCGACGAGCACACTTCAGTTCTGCAGAACATACCACTTCGCCGTCAACTTTTGCTACACCGCTAAATGCAGCAATGCCGCGACGTTCTTTCAGAAATTCTACTTCAATAACCAATTGGTCGCCCGGAACCACTGGTTTACGGAATTTCGCGCCGTCTACGCTTGCAAAGTAGTACAGTTCATTTTCTGTTGGTGCACCAAATGATTTAAATGCAAGTAAGCCTGTTGCTTGAGCCATTGCTTCTAAAATCAAAACACCTGGGAATACTGGTAGTTGAGGAAAGTGACCTGTGAACTGAGGTTCGTTAACCGACACGTTTTTAATCGCGTGAAGGTACTTCTCTTCTTGGAAGTCTATCACTCGGTCGATCAATAAGAATGGGTAGCGATGAGGTAGTAGCTCTTGAATTTCAGAGATGTTCATCGTTTTCTTTTCAGTAGTCAAAGTCGTCTTCCTATATCAATTTTTTGCCGCCAGGATGGCAAACGTGGCAACAGGTCGTAAAGCCGAATCGCTTTGCAATATACTAGCAAAATACGCACCATCTTGGAGTTAAATCTACTTAGAGCGCGTCATTATAGAAGAAAAAGACCCGCATTTCGCGAGTCTTCGTACAGAATATGGAACTAGAGCCTGTTAGCTTTCACGTTAAATACAGAGCGAAAGATAACTTGTTCTAAATTTCTTCTTTCTGTTCCAGCTGTTTTTCAACCGCTTTCAGGCGCTTATTCATCTCATCAATACGGTGAACTCGAGTTGCAGTTTTACGCCACTCTCTGTTCGTTTGTAGTGGAATACCTGATGAGTAAAGGCCTTTTTCTTCGATACTGCGCATTACCATGCCCATACCTGTAATCGCCACACCATCTGCGATAGTGATATGGCCATTCAGAACAGACGCGCCGCCAATCTGGCAGTACTTACCAATTTTTGTACTGCCCGCGACAATAGTACCACCAGGCATCACGGTACCATATCCGATCTGCACGTTGTGCGCGATTTGAAGTTGGTTATCCAGAATGACATTGTCTTCAATGATAGTATCTTCGAGTGCACCGCGGTCAATCGTAGTACAAGCACCAATCTCAACGCGGTTACCGATACGCACTGAACCAAGCTGAGGAATTTTAATCCACTCGCCTTTGTCATTCGCATAACCGAAGCCATCAGAGCCAATGACGGTGCCCGATTGAACAAGACAGTCATCACCCAATGACACTTCATGATAGATAGTGACATTAGCCCAAAGCTTGGTGTTATTCCCTAGCTTGGCGTTCTTACCGATAAAACAACCAGCGCCAACGCTTACGTTGTCGCCGAGTTCCACGCCCGTTTCAATCACGGCGTTAGCGCCGATTGTAACGTTCTCACCCATCTTAACGTCAGCGGCAATCACAGCACTTGGTGCAATATCGTCTGCCGGTTTTGGTGTGGTATCCATCGCTTGGACCACACGAGCAAATGCGACATAAGGGTCCGAAACCACTAGCGCGTTTCCAACGCATTGCTCTTTATGCTCAGCCTTTACCATAACAACGGTAGCTTGGCACTCAGAAAGGTGTTTTGCGTATTTTGGGTTAGACAAGAAGGTTACATCACCTTCTTGTGCTTTATCCATTGGGGCAACACGGCTTACAACGAGAGACTCGTCACCAAACAGCTCACCCCCGGTAATTGTCGCCAATTCGGCTAATGTTAATGTCTTCATAACTTCTTATTTTAGAGCTTTAATTACGTCTTCAGAGATATTGTATTCTGGCTTGCCGTACTGCAAAGCAGAGATATCAATCACAAGATCGTAACCATTTTTGTCTGCGACTTTCTTAACTGCATCTTGAATCGTTTTGAAAAGCTTCGCTTTTTCTTCAGCTTCACGACGCGCACTTGCTTTTTCAAGTGCTTGTGCTTTCACTTTGTACTCGCTGTCTAGCTTCGCGATATCGATACGTAGCTTTTCAACTTCGTCTTGACCCAAAAGCTCGCCGTCACGTTGTAGCTTCTCAATCTTTGTTTTAGCTTGTGCTTGGATTGACTTCAGTTCATCAGCTTTGCTTTTGAAGTCTTTCTGCATTTTTTGTAGTACAACTTCACGTTGAGGAAGAGCTTGGAAAACTTGAGCTGTATTTACATAAGCAATTTTCTGTGCAGCTTCTGCCGCATTTGCAAACATTGAAGAGCTCAGTACAAGAAGGCCAATCCCAGCCGCTTTGATCATTTTATTCAAAATATTTTCCTCTTTAGAAAGTTCTACCGATAGTGAATGTGAAGAACTCTTCATCATCGCCATCAAATTTCTTAATTGGTTTCGCTAGTGAGAATACTAGTGGCCCCATTGGAGACATCCACTGCAACGCCGCACCGTAAGAAGAGCGGTAGTTGGTTGGATCTGAGTAATCGTAGTAGTAGTTAGCACCCGAAATGTTGCTATTTTCTCGATAATCAAACTCGGTATCCCAAACACTTGCCATATCAAAGAAGATACTGGTACGAATTTGGTTTTGTACTTCCTCTGATGCGAACGGCGTTGGAACGATCAACTCAATACTTGCTAATGCGACTGCGTTACCACCCACTGAATCATCTGTCGCAATATCTGTACCATTGTTAGAGCCGGATGTATCGCGGTAAACCGCTTTAGGGCCAACAGAGTTTGAGCCAAAGCCACGAAGCGATGTAAAGCCACCTGCGTAGTAGTTTTCGTAGAATGGGAACAAGTTATCGTTACCATCCGTTTGACCGTAACCATTACCGTAACCCAAGCGGCCACGGAACAAGAGGGTAAACTCATGCTTTTTAGTTAATGGTACATACTGGCGAACATCGTACTGCAGTTTAAAGTATTGAACGTCAGAGCCAGGTACGGTCATTTTATAGGATGCACGTTGGTGGTTACCTGCCGTTGGGAAGTAACCACGGTTTAAGTTATTACGTGTCCAAGAGATATTGAAGTCGAAGTCGTTCGTATTCAATGCCCCACTTGAATCTATATTATCTTTTTGCGCTTCTAAGAACTGCTCTACCTGCAAGTAAGGCGATAAGTTACCGATCTTGTTGTGCGTATAACCGACACCGAATTCAAAACGGTTCAACTCATCGAATGGGAAGCCCCACGTTAAGCTCGCGCCATAGCTTTCGTTGGTATAGTCAACGATATTGGCTTCTTTAGCTTCAAATTCGTTATAGAAAACCTTACCACCCAAGCTTACACCGTCTAAGTTCCAGTACGGGTCTCGGTAATCTAGACTGATGTTTTTCTGGTAGTCATTCATCATCGCGTTGATACCAACACGGTTACCGCTACCAATAAAGTTATCTTGTTGCAGGCCAACCTGGAAGCTCACACCCGATTCTGTACCGTAGCCAACACCGAAGTTAACGCTACCAGAGTTCGCTTCTTTGACAGAGTAAACTAGGTCAACTTGATCATCACTACCAGGAACTCGAACCGTCTGTACTTCAACATTTTCAAAGTAGCCCAAACGATTTAGACGAGTTTTACCCGTTTCAATCGATTTCGAGTTCAACCAACTGCCTTCCATCTGACGCATTTCACGACGAAGGACCTCATCTTTGGTTGAGTTGTTACCCGTGAAGCGGATATCACGTACGTAAATACGGTTACCCGGGTCTACGTTAACGACCAAAGAAACTTCTTGATTCTCGTCGTCAAACTCAGGAATGGTATTCACTTGAGGATAAGCGTAGCCGGACTCACCAAGCACACGTTTAATACCCTCTTCCATTGAAGTGACCAACGAGCCGTTGTACGTCTCATTGTCTTCAAATGGTACAAGTCGTTCGAACGTCGCTTCCTCACCAATCAAATCACCACGGAACTTTACGTCCTTGACGGTATAAACCTCTCCCTCTTCTAAGCCAAGAGTAATGTATACCCCTTTCTTGTCAGGAGAGATTGCAACTTGTGTCGAATCAACGTTAAATTTTAAGTAACCGCGGTCCAGATAGAATGATTTGAGCGCTTCAATATCACCTGCAAGCACTTGTTTTTGGTACTTTTCGTCAGACAGGAAATTCCACCACGGCACATCAACATTCAAGTTAAAACGAGAAAGAAGGTCCTCATCGCTGAAAACTTCATTGCCGATAAAATTGATTTGCTGAATTTTTGCCGACACGCCTTCAGTAAAGACAAACTTTAGGTCAGAACGGTTACGTGGCAGTGGAGTCACCACAGCTTTTACTGTGGCGTTGTATTTACCTACGCTGTAGTAAAAGTCTTCTAAGCCTTTTTCAATGTTGCTTAGCGTGGTGCGGTCAAGCGCTTCGCCTTCACGAACACCAGATGCGTTCAGGTTTTCTTGTAGCTGCTCGTCCTTGATTGCTTTGTTACCAGAAAATGAGATGCTGGCAATGGTAGGACGTTCTTTGACTTGAACCATCAGAACGCCGCCGTCACGTAACACTTTCACATCTTCAAAGTTACCAGATGCATACAGTGCACGGATAATCTCTGCAACATCGCCTTGGCCAATGGTATCACCGACACGTACAGGCATTTTCAACAACGCAGCACCCAGTGCTACACGCTGCAATCCATCGATTTCAATATCTTGAACTACGAAGTTCTCTGCTCCATTTGCAGATACACTGGTCGCCAGTAAACTTGCAAATAGAATTCGCTTAATCGCCATACTTGTTCTAATTATTCCTTGCTACTGCTTTTGTCTCTGAACTATCACAGACGAGTAAAATCATTAAATAGCGCTAACGCCATGAGCGAGAAGATGATCGCACCACCAATTCTAAAACCCATTTCCTGCACTCTCTCAGGAACGGGACGTCGAATGACTGCTTCAATTGCAAAAAACAACAAATGACCGCCATCCAACATTGGTAAAGGAACGAGATTAATAATACCTAGGTTAACACTAATTAGAGCGAGAAAACCTAAAAAGTAGACCAAGCCATAATCAGCCGTCGCACCTGCGCCTTTGGCTATTGATATTGGACCACTCAGATTATTCAGACCAACGTCACCAACAATCAGTTTCTTAAGCATGCTGATTGTCAAGCCAATGACTTGGCCGGTTTTGTCTACCGCCTTACCTACTGACTCGAATACACCAAACTGAAGGTCGAAGCGATAACTTTCTGGCCATTCTGCGACTTTAGGTGCAATACCTGCAAAACCAACGACTTCTTTGTTAGCTAGCTCACGGCTACCTGGCGTCAGCGTTAATGTTTGCTCATAGCCCTGACGCAATACCGTTAATTCAATCGGTGTATCAGGATTAGAGCGAACCGCTTCAACAACTTGCTTCCACTCCGTGACGCGTTGTTCACCAATAGCGACAATCTCATCACCTGGAAGCACACCTGCTTTTTCCGCCGCTCCACCTTGCGAAACCTGTTCGATAACGCGATACACCTCCGGTGTATACGGCGCAAAACCTAATGACTGCATCGCAGACTGAGTTTCAGGGTCGAACTCCCATTCGCGCAGATCGAGCGTTTTCGTTACTTCTGAACCAACTTCATTCGCTGACGTCAGTGTTACTGTCATCAAATCATCGCCAATATGAGAAATCAATCCCATATTTACCGATTCCCAATCCGGAGTTTTGATACCAGATATCGATTTAAGTTCCATTCCAGATTCAATTCCGGCTTCTGCGACGATCGAATTGGGCGTAACTTCACCAATTACTGGCTTAACTGCTGGGATACCAATAAGAAATACGAGCCAATAGGCGAAGATTGCGAAAAGGAAGTTAAAGATAGGGCCTGCCGCAACAATAGAGGTTCGCTTCCATAGCGGCTTCTTATCAAACGCTAAGTGCTTCTCATGTTCTGGCACCTCATCAACACGGCTATCAACCATTTTTACATAGCCGCCGAGAGGGATCATTGAGATGCTGTACTCCGTTCCGTCTTTGCCTACCTTACTCCAGATAGACTTACCGAAACCGATTGAAAACTTTTCAACTTTCACGCCGCAACGGCGAGCAACCCAAAAGTGCCCAAACTCGTGCACAGCGACAAGAATGCCCAGTGCGACGATAAAAGAAATGAGATTCCACAATATACCAGTCATCAGCTACGCTCGCGTATGGTTTCTAGGGCAATAGTTCGTGCCATTCTATCTAGCTCTAACAAGCTTTCCAAGCTATTCGCATTCTCAGCTTTGCAGCTTGCATTGATTTTATTCAACACAGACTCATTGATGCGAGCGATATCCGTAAAACCTAGGCTGTTATTTAAAAATGCATCAACAGCGACTTCATTCGCTGCATTCAGTGCCGTTGTTGCATGTTGACCTTCATAACAAGCGTCAATTGCTAGTTTTAAACATGGGTAACGAGCAAAATCAGGTTGCAAAAACGTCAATTCGCCAATTTGCGTGAAGTCTAGTGGCTTAACCCCAGCTTCAACTCTTGATGGGTATGACATAGTCAGTGCAATAGGGGTCGCCATATCCGGCTCACCCATTTGTGCCAAAACCGAACCATCGCGGTATTGAACCATTGAATGAATAACAGACTGCGGATGAATAATAACCTTTAGCTGCTCGCGAGCCGCATTAAACAACCATTTAGCTTCGATATACTCCAAGCCTTTGTTCATCATCGTGGCTGAGTCAACGGAAATCTTTGGTCCCATCGACCAGTTTGGATGGGCGATCGCCTGTTCAGGAGTCACCTTTTCCAGTTCTGCGATGTCAGTGTAACGGAAAGGACCACCAGAACCAGTCAGCAAAATATGAGAAATGCCATGTTCTTGTAAATTACAACGACCTAAATTGGTTTGTACTTGCTGTGGTAAGCACTGGAAAATAGCATTGTGTTCACTATCGACGGGAAGTAGCTCCGCACCAAACTCTTCTACGGCATCAATAAATAACTGGCCTGACATGACCAGTGCTTCTTTATTTGCCAACAATACTCGCTTACCAGCTTTCACAGCAGCCATGGTAGGCAGTAGACCAGCCGCTCCGACAATAGCAGCCATCACACTGTCAACTTCGTCCAATGAAGCAATATGGCATAGAGCATCCACACCACCTAATACTTCGGTGTTTGGCGAAACCAAATGTAACTCAGATTGGAGTTGAATCGCTGCGGCTTTGTCCGCCATTACCGCGTATTTAGGTTGCCACTGACGACATAGCCCGATCATCTTTTCAACGTTGGTGCTTGCCGCTAAGGCAACGACAGAAAACAGCTCTGGGTTTTGTTCGACCACTTTAAGCGTGCTTGCACCAATGGATCCAGTAGCACCAAGAATCGTTAACTTTTGCATGTTGTAAGACCGTTAGAAAGCTCAGGAGCGACAATGCCGCTCCTGATAAATTAGAATACGTAGTAAAGAAGAGCAAAAACTGGGAATGCTGCGGTTAGGCTGTCAATACGATCGAGCACACCGCCATGTCCTGGGATAATGTTGCTGCTGTCTTTAATGCCTGAGACACGCTTGAACATACTTTCCACCAGATCGCCGAGCACTGATATAACAACAGTAACCAACGTAATCAACACCATATGGACAGGACTGGAGAACTGAATATCAAACCAATCAGCAAATGCCCACGCCACGATCAATGCCGTGATAATGCCGCCAATAAGCCCTTCAATGGTTTTATTCGGACTGACATGTGGCGCCATCTTACGTTTGCCTAAGCTTTTGCCTGCAAAGTAAGCACCGCTATCTGCAGCCCATACCAAGAAACAAACGTATAACACGAGCTTTGCTCCGTGGTATGGATCTACCGTAATGTCATGAGCTCTAAGAATAACCACACTCCAAAGGAATGGAATTAATGTGAGAAAACCAAACACATGGCGTAAAACAAAATTATTTTGCCAAGATTTCGTCGTTTTGGGATAAGTAATCGCCATTAAGCTAGCAATAATCCACCAAACAAAACCAAGGCCCAGCACAACATAATGAGGCGTTGCTAAATGGTTGAGGCTATGTGCGTCAGGCGAAATATATAGAAAACTAAGTCCGGTAACAATGACTGCCGGAACGAGGGCAGCAAAGCGAGAGTTGCTTCCTGTAAATTGAGTCCACTCCCAAAAACCTAATAGGGTAATTGCAGTTAAAGCGGCAATAAAGCCCATTAGGGGTAATTTAAAAATGCCTAAAATAACCAGGGGAGCTAAAATTAGTGCTGTTATTATTCTCTGTTTCAAACTAACTAGTCCTTATTGAGCTGCCATCAATGCCTTTATTTGTTCACCTGTACAGCCAAAACGACGTTCTCGATTGATAAACCAAGTTACAGCTTCAACTAAGCTGTCTTCGTCGAATTCCGGCCAATACTCGGGTGTAAAGTACATTTCTGCATAAGCCATTTGCCACAACATAAAGTTGCTGATGCGACACTCTCCACTGGTACGAATCAAAAGATCCACTTCAGGTAAGTCTGCCATGGTCAAATGCTCAGTGATTAGCTGCTCATTGATATCCTCTACACGAATCTCACCGTTACGTGCTTTTAACGCTAACGTTTTGGCCGCTTCTGTGATGTCCCACTTACCGCCATAATTGGCTGCAATGTTTATCACCATCCCCGTGTTACCTGCCGTTAGATTTTCAGCTTCTACAATCTTCTTTTGTAGACGCTCACTAAATCGACTGGTATCACCGATCACGCGCAACCGTAAATTATTTTTGTGTAGTTTTTTTACTTCACTAGACAGGACCGTGATAAACAGTTCCATCAAAAGACCCACTTCTTCCTCCGGACGACGCCAGTTTTCACTACTAAAAGCAAATAGCGTCATGGCTTTAATGCCAAGCTTTGAAGCAGCAGCCACGGTCTTACGAACGGCATTAACGCCTTTTTTGTGACCAAATACGCGAGGTTTTCCTTTGGACTTAGCCCAACGGCCATTACCGTCCATAATGATGGCAATATGCTTAGGAAGGGAATCAGAGAAGGCTTGAGAATTTTGCATAGGGAGTTAATTGAGTTCCATCAGTTGGATAGACTAACATAAAAAAACGCTGAGCTGTGAGCACAGCGTTTTCCAACAGTGATGTGTGTGGGAGTATTAAACTTCCATCAACTCTTTTTCTTTTGCAGCAAGAACTTCATCGATCTTCTTAACTGCAACGTCAGTTAGCTTTTGGATCTCTTCTTGTGCTTTACGATCTTCATCTTCAGAGATTTCTTTATCTTTTAGAAGCGCTTTTAGATCGTTGTTTGCGTCACGACGGATGTTACGAACAGCAACACGACCACCTTCAGCTTCACCACGAACAATCTTAACTAGGTCTTTACGACGCTCTTCCGTTAGTGGTGGAAGTGGAACACGGATGATAGTACCAGCAGACATAGGATTTAGACCAAGATCAGACGTCATGATCGCTTTTTCTACTTTCGGAGTCAGCTCTTTATCGAAAACCGTGATTGCAAGTGTACGTGCATCTTCAGCAATAACGTTTGCTACTTGGTTTAGAGGTGTTGCTGCACCGTAGTATTCTACAGAAATACCAGATAGTAGGCTTGGGTGTGCACGACCTGTACGAATTTTAGAAAGGTTGTTCTTAAGCGCTTCAACGCTTTTATCCATGCGCTCTTGCGCGTCTTTTTTGATTTCGTTAATCACAGTTTCACCTTAAAAATGTCATCTTTCCTGAAGAAAGCCTAAAACGGTTGAGCAAAGCAAACGCCACCCTAATGCTTTGGGTGGCACCTTGGGACAAGCTTATTCGTTGATTAGCGTGCCTTCTGCTTCGCCCATAACCACGCGACGTAGTGCGCCTGGCTTGTTCATGTTAAATACGCGGATTGGCATTTTGTGGTCACGAGCTAGCGTAAACGCCGCCAAGTCCATCACTTTCAGCTCTTTATCCAGAACTTCTGCGTAAGATAGCTTATCATACAGCTCTGCGTCTGGGTTTGCTACAGGGTCAGCAGTAAATACACCATCAACTTTCGTCGCTTTTAGTACAACATCCGCTTCGATTTCAATACCACGTAGGCAAGCAGCAGAATCCGTTGTAAAGAACGGGTTACCCGTACCAGCAGAGAAGATGACAACACGGCCTTGGCGAAGCTCACGGATCGCATCAGCCCAATTATAGTCGTCACATACGCCTTTTAGAGGAATGGCAGACATAACGCGCGCATTCACGTATGCACGGTGAAGAGCATCGCGCATCGCTAGGCCATTCATTACTGTAGCAAGCATACCCATGTGGTCACCAACTACGCGGTTCATACCTGCTTCAGCAAGGCCTGCACCACGGAACAAGTTACCGCCACCGATAACTACACCAACCTGAACACCCAGTTCAACCAGTTCTTTAACTTCTTGTGCCATGCGATCAAGGACCGCAGGATCAATACCAAAACCGTCTTCACCTTGAAGAGCTTCACCACTCAGTTTTAATAGAATACGTTGATACGCTGGTTTAGGGTTCGTAGTCATGGAGTTTACCTTCCAAAGAGAGTTGTTGATTAACAGTCATGAATAGACACAAATTCAGTTATGGCTATTCATCACGGCTAATCGTTCACTGCTCATAAAAAGACCGCAGCCAAGGCTACGGTCTAATCTTTATACAGTCTCTAAGGATTAACCTTTTTGAGCTGCAGCAACTTCTTCAGCGAAGCTCATTTCTTCTTTCTTCTCGATACCTTCACCTACTTCTAGGCGAACGAATGTAGAAACTGAAGCGCCTTTTTCTTTCAGCATTTCACCTACAGTTTTCTTAGGTTCCATGATGAAAGCTTGACCTGTTAGAGAGATCTCGCCAGTGAATTTCTTCATGCGGCCAACAACCATCTTCTCAGCGATTTCAGCAGGCTTGCCTTCGTTCATTGCGATTTCAACTTGAACCGCTTTCTCTTTTTCTACTACGTCAGCTGGTACGTCTTCTGGGTTAACGAACTCAGGCTTAGAAGCAGCAACGTGCATTGCAACGTGCTTAAGAGTTTCTGCGTCGCCTTCACCAGCAACAACAACACCGATTTTCTCACCGTGACGGTAAGAAGCAATTGCAGTGCCTTGAACGTATTCTACGCGACGGATAGTGATGTTTTCACCGATTTTAGCTACAAGAGCTACACGTGCGTCTTCGAATTGTGCTTGTAGCTCTTCAACAGTCGCTTTTGAAGCTAGAGCTGCAGCTGCAACTTCTTCTGCGAATGCAGTGAAGTTACCGTCTTTAGCAACGAAGTCAGTTTGGCAGTTAACTTCAAGAAGAACAGCAACGCCGTTTTCTTCTTTGATGATGATTGCGCCTTCAGCTGCAACGTTACCAGCTTTCTTAGCTGCTTTCGCTGCGCCAGATTTACGCATGTTTTCAATTGCTAGTTCGATGTCAGCGTTTGCTTCTACAAGCGCTTTCTTACATTCCATCATGCCAGCGCCAGTACGCTCGCGAAGTTCTTTAACTAGAGCAGCAGTTACAGTTGCCATTCTGTATTCCTCGTTTGATTCGAAATAAGGTAAAAAACAGGGGCCTAACATTGTCGGCCCCCATTGCTAACTATAACTTAGTTTATGCTACACAAAGGTTTCACATAGACCAAGTGTGACACAGAGCCGCTATTATTCAGCTTCTACGAAACCGTCTTTTTCAGCAACTGCAGCTACGTCTTTGTTACGACCTTCAGATACTGCTGAAGCAGCAGCGTTCAGGTATAGCTGTACAGCGCGGATCGCGTCGTCGTTACCTGGGATTACGTAGTCAACGCCGTCTGGGTTAGAGTTAGTATCTACCACAGCGTATACTGGAATACCTAGGTTGTTAGCTTCTTTAATTGCAATGTGTTCGTGATCAGCGTCGATTACGAATAGAGCGTCTGGTAGGCCGCCCATGTCTTTGATACCACCAAGAGATTTCTCTAGCTTCTCCATTTCGCGAGTACGCATTAGAGCTTCTTTCTTAGTTAGTTTGTCAAAAGTACCGTCTTGAGATTGAGTCTCTAGATCTTTTAGACGCTTGATAGACTGACGAACTGTTTTGTAGTTTGTAAGCATACCGCCTAACCAGCGGTTGTTTACGTAAAACTGGTTGCTTGCGATTGCAGCTTCTTTAACAGCTTCAGATGCAGCGCGCTTAGTACCTACGAATAGAACTTTACCTTTCTTCTCGCCAACTTTAGCTAGTTCAGCTAGAGCGTCGTTGAACATTGGTACAGTTTTTTCTAGGTTGATGATATGAACTTTGTTACGAGCGCCAAAGATGAATGGCTTCATTTTTGGGTTCCAGTAACGAGTCTGGTGACCGAAGTGAACACCAGCTTTTAGCATATCGCGCATTGATACAGTTGCCATTTTAAATTCCTCTATGGGGTTAGGCCTCCACATTCCCCATAACTCCGACCAAGCTTCTGCTCAGCACCCCGGAATATGTGACGGAATGTGTGTGATTTAAAGATAAAAGGTTATTCGGATGAAGCTTGCTTCGCCGCTTAGCTTTGCTAAACGAAGAGAACAGTCCTCTATTCCGGCGCGCTTTATACCATATTTTAGCTCACTGTGGCTAGTAAAAATTATTTCTTCACCGTGCCACTTTCTCCTATTTATAAGCAAAACTTTAAACATACGATCGAATTAAGAATGATGTATATTCCTATCTGACTTGGGCTAACGCCCCGATGTCTGATAGAATGCGGCCATTCGCACGTTTACGTGCTTAGGAATAAGTAGAGAAAGCCAATGTCAATCAAGATTAAAACTGCTGAAGAAATAGAACGCATGCGCATTGCGGGCAAACTGGCCGCAGAGATTCTAGAAATGATCGAACCACACATCAAAGTTGGTGTGACGACAGAAGAGTTGAACAAAATCTGTCATGAGTACGCTCTAGAAAAAGGCGCATACTCTGCTCCGCTTGATTACCATGGTTTCCCTAAGTCGATTTGTACTTCAATCAACCATATCGTATGCCACGGTATTCCAGCAGAAAAAGACGAAATCGGTAGCAACGGTCAAATGAAGCCGGCGGTACTAAAAGATGGCGACATCTTAAACGTTGATATTACCGTAATCGTTCCAAATGACGAAAATGCGGATCTGAGCGTGCGTCCTCAAGGTTACCATGGTGACACTTCTAAGATGTTCCTAGTCGGTGATGTTTCACCTGCAAACAAACGTCTATGCATGGTTGCTCAAGAAGCACTGTATGTTGGTATGCGTACCGTTAAGCCAGGTTCAACAGTTGGTGACATCGGTACAGCTATCGAGAAATACATCAAAGAGAACAACAAAAACAACCCTCGCAACAAGTTTTCTATTGTGAAAGACTTCTGTGGCCACGGTATCGGCGATGAGTTCCATGAAGAACCACAAGTGGTTCATTACAAGAACAAAGACCGCCGCGTACTAAAAGAAGGCATGTGCTTTACTATTGAGCCGATGATTAACGCAGGTAAATTTGGTTGCTCTGTTGACGCTCAAGACGATTGGACCGTTTACACAGGCGACGGCAAGAACTCTGCGCAATGGGAACATACCATTGTTGTAACAAAAGAAGGTTGTGAAGTACTGACGCTTCGTAGCGACGATACGATTCCTCGCCTAATGAAAAACGCGTAAAGCTGACGACCACTCGTTGTTTACTATATCCCTGCTTCGGCGGGGATATTTTTTATCTGCCACAAATTTGTTAGATTGTAACTAGATTAGCTTGCACGGATGGCAAATATGACACTTCAGTCCCCTCTTACCTTTTCCGATGAACAAATCAATATCGGAGAGCTCAAACAAGAGTTAGAGAAATTTAGCTCCGATCAAAACCAAGAGTTTCTCAATCATCATCCGGTAACAAGCTTGGTTTTAGCCAGGGCAGAATACATGGATCTGCTTCTGAATCGTTTGTGGCAACATTTTGGCTTCAAAGATATTTACAACATTTCCCTAGTTGCCGTGGGTGGCTATGGGCGTGGCGAGCTACATCCGCTCTCCGATATCGATATTTTGATTCTGTCGAACAATAAACTGCCGACCGCGTTAGAAGCAAAAATCAGCGAATTCATTACGCTGTTGTGGGATTTAAAACTCGAGGTCGGACACGCTGTTCGCACCGTTACTGAATGTGCTGAAATTGGTAAAGCCGATCTAACGGTCGCGACAAACCTTCAAGAAGCGCGTCTACTGTGTGGCAGCGAGGATACCTTTCAGGCACTGAAGAAAGTCGTATTATCAGACTCCTTTTGGCCAAGTGAAACGTTTTATCGCGCTAAAATTCAAGAGCAGAGAGAACGCCATGCGCGTTACCATGATACAACCTACAACTTAGAACCAGACATTAAGTCGACCCCTGGCGGGCTGCGCGATATTCATACATTAAGCTGGGTCGCCCGGCGTCACTTTGGTGCCACGTCATTGCTGGAAATGAGCCGATACGGATTTTTAACTGACGCAGAATACCGAGAATTGGTTGAATGTCAGGACTTCCTTTGGCGAGTGCGTTTCGCTCTGCACATGGAGCTTCGCCGCTATGACAACCGCTTGACCTTTGCCCATCAAGCACAAGTTGCGGAAAATCTAGGCTACGTCGGTGAAGGCAACCGAGGCGTAGAAATGATGATGAAAGAGTTCTATCGCACACTTCGTCGTGTGGCAGAGCTTAATAAAATGCTACTCAAACTTTTTGATCAAGCTATTATTAATGGTGGTGCGACAGAAAGTGCCGAGATTCTCGATGCCGACTTCCAACGTCGTGGCTCTTTGATTGAAGCGCGGAAACCCGCATTGTTTCAAGCTCGCCCAGAAACTATTCTGGATATGTTCTTACATATCGCGAACGACTCAACCATTGAAGGGGTGAGCCCACCAACACTACGTCAGCTGCGCACCGCGCGCCGTCGACTCAACAAATTTTTGCACACCATTCCTGCTGCGCGTGAAAAGTTCATGGCGTTATGTCGTCACCCTAATGCTCTGCATAAAGCATTCAGCCTAATGCACCGATTAGGGGTTATGGCGGCCTATTTACCGCAATGGAGCCAAATTGTTGGTCAAATGCAGTTTGACTTATTCCACGCCTACACGGTTGATGAGCACAGTATTCGCTTACTGAAACACATTAATACCTTTAGTGACCCAGACAATCATGCGAAGCACCCTATTTGTTGTGACGTCTACCCACGGATGCAAAAGAAAGAACTGCTGATTATTGCCGCTATTTTCCACGATATCGGTAAAGGACGTGGCGGCGATCACTCTGTTATAGGCGAAGGTGAGGCTTACGACTTCTGTATTGAGCATGGCTTATCAAAGCCCGAGGCCAAACTTGTCGCTTGGTTGGTAAGACATCATCTATTAATGTCCGTCACCGCACAGCGCCGAGACATTTATGATCCCGATGTGATTACCGAATTTGCCAAAAAAGTCAGAGACGAAGAATCTCTCGATTATCTTGTGTGCCTGACAGTTGCAGATATTTGTGCAACCAACCCAGAACTTTGGAATGCTTGGAAACGAACCTTACTCGCAGAGCTGTATTACTCTACACAACGTGCTTTACGTAGAGGGCTAGAGAATCCTGTCGATGTGCGTGAGCGAATTCGCCACAACCAACAAATGGCCTCTGCAATGCTGCGCAAAGAGGGGTTTGCCGCGCGCGAAATTGAAGTATTGTGGCAACGCTTCAAAGCTGACTATTTCCTTCGTCATACCCATACGCAAATCGCGTGGCACTGCGAACACTTACTTCGCATGGAAGATCCAACTAAGCCTTTGGTCTTGATCAGCAAAAAAGCCACTCGCGGCGGCACTGAGGTGTTTGTATATACGAAAGACCAGCCAGCTTTATTTGCGACGGTCGTGGCGGAGTTAGATAGGCGTAATTTTAATGTACACGACGCGCAAATCATGACCAGCAAAGATGGGCATGTGATTGATACCTTTATGGTTCTTGATCAACATGGCGAAGCGATTGATGAGTCCCGTCATGCCGCGGTGATTAAGCACCTCACCCATGTACTGGAGGCGGGCCGACCAACCAAGATTAAAACGCGCCGTACTCCGAACAAACTTCAGCACTTTAATGTGAAAACCAAAGTCGACTTCTTACCAACCAAAGGTAAAAAACACACTTTAATGGAGTTTGTCGCGCTAGACACACCGGGGCTGTTGGCCAAAGTAGGCCGTACGTTTGCTGATTTAAATATCAACCTTCACGGTGCCAAAATCACCACCATTGGTGAGCGAGCAGAAGACTTGTTTATTTTAACCAGTGATGCAGGGGGAAGATTAAGTGAAGAACAGCAAGATGAGCTAAGAGAGAGATTGATCGAAAAGTTATCTGATGAGGTCGCAGCTTAGATCAAACCTGCCAATCTTTTCGGTTCAGGGCGAGAGCGATCTTGCCCACAAGTTAAGCATTTTGGCTAAATATCAGCTATCTAGCTCATACATTGGCTGCTACAGTTATATCAATATCAATTCGATGTAATAGAGGTAGCCTATGTATCCCCACCTCACTGGTTTGGGTATTCACGACCCTAAGCAGATTGAACGTTATTCCCTACGCCAAGAAGCACACAAAGACGTGCTCAAGATCTATTTCCACAAGCAAAAAGGCGAGCTGTTCGCCAAAAGCGTTAAATTCAAATACCCGCGCCAAATCAAAAATGTTCTTGTGGACAGTGGCAGTCACAAATATAAAGAAGTAACGGAAATCAACCGTAACCTCACATTGGTCATTGATGAACTGAATAAGATCACTAAGCCAACGAAACAACCTGAGGTTGATGTCAAAGAGAAAATTCTCTCAGACCTTCGTCATTTAGAAAAAGTTGTTTCGAGCAAGATCGCAGAGATCGAGGCGGATCTCGAAAAACTAAAGTAAAACGTTAAGTCTTAAATATTAAAAAAGGGTTAGCATTGATGCTAACCCTTTTTATTTGTACTCAATCATTATCTAGATCTAACTGCGCCGATTATCGGTTGATCATCGATTCATCCCACTCAAATCGAGTAAACAATTGCTGCCAAGTCTCATCAATATTGGCCGTCATGACAATCTCTTGATCGGTAAATGGGTGGACGAACCGTAACTCTGAAGCATGCAGTAGCAAACGATGAGAATCAAACTCTGTGCGATACAGCTTGTTGTGCTTTCCATCCCCGTGCGTTGTATCACCCACGATCGGATGGCGTAGATGTGCCATATGACGACGAAGTTGGTGCTTACGCCCCGTTTTAGGTTTCATCTCAACTAAGCAATAACGCGTTGTAGGAAATTTACCCGTTGAATAGGGAACTTCCACCTTAGCCAACGGTTTATATTCCGTCACCGCTTCTTGCGCTTCTTTTTCTTGTGAAGCGAACTTATCCGCAATCTTGTCTAACTCGACTTTGAGCGCGTAATCTAAGACGCCCTCTTCCTCAATCCAACCGCGTACTATTGCGTGGTATGTCTTTTCCATTTTATGTTCAGCAAACATCGGCATGACTTGTGACGCGACTTCACTCGACAACGCAAACACGAGCACACCAGATGTTGGACGATCCAGACGATGCAATGGGAACACATGCTGACCAATTTGGTCGCGCAAAGTTTGCATGACAAATTGAGTTTCGTGTTTATCTAACCAACTGCGATGCACTAACATGCCGGCAGGCTTGTTGACCGCTACAAAATATTCATCCTGATAAACGATCTCCAGTTCAACTGGTTCTGAAGATCGCGCTATTTCTTGTTCTAGCATTCGTTTACTTACACAGTTCGTCAATGGTTCGGATTGTAACAAGCAGCTCTGCGAACTGCGGTTCCTGCTTCCACGCTTCTGAAAAATAGGGCTCGAGAGAAAACCCTCTTGGCAATGGTTGGTTGTTTTCCACTAGCACGTGCATTCTGTCTATAAAGATCCACTGCAACCACTCATGAGGATGCAATGTATCAATCGCAAATGGCTCCACGCTTTGTAAGGCTTGCTCTGAAGGCCTAGTGTGTTGCCACAACTTATGTTCTTTAAGCTGCGTTTCAAGTTGGTGAAGTAAGTCGACCAATTGAGTATTTGTTACCATTAATTCTATCTCGAACCTTGAATTAGCCGAGAATGATACCATTTCTTGTGAAAAGAACGTTAGGACGTCGTATTTAATGGAAAACATTCAAACCCTCACTCAACTGTTGAACAACAGCCGCTGTGATTATCAAATCTTCGATCTTGGTCGTCGTATCAAAACCATCGCTAAGAAAGAGTTTGCCGATGTAGAAAAAGGTCAAGCACCGTACCCATTCCCAATGCAGCGTAAAGCACACCTTGCCATCGCTTATTGGAATGAACAAAAGCAACCTTGGATTTGGTTTCTAAAGTTTGAATTGGACGAGCGCGGTTTGTTAAAGCAAGCGGATATCGGCAATTTCATTAAATACGTAGTGGAAGCCATGGGAACACGCCTCAATGCTGATATCACTGAAGAGCAACAGCAAAAGCTGTCTAATAACCCATATACGTTCAAACCTTCCGAAGACAAAATGGCCGTGTTTCATAGCCAGGTCCGCGCGAACCTCGATCTTCCTACCAGCCAATATTATGAGCACACTCAGCATTACTTTTCAGGTGGTTTAGGCTGGGACAATTGGCAAACCGTAGGTCTGCAAGGGATCACCGACATGGCCGCTCGTTTGGACAAAGAGCAAAACGGGGTAATGATACGCAAAGCGTTGAACCACTTACCGAATGAACCACTTTATGCTCTATTGGGTGCGCTTGAGCATGTAGAGTTACAAGAGCGTTTAGCTGAGCGTATCGCCGAAAAAGCACAACAAGAAATCGCAAGTAGCGAACCGGATCTCTTCCTACTTTCAGCGCTTATCCGAGCTTTGGCTGGCGCACCAACAGCCATTGCCTCTCCAGTTTTAGAAGCGATTTTACAAAGCCCTCGTTTAAGCCATCAGGAAGTACTGATTGGCGTGGCTGGCCGAGCTTGGCACTTACTAGCCAATGAAAAGGTAGCAGAACAGTTTTTGCTGCGTTTAGCTCAAACCGGTAATCAAGCTCTATTTAATCAGTTATTTGCCGATTTAGTGATGCTACCTGAGTTAAGAATGGTGCTATTGCCCCTGTTACATTCAAATCCATCTGAAGAACTAGCAAAGGCGCTAGTAAGCTTACAACAAGCAACAAAGGGATAATAAAGGTTCAGGGATGATTGGTGATCTTTTAGCAATTTTAGGGCTATGCTTTTTCTGTTATCTGTTTTGGCAACAACGTCGTCAAGCCGAACTCGCAAAAGTGGCAATCACGCGTAAATGTGAGCAATTGGATCTCCAATTAATCAGCATCGCCTTTGGTGCCCATAAACTAAAAACGCCAGACGGAGTCTGGCGTTGGCATACGGTGTATCAATTTGAGTTTTCATCGCTTGGTGACGATTGCTACCAAGGGAGTTAACCATGGTCGGTTTCAGGCCGCAGAACTTTCACCTACCACCGCATCGCTTGTAAATTCCATTTCAAAGTAAGGACCATATAGATCCTTACTTTCTTTTGTTTCAACAAATCCCAGTTTTTTCAGCACCGCCATAGAAGCTTGATGGTTGCTATTCACATTAGCTTTCACCTTGTGTAGCCCCAGCTCACGGCACGCCTTGGGGAAAAACGCTTTTAGAGCTTCTGTCGCTAACCCTTTACCCCAATAAGATTTATCAAAAATAAACCCTAACTCAGGCTCGGAATCGAGATGGGAAATGAACACGTGCCCCATATAGTCACGACTGGTGCTTTCTAGCACCGCCATACTATAAATATTTTCATCATCCAGTATTTTCTCAAACATCTGTTTGGCAGACGCGACAGTATACGGACCGTTCATTTCAGCACGGTTTTTCGCACAGCAATTCAGCATGACGAACTCTAGTTGCAACGACTCATTGTAGGGTAGAAGAAGCATTCTTCTGGTTACTATGGCCACATCTGTTCCTTGATTACAACAAACTTTATTTATCCGCAGATCACAAACTCGATGAGCTTGAATATGCTCAATAACTGCGGGGCATAACACCTCGTAGAGAAGCCGAAAGTTAAACCAACTGATTGGAAAGGATATTGATCTGGATTGTTTTTTATTAAGTGTTATTAGGAATTTATAAATTTTGTGATATTGATATACCCAAGTCACCTCGAGGTGCTTAATTCAACGAGAACGACTAGGTATCTTTTTTATATAAGAAAGACCCCGACACATAAGTATCGGGGTCATGGTCTTACTCGCAGCAGTCCGGCTACTAAAAGTGCTCCATGCATCATCCATAATAGTGGCTGATTCCGTCAGCTTATTCCTTACGTCGCCGTCCTAGCGGTGTCCTTATCATCCTGATAGCTAACATTCCCCGTTAGCACACATCACTTGTTCCTTGAGCGGTGTCCCTTGCATCTTCCTGACGCTGTCCATGACCTCTATCCTAGAGGGGTCCATTGTCTATCCTTAGTCATCAACATCCTATTGATGATAGTGTCCTTACAATGTCCTACGCTCCATGCTTGATTAATCATCCTGACCAACCAAATCGTCTTCCTGACGATAACCAAATCCTTGGTGCTTTCCTGTTCCATGTCTGCTTCCTGCTGACAACTCTCAATTTACGCCTTTCCTAAAAATTGACAATCTATCCTAGATAAATATTTATACGCCACATTGGTTAAATAGTTGTTAAATCATTATTTATCAATAACTTGATGATTGTAACTTCTATTTTTCCGCTCACGAAATCGTTTTCTCTCACAACCCATGTAAGAGATCTCTACACCACACATTCCAAATTGCTATTCGCCAAATTAGGGGACTCAACGTATGATGATAGATATATCGTTGTTAAGGATTAAAAATGTTAACTCAAGACGTTACTAAAGAATTAGAAGCGGTAATGGAACAACTGCAACAACAAGGAAAAGAACCAACCGTAGCGTTAGTGAAAGCACGCTTGAAAACGCCCGTCCCAATGCCTGCATTAATCACCGCAATAAAAAGTTGGAAAAGTGCTCAGCGTGTTCCCAAGGTTGAAGTCGCGGCGCAAGCGCACACCGATAATGATCGTCTTGCAACGCTAGAAAGCACGGTGAAAAAATTAGTGGCTCGTATTGAAGAGCTAGAAGCCAAGCTAAGTGAGAAGTCATCATGAAGTTATGGGTAGATGCAGACGCATGTCCGAAAGTCATCCGCGAAACCATTGTGCGTGCCGCCGAACGCACGGGGATTGAATGTACGTTTGTCGCCAACCACGTTGTCCCGGTGCCCAAAAGAGACAACATCCACTCGCTGCAAGTTCCAGCTGGATTTGACATCGCTGACAACGAAATCGTTAAGCGTGTGGAGGCCAACGATTTGGTGATCACATCAGATATTCCGCTTGCAGATGAGGTCATCTCTAAAGGCGCTCAAGCCCTCAGTTCACGTGGCGAGCTTTATACGAAAGACACCATCAAAGCACGTCTAAATATCCGCGACTTCATGGAAACCATGCGTTCAAGCGGAATTCAGACTGGTGGTCCCGCTGCGCTTTCTCAAACCGATCGCCGCGAATTTGCGAACCATTTAGATCGTATTTTGGCTAAATTTAGGAAGTAATCCTCACTCTATTCATATTGAGCCAGCAAATCAAAGCCTGGCTCATTCCTGAAAATTCATTTTCAGCATTGCACCCAAAGCGTGCTCTTACTCCCATTTGTTTTGTTCTGTTTATTTTTCATCTCGCTCGCCATAGCTTCAATATGCAACGTGGTTTATTTTGAACGACGTTTTTAATAAATGTATAGAGAATAATGGGCTTTAACATCGTTTCTAGTGGAAGCTACCTGCCAACGAATCAATGGTCAGATCGAGAGATGGATCGCTTCCTAAAATTGGCGCCAGGGACCTGCCGAAATAAATTCGACGTTGAATATCGTCATGTAGCCAATACAAAAGAGACCGCTATTTACATGGCGGTGCAGGCGATAGAGCAGTGTTTAGGAAACATACATACCCTGAGCTCCGTTGATCTCCTTATCTACGCCAGCGGCACTCACCACCAGTCTCTGCCCTACGACGCCTCAGCGGTTCTCGCCGCGTTAGACGCTCCAACATGGCTAGAAAGTTTTGATTTGAACAGCACCTGTTTATCATTTCTTTCTGCGCTTGATCTTGCTCAGAGTCTATTCTTCGCAAAACGATACCGTCGGATTCTCATTGTAACCAGTGAGCTCGCCACTGGCATCACACTGAATCGAAATTTTACGCTCAAACCAGAAGTTGCAACCCTATTCGCAGACGGTGCCGCCGCATTTTTGCTCGAAGAACAAAACGGTGATGGATTGCTCACCAGTCACTTTGAAACGCATCATACCGGGTATTCATTTTGTCAAATTAAGGGCGGAGGTAGTCATGTCAACCCTCACACCTCAGAGCATCAAGCCTATTTAAAAAGCTGCCAGTTTGAGATAGAGGGCAAAGCACTGTTTAAACATGTGCGTAAAACCTTACCGGCGTTTCTAAAAAAGGCTTTGACGCCTCTCCGGTAACACTCAGCGATATTGATTATTTTCTTCCGCATCAAGCCAGTGCGCACGGGTTAAAAAAACTTCCATCACTCACCGGGTTACCAACCGAGAAAACCGTTAATCACTTTTCGACTTTGGGAAACCAAGTCGCAGCCTCACTCCCAATTAACTTACACTGGCTGCGTAATCAGCCAGAAACAGCAGGAAAACATGTGTTATTAGCTGGCACCGCCGCAGGGTTGTCACTAGGGATGGGAGTGCTAAAACTATGAAAATATTAGTCACTGGTGGCAGTGGGATGTTAGGTAGCGCAATTCTAAGAATGTTTCACCAGCAACATGAACTGCATTTTACAGCACGAAATACAGTCATCGCTAAACAACTCGCCGAGCAATTCGATGTTATCCCACATATAGTCGATTTAAGAGACCACTCAGCAGTTCATGCGGTATGCCAAGGTATGGATGCAATCATCCATTGTGCCGCTCTCTCAAGCCCATGGGGAAAGTGGCAGGCGTTTTATCAAGCCAATGTAGATGCCACCAAAAACCTCGTCAATGCGGCTAATACGCATCAAATCTCGCGTTTTATCCATATTTCCTCCACCAGCGTCTACTTTGACCATCAAGACCGTTGGAATATTCGAGAAACCGACGCCATTGCTTCACACTGGTGTAATGATTACGCACACACCAAATACCTATCTGAACTTGAAGCCATAAAAGGCCAAAGCAAAGCGATCATTTTAAGACCGCGTGGCATTTTTGGTCCCAACGATCGCGCGATTATCCCAAGAGTGCTTAAGGCGATAAAAAACAACACTCTGCTTCTGCCATCGGGTAGAAACCCAGTGGTTGATCTAACTTATGTCGACAACGTTGCCCATGCGGCGATGCTCGCTTGCACTCAGGCAGACCGGCTTCAGCATGGTGATGTCTTCAATATTTCCAACAACGAACCAATGCCAATTGAGACTGTTCTACAAGCTTTATGTGTGGGGTTGAACCTAAAAGTAACGTTACAATCATTACCATACGGTGTGGTATCACCATTATTAAAGCTCAGTGAGCAAATACGAAGGCGCTTACCACATCAGCCAGAGCCAAGGCTCACTTCATACAGCGCAGGATTGTTTAACTATCATCAAACTCTGGATATCAGCAAGGCGATAAAAAACCTGAATTACCAACCGCTTTTTTCAATTCAAGAAGGAATACAGCAGTATGCAAACTGGTCTAAAAATAAAAATCTTTGAGGCTGGACACTGCGTACACCCAGGCTTTGTTGTCAAACCAGGCTCTGGTATAAAGCCTAGAGCATTTCCTGCAGCCGTTGCGTTAATTCAGCACCCGACACAAGGCAACATCCTGTTTGATACGGGATATCACGAGCACTTTTTTAGCGCGACTCGTCCCTTCCCTGAACGTTTTTATGCTTGGACAACACCTTGCCGCTATCAACAAGAACATGGGATTGTTGCGCAGTTAGCAAAAGAAAATCTCAAACCTCATGATATTGAGCATTTAGTGCTCTCCCATTTTCACGCTGATCACATTGCCGCCGTGTCTGAGTTTTCTCACTCTCAATTGCATTGCCAACAAAAAGGGGTAAATGCGATTACTAAAAGTGGTCGAATTAGAGGCGTAAGAAAAGGCTACCTAAAAGCTCTGCTTCCTCCACAACTAGAATCTAACTTCATCATTCATAGTGATTTTTCTGTGCCAATCAGCCAAATTCTTCCTCAGTGCCAAGGGGTTAGCTTGCTCTGTAAAGACATGTTCGACGATGGACTTATTTATATGGTTAGCTTGCCAGGCCATGCTGCGGGTCAAGTGGGCCTATTAGTTAAAAGAGAACGAGGTTGGATGTTCTTACTCGCCGATGCGTGTTGGTTAATTGAGAGCTTGAGTGAAAATATCGATCAGCATTGGCTGGCGAACATGCTTTGCGATGACACAAAGGCCTATAAAAACACCCTCTCCGAATTGAGAAGTTGCTACCAACAAACCCACCACTTTGTTCGCTTCGTGCCTTCACATTGTCAGGAAACTATCCAGCAGCTAATCAAAGAAGGATGGATGAAGTGAGAACGCTTATCTCAGAATTCTGGCGAACCCGCTACCGCCCTTTCGGTTCAAGGGAACAAGTCGAAGCGTGGCAGCAACAACATTTAACGCAACACCTGGATTGGGTATGCTGTCATTCACCGTATTACCGCTCTTTTCAAGGTGCACCACTCAGTGATTTCCCTATCATGAATAAGCAAACCATGATGGAGAACCTTTCAGAGTTAAATACGAAGGGCTTAGATGCTGAACAGTTAATGCAGCAGGCACTCAAAGCAGAGCAGTCACGCAACTTTGCCGCTTCGAAAGTTGGCGATGTTACGGTTGGGCTTTCTTCGGGCACATCAGGCATGCGCGGGTTGTTTCTTGCTGACAAGCAGGAAACACAACTGTGGGCCGGCAATATATTGGCTCGCCTTTTGCCCAACCTATGGCAAAAGCACCGAATTGCACTAGCCTTGCGAGCCAACAGCCCACTGTATAAATCCATCGCGAAAGGGCCTGTCACATTCTTTTATGCCGATTTAACCAAACCTTACCAAGAATGGATAAAAGAGTTGGATGAGTTCCAACCCACGCTTTTGGTTGGTAGTGCGCAAGCTCTTCAGCTCTGCGCCCATTTCAGCGGTCAATTTGGTCAACCCGCAATTCAACCACAACGGATCATTTCTGGGGCAGAGGTTCTAACCGAGAGTGACCGTCACTATATTTCTCAACGGTTCGACAGCGAACTCCATGAAGTCTATCAATGTACTGAAGGTTTTCTTGCATGTACTGATCAGCATGGACAAATGCGCTGGAATCAAGATGTTGTTTACATCCAAAAACATTGGCTGAATACCGAACGTACTCATTACAGCCCAATCATTACCGATTTTCGTCGTAAAACTCAGCCAATTATTCGTTATCAGCTCGACGATATTATTGAGAATAAACAGGATAATGGCGTATTTGAACCTCTTGGCGCAATTGCCGGACGATGTGGTGATCGCCTCACACTAAACGCAAACCACGTCCCAGTGACGGTGTTACCAGATCTCATCTACCGCGCTATAACACTATCAGCCCAAGGTCGCGTGGATTACCGAATCACCCAAACAGGGTCACAAACCATTCAAATTGAAGCGGATGTTCACCACCATAGGGTTATACATCAAGCCTTGATAAAGTTGTTTGACCAATTACGGCTTGATCCTGTCAGATTTAGTTACCGCCCTGCGCCTATTTGGACGCCAATGAATAAACAACGACGTGTGGTGAACATATGCGGGTCTTAATCACCGGAGCCCGAGCACCAGTTGCACTAGAGTGGGCAACCATGTGTATGCATCATGGCCATGAAGTCATTCTCACCGATTCGCTAAAAAAGCCTCTGGGATCATTTTTTGCGAGGCATCGAGTCTTATATACCCACCGCTTCACCTCGATTTACGTTTCCCACCTATCAACAGCAGATCCTAAAAATCATTACTCAGATGCGTATTGATATGGTGATACCCACTTGTGAAGAAGTGTATTACTTGGCTCATGTTGCCAAACAATGTCCAGAAGTAGATTTTTTCTTCCCGATGTGGCGCTGCTCAATGCCCTACACAACAAGTTGACCGTCTTTGAACAACTTAAAGGCTTGCCAGAAATTACACTTCCAAAAACTCGTTTGGTCGCTGATAAAAGTGAGATTGAAATTAATAAGAGAACCGTTCTAAAGCCAGTTTACTCTCGGTTTGGCGGGCAAGTAATAAGAGATGTGACAACTCAGTCTATTTCTGCCGCCACGATATCACCCCTTTTCCCTTGGGTTCAGCAACAAAAAATCCATGGGACTCCGGTGTGTAACTATGCGATTTTTGAACATGGTGACCTTAAAGCACACCAAGCTTATGTGCCGAAATACTGTGTAAACGGCTCGGCCGCCAGTGCTTTTCAGCCGCTCTCATGCGAACGACTAGATACATTTATCGCCGCTTTTGGTAAACGTCATACTTATCATGGGCAAGTGTCGTTTGACTTCATCAAATCACAAAATGAACTCTACGTGATTGAATGTAACCCAAGAGCCACCAGTGGTTTGCACCTACTCTCGTCTCGATGCAATCAACTGCTTCCTAATATGGAGTTTACCAGTCCTTCCAAGCAGCGATTGCATCATTTAGGTCCAATAACACTCATCGCTGAAGGTGGGTTATCCCTGTTCAAGGCTCGAACTTGGCAAGATTGGTGGTCTGGAGTGAATGTGATGCAACAGCATAACTTACCGGTCGGGAGCCAAATCCGGAGTGTGTTTGAATTACTCCGGTTAGCTAGGCAGAACAAGGCGAAATGGAGCGCCGCTTCTACCGTTGATATTGAGTGGAATGGAGAGACGTTGCCATCATGACACTTTCCTCTCAAGAATGGCATCAAACCTTTATCACTCTTATGCAATCGAATCCTATTAATGAATGCACAGCAAGCTTTGGTTGCTACTATGTCGATGATGTTGCCATTCCCTACTCCGTAACACCAAAAATACCAAACAACTGTTATGCCGTGTCCCCTATGACACTGCTTAGTGGCTACGCCGAAGAAGAGCTTCACAAAGTCAAAAATGTGGCTGTTCGATGGGTATGTAAGCTACTTATTAATATGACTAAACCAATCTTATCATTGGCTGGATTGGATCAAGTCCAAACGCTCAACAATCAGTGCTTGTCCACCAATATGTATAGCGGACAATGGGAATCCTTAAACCTTGATGAACTGCGCCGCGTGGCACTCGATCAATACCCCACCTTTCCCTTGGTGCTTCGCTCCCTCAACCAACTTCAGCACTCACACTTAATTCAGCGATTAGAACAGCAACAATGGCAAAGCTTGGTAACACGACAAGTGTATTTACTTGAGGATTGGCAAGCATTCAGCTTCAACCGAGATTTAACGAAAGACTTCAAGCTGTTTAATGATAAAGATTGGCAGTTTAAGCCACTGGCTACTGATGAAGAGTTTCAGCGCGCCAAAGTGTTATATGACATGCTTTACCTTGATAAATACAGCCGGAATAACATCCAGTTTTCAACCCAATATTTAAAGCAGGCTAGCCAGAATAACTTAGTGCATTTAGTGGGACTATTTTATCAAGGAGAGATGCTGGCTACGTTAGGCATAGTAGAAATTGATAACGACATGACTTGCCCAATTTTTGGCTACGATACCAATAAGCCGCAGAGTTTTGCGCTGTATAGAAGAATATCTGCTTATACCATCCGCCACGCAATGATATGCCAGCGTCGCTTTAATATGAGCTCAGGGGCTCCAGCTTTTAAACGCAACCGAAAAGCCCTGCCAGAAATTGAATTTAGCTATGTTTATATTGCGCACTTACCTTGGTACAAACGCGTAATTTGGCAAAGCTTGTGCTGGCTCACTCAGCACTTTTATCGCCCTTTGTTGATGCGTTTTCAGCTATAAAACGACATCGATAGCCAAGCAAGCCTGCGTGCACACAATCTGGATCGATAAAAAAAGCCTGCGACGTTCGCAGGCTTTTGTAATGGAGCTGTGTGAGGTAACCGTTTTTTACGGTGTGTAGTATGTTGCTGCGCCAGGGCCTACTGGTAAACCAAATACGAATACCCATAGATAGAACAACACACTCCAACCGACAATGAAGCAGATTGAGTAAGGTAGCATGGTCGCGATCAGCGTACCGATACCTAAGTTCTTCATGTAACGAGTTGCTACGGCAAGAATCAAACCAAAGTAGCTCATCATTGGAGTAATAATGTTTGTCGTCGAGTCACCAATTCGGTAAGCAGCCTGAATCGTTTCCGGTGCATAACCAACAAGCATCAACATAGGAACAAAAATCGGTGCCGTCACTGCCCACTGTGCCGATGCCGAACCAATCATTAGGTTGATAAAGCCACACATGAGGATGAAGGCAAAGAACAACATTGGGCCAGTTAAGCCAATTTCTTGCAAGAAGCTAGCGCCAGCAACTGCGAATACCTGACCGAAGTTAGTCCATTTAAAGAAAGCAACGAACTGAGCAGCAAAGAAAACTAATACAATGTACATGCCCATAGAAGACATAGATTTCGCCATTGCATCAATTACATCGCGATCCGTCTTCATCGTGCCAACAACTTTACCAAACACAAAGCCTGGGATAGCAAAGAACACAAAGATGAATGCCACGATACTTTTCAGGAATGGAGAACCTGCAATTGTACCTGCATCAGAACGTAAGATGCCGTCAGCTGGAACAACCGTCCAAGCAAGCAACGCGGAAACAACCAGTATAGCAACACCTGCTAGTTTTAGACCTTTCTTCTCAATGTCTGTTAAGCCGCCCATTTTGTCGTTCGACAAATCTTCTGAGGCTTCTTCTTCACTGTATTTGCCAAGCTTTGGCTCAACAATTTTTTCAGTAACAAACGCACCAGTGATTGCAATGAAGAACGTCGAAACAAACATGAAGTACCAGTTAACTTCTGGACCAACAGTGTAAGTTGGGTCAATCATTTGCGCTGCAGTTTCAGTAATACCTGACAGTAGCGGGTCAACCGTACCGATAAGTAGGTTTGCTGAATAACCACCAGATACACCAGCGAATGCCGCAGCAAGGCCTGCAAGTGGGTGACGACCTAGAGAATGGAACAGCATTGCTGCCAGTGGAATAAGTACCACATACCCCAGCTCTGATGCCGTATTTGAAATGATACCAGCGAAAACAACAGTCACTGTTACCATGCGTTGAGATGCGCCCATGACCAAGCCACGCATAGCTGCAGATAGCAAACCAGAGTACTCAGCAATAGCAACACCCAACATCGCAACCAAAACCGTGCCTAAAGGCGCAAAGCCAACAAAGTTTTTCACTAAATTGGTAACGATAAGTTCGAGTCCATCAGCGTTAAGTAAGCTGACGACATGAATCATGCCATCTGCGGCACGACCTTTTGCGCCCTCAGGACGAGGGTCTACAACGGAAACTTCGAAGTATCCTGCAATGCCCGACATCACCAGAATGGCTAAACAGAAAATGGCAAATAGTGTGATCGGGTGAGGTAATAAGTTCCCAAATATTCGACAGTATCCAAAAAGCGCGTAAACAGCGGCTTCTTAGGCGAGTTTTGTTTAATTGAATCAGATGAACTCATCTGTTCCCTCCTTGTTTTTATTCCTGTGCAAATGTGACAAAAATGTCAAAAAAGCGAGCGAAGGGTACTTGAGTAGAAGGTTAAAGAAAAGCCCTAAATGTTACAAACTGTGACCATTAGAGAGTTTTATAACCAACAATGAACAAAAACGTAGATATTTCATCCATGTAAAACAGTTAAGTCAAAATTATCAATTAAACAAAACCATAAGCCAGAAATATGCAGAACGATTACTTCTGCACTGCTTTAAACCTCGGATTCGCCTTACAAATGACATATAGACGCCCTCTTCGTTTTACGATCTGGCAATCCGGATGACGACTTTTTGCACTTTTTAATGATTTGACTACCTTCATGATTTATTCCTTTTCACTCTTAAATTGACCAAAACGACGGTTGAAGTTCGCAATACGACCTTCTGTTTGAACCACTCGCTGTTTACCGGTGTAGTACGGATGGGAGGCTGACGACACATCTAACGTAAAGTAAGGGTAGGTTTTGCCATCTTTCCATTCGATGGTTCTCTCTGTTTTCAACGTAGAACCAACAACGAAGTATTCATCTACGCTGGTGTCGTGGAACACCACTGGACGATATTCAGGGTGGATTCCTAGTTTCATAATACTTTTCCTCTTAATTAAAGTGTTATGTTATAACATTTTAATTAATAATCATTATCAACAAGAAAGCAAGAGAAATTTGTGATACTTTTCATCTCAATGAATTCTTAAAGATGTCCACCATGTATTCCATTGAACCCATCGGCGTCATTGAGACACCGTACAAAGAAAAGTTTGCAGTACCGCGCCAGCCTCGCTTAGTACCAACAGCGAAAGCACGCGTAAAACTGTTAGGCGCAGCGAATAGCCCTGAAGCAGTGCGTGGGCTAAAACAGTTCTCTCACGTTTGGCTGTTATTTTTATTTGATCAGAATTTGGGAGCAGGTTGGAAGCCAACCGTCCGTCCGCCACGACTAGGCGGCAATGAACGAATAGGTGTCTTTGCCTCACGCTCTACTTTCCGCCCAAACGGAATCGGAATGTCAGCCGTTGAAGTAAAAGGAGTCACTAAGCAAGGCGATCAAATCTATCTTGATTTAGGCAGTGTAGATCTCGTAGATGGCACACCGATTGTGGACATTAAGCCCTATATACCCTATTCAGATTCTATTCCAGAAGCACAAGGCGGATACGCAGACCAAGAACCAGAAAAGTCACAAGTCAACTTTTCTGCTCAAGCATTAGCAACGATAGAAAATCGATCCGATACTGACTATGTAAGATCAGTCATTGAACAAGTTCTGGCTCAAGATCCTCGTCCTGCATACAAGAAAAACAAGCCGGACGACAAAGAATATGCGGTAAATTTGTTCGACTTGAACGTAAAGTTCACAGCAACAAGCAACTTAATAACGGTTACCGCTATTGAAAGCTTTTGACAAACGCAATTGGCTGATATTATAGACGGCTAACAAATTTCCCTTTAGGGAACTCCCATACTCCTGCTTATTCAAGCTTGAGTATCTAACTTAAATAAACGGATAAATTTAATGCGTACCAGTAATTATCTTCTTTCTACTCTGAAGGAGACTCCAAACGACGCAGAAGTAGTGAGCCACCAGCTCATGCTACGTGCAGGTATGATCCGTAAGCTGGCTTCAGGTTTATACACCTGGCTACCTACTGGTCTACGTGTACTGCGTAAAGTCGAAAACATCGTTCGTCAAGAAATCGACAATGCAGGCGCAGTCGAAACTTTGATGCCCGTTGTTCAGCCGTTTGAACTATGGGAAGAGACAGGCCGCAGCGAAAAGATGGGCCCTGAGCTACTTCGCTTTACTGACCGTCATGTTCGTCCGTTTGTACTTAGCCCAACCGCTGAAGAAGTGATCACTAGCCTTGTTCGCAATGAAGTGAGCTCTTACAAACAGCTTCCGCTAAACCTGTACCAAATCCAAACTAAATTCCGTGACGAACGACGCCCACGTTTTGGCGTAATGCGTTCACGTGAATTCTCAATGATGGATGCGTACAGCTTTGACATTGATAAAGACGGACTACAAAAGTCATACGACGCAATGCACGATGCTTACTGCAAAGCATTCGATCGCATGGGTCTGGATTACCGTCCTGTACTAGCAGATAGCGGTGCTATCGGCGGTAGCGGCTCTCAAGAGTTCCACGTACTGGCTGAAAGTGGCGAAGACATCATCGCATTCTCTACCGAGTCAGATTACGCGGCAAACATCGAAAAAGCAGAAGCACTAGCTCCAGCCTCTGAAGCAGCGGCACCAACGCAAGAAATGACGTTGGTAGATACGCCAAACGCAAAAACAATCGCTGAATTGGTTGAACAGTTCGAGCTGCCAATTGAAAAAACAGTGAAAACTTTGTTTGTGAAAGCGTCTGACGAAGTTGATGCACCAATCATCGCGCTTATCATTCGTGGCGATCATGAACTGAACGAAGTGAAAGCAGAGAACCTTCCTCAGGTTGCAGCTCCACTGGAAATGGCATCTGAAGAAGAAATTCGTGAGCTTATCGGTGCTGGTCCTGGTTCTCTAGGCCCTGTTGGTCTTAAACTGCCGTTCATCGTTGACCGCAGCGTAGCGGTAATGAGTGATTTCGGTGCGGGCGCGAACATCGATGGCAAACACTACTTCGGCATTAACTGGGGTCGTGACGCAGAGCTTGGTCAAGTTGAAGACCTACGCAACGTGGTTGAAGGCGATCCAAGCCCATGTGGTAAAGGCACTATCCAGCTTAAGCGTGGTATCGAAGTTGGCCATATCTTCCAACTTGGCAACGCTTACTCCGCAGCGATGAACTGTGGTGTACTTGGTCCTGATGGTAAGAACGTCATCCTAGAAATGGGCTGTTACGGCATCGGTATCACTCGCGTCGTAGCGGCTGCTATTGAGCAAAACCATGACAAATACGGCATCATCTGGCCAGATGCAATCGCACCATTCCAGGTTGCGATCGTTCCAATGAACATGCACAAGTCAGAAGAAGTAAAAGAAGCCGCTGAGAAGTTGTACGCTGAGCTAACGGCAATGGGCATCGAAGTGCTATTTGATGATCGTAAAGAACGCCCAGGCGTAATGTTCTCTGACATGGAGCTTATTGGTGTACCGCATACAATTATTATCGGTGATCGCTCAATGAAAGAAGGCAACTTCGAATACAAGAACCGTGCTACTGGTGAGAAAACGCCAGTCGCAATGACTGATATTATCGAGCACGTAAAGGCTCAACTAAAGTAAGCGCTCGACGGTTCTCATTTGAAGTAATTTCAAAATAATTAGAAAGGGTTGGCTTCGGTCAGCCCTTTTTTATTACTGGGCAACCTTACTACTCCCCTTTAGATCTATTCACTTTGTTAATCTTTGGTTCAGCTTCTTGCTATTAAACTGATTTCATCATCTAAAGGAGGTCAGTTATGGATTTAAAAAGTCTTCTAAACCAAGCACTCAAATCAGACTTACTCAAGCAAGGGGCTGATGCGTTAGGTAAACAAACTAACAACATCAAATCCTCATCAAACTCAAGTAGCCTGAAAACGCTAGGAGCAGGTGCCGCTGGCGGAGGCCTTATCGGTATGCTGATGGGCTCGAAGAAAAGTAAAAAAATGACCAAGAAAATAGGCTCGGGCGCATTAAAAGTCGGTGGCGCTGCTGCGCTTGGAGCATTAGCCTACAAAGTTTATAACGACTGGCAAGCCAAACAGTCCGGTCAAGGTGTTCATGAGACCTTTGACCCCGATGACAGCAAACACAGTGTACTAATTTTAAAAGCAATGATTGGAGCCGCAAAAGCCGATGGCCATGTCGATGAAGAGGAAATGGCCCGCATCGAGCAAGCCCTCGCGGATATGGGCGCAGATGAGCACGTACGTCAACTCGTTCAGCAAGAACTAAACAAACCGCTCGATCCTGCTGAAATTGCTAATCAGGCGACCTCTCCTCAACAAGCGTCAGAAATTTATCTCGCGTCTTTGATTGTTGCTGATGAGCAAAATTTCATGGAAAAAGCGTATTTGCAAGAACTGGCAAAACAGCTTCAGCTTTCACCAGAAGTTACTCAGCAGTTAGAAGTACAAATGCAGTGATTAAATCTCGCTCAAGCAACTCCTCAACTTGAGCCAAAACAACTCTGCACTTTGAGTTTCAAATCTGCTGTGTGTATATTGAGATAAGTTATCATTTAGTGGAAAGAAAACATGCAAATATACGGCTGTTGTGAACTGGTTCGTGAGCTTTATGCTCAAATTGGTAGTGGCGATCAAGCTTACATTCCTCAGGCAATTTCATGTGCTGTTAAAGCGCTGAACGATGTTGCGGCGGATGAGTCTCTGCCTAAAGAAGTGCGTGAAAAAGCGGCATTTGCTGCGGCAAACCTACTGATTTCAGATTTTGAGGATAAGTAATGAATCTAGCGAACTTTGAATCCATGGATCCTGTCATGCTCATGAGCATTGTAAATATGAAGCTACGCGACGACTTCGGTGGTGACTTAGATAAACTGGCGGCTTTCTTCGATATCGATCGCGCGGCACTAGAAGCAAAACTGGCTTCTGCTGGTTTTGACTTTCTTCCAGAAGCAGGACAATTCCGTTAACCCGCAGCAATCCCCGCGGGTAACTGAAACGGGGAATAACCAACATTAAAAAGGGCTTGGTGATCACTCATCAAGCCCTTCTCTTTTGTCCAATAGACGTTTCGATTAGCCGAATGAAGCCCAGATGACCGTAGCCACAAGAATTGGACATACAAACTTCACATACGCTGGCCATAACTTACCAAACCAACCTTGCGTAAACTCCGGGCAACCTTGCTCAAGCTCTTTGATTTTTGAGTTGCGATTCCATACCCAACCACCAAATAAGCAGAATAAGAGCGCAGCGGTTGGTTGTAGATACTGAGTAGCAACCGTCGCGACCATACCAAACAGAGCGCCAAAGTTATAAACAATCACCACACTGAACAAGGCGATGAGACCACCTAAAACCCAGCTCGTTGCGCTACGCTTGGTGTTGAAACGCTCACTCACTAACGCCACTGGACACTCTAACATTGAAATGGAAGACGTTAGCGCCGCAATCGTCAGCAATAAGAAGAACACAATAGAGAACAATTGACCAAGCAAACCTAAGCTATCAAACATCAACGGCAATACGGTAAATACCAACGTATCAGAGCTTAATAGAGAGCCATCTTCAGCATAGATTTGAACGCCTTTTTGCATCGCAACAAACATCGCTGGCATCACCACTAACCCTGCAATGAAAGCAACGGCAGTATCTACCATGGTCACGTTCATCGCCATCTTTGGTAGGTTCTCTTTCTTACTCAAGTAAGAGCCATAAATCAGCATTGAACAGCCACCGATCGTAAGCGAGAAGAAGCCCTGCCCCATTGCAGCAAGAATCAACTTGCGGTCCCATACCTTTTCGAAATCCGGTACCAAGTAATGCTTTAGCCCTTCCATCGCACCGTTTTGCGTCATGATGTAAGCAAACAGCAGAGCAAACAAAACAAACAATGCTGGCATCAAACGTGTGGACCACTTCTCAATACCTTGTTTTACGCCACCTTGTACGATGAGAATCGTTAGCACATAAAAAGTAATGGCTCCGAACAAGTTACGTTCAACGCTAAAGCCCTTCAGCCATTGAGTTGCAGCTTCTAACCCCATTAGATCTGTGATTGCACCCAGTAAAAAGCAGATCAACCAACCACCGACAATAGAGTAAAACGCTAAAACAGCGCTTGGTACGCTTAAACCAATCCAGCCCACAATACCGCCGAGCTTTTTACCTACCGGATGATTGGTAAGCGAGCGCATACTATCCACCGGGTTGGCTTGACCATGACGACCAATCGCCATTTCAACCACCAGCATAGGAAATGCGACGATAAGAATCATCACCAAATAAACCAACAGGAAAGCACCGCCGCCATTACTGGCAGCTTGGGTTGGAAAGCCCCAAATATTGCCAAGGCCAACTGCGGCACCTGCGGCTGCTAAGATGAATCCGAGACGAGAGCCAAAATGCTCACGAGGCTGAGAAGAGGTTTGCTGTGTCATACTACTCACACAAAATATCATTGAACTAGCTAACTAGTACACTATAGCAATATTCACTATTCAACAAGAGCACTCCGGTTAAATACTCGACAGTTGAAACAATTCACAGTCATTCAGCTTGTAAATTTTAACGTACATCTCACATTCATCATTCTAAGACCTGGCGACTTTTGTCTTTTTCACACGCTTAGAATTTATGATTCTCCCATCGTGAAGTGAGCCGAAAAATAATGAGCTTTGGTGTAAGGAACGAATAGTTCCTCGTGATACTGTGTCGAAAAGCAGAATATTGTGCTTCGCTTTTTCCCCCTTATGTCTATTTATCAGCTAGTTATTACTCTGTTCTCATTTATATCCATGACTCAAGGAGAGGAAAATGAAGGTCACTCTACTTCACGGAGCGATGGTTGCAGCACTCAGCGTCAGCTACCAAGCTCAAGCCTATAACTGCCAAAGCTTACCCGACTGGGACAGCACTGCGACTTATACATCAGGCACTTTAGTAAAAACGCAAGGAGCCGCTTACGAGGCCGCGTATTGGACGCAAGGCAATGACCCTGTTACCAGTTCAGGGGCTTGGGAGGCATGGAAAGCGTTAGGGCAATGTGATGGTGGAAGCAACAACCTAGAGCCAACAGTGTCATTCTCCTCTCCAACAAACAACGCACAAATTCCCGAAGGCAGTGCGATCACCTTGCTAGCCAACGCAGCCGACGAAGATGGTCAAATCGCACAAGTTGAGTTTGTTGCAGGCAACCAAACGGTTGCTGTGGTAACTCAAGCACCATTCGAAGCATCTTGGACCGCTATTGAAGGTGTCTCGCAATTGACCGCGATTGCGACCGATAATGAGGGAGCCGTTACAACCACGACGATTTCTATCCAAGTTCAACCACAAGTCGAGTTGCCACCACCTAGCATTTCACTGACAAGCCCATCGGGAACGGAAGCGCTTAACGTGGGTGGGAACCTCACGGTGGCCGCTCAAGCTGATGATATTGATGGTGTGGTCACACAAGTTGAGTTCTTCGTGAACAATCAATCCGTCGCGATTGATACCAGCGTACCTTACGAATATCAATGGACCGCGAGTGCTGGTACACATTCGTTTAAAGCACAAGCGACTGATGACACAAACCTCGCAACCATGAGCCAAGAAGTAACGCTTGTTGTTAGTAATTCAGAAACAGGGACGGGCGGATGTGCAGATGCAGTGCCTTACGCGGCGGGCACGAGTTATCAAGTTGGCGACCTAGTTTCTCACCTCAACCAAAAATATCGTTGTGACGTTGCGGGTTGGTGTTCCTCGGATGCGACATGGGCTTACGAACCAGGTGAAGGGCTATACTGGCAAGATGCTTGGAGTGGCCTAGGTGCTTGCTCGACACCACCGCAAGTTACCATTACGGCACCAACGGATGGACAAGTCGTGCTCGCTGGCAGCAATAACGAAATCACGGCAAACGCAAGCGATGCTGATGGCACCGTCACGCAAGTTGAGTTTTTTGCGAACAACACCAGCTTAGGGGTCATCACTCAAGCACCATATTCCGTTACTTGGAACGCCACACTTATTGGCGCTAACCAGCTTAAAGCCGTCGTAACCGATAATGATAACAACACGTCAGAGTCCTTGGTTGGTGTGGAAGTCAGCGATAAAGATTTGGTCGTCTCACTGACTTCACCAAGCAGCGGTCAAACCGTCGGCTTAGGCAAAAACCTCGTATTAAGTGCCGATGCAACGTCTTTAACTTCAGGCATTAAGCACGTTGATTTCATGATCAACGGCTCTATTGTTGCAACCGATACCACGGCACCTTACACAGCCAACTGGACACCAACTGCACTTGGTAACTTTACAGTTAGCGCCCAAGCTGTGGATTTGTCAGGAAGCAATGCATTGTCTGACGCAGCAGCAATAACGGTGGTTGAGCAAGCAGAGAAACGTCACAAACTCATCGGTTACTGGCACAATTTTGTAAATGGGGCTGGCTGTCCAATTCGTCTAGCAGATATGGCTGATGCGTGGGATGTGATTGATATTGCCTTTGCCGAAAATGACCGCAACAGTGATGGTACCGTGCACTTTAATCTATATTCAGGCGATATTTACAGCGATTGTCCAGCGCTCGACCCAGCACAGTTCAAACAAGACATGGCAGCGCTTCAAGCTAAAGGTAAGAAGTTTGTTCTCTCTCTTGGCGGCGCAGAAGGCACGATTACGCTGAATACCGATCAAGACGAAGCCAACTTTGTCTCTAGCCTAACAGGTCTTATCGCTGAGTGGGGCTTTGATGGTCTTGATGTGGATTTAGAGAGTGGATCTAACTTGGTTCATGGCTCGCAAATTCAAGCTCGCCTTGGTCGTGCTTTGCTTCAAATAGAGCAAAACATGGGTGGCGACATGTACCTAACCATGGCACCTGAGCATCCTTATGTTCAAGGCGGCTATGTGGCTTACAGCGGTATTTGGGGAGCTTACATTCCTGTGATTAACGAGACACGCAGCACGCTCGACCTACTTCACGTCCAGCTATATAACAACGGTGGTTTGCCAAACCCATATCTGCCAGGCAGTGCACCAGAAGGCTCTGTGGATATGATGGTAGCGCAATCTAAAATGCTTATCGAAGGCTTTGAATTGGCCGACGGCACTCAGTTTGCACCACTACGTGATGATCAAGTCGCAATCGGCTTACCTTCAGGTCCTAGCTCGGCAAATTCAGGGCAGGCTCCGACACAGAATATTATCAGCGCACTAGATTGTTTAACCAAAGGCACTTCATGTGGCACCGTTAAGCCAGCGTTCAATTACCCGAATTATGCAGGGGTAATGACGTGGTCTATCAACTGGGATCAGCACGATGGTTTTAACTTCTCAAAACCTGTCGGCGATAAACTCACTCAGATGAACGCGCAGTAAGTTGTTAATGAGCAAACGAATAACATCGTCTTGCTTTCATTACTTGTTCAAGTATGTAAAAACGAAAAGAGAGCACAATAGTGCTCTCTTTCTTTATCGCATCAAGTTTTTTACTTTTAAAGGGTAATTAAATCGTAAATACTCGGTAATCTTTTAGCTCAGGGATTTTCTTCAACAAATCGTCTTCTTGCCCTGCCATGTCATCCAACGAGTCGCACAAGTCTTCTGCTTGTTGCTCTACCTCTTTCGAATGCTCAGCTAAACGCTCTTCTACTTTCGCGCTGAGTTCAGCCATACTCTCCGATAATGCAGTGAGGTTTATTCCCCCTCTTCCTTCATTTTTTTCGATAAAGCATCCAACGAACTCGCTAAAAACTCTTTATTGAAGATCTCTTGTGCTTTTGCAAAGTCTTCAGTCCACCCTTGTGTCATGGACTCAAAACTTTCCGCTGGTAGAATGAAATCGCCATCTTTGTAGTAACGTGATTCAACATCAGCGAAAAAGTCCTGTACTGCGACTTTGACGTTATCAAACGCGCCAGGTGCGTCTAGGCTTTCCGCAACATCATCGATGATGTCATTTGCAAGCGCTAAACCATCACTCGCCAACTGCTTTGCTTGTGGAATATACGCGTTCATTTTTTCGCGATAGTCTTCAATTGCCGCTTTTTGGTCGGCATTGAGTTCAATTAGCTCACCTTTGATGAATAGGTTGTTATCCTCATCCACGACAGCTTTATCACCTGTCGTTTGGCGAATTTCCAAGCTTTGCCCATCCATACGGACTTCATTATTGATGTCCACACGACACTGCGCTGCATAACCAGTAGCACTGACCATCAGCAATGAGAGTGTAAAAAGCTTTTTCATGTCATTCTCTTTTATTTAACATTACTCGTGTTAAACATAACACTGAGTGATACATGAGATGTCAGAAAACCGTCACGACTTCGTAACAAGTTGTTTTTTCTCCTATTTTCACATCAATCTCATCGCCTTCTTCTTTCCCGAATAACGCTCGACCAAGAGGAGATTTTGCTGTTAAGACAAAGACTTCCTGAGCCTGATATTTAACAGTCAGACCACCAGAACAAGGGCCTACAAAGAAGTGCTTTTCAAGCAAATTCTCATCTGCGAGAACGACGTAAGCACCTACACCAACAGGTGCGCCTTTAAAGTCGCGAGTCACTAGAGCGCGATATTGGCGCAGCTCGTCTTCACTCTCTTGGATTCGCATAGCTTGTCCATGAGCAAGATACGCGGCTTCAAGTGCTAACGTATCGTACTTATGCTCGGGAACAGTTTCTTCATCTGTCGCGGCATCAATGGCTCGCTGAGCCGATGCATGGGCCACTTGAAGTTTTTCTTCCAGATGTTGGATGATAATTTGGACTAAGTCAGCTTTGTTCATACTTTTAGGACGCGCGTTTGGCACTCAGGGTGTGTTAATGTACCTAAGTTTACCATCAAAGAAAGGTTTCCCTATTATGCAAAGTGACTCGCTGCATCAAACACTTCAATCCGTATTTGGCTTTGACTCATTACGCCAAGGTCAACAACCTGTTATTGAAGCGGTTATGAATGGTTACTCTGCTGCGGCCATCTTTCCTACGGGTTCGGGTAAGTCTCTCTGTTACCAATTGCCAGCAACCGTATTGCCCAATCTTACGCTGGTGATCTCGCCGTTGTTGGCGCTAATGAAAGATCAGCTGAACTTTTTGCAAAGTAAAGGGATCCCAGCCGCTTCTATCGATAGCAGTCAAAGCAGAGAAGAGTCACAACGCGTCATGGCAGGGGTAAAAAATGGACAGATCAAAATATTGATGATTTCTGTTGAGCGCCTAAAGAACGAGCGTTTTCGTGAGTTCATTCGCCAAGTGCCGATCTCTTTGATGGTGGTTGATGAAGCGCACTGTATTTCCGAATGGGGACATAACTTCCGCCCTGATTATCTCAAGCTACCGCAATATCAACGTGAACTGAACATTCCACAATCTTTGCTTCTCACTGCAACAGCAACGCCCGCAGTTATTGAAGACATGAAACAAAAGTTCGATATTGCCAGTGAACATATTACCGTTACAGGCTTCTACCGCCCCAATCTGGATATCTCGGTGATCCCGTGCGAGGAAGCAATGAAACAAGAAAAGCTAAGTGAAATCATCGCCTCTTCTCCTAAGCTTCCGACTATCGTATACGTGACACAACAGCAGACAGCAGAGCAAGTAGCAAAATCACTAATCCATATTGGCATTAATGCTCACGCGTACCATGCGGGTATGAAAAGCGACATCCGTGAACAAATCCAACAGCAGTTTATGGATAGCCAAATTGACTGTATTGTTGCCACGATTGCATTTGGTATGGGGGTCGATAAATCTGATATCCGCCGCGTCATTCACTTCGACTTACCCAAATCGATCGAGAACTACGCACAAGAGATTGGACGTGCAGGCAGGGACGGGCAACGTTCTGAGTGCATTCTGCTAGGCAATACGTCCGGCTTAACGGTGTTGGAAAACTTTGTCTATGGTGATACACCTGAACTAACCTCGATTAACTATGTAGTCGAGCAAGCGAAAGAACATGCTCCACAATGGGAGGTAGTGCCACTGCGTTTATCGCGTGAAAGTAATATCCGCCAATTGCCACTCAAAACCTTGTTGGTTTATTTGGAGCTACATAAACTCATTGAAGCAAAATACAGTTACTTTGCGGAATATCGCTTTAAGTTTTTGCACGATCAGCAATTTATTGTGAATCAATTTCAAGGCGAGCGACGTCAATTCGTGGAGGCTATTTTCTCCTGCTCGCAAAAAGCCAAAGTGTGGTGCCAAGTTGACCTAGAAGCGTTATGGATGAACTATCAATCGGAACGCAGCCGAGTTGTCGCAGCCCTCGACTATTTTCACCAGAATGGTTGGATAGAGCTAGAGAGCAAACAACTGACCGACGTGTACTCTGTTTTGCCAACCACACAGAGTTCTGATGTTTTAATCCAACAACTGTATGAACTGTTCCAATCCAAAGAAAGCAAAGATATCGAAAGAATTCACACCATGCTGCGCTTGTTCCAGTCAGAGCACTGTTTGAGCTCACAATTGGCGAACTACTTTGCGGATCACAATGCACCAGAGCAATGTGGTCACTGCTCCGTGTGTCGTGGTCAAGCCGCTTCGTTCCCAACACCACAAGGTGAGGATATTGAGCCACCTCAAGTAGCAATGTGGGTGCAGGAATTTATTCAGCTCTCCCCTTCAGCTATCAGCAATGATGCTGTCGCCCGCTTCTTGTGTGGAATTAGTACCCCTTTAATTAGCCAGCTAAAAGCTTCAAAACTGGCGGGTTATGGTGCGATGGCCAACACAAGCTTTGGACAAGTATTAGCTCAGGTAGAAGCAGTAAGAGCCTAGAAAAAGCTCAATTGACGCGCTTGGTTCTCGGGCTTGAGCATCACGTTCAAGCCTAAAAGGCGTATTTCCCGTCCGTTTTGGCGCTTAAGAATATCTCTTAGCAAGATCTTGAAGTCCTCAAGCTCTAATTGCGGATGGATATGCTCAATTGTTGTCAGTTGAAAGTCGGCAAATTTGACTTTAATACCTTGTTTAATAATCGATTTATCTGGGCTTGCACGCTCTAAGCGTTTCTCGAGTTCAGGATAAAGTTTATCCTCGATCACTTGCCAACATTCATCATAGCTCGAGATATTCTGGCTGAATGTCCGTTCCACACCGACGGATTTTCTCTCTCGCTCAACGACGACCTCTCGATTATCAATTCCATGGCTACGCTGCCATAAAGATGCTCCCTGACGACCAAACTGTCTCAGCAATTCACGATAGTCGCTGTTTTTAATATCCTCACATCGATAAAAGCCCGCTTGATGTAGCTTCTCAAGACTCACCTTCCCAACACCAGGAATGTTTTCCAGCGGAAGTGTATCGATAACTTCCTGGACCTTATCTGGCGGGATAACAAACTGACCGTTGGGTTTATTCATATCAGAGGCAACTTTGGCAAGGAACTTAATCGGTGCAATGCCCGCCGATGCCGTCAGCCCAAGCTCATTCCATATGTCGCGTCGAATAGACTCCGCGATCAACGTTGCGGAGCCACGACAAGCTGTCGAGTCCGTAACATCGAGGTATGCTTCATCTAATGATAGAGGTTCAATGATAGGCGTATAACGCTCAAAAATAGCACGAATCTGCAGAGAGACTTGTTTGTACACGTGCATTCGACCGGGAACGACTAGTAAATGGGGGCAGAGTTGCAATGCTCGCGCCGTTGACATTGCACTACGAACGCCATATTTGCGCGCCTCATAATTGCAGGTGCTAATCACGCCACGCTGTTTTTCATGACCGCCAACGGCGAGTGCAATGCCACGGTAACTAGGATTATCTCTCATCTCAACGGCAGCATCTCTAGTAAGTAATGTTAAATCGGGAGTTTTTTGTGAGTGAGTGAGTGACATTCCTGAATACAAAACTTAATCTGCTTAAAAAGTACTTACCAAAACCCCTTACAAAAAATTCTGCCAATTTGTCTAAAACTCGACCCTTTCCACCGATTTTTCACTTACATTTTACAGCGGAAGGCTCATTTGTCGGCTTCGCTCAATCAGCTCGATGCCAACGCTTATTCCAACCAACCTCACACCACGACCATTCGATCTAGATAGCGCCTGTTCGCACAAGTTGATAAAGAAAGATCTTTCTAGTTTTTGATGTTTGTGCTCAACAGTCGTTTGTTGAAAGTCATCAAACTTGAGCTTAACACCCAAACGAGAAATGGCCTTATCTGTTAGTGCTTTTTTCAACCTAACCTCAAGTTCAACATACAGGGAATCAATGACATTTATGCACCCATCGAGGTCATGAATGTCAGTCAAAAATGTTCTTTCAACACCAACAGACTTTCTTACTCTCTCAACAACAACAGGCGTATCATCAACACCGTGACACCTCAGCCAAAGAGTATGGCCAAATTTACCAAAGTGCTTTAGCAACGTGCTTTTATCAGATGCTTTGACATCCCTGCCTTTAAACAAGCCGAATTTACTCAGCTTTTCCAATGTAACCTTACCGACTCCATTGATCTTCCCTAGATCTAAGTCGTCAATGAAGCTTTGGATATCAGCAGGTGCAACAACGAATATTCCATTCGGCTTGTTAATATCAGAGGCAACTTTGGAAACAAACTTGAGAGGTGAAACGCCCGCAGAAGCAGTGAGCTTTAGTTCTTCTTGTATTGCGCGCCGAATGTCTTGTGCAATCAATGTTGCAGATCCGCTAAACAGTGGAGAGTCTGTAACATCAAGATAGGCTTCATCAAGAGAAAGGGGTTCTATCAATGATGTATATCGGCCAAAGATCTCATGAATTTGCTTGGAGACTTGACGGTATTTCTCCATGTTACCGCTAATAACGGTGAGATTAGGGCACAGTTTCATAGCCTGTGCAGTAGGCATAGCGGAACGAACGCCGAACGCTCTTGCTTCATAGTTACAAGTAGAGATCACTCCTCGGCCATTCTTTCCACCGATAGCAATAGGTATGTTGCGCAACTGAGGGTGATCCCTTGCCTCAACAGCTGCATAGTAACAATCTAGATCTATGTGTATGATTTTTCTATGCATTCCCGTCACATCCAAAATACCGATGACTAAGTGACTAAAAGTCTAATACAAAATGACTGACTTATACTAATTATACTGTTTATCCAACCAGTTATCGAGGGGGTATATACACTCTCTCATTCAACCCATTTGCCAAAACCATGTTAAGTAAGAATTATAATGGTTTGTTGTCTTTGACAAGTGCTCAGCCATAAGGCTTTTAGTTGGCTTCCCCTCTCTTGATGAGTAACTGGTGAAATGGATTATTCTTTACGTAACAAAGCCTATTCAGGGCTAAGTGAAAGACAGAATCGGCGTGGTCAATGTTTAATTTGGCTAGGCTATCCCTCCCTCACCACCCCTAAAGCTCATAGAATCACTGTTGTGAGCCCGCCAGTTAATCATGAGACCGTGGCCACTAATGAGAAGACTGCTCAGACCATGGCGATTTGTTTTCGCTCAACCTATTGAAGAAACGAAACCATCCATAAAACCAAACAAGAAAACATAAAAAAGAACATATTTGCATATAATTTAATAATCAATTATGTTGATTTACATATAATAATTACAAAGGTCAGTTAAATTTTGACGATAACTTTATTGACTCAACGGGCAAGTACACTCCATTGGTATCATTGGCTTGTACTTTTTTGTCAGCCGTGCTCACTCTTACCGCTTGGGCGGTAACCTCGAGTCAGGTGGAACAAAAAGCAAAAACTCAATTTGAGTTTCAAGCCCATCAGTTGGTCGAACTCGTACAAGAGCGGATGTCGAAATATGAGGAGGCACTGCTCGCAGGAGTGTCAGCCTTACATATGTATCAAGCGCCTGCCTCAAGAGCAGACTGGAAAATTTTTGCTGACCAGTTTGATGTCCCTCGACACTTTCCAGGCATCAACGGTATTGGTGTTATTCACTACGTTCCTGATAACAAAATAAAGCGGTATTTAGAATGGCAAAGAAAGCAACTGTCTGAATATGTGCCGCATCCTGCTCGAACTGCTTCCGAATATTGGCCTATTACCTACATTGAACCAATGCAAAATAACCTAAAGGCCGTGGGACTAGACATGGCACATGAAAACAACCGATACACCGCAGCCAAAAACGCCAGATTAACAAATACAGCCACCATCACTGCTCCAATTACCTTAGTTCAAGACTCAGAAAAGGCGCCGGGTTTTCTGTTTTATGCCCCCTGGTTTTCTGATGAAGTTCCTGAGTACTACGGAGATACAAAAGATGGTTTCTTAGGTTTAGTTTACGCCCCATTTATCGTAAATAAATTGATGAACGGGACTCTCTCTGGAGAGAAACGACTCGTGAATTTCAGTCTCTATGATAATCAAGAATTACTGTACAGTGATCTTAATGTATCAAACATGCGCCATCATTCAGATCCGCACTTTACACAAACTCTAGAGTTGAATATATACGGTAGAGTTTGGACCTTCGTTATTCAAAGTTCGCCGTTGTTTGAAGCGCAGCAAAATACCACTCAACCTCTGCTTATTCTTGTCTTCGGTATTATCGTGGATGGCTTGTTATTTATCCTATTTCTCATGTTGGTTCGTGAAAAAGATCGAGTCGATGAGTATGCAAAGCATTTAACCAAAGATTTGCAATTGCGCACAGACAAGTTAGAAACGGTCACAAAAGACCTTCAAGTCAGAAATCAAGCATTGCAAGAGGCAAATAGAGAACTTGATCAGTTCGCCTATGTCGCCTCTCATGATCTGAAAGCCCCTTTACGCGGCATTTCCCAGCTAGTGACTTGGTTAATCGAGGAATTATCGGAGTTTTTAACCCCTCAAACAGAACAATATGCGTCTTTGCTGAGCAACCGCGTGCAGAGGTTGGAAAAACTGTTGGATGATTTACTCGCTTACTCTCGTGTGGGGCGTAAGCCTGGTCAGCTAGGGAGATTTAATCTCGAGCAATATTGTAAAGAGACATTAGAACTGATTTCTCCCCAACGTAAGATCTCTTTGGTTTGCCACAACCATATCGGAGAGTTTGAGACATTAACGACACCTCTTGAATTAATACTTCGTAATTTAATCAGCAACGCCGTCAAACATCACCACAAGGAAATAGGAACCATTTATGTCTCAGGAGAGGATATCGGAGACATGTATCAGTTTGTGGTTGAAGATGATGGACCAGGGATCCCAGAACAATTCAGGGAGAGAGTGTTTGAATTGTTTCATACCTTACAACCGAGAGACACTGTTGAGGGAAGTGGTTTAGGTCTTTCTATTATTAAGAAAGTTCTGGATTTATACTCATGCCATTATTCTATTGACTCTAGCTCACTCGGAGGATGTGCTTTTCGTTTCTCATGGCCCAAAAATAACCCCGTACTCGTTAAGGAAGCCTCATGACATCCCCTGAATGTAAACCTGTTAATATTCTCTTAGTGGAAGACGATGATATTGATGCAATGGGCATCGAGCGAGCACTCAACACTTTGAAGTTACTTAACCCTATTTACCGAGCTAGAGATGGAATAGAAGCCTTAGAATGCTTGCGAAATGGGGAAATACCTCCCCCTTGTATTGTGCTTCTCGATTTAAACATGCCTCGAATGAATGGACTTGAATTTCTTGGTGAAGTGAGAAGAGATGATGAGCTCTGCTCTCTAGTGATTTTTGTGCTAACCACCTCGAGAAGAGATGAAGAAATTACGGCAGCGTATGAAAAAAATATCGCAGGTTACATGGTCAAATCTTCGGTGAGCCAGGACTTTAATGAAGTTCTTGCTTTTTTAGATAACTACTGGCGCATCGTAGAATTACCAGTTCAATGACTCATGGCGGCAGCATATGAAAGTATTAATTATTGATGACGATACCATCGATAGACTTGCAATTAAGAAAACATTGCGTAGTACAGATTTGCCTATCTCGATAATAGAAGAAGCGCAAACTGCTCATGAAGGGTTAGACAAAGCCCTTAAACAATCTTTTGATGTGATTTTACTGGACTATCAACTGCCACCATCAACGGGGATGGAAGTGCTCATTGCACTCAAATCAAATTCGGATTTTTCCACGTCTATTGTCATGCTCAGCCATAGTAATGACGAAGAGTTGGCTTTGAAATGTATTGAGATGGGTGCTCAAGACTTCGTGATGAAAAATGAAATTTCTTCGATCCGCTTGAGAAGAGCGATTATTATCGCAACAGAGCGCTACTTTTTAGAGCAAAAGGTACTCGAGACTCACACTCAGCTAAAACAACTTGCTGAGACTGACACGTTAACAGGGGTATTTAATCGACACTTTTTTGATGAACGCTTAAAGAAATTTTTACTTATGGCTTCGCGTAGCCAAACACCTTTAGCGCTCTTGCTCATCGATGTGGATCGTTTTAAAGACATCAATGACCAATATGGGCATGTCACGGGAGATCATGTTTTACAGGAAGTAGCACAAAGACTTCAATGCAACACTCGAGATAGTGATTCTTTATTTCGTATAGGAGGTGACGAGTTTGCAGTGATTGCAACTAACTTAGCGTCTGAAGAGCAGGTTGACTTAATTGTACGACGTATACTCTCTGCGTTTGAAAGTAATTTCAACATTGACCAGCAATGTATTGAGGTTTCTATTAGCATCGGGGTAGCCAGTTATCCTGAGTGTGCATCAAACTCATTAGAGTTGAGAAAGTGTTCAGATATCGCGCTATACAGGGCAAAAGAGAAAGGTCGAAAACAGGCACAGTACTATTCTAAAGCCTTTCATGATACGGTTGATCAACGTTTACGCATTGAAAGTAACCTTAAGCAAGCCATACAAAAAGAGGAATTTGAATTACATTATCAACCTCAATTTGACAAATCAATGCGACTTGTTGGCGCCGAAGCGTTGATTCGTTGGTATCATCCAGATCTAGGCTTCGTCCCACCAGACGTATTTATTCCAATTGCAGAAGAGTCTGGGCTCATTGAGAATATTGGTGAATGGGTGATTGAAACGGCGATTAGGCAAATGTCGATATGGCGAACAGCATGCTTCTTTCCTGAGTCTTTTACGTTAGCAGTGAACCTTTCTCCGAAACAACTATCCGCTCCTCAACTGGTCGAAAGGGTTGCTGCATTTTTGCATTTGTATGGAGTCGGTGCTTCTCACATTGAGTTTGAAATTACTGAAAACTGTTTACTCCCGAAAGGCAACGCTTCGAAAACGTTAAACGAGCTCAGTCGGTTAGGTATTCAAATCGCCATTGATGATTTTGGTACTGGCTATTCATCCTTATCTCATCTCAAATATTTTCCAATCGATATTATCAAAATTGATCGCAGCTTTTTAAAGGATATCGAAGTTCACACTTCTCGGCAGTTGTTTGAAGCCATCTGTGCATTTGCACGCTCACTTAACTATGAGATTATTGCTGAGGGAATAGAAACTCCTGAGCAACACAGAGCTTGTAACTCTATGAATGTGTCAAGAGTTCAAGGATTTAAATACTCCAAACCACTTACCGTAGAGAGCTTTGAAAAGAGGTATTTACTCAAAGTTTGGAGAGAGGGGTAGGAAAAGTGTTCGAGTAAACATTTTTTAAATTCACCAAGTAACTTCTGAAATGTTTTAACTCAACCACAAGAAATGTAGCTCACTCAAGGTGCCTACTTTAGTTTGATTCGTTTCCCTCAAGCAGCCCCCATCAAACTCGGTTGATATCTATGCTTTACAGTAAACGTATATTTAGCCGAGTCACCTTCTCTTTTAAACTACATTCTGATTATAGTGTAAAGGAGAAAGAAAATTGTTAGCGAATATCAGATACACAACTGGAGAACTCAGCAAAGGCTTTGTTGCTTAAATAGATGGAACTAAATCTAGAAGCTACGATCTGATCGGCTACACCCATCAATAGTCGTAGCCTCATGCCGAAACCTCGTTACAAAACAACTAACTGGAGACAGTACAACAAAGCCTTAATCAACCGTGGTTCTCTGACCTTTTGGATTGATGAGGAAACGATAGCCGAGTGGAAACAAAACAAACAAGGCAAGCGTGGTAGACCTCGCCGATTCAGCGACCTAGCCATTACTACCGCACTGATGGTGAAACGCATTTTCTCTATGCCATTGAGAGCGCTACAAGGTTTTCTAGACTCTGTATTTAAGCTGGCTCATATCCCGCTTATTTGCCCGCACTACACCTGTATAAGCCGTCAAGCTAAGGAAGTTGAGGTTTCATTTAAAACCAAAACCAGAGGAGCAATACAACACCTGGCAATTGATGCCACTGGCCTCAAGGTTTATGGCGAGGGTGAATGGAAGGTCAAGAAGCATGGTACTGATGGGAAGCGTAGAGTCTGGCGTAAACTGCATATTGCAGTAGATACAAGCACTCACGAAATAGTCGCAGCAGAGCTGAGTTTATCTAACGTAACCGATGCCGAAGTGCTCCCCAACTTACTAAAGCAAACGCGTCGTAAAATAATTGAAATATCAGGTGATGGTGCTTATGACACAAGGAATTGTCATGATGCGATACGGATTAAGCGAGCGGCTGCGCTTATCCCACCACGAGAAGGGGCTGCATTCTGGGAACAAGGGCACCCTCGTAATTTAGCAGTAGGTTGTCAAAAGCTCTACGGCTCCAACAAGAAATGGAAAAAGTGGTATGGTTATCACAAGCGCTCACTATCAGTGACAGCAATGTACCGAGTAAAACAGATGCTAGGTGGGAAATTAAGCCTAAGAAATTACAATGCTCAGGTTGGCGAGACTTACGCTATGCTCAAAGCACTGAACAAGCTTACAGGACTTGGTATGCCTGAAACTCAGTATATTGCTTAATAAGGGAACAACTTTGGGCAGCCATGTCTTCCAACCGAATTAAGCAACAAAGCCGTTGTGGAGTGGTCGCTTGTATAGCTTATAGTGAGGTTCGCTTGATAGATACAGCTCCTTTAATTATAAATTAGTGAGCTAGATAGAGCCCCAAAAGATAACTTTTGGGGCTCATCGCGGTTAAAGTTTGATGTCTTTAGTCATACCAGCTTCAGCGTGTCCCGGAATGTTGCATGCAAGCTCTATATTCTTATCACCTTGGAAACTCCAAATTAGTTGTTCCGTTTTACCTGGCTCGACGGTGATAGAGTTGCCTGAACTGCCTGAATGATGCATTTGCTGGCTGCTCATCTTTCTCATCATTTCTCTGTGTTCTAATTGCTCTTTTTCAGAACCAATCGAAAATTCGTGGTTGATTTTTCCGGTATTCATAACCACAAACTGAACAACATCGTTTGGTTCAATCTTTATTTCTTCTTTAAAGGTGATTTTCATATCGTCTGAGAGTGTGACATAAGCGATTTTAGTCGGTTTTAAACTAGGCGCAGGCATGCCGACATCAGACATCCCCTCGGAGCTCATCGTATTACCATGATCCATTGCTCCTTGGTTAGTCGTTGTCATATCCGCTAGTGCAGCAGAAGAGCTTACCGTTAGGGCAATAGCTAGAGCGAGTTTTTTCATATGTATATTCCTTACTATTGGAGCTGATATTTACTTTGTTTCATGCTGTTTCCACAGCTTAAATATTGCCGGGATAACGAGCAGAGTCAGTAGCAGGGCAGATGCCATACCACCAATCATGGGGGCAGCAATGCGCTGCATGATTTGTGAGCCTGCGCCTTCTCCATACATAATGGGGATGAGGCCAATAATAACGGTAACAACAGTCATCATTACCGGGCGGACACGCAACCCGGCGCCTTCACGAATGGCGTTATTCAGATCATCAGGCAATAAGGGCACTTTTTTATCCTGAGCTTTCAGCTTGGTAAAGTGCCAGGCCTGATTGAGGTAAACCAGCATGATGACTCCAATTTCGACGGCGACGCCTGACAGGGCGATAAAACCGACCCCTACTGCGATAGACATGTTGTAATTGAGAACGTACATCAGCCACAGCCCGCCAACCATCGCGAGTGGTAATGTCGTCATTATGATCAGTACTTCTCCCACGCGACCAAAGCTGAAAAACAGCAGTAGCGTAATAATGGTGAGGGTAATTGGAATAACAATGCTGAGACGCTGTTTAGCACGTTCCATATATTCATACTGACCAGACCAGGCAAGTGAATAACCTGCTGGGAGTTTCAGCTCGTCTGCCACACGTTTTTGAGCTTCACTAACGTAAGAGCCGAGGTCACGGTCTTCAATGTCGACAAATACCCAGCCATTAGGGCGGGCATTTTCGGTTTTAATCACAGGAGGACCGTCTTCATAGCGAACATCTGCGACATCAGCCAGCGCAATTCGGGCACCGTTTTGAGTGACTAATGTTAAGTTTTGCAGTTTATCGACAGAGTCGCGGTAGTCTTGTGGATAGCGAACATTGATAGGATAACGCTCAAGCCCTTCAATGGTTTCACCCACATTCATTCCGCCTACAGCCGTTGATACCACCTGCTGAATATCTTTGATACTCAAACCGTAGCGTGCAGCAGAGCGACGTTTGATATCCACAGTCACATAGCGTCCACCAGCAACTCGTTCTGCGTAGACAGAGGCGGTGCCTCTGACACCATTTAAGATAGGTTCAAGTTCAGAGCCAATACGTTCAATCGTTTTTAGCTCAGGGCCGACAATTTTAATGCCAATAGGCGTTTTGATCCCGGTAGAGAGCATGTCTATACGGGTTTTAATCGGCATTACCAAGGCATTGGTGACACCGGGGAACTGGAGTAATGTATTGAATTCTTTACGCAGAGATTCTGTTGTGACTCCTTCCCGCCATTCTTCGCGAGGTTTCAGTTGAATAACCGTTTCGATCATCGTCAGTGGCGCAGGGTCAGTTGCAGTATCGGCACGGCCAACTTTACCCCACACCGATTTTACTTCCGGAACGGTTTTTATCAGCTTATCCATTTGTTGCAATAATTCACGGGCTTTACCAACAGAAATGCCTGGGAAAGTGGTTGGCATATACATTAAATCGCCTTCATCCAGAGGAGGGATGAATTCACTGCCAAGCTTGCTGGTTGGATAGTAAGCGGACGCCATTAGGGCAATCGCTATAACTATCATCGATTTTGGATAATTAAGGCTAATGTTAAGCAGCGGACGATACAGTCCAACCAGTATTCTGTTTACCGGATTCTTATGTTCAGGGAGAATTTTACCACGGATAAAATAGCCCATTAATACAGGGACTAATGTTACCGACAGGCCCGCCGATGCTGCCATCGCATAGGATTTAGTGAAAGCGAGAGGTGAGAACATCTTGCCTTCCTGTCCTTCGAGTGCAAACACTGGCACAAAGCTTAGCGTGATAATAAGCAGTGAGAAGAATAGTGGGGCTCCCACTTCCTGAGCTGCATCCCCAATGACTTTCCAGCGGTTCTTATCGGTGAGCGGTGTTCGTTCTATGTGCTTATGCACATTTTCTATCATTACGACGGCACCATCCACCATCGCGCCAATAGCAATGGCAATACCACCCAGTGACATGATATTTGCGTTGATACCCTGCCAGTGCATAACAATAAATGCCGACAAAATCCCGACAGGCAGGCTAAGCGCGATAACTAAAGATGAACGAATGTGGAACAGGAACAGTGCGCAGACAATCGCCACAACGATGAACTCTTCCGCCAGTTTTTTCCAAAGGTTATCAACGGCTGCATTAATCAGGGTTGAACGGTCATAAGTCGGAACAATCTCAACACCTTCTGGCAGGCCGAGTTTCAACTCCTCCAGTTTGGTTTTGACATTACTGATTACCTTGCTCGCATTCTCGCCAAAGCGCATTACAATAACGCCACCCACGGCTTCACCTTCACCATTGAGTTCAGAGATACCACGGCGCATTTGTGGGCCGACTGAGATATCAGCGATATCACCCAGCATCAAAGGTGTCCCTTCTTTCGTGACTTTGAGTGGTAACGCCTGGATGTCCCCAATACTGGTCAGGTAACCGGTAGTACGGACCATATGCTCCGCTTCAGCAACCTCGATAACGGATGCCCCGGTCTCCTGGTTACCGTTTTTAATCGCCATATTTACTTGTTGAAGTGTCAGGTTATAAGCTCGTAGTTTTGCCGGATCAATCTGGATCTGATATTGCTTAACCATGCCGCCAACGGTAGCCACTTCCGACACACCATCGACGGTTTGCAGTTCATATTTTAAGAACCAATCCTGCAAACTGCGTAGCTGCGCTAAGTCATGTTGCCCGGTTTTATCCTGCAATACGTAACTGAACACCCAGCCTACACCGGTCGCATCTGGCCCCAGTGTGGGTTTGGCATTTTCAGGCAATTTAGGCGCAACCTGACTTAAATACTCCAGCACGCGGGAGCGAGCCCAGTACATATCGGTTTTATCATTAAAAATGATATAAACGTAGGAGTCGCCGAAGAAGGAGTAGCCACGAACGGTTTCTGCACCGGGTACAGCCAGCATCGCGGTTGTGAGTGGGTACGTGACCTGATCTTCCACTACCTGTGGTGCTTGTCCCGGATAGCTGGTTTTGATGATAACCTGCACATCGGAAAGGTCCGGAATAGCGTCAACGGGAGTATTTTTAACACTGAACAAGCCTGAGGCGACCAGAGCAACTGTTGCCAGTAGCACGATAAGGCGATTGCTCAGGGACCAGCGAATAATGGCGTTAATCATTGTTCGCCTCCCAGGTGCTCAATGTCTTTTAACGAATAATTGTCCTTATCTTTTTCAACTAGAAACCGGACACGGTCACCTTCCTGAATACCGGATAGCTCAACGTCGGGGTCAACTTTGAAATTCATTTCTCCCGCATTCCAGTGCCATTCGGATACCGGTAAGTGTTTAAGGGTAATCATGCCGAAATCTTTCATCAGCATGGTGATGTTTCCTTCTAGCCATACACTTTCGTTGGTGCTAACACCATCAATACGCGATAAATCAGCAGATTGACTGGACTCTGAATCCAACAGGAATTGAGCGGAAGATACGACGTTACTTTTATCAGTCAGCCCTTCAAGAACTTCGACCTCATTTCCGGCTTCACGTCCGATACGGATACGTGCAGAGCGGAACTTACCATCACCTTCAGACAGTACAACACGTGTCATGCCACCTGAACGAATGACCGCTGATTTTGGAATGGTCAGTACGGATTCATCGGTGACAGTCTGTAAGGTGATGTTGGCAAACATGTTAGGTTTCAGCTTGCCTTGTGGGTTGGGGAATTTAAGGCGCAGTCTGAGAGTTCGGGTTTGTGGATCTAAGATAGGATAGACGTAGTCAATCTCACCATCCCATTCCTGGCCCGGAAGTGCATCCAGCTTCATTTTCGCTTTGCTGCCGACCTTAACCCATTGTGATTGACGTTCAAAGACTTGGGCAACAACCCACACGTTATCTAGCGACCCTGCACTTATCACGGTTTGAGCCGGTGACAAATATCCACCCTCGCGAACATTTAAGCTGGCAATAATACCGTCAGCTTTCGCTTTGATATCAATGGATTGAGATGCTCTACCACGTTTTACGATGGATTGGATTTGTGGGAGGTCTACACCTAATGTGATGAGACGCTCGGTTGCGCCTTTGATTAATCCTCTACGACCTGTCCGGTAAGCGTTAAGAAGTTCTTCCTGCGCCTTAACCAGTTCAGGAGAGTATAGGGTAAACAATACATCGCCCTGATTCACTTTATCGCCGATAGCGCTGACGTTAAGTTTTTCTACCCAACCAGCAACACGGACGTTGATTTGCCATAAACGGCTTTCATCGAACACAATGTAACCTACAGTGTCGATGCTTGGTGACAACGGTGTAAGCTGAGCCTGTACCACTTTGACACCCAAATTATTTTCAACAGAAGGATCGATGGTGACCGTTCCTGGCTTACTTTCTTCGGCGCCATCTTCGGCATAAACAGGAATTAAGTCCATACCCATTGGCGATTTACCCGGCTTATCGCGTTTGTAGCTTGGGTTCATGGGTGCGACCCAGTAAAGAGGCTCATTGCTGGCTTTCGCATTACTTGCGGTATTGCTGGTTGTCTCATTACCCAAAGCCGAATGCGTTAATATCGTTTGCGCACCAAAGCCCAGTGTCGCGCCAATAATGAGCGCGATGGTTGTAACGTGAATAGTTTTCATTAGTTGACCTCGTTATTACTGCTCTGACGATGTAGCGAGTTGTGGCGTATCTACCTGATATTGATAGCTATTGAGTAGCGTTGACAGATTGTTATTCGTCAGATTTAAATCGGTGATAAGGCGTTGATATTCGAGTTTTAGAGCGAGCTCGTCTCGGGTGGCGAGGATCACATCATTGAATTGTGCGGTGTTGTTCTGGTAACCGCGTTCGGTGGCTTTCACCTGAGAAACTGCCTGAGGTATCAGTGTTGATTCAAAACGTTCAATGCGTTGTGACAAGTTGTTTTGATCAACAAGTAACGAGTTTACCTTCGCATTGAGCTGTTTGAGTAAGGTATCTTTTTGAAATTGAGCAGCACCTACCTGATATTGAGCCGCGGCTAAGTTTTGGTCCTGACGGTTTCCGGTGAATAAAGGAATGTCCATAGTGATGAAGGCGCTGACCACATCCGATGCCGGTTCACCTTTCATGTTGTTGGCCTGACGATAGCCATACGCCATTTCCACACCAAATTGTGGTGAGTAGGACTCTTTTGCAATATCGACCTGTGTACGGCTGGCTTCAATAGAAACATCGACCATACGAACCGTTGGGTATTGGTTAAGTCGCGAGTAGTAGTTACCGTTACTGGAGGTGTTTTCCAACGCCTGCAACACTGACCAGTCCAGAGTATTTGAAGCCTGTAACTGATTTGCACTGAGTAACCAATCAGAGCCAAGCCACTCGGATAATTGAGTCGTCAGTCTTTGTTGTGTCTGTGCATTAGCCTGAAGTTTTTCATCAAGCTTAGTCACCTGAAGCTGGGCGTTAATCAAATCCTGAGCTTCACTTTTTCCGATGGAATAGTTGGTTTGAATAAAAGCCTCGAGCTCTTCCATGAGTTGTTTATTTTCTAACAGAATCTTATGTGCTACCTGCTGATAACCCAACTCCAGCCAAACTTTTGTGATAGCATTGATGACTTCCAGCTCTCTGGCGGTCACTTTTAGCTCAATTCCACTGGCTTGCTGGTTGGCTTTTATGCTGTTCAGTTCAAGGGTGTCTCCACGACCAAATTGCTGTGAGATACCAGCAGAGATATTGGTCATCGCATCTTCATCGAATGCGAAGCTGTCTACCGGCAGACCTGATACTCCAAGTTTGAGCTTTGGATCTTGCTGGGTAGAACTAGCTTTCCCTGTTGCTCGCATGGCCTGTGCTTGCGCATAAAATTGACGGCGAGAATCGTCATTCGCCAGTGCTGTCGTAATAATTTGAGATAGCTGATTGGCGGCCATAGACTCTGCGTTACCTGGCTTTTGCTCACCAGCGTATGCAGACGCAGCCGTCCATACCGCTGCGCTGATAGTCAGCGCCAAAAGGCATTGTTTTAATTTCACTTATTTAATCCATCACAGAGCGCGTGGCGCGCATGAGAGCTCTTCCGTATGAATTGACGGAACCTAAATATTTGAGATGAAATTAAGCGATCGGAGGTCGATAGAGGCTTTGCGTCTTACGGATAACATCACCAGATATTAGTGATGTGACCAGAGCGAGAGAGGTACTTACAGTGATTAAAACATGAGGTGTGGTCAGAGCCGCCAAAGAGGCCACGCAGGCAGTGTCACAGCAGATTTGGGCTGTATCAGAGACGACTTCACAGTGCCCTTTAGTGCTTACAGTGTCTTTTCCCTCAATAGCTTGATAATGAGATGACATCTGCTGTGCCTGACAACTCATTAAGGAAACCATTTGTTGCAAGTCGTGCAAATTTGCGCTGTTCATCACGGTTAAACCTGATGAAAATCCAGACACAAGCAAGGCTGCTAATGTCCAGAGAGTGATCCAAGTTGTCGGAATGAAGTTTAAGCGCATACTTTATATTTTTTTAATATGATAGTGCTAAGTAAATTGATACGGCCTCATATATGCACCAATATCATCGATTTAAATTACTGCAAACTAAAAAGTGACTCTACTTATTTGTTAGCAGTAATAAAAACAAAGCTCGACAATAGGCAAGATCAGGCATAACTAAATCTACATTACACATTCACTTGCTCACGAATATTTATCTATTACTATCACGAACCATGTAGTGTACTTTAATATTAACCTTACCCACATACTCCAATTCACCATTTACATTCATTCGCTCTTGTACTGTTACGAAACCTAAATTCTCTAAATGCGTGCTTTTTGAATACGTGTTAAACGTTAAAATGCGGAATTCATTATTAAGTTCTTGTGCTGACATAGTTTTTAAACGATGCAACTCAGATAATCCTAGCTGATAGGCTTCATCTGACGTAGTAGCTAGAGCCACAGAGACGGTTTTTGAGTCTACTCGGCTGATGTAGTTACCACCATTGTACAACGGCTGTGCGAATACAGGTACAGATGCCAATGATATTATAGAAGCAATAATAGCTGTTTTGATTGTATTCATACTTTTTATCCTCAGTGTCATGATTTTCAATCATTGCTATTATTGAGCACAACTACTGACATTATCCTTTCTGAAAAATGACTTTTTTGTCATAAAGCATAGATTTGTAAAAGAAGTTTATATAAAAGGACTTTGATGTGGTGGACGTACCACCTTATGACGTGGCTTTGCTTCCTGATTCGAGTTCAATTAAAAACGCATCTAACTGGCTAATTTTAGGCGCTCATCATTGTTTCAGGCATACTAGCCCCGTGAGCTTGCTTAACGCTTTTATCATGCCGTAATCTAGCCAAATTGGGCATTGTAATTACTTAAGCTTAGCGTCCCACCGAGCAGTTTCTTCACACGGCGGAACATCCCCGTCTCTGAGAGCGAACGTTTATGGTAACCGACTCCTAAATTGCGAGGATGACCTTATTCCCTGGAGGATGCACCTTCTCTTAGTGGGATGAGTTGTCTGACATACCATGCGTACTTATGGATACGTGGATACTGCATTTCTTTACCGTCACGATTGGTAGACTTTGCAAAAGCTTCAGCGATGTCTTTAGAATCTGCTGCACGCCATAAAACTCCATCGACGCCTAATAACGTAAATGGCTTACCAGAGCGGTCAACAATATCGAGCATATTTACAATGTCAGCCTTGGATTTATCGTTATAGATAGCCATTCCAACCAGTAACCATGCCATCGACTCTAAAGTTAGCTTTCGTTTTCTTAGAGTAACAGCATCAGTAAGCTCATAAGCACTATTTATGAGTTCAATGGGCAAGAGGTCTGCGAGTATTTCAACTTAATTCGGTTTGTAACTGCTAATGATGTCGAGGGCTTGAGAAATGTGCATAAAATGAATAAGAAATGAAAAACCTGACCAGACCCATTTATACTTCACCCTTTTTCATTGTTAGAGTAAATTCAGTGACTCTTTCAATGGAGGACACAATGATTTCACCACCATGAGCCTGAACAATAGACCGGGTAATGGCTAAACCTAGTCCTGCACCAATGCTTCTACTATGTTTCCTGGACTTATCGGCTCGGTAGAAGCGGTCAAACAGGTAGGGTAAAGAACTTTCCGGAATTGTTTCTCCGGTATTTTTTATCTTGATAGAATTGTATTCTCCACCTTCTTCTGCAATCTGTATGGATACTACAGAGCCAACATCACAATGTCTCAGCGCATTAGAAATAATATTGCCAACGGCACGCTGTAGCATCTGTTTATCACCAAACTGCTTACCACCCCCAAGTAACTCTAAACAAACTTCCTTCTCGTCAGCCATAAATTCATAAAATTCAAGCAGTGGCCTGATGACTTCTGCTAATTGGAGCATCTCTCTATTAGTGTGAAGTAAATGATTTTCTGACTTAGCCAAATAAAGTGTATCTTGGATAGTCTTGTTCAACCTTTCCAACTCCTCCACATTGGAAAGGAGTATCTCTTCATACACCTCCTCTGTCCTTTTTGAAGATAAAGTGACGTGCGTCTGGGTCATAATGTTGGTTAAAGGAGTTCGGATTTCGTGTGCAATATCGGAAGAAAACTCGCTCAACCGGTTGAAGCCATGCTGTAAGCGATCCAGCATTTCATTTTGTGTTTCAACCAGTTGTACCAGTTCTATAGGAAGCTTTTCAACCGGTACTCTAATATCCAACCGATTCGGACTAACTTTACTCAGATACTTCTGTAAAACGTGCAGAGGCTTTAAGCCTTTGTGAACAATAAACACCGCATACAACCCTGATATCACGCTCGCAATGACAAATGTCCACAGCAGGACAGTATTAAACTGACTAATAAATAAGAGATGGTGGTCGATATTGAGCCCAAGCACAATAGCGCCGTAATGCGGATGTTTTAACTGAAACAGGAAAGCGCGATATGTTTCTCCACCGGCCGTCCATTCCATCGATTTTAGCTTTTTTGCATTCTCGGGCAGAGATAACGTCGTGTTCGTGAACACAGGCATGCCATCCGGGTCTAATACCCAAAAGTAAGCCGACTCGACCTTTAACGCTGTAATAGCATTATCACTTAAACTATTAAACGATGAAAAAATTGTACGATAATAGTTCTCAAGGCGTTTGTAATCTTGTTGATAAAAATGATGTTTAATTGAATACTGAACAATTAAGGAAAATGAAGCAAGGACGACAAATGAAGATGTCATGTACATGACAATAAGCTTAGTAGCCATTGAGTTTTTATGTTTCAACTTCATTATTCTAGGGAGTCATCAAGTTTATAGCCCATACCACGCACCGTATGAATTAATTTAATGTTATAGGGTTTGTCAATTTTAGCTCGCAATCTTTTAATTGCCACATCAATAACATTAGTATCACTATCAAAGTTCATGTCCCATATCAAAGAGGAGATAAGTGACCGCGACAACACTTCGCCACGTCTTTGCAGAAATAGTTCTAATAAAGAGAACTCTTTGGCGGTCAGCAGAATCACGTCGCCGCCTCTGTGAACTGTCCGTTTCAAAAGATCCATAGATAAATCAGCGACAGCTAAGGTCGCATCATTCTTGAATTGCCCTTTTTGTTGCCTTAACGCATTTTTAACCCGGGCAAGCAACTCAACAAAAGCAAAAGGTTTGACGACATAATCGTTCGCTCCCAATTCCAATCCCTTAACCCTGTCTTCTACCTGATCTTTTGCAGAAAGCATAATAATTGGTGTATCTAATTGACTGCTTCGCATTGTTTGTAACACTTGCCAACCATTTAACTTCGGAAGCATGATATCTAATATGATGAGATCATAATGATTGGTGGTCGCTTGGTAAAGTCCATCGACACCGTCATAAGCAAGATCAACAACGTAGCCTGACTCTGTAAATCCCTTTTTTAAGTAACTGCCTGTTTTAGGCTCATCTTCAACAATTAATAGCTTCATTTTTAATAAATATCATGGTTTTTATGTACTTAGATCTTTAATATACAGACCAGCTCAAATAACTTGAATCGGATATTGCCGAATGATTGCTCAACCGATGTCATTGTTACTTAATCGTTTTAATTGTCACGATGTTCTGCGTAGTGATAGCTGACATTAACTTCACCTTTGTACAGTACCTGCCCAGCATCGTTCGTAAATTCCTATACTGTTACATAATCGGTTTTATTCAAATGGATATCATTACTACTGTCGCTGGTGATTAATAATTTATGATTGAGCTCTTGTAGTTGCTGTAACCCCAGTTTATAGGCTTCTTGTTTTGAAGAGACCGATTCGGTATGAAATGTGCGAGTGTCCAGTCTTTCCTCAAAATTGCCATTAGTACTAATATACTAGCCAGCTAGGAGGTTTCCGCTTAGTAAAATCAGGGCTGCTGTCGTAAAAGTCATTTTTATCAGTTTCATTGGATTTCCTTTTGTTGTGTTGATAGTTGTAACTTGATCACACCTTGGTGGAGCTATGGTGTTGAACTCATTGGTTGATATCAACGCCATACACAGAAAGATTATCAATGAAAACGGTCAAGCAGTCGTCACTTGACCGTCATATTAATGATTCAATCAGAAGCCGACATTGAGCATAGCAACAATCTTGTATGTATCCTCGGAGCTTTCTTGATAGAAATCCCCCATAAAGCCGTAAGAACCACGTAAACTCAAGTCATATATACTGGCAAATTTTTTACCGAACTGTGTGGACAATTCAGCACCGATATTTGAACCATTTGCCTGTGAAGCACTCTGAGGGGCATCGTCAGCCACTCTGAAGTAACCAGCGCCATACTTAACATAGTAGTCATCTTCTAGCACCTGCTCACCAGAGAGCATCAAACCCAACAAGCCGTACCCTTGGTAAGCCGCATCATAAACTGCCCTACCGCCTTGCGAGCCGTTGTTATAGTATGAATCAGTTCCAAATATCATCAGGTTACTACTGTTGAGCTCATAACCTGAATTGTTTTCAGCAAAACGATCTGTCCCATTACTGCTGTCGTCAGCAGGAATATAGATACCGTGGACTTTAATATAACCGCCAGTCCAGTGTTTTTTAGCATAGAGATTTAACATTAATGCTTCCCCATCAGAAGCATTTGAGTCCATTCCCGACGCAATCTTATAGAGTACAGAACCACTATAAGCCATGTCACCATAGTTGTAGTCAACGTAGGATCCGAGATAAATATCGTCCGTTCGAGCAGCCGTACCATTAATCGCATCTTCGTTCCTATTGTTGATTGAGCCTCCAGTAAAACCGTAACTGAGATTATCGCTAGGGCTTAACTCACCATTCAACACGTAGAAGTCGACGTCGTCTGACGAATCTCTTTCTCCTTCATCCCATTTAAACCACCCCCGCTCAGGCTGACCGTGTCTATATTGCCCAAAAACGAGATGCCGTTCATGTCATCATCTGTCACAAAACTCTCATATTTACCAAAACCATACCCTTGAATGCCCGTTCGTACCTTCCAGTCCGTATTCGGTAGTCCAAAATCAACGTAAGCGTTTTTTGTCTCAATACCAACGCCATCAGAACTGAGTTTGCCACCTGAACCTGCGACCGTCTTACTACCTTTTTCACCAAAGGGAGCATCGTACTCACCGTACCAAACCACAGTAACATTTTCATTCAGGTCGCCGGTGATCTTCATACGCAGACGCTGATCAACCCAAGAACTACTATTATCGTCAGTTTCATCGAGGCTTTCCACCGTGCCTTGCATACGGTAATAACCATTAAGCCTGATAGCAGATTGGTCATTTTTTAGTTTGGCGACTTCTGCGGTAAGTTGTTCAATTTCACCCTTCAAACCATCTAGCGATGGTGAAGCGACATCACCTAGTGCAGGAGCTGTAATTAGTACCACTGCCAAAGGAGCAGCCATTTTTATTTTTTTCAATCATTTATGTAATTTCCTTGTATCGTCGAGACAGGACAAAAATCTATTGATTCTCATATAATTTCCGACATTCCTACCCCTTACTACAGAAAGAGAGGGGGCATTTAATTGCATGCTAGTACTAACAAAGTTACTAAGGAGACAAAGAAAAATATGCCATATAATATTATGGTATCGCCCCACTCAACAAAATTAAAATACTGGCAAAGCAATATCACTCTGCTTTCTACTCAAAAAAAATAACTACACAGACAAGGTTGATTAATTTGTACTAGGGCGTGTTGATCTTTGCTGTACATTTCGTGATCAACAATACATCGGTAGCCACATTAACATGAATGCCAGCGATAACATGCTGGCATAATTCCTTTCTAGCTTGTCATATCTACTTGAAATAGCTCGATAATGCTTAATTCTCCCAAAGGCATTTTCGACCAAGTGACGATACTTATATAGACACCAATCCATGCTGTCTTTGTCTATATCTTGTCCGTAATTGCGTTTAGCAATTACCGTTTCTCCGCCACGTTCCTTAACAAAAGTACGGAAAGGTTCGCTGTCATATCCTTTATCACAAACGATGGTATTAACTTCATCGAGTTGCTCAACTAAGCTTTCGGCATGTACTATATCGTGGCGTTGTCCTTCTGATAAATCAAAGCAAATCGGCAGGCCGCCACTATCCACGGCTAAGTGAATTTTGGTTGAGTTGCCCCCGCGACTTTTTCCTATTTGCTCTGAGCTTTCAGTCGCTGCACCTGTACTATGCTGATGCGCTCGAACTATAGAGCCATCAAGAAAGACCCATTCAAAATCAGCCATACTAGATAAGCTTTTGAAAAGTTTATCTAAAACCCCTTTCTTTGACCAAAGATTAAATCGTCTGTAAACGCTACTCCACTCTCCGAACTCAGAGGGGAGATCTCGCCAAGGAACACCTGTTCTCATTCGATAAAGTATTCCTTCAAATGTCATTCGATGTTCAGTTTTATCGTAAATACGACCTGTACTTTTCATAACTTGGAGTAGCAGTTCCCAGCGAATATCAGTTAGCATTGTTCTTGGCATGGTATTGGTTATAGTTTTACTTTTGGCGAAGCAAATTATAACTCTTTACCATGCTGTTCAAAAAACACTCACGAAAGATCAACACGCCCTAACCATGCATTTCTTTGAATAGGAAATCATTCATATAATTTATATAAAGAAACATTAACAAATCCTCCATGTCATAAACATGACCAAAGAATTACATTAGTGTCATTTTAGTTTTATTACATTTAAAAAAAGGAGGGGAGGGATGACATAGAAAATAGTGATACAAGTACTTAATTGTGATAGAAAACATTTATAATATAAAAAGTGACGAACAGTATAAAACAATAATAATGGATTCATTCTTTATACTTATGGTTTATTTCATGACAAACTTGTCATTCTTTGGTCAGGAATAATTCATTATGTTTAATTTACACTAGGAATCCACTGCTTACTCATATGGAAACATTTGAGGCTCATTATTTTATTTATCATTTATAGCTGGGCATTACGCTCAGCTTTTTTATTATCACTACTTAACAAACGTTATCTCTATCTAATACGAGATTAAACAGAGGGAGAGGATGAATAATAATGACAAAAGATAGGAATAAGAAAAATCTAGTTCGCTCTTTCACCAAAGAAACGGCTTTGTTGCGTAATTCGATGGAACTAAATCAGGAAGTTGCGATCTGATCGGCTAAATCAGCTAATCTTCGTAGCCTTATGCCGAAACCTCGTTATAAAACAACTAACTGGAAACAGTACAACAAAGCCCTAATCAACCGTGGTTCACTTACTTTCTGGATTGATGAAGAGACCATAAGAGAGTGGAAGCAAAGTAAACAGAATAAGCGAGGTAGGCCTCGTCGATTCAGCGACTTAGCCATTACTACAGCACTCATGGTAAAAACGCGTTTTCTCTATGCCATTGAGAGCGCTGCAAGGTTTTCTAGACTCCGTATTTAAGCTGGCTAACATACCGCTTGTTTGTCCGCATTACACCTGTATAAGCCGTCGAGCTAAGGACGTTGAGGTTTCATTTAAAACCAAAACCAGAGGTGTGATACAGCATCTGGCCATCGATGCCACTGGTCTCAAGGTTTATGGCGAAGGTGAATGGAAGGTCAAAAAGCATGGTACTGATGGGAAGCGCAGAGTCTGGCGTAAGCTACATCTAGCAGTAGATACCAGCACCCACGAAATAGTCGCAGCAGAGCTGAGTTTATCTAACGTTACCGATGCCGAAGTGCTTCCCAACCTACTTAAGCAGACACGTCGTAAAATCATTGAGATATCAGGTGATGGTGCTTATGACACAAGACATTGCCATGATGCAATACGTGTAAAGCGAGCGGTTCCGCTCATCCCTCCAAGGGAAGGAGCAACCTTCTGGGAACAAGGACATCCTCGAAATCTGGCGGTAGGTTGCCAGAAGCTGTACGGCTCCAACAAGAAGTGGAAAAAGCGGTATGGTTATCATAAGCGCTCGCTATCAGAGACAGCAATGCATCGAGTGAAACAGTTGTTGGGTGGGAAACTCAGCCTCCGAAATTACAATGCTCAGGTTGGTGAGACTTACACAATGATTAAAGCGCTGAATAAGCTTACAGGACTTGGTATGCCTGAAACTCAGTATATTGTCTAAAAGTCGCTCAACTTTGGGCGGTTTGGTTTCTCGTCTGAATTACGCAACAAAGCCATTCAACGGCTGAGTCGTCAATCCAAAACGTTACTGAGCCTCGCTTGCACAATGCTTCATTATACTCACTCCAGTTCGCTATCTTCTTCTTTGACTTACCCATAACAACACCATGCTTCGACTACATGGGATCAGATCGCAGGATAGAGGAAAGGTTCAACTGATTTAGTCAACAACGCCTGAAAATACTCATCATCACTATAATGGAAAGAAATACCATAAAAGTCGCAAAACCCAAGCCTATCTTTTGACCAAGTCTCAAGTTATTAAACATTTACATTAATCCAGAAAATATCATATACATCAGATATTTATACATGAAACCACAAAAATATTCAGATAATCTATATCATGCTAAATATCAATTAAAATTTTGAAAAAAAGAAAAAAGCCCGGCCATAAGCACGAGCTAAATTTGAAGTAGATAAAGAGAAATTATGTAAGGAATCGGTAACTAGCTTTCTTTTTCCATCATATTTTTTCCCATTGCTTTGTCGCAACCTTTCTCTGACATCATTTGGTGCATTTCCGTCATCATGGCATGCACTTGCGTCATCATCTGCTGGTGATTTTCCATGTTCTGCATCATATCCATCATCGGCATTTCAGCGGATGGAGAAGTGTTACTCTCCGAACCGTGGTGCTGATTATGCGAACCTTCAGTAGCGTTGTCTTTTACCATATCCTGTGCAAATATTGGTGCAGAAATAAGGCTACCGATCAGCATTGTTGTAAGAACAGTTTTCATTATTCAATCCTTATTCTCTTTTTAAATTTAAAGTTGTACGGCGTTATCAAAAGACTTAGAAATCGTGGTTTCCTGATTCGTTGCTTTGAATGAGATAAATCAAGCGCTAAATCGACCACCATCATTCGTTTTATCTTCTACCATTTGCACCTCTTTCTTATCCTGCAGTTCTTGAGAAGCATCCTGATCTTTTGTACTTCCTGGCATCATAAATTTCATCATCACCCCGTGCATGACCAGACATAAAATCAGAGGCACAAGTGCGGTACCAAGCAGAGACGGACTAAACGAACTCATGGTTGAAGAGAGCACCAGGAACGGTATTCCGACCATAAACAATACACATAGCAGCATCATCCAACCATGGCCTTTGTGCTCGCCGTGTCCCGAATGGTAACTGTGATTTTTGTTGTTATCTTTCATAACTTTCTCCAAATTACTTACTCTATTTAGTGCTGATCTTAGCCTACAGTACCTGTCAGTAACCGGACGATAATGATGACAATATTGTCATTTTCTGCCGAGTTGTTTCCCCCAAAACCACCAGATGATCAGTACAATGGCTGTAAGACCTATTACGTTCACCCACATATCAACCTCCTATTTATTACTGATAGAACGGCCTGGCTTGTATAAGCGCAACCGGTTTGCGTTAGTGACGACCGTAACAGATGACAGCGACATTGCTGCGCCTGCAATGATTGGGCTTAGAAGCCAGCCCGTAAATGGAAATAGTAATCCTGCTGCGACCGGTATACCTAGGGAGTTGTAAATGAACGCCCCCCAGAGGTTCTGTTTGATATTTGTCATCGTTGCACTGCTGATCCCTATAACATCTGAAATACTATGCAGAGAGCTTCGCATCAGAGTGATATCCGCACTCTCAATGGCAACATCGGTGCCGCTTCCGATAGCAAACCCAACGTCGGACTGAGCAAGTGCCGGAGCATCATTGATCCCATCACCAACCATGCCGACAACTTTTCCCTGTGCCTGAAACTCTTTAATCCAGCGAAGCTTATCCTCCGGCATTAGCCCTGCATAAAACTCGTCAACATTTGACAAGCTCGCAACCGCCCTAGCCGTATTTTCGTTATCTCCGGTTAGCATGACGACATGAATGCCTTGTTTGTGAAAACGATCAATCGCACTTCGAGCATCTTCTCTTATAGGATCGCTGATACCAAAAAGAGCCTGAATATCGTTATCTACAGCAAAGTACACCACAGTATTTGCATCTTGTTCCCACTGAGTGGTGTATTCACCCACGGTCTCTATTTTCAGTCCAAACCGATTCATGAGCTTATCGTTACCAAGGAGCAGTCTTTTCCCATTGTAGTGAGCCTGCACTCCCATACCGGTTAAGGACTCAAACTCGGATACTTGTGGTGACTCTCCAGATTGAGCGTGATGTTGCGCATAGCTGGTTAATGCCTGAGCCAATGGGTGGTTAGAGCCTTTTTCCAAAGTCTCAACCAACGACAAAATATTTTCTTCACCCGAAAAGACACGGTAGTTTGTGACCTCAGGTTTACCCTGTGTGATGGTCCCGGTTTTATCCAATACGACAACATCCAATTCACTTGCCCGCTGTAAGGCTTCTCCGTTGCGGATCAAACCACCAAACTCTGCCGCCTTCCCAACTCCAATCATGGTAGATATTGGCGTCGCTAGCCCGAGAGCGCAGGGACAAGCGATAATAAGTACTGAGGTTGCGGCAACAATCATATAGACCAGCGTTGGCTGCGGACCAAAGTTGTACCATATCAAAGCAGTCATAATGGATAAGATCATAACTGTTGGAACAAAAACAGCAGAAACCTTGTCGGCTAAGTGACTAATAGGAGGTTTCGAGTTCTGCGCATTGGAGACCATGCTGATAATCTGAGCAAGAACAGTGTCACTACCTACCTTTTTCGCTTCAAACACAAAACTTCCCTGACCGTTTATGGTGCCTGCGGATACCTGACTGCTCGGTTGCTTCTCTATGGGAATCGGTTCACCGGTTAACATAGACTCATCTATCGTCGTACGCCCATCAGTGACCACACCGTCCACAGGAATTTTCTCACCTGCTCTTACCCGGATCTTGTCCCCCCGCATCACCTGTTCGACAGGAACGGAGACATCTTGTCCGTCACGAATCACCACCGCAGTTTTAACTCTCAGATCAAGTAACCGTCTTATAGCCTGAGACGTTCTGCCTCTGGCCCGAACCTCAAGCGCTTGCCCAAGGTTGATCAAACCGATTATCATTGCGGTCGCCTCAAAATAGAGGTGTCTGGCACTTTCAGGTAACCATTGAGGTCCTAAAACTACCAACATTGAATAGAGCCAGGCCGTCCCAGTGCCGAGTGCAATAAGAGTATCCATGTTGGCGTTACGATTTAGGAACGCTTTCCAGGCCCCCTTAAAAAAATGCTTGCCGGCTCGCCACAAAATAACCAATGTCAACAAACCGATACCAAGCCAGAGAGCTTGCTCTGAGAGGGTATTTACATTCATAGGGCCACCCAGCAGGCCATAACCCATCAATGGAATACCCAGTCCCAGGCCGATAATACTTTGCCTGATTTTAAACCGATACTCTTGGGCTTCCTGCTCTGCTTTGATATCTTCCGCCTCATCAGCATCAACGATTTCACTGGCATCGTAACCAACCGCCTGAATCGCCTGAATAAGTGATAGTGTTGATTGATGAGACTGAACGGTCGCTGTACGGTTGGCAAAGTTGACACCCACAGATTCAACACCTTCCAGATTTGTCAGAGCCCCCTCAATGGTATTGATACAACTGGCGCATGTCACTCCCACTAAAGCCAGATTCACCGTCTTTTTTTGAGCCAATAAGTCCATATGAACAGTGGTCGTATTAGCTTCAGCCACATCGGGAATAGCGGTATTCCGCTCTTCGTTTAGGCCACTGTACCCTAACTCCAGTAAAATACGTTCCACCTCTGAATCACTGACATGGCTATTGACAATTAACCGCTGAGCCAAAATGTCCACTGACACATCAGCGTTGTTATCAACATATCTAATGCCAGACGTGATTTTTTTAACGCAGTTTTGGCAAGAAACGTTAGCCAATATTGTTTCGTATTGGTGAATTACGGGCAAAGTCGCAGCATATCCAGTGCTGGAAATAATTTGTATCGCGTTTTCTGGTTCCAATGTGGTAATAAGGTCTGCTTTATCTTTACTATTATTAATAACCAGAGAGATATCAGGATCACTTTCCCTTAAAGCAGAAACGATCTTTGTAACACAATTGCCACAACTGACACCTGATAACGCAAGAGAATATTCTTCAACCTTCATTTTTTACCTCCTGAGAGTTAATCGATGGATGTTTATCTGACCAGCCTTCAATCAGGAAGCATATCGCCTTCCCGTCAGGAGTTATGTCTGGTTCATGCACCCACTCGGAATAAGTTTCTTCCATAACAGCCAGGTGCATCTGATATTCTTTAATTTTTTGTTGCATCTCAGATATTTTATCACTCAGCATTTTCCGTACTTTCAGACAGGGAGATTTTCCTTGCTGAGAGTATTCTATGATCTCTTCAATCTGGCTTAAGCTAAAGCCAATACTTCGTGCATGACTAATAAACCGCAATCTATCCACAGCACTCGGTGGGTAAATTTTATAGCCGTTACTTGGGTCTTTCATCGCAGAGAGCAGTCCTTTTCTGGTATAATAACGAACCGTTTCCGCGGTAACCCCGACTGTCCGGGCAATTTCAGTTGTCAGCATACTTAACCCTCCGAATGGCAACGAAATAGTGAGATAACACAAAATTACTCTGGATAATCAACCAAATAAAAAAACTAACAACACAATGACCGCTAACATACCTAAAGTCACTTTCAACAATAATTTAGGGTCACTGGTTCCGCCATTAGGCGTTTTATTACAACAACTCATAACTAACTCCTTACACCTTTATCTATGTTTCTATTTTGAGTTTAAAACCTGTGTGCAACACATAGGTCAAGAGACTATCGTCAATTTTTCGGTGCTCATTGGGGTCTAACTCTATACGATAAAAGAAGAGAACATGAAGATGAGTAACTTAGAATAAATTGATTATTAATCGCCAAGTTACATGCCCTATAAATTTTGCATCATCACCGACACCTTCGTATTTTTAAACCCAGCTTATAGAAACCTGATAGACCTAAATACCCATATTATTGCGCTGCCCCGATGCGTTAACGCACCTGTAATAAAATCCTTGTATATTGAACAGAAACAAGACTAAATACACGCCTAACCCTTTAAGCATGGTACCCATTTCTTACTATTGGGACCTCCAGCTGGAGGCCGATTACAACAACTCATAATATTTTCTCCATATCATTTATTGAATACTGTGCCGGTATTAAGATACTCAGACATCAGCAGAGCTGTTGTCAGTCGCTAGTATTTGTTAAACAGACTTAGTTTGCCTTCTCTATCAAAAGCAACAATATTAAAGCCTTGATATTCTTCACCCTCTCTAGCCATACCAGGTGAATAACGAGGCATTCCCGGGACTGACAAACCTGATATATCCTGAGGTCTTTCTATTAAGAGACGAGCAATATCTGCTTCAGGAACGTGGCCTTCAATCATATATCCGTCGATAAGCGCCGTATGACAAGACGCTAGCTGTTTAGGCATATTGAATGGGGCTTTTACCGACGCCCAGTTTTCCTGCTTGTGAATATTGACGTGATATCCCGCCTTCTCCATTGTGGCTGCCCATTGACTGCAACAGCCACATGTCGGCGACTTATAAAGCTCTACGACAGGATTAGCAAAAGTGCTTGCACTAAACATAAGAGCTGAAATAGCGGTAATGTTGAGATACTTATTCATAAATTTTCCTTTTATTCAGAACCTGAAGGACATATCAAGAACATGCTGGTTGTATTGCAATCTGTATTCACCGGGTTGTGCTTTCCACGTATACAATTCTGTTGCATAGGGTTCGATTGAAAGTATGTGACTATTACCAATCGGCATCAAAGACAAATCGATAGAATCAAAAGTTTTGTTGAATATAACCAGTTGATTATCTGATTCCTTATCAATGTCCACCTTGGTGTATGAAACCTCCCCATCAATCGCCCACTCAATGAGTTCCAACTTACCCAAAGCTCTGAGATATCCAGCCAGAGCATATTTATCTCCATCGCTAAGCGCATTATTCAGTAGCTTCATTGTTGGCTCATTCTGAAGGGCATAATTTATCTGGCTTAGTGAGTGGTCTCTTATATTTCCCCCACGTTACCGCCCCCTTGAGCAAACAGACCATGGCATGCAGTGCATCCATAGCCACCAACCGTACGAAAAAGGTTTTGGGCTTGTTTAAATTCAGCAGAATCCAATGCTAATGCTGGTACGTCTTGGCTCACTTCTTTCAAACTAGAGTCCCTCTCTGGGTCATGCATACCTTCATGAGCTAATGCTGTGATCGAATTCAACCCAAGTAGCAAGGCAGCAAAGCAAGCTAAAGGTTTTCGAATATTCACTGATGATTTTCCTTTTCGAGTTGATAGATACTGCAAAAATGCTCGTTAGCTAATAACGAAATTGAGCCGGTTATACAGAAAAGCTTCATGCAAGATAAGCATGTCAAAGCCACTGTTGACGAGGGTATTAACCGTTAGGAAGGAATCAGACTATTGGAGGGTGATACAAATTGCCTGTTACCGCGTTGACATACTCAGCAGTTTCCCTGAAGAAAGGGATACGTTGGGGTGTTTGAGAGTTTCTAATAATAAGTTGATAAATCAGCAGAGCGCTAGCCGGACAGTTTGAATGGTAGCACTGATGCCCTGGATTCATAACATTGGCCGAATCATAACAATCAGTTTCGGTCGTTATTGATTCGAGTTGTGATGACAAATACTTTAAATGCTCATAATGTGAAATAGACGATACAGTTAAAAAATCGCCCCTATTTTTGAGCGGCATATTAAGAGAGGTACTGGCAGATACGCTAGAGAGCAATAAAGCAAACAGTGTGAGTCCAGTTAACCAAATTGTATGCGATGGTTTTAGCATTACAACCTCTCAGATGTCCTTACAAAATTGTGTTGGTGGCACAACCTGAGAGAACTCATAGTCCCTAAGGTCTAAACCTCAAATGTTCCCATATGAGTAAGCAGTCGATTTCTAGTATAAATAAAATACAATGAATTATCCCTGACCAAATAATGACAAATTCGTCATCAGATTGCTTCTTGCAAAATAGATGGAAAATAAAATTCACTGTATGCTATCTTGGAGCAGAAACTGGGTAAGATTGACATTCTTGCTCGCAAAGTCCAACCTTCCAACAAATCCTCATTATCTTGTTAGCTAAGGCAATCAAAACAACATAATGACGTGTACCCTCTAACTTGGCTATCCACTGACTACTAGACATGAAGTCGAGAGGCTGTGGCTACGCTGAGCTGTGACGGCGTATGAGTCTGGACGGCAGTGACTTACCGATGCTGGTAAGGTGATGTGACCCGCAGGCAGCACCATGCGACAGAGAAAACGCTCTCTTCCAAACGAGCCAGAACACCGGTATTAGATGGTGTGACTAAACATCACCTACAAGGGAAGAAATTGAGCGACTATCTACGCGAGCTCAGGCTAGAACTACAATCTGGTAACTACCAGCCTATACCCGCTAGACGCACCTATATACCTAAAGCAAATGGGAAACAACGCCCACAGGGCATTCCAACCCTGCGTGATCGCATAGTTCAACGGGAGATCTTGATGGCAATGGAGCCAATATGGGTAAATGATTTCCACTCATTATCTTATGGCCTCAGACTAGATCGCAGCGTCCACCATGCAATCTGTACGGTCAGGTCACAGCTTACAGACACCAGTGGTCGATCGGTTATCGAAGGTGACCTATCCAGTTACTTCGACACCGTACATCTATGCTTATGCTCAATATTGTGCATAAATTTCTCATGGGCTTTGCTAGTCAGCGGGGTCCCTAATACCTTTCTTCGAAGGTAAAAGCTCGACAACAGCTCGCCTTTCTTAATGAGCAACATTTAGCTCTCCACAATGAGAAATAGCCAATGCCTTGTCACGTTAATTAGATAGTACGCCCCACTACACTCAGCACAATCGCTGAACTTCGGGAGATGCCATCATGTCAGCTATCAAAACAATCGGTATCGATCTTAGTAAATCTAAATTTCATTTAGTTGGTCACGAGCATTCTGGTCAAGAGCTTTATCGGCACAAGTTCTCCAGAGCTAAACTGCTTCAATTTATCTCTGCACATGAACCTGTAACTATAGCAATGTAAGCCTGTTGTAGCGCAAACTGGCTAGCTAGATGCTGCCAAGAATTTTAAGCTCATTCCACCTCAATATGTTAAGCCCTACGTTAAAAGCCACAAAAATGATTTCATTAATGCCGACGCTATAGCCGAAGCGGCGACAAGACCTAAAATGAGGTTTGTAACGCCTAAATCTGAAGAGGCGCAATTAGGAAGTGTGATTCGTCGAATTCGAACTGACTACATTAGGGAAAGAACGGCTGTGATGAACCGAATTTCATCAACTCTTGTTGAGTTTGGTTTCAGTTTTCCTCGCGGTCATGCAAATATGAAACAGCTCTTCCAGTGGCTTGCTGACACTGGGCAATCAGTTCCTCCGTTACTTATTTTTGAGTTACGAGAACAACTTGAACATTACAATCACCTCAATGAGAAGATTAAAGAACAAGATAATAAGATTGAAAGTCTCAACCATGACAATGAGCTATTGGCCTTGCTGCACTCTATACCTGGTATCGGCCCAATGACTGCTGCTTGCTGTCTGTCAGCGGTGTCCAATCCGAAAGACTTTTCTAGCGAGCGTAATTTTGCTGCTTGGATAGGCATAGTTCCATTTCAATATCCAACAGGAGGCAAGCCTAGGCTTCTTGGAATATCGAAACGGGGTAACAAAGAACTGCGAGAACTCTTTTTTCATGCAGCAAGATCTGTACTGTGGAGAGATGCTACTGCAGAGAAATATTTTGGCACATGGTTACTAGACTTGAAGTGCCGTAAGCCATTCAATGTAGCTCTAGTAGGATTGGCAAACAAGCTAGCCAGAATCGCTTGGTCGGTTATGGCAACTCATAAGGCTTTCGTGATCAGAACATAAATCAAGTTTGCATATGAACAAGAAAGATGACAAAACGGTTAGACCACCAGATTGAAAACCTGTTGTCCAGAACAGCAACTAGAATGCTTTCACATTTTTGAGGACAATCTGGCGCGGATCTCATCGTGGATCTGAGGCTAAAGAAAAAGTCTCAATTAGACTCCGAATACATATATGGTCTCCCCCATTTGCGCAAGCAGCATTTCGATGATAAGGGACAGGTTAGCGGTGATATATTCGGTCTCTCATATTGAAACAATAATTTCAGACCTTGATGAACCATTCGCACGTACCATCCTACTAATCATTAGCTCGGACTTAATATCCGATGTATTCATCAGGTTTTGGGTACGTCGGTTTGACCTGTGTTTCATCTTAGATGCTAATCACACAAATTAGGTGATATTGAAAATTTCAGATTAAAGAGCTAGCAACCTGCTAACTTCTCGATGGGTTTATACTCCTGTTTCTTAGTCACAATAACCCACGCCATCCGTAACATTTTGTTCGCGAACGCGATGACAGCTCGATTAAAGCCTCTTTGCTCAACCAAGCGGTTAATCCAGATACTAAGCTTATCGGTCTTCTTCTTAGCATGAGCAACTACAGCTCTTGCCCCGTTAACAACTAAAGAGCGGAGGTGGGAGTCACCCCTTTTACTAATGCCCAGTAAGACATTTTTTCCTCCAGTGCTGTTTTGACGGGGGATTAGTCCTAAAGCTGCCGATGCATCTCTGCCGCGCTTAAACTGATACCCATCTCTCATCCAGGAGGTTAAGGAAATGCTCACGATAGAACCGACACCGGGCATTGTAATTAAACGCTGACAAGTATCATTAGATTTAACAGTAGCTTCTATATAATCCTGATACACACTCAGTTCTTTCTCGATATCGAGCAATCGCAAATATTGGCGGTTAAGAAATTGGCGAAACACATTGGTCAGCTCATTTTCAGCATCTTCTAGTATTCTGGGGACTTCTTTTTTAACTGTAGAGGCTCGTTGGGATATGACGATACCGTATTCACTCAAAAGGCCACGAACATGGGTAATTAGTCTGGTTCGTTCGACATTTAAAAGTCGGCGCATATGAAGGATACTTTGCTGATCCTGTTGTTCAATTGATTTTATCGCGACCGTTCGTATGGCTCCGTGTTGCGAGGCTTCAGCTATCGCTTGAGCATCGTTGTAATCATTCTTCTGACCACGTAAATACCCCTTAACATGCTGGGGCGGCAAAAGTTGAACATCATGACCAAGGTTTCTAATCTCACGCCCCCAGTAATGCGCTGAGGAGCAAGCTTCTATAGCAGCGACTGACAGTTCTAGGTTTGCTAAGTATGGTAGTACCTGGTTTCTGCTTAACTTCTTTCGAGTTACCCGCTTCCCGTGCTCGTTCAAAACCACAAAGAAAAAACTATTTTTTGCTAAATCTAGACCTATTGTTTTACGCTTAAACGAACTATTCCCCTTATATCCGATCAATTAGAACTAGTTCTATTTTGGCGCAATATGACGCGGTTAGTGGGTGGGGGAGACCATTTCATCATTAACTCAAACCAGCTCCGTTATTTTGAATTTTCACTTGCAAAACGGGGCGTACCATACATCCTGGACAAAACCTTGTCAGTTATATTACTAAAGTAGAATATAACTGATTATTTGAGGTATGGGAAAGTAACGCCCTGTTAAGGTGTGAGTAACGCAATACCAAAGCCGCCGCATACCACCTAAAACACCAAACACAACGCATAGTAAAAATACCACGCGTTACGAATCACTCTTGAACGCTTTGTATGGTTTATTTTTACTACGTGGTAAACACTTTAACCATACCAACACAGGCAAGACCAACAAACCCGTTAACATTATATCTGCTACCGTATGATAGCCTTGATATAGCATCAACAAACAATACGATAACATTGATATTATCGTTATAGACCTTACCGTTTTTCCTATAAAACATAGAGTTACCACAAACACCAATGCCAAGGCAGTGTGAGTGCTGTAATCAAGACCAATAGACGCAAAAGCGCCAAGGTACTTATCTGCAAACATTAATGTATAAATGTAAAGCGCACCCAAAAACGTTGTTACTACATCGATCAAGGCACTTCTTACATCTGAAATAAACCCCTTTCTTACAAACCAAAGTAACGACAAAATACCTAGCAGAGGCACATATGAATCAGCGATGGCATCTAATTGTTGATAAGTCATTCTATTAACTCCCGAACTCCTGTTCATGCACATTCCAGCGTGCACAATAGCGAAGAAAGACATTAAACCTAGACTCATTCGCTATCGGACAAAACAAGCAAAAATAACTCAGGATTGAGTTAGAAACGAGCATTATTCATTTGCAACTTTGACACAAGGATATTTACCGAAAAAGCCTAACGCCCTGTTAAGGTGTGAGTAACGCAATGCCGAAGCTCCCTCATACCACCTTAAACACTAAACGCAACGCATAGTAAAAATGCTACGCGTGCCAAATCCCTCTTGAACGCCTTGTATGGATAATAAGTACTCCAATCGGGTAAGGTGAGACCCAGACTTTAGCTGCAACTAAAGTTCTTCTATCTGGTAGTTCGATTGAACGATGGCTCCTCAATTGAGAGACCGGTAACAAGTACGAACGCCAGATAGAACTCCAAGCACCACACTCGAATAGTCTTCTGGGTCTCGAGCCCGCATTTGCAAGCAAGAGTTAGCTTATTATGAATACAAACACACTTCAAAACATTAATGTCGGCGTTGATACTGGTAAGTCACAATTAGACATCTACATCCGACCACTCGATATTTACTTCACTGTCCCGAACACCGAAAAAGGCATCAGCGATGCCATAAAAACCATTAAGAAACACAAACCTCAACGTGTCGTCATCGAAGCTACAGGTCGATTAGAAATGCCTTTTATACTCGCCTGTGACAAAGCCAAATTACCTTATGTTATTGCCAACCCACTACGTATTAAAAGGTTTGCTGGTGCCATTGGTCAACGAGCTAAGAACGACCGTTTAGATGCCGCTCTCATCGCACATTATGCCGAACGTGTTCAGCCAGAACTGACCAAACTAAAAAGCGAAAACATACGCCTTATGAGTGACTTAGTCACAAGGCGTAACCAGCTACTCACCATGCAAACCATGGAAAGAAACCGACTACAAATATTACCTAAGAATATCTCGTCTACGATTACCCCTATCCTTACCGCCCTGAAAAATCAGATTGAAAAAGTAGAAGCAAAGATAGCGAAACTGATTGAGAGTTGTCCTGAGTATCAAGCCAAAAATACTATTCTCCAAAGCATGCCTGGTGTTGGTAAAGTCCTTGCTGCCTCCCTAATTAGTAATGTACCCGAGCTGGGCTTTATCACTAACAAACAAGCTTCTTCTCTCATTGGTGTCGCACCAATAACAAGAGAAAGTGGCCGCTTTAAAGGTAAGCGGCTGATACAAGGAGGGCGGTCTCAAGTTAGGACCGTTATGTATATGGCGATGATGTCGGCTATCCAATGCAACCCTGTTTTCAAAGCAACTTATGAACGACTACTTACGGCAGGAAAACCGAAAAAAGTTGCCATTGTTGCCTGCATGAGAAAGATGGTTGTTATCTTAAATTCAATGCTAAGAGATGGTGTTATGTGGGATACAGATAGCCTCAAAAATTAACTATTGACGCCATAGTCTCTTGTTAAGCGTATTTATCATCCCAAGTTCAAAGATTTAGGAAGGTTTTCATATATTTACACCTGATGAATTATCGGCTTACGCAACGAGTATATCCGCCGTAGCTGCATTGCTATCAGCGGTAGCAGCATTTAAAACAAACCGTACCGCAAAAAGTGCAATCAAACTACAGCAACAACTAGAAAACAGTAAACTCAGTTTTATCAAACACCAAGAGAGCTTAAAATTACTTCAGTCAATAATTTCATCTTTCGCTGAAATAAAAGCTCTTGCCAAATCAGAACGTTGTGACGAGAACAGACAAAAATCGATGAAGTAATTTCTCGGTTCAAAAGTGATATTAAAATACTAAAGGCGATTAACTCTGAAATTGGAGCCCTGATCTACAGCTGGGAAATTGAGCGTGAAATGGGAAACGACTCCATACCAAGAGTGGTTTACTACATAATAGGAAACCTACATGCGATCATTGGCGATAAGTACGATGAATTTTTCAAAGCAAAGAAACTTTAGCTCAGTAATATCCAAGAACAACTTTTTTAAATCTATCGCCAAGTTTGACGTTTAACGCCGCGTTAAGTAGTGAGCAACGCTACCGCCGAACTTAAACCGTTGTGTCGTAAGAACCTTAAAGCTATTAGCTAATGAATTAGGCGTGCCTTTAAGTTTCTTTTTCAGTGAAGATTAGAGCTCTCGGGAAATAGCGTGCCTAGTGGCTAAAATGACGGAAGAGGAAAGGAAAGAAAAGAATTTATCGTGTCATTGCTCAAAAACGTAAAGTGTAGGGGCATGGTGGCAGAACCGCTCTTTTCACGAAGAGCATTTTCCTGTGCTTCTAGCGCTTTCTGCTGTCCGTTTGCCATCTTACCCCAAGACGCTTGGCTTCGCTTACCAGCCCAGTTTGTCTCTAAGATCCATTGGCATTTTTTGGATCACGATGTCGATAACCTCTTGAGTATTTATACACTTTAGATCTTTAAGTTCTCGCTCCGCTTTCTGATAGCGGCTCACGACTTCCTTCTTCTTCTCTCGTCTAATGCCTGTCATTTTTCGTTTTTTTGCTTCTCTTGCTCAGCCTGATGCAGCGCTAGAAGCTCATTATTCAAATCATTGAATAACAACAGTATATGCGGACTGAAAGACGACGCGACAAAGATACTTTGCGCTGTCACCCCCACTTTTCTAGCTACATTCGACTTTTTCATTTGGTAAAACTTGGGGGTTTTCGTTGTTGCGACTTTACCAAACGCCTTAATTTCCTTTGAGATCTCAGCCTGTAGCTCCAAAATCGCATAATAAGACTTGTAAGTCGTATGGTCTTTATCATCAACCAACCAAAGCGGTATATTGCTCTCTTCGCTATCTGAGTCATCATCCAGTCCATTAAGAAACTCCTCACTGAGCAAATCGTGCTTAGCCATATCGTTTTTTCTCCTCTTGTACCTTGTGATGAATAGCGTCGATGGCGCCCTTTATCTCTGACAATACCAGATCTACCTTATCCGCATTCTTGTTGTTTCGAAGCTCTTTGATCCGCTTCCAACTCGAAGTAAGTGCTGGAAGGTGGGCCTCCAATAGAAAACCAATCCCGTTGGGCTGCAGAGCCTCTTTGATCATCGGCTGAATCGTTACCCAAATACCTCGAATATTCCCTTCCGTGATCAACCCGTTGGCACAATTTAGACAAAATTCGAGCTTTGCATCTTGAGGGTTTAACGTCCCCATCTTTGCGCATTTAGCACGACCCTCTGCGCCGTCGCGAGGCATGCACACGACAAAACGACTCGGTTGTACGCTGATAATGCGCCCCAAAATGGCGTCTCTTAGATTATGCACCTCACTATCACTTCTCACTTTTGTCGAGCCAATGAGTTTTTTGACAAAGCGAGCTACCCCTCCAATCTGCTTTTCTTCAAACTCGTGCGATGACATGAGTTCCAACACAATGGAGTTTAAATAGCGTTGTTCGGCTAACTTCAAGAAACCTCTGGGTTCTTTATCTCGCAAATAAGCCATGAAGAACGAAGCGTCCAAGTGGCAGAACTGGTGCCGGATAACTGCACCAACATCCCCCTGATAGCGAGTCAATACGGCCTCAGCCCATATGTGGCGGAAAGCGTGGGGTGATGGGTGACGCACCCCGTTCAATAGTTCTGCCATGATATCGGACATTGTTTTTTTATCATTAAGGTTTGCCTCGCCTGATAGCAGCAATGCCCTTGTCTCGTTCGATAAATACTGTTTAATAATTCTCTCATGCTCATTATTTTCCAATGAGCAACGCCGAACGAACGCTACGAGAGATTTTTTGAATTTTTCCTGAATTTTAGGCCCATTAAACGATGAATGGGATAATCGCAGCCAATCACGCTTTACCTCTTTGGCTGTCAACAGCAGATGACGATACCGAGCACTGTCCACAGGGTATTTCTGTGCTAACGCATCAAATTCAGTCTGCTCTAAAGCAGTCAGTACCCTGCCTTCTTGTCGCAATTCCTCCAAACGCACGACATCATTAAACGGTGGGTAATTGATGAAACCCGCCCAGTTTGCCTTAACTCTGGCTTCTACGTACGTACTCGAGTCATAGGCAGTTTGTTTGTCTCCTCTGGTCGATGTCAGCGCATAGAGACAGGGCTCATCGCGCACATGGCCAAAAACTTCATTCAGTTGCGCTGCCAGTTGATAACACTGCGAGGTCACCTCTCTGTCGATTTTCGTTAGAGCATTAGTTTTAGGGACAAGCCATTTTAATTTGAAACGAAACGGCACATACGCGCTGTCTAAGATGTCCAAATTGGGCTCAGTTTGTATCGCGCTTAGTGGAAACCCATACTCGGACATTCGGTAGCCCGTCCAAGCGATAACAAGGGCGCTTATAGCGTGCAGCTGTATCGCTAAGCTTTTTTGAGTGATTGAAAGGTATTATTGGCAGAGTTTGCCAACAAACTCTTCACCCATTTCTGGATTGAGGCAAGGCATTCCTTACTGGTGAGTCGATCCTCACTTACAATTGCTGTCATCTTGTCGTACACATCATCCACACTCACCGTATTCAGTGACTGACTGTTGATTGATAACTTGTCTAATGAAGACAAATACCCATTCCAAACCTCACCCGGTGATTTACGGCCCTGTAAACCTAAGTATTTTTGCAGCATTAGAACGCGTATTACTTCAACCGCATCAAATCGCTCGCTTAATCCAAGCTCAATCACCAACGAGTGAATGCTCGCATCCTTTAACGATGTGACCGCATCAAAGCGCTTACCGTACTCGCTAACGAGCAATTTCTCGGTCATAACTTTTAGCTCTTGGTGATTGATACCTTGAGTATGGGGATCTGTATTGTATCGAGACTTACCTAAATCTTTACCTTGTAACCCTGCAAGTATGACTTTGAAGAGTCGATTTTTCGGCACGCTTTCCTTGATATTCGGTATCCCAAAGTGCTCAAATACAGCCCCTATCGCTCTTTGACACACAGCAGTGTAAAGAAAGTTATTTTGATAAACGCGATTCAGGTAATCCACATAGTACTGTCCAAGCTCTAACCCCAAGTGATTGAAGCTCCCCCTTTTTTATATTCATTTAATTTAATATTGTACTTAGCTATACACACGTTATCGAGACTAGATTCCACCTTAGGGACTGTAAGGTCACGTCCGATGACGCCATCAACTCCCAAGGCTTTTAACTTGTTTCTTATGACCATAAATGGTACCGGTCTGATAGAACTTCTGTAAGCCGGTATCGATACGCGCTTAAAAAAACCATCGTGTTTAGCGACTCGGCTCATAAACGAGCTCCAAAAGTCAACAAGCAAAGGGACACTTAGCGCTACTTCTCCTTGCTCTTTTAGGAAAGCGAAGAGGTGCATCACCATCTGGTAAGCAGGCCCAACATGATCCGCATTTTTTGGGGTCAATACGATAGAGCAAAACAGTTTCGCGTATTGCTTGCTGCTTAAGGCTCTGTCTAATTGACTTGTTTTCAGCGAGGCGGGAGATTCAAGATTGAACGCCGGCAAATCGAACACTGAAAAATCAATAGAGGTTTTGCTTTTTCCTTTGGAAAAAAACCAGATATCATCGTCATATCCTCCGTGTTCCTCCTTGAATAGTGGGCTAGCGCGAAGTTTTAGGTCTTGATCGTGCCAAAAAGAATCTGTCGGTGTGGTAAATATGGTTAGTGCCACTTTTCCTCCCGTTACAATGAGTGAAAAACGCTCATCACGACGCCTTTTTTGGTCATTTCATTAAATTGCTTTGTACCCATGTGAACAGCGTGTTGGCTCATTTTGCCTAATGTAGCCTCTATCCATTCTGCTGTCGGCATGACCGTCTTAAAAAGCAAATCCGGATTAGTTGCGAGTAGTTTTTTATAATGTTTTTTAAACTCATGGAGGTAGTTGAGCATTTTCAAAACGGTTAGCGGACTGTCGATAACATATATAGGCTCTAGAGGCTCATTTTTTGTGTTATTTAAGGAAAGTACCCCAACCTCATCCACCCTCCCTTTGCCTTGTCCAGTGACCAACCGCAACCTAGCGTTCATCTCCTCGCTTTTATAAGAGATCCCCTCAGACACCGCCATGAACTCGCTGTTAAATGCGGCAACTTTTTCTTCGTTGTCATGACTAAAATCTAAATTGAACACATTTTGGATCAAGTCAAACATCACCTCGCGCGTGATCCGGCCGGAACTGTTCATCCACTGTTCGTTATCCTCCGTGAGATAGCTACTCTTTTCCGTTTTATTGCTGTGCGAATTGCTGTTGAGCAGGTACTCGTAGGTGTAAGGATCGCTAAATGCATGGACAGCACTGTTTTTTATTGCTTGAAGTCCAAATAAACACTTCGGGCAAGGAGATCTTAAATCCTTACCTAACGCCCATCTCTCTTGAGTCAGTTGCTTTTTCCGAACTAAACTCACATTTGAAGTATGCACGCCGCTTTTAATCAGCGCACACAAGGCTTTCGGCATTAGGACGGGGATCTTCTTTTTGCTGTGCGCCGCTTCTACGGCTGCATGCATACCCTCAGATTGCAAAAGAAGCCTCAGCAAGCCTGTTATTGAACGGATACCATTCCTGATATCCCATTCATGCGTGGTGCACAGCAGCTCCCCGTCTTGCGCGGAGTCGAGGTAGGTGAGCAGCGCCTGACCTTCGATGTCTCTTACTGAAAGTGCACGTGTGGTATGAAAGACCCGTGCTCGCCCCTTAAAGTACTCACATTCAATCTGTCTGACGCGACCACCTACTTCCAGTTTTCGAAAGTCCCTGTTCGTTAACTTTGGGATATCGTATGGTTGAACAGCCAACCCAGCCATCAGCCAGCCAAATATGGCTCTTTCAATAACCGTAATGACTTGTGCCTCGTCTCGCCATAAAGCGCATAGCACCTCTAGAGAAAAAAGAGAACCGGAACCATCTGAAGTAATATTGTATCTACAAAAATCTGAATTAACTCGCTGTTTGCGACGGATTTTGTTCAAGAATAATGCATCGCATGATTCTTGAGTGCCCAACGCCCCTATCAGCTTTAAGTAGTTTTCTTCACTAGTAGTATTGGACAACAGTAATACCTCTAGCACAGATCGCAATGACGGGGGCTTTTCTTTGCTTTGATGATACGCGCTGATCAAGCGATAGAGCACCGTCCCTATGTGCGTTTTTATTCTTTCTCTACTCAACGATGCGAAATCAACATCCATAAGGGTGGTGAATTCGGGTTGAGCTTTTTCAAATAAGCGGCTCAGCGCAACTTTATACTCCGACATTTGCAAAATGACCGTGGCAGCGGTCAAGCTCAGGGAGTTTACCGTTAGTTTCGGCGAGGCAAGTCCAGTGTACAGTTTACCGCCAATGCCAATTTCGTCATCTCTTAACCAGTCCAATGCACCGAAATAATTGGCAAGCGACTTTTGGGCTTTGTTTAAGTTTGGACTAATCTTGGTTGCTCTCAACTCCCTTATAAACAGGTAGTCCTCAAGCTCTACTTCTTCCTGAAAATGCACAGAGTTAATCGCGTGCAGCAAGATATTCCTTAATCCTATTAAAGGACTATAGCCTCCATGATTTTGCAGTTCGTCCATACGTTCAGCTTCATATTGCTTAAGGATGTTATAACGATTCTCAACAGAGTAGTCGTTCAGCCACGTAATAAATGGGAAAGCAGAGCTTGCAAATACATTTTTTGCGCTTTTAGCTGCGGTTTTGTCAAAAAAGGCGTAGTTGTATGCAGCAATCATCACCTTATAAAGCACAACTTTATCGGGGTGAGACCAATCCTGCATACTGAGTGTATACTCAGCAGTTGCATTACTTTTAGGAACAAATAATGTTTTAGCGGTGTAGGGCTGCTCCAGAAGAGCATCTGGCTGACGTTGTTTCTTAATATCAGCGTACTGTGCCTCCACTTCATCGCTTGTCAACGACTGAACACCGCTCTCTCGCTCGCCATTACGCATGGATGGCTTCCTTACGCAGTGCCTCTAACTCACCACAGGCATGAATATAAGTTTTGGTTGTCTGAGCCCCATATGGGCCCGTTATGGAATGCCCCATACGTCGAGCGGTTTCCAGATAAACCGCTGACTCGGTAGTGATAGTTTCGAATCTTTTCCTGTTTGACAGGCATAAGTTGTAAAAAATATCTGTCCCAAAAGAGTGTCTCAAATGGTGATAGACATTTTCCTTTTGGATAGTCTGATGGCCTGAGTAAGCTGCTGGATAATCGCTCATTTTTCCACGCAGTTGCTCGCTTATCTTGTAGAAAATCTGACTGGCAAATTTGCTACCAATCACACGACCTTTTGTGTGGTTTCGCGCATTAGATACAAGCAATTGGTTCACTTTAGTCAATGGCCGCTCTGTCTCGTAGTAGCGCTCCATCAATTGTAGATGATGGCGAGAGAGATATAGCTTGCGTGATCTGCCAGTTTTTGTATTAAAGGAAGGAAGGTGGTATTCAAAGTCCTCTTTTTCAGGCTCCTTTCTTAACTGCTGAAATAGGCTCTTCAAACCGCGACGCATTTCTCCATCGGCTTTAAAATCATCTAGATAAAACCCACGGTTCTCGGATGAACGACACCCCTGCTCCCCGCCGTTCATTAGCACGATTTTCTCAAGCAAGCAGCTTGACTCGCGATAAAGGAGATGTCTAGTCGCCGGCAGGAGGTATTTAACCACCATATTGGTCTTGCCGTTCGCTCTAGCTAACGCGCGATTATCTGAATAAATACATACCTTTTTTTGCTTAGTGCCCAAAAAAAGGTCAGCCAGTTGTAATAGCTCGTCAGGGCAGTGACCGCCTTTGTGACCGAATCCAAACTTTTTTCCATCTCAGCTATGAGGTAATCATTGATGTACTCGTTAATGATGTCTGCAGGGAAAGCCGTGTGTCGATCAAGAGTAATATAAGGATGTTCGTGCTCATCGACCCACTCTAAAAAGAGGCCGAGCTGGTGACCCCGATCATATTGGGATCAATCTGAGATGTGTGTTTCTTGGAAATAGGCTTTTGTATACCCGGTGACCTTATCAAGCTTTTCGGTATACGCGACCGTGGAACCGTTACTTCGTGTGTATCGAGAATAGATGCAAGGTATCAAGATAGGGAGATTATCATTATAAAGATAAATCCAGTGCCCGTTGTGTAAATTGTCATTGATTCTTTGCATACAGTTTCATCCCAGAGGTTACCACCCTATGTATAAAACCGTAGTAGACTTTGAATCACTTTCAAATTTAATCCTAGATTAATACCTTACCTTTTAAAAACAATCCATATCGACGTGAATGATTTTTCTGATTCGGTCTGACATAGCCATTAAACACTGTTCAAAAACACAGTATAAATTAAATCTGCCTTGATAGAAATGAGAGTTTGTAAACGTGCTTTAATCTCGTAACATCACATCAAGCTGATCGACCAACTCTGCCCAGTCTGCGTCTTCTTCAATGGCTTGTTTGAGAAATGTGGCCTGCGAACTTGTCCAAAAGCTGGCTTCATGCAGAGGGGCTGAAGCTCTTTTGTGCCGATGTTCGTTAATAAAGTCCTTTATCTCTTGAGGAGAGCTGCCGAGGCCTAGTTGTTGAAACAATTCAGCCATACCGTGTTGATGCATTTCCATATTTCCTCCTAAGTTAACGCGCTTTAGTTTGAGTATATAACCAAATAACAGTTAAGTACGGTGATTAAAGGGAAATGACTTGGCTGTGAAGTCTGCACCGACTTAAGCTTCCGGTCATCCTAGATTAAACGTAGCAAGCAAAGTATAAACTCTCAGAGAAGTAGAGCGAGAGATATAAAAAAACCCAGCTTTAGCTGGGTTATTTTGTATTACTCTTTGGATGACCGATACTTAAGCAATTCGATCTTTTTCCCATGCAGCCAATTTCTCAGCTCGCGCCGCTTCACGTGCTTCACGTTTCTTACGCGCGTCACATGGTTCTGGACAGTTACATACTTTCTCAATACCTACTGCACCAAGACCGCCACAGCTACCCTTCACTACTTTCTTCTGGAAGATGTAGCCAACAGCCATCGCTGCGATTACCGCAACAAAAACTGCAAACGTAATTAGAAATGTACTCATAAGAACATGCTCACTTCTGTTGTTATTTCTTCATGAACGGCTTGTATGCTTCCGAAGCCAGCTCTTTAAAACCATTTTCCGTCTTCACAATCATGAAAACAGGAATATTATTTTCGTTCGCAATTGCCATGCCTTTGTCTTCACCTAGCACCATAAGACCAGTTGCAAGACCATCAGCAGTCATCGACGATTTATCTAATACCGTTACAGACACCACTTTATGATGAATAGGTTTGCCTGTTCTTGGATTAATAATATGAGAGTATCTCACACCATTACTCTCAAAGTAATTACGATAGTCACCACTTGTTGCAATTGCCATGTCCCCTGGCTCAATAATTTCTTGAATTGAGCGCTCATCAATAGTCGGCTTTTCAATCGCTATGCGCCACGGCACGCCTTCACGATTCACGCCTTTGAGGCGCATTTCGCCGCCCACTTCTACCATGAAGTTATGAACCCCTTCAGATTGAAGGTAGTCAGCAACCACGTCAACCCCCCAACCTTTAGCAATAGTTGATAAATCGACATACAAGTTAGGAATATCTTTGGACAATTTATTGCCATCAACAGATAGGTGGTGAATGCCAGTATTGGCTTTGCGTGCCGCTAGCTCTTCATCTGTAGGAACGACATCAGGGCGAGCTTCTGGGCCAAAGCCCCACAGGTTAACTAAAGGACCGACTGTCACATCCAATGCGCCTAAAGTAAGACCGTTGAGACGAATCGCTTCTTTGACTACGGTTGCTGTTTGTGTCGATACAGTAAATGGCTCACTCGTTTGATGCTGGTTAAAGCGACTTAATTCTGAATCATCACGGTAGGTCGACATTTGGTCATTGACTTCTTCCAGTAAGCGATCAATTTCCGTCTGCATCGCTTTTGGCGTAGGAATACCATCTTGCTCGATATATTTGATGTTATAAGAAGTCCCCATGGTAGGGCCACTTAGATGAATTTGATCTGCTGGCTGCTCACAGCCAGCCAAAATCAATAGAGAAGCGAATGCAACAAGCCACGTTTTCACTTGTTAACTCCCAATGTTGTTGAATTGATATGGGGAATGGGACCGATTACTTAAATCCAATTACCTATATCAACTGTTGAATATTATTTTTACTTCTACAAAAAATAATGGCTAGCTCTTAGAGAGCTAGCCATAGATTCAATCACTTGGAGGGATTAACCACCGAAGTCATCTAGTAGGATGTTTTCATCCTCTACACCTAGATCTTTTAGCATGCCGATAACAGCCGCATTCATCATAGGTGGACCACACATGTAGTATTCACAGTCTTCTGGCGCTTCGTGATCACGTAGATAGTTCTCGTAAAGAACGTTGTGAATAAAGCCAGTGTAACCATCCCAGTTATCTTCTGGAAGTGGATCAGACAGTGCACAGTGCCATACGAAGTTATCATTCTCAGCTTGTAGCATATCGAAGTCTTCTACGTAGAACATTTCACGCTTAGAACGTGCGCCGTACCAGAAAGACATCTTACGCTTAGAGTGTAGACGCTTAAGTTGGTCGAAGATATGTGAGCGCATTGGAGCCATACCAGCACCACCACCAACGAATACCATTTCTGCATCTGTATCTTTCGCAAAGAACTCACCAAATGGACCAGAAATAGTACACTTGTCGCCTTCTTTTAGAGACCAGATGTACGAAGACATGATGCCTGGTGGTACGTCTGGGTTGTTCGGCGGCGGAGTTGCGATACGAACGTTAAGCATGATGATACCGTGCTCTTCTGGGTAGTTAGCCATTGAGTATGCACGGATGGTCTCTTCGTTAACTTTAGACTCGTAACGGAAAAGGTTGAACTTCTCCCAGTCTTCACGGTATTCCTCAGGAATATCGTAGTCTGCGTATTTCACGTGGTGAGCAGGTGCTTCAATCTGGATGTAACCACCAGCACGGAAAGGTACTGATTCGCCATCTGGAATTTGTAGCTTAAGCTCTTTGATGAATGTCGCTTTGTTATCGTTAGAGATAACGGTACATTCCCACTTCTTAACGCCGAAGATTTCTTCAGGAAGCTCGATGTCCATGTCAGTTTTCATAGCAACCTGACACGCTAGACGCTCACCTTCACGTGCTTCACCTTTAGTAATATGGTCAAGCTCGGTTGGTAGGATGTCGCCACCACCTGATTTAACTTTTACGCGACACTGACCACATGAGCCACCGCCACCACAAGCAGAAGATACGAATACGCCAGCACCGGCTAGAGCACTCAGTAGCTTACCACCTGGTTGTGTAACGATCGCCAGAGAAGGGTCATCGTTCACAGAAATTGTAATGTCACCTGTTGGTACAAGCTTAGACTTAGCGAAAAGAATCACTAGTACTAGTGCAAGTACGATCAGAGTAAACATCACTACACCAAGAATAATGTCCATTGACTATTCCTTAATTGTTGCGGTTTACCCGACTTACAGTTGAACACCAGAGAAAGACATAAAGCCTAACGCCATAAGACCTACAGTGATAAATGTGATACCAAGACCACGTAGACCTGGAGGTACGTCAGAGTACTTCATCTTCTCACGGATACCTGCAAGAGCAACGATTGCCAGCATCCAGCCCACACCAGAGCCGAAACCGTAAACGATAGATTCAGCAAAGTTGTAGTCACGTTGTACCATGAAAGATACACCACCGAAGATTGCACAGTTTACTGTGATCAGCGGTAGGAAGATGCCTAGCGCGTTGTACAAAGGTGGGAAGAAACGGTCTAGAACCATCTCTAGAATCTGTACAAGTGCTGCAATTACACCGATAAAGGTGATGAAGTTTAGGAAGCTAAGGTCCACGCCCTCAACTAACGCGTTCTCTCTCAGAACTAGGTTGTATACTAGGTTGTTCACAGGAACAGCGATAGTCAGTACTACCACAACTGCAACACCTAGGCCGAAAGAGGTCTTAACCTTCTTAGATACGGCAAGGAAAGTACACATACCTAGGAAGAAAGACAGAGCCATGTTTTCGATGAAAATCGATTTAACTAACAGACTAATGTAATGTTCCATGACGTCCTTACTCCTTCGCTTCTACTTGTTCTGGTTTCAGAATACGGATTACCCAGATAAGGAAGCCGATTAGGAAGAATGCTGATGGTGCTAGTAGCATTAGGCCGTTAGGCTGGTACCAACCACCGTTGCTCACTAGAGGTAGAACTTCTAGGCCAAATAGTTTGCCTGAGCCAAATAGCTCACGGAAGAAACCTACAGTGATAAGAACGAAGCCGTAACCTAGACCGTTACCAATACCGTCAATAAGAGATGGTACTGGCGCAGACTTCATTGCGAATGCTTCAGCACGACCCATTACGATACAGTTAGTGATAATCAGACCAACGAATACAGATAGCTGTTTAGAGATATCGTATAGGTAAGCTTTTAGCACCTGGTCTACCACGATTACTAGCGATGCGATAATTGCCATCTGAACGATGATACGCACACTGTTAGGAATGTGGTTACGGATCAATGAAACAGAGAAGTTAGACAACGCAGTTACAAATGTTACCGCTAGCGTCATTACAAAAGCTGTTTCTAGTTTAGTTGTTACTGCAAGAGCAGAACATACACCAAGAACTTGTAGCGCGATTGGGTTGTTATCCAATACTGGCGCTAGAATGCTCTTTTTAACGTTTTGTGCACTAGACATTAGTTAAGTTCTCCGTCACGAACTTTTGCTAGGAAAGGACCAAAGCCCTTGTCACCTAACCAGAAGTCAAATGTGTGTTGAACACCATTACTAGTGAGCGTTGCTCCTGATAGGCCATCAACACCGTGCTCAGAACCTTGCGGTGCGCCGCCTTTCACGACCTTAATCGCTGGCTGATGATCTTCATTGTACAATTTCTTGCCAATGAATTGATCGCGCCATGAAGGGTTCTCTACTTCACCACCAAGTCCAGGAGTTTCACCTTGCTCGTAGTAAGTAATAGCAGACACAGTGTTACCATCAGTTTCAACGGCTACAAAGGCATACATCATCGACCATAGTCCTTTACCGTGCATAGGCAAGATAACTTTTTGGACTTCATCTTGGTCTTTTACTAAGTACACCACTGCTGTATTCGCACGACGACGGATATCAGCGACGTCTTCTTCTGGTGTCAATGCGATTGAACGTTCTGCATCTTTTGATGCTTCACGCTGATCGTACGTAGATGCATTACCCTCAGTAAAGTTACCTGTTTCAAGGTCTACCAGACGAGGTTCGATGTACTCAGCAAATAGCTCTGGTACTTTCTTACCGTTCGCGTCAATGCCTGCAACTTCAACGATCTTTGATTGCTTATCTAGGACAGCGTTAGCTTTTTGCTTATCACGCAGACCTACTGCTGCTGTTGATACGATGATTGAACAAACAAGGCTCAACCCGATAACAACACCCAGCGTCTTTTTAATGCTGTCGTTATTACTTGCCATAGCGTGCTAGTCTCCGCTTGATGTTCTTCTCAATCACTACATGGTCGAACAGAGGTGCGAATAGGTTCGCGAATAGAATCGCCAGCATCATACCTTCTGGGTACGCCGGGTTAACTACACGGATCATCACACACATTGCACCAATCAGGATGCCGTACCACCATTTACCTTTGTTAGTAAATGACGCTGATACTGGGTCCGTTGCCATGAAGAACATACCGAATGCAAAACCACCTAGAACTAGGTGCCAGTGCCATGGCATGTTGAACATTGGGTTAGTGTCAGAACCGATCACGTTAAACAGAGTCGATACTGCAATCATACCGATCATTACGCCCGCAATGATGCGCCATGAAGCGATTCGCATGTAAACGATCATCGCTGCACCGATCATTAGAGCTAGAGTCGATACTTCACCAATAGAGCCAGGGATGTTACCGATGAAAGCGTCCATCCAAGTGATAGGAGAACCAGTTACTGTGTTAACTAGAGCACCGTTACCACCTTGAGCCCATTGGCTAAGAGCAGTTGCACCAGAGAAGCCGTCAGCTGCAGTCCATACTACGTCACCCGAGATTTGCGCTGGGTAAGCGAAGAATAGGAATGCACGACCTGCAAGTGCAGGGTTAAGGAAGTTACGACCTGTACCACCGAAGATCTCCTTCGCAACAACAACACCAAATGTGATACCTAGTGCCGCTTGCCATAGAGGTAGCGTTGGTGGAACGATAAGTGCGAACAAGATAGAAGTAACAAAGAAGCCTTCGTTTACTTCGTGCTTACGCACCATACAGAAAAGCACTTCCCAGAAACCACCAACAAGGAATACTGTTGCGTAGATAGGTAGGAAGTAGGTCGCACCTAGTAGCATCTTACTGCCAACCCCTGCATCAGCGGCAATCGTTCCGCCCAGCATTTCAGTTAGCCAGTAGTGCCAGTTACCAGAGATAACTGTCGCTAGTTGATCACCAGCATACATGTGGTTAAGCGCTGCAATAGCTTGGCCACCTGCGTTGTACATACCCCAGAACATTGCTGGGAATACCGCAAACCAAACCATGATCATGATACGTTTTAGGTCAACGCTATCACGAACGTGCGAGCTTTTATTTGTTACGATACCTGGAGTGTAAAAAACTGTTGCTACAGCTTCGTACAGGGCAAACCATTTTTCGTGTTTACCACCAGGCTCAAAATGATGCTCGATGTCTTCAAGAAACTTTTTAAGAGCCATGAAAATTACCCTTCCTTCTCGATAGTATCTAGGCATTCACGAAGTAACGTACCGTACTCGTACTTACCTGGACATACAAAGGTACACAATGCTAGATCTTCTTCATCCAGTTCAAGCGCACCCAGTGCTTGAGCACTGTCTGTATCACCTGCACATAGATCACGAAGCAGCAGAGTAGGCTCCATATCTAGAGGCATTACGCGTTCGTAGTTGCCAATTGGAACCATTGAACGATCACTACCATTGGTCGTCGTTGTCATATTGAACAACTGACCTTTGAATACGTGACCAAGGAAAGAGCGAGTTACCGAGAACTTATTCTTACCAGGCATTGCCCAGCCAAATAGTTCTTTCTCACGGCCTTCACGTAATACAGAAACCTGTTGATGGTAACGGCCAAGGTATGCGTGTGGACCAGTTGCATGTGTACCTGTCAGTACAGAACCAGAAATCACACGAACTTCGCCAGGCATCAGCTCGTTATCTGTTAGGTCATCCAAGCTTGCACCGATTACGGTACGAACTAGACGAGGGTTATTCACAACTGGACCAGCTAGAGACACAACACGATCTGTGTATAGCTCACCAGTTAGGAACAGCTTACCGAACGCGATAACGTCTTGGTAGTTGATGCTCCATGCCACATTTTCTGCATTCACTGGGTATAGGAAATGCATGTGGGTGCCAGCAAGACCTGCTGGGTGAGGGCCATCGAAGACGTGTTCTTCTACGTTAGACTGTGAAGAGCGTGGCAAACTAGTGCCAGATTTACATACGTAAACCTTGCCTTCTGTCAGGGCTGAAAGAATGTCTAGACCAGCAATGAATGCTTCTTGTTGCTCATTAATGATCAACTCAGGCTTAGCTGCTAGTGGATTAGTATCCATTGCAGTTACGAAAATAGCCTTAGTAGAAGACTCGATTGCAGGAACCTTGCTAAACGGACGAGTACGTAAAGCGGTCCATAGGCCAGAGTCAACCAACTGAGTCTTGATCACTTCACGATCTAGACCTGAAAGTTGAGCGGCTTCGAACTTATCAAATGTCACCTGCTCTTCACCTGCCACTTCAATCACTACAGATTGAAGGACACGTTTAGCGCCACGGTTAACTTCGATCACTTTACCGGCTGCTGGTGCAGTAAATTTCACGCCAGGGTTCTTTTTATCTTCAAAAAGAACTTGCGCTTTTTTCACTTCATCACCAACGCGGACATGCATGGTAGGACGCATGCCAACGTACTCTTCGCCAAGCAAGGCGACTTTTTTGATGGTCTTACCATCATTAATCACCTGGGATGGAGTTCCTGCGATAGGAAGATCCAAGCCCTTCTTTATTGTAATCATACGCACTTGCACTACTTTTATCGGGAAAAAGATTCTTTTGATTGCGTAACTTTTAGACACGACATCAGTGTCCGGTTTTGATGTTGTTTTAAACATCAAAATCGCAACATCCTATTAAAAATCTCGTCACAAGGAATACGCGAGATTTATCAGGTGCCGTAGTCTAGCATTTTTTAGGAACTTGATGCCATGACCAATCATTAGAATAGAGGGGTTATTTCGGTAGAATCAGGTCTAAAAGGTCAAAGAATAGTCATAACTTTGACCGATCGCACAAATGCCATATTCCATACATATCTTATGGAAAAGTCATATTCATCGCCTGAAATATCCTGCAATTTCCATTCATTTGTTGAAACACTGTTAACACATTTTTTAACCAGAATTTGTGCCACATCGATGCCCCTAAAGAATGTAAAACGAAAAAAGATGGCCTTAGCCACCTTTTCTCTGCACCTTTATATTTTGCGTCTTTAGTGACCGCCACCCATACACATAGGGCTATCAGGAGCGCCATCTTGTTCTCGCTTCCACTCTTCATCAGTGTATGTATGGATAGCTAGTGCATGAATGTGGTTATCCAGCTCATCTGCCAAAATTTGATGAACTTGGCGATGGCGTCCAATCAAACGCTGTCCCGCGAACGAATCACTCACAACAATCACTTTGAAGTGACTCTCCGAGCCTGGTGGCACATTATGCATGTAGCTCTCATTAATCACTTTGAGATAGCTTGGTTGCAGCTCACTGTGTAGTTTCTTCTCTATGATTTCTTGGATCATATTCGTTCCTCATTGATGCGAATTCCATAAGTATATACCTAAGTAAAGCAGACGTGTATCACTCAAACATCACTCTCATTATTGATGCATTTTACGTTCAACTGATTTCAAAGCGCTTGACGCTATGAACATGCCTAGAGAGCGACCACCACTGAACACGTAAAATTTGACAGCTTTTTGTATCTCGACACGTCATCATTTGCGACAATAACACTTAATTTCTAAATCAACTTACATTTAGCTATGAAAACCGAACTGAATCTTCACGAGCGAAGCTTAACACTTCATCGTTTCCCAAAACGCAGCAATGAAACTCTACAAGCGTGGGATGCCGGTGATGAGTATCTTATTAATCATGTTGAAGAACTTGCTTTGCCAGACAATCAAAACATCCTCGTGATTAATGACAACTTTGGTGCCCTCTCCTGCTGGTTTTCAGAAAAGCACCATGTGACGCTAATGAGTGATTCTTTCATTTCTCATAAAGGTGTGCAGCAGAACCTTGAGCAAAACCAGTGCAATAAGGTAGCGTTTGCAACCACGATGGATCCCGTACCTTCCAATACTGTTCTCGTATTGCTGCAACTGCCAAAAAGTAACCGTCATCTCGTTTGGATACTCAGTCAGTTAAGAAAAGCACTGCCTGCATCCTGCCCCGTCATTGCAGTTAATAAAGCGAAAGACATTCATACTTCAACGCTAAAACTGTTTGAAAAATATTTGGGTGAGACAAAAACATCTCTGGCATGGAAAAAGCACCGATTGGTATTTGCTCAAGCAACGGTTGAACCAACAATTGAAGTGAGCCCTTTCACTACTTGGCGCGTTGATGGCGAAGATATCGAACTCAAGAACATGCCAAATGTCTATTCAGGAGAAAGCTTAGATTTAGGTGCGCGTTTTATGCTGCAGCACCTACCTCAAGACCCATTGGTAGATAATGTTATCGATCTCGGTTGCGGTAATGGTGTTCTGTCTGTGAAGTTTGGTCAGCTGAATCCGAATGCTCGATTAACATGTGTTGATGAAAGCTTTATGGCGCTTGAGTCCGCGAAGCAGAACCTGCTAGATAACCTTGGTAAAGATAGATACATACAGTGTGTTGCAAACAATTGTTTGGACGGTTTTAAACACAACAGCTGCTCTATGATTATGTGTAACCCACCCTTTCACCAACAGCAGGCAATCACCGATCATATTGCTTGGCAAATGTTCTGTGATGCAAAGCAAGTATTAAGTGAAGGTGGTAAGTTACTGGTGATTGGAAATCGTCATCTTGGTTACGACGCAAAACTAAAACGGCTGTTTGGCGATAAGAATGTGAAACTTATCGCTTCCAACAATAAGTTTGTGATTTTACAGGCCACAAAAAATCCTGCTAAATTAAGCGCAAAATAAGCTTTAGCAAAATAGTTAAAAGGAATAATAAAATGAGAAAATTGGTACTTGCGGCTTCGGTTGCATTGCTTGCTGCGTGTTCAGCTCCTCAACAGCCTCAGCTGAATTTGATGCCAGAAAGCACACTGAGCACCAATCCAATTGTTCAAGGCAAGACTTACAGCTTGACCAGCAAAGATGTACGTGCAGCGCAGTACGTGGCGTTGGTGGATAACGGCCGTTCGAACATTCTTCCTCTTCATGCTAAACAGAATTTACGTATTGCGTTAGAAGAAGCATTAGAGAAGCAGTTTTCATCTCAAGGCTTCCATGCCGATCTAAACAGCAACAATGCAATTGAATTAAACGTTCAAGAAGCATTAGTTAACGTAAAGCATTCGGTGATGGAAAATGAGATGGACGCAAAAGTCGTGCTTGAAATCACCGCAGAAACACCAGAAGGCAAGCTGGTCAAAACTTACACAGGCACTGCGAAGCGTTCTGGCACATTGAGTGCGTCTGATGCCGACATTGAGCAAACACTGAATGATGTAGTGACATTAACACTTAAAGAAATTGCCAATGATCCTGAGCTTCGTCAGTATATGCAGGAGCGTTTCTAATGTTACGCAAGGCAATTCTTTCTCTCGCGCTACTCAGCTGCAGCGTTTGGGCTGGACCAAAAGTGGCGTTTGAAACAACGTTAGGTTCATTTACTGTCGAACTGAATGAAGATAAAGCGCCGATTACGGTAGCGAACTTCCTGAAATATGTAGAAGACGGTAGCTATGAAGGCACTATTTTTCACCGCGTTATTCCAGGCTTTATGGCGCAAGGTGGTGGCTTTAACCAAGATATGCAAATGGTGAAGACTTACGCTCCAATCAAAAACGAGGGTAATAACGGTTTAAATAATGACCGTGCGACGATTGCAATGGCACGCACCAACGCGCCTGACTCTGCTACTCGTCAGTTTTTTATCAATTTAGTCGACAATGATTTTCTAAACTACGGCGCTCGTCCACCGGGTTATGCGGTATTTGGCGAGGTCACGGAAGGATTCGACATTATCCAAAAAATGGCAAAACAGCCAACTACGACGACTCGCGGTATGCGTGATGTTCCCGAGACTCAAATCGTCATCACTAAAGCAACACTACTTAAATAGCCAAAACGATAAGCCCTTTGAATAATCGAAGGGCTTTCTCTTTCAACGGCTTCATTTTATTGGATTGATTTATGTCTTCATTACCTTCCATCACTTGGTTGGAAACGGTAAAAAGTTACCTCGATAAACGACTCATGTGGGTTTTCATGTTGGGCTGCTCTAGCGGCTTTCCGTGGGTACTTATCGGTTCAAATATGTCTGGCTGGCTAAAAGACGCTGGTTTGACCCTATCCGCAATAGGTTACTTTGGTAGTGTCTTTGCGGTTTATGCAATTAACTTTCTCTGGGCGCCACTCGTAGACCGGGTGAAGCTACCAGTGCTCTATCGACTACTTGGACAAAGGCGTAGCTGGATTTTCTTCTGTCAAAGTATTGTACTCGTCGCGACGGTATTTATTGCGGGCGTGAATCCAGCAGAGAACTTGGTGTTTGCGTCTCTACTCGCCTTGTGTATTGCAACCGCATCAGCAACACAAGACATTGCGATTGATGCTTTTCGTATTGATACTTTCCCAAAATCAGAAGAATCTAAGCTGCCACAAGCTTCTGCAATGGCGGTCATTGGCTGGTGGACAGGTTATTCACTACCGGGTTATTTAGCGTTTGTTAATGCTGATAGTGTCGGTTGGAATGGCGTGTATTACGGGATGGCGGTGATAGTCGGCATTCTAATGGTCTTTACGATTTTAGTCGGTGAACCGAAGACTCAACGCGAACAACTTCAGTCTGCCGCTGAACAACGCCACAAAGAAGTGGTTGGTTCAAAAGTCGTGGCTTGGTTTACTGTGACTGTTGTAGAACCTTTCCTTGACTTCTTTAATCGCAATGGCGTCCGTGTCGCGATTACTCTTTTGCTGTTCGTTTTCCTATTCAAAATTGGCGAAGCGTTTTTGGGCAGGATGTCGATCGCGTTCTATAAAGATATTGGTTTTAGTAACGAACAAATTGGTTATTACTCCAAACTGATCGGATGGGGAGCCACTATCTTCTTTACCTTTGTCGGAAGCATGTTCAACGTCAGGTTTGGTATTGTACGTGGATTAATGATCGGCGGTATTGCTATGTCTGCCAGCAACTTGATGTTTGCTTGGATTGCATCGGTAGGCCCAAATGAGCACCTGTATTTAGCAACCATTATTGTCGATAACTTTACGACTGCTTTCTCAACCGTTGCTTTTGTTTCATTTTTGACGATTCTAACCGGACAAGCATTCTCGGCAACGCAGTATGCGTTGCTTGCCTCTTTGGGCAACTTCGGACGAACTACTCTTGCTTCTTTCAGTGGAGAACTGGTGGACTACCTCAATGACTGGAGCACGTTCTTTGTGCTTACCGCTGTTATGGTCGTGCCAAGCTTGATTATGTTGTACTCGCTACGACATTACTTTGATGCTCTATTGGAAAAAGCACGTCACAAGCACTAAGAAGCGCATCAAAAAACCACCGAATTCGGTGGTTTTTGTTTTGCGAGATATGAGATAAGAGGTCTATGGGTATAGCCCTTTACCAAACATATTAAATATACGTGCCACACCTTGAGTAAAGATCATCGGCTCAGTCAGTACGGTTAAACACAAGCAATCTTCTCCGGCCTTAGTGTAAGGGCTGTGCTTCACTGACGCGTCTCGAATCATCAAGTCGCCCTCTTCATATTGGCCGTCCTCATCACTAAACCCACCATGTAGGATCAATGTAGATTCTAAGCCTTTGTGCGTATGTTGAGGGATTTGCACATCTTCTCCGATGTACATTAAGCTAACACGAGCATCTTCCCCTAGATCAATCTGAGCACTGAAAACCTTGCCTCCGTAACTTCTCCATGACCCTACGAGGTCAGAGAAACGCGCTAATGTTTTGGGAAGCTCAAAGCTCTTTCCTGCAACATTCACTGCGGCAGGATCTCGGATAACGATGTTATCTGTCGCTGGCTCCGCATTGATAATATCATTGAACATATCGTCGAATTCAGGGACATATTCAGAGGGGATGTCGCTCACGATATTCGCTTGGCTGGCTTCGACTTGGTTCACATAAGCTCGGCACTTGGTGCATGTTTCTAAATGGGTTGCGACCACAAGACCAGAAACTGCATCAATGCTTCCCGAAGCGTATGCTTCTAACAAGCTGTTATCTGGGTGTTTGTTCATAGTTGCTCCGTATGCATTGAATGCCTTAGCTTTTCTACTGCAAGCCTCAGCCTGGATTTTACGGTACCGAGGGGTATATCAAATAATTCAGCGACCTGCTGATGAGGTAGCTCCTCAAGATACACCGCTTGTAAAACGTCTCTCTGATTTTTCGGTAAAATATCTAAAAATTTAACCACCTGCTCTTTCAACATGTCTTGCTCTGGTGAATAGTGATCAACAAGATCTGGTGGATAATATTCTGACGGCCAAATGTCATCAGAATGAATGTGTAACTCCTTACCTTTCTGCTTTCTCAACAGATCAAAGCATAGGTTTCGGATTATGGTGTATATCCAAGTCGATAACGCGCTCTTTTCCCCATCATAGAGGTGCGCTTTCTGCCAAACTGTCGCCATGGTCTCTTGCACCATCTCCATAGCAACTTGCTCATTACCAACATGTTTGTAAGCGAATTGCTTCAGCTTGGGTGCGTAAAAACGGAATACAAAAGCGAATGCGTCTTTATCTCGAGCCTTCACTTTGTCCATGTAATCGTTCCAATCACTGCGCCCCAGTTTTTTTGGGCTATCACTCATCATAATCGGCCTTAATTTTAGGGAGAAGTCATCTCCTCCCATTCGTCCTAATCGGTAACGTCATCAACCAACAAGTTGAAGCCACCGTTGTTCCCATCATCAATGGCAACCACCTGATACACAACACCATTCATCACATTGACTGGTGCTGAATCAACAGCAACCGTACTTGGATCGCCTGCCACTGTCACGGTTACATAATAGGTACCTTCAGCGACATATAATCCCTGAACGCTATCTTTGTACGCAAAATTAGCAATAGTTGGATCACTTCCATCTATTCCAGCGCTTGTAGTGAGATAAATATCCACCATTTCCGCTACGGGATTCGCCGCCGCATGTGTCACATTCAGCGTCGCGCTAGTTGCCACTGCACGTCTCATGTCTTCAACAACTAGAGGTTCGATATCAATCGCTGGGCTAACAACACCGACTGCGTAAACACTGTAATCCATTCCGCCCGCAACCATTAATCCGTCAACATCGATAATAGGATTGGTTGTTGTGCCATCCACGTAAACGTCAATATCGTAAGCGCCAGCATCGAGATCCAAATAACCACGAATCTCTTTGAACGCTAAGTCGGCAAGAGGACCGAAGGCCGCCCCGTTAACGTTGACATCGACGATTGGCGCTCCATCGACAAGATGTCCAACTCTTACTTCAGCTTGGCTGCCCATATCCTCGATTATAGAAGATCCTGAACCATCCAATACCAACAACTTAACTGGTGACGTGCTATTTGAATCTCCGGTACTGATAGCGGCAATCGTCAAGTTTGAATTAGCAGCAAGAGATATTGTGCCCGAGTCAAAAGCAACGCTATCCCCAACAGCAAGTCGAACTTGGTACTCACCAGCGGGGATGTTCAATACGTCTGTAGATGCTTTATATGCAAGATTCATAAGCGGTGTCGCGCTAGCAAGATCAGCCCCGGGCTCAGTGACGTAGAGATCAACGGCAGGAACGCCAGACGCTGCATGGACAACTTGAACATCTAAACTATTGGCATCAGCCATTGAATCGGCGCTGCGAGTCACAACTAAAGGTTCTACTGGGTTTGGCGAACCATCGGCATCACCAACAACGAACACGTTGTAATTGAGGTCTGAATCGAGATCTAATTCTGTTTTAGGTATTACAGTCGCGGTTTCATCGCCTGGAAGTTGAACATCAACTTGAATTGAGTTCATGCCCTCACGTAACTTCATGTAACCAGAACCCATACCATAATCAACACCTGTCAATGATGATTTATCGTTTATCCACACATTTGCAAGCGGCGCATCAGAAGACGCATGTACTGCTTGCAAATTGGAATACTCGATGGTGTCGCTGTCGGAGCCACACGCCGCCAGTCCTAATGCCGCCACCATAGTTAGCGCAGCTCTGCTAAATCCTTTCATATCCTTGCCTCTTTGTTAGTCGGGGCTTCTATGGCTTCTGTCAGAAATTGCAACGCAGGAATGCAGTTCTCTGCGCCAACGAGCTGTTCGAACAGATTGCAGTCTAAAGGAAGTAATTCAAGCCAGCGCTGGGTCACCCAAGCTGAGTCATCGTAAAAACGATGCTGGTAGAGATTTCCAAGTTGAGGAAACTCTTCATAAACATGGGATAACTGCTTGCTTAAATAGAAGAAATCTGGTGAGTTGTCTGGATGTTGCCAATTTTCTAACCATTCGACCTCTGCATGGCGTAAGCCGTCCGCATCTGCACGAACTCGTTTGACAACAAAGCGTTTCTCACCAGCGACTGTAATACCAAGAAGACCATCACTGAGTGTTTCAAAATCAACGATCCTGACCAAAGTTCCGATAGATGAAACATTTCCCACGTCTTTAGGGTCACCTTCATTACCTACTAGGCAAACTCCAAAACCCACATTTTGTAGGCTGCATTCCTTTACCATTCGCTTATATCGTGGCTCAAAAATGCGCAGATTCATTTTACCTTCAGGGAGTACAACTGAAGTGAGTGGGAATAACATGACTTCTTTCATTCAAACGTCCTCTTTGATTCACCGATACATACGAATCCCTTATCACTCCGATCACTAACGATTTATGTTGGTTAATCGACTGGCTTAAAAAGTCATAAAATCGCTTACGCAAACGATCCAAATCACATATTTATTGCAATCAAATGCAACAAACAAAAAGTTCCGTAAATAAAGATAATTTCGTGACGCAACTCACCAAAAACGTTCAATTTTGCACCCTTTATCACTTTCATTTGGGATTTTTATCGCTATTATTCCCGCCAATTGGAAAGCGCAGCACAGATTGCGTGTTCTGAATCATTACAAACATAGAGAGTCCCCTTATGCGTAAATCACTTTTAGCTCTTAGCCTTCTAGCGGCTACTTCAGCTCCAGTTATGGCTGCTGACTACTCAGATGGCGATATCCACAAGAACGATTACAAGTGGATGCAGTTCAACATCATGGGCGCAATAAATGAGAAAGGTCCTTACGAATCAACTCACGATTACCTAGAAATGGAATTTGGCGGTCGCTCTGGTATTTTCGACCTTTACGGCTACGTTGATGTATTCAACCTAACTTCCGACAGCAGCAGTGATAAAGCTGATAAAGATGGTAAAATCTTTATGAAGTTCGCCCCTCGTATGTCTCTAGACGCTATTACTGGTAAAGACTTATCTTTCGGTCCAGTACAAGAGCTTTACTTGTCTACTCTTTTTGAATGGGACGGTAACAATGGCGGTGTTAACACTCAGAAAGTAGGTCTTGGTTCTGACGTAATGGTTCCTTGGTTTGGTAAAATGGGTCTAAACCTTTACGGCACTTACGACTCAAACCAAAAAGATTGGAACGGTTTCCAAATCTCGACTAACTGGTTCAAACCATTCTACTTCTTCGAGAACGGTTCATTCATCTCTTACCAAGGTTACATCGATTACCAATTTGGTATGAAAGACGAGTATTCTCAAGTTAGTAATGGCGGTGCTATGTTCAACGGTATCTACTGGCACTCTGACCGCTTCGCGGTAGGTTACGGTCTGAAGCTATACCATGACGTATATGGTTTCGAAGATGGTACTGGTCTACCATGGGATTCTTCGACAAAATCTGAGTCTTCAGGCGTAGGTCACTACGTAGCTGTAACTTACAAGTTCTAATTGAACCACTAAGTTTCATCAAAAATGGCGCCTTTCGGCGCCATTTTTATTTGCTTTCCTTTTTTCCCTCATTATCCTTGCAGCAAACCTTTTTAATGAGAGCGTTTGGTGAATATCCTTATCCTCGGTCCAGGTGCGGTGGGCTCACTCTGGGCAACAAAATTTCAGCTTGCCGGACACAATGTTTCATTGTGGGGAAGAAGTTCAGAGAGACAACAATCACTTCAGTTGGATGACACACCTGCAACCGTATTCAGTAATCAAGATATTTCCTCCGTAAATAAAGCGGATCTCATTTTGATCACGGTAAAAGTTTGGCAAGTGGAAGACGCCATTCAGCCTTTACTGCCTCATATCAACGCTGACACGATTATCATGCTGATGCACAATGGTATGGGTACCGCCTCTGGCGTGGAGAAGGCTCTGCCAAACAATCCGATAGTGCTCGCCACAACGACGCACGGCGCATACAAACCAGATAACCAACACGTACTGCATACCGGTCACGGAACAACGCAAGTGGGTGGTTATAATGACAAAGGAATGCAGTGCGCTTTTCTGCAAGATGTTATGCATCATGCCCTTCCAGAGGCCATTTGGAATCCACACATCCAATCTGCGTTATGGACTAAGTTAGCAATTAACTGCGCGATTAACCCACTGACTGCGATTCACCAGTGTAAGAATGGTGAGCTTGCGCAGCCCGAGTTTAAGATACAACTCGAAAGCATCACTCAAGAACTGGTTGAAGTAATGAGTAAAGAAGGTATTGCTATCGAGTATCGCTCTCTTTTCGATACGGTAATGCAAGTGGTGAACGCCACAGCTGAGAACTATTCTTCAATGAAGCAAGACGTATTCCATCAACGTCGAACGGAAATTGATTTTATAACCGGATACTTGTTAAAGGCTGCCGAGAAACATCGCATCAATACGCCTGAGAATTTAAAACTTTACCAACGCATCAAACAAATAGAACAAAGCTGGACAGAACAATGAGTAAGAAAATCTTAGTGCCAATCGCTCCGGGCACCGAAGAAATGGAAGCCGTCACCGTTATCGACATGATGGTTCGCGCGGGTTATGACGTTACGGTAGCGAGTGCTGCTTTTGATGGCTCATTGACGATGAAAGCTTCTCGCGGAGTCACATTAACAGCCGATTGTAAGCTGGTCGATATCGCTGATGATGAGTTTGACGCCATAGCGCTTTCTGGTGGTGTTGGTGGTGCAGAAATTTTTCGTGATAGTACGGTGATGATAGAAATCCTTAAGCAGCACATCTACGAGGGAAAGTTGGTCGCTGCTATCTGCGCAGCACCGGCGTTGGTATTGCAACACCATGATCTTTTCCCACAATCACTGATGACCTGTCACCCGAGCTTTCAGTCACATATCCCGGAAGAGAAGTGGCGCAGCAAACGCGTGACCTTTGATATCAACCACAACCTGATCACCAGTCAAGGTCCGGGCACTGCTTTAGAGTTCGCTATGGAAGTAATCATTCAACTCTCAGGTAAAAAACACGCATGGTCAGTTGCTGAACCAATGATCCCTCTGCCTACTCTGCATTACCATAAGCTTGGTGAAGAATAATGTTTGACGTAAATGCTGTACGTGAGCAATTTCCCGCTCTAAATCAATCCGTCTACGATACGCCCTTAGTGTATCTAGATAGCGCAGCGACAACGCAAAAACCGCAATGTGTGATTGATGTCATCAGTCATTACTACAGTGCGCAAAATGCCAATGTTCACCGTGGCAGTCATAGTTTAACGGCTAATGCCACCAGCCAATTTGAAGCGGCACGAGAACGAGTGGCAAACTTTATTGGTGCAAACAGCTCTAAAGAAATCATTTGGACGCGAGGCGCGACCGAAGCACTTAACTTAATTGCACAAACTTACGCCCGCAGCACGTTACAACCGGGTGATGAGATCTTGATTAGCGAGATGGAGCACCACGCTAACATCGTGCCTTGGCAAATCGTGGCAGAGCAAACGGGCGCCAAAGTCATAAAAGTTCCAATGACATCAGATTGCCAGTTCGACATCAGCGCGTTTAAGGTGCTTCTGTCTGACCGCTGTAAAATTGTTGCTTGTGCGCAAATCACCAATGTGACGGGCTCTCGTCAGCCTATTGAGAAAATCATCTCCATGGCACATGCGGTAGGCGCGGTTGTTGTTGTTGATGGTGCACAAGGTATTGTTCATGAACCGTTGAACTTGGCTGAACTCGATGTTGATTTTTATGTCTTTTCTGGCCACAAGCTGTATGCACCTGCAGGGATTGGCGTGCTGTATGGCAAGCTTGAACTTTTAGAAGCGATGCCACCATGGCACGGCGGCGGCAAAATGGTCGAAAGAGTCTCGTTTGAAAAAACCACCTTTTCTGCCTTGCCGGGTAAGTTTGAAGCGGGTACACCGAACGTCGCAGGCGCAATTGCTTTAGCAAAAGCTATCGATTGGTACCAAGGCTTTAACCAAACCGAAGTAGAGGCACATCTGCATTCTCTGCAGTACAAAGCTTACCAAGCACTAAGCCAGTTGGACGACATTCAAATCCTCGGTTACCAACCGAGCGCTTCAGTGCTTACCTTTGTGATGGATGGCGTTCATCACCAAGACATGGCGACGCTGCTCGATCAACAAGGCATTGCGGTACGAGCAGGACACCACTGCGCTCACCCATTGATGGATGCGCTAAACGTTAAAGGCACGGTACGCGTTTCTTTTGGTATTTATAACACGGCTGAAGATGTGGATAGACTCATCGCCGCCGTAGAAAAAGCCGTCGACATGCTATAACCCCAACGGTTTGATTTGGAGTAACCAACAAGGTTACTCCATCTGCCTATCCAGAGTCGCCACGCAATTTCTGCCATTTCTTTTCGCAGCATAAAGCGCTTTATCTGCATGCGCATACAAACGTTTGGTGGTTTCATTTCTGCCTATTTCCACCACGCCTACACTCACCGTGACCGGAATTTCAATCTTTTCAAATTCGAACTGACAATTTTGAATGTGGGAACGAACTTCCTCTCCTACCTCTTTCGCCGCCGATAGAGAGGTTTCTGGCAAAATAATCGCAAACTCCTCCCCTCCGACTCTTGCAAAAATTTCGTCTTTGACGAGTAAGTGAGAAACCAAATCAGCTAACGTCTCTAAGACATAATCCCCCGCATCATGACCACGTTTATCATTGATGACTTTAAAAAAATCCAAATCAAATAATAACAACGCGGAGTGATAATCCAGAGCTTGGGATTTAATAACTTCTTCTGTGAGCTTTTCGAAAAAGATACGTCGATTGTAGATGTTGGTAAGAGCATCAATTTGGCTTTGATGGCGAAGAAGGGTTTCAACTCGGTGGCGATTGGAGATGTTGCGTGTAAGAATAAGGACAACGCGACGACCTCGGTATTTTATAGTGAGTGGGCAGATCTTGCCTTCGTAGTATAGGTCGCCTCTTGGCCCACTGTTAGCATCTATTCCCTGAATGCTGTCGGCGCACATCTTGTACTCGATCGTCACAATACTGTCTTGTTTCAGTGACCGATTTATCTGTTCGATAAACCAGTCAGCTTTATCTTTCTCAAGTACGCTGTGCAGCGTCTCACCTATCAAATTACTTCCATCGTGATAGGCTTTTTTATCTGTTCCTCCAAAAACATCAATATAGATACCATCTTCACTCAGAATAAAAGTGGGGTCTGGCATTCCGGATAACACGTCTTGCGCATGTTCCAAGGTGAATTGCATATAGGGAGGTTCCTAGCATTTGTATCTAAGTAACCCAATCGCTTCCAAGTGTGTTTCCACATTGGGGAATAGGAGCGAATGGGGCATATGTCTATTATCTAATATAGACAAATTTTAAATACAATTGAGTTTATAAAAACCAAGTGGGCAATATAATGAACCAGGATCAATAGAATGGTTAATTAACGCTAAAATAGTCGACCATTTGCATACTTTTTATCCATATGCAAAAAATATCTCAACTCAGATACAAAAAACGCCAAACAGCTAGGCTATTCGGCGTTTTTTTAAGAATTGGGAAAATGACTCGTTACACGGCGGTTTGCTTAATCTGCTCTACAATAGCTTTCAAGCCATTACCACGTGACGGGCTTAAATGGGAGACAAGCCCCAGTTGATCAAAATAAGCATCAATATCAAATGCTTGAATTTGATCGGCCGTTTTACCGTCATAAGCTGCCATTACCAAGGCAATCAACCCACGGACGATACGCGCATCGGAGTCCGCACAAAAATGCCAAACGCCATCTTGCTCTTGGCTCACTAGCCACACCAAGCTTTCACAGCCCGAAACGGTAACTTGTTCTGATTTCAGCTCTTCTGGCATTTGTGGCAGCTTTTTACCCCACTGAATAACCTGACGGTAACGATCTTCCCAGCCTTTAAATTGCTGCATAGTCGCTACAATGTCTTCGCTGGTGATATCTGTACCAAATGGAGAAACGGGAAAATCTGTCATGATGCGCTCTTCTTCTAGTTTACTTCTTATATTTTGAAATCAACTTCTCAACGATTCGCGATACCGCGACAAAGCCAAACGTTGCAGTTACAACAGTCGCCGCACCAAAACCGCTAGCACAATCCATACGTTTTGGGCCTTCCGCTGTCGACTTCACACCACACACTGAACCGTCTGCTTGAGGATACTTCAGCTGCTCGGTTGAAAACACGCAATCAATACCAAACTTACGAGCCGGATTCTTAGGGAAGTTATGATGACGACGCAAGGTGTCTTTGATTTTCTTCGCTAGAGGATCTTGGATCGTTTTCGTTAAGTCAGCGACCATGATCTGCGTTGGGTCAACCTGACCACCAGCACCACCCGTGGTGATCACTTTGATCTTGTTGCTGCGGCAATACGCCAACAAAGACGCCTTCGCTTTTACGCTGTCAATGGCATCCAACACGTAATCAAACTCTTTGCTTAAGTACTCATGTTGATTGTCTGGCGTGATGAAATCATCAATCAGATTAACTTTACACTCTGGGTTGATCAATTTGACACGCTCGGCCATCACTTCAATCTTGCTTTGGCCAACGGTGCCCGTCATCGCATGAATTTGGCGGTTAATGTTCGTGACACAAACATCGTCCATATCAATCAGAGTTAGCTCACCGATCCCCGTACGAGCCAGCGCTTCCACCGCCCATGAACCCACGCCACCAATACCAATAACACAAACGTGTGCAGCGCGAAGAATGTCCACTTCGCTGTTGCCATAAAGACGACGAGTGCCGCCAAAGCGTTGATTGTAGCTGTCAGATGCTGGGGTATCGAGTTCACGCATATTGAAGTCCAGATGATCGATAGAAAAACAAAGAGTGCGATTTATACGCACTCTTTGATGAAATGTCTAGATAAGAGAGTGTTCCTCTCTCTTGGACGACTATTGTAGCTTTTCTGGCGGTAAAGCCCAAGGCGCTTGAGTTGGTGAGTTTTCTAACCCAAGTTTCCACACTCGACCAAAATGCTTGTAGTGCCCTGCTTCCGTTCCTGCTCTCGCACCAATGCCATGATACAGATCCAAATGGTTCTGTTTTACCGCACCACCAGTGTCTAAAACGATCAGCATTCGCAGTTGATGCGCACCACTCCACGTACCATCGGCATTCAGCAGGGGCACTTCCGCCAAGATTGGCGTACCCATTGGTAAGATAGAACGGTCACCCGCGACGGCGGCCATTGGCAACAACGGAATACCAGCCGAGCCTGTTACTGGCGCTTCTGCTTTTGGCGCAAAGAAAACGTAAGAAGGGTTTTGCTCCAACAACTCGCGCACTGTCGAATCGTCGTTGTCCATCACCCACTCTTTGATTGCTTTGAGGGACATTTTTTCACGCGGGACTTCACCACGTTCAATCAAAATGCGGCCAATGCTGACGTAAGCTTTATTGTTTTTACCCGCGTACGCAAAGTACTCCAACGTATCATCATCTTCAAAATGCACGTAGCCACTGCCTTGCACTTCCATCATAAATGGGTCGATACGATTAGGCGCGTAACCTAGCACCAAACCTTGTCCATCTAGTGCTCCATTGTAGATCTCCGCGCGAGTCGGACAATCTGATGAGCAGTTTGGCTTGCCATAAACTGGGTACTTAAAAATGTCGTTTGGTGTATGACGCAGTTCCATCACGGGAGAAAAGTATCCGGTAAACAACACATTACCTTTTTTATCACCACCACCCAATTGCGCGGCTTGAATGCCAAACGCACTCAACGCACTGGTATCTCCGCTCTGTTGCGCCCACTCACTTAATCGTTGATATAACGGTTGGTACATCTTCGCCATGGATGGTGACTTTATCACCACTTGCTCAGCTTGCTTGTTAAATTCAGTAAAATCGCGTGGTTTGTTAGACTCAACCACATCCACTTGATTGAGGATCTGAGGAAACTCACCATCAAGATATTGCTGAGCACGATCATTTTGTTGAGCACAGCCAAAGAGTAGGCTCAAAGAGATAATAGGAAGGAGTTTTTTTAACACGTGTCTTTTCCGTAAAAGAGAATAGCAAAAGGATGGCAAACAAATGCATACGACGCAATTGAAAAGCAACGACAAAATGTTTCAACGCTAAGCCAATCCGTTTACTCGTTGTGAATTCATTCAGTTAATGCAACATGATAGCAGCGGAAGAATTACGGAATTGTCCGGATTATGTTTGAAAGTAAGATTTACTGATTGAGAGATGAAATTGTGATCATCCATGTGACTCACAGACGCAAGGACTCTCAGCTTAAGAGACAATAATAAAAACGACTATCTTACCGCAATCCTTGCACGCCCCTCCAAACGGAATACAGGTAGATAATGTGCATTGGCATCCAGTTTCATTTCTGCATGCTGCTTACCCACAAAATTGAAGTGCCGCTCATTTGAACCCATTCGATACGAAAACGAATCCCCATCGAATTCAAAACTGGTAGCCACTGTAGAACCATTTACGGTAACACCGCGCTCACTCAACACAAATTCTTCACGAGCATAAGGCGCAACATCTTGCTCAACCCAGCGACCATAAATAGTCGATTTAGGAATAGGCGGATTAATGGTTCGAGTAATCAAATCACTATACAGCATGCACACGACAACGGTTCCAACTATCGCTATAAGCATGAGAGAACGCTCTAGCCACTTACGAAGCATTGATTTAGATGACGTTTTTGACAGATTTGAAGCAGTGATCGCAGCATTCTTATTAACAGCAGAAGACATGAGGTTCACGTATTGAGAAAAGACGCGCTCATTGTAACTCTCCCCTTCAACGGGACCAAGAACCTACCTCAATATGTTTGTGCTTTATTCCAAAATTTCACCTTGCCACCAAGTGAATAAAAAGGCATTATTTTGACATAATTAAACAAAGGAATGGCTGTAGTGAAAATTCGTAGTACTGCTCTCGTAAAAGGATTCCGTCAATCAACACCTTATGTCAATGCTCACCGCGGAAAAACCATGGTGATCATGCTGGGCGGAGAAGCCGTCGCACACAAAAATTTTGGCAATATTATTAATGATATCGCACTCATGCACAGCCTCGGAATTAAAGTCGTGGTGGTATATGGTGCACGTCCTCAAATTAATCAGCTGCTAGAAAAACAAGACCTCACTACGCCTTACCACAAAAATATCCGCATTACGGATGAATCGGCTTTATCTGTTGTTATGCAAGCTGCCGGACAACTTCAACTTGCGATTACTGCGCGCCTATCAATGAGCCTCAACAACACTCCGATGGCAGGCACCCAGCTCAATGTCGTTAGCGGAAACTACATCATTGCCCAACCACTCGGCGTTGATGATGGTGTGGACTATTGCCATAGTGGACGTATTCGCCGCATTGACACCGATGCTATCAACCGCACTCTTGATCAAGGTTCAATTGTTCTGCTAGGTCCCATTGCTAGCTCTGTGACTGGCGAGTGCTTCAATTTATTATCGGAAGAAGTCGCCACCCAACTAGCGATAAAGCTGGGTGCGGATAAGCTGATTGGTTTTTGCTCCGAACAAGGTGTCATTGATGACAACGGCAATGCTGTCGCCGAGTTACTGCCAATTGAGGCGGAGCATGTCATCAAAACACTCTCTGAAAATACGTCTCCTGACCTAGATTACAACACTGGGACACTGCGCTTTCTTAAAGGCTCTATTGCCGCTTGCCGTGCCGGAGTACCTCGTAGCCACTTGATCAGTTATAAAGTAGATGGCGCCTTAATTCAGGAGTTGTTCTCTTTCGACGGCATCGGAACCCAAGTTGTTATGGCGAGTGCTGAACAAGTGAGGCAAGCTAATATTGACGATATTGGCGGTATCTTAGACCTCATTCGCCCGTTAGAAGAACAAGGTGTACTGGTTAGGCGCTCTCGAGAGCAGCTAGAGCAAGAGATTGGAAAATTTACCATCATCGAAAAAGACGGTTTGATTATTGGCTGTGCTGCCCTTTATCCATACCCAGAAGAGCGTAAAGCTGAGATGGCTTGCGTAGCAATTCACCCTGACTATCGTGATGGAAACCGAGGTTTGTTACTGCTCAACTACATGAAACATCGTTCTAAATCCGAAACCATTGATCAGATTTTTGTCCTCACGACACACAGTTTGCATTGGTTTAGAGAGCAAGGTTTTTACGAAGTCAGTGTCGACTATTTGCCTGGAGCCAAACAAGGGTTATATAACTTCCAGCGTAAGTCCAAAATCTTAGCGTTAGATTTATAGCTTAACCTTAAATCAGGGAGCGAAACTTAACGTTCCACTATACCAACTAACCTCAAAGGGCAGGATTCAGTTCATTAACGCTCAACCCTGCACATCGAGCTTGTTTAGGAACGAGTTTGTTTAGGAGTAAGGCCACACATAAACCCTACTCCGGACTAGCGGGTCATCATGTAAACCCAACTTAGAAATGCGCAAACCATTGCTTGATTTTTGTTCCAATCTTATCTTTTAAATATACATTTGGTTGGCTATACTCTGCTCGCTAGTGATTGGTTTTTAACCAATACGAATGGATCTAGGTGATGTAATGTAGCCTTCACCCTAAAATACTGGGCAATTGAAAAACTAGTTAGCTCCGTATTGCACACCAAGGACAGTTGTTAATCTGACTTTAAATAAGCCGAGACGAGCACTGTTATGAGAACAATCATTTGTAATTCGCTTCAAAGCTTCTGGGATATGGCTGACAATCAGTTTTTAGAAGGCCTAGACGTCCACTGTGTTTTCCCCGTAAATGACGCTGTCCGAGATTTTATTCTTGCTTATCAACAGCAATACAAAATACGCAGCGTGTCTTTTACCAATGCGTTTGCAAAACATGCATAAAAGAAGACCGAGCCATAAGCTCGGTCTTCTTTTACGTACGTAATCAATTCAAAACAAAATCATAGCCAACAAAGATGCAAAAATAGTGACTACGATAAAGATTAAAATAGTCCAGTACACTACCCCAATACTTATGAACCACTTTGGGCAAACTCTACGAATATCTGTTAGCTTTCTTTTTTTGGCCAACTTAGGAAATGCAACTGCGGCAACAAGGGCTAATCCATGTATTAAGGCCCCAAAGTGACATCCAGAAACTAAAGCAAGCTCAATATCTGTATAATGCTCACTAGTGTACGCATAGCGCTTTACTTTTTGCGGCGTGGTAACAATAAGCAAAATACCTACTATCAGGTACCAAAAAACTAACAAAGCACCTGCAACAAAAAATGTAATAAAAGAAACTTCTAATAACTGCAAACTTCACCGACCTTCTATTCCAGCTCTCAAGTAATAGACATCCAAACCACCATTGAGCCTAAAGTGATCATAGCTAGAAGCAATAAAACGCTTATATAAATACGGCAAATTCCGATGAATAGACCGGAGCAAACTTGATGAATATCAGCAAAGCCCCTTCTCCTCGCTAAAGTTGGTAAAGCGACCGCCGCAACTAAGCCTACACCATGTACTAAAGCACCAAAGTGAAAACCCGAGACTAAGGCTAACTCTACTTCTGAATAATGTTTCGGATTAAAAGCAAACCGCTTCACCTTTGGCGGTATAAAAAATATAAAAATTGCTCCGATAATAACGAACCATAAAAACGCGACTCCTCCGGCGATAAAGAAGGTTAGAAAGGACGAGTCGAGCAAACTCATATTCAGTTGCCTTTGATATGCGAATGAGAAAGGAGAAATATACCTTTAAGGAAGAATATTACTCAATAGCAATCCATTTTTCATGAAAACGAAATGGCGGATATAAGACCCGCCACAAAGAATCATCTTCGAAAATGTCACAATCACAAGTAAAAATTAATTCGTAAGCCGCTGTACTAATCCACTCGTGCGAGTCGTTTTCACCTTAATACCTCGCTTCAGAACGTTGAGTTCGGCGTAAAGAGCTAAACGCTTTTTCGCGCGGGTAATGCCTGTGTAAATCAACTCACGAGTTAATATCGGGCTAAAGTCTGGTGGCAAAATCATCAGGGTGTAATCAAATTCACTGCCTTGCGATTTGTGGATGGTCATGGCGTAAGCCGTTTCATGTTCAGGTACTCGGCTTGGCAAGACCGATTTCACACTGCCGTCAGGTAACTCGAAAAAGACTTTCAAACGCGGTTCTTCTTCACTGTCATCTCGCATGCAAATACCAATATCACCGTTATACAAACCTAGACCATGATCATTACGCGTAACCATGACAGGTCTACCGTGATACCAAATTTCATCCTGAACCTGAATGAACTTGCGCGCCGCGAGCGCTTTCTCGATGCGCTGGTTTAGCCCAGCAACACCAAAGTCACCTTCACGAATCGCGCAAAGCAGTCGGCATTGGTTGAAGGTATCTAATACCGCTTTGGCTTTACGCGTTAGCGACTCTGGCTCTCCGGTTTCAGGATCGGTTTCCTGTTGTCCAATGCGTTTGAGGTAACGACCGTATTCCTGCACCAACGTCTGCATCATTTGGTTGTAGTGCTGACTACTTAGCGCGAAATGTTCGATATCAGAAAAGTCACGCGACCAGACGTTATCTACGCTCGCAGCAGAACCGGAGTTAACCGCTTTTGCCAACTGACCAATGCCTGAGCGAGCGTCAAATCGGTAACTCTTTTGCAGCATACATAAACTATCGGCAATGCTAGATGCACTGTTACCCGTATGGGCTAAAGTATCGAAACCCGTCAGTTTTGCAATGGCTGACGCCTGCTCTTTTCCATAACCCAATGCATGGAACGAACAGATATCACCCAACACGGCCCCTGCTTCAACTGAAGCAAGTTGATCTTTATCACCTAGCAAAATCAGCCGCGCATGTTTCGGTAAGGCATCAACCACTTTGTACATCATTGGTAAATCGACCATCGACGCTTCGTCGATAACTAAAATATCCAAATGCAGTGGATTTTGCTTGTTGTGACGAAATTCTGCGCTATTTGGAATCGCGCCCAGCAACCGATGCAAGGTGCTCGATTCAGTCGGAATTTTGGCTTTTAGCTCCGGAGAAACTGGCAGCTCTTGCACCGCTTTACCAATGGACTCGGTTAATCGCGCCGCCGCTTTCCCCGTCGGGGCCACCAGCTTGATGGTTAGGTTTTTCTCGTGCGTCGCCTGTTCAATCAAAGCGGCAAGCAATTTGGTTACTGTCGTCGTTTTACCCGTGCCTGGACCACCAGAAATCACAGCAAATCGACGGGTTAACGCAACTGCCGCCGCGACTTTTTGCCAGTTCACGCAAGCCGAGAGTGGTACGAGTTCATCCAGTATTTGCAAATCTTGAACCTTGCGCGCATTGCTAAGCACGGAATCAATGGCGTGCCAATCCAACGATTCGCTTGCAACTACGTCAAGGTGGTCACACACCAATTGCTGACGCAACACTTGGTTGCTGCTTCCCGCTTCTACTGCTTTGCCTAACGCGTTAAACAGAAAATGGTATTGGCGTGCAAACAGATGGTTGAGCAAGTCCGATAATCGCGCTAACTCTTGCGACTGCAAGTTCACTACAGCGCCCAACTGATTGAGCTTTTCCGCCAGTGTCACTTCATAATTCCAATAGCGGTGCAGATACAGACGCTCACCATCGAACATCAGCGGCAAGGCTTCTCCTTGCGCGCCAACCACGCTGGAATTTTGTAATACTTCAATCCAGTCTATGCCTTGCAACTGTGTGTTGAGCGCCAATGCCGACTCACCAAACAGCCCTAGCTTACTGGCTAAATCCGTAGATTGCCCTTGTGCATCGAACAGAGACAGACAGATATGTCCTTTGCCAAGCTCACTACTGACAACACCCGCGATAAACGCCAATGCTTGGTTGTCAGGCTGTTCATCATTAGTTTGAGAATCAATAAAGCAGGCGAATTGGTAGTCGAGCTGACGAAGCGCGCCTTTGTGCGCCAAGCGTTCCAACACTACCAATAGGCTATCTTGGTCAGAATGAAGATTGTGATTTGTCGTCATTAAAGTAGCTCCATCTGCCCGGCTTGAGTTGAGCGCGTTTCAAGTACTTGACCATCAATCAAACGATCCATCTCTTGTAAGAACTCTAAGGTTGGTTTCGCGGCAAAAATGCCGTGGTCACTCTGCCCATCCATGCCGCGCAAGAACAAGTAATACACGCCACCGAAGTGCTGCTCATATTGATAATTCGCCAATCGGCTGCGTAGGAAACGATGCAGTGCTAACGCATAAATCTGATACTGCAAATCGTAGCGGTGATCCGCCATGGCCGATTTCAGAGCCTCACCATGGTAGCTCGTTACATCGTCGCCAAGATGATTCGATTTCCAGTCAAGCACGTAGTATTTACCTTGATGTTCAAACACCAAGTCGATAAAACCTTTGAGCATGCCTTGCACGGTTTGGAAACCTAAATCCCCCGCTTTCGCCGACAACGGATCGTGACGTTGAATGACTCGGTTTAACGCCGGTGCAGACAACACTTCAATCGGCAACAAAAATTCCATCTCCACCAAACGTTGCGACGGTGCTTTTTGATTCAGCAGCAAAGACTTACCATCCAACGGCGTTGCGAGTACGGTATCAATCAATTGTTGTAAAATGGGCAACCACTCTTCATCGAGCTGTTCGCTTTCCATCAAACCAAGGATGATTTGTGTATTCTCTTCAGTAGTGGCTGGCTGAGTAAATTCAATTTCCTCAAACAAGCTGTGCAGGAACGTACCCGGACGCGCACCACGAGGGAAGGTAAAAATAGAGCGCTCTGGCTCCACCAAATCCGCTTCGTCTTGCTCTTCAGATGAGTCGATATCAAAACCCGTAATCTCAATCGTGGCATCATGCTCGGCGTGATGAGAGCCTTGCTTGACCAAGCCAGAATAACTGGTGATGCGCCAGTTTCTGTCGATAGGGTTTTGCAGTTCTTTCGCGCTAAGATCGTGTATTTCTTCTTGTGGCGCTACGTACTTCTCTTCGAGTTGCTGCGGCGGTTCGGCCACAACGACACAATCAAGCTCGTCTTGTTGCTTTGTTAAACCTTGGTGCAAATCGTTGATGCCACCTTCTTGACCATTTTGAATCAAATAGCCAATCGCACTGCGGTGTACGCCGGTTGGCTCTTTGGTCGAACGGCCATTGCGCAAAGGTGAGGCACCGATAAAACACGCATACACAGCACGCGTTAGTGCCACGTATATCAAGCGTAAGTCTTCCGCCAAACGCTCTTTATCCGCTTGCTTCATGGACGCATCGTTGCCAGTGATATCCAGTACCGTGCGGTCATTGGCTGCATCGTAATATTTGGCTTCACTGGCTTCTCGATAGCTGAACACAAACGGCAGAAATACGAGGTCATACTCCAAGCCTTTTGATTTGTGAATAGTTACGATCTGCACTAAGTTACGTTCCGATTCTAAACGTTGGATTTTGTCATCACTGCCACCCAAACCGTTTTCCGCATCACTGATAGACTGAGCGAGCCAACGCAGCAGACCGTGGTCGCTATCCAGTTCATTACTGGCTTGTTGAAGCAGTTCACCGATGTGCATTAAATCGGTAAGTACTCGCTCACCATTCTCACCCTGTGAACTCGCACCTTCTTCTAGTAATCGCTCGGCAATATGGCGTTTGCTGATCACCGCGCGTAACATCGGCAGCACACCACGCTGAACCCAAAGTTTGCGATATTCTTTGAATTCGTTTACGGCATTTTCCCACACCACTTCATCGTTATTAAGCGCATCCAAACTTGCTGCATCGAGGGCAAACAGCTCAGAGGCAAGACTTGCACGCAGCGCACGGTCATTTTCTGGAGTCAGCACCGCTTGCAGCAAACGCTGTAGATCCTGCGCCACCGAACTGGTAAACACACTGTCTCGGTTAGACAGGTACACACTGGCAATGCCTTGGTCTGCTAGCGCTTGTTTGATCATTCGACCTTCACTACCTGTTCGAACCAACACCGCGATATCGCCCGCTTGAACCGCTTTCTGTTTTTCGCCATTCACCAGACACGCTTGCCCCTGTTGAGCCTGCGTCAAAATAGTTTGGATTTGGCTTGCGGTCGCCTCTGCCATTCGAGTCAAATACTCGCCTTTTGGTAGCGGTTTATCGTCCGCTTCTTGCAACCAATAAGTCAGCGCGGGTTGCTTTTGGCCACCCATAGTCCAAATGCGTTTTTCGGCATTGGGACTGTACTTAACGGGTAAGAACGGAATATCCGAATCATAGATAAATGGACTGTCTGGCAAAGCAAATACTTGGTTTACCGCCTGCACCATATCGGCACTTGAACGCCAGTTGGTTCCTAACGTGTAGTGGGCACTTACTTGGTTACGCGCTTTGATGTAAGTGAAAATGTCTGCGCCACGAAAGCCATAAATCGCCTGCTTGGGGTCACCGATCATAAACAAACCACATTCCGGGTTGTTCAGATAAATACGGCTGAAAATACTGTATTGAAGCGGGTCAGTATCTTGGAACTCGTCAATCATTGCGACAGGGTACAAAGTACGAATACGCGCCGCTAAAAGCTCGCTTTCGTCCGTATCGATAGAAGCAGAAAGTTGCGTCAGCAAATCATCGAAAGAGAGCCACTGTTTTTGATTTTTCGCATTGGCCAGCATCACACGACAATGCTCAATCGCATGCGCAAGCAGTGGCGCTTTTAAGCTGATTGGATTGGCAAGAAATGTTTCAATGGCTTCAAATACCGCGTGCTGCGGCGCACTGCCTTTCGGTGTTTTTTCCAACAAGACGTTTTGCGCGAATTTCTCCAGCTTGTCTGGATAATCGTAACCTGTAGTTTCCGTTGCCGCCCAAGCGTTTACCGCCTCCAACCACGTCGGCAGAGACTTTTTGGTGTAGCTGCGCTTGTTAATATCTGAATCTGAAATCAGCGTTAAGAAGTCATCTTGGCTTTCTCGCCACTGTGCTTTTAATTCATCAATTTTTTTCAAATTTTCAGTATGAAGATCAGCCAAACTGCCTTTCATTGCAGGAACAGAAAGGCTTAACGGCGCACCGGTTAAGTAATTGCTGATGTCAGACAACAACGCAGATGGAGAGCCCCATAGCTGGCGAATTTCTCCAGCCAAGGTAAATGGCAACGGGTAAAAGTTGCGGCGCCAGTAATCGGCTACAACTTGCGCTTTTAGGTGACTTTCATCGGTCACAAACTCGTTATTAAATCGGCTGCCAGATTCAAACGCATTTTGCGTTAGCATACGTTGGCAAAAACCGTGAATGGTGTAGACCGCCGCCTCGTCCATCTGACGCTCTGCCTGCAATAAAATTTCTGCGGCTTGCTTGTGATCGTCAAACTCATTAAGCAAAGGTTGGATCACCGGATCGGAACTCTGTCCACGCGCAAACGCGATTCGCGCGTCATGGATCCTTGCCCTGATACGATCGCGCAATTCCGCAGTTGCCGCTTCGGTAAAGGTTACGACCAGAATTTGGTCGACCGTAAGCGGTACGCGATGTCGAGTTTCCTCGCAGCCGTGACCAAGCAAAAGGCGCAGATATAAACCTGCAATAGTGAAGGTTTTACCTGTACCTGCTGATGCCTCGATTAACCTCGCGCCATGCAGAGGAAACGTCATCGGTTCTAGTGGCGTTGGTTGAGGTTGCTCTGTGCGGTCTAACGTATGTAGAGGGCACTCTGCACCTGACATTTGATCCATAACGCTGAATCTCTCCGGATTATTTACTAGGACGTATCACCTAATAAATGTGATCTATAGTTAAAAATTCTATTAATATGTTTAACAAGTTGGATAATTTAGAGCTTTGTGAGATCTTTCTCACGGTTATCCATAAGACGTACCGTTAGTATGCGCCCCACGAGATAAGCCAAACCTTTTTGGCGGCACAACTCAAATGAATTAAACAAAAGTATCATGGTCCCTCTGACCTTGTGGCCGTACAGCGAACGCCCTACAAAAAATAATGATTTTCTGGCGGCCACCCTACTCTTCCTTCTCTTTATCCAACTGTCTTTATTACGCTTTTACGTCATCAGCGTCTTGAACCGCTAAGCGCGCACCTTGCAGTACTAATGCTGTCAGCAAACGAACTTCTGAGGCCAACTCATCATTCCAAGCAGGCCAAATTCGAGAGATGTACGCATTATTGCCTTCGCCCGGGCTCATGAAGCCATCATTGAATGCGTCAGCCATTTTCTTCAAGGATTTCTCTTCGTCATCGACCCACTGACCGCGGCTAAAGCCCGCTTCAACACAAGCCAACGCCGTTTTCGGGAAATAAGGCAAAGGCTTAGTCATGCCTTCGAAGAACAAGCGAACTAATTCAGTCAGTAGCTGTTTGGCATACTGCGCATCGGCAATTTCTGGGTAGATCAAATGCAGCGCGCCTTCTTTACGATCGTAGCCAATCAGATGAGTTTTCTTGGCATAACCCGACGCCGACATGGCAAGGTGATCGATCCACGCTGCAAGGTAATCCTGCGAGCGAATCTTACCGCTTCGGTAACGAATCAACCCAGATTGGTAACACTGGGTTAGCCAACCTGTTAGGCGAACGTTTTTCTCTTCGCCTTCATTTCGCTCAAACAAGGAATCAAACGTCAGGTCGATTTCCAAATCGTCTTGAGGCGCACCAGATAAAAACGCCAGTTTGTCCACCAGCTCTTCCGCCTGAACTCGGTTGGTTTCAAACTCGATATCACCAAACGCCCCCACCGGCAGTTTGCCTTGCGCGCGCTGTTGACTCATAAAGTGTTTAAGCACCTCTGTTTTTTTCTCTGGCTGCATCAATGTCGTTTCAAGCAAGGTTTCTAACAGCTCATCACGCATTTGATAACTTTCCAAACCACCTAAAACAAAGGGTTCGTCGTCTTCCATCACCGGCAGTGGCGGTTCAAAGATTACTTTTAAACGACGATTGAAAAAATACTGCACAGGTAAGCGCCAGAAACGTTGCAACTCGACTAAGTCGAGCTCAAGTGGGTACGTCGCTCCTAACAGATAGTCGTCTAATGCCCGATTAAAATCACGACGAACATAGCCTTGCGATTGACTACTTTGAGTCAATGCCGCTGGAATCCACTCTTTCGCGTAGCTAGCGTGCGTGCCTTGGAACGCACTTGGGCTAAACGGCACCATGGCGTGGGTATTCACCAACGCATTTAATAAGTTGTCGCCAGACTCATCAACGGGCAACGCTTCATCACCACTTAAACAATAGTTTTGGTGGCAGTATTCCATCAGCTCAGAAACCAGAACCGAAGGCACTCGCTCGGTGTTGTCTTGGATTGAACGGCCAACATAACTGATGTAGAGCGTTTGCTGTGCAGACAACATCGCTTCGAGGAATAGGTAACGGTCATCATCTCGGCGCGAACGGTCGCCCGGTTTGGCTCTTCCCGTCATCAAGTCAAAGCCTTCTGGCGGCATGGAACGTGGGTACACGCCGTCATTCATCCCCAGTAGACAAACGGTTCTAAACGGAATAGAGCGCATCGGCATCAGAGTACAAAAGTTCACTTGACCAGCCAGGAAGCGCTGGCTGACTCGTGTGCCAGATAATTTGTCTTGAAGGTATTGGCTGATGATCGACGGCGATAACGCATCATCAAATGCGGCATCAGCTAATTGCTCTTTGAGTTGGTTGAGCGTATCGCGAATGGATTTGAGCGCCATTTCGCCTTCTAACTCAACTGAGAAGAAATCATCCAGCAGTGAAACCAAAGTCTCTCGCCAACCATCAATAGTCTGAACATAAGAAAGTTTGCTGCGATAAGTGCTAATTTGTTGGATAAAGTGTGCCAACTTACCCGCAAGCTCTGCACCCATGCCTTGCACTTCGTTGTACGGAGACAAACTGCCTTGCTCGGTTTCAAACAAACCTGCGGATTCTGGCATCGCGTAGCCGAGCAACATGCGTTGAATACCAAATTGCCATGTGTTTTGACGGGTTTCCGGCAGTTCAAATTCGCGTCCGGTATTGGCATCCAACCCCCAGCGAATTCCCGATTCCTCAACCCATTGTTTGGCTTGTAAGAAATCATCTTCGCTGAGTTCAAAACGCTTTAATATCGCCGGAGTTTCCAGAAGTTCGAGTAGTTCTGATGCCAAACAGCGCGTATTGGGTAAGTTCACCAACTGCATAAATGCGGCCAGAATTGGGCTCTCTTGATCGGCGGTTCGGTCAGAAATCGAATATGGAATAAAACGCTCACCCGGCGCGTTACCAAAGACCGCCTGAATCGCAGGGCTGTAAGCGTTGATGTCCGCGACCATCACGATAATATCGCGCGGTTTTAACGTTGGGTCAGCATCGAACATCGCCAACAGTTGATCATGCAGCACTTCCACTTCGCGCATCGGGCTGTGACAAGCGTGTAGGCTCAGTGATTTATCACCCAAGCTAACCACTTGTTTGTGATGACTGTTTTCAATCTGTTGGTCATCTTGATGTTCTTCAAGATTGAGAATATCCGCTTGCAATTGATGGAGCAGACTGTCGCGCTCAACATCAACAAAGGCTTCAATTTCATGAGATTCCAGCTGAGACAACAGATACATATTGTCGCGCCCGAGTTTACCCATGGATGCCAACAGACTGTTTCCGACCACATCGGTGTGCAGCTCATCGATCACATTATCTTCCAGTGATCCTTTCAGTTGCTCAGTTTCACCTTGCACTTCCGAGTGATCGTCCTGCCACACAACGTGCTGACGATGTTTCGCCGCCAAACGAGCCAGATATTTGCGATCTCGAACTTCACCCCAGTAATAACGACATGGGTTGGTGAACATCAGATGCACGTCGATGTGTTCGCCAATTGCTTTTAGCGCATCCATATAGCGAGGCGGCAACGAAGAAATACCAAAAACAAACAAACGCTGGGGTAAATGGTCAAAATTGCCGTTAAAACTCTCTAACGTGTCGATAAAGTGCTCATAAAGGTTGGCACGGTGATAGGGAGACTGTCCTAATGACACAGTGTGATCATACAACGCTTGCCATAAGATCGGCTGCCACGGATGCTCATCTTCCAGCTCTGGCACACTCTGCCCAGCTTCCCAACTTGCGATCCATTCCGGACGATACACCAAGTAACCATCGAAAATATCGGCAATTTTCTCAGCCAGCTGATACAGCTTAGAGTGATCACTGTCATCTTTGAGGTACTGCGCTAACGGCGAAAACACGTCTTGGTTGAGAAGCCCCGGTAGCAGATGCATCAGCTTCCACGTCATCGCTTCTTTGTTAAACGCACTGCGCTTGGGCACGTCTGGCAACACCTGCGTAAACATTTCCCAAATGAAGGTTGCAGGGAGCGGAAAGTCAATGTTCGCGGCAACACCAAACTCTTTGGCCAATTCCATTTTTAGCCACTGGGACATGCCCGGACTTTGAACCAGAATTTGTTCTTTTTCGAACGGGTTTTCCAGCGGACTGATTCGAATCAGTTCGACAAGGAGTGATTTAAGAACGTCAACTTGGTTGGAGTGATAAACAGTAAACAAATTGGGAATACCGAGCGCCGATTGAAACTGTTAGCTAGCTTAGCACAGCCCGATTTAAACCCGCAGTGATCTCGCGTTCGGAAAAAACAAAAGGTTATATATCACTCAAATAGAGTATGAATCTTCTGAATTTTCACATGTCAATCAAGTATGACACTTCCATACAAAATGTGACATTCGTCGCAACTATTCCATAATAAAAAACACTGTTTTATACTCCCTCTACCCATAATTTATAAACAAACAAAAAGTATGTTTCGCAAACTGTCTTCCAGCAGCGCTTGGCTGATTGCTTTTTTTGCTTGCTTTGCAGTGTATCTGTCGATCGCTTGTTATCCTTTTGTGTTGTCTAACAATCAGAATGAACCGCTAACCTTGTTGCAAGGTTACTATTTAGTTTCGACTCAATATGGCTGGCTGGGCTTGATCGCTCTTCCATTTATGTTGTTGAGTTTATTGCTCTCTTTTCTACCGACTCGAGCATTCAAAGGCATCGTGATCGCTATCGCGATCTGTCTATTGATCATGTTTAAAATCGATATCCTCGTTTTTCAGCAATACAAACTTCACATCAACGCCCTATTAATCCGTATGTTTTTCGAAGGTGGCGGTGATGTCTTCGATATTTCTTGGATGAGTTGGCTAATCTTCATCAGTGAAATTGCCATTCTGGTGATCGGGCTCGCCTGTACCGTTTGGGTAAGTAATAAACTGGCACAAAGCCGAGCTAAGTTCGTTTTGATCAGCGTCTGGTTTGCTGTATTGCTCAGTACACAGATGATTCATGCGTACAAAAACGCGCTTTACGACGATGAAGTCAGTCAGTTTTCGAATAACTGGCCACTTTACTACCCGCTGACGGCCCGTAAATTTATTTACAAACACGACCTAGTGGATGAGAACATTGCATCGAAGAACCGCGTAGAGTTAACCAACATTGAACGTAGCTCACTCAACTACCCGCTTGCGCCGATTCAAGTGCAAAGCAAAGAGAAACAGCCCAATGTTTTGTTTATCTTGGTTGACGCGTGGCGCTACAGTGATGCGACGCCGGAAGTCATGCCAAATGTCAGCAAGTTCGCCGAAAAGACAGTGAATTTCACACAACACATGAGCGGCGGCAACTCAACTCAAGCGGGTATTTTCAGCCTGTTTTACAGCTTGCCAGCGACCTACTGGGAAAGCTTTTACGCAAGCCAACGCTCTCCTGTTTTTATGGATACGCTGCAAGCAGAAGGCTACCGCATGGGCATTTTTGGCTCAGCACCGCTCACCAGCCCGCCACTTTCTCGCACGGTATTCAAAAAAGTGTCGGACTTGACCTTGAAACAAACTGGGGAAACAGCTGTCGAGCGCGATCAGCAGATCACAGACAAGTTCATCGAGTTCCAAAAGCAGGACAGCGACAAACCGTACTTTGGTTTTCTGTTCTACGATGCCGCCCACGGCACGGTGTTTCCTGAACCTGAATTTGCGAAATTCAAACCATACTGGGAACGCGTTGACCACATTTTACTCAACAACGATTTTGACGCTTCGCTTTACCACAATCGATACAAGAACTCGTTGTACTACATCGATAGCTTGATTGGTGATGTGCTGAAAAACGTCGACTTAGACAACACCATTGTGGTGATTTCATCAGATCATGGTGAAGAGTTTAACGACCATAAGATGAACTATTGGGGCCACACGGGTAACTACAGTGACGTTCAAGTACATGTGCCTCTTTACGTGTACATGCCAAATCGTCAACCAGAGCAAATTGATTACCGCACGACCCATTTTGACGTCGTGCCAACCATGATGAATACGCTGTTTGACGTTCAAGGCACAACGAGTTCATACAGTGTTGGTCATAACTTGTTTGATAGCTCTGCCCCTCGCGATTGGTATATTGCTGGCAGCTACTACAACTATGCATTGGTCGGCAAAGAATTGATGCTTGTGGTCAATCCTGGCGGGCACTCTCAGCAACTGAATCGCCAGTTAAAAGTCGAGAAAGAACAGAAAGTTCCTGTCGATATCATTCGTCATTCTCTGGATGAGATGTCGCGATTTTACAAAAAAGGCTAGTGTCCAACATCGACGCCGATTGAAATAAAAAAGCCTCTTGGTTGTAAGACCAAGAGGCTTTTTCCTATCTGCTATTTAAGCGTGATGAGCGTGCATCAAGCGTGGCTGAATCAACAAGTTGTTGATGTATTGTAAGGCCACATAAGAGACAACAAATGTTGCCACAATCAACTCAAGACCAGCTAAGCCTCGCACTTGTTGAACATAGTGCGCAGCCAATCCTTGCAACTCCATCCAATTCGCCATTTTAAACAGCGCCGTCGCACCGATCACCATCGGGAAAGTGAACGCCGCATAGCCTGGGCTAAATGGCAGTCTAAGCAATTTAAAGAATGCGAGGTAAATGATGGCTGTCATCAATACCGCGATACCAAATAGCATAGCGATGATCACTGGTGATGGTGTCGCAGTGACCGTTAAGTACCCCGCCAATGATAGACTTGCTGGCGCTGCCATGATTGCCATTGTTGGTTTCGCTGCATCCGGAATTTCATGGGTAAACATGAAACGGTAAATCATCATCGGCAACATGATCGCGTACGCCACCATACCAAACATCAATGCACCTTGTGCCACTGGCGCTAACATCGGGTTGCCAGAGAAAGACACATCCGCAACGATGATACCCACTGGCGGTACAAACCAACTAGGAACCATGTGGTGCAATTCAAAATCTTTGGCGCGATGGTAAACAAAGCTCACCAAGAACACGATGTGCAAAACCACCGCAATCAGCCAAAGCGCATCGCCAGCTAATGGGTAAAAATGGCCGAGAGAGTTCGATACCACCATAGTGCCCATCGCAAATGTCGGAACCACGCTGCCCACAACCGGATGAGCCAGATCTTGTCTCAATAGATGGTTATGTAGCAAAAACTTGGTTGCTAATATAGCCAACAATACGCTCGCGATACCCGCACTAATCCACTGTCCGTAGCCATGTAATTCGGCGAAGTTTTCCCAGCTCCAGCCTAAGCTTGCAATACCAAGAGCCAAACCCGCCATCGGAGTTGGTGCTCCCATTACTTTTGCTTTTGTTCTTTGAATCATGATGACCTCAACCAGACTCACTCTTGATGGAGCGTATAATACGCTTGCACTTCGTTCTGATATATCTAATTATTTAAAACAAACGTTCAAAATTACTTAACGGTGGGGTATGGCAAGTCACATTTCTCTTAAACAACTGAAAGTGTTTACGACGATCACGCAGCACAAAACGCTCACAGCAGCTTCTGATAGTCTCTTTTTATCGAAAGCGGCAGTGAGCATGGCACTCTCAGAATTAGAAAAGCAGATCGGCCATCACTTGTTTGATCGTGTTAATAACCGACTAATTTTGAACCAAGAAGGTCAAAAACTGCTGCCACTGGCGGATGAATTACTCAACCGAGCCAAAGACATCGAGAGCATTTTCGATGGCGACCAAGCGCTATCGGGCCAACTTCGCATTGGTGCCAGCGACACCATTGGCAACCAAGTCGCGCCCTATTTGCTTAGCGAATTTCGTCAGCAAACGAACCATCATTCTCAAAGTCTGTTCATTTCTAACTCCGCACAAATCTGCGACATGCTGACCGATTACGAGTTAGATATAGCCCTCATTGAGGGCAAAACACTTCACCCTGAATTGCAGTCCACCCAGTTTAGCGAAGATGAAATGTGCGTGATTTGCGCGCCCGATTACCCAGCCGCGCACAAAGGGCCAGTAAACTTAACCGAGCTAGAAAACAGCGAATGGATATTACGAGAGGCTGGATCTGGTTCACGCGAATTTTTTATGCGCGTTGTCGCGCCGCGCTTGGAACATTGGCATGAAGCTTTTCAGCTCAATACCACCGAAGCGTTGATCAACTCAGTATCGGCGGGGTTAGGCTTGGGCTGCTTGTCACGCTTGTCTGCTGAGCCTGCTATTCGTGACGGTCGCGTGCAACTGCTCGACATGCCTTTGGATATGAAACGTCGCTTCTGGCTACTGGTTCACAAAGAGAAATACCAAAGCCCACTACTCAGAACGTTTATCGAATTTTGCCAAGATTGGGAACGACCAAATAACCTTTATCTAGAGAATACGCCCTCCAAGTGAAACGGAGATAGTTTAAATGCTGGTCAGTTAGTTGTACGTGTCTCTCATTCTTAGGCTTGTCGCTAGACTTAACTGGTCAAAAACTGTATAAAAAGCCAGTATCAATACACCAAGTTAGGGGACCAACCATGGCTGTAATCGTCAAGTACGTGGTAGAACGCAATGGAGAAGAGAAAATGACTTTTACCTCTAAAGCGGAAGCTGACGCATACGATAAAATGCTAGACATGGCAGACGAACTATTCACGCTGCTAGGTAAAAGTGAACTTCTAGAAGACGAAGGTAAGCAAGAAGATCTTGCGATGTACCTCGCTCAAAACAAAGAAGAAGTGCTTTACGCACTGGGTGCAAAACGCAAACCAGCACCAAAGAAAGCAAAAAAGCTTGAATCTGTAGAAGACGACAAGCAAGAAGACGCTGCATAAGCCTCTCATTTATTAAAGAAACGCCGCATCATGTGGCGTTTTTTGTATCTGAAGGCATACATCATCATGGAAAGATCGCCCTTTCTTTCGAGCACAGATACGACAAATCGCCTTATTTCATTTCAACAAACACCCGCTAATTGACCACCTCACAACCACATTTCTCATCAGACAGACATATCTCCCAAAAGACAAAAGGTATCCATCTACAGACTTTATCTATTTCCCCTCTTTAAACTCCCTAGCACTCTCATTATGATGGCTGACAACTTAATTATTTCTTGTCAGTGAACAGACGAGACACAAGACTCAACATATGGAGATCAACTATGGCTTTCTTTTCTCTAGCCTTTGGTACAGCGACTAAAAACCGCGATGGCAAAATCATTGAAGCGTTTTTTCCAAACCCAGTTCTTAACCCAAATGAAGAGCTTGTTAACGCACTAGCAGCAGTAGCCGGTTACGAACAAGGCAACCAAGCTATCGAGATCTCTGCAGCACAAAGCGCAGAACTTGCGGCGGCTTTCGAAGCAAACGGCGATGCAGCAAACGCATCTTTCGCAACCAAAGCAGCAGAATCAGCACAGCCGCTTGTACTGGTTATCCTAGCTACGGATGAACAACCACAATCTGTTGCTGAAGGCTTCCTAAAACTTCAACTTATCTCCAACCGTCTAGTTAAGCCACACGGCACAGTACTGGATGGCATCTTCGGTCTACTACACAACATCGCATGGACTAACGAAGGTCCAATCGACCTACCTGAACTGGCTGAGCGTCAAATCGAAGCTCGCCTAGCTGGCCGTACGCTAAGCGTAGATTGCGTAGACAAGTTCCCTAAAATGGTGGACTACGTGGTTCCAACTGGCGTTCGTATCGCAGATACTTCTCGCGTACGTCTTGGTGCACACGTTGGCGAAGGCACAACGGTAATGCACGAAGGCTTCATCAACTTCAACGCGGGTACAACAGGCGTGAGCATGGTTGAAGGTCGTATCTCTGCTGGCGTAGTGGTTGGTAACGGCTCTGACATCGGCGGCGGCGCATCTATCATGGGTACGCTATCTGGCGGCGGCAAAGTGGTGGTTTCTATCGGTGAAAACTCTCTACTAGGCGCGAACGCAGGTCTTGGCTTCCCAATGGGTGACCGTTGTACTATCGAATCAGGTCTATACGTAACTGCTGGTTCAAAAGTGCGCATGCTAGATTCTGCTGGCCAAGAAGTAGAAGTAGTGAAAGCACGCGATCTTGCCGGTGTTTCTGACCTACTGTTCCGTCGTAACTCTGTAACAGGTCAAATCGAGTGTCTTGCAAACAAGAGCGCGGTTGAACTGAACAGCGAATTGCATAAAAACAACTAATAAATAGTTAAGAAAAATCCCCCAGCAGGAAACTGTTGGGGGATTTTTTAGCTTACAGCAAAATGCGTGATTACTGATTTAAAAAGCTGACCGCTTTATCTGGGAAGTCAGTAAACAAACCATCCACCTTCACTTGGTTGTAGTACACATCCATCATGCCTTCAAAACTGTCCGTGTACGCTGGAATGCGTCCTGGATCGGCACGGAACGTGTATGGATGCACTTGCAAGCCAGCGTCTTTTGCAGCCTTCATCAACGGCTTGATGATGATATTGTCTTTGGTTGACTTATCATCCACCAGCATCGGCTTCCAAGGTCCAATACCTTCGGCGTAACTCGCCACTTTCTTCATGCCGTCGGCTTCGAACATCCAATCATAGCTGTATGGCGTTGCTGTATCGCCTTTGTACACCATAGTTTCGTTCCAATCGGTGTAAGCCATGAGCTGAACGAGCTTTAAATCCATGTCCATTGCGGGCATCAACTCACTGTTAATGCGTTGCAGTTCGTTCGCATCAAAACACTGCAGGTAAACTTTGTCGTCTTGCGAGTCGTAACCGTACTGCTTCAAGACTTTAAGCACCGCTTTAGAAATGTCCTTACCTTCATGACGATGGAACCAAGGCGCTTTAATTTCTGGGTAAATACCGATGTCGTAACCCAACGTCTTGTTAAGTCCTTGGATCAGCTCAACCTCTTCAGCAAACGTCGGCACGGTAAAATCCGATTTCCACATTGGGAATCGTGTCGGATAACCAGCGACCTTATTACCTTTGTCATCGATATTAAAGCCTTCAGTTACTCGCAGCGATTTGATTTCCGCCAGTGTGAAATCAATCGCGTAGTAGCGACCGTCTTTGCGTGCGCGATCAGGAAAACGCTCCGCAACATCCGTTACACGATCTAGATAATGGTCATGCAACACGACCAACTGGTCGTCTTTCGTCATTACCACATCTTGCTCTATGTAGTCAGGTTTCATTGCGTAAGCAAGCGCTTTGGCTTCTAGCGTGTGCTCAGGCAAGTAACCCGATGCGCCACGGTGTGCAATTACAAGCGGTTTCGCAATCGCACCAGCTGAGAGGCTAAGTGCTAAAAAAGTAAGACATACTGACTTTGTTTTCATTGTTATTTCCTTGATAAAGCGAAGAGGCAGTATTCCACTGCCTCTTTAAATAAATATTACGCTAGCGCTTCCTTTTCGCGCTCTTTTTGCTCGTGGTGCGCACGCTCACCTAAGAAGGCGTACATCAAACACACAATAGAAGTAATACAAGAACCAACTAAGATGATAAAGCCACCATCCCAGCCAAAGTGGTCTACCGTGTAACCCAGAATCGCGTTTGCAGCCACCGCACCACCTAAGTATCCAAATAAACCAGTAAGACCAGCAGCAGTACCGGCGGCTTTCTTCGGAGCGAGTTCAAGTGCGTACAAGCCAATCAGCATAACCGGACCATAGATTAGGAAGCCAATTGCAATCAGCGCCATCATGTCCACCATTGGGTTACCAGCAGGGTTAAACCAGTAAACCATCACTGCAACGGTCACTAACACCATAAATAAGATGCCAGCAGGTGCACGACGACCTTTGAACAATTTGTCTGAAATCCAACCACACAATAATGTGCCTGGAATGCCGGCCCATTCGTATAAGAAGTAAGCCCATGACGATTTATCTACCGAGAAATCCTTCGCTTCTTTTAGATAAACAGGTGCCCAGTCCAGTACGCCGTAGCGAATTAGGTAAACAAATGCGTTTGCAATTGCAATCGACCAAAGCAGCTTGTTGTTGAATACATACTTAAAGAAGATTTCCTTGGCTGTCATTTCTTGTTCGTGCGACTTGTCATAGTCATCAGGATAATCGTCTTTATACTCTTCGATCGGTGGCAAACCACAAGATTGAGGCGTATCGCGAACCGTCATCCAAACAAACACAGCAACCAACGTGGCGAAAAATGCAGGAACATAAAATGCAGTGCGCCAATCATCGTTAAATGCCCACAGGCCAAGAATAAATAGTGGACCAATCAAACCGCCACCCACGTTGTGTGCCACGTTCCAAACCGAAACGATCTCACCACGCTCTTTACGTGACCACCAGTGCACCATGGTTCGTCCACATGCGGGCCACCCCATGCCTTGGAACCAACCGTTCAAGAAAAGCAAAATGAACATCGCAGTGACGCTGCCAGTCGCCCATGGCATAAAGCCAAAGCAAAACATCACTAATGCAGACATCAGTAGGCCGCCACTAAGGAAATAGCGAGGGTTGGAGCGGTCAGAAACGCTGCCCATTAGAAATTTAGAGAGACCATATGCAATGGAAACAGCTGCCAGCGCGACACCTAAGTCACCGCGGCTAAAGCCTTGCTCGATAAGATAAGGCATCGCCAAACTGAAGTTTTTACGAACCAGATAGTAACCGGCGTAGCCAACAAATATACCGATAAAGAGTTGCCAACGGAGGCGAGAGTAGGTGCTATCGATACTGCCTGGGGACAGACGATCAATGTGCGCCTTAGGTTTGAATATTCCAAACATAGGAACCTCATTATTTTGTATGCGATGGTAAAAAACACAAAAGGAGCGAACGAAACAAATAAAATCTTCGTTCGAAAGTTCATGAATTGTATTGAGTTAGGATTTTATTTCTGTGACAAATGTTGCACATGAATTAAATATAAGTAAATACAGTAAATTAGAGCGCATTAATTAGACCATCGTTCAACTTTACTCATAATTAGTTAATATGAAACTGATGTTTCAACCTCTCATTTGAGCATTCCAATTCGAAACCAATGAAACAAAGGCTCGAATAAGAACACAAATTAACCGTAAAAAGGGTGTTTCACATCCATCCTTGTTACGCGAAACCACTAAATAACTAAAAAGATGAAAAATGTTCGCGCTTAGTATCAAACGAAATAACAAAACTAATGTTATCTGAACTCAAACCTAGACAGTGATTCACGAACACAAGACATAAACCATATTTATTTTCCTCTCCATTTTCATAATTAACACTAATTTGGATAACAAGTTCCTCTCGAGATATAAACATAGCAACGCATTTTCTTATATCACCGCTAGTCCTTGATGTACTTGACCTCACCTTACCTCTTTAGGGTTAATTACTACGCAAAATCTGAGTAATAAATCCCCAAGCACGTAGCAGCTTCACAAAACTCCTCTTACCAGTTGTGCATTCTTTTTCACATCGGTAATTTGAGCGCTTCCAAAACACACTTCGTAGCAAAGAAGTTCTTTTCGTTTTTTTCTTTTTCGATTAAAAGATGCGCCATTTAACAAAAACGAAGACTTTGATTAACAATTTTATGCTCAAACGCTCACTTTTAACGCGCGTTTGTTTTCGCAAACGTTTATATGTGCACAATAGTATCGTGCTAGACAGGCAAAAATGATCAAAGGACTTTTAACATGACAACGAACAAACACCCCTCTCTGCTCGGAGAATGTTTGGCCGAGTTTATCGGTACAGGACTACTTATCTTCTTCGGCGTAGGCTGTGTCGCAGCCTTAGTTCTAACAGGCGCATCATTTGGACAATGGGAAATCAGTATTGTATGGGGCCTAGGTGTCGCCATCGCTATTTACTGTACTGCCGGCGTTTCAGGCGCGCACATCAACCCAGCGGTAACCATCGCACTCGCTATGTTCCATGGTTTTGATAAGGCGAAAGTGGTGCCATACATCATCGCCCAAATGCTTGGCGCATTCTGCTCTGCTGCGTTGGTTTACAGCTTATACAGCAACCTTTTCACCGACTACGAAATCGCACATAACTTCGTCCGCAGTAGCCAAGATGCACTAGCAACCGCTGGTATCTTCTCAACCTATCCACATGCTTCCCTCTCTTTCTTTGGCGCTTTTGCTGTGGAATTCGTTATCACTGCCGTGCTGATGTTTGCGATTTTGGCTTTGGGCGATGAAAATAACGGCGCTGCACGAGGTGCAATGAACCCGCTGTTAATCGGTATTTTGATTGCCGTAATCGGTGGTTCTCTTGGCCCACTAACTGGCTTCGCGATGAACCCTGCGCGCGACTTTGGACCGAAACTGTTCGCTTACTTCGCAGGCTGGGATTACGCTCTGACAGGTGCTAAAGACATTCCTTACTTTATCGTGCCTTTACTTGCTCCGATTGCAGGTGCGTGCTTTGGTGGTTGGTTGTACCCAAAAGCGATTGCAGCTTACCTTCCACAACAAGGCCACGGCTGTACAATTCCAAACCAATGTGAGACGGAAGAAGAAACAGAAGAAGCTAGAGCTTAAAACTGACGCAACTCGAACATTTACTAAAATATAAATAACGAAACAAAAGGATTCTTACCATGACTGAGCAAAAATACATTGTTGCCCTAGACCAAGGTACGACAAGCTCTCGCGCAGTAATTCTTGATCATGACGCGAACATCGTAAGCGTCGCACAGCGCGAATTTACTCAGATTTATCCAGAGGCAGGTTGGGTAGAGCATGACCCAATGGAAATCTGGGCAACACAAAGCTCTACGTTGGTAGAAGCTCTAGCTAAGTCTGGCATCCGTAGCGACCAATTGGCGGCTATCGGTATTACTAACCAGCGTGAAACCACCATCGTCTGGAATAAAGAAACAGGCAAACCCGTTTACAATGCGATCGTATGGCAATGTCGCCGTACTGCTGACATCTGTGAAGATTTAAAAGCGCGTGGTCTAGAGAACTACGTACGTGACAACACAGGTTTGGTGCTTGACCCTTACTTCTCAGGTACCAAAGTGAAATGGATTCTGGACAATGTTGAAGGCGCGCGCGAAGACGCAGAAGCAGGCAAGCTGTTGTTCGGTACCGTCGATACTTGGTTAGTTTGGAAGATGACTCAAGGCCGCGTTCACGTGACCGACTACACTAACGCATCGCGTACCATGCTATTTAACATCAACGATCTATGTTGGGATCAGAAAATGTTAGATGAGCTTGGTATCCCAGCATCTATGATGCCAGAAGTAAAACGTTCATCGGAAGTTTACGGTAAGACCAACATTGGTGGTAAAGGCGGTACTCGTATTCCTATTTCTGGTATTGCTGGCGACCAACAAGCTGCGCTTTACGGCCAAATGTGTGTTGAAGCGGGTCAGGCGAAAAACACTTACGGCACGGGTTGTTTCTTGCTAATGAATACGGGCCAAGAAAAAGTCACTTCGACGCACGGCCTACTGACAACTTTGGCTTGTGGTCCGAAAGGTGAGCCTGCTTATGCGCTTGAAGGTGCCGTATTCATGGGTGGTGCTTCTATCCAATGGCTACGTGATGAATTAAAAATCCTGAACGGTGCAGAAGACTCTGAATATTTCGCAACCAAAGTGGATACCTCAAACGGCGTTTATGTCGTGCCTGCCTTTACTGGTTTAGGCGCACCATACTGGGATGCCTACGCACGTGGCACGATTGTCGGCCTTACTCGCGGCGTGAACTCAAACCACATTATCCGTGCGACTTTGGAAGGCATCGCTTACCAAACTCGTGACGTACTGGATGCGATGCAAGCCGATTCAGGTATTAAGTTGGCGAATCTTCGCGTCGATGGCGGTGCGGTAGCGAACAACTTCCTAATGCAGTTCCAATCCGATGTATTGAATACAGAAGTACACCGCCCTCAAGTAACAGAAGTGACGGCTCTTGGTGCAGCCTACCTTGCAGGCCTTGCCGTGGGTTACTGGGACAGCATTGACGAGTTGCAGAATAAAGCGGTGCTTGATCGCACGTTTGAGCCGCACGATGATGAAGAAAAGCGCAATCGTCGTTACAAGGGGTGGAAACGCGCAGTGAAATGTGCGCAAACCTGGTCTGAACTTCACGACGAAGAAGATTAATCTCACCTCCATACGAAAAAAGAGCGCCATTTGTGCGCTCTTTTTGCGCTTTGCCCCTGATTCCTGAACTCGCTTACTTCTCACAACGCGCAAATTCGAGCACAATAGAGCTTCGAATTTGAAGCATTGGCCGTTACCAATGCACAAGGGAGTGGTAAGTGAAGCAAATACCTCGACACCAACAGATTGTTGAGTTGGTGAAAAAACAAGGCTATGTCAGCACGGATGAGTTGGTAGAAAGATTCAATGTCAGCCCACAAACCATCCGACGCGATCTCAATGAACTCGCCGACGACAACAAAATTCGTCGTTATCACGGTGGTGCAACCATCCCTCTCAGTTCTGAAAACACATCTTACAACACGCGTAAAGCGCTCAACTTCAATGAAAAAGATGTCATTGCAGACGAGGTGGTCAAGCACATTCCTGATGGCGCGACTCTATTTATTGATATCGGCACCACACCAGAAGCGGTTGCGCGAGCGCTCAATAAAAACCATAAACAGCTACGCGTGGTTACCAACAATATCAACGTGGCAACCATTCTCTTCCCCAACCCAGAGATCAAAGTCATCTTAGCTGGCGGTGAAGTTCGAAGTCGCGATGGAGGCATTGTTGGAGAAGCCACTCTCGACTTCGTTAAACAGTTCCGTCTCGACTTTGGCATTCTTGGCATCAGTGGTATCGACTTTGATGGCTCGCTATTAGACTTTGATTACCACGAAGTCAGGGTCAAACAAGCGATCATCGACAACAGCCGCAGTGTATTTCTCGCCGTCGACCACACCAAATTTGGGCGGAATGCCATGGTGAAGCTAGGCAATATCGCTCAGCTCAACATGATCTTTACCAACAAGCAGCCACCAGAAGAAATCTTGTCGATTTTAAAAGAAGCTTCAATTCCGCTTGAAGTCGTTGAAGCGAACGAGACAAACTTCGAAAACGAGTAGTTTCAATCATTAATTTGCCTCTCAAATGACCTCTGTCTTAATTAGGCAGAGGTTTTTTTGTGCCTAAATCACACAAAACGCTCACAAACGAAAATAATAGATGATCACAAACGAAACCTAAGCTAGGATTAGATCATGTTCTAAAATGCTCGTTCGCTCACCAAGAGGTCAAATTTATGAGTATACAAAAAAATGCTTCCACTACTAGCTCATCCACTACCTTAGACTTGATCGTAATTGGTGGCGGCATCAACGGGGCTGGTATTGCGGCAGACGCAGCTGGCCGCGGTTTGAGTGTTGGCCTATACGAAGCAAATGACTTCGCGTCCGCTACTTCTTCGGCAAGTTCTAAACTGATCCACGGCGGTTTACGCTACCTTGAACACTACGAGTTTCGTTTGGTTTCGGAAGCGCTCGCAGAGCGTGAAGTTATTCTTCGCAAAGCGCCTCACGTTGCCCTACCAATGCGTTTCCGTTTGCCTCATCGCCCATTCCTACGCCCAGCTTGGATGATTCGTTGTGGTCTGTTCCTTTACGATAACTTGGGTAAACGTACGACTCTGCCAGGCAGCAAAACAGTCAACTTAGCGAAATCGGGCTTGCTAAAACCAGAAATGAAAACCGGTTTCGAATACTCTGACTGTTGGGTTGATGACGCGCGTTTAGTATTACTTAACGTTCTGGCTGCTCGTGAAAACCATGCAGAAGTACGTAACTACTGCCGCGTAGAAAAAGCACACCGTGAAGGTGGTATCTGGCATGTCACAATTCATGACGTGATGACAGACCAACGTTTCGAACGCAAAGCAAAAGCACTAGTAAACGCAGCTGGCCCTTGGGTAAAACAGTTCTTTGATGATGGATTAGAGCAAGCCTCTCCTCGTAACATTCGCTTAATCAAAGGCTCGCACATCGTTGTTCCTCGTATCCACAACGAACCGCAAGCCTACATTCTTCAAAACAAAGACAACCGCATCGTATTTATGATTCCTTACTTAGATAAGTTCTCAATCATTGGTACAACAGATGTGGAATACAAAGGTGACCCACGCGAAGTGGCAATCTCAGATGACGAAGTCGATTACCTCATCGACATCGTAAACCAACACTTTGTCCACCAGCTGACTCGCGAAGATGTGGTTTGGACATACAGCGGTGTTCGTCCTTTATGTGACGATGAATCTGACTCTCCGCAAGCGATCACACGAGACTACACGCTAGAACTCGATGCGGAATACGACCATGCACCTCTGCTTTCTGTCTTTGGTGGTAAGCTGACGACCTACCGTAAGCTGGGTGAAGCGGCAATGAAAAAGCTAGCTCCTTTCCTACCAGAGATGGGAAGCGACTGGACGGCAAATCAAACCCTACCTGGTGGTAACTTCAGCTGTAGTCGTGAACAATTAGCTAAACAAATTCATGCTAAATACGCTTGGGCGCCAGAAGCATTGATTCTTCGTTACGTGACACAATTTGGTACCCAAACGTGGAACTTAATGGAAGGCACAGCAAGCGAAGCTGACCTTGGACACGCGTTCTCATCGCAAGCCGGCGGTGTTTACCAACGTGAGATCGACTACTTAATGAACCATGAAATGGCAATGACCGATGAAGACATTTTGTGGCGTCGTACCAAGCTTGGTCTGTACATGAACGACGAAGAAAAGCTGGCTTTATCGGACTATTTAAAAGAAAAGCTACAGCAGAAAGTGGTTAATCTTTCTCAAGTTGGCTAGCTGCTCCTCCCCTCCCCACTAGAAAGCCTGCCTCACTGCAGGCTTTTTTATTTTGCTGTTTTTACACCACACTTTGGCTTGCTTCACTTGATTACAAATAAGAGCAACTATTCATAGACATTTAGCGTTAAATGCAATCATACTCATTTAAATAATTACCCCTGAATAACTTCATGGCGCTAGGTTCAGAACGTTATCACTGATGCACTTCCCGGAAAATAATGCAGCGGAAGAACAGGCTCTTTCCGAGTTATTTGGGGAAAGGCTCAGACAAGGAAAAGAAAATGGGTTTTATGATTGAACATTGGGATTTTTCAACCCCAGAAGCAACTCAGCAATCCACAACGGCGGAGCAGATTCAAGCCAAACATTGGTACCATTGTGAGCGGCTGCATCCCGATATTCGGGGCTGGCTAGAACAAAACCAAGTGCCACGTGCCACTGTTGATCACCTGTTAGCCGACGAGAGCCGACCGTCTTTCCACCCTTTGGATGACGAGAACTTCATGTTGATTTTACGAGGCGTCAATATGAATGGCGATGCTTCACCAGAAGACATGCTCAGTATTCGAATTCTCTATTTTCAAGGCGCACTGATTTCAACACGTAAGATCCCATCGCGTGCCATCATGGAAATTCGTCAAGCCTTGGCGGAACACAAAGGTCCGAAAAGCCTTGCTGGTTTACTTCATCAGATTATTGAAGGATTAAATAGCAAAATAGACGTTTACCTCGATACGATTGAAGAGACGTTAAACCAGTTTGATGTGAATGATGAATCGACGTACAAGCATATGGCGACTCAAAAAGCGCTTATCTCCATCAAACGTTTTATTCGCCCTCAGCAATATGCTATTCGAGATCTCGTTGAATCAGAGTCCGAGTTGGTGGCTTTAAGGCCCCATCAATATCGCTTCGCCCACAATAATATTACGCGCATAAATGAAACACTTGAGTTTTATCTTGGAGAAGTCGCTCTCTTTCAAGAAGAAATCAAACATCATCGTGACGAGAAAACTAATAAAAACAGTTATCTATTTACCTTGGTGGCGACTATTTTCTTACCAACCAGCTTCCTAACAGGTTTGCTTGGCATCAACATTGGCGGTATGCCAGGCGTGGAATCCGCCATGGCGTTCACCTGGTTCTGTATCGCTTTAATTGTCATCTTTGCTCTAGAGTGGTGGCTATTCAAACGCTTGGGGTTCACGAATAAAACGGACGACGAAGACGAATAAGCGCTAATCCTATAAAGAACAAAAATCAAAAGAGGAGCGCGCGGCTCCTCTTTCTCTACTCACATTAGCGCCCTATCCGGGATGACCATCAACGCGAGGGGTAATAAGCATCACGCCAAAGCGCCAAACAAACAGGCCAAATGCGACAATCCACAATCCGCCACTGATATTAATCCACAGCATCATATTTGCAGGATCAAATATCACGGCAAAACTGCGAACCAAAGCTGCCGCGGTAATCGCCGCAAACGCAAGGCTCATGTTCGGACCTTTGTAGATCATGCGACCAGTATGTCCCATCGTCACGCGTGCGATCATCGCTAAAATCAAGCCGCCTAATGCACCTATCGCAAACAGGTGAATCAGGTTATGGCTGGCAAATGCATCTCCCCAAGTGCCTCGCAAAATTAAGCTTAGTGGCAAACACAAATACGCAGCATGCAGCGACCACACTAAAGGCTCGCTCAGGGTTAACCAAGGTTTCCAGCGAACAAAACGCACCAACTGAGCAACTCCTGCAAACAGCATCAACGGATTACCTAGTTCTGCAAACGTCACAGGGAAAAAGCTCAGCACAAATAGCATTACCAACGGCAAGTTCGCGAACCAATCTAACCAAGCCAATGGTTGCGCTTTTTCGAAATTAAATCGACGCGCAGTAAAGAATGGAATCACACGCCCGCCCATGACCGACAGCAACAACGTAAACCACCACAACATCGCCTGCCATACAGCAGAAGAGCTAAACGGCGGCATGCCTTTTATTGTTGCGTAGCTTGCAAAGTTCGCAAAAATGGCCAAAAGAAACAGCGGCACAAAAAACAGATTACGCCAACCTTTGGCTCGATAAACACGAATGCCTACCTCATAGGCAACAAACAACAAAAATACCGCTTCAATGCTGCTGGTTAACCATAACGGCGCTGGCGTCCAAAGCAATATTCGGGGCGCGAGCCATAAGCCAAATAAGACCAAAAGCGTGTAATGCTTGGTACCATTAATGCCAGTCCAGTTTTGTACCGCGGTCAGTACAAAACCAACCACAATCGCCATCGAAAAGCCGAACAACATTTCATGTACGTGCCACCATAATGCCGGTACAGCTAATGCGTTTGGCTGTCCGCTCTGGAACATCCACACCCACAACGCGATCGCAACAATGGCGTAAATCGACCCAAACAGAAAAAACGGCCGAAAGCCTAATCGCAGCCATGCGGGGATTTTTTCTTCCACTTTTTTATCGGTGATATTCAGCATTATCTTGCCCTCAAGCGTCTCTTGATGCTGGTTAACTCAACTACAATATTGATGCTACCACAAACATGCATAAAAAATACATGTTAAGAGTTAAGATTATACTTAAGAGGTAAAGTTGTGCTTCAGAGGCGGGTTAGGTATAAACGGTGAGAGACACAACCATCAGTTAAGGGATGCAACGAAGATGTACATATTTGGCTATGGCAGTTTGATTAATTCTGCGTCACGTAAGTTAACCGGACAAACGGGAGAAGCCATTCCCGTCATTGCTCATGGACTGGTGCGATACTGGGGAAAAATTGATGACAGCTACACTCTGTCTCCTCTGGTTGTAAACCAAGGCGATGGGCAGGTCAACGGCGTTTTACTCGAAGTGAATGAAGAGGCTCTCGCAGAATTCGATCGCCGTGAGCGTGGTTATCATCGTATTCAAATTCAGCCAGATCAAATCGAATCGGACGCGAACTTTAACCAAGAACATAGCATCTGGGTTTACGTAAAAGATGAGCCATTACCACCGTGCGTAAAAAGCCCAATCATGCAAAGCTATGTCGATACCGTGCTAGCAGGTTGCTTGGAAGTATCTCATGCGTTTGCAGAGCATTTTGTGCGTCACACCATTGGCTGGCAACACGCAAAAGAAAATGACCGCCACCAACCTAAATATGGCAACCTTGCAGGCGTGCAAGAGCATCATTACGAGTTGATTGATAATCTAATCAAAAAAGGAGCCTAACGGCTCCTTTTTAGTATCTATGTTTTGCTTATGCGAGCTTAAAACTTGTAATCAACGCCAACGTACAGGCTGTCAAAATCAAATTCAAGATCGCCACCACCTTCAACATCGATGGTTACTGTAGAAGCACGGTAGCCACCAGAAACAACCAGACCTGAAGCAAATTCATAACCCACTTCAGCACCATAGTTAAAGCCTGCATCGCTACCATCAGTCTTACCAGTGAAACCAGAAAGGTTTGATTTTGCCTCTAAATCAACCCCCGTTACACCTAGACCAACAACAGCACCAACATAAAAACCAGTGCCAGAGAATTGGTACTTAGGTTTAGCATTAAGGTTGAATGAATAACCTTCAACAGTAGCTTCTAACCAATTACCCGCGCCCGATGCTTTTTCTTCGAAGCTACCGTAGTAAATGTACTCACCTTCTAAAGCCAATTTGAAGTTTTCTGAATATTGCAGCTCTTTACCTACCGCAATACCCAAACCTGTAGCTGAAGAGCTGTAAGAGTGACCTTCAACTTCAAGATCAGAGTTAAGAATATCTGCGCCAACATACCAGTTACCTTTTGCTTGAACTGACGCTGAAGCAACCACTGCACCTAAAGCCAATAATGGCAATACTTTTTTCATTATAATTTCCTATATTTTTCATACTGTTAAACAGTTTTTAAAGCGCGGAGATTATGAATAGAGTTGAATATATTCCTATTGATTTATTTATAAAATGAGACACAAAACATAAACACGAACAATAAAACGTTTGCTTGATTAAACTCTAAACAACTCTCACCCCAGTCGGCATCGCTCTTTCTGGCGTTAGCAACACACTTTCGGATTCATCATCCGTTTCTGCGCACAACAACATACATTCTGAGGTTTCGCCGCGCATTTTGGCTTTGGCAAGATTACACAACACGACCACTTGTTTGCCCATCAACTCTTCCTCGGTGTAATAAGGTACTAAGCTGGTTACGGTTTGCAGTGTTTTTTCACCAATATCAATTTGCACAATGTACAGCTTGTCTGCATTTTGATGACGAGCCACTTCAATGATTTTTCCGGTACGAATTTCCAGTTTGGCAAAATCAGAGTAAGCGATAGTTTCCATAATTAAAACCTCAGTAAAGTTTTACTAAAAAGATAACGTTTACACTATCAGTAAGCTTAATAAATACAAGTGGTAAAGATCTCATTTCCGAAAGCAACCCCCTATCAAATTGCACTTATTACACAATGGGTGTTTAATACTTCCAGTCAAAATTTTTAGCCACTAAAGGTTCTATATGGCAACGATCAAGGATGTCGCGAAAGAAGCCGGTGTTTCGGTCGCAACGGTTTCTCGCGTGATCAACAAGTCCCCAAAAGCCAGCCAATCATCGGTAGAGTCGGTCACCAAAGCAATGAGCAAATTGGGTTACAGACCCAATGCCGCAGCTCGTGCCTTGGTGAGCCAAAGCACAAATACCATGGGTGTGTTGGTGAGTGATGTGTCCGATCCTTTCTTCGGCACACTGGTCAAATCAGTCGATAATGTCGCGCGCGAAAATGGCAAACATATCTTGATTGGCAACGGTTACCATAATCCAGAAGATGAGCGTCAAGCCTTAGAATTGCTGATCAACAGCCGTTGCGATGCAATAGTCATCCACTCGAAAGGCTTATCTGATGAGGATCTAATTGGCTACGCCCAAGAAGTAAAAGGTATGGTGCTTATCAATCGTCATATCCCAGAGCTGGCTGAACGCTGTATTTCCCTTGATAACCGCAAAGGAGCATTCCTCGCAACAGAATATTTGATTCGTCATGGGCATCGCAAAATCGCTTGCATTGCCTCATCCCACGATATCGAAGATACCGATGAGCGCTTGCAAGGTTACCAAGCCGCATTGAAAGAACATGGTATTGAACTCTCCAAAAGCTACATCGAATACGGTGAGCCCAACAGTGATGGTGGCGAAGTTGCGATGACTAACCTGTTAACCAAATCTTTGGAGATTACTGGAGTAGTGGCCTACAACGACTACATGGCCGCTGGCGCACTGGCAGCGTTGGATCAAAATGGCATTGACGTACCAAGTAAGGTTTCTATGGTCGGGTTCGATGATGGCTTAATCGCCCGCTTTGTTCACCCTAGCTTGACTACTATTCGCTACCCAATCGAGATGATGGCAGAACGAGCCGCCCGTTTGGCTTTGGCGCTATCTCGTGACGAAAAAATTGAAGACGAAACCATTATTTTTAGCCCAACTTTAGTACGAAGAAATTCTGTTGAGCGTTGTTGATGGTGGATAACCTGTAAATTGAAAACGAAAGCCCGCTCAGGTTATTGAGCGGGCTTTTTCTTTGAGCACTTGTCGAGACGATATGGATTCTAGCTCAAGGCTTCGTTCGGTTTTGCAGACTTCACGTCAACGCCTTCCGCAAACTCACCACGCTGTAATTTTTCTCGTAAAATCGCGTGTTGGTCTTCGGTAAATGTGTAGCGAGACATAATGAAAATGCGCACTAGAGCTCCCAATGCCGGTAGCAACGCAATACAGAAGAACATACCACTGAGCGCGGTTTCCGGTTGCGCCGCATTTGGTACATAGCCAATCATCGTCAAGATAACCCCCGTTAAGCCGCCCGCTACTGCAACAGAGAGTTTGCCTGTAAAGGTCTGTCCCGAGAACGTGATCGCCGCGGTACGTTTGCCGCTGTGGTAGTAAGAGTACTCTACTGTGTCTGCAATCATGGCCGAGATAAGAGGGTTGGTCATCATAAAGATGCCTGTAATCACCGCTAACCACGCCATCACGACCGTTGGATTATCATAGCCAGTAAAATAGAACCCAATGCGAGCGATGATCTCTAAAACGCACAGCGCAATAAAGATGTCACGTTTTTTGAAACGCTTTGTCAGCACAGGCGTAGCTAAACACGCAATCGCACTTACCAAAGTGATGGTACCAATCAGAGAGACTAAACCTGCGTCACCCATGTTGTATGTGAAGAAGAAAATGTATAAGCCATTCACCAGATTGAAGAACACATTCATGAAAAACGCTGCCAGAATAAAAAACAACGGCTTGTTTTTACGAACGGCTTGAAAGGTTTGTTTTAGCGTGACTTTTTCACAGCTCTTCGTCGAGATGCGTTCTTTGGTGTTATAAAAACCGTTCAGCATGAAGAACAAACCCGCGATCATCAACACAATCACAGCTGGTAAGTAACCCTGATCTGCTCGGCCATCAGCGAAGTAAGCGCTCAGTTTCGGGAACACAACCAAAGTTGCACCAATACCTGCATTCACCCCTAACATGGCACAAGTTGCCGCTTTTGCTCGCTCTTGCGGTTCATCCGTCATAACAGAAGACATAGACCAAAACGGCACATCAGAAATGGTGTAAAGCGTACCCCAAAGAATGTAAGTGATACCGGCATACATCACTTTTGTCGACGTATCAGCATCAATGTTATAGAACGCGGCAACCGTGACCAGAACAATCAGAATCGGCGTAAACAGCATGTAAGGGCGGAATTTACCAAAGCGAGAGTCTAGCGTGTCCATGTATCCGGCAATGAGCGGATCGTTCACCGCATCCCACACACGAGCAATCAAAAAAATCGTACTCGCCGCAATTGGAGAAATGCCCAAAATATCGGTATAGAAATAAAGAATAAAAGAGCCGACTAGACCAAAGCTAAAGCACTGGCCTACCCCATAGCCGAAGTAAGACATCAGCTCCTTATTGGTGAGTTTGTTTTGTAGAGTAGTCATTGTTCACGTCTCAATTGATTTTATTGTAAATAATAAACCGACCCATTTCTCAGAGTCGGCTCACAGGCAATTAATCCACTTCTGCGAGTGTTTTGATCAATTGCACTTCGCTTGCGTCATACGGCTGTCCTTGCTCATCAAGCAGATCGTGGAACCATTGGCTCGCATAGTTTGCATCGCTACGTTTTATCTCTGGCCAAGGCAGATGCGTTTGTGTTTTTCCTTTCACTAATCCCCACTGGTAGCAGCCAATGTTTTTCTGTTTAAAGACCGGAAGCTGTTCGTGCATGTACGATTGCGCATGACGAGCAAGCCACTCAGTACACATCATTGGTCGGTTGTAGCTTTCTACAATTTCAACGGCTTTATGGAACAGATCGAGTGGTAAGTAAGCGTGGAAAGTAATGATGTCCGACTGCTCCATCGCTTTGCGATCGGTTGGGTGTTCATAAATCGGCAGGTTTCGGTCAAGAATGCTTGGCGCATGCCAAGCGCCGACGGTGAGAGGCTGAGTTGGGTTTTCTTCACGTGCCCACTCAAACGCTTGTTCCATCAGCTCATGACTAAAGGTTTCCATTTCTTCGTCGTAAGCAATCTCACCCGTGGTGGTGAAAATCATGCGGTTGGTTGGCTCGTTATAGAGATCCCAAATAACGATTCGAGGGTCATTTTTGTAGGTAGAGATGATGTCGCGAATATACGCTTCGACCTCACCCCACATAGATTTGTCCATCACCACATTGCGACCAGGACTTGCTGCTGCTTGGCTGTTGTGCAAATCCGGTACTGGCGCTTTTTGTTCACCAAGATAAGGATGGTCGCCCGAAAAACCGCAGTCATCCATCGGCGTGAGCATCACTTTGATTTGATTGCGTTCGCAAATATCCAGAAAGCGCTCAATTCGCGCATGTAAACCATCGCGATCCGCTTGCCAAACTATAAATGGTAAGTTGGTACGTAAAGTGTTGTAACCCACATCATGCGCCCAAGCTAACTCTTGTTCCATCACCTCAGGTGCAAAAGATTCCGCTTGCCACATCTCATTCCAGTTAACCGCTGTGCGCGGTAAATAGTTAAAGCCACGTAGCCAGCCATGCTCTTTTTGCCATTGCCACGCTTTCTCTTCCGACCATCTTTTCATCTTACTCACCTTAAAACTAAATTACTAACTAATAATATTAGCTAATATATTAATTAATAATTTAATGACTAGGTGCTCAAAGAATAAACGTGGTGAAAATCACAGCTTTTAAGTTGCTCTGACTTACTTTTGTGATCTTTATCTTTAAAGGATGATCCGAACTTAATCTTTAGCTAATATCTTTAGCTAACGAAATTACGTAAAAGAGCAGAATGGCTAAAAAAATCACCATGAGTGACATTGCGGCGGCGGCTGGCGTCTCTCAGTCGACCGTATCGCTGGTATTGAATGGCTCAACTTCCGTAAAAATCGCGGAAGCGACCAAACGTAAAGTGCTCGAAACCGCAGAATCACTTGGCTACAAAAACAAAAAGGTTGCCCATGCTTTGGGACGCCCTAAAAAGATCGCATTGGTGATCAACGGCTTAACCAGTTATGACCCATTTATCGATGCCATCAATGCAGCGAGAGAAGAAGCGTGGTCAAACGACTACATTTTGGTGACGTTCAATTACAGCCATGATGAAGTGTTGGCAAGCAAGATTGAGTCGGAGATCAACGGCGGTGATTACGCAGGCTTGGTTTACGCATCCAGTATGACGCGAGAGTTGGAGCAGCAACGCGTCACAACTTCCTTACCGACTGTGCTGCTGAACTGCACCAACGAAGAACACACCGAAACGCCAAGTATTTTGCCGGCCGATATGATTGGAGCTTACAAAGCAGTTTCACACCTCACAGCGCAAGGTTATCGTCGCATTGCCATGCTGTCTGGTGAAAGTTGGATGCTAGCCAGTAAGCAACGTGCCGATGGTTATCGTCAGGCTCTCATTGATGCAGACATCATTCCTAACTCAGAGTATTTAGTCGATGCAAACTGGTCGCTAAAAGAAGCGCACCAGCAAACACTGTCTCTACTGAATATGGAGCAGCCGCCGGAAGCGATTTTCTGTGGCAGCGACTATATGGCAATGGGGTGCTACCAAGCGATAGCGGAATTGGGGTTGAAGATTCCTCAGGATGTTGCCGTTGTCGGTTACGATAATCAGCAAATCGCCTCTGAAAGCTTTCCAGCATTAACGTCGGTTGAACTGCCCTACTCAGACATGGGTAAACTCGCAATCGAATCGTTGATGGCACTGATTGAAGGGCAACCGTTGCTTTCTAACAAACGCAAAGTAGAGGGTGAGCTCATCGTTCGAACCTCTTCGATAAAAACAAAAAAGGTGGGTATGTAGCCCACCATAACACCCAAAGTCGTTGGAGTTGCAGCATCGCTGCCGCTGCAAGTTCAAAGGGCAGAAGTGCTATCTAAAATTCAAACTGATAAGTAGTTTGATGCTGATAGCAATCCCCAGAGCTCAACACCCCATTGTTGAGTCCCCATTCTGGTTTGTTTGGCCCGTCTGGAAAGTACTGCGTTTCCAACGCAAGGCCGTCATAGCGTTCGTAAGTTTTACTTGCACCTGGCGTACCGGCTAAGAAATTACCTGAATAAAACTGGATGGCAGGCTTGGTGGTTTTCACCTTCATCACCACATCTTCTTTTGGTGCAATTAAAACCGCAGCGACAGATACGCCATCGGTCACTTCAGGCATGAATACAAAGGCGTGATCGTAGCCACCAGCAGTTTTCTGATCTTGCTCAGCAAGAAATTCTTGGCCAATCGATTTTGGCTCGGTGAAGTCGAAACTGGTACCCGAAACTGTTTTTTGTTCACCGGTAGGAATTAACCCCGCATCCGTTGGCAAGTAATGCCCAGCATTGAGCTGTAAAGTATGATCCAAACTTTTCGCGCGGCTCGCCTCACCAGCCAAGTTAAAGTAGGCGTGATTGGTTAAATTCACTGGTGATGTTTTGTCGGTCGTAGCATCATAGGCGATAGCTAGTTCATTCTCGTCAGTGAGCGTGTACGTCACCTTCACATCGAGATTTCCCGGATAGCCTTGGTCACCGTCCGGGGAGCGAAGTGAAAAAGTGACCTGTTGATCATTTTGCTCTTCAACCTTCCAGCGGCGTTTATCAAACCCTTCTAGGCCACCGTGCAGTGAGTTTTCACCGTTATTGATACCAAGTTGATACTTCTCTCCGTCGATCTCAAACTGCCCTTTCGCAATTCGGTTAGCAAAGCGGCCAACAATGGAACCGAAGTAAGCGTCTTGCTTCATGTGTTCAGCCATATTTGGTGAGCGCAACAACACTTCACGGTTTTCACCATTTACCGGTAATGTGCAACTCAACCACGTCGCACCGATATCCATAAACGACGCTGTCATACCATTCGCGTTGGTCAAATGAATCAGATTCACAGTTTGGCCATCAAACGACGGCGTTTGCGCCATCGCTTGTTCTAGTTGTTGAAAATAGGCTTTCATCATCATTCCTTACAGCACTTCAACCAAACCCGCACCATTTTTGGCTTGGCAAACATAAATCGACTCTTTTAAGCCCGTAGCTGCTTGGTACTTCACTTCAACTGCCGCTTTCACATCATCAACCAGTGCTGGCGGTACAAGTGCCACGATGCAACCACCAAAGCCACCGCCAGTCATGCGCACGCCGCCTTGCTCGCCAATCACTTCTTTCACCATCTCAACTAACGTATCGATTTCTTTGACTGTGATTTCGAAATCATCACGCATAGAAGCATGAGACTCAGCCATCAGTTCACCCATACGCTTCATGTCGTGTGCACGAAGTGCTTGTGCTGCTTCTACCGTGCGGTCGTTTTCTGTGATTACGTGACGAGCACGTTTTGCTACTAGCTCGTCAAGTTCAGACACTTTCTCGTTAAACTGTTCAATGGTCACATCACGCAAAGCTTTCACACCGAAAATGCGCGCCGCTTCTTCACATTGCTGACGACGAGTGTTGTATTCACTGTCGACCAAACCACGTTTTTTATTCGAGTTTATGATCACGACGGCCATGTCTTCTGGCATAGAGACCGCTTCTGTTTCAAGGCTACGGCAATCTAATAGCATCGCATGATTTTCACGCCCTTCCGCTGAAATCATTTGATCCATGATGCCGCAGTTGCAACCGACGAATTCGTTCTCAGCTTGCTGACCGTTTAACGCGATTTCGGCTTGGCTGATTTCAAGATTGAACAGCACTTTAAACGTTTGACCGATCACCACTTCCAATGCCGCCGATGAGCTCAAACCCGCGCCTTGAGGCACGTTGCCGCTGACTGAAATATCCGCCCCAGTAAACTGATAGCCACGCGCCAGAAGACACTTCACCACGCCGCGAATGTAGTTCGCCCACATTTTGTCTTGCTGGAAGGTAATGGCTTGCGTGATATCGAATTCGTCAACTGCGTTGCCGTAATCGACCGACACCACACGCACGATATTGTCTTCACGCTTTGCCGCCGCCACGACCGTTTGGTAGTTAATGGCACACGGTAGGACAAAACCATCGTTGTAATCGGTGTGCTCACCAATCAAGTTCACACGACCAGGCGCTTGAATAATATGGCTAGGTGCGTAGCCCAACACTTGCTCAAATGACGCTTTCACATTTTGGATAAGTTCAGACATAGGGACGTTCTCTTAAAATAGTAATTTGTGTGGGATAGCGCGTTGAGCCTAACTTTCTATCTGTAAAGTCGCGCTATCCCGTTATTCGTAATCAGTCCAATTTAAAGACTTAGCATTCTTTGTAGTGGACATCACTCACATCACGCAGACGCTGCGCCGCTTGCTCTGCGGTGAGGTCACGTTGGCTTTCTGCCAGCATTTCGTAGCCCACCATGAACTTACGAACCGTGGCACTGCGCAGTAGTGGCGGATAAAAAAGTGCATGAAGCTGCCAATGGTCGATGTCTGTGCCCTGGTCAAAAAACGGCGCGTAGTGCCAGCCCATCGAGTAAGGGAAAGAGCATTGGAATAAATTATCGTAACGGCTGGTCAGCTTCTTAATCGCTAGCGCTAAATCGTCTCGTTGCTCATCGCTGAGTTCGCTCATGCGACGAATGTGCGTTTTCGGCAACAACATGGTTTCGAACGGCCAAGCAGCCCAGTAAGGCACCACCGCCAGCCAGTGTTCGGTTTCCACCACGATGCGTGAGCCGTCTTTGAGTTCCGCTTGTACGTAATCCACCAGCAAGTTGCTGCCGTGTTCTTGGTAGTAGGCTTTTAGGTTGTGCTCTTTGCGCTCGATCTCATTTGGTAAGAAGCTGTTCGCCCAGATTTGACCGTGTGGATGCGGCTGAGAACAGCCCATGGTTTCACCTTTGTTTTCGAACGCCTGAACCCAAACGAACTCTTTGCCGAGCTCTTCAATTTGTTCGTTCCATGTATCTATCACGCCACGAATTTTATCCACTGGCAGCTCTGGTAAGGTTTTGCTGTGATCTGGCGAGAAGCAAATCACTCGGCTCAAACCACGCACGCCTTGCGTTTTGAATAGCGGGTTGTTTGACTCCGGTGCATCTGGTGAATCCACCATCAGCGCAGCAAAATCGTTATTGAACACATAAGTGCCTTGGTAGTCTGGATTAACATCGCCAGAGATACGTTCGTTGGTTGGACAAAGGAAACATTTACCGTCATAGCTTGGTAGCTCATCCAACGCGGGCTTTTCATCTGCGCCACTCCAAGGGCGTTTTGCACGGTGAGGTGAAACCAAAATCCATTGCCCAGTCAGAGGGTTGTAACGGCGGTGTGGATGATCCACTGGGTTAAATTCGACATTCGACATGTTACTTACTCAACTCTTTAAAATTCTTCAAACTCAGCTTCCCAAAACCGTGAGAAGCGCAGATGGCAACGCGGCGACTGCAATTACTCCGGGGAATAGCCACTAGGGTTATTTGACTGCCAGTTCCACGTATCGGCGGTCATTTCAGCTACCGTGCGTGTTGCTTTCCAACCTAGTTCACGCTCGGCTTTTTCCGTGCTTGCCCAACATTCAGCAATATCCCCAGGACGACGCGGGCATAACTCGTAAGGCACTGGTTTACCGCAAGCGGTCGCGAACGCATCCACCATCTCAAGTACGCTCGAGCCTTTACCTGTACCTAAGTTGTAAATGTGCAAACCCGATTTCTCACCCACCGATTTCAAAGCCGCAATATGGCCGTCGGCCAGATCCATCACATGGATGTAATCACGTACGCCAGTGCCGTCAGGGGTTGGATAGTCGTTACCGAATACCGCGAGTTTTTCTCGGCGACCAACAGCGACTTGGGCGATAAATGGCATCAGGTTATTGGGAATGCCTTGTGGGTCTTCCCCCATGCAGCCCGATGGGTGCGCGCCAACTGGGTTGAAGTAACGCAGTAAGGTGATGCTCCAATCGTTTTCAGCATGGAACAGATCGCTTAAGCATTGCTCCACCATATATTTGCTGCGTCCGTATGGGTTGGTGGTTGCGCCTGTTGGTGAATCTTCCGTAATCGGCACTATTTCAGGGTCACCGTAAACCGTTGCCGATGAACTGAATACGATGCTTTTCACGCCCGCTTTACGCATGCTGCGCGCTAACACCAATGAGCCATTGACGTTGTTGTCGTAGTACTCAAGTGGTTTTGCCACCGATTCGCCAACCGCTTTGAGGCCAGCAAAGTGGATCACGGCTTGGATGTCGTGCTGCGCGAATACCGTATCCAAAAAGGCTTCGTCACGGATGTCACCTTGGTGGAACGCAGGCTGTTTGCCAGTCAGCGCTTCAATACGGTTTAACACTTCCAGTTTGGCGTTACACAAGTTATCAACGATGATAGGTTCCATTCCCGCTTCAATCATCTGAACGCAAGTGTGACTACCGATGTATCCCATACCGCCTGTGACAAGAACTTTCACTTTTTGCTTCTCCACGTTTGCTGCTTTCTGTTCATACCTCACTCTGATGCGCTAAAAGCCAATCGCCATTGCATCGAATCGGTACGCCCATTTCTTAACTGGCTAAAAGTCTAGCAACCAATCTCGATCCAGATCCGTGATCGAATTCAAACTGTGTAAACGTTTCCACAAAATTACAAAAAAGCCTTATTTTAGATGCAGACTTTAGTTAAATTAAACCGGGAAGATGATGAGCAGTGAAGATGAGTCGAACAGATACCGCTCTCTTTCGTGGATCGCACGATTTTACTAAAAGTTTGTGCATCCCTAAGTAGCTGTTTACAATAGCCAGATTATTGAGTTCTCACTTGGAGAAGTGAGCAATGCCAACGGGAAATGTACATGGCAACACTAAAAGATATCGCCACTGAAGCGGGCGTCTCACTTGCAACTGTATCGCGAGTTTTGAATGACGATCCGACGTTGAGCGTTAAAGAAGAAACCAAACGCCGCATTTTAGAAATCGCAGAAAAGCTGGAGTACCGCACCAGCAGCTCGAAGAAAGCCACCAAAGAAGCCAAGCAAAAACATCACTTTTTGGCCTTGTACAATTACAAACAAGAAGCAGAAGTGAACGACCCGTACTACTTGTCGATTCGTCATGGGATTGAAACTCAGTGCGACAAACTCGGCATTACGCTAACCAATTGCTACAACAGCGAAATTGATGTTGAAACGCAGAAGATCACGGGTGTCCTTTTAGTCGGGAAAGTCGACCAAAAGGTGGTCAATAAGTTACCTAAACGCCTAGCCGATAGCATCTGTTACATTGACTTTTCAGATCCAACTAGCCCTTACGATTGCGTTGATATCGACCTTGTAAGAATCAGCAAGCAAGTGGTTGATTTCTTTGTACAACAAGGCTACGAGCGCATCGGATTTATTGGTGGACAAGACGAGCCCAACACCGCAGACATTCGTGAAAATGCGTTTGTGGACTACGGCAGTCTAAAAGGTGTGGTTTCTGAAGACGACATTTATCGTGGCGATTTCTCTAGCTTGTCCGGTTATGACTTAGCGAAAGAGATGCTGGCCAAAGGCGATTTCCCAAAAGCGATGTTCATTGCTTCGGACTCCATTGCGATTGGTGTGTTACGAGCAGTGCATGAGTTTGGTTTAAACATTCCTGATGATATTGCGCTGATCAGCGTGAACGACATTCCTACCGCGCGCTTTACCTTCCCTCCTCTATCTACCGTTCGTATTCATTCTGAAATGATGGGGATTCAAGGCGTGAACTTGTTAGTAGAAAAATACCGTGACGGACGCGCACTGCCCCTTCAAGTGTACGTTCCAAGCAAGCTCAAGCTACGCGGCACAACTCGATAAAAACCCTCAAAACTGCTCAAATAAGGCACTGAATTTTCAGTGCTTTTTTATTTCTTCTTTTATTTTCTACCGAATTTTTACTGTTTTTACTTTCCAAAACAATCTAGAACGCATTCCTTTACGCTGATCACATCTTGCTCAACATTGGTCATTTAAAATGTGACCAAGTCAAAGTAAAACGTTTTCACCAATTTATTTTAGTAAAACTTTTACTAATATCTTTCTCAGATTATTCATAAGCATTTTTCACAATACATCGGCCGTTGTTTTTGCACTGATGTTGAGCCGCGATGAAACCAATCCGCACTCCAACATAAGCGCACCAAGCCGAGGGGAGATCAAAACGTGAACAATTGGGAAAACTTCCAACACTTACACGAGAATCGTATGGCACCGCGTGCGTACTTTTTCTCCTACGACTCTGTTCAGAGCGCACAAACCTTTCAACGTGAACTGAGTCGCCGCTTTATGTTGCTCAGCGGCCAATGGACATTCCGTTATTTCACCAACCCAATGTTGGTACCTGATGAGTTTTACTCACAAACAATGAACGACTGGGGACACATTACCGTCCCAAACATGTGGCAAATGGAAGGCCACGGCGATCTGCAATACACCGATGAGGGCTTCCCATTCCCGATCGACGTCCCGTTTGTACCAACCGACAACCCAACGGGCGCTTATCAACGCACATTTACACTTGGTCCACAGTGGGATAACCAACAAACCATCATCAAGTTCGACGGCGTGGAAACCTACTTTGAAGTGTACATAAACGGCGAGTACGTCGGCTTTAGTAAAGGCAGCCGACTCACAGCGGAATTCGACATTTCCAAGTTCGTCCAACAAGGCGAAAACTTACTCTCTGTACGCGTGATGCAATGGGCTGATTCCACTTACATTGAAGACCAAGACATGTGGTGGACGGCGGGGATCTTCCGTGATGTTTACCTAATCGGAAAAGAGAACATTCACGTCCAAGATCTCACCATTCGCACCGATTTCGCCGACGATTACCAAAGTGCGACGCTCAGTGTTCAAATCGAATTGGAAAACCTTTCCACCGCTATCGCGTCTGGCTATACGCTAGAATACGCGCTGCATGACAAAGGCACTGTCGTAGCCAGTGGTCAATGCGATTCACTGACTATCCAAAACCACCACTCAACAAGCTTTGAGATTGATATGGTGAACCCAACTCATTGGACGGCTGAAAATCCTTACCTTTACCACTTGTTCATCACCTTAAAAGATCACCAAGGCAACATAGTGGAAGTGATCCCACAACGCGTGGGTTTCCGTGATATCAAAGTGCGTGATGGCCTGTTCTACATCAACAATCAATACGTGATGCTGCATGGTGTCAACCGTCATGACAACGACCACCTAAAAGGTCGCGCAGTGGGCATGGACCGCGTGGAAAAAGATCTGATTTTGATGAAGCAACACAACATCAACTCGGTTCGCACTGCACACTACCCGAACGACCCACGCTTCTACGAGCTGTGTGATATTTACGGCCTGTTTGTGATGGCAGAAACCGATGTGGAAACCCACGGCTTTGCCAACGTTGGCGACCTGAGCCGTATCACCAATGATCCTGCTTGGGAAGCAGTGTTTGTCGATCGCGCAGTGCGTCATGTTCATGCGCAAAAGAACCACCCTTCTATCATCATGTGGTCACTCGGTAACGAATCGGGTTATGGCTGTAACATCCGTGCGATGTATGCAGCGACCAAAGCAATTGATGACACCCGTTTGGTTCATTATGAAGAAGACCGCGATGCTGAAGTCGTCGATGTGATTTCGACGATGTACTCACGCGCTCAACTGATGAATTACTTTGGCGAACACCCACACGAGAAGCCACGCATTATCTGCGAATACGCACACGCGATGGGTAACGGGCCGGGTGGTCTGACGGAATACCAAAACGTGTTCTATGCGCACGACCACATTCAAGGTCACTACGTTTGGGAATGGTGTGATCACGGCATTCTAGCGCGTGATGAACACGGTCAAGAGTTCTACAAATACGGCGGCGATTACGGCGACTACCCAAACAACTACAACTTCTGCATGGATGGTCTGATTTACCCAGATCAAACCCCGGGCCCTGGCCTGAAAGAATACAAACAAGTCATTGCACCGGTGAAAATCCGCGCCGTTGAAGGTTGCTATGACCGCTTTATCGTTGAGAACAAATTGTGGTTCTCCAACCTCGATGATTACACCATTACTGCTGACGTGCGTGCCGAAGGTGAAACCTTGCGAAGCGTGCAGTTTAAAGTCGAAGCTTTGGTCGCCAACAGCGAACGTAAAGTGACCATCGACCTGCCAGAATTGGATGAGCGCGAAGCCTTTGTTAACTTCACCGTACGCAAAGACAGTCGCACGCTTTACAGCGAAGCCAACCATGAAATTGCGGTGTATCAGTTCCAACTGAAAGAAAACACCGCGACGTTGCCTGCGCTGGTCAACCACAATATTCAACCCTTGGCGCTTGAAGAAAGCCGCCTAGAGCACGTGATCACAGGTCATAACTTCGCGCTTACTTTCTCGAAAGTAAACGGCAAGCTGACTTCTTGGCGCGTAAATGGCGAAGAGATCATTCAATCAGAGCCTAGACTGAACTTCTTCAAACCGATGATTGATAACCACAAACAAGAGTATGAAGGTTTGTGGCACCCAGCGCATCTGCAAATCATGCAGGAGCACTTCCGCACACTTGCTGTGGAAGCAACCAATGATTCCGTCTTGATTACGACCACCAGCATCATTGCGCCGCCGGTCTTTGATTTTGGCATGCGTTGTACCTATCGCTATCAAATCAATGCTCAAGGCCATTTGAACGTGGAACTGAGCGGCGAACGTTACGGCGACTACCCTCACGTGATTCCGGTCATCGGCTTGGATTTGGGCATTAACGGCAGCTTTGACCAAGTGAGTTACTACGGTCGTGGCCCAGAAGAAAACTACCAAGACAGTCGCCAAGCTAACCTCATTGATGTTTACCACAGCACCGTCGAGGACATGTTCGAGAACTACCCGTTCCCGCAAAACAACGGCAACCGCCAACACGTGCGCTGGGCCTCACTCACCAACCGTCATGGCACAGGGTTATTGGTGAAACCTCAGCAAGAAATCAACTTCAGTGCGTGGTTCTACACCAACCAAAATCTGCATGAAGCACAACATACGATCGAGCTAGAAAAGAGTGGCTACATCACCCTTAACCTTGACCATCAAGTGATGGGCTTGGGTTCAAACTCATGGGGCAGCGAAGTGCTCGACTCTTACCGCGTGTACATGGACGAGTTCCGTTACGGTTTGACGCTGATGCCACTGCAAGCAGGCGATTGCAACGCACACGTGATGGCAAACCATGATTTCGACAACGCGTTTTTCACTCAAACCAATACTCAACCAGTCAACGAGGCGTAACCCATGATCGTGTTAGACAGCTTAGAGCAATTCAAACAGGTATATCGCAACGGTCGTAAATGGAACCGCTGTGTGGAAGCCATTGGCAACATCGGCAACATCAAAGATGGCGTGATGCACTCGATTGGCGATTCACTGGTTTACATGGTTGAAGATGGCATCGCGAAACAAACCGAAACGTTCATCGGTAACCGTCGTTACTTCGATGTGCATTACTACCTCGAAGGCCGAGAAACCGTTGAGTTCGCGGATAAAACCGCGTTGACACTAGAACAAACTTATCGTGATGAAACCGACCGCGAATTTTTTTCTGGTCAGGGTGAAATACGTGAGCTTTGCGAAGGCCAAGTAGCGATTTTTGAAAACAGTGAAGCGTACCGCTTCCATGGAGACAACCGCGTAAGAAAAGTGGTGCTCAAAGTGACCATCGAAGATGGCTACTTCCTAAATAAATAAAACAAGAGAAGGGCTGTGGTCACAGCATTACAAGCCCTTCCTCCCTACAATTCCAACGTGATTCACCGGAGATAGAACATGTCTGAATCCAAACGTAATACGATAGGCAAATTCGGGTTGTTGTCCCTCACCTTTGCTGCAGTATTTAGCTTTAACAACGTAATCAATAATAACATCGAGATCGGTCTAGCTTCTGCGCCAATGTTCTTTCTGGCGACCATTTTTTATTTCATCCCTTTCTGTTTGATCATCGCAGAATTCGTATCTCTGAATAAAGATTCTGAAGCGGGGGTCTACGCATGGGTAAAAAGCTCACTCGGCGGTCGCTGGGCGTTTATCTCTGCCTACACTTACTGGTTCGTTAACCTATTCTTCTTCACGTCCTTGCTGCCGCGTGTTATCGCTTATGCGTCTTACGCGTTCTTGGGCTATGAATACATTCTGACGCCATTCACCACTACCGTGCTCAGTATGATTTTGTTTGCGTTTGCGACCTACGTATCGACGAACGGCGCGAAAATGCTGGGGCCAATTACGTCGGTGACCTCCTCCCTCATGCTGCTACTGACAATGTCGTACATTTTACTGGCTGGCGCAGCGTTGATCGGCGGCGTAGAACCAGCTGACCCAATTACTGTAGAAGCGATGATCCCTGATTTCAGCTGGGCATTTTTAGGCATTACTACATGGATCTTTATGGCGGCAGGCGGTGCGGAATCGGTCGCGGTTTACGTAAACGATGTGAAAGGCGGCTCGAAATCGTTCGTTAAAGTCATCATCATCGCAGGTATCTTTATCGGTGTGCTTTACTCAGTCGCGTCTGTGTTGATTAACGTATTTGTTCCTAGCGAAACCCTAAAATACACGGGCGGATCGGTTCAAGTATTTGAAGGTTTGGCTGCGTACTTTGGTTTGCCAGAAATATTGATGAACCGCTTTGTAGGCTTGGTATCCTTCACCGCTATGTTTGGCTCTCTACTGATGTGGACAGCAACGCCAGTGAAAATCTTCTTCTCTGAGATTCCAGAAGGCATTTTTGGTAAGAAAACCGTAGAGCTGAACGAAAACGGTGTGCCAGCTCGCGCAGCTTGGTATCAGTTCCTTATCGTCATTCCATTGATGATCATCCCAACATTAGGTTCTAACACCGCTCAAGATCTGATGAACACGGTGATCAACATGACGGCAGCCGCCTCGATGCTCCCACCATTGTTCATCATGTTGGCGTACCTGAATCTGCGCTTGAAACTGGACCACGTCGAGCGTGATTTCAAAATGGGCTCACGCAAAATGGGCATCGCTACCGTATCGGTACTGATCGCTATCTTTACGGTTGGTTTCTTAGCATCGACCTTCCCTACTGGGGCCGACATCATGACCATCATTTTCTACAACGTTGGCGGTATCGTGATTTTCCTTGGCTTTGCTTGGTGGAAGTACAGCCAATACGAAAAATCATTGAATCAAGAAGAGCGTATAAAAGAAGCCGCGCCAGCTTCGCAAGCGGTATAACACAGACTCTCAATGACAAACATTCTGGGCACCCTTTGGTGCCCTTTTTTATATGTGAGAGGTGATGGTCGAAGAAACCAGCTCGCGTAGCCAAATGCCTTTGTCTTCATTGTTTCGGCTTGAATGCCACAGCATGGCAATATCAAAATCCGCAACGGCGATCGGCGGCTTAATAGTAATGAGATCGTCCGAAAAGCCCTCCGCCAACGCCATTTTTTCTGGCACGATGGCAATGAGATCGCGCTTTTTCAATAAATGCCGAATAGTGAGAAAGTTGCGCGACGCCACGGTGACTTTACGGCTCAAGCCATGTTCTGCGAGCTTTTGGTCTACTTGTGTCTTTAAGCTCCCATCGGGACTTACCAGAGCTTGCTCTATGTTCGCGAACGCTTCCAGAGACAGCTGTGTTTCCCCTTTCAATACCTGTTTATCACACATACACACGTGTTTTTCCGTGTACAAGTACAAGCTCTCAAAGTTGTCATCCAACACTGGCATGCTGCCAATAATGACATCGAGCTTTTCGTGCTCAGTTAATGCCACGTAGTTGCTACGATTGACGTTAATAAAACTGATCTGGGCCTCTGGTGCGCGCTGGCGTATTTCGTCATAAAGCCGAGGAGCAAAAATAAACTCGGCATAATCCGTTAACCCAATGCGACATACACCTGCATAATTTTCAGGCTGGAAGGCAGACTTAGTGAGCAAGTCTTTGGCGATAGAGTCCAGCAAATGATGCACGGTTGGCGCGATGTGGTGAGCGTGCTCGGTGGGCTCCATCTTGTGCCCTTTTCGCTCAAAAAGCGGGTCGTCAAACAACAACCTTAAACGAGACAAACTATGACTCATCGCCGACTGGCTAACGTAACTTTTCTCTGCCGCGACGCTAACGCTTCGATGGCGATACAAGTAGGAAAACGTCACCAATAAGTTCAAGTCAATGTTGCGCCACTGAATGTCCTCTTTCACCTCAGCCCCCTTATCCCATTTCATTCATAAATGAAATTAAATTTATCAATTTGAGTCATTTTAGAGCATCCGATAAATTAGCAACAATGCTTTTTAGATAAACAGGCTCGACATGTTCACCATCTTCAAAACTTTTTTCTGGCTGGGTTGGTTCAGCTTCGGCGGCCCTGCGGCTCATATTGGTTATTTTCGCCAAACCTTTGTTGAGAAACTGAAATGGCTTGATGACAGCGAGTACGCGCAAATTGTCGCGCTCAGTCAGTTTTTGCCGGGACCGGGATCAAGCCAAGTTGGCTTTGCTTTAGGCTATAAACGTGGCGGTTTAGGTGGCGCATGCGCAGCATTTGTCGGATTCACGCTTCCTTCGGTGATCATCATGTTGGCGCTGGCGATGGTGAGCAGCCAAATCACCGACACCGCAGTGTTCCAAAACATCGTTCACGGCCTAAAACTGCTCGCAGTCGTCGTCGTGGCGGATGCGGCTTGGGGCATGTACAAAAACTTCTGCCAAAGCAAACTGACCGCGGGTTTGTGCGTCGCGACTGCGATTGCGTTGCTGGTGGCACCAAGCATCATGACGCAAATGTTCGTGTTGCTCGTAGCAGGTTTTGTCGGTACGCGATATCTGAAGAAAGACTCCGCGCCATCAACCGAGCCGTTTAAACCGTCTATAGCGCCATTGGCTCTATTTGCGGTGCTTTTACTCGGCTTACCGTTAGTGGCTCATACGTTGCCTATGCTTGGGCTGTTTAGTGATTTTTTCCAAGCTGGTAGCTTAGTGTTTGGTGGTGGTCATGTGGTTCTGCCGCTTCTGCAAAACATTGTTGGCGACCAGCTTAGCCAAGATGCATTTTTAACAGGCTACGCCGCTGCACAAGCTGTACCGGGGCCAATGTTCACCTTTGCGACTTTTATCGGTTATGAGCTTTCGGATACGCCAATTTTAGGTGCTCTGATCGCAACGCTTGGCGTATTCCTCCCAGGGTTTCTTTTACTGCTTGGCGTTCTTAAAAACTGGCAAGCACTGGCAGGCAAACCGCTGGTCTCCGGCGCCATCAACGGTGTCAATGCCTCAGTAGTAGGATTGCTACTCGCGGCACTTTACCAGCCAGTATTTAGCAGCGCAGTTGTTGCTCCCATCGACATGGCGTTAGTGATTGCGGGTTTCTATCTACACAAAAAGGTCAACCTATCGCTGCTGTGGATGATCGTGTTTTTTGTGGCAGCAGGCCTTGTCACTGGCATGATGTAAAAATCTTAAACGACAAACTCTTAGCGGGCACTTAAATACAAGTGCCCGTTTTCTCAACTAAGCTTAATGACATTGGAAGGATAGAGATGATGGATCGTCGATGGAACAAGACAACAATTACCAGATCAACGTAAGTTGGCAGCAAAAAGCAGCGACTTGGCTCCAGTCTATGAAGAACGAGTTATTGATCGATAAGATTTTCTACACCTATTGCTTTATCTCGACTGCTGTCATTTATCTTTGTTCTTTATATCTCGATTTTCCTATTGATTACTCTTTTACCACTTACCTTGAAACGCTCATGCAAGCTTTGTATGTCACAGGTTTAAGCTGGTGTATCTATTATTATTTCTATCTCATACTGCGCAAAGAAAAACAGCCAGCAAAGCGCTTCATACGAAAACTGAAGCATCTTATTTTTCCACTGCACCGCCCTGTATCAGTGTTTGTTTCGATGATGGCACTTAACCTGATTTTCTCTAACCACACGTTTTTGAAATCACTTATTCCAATCATCAATCCTTTTAAATGGGATCTAACCTTTGCGAATATTGATACGCTGTTGCACTTCGGCGTTGCACCTTGGGAATTGACCCATGCATTATTCTCCAATGCTTGGGCCTCACTGGTGCTAAACGTTGCCTACAACGCATGGTTTTTTTGTATGTGGGGGATACTCATCTTTTTCCTTATCTACAAAAAATACCCGTTGGTAAGGCAACAGTTTTTACTCACGTTCGCATTGTCTTGGATGATTCTTGGCGTTTTCTTCGCCACGTTACTTTCTTCAGCAGGTCCTTGCTACGTGGAGCTTATTACTGGAGATGAACAGTTTGTTCCTCTGATGAAAACGCTCGAAGCCCAAAGCCAATATCTTACCAATGTGGACGCAGGGCAATTATGGGCATTGCCTACACAGCAATATCTTTGGAATGAGTACATCGCGAATGCCAATGGTATTGGCTCTGGCATTTCGGCAATGCCGAGTTTGCACGTTTCCATTGCTGTTTTGATGGCGCTATCAATTTATAGACTCAACAAAACCACCGGCTACTTTGCTTACGCTTTCGCCGTCATCATTCAAATCGGTTCGGTACATTTAGCCTGGCATTATGCGATTGATGGTTACCTCGCAACACTCTTAACAGTGATGTTATGGAAGATAGTTGGTTGGGCTTTGCGGCGCTATGCTTCTTACCCTGAAAGAAGCGAATGAACGGCTACTTGAACAAACACCTTTGCAACGGCACTACTCCCCAGACATGAAAAAGTCCCCAAAAATGAAAAAGCCACTCCATCTTGCTGAGTGGCTTTATTTTTAAATAGACTGTGAAGTTATTGGAGAAGCGCGGTAGAGGTATCCCCTCGCTCTCTTACCATTGCTAATGCTCGCTCTAAGTTTTTATTTGCCAGTTCATAGTAGGCCGGATTCTTATCAATAGCCTGTTGCAGATAAGGAATCGCCTCGCCTGGTTTGCCTTGAAGGATCAAGAAGTAACCAACATTGTTGAGTGCTTCCGGCTCTGTCATGTGTCGACTAAAAATACTCAGAGCTTGTCGTGGTTGATCTTTTGCCAGTGCAATGAGACCCAAGTTATTGATTCCCTTTTCATCCCCCGGCTTAATGCTCAGCGCAGCTTGAGTAAAGTGCGCCGCTTTTGAATAAGCTTTTTCCATGTAGTAGGAATAGCCTAGGCTGACTAAAGCGTTGACGTTTCTTGAATCAATATCCAACGCTTTTCGAATTAATGCCTGCGCAATATCGTGGTCGCCACGAATGTCGTAAAGCACACCTAGACCAGAGTAAGCAGAAACCGGTGATTTATCATCATAGCGATACGTTGCAACGCTCTCAGCTGTAATATTGTCTTTGGTGATAATAGGATCGCCATCCATACGAATTTGGTCAGCATTCAAAGCGCGGATGTAGTAACTCTTCCCGACGTCCTTTTCGCCACGTTTCGTATACAGAGTGCCAAGTTCTGTGAGGGAGCCAATGTGATCAGGGTTCTCTGCTAAAGATGCTCGAAATGATTTATCCGCAAGTTCTGAATTCTCTCTTGCCAAATGGATACGCCCCACGGTGTATAAGGTTTTGTCTTTATGGACCGCATTCGGGAAAGAGAGCGAGCGAATGTATTCATACAACGCTAAGTCGACATTTTTATTGCTTAATGCAATATCCCCTCGAGAGATTGCCTCCTCCTCTGTTTTTGGAGGTTCATCATTGGTGAGTGACTCAACGGGCTTACCTGAGTACAGCGTTGAATCGAAGTCTGATGACTGTTCAGTTGTTGAACATGCGGTAAGCACCAACAACGAGATGATGACGTATTTCTTAATCCACATAACGATCCCTATTTTGCTTTTTAATTAGAAAATGCCTCAGCCAATGAAATTAACGCAGGTCCAATAGCCACGATGAAAAAACATGGCCAAATAAACAGCACCATTGGAAACATCATTTTGACTGGGATTTTTGCAGCAATTTCTTCTGCAGCTTGTTGACGCTTATCCCTATAGTCTTCGGTATACTCACGCAAGGAGTTGACTAAGCTCCCACCTATTCGAGAGGCGTGGCTAAGCATGCTCACCAGCCCCATCAATTCTTCTAATCCTGTCCTTAATACTAGCTCTCTTAAGGCTTCAGGCATTGGTTTACCCGCTTTAATTTTATTGCACACCGTGTCTATTTCATCGGCAAGCTCTGGGTGCGAGATAACCAGCTCATCTGCAACGCGACGCAAAGCCGCATTAAAGCCAAGCCCTGACTCGGTACAAACCACTAGCAAATCGAGCATGTCGGGCACACCTGCACGAATCGCTTGCTGACGCTTGTTGACCATTCGGCGCAACATAAAATCAGGAATCAGAAGCCCAATAAATACGGATAACGCCATGTAGGTGTACAGATATTTAGATTCCGGAATCGAGAAATACACCAGTGCTGCCACCATCACACCTAGTATTGTTGTGACCGATTTAATGGCATAAAACATCGACAATGCATTGCTTTCATGAAACCCAGCATGCATCAGTTTATTGCGTGTCGTTTGGCGCTCTTTTTCACTGGTTGGCGAAGTTAAAGGCGCTAACGACTCCAATGTGTCAGCCATTTTTTTGTTGTGGTGAGAGACTTCCTTTTTATCACCAGACAGTTCGGCTAACTTTCTTTTAATTGGCGAGTTGACCCCGATAATTATCGAGCCCAGCGTCATCACCACTAACACGGTGGTGATAAGGATCAACCCCATGAGTAACGTCTCTTGGCCGACAGCAAAACCGTTTAACCATCCTTGAATGCTTTCCATAGCTACACCTCAATATTGACGATTTTACGAATCCACAGCGTGCCGATAAATAAGGCCACCATCCCACCAATCACCATTTTGATCCCCATTGGGTGTGTATGAAGCAGCTCAATATACTCAGGCCGAACGAGTGAAATGATGACGTACAACCCAAAAGGCGCCAATACTAATACCCATGCCGACATTCGAGATTCCGCCGAAATGGTTTTGATTTTTCGAGCGAGTTTGAAACGAGCACGTAGGATATGAGAGAGCTTTTCAATGTTTTCGACTAAGTTACCACCCGTTTCTTTTTGCAGTAACACCGCACTCGAGAAAGCAAGCATGGATACCGTAGGGGTTCTTTCCGACATTTGCATAATCGCCAAGCGGAGGTCATAACCATAGTTGAGTAAGTTAAAGGTATTCATGAACTCAGGGCCAAGCGGCGCACTGACCTCTCTGCCTACTTCCCCAAACGCTTGTGTAATTGGCTGACCGGCCTGTAGTACTCGCTTAATGATATCGAGCGCCTCTGGCAGTTGCTCTTCGAACTTCATTAAACGATCTGCAATTCTTTTCTGTAGGTAGAAGTAAACCGACACCCAACAAGCGACAGCAACACCGGCACAGAGGTACCAGACTTGCCCGAATAAGAACAGAAATAGCCCAACCGCAACCCCACCGAGGAAGGTGAGAAAAATAAACCGACTGAACCCCATGTGTATCCCAGCCAATTCCAATTTCTTCTTAAAGTTATCGAATAGGCTGAACCTCACAAGCCATCGCTCTAATGGAGAAAGGTTTTTGAGCGAGTTTTCCCTTAGTAGGGAAATACTCTCTTGATCGATGTGTTTATGGCTTTCGTGTATCCGCTTAATTAACTGCTTATGCTTAACCTTTTTACCCGCAGAAGGCAGAATTAATGCCTGGCTAATAAAGAATACGGACAAAAAAAGCAGCACAAGAAAAAGGGGGAATTGACTATCCATAGCAATCTCCTAACGGGCTTTTTCATTGAATATTTCAAATGGTACGTCTAAGCCTCGTTTTACTAATTGGTCATGACAGCTTGGTACAATCCCTGTTGCCATGTAATCACCTAACACATTACCTTCTTGATCGACCCCTCTCCTTTGGAAGGTGAAGATCTCCGACATGGTGATAACGTCGCCTTCCATGCCATTGATTTCTTGTACGCTGACCATGCGGCGTTTACCGTCTTCTTGGCGATCCATTTGCACGACAATATTGATGGCGGAGGCAATCTGCGCTCTCAAGTTTTTGGTCGACACATTCCAACCCGCCATCGAGAACATATTCTCAATACGGCTCAACGCATCCCTTGGTGTGTTAGCGTGAATGGTGGCCAGCGACCCATCATGACCCGTGTTCATTGCCGATAACATATCCACCGCTTCTGAGCCACGAACCTCACCAACAACTATCCGGTCAGGACGCATACGTAGCGAGTTTTTCACTAAATCGCGCTGAGATATTTCGCCTTTACCCTCGATGTTAGAAGGACGTGTTTCTAAGCGAATAATATGTGGTTGTTGGAGTTGTAACTCTGCCGAATCCTCAATGGTCACAATACGTTGATCACTTGGAATGAAGCCCGACAAAATATTCAGAGTGGTTGTTTTACCAGAGCCTGTACCACCAGATATCAGGATATTCATTTCCCCCACGACCGCAGCATTGAGAAACTTCGCCATCTCTGGAGATAACGAACCAAGCTCTAATAGGTTATCCATATTCAAACGTTCAACCGCAAAACGTCGAATAGAAACGGAAGGGCCATCAATGGCAAGAGGAGGAATAATCGCATTGAAACGCGAACCATCTTTGAGTCGAGCATCCACCATTGGTGATGCTTCATCGATTCTTCGTCCAACCTGGCTAACAATGCGATCAATGATGTTGCGCAAATGGCGCTCATCTAAGAAGGTATGGGGCGTTTTCTCGAGCTTACCAAAACGTTCGACAAAGATATTTTTCGGACCATTGACCAAGATATCTGAGATCGTTGGGTCTTCAAGCAGCGGTTCCAGCGGCCCTAGACCAAACACTTCATCTTCAATTTGATGTATCACGCGATTGCGAGCTTCAGAGCTCAACGGGTGTGTTTGATCTTCAGCAATGAGCTGAACGACCGCTTCGCGTAACTCCTCTTTCGCGCGATCTTCTTGCAAGTGCGATAGAAGCCCGAGATCCAAGGTATCCAGTAGCTTTTTGTGATAGTAGTGTTTGATCGAGAGATCTTGTTCTAGCTGTTTTTTCTGCTCCTCGATCGCTTTCATCTTGGCTTCAACAGGCGATAAAGCCCTTTGCTCATCTGACGTATCTTCGTCAGATTTTGCCAACTCGACATTCACAACTTTGGATTCTTTTGTTTCATCTACGGAATTGAAAGAACTCCCGACGCCTTTCCGTTTGAAAAACATAACTCCCCCTTACTAAGAAAATAGTTTTTTGATCCAACTTTGATTCTCTTTGGTCGGACTTTCTAATAAGTGCGATATTTCAGCCAAAGAAGCTTTCAGCGCACTATTTTTCTTAGATTGAACAATTGGGTTACCCAAATTAGCGCTCTCGATAGCAATAGCAAAATTATTAGGTACTAAATGTATCGCATGTCCACTAACTGCATTTTCAATGTCTTTCAAAGATATTGTTGATTTCTTTTCAAAACGATTAACAATCAGTTCAACCTGATGACTACTTAAACCATAGTCTAATTCTAAAGAACGTATGTAGCTGACAGCATGCTTAACCGAAGTAACATTCTGCTGCATAATTAAAAAGATATGCGTAGCCGGAGAAACAATTTGTTGATAAACATGCTCAACACCATGAGACAAATCCACAATAATATGTGAGTAAAACTGTCTCAGAATAGGTAATAACTTACTGACTTGAACGGCGTGTTTATGATTATCCTTGGTATCATTTTGGTTAAAACATAAATAATTCAAACCTGAAGGATGTTGATATACGAGACCTTCTAGTGATAACTCATCCAAATCATTAACAGAATCAATCACATCATTAATATTGTATTTTGGCTTACAGTTTAAATAATCGGCCGCATCACTAAACTGCATATCTAAGTCAATGAGCAATACTTTACTCTTCGCGTAACTTGACAGTTCTATCGCGGTGTTGATCGCCAGTGTTGTTGCACCCGAACCACCTTTTGTATTGATAAATAAAGTTAAATCGCCCATTTGTTTATTGGCAATCTTTTCATCCGCGGTCGATTTTAATAGCGGATAAAGCTCACCAAGATCAACAGAACGCGACAAATAGTCTGTTGCACCAAGCCTCAATGCCATTTTGAGAGATGCCGTATCGTTTTCATCACCAAAGACAATCAAAGCGGTGTGATTATGCTGTAAGCTACTGTCACTAGAGTACACATGAGCCACTTTCTGCGCCCAACTTTCACCGGTTTCAATATAAATAAGATCGGGAATTTGCTTATTTTTAACAAAGTCTAAATTAAAAGACTCTAGCTCTATCCAATCAATATTTAGATTGACACATTCGGATAATTCATCAGCAATATGAATTTTAAAGTTTGACGTAGAATAAACTATCCAAACTATCAAGTTAGTTTTTAAACTTTTATATGTTTCTTCATTTATTTTAACTGGTTTCAACATAAAGCTACTCCATTAGCAATCCGTAATGACATTGGTCCCTTCGGGTCTAAGTATTCCTAAACTCTCTGCAGGCAATATAGTTTCAAAAGCTGGAGTACTCCCTACTGCATTAATTAAAGCAGCTAAAACAAAAAACTGAAAAGTATAATTTACCGCTCTTGCTCGAACATATTTAATTTGAGAAAACTGCGCATTTAATACGTCATTAGACGCTGGAGGGGTAGAAAGAAAGCCTGATACATCAACACTTGCACCAGCTTCATCAAGATAATCTATCTGTAAATTACTCGCAGAAAAGCCTGATGGATAGAGATCTGATACAGCTGGTAAGTTAGGAATGTCATCCCTATCAGCGATATAGCACACGGTAGCAAGCCTCGCAGCTCTTCGTGTTACCTCATTGACCATTTGCACCGAAAAGAAATAGATCGCAAACTCGATGATCAAAAACAGGACTAATATAACGGCCAAAGCGATGACCGAGAACTCAAGCTGCGTCACTCCTTTTTGTTTCGTTATCAATCGTTTCATGGGCCTGTCCTCATAGACGTGGTCGCCCCAATGCTAAATTGCAAAGAAGTGGTCGAAAAAGGTAAGGTCGAGAATATCGGCACGTAATTGTAAGTCGCCGATAGAGTGACCACCTTATTGGTACTCGTTGGTTGGGTAATGACAATATCATCCACACTGATATGGTCTATCACAGGTGTAGTAGAGGCAATTGGGCTTCCATACACAACGACATTCTTGATGCTGGTTTCGTCAGCAATTGACTCAAAGTTCAACGTGCCGTACGTATCAACGACGGCATACCTTGCCCCATTCTGCAGCGCTTTATTGACCTCGGTATACTGAATAAAAGCTCGGCTCACATCGATCACTAAAACGGTTAGCATCAATAGCACTGGCAAGGCGAGAATAAACTCTATGATTGCCAGCCCTTGTTGACTGCAAATATTTGGCCTTTGATGCTTTCTATTTGAATACAACATATCAAGAGGCCCCGCTAAACGGATCTTTGTATAGATGGATACGGTAGAAGCCTTTATCTGTCGGATCCGTGCCAGTAGAACCGTTATTAATTAAACAATCATAAAGAAATTGCCCAAATACTGATGATTGACCTGAGTTACTGACTTTTTGTAGTAAAAAGAAGCAACCAAAGCCCAAAACATCAAAATCAGACTTACCTGTCGAGGCCGTACAATCTACGATAGGGATACGCAAAATACGGCGTCCGTTCAGACCACCATCACCGGTATAACTACTGCCATCACAAGCACCACCGCTTTCACAAGAGCTTAGCTCCTGACGATAGTTGGCGTAATACAGGTCACCTGCGTACTCCGCATCGGTCTCAGCCAAAACATCGGGCTGTCTCACGTATTTGTCTGGTAAAACCGTTCCGTCATTTTTAATCGGTCCCGAAAAGTCGTTGAGCCTCACATTCAGTCCCTGTGCAACTGGACCTGCACTATTACCTGGTTTAGTCGTAACGGTATCGCCAATTGAGGCGCAACCGTTGTAAGCACCAGACAATGCATCACGAACTAAGGCTGCACCACTATTACCCGTTTCTTGCCCAAAATCGAGTAACTGAAAGTTCCCGGGCCCCATATCGGTGTTATTCTGATCCCCGACTTTCAGCTCATGCACTAGAGAAGGATCCATATCTACATTAGGGTCGTAACCCGGCGGACGATACCCCCATGCATCACTCACATCACCAGCAGGATCACCACACATGGCGATTGGCGTTAAATTACACGTATATGCAATAGCCGCACTCCGCCCTGCAACCGCACTCGCAGAGACCTCTTTATCAATCCCAAACAAACCACTCAGATACTGCGTTAGGCTAATATCGGTGACCGCTACGCGGACATAAATATCGTACTCCCCCAATGGCGGTGTAAAACTTGCTGCACTTACAAACGTCTGCATATCATGCGAGAATGTCACCGCTGTATTACTGTCACTAAACGTCAGCTCAGAATTTCCAGGCTCGGTTGATATTCCACTAAGCGTTGTTCTCACTGCTGTTTCAGCCTGATTCACATCCTCTGTCTTATCGGCAACGACAGCACCTGCAAGGGCCGCAGTATCGACCGCATTCTGTAAACGTGTTTTATTAAGAACTTGGTGGTTTAAATCAATACCAAACGCCGCAACGCCCAGTAGAATCAACAAAACCAAGCTTATCAACACTAAGGTAATCCCTTTCTGGGTTCGCCTTGGTGCTATATGCATATTCCTTCGCATAGCCCCTCCTAAGTGAACATATCACTTACTCATCTTTGGCTACCCCGTTGTTGTTATATACCTCTAAGCTAACTTGTGTACGCTCACCACTACCTTCCGGTAAATAACCCAAATTCTCATACCACGCTTCTGGATTAAGAGTTTGTTCAGCGCGCAACTGGCTAACCGAGATACCAAGCTCGGGGTCATTCGCACAGCCAAACAAGCCGAATGATGTGAAACAAATGGTCATTATCATTATGCTTTTCATCTTGCTCTCCCACTTATAGACTGTGCCCAAACTTGCCCTCAGAGCCACCTTCTGACGAACCGTATTGAATAAAGTTGTTGTTAGTATCTTCTTCGCTGATGTCGTTTAGCTGGTATCTATCAAAATCCAACTCAGCACCTTTACCAAGCAAATAGAACTCCACATCGTTCGGAGCCACAAAGCCATCCGTTGGCAGTGTGATTCGACGTCGATCGATTGGGGTTGCTAATCGAGGGGTGACCAGAATGACAAGTTCTGTTTCCCCTGAGGTAAACTCTTCACTCTTGAACAAGCGCCCCAAAACAGGTAAATCACTCGCTCCAGGTATGCCATCCGCGACATTACGTGCGTTTTCACTCAATAAGCCTGCAATACCAATGGTTTGGCCATCAGCCAGCTCAATCGTGGTGCCAGCACTTCGTTTGGTGATTGGCGGAATAAAGAACGTGGCATTCACTTCGTTTGGATTAAACGTCAGCACACCTGAGTTGGAGATTTCACTCACATTGACGTTCAATTTGAGGTTGATTCTCTTATCACTCAAAATAAACGGAACGAAGTCGAGTTGAACACCGTACTCTTTATAATCGATGGTAATACCATCTTCATTTGGTACTGGAATTGGGAATTCACCACCAGCGACAAACTCGGCTTGCGTACCACTTAATGCGGTAAGGCTAGGCTCTGCTAACACTTTCGCCACGCCATTTTGTTTCGCCACATCAAGCGCGAAGGTAAACAAGGTATTACTGTCGATAAACGACCCAAGAAAACCGAAATCTTCGACTGTTGGAACGTTCAAAATCGGTCCAATGCCATCGATACCGCCACCAGCAGTCGTACCACCCCAGGTAAAGTCTCCACTTCTTTGGAAAAAGTGGAAGTTTGAGTCAAAGCGTCTTACTAGTGTGCGCTGCACTTCGGCAACGGTCACTTCTAGCGTCACCTGTTGAGCCCCGCCAATAGAAAGTAGATTGATCACCATGCTGTCATCATCTTTAGAGCTGTCATCTTCTTCATCTGCCGCTTCACCTAAAGCGAAGGTTTCAGCAATTTTGACCGCAGTGTCCATATTTTGCTGACTGCTGACCAAGCCTCTAAGTACCACTTTTTCTTGCGCACTGTGCACCTCGATATTTTCATCCGGCAAGAACTGATAAAGCTTCGACTTAAGCGTGTTTAGATCATGCGTGACTTCCACGTTAAACTGCTCAATTAACCGGCCTCGGCGATCCCACACCGACACATTCGTGGTACCTAACTTCTTACCAATAAGAAACAGCTCGTTCGATCTGAGCACTAAAATATCCAAGACTTCTGGATCCCCTAATGTCACTTTCTTCGCTTGGCCGGATATCATCAATTGGGTTGATTGGTGATGCGCAACGGTCACGACTTTTCCTGACTGCACCGTGGCTGCGTTAACAGACAAGCTGACAAAAAGTAACTGGCTAACGAGTAATATTATTGTTTTCATAATTCACCTAATTGCTGACTCGGACACTGGATGCCTGAGATCCCTTAATAATGGTCACACTAGGTCGTGGCGTGTATTTTCTTGCTACAACAGGTTTATCCACTTCATGAGGGTTGCGTAGAGCAAGTTGAATGTCGCCTTTGCTGTTCGCCGATAGGAGCTTTTCAGCCTCTTTCGGTGTTACTTCTAAAGTCACCGCACGCACAATAACGGGTTTGTTATCATTGGTTTTGGCTGTTTGGTCGACCGCAAGGACGTTGATGTTTTTAAGCACCGTTTTTGTTGTGGCGTTTTTACCTTGTCCATAACTCACGGTATTCAATACATCGACCTTATTGCCCGGTAACAAGAACCCAGCCACACCGATAACGTCATTGACACGAATGGTGATTGCTCGTTTGTTTTCAGGGATTAAAGCAGCAAGTGTCGCGCCCTCACCGGGCAATGCAAGACGATTCGAGTTAACCAGCTCGCCCGCATAAATGGTATTGGCAACAATTCTTCCCAATGCCTGTTCTTGTACTTTTAGCGTTTCATCGTCTATCCAATCCACTTCCATGAGCTTAGTAGACAAATGTTTCTCAGATAGAATGGTCCCTGGCTCTAGTTCCATGGCGGCAACTAAAACTGGGTGTCTTTCGACCTCTTCTAACTCGACAGTTGGTTGGTTTCTGCCATCCATCCATTGTTTAGCGATCAACACGGCGGCAAGGCCGAAAACAATGGAGAGCAACAGCAACATGATGACTTGAGTCCGACTCATAATTTAGATCTCCCTATTCATCCACTGTGAAGTACAGTCCCCAGGCACGGGTTAAAATGTCTGATGAGACGACCTTCTCTTTCCCTTCGAACACCAAAATATCGCGGCTAATACCGAGTAAGTCTTTTGGTAAACAAGGGTAGTTGGCGACATCATTGTCGCGATGTAACTGACTTAACGTATCGAAAAACTCAGTCACAAGCGTCATTTGGTAATCTTTAGCAAGCGAAACCCAAAGCGCTTGATAATCTGTCAAACCAAGCGGTGTAAACTCTATCTTGTAACCCAAACGACGTAAAAAAGCGGGGTCTGCAATTTTGCTTGGTGCAAAGTTGGAGGAGAATGCCAGAGTGAGCATAAACGGCACCGTGACTTGTTGACCATTTGGCAAAGCTAGATGGTCAAATAAGTACTCCATTGGAACGATCCATCTGTTTAGCAGGGCATCAACAGGCATTGACTGACGACCAAGGTCATCAATCACCAAGATTCCGTTGTTAGCCATCATTTGCAGTGGCGCAATCCATACACGATTATGCTCGCTGTGGTTTACCTCAAGCATATCCAATGTCAGCTCACCGCCCACTTGAATGTTTGGTCTTTCACAAAGAACCCAGCGTTTGTCGTAATGCGTTTCCAACTTAACGAAAACCTGAGAATGGGAGTTGTCTAAACGACGGTGATGATGCTCTGAGAACACTTTGATGATGTTGCCATCGGCATATACGGCATAAGGAATGAATACCGAAGTGTTCATTGCATTGAGCACTCTTGATGCGACGTAACTTTTACCGGTACCCGCATGACCATACAGCAACAAAGCACGACCCGAGTTAATGGCCGGCCCTAAAACGGGTATCAAATGATCCGAACCAAACACGTCAGACAGCGCTCGCTCAACATCATTGCGATTAATAGGATGCTTGCGAAGATCTTGTCCCTCAACAACCGTCCAATATTCTTCCAAAGAGACGGGAACAGGACCGATATACGGATCTTTTCTATACGCAATGTCTGCTTCTGCAAGCCCAAGCTCAGTTAAACTGTAGCGTACGTTGGAATACGATGTACTCAACTTGTCTGATGCTGGCTGATAAACTTCTACCCAACTTCGCTTTCTTAACTGCGCCAAAGCAAGCTCGACAATATTCGAAACAATACAAAGCCGTTGCGTTAATTCGATTAAGTCACATTTGGGATAGGCAGACAGATGTTTCAACACTAGGTTTTCAACAACTGAAGACGGCACGCCAAGGCCCTCGACAGACGAAGGCACCTTTGGTGGATTTATTTGTGGCACGAGTTTTTCCCAATACACAGAGCCCATCACACTTCCCCTCTTGAAGTTGCCTAGTCAACTGATGCTGCATGCCATTTTTTATTATTATTTAATGGGTGTAGGAGAAATAAGCTAATCCAATTACGATTATCGGCGCGAAAGGAATGACTAACGGCTTATTAGACCTAAAGCCTGGTGTTACTTTTTCTAAGCAATACCCTTTTATCTGGTGTGATAGAGCAACACTAGTCGATGACACGTGTAACATTAGATAAAAAATGCCCACGATGCCTCCAGCAAGTATTATTCCAGTAGACGCTTCCCCAAGGTTACTCAGACCCAGCCATGCCCCTATGACGGCGAGTAATTTAACGTCTCCTCCAGCCATTACTTTGAACAGATACAGCGCGAAACACACTGCAAACGCAACCAGTCCACCATACGCATGCTCCAAAAGACTCACGCTCGGGCTGTACAATACGTTTGCAGTGACAGCGACCAGAAGCAACAAAACGGCTTTATTAGGAATCCTGTGCTTCTGGGCGTCTGATACACCTATCGCAATCAGCAGTGACCAAATGACTAACTCACTAAGCATTACTTTGCTTTAATTTCAGATGCTACTGATGTGAACTTAGCGGCTAACGTAGTCCAGAAACCAGATGAAATGAAAGCTGTCACAATCAGAGCGGCGCCCAAGATGTATTCAAGCAGTGTTAGACCTTCTTCATCTTCCATGAAGTCCTTGATTAGGTTGCGAAAGTTGTCCATAAGTTTATCCCCTTGTTTAACATTTTCTCGCTTGTTAATGATGCAAGTGCATATCCACCTGAATCATGATTAAACATTAGTCACCGAGAATTAGGGGGTTAGGACTTTTTTGCCAAAGGTTGGTACTTTCTTGCCTACCTGCGCTTCAGAATCAAAATGTATCAATAACGAGACACATCACCACCAACTATGTGACACCTTTCACACTTGCAGTATGACTATATAAGCCTAAGCTTAATAAACGAAAGGGTGAGGTCTGAAGCTCAAGGAATGAGGCTCGACTGACCTCAATACATACTAACGTTGGTGTAGTACGTACTGAGCGGGATTCATATGGATAGACTGACCAAAGCTTATTGGATTGGAGAGACTCTTTGCTCGCTGCCGGAATCACTTCGCTGTGAGTTTGATAAGAGCTTTGAGATTATGGACTGTAGCAAAGATATCTCTGTGCTTAGCGATAAAGAACACAGCTATTTCTTCTACTACATGACTTGCGATCATCGAGAGCACCTGAAAGGCGTCATCACGCTCTGTGAAAATCTCGACAAAAAACTGATCGTTATACATCCAACCGATATCGAGCCTCACTTACCGCCAAAGCATATTTGTGCGGAATATTATACGTTGAATGAATTCACCCTCCCGATTTGGCTATCGCAGATAAAATTGAAATACTTTTTGCACAGCAAGGTCGACGAAGAACAAATTTCGGTCGATAAACTCTTTTCTCGAAGCGGAAAGTCGAATTTTTCTGACGTGGTTCATTACATCGCCAATAACGTCCATAAAGACCTAAGAGAAGAGGAAGCTGCTGCGCTTTGTCACTACTCACCGAACTACTTTTCCAAAGTATTCCATCGCAAAGTTGGTATGTGCTTTCGTGATTATGTCACTGCGAAACGCATTTCATTAGCAAAGAAAATGCTCGTTGAAAATGAATCCATGAAAATTGCCTACATCGCTTATCAGTGTGGATACCGAGATGTCTCTTACTTTTCTCGAATTTTTAAGAAAAAAACAGGCCTGTCCCCAGCGAATTATCGGCAACAGTTTTAGGCGCTATTAGTACCGACTTTAGGGGTAACTAACGCTATCCTCCCCACATATTTCATCAAAATGCATTCCCGTGTCGTTATTTAACATGCTAAAGTTAACAATGCGTTAACAATTATAAATACAACGAGAAGACATGGAGTCACTAAAAATGAATCAGCCGAATCTAAACAGCGCTGCTGGTTGCGCTCTCCCACCACCAAATGAAATGATTCTCAGATGGGCTCAAGAGCGCCCAAATGAGGTCTATCTAAAACAAATTATTAACCGACAATTTGTTGAATACACGTTCGCTGATGTTGCCGATCAAGCCTTAAAACTCGTCAGTGCACTACGCAACCTCGGAGTACAGCCTGGTGACAAAGTAGCATTAGTATCTAAAAACTGTGCAGAGTGGTTTATTTGCGATCTTGCGATGATGCTTGGCGATTATGTCAGTGTGCCAATCTTTCCTACCGCCGGCGCGGACACCATCGAATACTGTGTGACTCATAGTGAAAGTAAAGCGCTCATTGGCGGAAAACTCGATGATCCTAAAGCAACCCAGCAAGTCATTGATGCAATGCCGGAGCTTATTAGTATCTCGCTCCCCTACGATACTGCACCAAAATGTCAGTATGAATACCAAGCACTCATTGCCGATGCAATGCCAAGTGAAGAGCGTCCACAGCACTACGACGATAAGCTAATGTCTTTGGTGTATACCTCTGGTACGTCAGGGTTACCGAAAGGTGCGATGCTGACCTACGGAGCGTTTAACTGGTCCGTACAACAACTGATAAACCATATCGGTATTCAAGAAAATGATCGTCTATTTTCTTACTTACCTTTGGCTCATATTACAGAGCGCGTCTACATTTTTGGCTCATCCATCATGGGTGGTGTACCAACAGCATTTCCAGAATCATTGGACACCTTTATCGAAGATGTAAAAATGCACCGCCCGACTCTGTTTATCTCAGTCCCGCGATTATGGACGCTATTCCAACAACGTATTCAAGACAAACTTCCACAGAAGAAGCTCAACATTCTATTGAAAATCCCATTCGTCAATTCTCTGATCAAGAAAAAGCTCGCAGAAGGGTTGGGGTTGGATCAGGCTCGAGTATTAGGCTGTGGCTCTGCCCCGGTATCACCAGCGCTGCTGGAATGGTACCACTCTGTAGGACTCAATATTACTGAAGCTTGGGGGATGACAGAATCATTTGCCTATAGCACGCTCAACTACCCATTTAGAGCTGACAAAATTGGTAGTGTCGGTAATGCTGGACCAGGTATTGAGTTAAAAATCGCTGACGATGATGAAATCATGGTGCGTGGCAAAGGGCTATTTTCTGGCTACTACAAAAATGACATTGCCACCCAAGAGTCTTTTGATTCAGAGGGCTGGCTACACACAGGCGATATCGGCTCTATCGACTCAGATGGTTACCTAACCATTCAAGGCCGTAAAAAAGATAACTTTAAAACCGCCAAAGGTAAGTTTGTCTCTCCAGTTCCTATCGAGAAAAAACTTTTCGAATACAGTCGCGTAGAGATGATGTGTCTAATCGGTTTAGGGCTACCAGCCCCGATTCTTTTGGTTGTGCCACATGATTTCCCTAACTTTGATCGAGAGCGGTACGCACGAACCACCCGCAAAGTCATTGCAAAAATGAATCAAGAACTCGCCTCTCATGAGCAAATCAAAGGCGTATTAATGATTAAAGAGCCTTGGAGCATTGAAAATGGCGTATTGACGCCAACACTCAAAATTAAACGTCATGTGCTTGAGCAAAAGTATCATGAAATTGGTCACAACTGGCCGAAAGGTGAATTGGTTGTGTGGGAAGAAGACTTATAGCCTTGTCTGCACTCCTCAATATCATTGGGGAGTGCAGTTTAATTCTGAGCTTGAATCAAACTCATAAACTACTCTCTCCAAAAAGGCTTCCTCACTTCACTATTAATCTCCTTTTCATCTAATCCTATATCGTCCCAAAGATGTTCTGGTAACTCTCTCAAGTGACGACGTGTCTTGTAGTTTCTTCTCCAACTAGCAAGTTTAGAATAAATTAACTGTAATCCGGTCTGATGGTCAGCTGATAAAGTGCGCTCACAAGTGTGTGTCATGTTTTCCATGTAACCAACTCCTATAACAATGTTGACCACTTAATAATCAGCGACTACGCTGATATCCTCAAACGATAGAATCTGCCATTGAGTTAAGGAAAACTAATGTGAAAGATCGAATGCCTCCTTTACAGGGCTTGTATTACTTCTTCGTTGCAGCAAAGGAAGGAAGCTTTAAAACAGCGGCAAAAGAATTGTTTGTTACGCCAGCCGCAATTAGTCAGCAAATTCGTCATCTTGAAGAGTTTTTAGGAACGGACTTATTTGTTCGCCAGCACAGAAAAATCGTGCTCACACCTGAGGGAGAGCTGCTGTTTACTCAGGCTGAAAGAGGGTTTGCTCATTTGCAGCAAGGGGTTAGATTGGTTAATCAAGATCCTAATCCTAACCACCTTTCGATATCAACACTCCCCTCTTTCGCTCACCATTGGTTAGTCCCGAAAATTACGGCTTTTCGTCAGCGTCACCCTGATATCGCCTTACTATTAGAACCAACCAATGATTTGGTGTCTTTTCAAGATAGTCAGATCGATTTGTGTGTCCGTTACGGTTTAGGAAAATACCCTAATTTAGAATCACAATGGTTAATGGATGAAGCTTTTTATCCTGCCTGTCACCCGGTATATCAGAAAGAGCACGGAATCTATCGCATTGAAGATTTAAGCAAAGCAGAGCTCATCGAAGACGTATGGCCAGATCTGGACTGGAACATGTGGTTAGCGAGACTTGGTCATTCAGCCGCAAAGCCTGCTTTAAAATACAGTGGCTCACACTTAGTGTTAGAAGCCGCGTTATCACTACAAGGCGTAGCGCTCGTCAAACACAGTTTAGCTCATCAATATTTCCGTTCAGGCAAACTGGTCCGAATTGGTGATATAGCCATTAAACCCAAATTTGCGTATTACCTGTGCGCTCCAAAAGGCTACTTAAAGCGACCTAAAGCCCAATTGTTTGCACAATGGTTGAGAGAAGAAATAGAAACATTTGAAAAGTCAGTGATACCAGATTTTAAAACCATCGACCTCAATGTTAGTAATACTGGCTCAGCTTCAGAATAGTCGGTAAACAACACCAAAGACGTATATCAGCGAAACCAAAACGCGCTGTGTATAAGCGGTTAGATACAAAAAGCCCCGCACTAGGCGGGGCTTTCAAGTTATAGAGTTAACTTAAGAATTACTTCTTAGCGTTACGCTCTTTAACGTCAGCAATTACTTGCTCAGCAACGTTTGCTGGACATGGTGCGTAGTGTGAGAACTCCATAGAGAACTGACCACGACCAGAAGTCATTGTACGTAGAGTACCGATGTAACCAAACATTTCTGATAGAGGTACATCACCCTTGATACGTACGCCAGTAGACGCAGCTTGTTGGTCTTTGATCATACCACGACGACGGTTAAGGTCACCGATTACGTCACCAACGTGATCTTCTGGAGTGAACACGTCAACTTTCATGATTGGTTCAAGAAGTTGCGCGCCAGCTTTAGGCATAGACTGACGGAATGCGCCTTTAGCAGCGATTTCGTAAGCGATTGCTGAAGAGTCAACTGCGTGGAAACCACCGTCGAATAGTTCAACTTCAACGTCTAGAGTTGGGAAGCCAGCTAGAACACCGTGCTCCATCATTGACGCAAAGCCTTTCTCAACTGCAGGCCAGAATTCTTTAGGTACGTTACCACCAACAACTGTTGACTTGAACGTGAAGCCAGAGTTTGGCTCACCTGGTTTGATGCGGTAATCGATCTTACCGAACTGACCAGAACCACCAGACTGTTTCTTGTGCGTGTAGCTGTCTTCGATTGCTTGAGTGATAGTTTCACGGTAAGCAACCTGTGGAGCACCAACTTCTAGCTCAACGCCGTAAGTACGCTTAAGGATATCTACCTTGATGTCTAGGTGAAGTTCACCCATACCTTTCAGGATAGTTTCGCCTGAATCTTCATCAGTCTCAACTTGGAATGATGGATCTTCTGCAACCATTTTACCGATCGCGATACCCATCTTCTCAGAACCGCCTTTATCTTTAGGCTTAACTGCGATAGAAATTACTGGATCTGGGAAGATCATTGGCTCAAGAGTACATTCGTGCTTAGGATCACATAGAGTGTGACCAGTTTGAACGTTCTTCATACCAACTACAGCGATGATGTCACCAGCTTGTGCTGAATCGATCTCGTTACGCTCGTCTGCGTGCATCTCAACCATACGGCCGATACGCTCTGTTTTACCAGTTGCAGAGTTAAGTACTGTGTCACCTTTCTTCATCTTACCAGAGTAGATGCGGATAAAGGTTAGAGCACCAAAACGGTCGTCCATGATCTTAAATGCAAGCGCACGTAGTGGCTCGTCTGCAGATACAGTCGCAACTTCACCAGCTGGCTCACCAGTCTCTGAATCAGTTAGAGGCTGTGGATCAACTTCTGTTGGAGATGGTAGGTAATCAATTACCGCGTCAAGAATAAGTTGGATACCTTTGTTCTTGTACGCTGAACCACAGTAAGTTGGGAAGAATGCTAGATCACGAGTACCTTTACGGATACAACGTTTGATGTCTTCTAGAGATGGCTCTTCGCCTTCTTCTAGGTAAGCCATCATTAGATCTTCGTCTTGCTCTAGAGCAGTTTCGATTAGCATTTCACGGTATTCAGCAGCTTTTTCTACCATGTCTGCTGGAATATCTTGAACTTCGTAGTTCTCTGGCTGGCCAGACTCATCCCATACGTAAGCTTGTTGGCTTAGTACGTCTACAACACCTACGAAATCTTCTTCGATACCGATAGGTAGAGTCATAACTAGAGGTGTAGCACCTAGTACGTTTTGTACTTGATCTACAACTTTGTAGAAATCTGCGCCCATACGGTCTAGTTTGTTAACGAAGATCAGACGTGATACGTGTGATTCGTCAGCGTAACGCCAGTTAGTTTCTGACTGAGGCTCAACACCACCAGAACCACAGAATACACCGATACCACCGTCAAGTACTTTTAGAGAACGGTAAACTTCGATAGTGAAGTCAACGTGTCCAGGAGTATCGATGATGTTTAGACGGTGATCGTTCCAGAAACAAGTTGTTGCTGCAGACTGGATTGTGATACCACGTTCAGCTTCCTGCTCCATGAAGTCAGTTGTAGTTGAACCGTCGTGTGTATCACCGATCTTATGGATCTTACCAGTTAGCTTTAGGATACGCTCTGTAGAGGTAGTTTTACCCGCGTCTACGTGAGCAAAAATACCAATGTTTCTGTATTTTGATAAATCAGTCATTGTCTTACTCTGTTAATAAGGTATAAAGTGCGCGCAGAGTATATCACATTCTGTCAATACTGATACCCTTGCGTGCGGATGGAAGAAAAAAATTTTAACGTGAAATTTCCGTCCCCAAAGCATAGTCAAACACAGCAATTTATGTACTTTATTCGCATTTTATTGAGGACGGATAGAACAGTTTGTGATTACACAAATACCATTCTTATGAGCATTACAGCTCGTCAAACGCCTCTATAGCTTCCGACAATTTCTTAACGCCGTGAATTTGCATGCCAGGAATGCCGCCTTTCGGCATGTTGGCTGCAGGCACAATGGCTTTCTTGAAACCATGTTTGAACGCTTCATTCAAACGTTCTTGCCCACTTGGCACAGGACGGATTTCGCCTGCAAGCCCGACCTCACCAAAAATAACCACATCTTTGGGAAGTGGACGGTCACGAAAACTCGATAAAAGCGCCATAACTAACGCAAGATCGGCACTCGTCTCCGTCACCTTAACACCGCCAACCACATTAACAAAGACATCTTGGTCTGCCATTTGTAAGCCACCATGCTTATGCAACACAGCGAGCAAAAGTGATAAGCGGTTCTGCTCCAAACCGACCGCAACACGGCGAGGGTTTGCCAATTGCGAGTAATCCACCAACGCTTGAATCTCTACTAATAGAGGACGCGTACCTTCCCAAACCACCATAACAGAAGAACCAGATGTTTCTTCTTCACCACGAGAAAGGAAAATCGCGGATGGGTTACTCACTTCTTTCAACCCTTGGCCTGTCATTGCAAAAACACCGAGCTCATTCACAGCGCCAAAGCGGTTTTTATGACTACGCAATGTGCGAAAGCGGCTATCAGTACCACCATCAAGCAGCACTGAACAGTCTATAATGTGCTCAAGAACTTTAGGGCCCGCAAGGGTACCATCTTTTGTTACGTGACCAACAATAAATACCGCGACGTTATTCTGTTTTGCGTATCGTGTCAGAGCTGTTGCAGATTCACGTACTTGAGCAACACTGCCCGGTGACGATTGAACATCTGAAACGTGCATTACCTGAATCGAGTCAATCACCATAATGCGAGGTTGCTCTTTTTCGGCAATTTGGCAAATTTTGTCGACGTTCGTTTCCGATAGCATTTTTAAATGATCTTTCGGCAAGCCTAGTCGAGAAGCACGCATCGCCACCTGCTGCAACGATTCTTCACCTGTTACATAGAGCGTTGGCATTTGCGCAGACAAACTACACATGGTTTGCAGCAACAAGGTGGATTTACCAGCGCCAGGGTTACCACCAATCAAAATAGCGGCGCCGGGTACAACGCCCCCACCTAATACGCGGTCAAGTTCTTTAAACCCACTGGTGAAGCGTGGCACTTCCTGCAGATCAATTTCGGATAACGTTTGAACTGTAGCTTCTGTTGCGGAGCCCGCGTAGCCGGATAAACGTTCATTACGAGCAACCGTTGGCGATGCAGCGATACGGACTTCTGTTATCGTATTCCACGAACCACATGCGTTACACTGCCCCTGCCAACGGGGAAAATCCGCGCCACAATCATTACAAACATACGCTCGTTTTGCTTTCGCCATGATGCCTCGATTTTTTCTACAAATGTGACTAAGCACAGCCAAGTCAGACCTTAACTGAAATGAACTATTGATATACTTAAGTTTTACTTCGCTTAGCCGATACAATTTAAAGTAACGACATACTCTAACAGAAATAATGCAGCAATCTGAAATTCTCTCGATCGCAGAACGACTCATTCCCGTTTACGGTTCGGATGACTTTGACTTTGTCCTTGGCCAATTGACCGAGGAAGAGCCGCCTTCGGCCAAAATCTTAGTGAAAATGGAACTTAACCGCTTGATGGCTCCGTGCAAAAAAAGCATCGATCTGCGCGGTCGCGTCCAAGGTGAATGTCGCGAGTATATTTTGGATGGTATTCCACATTGGTTAGATGACGTTGCTTTCAACGCTTACCATAAAAACATCAAAAAGTTTGGCGGCTACACTGAGGGAATGTGGGAAGCTTTGGTCAACACACGGAATAACTTTCGCGTAATGAGCAAACGTCTTACTCAACAAAAAACGCAATCGTTAACGGATCCTAAAAGCCCTTTCTTAGCGGAGCCCGTTCACCTCGGCTATGACTTAAAGCGCCAAGAAAAGCGCTTGAAAGTCCAATCTCAAGTCGAGATTTGCCGATCTAAAGGGCAACTTCTGCATGGGTTAAGCATTGACTTATCCTGCTCTGGCGCAAAGTTCAAAGTCCCAAGTGCGTTTAAATATAACCTTGGGGAGATTATTCAGGTCACGTTTACTGAGTTTGCCAGCAAATCTCAGGTTGCCGGTATAGAGAAACCGCTGGCGTACCGCATACTTGCGGTTGATGACTGTTACGAGAATGACTCAGTTCGATACCTCAGAACCATACGTTTAACTGAAACCAATGTCGTTACTCGAGTGATCGATGAAGCGCTCAACAGCGCAGCGAAAAGAGCTCGTCACGATAATCAAGATAAGATCATTCGAGCTCGAACTCGTGGTTATGAGCACATCGCGCTTAAGCACACCAGCAGCTTACCTCTATTCTTTGATGGCAGTGAGCTGAAACTCGCTATGTTGACGCCAAACAATCAAAAGCTTTGGCAGTACTGGCATGATGAAAGGAACCAGCAAATGTTTGGATCCTTATTTAATGAGAAGCGAGTCGCGTCACTCATTAAACCTGGCGTTAAAGGCACCACAAACGTCCTTTATTCATTTACTCACGAGCACGAAAACCGAACCTATTTCTATTCGATGCTTCGTCCTGAGGCCACTCGTGAACAACGCCAGCTATTTTGGCATTTAGGTGCTAAACGTGAAAGTTGGCGCGCGTTTAGAATTTCGATATTTGAACTGTCAGAGCAAGAACAGGAAGACTTAGCCGCTTTCTCTCCGCAGTTAGCTGAAACGTCCCAATCATTGACTCACATTGGCATCTTGCAAGAAATTGCTGACGAAAAATCAGGGCAGGATTATCTGCTCACTGAAAAGCCGCGCTTACCCGCAAATACGTTAAATGCATTTCGCCATCCGAGAAGAATTATAGGCAACCCGAAAGGCATTTATTTTGATGCCAAGTCTCGTCGTAAAGAGCCTCGTTACCGATTTAAGACCCCAATAGAACTGCGTTCTGGGCCCGTCACAGCGATCGGCAGCACCGTCGATATTTCAAAGCGAGGGCTCGGCATTAAACTGGACGAACCTACCATGTTGCGCTCTGGGCAAGAGGTTCAGGTCAACTTCCGAGAGTTACAACTCTACGACAAAAAGCTGCCTTTAACGTCGGTGCCATACCGGGTAATTCGTGTTAGCCCAGATGGCTGTAGCGTACAGTTAGTTATTGATGAAAGCAGCCACACCATTAAAGTGATCGCCTTTTTCAACAGCATTATCGAGCACAATCAAGATAAGTTGATCCCGCAAAAAGAAATGCTACCGAGTAATGCGTTACTTGAAAGACTGCACAGCATGTTGCTCTCTCGAACTCTGAGCACACCCATTTTTATTAGTAAAACTGCGTCGTCTTCAATCAAAACCCCCGTTATTGGGGTGAATTTGCCGCTACCTAAGCACATTGAGCTTTTTGCCCGCCTTGGACACGATCAACTGTTGTCACTTGAACCTATCTTTAAAGGTCGAACAAGCACATTAATCGCAGAGCCGATAAAGCGTGTAGAAGGTGCTCAAGCAAGACATCAGGATATCTACATTAGCGCAGCCAAAGTCGGCAATAAAATTACAGGCATTGAGTCTAAGCTTCATCAAGAGTTCAACAGCGTAAAAGAACGGATTCAATTTATAAAGAAAGCGCGAATGATGGGTGACTTCTACGTGATTCGCTTATCTACAGCCCCAATTTTCGATCCGATGACATCGTTGCTGCAACAAGATTTAAGTGACTTAACCCAATTTGGTGTACATCAAGCGAGCAAATTAGAAAAGGAGCTGACCGCTTTGGTCGGTTACAGTGAGTTTGAAGACATTACGGAAGAAGTTGTAATTAGATTGGAGTTAACCGAGTAAATTTAGAGCCATACCAAGTCAACGAAAAACACCGCCAGAAAGGCGGTGTTTTTTGAATGGATAAATTAAGGTTTTGCTTTCCAGCTGACCTTTTGCTGCTTCACCAGGGCACCAGATAAAATACAGAGCACGCCGCCTAAGCCTGCAAAGCGAATCGCAGATTGCGCTTGAGCTTCCACTTTAGGTTTTGCGTGGTACGCGATACCTAAGCCCGCCACCGACATCATCACAAGATCGTTAGCGCCATCACCGACAGCAACCGTGTTGTGCTGCTCAATTTCGTATTCATCCGCCAATTCCACCAGGATGTCTGACTTCATCTGCGCGGTAACCACATCGCCAAGTACGTTCCCGGTGAGCTTACCATCAATGATTTCTAACTGATTAGAGCGAGCAAAATCTAAATCGACTTTATCTTTGATGTAATCCGAGAAGTAAGTAAAACCACCGGAAGCAATCGCTGTTTTCCAACCTAGTGCTTTTAACGTTGCGATTAACGCTTCAAAGTCCGGCATAAATGGCAATTGGGAACGAACTTGTTCAAGAATTGACTCATCAGCTCCTTTGAGCTTGCCTACGCGTTGACGCAAGCTTTGCTCAAAATCCAGTTCACCTTGCATCGCACGTTCAGTAACTTCTGCCACCTCATCCCCGACTCCGGCCAATTTTGCGATTTCATCAATACACTCTATCTGGATTGCCGTTGAGTCCATGTCAAATACAATCAAACCTTGGGTTGAGAGATCTGGAACTTCATTAAGCGAGGCGTAATCCAAGTTGAGGCTTTGTAAGATCGTTTCGTGTTGAGGGGTCAACTCTCCTGCCATCAAGGCGACTTCATATTGGCCAACTTTCCACGTTTCTAACACGGGGTTGTAGACACCTGTGAAGAAATCAATGTCTTCAAAATGACGTGGCGAAAGGTATTCTGCAAACACTATCCAGTTTGCTTTTGCTTTATCTAGTTGGGAGGCAAATCGAGTCTCGGGTAATCGTTTTAAAAGTGTCGTATGTTTTCTGATAGGCAAGCTTTTTGACGCGTCCATGTATATAATCCCTTATGACTTTGCTAAAACGTTACCTCAACAAACTAAAAAGGCAAGTCTTTGTTTTATTTTAAATGGATGAGTAAAGAGCATGAGTGAATCCTTGTTCTCAGTAAGGAATGCCCTAAGAATTCTGGCACTAGTCCTACTGTGTGTGATGTTGTTTATCACGATCAAAAACAGTGTTGTGATCAGTAAGGGCAACGAGAAAATTCAAGCACAGCAGCTTGAGACACTCACCAAAGTTTTGATTTCACAGGCGTCTCTTTCTGCCAGTGAAATGATTTTGACCAAAGATCAAGAACGCTTACTTAAGCTGACAAACCAGCTAGCACAAGACCGTTTGGTGTTTGATGCGACAATATATGATGCACAAGGCGTACGTTTAGCGTCTAGTGAAGACGCGCTATCGGTACGCGAAGTTTTAGGCTTAGACACGCCCTTGGCAACAGCTTCCATTGGCCGCCAGCAGTTGGTTGAACCAGTATTTGCCGATGAAGCACTCATCGGTTTTGTTCGCGTTACCTTTGAGACAGGTCGTGTAACCGCGATTTCTGACCACCACTATCGTAAAAGTGATCGCTACATGTACATGATGGTGCTAATGAGTTTTGTGTGCGGCATGTTATTCATTATGATTTTACGTAGACAGCCTATCCGCCGTAAAAAAACGCAAAACCTACTGCTAACCAAATAGTCAGTCGGTAATCGACATCTAATACAAAAACAGCCCGCATTGTGCGGGCTGTTTTTTTAGTTCTTAATGTCAAGAAACTAAGATGACTCTTTGTCGCTTATTCTTCGTCGCCTAGCAATACTGAATCTAGTGCGATTAGCATCATGTCGTTGAATGTTGTTTGACGCTCATCAGAAGTTGTTTGCTCACCCGTTTTGATGTGATCTGATACCGTACAGATTGTCAGAGCTTTTGCACCGTATTCTGCCGCTACGCCGTAAATACCCGCCGCTTCCATTTCAACACCAACAATGCCGTACTTGTCCATTACGTCGAACATTTCTGGATCTGGCGTATAGAAAAGCTCCGCTGAAAACAGGTTACCTACTTTCACATCAATGCCACGTGCTTTTGCTGCGTCTTCTGCCGCGCGAACCATTTTGTAGTCTGCGATTGCTGCAAAGTCATGGCCTTTAAAACGGATACGGTTCACTTTAGAATCCGTACACGCGCCCATGCCGATCACAACATCACGCACTTTGATGTCTTCGTTTACTGCGCCACAGCTACCAACACGGATGATTTTCTTCACGCCGAAGTCTTTAATTAGCTCCGTTGCGTAAATCGAGCATGATGGGATACCCATACCGTGGCCCATAACCGAGATCTTACGGCCTTTGTATGTGCCTGTGTAACCGAACATATTACGCACATCACACACTTGCACAACGTCTTCAAGGAAGGTTTCTGCGATGTATTTTGCACGTAGCGGGTCACCCGGCATCAGTACGACGTCTGCGAATGCACCCATTTCAGCATTGATATGTGGAGTTGCCATTTTCTTTTCCTTAACCTTTCTCTAGCGCTCCGCGCTTAAGGCGATATAAGCCAGAGTATTCTCATTTCCGACAAGCAGTACTTGCATACTGCAAACATAAAACTAGGAGCATTCAGCTCCTAGTTTTCAATATCCTAATTATAGGAAATTCTTACCGTAATCCATTGGAGAAGTACCGAAGTAGCTCGCCAATGTTTGGCCGATGTCTGCGAATGTTTCGCGGCGGCCAAGAGAGCCTGCTGGCACTTTTTGACCGTAAACCAATACTGGGATGTGCTCACGAGTATGGTCAGTACCTGGCCATGTTGGATCACAGCCGTGGTCTGCTGTTAGGATAAGCACGTCATCTTCACCCATCAGTTCTAGCACTTCATTGATGCGACCATCAAAGTACTCAAGCGCTGCAGCGTAACCCGCTACATCACGGCGGTGGCCGTAAGCTGAATCGAAGTCAACGAAGTTAGTGAATACGATGGTGTTATCACCCGCTTCTTTGATCGCTTCTTTCGTTGCTTCAAATAGTGCTGGAATGCCTGTTGCTTTGGTTTTCTTAGTGATCCCACAACCTGCATAAATATCTGAAATCTTACCGATGGAATGAACCTGACCGCCCTTCTCATCAACTAACTTTTGTAAGATAGTCGCTGATGGTGGCTCTACAGATAGGTCACGACGGTTACCCGTACGCTCAAATTGACCTTTACCCGGACCAATGAATGGGCGCGCGATTACACGGCCGATGTTGTAATCTTCTAGTTCTTCACGCGCAATTTGGCAAAGCTCTAGTAGACGATCCAGGCCGAATGTCTCTTCGTGACAGGCGATTTGGAATACAGAGTCCGCAGAGGTGTAGAAGATTGGCTGCCCAGTTTTCATGTGCTCTTCACCCAAGTCATCAAGAACTTGAGTACCAGATGCGTGGCAGTTACCTAGGAAACCGTCAAGACCCGCGCGCTCAAGGATGCGATCCGTCAGCTCTTTAGGGAAGCTGTTTGCTTTGTCTGTGAAGTAACCCCAGTCAAACAGAACAGGAACACCTGCGATTTCCCAGTGACCAGACGGCGTATCTTTACCAGAAGAAAGCTCTGCTGCGTGACCGTACGCACCAATGATTTCTGCATCTGCGTCTAGGCCTGGTGCAAAGCGTCCTGTTGACTCTTTATGTGCCATTGCCAAACCAAGTTTGGATAGGTTTGGCAGGCGAAGTGCGCCTTGACGTTGGTCGTTATCTGCTAAGCCTTTTTCACATTGTTCTGCGATGTGGCCTAGTGTGTCTGAACCTACATCACCAAATTTCTCAGCGTCAGCGGTTGCACCAATACCGAATGAGTCTAGTACTAAAATAAATGCTCTTTTCATTGCTCGTTCCTTAGGCCCACTCGGCTTTTTATTATGGTTGAGTAGGCCTTGTGTAATTACTTGTTCTATTAAATATCTTCTGCACGAATTTGGCGGTAAACCTCTGGAGTTGGTGTGTACTCACCACCTACTTTGATTGCACTGCGCAGTGCTTTTGCCGCTTCTTCCCACTGCTCTTCGCTGCGAGCGTGGATAACGGCAAGAGGTTTATCGCTATCTGCAACTTCACCCAAGCGGATGAACTCGTCGAAACCTACGGCATAGTCGATTTCATCAGTAGCAACACGGCGACCACCACCCATAGCAACGACAGCCATGCCAATAGCACGCGTGTCCATCGCTGAAACAATGCCCGTTTCCGTCGCGTAAACTGGCTTGATAATTTCCGCTTTTTCTAGGTAGTTATCGTAGTTTTCTACGAAGTCTGCTGGGCCGCCAAGACCAGCAACCATCTTGCCGAAGCATGCTGCTGCTTTGCCGTTGTCTAGTGCTTCCATCAATTTCGCACGTGCGTCTTCTGTGTTCTCAGCCAGTTTGCCAAGTACCAGCATTTCTGCACAAGAAGCCATGGTGACTTCAAGTAGGCGTGGGTTACGGTATTCACCCGTTAGGAAACGAACCGCTTCACGAACTTCCACCGCATTACCTGCCGAAGAGGCCAATACTTGGTTCATGTCTGTCAGGATTGCAGTGGTCTTAGTACCCGCACCGTTTGCTACTGCAACGATTGATTTTGCTAGCTCTTCAGACGCTTCGTAAGTTGGCATGAATGCACCAGAGCCGACTTTAACGTCCATCACTAGCGACTCCAGACCCGCCGCCAATTTCTTAGAAAGAATGGAAGCCGTGATCAGAGAAATGTTGTCTACGGTTGCGGTAATATCACGAGTCGCGTAAACACGCTTATCCGCAGGAGCTAGGTCACCGGTTTGACCGATGATCGCCACACCAGCGTCTTTAGTTACTTGCCCAAACACATCGTTGCTTGGTGTGATGTTGTAGCCAGGAATAGACTCAAGCTTATCTAGAGTACCGCCTGTGTGGCCAAGACCACGGCCAGAGATCATTGGTACGAAACCGCCACATGCTGCCACCATAGGGCCAAGCATCAAAGACGTTACGTCACCCACACCGCCGGTAGAGTGTTTGTCGACAATTGGGCCACCAAAGTTCATGTGGCTCCAGTCGATAACCATGCCCGAATCACGCATTGCACACGTTAGGGCGATGCGCTCATCCATGGTCATTTCATTGAAGAAAATCGTCATAGCAAACGCCGCGATCTGACCTTCAGATACGGTGTTATTTGCTACGCCTTGAATAAAGAAGTTGATTTCGTCTGCGGTAAGTACTTCACCGTCACGTTTTTTACGAATGATTTCTTGTGGTAAATACATTAGTGCCTCCCATGCTCTCAGTGAGCCATGGTTAAGTAGGATAGAAGAGGTTTGGTAGCACCCGTTTAGGTGCTACCGTTCAGACATATTATTGGGATTAGTACGCTGCTGGATCAGCAGTTTCGTCTGTCACTTCTAATGTATTTAGTAGGTTAGTTAGCAGGCTAGACGCACCGAAACGGTAGTGACGGGCATCAACCCAGTTGTCACCTAGGATTTCGTCAGCCATTGCTAGGTATGCAGCTGCGTCTTCAGCAGTGCGCACACCACCTGCTGGTTTGAAACCAACAGTTTCTGCAACACCCATGTCGCGAATCACTTCAAGCATCATGCGTGCGTATTCTGGTGTTGCGTTTACTGGCACTTTACCCGTTGAAGTTTTAATGAAGTCAGCACCTGCTTCAATACAGATTTGAGATGCTTTCTTGATTAGTGCTTCTTCTTTTAGTTCACCCGTTTCGATGATCACTTTAAGAAGAATGTCACCACAAGCCTCTTTACATTGCTTAACTAGTTCGAAGCCTACTTTCTCATCACCCGCCATTAGCGCGCGGTATGGGAAAACAACGTCAACTTCGTCTGCACCGTAAGCAACCGCCGCTTTTGTTTCAGCAACAGCGATTTCGATGTCGTCGTTACCGTGTGGGAAGTTCGTTACTGTTGCAATGCGAACCTCTGGCGTACCTTGCTCACGAAGTGTCTTCTTAGCAATAGGAATAAAGCGAGGGTAAATACAAATTGCAGCTGTGTTGCCTACTGCTGTTTTCGCGTCATGACATAATGAGATCACTTTTGCATCAGTGTCATCGTCATTCAACGTAGTTAGGTCCATAAGTTTAAGTGCACGTAGCGCTGCTGCTTTTAAATCGCTCATTTCTATCTCCGATCAATATTCAAAAAATTCACTACTCAGCCTTACATCACGTCTCTAACTATAATCAACAAGTCGAGACAATGTGAGTAAATGGCTAAACAGTCTATTAATGAACGGACTTGGTTCCCTGAAGACTCGGCATATACAGCGAAAATTTCATATGCCAATTGCTATCCTTGTCACCGCACAGTACCAGTTTGGCCTATGGCACAACAATCTATGATTGCGGTGTCTTTAATATCACATCACACAGCAAAACGCCTATTAGATCTGATATTGCTGGGCAAGTCATTTGCCCATCGATTATGTAATATTCATTACGTGATTAAGTATCAACCTTAACCACTATCCTGTGATTAATACATTATAGAGTTTCACCGCAAAACTGTAGCACCAAATAGAGCGCAAACGGTTTGTATCTCAAAATTTCCTAGCCCCTATTCCATCGGCTGCGTAACTCCTAGACTGAGTCCGGCACCCGGTGAGATTTTAGAGCCCGAAAAACGAAAAATGCCCCGCAGCAATCTCTTGCTACAGGGCATGATGTAAAACGGCGTCTATATATTAAGAACCGATTCTAATTATAGTGCTGCAAGGCTTAAGCAGAAGCCTGCAATTGTCGCTGCCATAAGGTTAGACAACGTACCTGCAAGCACAGCTTTAACACCCATGCGAGCGATGTCACTACGACGGTTTGGTGCAAGGCTACCTAGACCACCAAGTAGAATCGCGATAGAAGAAAGGTTCGCGAAACCACATAGTGCGAATGAGATGATAGCTGTTGTCTTCTCAGACATTACTTCACCAGTTGCCGCGATTACTTGAGCGTTTTCACCTAGGTATGGTGTGAAGTTCAAGTAAGCAACGAATTCGTTCACTACGATTTTCTGACCGATGAATGAACCAGCAGTTACTGCTTCAGCCCATGGAACACCGATTAGGAATGCTAGTGGAGAGAATGCGTAACCTAGGATTAGCTCTAGCGTTAGTTCTGGCATGCCGAACCAACCACCGATGCCACCTAGCATACCGTTGATCAGCGCGATTAGACCAACGAATGCGATTAGCATTGCACCTACGTTAAGCGCAAGTTGTAGACCAGAAGCCGCACCGCCCGCTGCTGCGTCGATTACGTTTACTGGTTTGTCGTCGCCGCCGTCCATCGCTTCTTCGATACTTTCGTGAGGCTGGTCAGTCTCTGGGTGAAGGATTTTAGCGAATAGTAGACCACCTGGTGCCGCCATGAATGATGCTGCTACTAGGTACTCTAGTGGAACACCCATTGAAGCGTAGCCCGCGAGTACACCACCAGCAACAGAAGCTAGACCACCACACATTACCGCGAATAGCTCTGATTGAGTCATTTTTGGAACGAATGGACGAACAACTAGAGGTGCTTCTGTTTGACCTACGAAAATGTTTGCTGCTGCTGACATTGATTCCGCACGTGAAGTGCCCAGCGCTTTTTGTAGTGCGCCACCAAGAATCTTGATAACCCATTGCATAACGCCAATGTAGTAAAGAACTGAAATCAGTGCAGAGAAGAAGATCAGTGTAGGAAGAACACGGAATGCGAAGATGAAACCGCCGCCGCCGAATACTTCGAACATCTTGTCAGAAACAAGACCACCGAACAGGAATGATGAACCATCGTTACCGTAGTTGATAACGTTAGAAACACCTGAAGAGAAACCGTTTAGTAGATCACGGCCCCAAGGTACATACAGAACAAATGCACCTAATGCGAATTGGATAGCGAATGCGCCACCCACAGTTCTTAGATTGATAGCTTTTCGGTTATTAGAAAATGCCACTGCAATCGCAAGAAGCACTACCATACCGATTAGGCTCATAAACAGGCTCATAGTTTATGACTTCCTTATAAGTTATTTATTGGCGTGTTACAAAATGGAGCTATAAAGCGGGAGCAATTATACTCATGCAGAATCAATTAAAGTAATGCCAGCCTCACACTTTCCTATAAGATTCATGATTGATTCAGCCAGCTTTGTGAGTTAATTCACAATAAGCAGGAAAACGTTTTCTATTTCAAACCACATCTTTAGATTTTATTCACATATCGAGAAAGCAAAATTGCTATTTTTCCATAACTGAGAGGCAATCGATTGCTTTGAGCCGTTATGCAACTCTACGAGCTCATTAAAGACGTGAATGAGTTTGGCTGGGTGATTCGACTCCCCTTGATATCCAAGTATAGGCATATCCGGTGCATCTGTTTCGATCACGAGATGTTTGAGTGGTAATTTTTGAATTGCGTCGCGCGTTTTCTTCGCTCTTGGGTAGGTGATGGTTCCTCCTACACCGATAAAAAAACCTAATTTGACCCACTCGATTGCTTGCTGATAACTCCCAGAGAAAGCATGTAGCACACCGCCCCGAGGGAGCTTCGCCGCTTTAACCATTTGAATAAGGCGATTGTGCGCTTTTCGGCTATGTAAAATAACTGGGAGTTCGAAGCGTCTAGCCAGTTCAAATTGAACTTCAAGTGTCTTTTCTTGCAACTGTGGGTCAACATCAATGGCAAAATCTAGCCCACACTCTCCTATTGCCACGCACTGGGGAGCATTTTTTTAGATAATGTTCCAATTCAGCAAAGTGCTGCTCGACGTTACCTTCAAGAAAATACGGATGAAACCCAAGGGCGTAATACAAATTGGCATGTTGATCTGCCAAGGTTTGAATACGAGCCCAGTTTTGAGGTCCCACTGAAGGAATCAGAATTCTTGTCACGCCTTGCGTTTGAGCTAGCTCAAGTTGATGTGCAAAGTCACCTTGGAATACATCAAAGTCAAAGTGACAATGGGTATCAAAGAGCTTCATCTTGAGACTTTTTATCTGTACCGACAAACTGAGAATCAGAAAATAGCAGAGCTTCACTGTTCTCTTCATTTTGATGGGCAGGATCTTTTCGATACGGAACGCAGCTGCGTTTTTGATCAGGGGTTAACCCCATCTCCTTGCACCAGTCGTCGTAACGCTTCAATCCTCGTTTAAACCAGTTCATACCTCATCCTTATAAAAAACGCCCTTGGCTAAGTTTATAGCCAAGGGCGTTTTAAAATCTAGTTTGCGTTAAAGCTTACCCAAACCGCTTTTTGATTAGTGCTCACGCGTCGCACGGAAATCAATATCAGGGAAACGCTCTTTCGCCAAGTTTAAGTTAACCATTGTTGGTGCAATATACGTTAGGTTATCACCACCATCCAATGCTAAGTTTGCTTGGTTCTTACGTTGGAACTCATCCAGTTTCTTCGCATCATCACACTCAACCCAACGCGCAGTTGCAACGTTAATGCCTTCATAAATAGCTTCAACGTTATATTCAGACTTCAAACGAGCCACAACAACATCGAACTGAAGTACACCAACGGCACCAACGATCAGATCGTTGTTTTGTAGTGGACGGAATACCTGTACCGCACCTTCTTCTGATAGTTGCACCAAGCCTTTTAGTAGCTGTTTCTGCTTTAGTGGATCTTTCAGGCGAATACGACGAAACAGCTCCGGGGCGAAGTTCGGAATACCAGAGAATTTCAGTGACTCACCTTGAGTAAAGGTATCACCAATCTGGATAGTACCGTGGTTATGCAGACCAATGATATCACCCGCGTAAGCGTGTTCTGCACGTGAACGGTCACCAGCCATAAAGGTTACGGCATCAGAGATACTCACCTGCTTGCCAAGACGAACGTGGTTCATCTTCATACCCTGCGTGTAAGTACCCGATACAATACGCATGAATGCGATACGGTCACGGTGTTTCGGGTCCATGTTTGCTTGGATCTTGAATACGAAACCAGAGAACTTCTCTTCTGTCGCTTCAACTTCACGCTCAACCGCTTGACGCGTTTTCGGTGCTGGTGCCCACTCTGTTAGACCGTCTAGCATGTGGTCTACACCGAAGTTACCTAATGCGGTACCGAAGTAAACTGGCGTCAGGTCACCTGTTAAGAACATTTCCAAATCAAACTCAGGGCAAGCACCCATAACAAGCTCAAGCTCTTCTCGAACACTTTCCGCAAGGCCTGCACCGACTTTTTCATCAAGCTCTGGGTTATCTAGACCTTTGATGATTCGAACTTCTTGAATCTCATGACCGTGACCAGATTCGTATAAAATCGTTTCATCACGGTGAATGTGGTACACACCTTTAAACTCTTTACCACAGCCGATTGGCCACGTGATAGGCGCACACATCATGCCCAATTCGTTTTCTACTTCGTCCAATACTTCCATTGGATCACGAACGTCACGGTCAAGTTTGTTCATAAAGGTCACGATTGGCGTATCACGTAGACGGGTTACTTCCATCAACTTACGAGTACGATCCTCGACACCTTTCGCAGCATCGATAACCATCAAACACGAGTCGACTGCCGTTAGAGTACGATATGTATCTTCCGAGAAGTCTTCGTGTCCAGGAGTATCAAGTAGGTTTACCAGGCAATCATTGTAAGGGAACTGCATCACAGACGTGGTTACCGAGATACCACGTTCCTTTTCCATTTCCATCCAGTCTGATTTTGCGTGCTGTGCATTACCACGACCTTTAACCGTACCTGCTTTTTGAATCGCGTTTCCGAATAAAAGGACTTTTTCAGTAATGGTGGTTTTACCCGCATCCGGGTGAGAAATAATAGCGAACGTTCTACGTTTAGACACTTCGCTTAGAAAAGGTGTATTTGACATGAAACTGGTCTTCTTTGATGTCTGAATGCTTGCTCGAAAAGCAAACACGCTTTTTAGATTCAATATTGCGCGGTATTCTCGCTTATTATTGCCTCAGGGGCAACTGATCGCTTTAGGGGCGACTTCCCTTATGGGATGCGTTAACGTTAGTGAAAGAAGAGATAACTCATGATGATCGCATCTTCTTTTCCCGTGCCAGTTTTCGCAGGGTAATAGTTATGACGTCGATCAACTTCATTGAATCCAGCTTGTTCATAAATATAAATAGCAGGCTTATTACTCTCTCGCACCTCAAGCCAAGCACTCTCCGCTTTTGATTGCTCACAATGTTCTAAGAACGCATCCAACAGTTTTTGACCATAGCCTTTACCCTGAAGATGCGGCGCGATAGCAATATTCAGCAACGTAACTTCACCGACAATATTCTGCGCATAGAAGTAGCCAATCACCATCTCGCCATCGAGCATCACATGATGACATGCTCCACGGCTGGATAAATCACGTACCAAAGACTCTGCCCACGGATGCGAGTGTGCTTGCTGCTCAATTTGCCAAACTTGATCTAAGTGCTCAGCGCACATTGGTAAGATTTTAGTTGTCATTATTTACCTAGGGGTTCATGTGCAATACCAATTGCAGTAAAACGGGGATTAATGCTTATTTGCTCGAATTGTTGTAAGAACAAATCTGTTGCCAAAGTGCACGTTTTTGTTGGGTATTCCCATCCACATCTTGCAACAATGGCGATGTCAGCGGTTTAGTGTCAGGCAATACTTCGGCTTCACACCCAGCAAACCAAACCCACTCAAGCTCGTGCTGGCCAAGTAATGGAAATCGCTCTGGCTCAATATGTAACGCTTGGTCAAGCGTTAACTTCATACTCTTTAGGATGTTTTCAAACAAAACCGCCGTCTCATTCTCTGGACATACCGGAGAGATCAACAGGAGTTTGCAAGAACTTTGCAAATCGATTTTTGGCGATTGGTAACCTGCCAATCTATCTGGGTGTACCAGCTCCCATGTGCTGATGCCCATTTCGTGTAAATACTGTTTCTCGTTAATTGACATTTTCCGTCACCTATTTGAACGAGGGCAATCCTAACAAATAATCGTGATTATACCTAAAGGACTTCAAGGAACACCTCAATACATTGGAATGATTGAACTGTTCTGCCTATGACAATGGCCATACCGTAGGTATAACATATGAGGTACATTATGAAATTCTTACCTACACTGCTGCTTTGCGCACTGGTAGCCGCCACCAGCATGAGTGTTTTTGCTAATAGCAGCGATGAGTGGGAGCTGATTGCAACGAAAACCGTCAAATTCCAAACAGAAACGGATACCGTGACACCAAATAGCCTATTTCGAAATCGCAGCTTCAGTAAAATTAAACTGAAATGTGTGCAGGGCACGGTAGACATTAACGACTTAAAAGTCTTGATGACGGACGGTAGTGAGAAAAAGCTAACCTCTATGGGTGTGCTAACAAGTGGATTATCGACTCGTGCATGGAGCCTTCCTGGCTCAAAAGAAGCGAAGCTAAAACAGATTGAAATGACTTACAGTAGTTGGGGCAGCAGAAAACTCAATGTTTTAGGGCTAAGTAAGAAAGCAAAAATAGAGGTTTGGGGTAAGAAGAAAAGTGACCAGTCATCCTAATCTCCCTATCTCAGTTTTCAATGAACTAAGAAAGAAGCCCACTGAGTTAGTGGGCTTCTTTCATTTACAGTTCAGAGAACTCTGGCGCGTAATCTATGCGTCCGGAGCGTCCGGCACATTGACCTTCGACCAACTCTGCGATACGAAATGCACCTTTAGGAACATCCCAAGCGCATTCGAATCCCATCTCGTCGCATGATTGAAAACCCTGGCGCGCGTAATAATCAGGATCACCCAACACCACACACACTGGATAGCCAAAATCACGCAGTGAATCAAAACCTTCTTTGATCAACTCTGCAGCGATGCCTTGGCGACGGTAATCTTCATGAACAGCCAATGGCGCCAGCCCTTGCCACGACAAATCTTCACCATTTAAGGTCACTGGGCTAAATAAAGCATGGCCTATCACCTCTCCCTCATCTGTACACGCGACTAAGGAAAGTGTGAATTTGCTGTTTTCGCGCAAACGCATCACAAGCTTAGCTTCAGCTTCCGTCGGGAAGGCGTGTTTCAATAAGCGGTCAATGGTAAGAATGTCCGCAGGGGCTTCAGTTCGAATAAGCATTCGCTACTCCGGTTGGTTGTGCAGGCGCTTGAACTCCTTTCTGAACAAAATCAGCCAATTGATTCAAGGCGACTTGCATTGCTTTCGGTAACTGCTCTAAGTCGACACTGTCCATTAAGTTTTTCACTTCTAAGCCAAGCTCAGTATCGCCTTCAATTGAAAGGCGACGTTGGAAGAACAGTGTGTCAGGGTCTTCTTTACGACCAGCAATCAGTACTAGGTCGTTTAGATTACCACTAAAACTCACATCTTCCTGAACTGGTTTTTCAGCTACCACTAATTTTTCGTCTTGATAGCTGATGTACCATGCTAAGTTCAAGTCTTTAATCGCAACTTTTAACCACTTGTCTTCAAGGAACTCAAAGTCACCATCTTCCAAGGCTTCTTTAAACACCATTTTTAGCCCTTCCAGCAATGCTTTTTGCTGAATTGGCTGTGGTAATAACTGGACTGGAGAACGCAAAATGTTGGCTGCGTTCTTTACTAGTTGACTGCGAATCTTGTTTAACACGTTCATTATCCGTTACTTTGTCATTAGGTTGCCTATATTAAGCAATCGTGGCAATGAGATTACTGTTATGTATCAATAAAGTGCTTATTTTAGATTGGTGGATTATTGTTCACTAACGCTTCTTTTTTTGAAGTTACGTGTATTATTGATGCGAACAGGTGGATAAACACTTTTACAACCGTATTTTCAAAGTTATAGTTATCTGAGCGTATCCATGTGATTGTCGACTGTAAAGTTAAAACCGCGAGCCCTTTAATGGCAAGCGATACTGTGACTTGATAGTAGACCGCCGCAGGCTTATCAGGGTGTCGCTTTTTATACACGGACGAATAATCTGGCTCATTGGAGATCGGTAATACCCTAATGCCTTCCCAGCAATTAAAACATTGGTTTGCCACGCTAACCTCAAATAGCCCTTTCTTCTTTGCCATTCTTGATAAAAAACACAATTATCGAATGGTAAGTGACCGTTACTGCGATATCGCAGGTTTAAGTCATGAGGAAATCATCGGCTTAAACGATTGCCAGGTACTGGGTGAGCAGTTTTATAAAAAGCTGGCCCCTTACTATCAGCGTGCATTCAAAGGAACGCATGTCGAAGCCGAAATCACCCTCGATGAAACCGACCTTGAAACCAGCCTGCACTTTAGTCTGTCACCGGTTTTTGAAGGTAACGAAATTCGCTTTGTCGTTTTTCACGCCGTGGATACTTCAGAAAAGCAGATCCTCGTACGCTCCTTAGAGGAGTCCGAAAGTAAGTTTGCGAAATTAACACAACTACTGCCTGACGGTCTGCTGCTTATCGAAGATGACATTATCATCTCTGCCAACCCTGCATCAGCACGCCTTCTGGGACTGAACTCTCCCCATGAGTTGCTAGGCGAAGAGCTCAGCCGTTTATTCATCGATGAAAACAGCAAAAAAGTGTTTAGTCATCGTTTGAGTACATTAATTTCTGACAAGCCTTTTGTTTGCTTAACCAGCGCGAGATGTGGCTTTGAACGAAAAGTTCAGTTACACGCTGATTCCACGGCGATATTAGGCAGCGAGTCTCAAATCATCTTGATCCAAGACGCTGACGATACACCTAAGAATTTGTCTTCTGCATCGAATGAAGACATACATATTGATTCGCTCACCAAACTGTACAACCGCTTTGGTTTTACCAAACGTTTGGAACAGCTGATCAAAAAGCAAACGCCGCTTCTGGTGTTCTATTTGGATATCGATAACTTCAAAAACATTAATGATTCACTTGGTCACCACATTGGCGATAAAGTGATTCAAGAGGTATCGGCCCGTCTTAAACGATTACTGCCAAATCAAGCGATTATTGGTCATTTGGGTGGCGATGAGTTTGGCGTCATTCTGCCAGAACCAGAAAATACCCGCATGGCTGAAATTTTGTCAGATCGTATTATCTCGTTGATCAACCAGCCTTTCGACTTGCACCACTTCAGTAAACGCCTTGCGTGCTCAATTGGTAGCGTTCGTTACCCTGAAGACGGGCAAGATGCGAGAATCCTGCTACAAAATGCCGATACTGCGATGTATGAAGCCAAAGATCGTGGCCGAAATCGCTTGATCAAATTTAACGACCAGATGAACAAAGAAGCGCGCATGCGTTTGTGGCTTGAAATCGAACTGCAAAAAGCATTGCAGCAGAACGGTTTGGAGGTGTGGTATCAACCAAAGGTTAACGCGCGTGACTTCAGCATTAACGGTGCCGAAGCGCTCGTTCGTTGGAAACACCCCGTCGAAGGTTACATTAGCCCAGGTTCATTCATTCCTGTCGCCGAGCGTGCAGGGTTAATCGAACACCTTGGACGCGTCGTGATGCATGATGTTTTCAATACGGTAAAACGTTGGAAACAACAAGGCATACTGCCAGGTCGTGTCGCTATCAACCTCTCTCCCGAGCAATTTGGTAACCCACAGCTGATCGACTTTATGGAAAAGTTGCTTCGCACTACCGAGCTTGATCCAAGCTGCATTACCTTCGAGCTAACCGAAAGTGCCGTGATGAGTGATAGCGAACATACACTGCAAATGCTGAATGCGATTAAGAAACTGGGCTTCGCCCTCTCTATCGATGACTTTGGTACTGGTTACTCTTCCCTTTCCTACTTAGCGCGCTTCCCTATCGACGAGCTGAAAATCGACCGCGCGTTTATTAACGATATCGACACGCTACCCAAACAGGTCACTGTGATTGAAAACATCATTAATCTGGGTAAGTCACTCGACTTGACGGTCGTTGCCGAGGGGGTGGAAACCCACCAGCAAGCTACTTTGCTCTCTAACCTTCAATGTAATGCGATTCAAGGATTCCATTTTTATCGCCCACAGCCAAAACATGAAATTGAAGAGCTGTTTGTACAGAATCGTCGTCACAAGAACTAACCCCGACTCGATATCCTTACTCTCAAGGGGTAAATATCGACTTTATTGAGCTAAACCTAACTTAGGTCAATTTCGCTATTCATAATTCTTCATAAAATGCGGACACCTTTTTATTCTCAATGATTGTGAGCATATGGAACTCTTGTGTCCCGCGGGTAACCTGCCTGCGTTAAAAACTGCGATTGATTGCGGTGCCGATGCCGTCTACATTGGCTTCAAAGATGATACCAACGCCCGTCACTTTGCTGGCCTCAACTTTAACGGCAAAAAGTTAGAAAAAGCGGTGCAATACGTTCACGACCGCGACAAAAAAATTCATGTCGCGTTGAATACCTTCGCTCATCCCAATGGCTTCGAGCGCTGGACGAACGCGGTAGACAATGCAGCGGCACTGGGTGTGGACGCGTTGATTGTTGCAGACATTGCCGTGCTGGAGTATACAGCTCGCAAATATCCCGATCTGGAGCTACACCTTTCAGTGCAAGCATCAGCGACCAACGTCGCAGCCATTGATTTTTATAAACAGAACTTCAACGTAAAACGTGTGGTACTACCTCGCGTCTTATCGATTCATCAGGTCAAACAGCTTTCGCGCAACATCACTAGCGATGTCGAGCTAGAAGTCTTTGCTTTTGGTAGCCTTTGTATTATGTCCGAAGGCCGTTGTTATTTGTCATCATACATGACGGGTGAGTCACCAAACACTGTGGGTGCCTGTTCTCCTGCCAAATACGTTCGTTGGCAAGAAACTGAACAAGGTCTTGAGTCTCGTCTAAACAATATCCTAATTGACCGCTACTGCGCAGGAGAAAACGCGGGCTACCCTACACTTTGTAAAGGTCGTTTTGAAACAGAAATTGATGGTGAGAAAAAACGCTATCATGCTCTGGAAGAGCCAACCAGTTTGAACACCCTTTCGATGCTGCCAGAACTGTTTGCCGCTAATGTCGCGTCTGTAAAAATTGAAGGGCGCCAACGCAGCCCAGCTTACGTAGAGCAAGTCACTCGAACATGGCGAGCCGCGATCGATCGCTACCAAGCCAACCCAGAAGCTTACCAAGTTGAAGCCGCATGGGATGCGACGCTCGCAAATGTGTCAGAAGGAACGCAAACCACCCTAGGTGCTTACCACCGTAAATGGCAGTAGAGGTTAAGATGGATAACTCAATGAAATACGCACTTGGCCCACTACTCTATTTTTGGCCAAAACAAGATGTAGAAGCCTTCTACCAACAAGCAAAACAAAGCTCTGCAGACATTATTTACCTGGGTGAATCGGTTTGCTCTAAACGCAGAGAAATGAAACCAGCCCACTGGTTGGAAATCGCCAAAGACTTATCTGCCTCTGGCAAGCAAGTCGTTATCTCTACGATGGCGCTACTGGAAGCACCGAGTGAAGTAAACATCATGAAGAAGTACATCAATAACGGTGACTTCGCCATTGAGGCTAATGACGTATCGGCGGTTCAATTAGCATCAGAGCATAAAGTGCCTTTCGTCGTTGGTCCTGCAATCAATACTTATAACGCACACACGCTCAACTTATTTTTGAAGCAAGGTATGATGCGTTGGTGCATGCCTGTCGAGCTCTCTCGCGAATGGTTAAACGATACTTTAGTTCAGTGTGACGAGCTTGGTATTCGTAACAAGTTTGAAGTTGAGGTATTTAGCCACGGTTATTTGCCTTTAGCATATTCCGCTCGCTGTTTCACAGCCCGAGCTGAAAACCGAGCGAAAGACGATTGCGAAACCTGCTGTATCAAATACCCTACGGGTATCCAGGTCAGCAGCCAAGAAGGGCAAGAAGTCTTTAACCTTAACGGCATTCAAACGCAATCAGGGTATTGTTACAACCTGATCAATGACTTACCAAGCATGCAAGGGCTGGTTGATGTGGTCCGATTAAGCCCTCTGGGTGTGAGTACACTTTCTGAGTTAGAGCATTTTCGCTCAAACGAGCACGGCGACAACCCTGAAAAACTCGAAAGCCGCCAATGCAATGGCTATTGGCATCAGCTAGCTGGCTTAGAAGTAAAAAACATTTAGCTCCCCAAAAAGAAAAGCGAGGCCCAACCTCGCTTTTCTCTATCAGCCATTATTAACAGGCTTGCACTGTTGGCTCAGCCGAAGCTTCGTTTAGCAGCTTTTTCACATCCCGCCACAACATACTGACCACGACTAAACTCAGCGCAATATTGGACAATGGGAAAGCCAGCCAAATGCCTGTCACGCCAAACAGTTTCGGCATAACGAACAAAAACGGTAGTTGAACCAACATGTTGCCGAGTGTCACAAACATGGCTTTGCTGCCTTTGTTTACCGATTGGTAGTACGCAGCCGCCACGACTAAAAAGCCATCTAGAAACAACGCAAACATGTGTAAACGAATCCCGATCACCGTGCTATCAATCAACTGTTGATCAGCATTGTTAAACACCGAGACCAACTCGTACGGGAAAAGGTTCATCAAACCAACAAACGCCACACCACCAAGCACAGATGTCCCCATTGCGACTTGCAGTAATTTTCTGACGTTCGCCTGGTTGCGCGCCCCGTGATTGAAACTCACTAGAGGTTGCATACCGTTCGCGATTCCCTCTGCAATCAGATAGTAAACCGTCACGATGTACCCCAAAATGGCGTACGCTCCGATCAACATTGCACTTCCGTACTGAGCAAATAATGCGTTGTGCATTGCCACCATCACAGAGCCGTACGCGTACATAAAGAAGCTAGATGTACCGATCATTATAATCTTTGGTGCAACATCAACTTGAACCTTAAAGTCACTGATTCGAAGGCGTAAGGTCGCTTTTGAAGTAAAGAAGTAACCAATACCAAGCACGGTTACCACCAATTGTGCCAGCGCTGTAGCAATGGCCGCTCCGGTTAACTCCCACCCTAACCAAGCAATAAATACGTAGTCTAATACAATATTAATGACAGCACCGATGACCATCAGCATCGTTGCTAAATTCGGGCTGTCGTCATTGCGTAAAAGAAATGGAACCGCGATAGAGCCTAGTGTAAATACGCACGCGACAATCAGAATATGCAGATATTGCAGCGCGAGTTCAAACACTCGCCCTTCCGCCCCCTGCCAGCGAATAAATTCATCTGAAAAATAGAACAATATGGTAGCAACGACCGGCATCAATATCGCCAACAACCCCAATCCGGTCGTTAAAATACGCTTCGCGCCCTCATGATCGTTTTCTCCTTGCTTAATCGACGTTAGCGCACCAGTCCCCACCCCAATCATCATCCCTATACCAAGGATAGAACCGATGATCGGCCACGCAACATTGATCCCTGCTAATCCGTCAGCACCAACATAACGGCCAATAAAAATGCCATCAACTATTTGATATAAAGAGTAATCACATAAAAAATTTTGTTAGTTGGATGGGTGAGTGGGTGAGTAAGCCCGTATCAGTTAGGGTTTAAATAAGAAGTCTCCTACTACCCCCCCAAAAAAGCCAACTAACAAAAAAAATTTTGTTAGTTCTCTATTCTTTGCTTTCTCTCTTTACCTCATCCCTGTCTGTAAATATTGTATACCAGAAGTATTGGCACTTTCTGTTAGTGTTATTCTAGTACGACATTGGCACATGAATGTGCCAACACCATAAGTAAGTTTACTATTTCTGTTAGTTATCAATTAAACTGATTGAGCCATTACTGAGTGCAAGCACTCATTCGCTAGGCATCAATAACTTTCCTTGACAACTTTTCTACTTCATCAATCAACAAACTAGATAAACTTACCTGTCTTTTATTAACTGCTGTTTCTGTAGTGATTGCTTCTCTCAATACCTTTTCACTGCCCAAAAAATACAGAGACTTTTCTGCTCTAGTAATTGCAGTGTAAACCCAAGAGTTATCCATAACTCGACTTCTAAAAAGTGGAACTATCACCTGTTCGAACTGACTTCCTTGAGCCTTATGTAACGTAATAGCATAAGCCAACTCCAAGTCATCAATGTGATTATAAGTAACGTCAATTACAGCACCCGTATCTGTTTCGACCTTTACTATTGCTTTAACAAGATCATGATTACAGACCTCAATAATCTTACCTAAAGTGCCATTCTGAATATCAAGCTTGTAGTCATTTTTCGTAAAGATGACAGGATCATTAAGACGCAACCCAACATCCTCAAACTCACCATCAAATAAAAGAAACACCTTCTTACCGTATGGATTTTTAATTGCTTGGCAATGCTCATTGATTTCACGAGTCAACTTTCTGGTCGGAGTGATAATCTGACAATTTCCTCCCAATTCTAAATACAGCTCGACTGCTGAATCTACTAAGGAATCATAAGGTGTGCTCTTAAAGCTGATATTCTTAAAGGATAGGTTTTCAGGAATGATTTTTTTCGGACTTGGTTTGAGTAAAAAGGGATTCCAGAAGATTCCTTTTGTCGCTGCACTACATCCAGCTTCACCGTACTAACAACATCACTTCGAACAATTTCGCTCAAGACCAACCCTGAACCAATCGGTGCTAACTGAGCGTCATCTCCAACAAATATAATTCTCGTAGATGGAGGTATCTTCATTATGAGACGGTACAAGCTAAGGATATCGACCATTGAAGTTTCATCGATAATTAAAAGTGTCGGCTTATCTGACTCAAATTCACTTTCATCAAGCATCGCTAACCTATGAATTGTATAAGTTGGCATATGAATCGATTCACTTAGCCTTTTCGTTGCTCGACCTGAAAGAGCTGTAGCAAATATTTTAAATCCAGAGTACCGATAAGCATCAACAATTGCTTTAAGAACTGTTGTTTTACCTGTGCCTGCACCGCCAGTAATGCAAAGCACTTTAGTCTCTAAGCTTCTTACTACTGCTTCCCCTTGCTTATAAGAGAGAGGGAAAGGTATGCCTTCTAAGGCTTTTCGGTGTGATTCATCAAATACGGTCAACCATTCATGTTTCTGAGATAACTTAGCAAGTCGCTTTGCTATGACTTTCTCCATAATGTAAGTACCAGTATTATGAATTCTTTCACTATTGGGATCGTAGTAGACAGCCAAAGAACTATGGGCATTAATAATAGCTTCTTCGGCTAAATCTTCATCGTTTGCAAGACTAGCGATCCGACTAAATAATATCGAAACATCAGCTACAGTATGTCCTTCAGAGCAATAGTCTCTCATCGCAGACTCAACCATTGCATTAAGCCTTCTCAGATCATCCTCTTCAATATCAAAGTACATCTGTGCAATATTGTCTGTTTCTTCAAACGACAGACCAAAATGCTGTAGTAAATAAGGGTTTTCTTTTACTTGCTCGACTGAGTTCGCTTTGTGGTATCTAAAAAGCCTTGCTTGAACTCGTGGTGGTATTTTCTTCTCAGCAAACCATGATGCGTAACGTAGGTTTTCGTATTTTCTATATCCAGCGATCAAAGCCTCAGCCGAATCTACGGTTAAAACCTTTTTTAGTGACGTTATATCTTTCTGAGAGAGGATTTCGAAAACTGTTCCACCAAAGGTATCAAAAAGCAACCTAGCCTTAGCCTCACCAATACCAACGAAATCTTTTTCTTTAGAGATAAAACCAATAAACTCTTCAGCAGTTTCAGGCAAGACAATTTTGATCTTGTACGGTTCAACAAAGCTCACTTCTGTCATTTCATACCCAGAGTTATCTTTGATTCGAACTTCAGGCTTACCTAGCAGTTCATAGATTTGTCCGACTCTCGGCTCCACCTCAAACTTACTTTCCGAGCAATAAATGGCAGCATATGATCTCGCTGATACTTTATTAGAGCGGTGACTACCTCTAACAAAAACACCATAGAACATATACTTATTGTCTCGGAGTGGGAATGCACTAGTAACACGCACATAGAATCTCAGATTTTCTTTCGATGACATCAAAGCACTCCCAATTCAGCAATAACCTCTTCTAACTCTTGATATCGCTCTAACTTTGCCTTAAGGACTAGAATTTCTTGCTGCGCTCGACTCAGTTGAGTTTCTAGTCTTTGAACTTCAGTAAAGCGTTTGTTTCTTTTCGGGGTTGAAGCGATTTCTTGATCTGGTTTTGAAGTGACCACTATAGGCAGTATTCCAATGCCTCTAAGAGAGTTTTCGAACTTTTCCAAATCTTTCACGATAACATCATTTTGGGTTAGAGCTGATTTGCCAATACCTGCGGCTTTAGCTACTTTAGTTCGATTTAACTTGCCACGATATACCATGCTTATTAGCATCGATTTGATTTCACGATTTAATTCCAATTCCTTATTATCCAGTAGCCCCTCATCAACAGAAGAAATCCACGCTCGAAACTTATCAATATTTTCTTCTTTCAATCCGTTAGACATACTACCTCCTAGAAGTATTCTCATTCAAAATGCGATAAACGGTTTGTCGGGATATCCCATACTGCCTGGCGATTTGAGCTTTTGGTATACGCTGTTCATTTAGAGCTATTACAGCTTTTCGTATATTGCTTGGTATTGAGGGACGACCAATTGGGTTGTCTGAACTTGTTGAGCTAACCTTTTGACATTCAGAAAGGAGGTAATTTTCAAATTTGGCAAATGAATCAAATAAACTGAGGCTAACTACTGATGAGTCCGTTTCATTTTCCGATAACGTTATATTTTCAGCAACGAAGACAATAGAAGCACCTTGAGAAAGGATTTGCTGAGAGCGATGATGCAAATCACTTAAGCTTGTAGCTAGCAAACTAAAAGACTCAACATAAACACTATCCCCACGCTCTAAAAAGCAAATACACTCGCTGAGAGCCTCACTGTTAGAGCCAGGCTTGGCTTTTACCTCTTCGATAAAAACTTTATCTAGCTCGATAGGTACTAGTTTTGATTGAATAGAGTGAATTTGCTCCATCCTACTCACTAAACCAATCTTTCTTGACATCACCCCCCCTCACCAATATGTAATATTAAACTTAGTATTTTTGTTACAAAGTGTCAAAAAACCGTTTTGTTACACATTTTATATTTACCGAAAGCACAAAAAAGCGAGGTTCGTTATTACAAACCTCACCCTTGTTTTTACATGTCTTGCTAACGGCTCAAAACACAGCAAATCTTGATGAGTATCATCTTCCTGAATGAAAGTTGCATAACTTCACTATTTAGCATAAAAGTTTGAACTCTACACAACTCAATAGCTTACAATAAGAAACAAATTTCATTTTAATGTAACTTATTAAGGGATTTATATGCCTTTCAGCGAAATGATGAATGACACAGTAGATATTATCAAAGCAAATGGTGAGCCAACAATTAAAGGGATAAAAGCCAGCGTTCAAGAAAAAATGACCTTTATTCATCGCTCTGATATTTTAATTGAATCAGGAGATCTCATTCAAAGAAGAGCTAGTAATGGAAGTATCTCAAACTACAAGGTAATAGATCCTGGTTTTCACGAATCTTTTGGTAGTATCAAGGCTCATTACCAAATCAAGCACCAAAACCTAAGCATTCAAGAAGCAGAAAAAATGATTCAAAGTATCACTTATAATTTTGGGTCAATCTCAGCAGAACAAATGCAAGTTGGTAATGAAAACACCCAAAACACCACGATCAATATTCAACAGCTTGTTGAAAAGGTAGCCTCCAGTGATGATACTGAAGCAAAAAACAAGCTAAAGCAGTTACTTGAAAACAGCACTGTTGCTAGCGTATTAGGAGCTAGTGTTTCTGGCTTATTGAGCATGCTATAAAAAGTAAAATCCGCATCTCTAAGTTAAGGTGAAGAAAGCATTATGGGGTATTTATATCTTACAATTGCGATAATTGCAGAAGTGATTGGAACAAGTGCTCTAAAAGCATCAGAAGGGTTCACCCAAACATTACCTAGCATTGTGGCAATTATTGGTTACGGAGTTGCTTTTTATTTTCTATCACTAGTACTAAAAGCCATTCCTGTTGGAGTTGCTTACGCTATATGGTCAGGGCTTGGGGTCGTTCTCGTTGCAATCGTAGGAACTGTTGTATTCAATCAAAAGTTAGATTTAGCAGCCATCATTGGGATGCTCTTGATTATTGCTGGAGTATTTGTAATGAACATATTTTCAACATCAGTAAAACACTAACCTGAAATGTAGTAACTCATACTCGACCTTGCATATCCGTTGGCTAGTCACGACTAGATCATACAGTGGAAGTGTTGGTATCGTAGCTAACAAATAGACAGAAGCGAGTTACGCGAAATCTGATAAGCCGCCTATCTCAGATTAGCAAAAGTATCTTGAAACCTTAAACGCTTGTTATATTTCGGTGCTTAAGACTCTATTTGAGACATCTGCTTTCTTCAGGCATTATTAACCTATATTAACAACCAATTGTAAAAAGTAGTCATGGCATTTGCTGACATTTCTGTTCCTGATGTCCTAATACTCGTAATCGTGGGCTTAGTTCAAGTATTAAGCATCGGATTCTTGACTAAAGGATATTTACCTAAAAAAGGCGAGCTACGTGCTCTAAGTGAAGAACAGTCTTTTCTAAGAGAGCAGCTTGCTCAAAACACAGAAGTAGTTGAAACAATTCGAGATGAGCTAGCTCAAAAAACTTGGGCTAAGCAGCAGCTATGGGAACCCAAAAAAGAAGCATATGACCAAGTTTGGGCAAATATGCTTGATATGAAAGAGTTTGTATCAGAACGACTTTCGATAGATGAAACTTACTATGAAATCTTTCTCAACTACTGTGGATTTGCTGGTAGCTTTGATGATCATACCCCTGAGGACATTATAAATAGCTTCTATGAAAATGCAGAGATCGAAATAGCGCAGCAAAAAGACTGGTTTAACAAAACGTATAACACTGAGCAATATATAAAAGAACAAGATGCGAAGAAAAGCACATACATCCTAAATATGAAAAAGTGCTTGAAGAATATAGAATTACAGTCGTTATATTTATCACCAGAAGTCAGTAGAGTAGCTGATTTTCTTAAAGAGTTGATTTCAAAGCATTTTAAAGATAATTCATATACTTGGCACATTTATGAACAGGAAGGACTGACCGAATCTGAGTGGTATGAACACATCATTTCAGAGTACAAAAAATTACTAAAATCAATAGATTCTGAAATGGAACATTTACGAATACTGGTTGAAAAAGAGCTATATATTTCCAAGAATTAATGACACCCGACAGGGATGACCAAAGAAATACAAAGCCCTGTTAAGGTGTGAGCAACGCTACCACCAGACCTAAACCATCTCGCTGTAAACACAAAACTCAACCTTGAACTAAAGGGAATCACTCTTAAATGCTTTGTTATACGTTTTTTTGTTCCACAGCCAACCTTCCTTTAGCACCAGCCTCTTTTTGTAAGAAATGCACTAATTTTTGAAAGTCAGGGGTAGATTTTAAGCTTCTACTTATAAACAACACATTACTGTCACTCGATGAATAAATTTCTTTAACACCACTATCAGATAGATTTCCTACCACTAAACTAAACCTCAGGCCAGGTATATGAAACACAACATGTTGATAGCCATCATGACTTTTCACTGTTGGGAATGCCATAACTGGATAGGTAACATCCTGATTGTCTACATAAACAGCTAAAAACAAATCTAAAGAGCTATCTTTAGCAGTACCATTTAGCAAAAATTCTGAGAAGCAGTTCATATAGTTATGTCGAATAATGCCACTAGTTTTCGGCATGCCATAATGACTCCACTCTGTTACCGACATTCGCCAAGCAATACTAACGGCAAAATACATAAAGTGGCTTGCAGTTTTGACATTTGGGGGAGAAACCAAGTCTCCTCATTATAGTTTGCGAATTTTTTAAATTTAGTGATTTTTGTAGCAAGCTTAAAACCGTTACGACGAGCAATAAGTGGGAGTACTGCATCTTCACCAAACTTAGAAAGCTTTGATTCGCAACTAGCACAAAGCAAGTGCTTTTTTGCTTGCTTAGATGTATATGCTGCGCTTTTATCTCGACCCGAGACCCACACCATATTTTGCCCATCACTCGGAAACCCTTGACTTATCACGCGATAGATAGACTTAGGCATGAAATGGCTATCTAATAGCCTGCCTTTTTTCCGACATAAGGAGCAAGTCCCATTCATGATAACTCCTAAAACGTATAACGCCGCGTTAAGTGGTGCGCAACGCAGACCACCACACCGAAACCATTGTTCCGTAAGTACTAAAGCTAAATAAACCGAGAATGCCGAGCGTTGGGAATCCGTCTTAAACGCTTGTTAGCCATCATTTCGCTTTATCTTTGCAACGCTGTCACGCGCATTCGTTAACTTTAATATTTCCAAAGAAAAAACCATGTTAAGGAGAAAGCGCCCTGACCTTAGGGTATTGCATGTGTCCTCTTGAGGTATGTTATGGTGCTTATTAGTAGCTTGTACTGCGTCGATATATAGATTTTTAAGTTCAGGGTTATGTGCAAACATAGCTTCTAGCTGATCCCTAATCGGTCCATCATCGAGACTTAAGGGAGTTGAGCTATGGGCAAATACATTTCTCAGCTTTCGAAATGTATTGAACATTAACTGCTGTTTGCTCGTAATTAGTCCCAACCTATACGAAATTTCTATTTTTGAAGAGAAAGTTCCTAGCGAACCATTATGCTCAAAAATAGGGTCTCTTTTCTTATCGCTATCAACTAGCTTTTCTTTTATTAGGTTTTCTAGTGCTACATCAATCATGGAAGCCGCAATAAGCACTGCACCACGATCGCTTTCACCTTTTAATATATCTACAACTTGACCATAATCTTTCATTAAAACTCCATAATTGACACACTGATAGCTAACGCCGCGTTAAGGGGGACAGGCACGTACTACAAAAGCTACCGCATAGCAACTTAATCACTGAACCCAACGCAAACTGAAAATGTCACGCGTGCCAAATCACTCTTAAACGCTTTGTATGGATAATAAGTACTCCAATCGGGTAAGGTGAGACCCAGACTTTAGCTGCAACTAAAGTTCTTCTATCTGGTAGTTCGATTGAACGATGGCTCCTCAATTGAGAGACCGGTAACAAGTACGAACGCCAGATAGAACTCCAAGCACCACACTCGAATAGTCTTCTGGGTCTCGAGCCCGCATTTGCAAGCAAGAGTTAGCTTATTATGAATACAAACACACTTCAAAACATTAATGTCGGCGTTGATACTGGTAAGTCACAATTAGACATCTACATCCGACCACTCGATATTTACTTCACTGTCCCGAACACCGAAAAAGGCATCAGCGATGCCATAAAAACCATTAAGAAACACAAACCTCAACGTGTCGTCATCGAAGCTACAGGTCGATTAGAAATGCCTTTTATACTCGCCTGTGACAAAGCCAAATTACCTTATGTTATTGCCAACCCACTACGTATTAAAAGGTTTGCTGGTGCCATTGGTCAACGAGCTAAGAACGACCGTTTAGATGCCGCTCTCATCGCACATTATGCCGAACGTGTTCAGCCAGAACTGACCAAACTAAAAAGCGAAAACATACGCCTTATGAGTGACTTAGTCACAAGGCGTAACCAGCTACTCACCATGCAAACCATGGAAAGAAACCGACTACAAATATTACCTAAGAATATCTCGTCTACGATTACCCCTATCCTTACCGCCCTGAAAAATCAGATTGAAAAAGTAGAAGCAAAGATAGCGAAACTGATTGAGAGTTGTCCTGAGTATCAAGCCAAAAATACTATTCTCCAAAGCATGCCTGGTGTTGGTAAAGTCCTTGCTGCCTCCCTAATTAGTAATGTACCCGAGCTGGGCTTTATCACTAACAAACAAGCTTCTTCTCTCATTGGTGTCGCACCAATAACAAGAGAAAGTGGCCGCTTTAAAGGTAAGCGGCTGATACAAGGAGGGCGGTCTCAAGTTAGGACCGTTATGTATATGGCGATGATGTCGGCTATCCAATGCAACCCTGTTTTCAAAGCAACTTATGAACGACTACTTACGGCAGGAAAACCGAAAAAAGTTGCCATTGTTGCCTGCATGAGAAAGATGGTTGTTATCTTAAATTCAATGCTAAGAGATGGTGTTATGTGGGATACAGATAGCCTCAAAAATTAACTATTGACGCCATAGTCTCTTGTTATGCTTGTACTCAAGTTAGCTAATGAACTTATAAAACCTTTCAAGAATGTAAGCTCTCAACTCTTGCTCACGATCTGGAAAAGCTCCTCGGGCAAGGTAAAACTTGTTTGTATTGGAGAGCTGATCATACACCGCTTCATCAATATCAAGAGCATTTCCTATACGACCAAACAAAGCCGACATAGCACAGTCCATAGATGTTTTTGAGAAAGAATCATTCGGTGTCAGAAATTTTTCTAATGCGCCTAAGTCATCGGATTCATGTAGGTAATTCCCAGCCAATGATAAATCTACTTTTTTCATATCATGTCCTTTTTATTGAAAATCAATGAAAACCAGCCACTTTTTCTTCGCAAAAAGCATAACGCCATGTGAAGGTGTGAGCAACGCAATACCGATGCCGCCACATACCACCTTAAACACTAAAATCAACGCATAGTAAAAATGCCACGCGTTGCGAATCACTATTAAACAGTTTGTTAGTTGCGTTCTAAATTTTGTAATCAGAAACTTCTAAGTTCCAAGTCCCTTCCTTACGGCGTACCAATTGAACATTTACACCACTTGATTTCCAAGCTTTTCGGATATTATGGTAATCATCTTCGTTCATACCCAAACGGGTAACATTGCTGTAGGTAGAGCAACCTAAATATGCTTCAACTATTGATTCTTTGGGAATTGATAAGCAATACAATGGACGCCCCAGAATTATTACTTGGTTCCATTTTCCTGCTTCATTTTCAAACTCACAAGCTGAGTAACGAGATCTCTGAGAGCCATTAATATTTTTTACAACTCTCACCTCCTCTTCGTATCCCCATGTTAGATCTTTCAAGAGAAATGCGTTTTTAAACAGATCGTAATTATGATGTCTGAAACACTTATATTCTGTACCTATAGACATTAGTGACTCGGCGCTTGAAGTCGGGAGTATATTTTGTGGCATGGTTGATGTGTAAACTATCTCACCATATTGGGCAGGAATTACACATGAGTTTTCATCCAGCAAGTTAGCCTTTTTCATATCAATGCCAATGACGACACCTCTGTGGTCATCACCATAATGTGACCACATAAGAGGATTTAGCGGGTTGCGCGTAAGAGACAACACCCCATAATTATGACTTAGGCGATTGCGGTGCGGATTTTTCTGTAGCTTACTACTCAATGTATCTGATTCTTTAAAACAGATAGCTGTACCTTCAAATGGATCATTAAGGTCTTCTAAACAAGAAAAGCCTATTGAGCTATTCTTCATTACCTTCGAAGCAGCCTGAAATGACATATATTTATAAAGAATCATGATTAACCTATTTCCTCGAAGCAACTAACGCCTTGTTAAGGTGAAGCACGCAATACCGAAGCCTATGCATACCACCTTAAACACTGAAACCAACGCATAGTAAAAATGCCACGCGTGCCGAATCACTCTTGAACAATTTTTTAGCTGTCTTGATCCGCAAAGATTTTCAGTAGATGCCTATTCGCTTCCGTACCAATCCCATGCTCAACGGCTGCACGCATTAAAACTCGATATAGTCTTTCAGTGTAGGGCAACATTTTGTCGTACCAATCGACCATTAGATACATTTTGTGGGCATTGATATAATCTGTGATTTGAGACTTTATGTTTTCTGGCACATTTATCATCAGAGAGTCATATGCAACTACAACCTCCTCAATGTTCATATAGATCGCTTGAACTCTAAGGTATGACTGATATGTAAAGTCATTTCTAATATTTGATAACTCAAACTTAAGAGCGTTTGGGTCACTAGAGTTGATGATAAAATAGTCCATTGCATCAGCAAGGTCTAACATCGTTTTTCCATTGTATAACGTACCATTTTCTTTACTAAAAGTTTCCAACTCTTTAATAACAAGATTTCGTCTTTGGCAAACATATTCAGAAATGTTTTCAAGCTTAACTTCAAGGAACTCTAGTGTTTGAAAAACTTGGCTTGATTCTAAGGATTGTGCTTGGCTCTCACTTGCGGCTCGCATATCTTTAATTTCGTTGTACTGAAGGTTCAAATCTCGATTTTGGAGTAACACTGTTACGATAAGCCACAAAAAAGCAAGCACGCCTGATAAACCTGCGACAGAGTCTCCTATTTCGTTGATGTCCTTCGATAAAAGGTCTTTCGAACTTGCTAACGCTAGAAAGCCTAAAATTAAAAATATGGAGAAGTAGCTTGGATACAATATTAACGGTTTGGTCTCTCGATTTAACCTTATAAACTTTAAGTACTGCCATTTAACCGTTCTTTTAGGGTTTCTTTGTATTCTATTTATAACTTTCAAATTAACTCCATACATTTAAGATTGCTAACGTCCAGTTAAGGGGGAAGCACGCAATGACCAAGCCTCAGCATGGCACTTCAACACCAAAATCAAACGCATACCAAAAATGCCACGCGTGCTGAATCCCTCTTGAACTGTTTGTTATATTTACGATTTCTCATAAGCTAAATTTAGATCTTCGAAGAATATTCTGCGGTTTTCCAATATATCTTCGCGCCATAGCTTAACTTCTTCTAAAGGCTTTCCATGGTCGCCAATGTATACCTCTGCGTAAAAGCTAGATACCGCTTCCCCAAAGGCTCGAAGTGATCGCTGACTTTCAGATAACCCTAGCAACAACAATTTTGATTCAGCACCGTTTAGATTTTTGTAGGAGCGATAAAGGCTAGCTCTAGCTTCACTTAATTCCTTTAGGAACTCATCGCCCAGTTTAGAGCCACTATTTTTTCTGCGTGTAAAATCAACGATCCTCGCCCAATACACCATTGCATCATGAGAAAAAACTTCTACTTGTTCTGCAACCGACTCTAAACTTTCCATTTTACGAGTTCTTCGCTGCTTTTCATCGTCATTTCTGTGTTGGAGTTGTGTGACCTTCCACGTTGTGACACCACTAATTAACGCACCTAGCCCTATTTTTACAGTTGTATCTAAAATCTCTAAGTATGTAATTGCCACTGAAACTCCTTGTAAATATAATCCCGAATTAAGGTGTGAACAACGCGACCACGAAACTTGGCCATACCACCGTAAACATTGAACTCAACGATAGAATGAAAAATACAAAGCGTTGAGAATCACTCTTAAATGCTTTGTTAAGTGGCTTTTTTCACGTTAGCTAATACTTCTGGTTTTTTAAGCTCTTTTGTCAAAAATGTAACCCATTGCTTTGTATATAAATAACCATCAAAACCCTCAATAAATGAAGCATACTCACCTTTAAAAGCTGGTGCATTGTCTCTAGGACGAGCCTCAAAGAATTTCCAGCACTTCGTATGTAGTGACATATTAAAAAATGGAATTTTTTCACGAACAAGAGCCATAACTTTTGAGGGTTTCAGTTTGTAAGGGTTTTCAATGCCCTTGATGAAAGCGACCCCTTGTTCGTAATTTTGTAACTCTTCTTCGGATAGCTTGTTTACATTAATAAACTCAACAGCGATATCAGAGGATTTGGCGTGATTACCTAGCTTTGGAACCAACATGGCACGAATACGATACTGCTGACTTTCAACAATATTGTCTTCTAAATCTGCACGATACGTTTCCATGTAATGACGAACAACTTTGTAGTTTTCTTTTTGAAGTTGCTTCATTGCATCAATTTGAGCCTGTTCCGATACACGGCTTAGTTGCATGGCAATAGCTAGGTTTGTACTAAGAGCATGAGAATCACCAAACTCTTCTGCAAGTAAATTTTCAAAGTTGATCAAGGCTGCTTGACACTCACCAGCAACAGCAAGGTCTATTGCAGGAAGGCTTCTATGCTCAATTTTGTTTCTAAGTCCGATTAAGAACTGTAAATTGAATTTTTCAGGACGTTCTTCACCGTTCCAATATTTATTGCAGCACTCCATTAATTCCCATGCTTTCTCTTCTCCATCAATGATGACTAGTTTTCCATCTTTATGATGGAAATAATTAACGCCTTTCTTTTCAAAGATCGCATGGAATAATGCTGTATATGCAATAACAATATTTACGATATAACCGTAGGTTTTAAATTCTGTATAAGGATTGTTATATGTAGAAACAGCTAGTAAGGCAAATTCTCTGGCTTTATGAAGCAACATGCCTTTTGCTGATTGATCAGCAACTTGCTGTAATTTTTGACTATGAACTGCTCTAAACTCTTCTTTACTTAGAAACTTGATACCAGTAGTTAAATAGTGTGAGCCGTCCTTTTGTACATATTGGTGCCAACGTTTAGATGGATATGTCCCACATGTCTGTTTTTTCCAACCCGTAACCTTAGCCAGTTCATCGATTGTAAATGACTCACCCTCAGTTTCTTTTGCGGAAAGAAATGCATAAGCCAAATCAACTTTATCATACCTACTCAATTTTATTCCTCCTGACTTACTTGAGCCACTTAACGCTCTGTTAAGGGGGAGCAACGCATTACCGAAGCGACCGCATACCAACTTAAACACTAAAGTCAACGCATAGCAAAAATGCCACGCGTTGCGAATCCATCTTGAACAGTTTGTTATAACGATTTATCCGCAACACTTTTTATTCTTTTTCCCAGAACCACAATAACATCGATCATTTTTACCAGTGTGTTTTTTGGCTAGGTTTAAAATGGCTGGATAAAGCAAAGATGCCCGCATGTGAAACTGCTGTAAGTCAGAGGCAGCTACAATACCTTTACTATGCAACCTCAATTGATCCTGTTCAACTTCAATACCAATGTAGTTTGTTAAAGATTGGTCGTCGATCAAAGCTACAAATCTAGTTGGAAGAAAGTTGTCATTAATCATATTTTCCACTGAATTATCTGGTGCAAACTTTAATAAGCCTGACCGATATTCATTTGGCGTAACGCAGATTAATGAGTTGTCAGGTAACTTAACAACAGCATGAGCGGTCATTTTAATTGCTATATTGCCCAAGCAAGAAAAAATCCATCCCAGTTGTACGCAACCGCCATGCTTTTCGATATAAGAATTAACGTTGTTTAAACAATTTTTTGGCAAAGCATCTACATCGGGACTCACTGGAATCTTTACTAAGTCTTTCACCCTTAGCTTCTTTAGCAAATCACTACTTAAATCTGGCAAATCAAAATACTGCAAACTAATACTCCTAGCTCAACAATCGCTATAACGCCTTGTTCAGGTGTGAGGCACGCAATGCCAATGCTTCCGCATAACACCCTAACCACTAAAACCAACGCATAGTAAAAATGCCACGCGTGCCGAATCACTCTTGAACAATTTGTATGGATAATAAGTACTCCAATCGGGTAAGGTGAGACCCAGACTTTAGCTGCAACTAAAGTTCTTCTATCTGGTAGTTCGATTGAACGATGGCTCCTCAATTGAGAGACCGGTAACAAGTACGAACGCCAGATAGAACTCCAAGCACCACACTCGAATAGTCTTCTGGGTCTCGAGCCCGCATTTGCAAGCAAGAGTTAGCTTATTATGAATACAAACACACTTCAAAACATTAATGTCGGCGTTGATACTGGTAAGTCACAATTAGACATCTACATCCGACCACTCGATATTTACTTCACTGTCCCGAACACCGAAAAAGGCATCAGCGATGCCATAAAAACCATTAAGAAACACAAACCTCAACGTGTCGTCATCGAAGCTACAGGTCGATTAGAAATGCCTTTTATACTCGCCTGTGACAAAGCCAAATTACCTTATGTTATTGCCAACCCACTACGTATTAAAAGGTTTGCTGGTGCCATTGGTCAACGAGCTAAGAACGACCGTTTAGATGCCGCTCTCATCGCACATTATGCCGAACGTGTTCAGCCAGAACTGACCAAACTAAAAAGCGAAAACATACGCCTTATGAGTGACTTAGTCACAAGGCGTAACCAGCTACTCACCATGCAAACCATGGAAAGAAACCGACTACAAATATTACCTAAGAATATCTCGTCTACGATTACCCCTATCCTTACCGCCCTGAAAAATCAGATTGAAAAAGTAGAAGCAAAGATAGCGAAACTGATTGAGAGTTGTCCTGAGTATCAAGCCAAAAATACTATTCTCCAAAGCATGCCTGGTGTTGGTAAAGTCCTTGCTGCCTCCCTAATTAGTAATGTACCCGAGCTGGGCTTTATCACTAACAAACAAGCTTCTTCTCTCATTGGTGTCGCACCAATAACAAGAGAAAGTGGCCGCTTTAAAGGTAAGCGGCTGATACAAGGAGGGCGGTCTCAAGTTAGGACCGTTATGTATATGGCGATGATGTCGGCTATCCAATGCAACCCTGTTTTCAAAGCAACTTATGAACGACTACTTACGGCAGGAAAACCGAAAAAAGTTGCCATTGTTGCCTGCATGAGAAAGATGGTTGTTATCTTAAATTCAATGCTAAGAGATGGTGTTATGTGGGATACAGATAGCCTCAAAAATTAACTATTGACGCCATAGTCTCTTGTTATGCGGTGGGTAACTTGTCAAAGCCCAACTTAACAGCTGCAACACATAACACTAGGTAAATCAACATAAAATAGACCGTTAATATTGCTACTTTCCAACGACTTATTGGCAATTCTTTAAACGTATTGATTGCCTCTCGACCAGAAAAAAACATATAACCCACGGCACCGACGCTAAGTAAAATCATGAGGAAATATATCCCAAATTCACTTGTTTCGGGTTTATCAAGACCATTTCCAAGTAATGCTGCACCAACAAGCATCGCAACAGGAGAAACCAGACGTTTAATTGCCTGATCAATTGAATCCAAAATCTGCTTTACGTGTTCCATTGATGCTCCTTACCCCTCAAACCGCATAGCGCCCCGTTAAGGGGTGAGCAACGCAATACAAAAGCCGCCGCATACCGCCTTAATCACTAAATTCAACGCATAGTAAAAATGCCACCCGTTGCGAATCCCTCTTGAACAGTTTGTTATGCAAATTGCTCACGTATCCCATGTAGCCCTAGAAACTTAAAACGAAATGCGTGCTCATGTTTGAGAACTATATTTAAGTCATCCACTGAATATAAGTATCGGTCTGCTGTAGTCGAACCATCCCATGAAGTAATGAACATCTCTGTTGAAAAGTCCAAAGATATACCCCACCACTCAATCACGAATTTATTTAGGAAACCGACTAGATACTGTAAAGCTAACAAAGCATGAGAGCTTGTATATAAATCAACACCATCGAGTGAATAAGGATGGGCATCGCTTTCAATCTCAACGTGCTTATAACTAATTTTGTCGTTAAAAGCTTCTGACTTTACTTTTTTACTTATCGATTTTACTTTGGGATGTACATGGTCATTTCGAAGTTTGACCAATGACCTAATTTGTTGGACATGTTTATCTCCTTTCTTAAGACTTTCACCGTTGTGCCATTGCAGGACGAAGTCAAACTTGTCGATAGTCGAAAATCTGTCGATCTTGTCTTTCATCGGTTCAGTTAATTCAAGAGACTCAAGGCATGAGTTTGCCGCAGCTTCCAGAGCATAGTTGACTGAGAGAATACTCGTTTTAGCGAGCCTAGAAGACAAGTCACTACTATCAGCATTCAACGACAGATCATACAAAGATACTGCATCTGCAAATATCGAGAAAAAGTGGTTTTGATTAATTTCAACTTCACGAATCATAGTAATCCCATTTGCATAACGCCGCATTAAGTGGTGAGCAACGCAGCCCACAGCACTTAAAGCATTGTGCCGTAAACACTAAATTCGAAGCAAACCAAAAATGCCAAGCGTTGTGAATCCGTCTTAAACGCTTTGTTATATCTAATTGAAAGGCGAGAGTTCGGGGTCAATACACTCCTTTCGGCTGTAAGCCCCGAAAAAGGTTGAGACGTATCTCTCCTGCTACCACGCTAAAAATAGTAGACGTGTCGAATAGCTAGGTACTATTTACAACCAGTCTGAAAGGTATTTTCAAAATGAGAAGTTCTACTTAGTGATGTTTGATGATATCGAGCCTAGCGATTGGAAAAATGCGATTGCTACTTCTTTATTGTTGACTGGGATTTCAACAAAAAACAACAAAAGTAACGCACTCATTACGAAACCAAAAGTAAGGAAAATCATCAGTAGAGTATTATCTTCTGACATTTTACCTCTCAACCACCCTTTAGGGTGAATGTTTGCAGTATTAAAGAACACCTTTACGGGCATCTACGGCTACCCGCAAACATTATGAAGCTATCTGAATATTGATAACTAGGCAACTGTTACCTTTCTGAAGAGTTCAACAATGTGACCTTAGATATAACGTTTTATGTACGGCTTTTAGCCGTCTTTCATATTCTTATAAGGCAACCTTTTTAATATTACTTTAACTCGTAAACAATATGTTAACGAAAGTTAACAGAGATTAGATTGCATGATGCCTTATAATTTCAGAAAAATGCTGTTACCCAAACTCCTTTCGGATAGCTTTTGATCAGGGAAATTACTAGGTTCGAAGCAAGCGAGAGGGATACCTTCTCAATTGCCAGTACAGAGAGGGGCAGAACCGATTTAGGGCGACCTGTCGGCTCTTGTCGCATCGAGGTAACAGACTCTATCCGAATAGCAGCTTGTTTTCGATTTCTTATGTAAAATAACCGATCATAGAAAACACTAGCTTTAAAGCATTGTGCATATCTTCCGTTAATTTCGCGCGATGCTAGTTAGCGCCTTTTTGGCAAGAGGACTGGCGTTGACACTGATGCATTAAGTAAGCTATTGAATATATTATTTTATTTAGGTGTTCTATCTACTTTGATCATTTCTTCAATCTGGTTTGGATCCTCAGAAGGTAGAAGATCGTATATTGAGCAGTCTAAGTGGGCAGCCAATATGTAAACTTTTTCCAATGTTATTCTCTGTTCGCTCCGTTCCAGTATGCCGACTAACTTCTTGTTAAAACCGCACTCTAAACTAAGTTTCTCTTGGGAAATATTTTTTATGACTCTTTGGGTATGCAGCTTTTTTGCAAACTCGCGGACTATCTTATTCATTTTTATGGTTTTTAATATTTAGATGCTTCGAGATGAAGTTACTTTTAGATTTCCCTTTTTCCTACGTTGATCTTTTCATTTCAACCCATTATATTGGGTATACGATAATCTACTTAGGCATCCCTAATGACTGTACGATTAAGAGAACCCTTCTTTAGCATATACAACTGCCTAGAGAGTGATGAGAAGATCACGCTCAACGATTTCGTTTCACGTATGAAGCAAATCGATATAGGTTACGAAAAGTTTGATGAAAAAGAGTTGAGAAAAATTGCTTACCGACAAATATGTCGATTGAAAGAAGAGGGACTATTTATACAGTTATCCCCGAAGTGGGATCAAAACCCCGAATTTGTGAAAATATTGAATCAAAAAATTTCCATTGTACCAATGTCAGGGTGTCGTATTAGCCCTTCTATTACTGGAAATTACAATGTAGACGAGTTCTCGGAGGTGCTTGAACATGTACAAGCTCAGATTGACTCTGTACAGACTAAAAAAACAGAGCTAGCAGGAGAAGCCGAAGCATATAGAGAATTAAGTGAAAGCTTTCCAAAAATTAAAAATGTCATCGCAGAACGAACACGAACTGTCAACTTTGAGACGGCGAAATTAAATGGAATGCTGAATGCCCTTATGTTAACAATCGACACTCTACGTTCAGAATCGAATAGGGTGTAACTTCAGAGTGTTATTTTTGCCTCTTAACTGAAAATGGCTATACCAAAACAATGGTAAATGTAAAAGTTGATGATTAATAGCACAACTATAGAGGTAATATATTAGCTCTAAGTCGCTTGTTACTGAAGAAAATAAAAATTAAATGAGGCGATTAACAGCATGTGTCTACATTTAGTAACTCATACTAACTCTTACACATCTGCTGGTTGGTCACAACTAGGTCATAGATTAGATCTCAAAGCCCAAATGATGGCTATAAAAAATGCCATTACCTTCTACAAAAACATAACCCAATCAGCGTAGTTCAGGAGTTAATTTGCACAACTCTATACTTTATGCATATGCAACAAACAACAAGCTCGTGGGACAGTTTATCCAACAGTCGAAGACTAACTGGTCATTTTCATATTCTGATGAATGGTTAGCATACGATTCTAATTTCCCGATCTCGTTAAGTCTGCCACTAAGAAAGGAAGAGGTTTCATCATTTAATGCATTGAACTTTATGCATAATCTTCTGCCTGATTTAATGGAAGAACGATTGAGCCTTGCTCACTCGGTAGGTTTGCAATCCATAGATGCATTCACCTTACTCTCCAAAATTGGTCACGATTGCACTGGCGGCGTTTCATTTACAGGGAGCAAGGAACCTCCAAATATTGGATGGCAATATCGAGAGATATCAATAAGTGAATTAGATCAACTCGTTACACTACGTAAATCATTTCTCTCTTTCTTTGGAGATTATCGACCTTGTATTTCGGGGACACAGCAAAAAACAACTTTAACTAAGTTGAACGGTAAATGGTACGTACCTCAAGGGAAATCACTGAGTAGCCACATTATTAAATATTCAATGGATACGATTGTACAAAGTAACTCGGTACTAGATATGAGCAAAAGCATTGAGAATGAATTCATCTGTACCCAAATAGCCAAGGAACTTGGTTTTAACGTTCCCAATATAGAGATAATAGCGACTGAATCAGGAGCTAAAGCTCTTGCTGTGGAACGGTTCGACCGATGTTTTGGTGACGGAGTCGTGTCTCGTAGACACCAAGAAGATTTCTGCCAAATTTTAGGTGTGCCTGAACATAAAAAATATCAATCGGAGAGTAATCTAGGAGTATCCAAAATTGTTGATGTTTTGAGTCTCTCGGCGGAAAGAAAGGCGAACAATCATGACTTTTTTAAGTTCATGGTTTTGCAATGTCTTCTTGGTGCCACTGACGGTCATCTCAAGAACTTTTCTGTGCATATTGATTCAAATAGACGCTATCAACTCACGCCATTTTACGATTTGCTATCGGCTTACCCTGCTGTCGGCACTAGAGGCTTAAATAAGCGAAAGCTAAAGTTATCGATGGGAATGAAAGCATCCAAGGGATATAAATACCATATCAACAAAATTTTCTTACGGCATATAGAGCAGACAGCTAATCAGTTTGATATCAGCAATGCGAACTGCCGTGAAATCATCTCTGCCTTTCTCGCTCAATTCATTAACGCACTTAGCTCTATAGACAAACGATTTCCTGGAAAGGAGTTTTCGCTAGTAAAGGACGCAATATTTCAACATGCCACTGAAATCGCCGAAAAGTTAAACAGAACAATTAAGTAAACATCTTGGCTAACAATTGTTGCACGTTTTATAAACATACTCGTTAACAATGAGGGAAAGATGGCTGAAACCACAACCAATGGAAGTAATACGACTCTTGATTTGAGGCAAGGCAGTCTTTCGCTCTGTTAAGTGTTGATAAGAACGATATTGTAACGATAAAATTTGGCGATGAAGTAACGGTTTTATGAATGACAAATACCCAGTTATCACGATAGGTTTATTGAAGGTGATTACGTCAATAAAAACGGGAGTAGTTGGCAATGAAAGGTGGGGATGGTATGAAAACAAAAACGGCACTCTATCGGAAGAGCTTACTAGTAAACGTATAATTTGTATTGCCGAAGGAAAAAGTGACACATGAAGAGTCTTAATCTCTTTTTTATTTGAGTCACTAACTGAACTTTCACAATTGTTGTCTAATGAAAATGTGAAACTACTGAAATGGAGCTAATGCAGACTAGCAATGCTGATGTGTAATAATGTGATGTGCAGTAACTCATACTCAATCTTACACATCCGATGCTTAATCACGACAGTGATCGTACAGTCAGCTTGCGGGTATAATGGCTCACAATTGGACAAAAGTTTGTCAGTGACATTTCTAATTTAGAATATTACGGATAACCTCAGGTATTGCGATTGTTCGTAATACTGTCTATTCGACATTCATTTGTAGCAGTCTCTTCTTAAGTTCCTTCTGAAGTATGTTTATGGCGTAAGGTTTCATTGCTTTCCATTTCTTGCATTCTTCCCGAGTTCTACCGCAACCCAAGCACCACCCTTTAGGGCTTGAAAAATCACATAGGTTGATACAAGGACTCTTCTGCTTCTTCATATAGTATGTTTCTATCAATTTTAAGGGTATTTAATATCAAAGCGTCAGTAGTATTCTTTCGATACTAGATTCCAAAGTTCTTAGTCGGTTAAATTCTTCAAATATTCGTTGCTCTAAGTTCTTAAAGTTCAGTGGTAAAGTCCTTTGACAGACACCATAACTCGTATCGAGTATTTTATACCCCTTCCAGCTTGAGATACGGTTTTCTTCTAGTTCTATTAGTTGACGAATAAGCTCCGCTTGATTTGGACAGTCTTCCTCTACATGCATACAGACGGGGAATTGCTTTTGCTTAATCTGGGGAGTTTCTATGAAGGTTTCAAAATGGATCCCGCCCTGATTATGGTTAAACCAGTTTTCCTTATAGAGCTGAAGGTAATTACCTCGGTTGTAAATCTCCCATCCATCGTTAAACCACTTCGCCTGTTCAAGCATTTTTTCGAGATTGCGGAATACACCTTTTACATCTTTCATAATCCAGAACTCATTAATATAGTGGCAAATCCAACAAAGAATTAGCCTCTAGATGCGTACCATCCAGAGGCTAGACTTAGCTTAATTACAGAACACGTTTCATTTCTGCGTAATCACCATTCGTTTTCAGGATAACCATCACTGTTTTGTCGTTACGGTTACGGAAAAACCATCCGTGATTGCCCGTGAAAGCAGCCTCTAACTCACCTTGATCGTCAGGTACGCCACGGCCTTTTTCATATCTAATCGAATTTCCATTGCCATCACCATGAGTGTCGTAGTTGACAGGGCCACCTTTAGATGTCCATTCAAATTGAGCAATTTGGCCTTTTTCCATGACCAACTTAACTTCCGCACCTTGGCCTGGTTTCAGTGAAAGCATAACTTTGTCTTTCCAAACTGGCTCCATTGCAACAGCAACTTCAGGTTTTGTAGAAGACATCTCAAGTTGTTGAGGTGCTACTTCAGGTTCCGCTTTAACAGGCTCGTTTTGAACCGCTTTAGTGGCGGCTACGACTGCACTATTAGCTTGGTCTTCTTCTGCTTCTTGGGCTAATTGAGCCTTAATTTCACCCATTTCGGTTAATCCCAATGCTCTGCCCATTCCTGTTGGGTCAAGAGCGTACTCAGCAGGTAGAATGACTGTGATGAGCAGTACAATAGCGGTTCCTAGAGCAATAAAGGTTGAACGAACAAGCTGTTTGGTTTTCGGTAGCTCGACACGATTTGGCATATCTGTGTTGTACATGATTGATTCCTTTTTCTTTTTACTGAGCAACAACGTAGCCCGTTAGTTGATAACCTATAAGCATGAAACCCAAGCTCATCATAACGACATTGACTGAGTAGGCTTGACGATAAAAGCTGGTATGTCGCCTCCAAAAGCCCATCACAATCAAAATGGTGCCTAGGGCAATTAATTGCCCAATTTCTACACCAATGTTGAACGCCAGTAGGTTAGGAACTAATCCATCAGGAGAAATATCATATTCGATGATCTTCGACGACAACCCAAAACCATGACAGAACCCGAACAACAAGGTTGCGAGCTTTGTATTGGGCTGTACGCCAAACCATCGCTGAAACGCGCCTAAGTTATCCATTGCCTTGTAGACCACAGATAACCCGATGATGGCATCGATAATGTAACTGTTAATACCAATATTAAAGTACACACCAAGCAGCATGGTAGACGAATGTCCGAATGCAAAAAGGCTCACATACAACGCGATATGTTTCATTTTGTAGAGGAAGAAAATTACGCCAAATAGAAACAAGATATGATCGTATCCTGTCACCATGTGCTTCGCACCTAGATACATAAACGAAATGATATTAGTGCCTGTGATTTCTTGGATATAACCTTTGTCACCCTGTGCCACTGCATGAGCAAAAACATCAGTGCTCAACACCACGAGTAAGGCGAGAATGAGATAAAGCATACCCTTACGAAGCGACGTCGCCATACCGATAGACAACGTACTCACTTCGCGTAAAGAGAGTAAGTTCATAGTAACTCCATTATTTATATTAAATTTGATTGGACGCGATTTGCGACCATTATTCAGGTAAGAATGGAGTTCTTGGGGGCCGTTCAATTTTGAAGGGGTTACGAATAGGCAATCCGCTATGTAAAGTATAGGCATAAGTTTCGAGCAAACCTAATGCTGAAAGCTGATAGCCAAGTTTAAACATAGCATTGTCATTGATATGATTGTGGCTGCTTGCATCATGTTCGTAAACAGCTTTTTCGTTAATATCATAACCATGATCGAGGTGAGTGGAGACGTGACTGTGACTACTCAACTTCAATCCACTCAAACTGTGAGAGCGAAAGTCACTTACCGTGGATAACGTCGCCACTGTAGTTATAACCACTAACATTAACAAGCTGATTGTATATCTCAAAGCTTTAGTCATATCGCCTGTTTCAATGCCTAGTGAAAATCCAATAAATCAACAAGTGTTATAATATAACAAAATAAACAAACTACAAGTCAAGAATTTTAAATCAATGCTTCTTCAGCACCGACACTATCAATACACAAAATACGATCGCAAGACAAAAGGTGTACCTTCGAATCAAGAATGGGATATTGCAACGGCAAGACATATCAAAGCTTACACTACGTATGGTTGGTAAGTTTATCTAACCATCATCCTTCAAGGCACAACTTAATAAAAGCCTGAATTGCTAATGTCGGTGGGGCAGCTATTAATGCCCAACCTCGTAGCTTCTTTTTAATACCTCTGATATTAAGATCACAATCCCTACCGCTACTGCATACTTAGTCAGAGCGCACAACGCGAAGAAGATTTTACGTGTATCTAAAGAGCAAAAATATAGCCCTAGAAAGAGATTAGTTCATAAAAAGAAGCACCCCACATATTAAACGAATACCTACCTCGCGACTAATGTTTCGATTTGGATTATCAGATTCGCCACGATATGATCAGTTCAGATGACCATTGTTGCAATCATAACGAGATAAGCAAATTTCCAAGTGCGCCGAAAAATATCGGTACAATTAATGCTGGTGTAAGTGAGTGCAACAGCAGATGCATTATAAATAAGAGCCAATCTAGGGTTTAAGAATCGTGATCCGCTTTCCAGGCCACGAGTTATTAAGTTAGATTTTTTGATCAAACATAGAACGACAGAGCACAAGTTGCTATTGGCATAGAAGTCATCTTATTCTTGCACGTGTAATACAAAAATAGTGACCAATATATGCAATACAACTAAAAGTCGATACTAGTAACATAATCCAATAAGAGCCAGATAGTCCGAAGTAACTTGCCGATAACCCAGCAGCCAAATACGTCAATAACCACCAAAAATGAGTCAACGAAAAATGTGCAGCAAATAGTTGGCTTGCATCTTGACCATTCGATGCTTCTGTAATAATTAGACCTGATGTCGTTTGAATACATGACATACCAATACCGAAGCAAAAGCAAATAAGAATAAAACCAAGCCAATTTGGCAGCAGTGCTCCAAAATAAAAAGCAAAACAAATCAAAAACAAACCACACATATGAAATTTCTGAGGCGTATTCTTTATAAGAAATCTAGGTAAAGTCATAGCCACGAGCATCGATCCCCCCTACAGATAACATAGCTAACGCCGTTTCACTGTCTCCTCCCTTTAAAATTTCATGAACATATACAACAGTATTGACAATAACCATCGCACTAGCCGCAGCAGCTGCTAGGTAGGCATACCAAAGAGCCCGCAATGATGGGTTAAATAAATAAATTGATATACCACTAGTCAAGCCTCTCCAGCTAAAGGTACCAGCTTTTTTAAGTGTAGATTGATCAGAAGGAATGAAGCACAAACAAATAAAGATAGCTGATAAAACAAACGTTATAGCGTCTATCCAAAACAAATACCTAAAACTAAAGTAAGTTAGCAGTAACGCACTCAATATTGGACTTAGAATTTGTTCAAGGTCATAAGCGACTCTACTAATTGATAGAGCTTTTACATAGTCCGTCTTTTTAGGCACAACCTGAGGAAGCGTTGCTTGAAATAGTGGTGTAAAGGCCGCAGAGCAAGCATTTATAGCAAACATTAACATGTAAACTTGCCAAACTTGATCAACAAACGGCAATAGAATAAATAATCCCGCCCGAAAAAAATCTAGCAACATAAGCACTTGTTTTTTAGGCCATCTGCGACTTAAGGTTGAAAAAATAGGCGCAATGACAATGTACGTAACCATCTTAAGAGCAAATGCTATACTCAAAACACTACTCGCATCATTATCAGCTAACTCATATGCCAACAGCGCTAAGCAGACATTGCTAATTCCTGTCCCTATTAAAGAAATAACTTGCGCAAGAAGCAACCGAACATAAGCAGCGTTTTTCCATAATGAATAATAGGTGACTTCCTCGATCATAATGCGCCTCCAAACAAACTTTGGATTTTAGAAGATAGTTCGCTGAGCCATAGTACAATCGTGTCTTTTAAGCGCTTGAGCAATGACCCTCTCTCTACTTTCTCTGCGCTTTTCACATCCACTACTTTAATTTCTCGATCATCGATCGTCCAAATCACTCTACCAATTACCGCCCCCTGATTTAGTGGTGCTTTTAACGAATCATCTATCTCTATTTCTTGCTTTAAACTAGGAGCTTGATTTCGAGGTAAGGTTATGTATATGTCCTCATCAAAAATTACTGGCACACTGTCCTTATCGCCCTGCCAGACTTTAGCAGTAAATATAACCTCATCACTTTGAGCTACTTGCAACGTTTCAAAAAATCGAAATCCATAATTTAGTAACTGCCGAGACTCATTTACTCTTGCTCGCTGACTAGGTGTACCCATTACAATCGCAATTAATCGCATTCTGCCCTGTAAAGCAGAAGAAGCTAAACTATATCCAGCATTTTCGGTAAACCCTGTTTTGCCGCCATCAACATTTAAACTCTTATCCCAAAGCAACTTATTACGATTATATTGCTGTATCCCCGCCCATTCAAAGCTTCGCTCTTTATAAAGACTATACACATCAGGCACATCTCTAATAATTGCTCTTAGCAACTTAGCCATGTCACTCGGTGTTGTTAATAAATTTTGGTCATCCAAACCATGAGAATTAACAAAGTTGGTGTTAGACATCCCAAGAGATTTCGCCCAACCATTCATTAAACTGACGAACGCATCTTCCGTGCCTGCAACGTGTTCAGCTAGTGCTACTGCGGCATCATTACCAGATTGTACGATAAGACCTAGCATTAACTCTTTAACTGTGACCCTATCCCCTGGTTTTATAAACATCTTAGACGACTCTGGGAAGTTAGCAGACCAAGCTTTCCTGCTAACTACGACACTAGATTTCCACGAAAGGCGTTCACTTTCAATCTCTTGACCTACAACATAAGCAGTCATTAATTTAGTTAAACTAGCTGGTGCAAGTTGAACATTCTCATTACTCGCAGCGAGAACCTTCCCCGAATTGTAATCGATTAGAATATATCCTTTTGCACCCATCTCAGGTGGATTAGGTATAACAATTGCGCTTGAGTAAGGAATGTGTACTACAGCCGCAATTATCACTATTAAATTTATAAATCTCATAGTGTATTCTCCTGAAGCGCTGCTAGATCACCTATATAGTTCTGCTTTTGCCACTTACCATTATTAATGTATTGAAAGGTCTCGCCTCCCTTACCACACAACAAAATAAGATCGCCTTCACCGCTCAGTTGCTTTGCCAACTTTATTGCTTCTACTCGATCATTAATTTCAAAATGTGGCTTGTGACCAACTTTTGAACTCAACGCTCGGAAAATATCACTTTGTACAACCCCCATTGGGTTGTCTGAGGTAAAAATTATTGAATCTGCATACTCTGCGCAAATTTCTCCAATGTTAGCGGCTTGCTGAATACGATCCCCTGTAACACCGACCACTACAATTAATCTATTTTTAACAATACTCTGAACAGAGCTAAGCAGAGCTTTTATGCCATCACTATTGTGGGCGTAATCGATCAGACCTTTTCTTCCATCTTCAAGACTGACAAATTGTGCTCTGCCCTCTGGCATTACAATTTTGGATAAAGCAGTAGAGACTCCCTTTAAATCCCACCCAAGGGTAAGTAACGTTCCAGCGACCGCCAACGCATTCTCGACATTATAAAGAAAAGGCATATTTGAATTAACTTCTACGCTCTTTTTAGCAAAAGATAAGTTAAATCTCATACCAAACTCTGTCGTTCTTATCTCTGATGCAACTAGATCTGCCATCGGATTCTTCAACGAAAAAGAGAAGACATTTACTCTTCCAGAAGCTCTTTCCATAGCAGCTAACGAATGAGGGTCGTCAAGGTTCAGAACTAAAGTACCGTTACACTGAATTCGATCTATTAATTGTAATTTAGCTTGAACATAGCCATCTTTTGTACGATGAAAATCCAAATGGTCTTGACCTATATTCGTTATGACTCCTACTTTTAGAGATACAAAACCTGCTCTATCCTGTATCAGAGCATGACTGCTTAGTTCCATTACATTAAAATCTATCCCATTACATCTCATATCATTGAATATATTGAGTAATGTAACACCATCTGGAGTGGTGTTGTTTAAAGGAAGGTCTACATCAATCAGTTTCGCACCTAATGTACCAATATATGCACTTCTATTGTCAATATTTAGAGCTTGGTTTAGGCAGTGAGAAACTGTGGTTTTACCGTTCGTACCTGTAACACCAATATGTGTTATATCCTTATGAGGGTGATTGAAATAAGCTTTGATCAAAGCCAAACTCTGATAATAACTCTCAGTAATTATAATCGGCACATTTAACTGCATAGGTTTGTTAGCAATGATCGCGCAAGCACCTTTCTCAATCGCTTTCATCGCGTAATCATGTCCATCCAAAGTTATTCCCTGCCGACAAACAAAAGCGTCTCCAGGAATCACGTCTGCACTATTTGTTTTAAACTGCCTTACACCGAGAGACCGCAGAGTCTCTAACTGATTTGAGATCACGTTTGAAAGCATGAGATACCCCTTAAATTAAATTCTTGGGAAGTTTAAGAGTTGCTTCAAAATTAATGAAATCGAATAATTTTATATTCTGTATTGAATGCACTAATATTAGATTAAACGGAGGTCTTTATGAGTGATATAAACTGGCAGCGTGTGGATATGAATTTGTTACTTACTTTCGATGCACTTTTTCGACACAAAAGCGTATCCAAAGCAGCGGAGAGCTTGCATCTTGGGCAACCTGCGACAAGTTACAATTTGAAAAGGTTGAGAGAATTATTGGCAGATCCTCTCTTTGAAAGAGATGGGAATGTCATGCGTCCAACATTGAGAGCCTACGAAATCGAGCCAAAAGTCAGGCAAATCATGAATATCTTTAGTCAAGATATAATCAAATCAAATGATTTTATACCAGAAGGTTTTGAGGGAACCTTTATGGTAGGACTCAGTGACTACGCTGAGCAAATATTTGGCCCAAGCTTGTTTGACAAACTGCAAACTCTAGCTCCAAACGCAAAAGTGCTGTTCAAGCCAATCGATGGTAATAATTGTGTAGAAGCTCTAGAGTCTCGTGATGTAGATTTATGTATCGGTGCCTTCTCGAATCTACCCAATAAAGTAAATAGCACTTTTCTCTACAGGGAACGCCACCTTTGTATCTTTGATAACGAGGTATTGAAATGCCCACTTCCCATACCGTTAGATGTATACCTCGACACTCCACAAATGATAGTTACGGCTAATAAAACCCTATCAACAAAAGTTGATAGGACGTTATCCTCGATGAATATCAAACGCAATGTAGTAATGGGGACAACCAGATTTTTGACCATAAGGAGAATGCTAACAGGTCGAAAAGTTCTTGCAGTTATGGCTGAGATGGTGGGCAAGTCAGACTTAATCGAAGACTCACTCACTATGTGCATTCCCCCATAGAAATACCTGACTTTGATATAGAAATGACTTCTTTACGCTGCGACAACTACCATCCTCGAATAACTTGGTTAGCAGAGCTAGTGAGACGAACCGTCACTGATATTGTAGCGAATCTTCGTGACAGCTAGTTCGTAACGGATATCGGAAAGCTCAATGATCCTCACCAGTAGTTTTGGACACTGAGTTAAGTGAGTACAATCACTAACAGGGTGAACCATGACAAACAAGGGGAAACGTATTATCCATGCTCCTATTTAAGGCCAAAACTCTGAAGCTAGCTGAGAAAGTAGGAGTAGCTTCAACAGCCAGACAGCCTCCTTACATGAACCTCAGCTCTACGCTTGGCGCAAGACCGCCAAGAAAGACACCACAACCAGTCAACTAGAGCTAGCCGCTAAAGTAGATTACTATGAATTCATGCTCGAACACTTGTTGTATTTCAGTGTTATCCTAATAGCTAAGGTGTTCAGAATTTCTTGAAGTGCGCTGTATTATTGGAATAAATGTCGCCACAAGGCTATTCAATGCGAAGCAACTCGCCAAGAGTTTGACGCAAAGGTTAAAGATGCTTTTGATAGGGAAACCTCGTTAGGTTAGAAGTGTGCAAGAGTTTTTACTCTGAATGATTTTGGGGCATATGTGATTTAGGCAACTAAGAAGGATTTCTTCCTATTTGCCAGCAAGGAATCGGGTAACACCGATTTAGGGCAACCTGTCCGATCTAGTAACATCGAGGTAATGAAACTGACAGGTTGCATTCAGACTAATTCACCTGAAAGCTAACAAACAAGTTTGTTAGCCTTTCTACGTGTCTTCTACGTTTGTTTAAGCTGTCCTTGCAGGTTCAGTATTTCTTTTCTTAAACGTTTAATAGCAAGTTCACTCTCTCCTTGTTCCGCTATTTGCTTTAACAGTTCATCTCTACTGGCAGTAACATCAACTAACTTCTTATTTAAATCTTCATTTTCTCTTTCAAGCTTTGCTACTTTGGTTTTAAGAACTGCTTCAGACTGTATCAATACAGCATTAGTATAGTAATCAAGGACTTCTCGACCAAACTCCTTTTTGGCTTTCTTAGCTTTACCCAACTCAGCTTTTAGCTCTTCTTTCGTAGGCTGACGAGCTTTCGAGTTGAGTACATAGCTAGATAACTCAAAGTGTGCTTTAAGCTTTGCATTCCAGGCATTAATACTGCTAAAAAGAAATAGGCAGTTTTCCTTAGACATATGTGAGTGGTTAAGGTTAGCTCTACCCAGCTTTTCCCCCGCTATCCTTGCTACCTCGCTCTTGTTTATCGTGCGTTCTCGAACCTTCAAAAGTGAAGTGGCATTATCGATGCGAACTTTTGCTTTCTCATACTCATCTTCACACACGCGATAAATAACTTGCTGTAATTCAGAGAGTTCATAGTAAGCGCTTGGGTATTCTTTTTTCTTTTTGGATAAGCCGACTAGCTTCATTTCGCCACCTCCAGCTCATTTAATTGTGACCTTAGAGCATCAATTGTTTTGATTATGCGTTGCGACTCTTGTCTTTGCCTGCATTTGTTAGAGTTAACAAGTGACATTAAATTATTAGGTTTTTTTGACGACTCAAGCAGGTTCATATGAATTGTCTGAAGCTGCTCCAAAGTCGTTAGATGAGAGTCCGATTTCACTGCAACATTCGAGCAACCAAGGCAAAGGTTACTTTCACCACGTTCAACTTTTGCAACCCCCGAAAAATCACGGCATTTAGCCAATGGTACTCTGTCTTTAAATAGCATACAGAAACCGTAAGAGTGGGGAACCAATCTTACCAACCCATCCCCATCACTAGAGATCCAGTCATAGATTTTCTCGTCCAGCTCATCCATAGTAACCCAACTCATTGTGGAGAGTTTTTTACGCACATACTCTACAGAAGCACCAGTGAACTGTGTATGGTTTATATCTCCTGCAATTTTCTTAATCAACTCATGAGTATATGCTCGCTCAGCAATACTCTGCACCTGTGGGCTAACTTTATTACGTATATAGTTATCAACATAATTCATAACATCCTTAGATGAATGAGCAAAACAGCGTCTAATTGCCCGATACACATCACCATCAAACCGCCTAAGTAAGAAATCAACAAACGTGTGGCGAAAAGCATGCACTGAAATATTTTCATCAAGATCTCGAATCTCTTTTTCTGTCTCAGGAGATAAGCTTTTTAAGGTCTTTTCATAGATATCATTAATGAATCGATTTAAAGTGCCATTTCGTGCTTCTTTTTTTACTTGAGAGTCAGGCACACCTAACCAAGCCGCTTTTAAATCATTAACAAGTTTGTCTGGTTGAGTATGGTAACGCCTCGCTGCATATGTCGCTGCGTTATAGAAAATGGAGCAATATCCTTCCTTTATGACTCCATTCACTTTGTATTTTAATGGCTGAGTTTTATCTATGTAGCTAAGTTCTAAAAGTGAATCTACCGCTATGGATACGGCATCTCCAGTGGAGCGGGTGACAGGCAACCCTTGATGGGTTTTATCGATTCTCGTGGTTAAATAAACAACGCCACTTTCCTCTTTAATCGCATTGTTGGCTTTTATATTAGCTAGTTCGTGTACTCGAATACCAGTGAGAATAGCAATAACGGTCAATGAGCAATTGTGGTAATGCCTAACCTTTTCAGAGAGAACTGCTTGCGATGGTACTACTACTTGTACAATAGAGATAAAACTTGGCAAAGAAAGCTTATCTGTAAGTCTTGCATTCACCTTATCAAACCACCTATAGAAGTTTGGAGTCATATTTCTAAGTCGAGATAAAATTGAAGGAGCATTTGAACTTTTTACATACTCCATTGCTTCAAAATCATCATGACCATGCTCAACAATGAGAGCAGCAGCCCCTGCTAACTTTTTATTAGCATTAATCCACCAGTCGCATACACCCTCCCCCTACAAACATCAAAGTATGCTTGTATGACTTTATGCTCAATACTTTCAAGTTGTTCAATAGAATAGTTAAGCATCAACATTGCCGTGGAAAGCGATACTGCTTCAAGACTGCCTCCGTAAAGCCACTCCAATACGTCTACATCTGGGTATTTCTCACTGATGTACTCTGATGCGACCTTAGATAACTTTGACCTGCTGAGTGTTGCTGTCGTAGCCCAAACGCAACTACCATCAATAGCTAACTTAGAAAAGTCATTCAAGAATTTCATGAGCGTGATTATTGATTGGTGAGCATAAATCTCTTGCCCATTTTCGGGTCTCTTATCTATGAGAAAATACAAATACCCAACAACATGCTCAAAGTTAAATTCATCCAGAATGTGGACAATATTATGAGCATTCAAATACTCACAAAAATACTCGAGCCGCTCAAATACATAGAGCCTCTCCGCACTCAATACACCTGCTTCTAGGTATCCGCCAAGCGCTTGAACAATCGCATACCGAAGAACCACTTTTGATTCTGAAGATAACTGTGTGCCAGAAAAGCTAACATCTAGGTGACTGTCACCGACAATAAATTCAGTATCATATAAATTGTTCAGCCTTTCTGACGAAGCCTCTCCCTTTTTCTGAGAGTCTAAAATATCTCGAATAGTATGATTAAGTACTACAGCCATCTATAACTTCCTCTCATATAATCGGTGCAAAAACAGGTAACTCATAGTCACGAAGTATTTCATCAGCTTCCCTATGAAGCGTACCTTCAAACTCTTCAATAATCGAAGCCAGGACAACTCGGAGAGCCTCTGCCTTAATAACTTTATCGGAGAGCGTTTCACCGATAGATACTTGATCGATAATTAGCTTCGGTAAACTTTTATCAATATGATCTATATGAAGTTTCAAGAACGCTAAAACCAGTGGGTGCTTCACAAATAAAAGGGAACTTTCGTGCTCTACACCTAAAAACTCTGTGATATCACACCCTGTTTTATTGATAAATTCAGGTAACTCCATAGCTGTTAACTTTTCAGATTCTGAGCTTAAATCAAACATCTCTTTGACTTCTGACAGTGAAAGAACCCTTGCTTTTCCTTTAAGCAACCTAGCTTCTTCAACCATCCTATTAGCAACTTGTTGCCCGACTTTGTGATCAGCTTCCAGCATTACTGGACTATGATTTCGAGCTTCATACACATTGATATCAGTCTTAAGAGTATGAGACCTTTGATCTGCCTCCATTTGTTCTGTAACACCATCATTAGCCTCAAAACTTGTGTCACTAACCTCTTTACCAACCAAATGATAATCAAATTGCATAACTTTTTGAGTTGTTGAAATTGCCGTGAGACCTAAGTGTAGATTTTTCTTTTGTTTACCCTGAGAGGCTGCTTTGAACTCCTTCTTAGCTGTAACCCAAGTTTGAATAAAGTGCGCCGTTTCCTCAGAAAAACATGCGGGAAAGTTAGTCACTGCATTCTCAAATTGCTTTGTTAAGTTATATATTGATTTGCCGAAAGTTTTTGTCTGTGAGGCTTTTGAAATCGGAGTGGCTGTTATTGACAGGTTCTCTGCGGAGTAATACTTGCGGAGTTTGTTGTAAAACTGAGAAAAAACCTCAAACTCAAACTTATTCTTAGTACGAGTGAATATATAAACATGACCTCGATTTGTGTTCGGATTTGAGCCGCCACGGTTTTTATTCTCTTCAACCTGTACGCTTCCTCCTTTACCAGAGCTTAAGTTTACCGAGATACAGCTTGGTGTTAATCGTCTCAACATTGAGTCTGAAAATTGATATTTAGCAAGTATTAACCTACATACAATCAACTCTAGATCTGTGAAAGAGGCATCATACCGTGGCAGTAACAACCCTGTACTTAATGGCACAGTGATTGAACCTTTCCCTAGTACTTTAGCGTGACCATTGAAGCATTTCTTCCCTTTAGAAAACCAATAACTATAAAACCTCAACGGTGTTTCAATATCTTCTACATAAACTAGTTTTTCTGGCGAAGAGTGCAATGCTAGTAGCCTTTCATTACCATCTATATAGCAACGAGATAAAGTTGTTAGTAACTTCCTTTGCAACTTGGACGGGTATGAGTTGAAGCCATTCTTCCCCGTATATGCCTCAATAATTTGATGATACAAATCCATATCATGGCGATATTCGGATTGAATAAGTGAATCTAACTCATTCGATATCTCCCATGCTTCACGAAGAAAACCATTAAAACCAGACCACAACTGTTTCTCTGCTTGATTCGAGTTATGTCTACCCAATAATTTTTGACCAAGCGTGTCACGAGGCTTTGTCTCTACATTAACTGTACGTGGCAACTCTTTAAGTGCATTTCTTATCTCTATTGAATATGCAACACCGTAAACCTCGTGCGACTTAAGAGCTTTATTTAAAAGCCCGACAATCAAGTTAAAGCTTCCCACAGCTACACCGTTCTTTTTCAGCAATATGAATAACGACTTAATAAACCCTCGGTCATTAATCCTGTCTATATCATTCTCAATTGCTAAAAACAGTGTTTTCAAACCTCTAGATAATCGATTTTTCGAGTTTAAAGACTGCTTTCTGACAGACTTAGAACTCAAATATGCAAACAAGCAATCCAATATTGGAGACTGAATTGAAGTGGGCTTAAAGCACTCAAACACTCGACCGTTAACATTTCTTTCACTAGCGATAGCGTAGAAGCAAATTCGCTCAGGAGTAAACACTTCATCCACTTTACCACTCAAAAAGTCCTCGTGGCTTACTAGATAAGAACGAGCTATCGTACTTTCAAATGAAAACTCACTCATGATCTAGCTTCTCCCTACTTGGTCTTTATCTGACATTTCAACTGCATAGCTTTTAAGACTTTCATCTTCTGTTAGGACTGCTGCAAGATAAATATATGAAGCTAACGTTGTAGAAAAGTTAGAATGCCCCATCAGTTCTTTAAGAGAGATTTGATCTAAACGCTTCCCTTCTTTACGTTGCTGAATAACATGGTTTGTTGCAAAGCAGTGCCGTGTTGAATACAGATCTCTCTTTTTCCACAATTCAATTTCCGTGATGTCTAACATTCCTTTGGAAATGTATGCGTTAACCATTTTTTTCCATTGCTGATCATTAAAACAGCTAGAAGACTTCAAAGGCTTGCCACTTAATGATGTAAAAATTGATCCTGAAAATTTGATTTGCTGTTTATCTTCCCAAAGGGAATTGTCACATACAAAAATTCTTTCAACGGGGCATAGACTTGTGGTGGTATGATGATTTTGCGCAATTTACCTGCACCTCTTCCTTTACCAGTAACGATCAACTCTGTACTAGCATTGAACGGTGCATCTTTGTCTATTACTTTTAACAAGCGCTTGATTGTAAAATTGTGAAACTTGATCAGTTCATGTGGTCTTATGCCAGAGTAGTAGCATAGTAAGAGAATAAGACGATCTCTCTCATGGAGAAATGGATTGATTGTTGTCAAGTAGTTCAATAACGTATTAAACTCATCCTCATCATAGTAAAGATCGTGGATAGCCTTATCCAACCCGATAGTTGCGGTTTGCTTTTGAGTATATTTATCATAAAGATAAGAAAAGCTTGGATTAAATGATGACAGTCCATAGTCATAGCAAAACTGGTAGAATTCACGAATAACGTGGATATGCTGAGTAATAGAAGAATTTTCTAGCGGTATACCTTTCGAGAATTTTACATCACCTCTAGCTAGGAGATTCAAATACCCAGACACATAGCTATCATTTACTTCTAAGTGAGCAGTGCTTGCTTTAACATACCTATTTTTTTCTGGATTCTCACGATCATCTTCCAAAAACATCCAGTCATTATAGTCAGTAAGTACCTGTGATAGATAGGTTTTCAACATCTGAGCTTTATTTCTCAAAGCATCGGTCTTTACTCTTTTCCCTTTGTATGCGAGATAAGCATTAGCAGACACTAGTGGTGTACCCTCAAGGCAAAGCACATAAGCATCTTGGGTTAAAGTTACATCAAACTCGTAATTGCTAACCTTAATCGACTCCAACATAAATAATCTCTATTTATTTCCGTTAGTTTAAGGTTAACATCTTATTTACATCAAACAAACATAATCTCTATTTTTTTCTGTTAGTTTCATAGAAACAGAATGGAAAGCTATAAAGTGAAAATATAACTAACAGAAATTAATCAGTAGTATTATTGGTGATTAAAACCGTTCACGAGCATTGCTGCGACGGTTGGAATCGTATATTTCCAAAACTGTCTATAAATTGAGTTTTGCATGACTGCCACCAGTAGTTAGCAAAGCTAACCATTTAATTAGCAAGGCTAACTAAATGGTTAAATTAAATAAAAGAAAAATGAAACACCAAAGGCTAATGCGTACAGCGGAGGCCTTTGGTTTAATTTAAAATGACTTATTGCTCAATGCTTTATTCAGTAAAGCTTGTAACTGCTCAGCTTCTTGCTGATTTAATTGTTGCATCATTTGTTCAGAGATATCTTTGTAAACCACCTGCTCCAAAGACATTTTTTCTGCGACTTCTTCTGTCAGCAATACACGCTTAGCACGGGCATCCTCATTACATGCGATGCGTTTCACCAAACCCTTTTTTTCCAAACGAACAACCATTGTCGATGCGGAAGGCTTAGTCACTTGCAACTCTTCTGCAAGATCGGTTATTCGTACACCCTCAGGGTAAACCTGAATCACACGTAAATAATCGAACTCATTAAAGCTTAGATGTGATAACGGATCTTCTTTGGCATAAACACGCCAAGCTTTGGCGCAAAAACGCTCTAAATCAATCAAGCTTTCTTCTAGTGCCATAAAATCCACCACCACTTAGTTAGCAAGGCTAACTATTTTAAATGAGTCACTCATCAAGTTCAATCATAAAAAAGCCGCTCTCATCGAGCGGCTCTAAATCATTCAATTTCCTGCTTCTTAGCGGCCTTTAGCTTGGCTAATCTGTCTTGCTGTAATTGATCGTAGATTTGTGCCAGTTCCAAGAAGGAATACCGGTGCTCAACATAATCATAAACATTGAACGAAATCGCGAGCTTATAAAGTGAGATGGCACTTGCGATGTCACCTTCAAGCTGATTACGCTTTCCAAGGTAGAAATACGTTTCCGTCAATCGTTCAGCTAGGCGATAGTTCTCTCTCGTTCCATCCATAATAGCTTTAAGAGCGTCTTCGTCCGAGACGTCTCGTAGCATGATAGCAACAAGAACCCATCCCCACTCTTCACTACGATCTCGTAAATAACGCTGTTGAAGATTGGCTTTTGCTTGCTCTGGATTTTGCTCAGCTTCGATGATGTACAGCCATAATGAACGAAAAGGATCCGTTGGCATTTCTTGATAGTGCTTGGTCATATCTTCTAAAGCGAGATCGATTCGGCCACCATAATACAGTGCAATCGCACGGTTGCGCTCAGCATAGGTATTATCCGGAGCCAACTCTATGGTCGAGTCAAACGCTTCATAAGCCGCGTCAAACTCCCCCACTTGGGTGAAATACACCCCCAAAAGATTGAAGATATCCGGTTGAGCAGGATTCAACTGCAAAGACTGGTTAAAGTCCAAACGGGCAAGATCACGCAAACCAACGCTATCGTAGTAGCTACCGCGCTCATAATGCATTTTAGCGCGTACTTCATCACTGAGATCAGGACGTTGTAGCAACTGCGATAAACGCGCGATTTGTACTTCTTGTTGAACGCTAGGCTGAAGTGGCACCGCCATCGGTGGATATAGCCACTTTTGTGCTGATTGCTGAGAAGTATTTGCACAACCGGTCAGCGCGATAGCAACACATAAACTTGCGGTTTGAAACCATTTCACTAATTGATACTCCTGTTTGGACCGCTCAAAATTTATTTCTCTTAATGCAATATAGGCGATAACCTCGTTTGAGGTTAATGCGTCGAAATAAACCAAAAAAAGGGGAGCGAAAATGCTCCCCTTTTATAACATGCTTTCAGGCCCTTAATCTAATAAAAGGCTGAAAGTCTCATTTTGTCTTACTCGTCTTTCGCAGCTGGTGCTTCAGCAGCAGCTTCTTCAGCTGGCTTTTCTACCGCTTCTTTCATGCTTAGACGTACACGGCCTTGGCGGTCGATTTCAAGAACTTTAACTTGAACTTCTTGGCCTTCAGCTAGGTAGTCAGACACTTTCTCAACACGTTTTTCTGCGATTTGAGAAATGTGTACCAGACCATCTTTGCCTGGAAGAACCGTTACAAATGCACCGAAGTCAGCTAGACGTGCAACTTTACCCGTGTAGATACGGCCAACTTCAACTTCAGCAGTGATCTCTTCGATACGGCGGATAGCTTCTTTCGCAGCAGTGCCTTCAGTTGCAGCAATCTTGATAGTACCGTCGTCTTCGATTTCGATAGTTGTACCAGTCTCTTCAGTTAGAGCTCGGATAACTGCACCACCTTTACCGATAACGTCTTTGATCTTCTCTGCACTGATCTTCATTGTGTGAATACGAGGAGCAAATTCAGAGATGTCTTCACGAGCACCAGAGATTGCTTCATCCATTACAGATAGGATGTGCTTACGTGCGCCTTGAGCTTGGTTAAGCGCAATTTGCATGATTTCTTTAGTGATGCCTTCGATCTTGATGTCCATTTGAAGAGCAGTGATACCAGTGTTAGTACCTGCTACTTTAAAGTCCATATCACCTAGATGGTCTTCGTCACCAAGGATGTCAGAAAGAACAACGAAGTCGTCGCCTTCTTTAACAAGACCCATTGCAATACCCGCAACAGAAGACTTGATTGGCACACCTGCGTCCATAAGCGCAAGAGACGTACCACATACAGAAGCCATTGAAGATGAACCGTTAGATTCAGTGATTTCCGATACAACACGTACTGTGTATGGGAACTCATCTACTGATGGCATTACTGCTGCGATACCACGTTTAGCCAGTTTACCGTGGCCGATTTCACGACGCTTAGGAGAACCTACAAAACCAGTCTCACCTACACAGTATGGAGGGAAGTTGTAGTGCAGTAGGAAGTGATCTTTACGCTCGCCTGTTAGCTCATCAATGATTTGAGCATCACGCTGAGTACCTAGAGTTGCCGTCACGATAGCCTGAGTTTCACCACGAGTGAATAGTGCGCTACCGTGTGTGCGAGGAAGAACACCAGTGCGTACATCTAGTGCACGAACCATGTCTTTTTCACGGCCATCAATACGAGGGTTACCCGCGATAATGCTACGACGTACAACTGTTTTCTCTAGATCATGGAAGATAGTGTGAATTTCTTTTGTATCCGCTTCAGGATCTTCAGCAAGAAGAACTTCATTTACTTCCGCAGCGATCTCATTGATACGGTCGTAACGAGCCATCTTCTCAGTGATTTTGTAAGCCTCAACAAGCTTCGCTTCTGCTAGCTCAGCAATCTTATCTTTAAGTGCTGTGTTTTCTTCAGGAGCAACCCAATCCCAAGCAGGAGTTGCTACTTCTGCTTTGAATTCGTTGATAGCTTTGATAGCAACTTGTTGTTGATCATGACCGTAAACAACCGCTGCTAGCATTTCTTCTTCAGTTAGGTTGTCCGCTTCTGATTCAACCATCAGTACGGCTGACTCTGTACCTGCAACAACAAGGTCAAGCTTAGAAGTTTCTAGTTCAGTTTGGCTAGGGTTAAGTACAAGCTGACCATCGATATGACCAACACGCGCCGCACCGATAGGGCCGTTGAATGGAATGCCAGAGATAGCAAGAGCAGCAGAAGTACCGATCATTGTAACGATATCTGGCTGAACATCTGGGTTTACAGACATTACTGTCGCGATAACCTGAACTTCGTTTTTAAACGCGTCTGGGAATAGCGGACGGATTGGACGGTCGATTAGACGAGCTGTTAGCGTTTCGCCTTCAGAAGGACGACCTTCACGCTTGAAGAAACCGCCTGGGATTTTACCCGCAGCGTAAGTACGCTCTTGGTAGTTAACCGTTAGTGGGAAGAAGTCTTGACCTGCAACGGCTTCTTTTTTACCTACAACAGATACGAATACAGACGTATCATCCATTGTGACCATAACTGCTGCTGTAGCTTGACGTGCAATAACGCCAGTTTCTAAAGTAACTGTGTGGTTACCGTACTGGAACGTTTTAACAACTGGTTTTTCGAACATTGTTATTCCTTGTTTCTAATCTTCCTTTAGTGCTTAAAGAAATCTTAGATGTGTTAATTGACACTCAAGGCATTACGAATCGCGACTAGTAAAAAGAAACTCGGAAATTCCTTTTGAATAGTCGCGACCTTTTGGTCGACGTGGTTGACTGTAATGCTATGAGCTTTTGAGAAAACCTCTTACGAGGTTTAGCCGCCAGTATTATAACGGCATAAGTCTAATTTGGCTAAATTTAGGCAACAAAAAAGGGGCATAAAGCCCCTTTTTAGACAAACTGCTATGCAGTCGCTGATTAGCGACGTAGGCCTAGACGTTTGATTAGGTCTTGGTAGCGAGCTAGGTTTTTACCTTTTAGGTAATCTAGAAGCTTACGACGACGAGAAACCATGCGTAGAAGACCACGACGGCTGTGGTGATCGCCTTTGTGCGCTTTGAAGTGACCTTGTAGGTGGTTGATAGAAGCTGTAAGTAGAGCTACTTGAACTTCTGGTGAACCAGTGTCGCCTTCGCCTTGTGCGTATTCTGCAACGATTGCTGCTTTAGTTTCTGCATTCAGAGACATAATTCTCTCCTAATAAGAGTAGGTTTAAAGTTGTAGCAGCCAATCTCTGATTCAGCCGCTACGCGAAGCGCGGATTATAGGGAAATTTCCTATCTCGTGCAATATAAAAATACCGACACTCAGGTCGGTATTTTCAATCATTTACTTGGATGCGACGTCATCTCGAAACACGACCAATCGCTTAGGAGCAATTTTGCCATCTTCATTCATTTCGCCTACGCCAATAAACAAACACTCTTCACCCATGGTAAGGCGAAGTGAGCCTTCGGTGGGCGCACCAAATACTTGAACAGGTTGCCCATGCTGAACCATATCCGCCAGTTCAGGCACTAAGTTGACTTCTGGTAAGTCTTCTACCGCTGTATCCATTGGTAACAGCAATGGGTCCAGTAGTTCTCGAGGAGCGAGTTCTTCACGGTGTGCTTGCTCTAGTAACTCATTCAGTTGCTCAAGTGTCACCATCTTCTCGTAAGGGTATTTCGCAACACCAGTGCGTCGAAGCATAGTTACGTGCGCACCACAACCTAACATTTCGCCTAGGTCATCCACGATGGTACGAATGTAGGTGCCTTTTGAGCAATGCACTTCCATCTCGACTTCATCGCCTTCAAAACGGTGAAGAACAATCTCATATACCGTGATCTTACGAGATTCACGCGGAACTTCGATGCCTTTACGAGCGTATTCATACAAGGGTTTACCTTGATACTTCAACGCAGAGAACATGGAAGGCACTTGATCAGATTCACCACGGAACTTATCGATGCACGCTTCTAGCTTGTCTAACGTAACATCGACTGGACGCGTCTCTACAACTTCACCATCCGAGTCAGACGTGTTGGTACGTTCACCAAGCTTTGCGATCACACGGTAGCGTTTATCAGAATCTAGAAGAAACTGAGAAAACTTCGTCGCTTCACCCAAGCAAATTGGCAGCATGCCTGTCGCTAATGGGTCCAAGGCTCCAGTGTGGCCTGCTTTCTCAGCAAAGTAGATTCGCTTTACTTTTTGCAGTGCATCATTGGAAGAGATACCTGTTGGTTTGTCCAACAGTATAACGCCATTAATTGGACGACCTTTACGACGACGAGCCATTATTCTTCGTCCTCACGACCAGAATCTTTTTGCTTTTGTTTGTCTGAACTAACGACTTCAGACACTAGGTTAGACATACGCATACCTTCAACAAGCGTATTGTCATAGTGGAAGCGGATTTCTGGCGTTAAACGTAGACGAATACGCTTACCTAACATCATGCGAATGTGCACTTCGTGCTCACGTAGCGCTGCTAGACATGATTCTGGTGTTTGCTCACCCACACATAGGAAGGTCACAAATACTTTTGCGTAAGCTAGGTCACGAGAGACTTCTACGTCTGAGATCGTCACCATGCCAAGGCGAGAGTCACGAACTTCACGTTGAAGGATCATCGCTAGTTCTTTTTGCAGCTGCTGTGCAACACGCTGCGTGCGGCTAAATTCTTTTGACATATCTTTACTCTTATATAGAAAGAATGGGGGGTTGGTCAAAGCCAGCCCCCCATGGTGTATTCAACAACCAATTACTACTTATCTTTCAAAGACAATATTAGTAATTTTAGTCAATTAGTCTAGAGTACGTTTAATTTCAACGATTTCGAAGACTTCGATTTGGTCACCAACGCGAACATCATTGTAGTTCTTAACGCCGATACCACATTCGTAGCCATTCTTAACTTCTTGAACGTCATCTTTGAAACGACGTAGTGACTCTAGTTCACCTTCGTAAATAACAACGTTATCACGTAGTACACGGATTGGGTTGTTACGCTTGATCACACCTTCTGTAACCATACAACCAGCGATAGCGCCCAGTTTCGGTGACTTAAACACGTCACGAACTTCAGCAAGACCAATGATCTCTTGCTTGAATTCTGGAGCAAGCATACCGCCCATTGCTTGTTTAACTTCGTCAATCAATTGGTAAATGATTGAGTAGTAACGTAAGTCAACAGCTGCGGCTTCTACAGCACGGCGAGCAGAAGCATCTGCACGAACGTTAAAGCCAAGGATGATTGCGTTTGAAGCTTCCGCTAGTACTACGTCAGTTTCCGTAATACCACCAACACCAGAACCAACGATGTTCACTTTAACTTCGTCAGTAGATAGCTTAACTAGTGAGTCTGCGATTGCTTCTACAGAACCTTGAACGTCTGCTTTAAGTACAACGTTAAGTTCAGCAACTTCACCAGCAGTCATGTTAGAGAACATGTTCTCTAGTTTAGATTTCTGCTGACGAGCAAGTTTCACTTCACGGAACTTACCAGCACGGTAGTTAGCTACTTCACGCGCTTTACGCTCGTCACGAACTACTGTTGCTTCATCACCTGAAGATGGTACACCTGAAAGACCTAGGATCTCTACAGGGATAGATGGGCCAGCCGAAGTAATTTCTTTACCTAGCTCATCACGCATTGCACGAACACGGCCGTATTCTTGACCACAAAGAACGATGTCGCCTTTGTTTAGTGTACCTGATTGAACAAGTACTGTTGCAACTGGACCACGACCTTTATCTAGGCGAGATTCAACAACAACACCAGATGCCATGCCTTCAGCTACAGCTGTAAGTTCAAGAACTTCAGACTGAAGAAGGATTGCTTCTAGAAGACCATCGATGTTTGTACCCTGTTTAGCAGAGATGTGAACGAACATGTTCTCACCGCCCCACTCTTCAGGAATAACGTCGTATTGAGCAAGCTCGTTCTTAACGTTATCTGGGTTCGCGTCTTCTTTATCGATCTTGTTCACAGCAACAATTAGAGGAACGCCTGCCGCTTTCGCGTGCTGAATCGCTTCTACTGTTTGTGGCATTACGCCATCGTCTGCTGCAACTACAAGAACAACGATATCTGTCGCTTGAGCACCACGAGCACGCATTGCAGTAAACGCTGCGTGTCCAGGAGTATCAAGGAACGTGATCATGCCGTTGTCTGTTTCAACGTGGTACGCACCAATGTGCTGAGTAATACCACCCGCTTCGCCAGAAGCAACGTGTGTGCGACGGATGTAGTCAAGTGTTGACGTTTTACCGTGGTCAACGTGACCCATGATAGTAACAACTGGAGCACGTGGAACTGCTTCCGCGTTAGTGTCACGGTCAGATAGTACCGCTTCTTCCAGTTCGTTCTCTTTACGAAGAACTACTTTATGGCCCATTTCTTCAGCAACAAGTTGTGCTGTTTCTTGGTCGATCACTTGGTTGATAGTCGCCATAGCGCCCATCTTCATCATTACTTTGATAACTTCTGTCGCTTTAACCGACATCTTGTTAGCAAGTTCTGATAGAACGATCGTTTCGCCAATTACAACGTCTTGCTTAGCAACCGTAGCTGACTTATCAAAGCCATGCTGCATTGAAGTCGGTTTAGCAAGTTTGCCTTTACGACCTCTACCGCCACGTTGGTTGTTACGGCCACCGCGAGCTTGGTCGTCTTTACCTGAAGCTTTTTTCTTCTTACGACGACCGCTCTCTACTTTGCGATCTGCTTCATCTTCGGCTTCACGTGCGTATTGTGAAGTCGTTACATGGTAATCTGTATCTTCCATATCACCCTTTTTCTCTTCTGCAGCAGACCAACGCTCTTTATTCTTTTCAGCCAATTCGCGAGCTTCTTCAAGCTTGCGCTGACTTTCCTCTTCAGCCTTACGCTTAGCTTCTTCTTCCTGACGACGTTTAAGCTCGTCGGCCTCTTTTCGCGCTGCTTCTTGCTTAATTTTCTCTTCAGCATCACGCTTTGCTTTTTCTTCAGCATTGCGTTGTGCATTCGTATCTACGTCTCGCTTCGCTTTTTCTTCAGCTTCACGTTTCGCTTTTTCTTCCGCTTCACGTTTTGCAGCTTCTTCAGCTTCACGTTTTGCAGCTTCTTCAGCTTCACGTTTTGCAGCTTCTTCTGCTGCACGTTTTGCTGCTTCTTCTGCTTCACGTTGTGCTGCTTCTTCAGCTTCACGTTTCGCTTCATCTTCAATTGTGCTGCGCTTCACGTATGTACGTTTTTTGCGCACCTCAACCTGAACATTCTTACTCTTGCCACCACCCGCGTTCACACTAAGTGTACTACGAGTTTTACGCTGAAGCGTAAGGCGAGTCGGCTCTGAATCACCTGATTTATCACCGTGTTCTTTCTTTAAATGAGAGAGAAGCTTCTGCTTCTCTTCATCAGTAACATTGTCAGAGCTCGCCTTTTTAATGCCAGCGTCAGCAAGTTGTTCAATCAAGCGGTCGACTGGCGTACCAATCTCATCACTCAGTGCTTTAACTGTTAATTGTGTCATGCCGCTTCCTCCTTGCCGAAAATTATGCTTCTTCGCCGAACCAACAGATGTTACGTGCGGCCATAATTAGCTCACCTGCACGTTCTTCGGTCAGGCCTTCGATACCTTCTAAATCGTCAATACCTTGGTCAGCAAGATCTTCCAGTGTCGCTACACCTTTCGCTGCCAATTTAAATGCCATCTCACGCTCAAGACCTTCAAGTGCAAGCAGATCTTCAGCCGGTTCTAGACCTTCAAAAGACTCTTCTTGTGCTAGTGCGATCGTCGTTAGTGCATCTTTTGCACGTCCACGAAGCTCTTCGATTAGTTCTTCATTCAAACCATCGATTTCTAGTAGCTCGTTAACTGGCACGTATGCGATTTCTTCTAGCGTTGAGAAACCTTCTTCAACAAGAAGTTGAGCGAAGTCTTCTTCAATATCTAGGTACTTCATGAAGTTTTCAATAGATGCTTGTGATTCTTCAGCGTGTTTCTTCTGAAGATCAGCAACTGTCATAACATTCAGTTCCCAACCTGTTAGTTGAGATGCTAGACGCACGTTTTGACCATTACGACCGATAGCTTGCGCTAGGTTGTCAGCTTCAACTGCGATGTCCATTGAGTGTGCATCCTCATCAACGATGATAGAAGCAACATCAGCTGGCGCCATTGCGTTGATAACGAATTGAGCTGGGTTATCATCCCAAAGCACAATATCGATACGCTCACCACCAAGTTCGCCAGAAACAGCTTGTACACGTGCACCACGCATACCAACACACGCACCTACAGGGTCGATACGTTTGTCATTTGTTTTGACAGCGATCTTAGCGCGAGAACCAGGATCACGTGCCGCGCCTTTCAACTCGATAATATCTTCAGCGATTTCAGGCACTTCAACACGGAATAGTTCTGCCAGCATTTCAGGCTTAGAACGAGTGATGAACAGTTGGAAACCACGTGCTTCTGGCGCGACTTTGTAAAGAAGACCACGAACGCGGTCGCCTGGACGGAAGTTTTCACGAGGAAGTTGGTCATCACGTAGGATTACCGCTTCAGCGTTGTTACCAAGGTCAAGTACGATTGTGTCGCGGTTTACTTTTTTCACAACGCCAGTGATTAGATCACCTTCATTGTCGATGAACTGCTCAACGATTTGTGCACGTTCAGCTTCACGAACTTTTTGTACGATAACTTGCTTAGCCGTTTGAGTCGTAATACGGTCAAACGTTACTGATTCGATTTCGTCTTCTACGTAGTCGCCAAGCTCGATTGAGTCATCTTCGTACTGTGCTGCTTCTAGTGAGATCTCTTTTGTAGGGTTCTCAACATCATCAACAACTAACCAACGACGGTAAGTCACAAACTCACCAGTTTTACGGTCAATGGCAACACGTACGTCGATTTCGATTTCGTATTTTTTCTTTGTAGAAGTTGCTAGAGCAATCTCAAGAGCCTCAAAGATACGCTCACGAGGTACCGCTTTTTCGTTCGATACCGCTTCTGCTACCGCTAAAATTTCTTTACTCATTGTATTTAGCCTCTAAGCTTAAACTTTTTTAGGGAACTAAAATTTAGGGATCAGGTTAGCTTTGGAAATGTTACTTAGAGCAAACTCTTCTTGCTGACCGTCTACAGTAATTGTCACTGTTTCGCCATCAACGCCGTGGATAATACCTTTCCACTTACGACGGTTTGCTACAGCCATTTTCAATACGATGCTGACCTCGTGACCAATAAATTGCTCGTAATGTGCTGCTTTAAAAAGTGGTCTTTCTAAACCTGGAGAAGACACTTCTAGGCTGTAAGCAACAGAAATTGGATCTTCAACGTCTAAAACCGCACTAACTTGGTGGCTAACTTCTGCACAGTCGTCCACGTTAATACCATTTTCATGGTCAATGTAGATGCGTAACGTTGAGTGCGCGCCTGCACGAATGAATTCTAATCCAACCAACTCATAGCCTGATGCCTCTACTGGTGCTTCAAGCATTTCAGTAAGTTGTCTTTCTAAACCAGTCATTTAACCACTCCAGAAACAAAAAAAGGGCTCAGAGCCCAATCAAAAAACCAAGCAGTCTCTGAGCTATTTCAAAAAGCTCAGATAACAAAAAACCCCGATAGTCGGGGTTTTATGCTGCTGGACCCTGATACGTTAAGAATAGCCAAAAAATGCTTCTCTTAACTCGTAGTGTGGTTAGCACTACGCAAACTTGCCAATCTACGATTTCTTCTTAAAGAAAGAGATTGGTTGCGGGGGCCGGATTTGAACCGACGACCTTCGGGTTATGAGCCCGACGAGCTACCAAGCTGCTCCACCCCGCGTCCGACTTGCTGAGCATTATACTCGCAAACAAGTGATTTACAAGTTTGTAAATACATGGTGCCGAGAGAGGGACTCGAACCCTCACACCTAAGGCACTAGCACCTCATGCTAGCGTGTCTACCAATTTCACCATCTCGGCATCAAAACCTTACAGCTTATTGAGGAATTTCATCACCCGCAGGGGCTGGAACTTCACTCGCTGCATCCTTAACTTGTTCAACAACTGGTTGACCTAATGTTGGGTCTACCCATTGTGATTCAGTCTGGTGCGTAGACATACGACCAAGCAACAAGCTAACGATAAAGAATACGGTTGCTAAAATAGCAGTTGTTCGGGTTAAGAAATTACCTGAGCCGCCAGCACCAAACACTGTGTTTGAAGCACCAGCACCGAACGAGGCTCCCATATCTGCGCCTTTACCTTGTTGAATCAACACAAGGCCAATCACACCAAGCGCTGCCAACAGGTAAATCACAAGTAGAACTGAAAACATTTTTTCCACCTATGTTCCAAATTGTTGAGCCAGCGCCGTTCAAGAGAATAAATCATAATTGAACAAGGCTAGCGACCTCCTAACGGGAGGCGGAGCAATACTAGCGAAAGCCGGTAACGCTGACAAGGGAAAATTAGTAAAAAATCAATGCCAATGCGCTAAGCGCTCAAAAAAAGGGCAAAAGATGCCCTTTTCATTCACTGCACACTTTAACGCAATGATTAACAACTTGCTTTTACAGCTTCGGCAATTTTCAGTGCAGAGCTTTGAACTAGCTCGCCATCCTCACCTTCCACCATAACGCGAATCAAAGGCTCTGTGCCAGATTTACGCAACAATACACGTCCTTTATCACCCAGAGTAGCTTCTACTTCGGCGACGGCGTTTAGTACTGCTTGAGCTTCAAGAGGATTACTTTCCCCTGCAAAGCGGACATTTTCTAGAACCTGAGGATACAACGTCATGCCTTGCGATAGCTCATGCAAAGACATATCACTGCCAACTACAGAAGCAAGTACTTGCAGTGCTGCAACAATCGCATCGCCCGTGGTGACTTTATCTAATAAGATCACATGGCCTGAGTTTTCAGCACCAATTTTCCAGCCTTTTTCTAGCAGTTGTTCCATGACATAACGGTCACCAACAGCGGCACGTACGAATGGAATGCCTAGCTGCTTTAAGCCATTTTCCATGCCCAAGTTAGTCATCAACGTACCAACTACACCACCCTTTAGCTCGCCACGACGAAGAGCATCACGAGCAATAATGTAAGCAATTTGGTCGCCATCGACTTTGTTGCCAAGGTGGTCGACCATAATGATACGGTCCCCATCACCATCAAATGCTAAACCAAGGTGTGCTTGCTCTTCAACGACACGCTTTTGAAGCGTACGAACATCTGTTGCGCCCACTTCTTCATTAATGTTGATGCCGTTAGGCTCTACGCCCATTGCAATAACTTCTGCGCCAAGCTCTTTGAAGACATTTGGAGCAATGTGGTACGTTGCACCGTGCGCACAATCTACCACGATTTTAAAGTTTGCAAGACTCAATTCAGATGGGAAAGTACTCTTACAGAATTCGATGTAACGGCCAGCAGCGTCATTTAGACGAGTGGCTTTACCAAGTTCTGCAGACTCAACACATTCAATGTCTTTATCCAGTTCAGCTTCAATCGCCAACTCTATATCGTCAGGTAGCTTAGTACCTTCAGAAGAAAAGAATTTAATGCCGTTGTCGTAATATGGGTTATGCGATGCAGAAATCACAATCCCCGCCTCTGCGCGGAAAGTTTGAGTTAAATATGCCACTGCTGGGGTTGGCATTGGACCAGTAAATGTTGCTTTAAGTCCCGCTGCAGCAAGGCCTGCTTCTAATGCAGATTCAAGCATATAACCGGAGATACGCGTATCTTTACCTATAATAACTTTCTTTGTGCCTTGTTTTGCTAGTACACGACCAGCAGCCCAGCCAAGCTTAAGTACGAAGTCCGGAGTGATTGGGTATTGCCCTACTTTACCGCGCACACCGTCGGTACCAAAGTAACGTCTTTTATTCGACATAAACTTTCCTTTATTATTTTTAAATATTGTTTTTCGTCATCTCAACAACTTTCATTGCTTCGATTGTCTCTTCAAAGTCATGCACACGAATGATCTGCGCGCCTTTCATTGCTGCAATCGTAGCGCAAACGACACTCGCATTTGTACATTCAGCCGCAGGCTTATCCAACAATTTAAAAATCATTGATTTACGAGACATGCCAGCCAAAATTGGCAGGCCGAATTCATGAAACTTTTCAAGATGAGCGAGCATATGATAATTGTGTTCTATCGTTTTGCCAAAGCCAAACCCAGGATCGAGAATCAGTTGAGATTTATCAATCCCTGCTGCTTCACATGCCGCGATACGTTCTTCTAGAAAGGCAGATACGTCGCTCATCACATCATCATAATGAGGTGCAACTTGCATGGTTCTAGGTTGACCTTTCATATGCATCAGACAAATTGGAAGCTTTGCTTCTGCTGCGACTTCGAGAGCACCAGGTTCTTGCAAAGATCGAATGTCATTGATCAAATCTGCACCAGCATCAATAGCTTGACGCATAACTTCCGCTTTACTGGTATCGACCGAAATCCACACATCGTACTTTTCACGAATGGCCTTGATTACTGGGACAACACGTCGAAGTTCTTCTTCTAAAGACACATCTGGCGCGCCAGGCCTTGTCGACTCCCCACCAACATCAACAATGCTTACACCAGCCTTTATCATTTTATCAACTTGAGCAAGGGCGAGTTCAATCGAGTTGTATTTACCACCATCCGAAAAGGAATCCGGAGTCACATTTAGAATGGCCATAACATGTGGACGGGAAAGATCTAAAGATTTGTTATTTGCTGTAATCATCATCATAAACACAAAAACCCCGAGATAACTCGGGGTTTATTATTATCAACACTCTTTATTCAGAGTCTTTCTTTTCAGGCGCTTCGCTAGAAGTCGCTTCTGGAGAGCTAGACTTTTCTGCATCTTTCGCAGCGTCCGTTGCTTCTTCTTTAACTTCTGGCTTTGCTTGAGACTTCTCGCTGTCTTCAGGTTTGCTAGTTGAGTTATCACTCCAACCCGCAGGCTCACGAATTTCAGCTTTGCGCTCCATTAAATCATCAATTTGACGAGCATCAATGGTTTCATACTTCATCAGCGCATCTTTCATCGCATGCATGATATCCATGTTTTCTTGAAGAATCTTCTTCGCACGGTCATAGTTGCGGTCAATGATTTGACGAACTTCATCATCAATCAGCTTCGCCGTATCATCAGATACATGCTTAGTCTGAGTCACGCTACGACCAAGGAACACCTCACCTTCATCTTCTGCATACAGTAGAGGACCAAGCTTTTCAGAGAAACCCCATTGAGTAACCATCTTACGAGCAATATCAGTTGCACGTTCAATATCGTTTGACGCGCCTGTTGAGACTTTATCAGCACCGTAGATAAGCTCTTCCGCTAGACGACCACCGTACAAACTAGAGATCATAGACTCTAGATGCTGGCGAGACATGCTGACACGGTCTTGCTCTGGTAGGTACATAGTCACACCCAACGCGCGACCGCGTGGAATGATCGACACTTTGTACACTGGATCGTGCTCAGGTACTAAACGACCAACAATTGCGTGACCTGCTTCGTGATAAGCCGTTGACTCTTTTGTCTCTTCAGACATCACCATTGAACGGCGCTCGGCACCCATCATGATTTTGTCTTTCGCTAATTCGAATTCAACCATAGAAACGTTACGCTTGTTACCACGCGCAGCAAATAGCGCCGCTTCGTTGACTAGGTTTGCTAAATCAGCACCAGAGAAGCCTGGTGTACCACGAGCGATTAGAGAAGGCTCTACGTCACCTGCTAGAGGGACTTTACGCATGTGTACTTTTAGAATCTGCTCACGACCACGTACATCTGGCAATCCAACCACTACTTGGCGGTCAAAACGACCAGGACGTAGCAACGCTGGGTCAAGAACGTCTGGACGGTTAGTTGCAGCGATTACGATGATACCTTCGTTACCTTCGAAACCATCCATCTCTACTAGCATTTGGTTTAGTGTTTGCTCACGTTCATCGTGACCACCACCGACACCAGCACCACGCTGACGACCTACCGCATCGATTTCATCGATGAAGATAATACAAGGCGCTGCTTTCTTAGCTTGTTCGAACATGTCACGTACACGAGATGCACCGACACCCACAAACATTTCTACGAAATCTGAACCCGAGATGGTAAAAAACGGTACTTTTGCTTCACCAGCAATGGCTTTCGCTAGAAGCGTTTTACCAGTACCAGGAGGACCAACCATTAACACACCAGTAGGAATCTTACCGCCCAGTTTTTGGAAGCGGCTTGGATCGCGCAAGTAGTCCACCAGCTCTTTCACATCTTCTTTTGCTTCGTCACAACCAGCGACGTCAGCAAAAGTTGTCTTGATTTGTTCTTCGCTCATCATTCGAGCTTTGCTCTTACCAAAAGACATGGCGCCTTTACCGCCGCCGCCTTGCATTTGACGCATGAAGAAAATCCATACACCAATCAGTAAGATCATTGGGAACCAAGAAATGAAAATAGTACCAAGCAAGCTTTGCTCTTCTGGAGGCGTGCCCTGTACTTTCACGTTTTGGTTAATTAGGTCATCTAGAAGCTTTTGGTCATACACTGGCATGTAAGTGACCATTTTGGCACCGCCGCCACGACGAACAAAGCTAATTTCACCGTCTTTAAAAGTTGCTTCTTGAATCTGGCCTTGGCCAACTTCCTGTACAAACGTGGTGTAATCCACGGTTCTGCCATTGCTTTCTCCAGGGCCAAAGCTCTGGAATACCGACATCAATACGACGGCGATAACAAGCCACAGAATTAAATTTTTTGCCATGTCACTCAAGGTGTAAGCCTCTCGATAACTAATTGTAATTAAAGGTAGGGTACTACAGTTCATTCACTGTAGCTATAGTGTTAACACGCTCTCAAGAGAGCAAAATGGTTAACCTTTGTAACCAGTGGCTACAACAAAGACTTCTCGAGAGCGAGCTCGCGATGAGTCTGGTTTTCTAATTTTTACGGCTTTAAACATGTCTCGGACTTCTTTCACATACTGATCGAAGCCTTCCCCCTGGAAAACCTTTACGACAAAGCTACCATTAGGCGCTAGAACTTGTCGACACATATCTAAAGCCAATTCAACTAAATACATAGCACGAGGTTGGTCAACAGAGTTATTTCCCGCAATATTAGGTGCCATGTCAGACATTACTACGTCTACCATTGAAGGTTGGATTCTTTCTAGCAAAGCTTCCAATACTACATCATCGCGAAAGTCGCCTTGTAAAAAGCTGACACCTGCAATCGGGTCCATAGGAAGCAAATCACACGCAATGATCTGACCACTGTCTCCTACTATCTTAGCAGCATATTGAGACCACCCGCCCGGTGCCGCACCCAAATCGACGACTGTCATCCCAGGCTTTAACAATTTATCTTTCGTTTGAATCTCATCGATCTTGAAATAAGCACGTGAGCGATAGCCTTTTTTACGAGCCTCATTCGCGTATTTATCATCAAAGTGTTCTTTCAACCAACGACCAGAACTAGCCGAATGTTTTTGTTTACTCATTTTAATCCCAACAAGGCGCAAATTGGAGCTATTGTTTTAATAGGCGCTACCTATTACTCAATAAATTATAGTCTTCAGCAATAGATGGCGTTAAAATAGCTTTTTTCAACCCTTATTTTAAAGAAAATTGGCCGCGTAATGAACCTAAGCACCAAACAAAAGCAGCACCTTAAAGGCCTAGCTCACAGTTTAAAACCTGTCGTGCTAATGGGCGCAAATGGACTTACAGAAGCCGTGCTAGCAGAAATTGAAATCGCTCTTAACCATCACGAACTAATCAAAGTAAAAGTTGCTTCAGAAGATCGTGAAACAAAACAGCTAATCATCGACGCTATCGTACGTGAGACGGGCGCAGAAAAAGTTCAGACTATTGGTAAAGTGCTTGTGCTGTACCGCCAGTCTGAAGAGCGTAAAATCGAAATCCCTCGTAAGTAATTCTACTTACGTTGCTGAAGAAAAAAGGTCGCCATTGGCGACCTTTTTGCGTTTTATTGGAGTAACAGACTACTCTCAACGACTTAGATGTACTCTACTCGGTCGATTTCGAAGTCTTTCGCGCCACCCGGAGTTTGAATAGCAACCTCATCGCCTTCCATCTTACCGATCAAGCCACGAGCAATTGGTGAGCTTACTGAAATACGGCCAGCTTTAATGTCTGCTTCGTCATCACCAACAATTTGGTATGTTTTTTCTTCTTCGGTGTCGATGTCAATCAAGGTTACGGTTGAACCAAAAATAACTTTACCCGTGTTCTCCATCTTCGTTACATCAATTACTTGAGCAACTGACAGTTTGTATTCAATGTCACGGATTTGTGCTTCACAGATACCCTGCTCTTCTCGAGCGGCGTGATATTCTGCGTTCTCTTTTAAATCACCTAACTCACGAGCTTCAGCGATTGCCTCTGAAATTTGAGGACGTAGTTTAAGTAGACGATCGAGTTCTGCACGTAGCTTTTGCTCGCCACGTAGTGTCATTGGAACTTTTTCCATTTTATAACCTCAAGCCCAAATGGGTCTTTGGACAAAAAAAAGCCCACCCTGCCATAGGGCTGGGTAGTGCGCTTAAAGATGTATTTCATTTAGTGTAAACAAACTCCCGGACGAAATCATCTTAATTCGAAAGGCTGTAAGACTATGCATTTTCGGCATAATGATATAAGTCACTTTTAGAACGATTCTAGAGTGCATCACTGTCGCAATTTGTTGAAAAACAACACTGTTCATTACACCAAAAACATCAAAAAAGATAAAAACTAATCAATGTCAGACGAATGTTATAGCCACAAAATGTCATTTAAAACAAGAGGTTAAATCAAAAACCAAAACAATCGAACAGTGTTCATCGATACGATTTATATCATTTTACTAACTCATACGGAAACTTTAGCAGTAAAATATGTCCAGCGAGTTGTTAGATCAAAGGCTTACAAGGGCGAATTATACAGCTCATTGGCCGATTATAGACCAACAACTTGTGAGAGATTACCTCTCCCCCATACAACAATGATTATGGACAGCTAACTAGGACAAATAAGATGAAAAAGACTCTAATTGCTCTTTCTGTATCTGCAGCAGCTATGGCAACTGGCGTAAACGCAGCTGAACTTTACAATCAAGACGGCACTTCTCTAGAAATGGGCGGCCGTGCTGAAGCACGTCTATCTATGAAAGATGGCGACGCTCAAGACAAATCTCGCATCCGTCTAAACTTCCTTGGTAAACAAGAGATCAATGACAACCTATACGGTGTTGGTTTCTGGGAAGGTGAATTTGAGACTGCTCAAAACGGTACTGTAGACGGCGACGACAAGAGCGATCTAGAAACTCGTCTTGCTTACGCGGGTCTTGGCGGTGCTTACGGTGAGTTCGCATACGGTAAAACTGAAGGTGCACTAGGCGTTATCACTGACTTCACAGATATCATGGCTTACCACGGTAACTCTGCAGCAGACAAACTAGCTGTAGCAGACCGCACAGACAACATGATGGCTTACAAAGGTCAATTCGAAAACCTAAGTGTTAAAGCAAGCTACCGCTTCGCTGACCGTGTAGAACAAAACGGTGAATACTCTGATAACAAACAAGACGGCTACTCTCTATCAGCTATCTACGCTGTAGCAGACACTGGTCTTGAGCTTGGTGCTGGTTACGCAGACCAATACGATGCAAACGAGTACATGCTAGCTGCATCTTACACAATGTCTGATCTTTACTTCGCTGGTATCTTCACAGATGGCGAAAAAATGACTGACACATTCAACAACACTGTTGATTACACTGGTTACGAATTAGCGGGTGCTTACACGCTAGGTCAAACAGTATTCACAACGACGTACAACAATGCAGAAACTGACAATGAAACTTCTGCAAACAACTTCGCTGTTGATGCTTCTTACTACTTCAAACCTAACTTCCGCGGTTACGTTTCTTACAACTTCAACCTAATTGACGCTGGCGATAAGTTCGGCTCAACTAGCGGTAAGACAGTTGCGAACAAGATCGATGCTGAAGACGAGCTAGCTCTAGGTCTACGTTACGACTTCTAATTCCGGTCTTTGATTAGAATATCGAATGCCCGCTTCAAGCGGGCATTTTTTATACTCCATTTTAAGCCGCGCGCCTTTCTCTCATGTCTCATTCCTGATGACATATAAAGCATTTCTTTAGTTACCTAGCATATTGAAAGGACTTGCGTATACTCAATCACATAACTCACCTTAGAAAGTATCATTATGCGTTTACGTTGGCCCTTGCTCATATTCTCTTCATTACTTTCTGCTTTTTCACAAGCGTACCCTCATCAAGAAGTGTTGCCGGAAGGCTCTCGCATCAGTTTAGTCGCGGAAAAACTCAGTGAGAATGCTGAACTTGACGGTGTTCATCCTACCGAACAACTGTTCCCACCAGCCAGTACATTAAAAATCGTCACAGCATTAGCGGCAAAGTTAGAGCTGGGTGATAACTTCCGCTTTCGAACCAAGCTAGAAGCGTCGAGCTCAGACGCAGTGATTTACTTTGTCGGCGATCCAACGCTCCAAACCAACGATTTAAAATCACTTCTTACCCTAGCCAAGAAAAATGGCTTAAAACGTATTGACGGTGACTTATGGCTCGATAACAGCGCATTCACTGGTTACAACCGTGCAGTGGGCTGGCCGTGGGATATCTTGGGAGTTTGCTACAGCGCTCCGGCATCGACCATCACACTCAATAACAACTGTGTGCAGGCTTCTATCTATACGCAAAAAGACGGTGGGACTCGAGTCTACGTACCTGAGCATCAACCTATTCGTGTAACAAGTACTGTCGAGACCGTTTCTAAAACGATTAAGAAAAGTCGTCATTGCGATTTAGGCTTAGTCGCAAACCCTGATAACAACTACAAGCTAACTGGATGCTTAGTTGAGAGGGAGAAACCATTGCCACTTAAATTTGCCATTCAAGATCCTGAACTTTATACCAGCCATAGATTGGCAGCTTTGCTTAAGCAGCTCAATATTGAGTTATCAGGAAAGATTAGGATCGGTTCGGCTCCGGAAAAACAGCGCAAGCTAATCGCCATGCATCAATCAGAGGCATTACCAGACATTCTGGAAGAGATGCTTAAAAACTCTGATAACTTGATTGCAGATACATTAACCAAAACACTTGGCGCTAAGTTTTTTGTTCAGTCAGGTAGCTTTGCCAACGGTACAGAGGCGATCAAGCAGATCATTTTCGCCAACACTGGTATTGATATTCGTAATGCGCGCCTGGAAGACGGCTCAGGACTTTCGCGAAACAACCGTATTTCCGCCACCAAAATGGCGGAAATTCTTCGTTATATTTGGCAGCACGAAGACGAGCTTAAACTGATCGCCATCATGCCGAAGTCAGGTGAGTCAGGCACACTAAAGTACCGACAAAGTATGCGAAAGTTGCCAATTAAAGGACAATTGATCGCCAAAAGCGGCTCCCTCTACGGAACTTACAACATGGCCGGATATGGCTTGGATAAAAATGGTCAACCTAATACCGTTTTTGTTCAGTTTGTTTCAGACTACTTCCCAGAAAAAAGGGACGATAACAAACCTGTCATCGCCCCTATTACACATTTTGAGCAGCTTTTTTACAATGATATTGTGAACTTTAGTCAGGCGATACCCAAGAAATAGTTCACCACATTAAAGTATATCCACATCCCTGAAATATCGACGATAGATGCAAGCACTGGACTCACCAATACCGCTGGGTCCATCTTGCAAGCTCGTGCAATAATTGGTAGCAGTCCACCTAATGTTGTAGAAATTGTTACTTGGATGAATAACGCAACCGCTATTGCCAATGCGATATCGGTAAGTTCAAAGCCCCCTGTTGATTGACCGGCACTAAATAACATAATGCGTCCAATCATCACGATAGCGATCGCTAACGCAATAAATAGAGCAACGCGGCTCTCTTTCCACAAAACTTCTAACCATTGGCGTTTTTTTAGCTCTCCAGTTGCAAGAGCACGAATCACCAAAGTTGCAGCTTGTGTTCCTGTATTGCCACCGGCCGCAGCGATCACAGGCATGTACACCGCAAGCAAAACGAGCTGGCTAAGGGTGTCCTCATACTGAGCAATGATCAAACCCGACACAATCCCTAAAAGGGCCAGTGCAATGATCCACCCAATACGCTGCTTCACGTGCCCCAAAACACTAGTCGATAAATAACCATCAGGTGTATCAACTTCAGACATATGCAAACCCAATTGGTGAGCATAATGACGTGCGCGTTTGTCATGGCCTGCTTGCTCAAGTTGAGCAATAAGACTATTCACATAACCGACAGAGCAATGCTGCAAAATACCTACCGCCTCATCAATCGGCATGATCGTAAGCAAATGGATTTGTTGCTCTTGCTCATACTGCAAAAATGCATTGCGAGCTGCACCAATTTCTACTTCAGAAAAGTTTGGTGTTGTTTCAATAAAAGTGTTGTTCATTACCGTCATGGCGAATCTCCCGATTGGCATTGGTAACGACCATCGACAAGGCACGCAAAGTCAATCTTGCATACTTAAAGTCACACAACAATTAAGATGCACAGAGAAAACCAATGCGGACGCACTGTCTATTCAGAATGTATGAAGGAAATAACGAGAAGAAAATTAGAAAAGATGCCTCACCACTTAGGTAAGGCGGAGATCGCCAATACCGAAGCGGGTTATTTCGCTCCCTTGCTCTTACTCACCCAACGACTGGGAGGATGGTCGGTATTGTTCATGTAAATCTCCGATAACGCTGCCATTATTGGCAGCGTGAGTATAGTAGCAAAGTTCAACATGTTTGGAAGTTTTACTTTGTCTTTTTCGCTAAATTTTTATACAAAAAAAGCGCCCATCAGGCGCTTTCATTTGCAGCGATTATTGATTACTGAATAGTAATACGTGCAAATTTACGTTTGCCTACTTGGAACACGTAAGTACCCGCTTCTGGAGCAAATTTGCTGTCCGCAATTTTTTCACCATCCATCTTCACAGCGCCCTGCTTAACCATACGCATCGCATCTGACGATGATGAGCATAAGCCAGCTTCTTTCAACAGATTGCTCACTGGGCGACCTGCATCAAAATCAAATTCTGGCATTTCATCTGGAATTTGGTTCTTCGCAAAACGGTTTACGAATTCTTGCTCTGCCGCATCCGCATCAGCTTCACTGTGGAAACGAGCAATAATTTCTTTTGCTAGCAATACTTTGATGTCACGAGGGTTTTTGCCCGCTTCTACATCAGCTTTGAATTGAGCAATCTCTTCCAGAGGACGGAAAGATAGCAGCTCGTAGTAGCTCCACATTAGGTCATCAGAAATAGACATGATTTTACCAAACATTTCGCTTGGCGCTTCGCTGATACCGATGTAGTTGTTTGCTGACTTAGACATCTTCTTCTCGCCATCAAGGCCCACTAGAAGAGGCATCATAAGTACAACCTGTGGTTTTTGACCGTGAGACTTTTGCAGTTCACGACCCATTAGCAGGTTGAACTTCTGGTCAGTACCACCAAGCTCAACGTCAGTTTCCATTGCTACTGAGTCCCAACCTTGTAGAAGTGGGTACATGAACTCATGAATAGCAATTGGCTGACCACCCGCGTAACGCTTTTTAAAGTCATCACGCTCTAGCATACGAGCAACGGTTTGGTTTGCAGCAAGACGAATCATACCTTCTGCACCAAGCTCAGATAACCACTCAGAGTTGAACTGAATCTTAGTTTTTGCAGGGTCTAGAATTTTGAATACCTGCTCTTTGTAAGTTTCTGCATTACGCAATACGTCTTCGCGGCTTAGCGGTGGACGTGTTGTGTTTTTACCTGTTGGGTCACCAACCATTGCAGTGAAGTCACCAATTAGGAACGTCACCTCATGACCTAGCTCTTGGAACAAGCGAAGCTTATTGAAAATAACCGTATGACCTAGGTGAATATCTGGAGCCGTAGGATCCGCACCCAATTTAATACGTAGAGGACGGTCTTCTTTTAGTTTTGCGATAAGCTCTTCTTCTGGAATCAGCTCTTCAACACCGCGCTTAATCTCGGCTAGTGCAGCTTCAATGCTCGCCATTCTTGTTCACTCCCACAGATTTGGCAAAAATATAATAGCTGAACATATTACTTGAATAGCGATGCATTTTGAAACACGTTAGACTAGGTAGTTGTCAATTTTTCCGTTTAATTTAGCAATCAAGTACCTCATGCATTCGATTTTTGTCCGACTTCCACTCTTGCACAAAGTATTGATCGGTTTTTTTAGTGCGCTGATTATCTTCGCGCTCTTCTTTTTACCTGATCCGCAAGACCTAGACCCGCAGCAGAGCCGATTAAAAGTTGGTCAACATTATCCTGTGCCAGTTTCCCTAGAACTCAGTGCACTAAACAGTTCGTCTCCAGCGTCCCCCGCTGTACTGCGTTGGGAAACGTACAAAGTGAAAAATGGTGAGAGTGCCGCCATCTTGTTTAGTCGCGTGGGGCTTTCTGCCCGCCTATTGCATGAGCTTGTCTCATCAGACAAAGAAGTGGAAAAGCAATTAACCCGGCTTCGACCTGGCGATCGATTGCAATTCGGTTTTGATGAAAACAACGACTTAGTACAGTTAAGAAGAACATTAAGCGCATTCGAAACTTTTCGTATCACGTTAAAAGACGGCAAATACGTCTCAGAAGTCGATAAAAAAGAAGTCGACTTCCAGTACAACTACGCTGAAGCCACCATCAAATCAAACTTTTGGAATGCGGGAATCTCTTCAGGATTAAATGGCAACCAAATCATGGAACTGGCCGGCATATTTGGCTGGGATATCGACTTTGCTTTAGATATTCGTAAAAACGACAGCTTCCGAGTGCTTTACCAAGAGGAAGTGGTAGAAGGTGAAGTGATTGGACGCGGAAAAATCATTGCTGCGATCTTTAAAAACCAAGGCGATACCTTTACCGCAATACTGGATCAGAAAAGTGGCAAGTATTATGACGAAAATGGACGAGCAATGAAAAAAGCGTTCTTGCGCGCGCCGTTGGATTTCCGTCGAGTTTCGTCTAACTTCAACCCACGCCGCTTACACCCTGTAACGGGACGCGTTCGTCCTCATAGAGGCACGGACTATGCGGCACCAGTGGGCACCCCGATTTGGGCGGCTGGCGATGGTGTCGTTCAAAAATCGTCTTACAACAAATTTAATGGTAACTACGTTTTCATTAAACATAGCAATACTTACATTACCAAGTACCTGCACTTAACTAAACGTACAGTACGAGCTGGTCAACGCGTTAAGCAAGGTCAAACCATTGGTACGCTTGGCGGAACAGGTCGTGTAACAGGCCCTCACTTGCACTATGAGTTCCTTGTGAATGGTGTCCACAAAAACCCGCGTACGGTGAATTTGCCACAATCTAAATCCCTAACAGGCAAAGCAAGACAAACTTTCATGGCAAACGCAAAAATTAGCATGGACAAACTTGAGCGCTACAGCAAACTGTTAGCAATGAAGTAAATTGATGCATTGAAAAGGGCAGCTCAGCTGCCCTTTTTGTTTCTTTAATATCATCACGATGAAGCTTACTTTTCGGAGTGATGCTCTCTCCCGAGCATGAGCAAGCATGGTGTCAGAACCAGCGTTAACAAAGTCGCAAACGCCAACCCACCCGCGACAGCCGTCGCAAGTTGAGACCACCATTGAGTGCTTGGCGCGCCAAATTCCACTTTTTGGTTAACTAAGTCGATGTTCATTTCTAGCACCATTGGTAATAAGCCTAGTATGGTGGTCACCGTCGTGAGTAAAACGGGCCTTAAACGCTGCACACCTGTGCGCAAGATCGCCTCAGATTTCTCTAAGCCACGTTTACGCATCTGATTATAAGTATCGATTAATACGATGTTGTTATTAACAACAATACCTGCAAGCGCAATCACCCCTATTCCCGACATGATGATGCCAAATGGCTTTTGGAAAATAAGCAACCCAGCAAAGACCCCAACGGTAGAAAACAACACAGCACTGAGGATTAAGAAAGCTTGATAAAAGCTATTAAACTGCGTAATTAAAATCAGAGCCATCACACCAAGCGCTACAATAAAAGCATTTTGTAAGAATGCTGATGAGTTTTCCTGCTCTTCATTTTGGCCCCGAATCTTATATTCAATGCCTTCCGGTAAGTCGAGCTGTTCCATTCCAGCGGCAATCTTCGGTAGCTCAAGCGCCAAATTGTAACCTTCCACCATGTCTGCTTTGATATTGATAACTCGATGGCCGTCTACACGACGAATGGTATCTTGCTTATGATCTGGCTTAATTTGAGCAAAGTTCGTGATTGGCACCAAACCAGCCGCCGTTTTCACTCTCAGTTGGTCAAATCGACCAATATCGCGCTTATCTTGTGGGTAGCGCACCAAAATATCGACTTCTTCATCCGCATCATCGGGCAAATAATCGCCTATTTTCAAACCGTTTGTAACAAACTGAACAGTATTCCCGACTAAGGTCGCATCCGCTGCAAAGCGAGAGGCGTCATCTCGCTGGATATCAATTTGCCAATCAATCCCTTCCTTATTAGTGGTATCACTCAAATTGGTCAGTGCAGGATTACCATCAGCCCAGTGTCGGACTTTTTTGGCCGCTTCATCTAACGCACTAACACTCAAGTTTCGTGATGACACTTCAATCACGAGATCATGCTCGACAGGCGGTCCTGCGTCCGGGAATTTATACTCAAGTTCAACACCATAAAAGCGATCTGTGGTCTCTTTTAGCTCTTCAATAATGGTTTTCACTTTGCGTCGATACTGCCAATCCACAGGTGTTATCTGAATCTGGCCGATTTCATCCCCATTATCACTTGAGCCTGTACGCGTGTAGACACTTTCAAACTCGTCATGACCGAGCATCACCTTCTCGATTTCGCGCATAACAACGTCTTTTTCGTGAATAGACAGGTCACCATAAGAGCGAACTTTAACGGTAAAAAAGGCAGGGTCCACTTCAGGGAAAAACTCTGCGCCCAAGCCAGCTTTGTTGTAGGTAAAACCGACACCTGCCGCTAGCAGTATCGCGCTGAGTAATACTTTCCATGGGTGACGAATCGCCACCGACAGAGTCTGGTAATAAAGCTTGGTAATGCCTGTCGCTTTTTCAAAGTTGCCGTTATGCAGCTCAACCATTTCTCGCTGAGCTTTCTGATTGACTACTTGAGGCTTGCCAATGATCCCACCTATGACAGGAACAAACAGTAAAGCCATCATCAGCGAAGCGGCCAAAGTAGCAATTAAAGTAAGTGGTAAGTACTTCATGAACTCACCAGTAATGTCTGGCCAGAAAAGTAACGGAGCAAACGCAGCCAATGTGGTTGCTGTGGATGCGGTAATAGGCCAGGCCATTCGCTTTGCTGCATCTCGATAGGCTTCTTTACGAGGTGTACCCTCTTGCATGCGCCTATCCGCAAACTCTGTCACCACAATGGCACCATCCACCAACATGCCCACCGCCATAATTAAAGCAAACAGTACGACGATATTGACCGTAAGCCCAAATACCGATAACACCAACAACCCAGTCAAGAACGATCCCGGAATAGAAATCCCCACGAGAAGCGCGGTTCTAACCCCCAATATGGCAATAATGACGATCACTACGAGGATAATTGCGGATAAGATATTGTTTTGTAGATCACTGAGCATCAATTTGACATCGTCGGATTGATCCCAAGTGTATTTGACTTGCAAATTGTCGGGCCACTCGGCTCGTTGTTGTCCCTGAGCCAGTACTTCTTTTACCAGCTCGACCGTTTCAATGATGTTTTCCCCTGCCCGTTTTTTTACGTCCAAAACGATGGCAGATTCACCATCTAAACGAGCAAAACTTTCAGGGTCGCGAAATGCACGTCGTACTGTCGCCACATCGCCAAAGGTGATCACTTCTTTGCCATTCACTTTGATAGGCAATTCAAGCACATCTTTCAGAGAATCAAACACCGATGGGACTTTTACCGAAAAGCGTCCATACCCAGTATCGACAAATCCCGCTGCAACCACTCGGTTATTCAAGGCGATTAAATTATAAATATCCGCTTGATCGAGACCGTAGCTTTCCATCAATAGCGGATCGACAACTATCTCCACGATGTCTTCGCGATCTCCTGCGATTTCAACCTCAAGAATCTGACGGAAACTTTCCAAACGATCACGTAACGTTCTGGCAATCTGAACAATGGTTCGCTCTGGTACGGTGCCATAGAGCACAACGGTCAAAACAGGCTCTTCAGATGCAAACGTGACTTCATTTACCGTTGGCTCATCACTGTCCTCTGGCAATTTTGGCTTCGCAAGGTCAACGGCGTCTCGGACATCTGCCATCGCTTTATCAAGATCCACTCCAACACTAAATTCCAGCGTCACCGAAGCATGACCTTCTGATGCCACAGAGGTCATCTCTTTTACGCCTTCAATAGAGCGCAACTCTTGCTCTATTGGGCGAACTAATAAACGCTCGGCATCGACGGGAGAAATGCCTTGATGTCCAACGGAAACGTAGATAATAGGAATGGTAATATCAGGGCTCGATTCCTTGGGGATAGTGACGTAAGTAATGACACCGGCAATTAAGATCATCACCAATAATGTCAGCATAGTGCGAGCGCGAGATAACGCAGCATCAATCAGAGTGTACATAGGTGCTCCTTACTGCTCACTAGCCGCTTCAATAACTACGTCATCAACTTTGTTGGCCAGTACTTGATCGCCATCGCGTACAAACCCTTGCCCCAGCACGATAATATCGGCTCGCTCTCCTAACCCAGAGAGCCAAACACCATCATCCTCGGCCTTAACGAGCTGAATTGGAACAAACTCAACATGCTCATTACGCAGTGTCTTGACACCTAAGTTACCTTCTTCATCTAGTGCCAACATGGCAGCCGTAATCTTTACCGCCAACACTTCACTCAAAGGCAGCTGTACTTCTGCGCTCATACCAGCAGGAATTCTTGCGTCTTGATTATCAATTTCGATTTCAATTGGAAACGTATTAGTAGAAGCAGAAGAAACACGTCCAATGTAGCGCACACGACCTTGATGATGTTGTTGGTTAATGGTTCTTACGTCGGCTTGTAGGCCTTCCTTAAGATATTGTATATGCCGTTCACTGACATCGGCTTCAATCACTAAAGTATCCAAATCAATGACCGTCGCAATAGGATCGCCAATCCCGACAAAATCACCTAACTCAACAAAGTGGTGATCTACGATGCCATCAAATGGCGCTTTAACCTCAGTATTTCTTAAAGCCGTTTGCACGTTACTCAAATTCGCACGTGCATCTACCAACGCTGCTTGCGCTGTCGCAAACGCAACTTCGCCCTGTAGTCCGCGACTTTTTAGCGATTTAGCTGCATTAAACTCTTTCTCTTTAACCAACAGCATCGCCTGAGCCCGCTTGAGCTGAATACCAAGATCGCGCTTGTCGATGCTTGCGATCACTTGCCCCTGCTTGACTGTTTGACCTTTTTCTATATTGAGGCTGACTATTTTACCGGCGACTTCAGCGCCAAGGCGCGCTCGACGATTGGGTGCAGTCCGCCCATACAGTTCGATGGTTTTACTTGTGGGTTCAGCAATAAATGTGTCGAACATCACCTTTGCAAGTGGCGTGGTGTTCGTTGAAGAGGATGAAGAATTGAGATTATCATCTTGTGCTTTCAGTTGACCGATTGCCAACCATGCAACAAGAAGCAATATGAGGATAAGAGATACTAGCCACGGGCGCTCGACAATGCGACGTCCGAAAGACGATCCAGACATATAAAGTCCTTTTTATTATTTCTCTGCATATTCTGCGAGAGCGACTTTACGTGACATCCTTCTACGTAAAGTTCAGGCAGCCACTGGCTGCCTGATTGGTGTTAATTACACACTGAACGATGCACCACAACCACATGTTGTCGTTGCATTTGGGTTGTTTACAAAGAAGCGCGCTCCTTCTAACCCTTCTGTGTAGTCAACAATGCCGCCAACGAGATATTGCAGACTCATAGGGTCTACAACCAGTGTTACACCACTGTTTACGATTGTCGTATCGCCTTCGTTTACATTTTCATCAAAAGTAAAGCCGTATTGGAAGCCGCTACAGCCGCCACCAGTAATGTATACGCGCAGTTTCAATGCTGGGTTTTCTTCTTCAGCAATCAATGCTTTAACGCGAGATGCTGCTGCGTCAGAAAAAGATAATGGTACGTTTACTTCGCTCACGAAGACCTCTCTCACTCGTGTAATGCGTCAAGCCTGAAGCAAGACGTCAAATTTGTGCTAATTGAGACGATTATCCAATACCTGACAAACTCGTTCAAGTATTCACCGCCGATTCTTTATAACAGATGCGGATATATAAGATTACACTGCGAAACAACACATAAATTAAGCAAAACGTTTCTAACTTGATTATAGCTAGGTACAATGCGCTCCACTTGGTCCGAGCAATCAAAAGAGGATAACCCCATGACCAAATCATCAGAGCTGTATCAAAAAGCTCAGCAAACCATCCCTGGCGGTGTCAATTCACCAGTTCGTGCATTCAACGGCGTTGGCGGCTCTCCGCTATTTATCGAACGAGCAGACGGTCCACTGATTTTTGATGCCGATGGTAAAGCGTACATTGATTACGTTGGCTCTTGGGGTCCAATGATTCTTGGCCACAACCACGCGGTTATCCGCGAAGCCGTCATTGACGCAGCACAACGTGGCCTCAGCTTCGGTGCGCCAACAGAACTTGAAATCGCGATGGCAGAGTTAGTTTCTGAACTTGTTCCATCAATGGAGCAAATTCGCATGGTAAGTTCTGGTACCGAAGCGACTATGAGCGCGATTCGCCTTGCACGTGGCTTCACTGGTCGCGACAAGATCATGAAGTTTGAAGGTTGTTACCATGGTCACGCAGACAGCTTACTAGTCAAAGCGGGCTCTGGTGCACTGACCCTTGGTCAACCAAGCTCTCCTGGCGTTCCTGCAGATTTTGCTAAGCACACGCTAACAGCAACATTCAACGACCTAGATTCTGTACGCGAGCTATTCGCTGCTAACAAAGGCGAAATCGCTTGTATCATCGTTGAGCCAGTTGCAGGCAACATGAACTGTATCCCACCAGTGGAAGGCTTCCACGAAGGTCTACGTGAAATCTGTGATCAAGAAGGCGCGCTACTAATTTTTGATGAAGTTATGACAGGCTTCCGCGTGGCACTTGGTGGCGCACAAGCGCACTACAACATCAAGCCAGACCTAACGACACTGGGTAAAGTGATCGGTGGTGGTATGCCAGTGGGTGCTTTCGGTGGTCGTAAAGAAGTAATGCAATACGTTGCGCCAACGGGTCCGGTTTACCAAGCAGGTACGCTTTCTGGCAACCCTGTCGCAATGGCTGCAGGCTATGCATGTTTGAACCTTCTAAAAGAAGAAGGCAACGAAAAACGCCTAGCTTCAAAAACCAAACAACTAGCAGATGGCTTTAAGTCTCTAGCAGAGAAACACGGTATTCCTCTGGTTGTGAACCAAGTGGGCGGCATGTTCGGCTTCTTCTTCACTGACCAAGAAAAAGTGACTTGCTACGAAGACGTAACGAAGTGCGATGTGGAACGCTTCAAGCGCTTCTTCCACTTAATGCTCAAACACGGTGTCTACCTAGCGCCTTCAGCGTTCGAAGCGAGCTTTACTTCCCTTGCTCACGGTTCAAAAGAAATCGATGCCACGCTAGAAGCGGCTGACCGCTGTTTTGCAACTCTTGCAGAAGAAGTAAAATAATCGCTTAAAAGCTGCGATAACTAATTTAAAAAAGGACCATCACGGTCCTTTTTTATTGCCAATTCAATATAACCAATACTGCTAAAACACCAATAACAATGCCAAACCACGGTATTCGTTTGGCTTTTTTCTCGGTTTGACACTTTTTATCACCGTTGCAACAACCCATAGTTCATCTCTTGATTGATAACCGACTGATTTGTGGTCATTATAACAAGGTATATTGCTCTGCTCTAATTCGGCATTGTCATAAGGTTGAAAGAGTTAAGAGTGCAAAGTAATAAAGGTTCAACGCCATCTTTGAAGGCGAAAACCGTAAACGTCACCTGTAAGTTGGACTAATCTCATGCCAAATAATGTAAAAATAACGTCGAGTCACCGAGTGCTAATGGTCGCTTTACTCGCCGCTGCTTTTGCTTGCTACTTATTGGTTGAGCCATACATCAATTCCATTGTGATGGCTTTTATCATTTCTTTGCTCATGTTTCCGGTACACGAATGGTTTGAGCGGAAAATTCCCAAGCACCCCAATATGGCCGCGCTGCTGTCATGTGTCGTCTTGACGTTTATTATCGTTATCCCACTGCTATTTGTATTTGCAGCCATTGTTCAACAAGGCTCTGTTTTTTCACAAAATACGTACAACTGGGTCACTAATGGCGGCATCCAAGATATATTCCAACATCCTTTCGTTATCAAAGGTTTAGCTATAGTTAATGAGTACTTACCTTTCGATAAAATCGAGCCAAAAGCCATTGCGGAAAAAATTGGTCAATTTGCCACATCGTTTGGCTCTAACCTAGTTGCTATCAGCGCCAAAATTTTAGGAGACGCCACCAACTTCCTAATGAACTTCTTCCTGATGCTGTTTGTGCTGTTTTTTCTGCTTCGTGACCACGACAAAATTATCTCTGCGATTCGTCATATTCTGCCACTCTCACGTAGCCAAGAAGACCGCATATTGACAGAGATAGAGCAAGTTTCTAAATCAGCCGTGATGGGCTCATTCATGACAGCGATTGCTCAAGGTCTGGCTGGCGGTATCGGTATGTGGCTCGCTGGTTTCCCGGGGTTATTCTGGGGAACGATGATGGGCTTTGCATCATTCATCCCTGTGGTCGGAACCGCACTAATCTGGATTCCTGCAGCGGCGTACTTGTTCTTAACAGGCGATATGACTTGGGCTATCTTCTTGACGGTGTGGAGTGTGGTCGTCGTTGGTTCTATTGATAACCTATTGCGTCCGCTGCTAATGCAAGGCAGCGCAGGCATGAATACCCTAATGATTTTCTTCTCGTTACTGGGTGGTCTGCATCTATTTGGATTGATCGGCCTGATTTACGGTCCACTGATTTTTGCCGTGACAATGGTACTGTTTAATATCTACGAAGAAGAATTCAAAGACTTCCTCAACCAGCAAGACAACAGCTAGTCACAGCTTAATCACTTCAAGCTTGGGGCAGATTGTGCGAAAATCTGCCCCAATTATTTCTGATGAACCCAATTTATGTCTGCTTATATCGCTCCTAGCCAAATCGCTCAGCGTCAGCTCGAGTACTTCAACGGAAAACATGTTTTAGTTGCAGGTGAAGTCGAAGATCTCTTTCCACTTGAACTGACCAAACACTGTGAATCTGTAGAAGTCTTCACATCAAACTACAGCTTCTACCGTCAAATTCGCACTCATAACAAGGTTAAAAGCCATTTTGGTTCTGAGTTTAATACTGAGACACAAGCAGACATGGTGCTTTTGTACTGGCCTAAAGCCAAAGCCGAAGCCGAATACCTTCTGGCGATGTTGATGGCGAAACTAGGTGTGAACACTGAAATTGTAGTGGTTGGCGAAAACCGCTCAGGTGTTAAAAGCATCGAGAAGATGTTCAAAGAGTATGGCCCGGTCAATAAATACGATTCCGCTCGTCGCTGTTCATTTTACTGGGGCACTTGCCTCAATGAACCAAAGCCGTTCAATCAAGCAGACTGGTTTAAAACCTATACGGTCACACTTGGTGAGCAATCACTGACTGTTAAGAGTTTGCCTGGAGTATTCAGTCATGGCGAATTCGATTTAGGTAGCCGCCTATTACTCGAAACCCTACCTACTCTATCAGGTAAAGTCCTCGACTTTGGATGTGGTGCTGGGGTGTTAGGTGCTTTCATGGCAAAAGCCAATCCGGAAATTGCGATTGAGATGTGTGACATTAACGCGTATGCCATCACATCGAGTCAAGCCACACTAAAAGCCAATGGATTAACCGGCCATGTATTCGCCTCTGATATTTACTCAGACACTGCCGACGATTATCGTTTTATCATCAGTAACCCGCCATTCCACAGTGGTTTAGACACCAATTACAACGCGGCTGAAACTCTGTTAGGTCACGCGCCACAACACCTTTCAAACCATGGTGAGATGATCATTGTTGCGAACAGTTTCTTGAAATACCCACCAATTATTGAGAATGCATTCAATAATTGCGAGACGCTAAATAAGACCAATAAGTTTTCTATCTACTACGCGAAAAAGTCATAATCTTCCCTCGCGCAGGTACAAACCTGCGCTATTTTTTCTCAAAAACTCAACACTCATAAGAAAAACTGCGTCACCCTGCACGCTTTACAACTAACTTTCTTGTCAAAGAAAAAAAACTCGTTAATTTTGTTAATTCTATCTAGTTGAACATCTTATCCGTTTTTAACGAGAACCTCGGCAGCGAAGTACATTTTAGAACTGCCCTTTATGAGTTGTAATCTTATCCATGTTTAAATTCTACAAAAAACAGAAATTTAAGCGCCTTCAGAGTACACTGATGACCGCATTTCTGGTGCTCAGTATCACACCTCTTACTATTACTGCGATCTTTTTCCTACAGTCCCACAGTAAAGATCTGCAAGAACAAAGCACCTCACACTTGTTGTCTGTTCGAGATACAAAACAACAGCAAATTATCGACTACTTTGAGGCGCGGGAAACCGAAGTCATGGGCTTTGTGCGCTCTGAACTGGCTTACGCCAGTGGTGGTCGATTCTACGGTCTCGTCAATGCTTTTAGTCGTTTAGGTAATGACATTGAAGAATCTCGTAAAAATGCCCAACAGCGCTACATTGAAGGCAGCGGAGATCAAATCAAAACGTCAACGTTACCCGAGTCTTCCAACTATGTCGGAAGTGAACGTTACCGACTCTTACATAAACGTTACCACTGGGCCTACTTGGAGCTCCTCAAGCGCTCTGATTTTAATGATATTTTGCTGGTCGATATCAACGGTAATGTCACCTACTCGATCAACAAAGACGATAACTACGGAACAAACTTATTATCAGGCTCCTACAAAGACTCAGCACTTGGCAAAACCTTCAAGCGTCTAGCTGATGACGTCACTGAACGCCGTAAGGTGAATGAAGACTACACCCCTGTGATTGTGTCTGATTTCGAACTGGAAGGTGGTAAACAAGTCGCTTGGTTAGGTGCTCCAATTGTTCAGCAAGGCTACCTACACAGCTATGCTATGTTCCGCTTACCAAATAATGGCATCACGAAGTTAGCCGCAGACGCCAACCGAGAGTCATCCATTAACACCTTACTGGTTGGAAATGATCACCAACCTCGCACAATTAACACCAAGCAAGATGACATTAAGAACAGCTTAGAAGTGATCGATAAAGCACTCTCTGGTGCATTTGGCGTCGGCACTTACACGAACGGTTTAGGTGAAGAGATCATCGCTGCTTATGCACCGATTGAAACGCGTGGTGTTATTTGGGCACTCGTCGTGCAATTACCAGAAAACGAAGCTTTCGCTCGTATTCATCAACTAGAAAAACTGTTTGTTATCGCCATGCTGATCGCCATCATTCTAGTGGTAATCGCTTCCCATTATTTATCAAACTTTATTACTTCTCCGTTGCTGAAGTTAACTTGGGCTGCCGAAAAAGTGTCTGCCGGAGATCTTGATGACACCACCTTTAATACGGTTCGCAAAGATGAAATAGGCCGTCTTGCGCTGAGTTTTGAACGAATGCAACGCTCTATTCGAGAGAAAATTCAAACCATTAAGAAGCAAAATGAAGAGCTCGAGAGCAACATACAGATCATTCAAAAACAAAATGATGAACTGCAATTGGCCGACAAACTTAAAGATGAGTTCTTAGCCACCACTTCTCATGAACTCCGCACACCATTGCACGGCATGGTCGGAATCGCTGAGACTTTAGCGTCCGGCGCTAACGGTGCTATTCCTGCTAGCCAAAAATATCAGCTTGATATCATCATTAAAAGTGGGCAACGTCTCGCAAACCTTGTTGATGACTTATTGGATTATCATAAAATGCGTTACGGAAGCATGGATATCCAGAAGTCAGCGGTGAGTTTAGCCAGTGCAACGCGACTGGTACTAGAGCTTTCCAGCCATTTACTCGGAAATAAAACCATCCGTATCATCAACCAAGTACCAGCGGATTTGAAAGCGGTGTCTGCCGATCCTCAACGCCTTGAACAAGTGTTATATAACCTGATCGGTAATGCGATTAAGTACACCTCAGAAGGTAAAATCGTTATCTCCGCCAATGTGGTTGATGATCATGTTCGTGTGCAAGTTGTGGATACTGGGCAAGGTATTCCCGCAGAACATCTTGAACATATTTTCGAACCACTTATCCAAGCAGGACAAGACGCAAGTCGCTATCGTCAAGGTGCGGGGCTCGGGCTTTCGATTAGCCGTCAATTGATTGAGTTGATGGGTGGCTCGTTATACGTCAGCAGCCAGCCTATGGTCGGCACCACCTTCAGTTTCACGTTACCACTTGCCAGTGAAGAAGAGATCCAAACAACTCAAACCCTTGCAGCGCACGGACACTTCCAGATTCCTGAAATCGATGTAGAGAACAATGAAGACTTATCACTACCAGAGAATCCAGACGGCCCGTTACTGTATGTCGCTGACGATGAGCCAGTAAACCTGCGTGTGCTTGAGAGCTTCTTACGTTTAGAGGGCTATCGCGTACGTACCGTCTCTGATGGACCAGAAACATTAGCACTCGTTGAGCAGGAAAAACCGGAACTCCTATTATTGGATATCATGATGCCAGGCATGAGCGGCTATCAAGTCTGTAGTGAATTACGTGAAACTTATGACCATGCCGAGCTACCTATCATTATGCTCACCGCGCTTAGTCAAACAGAAGATCGTGTACGAGGCTTTGAAGCAGGAGCCAACGACTATTTATCTAAGCCATTCAATAAACAAGAGCTAGCTGCGCGCATCCAAGCGCACTTAACGGCAAGCCAAGCTGAAATGCGCCACATGGAGAATAAGATACTTGAATCTGAACTTCGCCAACGAGCGGCTGTAGAGGCAAGCTTATTAGAAACTCAAGGGCGATTGTTGGAACAACTGGAATCGGCTCCTGAAGCGATTATCTGTTTGCGTGAAGATAAACGTATCCGGTTTGCTAATGAAGCTGCTTGCAAGCTATTCAAGCGTAACTTAGAACAATTAAAACGTTCATCTGCCGATGAGTTGATTGCACCTAAATATCTGACCGTCAAACAACCTCATTACTGTGGCAAGATTGATATCTATATTGAAGATATTCGTCAAAACATCGAAGCAGACATTCTTAAACTACCTGAAGGCTCAGGCTTAGATGTCATGTATATCTTTAATGTTGGCGGAGGAGCCAATGCCGCTCGCATACACAACCTAGAAACCGCAGTAGAGGTGCTTTCAAGTTATGCTTTTGATGGCGATAAAGACCAGCTGCAGAAGCTGAAAGAACTCGGTGGAGAGTTTACACGCCTTGCAGACAAAGCGCTTGGTAACAAAAAAGACAAACAAGAGCTAATGCGAGAAATTCTGGTCGACGCAATGACACATGCCTTAGAGTATTGGGAGTCAGTCACTGGTGAAAGTAAATTCGCATTTGCCGAACAAAGTGGCTTATGGCGCGTTTATCTTGACCGTAGCACTCTGCAAACACGCACTTTGGATAAATACATGCGTATAGAAACGCTGCCGAAAACGCCACGTTGGAGAACGGTGTTGAGCTCAATAGAATTCATCCTTGAACACTGTAAAGAACAGAGTCCTGAGCGTGCATACATCGAAACTCAACGAGATAAACTACAGCGACTGTTGACCAGCTAATACCTATCAAAAAACTAGCCCAGCGCATACGCTGGGCTTTTTATTATCCAAGCCTTCTCTTTCTCTAAAGACGAACAAGACAGCGACTCTCTACCGTTACCACATTAAAATGCCGAATAAGCCTCTGGACGAAGTTGTCCATGGTAGGCACTCCAAACATACGCTTCTATCACTCTAACCTGCCCAAATTAGGTTGAGTCGAGCGAATAAAACACTTCATTTTCACAATAAAAAAAGAGCAATAAATGAGAGAAAACTGTCGATAAAAGAGACTATTTTTCAGATAGCAAACGGTTTTTAACCAACAATTGACAGAGATTGCGAACTCAATCACAACAGAACGGCAGATTAATTTTTAGCTAATTAATTAACACATTTTCTGCATGTGAGCGAGATCTCCGAACCAGGAATAGAATCAGAAGGCTTTTATTTTAAATAAATTATAGGTTAGCAATCACTAACACCCACTATTAACAAGGATATAAACTGCGACGCATATCAACGTTTACTTTTTGGTCTATCTCTAGTCAAAATTAGCCAAAATAACGTTTATAACGGAGAGTGACGATATTTTAACGTTTTTAACGAGAATCGAGTTTGATTATTTTATGGATAAGGTGTTTTCTTACTCCTGCCTAAGGCCTACAGGCCACTCTTGGCGAAACTCAATGTTGTAATGAGTAATGCATAAACAAGAGGTAGGTCTTGGAGAGTGTTTATCAATTGATGACATTCAATTCCATTTAGTGAAATGAAAGCAAATAGTAAGGAACAGCTATGCTTGCCAATATTAAAAAAACAGCACTAGCAACAGCAATTATTGCAACGGCTACTACAGGTTTTGCATCGGTAGCTACTGCGGCTGAACGCAGTGAACTGACTATCCACCCTAAAGAGTTTACAACTTTCGTTCGTAACTTTAACCCTTTCTTGGGTGCAACTAACCTGCACACAACAACCGACTTTATTTACGAGCCGCTCGTTGTTTTTAACGAAATGCACGGTAACACGCCAGTATTTCGTCTAGCAGAAAACTTCACCATGGCTGATGACCTAATGAGCGTGACCTTCGATATTCGTAAGGGCGTAAAATGGTCTGACGGCAAAGCGTTTACCGCTGATGACGTAGTTTATTCTTTCAACCTAGTTAAAGAGAAGCCAGAGCTAGACCAATCTGGTATCAACTCTTGGGTTACTGGCGTAGAGAAAGTTAACGACTACAAAGTTAAATTCCGTCTAAGCGAAGCAAACTCAAACGTTCCTTACGAAATTGCGAAAGTACCAGTTGTACCTAAGCACGTATGGAGCAAAGTGAAAGATCCAGCAACATTCACAAACGAAAATCCTGTAGGTAGTGGTCCATTTACCGAAATCGACACTTTTACACCGCAACTATACATTCAGTGTGAGAACCCGAATTACTGGGATGCTGATAACCTAGATGTAGACTGTCTACGAGTGCCACAAATCGCGAACAACGACCAATTCTTGGGCAAAATCGTTAACGGCGAAATGGACTGGACGTCTTCATTCGTACCAGACATCGACCGCACTTACGCTGCAGCAAGTCCGAATCACCACTACTGGTACCCACCAGCGGGTACTCAAGCGTTTGTAGTGAACTTCAAAAACCCAGACGCGGCGAAAAACGAAGCACTTACTAACGTTGACTTCCGTCGTGCGTTCTCTATGGCGCTAGACCGTCAAACGATTATCGACATTGCATTCTACGGTGGCGGTACAGTAAATGACTTCGCTTCAGGTCTAGGCTACGCATTCGAAGCTTGGTCTGACGAAGAGACGCACAACAAGTACAAAGGTTACAACACATACAACGCCGAAGGTGCGAAAAAGCTTCTTGCTAAAGCAGGCTTCAAAGATGTAAACAAAGATGGCTTTGTAGATACACCATCTGGCAAGTCTTTCGAGCTTCTCATTCAATCGCCAAACGGTTGGACTGACTTTAACAACACTGTACAACTAGCTGTTGAGCAACTAGCAGAAGTAGGCATTAAAGCACGTGCTCGTACTCCAGATTTCTCGGTATACAACCAAGCAATGCTAGAAGGTACATACGACGTTGCTTACACCAACTACTTCCACGGTGCGGATCCACACTTGTACTGGGACAGCGGCTACAACTCGAAGCTACAGTCTGGTGACGGTATGCCTCGCTTTGCAATGCACTTCTACAAGAACGATAAGTTAGACGGTCTTCTTAACAGCTTCTACAAAACCGCTGATAAGCAAGAACAGCTAGAAATCGCTCATGGTATCCAGAAGATCATTGCTCAGGACCAAGTAACCATTCCTGTGCTATCTGGCGCGTACATGTATCAATACAACACAACTCGCTTCACTGGTTGGTGGAACGAAGAAAATCCTAAGGGCCGTCCAAACATTTGGGCTGGTATCCCAGAGCGTCTACTTCACGTACTGGACCTAAAACCAGTTAAATAAGTAGAAGTTCATTTCAAGCGGCATACATCCCGTATGCCGCCTATAAAAATCCCTTGTTAACGAAACCAATATGTGGCGCTCGTCGTCAGGGGATTTTTCGCTCTAAATTTCGCTAGGAGCGACCTGAAACCAGAAACAGGGAAAAAATCTGGGTGAGTAAGGTGTGAGTTATGGGTTATTTTTTAAGACGTTTGTCGTTCTATCTTGTCGCGCTCTTAGTTGCAGCGACGTTAAACTTTATTATTCCGCGAGCAATGCCTGGTGACCCAGTTACCATGATGTTTGCTAACGCTTCTGTACAGGTGACACCAGAACGAATAGCAGCAATGAAAGAACTGCTCGGTTTCGTTGATGGGCCGATTTACATTCAGTACTTTTCGTACATTAAAAACATTCTAAGTTGGGAACTAGGTACATCAATCCAGTTCTACCCTCTTTCAGTTAACTCTTTACTAGGTAGTGCATTTGGCTGGTCTCTCTTCCTAGCTGGTACTGCGGTTGTACTTTCTTTCTCAATCGCTTCTGTACTCGGTATTTTTGCCGCATGGAAGCGTGGTAGTAAGTACGATGCATTCGTAACGCCTGGTACATTGATCATTCAAGCTATCCCACAGATGGTTATCGCAATGTTAGCGCTGTTTACCTTTGCGATTGGCCTAAAATGGTTCCCATCTGGCTATGCTTACACGCCAGGTACTATCCCTGATTGGTCAAGCTGGGAGTTCATCAAAAACGTGGGTTACCACGCAGTACTCCCTCTATTCTGTGCAACCATCGTTCAGATCGGCGGCTTCCTCGTCAATATGCGTAACAACATGATCAACCTTCTCGCCGAAGACTACATCACGATGGCGAAAGGCAAAGGGCTGAGCGAGAACCGTGTCGTCTTCAATTACGCCGCACGTAACGCGCTACTTCCAAGTGTAACCGCGCTATCTATGTCTTTGGGTATGGCCATTGGTGGTCAATTGATCATCGAGATGATTTTCAACTACCCAGGTTTAGGCACCGTGCTACTTAACGCAATTCACGCTCGTGACTACCAAGTACTTCAAGGTCAGTTAATTATCATGACGATGTTCATGCTGTGCTTCAACTTAATGGCTGACATGCTGTACATGATTCTAGACCCTCGCCTACGTACGGGAGGCAAATAATCATGAAAGAACTATTCAAACTTATTTTAGGTAACTCATTCGCTCGAATCGGTCTTGGTATTGTTACCGTATTCGTATTCGTTGCGATCGCAGCTCCTTTACTTACGAAACATGCGCCAGACAAGCGAACCGGTAATCCACACGAATACCCTAGCTTTGTCGTAAAACAAGCGCAAAATAATCCTGATGGCTGGGTAGCTAAAAATCTAGCAGATGATCGTCGTACGCTGATTATGTCGAAAAAGGCTGATCACGTTCTGGGGACTTCACGTATGGGTCGTGATATTTGGTCACAAGTGGCTTACGGTGCTCGCGTATCGCTGGGTGTCGGCTTTGGTGCTGGCATCATCGTATGTTTCCTAGCAACGGTCATTGGTATCTCGGCAGGTTACTTCGGCGGCAAAGTGGATGACATATTGAGTGCAGCGATGAACATCATGCTGGTAATCCCTCAATACCCATTGCTCTTTGTACTGGCAGCCTTTATTGGCGAAGCAGGTCCACTCACCATTGCCTTGATTATCGCTGGTACCTCTTGGGCGTGGGGCGCACGTGTTGTCCGTTCTCAAACCATGGCTCTGCGCGAGAAAGAGTTTGTGAAAGCCGCTGAAGTATTGGGCGAGTCTTCATTCCGCATCATCTTCGTTGAAATTTTACCAAACCTAATCCCGATTGTCGGTGCAAGCTTCATCGGCTCAGTAATGCTCGCTATCAATACTGAGGCTGTAATCTCGTTCTTGGGCCTGGGCGATGCCAACACCATCAGTTGGGGCATCATGCTTTACAACGTGCAAACCTCATCAGCAATGTTGATTGGCGCATGGTGGGAAGTATTAGCACCTTGTATCGCCTTAACTCTTTTGGTGACTGGTCTTGCTCTACTTAACTTTGCCGTTGATGAAATTGCTAACCCACAGCTTCGTTCTCACAAAGGCATGAAACGCTGGAAGAAACTGGCAGAGAAAGACAAGAAAGAGCGCGCGCCTGAAATGGCACCACAAAATGCACTATGGAGCGGAGATAAATAATCATGACTGCACCACTAATTTCTATCCGTAACCTATGCGTAGATTACATCACAGATGCGGGCGATGTCCGCGCCTGTAACAACGTTAGCTTTGACATTGCGCCTGGTGAAGTCTTTGGCCTGGCTGGTGAATCTGGCTGTGGTAAATCCACAGTTGCTTTCTCGCTCATGCGTCTTCATAAGCCGCCAGCATTCATCACTGGTGGTGAGGTCATCTTCAACGGTGAAGACATCATTAAGTACAGCGATGAACGTATGCAATCATTCCGCTGGAGCGAGATGTCGATGGTGTTCCAAAGTGCTATGAACGCATTAAATCCGGTGCTTACGATGGAAGAGCAGTTTTGCGATGTCATCATGCGCCACACCAACATGACACGTGAACAAGCGAAAAAGCGCGCCGAAGGTCTGCTGGAAATCGTTGATATTCACCCAAGCCGCTTAAATGACTACCCACACCAATTTTCTGGTGGTATGCGCCAGCGCTTAGTCATTGCGATTGCTCTGGCTCTCAATCCAAAGATGATCATCATGGATGAGCCAACGACGGCACTCGATGTTGTGGTTCAGCGTGAGATCTTACAAAAAATCTATGCACTGAAAGAAGAGTTCGGCTTCTCGATCCTTTTCATTACCCACGACTTGTCACTCATGGTCGAGTTCTCGGATCGAATCGGCATTATGTACTCCGGTGAGTTGATTGAAGTTGCCCCTTCTAAGCAAATTCTGGAAAGTCCTTACCACCCTTACACCAAAGGTTTGGGTAGCTCTTTCCCTCCACTAACTGGTCCTAAAACCAAATTAACTGGTATTCCAGGCAACCCTTTGAACCTATTAGAGATTCCTCAAGGCTGCCGATTCCAAGCTCGCTGCGACCGCGTCCACGAAGCTTGTACACGAGTACCAACTCAGCTGCGTCAAATTGAACCTGGTCGTTTTTCAAATTGCCACTTATACGGCGACACGATTGCTCAAGCTAAGGTTTAACAACAAAAAATAACGCTAGCTAAGAACAAAATTACACTGGAGAGAATTATGAGCAAACAACTCGGCGAACTGCTGATTGAGGGTAAACATGTCGTTAAGGACTTCCCTTTAAATAGTAACTCAATCAAGCAGTCAAAAATGCGCGCGATCAACGACGTGTCATTCAAGATGTACAAGAGCCGCGGTTTGTCAGTAGTAGGTGAATCAGGCTCTGGTAAATCTACTACCGCTAAAATGATAGCTAAAATGTACGCCCCTACCGAGGGTGTAATCGAATACAGAGGTCGTGATATCCAAGATATTACCTCTCGACATGACTTGATGACATACCGTGAAGGCGTACAAATGGTATGGCAGGACCCATTTGGCTCACTAAACCCTACACACAATATCTTTCACCACATTGCTCGCCCGTTGCTAATCCATAAAAAGATTGCACCAGGCAACAAAAAGGAACTGGAAGAGCGTGTGTATGACCTACTAGAACAAGTTGGTCTGATTCCGCCAAAAGAAACCGCGCAAAAGTTCCCACATCAGCTGTCTGGCGGCCAGCGTCAACGTGTAAACCTAGCTCGTAATATCGCTGTAGGTGCAGAAGTGGTATTGGCAGATGAGCCAACATCAATGCTGGACGTATCAATTCGTGCAGGTGTTCTTAACTTGATGGAAGAGATGAAGTTCGAGAAACAAATGTCTCTGCTTTACATCACTCACGACATCGCAACGGCGCGTTACATTGCTGAAGATCTCGCGGTTATGTACGTAGGTCACATGGTTGAATGGGGGGATACTGAGGAAATCATTCACGATCCTCAACACCCATATACGCAACTGTTGGTATCTGCTGTGCCTGATCCATCGAAGTCTATCCACGAGAAGCTGAAAGGCAACAAAGGGGAAATCCCACTTTGGACACCGGATTCAGTCGGCTGCCCATTTGCAGGACGCTGCGTACACGCAACCGATAAATGTCGCGAACGACTACCGGGCGTCACTCAGCTTTCTGAGAACCACTTTGTTCGCTGTTACTTATTTGAAGATTAATTATAACGAGGGTCAGGTTCAGCCTGACCCATTCCTGTTTTATCGTTTCCCGGAGACATTGAATGCTGCTACTGACTAACCACATTGGTTATGAACATCTGGGCCCAAAGAAAGCCATTGTCCAGACCGAACAACCACACTTGTCTTCTTACACTGCCCAATTGATTTGTGCCACTACCGAGCAAACCGTGGCAACTTTTGCGGTTGAAGAACAAGGTAAAGTGGCGAACTGGCATCAGGGCTATTTCTACCTCATCGACTTTTCATCTTTCACAGATTCAGGCGACTATTTCCTGCAAGTGGAAGATACGCGCTCTTCCTCTTTCACCATTGGCGAACATATTCTGTTGGATCAAACTTTGTCGGATGTGATCCACTACTTCAAATCACAACGTTGTGGTGGGATTTTCGATCAACAAGATCGACAAGTTCCAGTGCTCAACGCCAACCAAACGGTTGATGTACACGGAGGCTGGTATGACGCATCTGGAGACGTTAGCAAGTATTTAAGTCATCTTTCATACGCTAATTATTTGAACCCTCAACAAACCCCAATGGTAGTTTGGAACATCCTAAAAGGGCTTTCATTGCTTGAAGGAAGCGAAGACATTGCAGCTTTCACACGTACACGACTTATTGAAGAAGCCCTGTTCGGTGCAGACTTCCTTGTTCGTATGCAAAACGAAAAAGGCTTCTTCTACATGACGGTCTTTGATAAGTGGAGCAAAGATACTGCGCAACGAGAAATCTGTGCCTACGAAACGCAACTTGGTCACAAATTTGATGACTACCAAGCAGGCTTTCGACAAGGTGGCGGTGTCGCCATCGCAGCGCTGGCCGCAGCGTCGCGTTTAGGTGTTCACGGCGAATACGATCAACAAAAATACCGCAACGCTGCTGAAAATGGTTACTGGCACTTAAAAGAGCACAATACGCAGTACCTCAATGATAATGAAGAAAACATTATCGACGAATACTGTGCGCTACTAGCCAGTGTAGAACTGTTTAAAGCCACCAAAGAAACTCGCTACTTGGAAGAGAGCCGTTTGTGGGCACAACGCTTAGTTGCTCGCCAAATGAGCGACGAGCAGATTCAACACTTTTGGTCAGCAACCCAAGACGGCAGTCGTCCATACTTTCACGCAGCTGAAGCAGGTCTACCCGTTATTGCCTTGTGCGAATATCTATCAATTGAAGACGACTCCGTACAGACAGAATCGGTAAAACGCATCGTCAACCTAGCGTGCGAGTTTGAGATCAATATATCGAATAAAGTGACCAACCCATTCGGTTACCCTCGCCAGTATGTTAAAGGCGTAAATGAGTCAAAACGCGATGCATTTTTTGTCGCACACAACAATGAATCCGGCTATTGGTGGCAAGGCGAGAATGCTCGATTGGGCTCACTCGCGACCATGGCGTATCTTGCTCAACCGCATATAGCGTCGCAGGAAATACAGCAACAACTTTCCGTGTTTGCTCAAGATGCCTTGAACTGGATTGTAGGCTTAAACCCATACGACATGTGCATGCTTGATGGCCACGGTCGCAACAACCCTGATTACCTTCCTCAATATGGTTTCTTCAACGCTAAAGGCGGTGTGTGTAACGGAATCACTGGCGGCTTTGAAGACGAGGAAGACATCGCATTTAACCCACCGGCACAAAAAGACGACATGTTACAAAACTGGCGCTGGGGCGAACAATGGATCCCGCATGGCGCTTGGTACTTACTCGCGATAATGAGTCAAGCTCAGCATATTTCTCAGTTGGCAACCTCTAAAAATATTAAGGAACAATAATCATGGGGATGTATTTTGTCGGTATCGATGGTGGCGGCACGTCATGTCGAGCCAGGATTAAAGATTCACAAGGTAATTTTATTGGCGAGGCCAAAAGCGGCAGCGCCAACATCATGCTAGGAGCTGAAATAGCAATGGCTTCGATTCTTGAATCCATAACTTCAGCGGCCGAGCAAGGCGGTCTGACACAACAAGATTTCGCATCGATGCACGTCGGCTTAGCCCTTGCAGGTGCTGAGCACAAAGCATCTTGGCAAGCCTTTATGTCTCTTCCTCATCCGTTTGCCAGTATGACTCTTAATACTGATGCTTACGGCGCGTGCGTTGGTGCACACAATGGCGAAGATGGCGCAATCATGATCGCAGGAACGGGCTCTTGTGGCATCTACCTTAAAGGATTGGAGCAGCACGTTGTCGGTGGTCGCGAATTCCCTATTTCGGACCAAGGTGGCGGCGCAGTGATGGGGCTTCGCCTAGTTCAACAAGTTTTGTTAGCAGAAGATGGCATCAGAGAGAAAACGCCTCTAGCACAACACGTCATGGCGCATTTCGAAAATGACGTTGATAACGTGGTGGCTTGGTCTAAACAAGCGCTTCCTCGTGATTATGGCCAGTTTTCTCCTGCAATTTTCCAACATGCAGAACAAGGTGATGCACTAGCAATTGAGATGCTGAAGCAAACTGCAGCTGATATAGAAATGTTTCTCGTGGCATTAAACAAGCGCGGCGCAACGCGTATTTGTTTAATGGGCAGCATTGCTGAACGTATTTTCCGTTGGCTTTCGCCACCAGTTCAGCAATGGGTTGTTGAGCCACAGTTTGACGCGATTGAAGGCGCAATTATGTTTGCAGGTAAACCTGAGCATAACCTTTACTCGCTCAGTGCGGCGTAGGAGTAGATATGGAATATCGTGTTGATCTCGTCGTCCTATCAGAACAAAAGCAAAACTGCCGTTTCGGACTGACTTTCCATAATTTGAGCGATCAAGATCTCCACAATTGGAGCCTGATTTTTGCTTTTGATCGCTACATTCTGCCAGATAGTATTTCGAATGGTCAGCTCAAGCAAATTGGCAGCTACTGCACCCTCAAACCAGAAGGGTTGGTGCTGGCAGCTAACCATCATTTTTACTGCGAGTTCAGTATTGGTTCGAATCCATTCCGTTACTATTCTGATGGATTCAATGAAGCCTTGGTCAACTTTGAAGTCAACGGCAACCTTCAGCGAGCTCAAGTCGATGTCACACCGATCGTATTGGCTTCACCGTACCGTGAACGTAGTGAGATCCCTTCCAGCTTGACGCATGCGCAGCCTTTATTGCCAAAACCAAACCATATAGAAGTCAGCGATCACTGCTTTAGCTTTAATCATCACGCTGGCGTTGCAGTTTATTCAAACCTAGCCAATGCAGCTAAAGAGTGGTTACTTGAAGAGCTTAAGCGCATTCATCAATTTGAGTTCGCATCAGACAATGGCAGTCAGATCATCTTCAAAGGCAACCCAACCTTGGATGAAGGCGCCTACAAGCTGAAGGTAGCAGAAGAGTCGATCAAAATTGAAGCTGGCTCTTCGTCTGGTTTTACCCATGCTTGTGCAACGTTATTGCAACTGATCAAAGTTGGCGATCAACCAGCCTCAATGGAAGTGGTTTGCTGTTCAATCAAAGACCGACCACGTTTTCGTTACCGCGGAATGATGCTAGATTGTGCTCGCCATTTTCACTCCGTTGAGCAAGTCAAACGTTTGATCAACCAGTTGGCTCACTACAAGTTCAATACATTCCATTGGCACCTTACCGATGATGAAGGTTGGCGAATTGAGATCAAATCATTGCCTCAACTAACCGATATTGGCGCATGGCGTGGGTTGGATGAAACCAATGAGCCACAGTACACGCACCTTGCTGAGCGTTACGGCGGTTTTTACACTCAAGAAGACATCAAAGACGTGGTTGCCTTTGCTTCGAAACGAGGCATCACTGTTATCCCTGAAATCGATGTACCAGGCCACTGCCGATCTGCCATCAAGTCGTTACCACACCTATTGGTAGAAGCAGAAGATACCACCGAATACCGCAGCATTCAGCATTACAACGACAACGTCATTAACCCAGCTCTGCCGGGGAGCTATGAGTTTATCGATAAAGTGTTGGAAGAAGTCTCCGCGTTGTTCCCTGCCCCTTATGTTCATATCGGTGCGGATGAAGTACCTAACGGCGTATGGTCAAAAAGCCCTGCATGCCAAGCACTAATGGAACAACTGGGTTACAGCGACTACAAAGAGTTACAAGGGCACTTCTTGCGTCATGCCGAAGACAAACTGCGCAAACTTGGCAAGCGCATGCTGGGTTGGGAAGAAGCACAGCATGGCGACAAAGTTAGCAAAGACACAGTGATCTATTCGTGGTTAAGCGAAGAAGCGGCGTTGAACTGCGCGCGCCAAGGTTTCGATGTGGTGCTACAACCTGCGCAAACCACCTACTTAGATATGACCCAAGATTACGCACCAGAAGAACCGGGCGTGGATTGGGCTAACCCATTGCCGCTAGAAAAAGCTTACAACTATGAACCACTCGCTGAAGTGCCAGCCGACGATCCAATACGTAAACGCATTTGGGGCATTCAAACAGCATTGTGGTGCGAAATCATCAACAACCAGTCTCGTATGGACTACATGGTCTTCCCGCGCTTAACCGCAATGGCAGAAGCATGTTGGACAGACAAGCAACACCGAGACTGGACCGACTATTTATCACGTTTGAAAGGACACCTACCGCTGCTTGATTTGCAGGGAGTGAATTACCGTAAACCGTGGAAGTAATACAGAGCTGATGTAGAAGCATCACGCTTGAAGAGTTTTTAAATTTTGGCTGCAGACGCAGCTTTGTAAAAAGGAAATACACAAATGAAATACGGCTATTTCGATAACGAGAATCGTGAATACGTCATTACTCGCCCTGATGTACCTGCTCCTTGGACCAACTACCTAGGTACAGAAAAATTCTGTACCGTTATCTCGCATAATGCAGGTGGCTATTCGTTCTACAACTCTCCAGAATACAACCGTGTTACTAAGTTCCGTCCAAATGCGACATTCGATCGCCCAGGACACTACGTTTACCTACGTGATGATGAGACGGGAGATTACTGGTCAATCTCTTGGCAACCAGTTGCCAAAAGCCTAGACGAAGCGAACTACGAAGTTCGTCATGGTTTGTCGTACTCTAAATTCAAGTGTGAATACAGCGGCATTAGCGCAACCAAAACGCTCTTTGTACCAAAAGGCGAAGATGCAGAAATTTGGGATGTGGTCATCAAGAACACCTCTGACAAACCGCGTACGATCAGTGCATTCTCATTTGTTGAGTTCTCGTTCAGCCACATTCAATCTGATAACCAAAACCACCAGATGTCTCTCTACTCTGCTGGTACGTCATACAACGAAGGCGTGATTGAATACGACCTGTACTACAACACGAACGATTTCGAAGGCTTCTACTACCTAACATCAACGTTTGATCCAGATTCATACGACGGTCAACGTGATAGCTTCCTAGGTCTATACCGCGACGAAGCAAACCCACTAGCAGTAGAACAAGGTAAGTGTTTTAACACCGCACAAACGTGTTACAACCACTGTGGTTCTCTGCACAAGCAATTTACTATCCAACCAGGTGAAGAAGTTCGCTTTGCTTACATTCTGGGTATCGGTAAAGGTAACGGTGAACGTCTGCGTGCTAAGTACCAAGACCTTGCAGAAGTCGACAATGCATTTGATGGCATCAAAGCACACTGGGATGAGCGTTGTGGCAAGTTCCAAGTGAAATCGCCAAACGAAGGCCTAGACACCATGATCAATGCTTGGACGCTATACCAAGCAGAAACATGTGTGGTTTGGTCTCGCTTTGCTTCGTTCATTGAGGTCGGCGGGCGTACTGGCCTTGGTTACCGCGATACGGCGCAAGACGCAATTTCCGTTCCTCACGCGAACCCGAAAATGACTCGTAAGCGCATCGTTGATCTACTGCGTGGTCAAGTAAAAGCGGGTTACGGCCTACACCTATTCGATCCTGATTGGTTCGATCCTGAAAAAGCAGATGTTAAACCATCTAAGTCTCCAACAGTTGTTCCTACTCCGTCCGATGAAGATAAGATCCACGGTATTGAAGACACTTGCTCTGATGATCACCTATGGCTAGTACCAACCATCTGTAAATACGTGATGGAAACCGGTGAGCACAGCTTCTTCGACGAAGTGATTCCTTACGCAGATGGCGGTGATGCAACCGTGTATGACCACATGAAAGCTGCGCTAGACTTCTCAGCGGAATACGTGGGTCAAACGGGCATCTGTAAAGGTCTACGTGCCGACTGGAACGACTGTCTAAACCTAGGTGGCGGCGAGTCTTCAATGGTGTCTTTCCTACACTTCTGGGCGCTACAAGAGTTTATCGACCTTGCAAAATACCTAGGCAAAGATGCTGACGTTGAGAAGTACACCGAGATGGCGGCAAACGTGCGTGAAGCGTGTGAAACACACCTTTGGGACGACGAAGGCGGTTGGTACATCCGTGGTCTGACGAAAAATGGCGACAAGATCGGTACTGCACAACAAGCAGAAGGTCGAGTACACCTAGAGTCAAACACGCTTGCGGTACTTTCTGGTGCGGTATCTCAAGAGCGCGGCGAAAAAGCGATGGACGCAGTCGACGAGAACCTCTTCTCTGAATACGGCCTTCACCTAAACTCACCATCTTTTGCAACACCGAATGATGATATCGGCTTCGTAACTCGCGTTTACCAAGGCGTAAAAGAGAACGGTGCAATCTTCTCGCATCCAAACCCATGGGCTTGGGTAGCTGAAGCGAAACTGGGTCGTGGTGACCGTGCAATGAAATTCTACGATGCACTAAACCCATACAACCAGAACGACATCATCGAAAAACGTATTGCAGAACCATACTCATACGTTCAGTTCATTATGGGTCGTGACCACCAAGACCACGGTCGTGCAAACCACCCATGGTTAACAGGTACATCTGGCTGGGCTTACTTCGCTGTTACCAACTTTATCCTTGGTGTGCGTACAGGCTTCGATGGCCTGACTATCGATCCATGTATCCCAACTAACTGGCCTGGTTTCGAAGTGACTCGTCAATGGCTAGGTGCAACGTACAACATAAAAGTGGTGAACCCTGATTCAGTAAGCAAAGGCGTTAAGTCAATTACTGTGAACGGTGAAGCAGTAAATGGTGCATCTGTACCAGTTCAAGCGGAAGGTTCCGTCAACGAAGTGATCGTAACACTAGGTTAATCGCTTCAAAACGTCCCAATGCACTTTTGCTTTTTAGCTTGTGCATTGGGTTCGCTAGCAAAATTTTAAGGCGCGGCGCCTTGCCGCCCTTATTGAGGTTCGAATCATGATCAAATTTGGTACAGGCGGCTGGCGCGCATTCATCGGTGAAGAATTCACTAAAGATAATGTTCGTTTGGTTGCTCAAGCAGTTGCAAACATTACGAATAACGAATCTGTTGCTGATCGCGGCTTTGTCATTGGCTATGACCGACGTTTTCTGTCTGACAAAGCTGGCCGTTGGTTTGCCGAAGTTTTAGCAGCAAACGGCATCGTCGTTAGCTTTATCGATAAGTTTGTTCCAACGCCAATCGTAATGTTTAAGGCGAAGGAAATGGGCTGCGCTTACTCTGCATGTATTACGGCATCGCACAACCCGGCTGATTACAACGGCATTAAAGTCTTCATTGAAGGCGGTCGTGATGCAGATGAAATCATCACCCAAAAAATCGAATCACAAATCGATACGCTCACTGCACAAGATGTAAAAAGTGTCGATTTTGAACAAGCGGTTGAAGATAAGCTGATTCAAATTATCAACCCGATGAACGAATTCGTAGATTCGATCATTAACTCTATTGATATCGAGTCGATCAAAAAAGCCAACCTACGCGTTTTGATTGACCCGATGTTCGGTGTTGCAAAAAATGCGCTGCAAACCGTATTAATCAATGGCCGCTGTGACGTTGATGTGATTAACGATGGAAAAAACCCAGACTTCGGTGGGTTAATGCCTTCGCCAAGTGCTGCAACACTCTACCGTTTGATGCACTTAGTAAAAGAGCAAGGTTACGATATTGGCATCGGTACCGATGGCGATGCGGACCGTCTTGGTATTATTGACGAAAAAGGTAACTTCATTCATCCGAATGAAGTCCTGATTCTACTTTATTATTACTTATTGGAGTACAAAGGTTGGACAGGTTCCGTGGTACGTAACATCGCGACGACTCATCTTCTCGATAAAATTGCTGAAGACCACGGTGAAAAATGTTTTGAGGTACCAGTAGGCTTTAAGCACATCAGTTCTCAAATGGAAGCGGATGACTCACTGATTGGTGGGGAAAGCTCTGGCGGCCTAACCATTCGCGGCCACATCAAAGGTAAAGATGGCGTCTTCGCGTCTAGCTTGTTAGTTGAAATGATTTCAGTAACCGGCAAGAAGCTGTCTGAGTTGCTAGATGAAATCTACGGTAAGTACGGCTATGCCTACATGGCAGAAGGCGATTGCAAGTTTAAACCGGCGCAAAAAGACGCACTGTTCAACAAAATTTATGTTGAAAAGCAGTTGCCTGAGTTTGAATTTGAAATCGAAAAAGTCAGCTATGAAGATGGTGCGAAAGTGTACTTCAAGAATGGTGGTTGGATCATCGCGCGCTTCTCTGGTACTGAGCCGTTACTACGTATTTTTGCAGAAATGCAAGATAAGGACACTGCGGAACGTGTTCTTCAACAGTTTAAAGACTTCTTATCTTTATAACTGACCTTGTGCCCGCTTCGGAGCACTTCGGCTACGCTTGTCATGTAATTCAAGCTGTCGCTAAGGGGGAGAATACTTGCCCGGCATCACTGCCGGGCTTTTTTATTGTGTAAGAAGGCATAAGAGAATAGTAAAGGTACCCAGTAACGTTATGCGAATGCCAGCACGCCCTGCGTTTCAATTTTCACTGCAACAGACTCACCAATATTTAATGCCTGCGATGCTGTAGCCAACAAACGGTCGCCATTCGCATCAATCACGTAACGGCAATGGTCACCCATAAAGTGCTGCTCCAGCACCGTTACTGAGCTCTCTTCATCGGATTGAATTTGTACATGTTGCGGCCTTAGCAACAAAGAGCATTCAGACTGCACTGGGATCTCTTGTTGGGCCGTGGCTTCAACCACACCCAAGTGGGTTTCATATTCTGAATCCGAAACTCGTTTAGCGGCCAGATAGCTACCACCACCTAAGAAATCCGCAACAAACTTACTTGAAGGCTGGTAGTAAAGCTCAGATGCCGTACCATACTGTTCGATAACACCATTGTTCATCACTGCCATTTTATCCGCGAAGGCAAAAGCCTCTTCACGGCTATGCGTAACAAAAATAGCAGTCACGCCTTGCGCCTTAAAAATCTTACGGATCTCACTTATCAACTCATGGCGAACTTGCGTATCAATATTAGAGAACGGCTCATCTAGCAACAATAAGTCTGGGCTATAAGCTAATGAGCGAGCAATCGCAACACGCTGCTGCTGTCCACCAGACAATTGATGAGGATAACGATCGCCATAGCCTTGCAAATGCACGAGCTCGAGCATCTCTTGAACTTTGCCATTTTTCTCTTTTGTCGAGTAATGCTTTAAGCCAAAGGCAATATTTTGCTCCACCGTCAGGTGAGGAAAAAGCGCATAATCTTGGAAAATCATCCCTATATTACGCTGTTCTGGTGGCAACCAGTTCTCCCCATCATCAATCGTGACGCAATTTAAGCTCATTTCGCCTGACGTTAATGGCAATAGCCCTGCAACGGCTTTTAATAGTGTTGTTTTTCCGCAACCACTTGCACCTAGTAAACAGACAATTTGCCCTTGTTCCACCTCAAGAGATAATGATTCGAGTACGGTTTGATCATCATATTGGCAAGTTAGGTTTTTAATTGATAATGCGCAGCTCATCAGTGATTTTGCTCCAGTGAACGGTTAACAACAACAAGCGGGATCAACCCAACAAGAACCAACAGAACCGCAGGCAAAGCGGCCAATTCTAAATGCTCATCCGAGGCGAAGTTATAAACGTATGTGGCTAGTGTTTCAAAGTTAAATGGACGAAGTAATAGAGCCGCATTGAGCTCTTTCATCGACTCGATAAACACTAACAGAGCCGCAATCAGTGCACCACGTTTAACCAACGGAAAGTGCACACGCCACAGCATGGCATTAGGCTTACACCCCATGGTGCGAGACGCCATATCTAACGAAGGCGAAATTTTATTTAAATTACTTTCGATACTACCAATCGCCACCGCTGAAAAACGCACAACCATGGCAAAAACCAGGGCGAACATGGAGCCAGAAAAAATAAGTCCCGGTCTTCCCCACTCCATGGCTTTAGCAAGGTCGTTGACGCGGTGATCCATAAACAGTACTGCGACCATCACACCAATCGCTAATACGGTTCCTGGCACTGCATACCCCATCGAAGAAAGACGCATAAATGCCAAGCTTTCGCGCTTGCCATTGACGCGATGGGTAAAGTTAACGATCAGTGCGACAGCAACACCTATAATGGCGGCAATAACCGACACGACCAAACTATTCCATGCGTATTCACGAAACTCGGGGGTCCAACTCTGCGCAAAGTAAGTTATCGCATAATCAATCAGCTGTAGTAATGGCAAAATAAACGCGACCGAAACCAAGCCCCAACACCAAACCAGCGCGGTCCACTTTTTCCAGCCCGTCAACTCATAACGAAAATCTTCGTGACTGTTAAATTGGCTTTGAAAAAGCTTTTGTTTACGACGACTGTAGCGTTCTGCACTGAGAAGCAGTACTACAATGACGAGCATCATGGCAGAAATCTTGGCTGCAGCATTAAGATTAGAGTATCCCAACCAAGTATCGTAGACCGCTGTGGTTAACGTATTCACAGCGAAGTAACTTACAGTACCAAAGTCACCGATAGTCTCCATTGCGACCAGCGACAAACCCACAGCGATAGAAGGTCGCACTAATGGCATCGAGATGCGCCAAAAGCTTTCCCATGGAGAGCATTTGAGCAAACGCGCGCTTTGCAACAAAGAGACATTTTGCTCCATAAATGCAGCTCGACACAGCAAATACACATAAGGGTACAGCACTAAAGCCAACACAAAGGTCGCGCCAGGCAAGGTGCGAATATCAGGGAACCAATACTCGCCAGGTCCCCATCCGGTTACATCACGCAAAAAGATCTGAATCGGTCCTGCAAAATCAAACCAATCAGTAAAAATATAACCAATGATATAACCTGGCATCGCAAGAGGTAGCACCAATGCCCACTGCAACCATTTTTCGGTCGGCAGTTTACACATGGCCATTATCCAAGCGCTTGGTATACCAAGAATTAAGGACAACACCATTACGCCAATAGTGAGCGCAACCGTGTTAAAAATATAAGTCGGCATGACTGTCGCCATTAAATGGGCAAACAAATCATCCGTTTCACCAATTGCGGTGTAGAAGATCGCTAAGATCGGCAAAACCAGTAACAGAGTTATTACCCCACTACTGGTTTTCCATAAAGAGTGTTTATCTTTCATCGCCTAATTACTGCAAGGCTGTATGAAATACAAATGCTGTTGCAAATACATCTCATATCCTTTAATCAAATGGGGGTACTGTTATACCCCCACAAGGAATTAAAGGTCAAATTTCACTTCGTCTAATAGCTTAATTGCCGCTTCGTGGTTGGCTGCAATATCGTCTAGAGAAAGCTTGTCTGCTTTAAAGTCACCCCAAGATTCCACAAGTTCAGAACGCTTCACGCCTTCTTTAACAGGGTACTCGTAGTTAACTTCTGCGTACATCTGCTGCGCTTTGTCACCCGTTAGGAATTCCATTAGCTTCACAGCATTGTCTTTGTTTGGAGAGTACTTCGCCATCGCCATACCAGAGATGTTTACGTGAGTACCTGTAGTCTCTTGGTTAGGGAAGTTAATGTAAACTGCATCTGCCCAAGCTTTTTGCTCTTTGTCGTTAACCATTTTACCTAGGTAGTAGCTGTTACCTAGAGAAACATCACATAGGCCTTCTTTGATCGCTTTAACTTGTGCACGATCGTTGCCTTGTGGTTTGCGAGCAAGGTTTGCTTTCACACCTTCTAACCACTCTTTGGTTTCTGCTTCGCCATTGTGAGCAATCATTGCTGAAACTAGAGAAACGTTGTACGGGTGCTTACCGCTACGAGTACAAATTTTACCTTTGAACTCTGGCTTAGCTAGATCTGCATAGTTGAAATCTGCGCCTAGTTTACCTACGCGATCACGTGAAGAGTAAACACTACGTGAACGTAGAGTTAGGGCAAACCACTCATTCTCTTTATCTTGGTATTGAGCTGGTACGTTTTCTTCAATGATTTTGCTATCTACTTTCTGAACTAAACCTTTGTTTGTCAGTTCAGCTAGACGACTGATGTCTGTCGTAAGGATAACGTCAGCTGGGCTGTACTCGCCTTCTTGAGCTAGCTTTTCTGCTAAGCCTTTTTTAGCAAATTTTACGTTTACTTTGATGCCAGTTTCTTTAGTGAACTCGTTGAACATAGGCTCAACTAGGAAAGGTTGACGGTAAGAGTAGACGTTCACTTCTTCAGCAGCCATTGCTGTTGGAGCTAAGGTTGCGCAAGTTAATGCTGAAAGAGTTAGCAGTTTTTTCATTGTTTAATCCTTTACCATGCTAATGATAACGTTTATCAGTTGCGTTATTATATGTATGTTCAATAAGAAGACAATGACAAATATTAAAAAACCTGCTCATCGGAGCAGGTTTTTATATGTTGAGAGTGTAACTATTTATTACAGGCTATTGATTACTTCACAGTGACAAATTCTGGGTACGCACCGACGCCACAATCATGCATGTCCATACCTTCCATTTCTTCATCTTCCGTGACGCGAATTCCAACGGTTGCTTTCAAGATAGCCCACACAACTAGGCTGGCACCAAATACCCAAGCAAAGATAACGACTGCACCTAAAAGCTGTGCACCGAATGTAGCATCGCCGTTACTTAGTGGTACAACCATCAAACCAAAGAAGCCACAAACACCGTGCACTGAAATCGCACCGACTGGGTCATCAATTTTCAGTTTATCTAGGCCAATGATGCTGAATACGACTAGCGCGCCAGATACTGCACCGATAGCAACCGCATATAATGGCGATGGTGATAGAGGATCTGCAGTGATGGCAACCAAGCCAGCTAGCGCACCATTGAGAATCATCGTTAAGTCCGCTTTGCCCCAAGTTGTTTTACATACAAATAGCGCCGCAATAGCACCTGCAGCAGCTGCTGCATTGGTGTTTAGGAAGATCTGACCTACCGCTGTTGCGTTCTCAAAATCTGAAACCATCAACTGAGAACCACCGTTAAACCCAAACCAACCAAACCAAAGGATGAAAGTACCTAGTGTTGCCAAAGGCATGTTTGAACCTGGAATCGGGTAGATTTCACCGTTTTTGCCATATTTACCTTTGCGAGCACCAAGAAGCAATACACCAGCAAGAGCTGCAGAAGCACCAGCCATATGTACGATACCTGAACCTGCAAAGTCGCTAAATCCAGCTTCTGCTAGGAAGCCACCGCCCCATGTCCAATAACCTTCCATTGGGTAGATAAATGCGGTCAAAATTGCAGAGAAAACCAAGAAAGACCAAAGCTTCATACGTTCAGCCACCGCACCAGAAACGACGGACATTGCCGTTGCAACGAAGACGACTTGGAAGAAGAAGTCAGATTCTAGAGAGTGATCAGCCCCTTCTCCTTGGGTACCAATCAACGCACCAAATGAAGGTAACCAACCTCCTTCTCCGTTGTCGACATACATGATGTTGTAACCAACGATCAGAAACATCGTACATGCAATTGCGTACAAACAGATGTTCTTCGTAAGAATTTCTGTTGTGTTCTTAGAGCGCACAAGACCAGCCTCTAGCATCGCAAAACCAGCTGCCATCCACATTACCAACGCACCGGAAATGAGGAAGAAAAAGGTGTCAAGTGCGTAACGTAACTCGGTTACTGTTGTTGTTAATTCCATAATAAGTTTCTCCAATCCCTTGAATTCTTAAAGTGCTTCTGCGTCCATTTCGCCCGTTCGGATACGCACCGCTTGGTTCAGGTCGTAGACAAAAATTTTACCGTCACCAATCTTTCCTGTTTGCGCAGCTTTTGTAATCGCTTCAACCACTCGCTCAACATTATCCGCGTGAGTAGCGATTTCAATTTTCACTTTTGGTAGGAAATCGACCTGATACTCAGCGCCGCGATACAGTTCCGTGTGGCCTTTTTGACGACCAAACCCTTTAACTTCTGATACCGTCATCCCTTCGATACCGACGTTAGCCAATGCTTCTCGCACATCGTCTAATTTAAACGGCTTAATAATGGCATTGATTATTTTCATTCAATTCTCTCCGAAGCTTTCATCCTGAAACACTTCTAATAATCCAATCTACGTGCCAAGTTTTTAAGTCATTGAATAATAAAAACTAACGTCAATTTACATATCTATAAACAAAAAGGGCGCACCATATCGGTGCGCCCTTTTCACAAATTTAAAGCAACAGAAGGAAAGTTACCCAAAACTGTGCACTAAATGTTCAAAAAGTCTTTCCATCGCTCGATAAGAATCATGAAGTCCTCTATTCCACAGCTTGCTGTACTTTCTGCATTGTAGAAATCGAATTCACTTTCCATCTCAACATCATGGTCATGGGCCAATGCGTTTTCTTGCACTAGGACTTCATCGCCCTGAATCATCAAGCTAATTTCTGTACCTGTTAGGTTATGCTCTTGAGAAGGCGCTGAAAATGACTGCTCAATTAGCTTTTCAACCTGAGCAATCTTCATAGGATCTTTGCCAATTTCTTCTTGTAGCCAGCGCCCAACAATCTCATGCCCCATGCTGCATTTTACGTAGTACTCGCCCATCAACGTGTTACGGATGAATTCAAATTCCATCGAGATTGCCTTTTCGTATCAATTTGGTGCGGAGTATAGCGAATTGCGCCCATAAAAAAAGCACCTCGTTTGAGGTGCTTTTTAATTGTGCAGTTAAACTTATGCAGGCTCTTGGAAGATCACTTCATCCGCTTTCTTGGTGTACTGATCCATTTTATGGAAGTTCAAGTAGCGGTAAGTATCTGTAGCGGTTGCATCAATTTGCTTCGCATACTCCAAGTACTCTTCTTTAGTTGGAATCTTACCAAGGATTGCACCTACGGCAGCTAGTTCCGCAGACGACAGGTAAACATTCGCACCAGTACCTAGACGGTTCGGGAAGTTACGCGTTGAGGTAGACATCACTGTTGATTTGTCTGCAACACGCGCTTGGTTACCCATACACAGTGAACATCCTGGTGTTTCGATTCGAACCCCAGCACGGCCAAAGATACCGTAATAACCCTCTTCCGTTAGCTGATCCTTGTCCATCTTCGTTGGCGGAGCGATCCATAGACGAGTTGCAAGCTGTCCATTGAACTTATCTAGCAGCTTACCAGCAGCGCGGAAGTGACCGATGTTAGTCATACAAGAACCGATGAACACTTCATCAATCGCTGTGCCTTGTACTTCAGACAACAAGCGAGCGTCATCCGGATCATTCGGTGCACATAGTACTGGCTCATTGATTTCAGCCATATCGATTTCAATTACATGTGCATATTCAGCGTCTTTATCCGCTTGCATCAGCTCAGGATTTGCTAGCCACTCTTCCATCGCTGTAATACGACGTTCGATAGTACGGCGGTCACCGTAACCTTCAGAGATCATCCACTTCAGCATTACAATGTTAGAGTTTAGGTACTCTTCGATCGACTCTTGCGACAGTTTCACAGTACAACCTGCCGCAGAACGCTCAGCAGAAGCATCAGAAAGCTCAAATGCTTGCTCAACAGTTAGCGTTTCTAGGCCTTCAATCTCAAGGATACGACCAGAGAATTCGTTGATCTTGCCCGCTTTCTCTACTGTTAGTAGACCTTGCTGAATCGCGTAGTAAGGGATGGCATGAACAAGGTCACGCAGTGTGATACCCGGTTGCATTTCACCTTTAAAGCGAACCAAGATTGACTCAGGCATATCTAGTGGCATAACGCCTGTCGCAGCAGCAAAGGCAACCAACCCCGAACCTGCTGGGAATGAAATACCTAGCGGGAAACGAGTATGTGAGTCACCACCCGTACCGACTGTATCCGGCAGTAGCATACGGTTTAGCCATGAGTGGATAATACCGTCACCCGGGCGAAGAGATACACCACCGCGGTTCATGATAAAGTCCGGAAGTGTGTGGTGCGTGTTAACGTCTACTGGTTTTGGATACGCAGAGGTGTGACAGAAAGACTGCATGACAAGGTCAGCAGAGAAGCCCAAACACGCCAAGTCTTTAAGTTCATCACGAGTCATAGGGCCGGTAGTATCTTGCGAGCCTACTGTCGTCATCTTCGGCTCACAGTAGGTACCAGGGCGAATGCCTTCTACGCCACACGCTTTACCAACCATTTTCTGTGCAAGCGTGTAACCCTTGCCAGAATCTGCAATTTCACCAGGTTTACGGAATACATCCGAAGGCTCAAGACCTAGCGATTGACGCGCTTTGTCTGTCAAACCACGACCGATGATCAATGGGATACGACCGCCAGCACGAACTTCATCAATCAGTACTTCCGTTTTCAGCGAGAACTCAGCTAAAACTTCACCTGTTTCGTGATTACAAACTTTACCTTCATATGGGTAAACATCGATAACATCGCCCATGTTGAGCTTAGTCACGTCGACTTCGATTGGTAGTGCGCCCGCATCTTCCATTGTGTTGAAGAAGATAGGTGCAATTTTACCACCAAGCACATAACCACCAGCACGTTTGTTTGGAACGTAAGGGATATCATCTCCCATGAACCAAAGTACTGAGTTGGTTGCAGATTTACGTGAAGAACCAGTACCAACAACATCACCAACGTAAACCAATTGGTGACCTTTTTCTTTCAATTCTTCAATTTGCTTGATCGGACCAATATTGCCCGGTTGATCAGGATTGATGCCTTCACGCTCGTTCTTCAGCATCGCAAGTGCGTGCACTGGGATATCAGGACGAGACCAAGCATCAGGTGCAGGTGAAAGGTCATCCGTGTTCGTTTCACCTGTTACTTTAAATACAGTTAGAGTGACTTTTTCTTCAAGCTTAGGCTTAGAAAGGAACCACTCAGCATCAGCCCATGACTGAAGCACTTTCTGTGCATGCGCATTGCCTGCTTTTGCTTTCTCTTCTACATCATAGAAAGCATCAAACATCAGAAGTGTATGAGACAGCGCTTCTACAGCAATCTCTGCCAGTGCTTCGTCATCCAATAGCTCAACTAGCGGTGCGATGTTGTAACCACCTTGCATAGTGCCTAGCAGTTCAGCCGCTTTTTCACGGCTCACAAGTGGTGATTTAACTTCACCTGTTGCTACAGCGGTTAGGAAACCCGCTTTTACATAAGCGGCTTCATCTACACCTGGTGGGATGCGGTTTTCAAGTAGGTCAAGAATGACTTCTTCTTCACCTTGCGGGGGATTTTTCAGAAGTTCTACAAGTCCAGCAACTTGTTCTGCGTCTAGCGGTTTAGGAACAACTCCTTCAGCAGCACGCTCTTCGACGTGTTTACGGTAGGCTTCAAGCACGACTTTTTCCTCTCATTGCGGTTCCTCCTCTATTATTACTATTGTTAAAGTAAAGGAGTGAACATCCTTGGAAACTTGGCTCTCCATTGCCCTTGTTTTCATTCAATTATGATTGAGAAACAGCGCCGTAGAGGCCAAACTGTGGGCAAAATAATAGCAAATTTAACCTTAAATTAAAATCTTATCATTTTGACCAACATAGCAACTTACGACTAAAGTTCTGCTAATTTTGACCAAATATGCCAAGTTTTTGCTTTCTTATACCCGGTTAATTAAACGACGTTCCTACGATCAAATACACAGCATCCATATCCTGCTCAGTACGACCATAAGCCAACATAATTGGCCCGATTGGTGAGTCAACACCAAAGAAAATAGAGCCAGCATTGTAAAGTGGCGCTTCATTCAGCTTCAGATCATTATCTGACCACACTCCACCGTATTCCACTGATGCACCTAGGTAGACTGGCGCTTCAAACAATCCGAAGTCATTATCAAACCATTTGTATCGGTACACCAAGCTACTAAAAACAGGTTCTGTCCAATCAAGCTATTTCTTGGGATGCCAGATAGGTTTAAAAAGCCGCCTAACTCTCTCGGATCAAGTGGAACCGATGAATTTTTACTTTCTACAAAGCTATATTCTGCATGTCCGACTAAAGTATGACGCTGATGACTGACCGCACCTTTAAATCGCGCGGAGATTTCATACACGGTATCTTCAATCATCTTTTCCGTATCGAGTAGAGTGATGCCTTCCGGACTCTTGTCATGGGATACGAAATATTCAAGATCGACCAGCAGTCCGCGAGTAGGAAATGCAAAATCATCAAGCGTATCGAGTCGATAGCTCGCAAATATACCTTTGCGCTCGAAGTCTAGCTGCCCTGCCGAGGCCAAGGTAGACAGCTCAATATCTCCTGTAGAGTAACGAGCACCAAGGCGCAACTCTTGCCATAACGTAGGTTGAATGCCAATCGCCAGTTCTGAAGCAAAGTCATTATAGGAAACGGGTAAGAAGTCGTTAACTGAGCTGAGGTCCGGGTTTTCAAACTCGCTAAAAGGTAAGTTTCTATCTTCACTGCTGTATCCAACACGGCCAGCAACAAAAAGCGTTTGGCTAGATAAAACAGGCGAATACAACTCAGCTTCTATCAGCTTATCCGTGCCCATTTCTACGTTGAACGCCAACTCTGCACCATGCGAGTTTAAATTAGTAAAATTGGTCGACATACCGATGCCGTATTGGCTATCCGTATCGAAGTCATCTTCAAGGAAAAATCGAAAGTTAACGTAATTCGGCCCCCACGACTTTTCGTTAACATCAAAAACCAACAATGTCTTACCATCAACATCTTCAAAGTGGTAAGTGATTAACTCAAAACGATCCAACGCATAGAGATTTTCAACGGCTTTTTCTATTTCAGCCGTTGGAATACGACGACCTGTTTTCAATTGAATACGGTTAGTAAGTAATACATCACTGTAGTGGGTGTTATTCACTATCACAATGTCATCAACAATGCGTTTATCACCGTAAACCAGCGTCTTACGTACCTCTTGCTTGTGATCGATGTACTTTTGGTATTCTGCGTTCGATAAACTTAGACCAAGCAGCTTATCTTCAAGCTGCTTGGTAATATCGTAACCCGCTTGAAAAGCCCAAGGCATTTTGTCGAACTCGACCGTTTCCATGGTGCCCACATTGGGACGAATATAAATATCTTGAGGTTCAAGCTCGTCCACTTGCTGTTGTGTACTACGACGAACGAGATAGTTAGAGAGTTGGTCCGCGACAGTAAACAGCCCCGTAAATTCATCTTCGGTTTTGTAGTCGGTGCTAATATCGACAGCAATAACAACATCTGCCCCCATGGCGCGAGCCACATCGACAGGCATGTTATTAACAACGCCACCATCGACAAGCATATGGCCATTGAGCTTATAGGGAGGAAGCGCTCCTGGTACAGACATACTGGCCATCATGGCGTCCACGAGATAGCCATTGCCAAGAACCACTTCCTCTAGGGCAAGAATATCTGTCGCCACAGAGCGGTAAGGAATGGCAAGATCATCAAAAGAATCGAATCGCCCTAAGTTCCCTGTAGTCTCACGCAATACGCGCAACATGTTCTGGCCTTGCACCACACCCGTTGGGGCACGAACCTCACCAAATCTTAAGCCGAGGTCAGTGTTAATTTGATAGCGGTCTTCATACTCTTTATCACGAACTCGGCGTTGACTACGGTCGACACGATCTCGATAACCACTGCTCCAATCGACGGTGTAGATAAAACTTTCAATTTCATCAGCGCTCATCCCCGTTGCATAGAGACCACCAACATAAGCGCCCATACTGGTGCCCGTTACGATATCGACCGGGATCTGCATCTCTTCTAATGCTTTGAGGACGCCGATATGCGCAGCGCCTTTTGCTCCGCCACCAGCGAGCACAACCGCCACCTTTGGGCGAGGCTCCAAGTCATCCGTTTTTGCTAGAGAGTTTGCGAGGGAAACAGAAGGAGTGGTGATCAAAAAGGCACTAACCCAAAGCGCGAAATGGCGAGTCGACGGGCTTGATAACAGCTTTTTGAACATTCACTTATTCCTTTATTGAATTTCTTATCAAGTAGGGCGTGCTAGCAGCACTGCACTAACACGCCCTAATATGTACTAAGAATTGACCAGAGAGACAAGCTAATGTTGTTGATTTGGCGATGCTACCAATCAAATAAGCTGTTAAGCCAGTTTGATTTCTTCTCACACTGCTGCTTTATTTGACCCGTTTTATCCCAAACTGGCAGTTTGTAATCACTACGACAGTTCATTTCTAAACCACCATCTGATGTCGGCTTAAATCCTAACGTGGTGATCTCTCTTGGCCATGGAAGCTCTAAACGCTCAGGAATGCGTTGCTTCAAATACTCTGCGTACACTCGTAATGCACCGCTCGATCCCGTTAGATGAACCGGTTTGTTATCGTCGCGGCCTAGCCAAATTGTCGTCACTTCACGGCCATCAACACCGACAAACCAGCTATCGCGGTTATCGTTACTGGTACCCGTTTTTCCTGCCAGTGCAGCCCAACCAAACTGGCTTTGTAAGAAGCGGCCTGTACCTTGAGCAACCCCCTGTTTCATCGCGTAGGTCGTTAGCCATGCTGCTTGCTCATCCACGGCTCTTGATGAACGAGGCAAGGATTGATACAGCACATTACCTTCCATATCCATCACTGAACGCAGAGCGGTCAGTTTCGCACGTTTGCCTGAGTTCGTCAGTGTCTGATACATCTGCGCGACTTCAAACGGCGTCAAAGAAAACGAGCCCAAAAACATCGAAGGCACTGGGCGGATTTCGTCTTTGTTCACGCCCAAACGTTCTAAAGTATCGGATACTTCGGGGATACCAAGCGCCATGCCTAAGCGCACGGTTGGCACGTTGAGCGACTTCGCTAAAGCAATATAAAGTGGCACATCACCACGGTATTTTCGGTCGTAGTTGCGCGGTGTCCATACATTACCTTTACTGCTTTTCAGGCTTAGCGGCGTGTCGTGCAGCGTCGTGCCTAGGTTATATTTTTTCGGTTGTTCTAGAGCCGTCAAGTAAATCGCTGGTTTAACTAAAGAGCCAATTGGACGACTGGCATTGAGCGCGCGGTTAAAACCTTCATAACCAACACGTTTACCGCCAACCATGGCTCGGATTTCACCACTATGACGATCAACCGCAACTGCGGCAGCTTCTAATTCTTTACCGCCTCGTTTAGCTAGCTCCGGGATCTTTTTCGCGATGGCTTGCTCCATTTTGCTTTGCGATACCGGATCCAGAGACGTAAACACGCGCAGTCCGGTTTCCGCTTTAAATCGCTCCCCCACTTTTTCTTTCAATTCAATGCTCAATTGCTGGAAATAAGCGGGCTGACGGCTCGCGATACGTGGTTTGCTCTGCGTATCAAGCGAACGACTGACGGCTTGCTCATACTGCTCAGATGTCAGCATGTTTTGCTGCATCAACAAACGTAATACAAGATCGCGGCGCTCTTTCGTACGCTCGGGGTAACGAATTGGATTGTAGTAAGACGGTCCTTTTACCATCCCAACTAACATCGCCAGTTGATCGATTCGCAGCTCTTGGATCGGTTGTCCAAAGTAATAACGCGATGCCAAGCCAAACCCGTGGATCGCTTCACCACCGCTTTGCCCCAGGTACACTTCGTTAAGGTAGGCTTCCAAAATACGATCTTTGCTGTAACGGTAATCCAAAATTAACGCGATATACGCTTCTCGAACTTTACGCCACAGCGTTTTATCACGGGTCAAAAATAGGTTTTTCGCTAACTGCTGAGTTAGCGTACTACCACCTTGAACAGTACGACCCGCTTTAATGTTTGCAACCATTGCTCGTGCAATCGCGAGTGGAGACACCCCATCGTGTTGATAAAAATCCCGGTCTTCGGTCGCAAGCAGTGCATCAACTAAAATTTCTGGGAACTGATCACGACGCAAGAACAGACGCTGCTCATCTTGATCTTTCTCCAGCATCCCCAACATCTTCGGTTCTAAGCGTAAGTAACCAAGATCACCTCGGGACTCTAAAGACTGAATACGCTGTAAGCCAGAATCTGAAAAATGGAGCATCACGTGACGATCCGGTTCAGGACCATCGGCAAATTCAAATGGACGACGGATCAGCTCAATACGAGTGGAAGAAGAAGAGTACTCACCAGGATAGCGAGGCTGACTTACCTTACGGTAATTCAGTACATCCAGCTCGTTGCGCAGTTCTTGAATGGTGATATTTTCACCCGGATTTAAGTTCAAGATGCGAGCATAAACCACCGTTGGCAGTTCAAACAGCTGACCTTCAAAGCGCTCTTTCACGACACTATCTAAGTAAATCCCAACAAACAGCAAAACAGCGGCAAGCGCAACACCGGCTTTCCAGCTAAATGACCACAAAACTTTCAGCCACGAACGTTTCTCGTTAGCCGGCTTTTTACTCGGTGTGCGTCGAGTCGGTTTTGTCGTTCCTTTATTGGTTGTACTTTTCTTCGCTGGCGCTTTTTTCGCGCTAGGCTTTTTGCTGTTAGTCATTATTCAATTGTCTTTTTGTTTTCGTAGTTGCTACATGATTGGCAGGATCATCTGGCCAAACGTGTTTTGGGTAGCGCCCTTTCATCTCTTTTTGAACGTCTTTATAGCTTCCGTTCCAGAAAGCCGCCAAGTCAGACGTCACTTGCAGCGGACGTTGTGCCGGCGAAAGCAGTTCAAGCACCAAACGCTTACGACCAAGTGCTACCGTAGGAGAGCCACTCTCACCAAATACCTCTTGCATACGCACCGATAGTTTCGGCTCATGGCCATACTGGTAACGGATACGCTTCTTTGAACCTGTCGGCAGTTGGTAATGCTCTGGTAACCATTCATCCAGCTGTTGATTGAGTGGCCAACCTAATCGAGCGTTCAGCGCTTCGACCAAGTTTATCTTGCTCAAATCGTTAACCGAACTGACGGACGTCATGTATGGCTCTAACCACTCTTCTAATGAATCCAACAAACTGGCTTCATCAAACATTGGCCATGATTGCTCGGGTAACCATTCCACCGCACAACGAATCCGAGCCAACAAGCTCTCCGCAGCCGGTGTCCAGTTTAGACTCTGTAAGCCCTGGCGGCGGACATACGTGAGTAAAGCTTGTGTCATTTTTTCTTTGCCAGGGCTTGGCAAAGGCTCGCGTTCAACCACCAGCTGACCGAGTTTTGTTTGTCGCTCAGCCATTAGACGCCCTCTTTTTTCATCCCAGTCTACAACTTCTTCAGACGAAAATAGCGCTTCAAAGGTCGCTCGCAATATATTGACATCCAATTCACATGCCGAATGAATTTGACTGGAGTTAGAATGAGAACGCATTAAGTCAACGGCAACCAAATACTCACAGCCACCTAGCATGTCTTCCTGACGACATTCTGCACCATGACCATTAGCCAAAGTAAATCGCCCAAATTGATTTGTGCGCTGCTGCGCAATGCGATCTGGAAATGCCAGACTTAACACCAGCGGTAGTGCATCTTCATCCACGCCTTTCAGGTCAAATACCGTATCCAATTTGTACGCTAGAGATTGAGCACGCTTGAACAACAGCGACTTTTTTGGATGAGTACCAACAAGCCAACGATGCAAGCTATGAGCGATATTGGTAACGTTTCTCTCTGGCTCTTCAATCAGTGCGACCGCCGCCAAAGCAGCATTTAACATCTTATCACTGTAAGATTGCGCTTTAATTAGCATCGCAGCCGCACGAGGCTCAACGCCTAGTTCATGCGCCTGTTTTCCTTCGGACGTTAATTGCCCTTTTTCCGTCAGTAGTCCCAATGACACCAATAGCTGCTTCGCTTGTTCCAATGACGCATTAGCGGGAACATCAAGCCACTTGAGATCGTGGATATCACTCGCTCCCCAAAAGGCCAGCTCCATGACTAAGCTCGATAGATCGGAATGCAAAATTTCGGGTTGAGAAACCTGCGGCTGTTGCTTGAACTGGCTTTCAGAATAGAGGCGAACGCAAATGCCCTCTTCTATTCGTCCCGCTCGTCCTGCACGCTGAATCGCTGAAGACTGTGCAATGCGTGTTTGCTCTAAGCGTGTTAAACCGTTTTTCAAATCAAACCGGGCAATACGCTCTAGCCCAGAATCAACCACAAGGCGAATGCCTTCAATCGTCAGTGAAGTTTCTGCGATGTTGGTCGCGAGTACGACTTTACGCTTGCCGTGTTCTGCCGGCGTGATGGCTTTTTGTTGCTCAGTAAAGCTCAGTTGCCCATAAAGCGGACACACTTCAATATCATCCGCCAAATGAGATAAACGTTCTTCGACTTGTTTAATTGCCCCAACGCCCGGTAGGAAAGCCAACAAAGAGCCGGACTCTTTGTTCATAAGACTTTCTATTGTTTTTGCCATACTCGTAGGTAAATGATCATTCACACCTAACGGTTGGTAACGCATTTCTACGTCGAAACTGCGTCCTTCTGATTCAATGTAACAGGCTTCCGGCAACAACGACTGTAAGGCTTGTTGATCAAGCGTTGCCGACATTACCACCAGCTTGAGATCGTCTCGCAATGCCTCTTGAACTTCTAAACTGAATGCCAAAGCGGTATCGGCATGAATGCTGCGTTCATGAAACTCATCAAAGATCAGCAGTTCAACACCATCCAGTTCAGGGTCAGTTTGGATCATCCGAGTCATGATCCCTTCGGTTACGATCTCCAGCTGCGTTGCAGAACTTACCTTTGCCTCGCCACGAACTCGATAACCCACGCGTTGCCCTACTTGCTCTCCCAATTGCTCAGCAAGATAACGGGCAATGTTACGCGCCGCGAGTCGTCTTGGTTCGAGCATGATGATTTTGCCAACAACCGAATGGTTTAAGAGGAGCTGTAAAGGGAAGTAGGTCGACTTACCGGCACCAGGCGCCGCTTTTAAGATCACTTGATGTTGATTTTTGACCGCCGTCAGCAACTCAGGCATCACGGCTTCAATCGGCAATTGTGACAAAGGAAATACCTTATGGTGTAATGGTGGCAACATTGTACATAAAAAAATTTTTGTCTAAATAAGCAAATGCATTTCACACCCGCTTTAGAGTCCGCCACTCTACTCAAACGCTATAAACGCTTTCTTGCCGATATCGAACTCGATACCGGTGAAATTCGTACTATCCACTGCGCAAACACTGGCGCTATGACAGGTTGTGCGACACCCGGAAACAAAGTTTGGTTTTCCACTTCCGACAACCCGAAACGAAAATACCCCAATAGTTGGGAGTTGAGTGAAACCGAACAAGGCCACCGTATTTGTATCAATACCGCGCGCGCCAACCAATTAGCCGTTGAGGCTATTGAAAATAATGTCATTTCAGAGCTTTGTGGTTATGACACACTTCAAACTGAGGTGAAATACGGTAATGAAAATAGCCGAATTGATATCTTGCTCAGCGCAGACAACAAGCCAAAGTGCTATATAGAAGTGAAAAGCGTCACTCTTCTTGATGAGACCGACTCTACTGGACAAGGATACTTCCCAGATACGGTCACGACTCGGGGACAAAAGCACCTGAGAGAGCTCACAGAAATGGCACAAAATGGAAGTAGAGCCATACTTTTATTCACTGTTTTACATTCAGGTATTGAAAAAGTATCCGCGGCGCACCATATAGACGCGAAATATTCACTATTACTCAAACAAGCACAAGACGCTGGAGTGGAAGTTCTCTGCTACAAAGCTGAACTGAGCGATACTGGAATGAAGCTGATTTCCGCTATTGATTTTATCAATTAAGAGAAAAAATGATGTCGTCTTCACATTGACGATAACTTTGCGATTCAGTATTTGCTTGCACCGCCTCTTTTTGCTATAGATACCCGCCTTAAATTGACTGCGTAGCAGTTGACTAGGTGTAAGTAGGAGATGCTGTATGCCAGAATCAAAGAAGAAAACGATAGGCATCCTAGCCATTGCCGGCGTGGAGCCATATCAGGAAAAACCTGGTGAAGAGTACATGTCACCAGAGCAGGTTGAACACTTTACGAAAATCTTAACAGCTTGGCGCGACCAGCTGAGAGCTGAAGTGGATCGTACCGTTCACCACATGCAGGACGAAGCAGCAAACTTCCCAGATCCAGTTGACCGCGCCTCTCAAGAGGAAGAGTTCAGCCTAGAACTGCGTAACCGCGACCGCGAACGCCGTTTGATCAAGAAGATTGAAAAGACTTTGGATAAAATCAAAGAAGACGATTTTGGCTTCTGTGAGTCTTGTGGCGTAGAGATTGGCGTTCGCCGTCTTGAAGCACGTCCAACCGCTGACCTATGTATTGACTGTAAAACACTTGCAGAAATCAAAGAGAAGCAAATGCAAGGTTAATCAACCAAGCATTATGATTATTGAAGGGAGCTCAGGCTCCCTTTTTGTTTTGACTACCTTTGCATCCCATTTGTTTACTAAATTCGAGATACACGCATGACACGCTATGTAGGTCGATTCGCCCCATCTCCTTCTGGTCCTTTACATTTTGGTTCACTGATTGCCGCTCTTGGCAGCTATTTTCAAGCGAAAGCACACAACGGAACCTGGTTAGTACGTATTGAGGACTTGGACCCACCAAGAGAAATGCCAGGTGCGGCGCAACTAATCCTAGATGCGCTCAAAGCCTACCAGCTGCATTGGGATGGAGAGGTGGTATACCAGAGTGAACGTCATGACCTTTACCAAGCCCAAATAAACACATGGCTCGAAAATGGTGAGGCCTATTATTGCCAATGTACTCGAAAGCAAATTAAAGAGCATGGCGGGTTTTATCCTGGCACTTGCCGCGATAAAAACTTGAAAGACGGCGCGATTCGCCTAAAAATGACCAAGCCTGTCGCTCATTTCTTCGATCAGAAGCATGGAACAATTAAGATTCCAGAGCAACTCGTTAATGAAGATTTCATTATTAAACGTCGAGATGGATTATTTGCTTATAATCTTGCGGTAGTATTGGACGACATCGACCAAGGCGTCACAGAAGTCGTGCGTGGTGCAGACTTAATCGAGCCAACAGGGCGTCAAATCAGTCTGTACCAGATACTTGGGCAGCCTGAAGTCAGCTACTTGCATTTACCATTGGCGATGGACAACAACGGCAATAAACTGTCGAAACAAAATCACGCGACGGCTATTGATATAGAGACACCAAAGCCTACTCTATTACGCGCCATGACATTTTTGGGCTTCGAGATACCGGAAGCCATAAAAGCGGCCAACATAGAAGAGATTCTTCGTTGGGGCTGCGAAAACTGGCGCTTGGAACAGCTTCCAACAGAGATCGAGATCACACCGTGATTCTCAAATGGCATTGTGTAGGCTATCATTAGCCGCAAATTAGGCCCTAGAGGCGCAAAAACTAACCAAAGCAAGATTGGACTAAACCCAGTTATTGCCAGATGCACATGAATACAAACGACTATACACCAAGCGAACCTGCCACTATTCCAGAGCTCGCTCTCAATGTAATAACTCGTGAAGAGCACAACATTTCGCGTAAGCAGATCAGTGATAATGCACTGAAGGTACTGTACCGCCTAAATGGTGCTGGTTTCGATGCTTTTCTTGTGGGTGGCGGGGTTCGAGACTTACTGCTTGGACAGAAACCAAAAGATTTTGACATTGCGACCAACGCAACGCCGGAACAGATCAAACAGCTATTTCGTAACTGCCGTTTGATTGGTCGCCGCTTCCGCTTGGCTCACATTATGTTTGGCCGAGATATCATTGAAGTAGCGACATTCCGCGGTCACCACCAAGAGCAAAAGAATAAGAGCATCTCTCAGCAATCGAAAGAAGGAATGCTGCTGCGGGACAATGTCTACGGCACCATCGATGAAGATGCTGAGCGCCGTGATTTCACGATTAACTCGATGTACTACAACATCGCGGATTACTCGATTCACGACTACGCACGTGGTATTGAGGATTTAGAAGATCGCCTCATTCGACTGATTGGCGATCCAGAAACACGCTACCGTGAAGATCCAGTACGTATGTTGCGTGCGGTTCGCTTCGCGGTAAAGCTGGACTTTGATATTGAAGAAGACACCGCGGCACCAATCGAACACATGGCACCGTTGCTCGGTGACATTCCGTCAGCGCGTCTTTTTGAAGAGTCACTCAAGTTATTGCAATCCGGTCATGGCTTAGAAACCTACCACCTACTGCGTGAGTACAACTTATTCCAACAGCTCTTCCCGACGATTGCAGCGCACTTTACAGAAGATTACTCCTCTCACACAGAGCAAATGTTGGATCTCGTGTTGGATTCTACTGACATGCGCATCGAAGATGGGAAACGCATCAACCCTGCATTTATGTTTGCTGCAATGCTGTGGTACCCACTGTGTGCGAAAGCCGATGAACTGATGGAAGAGCGCAACCTAGGCCATTACGACGCTATTATGGAAGCGAGTAACATCATTCTTGATGAACAAGTTCGTACAATTGCCATTCCAAGACGCCACACCGCAACCATTCGCGAGATTTGGCAGCTGCAGCTGCGCCTTCCTCGACGTAACGGTAAACGTGCATTCCGTCTTATGGAGCTCAATAAATTTAGAGCTGGCTTTGATTTTCTTGAAATGCGCGGTGAAATTGAAGGTGGTGACACTCAGAAGCTTGCCAAGTGGTGGGAAACTTTCCAAAATGCAGGCCGAGAAATGCGTCAAGCAATGGCTGCCGACCTAGACGGTCAATCACCGAAGAGTGGTCAGCGCCGCCGTAAAACCTATCGCAAGAAAAAGAGTAAGCCTAAGTCATGATCACAGCGTACATTGCGGTAGGCAGTAACTTGGCTGATCCTGTCAGCCAAGCGAAGCAAGCGATTGAAGCGTTAAAAACGCTGCCTAAATCAGAATTTGTTCAGGCTTCTTCGCTATACAGCAGCACGCCAATGGGACCACAAAACCAACCGGATTACATCAATGCGGTTGTGTCGATTAACACCAGTTTGACGCCTCTTGAGTTGCTCGATTGCACGCAAGCCATTGAGCAAGAACAAGGGCGTGTCCGTAAAGACGAACGTTGGGGACCAAGAACCTTGGACCTCGACATTGTTCTTTATGGCAATGAGGTGATTAATTCCGAGAGGCTGATCGTTCCTCATTATGGAATGAAAGAGCGTGAATTCGTACTCTACCCTCTTGCGGAAATTGCACCAAGTTTACAACTCCCCGATGGGATCGAGGTCTCTAAACTACTGGAACAAGTAGATAGAAACGGCCTCAGTATCTGGCAGTCATAGCCAACTCCTAGTAAGGATAAAACCATGAAAAAAATGACCATCAACGACCTAATCAAGTGGAAGCAAGAAGGTCGTAAATTTGCTACTTCAACCGCTTATGATGCGAGCTTTGCCCAACTGTTTGAAAGCCAAGAAATGCCAGTACTTCTTGTTGGTGATTCTCTAGGTATGGTTTTGCAAGGTCACAACGATACTCTGCCAGTAACGGTCGATGATATCGCTTACCATACTCGTTGCGTACGCGCAGGTAGCCCAAATTGTTTGTTGATGGCTGACATGCCATTCATGAGCTACACCACGCCAGAGCAAGCTTGCGAAAATGCGGCTACACTGATGCGTGCTGGTGCCAATATGGTGAAAATTGAAGGTGGTGACTGGCTAGTCGACACTGTAAAAATGCTCACTGAACGCTCGGTTCCAGTTTGTGCTCACCTTGGTTTAACTCCTCAAGCCGTGAATATTTTTGGTGGTTACAAAGTTCAAGGTCGCGATCAAGAAAAAGCGGACCGCATGGTGAAAGATGCGTTAGCACTGCAAGAAGCAGGCGCTCAAATCGTCTTACTAGAGTGCGTGCCTGCTGAGCTTGCTGAGCGTATTACGCAAGTGCTCGACGTGCCTGTTATCGGTATTGGAGCTGGTAACGTGACAGATGGTCAAATTCTCGTGATGCATGATATGTTCGGTATCTCTGCCAACTACATGCCGAAATTCTCCAAAAACTTTCTTGCTGAAACAGGTGATATGCGCAAAGCCGTTGCTAAATACATTGAAGATGTAGCCAACGGTGTATTCCCAGACGACGCTCATACCATTGCCTAGAGGATAAATGCATGCAAACTTTTGCGGAAATCTCAGCAGTTCGTGAACACCTTAAAACCTTTAAACGTGAAGGTCGTAAAATTGCGTTTGTCCCAACCATGGGCAACCTTCACGAAGGTCACTTAACTTTAGTGCGTAAAGCACGCGAATACGCTGATATCGTTGTCGTAAGCATCTTTGTTAATCCGATGCAGTTTGATCGTGCAGACGATTTAAATAATTACCCGCGTACGCTAGAGGAAGACTTAAGCAAGTTAACCTCTGAAGGGGTCGATGTGGTATTTACGCCGACACCAGAAGTTATCTATCCTGAAGGGCTTGATAAACAAACGTTTGTTGATGTTCCGGGTCTATCGACTATTTTAGAAGGGGCTTCACGCCCTGGTCATTTCCGTGGCGTCACAACCATCGTAAACAAGCTATTTAACATCGTTCAGCCAGATGTGGCCTGTTTTGGTGAGAAAGATTTTCAACAACTTGCGGTTATCCGCAAGATGGTTGATGACCTAGCAATGGATATTGAAATCATTGGTGTACCAACCGTACGAGAGATGGACGGTTTAGCAATGAGTTCACGCAATGGCCTGCTGACATTGGATGAACGTCAACGTGCGCCAGTACTTGCTCGTACAATGCGTTGGATCAGCAGTGCCATTCGTGGTGGCCGTGATGACTACGCATCGATCATCGAAGATGCGAGCGACCAACTGCGAGCTGCAGGTTTGCACCCTGATGAGATCTTCATTCGTGATGCTCGTACATTACAAGTGATCACACCAGAAACGACACAAGCCGTCATTCTGATGTCTGCGTTCTTAGGCAAAGCTCGTCTTATCGATAACCAAACGGTAGATATGGTTGTCGAAGCGAAGGAAGAAGCAGAGTCTAGTAATACAAACTCAGAGAGCGCAGAGTAAGCTCTGAGCCATCAAGACGTAAAAAGGTCGACTCTTAGTCGACCTTTTTTATGTTCTACGTATAGACGCAATCTAACCCTTCAGGGCGTGTTTTAAACCGCTTGTGCAGCCACATCCACGCTGGAATATCACGTTTTATCATTTTCTCGAGTTCTTGATTCAAGATACTTGCCGCTTTAATCGCATTACGCCTCTCGAAACGCTCACTGATATCTTTTCCAATATACAACGTGTAATGGTGATTCTTGCTCACTGTGACGCCAGATATGACCGCACACTTTGTTGCGTCTATAAGCACACTAGAGCCCACGGTACTCGCGGCTTGTTCAACAGCAAAGAACGGCGCAAAAACAGAATGGCTAACGCCATAATCATGGTCGGGCAAATACCAAAGTCGATGACCATTTTTCAGAACTTTGAGCATTGATTTCACGTCTTTTCGATCAATCATTTGATGCCCAAAACGAGTTCGACCTCGATGTTGAATAAACTCATAAGCAGGATTCGAATTTGGGCGATACACACCGTAACCTTTGGCAAACTGGCTAAAAATACGAGCGGTTATCTCCAAGTTTAAATGGTGACTGCACACCACCAACACACCACGCCCATTCTTTTCCTCAGCGAGTAAACGATCTTTCCCAACAGTAGAGGTTATCCGACGTATCCGCCAATCTGGCCAAAACCACGCTATGCCCGTTTCGATGATCGCCATTCCCGTATATTGAAAGTTTTTTCGTACTACGTCCTTACATTGCCAGTCCGTAAAATCAGGGAAACACAGCTGGAGATTACGCAGAGCGATCTTGTGTCGGCGCTTCATTACATGCATCGCAACACAGCCGATACTTCTACCTAAGATTCGCAATACTATGTATGGCAGTACATTAACAAGAATCGCTAAAGATCCAAATGCCAGCCAAACAGACCAATATTTGGGCTTAAGTAACTGATAGGAGAAAGGCGGCGGCGGGACAATATTCATAGGATCACTCATTTATTACAAATGATTGAAACCTATCATGATAAAAACTGAATGATTGTATGGGTATGTATTGTTATGCATGCCAAAGAGCAGCATGATTCGCTGCTCTTTGTTGTGTGGGAGAGTCTTAGCTTCTTAGCCCAATACCTTTCGTTACTAAGTAATGAGCAACGGCATACAGCGCTATCACAAACACCGCAAGCACACTGAATGAGGTGACAATACCTACATCCGATACGCCTAAAAAACCATAACGGAACGCATTCACCATGTAGACGATTGGGTTAATCTTAGAGACACCTTGCCAAAATTCAGGCAGTAAGCTGATGGAATAAAAAACACCACCCAAGTAGGTTAACGGGGTCAACACAAATGTAGGAATGATCGAAATATCATCAAACGTTTTTGCATAGACCGCATTGATCAGCCCGCCTAGAGCAAATACAACGGATGTCATGAAGACGGTCGCAACAATAATACCCCAGTGTTCAACTTGCAGATCCACAAACAATAGAGACACACAGGTAACAATAGCGCCTACTAACAAACCTCGAGTCACACCGCCCATTACGTATCCAGCAATAATCACGTAATTTGGCACCGGTGCCACCAGCAGCTCTTCAATGTTCTTCTGTAGCTTTGCACTAAAGAACGAAGACGCCACATTCGAGTATGAATTGGTGATAACCGACATCATGATCAAACCTGGAACTATGTACTCCATGTAGCTAAAGCCGCTCATCTCACCGATTCGAGAGCCAATAAGATTACCGAAAATGATGAAATACAGTGTCATTGTGATAGCTGGCGGTACTAAAGTTTGCACCCAAATACGCGTAAAACGGGTGATCTCTTTGCTCAGCAAGCTACGAAATGCCGTCCAATATAAACCGTACATTTACTTACTCCCTTCTCTTACAATGCTGACAAACAACTCTTCCAGTCGGTTGGCTTTGTTACGCATTGAAAGAACTTTAATACCATGCTCTGTTAACTGACTGAACACTGAATTCAATCCTTGGCTTTTATCTAGCTCTATCTCTAAAGAGCCATCAACAATACTTTGTCGATTGACGCCTTCAAGCTCAGGCACCTCGCCTTCAGATTCAATGTCTAGGATAAATGTCTCGACGCTTAACTTACCTAGCAACGCCTTCATGGTGGTGTTTTCAATCAACTCACCCCGGTTGATAATGCCGATATTTCGACACAGCATCTCCGCTTCTTCTAGGTAGTGCGTCGTCAAAATAATCGTAATCCCTTGCTCTTGGTTGATCTCTTTCAGAAATTCCCACATTGAGCGGCGTAGTTCAATGTCCACCCCAGCCGTTGGTTCATCCAAAATGAGCAACTGCGGCTCGTGCATCAAAGCTCGGGCGATCATCAAACGGCGCTTCATTCCGCCAGATAAATTACGGGCACGCTCTTTACGTTTTTCCCATAAATCGAGTTTTTTCAGGTACTTTTCAGCTCGTTCTTTGGCTAATACTTTAGACACACCGTAATAGCCCGCTTGCTGCATCACGATTTGTTCAACAGTTTCAAACTGATTGAAGTTGAACTCTTGTGGCACCAAGCCTAAATTCTGTTTGGCCAACTCAAGGTCGGTATCAATGTCATAACCGAAAACTTTCGTCGTCCCAGAAGTTTTGTTCACTAAGGAAGAGATGATGCCGATCGTGGTCGATTTTCCTGCACCATTGGGACCTAGAAGCGCGTAGAAGTCACCCTTTTTCACTTGGAGACTAATACCTTTTAACGCCTCAAAGCCACCTGCATACGTCTTGCGCAACTGTTCAATTTCTAATGCGTACATAAGGTCGTGATTGCCGTTTGTTTGTGATTACTAATACCGACTCGATGTTTATCAGCGGTTTACTACGAAATCGCCTTGGGTATTGTACTGGAGGTCCATCAGTTTATCGTTGAATAACGATGATTACAATTAAACCTTTCGATAATATTGGAAATATAGTCCCTATCAACGTAAAGGTTATCTGCAAGTAAGGAAAAGTTAGGGAATAAAAAACGCAACAGAGCGCTGTTGCGTTTTTAACGATCAGAGTGATTACGCCGTTATACGCTGATACTGGTCCGCCTCGACATGAGCTACCGCCGCATTTAATGCTTCATAACGGAATTGGTACATATTGTCATTCGGGACAAGATCAATAACGTGGAACTTTTCTAGCTGTTCTCGCGTGCGCTCATTTGGACACAACAAATACACGGCACAATTAGCATCGAGCGCATCTTTAATCGCGTTTTCTAACGCTAAACCGACAGTAACATCAATCATAGGTACATCGGTAAGATCGAGAATCATCACATCATAATCCGAAATACTGGAGTGCTGGCGTGAAATTGCCTTAGAAACACTGAAGATCATTGGGCCCGAAAGATAAAAGAACAGTACTTTGCCATTGGCGCGATCAAGCAAGCCACGCTCGCTGTCAGTTAGCGGCACATCGTCTTCATCCGCGTCACTGATCGCTTTCACTTGCCTCGCCTGTTCTCGGCTCAGACGCTCAATGATAATAATGTTGGAAATAAAGACGCCCAAGCCCACGGCAACGATAAGATCAACAAACACTGTGAGCAACATAACGCCATACATTACCGCCATTCCGGAAAAGCTAACCTTGTGTGCTCGTTGAATAAAACTCCAATCCAAAATGTTAAAGCCGACATATACTGCAATGCCAGCCAACACAGCCATTGGGATCGGCTCCGTTAATCCACCAGCAACCAATACGACCAATGCAAGCATAAGTGCACGAATCACACCGGACAATGGCGAACGAGCCCCAACTTGAATGTTAGTCACAGTGCCCATCGTTGCGCCCGCGCCAGGTAGTGCACCGAACAAGCCTGAGATCATGTTGGCAAGACCTTGGCCTCGCAGTTCTTTGTCTGAGTCGTGCTCTTTACGAGTCAAGGAGTCACCGATAACCGCCGTCAACAAAGTATCGATACAACCTAAGGTGCCGAGCACCAACGCATCAATAACCATCTCAACAAACATATCTGGATCAATATGAGGTGCAACGAGAGAAGGCAATCCAGCCGGGATTTCACCGATACGACGAATGTCTTCCGTATCGAAGAGCATCACAGACAATAAAGTCACCGCAACCAACGCCACGAGTTGCGCTGGTACATATTTTCGATATTGCTTAGGGAAGAAAAAGAGAATCCCCAAAGTCAGTAGACCTAAAAACAGTTCACTGAACTTGAGGTTAGAAATGGTCTCCGGCAAAGCAGATAATGTTCCGAGCACTCCTCCAGAAGGAGCAGCATGCCCCATCAAAGGTGATAGCTGCAAAATGATAAGAATCACGCCAATCCCTGACATAAAGCCCGAAATCACGCTATAAGGCATCAAGGTAACGTATTTACCCAGTTTTAACGTCCCTAATAGGATTTGGAACGCGCCAGCCATCATAACAACCGTGAAGGTCATGGCCATGCCCGTTTCTGGATACTTCGCCATCATACTGGTTAATACAGCGGTCATGATTACCGTCATTGGCCCTGTTGGTTCTGATATTAACGTATTAGAACCACCAAACAACGAAGCAAACAAACCGACCATTATTGCGCCCCAGAGGCCTGCTTCTGCCCCTGCACCGGATGCAACACCGAACGCTAACGCCAAAGGAAGAGAGATAATCGCCGTGGTTACCCCGCCAAATACATCCCCTTTGAAATTAATATCTTCAAAACGACTACCGAACACTGCTGATTTCCCTGCATTCAATTTTAAAAAGTAAAATGTCATTACTTTAACGAGCCAGGCGAAAATTTAAACCATAAATAGATTAAGGCTAAATTCACACCACAAATAATTAGGCCTAATTTTACGTTTTTATTGATGAAAACTAGTCAGATGAGTCCTGTCTGACGAATATTTAACGAGATCGAAATTGTAACATTGTGTATAGTTACAACACTGATCGCTTGCATGTTCATATAAGCGGCAGCGCTTTTGTCTTTTAAGGGAAGTAGTTTGCAAGATGCCGGAAATTAAACAGTTATTTGAAAACAATTCAAAATGGTCTCAAGAGATCAAATCTGATCGACCTGAATACTTCGCAAAACTCGCAGAGGGTCAAAAGCCCGATTTTCTTTGGATTGGCTGTTCTGATAGCCGTGTCCCTGCCGAGCGACTAACCGGACTATACTCGGGTGAACTATTCGTTCATCGGAATGTTGCAAACCAAGTCATCCATACAGATCTCAACTGTCTGTCCGTCGTTCAATACGCCGTAGACGTTCTTAAGGTTAAGCACATCATTGTCTGTGGACACTATGGCTGTGGTGGCGTAAACGCTGCCATTGATAACCCTAAGCTAGGTCTTATTAATAATTGGCTGTTACATATCAGAGATATCTATTTCAAACACCGCACTTACCTAGATCAAATGCCGCAGCAAGATCGAGCAGATAAACTAGGCGAGCTTAATGTCGCAGAGCAAGTGTACAACTTGGGTAACTCAACCATCCTGCAAAACGCTTGGGAGCGTGGGCAAGATGTTGAAATTCATGGCGTGGTATACGGCATTGAAGATGGTCGTTTAGAGTACTTAGGCATTCGTTCTAACTCTAAGGAAACCGTAGAAGCGTCTTATCAGAAAGCCCTTTCGACGATTCTAAATACAGACAACAAGCTGCTTTGTCGCTAAGCTACATCTAAGATTTGAACAAAAAAACGCCCATCTGAGATGGGCGTTTTTTTGTATTTTTAATGCTGCTCTCAATGATTATTCTTGAGGTACAACTTTACCGATGTATGGTAAGTGGCGGTATTTCTGCGCGTAATCAATACCCACACCAACGACAAACTCATCTGGGATTTCGAAACCAATCCAATCCACAGGAACATTCACTTCACGACGAGATGGTTTATCTAAGAGCGTACAAATCGCGATAGACTTCGGCTCACGCAGCGATAAGATCTCACGGATTTTATTTAGTGTGTTACCTGTATCAATGATGTCTTCAACAAGCAAAATGTCTTTGCCTTTGATGTCATCATCCAAATCTTTCAAGATACGAACGTCACGTGAACTTTCCATTGTGTTGCCGTAGCTTGACGCTGTCATAAAATCAACTTGGTGAGTCAGTTCGATAGCACGTGCCAAGTCTGCCATAAATACAAATGAGCCACGCAATAAGCCTACCAACACAAGATCTTCACTACCTTGATAACGCTCTGTAATTTGTTTGCCTAATTCACGAACTCGTTCCTGAACTTCTTGCTCAGAAATCATGACTTCTATTGTATGTTTCATACTGTGCTCAATCTAATTTGTGGGTTGAGGTAAGTCGCACGCAAACGATCACCTAATCTTACGGCGTGTAGTGTATCACCACGTTCATTGGGTTGAAAGTCACATCCTGTTGCCAAAAAATCTTGGAAGAAGGTCTTAGTTTTATAAAGTTCATAGCTAAATTTATCAATAATAATGACATTACTGTATATAAATTGTTCTACAGATGTTGACCTTGTTGATATGCACCATTACACTCATCACTGCTTTAAGCAACTATTAAAATAATCAATTAGGGGTTACCCCCAATATCAACTCAAATGGCAAGGAAAATGGATATGGACTCAATTGCAAAGAGACCTAGAACTAGGCTTTCCCCGATCAAACGTAAGCAACAGTTAATGGAAATCGCATTGGAAGTGTTTGCGCGCCGCGGCATCGGTCGTGGTGGTCACGCAGATATCGCAGAAATTGCTCAAGTTTCTGTGGCGACCGTTTTTAACTACTTCCCGACTCGTGAAGACTTAGTGGATGAAGTACTCAACCACGTCGTACGTCAGTTCTCGAACTTCCTATCGGATAACATTGACTTAGACTTACACGCACGTGAAAACATCGCCAATATTACTAATGCAATGATCGAGCTTGTCAGTCAAGACTGTCACTGGCTAAAAGTTTGGTTCGAGTGGAGTGCTTCAACACGTGACGAAGTATGGCCATTGTTTGTTTCAACTAACCGTACTAACCAGTTGCTGGTACAAAACATGTTCATTAAAGCGATTGAACGTGGCGAAGTGTGTGATCAGCACGATTCAGAACACTTGGCAAACTTGTTCCACGGTATTTGTTACTCACTGTTTGTCCAAGCGAACCGTGCAAAAAGTGAAGCGGAACTTAAGCACCTTGTTAGTTCATACTTAGACATGCTTTGCATTTACAACCGTGAACACTAAAGCTTAACTCGCAATATATGTCAGCCCACCCGTTTGGTGGGCTTTTTATTGTCTGCTGTCAGCCGAGCACACGTTTATATTCCTACCTAGCAAACATAAAAAAACCGCTGCAATGCAGCGGTTTCTATCATTCAGTCAGAAAAAGCTTACTTCTTCTTAACTGCTTTTTTGTTTGGCAGGTCAGTGATTGAACCTTCAAATACTTCAGCAGCTAGACCTACAGACTCGTGTAGAGTTGGGTGAGCGTGGATAGTCAGAGCGATATCTTCTGCATCACAGCCCATCTCAATTGCAAGGCCGATTTCACCAAGTAGTTCACCACCGTTAGTACCAACGATAGCACCACCGATTACGCGGTGAGTTTCTTTGTCGAAGATTAGCTTAGTCATACCGTCTGCACAGTCAGATGCGATTGCACGACCTGATGCTGCCCATGGGAATGTTGCAACTTCGTACTTGATGCCTTCTTCTTTCGCTTCTTTTTCAGTCTTACCAACCCAAGCTACTTCTGGCTCAGTGTACGCAATTGAAGGGATAACTTTAGGGTCGAAGTAGTGCTTCTTACCAGAGATAACTTCAGCAGCTACGTGACCTTCATGCACACCTTTGTGAGCAAGCATTGGTTGACCAACGATATCACCGATCGCGAAGATGTGAGGAACGTTAGTACGCATTTGCTTATCAACGTTGATGAAGCCGCGCTCGTCAATTTCTAGACCCGCTTTTTCACCGTCGATTAGCTTACCATTTGGTACACGACCGATAGCAACTAGAACCGCATCGTAACGCTCAGCTTCAGCTGGCGCTTTCTTGCCTTCCATTGAAACGTAGATACCGTCTTCTTTTGCTTCAACTGCTGTTACTTTCGTTTCTAGCATTAGCTTGAACTTGTCTTTGATACGCTTAGTAAATACTTTCACGATATCTTTGTCTGCTGCAGGAATTACCTGGTCAAACATTTCAACAACTTCAACTTTAGAACCTAGAGAGTGGTAAACCGTACCCATTTCTAGACCGATGATACCACCGCCCATGATAAGCAGTTTTTCTGGCACTTCTTTTAGTTCAAGAGCGTCAGTAGAGTCCCAAATACGTGGGTCTTCATGCGGGATAAATGGCAGTTTGATTGGACGAGAACCAGCCGCAACGATTGCGTTGTCAAAGTTAACAACTGTTGGCTCACCTTCGCCTTCTACAAGGATAGAGTTAGGGCCAGTGAACTTACCGTAACCGTTAACTACTGTTACGTTACGCATCTTAGCCATACCGCTTAGGCCACCAGTTAGTTGGTTAACAACTTTTTCTTTCCAGATGCGGATTTTGCTGATGTCTGTTTGAGGCTCACCGAACACAACGCCGTGGTCAGCCATCGCTTTCGCTTCTTCAATTACTTTAGAAACGTGAAGCAGTGCTTTAGATGGGATACAACCCACGTTCAGACATACACCGCCAAGCGTGCTGTAACGTTCAACTAGTACAGTTTCAAGACCTAAGTCCGCACAACGGAATGCAGCGGAGTAACCAGCAGGACCAGAACCAAGTACAACAACTTGGGCTTTAATTTCTTTGCTCATTTTGACCTCTTGTAGTCATTATCCCTAACAGGCTGAGTGGGTATCGATTTTTTATGTTTAAGAGAGATTTGTTTTAAACAGTTATTTTCAGACCGCTAACAGTTTACAGAGATGTTAATGGTGTGAAAAGTAAATCAATTTAGCCTGTGAGCTAGACAACAATTCGATTGTGAAAACCCTGAACGAAGCAAGGCTGATAACCAAATTGTCGGTAATTATGATTAGCAGAGGCGGCTAAGTTGCCGCCTCTCATTCATCTAATTTCTATTACAGAACTAGACGACGAATGTCAGATAGACATGAGTTTAGGTAAGTGATGAAGCGCGCACCTTCAGCACCATCGATCACACGGTGGTCGTATGATAGAGACAGTGGAAGTTGTAGACGCGGTTCGAACTCTTTACCGTTCCATACCGGTTTCATTTCTGACTTAGACACACCTAGGATACCAACTTCTGGTGCGTTTACGATTGGAGTAAACGCCGTACCGCCGATACCGCCTAGGCTAGAGATAGTGAAACAGCCACCTTGCATGTCAGCAGCAGTTAGCTTGCCTGCACGTGCTTTCTTAGAAACAGCCATTAGCTCTTCAGATAGCTCGTAGATGCCTTTCTTGTTCACGTCTTTAAATACAGGAACAACTAGACCGTTTGGCGTATCTACTGCGATACCGATGTTCACGTATTTCTTCAGAATTAGGCTCTCACCGTCTTCTGATAGAGAAGAGTTGAACGCTGGGAACGCTTCAAGTGCTTTAGCAGCCGCTTTCATGATGAACACTAGTGGAGTGATCTTCATGCCAGTGTCTTTCTTCGCTTCAATCGCGTTTTGCTCTTTACGGAATGCTTCAAGAGCCGTGATGTCTGCGTTATCCCACTGTGTAACGTGCGGGATCATTACCCAGTTACGGTGGAGGTTTGCACCAGAGATCTTCTTAATACGAGATAGCGGTTGAACTTCTGTCTCACCGAACTTGCTGAAGTCCACTTTTGGCCATGGTAGTAGACCAAGAGCAGCACCGTCGCCTTTGCCAGATGCTGCTGCACCAGACTCAAGACGCTTAAGCGCTTCTTTCACGTAGTTCTGAACGTCTTCTTTCAGGATACGGCTCTTACGACCAGAACCTTTAACCTTAGAAAGGTTTACGCCGAACTCACGAGCTAGACGACGAACAACTGGAGACGCGTGAGCGTACTCATCGTTCTCTTTGAAATCGCCAGTCGCTGCTGGAGCTGCTGCCGCTGGAGCTTCTGCTTTAGGAGCTGCCGCTGCAGGTGCTGCCGCTTGAGCTGGAGCCGCTTGAGCTGGAGCCGCTGCCGGAGCAGGTGCTGCGCCCGCTACTTCGAATACCATGATTAGTGAGCCAGTAGACACTTTGTCGCCAGCTGCAATCTTGATTTCTTTAACTGTACCAGCGAATGGTGCAGGAACTTCCATAGAAGCTTTGTCGCCTTCTACAGTGATTAGAGATTGCTCTTCTTCCACTGTATCGCCAACTGCAACCATGATTTCAGTCACTTCTACTTCATCGCCACCGATATCTGGTACGTGAACTTCTTTCGCCGCAGATGCTGCTGGAGCTGCCGCTGCTGGAGCTTCAACTGCCGCAGGAGCTGCTGGAGCACCTGAACCTGCAGTTTCGAATACCATGATTAGAGAGCCAGTCGATACTTTATCGCCTGCTGCTACTTTGATCTCTTTAAGCGTACCTGCGAATGGTGCAGGAACTTCCATAGAAGCTTTGTCGCCTTCTACAGTGATCAGAGATTGCTCTTCTTCGATGCTGTCGCCGATTGCTACCATGATTTCAGTAACTTCAACTTCGTCACCACCGATGTCTGGTACGTGAACTTCTTTCAATTCTGCCGCTGCTGCTGGAGCTGGAGCTGCTGCTGGAGCCGCTTCTGCCGCAGGAGCAGGTGCAGCGTCTGCTGCACCCTCGGCTTCGAAAATCATGATTAGAGAACCAGTAGAAACCTTGTCGCCTTCTGCAACTTTGATTTCTTTAACGATACCCGCTTGAGAAGCAGGAACTTCCATAGAAGCTTTATCGCCTTCAACAGTGATCAGAGACTGTTCTTCTTCAACCTTGTCGCCAACGCTTACAAGAATCTCAGTAACTTCAACCTCATCCGCACCGATGTCTGGTACATTAATTTCGATTGCCATTTCTTATCTACCTTCTTAATTAAGCGTATAGCGGGTTTGTTTTCTCTGTGTCGATGTCGAACTTCTTGATTGCTTCAGCAATTACAGTCTTTTCAACTTCGCCACGTTTCGCTAGTTCAGTTAGCGCTGCTACTACTACGTAACCTGCGTTCACTTCGAAGTGACGACGTAGGTTTTCACGGCTGTCTGAACGACCGAAGCCATCAGTACCAAGAACTTTGAAAGACTCAGCAGGAATGAATGCACGAACCTGCTCTGCGTAGTTCTTCATGTAGTCAGTTGCTGCGATAGCTGGCTCAGTACCCATTACTGTTTGGATGTAAGGTACTTTCGCTTCCGCTTCTGGGTGAAGCATGTTGAAACGCTCTGCATCTTGACCGTCGCGAGTTAGTTCGTTGAATGACGTTACAGAGTAAACATCAGAAGCAACACCGTACTCTTCGCTTAGGATTTGAGCTGCTTTACGTACTTCATTCATGATAGTACCTGAGCTCATTAGCTGAACTTTCGCTTTGTCGCCCGTGTAAGTTTCTAGCTTGTAGATACCTTTACGGATGCCTTCTTCAGCGCCTTCTGGCATTGCTGGCATTGCGTAGTTTTCGTTCATTAGCGTTAGGTAGTAGAACACGTTCTCTTGATCAGGACCGTACATACGACGGATACCGTCTTGCATGATTACTGCTACTTCGTACGCGAATGTTGGGTCGTAAGAGATACAGTTAGGAACCGTGCCCGCCATGATGTGCGAGTGACCGTCTTCGTGCTGTAGACCTTCGCCGTTCAGCGTTGTACGACCAGCGGTTGCGCCTAGTAGGAAACCACGTGCTTGTTGGTCGCCAGCCATCCACGCCATGTCGCCAACACGTTGGAAGCCGAACATTGAGTAGTAGATGTAGAACGGGATCATTGGTAGGTCGTTTGTCGAGTATGAAGTCGCAGCAGCAACCCATGAAGACATAGCACCTAGCTCGTTGATACCTTCTTGTAGAACCTGACCTGAAGTCGCTTCTTTGTAGTAAGAAACAACGCCACGATCTTCTGGTGTGTAAGTTTGGCCGTGCGGGTTGTAGATACCGATTTGACGGAACAGACCTTCCATACCGAATGTACGCGCTTCGTCAGCAATGATAGGAACGATGTTCTTACCAATGTTCTTGTTCTTAAGTAGAACGTTCAGTGCACGTACGAATGCCATAGTAGAAGAGATATCACGCTTCTGTTCTTCTAGTAGTGGCTTGAATTCTTCTAGCTCAGGAACGATGAATTCTTGAGTGAATTTTGGTAGACGCTGTGGTGTGTAGCCGTGTAGCGCTTTACGACGAGCGTGTAGGTATTCGTACTCTTTTGAACCTTCTTCAAGTTTCAGGTACGGAAGTTCTTTCACAGCTTCGTCAGTTAGGATGTCTTGAAGACCTAGACGATCACGTAGGTGTAGTACGTGAGTCATGTCCATCTTCTTAACTTGGTGCGCGATGTTCTTACCTTCAGCCGCTTCACCCATGCCGTAACCTTTAACAGTCTTAGCTAGGATTACTGTTGGACGACCTTTAGTTTCTGCCGCGTTTTTGTATGCCGCGTATAGCTTAGAAGACTCGTGACCACCACGCTTAAGTGCGAAGATTTCGTCATCAGTCATGTCAGCAACAAGTGCAGCTGTCTCTGGGTACTTACCAAAGAAGTGCTCACGTACGTACGCGCCGTCTTTTGATTTGAATGTTTGGTAGTCGCCGTCGATCGTTTCATTCATAAGCTGTAGAAGCTTACCAGTCGTATCTTTAGCTAGTAGTGAATCCCAGTTGTTACCCCAGATTACCTTCACTACGTTCCAACCAGCACCTTTGAACAGACCTTCAAGTTCTTGAATGATCTTACCGTTACCCATTACAGGGCCATCTAGACGCTGTAGGTTACAGTTGATTAGGAAACATAGGTTGTCTAGTTTCTCACGCGCAGCGAAAGAGATAGCACCACGTGATTCTGGCTCATCCATCTCACCGTCACCTAGGAACGCGTAAACGCGCTGCTCTGAAGTGTCTTTTAGACCACGGCCTTCTAGGTACTTAAGGAAACGAGCTTGGTAGATAGAAGCGATTGGACCTAGGCCCATCGATACTGTCGGGAACTGCCAGAATTCAGGCATCAGTTTAGGGTGCGGGTATGAAGGAATACCTTTGCCGTCTACTTCTTGACGGAAGTTGTCTAGCTGCTCTTCAGTTAGACGACCTTCAACGAATGCACGTGAGTAGATACCTGGTGAAATGTGACCTTGGTAGTAAACTAGGTCGCCACCGTCCTTCTCGTTTGGCGCACGGAAGAAGTGGTTGAAACATGTCTCGTAGAACGCAGCAGAAGACTGGAAAGACGCCATGTGGCCGCCTAGCTCTAGGTCTTTCTTAGATGCACGTAGAACGATCATGATAGCGTTCCAACGAATAATTGAGCGAATACGACGCTCAAGTGTTGTGTCACCTGGGTATGCTGGTTCTTGGTCTGCAGGAATCGTGTTGATGTAGTTAGTTGTGATACCTGTTGGCATATCAACACCGTCTAGACGTGCTTTATCTAGAACTTGCTCTAATAGGAATTGAGCACGCTCTAGACCTTCTTCACGTACAACTGACTCAAGCGCTTGTAGCCATTCTTGAGTTTCCAGTGCATCTACGTCATGCTTCATATCAGACATGGCGATCTATCCTTCTGTTGGTTGGATCTACTTATTTAAGTAACGCTCTTACGAGTCATTACCCTGCTGAATTCGACGTAGAGAACGCTCTCGTCGAGACTCTTCTCGAGTCAAATCCAACAATGTTTCTTCGATGTAAGCCAAGTGCGAGTGGGACATTTCTCGCGCCTTTTCAGGCTGACCAGAAACAATCGCATCCACGATATTGGCTCGGTGTTTACTGACTTTCTCGACCGCTTCTGGGCGGCGACGTAGTAATTTAAAATTTTGTAGAATATTTTGCTCAAGCAAAGGTGCTAAGCTTCGAACAATGTGCAACAAAACCACGTTGTGCGCGGCTTCTGTCAAAGCGATCAAAAATTGCATCACTTCCGCAGATTCAGCTTCGATATCGTTGTTTGCTTGCTCTTGGCTAATGCGCTCAAGGCAACCTTGAATACGCGCAAAATCTTCTTCGGTACCACGTAAAGCTGCAAAGTAAGCTGAAATTCCTTCCATTGCATGACGAGACTCAAGCACATCAAGCTGGGTTTCAGAATGACTAGACAACAAATTCAACAAGGGATCTGAAAAGCTCTTCCAGATATTCTCACTTACGAATGTTCCGCCACCTTGGCGACGAGTCAACAAACGCTTCGCTTCTAAGCGTTGAATGGCTTCTCGGACTGAAGGACGAGACACATCGAACTGTCTTGCCAGTTCACGCTCTGGAGGCAGTTGTTGCCCCGGAGACAATGTTCCTTCCACTATCAACCTTTCTAACTCTTGTTCTATAACATCAGAGAGTTTTGGCTGACGAATCCTTTGATAAGCCATAATTTATTGTTCTTCTACTCTTGCAGGTAATTGGTAATACCAATTTTAAGTTGGTGCAGAAATTAACATAATTAAAACGCCACTGTCCAGCCGAAAATTGACCTAAATCATAGAACGAGCTTACTTCCAACACTCTGATAACAATCGACTGTTAAAACAGCAATAGAATTGGTATGACCAATTACATAAAGCATACAAATGGGAAGTCGACGTGCTAGCAATTTTGGAAAAGAAATACAGAAAATGACAAAATTATCAGTCTGTTTATTCACCAAAACGGCGTATACGAGCGTAAAAATGTAGTTAACTTTTAACAATCATTAATATTTCTGGTATCAAAAAAAGGCATACCTGATCGTATGCCTTATTTATTTCGCTTTTTTGAATTTACACTTTCGCTACAAATCAACGCTGTATAAGCTGTCTATATTTCACCCAATCAAAGCTTAGACCAGGATCGCTTTTTCTCAAGGGCGCAATATATTGATGACCAGTAATTCGTGGCGGGGTGATTTGAGGATAAGACTGCATAATCACCTCAGTGATCTCTGCAAGTGATTGATATTGCGCTTCTGTGTAGGCAGTAAATTCTGTCCCTTCAAGCTCGATACCAATGGAATAGTCATTACAACGCTCCCTGCCCGCGAAACTGGATTGACCGGCATGCCATGCTCTATCGAGAAAAGAAACAAATTGAACAACCTCGCCGTTTCTCTTAATCAAGCAATGTGCAGAAACGCCCATTTTGTGAATAACTTCAAAAAATGGATGTGCGTTTGGGTCTAGCTTGCCAGTGAAGAAGCCCTCTATATATGGTCCACCAAACTGCCCAGGAGGCAAACTGATGTTGTGTACCACCAGCAGAGAGATGTCGTTTATATCAGAGCGGGCATCAAAAAATGGTGACGGAACATGCTTTGCCTGTGTCAGCCAGCCATTCTCGATAATTGGGCGCATATCAACCTCTCTACTTTGCAAATTAACTGCTGAAATTATTGACACCGGAGAGTATCATTCGTTGCCATCTCCCTTTCAAGACAAGATTTGCGATGAAGAACACACACAACATTCAAGAACGCCTAGAATACCTTAAACAACAACTCCCTTTAGAGATCACTCGCTCTGTCGCTGATACCTTAAAAGAAGATCTAGGTGGCAGTGTCGACGCAGATAACGACATTACTGCATCTTTGATCCCTGCCGATGCGGTTAATACCGCAACGATTATTACTCGCGAATATGGTGTGTTCTGTGGTCAAGCATGGGCTGATGAAGTTTTTAAACAGCTCGGTGGTAAGGTCAGCATTGAATGGCACGTAAATGACGGCGATAAGGTCAAACCTAACCAAACCCTTTGTACGCTGACAGGCCCAGCTCGTGATTTGTTGACAGGTGAGCGTAACGCAATGAACTTCATCCAAACGCTGTCTGGCTGCGCAACAGTTACCGCAGAGTACGCTGAAAAAATCGCGCATACTGAGTGTCGTCTACTAGACACACGCAAAACCATTCCTGGTCTGCGTAGCGCACTAAAATACGCCGTGACCTGCGGTGGTGGCTTTAACCATCGCATCGGTGTGTTCGACGCTTACCTTATTAAAGAAAACCACATTATTGCTTGTGGTGGTATTACTCAAGCGATCCAAAAAGCGAAAGAGCTCAACCCAGGCAAACCGGTAGAAGTAGAAACGGAAAGCTTAGAAGAGTTGAAAGAAGCGATAGACGCCGGTGCCGACATCATCATGCTAGATAACTTCACAAAAGAAATGATGCGTGAAGCCGTAGCGATTAACGCAGGTCGTGCCGCTTTAGAGAACTCCGGCAACATTACGCTAGAGACCATCGCAGAATACGCAGAAACCGGTGTCGATTACATTTCGGTAGGCGCGTTGACTAAGCATCTAAAAGCGATGGATCTTTCGATGCGCTTCAAATAACAAAAGCAACAAATCTCAAATTACTTCAACTAACTCAGTGGGTTGTGAGTAATTCATCATTAAAAAGGGCCAATTGGCCCTTTCTTTTTATCCACTAAAAAATAGTACTACTCGCAAAACTCTGCATGCGATATGCAACTTTTCACCAAAGAGTTTTATCTCACTCGAGAGCCCATCTCTTCCCCATTTTCAACCCACCTTAACTCTCCATAATCTTTCGCTAATGCAAGAGCATTATTAATTTTTAGGAAAGGGTTAAAAATGAAAAACAGTAAACAGAAAAAACAACAGGGTTTTACTCTGATTGAATTAATGATTGTGGTGGCGGTAATTGGTGTTTTGGCATCTATAGCTATTCCACAGTACCAAAAATACGTTGCGAAGTCCGAGGTAGCATCAGCTCTTGCAACCCTGACTGGAGTAAAAACGAACGTAGAAGCATTTGCTGTCGAAAATGGTAAGTTCCCTGATGGTGCTAATGCAAATGAAACTGAAGCAGACTTGGGTGTTCCAACCTCTATTCCATCAGGTTCAATAACTTTTACTGCAGCAAGCTCTTCCGCTGGCACAATCAAGTTTGAGTTTGATAGCTCAGGAGTGAGTAACTTGGTTACTAGTAAAAACTTCGAGCTAGTACGTGCGTCTGATGGAACATGGACATGTCAAGGTTCTAGCTCAAGCCCGGTAACAGATGATTTGTTACCAAAAAATTGTCGTTAACATTAATGCTCACCAAACTCTCAACAATTCTTCGCCAAAAAGGATTACTGACATTTTCCCAAGAAGAATCGTTAATAGAGCAAGTCAAAGCTTCTGGCATTTCAATGCCGGAAGCTTTACTCAGTTCTGGATTATTAACATCAAGCGAGCTAGCTGATCACTTAAGTTCTCTCTTTGGTTTGAGTCAGCCCGAGTTATCTCAGTATGAGTACGCTTCGCTTTGTCAACAACTCGGTCTACGTGAATTAATCACTCGACATAACGCACTCCCACTCCAGCGCACGCCTTCAACTTTGTTATTAGCCGTTGCCGACCCGACGAACCAACAAGCAGAAGATGACTTTCGTTTTGCGACAGGGTTGCAAGTAGAGCTTGTTCTCGCTGATTTTCGCGAGCTGACCGCTGCGATTCGGCGCTTATATGGCCGAGCACTTGGGCAAGAAAAGTCTGGATTAAAAGAGATCAACCAAGAAGAGTTAGCCAGTCTGGTTGACGTGGGCGCAGATGAAATCGACAACATTGAAGACTTGAGCCAAGATGAGTCTCCTGTTAGCCGTTACATAAACCAAATTCTGTTGGACGCTGTGCGCAAAGGCGCATCCGATATCCACTTTGAACCTTATGAAAAGATGTACCGCGTTCGCCTACGCTGTGATGGCATCTTAATTGAAACACAGCAGCCACCAAGCCACTTAAGTCGCCGCTTATCCGCTCGTATCAAAATCCTCTCTAAGCTTGATATTGCAGAGCGACGTTTACCACAAGATGGGCGTATTAAGCTCAAGTTGAATCAAGACACCGCGATTGATATGCGTGTATCCACGCTACCGACTCTATTCGGAGAGAAAATTGTATTACGACTACTCGACAGCAGCTCTGCGTCACTGGATATCGACAAACTTGGTTATAGCGAACAACAAAAACAATTGTACTTGGATGCGCTGCGTCGCCCACAAGGCATGATTCTGATGACAGGCCCAACTGGGAGCGGGAAAACCGTTTCTCTGTACACTGGATTGAGTATTCTCAATAAGCCAGAAATCAACATTTCCACAGCAGAAGACCCGGTAGAAATTAACTTATCGGGCATTAACCAAGTACAAGTACAACCCAAGATCGGCTTTGGCTTCGCAGAGGCGTTACGCTCTTTTCTTCGTCAAGACCCCGATGTGGTCATGGTCGGTGAGATTCGTGACTTAGACACTGCGGAAATCGCCATAAAAGCATCGCAAACCGGTCACTTAGTACTTTCAACCTTGCATACCAATTCTGCGGCTGAAACGGTTATTCGTTTATCAAACATGGGCGTAGAAAGCTTTAACTTGGCCTCATCTCTTAGTTTGATTATTGCCCAGCGCTTAGCCCGTAAACTGTGCTCGCACTGCAAACAATCACAAGAGCTTACCGTTCAGCTACAACATCTCGGAATTCAAGCAAGCGACAACATTTTTAAAGCCAATCCCGATGGATGCAATGAGTGTACCCATGGTTATTCCGGCCGAACGGGGATTTATGAAGTGATGCGCTTTGATGAATTTCTTTCCGAAGCGCTTATTAAAGGCGCGTCGGTACATGAACTAGAAAAACTCGCCATCGCAAATGGTATGAGCACGTTACAAATGTCGGGCATAGAAAAACTCAAACAAGGGATCACAAGTTTTAGTGAACTACAGCGCGTACTTTATTTTTAATCCTTTAATCAGCAGTCACCTCTATGAAAACCACTACACCACAACTTAAAAACTTCCGCTGGAAAGGCATCAACAGTTCAGGCAAAAAGACGTCTGGACAAACTCTCGCGATGACAGAAATTGAAGTACGCGAGCGTCTAGACGCACAACACATCAAGATCAAGAAGTTAAAGAAAAGCAGTATCTCGTTTCTAACTAAACTCAGCCATCGCGTGAAAGGCAGAGACATCACGGTGTTTACCCGGCAAATTTCGACGATGTTGATAACCGGTGTCCCCTTAGTTCAGGCTTTAAAATTGGTATCAGAAAACCACAAAAAAGCAGAGATGAAATCCATTTTGATGAGCGTGACACGCGCCGTTGAAGCGGGTACGCCCATGTCAAAAGCCATGCGCACTGCAAGTGAACACTTTGACCCACTCTATACCGACCTTATCGCCACAGGTGAGCAATCCGGTAACTTAGCGGAAGTGTTCGAGCGCTTAGCCACCTACCGAGAAAAAAATGAACAACTCCGTGCGAAAGTGATCAAAGCCCTGATTTACCCAGCCATGGTAGTGCTAGTAGCGTTAGGCGTCTCGTTTATCATGCTCACCAAAGTCATTCCCGAGTTTGAAAAAATGTTTGTTGGTTTTGGTGCTGACTTACCTTGGTTTACCAGGCAAGTATTAGATCTTTCCGTCTGGACACAAAACTGGAGTCCGTTTATCGCACTAGGCTCCATTAGTTTATTCATCTCGGCGAGAATCCTCTCTAAGCGTTCAGATTCTTTTCGCTTAATGCTCAACCGCTCTGTGCTTAAATTTCCTGTTCTGGGCCCTGTATTATCAAAAGCTGCTATCGCCAAATTTAGTCGAACACTCGCCACAAGCTTTACAGCGGGTATTCCAATTCTAACCAGTTTAAAAACCACATCAAAAACCTCAGGAAACTTACACTATCAACTCGCCATAGAAGAAGTTTACCGTGATACCGCCGCAGGTATGCCAATGTATGTTGCCATGCGTAACTGTAATGTGTTCCCTGAATTAGTGTTACAAATGGTCATGATCGGTGAAGAGTCTGGTCGACTTGACGATATGCTCAATAAAGTTGCAACGATCTACGAGTTTGAAGTCGATAACACCGTCGACAACCTTAGTAAAATTCTAGAGCCGCTAATTATCGTTTTTTTAGGCATCGTTGTTGGCGGATTAGTGACAGCAATGTACTTGCCAATCTTTAACTTAATGAGTGTATTGGGCTAGAATGAGCTGTTAACTCCTTTAAAACAGCATCTTGCTGATTTCACTCATCGCTCAAGAGACAAATATGGAAGTATTCCAGTACTACCCTTGGCTATTCGTTGTGTTTGCCACCATCTTCGGTCTGATCGTGGGTAGCTTCCTCAATGTGGTTATTTATCGACTACCTAAAATCATGGAACTAGAATGGCGACGCGAATGTGCCGAGTCATTTCCTGAATACAAAATAGAACCTCCTAAAGAAGTGCTGACCTTGAGCGTCCCACGCTCCTCCTGTCAGAAGTGCGCAACGCCGATACGTATTCGAGACAACATCCCTGTGATTAGCTGGCTGCTTTTAAAAGGCAAATGCCACAACTGTCAGACAGCCATTAGCGCACGCTATCCACTGATTGAACTGCTCACTGCGTTCTGCTCAGGCTTTGTCGCTTACCACTTTGGTTTTAGTTACTTTACCGTTGCCCTACTCTTTTTCACTTTTATCTTAATCGCCGCAACATTTATCGATCTCGATACTATGTTGTTACCTGACCAATTAACATTACCATTAACTTGGGCTGGCATTGCCTTAGCATTAGTCGAAATAAGTCCTGTTACTCTACAAGATTCTGTCATTGGTGCTATTGCTGGTTACCTATGTCTCTGGTCCGTTTACTGGGGCTTTAAGCTACTTACTGGTAAAGAAGGAATGGGATATGGTGATTTTAAGCTACTAGCAGCACTAGGGGCTTGGCTGGGCTGGCAGTCACTGCCGATGATCATTCTACTTTCTTCTGTGGTTGGCATCGTATTTGGCATCATTCAACTACGCTTGCAAAAACAGGGAATTGAAAAAGCTTTTCCTTTCGGTCCTTACTTAGCAATTGCTGGTTGGATAAGCTTAATTTGGGGCGATCAGATTTTAAACTGGTACTTTACTTCAGTTCTAGGAGTGTAAATGGCTTTGGTTATTGGTTTAACAGGTGGTATCGCTAGCGGTAAAACAACCGTCGCGAATCTGTTCAAACAACAATTTAAAATCGATATCGTCGATGCCGACATTGTAGCAAGAGAAGTTGTCGAGCCAGGCACTCCCGGCCTAAACGCGATTATTGAACATTTTGGTCACGATATCGTTCGTGAAGACCAAACTTTAGATCGCGCAAAGCTGAGAGAGAAAATCTTTTCAAACTCAGATGAAAAAGCATGGCTCAACGCACTGTTGCACCCGATAATTCGTGAAAAGATGATCGAAGATTTGCAGCAAGTCACCTCAGAGTATGCGTTACTTGTGGTGCCGTTGCTCGTAGAAAACAAGCTAGACAGTTTGTGTGATCGAGTTCTTGTCGTCGATGTAGAACCGAATACACAGATATCTCGCACGATGAAACGAGACAATGTGAGTGAAGAACAAGCTCGCGCTATCCTTGCCTCTCAAGCATCAAGAGAGCAAAGACTCGCGCTTGCAGACGATGTGGTTAAGAATAATCCAAGTGACCCAGATCTTTTGCTTCAAATCACAGATTTGCACGAAAAGTACCTAGCCATGTGTAAGAAAAATCTGCGAAAATAGGAACGAAACTCACAAAGGCTTATGTCGATGACCACGCACAAATTTGAACATCCGTTAAATGAGAAAACTCGTATTTATCTAAGAGTGGAGTCTCTGCTGCGTCAGGCTCACTTGGCCTCTGGGTTTAGCGAAAATCACCAGTACCAACTGTTTTTCCGTGCGTTATTCGATATGGTTGAAATCTTCGAACAGATCCAGCTGAAAAGTGAACTGGCCAAAGATTTAGAGAAACAACGACTGTCGTACCGCCATTGGCTAAATGTTGATGGCGTCGATCAAGACGCATTAAATACCCTACTACAAGAGATAGATGTCGTTCATAGCCAACTGATGGGTGCAGAGCGTTTTGGTCAAGCACTAAAAGAAGATCGCTTCCTAAGCTCTATCCGCCAACGCTTTAATCTACCGGGTGGTTCATGCTGTTTTGATTTGCCAGCGTTACATTACTGGCTTCACCTACCCATTGAACGTAAAAAGCATGATGCGCAGCAGTGGCAAGCAAGCTTAAGGCCCTTGTCTGATGCGCTTTCATTATGGTTAAAGCTCACTAGAGAGACCGGACATTTTAAAGCTCAAATCGGTCGTGCGGGTTTCTTCCAAAGTGACGCTGATGAAGCTAATATTCTAAGACTTCACATCCCAATGGAATATGGCGTTTATCCTATGATTTCTGGCCATAAAAACCGCTTTGCGATCAAGTTTATGTCGTTTGAAAACGGTCAAGCGTGCACACAAGATATTGAGTTTGAACTTGCTGTGTGCAGCTAAGACGACACTAAGCCTCACCCCCACAATCTAAAATTCAACGCTTTATTGTTCGTATATTGGATAAAAATTCGTAGCAGCAATAGCGCGTTGAATAAGCCATCTTGAATTCATTTAGGTATACTACCCTTTAACACCAATTAGTAATGGGACGCTCAACTATGTCTAAAATTACCATCGTTCAATGCCCACAATGTGGCGCCGACGTAGAATGGGGAGAACAAAGTCCTCATCGCCCTTTCTGCAGTAAACAATGCCAAATGATTGATTTTGGTGAATGGGCAGATGAAGAAAACACCATCCCAGGCGCCCCCGATATGTCCGACAGTGATGGCTGGTCTGAAGACCAGTATTAAATTGAGGCCTAGGGTAAAGGAATATCCTAGGCTCCTAGGTTTTAGGCTATTGGGAAATGGCTATGAAATGCGGAGCACTTGGCTTACAACATACAGAAAAGACAATTTAACTCCACCATCTGTACTCCCATCATTCCGAAGAACTATCGCAACATCACGACTCTATTCACAGCAAGGGGGCAGCTAACAACTTAAACACTTGCATTCTCGGCTAGTAGATTCTGAACCACACTCCTTCGTCGCTGTCCAGAGTGATGAATTTTAACCTCGGTGCCCTGTAATCTTTGGCCATCATTTGCCGTCATTCCAAGGAGCCATAACGACATCAGGAATCTACTCACAGCAAGGGCTCTGCTGAAGTTGACGACTTAAACACTAGCGCTCTCGGCGAATAGATTCTGAATCACGCTCCTTCGTCGCTGTCCAGAATGACGAATTTTAACCGCGGAGCCCTGTAATCTTTGGTCATCATTTGCCATCATTCCGAGGAACCATAACGACATCAGGAATCCACTCACAGCAAGGACACTTCTGAAGTAACGACTTAAACACTAGCGCTTTCGGCTAGTAGATTCTGAATCACGCTCCTTCGTCGCTGTTCAGAATGATGAATTTTAACCATTGCGGTCTGCAATCGGTATTCATTCACCCCTTTTCAACTCTGACTATTTTGATGATCTAGCAAAGCTATTTTTATTCGAGCAAGGCAGAGGCGCGGAGTATATGCCAGTGCATGAGCATCGGCAGTACAGGTCGGATGAAAAGAAAACGAGCAAGCTAATTACACAAATAAAAAAACGGAGCCCTAAAAGGACTCCGTTTAAGATGAGAACGCTAGTTATAGCATTACTTCTTAGCAAGTTTCTCTTTGATACGAGCAGACTTACCAGAACGCTCACGTAGGTAGTACAACTTGGCACGACGTACTGCACCACGGCGTTTAACTTCGATGCTATCAACGATTGGAGAGTGTGTTTGGAACGTACGCTCAACACCTTCACCGTTAGAGATTTTACGTACAGTGAAAGCAGAGTGTAGACCACGGTTACGGATTGCGATTACAACGCCTTCGAAAGCCTGTAGACGCTCACGGTCACCTTCTTTTACCTTAACTTGAACTACAACAGTGTCACCTGGTGCAAATTTAGGTAGGTCTGATTTCATTTGCTCTTCTTCAAGAGCTTTGATGATGTTACTCATTTTTTAAATTCCTAGAATAAACTGATACTAAATAAATTAGGTTACTTTGCGTTATGTTCACTAATGAACTCAGCAAGTAATTGTTCCTGTTCGTCAGTCAGAGCTAGGTTTTCCAGGAGCTCTGGTCTTCTAAGCCAAGTTCGGCCCAGCGACTGTTTTAGTCGCCATTGACGAATGTCCTTGTGATTGCCTGACATCAGTACCGCTGGTACCTCTTTGTCATCCAACACTTCTGGACGCGTATAGTGAGGGCAATCTAACAAGCCATTTGCAAAAGAGTCTTCTTCTGCTGACGCGAAATCCCCTAGTACACCCGGAACAAACCGAGAGACAGAATCGATTAACGTCATGGCTGGTATCTCACCACCCGTCATCACAAAATCACCAATCGACCATTCTTCGTCGACTTCAGATTGAATGATGCGCTCATCTATCCCTTCGTAACGACCACAAATCAGAAGCAAGTTCTCATTTGTTGCCAGTTCTTCTACTCCTTTCTGGTCGAGCTTGCGACCTTGAGGAGAAAGGTAGATGACTTTCGTCTTGCCCGGTGAGGCTGCTTTCGCGGTATGAATGGCATCGCGCAAAGGCTGAACCATCATTAACATACCAGGGCCACCACCGTAAGGTCGGTCATCGACAGTGCGATGTTTGTCGTGAGTAAAATCTCTAGGATTCCAAGTCTCAATCGACAAAAGACCTTTTTTAACCGCTTGACCTGTTACTCCAAAATCAGTAACAGAACGGAACATTTCTGGAAAAAGGCTAATAACGCCAACCCACATGTTTATCTCGCTCTGTAATTTTGGAGATTAGAATCCAGGATCCCAGTCAACTTCGATCCGTTGAGCTTCGCGATCAACATTAATGATCACTTGCTCTTCAAGGAACGGGATTAATCGTTCCTTCTGCCCGAAAGCATCTTTAAGATTTGCTTTAACAACCAGAACATCGTTTGAGCCAGTTTCTAGCATGTCAGTAACGACACCTAGATCGTAACCTTTAGTGGTTACAACTTGCATCCCAAACAATTCGCGCCAGTAGAACTCATCTTCTGACAATTCAGGAAGTACCGCAGGGTCAATAGCAATTTCAAAGTTCGTCATTAGATGCGCGTCTTCACGAACATCCATGCCTTCCAGCTTAGCCACCATACCTTTGTTATGGCGCTTCCAGCTTTCTACTTTGTACTCAACCCACTTACCCTTTTGGTTAATGTACCAAGGGCTGTAATCGAAAATGCTTTCAGCATTGTCTGTGTAGGAAAAAACCTTAAGCCAACCTCGAATGCCGTAAGTAGCACCAAACTTGCCTACAACAATCTTTTCGTTGCTCATTGTTTCTTTACCTTTCATCGACATAAACTAGTTTCTACTTTTCAAGTAAAAAATTAAGCCGCTTTTTGAGCGTCTTTAACTAGCTTAGCAACGCGGTCAGATACAGACGCGCCTTGACCAACCCAGTGGTTAACGCGGTCTAGGTCTAGACGTAGACCTTCTTCTTGACCTTTAGCAGTTGGGTTAAAGAAACCAACTTTCTCGATGAAACGGCCAGTTGCAGCGTTGCGGCTGTCCGCTACTACGATTTGATAAAATGGACGCTTTTTAGCGCCGTGACGTGCCAAACGAATGGTTACCATGTCGTCCTCTTTGCTTTCTCAAAAATAAAATTAACCCCAAAAACCATTCAAGAAATTAAATAGTTTGGGGTCTCGTGCCAAAATAAAGCTCCGGAATTTTACTCTTCTCCCGGAGCAATGCAAGGAGTTTAGTTACTTTTTCGCCAACATAAATTGAATTTAAAGTTTGTGACGTACCTAACACCCTGAATCTATGCGTGATCGATTAATTAACGACCAAATGGGTTGAAGCCACCGCCTCCACCCATGCCGCCCATCATGCCTTGCATGTTGCGCATCATGCCTTTCATGCCACCTTTTTGCATCTTTTTCATCATCTTCTGCATTTGGGTGAACTGTTTTAGTAAGCGGTTTACGTCTTGAACTTGCACACCAGAACCAGCCGCAATACGTTTCTTGCGTGAGCCTTTGATAATCTCTGGGCGTTGACGTTCTTTCATTGTCATGGAGCTGATGATCGCTTCCATCTGCTTGAACATCTTGTCATCGACTTTGTCTTTCACATTGTCTGGTAGCTGAGACATGCCAGGAAGCTTATCCATCATGCCCATCATGCCGCCCATGTTTTGCATCTGGCCTAGCTGTTCACGGAAATCTTCAAGGTCGAAACCTTTCTTCTCTTTGAACTTCTTCGCCAGCTTTTCTGCTTTTTCTTGGTCAACGTTGCGTTGTAGGTCTTCAATTAAAGACAGAACGTCACCCATACCAAGAATACGTGAAGCAACACGATCTGGATGGAACGGTTCTAGCGCGTCAGTTTTTTCACCGACACCCAAGAATTTGATTGGTTTGCCCGTTACATGGCGTACTGACAGTGCCGCACCACCACGAGCATCACCATCAACTTTAGTTAGAACTACACCGGTAAGAGGTAGCGCATCGCCAAAGGCTTTTGCTGTATTTGCTGCGTCTTGACCCGTCATAGCGTCAACAACAAATAGCGTTTCTACTGGGTTGATAGCTGCGTGAAGATCTTTGATCTCCCCCATCATCTCTTCATCAATCGCCAAGCGACCTGCGGTATCGACAATCAATACGTCGTAGAATTTTTTCTTCGCATGGTCAATCGCTGCATTGGCGATATCAATAGGCTTCTGGTCTGGTGATGATGGGAAGAAGTCAACACCGATGTCTGATGCCAGCGTTTCAAGCTGCTTGATTGCCGCAGGGCGGTAAACGTCGGCAGACACAACCAAGACTTTCTTCTTGTCACGTTCTTTTAAAAGCTTAGATAGCTTACCTACCGATGTGGTTTTACCCGCACCTTGTAGACCCGCCATAAGAAGCACAGCAGGTGGTTGAGCGGCAAGGTTTAGCGCCTCATTCGACTCACCCATTACGGCTTCAAGTTCTGTTTGAACGATCTTGATAAATTCCTGACCAGGAGTCAGAGATTTAGAAACTTCTACACCTACCGCTTTTTCTTTAACGCGGTTAACAAATTCACGAACAACCGGAAGCGCAACGTCAGCTTCAAGTAAGGCCATTCGTACTTCACGTAGGGTCTCTTTAATGTTGTCTTCGGTCAGACGACCTTTGCCACTGATATTTTTCAGCGTTTTGGATAATCGATCCGTTAAATTCTCAAACATCTTTGTCTCTTCGCTAAAATGGCGATTAATTAGTGTGAGTATACATTAGCCAAGGTCTGAGTCATACCCGTACCGCTGCTCTATTCTTGTCTCTATTTCTATATGGTGCGGTAACTTATTAATTTCAATATCTCATCTCTCACGATTGATGTCGGATATAACGTAGCCCCAAAGTGTAATGCAAGGTATAATTTCCTCATTGTGCACAATAATATTTAGGATTCATGGATAGCTTAATAGCCATCGCGGCCGCCATACTTTATGTTTTGGCGATTGCGACCATCATACCCGGACTCTCACAGCAGTCAGGAATCAAAGCAAAAACAGTGTTTGCTAGTGCTGCCTGTGCGCTTGTTTTTCATGCGTGGATTTTGAGTGATCTGATTTTTGATGGTTCAGGTCAAAACCTTAGTATTCTAAACGTAGCCTCTTTGATCAGTTTTATTATTTCTCTGGTCATGAGCCTTGCTATGTTGAAAAATCGGTTGTGGTTTTTATTGCCTGTCGTTTATAGCTTTGCTGCCATCAATTTATCTGCTGCCACATTTTTGCCAAGCACGTTTATCAAGCACCTAGAGAATGACCCTAAGCTACTCATTCACATTTCTTTTGCGCTGTTCTCATACGCAACTTTAACTATCGGTGCACTCTACGCACTTCAGCTGGCTTGGTTAGATCACAAACTGAAAACAAAAAAATCTTTGGCGATTAACCCAAACCTGCCGCCTTTATTAATGGTAGAGCGTCAGCTATTCAAAATCATTTTGATCGGTAACTTATTGTTAACTGGTACGCTCATTACTGGCTTTGTCTTTGTGCAGGATATGTTTGCTCAAGGTAAAGCGCATAAAGGCATTCTTTCTTTCATCGCTTGGATTGTGTACTCAATACTGCTTTGGGGTCATTATCAAAAAGGTTGGCGTGGTAGAAAAGTTACTTGGTTCGCTGTCGCAGGGGCAACGCTGTTAACTCTGGCGTATTTTGGCAGTCGCTTTGTGAAAGAAATCATCTTGAATTAAGGAGCTCTAGGGCTCCTATCCTTTATATTTTAGGCTAGATAAAATACAGTACGCCTTAACCCTTTGACTTAACGGACTTACTCAACCGTTATATAACCCAATACTTACAAGGAACAGCAACGTTTTGGACGACATCTCTACGGGTATCTTGTTTGCGCTACTCGCGTGTCTTATCGTCATATCAGGTTACTTTTCCGGCTCAGAAACAGGGATGATGTCTCTGAACCGTTATCGCTTAAAGCACTTAGCCAAAAATGGGCATAAAGGCGCTAAGCGAGTCGAAAGGCTATTAGACCGTCCAGATCGTTTGATTGGTCTTATTCTTATCGGCAACAACCTCGTTAATATTCTCGCGTCCGCCATCGCGACCATTATTGGTATGCGTTTGTATGGTGATTTAGGTGTCGCTATCGCAACCGGTGCACTAACTATGGTTGTATTGGTTTTTGCCGAGGTTACCCCTAAAACAATTGCAGCGCTTTATCCTGAACGTGTGTCCTACGCGAGCAGTATATTATTGACCATACTGATGAAGTTACTGTCGCCTTTAGTGATGCTTGTTAACTTTATTACGAATGGCTTTATTCGTTTACTTGGCGTAAAAGCCGATCACTCAGTAGAAGACCATCTTAGTTCCGATGAGCTGCGTACCGTAGTAAACGAAGCTGGCGGATTGATCCCTCGCCGACACCAAGACATGTTGGTATCTATTTTGGATCTTGAGCACGTCACTGTGAACGACATCATGGTGCCACGCAATGAGATTACCGGTATCGATATTAATGATGACTGGAAATCCATCGTTCGTCAGCTTACCCACTCACCACATGGACGCATTGTTTTTTATCGTGACCAAATTGATGAAGTGGTTGGCATGCTGCGCCTGCGTGAAGCTTACCGCCTGATGCTGGAAAAAAACGAGTTCAATAAAGAGACGCTATTACGTGCTGCGGATGAAGTCTATTACATCCCGGAAGGTACGCCACTGAACGTGCAAATGTTAAAGTTCCAACGCAACAAACAGCGTATTGGTCTGATTGTTGATGAGTATGGCGACATTATTGGCTTGGTGACATTGGAAGATATTCTGGAAGAGATCATTGGCGAGTTCACGACCTCGATTTCTCCAAGCCTTTCTGATGAAATCAGTCCTCAAGGTGACGGAAGCTTCCTCATTGAAGGCAGCACCAATATCCGAGATATCAACAAAGGCCTGAAATGGGACTTACCAACGGATGGCCCAAGAACGTTAAACGGTCTTATTTTGGAGCACCTAGAAGACATTCCAGAGAGCCATTTAAGCGTGAGAGTGGCTGGTCATCCAATGGAGCTTGTTGAGATTGAAGAAAACCGCATCAAGCTCGTTCGTGTTTATCCTAAAAAGAAAAAATAGCCTCTATTTACAACTCACGATGAGAAAAACTCAACGATAAAAAATAAAAGAGCCTGATCATGTCAGGCTCTTTTTAGTTCTGGATAAATATGCTTCTTGATAAGTTTTTAGCAACTAGTCGATACGCAGCTCTTTTAGCATCGATTCAGGCAAAGCCAGTTCATCATTTTTGTTCACCGATACACCAGCATCCAAAATGCTCTTGGCGATCTGTTGTGCTTCTTCTAAAGAGTGCATCGCTGCCGTGCCACATTGGTATTCGTTGAGTTCAGGGATCTTGTTCTGGCTTTCTACCTTTAGTACGTCTTCCATGGCCGCAATCCAAGCATCCGCTACTTGCTGCTCTGATGGAGTGCCAATCAGACTCATGTAAAAGCCCGTGCGGCAACCCATAGGCGAAATATCGATGATCTCAACAGAATCGCTGTTAAGATGATTGCGCATAAAGCCTGCATAAAGGTGCTCTAGCGTATGAATACCTTTTTCAGAAAGGATGTCTTTGTTTGGCGCGGTAAAGCGTAAATCGAAGACAGTAATCGTGTCCCCTTTTGGGGTCTGCATGGTCTTCGCCACTCGCACTGCTGGTGCATTCATGCGAGTGTGGTCCACGGTAAAACTATCGAGTAAAGGCATTACATCTCTCCTGATTGTAACTCCAATACCTCTCGGTACTGGATAAATGTCATTCATCCCTTCAGCACATAAACAGGCTGTGGGTTAAAAGAACCAGCTGCTGTTGTCTTCTAATTCCTGACGACATTGCTTCAGCTGCCAGCCATAAGTTTTTGCAGTTTGTTCAACACGTCGAGCGACTTTGAGCAAACTGGGCTTTCGCTTATAAGTACCTCGCTTGTACCCACCTCGACCTTCATGATAAGCCAGATATTGACTGTATGGGTCCCATAACGAAATCCCTAGTTGGCGCCTCGTTTCGTGAGTATACCAACCGACAAACATCATTGAATCATCAAAGTTGGTACGAGAACCGCCCTGACCCGTCGCATCTTGGAAATCTTCCCAAGCAGGATCTTGAGCTTGAGCGTAACCATACGCACTGCTGACTCGTCCCCAAGGGATAAATCCCAATAAATAGTCTTTGGGTGGTTTCGCATCGTGCCGAAAGCTGCTTTCTTGTTTAATAATAGCCATAGCGACATGAATGGGAGTTCCCCACTTTTCTTCCATATCTTTGGCATCATCATACCAGCCGGATTTCTCTCGAAATATCTCACATAAATTATTCTGCTGCTTTGGCGGTGCCGTGGCACAACCTGCAAGTAACATGCTTCCGAGTACCGATACTACTAACGGTTTAATGTTCAATCCCACCCAACCTTTACCTATTCACTACTGCTTCAGATAAGCAAAGTAATCTTCCAAAAAATCATCAAAAGATAGCGTGTCACTTTGTTCCGCTTGCTTTTGCTTTTCTACTGACGACGCCACTTCCGTTTCCATCGTATCTTGCGAGTAGTACTGATAACCGTGAGCTAGATTTTCCTCGCGGTACTTCATGCCAAGCGCACAGCCGACTTTACCTAACCCACCAAGCTCTTTCGTCAGCTCTAATAGTTGACCTGAAATCGTTAGTTCTGGGTTATCAACCCATGTCTCGAGTTTATTACACACATCTTGGTATGCACTGCCACCAGCAGCCATATCCATTTGCTGTGCTATCTGACGCAGCTCGACAAAAACTCGATGCGCCCAATCTTGCAGAGATAGACGTTCACCTTGGCAACCAATTTGCAGCATTAGCCCTTTTTCACGACCAGAAACAATGACTTTGTTCCAGTTGTCGCGCCAACACTCTAATTCACAGTTGTCCATTGGATCCGAGTCTGACAAGGCCGCCCAAGTCAGGAAGAGATCAAGGAATCGTACTTGCTCTTCATCCAACCCCACTGCGCTGAATGGGTTAACGTCTAGAGAGCGAACTTCAATGTACTCAACCCCACCGCGTCGTAACGCATCTGAAGGTTTCTCACCACTTTTCGACACGCGTTTCGGGCGAATTGGAGCGTATAGCTCGTTCTCAATTTGTAAAATATTGGAATTAAGCTGGCGGTATTCACCGTCCACTTTGACGCCTATTTTCGCAAACTCTTCTGATGGGTGACGAATCGCATCGCTCAAACCATCCAGATACTGATCAATGCTGTTAAAGCCAATTTTCAGTACACTTTGCGCACTATTGGTGTAGCCCAGATCGCTCAAACGCAAAGACGTCGATTTCGGCAAATACAAAGTGCCGCCAATTTTCTCGAATGGCAGATCGGTTTCACGACCTTGAATAAAAGAGCCGCATAACGCTGGCGATGCGCCGAAGAAATACGGAATCATCCAACCAAAACGGTAGTAGTTACGGATCAGCGCAAAGTAGGCATCAGACTTAGCATCTTGGCGGGCTTGTTCATCTTGCTCGCCGAATAGCGCATCCCAAAATGTCTCAGGGAACGAGAAGTTAAAATGCACACCTGAAATGATTTGCATCAGGCTGCCATAGCGGCGTTTTAGACCTTCTCGGTACAGGGTTTTCATTTTTGCTGCATTCGAAGAGCCGTACTGAGCAAGCTGAATATCCTCTTCCGAGCCAACATAACATGGCATAGAAAGAGGCCACATCTTTTCTTCACCCATTTTTGTCTGCGTGAAGTGATGGATATCTTTCAGTTGTGCCATCAGTTCTGGAATTTCATGTGACACAGGAGTAATGAACTCTAACAATGATTCAGAAAAATCAGTCGTGATCCATTGGTTTGTGAACGCTGAGCCTAACCCCTCTGGATGAGGTGTTGTTGCTAGATGTCCATCCTGACGATAGCGCAAAGTTTCTCGCTCAACACCGCGTCCAAACTGCTTAAATACTTCGGGGTTTGATGCAACTTTTTTTAGTCGCGCAGCAAAATCAGTCAAAATGAGGTTCGCTTATATTGGGAGCAGGACACTTATCACAAAGGACAAGCGTAAGCTAAGTTATTGATATTTAATGCATCTAGATAAATAACCCACGAAAAGTCGCTTATCTAGATGAATAGCGGAGAAACGTTTCTCCGCTATTAAATGTGTACTCTATCGAATGATTTCAAGCTCTTCTACGTCTTTCCCCAACTTTTCTAATTGAGGACGCAGTGATTTAGCATCACCAACGACGATAATTTGATAGTCATTTGGATCAAACCACTTTTGAGCCAGTGCATTCAAAGTCTGCTTATCGACTTTTTCTACGATAGCGTTTCTTTGCTGCAAGTAATCTTGATCGAGGTTGTACTTAAGAATATCACTGATGAGTTCCGCTTTTTGTGTTGGCGTTTCATATTTCAGTGCATCTTTTTGACCGACCGCTTGACGCATAAATTTCATCTCTTCATCAGTAATTCCTGACTGCGAGTATTCATTTAGCTCATTTTCCATCTCAATGATAGAAGCAACCGTTGCATCCGCTCGTACTTGCGCGGTGAAAACAACCGAGCCAGTTTCTGGATTTCCAGAGAAGTAGCCGTAAGCGCCGTATGTGTAACCCTTGTCTTCACGTAGGTTTTGGTTAATGCGGCTATTGAAGTTTCCAGCTAAGTTGAAGTTTGCCAGTTGGCTTAGGTAAAAATCGCCCGTTGCATCGTAAGGCATACCCTGACGAACCATCATGACCACACTTTGTGGTGCACCTGGTTTATCAACAAGATGGATCTTTTGCTCACCTAATGCAGCGATGCTTTGCGGTGCATACAATGGTGCAGCTTCATCCTGCCAGTTTTTCCAGAACGTCAGTTGCTGTTCAATTTCCTGTTGATCAATGTCACCAACAACGACGATTTGCGCACTTTGTGGCGTGTAATGCTTCGAGTAGAATTCACGGACATCATCCAACGTTAGTGCACTGACACCTGCTTGCGTGCCGTCTTTTGGTCGAGCAAAGACAGAGTCCCCATAGAGCACCTGGCGAGTCGCTTGTGATGCCATCCAACTTGGGTTTTGATGCTCATACACAAGACCTTCTAGCGCTTGCATCTTCACACGCTCAAAGTCTGCTTGCTTGAATGCAGGAGACAGCAACATCTCTTCGACAATTTTCAACGTCGGCTCTAAGTTCTTTTCTAAAGCAGAAACGCTGATGTTTGTTGTGTAGCCTGTTGCATTCACGGAGATGACACTACCTAGTTTATCGAGCTCAGCTTGAATCTCTTCGACACTACGTTTCGTTGTGCCTTCTTGCAACATCGCGGCGGTCAATTGGGCAAGACCTTCTTTGCCCTTTTCAACAAAACGTGTTCCCGCAGGTAAACTAAACTGCATCATGACCGTTGGTGTTTCATCGCTAACCGCGCCAAGCAACTCCGAGCCATTATTAAAATGAAGCTCGTACAACTCAGGCATCGTCGCTTTCACTGGCTCCCCTACAGGCGGTTGCACAGAGCGATCGAAGTTATCGGTCGCACGACGATACGCCAATTGATCATCAGTGATCTTCTCATATTCTGGTAGCGTGCGCTTTGGCGTCACAAAGGTCGCTGGTTTTACGACAAGGTCAGTTTTTCCTTTTGGTACCACGCTTAGGGTCACTTTGTTCTTACCTTGGATAAAATCCGTATACGCTTTTTCTACCGATGCAGGCGTCACTGCGCGGATCTGCTCAAGCTGTTGCTCAAGACGATCAGGATCGCCGAAGAATGTCTCGTTGGATGCCAACTGCGTTACTTTACCTTTAACGCTTTCTAGCGCAAAAATAGCATCCGCTTCCGCTTTACCCTTCAACTGCTCAAGGCGATCTTCTGTCACGCCTTTTTCAGCAAACTGATTGAGTGACTGTAAAAGCTCGTCGTACAGTTTTGATAGGTCGCCTTTGTCCCCAGAGTCACCCATTGCATAAACGTAAAAGTTACACGCCAGTTCTGCACAGTCATGGAATGAGCCCGCATCGACGGCTTTTTGAGTCTTGACTAAGTCTTGGTAGAGCACGCTGTTTGTACCGCCACCTAGCACTTCAGATAGCGTATCGAGAGACGCTTGGCTTTCTTCGCCGTTGTAAGTTGTTGGCCACGCGATCATCACCATCGGTTGTTGAATGCGATCTTCTAGAGTGATGTATTTTTCTTCTTGCAGTTTTGCAGGTTGTTTCGGCGCATTTTCAACCTCTGGCCCACGAGGAATCGAACCGAAGTACTTATTTACCCACTCAAGAGTTTGTTCAACGTCTAAGTCCCCACCGATAGTGATAGTCGCATTGTTTGGGCCATACCAACGTAAGAAAAACGCTTTGAGATCGTTCACATCAACACGATCAAGATCTTCAACATAACCAATAGTTTGCCACGAATACGGATGACCTTCAGGATATAGCGCTTCAGACATACGCTCCCAAATTAAGCCATAAGGACGATTATCGTAACGCTGAGCTCGCTCATTTTTTACAGTTGAACGCTGAATTTCAAATTTGCGTTGAGAAACCGCATCCAGCAAAAAGCCCATACGGTCAGACTCTAACCACAGCATTTTCTCTAGCTGGTTAGCCGGGACAGTTTCAAAGTAGTTAGTACGATCACGGTTTGTCGTACCATTTAACGTACCGCCAGCCTCTGTGATGATTCTGAAGTGCTCTTGGTCACCAACGTTCTCTGAACCTTGGAACATCATGTGCTCAAAGAAATGCGCAAAACCAGACTTACCCACCTCTTCACGAGCCGAACCAACATGGTAAGTCACATCCACATGGACCAATGGGTCGGAATCTTCAGGAGCTAATATCACCGTTAAACCATTATCGAGTTTATACTTTTGGTATGGAATCTTAACTTTGCCTTCTTCCGCTTTCGATGACTCGACGAAAGTTACCCCTTTCGGCAGTGATGAAACTGGCGTATTTGATGCACAGCCCGTGATCACCAAAAGTGAACACGCGCCAACCCAAAACATCTTCATGTACTTTCCTTAAAATAATCCGAGATAGATGGCCGCAAGTAAGCTATACCTAACAGCCTTTCCTAAAAATATTAAAATCACGCAAGGCAGAAACTTCATTCTTAGCCACCCTGCGGCTAAACACAGCGGGTCTCCAATTACAGGTAACCAGCTAAAAAACAATCCCCAATAGCCATACTTAGACAGCCAGTTTAATGCGGTATGACCGTGCTTTTCTTCTTGCGCTTTGTTGGGAATCCACAAGCCAAGCCAATAGTTTGTTAAGCCACCAAGCGTATTGCCGATAGTGGCGACCATAATAATTGACGAAACGGAATATTGATTTAATGAGAGAGTGGCAACTAAGCCCGCTTCAGAGCCACCAGGTAACAAAGTGGCACTGAGAAAACCGGTCATGAAAAGCACCCATAATGCTGAATCTGAAAACCAAAGCGCTAGACTTTCAAAGCTCGTATTAAATGCTTCTAGCATGTCATATCAAGCAACACCTTGCCTCTGGTTCTTCCTGATTCAACTTGCTGGTGAGCAGCAATCACATCACTCATCGGATAAACCTGTTGAATTTCAGTCTTCAGTAAACCAACGCCAACCATGTACAACAAGGTATCTAATTGCGCTGGATCTGGCTCAACCAACATGCCGTTAGCCTCAAAGCCTAGGAGTTTGGCTTTTTCACAAATCAGCTCAGCTGTGATGGTTGGAACGGTTATGACTCTCGCACCGTCTTTCAGGCATTTAAGCGCATCTAACGCGGCATCTCCACCTACTAAATCAATCAAAACATCAACGTCTTCAACACGTTCTGACACTGGTGCAAATTGATAGTTCACTGCGTGAGCGCCAAGGGTAGCCAGGTAGTCTAAATTTCGTTCACTGCAGGTTGTAAAGACTTCCGCTTTAGTCGCGACCGCGATTTGTACCGCTAGGTGTCCAACGCCACCGGCTCCTGCGAGGATAAGTACGCAATCGTTTTCTGTCACATTGGCTTTGCTGAGTGCTTGTGCCGCAGTTTGGCCAGCCAACGGTAATGCTGCGGCAGCCTCTAAAAGTAACTGAACTGGGAACATGACTTAACTCAGCTTCTGGAACACATACGTACTGACTGTACCCACCTCCTCGAACTGGGAAACCGATAAATCCAGCCACCTCATCACCATCATTAAAACGCGACGCCCCCTCTCCACTGGACACGACTTTTCCTGAGATGTCGTAACCTGGTACCCAAGGTAAATTATCCTTGTTCTGCGCAGCTGCCCAACCGAGTCCGGCTCGAGTTTTAACATCAATAGGATTTACGCCTGAAAAAGCGACTTTTACTAAGACTTCACCAGGCTGTGGTGATGGTGTCGAAGCATGTTGAATCGCGAGTACGTTGGCATCACCAAATTCAGTGATAACGATCTGTTTGTGTTCCATAAACCATTCCCTGCAAGAAAACAAAAAGGGATGCGAAAGCATCCCTTTGACTATAAACCATTTTGTTAACCGAAGTTAATCGTGATTTTGTAAATTGGTTGATCATTCCATTTTCAGTAATGACTAGCCGACAAGTGCTAGCAAGATACCAGCGGCAACCGCTGAGCCCAATACACCTGCAACGTTTGGTCCCATCGCATGCATCAACAAGAAGTTTTGCGGGTTAGCTTGTAAGCCGACTTTGTTCACCACACGCGCGGCCATTGGTACCGCAGAAACGCCAGCCGCACCAATAAGTGGGTTGATGTCTTCTTTTGAGAACTTGTTCAGCAACTTAGCCATTAGCACACCAGCACCCGTACCAATACTAAACGCAACCGCACCAAGCCCTAGAATGCCTAATGTTTCTAAGTTCAGGAATTGATCCGCTTGCAGCTTCGAGCCAACCCCTAAGCCCAAGAAGATCGTCACGATGTTGATCAGCTCATTTTGTGCGGTTTTCGATAGACGATCGACCACACCCGCTTCACGCATTAAGTTACCAAGACAGAACATACCGACAAGAGGCGTTGCTGAAGGTAGGAAAAGAATCGTCATGAGTAATACTGCCATCGGGAACAATACCTTTTCCCATTTACCCACGTGACGCAGTTGCGCCATTTGAATCTCACGTTCTTCCTTAGTGGTTAGCGCCTTCATGATTGGCGGCTGAATGATTGGCACTAAAGCCATGTAGCTGTACGCGGCTACAGCAATCGCACCAAGCAGGTCTGGTGATAACTTACTTGCTAAGAAAATCGCCGTTGGGCCATCCGCACCACCGATGATAGCGATAGACGATGCATCCGCCATGGAGAACTCCATGCCAGGTACATAGTTGAGCAAAATAGCGCCAAACAGTGTCGCAAAAATACCAAACTGAGCTGCCGCACCTAGCCACAACGTTTTTGGGTTTGCGATCAAAGCACCAAAGTCGGTCATCGCACCCACACCCATGAAGATCAACAACGGGAACACACCCGATTCAATCCCAATGTAGTAAACGTAGTAAAGCAAGCCGCCAGGCTCAGTAAAGCCAGCATTTGGAATATTCGCCAAGATAGTACCAAAACCAATCGGCAATAACAGTAAAGGCTCAAAGCCTTTTTTGATTGCCAAAAACAGCAAGGTACAACCAACCAGCATCATACAGATTTGGCCGAACTCGAAGTTAGCGATCCCTGTTTCTGCCCAAAGGGTTAACAATCCGTCCATGATACTCCCTTACGCCAGGCTCAACAGAGGCGCACCTACTGTGACAGCATCGCCTTCTTTAACGTTCAACTCTTGAACCACACCACCACGCGCCGCACGCACTTCTGTTTCCATCTTCATTGCTTCAAGAATCAGTAGTACATCGCCTTCAGCCACTTCAGCACCAGGCTGAACATTCACTTTAAAGATGTTACCGGCAAGAGGAGCAGGCACCGCTTCAGCAGAAGCGCTAGAAGGTGCGCTAGGTGCCGTCGATTTTGCAGGCGCCGCAGAAGGAGCGACAGAGGTTAGCTCGCCTTGAGGACCGACTTCCACCTCATACACCTGTCCGTCAACACGTACGCTATAAGTTTCTACGCCGCCAGTTGCTGGTTGCGCTGCAGGTACGGCAGGCTTCGCGGCTTCTAGCGTTGGTGCAGGTTCAAATGCTTCTGGGTTTTCACGATTCTTAAGGAACTTAAGACCAACTTGAGGGAAAAGCGCATAAGTAAGTACATCATCAACACGCTCACTTGCTAGCTTAATACCTTCTGATTTCGCTTTCTCCATCAGATCAACAGTAAGCGTCTCCATTTCAGGCTCAAGCAAATCGGCAGGACGACAAGTAATAGGTTCTTTGCCATCAAGTACTTTAGCTTGCAGCTCTGCATTTAACTCGGCTGGCGCTTGACCGTATTCGCCTTTCAATAGACCAGCAGTTTCCTTAGTAATGCTCTTATAGCGTTCGCCAGTAAGCACGTTAATCACCGCTTGCGTTCCGACGATCTGCGAAGTTGGAGTCACCAATGGAATGAAACCAAGATCTTCGCGAACACGAGGGATCTCTTCTAAGACTTCATCAATGCGATCCGCCGCGCCCTGTTCTTTCAACTGGCCTTCCATGTTAGTCAGCATGCCGCCAGGCACTTGAGCAATCAGGATGCGAGAGTCTACACCTTTCAACTGACCTTCCCACTTCGCGTACTTCTTACGTACTTCACGGAAATACGCGGCGATAGGTTCTAGTTGCTCGAGCTTCAAATTCGTATCTCGCTCGGTTCCTTCTAGCATCGCGACTACCGTTTCAGTCGGTGTGTGACCATAGGTACAACTCATTGAAGAAATCGCTGTATCGAGAATATCAATACCAGCTTCAACTGCTTTTACCGCTGTCGCAGTAGACAAGCCTGTCGTCGCGTGACAATGAAGTGCTAATGGCACATCACAAGATGCTTTGATACGCGTGATAAGCTCTTCCGCTTCATAAGGCTTGAGTAAGCCAGACATATCTTTAATACACAGTGAATGACAACCTAAATCCTCTAGGCGTTTTGCCAAGTCAACCCAAGTGTCTGCGTTATGCACAGGGCTTGTTGTGTAAGACAGCGTACCTTGAGCATGTGCGCCAACATCGACCGTTGCTTTAACGGCCTTCTGGAAGTTTCGCACGTCATTCATTGCATCAAAGATACGGAACACGTCCATACCGTTAGCATGCGCGCGTTCAACGAACTTCTCTACTACGTCGTCGGCATAATGGCGGTATCCTAAAAGGTTTTGACCACGCAGTAGCATTTGCATTGGCGTATTGGGCATCGCTTTTTTCAGCTCACGTAAACGCTCCCAAGGATCTTCCCCTAAGAATCGAATACAAGAATCAAACGTTGCGCCACCCCAAGTCTCTAGAGACCAGTAACCAACCTTATCCAACTCAGCTGCGATAGGCAGCATATCCTCAATACGCATACGCGTAGCAAATAGTGATTGATGGGCATCACGAAGGACCACATCTGTAATAGCTAGTGGTTTAGACATGCTCTTAAACTCCTTTTTAATCCTGGTTCGGCTACTTCGCGAATGAGGCGCGATGTTTATGAATCGCAGCCGAGATCGCCGCCACTACTTGTGGACTAACAGCTGAAGAGGTTGATTGAATATTAGTATTTGTTTTTGGTGCTGCGATCGGCTCTGGTACTTCTTCTGGTACCAATTTCGACATTAGCCGAACGAGATAAACAAGAATAGTGAGGAAAATAAATACGACCGCCATCCCCGTTAGCATCAGGGTGGCCGCATCTACTAGCAGGCTTCCTATATTAGTCATGTTGCTTCCTTTCTTTGTCATCCTGACAACGTGCAGGACTTTAATAGCGTCAAATCCCGACCAATGGATTATCTCGATTGGTTAAATTTTGTCAATTTTGTTTAAGGAAGGTTTGTAATAATCCTGATAAATGATTATTTATTCACTACCCAGATCACAGTTCATGACAAAATAATTACTGCGAATCTGCTATCTCCTTACGAACAGAGTAAAGGAGGACATAAATAAAAACTGCGATTTGGATTTCAAAACCAAATCGAGATTTACACATAAAAACTAATAAAAACAAAAGGATGTCATTTTATAACAATTAATAAACAAATAAAAAACAAAGAAGTTACATGTAAACAATTGAAGTGAAAGAAACGGAAATTAATATACAGGAGAGATAGTAAGGATGGATTCACAAACTACAGCTGAAACTTTATTCCAAATTGCTTAGATAAGCACATATTCGCTTTTGGAAAAGAAGGACCTCGCCTCTAACAACTCTAGGCTATAGTTCCTGATGTCCAGATACAAAAAAGCCTCGCAATTGCGAGGCTTTTTCAGTAAATGGCGCGTCCTGGAGGATTCGAACCTCCGACCGCCTGGTTCGTAGCCAGGTACTCTATCCAGCTGAGCTAAGGACGCGCAGTTTTCGACATCAACTTTCATCAATATCAGGGCAATACCCTTTAATAAGTGGCGCGTCCTGGAGGATTCGAACCTCCGACCGCCTGGTTCGTAGCCAGGTACTCTATCCAGCTGAGCTAAGGACGCGCAGTTTTCGATATCAACTTTCGTCAACATCAGGGCATTACCCTTTAATAAGTGGCGCGTCCTGGAGGATTCGAACCTCCGACCGCCTGGTTCGTAGCCAGGTACTCTATCCAGCTGAGCTAAGGACGCGCAGTTTTCGACATCAACTTTCATCAATATCAGGGCAATACCCTTTAATAAGTGGCGCGTCCTGGAGGATTCGAACCTCCGACCGCCTGGTTCGTAGCCAGGTACTCTATCCAGCTGAGCTAAGGACGCGCAGTTTTCGATATCGACTTTCATCAATATCAGGGCAATACCCTTCAATAAGTGGCGCGTCCTGGAGGATTCGAACCTCCGACCGCCTGGTTCGTAGCCAGGTACTCTATCCAGCTGAGCTAAGGACGCGCAGTTTTTGATATCGACTTTCATCAATATCAGGGCAATACCCTTCAATAAGTGGCGCGTCCTGGAGGATTCGAACCTCCGACCGCCTGGTTCGTAGCCAGGTACTCTATCCAGCTGAGCTAAGGACGCGCAATAATCTTATTTTACTTTGTATAACCCGTTTATCAAACGAATTATTAAATAGTGGCGCGTCCTGGAGGATTCGAACCTCCGACCGCCTGGTTCGTAGCCAGGTACTCTATCCAGCTGAGCTAAGGACGCGCAGATCTTCTTGCTAGGAAGTTGTGAAGCAAATCACATTCATTTCTTACGAAACAAAAAAAGGCCATCGGGCCAGTCAATGAATGGCGGTGAAGGAGGGATTCGAACCCTCGATACGGGATAAACCGTATACTCCCTTAGCAGGGGAGCGCCTTCAGCCTCTCGGCCACCTCACCGTTTTCATTGTTATATCTCAAAAGAGATATGGCGCGTCCTGGAGGATTCGAACCTCCGACCGCCTGGTTCGTAGCCAGGTACTCTATCCAGCTGAGCTAAGGACGCACTTTTTTGTTGATTTCTCAACGTTGCAAGAATGGCGGTGAGGGAGGGATTCGAACCCTCGATACGGGATAAACCGTATACTCCCTTAGCAGGGGAGCGCCTTCAGCCTCTCGGCCACCTCACCGTCTTGCGGAGGCACATATTACGTTTTACCGAAAATATGTCAAACACTTTCTTTGAAAAAATCCACGAAACTGACTTAACCGTTGCTGATTTAATCAAAGTGACTATTAAACGAACTTTACCACTCTATTATGATGAAAAAAGAGAGTCTTCTCTGAAAAAAAGACATTTATTTTCAAACAACTTCCTGGTGTTCGATTCAACAATATTGACGGATTCACGGCCACACTCAACACAATGGTTTCCGCAAATCTTCAAAAACATTAAAGACTAAAAAGGCCAACCCTTCGGTTAGCCTTTTTCATTCAAACTAAGCTCTGTAAACAGGAGCGACTTAGTAGTTACCTGAAGCAACGTTGCCATTGCCTTTTTCAGCTTGAATGCGCATGTAGATTTCTTCACGGTGAACTGAAACCTCTTTCGGAGCGTTAACGCCGATACGTACTTGGTTACCTTTCACACCTAGTACAGTTACAGTCACTTCATCACCAATCATCAGTGTTTCGCCTACGCGGCGAGTCAAAATTAGCATTCTTTGCTCCTTGAGTAATCTCTAAATTTTCTTGCTACAAAGCTATTATCCAACAAAAGTTATATTTTCGTAAACTACCTTGTTAGCGAAAATCAGCCTAAAAAGGCATGTTTTTGTTGAATGTTTAATGCTTCACTAGATGTAATGTAAGCATCATGCAGAATGTTTGCTGCTGTATCCACACATTCGGGTGCTAAAACTAGCATCATAGTGAGTGCATTCGTTGCGCTGAAATTGATCTCAATATCTCGCTTTGCCAACAAATCGCATGCGTGCTCTACCATTCCATTGGCCTCAAGCCCCACCGCGGTCAACAGGCTTACCACTTCACTATTACGGATTTTGTCGCTGAACACCAGATCGAACTTGGCACATGCATCTTGTTTTATCATGATACCTGCCCGTTCTGCTTCCTCGATCACATTCCAAATGTCTATACCCAGCATCTGACATTGTTTTGTAGCACTAGATAAATGTTCTTTATCGACTTCGATAATGGCAAGGTCACGTTGAATGGCTATACCAGAGACGGCTTGATTGCCTGACTCCCCCTTTACCAAACTGCCTTCATTAACATCAAATGTCGAAAGCACGCGTAGTGGCACATTATTCTTCCATGCAAATTGCACTGAAGGTAAATGTAATACTTTTGCGCCTCGGCTTGCCATCGCTTCCATTGAAGGAAAATCGATAACCGCCAATTTGCGCGCATTTTTCACTACACGTGGGTCACAAGTATAAATACCATCAACGTCGGTAAAGATTTGACACTCGTCAGCGCGCAATGCGCCCGCCAGTGCCACAGCGCTCGTATCTGAGCCACCTCGACCTAATGTGGTGATATCCCCGTTCTCATTCACACCTTGAAAGCCCGCAACAATCACGATTTGGTCTTGCTCAAGCAATCCCATAATTGTCGTGGTATCAATGTGTTTAATCGTTGCGTCATTGTGTTGATTATCCGTCACAATATTCGCCTGTGCTCCGGTAAGCGAGCGCGCAGCATGACCCATTTTATTCAAAGTCATGGCTAACAGTGCCATTGACACTTGCTCACCAGCAGAGAGCAAAACATCAAGTTCTCGAGCTGTAGGTACGCTATCTATCTGTTTAGCGAGATCCATCAGTCTGTTTGTTTCGCCTGACATTGCAGACACGACAACAACAACTTGATTGCCATCATTTTTCGCCTTAATGATGTGTTCAGCGACTTGGTGGATTCTTTCAATTGAACCCACAGAGGTTCCGCCAAACTTTTGCACGATAAGGGGCTTTTTCACCAGTCTTCACCTTCCCAAGACCGAAGTCTCTTTAGAACTGCTTACATCTTAAATATTTCCTTTGAGAAAAATTATATAAGCAGTAGTTACAACAAAAACCAAGCAGCTTAAATGACTCGGTTAACTTTTGGTCAATTAAACCACTTGGTTGCTAAAAAAATTACGCTCAATCAAAGAAACTTGATTGAGCGTAATTTTATTAGTTAAGAGCTTATAAACGCTCTTCTAGCCAAGGCTGAACTGTTTTGATTGCCTCTGGTAGTGCTGAAACATCAGTACCACCGGCTTGAGCCATGTCTGGACGACCACCGCCCTTACCACCGACTTGCTCTGCAACCATTTTAACCAGATCACCTGCTTTTACTTTACCAGTGAGATCTTTAGTCACACCAGCAATCAAGCCAACCTTGTCACCCGTTACGTTTGCAAGCAGTACAACACCAGAACCCATTTGATTCTTGATGTCATCAACCATGGTACGTAGGTTCTTGCTATCAGCACCTTCAAGGGCCGCAACTAGAACTTTTGTGCCATTTACTTCAACCGCTTTGCCCATGATGTTAGCGCTTTCTGCGGCTGCCATCTTATCTTTTAGCTTCTGCACTTCTTTTTCTAGTGCTTTTGCTTTCTGTGCAGATTCTGCCAGTTTCTCTTCGTACTTCGCATTTTGAGCTTCAATAGCGTCTAATGCCGCCTCGCCTGTTACCGCTTCAATACGACGAATACCAGCTGCGATACCGCTTTCTGATGTGATTTTGAATAGACCAATATCACCCGTGCTTGATGCGTGAATACCACCACAAAGCTCAGTAGAGAAGTCGCCCATAGACAGCACGCGAACTTCGTCATCGTACTTCTCACCAAACAATGCCATTGCGCCTTTCTTCTTAGCAGACTCAATATCCATCACATTGGTTTCAATCGTGTGGTTACGACGAATTTGTGCGTTTACTAGACGCTCAACTTCTTTCAGTTCTGCTGCAGTTACGGCTTCTAGATGCGAGAAGTCGAAACGTAGGTTGTCTGCCTTCACCAATGAGCCTTTCTGCGTTACGTGCTCACCAAGAACTTGGCGTAGTGCTGCGTGTAGCAAGTGCGTCGCTGAGTGGTTAAGAGAGATAGCTGCGCGACGCTCTGCGTCAACGATAGTTGCCACTTCGTCACCTTTCGCTAGCACGCCTTCTGCCATTACACCGTGGTGTGCAATTGCGTTACCGAGTTTTTGAGTGTCTTCAACGCGGAACACACCAGACTCAGTACGGATTTCACCCGCGTCACCACACTGACCGCCTGACTCTGCGTAGAATGGCGTTTCACCAAGCACGATGATGGCTTTATCGCCTGCAGATAGTGAATCTACTTCGTTGCCTTCAACAAACATCGCAGCGACTGAGCTAGAACCTTTAGTACCTGTGTAACCACAGAACTCTGTTTGCGTATCAACTTTGATTGCTGCGTTATAATCTGTACCGAATTGACCAGCTTCACGCGCACGTTGACGCTGCTCTTCCATCGCTTTTTCGAAACCCTCTTCGTCGATCGCGAACTCACGCTCACGTGCAACGTCGTTAGTGAGGTCTGCTGGGAAGCCGTAAGTATCGTAAAGCTTGAATACCGTTTCGCCGTCTAGCACTTTGCCATCTAGGTTATCTAATGCTTCGTTAAGAATTACCATACCGCGCTCAAGTGTACGACCGAAGTTTTCTTCTTCAATACGCAGTACTTTTTCAACCACTGCTTGTTGACGCTTCAGCTCTTCGCCTGCTGTACCCATCACTTCTGCTAATACGCCAACAAGCTTATAGAAGAATGCACCTTGTGCACCTAGCTTGTTACCATGACGTACGGCACGACGAATGATACGACGTAGTACGTAACCACGACCTTCGTTTGAAGGCATCACACCATCAACAATCAAGAATGAACATGAACGGATGTGGTCAGCAATAACTCGTAGCGATTGGTTCGATAGATCTTCATAACCAATGACTTCAGCTGCTGCTTTGATAAGAGTTTGGAATACATCGATTTCGTAGTTTGAGTGAACGCCTTGCATGATTGCAGAGATACGCTCGATACCCATACCAGTATCTACCGATGGTTTTGGTAGCGGTTCCATAGTGCCGTCTGCGTGACGGTTGAACTGCATGAATACGTTGTTCCAGATCTCGATGAAACGGTCACCATCTTCTTCAGGCGTGCCAGGACGACCACCCCAGATGTGTTCACCGTGATCGTAGAAAATTTCAGTACATGGACCACAAGGACCAGTGTCGCCCATTTGCCAGAAGTTATCAGACTCGTAAGGCTTGCCACCTTCTTTGTCACCAATGCGCACGATACGATCAGCAGGCACGCCAACTTTTTTGTTCCAGATGTCGAATGCTTCTTCGTCGGTTTCGTAAACGGTTACCAATAGACGATCCGCAGGCAGTTTAAGAACTTCGGTTAGGAATTCCCAAGCAAATGAAATCGCATCTTCTTTGAAATAGTCGCCAAAGCTGAAGTTGCCTAGCATTTCAAAGAATGTGTGGTGACGAGCGGTAAAGCCAACATTTTCCAGGTCGTTGTGTTTACCACCAGCACGTACACAACGTTGAGCCGTAGTCGCTCGAGTATAGGCTCGTTTTTCCAAGCCTAAGAAACAATCTTTAAATTGGTTCATACCTGCGTTTGTGAACAGCAGGGTTGGGTCGTTATGTGGAACTAACGATGAACTTTCTACGATTTGGTGTCCTTTGCTTTCAAAGAACTTGAGGAACGCGTTACGAACCTCGTCAGTGCTCATGTACATGCAGCTCTTCCTGAAAATAGTCGAGTTAGAATTTTGCCGTATTGTAGATCATGCAAACAGCTGAGACTAGTTTTCTTGAGGAAAAGAGGGAGCAGAAGAAAAAATTTGAAGCAAAACAAAAATCAGCGCAATTGGATCAACGCTAATCTTGGTCTTCAAAGGCAAGCGCATAGCTAATTTGGTCGAAACTGTAGCCTCGGTATTGTAGAAAACGGACTTGTTTTGCGTATTCTTTTTGGTCCTTGGCTTTGACGCCTTTGAATTTCTTTTCTGCCGCCTGCTTAGCAAGTTCAAACCAGTCTTGCGGTTCTTCAGCCATGGCTTGCTCAATCACCGATTCCGCAACACGTTTCTGGTTTAACTCTTGGCGAATTCGACGCTCTCCATGTCCTTTGTATACATGCTGCCGAATTTGGCTCTTCGCATAACGTAAATCATCTAAATAGTTATGGTCTAAGCAAAAATTAATCGCGATTTCGATGTCTGATGCTTCATAGCCTTTCATCGACAGTTTTTGGTACAGCTCATACTGACCATGATCGCGACGGCTAAGCAGTTGGATAGCCGCCTCTTTGCTCGATAATGTTGGTGTCTGGCGCTTTTGGTACATGGTGATCCTAAAGGTATTTTTGCTGTACAGACTCTCAATGGCCTTTGTGATGATTCGATTTTTGATGTCAATAGATACAACAAAGCCCCGCATTGCAGGGCTTTATCACTTTTTAATCTGTGAAGGGATTAAAACTCTTCAGCTTGCTCAGGCGCCTCGCCTGCTTCAGGAGCTTCCGCAAGGGCTGGCGCTAACAACATTTCACGCAATTTAGTATCGATAGTTTTAGCCACTTCAGGATGCTCGCGTAGGTAGTTGCACGCGTTCGCTTTACCTTGACCAATCTTATCGCCTTGATAGCTGTACCAAGCACCAGCCTTTTCAACCAGCTTGTGCTTCACGCCTAGATCTACCAGCTCACCTTCGCGGTTAAAGCCTTGACCGTACATGATTTGCGTATTGGCTTCTTTAAACGGTGCAGCAATCTTGTTCTTAACCACTTTGATGCGCGTTTCGTTACCAACGACTTCGTCACCTTCTTTGATTGCGCCAGTACGACGAATATCAAGACGAACAGAAGCGTAGAATTTAAGTGCGTTACCACCCGTGGTCGTTTCTGGGTTACCGAACATCACACCAATCTTCATACGGATTTGGTTGATGAAGATACACATACAGTTAGACTGTTTTAGGTTACCAGTTAGCTTACGCATCGCTTGAGAAAGCATACGAGCCTGCAGACCCATGTGGCTGTCGCCCATTTCGCCTTCAATTTCTGCTTTTGGTGTTAGCGCCGCAACTGAGTCAACAACCATTACGTCGATAGCGCCAGAGCGAGCTAGTGCATCACAAATCTCTAGTGCTTGCTCACCAGTGTCTGGCTGAGAAACCAAGAGCGCATCGATATCAACACCAAGTTTCTTCGCGTAGACAGGATCCAGAGCGTGCTCTGCATCGATAAACGCACAAGTTTTACCTTCACGTTGCGCAGCAGCGATAAGCTCAAGCGTTAGTGTTGTTTTACCTGAAGATTCTGGACCGTAGACTTCTACGATACGACCCATTGGCAGACCACCAGCACCCAAAGCGATATCAAGAGAAAGAGAGCCTGTTGAGATGGTTTCTACGTCCATTGCGCGGTTATCACCAAGGCGCATGATAGAGCCTTTACCGAATTGCTTTTCAATTTGACCTAGCGCAGCGGCGAGCGCTTTCTGTTTGTTCTCGTCCATTACTTTCTCCGATTTATTCATCTTCTTTGGGCGACGAATAGTAATTCATTTTTCTTAAGCAGCTAACCTGCTCAGCAATGAAAGTTATTATACTGTTGATTCATACAGTGTCTATACCTGTATAGAAAAAATTTAGTTCACGGCTTCTAAGGATTTGCTCTAGCCCTTATCAATTCTGGGCTAAGACAGTGTAAGAAATTCTAAATTAAATGTTGATGCAATCGAGTCAATGCATGCATCACCGCTTGTTGACGAACTTCCGCCCTGTCACCAGAAAAATGCATGGTCTCAACAAAGAGCCAGTCGTGCTTATCCGCAAAAGCAAAGCAGACGGTTCCTACCGGCTTTTCATCACTGCCTCCCCCGGTCCAGCAACACCACTGATGGAAACCCCAATAGTGGCATTCGAGTGTTGAAGCGCACCTTGCACCATTTCAATCACAACGGGCTCACTCACGGCACCATGTTCCTCTAAGGTTTCCGCTCTCACACCCAGCATTTCCATTTTGGCTTCGTTGCTGTAAGTAACAAAAGCTCTATCTAACCAACCTGAGCTACCTGCAATATCAGTAATAGCGGTCGCAACACCGCCACCCGTGCACGATTCTGCCGTCGTTAAAACATGACCATACTTTGCCAATAATGCGCCTAAATCTGCGCTCAATTTTGTTGTTTTTTCCATAGCCAAAATGCCCTTTGTCTCTTTTTACTTGGTAGGGATTCACGTATCCTAAGCCGCTACGGAAATAAACAAAAGAACTTACCTGTGAAAGCTGAACAAAAACACACTCCGATGATGCAGCAATACCTCAAGCTAAAAGCTGAGAACCCTGAGATTTTGCTGTTCTACCGCATGGGCGATTTCTACGAACTCTTTTACGATGATGCAAAGCGAGCCTCCCAACTGCTTGATATTTCGCTAACTAAGCGCGGTTCGTCAGCTGGAGAGCCTATTCCTATGGCGGGAGTGCCATTTCACGCAGTAGAAGGCTATCTAGCAAAACTTGTTCAGCTTGGTGAATCAGTCGCAATCTGCGAACAAATTGGCGATCCTGCCACCAGCAAAGGTCCGGTAGAACGTAAAGTTGTGCGTATCGTGACACCAGGTACTGTGACGGATGAAGCACTGCTTTCTGAGCGTGTCGATAACTTAATCGCAGCCATTTACCATCACAACGGTAAGTTCGGTTATGCGACGCTGGATGTCACTTCTGGTCGCTTCCAACTGACAGAACCAGAAACCGAAGAAGCGATGACAGCCGAGCTTCAGCGTACCGCACCACGTGAGCTACTATTCCCAGAAGATTTTGAACCTGTACATTTAATGGCGAGCCGCAACGGTAACCGTCGTCGCCCAGTATGGGAATTTGAGCTTGATACGGCTAAGCAACAACTCAATCAACAGTTTGGCACTAAAGATCTGGTTGGTTTTGGCGTAGAACATGCGTCCTTAGGGTTATGTGCTGCTGGTTGTTTGATCCAGTATGTGAAAGATACGCAACGCACTGCTTTGCCTCATATTCGCTCTTTAACGTTTGATCATCAGGACCAATCCGTCATCCTTGATGCCGCTACCCGACGCAACCTGGAAATTACTCAAAATCTAGCAGGCGGAACCGATAACACGCTCGCTGCGGTACTCGACCATTGTGCGACGCCGATGGGCAGCCGAATGCTGAAGCGTTGGTTGCATCAACCTATGCGTTGCATTGAAACGTTAAACAATCGTCTTGATGCGATTGGTGAGATTAAAGAACAAGCGCTGTTTGCCGATCTTCAACCAACGTTAAAACAAATTGGTGATATTGAACGTATCTTAGCACGCCTTGCACTACGCTCTGCTCGCCCTCGCGATATGGCTAGACTTCGCAATGCCATGCAGCAGCTACCAGAGCTAGAATCTGTCACCGCTTCTTTGACCCATCCATATCTAGCAAAACTGGCACAATACGCAGCTCCGATTGACGAAGTATGCGATCTGTTAGAGCGTGCAATTAAAGAAAATCCGCCAGTTGTTATTCGTGATGGTGGTGTGATCGCTGAAGGCTATAATGCCGAGCTCGATGAATGGCGCAAATTAGCAGACGGTGCAACAGAATACCTTGAGCAGCTTGAGCGAGATGAGCGTGAACGACACGGCATCGATACGCTTAAAGTCGGCTACAACAACGTACATGGCTTCTTTATTCAAGTGAGCCGTGGCCAGAGCCATTTGGTTCCACCGCACTATGTACGTCGCCAAACACTAAAAAATGCCGAACGCTATATCATCCCAGAGCTCAAAGAGCACGAAGACAAAGTACTTAACTCGAAATCGAAAGCGCTGGCACTTGAAAAGCAGCTGTGGGAAGAACTGTTTGATCTATTGATGCCAAATCTGGAGAAGCTGCAGAATTTAGCTTCTGCTCTGTCTCAACTCGATGTACTACAAAACCTAGCAGAGCGTGCAGATTCGTTGGATTACTGCCGACCAACGCTTGTGAAAGACGCTGGTATTCACATTCAAGCGGGTCGTCACCCAGTCGTAGAGCAAGTAACAACAGAACCGTTCATCGCGAACCCAATAGAGCTTAACCCAGCTCGTAAGATGTTGATCATCACCGGTCCAAACATGGGTGGTAAATCCACTTACATGCGTCAAACTGCGCTGATTGCATTGATGGCACATATCGGCTCTTATGTACCTGCAGAATCTGCACAAATTGGTTCTTTAGATCGTATATTTACTCGTATTGGAGCGTCAGATGATCTCGCATCTGGTCGTTCTACCTTCATGGTAGAAATGACGGAAACCGCTAATATTCTGCACAATGCAACTAAAAACAGTTTAGTGCTAATGGATGAAATCGGTCGCGGTACCAGTACTTACGATGGCCTATCTTTAGCTTGGGCAAGTGCGGAATGGCTCGCAACACAAATTGGTGCGATGACACTATTTGCAACTCACTACTTCGAATTGACAGAGTTGCCAAACCAACTGCCAAACTTAGCGAACGTTCACTTGGATGCCGTAGAACATGGTGACAGCATTGCCTTTATGCACGCAGTTCAAGAAGGTGCGGCAAGTAAGTCTTACGGCCTAGCTGTTGCGGGCTTAGCCGGCGTACCAAAAACGGTCATCAAAAATGCGCGTAACAAACTATCTCAGCTAGAGCAACTAGGGCAAAACAGTGACGCACCACGTCCAAGTGCAGTAGATGTGGCTAACCAATTGAGTCTAATTCCAGAACCTAGCGAGATCGAACAAGCCTTATCTGGTATTGATCCTGATGATTTGACTCCACGCCAAGCACTTGAAGAGTTGTATCGTTTGAAGAAGATGCTTTAAATCGATTCACTTAAGCGAGCACAAAAGAAAAAAGGCTATGGATAACCATAGCCTTTTGCATATCTACTGAAGTACGGATTATTTAATCATCTTCGACGTTAAATAAGTTTTCCATATTCAAACCTTGCTTGATTAAAACCTCACGAAGACGACGTAAACCTTCTACTTGGATTTGACGTACACGCTCACGTGTCAAACCAATCTCTCGACCAACTTCTTCAAGCGTCGAAGGCTCATAGCCTAGAAGACCAAAACGTCGTGCAAGTACTTCTTTCTGTTTTGGGTTCAACTCTTCTAACCAATGAATCAGCGATGATTTGATATCGTCATCTTGAGTCGAGACTTCTGGATCGGAGTTGTTTGCGTCGGGAATAATATCCAACAGCGCTTTTTCACCGTCACCACCGATTGGTGTGTCGACAGAACTGATACGCTCATTGAGACGTAGCATTTTGCTTACATCTTCGACTGGAATATCTAACTGAGCAGCAATTTCTTCTGCGGTAGGTTCGTGATCGAGCTTCTGAGAAAGTTCACGCGCAGTACGCAGATAAATGTTTAGCTCTTTCACGACATGAATAGGTAGACGGATCGTACGAGTTTGGTTCATCAACGCACGTTCGATCGTTTGTCGGATCCACCAGGTCGCATAAGTAGAGAAGCGGAAACCACGCTCTGGATCGAACTTCTCGACCGCACGGATCAAACCAAGGTTACCTTCTTCAATCAGATCGAGTAGTGCTAGGCCGCGATTACTATATCGACGAGAGATCTTGACCACCAAACGTAGGTTACTTTCGATCATACGTTTACGTGCCGCTTCGTCGCCACGCAGAGCTCGTCGAGCATAAAGCACTTCTTCTTCGGCAGTAAGTAGAGGTGAGAAGCCAATTTCACCTAGATACAACTGAGTTGCGTCTAAGCTTTTACTGCTCGCGTCAAATTCTTCACGCGCAGCCGTTTTGCTTTCTGTGGATGATGATTTTTCGAGTTCGTTATCAATGGTCTTCACTGACGCATTGTCAAATGCAAACTCTTCAACTTTGGTTACTGTGTTGCTGATACTCATAACGCCTCCCCTGGCGAGTTAGCAAGACATGACAACTCAATATGTCGCTAAATGATGTCGCAAGTTGTTTTTCAAAGTTTTAAGGCAAATAGCGTTTTGGATTCACCGATTTACCTTGATAGCGAATTTCAAAGTGTAGCTTGACTGATTTTGCACCTGAACTACCCATGGTGGCGATTTTCTGTCCGCTTTTTACACTTTGTCCTTCTGATACCAGCAGTTTGTCATTATGTGCATAGGCGCTTAAATAATTGTCGTTATGCTTTACTATAATTAAGTTGCCATAACCTCGTAGCGCATTGCCTGAATAAACAACGGTGCCGGCTGCGGTTGAAACGATAGGTTGACCACGCTGTCCTGCGATGTCGATACCTTTATTTCCCTGTTCTCCCGCCGAAAAGTTCTTGATTACTCTCCCTTTTGTTGGCCACAACCACTTAGAAACTTTATCACTCTTCGCCGTGGTAACTGGCGCTTTTTGCTTCACTTTTTGGTTATCTTTTGAACCAACATACTCCTTTGTTTTCGATTGTTCAACCTTCTTTGGAGGCTGTTTTTGTACGACTTTAGGCTTAGTCTCTGTAGGTTTTTGACTAGAGTTTTTACTTGAATTTTTCGGTTTAGAGGCTGTTGATGTTTTCGTCACTGGGGCTGGTGGCGTCGTAACAACAGGAACCACAACGGGTTCAACTTTTTGGCCATATTTAGGGGCGACATATTTCGGAGCCCAAAGTTTTAGCCTCTGTCCAGGGTAGATGGTGTAAGGCTGAGTTAACTCATTGTAACGGACAAGATCATTTACATCTTTATCTGTGACATAAGCTATGAAGTAAAGTGTATCGCCTTTTTTTACCTCATAATAACTCCCTCTGTAACTTCCTCTTTCAAGGCTTGAATAGTCTTTCTTTAAGCTAGAGACAGGTGCAGGAGAATGCGCTGCACAACCAACTAGTCCTGCAGCAAACACAAAGCTAATACCAATATGACGTAATAACTTACTCACCTATCCCTAACCCTTAAGCTAAATCACCCGCAACCAGAGGTACAAATCGAACCATTTCCACAACAGTAGAGAGATATTCATCTCCCTTACGTTCAATTTTTAGTAACTGTTGCTCCTTATCTCCAACAGGAATCACCATCTTACCGCCATCTTTTAATTGTGCGAGAAGTGCTTGGGGATCACTTCTGCAGCTGCAGTAACAATGATGGCATCGAAAGGACCACGAGCTTCCCAGCCTTGCCACCCATCAGCATGCTTGGTTGAAACATTGTAGATATCCAATTGTTTCAGACGGCGTTTTGCTTCCCATTGCAACGATTTAATTCGCTCAACGGAGTATACATGGTCAACAATTTTCGCCAGTACTGCGGTTTGATAACCGGAACCCGTTCCGATTTCCAGTACGTGACTCGTTGGCTCTAGTTCGAGTAACTCGGTCATACGAGCAACAATATAAGGTTGAGAAATAGTTTGTCCCTGACCAATCGGTAACGCATTATTATCGTAGGCTTGGTGCATCATCGCTTGAGAGACAAAGCTTTCTCGTGGTAAGCGTTGGATAGCATCCAGAACTCTTTGGTCTTTGATGCCACTGGAGATAAGAAACGCTATCAACCTGTCAGCATGTGGGTTACTCATTACTTCTCTTCCTTTAACCAACTATCCATTGCACGCAGCGACTCATGAGCAGTGAGATCAACTTGCAGAGGCGTCATTGAAACTCGACCATGTTCAATCGCATAAAAGTCGGTGCCCTCACCCGCATCTTGCTCTTTTCCTGGAGGCCCTAACCAATAAATATCATGACCTCTCGGATCTTTCTGCTTAATCATATTCTCTGCGTGATGACGCGCACCTAAACGCGTGACTTCGATTTCATCCAGGTTTTCTGCTGGTAAGTCAGGCACGTTTACGTTCAATAACCGATTCGTTGGAATCGGAGACGCTAAATGCTGTTGCACAATTTGACGTGCAATTTTTGCGGCAGATTCGAAATGACGCTTACCCACCAGCGAAAAAGCAACCGACTGAACACCAAGGAAATGCCCTTCCATTGCTGCAGCTACCGTTCCTGAGTAAAGAACATCATCACCCAAATTTGCACCATGGTTGATGCCTGATAAAACAAGATCGGGCAAATCATCTTTCATCAGCTCATTCAGCGCGAAATGTACACAATCTGTAGGCGTTCCTTGCACTGAATGGATATTTGGGGCAATTTCAGTTACGCGTAATGGTTGCTCTAGTGTCAGTGAGTTCGAAGCACCTGAACGATTTCGGTCGGGTGCGACAATGGTCACTTCAGCGATATCTCGCAACTCATCAGCAAGTGCATGAATCCCTTGCGCATGTACGCCATCGTCGTTGCTGATTAAGACTCTTAGGGGCTTCGCGTTTAGTGAATCCTGTTCCATTAGTATTCTCTTTCTACTTCAACCTCATTAACTAACTCACGAACGAGAGAGGTTGCAAAAGATCCCGTATCCAGTGAGAAAGTCAGCGTAATATTATTACCTTCAACCGCCCAAGCTAAGTCTTTTGGTTTAAGTGCAATATCTCGACGGTCATGGCGCATACGATTCCCGCGAATCAATGCCATGAGATCAGGCTCTTCGTCTAAAAACGGTTGCTCTAATGCCAAGGCCTCAGCTTGAGTAGGCAGTGCATTATCGCCAGCAAGCGCAGCGGTAATTGCCACTTCACCTGCAGCAAATTGTGCTTGTAGATCTGCGATATTGCTTGCATCAACCAACTGAGTGCCAGAACTTGTCTGTGCAATATCACCATCGATGAATTTATCAAACACACCACTTTCTAGACGAGCAGAAACGATACGGTTGAAGATCCACGAACGCGCAGCTGATAAATACATGCTGCGCTTATTTTGATTACGGGTACGAACGTTTTCGCGTCCCCATCGACGTGCTTCTTCAAGGTTGTTGCCATCATTGCCAAAACGCTGACTACCAAAGTAGTTTGGCACACCAACTTGTTTCACTTTTTCAAGGCGTTGCTCTACATCTTCAACGTCAGTCACTTCAGACAAAGTGACAACAAACTCGTTCCCTATTAAGTCTCCAGGACGCAGTTTTTTGTTGTGTCGTTCAGTCGCTAAGATCTCAATACTCGGATATTGAGCTAGGAATGCCGAGAAATCCGGCGTTTCCCCTTTCGGTAAATGGACACTCAGCCACTGTTCCGTCACCGCATGGCGGTCTTTAAGGCCTGCCCAGCTAACGTCTTTCGACTTTACGCCACAAGCTTTCGCCAACTCATTCGCAACAAAACTGGTATTTTCTCCAGTTTTCCGAATGCGCACCATTAGGTGCTCGCCTTCGCCCGTAAAGGCAAAACCTAAATCCTCACGAACCTGAAAATGTTCTGGTTGCGCTTTGATTTTTGCCGATGCAACAGGCTTACCCGTTAGATAAGCCAATGAAGATAAAATATCTGACATGATGTTTTTCCGCTGTTTACACAGCATTAAGGAGCAAGTTGGTTAATTATTGCTTGAACAGAAGCACCACGGCTTCCGTTGCAATGCCTTCTTTGCGTCCAGTAAAACCGAGACGCTCTGTCGTCGTCGCTTTTACGTTAATGTTACTAATATCGGTTTCTAGGTCTTCTGCAATCGCCGCACACATCGCGTCAATATGAGGTGCCATCTTAGGTGCTTGTGCCATGATGGTGACATCGGCATTACCAAGGCGGTAGCCTTGCTCTTTGACACGACGATAAACGTCTTTCAACAATTCGCGGCTATTTGCCCCTTTCCATTTATCGTCGGTATCCGGGAAGTGACGACCAATATCACCCGCAGCAATCGCCCCGAGTAGAGCATCAGTCAAAGCATGAAGAGCAACATCACCATCTGAGTGGGCTACTAAGCCCTGCTCGTAAGGGATAGCAACACCACCGATAATGACCGGGCCTTCACCACCGAATTTATGTACGTCAAAACCGTGACCAATTCGAATCATTTTTTATCCTTTCTTTTTTAGCCGCGCTCACGGCTCAGATAAAACTCGGCTAACGCGAGATCTTCTGGCTGAGTAATTTTTATGTTATTCGCATTACCCTGGACTAAAGCAGGCGTTTCGCCCAACCACTCTAAAGCCGATGCTTCATCCGTGATGGCTACGCCTTGTTCTAATGCGTCAACCAGTGCTCGAGTCAGTTGTTGAGTTTTAAACATTTGTGGAGTTAATGCATGCCACAATGCTTTTCTCTCTACCGTATGACCGATATCTTGTGCTGCATTTGCTCGCTTCATTGTGTCTCTCACTGGAGATGCGAGAATGCCACCCGTCGGGTGAGCGCAGCAAACATCAATCAAACGGTCAATGTCGGATGTTAATACACATGGCCTTGCAGCGTCGTGGACCAATACCCACTCGCTTTCCAGATGCTCATTGACATAGTTTAGCCCTGAAAGTACGGAATCAGCGCGCTCTTTACCACCCGCGACTTGAATTACATCGGGATGGTTCGCGATGGTTAACTCAGGGAAATAAGGGTCACCTTCGGTAATGGCGACAACCACTTTCGAAATTCGTGGGTGCGACAGCAACTTTTCTACAGTGTGTTCCAGCACCGCTTTTCCGTCGATCAATAAATATTGCTTAGGGCGGTCAGCCTTCATTCGACTACCGACACCGGCAGCAGGAACAATTGCGACATGCGATGAGTTCACATCCAACATTTTAATGATTTTCCTCACCTATAATGCGGTAGAAAGTCTCGCCATCTTTAACTAAACCAAGCTCATGACGCGCACGTTCTTCAATCGCATCAAGACCTTGTCTTAAGTCATCAATCTCAGCAAACATTTCATTATTGCGAGCTTGTAGCTTGCTGTTCACTTGTTGCTGAACTTCAATTTCATCTTTTACTGTGTAGTAGTCAGACACTCCGTTTTTACCAAACCATAGAGTGTATTGAAGCAAGCCAAACAGTAGCGTAAGGGCTATAACAAAGATTCGCATATCGCTGCTAACATTCTGTACCGGAAGGAATTAGATAAGGTGACATATATAGCATAAATGCGAGGTTGCCTCTAGGGGAGAAAGGGAGACTCACACGCTCCTTACAAGAAATAAGCAGCAAAATGAAACAAAGACATATGAAGCTATTCTTAGCACTCACCAAGGTAATACCAAGAAATACAAGCCTATAGATACAAAAACACCCCGCAAAATCAGGGTATTTTCAAAGCTTCAATCTAAGCGGTTAATCCAATGAAGAACTAAGCTTGAACTTCTTTAAGACCGCTTCTTTGAAACATGGAGGAGCGTGCTCATCTAGAGCTTCCTCGATGCAGATAAATGGGTTGCTTTCTTTTAGGTATGGCAGCAGAACGGCCAGAACGGCTCATCGCTCTTAAATAAAAAACGCCCCACCGAAGTGGAGCGTTTCTAGAAAGCTATTTAGCTAAACTTATTCAACTAAGAATTAAGCTTGACCTTTAACTTCTTTAAGACCGTTGAAAGGAGCGCGCTCACCTAGAGCTTCCTCGATACGGATTAGTTGGTTGTACTTAGCAACACGGTCAGAACGGCTCATAGAACCAGTTTTGATTTGACCTGCAGCAGTACCTACCGCTAGATCAGCGATAGTTGCATCTTCAGTTTCGCCAGAACGGTGAGAGATTACTGCTGTGTAACCTGCGTCTTTAGCCATCTTGATTGCAGCTAGAGTCTCAGTTAGAGAACCGATTTGGTTGAACTTGATAAGGATAGAGTTAGCTACGCCTTTCTCGATACCTTCAGCAAGGATCTTAGTGTTAGTAACGAATAGGTCGTCACCTACTAGTTGAAGCTTGTCACCTAGTAGTTCAGTTTGGTGCTTGAAGCCATCCCAGTCAGACTCGTCTAGACCGTCTTCGATAGAAACGATTGGGAATTGGTTAGCTAGCTCAGCTAGGTAGTGGTTGAACTCTTCAGAAGTGAAAGTTTTACCTTCGCCTTTCATGTTGTAGATGCCAGCTTCTTTGTCGAAGAACTCAGATGCTGCACAGTCCATAGCTAGAGTAACGTCTTTACCTAGTTCGTAACCCGCAGCTGCAACAGCTTCTGCGATAACTTCTAGAGCTTCAGCGTTAGATTTAAGGTTAGGAGCGAAACCACCTTCGTCACCAACTGCAGTGCTGTAGCCTTTAGACTTAAGAACTTTAGCTAGGTTGTGGAATACTTCTGCACCGATACGTAGACCTTCTTTAAGAGTCTTAGCACCAACTGGTTGGATCATGAACTCTTGGATGTCAACGTTGTTGTCTGCGTGCTCACCACCGTTGATGATGTTCATCATTGGTAGAGGCATAGAGAACTGACCAGCTGTACCGTTTAGTTCAGCGATGTGCTCGTATAGAGGCATGCCTTTAGCTGCAGCAGCAGCTTTAGCGTTTGCTAGAGAAACAGCTAGGATAGCGTTAGCACCGAATTTAGATTTGTTTTCAGTGCCGTCTAGTTCGATCATTACTGCGTCGATTGCAGCTTGGTCTTTAGCGTCTTTGCCAACTAGAGCTTCAGCGATTGGGCCGTTTACAGCTTCAACTGCTTTAAGAACACCTTTACCTAGGAAACGTGCTTTGTCACCGTCACGTAGCTCAAGAGCTTCGCGAGAACCAGTAGATGCGCCAGATGGAGCTGCCGCCATACCTACGAAACCGCCTTCTAGGTGTACTTCAGCTTCTACAGTTGGGTTACCACGTGAGTCGATGATTTCACGACCTAGAACTTTAACGATCTTAGACATTAATGTTTCCTCTCGTTTCAAATATAAATGTCAATTTTAAAGGGCAGCAGCACAACCTTCGCCGCCGCCCGTATCCTTTTACTTCTCGAATTCGCCGCGTGCGTTTTGGCCCGCAGCTTTAACGAAACCTGCAAACAATGGGTGGCCATCGCGAGGAGTCGATGTGAATTCTGGGTGGAACTGAGCCGCTACAAACCATGGGTGAGCTGGGTTCTCAATCATTTCCACTAACTTCTTGTCCGCTGATAGGCCAGAAACTTTCAGACCTGCTTTTTCGATTTGCGGACGAAGCACATTATTCACTTCGTAACGGTGACGGTGACGTTCATGGATCGTCGCGCTACCGTAAAGTTCACGAGCTTTCGTCCCTTTCTCTAGGTGACATAGCTGTGAACCAAGACGCATCGTACCACCTAGGTCAGACTTTTCAGTACGCTCTTCTACGTTACCTGACTCGTCTACCCACTCTGTGATCAAACCTACCACAGGGTACTTAGTCTCTTTGTTAAATTCTGTTGAATGTGCACCTTCCATACCCGCAACGTTACGCGCGTATTCAATTAGTGCAACTTGCATACCCAAACAAATACCTAGGTAAGGCACATTGTTTTCACGTGCGTATTGAGCTGCACGGATCTTGCCTTCAATACCACGATCGCCGAAGCCACCTGGTACTAGGATCGCGTCTAAGCCTTCTAGCAGCTCAACACCTTTTGTTTCGATATCTTGTGAGTCTACATACTTAATTGTGACACTTAGACGGTTTTTCAAGCCAGCGTGTTTAAGCGCTTCGTTCACAGACTTGTATGCATCTGGCAATTCAGTGTATTTACCAACCATACCGATGGTTACTTCACCAGTAGGATTTGCTTCTTCGTAAATAACCTGTTCCCACTCAGAAAGATCAGCTTCAGGAGCTGTGATGCCAAAGCGAGCACACACAAGATCATCTAGACCTTGAGACTTGATCAATTGAGGAATCTTGTAGATAGAATCTACGTCCTTCATTGAAATTACTGCTTTTTCTGGAACATTACAGAATAGTGCGATTTTCTTACGTTCATTCGCTGGAATAACGCGGTCGCTACGGCAAACTAGGATATCTGGCTGAATACCGATAGATAGAAGTTCTTTTACAGAGTGTTGAGTTGGCTTAGTTTTCACTTCGCCCGCTGCCGCTAGGTAAGGAACAAGTGTTAGGTGCATGAACATTGCGCGCTCACGGCCTAGTTCAACGGCTAGCTGACGAATCGCTTCCATAAATGGTAGTGATTCGATATCACCAACGGTACCGCCAACTTCAACGATAGCCACATCATGGCCTTCAGAGCCAGCAATTACACGGTCTTTGATCGCGTTAGTGATGTGAGGGATAACTTGAATAGTTGCGCCTAGGTAGTCACCACGACGTTCTTTACGAAGTACGTCGGCATAAACACGACCTGCAGTGAAGTTGTTACGCTTGGTCATCTTGGTACGGATGAAACGCTCGTAGTGACCAAGGTCAAGGTCAGTCTCTGCGCCATCTTCTGTAACGAACACTTCACCGTGCTGAGTAGGGCTCATTGTGCCTGGGTCAACGTTGATGTAAGGGTCAAGCTTCATCATAGTCACTTTAAGACCACGAGCTTCTAGAATAGCCGCAAGAGATGCTGCTGCAATACCTTTACCTAGAGAGGATACAACCCCGCCAGTAACAAAAATGTAATTTGTCGTCATGTTTAACCTGAAATTGGTTGAATGAGGGAAATGGAGTGCTTCTGGACGGGAGATAAATATACCAGAAGCTCCTTACCGCCACAACGTGAAATCTATCACACCGTAATTTTTTATTTTTTGCTTCAAATCAAAGTGAGCAAAGACAAACCAAAGTCCGTTTTCGTGTTAAGAGGCAAACTGGCCTCATATTGTATATTCCGCTTATTTTCCCCTATCTAGACTCTTCTCGCTTTACTTCACCCCAGAAATCGTCGAGCTCTGATAAAGAACAATCTGTAAGCGCTTTGCCTGACTGCTGGACCTTTCCTTCAACTTGCTTAAAACGTCTCGCAAACTTTAAGTTTGCTTTACCTAGTGCGACTTCTGGATTTTTATCAAGATGGCGTGCCAAATTGACGGTCGCAAATAGCAAATCGCCGAGCTCCAACTCCACTTTTTCTTCATCTGGCTGGACTTGTAGTGCTTCTTCCATGACTTCATCAATTTCTTCTCGCACCTTATCGACGACCGGGCCAAGAGAGTCCCAGTCAAATCCATATTTCGCACATTTTTTCTGTATCTTTGTAGCACGAGAAAGTGCTGGCAAAGAGTTTGGTATTGAGTCTAGGATACTTTCTTCCGCTTTGCCCACCTGCGCTTTTTCTTTTGCTTTTTCGGCTTCCCAGTTGGCGTTGATTTCCTCGTCCGATTCAAACTCAACATCTGAAAAAACATGCGGATGACGGCGAGTCAGTTTTTCATTCACAGTTTCGACAACATCCGAAAATTCGAACAACCCTTGCTCTTTCGCTAATTGGCTATAAAAAATCACCTGGAACAACAAATCACCCAACTCTTCTTGCAAGTTCGGCCAATCACGGTTTTGAATCGCATCCACCACTTCGTAAGTTTCTTCGATGGTGTGCGGAACGATGGTGTCAAAGGTTTGTTTTAAGTCCCAAGGGCAACCGTTTTCTGGGTCACGCAACTTCGCCATGATTTGTTCTAATTGTTCAATTGGATGACTCATTTTTTGTTCCTTTAAACCTTTCTATTAAAGAAAAAGGTGAGCGGCCAAAACCACTCACCTTCTACATTATATTTTCTCAGCAGCTTTCACTAAGTAATTGTTACTTTGACAAGGCAACAAGTTTTCGCGACTCCTGAGCATAGCTCGCCTATGTGATGGAGCAAGAAAACGCAGTTAACGCAGTAAAAGTGACAAGTACGACGTGAAAGTTAGCCGAGGCGTTTCACCGTCATGACATCCTTTATTTGTTCTACCCGTTTCGAAACACGAGAAAGCACCTCAATATTGGTGACTTCTAGATCAAAGTCCATGATGGCAAGTTGACGTCTGTAATCGACTCGGTTCTTCATACTGGTCACTTTGATCTTTTCGTTGGCGAACAGTGTCGTAATGTCTTTGAGTAGACCACCTCGCTCCATCGCTTCAACACGGACGGTGAGGATGTATGACCCGACGAAGCCGCTGCCCCAGACAGTATCAATGATACGCTCTGGCGCATGATGGCGCAGTTCTTCTAACTGTTCACAGTCACTACGGTGTACTGAAATGCCGCGACCTTGCGTGATGTAACCACAGATATCATCACCTGGAATCGGCTGACAGCAACGCGCTAGGTGCGTCATTAGATTATCGACACCTTCTACAACGACGGCGTCTTTTTTCGGTCGGCTTTGCGCTGGTGATTTGTGCTCTGCTTCTTGCAGTTTTTCCAGTGCTTGCTGGTCTTCTTCTTCTGCCGTTGGCTTGTTAACGAGCGCATTAATATGGTTAATGATTTGGTTGATACGCAAATCACCGCTCCCAACACCAACGTAAAGCTCATCTGGTGTTTTGACGTTAAACCGTTTGAGAGCGTAATGCTCAGCATCTTTTAACGTTGCGCCAATTTTTGCTAACTCATGTTCAAGAATTTCACGACCCGCTTCGAGGTTCTTCTCACGGCTTTGCTTTCGGAACCAGGCGTTAATTTTGGCACGCGCGCGGCCAGAATGAACGAAGCCTAATGATGGGTTTAACCAGTCTCGCGATGGGTTAGGCTCTTTCTGAGTGATAATCTCAACCTGATCCCCCATATGTAGTTTATGAGTAAACGGTACTATGCGGCCTCCGACTTTGGCACCGATACAACGGTGTCCCACTTCGGAGTGAATGTGATAGGCAAAATCTAGCGGCGTTGCCCCCATTGGCAAATCGACAACATCACCACGTGGTGTAAAGGCATAGACGCGATCATCAAAGACTTGGCTACGTAACTCATCAAGCATTTCGCCAGAATCTGACATTTCTTCTTGCCAATCCAGTAGCTTACGCAGCCACGTGATCTTCTCATCATAACCGCTTCGGCTACTTGCCCCTTCTTTATATTTCCAGTGCGCTGCAACACCCAGCTCCGACTCTTCATGCATTTGCTTGGTACGAATCTGGATCTCGATGGTTTTGCCTTCTGGCCCTAGAATTACGGTGTGGATCGATTGATAACCGTTTGGTTTAGGGTTAGCAACGTAGTCATCAAACTCGCTCGGTAGGTGCTTGTATTTGGTGTGAACTACGCCCAAAGCCGCGTAACAGTCTTGCAGTTTGTCTGCGATGATACGTACTGCTCGAACATCAAACAGCTCATCGAATGCCAAACTCTTCTTCTGCATTTTTCGCCAAATGCTGTAGATGTGCTTAGGTCGCCCACTCACTTCGGCATTAATACCTGACACTTCCATTTCGTGCGTGAGGTCTTCAACAAAGTCTTTGATGTACTGCTCACGAACGATGCGTCGCTCAGAAAGCTGCTTGGCAATTTGTTTGTAAGTTTCCGGTTGTTGGTAGCGGAAAGCGTAATCTTCAATTTCCCATTTAAGCTGACCGATGCCTAATCGGTTTGCTAGCGGCGCATAGATGTTGGCACACTCTTTTGCCGCCGCACGTCGCACTTCATCTGGCGCTTTTTTAACTTCAATAAGATTACAAATTCGTTCCGCGAGCTTGATAACCACGCAGCGGAAGTCATCCACCATGGCAAGCAGCATGCGGCGTACGTTATCTACCTGAGATGACGCCGCACTGCCTTCCATGTTGACATTGAGTTGGCCAATAGCCGCCATCTCTTCAACGCCATCAATTAATTTTATGATTTCTTTGCTGTATTTCTCTTCCAGAATTTCTCTGTTAAAAGCACCACTTGAAACCAAAGGAAACAGTTGTGCAGCCACTAAGGTGGCCTGATCCATAGACAAGGTGATCAAAATTTCGATCATTTCTCGTCCACGCCACAACAACAGTTCCGCTTGCTCGTTATCGGCTAATACCGTCTGGCAATCTCGATATACTTCGATTAAGCGTGAGGCTGTGTTTTTCTCTTGTCCCAGGCTAGCCACCCAGTTTTCGAGTTCAAACTGTTCATCTTGGTTTAAATGCGCGCTTCTTACCGCAACCATCTCATCATCCTAATTATTATATTCGTGTGGTTTGACTAACACCGTCCAGGTTAGTTCTTTTACCTGCGCGTAAACGCTGGCTTTATGACCACCCACCACAAATAAGGGGCCAAAGTCCTAAAGTTAGGACTTTTCAAACAATGCCATCGATTCTAGATGACTGGTATGAGGGAACATGTCCAGCATACCTAATTTAGTTAATTTATAGCCTTGCTCCATCAAGCTTTGGCTGTCCCTAGCAAGGGTAGCAGGATTACAAGAAACATAAACTACACGCTGTGCGCCAAGCTCAGAAACTTGATCGATGATCCCACTTGCCCCCGCGCGTGCTGGGTCTAACAGCACTTTATCAAACCGTTCTGCCGCCCAGACCTGCCCTTCAAAATCTTGCTCAAGGTTAGCGTGATAAAATTGCGCATTATTGATTTGGTTCAAGGATGCATTATTTGTGGCTTTTTCGACCATCTCTGCAACACCTTCAACCCCAACCACGTGCTTAGCTAACTTCGCAATCGGTAAACTGAAGTTGCCTACGCCGCAGAACAAATCTAACACTCGGTCACTCTTTTGCGGGTCTAACCACTCAACCGCTTGCTTGACCATTTTTTGGTTTACGGCTTGGTTCACTTGAATGAAATTATTTGGCGCAAAAGGAATTTTCACGCCAACTTCTTGATAAAAAGGCATATCACCTTCAACAAGGTTTAGCTGATCTGTTGCTGGCATTAAGTACAGCGATGCATTACGACGTTTTGCCAGCTCCGTTAGAGATTGAGTTTCACTCGCTGTCAGAGCACTCAAGTGACGCAACGTAATACACGGCCCATTATCACCAAGTACCAGCTCTACATGGCCCAATTGCTCCGGCTTTTTAAACGCTTTTAGTGCTGAATAAATCTCTGGAAGCAGAACGTTCAGTTCCGGCGCCAGCACTGGGCAGTCGGTCACTTGCGCGATTTGCTTACTCTGCTTTTTACGGAAACCAAAATGTAGCTGACGTGTTTTTTTATCGACAAATAAGCTCACTCGCGCACGACGACGATAGGCCAGTGAATCCCCTAATAATAGCGCATCAAGCTCGATATCATTGCCTGAAAATTTTCGCATCAGCTGACGCAGTGTTTGCTGTTTGTACGTCAATTGTTGGTCATAATCTAGATGTTGCAAATCACAGCCACCACACTCGTGGTAATGCGGACAAAATGGCTCCACGCGAGTGTCACTCGGCTTGAGAATCTTAATCAGTTTACCGCGAGCAAATTTACTTTTTTCTTCCACTAATTGTGTGACGACTTCTTCTCCCGGCAATGCGCCATCAATAAACAGCGGTTTTTTCTTTAGGTAAGCAATACCTGCGCCGTGGTGATCTAAACGCTCCACTTGCACCGCTTGATGACGAGTATTGAGTTGGGTTTTCTTTTTCGGTTGAAAGATGCGTGCCATGCTCTATGCCTGATTTATGTCTAATTGCTCTTCGGCTTCACTATTCTTGATTGCAGCCGTTGTGTGATTCGAGTGACTTGATTATGCTTACCGTTTATTAGGTGACGTCACTTCTTTGCTCAACGCCTTATCGTGCGCTTGAGAAATAATGCGTTATTTTCCCATATCCAGACTCCGATGTAATTAGATAACATGACCAGATATGGCTTACGAGCACGTGTAATTACACTGACTCTCGCTCCCACTCTCATCATTGGTTTATTACTGAGCGGTTTTTCTCTTTCAACCGCTACCAAGATCTTGAGAAACAAGTTATCACCACTGGTAACAGCATCATTGAGCCGTTAGCAATTGCCAGTGAAACTCATCTACTATCAGAAAGCCGAGAGGCGGTACGTCGCTTGATAAGCTACGCCCATCGCAAAAACTCTAAACTGGTTCGTAGTATCGCGGTGTTTGATGAACATCATGAGCTCTTCGTGACATCTAACTTTCACCCTAATTTCGAAGCCTTGATGTTCCCTAAAGATAAACCGATCCCGCAACTGGGCAATTCGGAAATCTACGAAAACTCACTGATATTGCGCGTACCTATTTTGTCCGAGGGTCACTATTTAGCTGAGCTGTCGAACGAAAGCCAAGGAACTAAAGCAATTGGTTATATTGCCGTTGAGTTAGATCTCTCCTCTTTAAGGCTGCAACAGTATCAAGAAGTGTTCTCTGCTTTTTTAGTTCTTATACTCGGTCTTGGCTTGGCAAGTGTGTTTGCTTCACGTCTGATGCACGATGTTACCCAGCCTATCACCCACATGAAGAATGTCGTTGACCGCATTCGCCGTGGTCACCTAGACGTGCGTATCGAAGGTAAAATGCACGGTGAGTTAGACCAACTGAAAAACGGTATTAACGCCATGGCGGTATCGCTATCGGAATATCACGTGGAGATGCAGCACAGTATAGACCAAGCCACATCAGACTTGCGTGAAACGCTTGAGCAGCTAGAGATTCAGAACGTTGAGTTAGATATCGCGAAGAAACGCGCGCAAGAAGCGGCCAGGGTTAAATCTGAGTTCTTGGCGAACATGTCGCACGAACTGCGTACTCCGCTCAATGGGGTTATTGGCTTTACTCGTCAAATGCTTAAAACACAGCTTTCTAACAGCCAAACTGATTACCTACAGACGATTGAGAAGTCGGCGAACAATCTACTGAACATCATCAATGACATTCTCGACTTCTCGAAACTTGAGGCGGGTAAGCTGGCGCTGGAAAACATTCCGTTTGATTTCCGAGAAAGTTTAGAAGAAGTGATTAACCTACAAGCCACGAGTGCACATGAGAAAGGGTTAGAAATCACCCTAAAAGTGGACCCTAAAATTCCACCGGGTTTAGTTGGGGACCCACTACGTATCCAGCAAATTTTGACGAACTTGGTCGGTAACTCAATCAAGTTTACCGAGCGAGGCAACATTGATGTTAGTGTTGAAATGCGCTCTCAATCTGGGGACTCCGTCGAACTGCAATTCATGGTGCGCGATACTGGTATTGGTATTTCTGAACGTCAGCAAGCGCAATTATTCCAAGCGTTCAGCCAAGCGGATGCCAGCATTTCACGTCGCTACGGCGGCACTGGGTTAGGTTTGGTTATCACGCAGAAATTGGTAAGCCAGATGGGTGGCGAGATCAGCTTAACCAGTCGCTTACACCAAGGTTCGACGTTCTGGTTTACGGTGCGCTTGCACTCAACCGAAATGCCGATGAGCGAACTGATTGAAGTGGAACTTCTGACAGGCAAGCAGTTGCTGTTGATTGAACCAAACATGCAAGCCGCATCCGTAACCCAACAGATTCTAAGTCAAGAAGGTATCTTAGTAACCTACCGTTCTTCGCTACCGAAAAACGAAGAACAATATGACTATGTATTACTGAATTTAGCGGCGAATCAAACGCATGATGCAGACGTCATTACACCTTGGATAGAACAAGCGAAACGCATGGCTCCGAGTGTGATCCTAGGGACGCCGAGTACCGAACTGGCACTTGCCGACCAAATTATGACAGAGCATCACGTCCAATGCCTGACGAAGCCGTTGTCTCGCCGTAAACTGCTACAAAGCCTGATTAGCGAACATGTCGAATCACCACCAACATTGAGTGCTCCAATTACGCCAAGCGAAGGGGAGCGTTTACCTCTGACGGTGTTAGCGGTGGATGATAACCCAGCGAACTTGAAGCTGATTTCCGCTCTGCTTCGCGAACGAGTAGAAACCGTCACCGCCTGTAGCAATGGCCAGCAAGCGGTGAACCTAGCGACAGAGAAAAAGTACGACTTAATCTTCATGGATATCCAAATGCCACAAATGGATGGTGTGACCGCTTGTCAGCACATTAAAGAGTTGGAGTTAAATAAAGACACGCCAGTGATTGCGGTAACGGCGCATGCTATGGCGGGTGAAAGAGACCGCTTGCTCTCGGCTGGAATGGATGATTACTTAACCAAACCTATTGAAGAGCATGTGCTTCAACAGGTTTTGGTTCACTGGAACCCAAATTCTTGTACAGAGAGCATTGGCAAAGTCGCCCCTTCATACGTTGATGAGCCTGAAGGGAGCGCGCCTCAATCCGTTTCTTCGCCTCAACAGGATGTGATTATTGATTGGCAAGCTGCCTTAAAACAGAGCGCGAATAAAGAGGATCTCGCCAAAGACATGCTGCGCATGTTGATTGAGTTCATCCCTGAAGTAGAAGCAGTCGTTGACCAAACTCTGGAGCAAGAAGATATCTCCCGTGATGACCTAATTCATGTCATCCATAAGCTGCACGGCAGTAGCTCATATTGCGGAGTGCCTAGGCTGAAATCACTCTGTGCGACGCTTGAGCAAGCACTGCGCTCAGGGATCAGTCTTGAGGAGGTTGAGCCTGAAATGTTCGAGCTGCAAGATGAAATGATTAAAGTCACAACGACTGCAAAATTATACCTTGAACAGTAATCTGCTCGAGAGACAAGAAAGCCAGAGCATCTGCTCTGGCTTTTTAGTATTTTGTTTAAGACTTACAAGCTAGGATTCAAAAATGACCGTCGCCACAGCGTAATGACGCTCATCGGAAATGGACAGGTGAATGTGGTTAACGCCCATCGCATCCGCTATTTGTTTTGCTGTGCCCGTCAATGCGAGTACTGGTTTTCCAAGCGCATCGTTCGAGATGGAAAAATCGTGAAACGTGACCCCTTTCGCGATCCCTGTCCCCAATGCTTTTGAGGCCGCTTCTTTGACCGCAAAGCGCTTAGCAAGATAACGGCCTTGCAGCTTAAGCTGTGAAAATTTAGCCATTTCTTCTTCTGAAAGAATACGCTGAGCAAAAGGCTCACCACTACGAGCTAGCGCTTTTTCAATACGCTCAATTTCTGCAATGTCGGTGCCTAACCCTATAATCGCCATCTAGATAGCCCTATTACTGGCGTGCCTCAATCATCAGTGCTTTCATGTCCGCAACCGCTTTATTCAAACCATCAAATACCGCGCGACCAATGATTGAGTGACCAATGTTGAGTTCGTAAATTTCTGGTAATGCAGCAATTGGCGCGACATTGTGATAAGTCAGGCCATGCCCGGCATTAACAATAATACCTAGGTCATGAGCATAACTCGCACCAGCGGCAATCTTCTTCAGTTCAGCTTGTTGTTCGTCTTCTGTCGTCGCATCAGCATAATGACCCGTGTGTAGCTCAATAAACGGAGCACCACACTTTTTCGCAGCTTCAATCTGTTGACGGTCAGCATCAATAAAGAGTGAAACTTTAATGCCTGCATCTGTCAGCTTTTTCGTCGCAGCTTTAATTTTTTCAAGCTGCCCCACAACGTCCAAGCCACCTTCCGTCGTCAGTTCTTCACGTTTTTCAGGCACTAAGCACACAAACTCTGGTTGAGTTTGCAGCGCAATCTCAACCATTTCGTCTGTCACTGCCATCTCTAGATTCATACGCGTTTGAATGGTTTCACGCAGAATACGTACATCACGATCCAAAATATGGCGACGGTCTTCACGTAAGTGAATTGTGATACCATCCGCGCCTGCACGCTCAGCAATTTCTGCAGCGTGAACAGGATCAGGGTATTTTGTACCACGTGCATTGCGTAGAGTGGCAATATGGTCGATATTGACGCCTAAATAAATTGAGCTCATTTTCCGTTACTCCGTGCTCTGGGGTCTGAATGAAAAATTCACGACTTTTTAAAGGTTTGCCGCCAAGATACGGCTTTAAGGCTATACGTGTAAAGCGTTTTGCCGCTTTTAGCTGCTCTTTAGTGACGAACCGCCGCTCACTGATAGCAATCAGTTCATTCCCTAAAAACGTGAGGTTATCGCGCCTAACCGAAGCTATGAAGCCTTTTTGTTCCCGGTAACGATACGTCATCTCTGGGTCGACGGGCTCGCCAGTACCTGCACAGTGCAAGAAATCTACGCCATATCCCATCGCAGATAGCAATGCTAACTCAAAACGACGCAGTGCTGGCTCAGGGTTCTCGTTGTGTGCCAACTCTGTTAGCGCATGCAAATAATCATGAAATAGCGCTGGCATCGGCACTTCAGCCATCAATATCCGACCAATCAGTTCATTGACGTACATGGCAGAGTAGAGATTAATGCCCGTTAGCGGTAAGCCTAGGCTTATCGGCTCGGCTTGACGCAAAGTCTTCATCGAACCTTTCCCCGACCATTTAAGTAACAGCGGAGTAAAAGGTTGCAATGCGCCTTTTAAGTTCGAACGCTTACTGCGCGCGCCTTTGGCCATTAAAGTCATTCGACCATATTCCTCACTGAATACATCAAGGATTAAGCTCGATTCACTGTAAGGGCGGCGATGTAAAACAAAGCAGCGCTGTAAACCTTCGGAAGACAGATTACTCATCTAAGTCATTGTGCCTAAAAAGTGTGAAATAAAAAATAAGGAGCCGAGCGGCTCCTTATTTTAATCGATACTAATTTTTCATCGATGTTGGAGCGAAGCATCTTCGCAGCCAAGATTATAAATCGTCGATATAGCCCAACGAGCGCAGTGCTCGTTCATCGTCAGCCCAGCCAGATTTCACTTTTACCCATGTTTCTAGGTAAACCTTACGACCGAACAACTCTTCCATATCTAAACGCGCTTCACGACCAATGGTCTTGATCTTCTCGCCACCTTTACCAATCACCATTTTCTTCTGGCCATTACGCTCAACAAGAATCAAGGCATTGATGTGGAAACCGTCGGTTTCTGGGTTGTAATCAAAACGTTCAATCTCGACCGTTACCGAGTATGGCAATTCTTCACCCGTAAAACGCATTAACTTTTCACGCACAATTTCAGATGCCATAAAGCGCTGAGAGCGATCAGTCACGTATTCTTCTGGGAAGTGATGTGTTGCTTTAGGTAAGTGATTACGCACGTGCTTACGCAGTACATCAATGTTCTTCCCTTGCTTCGCAGAGATTGGCACAACGTCAACGAAGTCCATCTTTTTAGACATCTCAGCCATGTGTAGCATCACTTCGTTACGATCTTGCACGTTGTCGACTTTATTGACACAAAGCACAACTGGGAAGTTCGATTTTTGAAGCTTAGTTAGCACCATCTCATCGTCTTTAGTCCAATGCGTACCATCGACTAAGAAGAACACTAGGTTTACATCACTTAGAGATGAGTTAGCCGCACGGTTCATCAAACGGTTAATCGCACGCTTTTCTTCGATGTGAAGTCCTGGCGTGTCAACGTAAATCGCTTGGTAATCGCCGTCCGTGTCCACACCCATAATGCGGTGGCGTGTTGTTTGCGGCTTACGTGAGGTGATCGAAATCTTCTGACCCAAGATTTTGTTCAGAAGTGTCGACTTACCTACGTTTGGGCGACCAACAATAGCAATGAAGCCACAGTGCTGGTTTTCTGGCGAGCTTGGCTCACCTTGTGATGCGAAAAACGCATCGATATCGAATTCGTTATCAGCCATTTGTTAATTGCTCAAGTGCTGTTTCAGCAGCCGCTTGTTCTGCCTTGCGGCGGCTGGTGCCTTTCCCGATTACAGGCTTGTCCACACCTGCTACTTCACACTCAACCGTAAACTCTTGGTTGTGCGCTTCACCTTTAATATTAGTCACTGTGTACACAGGCAGCGGTTTTCTTCTGCCTTGTAGGAACTCTTGTAGGCGAGTTTTGGGATCTTTTTGTGAGACGCCAGGTTTAATGGCTTCAAGGCGTGAGTTGTACCAACTCAGTACAATGCCTCGCACGACTTCAAGATCGCTGTCTAGGTAAATTGCGCCAATAATGGCTTCAACCGCATCGGCTAAAATAGAGTCTCGGCGGAAACCGCCACTCTTCAATTCACCTGGACCTAATTTTAAATAATCTCCTAGATCGAATTCACGACCCAGTTCCGCCAATGTATGTCCACGAACCAAAGTAGCACGCATACGGCTCATGTCACCCTCGTTCACTTTCGGGAAACGATGGTACAGATCATCAGCGATGACAAAACTTAAAATTGAATCGCCCAGAAACTCAAGACGTTCATTATGCTTACTGTTGGCGCTGCGGTGAGTCAGCGCCAAGTTGATAAGCCCGGCATCTTGAAACTGGTAGCCGAGCTTTCTCTCTAGTTTATCAATTGGAGAATTCATACTCTCTCGATATAAAATGGTTAGTGAATACCACCGATGCGGTTAAAACGCACACCAGTTGGAATCCATGAAGGTAGAACGCTATCTGCGCCACGATCAAACTCGAAGCTGATCCAAATGGCGACAGCTTTGCCGACTAAGTTTGCTTCAGGAACGAAGCCCCAGTAACGGCTGTCAGCACTGTTGTCACGGTTATCACCCATCACAAAGTACTGACCTTGTGGTACAACCCACTCTGTCGTGCCGCTACGTGGGAAGTATTGCTCCACACGGTTACGAACAAGAGGGTTAACCAAAATATTGTGCTCCACGTTACCCAATCTTTCATCCAGTTGGATCATTGGAATACCGTTCGAGCTAAACTGACTTTCTTCAACATTGCTCAGTTTAACTGGTTTACACGCCGATTCACCTTGGCTTTGCACGCAAAGCTGCTTATCACTTGAATAACGCACGATATCACCAGGCAAACCAACAACACGCTTAATGTAATCCACACTTGGTTGTGGCGGGTATTTGAATACCACGATATCACCACGCTCAGGTTTACCTGTTTCAACTAACTGCGTGCGCCATACCGGATCTTTCAAGCCATAGGCGTATTTTTCTACCAAGATAAAGTCACCCACCAACAAAGTCGGCATCATTGAGCCTGATGGGATTTGAAATGGTTCGTAGATAAAAGAACGTAATACTAAAACGAACGCAATCACAGGAAAAATTGAGACGCTATTTTCAACCCACCAAGGCTGACGCTCAACTTTTTGCAAGGTCACTGCATCCAAACCATTAGACGTCTGAGCTTGAATCTCAGCCAGTTTTTCCTGACGCTTTTTCGCGAAAACCAGCTTTTCCAATAGCCAAACCACGCCAGTTACCAAAGTCGCAATAACCAGCATCAGTGAGAATGTATTCGCCATTAAATTCCCTTATCTAAAAATACGAAAGTGAAAGAGCCGAAACCCTTTCACTTATTTTAATATCTAACGTCTTAAGACCGACAAGTGTGAGACAAAGTTCAACTTTAGTCTTTACCTACGTGAAGGATGGCTAGGAACGCTTCTTGAGGCAGCTCAACGTTACCGATCTGCTTCATGCGCTTCTTACCTTCTTTCTGTTTCTTCAGAAGTTTCTTCTTACGACTTACGTCACCGCCGTAACATTTCGCGATTACGTTCTTACGCAGCTGTTTTACAGTTGAACGTGCGATAATGTGGTTACCAATCGCTGCTTGGATTGCGATATCAAACATTTGGCGAGGGATAAATTCTTTCATCTTCTCTACCAGCTGACGACCGCGAGTCTGAGACTGGTCTTTGTGTGTGATCATCGCCAATGCATCAACGGTGTCACCGTTCAGAAGAACGTCTACACGTACCATATTCGAAGCTTCAAAACGCTGGAAGTTGTAATCCAAAGACGCATAACCACGAGATGTCGATTTCAGACGGTCGAAGAAATCCAGTACCACTTCTGCCATTGGAATATCGTAAGTCACGGCAACCTGGTTACCGTGGTAAACCATATCGACCTGAGTACCACGCTTTTCAACACACAGCGTGATCACGTTACCTAGGTACTCTGAAGGTACCAGGATATTACAACGAGCGATCGGTTCACGAATTTCTTCAATATCATTGATCGCTGGTAGTTTGGCAGGGCTATCAACGTACAGCAGTTCACCATCGGTCTTTTCAACTTCGTAAACTACCGTTGGTGCCGTGGTGATAAGATCTAAGTCGTATTCACGCTCTAGACGCTCTTGGATAATTTCCATGTGCAGCATGCCAAGGAAACCACAACGGAAACCAAAGCCAAGTGCCGCTGAGTTTTCTGGCTCGTAGAATAGCGATGCGTCGTTTAGACTTAATTTGCCCAGCGCATCACGGAAGTTCTCGTAATCGTCAGAAGATACCGGGAACAGACCTGCGTAAACCTGAGGTTTTACTTTCTTAAAACCTGGTAGCGGTTTTTCACAGCCGTTCTTAGCCATAGTCAGCGTATCACCAACTGGTGCACCAAGGATGTCTTTAATACCACAAACCACCCAACCTACTTCACCAGTACGAAGGATGTCGGTATCTACTTGTTTTGGCGTAAAAATACCAAGACGGTCTACACCCCAAACTTGGCCCGTACTCATCACTTTGATCTTATCGTTCTTCTTCAGTTCGCCGTTTTTAATACGTACTAGAGAAACAACGCCAAGATAGTTATCAAACCATGAGTCAATGATCAGCGCTTGTAATGGCGCATCTGGGTCACCTTCCGGTGCTGGAATCGCTGATACGATGTTCTCTAGAACGTCATCAACACCGATGCCTGTCTTCGCAGAACAGCGGGTTGCTTCCATTGCATCGATACCAACGATTTCTTCAATTTCTTCTGCCACGCGCTCAGGATCGGCTGCTGGTAGGTCAATCTTGTTCAAGATTGGCACAACCTCTAGATCCATCTCAATCGCGGTGTAACAGTTAGCCAGTGTTTGAGCCTCAACACCTTGACCCGCATCTACAACCAATAGCGCACCTTCACAAGCCGCTAGAGAACGTGATACTTCATATGCAAAGTCAACGTGCCCCGGAGTATCGATGAAGTTCAGCTGATACGTTTCACCGTCTTTAGCGGTGTAGTTTAGCGTCACACTCTGAGATTTAATGGTGATACCACGCTCACGTTCAAGATCCATAGAATCCAGAACCTGTGCGGCCATTTCACGATCGGTTAACCCGCCACAAACTTGGATTAGACGGTCTGATAGGGTCGACTTACCATGGTCGATGTGGGCGATAATCGAAAAGTTACGAATGTGCTTCATAGATTTAGGGTGACTAACTCTTTACAAATAGGGACAGTAAGAAACGCCATCTACTGACGGCATTTCAATCAAGTTGGCAGATTCTACCGAATTTCGTTAACGGGCGCACGTAATTTAAAGTACATACCCAAATAACCTTTAGTGGAGGGGGACAACACTTACTGGATTGGCTCTCCAAGTACCCGAACGAGGGTAACTTGGCGCTTGGATTCATCCTCTAACGGACGAGAAACACGTTTTGCGATCCACATTCCACCAGCTGCAAATAGTACTGATGCCAATATGATGATACCTTCCCCGCCCGCGGTCAGCGGCGCTAATAGGAAGTGACCAAACATCGCACCGATAATCAAACCAAACAACGGCAGTAAATAAACCGCCATTGCTGATTTTATCAGGCTCGACTCAGGAAAGCCTATCTCGACGACTTGACCTATCTTCACTGATTTATCCGTGCGCAGGTGCCAAGATAAACTCTTGTTACCAATGGCTTTAGTCACAACGCCCGTTCCACAGCTTTTCTGTGAAGAGCAACTACTGCAACTGGTCTGCTGTTCGCAGCTTAAATCAATTTCGTATTGTTTACCGCGACGATGTACGTCTGTCACAGTAGCCAACGCGGTCATCATTGTTGTTTACTCTTTGTTACATTAAATGTGACAGATTGAGCGATACGCTGTGCTGTGGTCGGCGGAATGTCTCCAACTACGGAGATTTCATGTTGACCGCTCACAAAACTATGCAGCGTTCTTCGGCCTTGGCGAACCAACTGACCTTTTAACGAATGCTCATCTTTGTTTGCTACGTAAACAGAGAAGCTAAATAGACCGTCAGAGTACAGCTGACTCTCCACCATTTGATTAGTGACGGCCATACGATAGCGGTTCAGCTCGTTCGGTTCGAAACCTTCAGGGATCCAACCTACCTGCCAATTGCTGGTTCCAATATCGCCTTTTGGCATGGTGAGAACAGCTGGTAATTGAACATCTTGTAGGCCACTCATTAACTCTGCGATTTTTGGATTCACCGTGTAAGAAATAGTGCGATATTGTTCAAGCATCTCACCATCACGGTCCACAAGGTCGGCACGTAACGGCAATTTACTCTTTTCATCGATCCATAGTACGTATGAATAGCGCAGACCGTCTTTAGGGACGACACGCAGCACTTGTGTTGCTACACCTGCTTCACGAGCTCTACCCACTTTTACATAGTCGTAATACAAGTTTAGCTCATCGATATTGGTGTTGAGCATAGGCATGGTCGGAGCGACCATTTTACCTGACTCGATGGTGAATGGTTCTAAACCCGTTTCGATATAGCTTACTTCTGTGCCACGACGAATCACTTCGCGCACAGGGCCACTTAAATAAACAAGATGAGCATATTGATCGTCACCATGCGTCGCATGACGATACAGCAACGGCTCAATGCTGTTCTTTTTGATAAGGATATAAGAGAGTTCGTAACTTAAATTCTTACTCGCCTCGCTCATTTGATGCAATAAAGCCTCCGCTGGCTTATCACCAGCAAAGGCTTGAGAAGACATCATACTGAACAGAGCGCAAGCGCTGATCAGAAATTTTTTCATTCAATATCCGGATTCAGATTTGCATCTTGTTGAGATGCATCACTGTTAATTCGTAACTGCAATTCGTAGTCTCGCAGCATAGCATGAACACGCTTACGTTGCTCTTGCATATTTGCTTCACCTACAGAACGCTCAACAGACTCACGAGTTAAACTCACAGGCTCTGCGCTGCCAGCAAACGGAACTGTCTGCAACACAGGTAATTGATCTGTTTGCGGCGACATTGAATCGCTACCACCGTACTGCTGTACACCTAAAATAACGACAAGCGATACACATGCAGCAACAGCAACTTGACCAAACTGTGTCAACCAACCTGGCAACTGACGTTTTGCTTTTTGCGGTTCTGGTTGCGACTCTTTTGGCGTATCAGCGATTGAGATAACATTTGCACTGTGCGCATCAAACGCACGGTGTGCAGGTTCATCTTCTAACGCTAACGCCACGCTTTCAGCAATATTCCACTCAGGTTTTGCTGGCGCTTCGCCACGCATCACATCACCTATCAGGTGATAGTTCTGCCAAGCATCACGGCTCTCTTGGTCTTGCTCTAACTCTTGAATTAAAGCCTTATCGACCAATTCTCCATCCATGAGAGCTGAAAGTTTTTCTTTGTCAGCCATTATTTTCACCATAGTTATTACTTGTACTAGCGTTGCAAAAGAGGTCTGATTTTCTTTTTCCACCGCCTCACGAGCACGGAAGATACGCGATCGTACCGTTCCTACCGGGCAATCCATCACTTCTGCAATTTCTTCATAACTCAAGCCATCGAGCTCTCGTAATGTCATTGCGGTTTTTAAATCTTCAGGTAAAGCTTCGATTGCACTGAACACCACCCGTTGCAATTCTTTGGACAACGTTAAGTTCTCAGGGTTCGATATTTCTTTAAGTGCACTACCTGTTTCGTAAAATTCAGCATCTTCAGCATCGACATCTGTCGCTGGAGGTCTACGCCCTTGAGCAACAATGTGATTTTTCGCAGTATTCACTGCAATGCGATACAGCCACGTATAAAACGCACTCTCCCCACGAAAGCTGGGAATAGCTCGGTAAGCTTTAATAAACGCTTCTTGTGCTACATCTGGTACATCGCCAGGATTACTAACGTATCTGGAAATAAGATTACATACCTTGTTCTGGTACTTCGTTACCAGCAGGTTGAATGCTTGCTTATCGCCATTCTGAACTCGCTCAATCAATACTTGATCGGTCAGCTGCTCGTTCATTCGAGCGGATACTCCTATTTGTTATGCCCCTACTCTTCTCAGATATGGGTACTAATTATGCAAAACGTAGTATTGACACCACTGCTTACTTGAGCACTATTGTGACCCTAACGTGAATGAGAAAGTTCCATGGTTTCTCAAGTTTTTTGTCATTGTTTTTTCACAGTGTGATGTCTGTACCCAAATGACCACCGTTGCCTGACTTTAGTCTAAGTTTGACAAGCGAGCATCTTGAGGGGAATTGGGTATAATGAATGATCTCTGTCCCAGATTGTGCTGGGTCGAGCATGGAAAAGCAATGGCATTGACAAACTATTACTTTTCATTTGCATGGCTAATGGCTATCTGAACACCGCGTTACAAATATAACTTAGGAAGCATGCTCATGCTCTGCATGAAAAAGAAGAGTGGCTCAGTCACCGCAGTAACACGGATGTCGATAGGTCTCCCAACTTAGCCCTTAGCGACGGGTGTCGCGATAATGGAATGCACATGGTGTGCAAATAATACACAAGGTGACTTTGTTACCTTAGCTTGGGATTATAAAAGTTATATGAACACAAATCGTGAACATGAGTGTGATGTGTTAGTGGTAGGGAGTGGCGCGGCTGGTTTGTCGTTGGCTTTGCGCGTTGCTAACCACTGTAAAGTGATGGTGCTGAGTAAAGGGCCACGCAGCGAAGGGGCGACCTATTATGCCCAGGGTGGTATTGCTGCTGTATTTGATGAGTCAGACACCATTGAGTCACACGTTGAAGATACACAAATCGCCGGCGATGGTATTTGTGACGAAGATACTGTGAGGTTCATTGCTGAACATTCAAAAGAGTGCGTACAGTGGTTGATCGACGGTGGTGTCCCATTTGATCGTGAAGAGGATGACTCTGACGATGAGCCTCGTTACCACTTAACTCGTGAAGGTGGCCATAGTCGTCGTCGTATTCTTCACGCGGCAGATGCAACAGGTATGGCGATGCAAACCTCTCTGCAAGATAACGCTCACAACCATCCAAATATTCATGTTCTCGAACGTCACAATGCGCTGGACTTAATCACCGAAGACAAAATTGGCGGTGATAAAAACAAAGTTATCGGTGCTTATATTTGGAACCGCAACGAAGAGCATGTCGAAACCGTGCGGGCCAAATTTGTGGTTCTCGCTACAGGTGGAGCTTCAAAAGTTTATCAATACACCTCTAACCCAGATGTTTCGTCTGGTGATGGTATTGCCATTGCTTGGCGTGCAGGGTGTCGTGTGGCAAATATGGAGTTTAACCAGTTCCACCCGACGTGTTTATATCACCCAGAAGCACGTAACTTCTTGTTGACTGAAGCGTTACGTGGCGAAGGTGCTTACCTGCGTCGTCCCGATGGTTCTCGCTTTATGCCAGATTTCGATGAGCGTAAAGAGCTTGCTCCGCGTGACGTCGTGGCTCGCGCTATCGACTTCGAAATGAAGCGTTTGGGTGCCGACTGTATGTACCTCGACATCAGTCACAAACCTGCGGACTTTATTACGAAACACTTCCCAACCATTTACTCACGCTTGATGGACTTGGGCATTGATATCACCAAAGAGCCAATCCCAATCGTACCTGCTGCGCACTACACTTGTGGCGGTGTCATGGTGGATAGAAATGGCTGCACCGATCTTAAAAACTTGTATGCGATTGGCGAAGTCAGCTATACAGGGCTGCATGGTGCTAACCGCATGGCATCAAATTCACTTCTCGAATGCGTGGTTTATGCTTGGTCTGCGGCGAAAGATATTCTAAAACATCACACTAACGTGGAGCTTCCTTCACAGGTGCCATGTTGGGATGAAAGTAAAGTGACCAACAGTGATGAAGAAGTGATCATTCAGCACAACTGGCACGAGCTTCGTCTGTTTATGTGGGACTACATGGGCATTGTGCGAACTGACAAGCGTTTAGAGCGCGCCTTACGCCGTATCCAACTGTTGCAACAAGAAACACACGAGTACTACAGCAATTTCCGCGTGTCGAACAATTTATTAGAACTGCGTAACCTTTTACAAGTAGCAGAGCTGATGGTTCGTTGTGCGATGCAGCGTAAAGAGAGTCGAGGTTTGCACTACACGCTTGATTATCCGAACCAACTGGAAAACAGCGGACCAACGATTTTGGTCCCAGCTAAACAGCTTTAACTTTACCAAGTAAACTATTACATCAACAGGGAGCATTGGCTCCCTGTTTCATTTCCCACTGGCGTAATACTAAAGATAATTGACGATACTGCTCATCGTCACAGCTATCACGCCAAATCGTGACGCTACGGCCAGACTGCAATCGAAATGTTATCTTGAATGGCAATGTCGATGTATCGATTCGTTGTAACTGATCCTTTTCAGACTCAAGAGCCGCCGAACATTCACTATACTCAAGGGCCTCAAACCTAACCGAGCCATCGCAATGCACATACCAATAACCCTGACTTGTCGGTTTAACAAAGCCTTGGCTCAATAGTGCCTTAACAATCATTAATAACAAATAAATCGATAATACGAGAGGGATGCTAGAGAGGGTAACGGCCCAAGTCATCAGTAAGAAAAGTATTACATTGAGAACTCGGGCAGTCAGAGAGGGAGAAGCGGTAAAATTAACGAACTTTGCTGAGGTTATGGGCGACAATTTTATCAACCATTGCAGCATGACCTAAGTTTTCGCTGCGGCCATGCCCCATTATCCAAGTAAACAGATCAGGATCATCGCATTCAAGTAAAGAAACAAAGTCACGCTGCTCTTGTTCACTCAGAGTATCAAAGCACTCTTCAAAAAACGGCATAATTACTACGTCAAGCTCAAGCATGCCTCGACGACAAGCCCATTTAATACGCGCTTTTTCTTCCGGAGTGTACATTCACTATTCCTTCATAGATGTCTTGTTGTTAGTGCGGAGTGTAACAAGGGATGTGCTACGTCACTAGTGTGCGGGTCACAATACGATAGTGAAAGCAGACAAATGTTGATTCGTAAATCGCTCCCCTAGTATCTCAAGGTTATTTGGGTATAACATAGCGGAAAAATATCTTCAAAAGGCATTGTAATTATGGAATGGCAAACTCGTTTTTCAGCACTACCTCTCTCAACTCAAGACGCACTTCCAGAGTTATCTATCTCGCTGCTGGACAATTTCGGCATGATCACCATGGTCGGTGACGATAAAAAATCATACTTACAAGGTCAGGTTACCTGCGATGTCGTTTCTTTAGAACAAGACCAATCAACATTAGGCGCACATTGTGATGCGAAAGGTAAAGTGTGGAGTGTGTTCCGCCTTTTCCATCACCACGATGGCTACGGCATGATCCAACCAAAATCGGCGATTGACGTAGAACTTAGCGAAATAAAAAAATACGCCATTTTCTCTAAAGTAACGATTGAAGCTTCTGATGAAGTTATCTTAGGTGTTGCCGGCGTCAAAGCCGATGAGCTTATTTCTTCAATGAGCAAAACGACTGGCAGCGTTCGCCCTGTTGAAGGCGGCACCGCGGTACAAGTTTCACAAAACCGCTGGCTACTGATATTAAGTGCGCCAGCTGCACAACAAGTCGTTGAAAATACAGATGCTGCCCTTACGACAAATGAGCTTTGGAATCGTTTCGACATTGAAGCTGGTTTACCATTTGTCTCTGCATCCGCGCAGAATGCTCACATTCCACAAGCACTCAACGTGCAAGCTTTAGGAGGCATTAGCTTCACAAAGGGCTGCTACACAGGACAAGAAACGGTAGCACGAGCTAAGTATCGCGGTACAAATAAACGTGCGATGTACATCGTAAAAGGGGCAACTTCTGCTCCATTTAGTGACGAGCCAATTGAGCTCGAACGCAGCGTGGGTGAAAACTGGCGTTCAGTGGGTGCTTTATTAAACCACTACCAGTTCAGCGACAATCAAGCGATTGGCCTGATCGTACTGCCCAATAATCTCGATGAAGACACTCGTCTTCGTTTGGTTGCTCAACCAGAATGTGAATGGACAATCGAATCACTGCCTTACAGCCTTGATGATGAGTAATACAATCAATACTCCTTTGATGCAATTTCTCACAGACCAACACATTCCGTTTCGTCTGTTACCGCATCAAAGACCAGCAACCACTATTGAGGATGCCGCGCAACAACGCGGCATTCGCCCTTCTCAAATGGTAAAAGCGATCTTGCTACGAGACATGGGTAATCAATATGCTCTCGCCTGTGCGCCTGGTGATCGTAGTGTCGATCCCAAAAAAGTGCGCTCGTTACTGCAATGCCGCCGGATGACTTGCGTTGATCAAGCCGACGTTGAGGCCATCACGGGTTACAAAATTGGTACTGTCACTCCACTATTACTCAAACGACACATGCCGATCGTGTTCGATCCTAGCTTACTAGAAGAACAGGAAGTCACGATCAGCAGTGGCGATCGTATGGCTGGACTGGCGCTTTCTATCCAAGATCTTATCCAATTGTGTCAGCCGACCGTAGCTGAGATCTGTCGTTAGTCGTCTAAAAATAATGTAATAGCACGTAGTTTTTCTATCACCACGTGATCTCGCTCATATCTATAAAAATAGATGATAGAATTTTTAATCACATATAAAACATAAATAGTCACAAAGATAAAACTCGTATATGCTGAATTTGTTGGTTAAGTTTCAAACAAGCACTTAACCAACATAAAGTGAATCAGCTGACTGAATGACAGTATTCATGCCGTCAGCTGTCCACTTTTGTGTAATGCATCTGTGACTATTCGCCCGCTGAAGCGGGCTTTTTTTGTGCGGAACTTTTTTCTCTTCCTCTTTCTCTAACCGTTAGGACGTAAAGTTTGTTCTGTTGGATACCACCTCAATAGAAACAATTAGCAAACAATCATTTTCGTTCTATTCTTAATTCTGTAACAAAACTATTGCTTAATGCGTCACGTAAAAAGGAGTGTATTGTTGTAAGGGTTCCTTGAACGGTGATTTTTTGGGGTAATCCTCACGCTATTTAAGAGATGACACTGTCAAATTGTCTAAGACAACACAAATCTCTGACGCAACACCCTACATCTGTATTTAATACTATGGCTGTCACAATAATTTTCGCGTCCAAAACGTAGAATACCTAGGCTAGGTTAGATAAAAGGAAAGTAAATATGAGACTGTTTAAGCGCTATACACCAAGTATGATTGCTAAACATATAAGTCGTCTTTTTAAAGGAAGAATTTATATTTACGGGGTCGGTAGATTCGAGTTTGATAACGGCAAGTTAATACTGCCGGAGAAAGCAGAGCAACGCCATTTCCGAGCGGTCAAAGAGATCAACCAAGAAATAATGAAACTCCGATGCGCATATGCTTAGCAAAACGTTGATAAAACAAAGGCTGGATTAACCAGCCTTTTGTGTATTTGAAGTTCGCTTTACACCTACTGACGTGCCAGATCAGGCAGATGACCTTTTAGACCAAGCGCACGCTTCATGATCTCATCTTTCGCTCCCGGCAATTGACCCGCTAAACTCAAACCAATGCCACGAACCAGCTTCTTAGCAGGATTCTCTCCAGAGAACAGGTCTCGGAACCCTTGCATTGCAGCGATCATCTTTGCTGCTTCCGCTTTGCGCCAACGCTCATAACCTCTTAGGTTGCGTTTGCTGCCAATATCTTGGCCTTGCTTCCATAGCGCTAGCACCTCTTGAGCGAGGCTGGCTGCATCTAATAGACCTAAATTTACCCCCTGGCCCGCTAGAGGATGAATGGTATGGGCCGCATCACCAACCAATGCGACTCGCTCCACAACAAAATCTCGCGCATAACGCATTTTCAGAGGAAACGCGGCACGCTCTCCCACGACTTCACATAGACCAAGTCGTGTATCAAATTCGCTCGTCAATGCTTTGTTGAAATCATGCTCACTCATTGCCAATAGCTGCTCTGCACGATTTGGCTCAGTGGACCAAACAATAGAGCACATATCTGGTTGCGACATTGGCAAAAACGCCAATGACCCTTGAGGAGTAAAAATCTGTCGTGCAATGCTATTGTGCGGAGCAGCGGTTTTAACATTCGCGACCAGAGCATGATGTCCATAATCCCAATGCGTTAACGGAATATCCATTTGATGACGAAGCCACGAGTTTGCCCCATCGGCTCCGACCACTAACTTAGCCGTCATGGCTTGACCATTGTCGAGCGTCAACCAACTTTCTTGTTCGCCCACCGCTAAGGTCGCGCAACGTGCAGGCATGAACATCGTGACGTTATCGAGCTTTTGGACTTGTTCGAGCAGTGCGAGTTGAATCACTCGATTCTCAACAATATGCCCTAAATCAGGTTGTGCCATGCTTTGTGCATTGAACTCAATACTAGCGAAGCTATCTTGCTCCCACACTTCCATACCGTAGTATGGTGAAGCTCGGCGTTGCTCTATCCCCTGCCAAGCGCCAAGCTTACGCAAGATCGTTTCACTAGAACGGCTCAACGCAGACACACGCACATCAGGTAACTCTTTCAACGACTCATCTGGCACCTTGCCTTCTATTACGGCGACACGCAGGTCACTGTCCTTGAACGCGGCAGCAAGTGCCAACCCAACCATCCCTCCGCCGATGATGGCGATATCTACACTTTGCATCATTGCTTTTTATTACCTAATTCAGTGCGGCCGTTCATCGTTTTACCAAACCAAGCGTATGGCGCAGTAGCGGCTGCTTAAAAATAGAAAGGTTATCCATCGCTGCTAAGGCCGTATTTCGCCCAATTCGCATCGCGGGTAAATCATTTGAAAAAATATGCACTAAGGCACTGGTTAGCCAGATCGTTTCGCTTCGATCTGCCTCTCTACGCTGACTAAAGCGCATCAAGCCTTGATAAAGACCAACATCATCGCTTTGCTGCACGATTTCTTCTGCTAGCGAGACAACGTCGCGAATACCAAGATTAAAACCTTGTCCAGCTATCGGATGCAGCGTTTGCGCCGCATTCCCAACAATCGCAAAACGATGAGAGATATTTTGCTTTCGATGGCGAAGAAGCAATGGGTAACTCGCACGTCGTCCCACTTTTTTCATCGCGCCCAAACGCCAGCCAAAATCTTGTTGTAAACGTTGGAGAAATGCTTGGTCAGATAACTCAAGAACTGCTTGGGCTTCCTCAGGGTGCAGACACCAAACTAAAGACATTCTATTGTCACTCATTGGCAATAAAGCAACAGGGCCATTTTCAGTAAAACGTTCAAAGGCTCTACCTTGATGAGGTTCTTGAGTAACAATATTGGCAATGACAGCCACTTGTTCAAAATCTTGCTCAGAAAGCTCTAAACCAATTTTCTGACAACAAGTCGAAACAGCACCATCGGCTGCCACCAGCAGTTTTGCTTCAAGCTTCCCACCGCTTTTCAACGTAATATGGGTACAGTCTTGCTCGCGCTCGATATCGGTAACAGAGTCAGGGCAAAACAGCGTAATAGATGCGCTGCTATCTAATAATTCTTGATATACGCGACCAACATCGGCTAATTCGACAACATACCCTAGTGCTTCAACGCCAATCTCTTGCTTGGTAATTTCCGTCATCCCAACATGAGAGCGATCAGAAACGTGAATATGTTCAATGGGTGTGACAAACGGTTCTACTGAAGTCCAGAGCTGTAGTTGACGCAACAGATTGACAGTACCGTAAGACAATGCGATTGAGCGAGAGTCAAAACCAGGGTGCATATCTGACTGAGCTTTAAAAGGCTCAACGACGGCAATGCGGAGCTTTCCCTGGGACAAATGGTCAATCGCTAATGCCAACGTTGCACCAGCCATGGCACCACCAGCAATGACTACATCATATTGCTTCATGCTAACCTCTGGACCATCTACGATTAATGAATAGTAGGCTTTTTTATCGCTACTTTCAGGGCGAACACCAAACTCAGCATGAATCGTTAGTACGCAAGCTTTGATGTGTTCAATCACTTGTTCTAGCAATTGCGCTTGTTCACCGAGGTCGTCATCTTCATCAATGCCTAATTTGGCAATCTCTTCTAGGTCAGCCAATGCTTCTTTAGCGTCATCTGACGCTTTATTTAGCGCAATACCTGCTAGACCTAACCCAGAAATAAAGTGGTTTACGAAATCGGACACGCTGTCAGCCAACGCGAATAAGCCTTCTTCTCCCGGCTCATCTGGCAATAATAAAGACAGCTCCATCGATGTGCCCGTGAGTTCATTGACAGTAACGGTGAATACGCTTTGAGCAAAAGCTAGCGCAGTAGAAGGCCAACCCATACCATCATTGGTGTAGTCAAACAGAATAGGCTGCCAAGTTTGATCATTAATCGCCAATCCACCACTTAACATGCCGACAAATAAGCCATGTAATTCCGCAGGTGTTACTGCTAGGCTTGCAGATTGCAGTTCAGCAGCAATAGATTGGTATTCAGGAAGGGTGATTTCACTCATAACTTGGCTCATTCTTGCATAATAATGTATTGGTATATCCTACCATCAAGGTTAGTGGTCTGAAACGGCTATCAAATTCAATTTTGAACAGCATTTGCTCAATTTGCCCAATTCCTGTGTGATCTCGTCATCATTTCTCTTTCTGTGATGGGAAATGCTTGAATCTTAATAGCGGTTTTCCTATAGTTTGCTCCTCGGTAGTTGTATGAAGCAACACCTTAGATAGCGCGAATATAGAGTTTATTCATCATGAGCAATCAAGCGATCGACGTTGAAATATTAGGCAAAGTTACACGAGTGAATTGTCCTACAGGACAAGAAGAGTCTCTTGTTGCAGCGGCAAAAGATCTGGATCGCCGATTGAAAGAAATGAGCGAACGTACTAAGGTAACCAATGAAATCCAACTGCTGACCTTCGCTGCATTGAATATTTGTTATGAGTTGCACACCAAGTCATACGAATCAAACGGTCAACAGCAAGAAATTACTGAGCGAATGGAAAAGCTCACTGCGTCTCTTGAGAACGCACTAAGCAAAGTTACGCAAGGACAGCAGTAAATACAAAATTTACCCTGGGGTGTGCGTCAGCAGGATTTAAGTCCCTGAGCCGATAAGCAATACCTAAGGGTTAGTATTTGGTAACTATTGAGCAAGCTCGGCATGTACCGAGAAGCCTACGGTTGTCATTGCTGATCCGCCTTGAACCAGCTGGTTCAAGGGCCACAATCCTCAACGGCACCCTGGGGTATTCTCTCTATGTCAGACCTCTCTCGACAAGACTTCCGCAAACTGATTCGTGAAAAGCGCAACGCATTGTGTAGCGATACGCAATTCCAAGCGGGGATCGACCTTGTCACTCAGTTCTCTCAACTTCCTGAAATCCAGCAAGCACAGCATATTGCTATTTATCTTTCTGCTGACGGTGAACTTGATACCAAGCCGCTCATTGAGTGGTTGTGGCAACAGGGAAAATCGGTTTATCTACCTGTCATCCATCCGTTTTCCAAAGGTCAGTTACTGTTTCTTTTGTACGTAAGTGATGATCAATTGGTCTACAACAAATACGGCATCTTAGAGCCCAAACTGGACATCCGCCACCTCAAGCCCGTTCGTCAACTTGATATCATTTGTACACCTTTGGTTGGATTCGACAGCATCGGCCACCGCTTAGGCATGGGCGGAGGGTATTATGACCGTACCCTGTCTCATTGGTTTATAACCGGAGAAGGTGCCAAGCCTGTTGGTATCGCTCACGACTGCCAACATGTAGAACGCTTACCAATTGAAAGCTGGGACATTCCATTACCTAAGATCGTGACCCCAAGCCGAATATGGCAATGGGAAAGTGGCAAGTAAGCCGCTATAATCACGCCCGCAAACGTTAACGAACATCTATTCAGGAGATTGGCATGACTCAAGATGAAATGAAAAAAGCGGCTGGTTGGGCAGCACTAAAATATGTTGAGAAAGGCAGCATTGTCGGTGTTGGTACTGGCTCTACCGTGAATCACTTCATCGATGCACTAGGCACTATCAAAGACGATATTAAAGGTGCAGTGTCTAGCTCTGTCGCTTCAACTGAGCGCCTTAAAGAGCTTGGTATTGAAGTATACGAGTGTAACGACGTAATGAAGCTGGATGTGTATGTTGATGGCGCAGACGAAATTAACCCAGCACGTGAAATGATCAAAGGCGGCGGCGCGGCTCTGACTCGTGAGAAAATTGTCGCAGCAATCTCTGATAAGTTTGTATGTATTGTTGACGGCACCAAAGCAGTTGACGTACTAGGTCAGTTCCCACTACCTGTAGAAGTGATCCCAATGGCACGCTCTTACGTTGCGCGCGAATTAGTAAAACTGGGCGGTGACCCGGCTTACCGTGAAGGTGTTGTGACTGACAACGGCAACGTAATTCTGGATGTACACAACATGCAGATTACTAACCCGAAAGAAATGGAAGACAAGATCAACGGTATCGCGGGTGTGGTGACTGTGGGTCTTTTTGCTCACCGTGGTGCTGACGTCGTAATCACAGGTACACCAGAAGGCGCAAAAATTGAAGAATAAATAACAGCTCAAATCGACCTATCTGGTTCACTTTTCTGTTATTTCATTACATACGGTGCTGCAAGGCACCGTTTTTTATTCCTTTCTCTAAGAAAATTATCTCTTATTCCGTAATTTTCTTACCCAAAGCAATTTTTTTGTTACTTTATTGAACAGAAGACGCACAAGGAAACGTTTGTCCTCCTACAAAACTATCAATTATCCCCTTTTTAATAGTTTTGCCCAATGTGCGCCACATTAGCCCACCTTTCCATTTTAAGGACGAGAAAAATGGCCAAAGTTTCACTGGAAAAAGAAAAGATTAAGATCCTCTTGTTAGAGGGACTCCACCCTTCTTCAGTTGAAGTTCTTCAAGCAGCTGGTTATACCAACATTGAGTACCATAAAGGTTCCCTTCCGGAAGAAGAATTGATTGAAGCGGTTAAAGACGTGCACTTCATCGGTATTCGCTCCCGTACGAACCTATCCGAAGAGGTAATCAATGCGGCGAATAAACTGGTTGCAATTGGCTGTTTTTGTATCGGTACTAACCAAGTAAACCTAGACGCAGCAGCAAAACGCGGCATTCCTGTGTTTAATGCACCGTTCTCTAACACACGCAGTGTGGCTGAGCTAGTGCTTGGTCAAATCCTACTACTTCTGCGTGGCATTCCTGAAAAGAATGCGCTTGCACATCGCGGTATTTGGAAGAAAAGTGCAGACAACTCTTACGAAGCACGTGGCAAACGTCTTGGCATTATCGGATACGGCCACATTGGTACGCAGCTAGGTATTATTGCCGAAAACTTAGGTATGCGCGTTTACTACTACGACATCGAGAACAAATTGTCCCTTGGTAATGCGACGCAAGTACATACCATGAGTGAACTACTAAACAAGTGTGACGTAATTTCTCTGCACGTTCCTGAAACGCCAGAAACAAAAAATATGATGGGTGAAGCTGAGTTTGCTCGCATGAAGCCAGGCTCAATCTTTATTAATGCAGCACGCGGCACTGTCGTGGATATTCCAGCGCTTTGCCATAGTTTAGAAGCAGGTCATATTGCGGGCGCTGCGATTGATGTATTCCCAACAGAACCGAAAACGAATGCCGACCCGTTCGAATCTCCTTTGCAGAAGTTCGATAATGTCATTCTCACTCCGCACGTTGGTGGTTCAACGCAAGAAGCACAAGAGAACATCGGTGTTGAGGTCGCAGGAAAACTGGCGAAGTACTCTGACAACGGCTCTACGCTTTCAAGCGTAAACTTCCCAGAGGTGTCACTGCCAGAGCACGGTGGTGAATGCTCTCGCTTGCTTCACATCCATAAAAACCGTCCTGGTATTCTTACTCAGATCAACACCATCTTCGCGGAAGACGGTATTAACATTGCTGCACAGTACCTACAAACAGCCGCTGAAATCGGCTACGTAGTGATCGATGTTGAAACCGAGCGCTCAGAAGAAGCGCTAGCGAAACTGAAAAGTATTGAAGGCACTATCCGTGCTCGTATCCTTCACTAATTTGTGAAGCAGAAATAACAAAGGCAGGGAATACCCTGCCTTTTCTTTTTGCACCCAGCCTTATTTCAGCTTGTAAATCACGTCAACTTGATCGCGAATAATCATGGTAGAATCTTGGTAGCTGTTTGCCCCTTCTTTACTGTCCATCGCCATCGAGCGCATTAGAACTGGCTGAACGTGCATCTGTCTGTAATTGATCTGCCAAACATCACCCAATTTTTTCTCAAAGCCAGTAGCCAGTGACGCTGCTTTTTCTCGCGCATCCTGGATAGCCGCCATGCGTGCCTTTTGCTGATACTCAGCCTGGTTGCTTACCTTAAGTTGAATATTATCAACCTGATTAATCCCTGCTTCTAACGCCATATCTAGGTACTGGTTTAGGTTTTTTAGATCCGTAACCGTCACATCAATGCTACGAGAAGCGCGATAACCAACGAGCTCTGCTTTGCCTGATTTAGGGTAGTGGTATTGAGGCGCAAGGTATAAATTCGAACTGGTAACATTGTCTTTTGATAAGCCAGCATCGGATAGATTTTTCAGAAATTGCTCAACGGTTTTGTCAACTGACTGCTTGGCCTGTTCAGCAGTCATTGTCGTATCTACCACTTTCACAGAAAACGTCGCCATATCTGGTGTAGCAATAACTTCACCATAACCCGTCGTCGTTACGTGAGCAAATTCAGGCGAGTTCGCCAACACTGAAGCACTAGTAAGGCTGAGTGCAGAAGCCAGCAAAAATGAATACAGTCTCATTCAATAAATCCATCCATACAAAAATAAAGTACTTACTCTCAGCAGAAAGGCTCAAGATTCAGACAAAACTATCACTACTGAGAAAGTGTATGGTTTCATAATAGAAACTTCTGTCGATTATCCAAGCACTCAGAATGACTTCTAACACAACTTTGACTATGTAACATTGGCGTAATTTTTCAACGAAACACTCTGTCGGCAATGAACCCATCGCTGCGTGCGTATTTCGGAGCATTCCGAACAGCCATTTCGGTATGACCCGAACACCTATTTCGGTTTAATCCGAACGTACATTCCGCGATTATCCGAACACTTTTAAGCGAACTCCGAAATCAGCGTTCGGAATAGCGAAAACCGCGTTCGGAATGCCCGAAATCCTTCCTTTTTCTCTTTTAAATCAATAGCTCGCTATTCTTTACTTCTTAAACAAGAACGTAAGGAAGCGACAATGGCTAAAAAGAGAACTCCAATGAACAAAATCAAAGAGATATTACGCCTTAAGTACGAGTGTGGGTTGTCCTACCGTAGTATTGCTAGTTGTCTCAATGTCAGCCTTGCAACAGTCTCAGAGCTTGTCGCTCGCTTTAAGCAAAGTCAGATAGGCTGGCCTCTCCCAGAAGGTTGCAGTGATACGGACCTTACCAAAGCCCTATATCATTCGAAGCAAGCCAGTCGAGACAAGGTTATGCCAGACTTCGCTCAGTACGCTGTCGAACTCAAACGTAAAGGCATGACAAAGATGTTATTGTGGCAGGAGTACCATGAGCAATATCAAGAGCAAGCTTACGCTTACACTCAGTTCTGCGAGCACTTCACTCGTTGGTTCAAAACCCAAAAGCGCAGTATGCGTCAGCTCCATGTTGCAGGTGATAAGCTGTTTATCGATTACTGTGGGCCTCGGCTTCAAGTGGTCAACCCTGATACAGGTGAAGTGCGCGAAGCAGAAGTGTTCGTAGCAAGCTTAGGCGCGTCCAACTACACCTATGTGGAAGCCTTCCCCAGCCAAGGGAAGTCTTACTGGTTAGAGGCGCATGCCAATGCCTTCGAGCACTTCGGTGGCGTCCCCCATCTCTTGGTTCCCGATAATCTACGCAGCGCGGTCAGCAAACCTAACCGTTATGAACCGAGGCTTAATGAAAGCTATCAAAAACTGGCAAATCATTATCAAACTGCCGTGATGCCAGCTCGCCCCTACAAACCGAAAGACAAAGCCAAAGCAGAAAATGCCGTCCTCCTAGTGGAACGTTGGATCATGATGCGACTTCGCCATCAAACCTTCCATACCTTTAAAGAGCTGAACCTCGCCATCCGTGAGCTTATGAATGACTTAAACGAACGTGAGATGAAGCAGTATGGTGCGAGCCGCAAAGCACTGTTCGACAAACTCGATAAACCCGCGTTAAAGCCCCTTCCTAAACAGCGATATCTCTATACCGAAACCAAGCGAGCCAAAGTTGGGCCTGATTATCACATCGAATATCGCCGTCACTACTACTCGGTTCCCCATCAACTGGTTGGCCACCATGTCGAGCTGGAAGCCTCCAACCGTCTGGTGCAGATCTACCACCAAGGTAACTTGATCGCTCAACATCCACGCAGCCAAAGGGAACGTGGAAACAGCACTCAACCAGAGCACATGCCGAGTAACCATCAACATCAAAAGTGGTCGCCTGGACGCTTGCTCAACTGGGGAGCCAATATCGGCCCAGCCACCCGAGAAGTCGTCAATAAGATGCTGAACGCCAAACCTCATCCAGAGCAGGCCTATCGTTCCTGTCTTGGGCTGCTCAATCTGAGTAAAACCTATGGCGAGTCGCGCCTAGAACAAGCCTGTAAAGATGCATTGATGCTGACAAAACCCAATTACACCTTCGTCAACAATCTACTCAAGAACAATCGTGAGGGGCACCTGAGTAAAGATAAAGCGAATACGCCGAACCTTGTTCACAGCAATGTTCGTGGCCCGAACTGTTATCACTAGGAGAAAGGATATGAACGCACTGAATGACCAACTCAAAACCCTGCGCTTAAGTCATGCGGCGAAAGCGTTAGAGCAGCAACAAGAGCAACTGACCACCTACGCAGAGCTGGACTTCGAGGAGAGGTTAAGCCTACTTCTGGAAAGTGAAATCTTGAATCGCAATCAAACCAAAATCCAACGCCTGAAACGACAAGCCAAGCTGAGAGTGGATGCTCAGCCGAGCCAACTTATTTACAAGGAGGGACGAAACCTCAACCGCAAGCAGATGAGCGAACTGCTAACGGGTGGCTATCTGCACAAGCACCAGAACATCTTGATCACAGGCCCAACAGGCGCAGGTAAAACGTATCTTGGTTGCGCACTGGCAACCAGCGCCTGCGACCAACAGCAAACGGTCAGATACTACCGATTAACTCGCTTGCTCGATGACCTGACCGCAGGTCGTCTGGATGGTAGTTATCAAAAACAACTTCAGTCGCTGGCTAAGAAAGGCTTACTACTCCTCGACGACTGGGGGATGGAAAAACTGACTCAAGAGCATGCTGGTCACTTGTTAGAAGTACTTGAAGATCGTTACCAAAACAGCAGCACAATCGTCATCAGCCAGTTACCAGTAAAAGAATGGTACAACATGATCGGCAACGCCACTGTCGCTGACGCTCTAATGGATCGTCTAGTTCACAATAGTCATCGAATAGAACTGGGAGGAGAATCAATGAGAAAACTGGCGCAATCCGAACACTTAGAGTAAAAATAGGGAAAGAGAAAAAGTGCTGGTTAAGGTGTTCGGAATAAACCGAAACAAGCGTTCGCAATCACCGAAATACGCAGCTGCGACAATGAACTTATTGAGGTAAGTGTCGCTGAGCATACCCGACTATCGCGTGTGAGATTTCTTGTAGAACCCCCGTTTCCAGTTGCCAATGATGCCAATAAATCCGATGGGACATTAAAAAACCGGGAGTAACATCAACCAACGCGCCACGCTCTAGCTCGTCGGTAATTTGCAAACGAGGGATTAAGCAATAGGCTACACCAGCTAACGCCACTTTTAGAAACGCTTCAGAGCTACTGATGTTATGGTGAATGACGCTATCAGGGCTGACATTGAAATGCTCGGTAAGAAAGGTTTTATGTAGGTCATCATATTGATCATACGAAACGGCCGGCGCCTTGGCCAAAGTCTGGTTATTGACGCCTTGAGCAAAGTAACGCTGATAAAACTCCGGGCTCGCGACACAAACGTAATCAACACGTCCCAAGTAATCCGCTCTACAGCCAGGTATCGGCTGGGATTCTAAGCTAATCGCCCCCGTCACTTCGCCACTTTTTAGCTTTTCGATGGAACGAGATTCACCATAGATAGTGAGTTTGAGTTCAACTTGACGCTGCTTCATGACATCTTGCAGTGCAGGCAGTAGCCAAGTAGCAAGGCTATCAGCATTGGTCGCCAAAGAGAGTTGTACAGGTCGAGTACTGGTATCATTCTTGATTTCGGGCAGAATTTCATGCTCGAGTAAGCGCACTCGACGATAAAGGCCTAATAACTTTTTACCAATCGGCGTTGGCTTGGGTGGTTGACTACGAACCAAAACGGGTTGTGCGAGAAACTTCTCTAATTGTTTAATACGTTGAGAAATCGCTGATTGCGAGACAAATAAATGTTCGGCTGCACGCTCAAAGCTCCCCTGATAAACCACTGCATCTAATGCCTCAATCCATTTATAGTCCAACCCTCTCATCCTGCTCTTCCTCTCCTGATAAAACATCAACCCTTAAATTAGCTTAGCTAATATAATATTAAAATCATTAATTATACTTATTTAGATAAACTCTTTATCTTTCACCCTTCTGAGCATTTATTGGTTATCTTGAAGTGAGGTGAAGTGTGAGCTTGTGGGTTCTATTGCAAGGGTTTGGTTTAGGGGCATCAATGATCATTCCGATTGGCGCACAAAATGCGTATGTCTTAAATCAAGGCATAAAGCGCAATCATCACCTGACGACTGCCACTATTTGTAGCATCCTAGATATGATCTTCATTTCTCTAGGTATCTTTGGTGGTGGTGCGATTTTGTCTCAAAATGAAATCTTACTAACATCGGTGACGCTTGGTGGTATTGCCTTCCTGAGCTTTTATGGATTACTGTCACTTAAGAGTGCGTTTAAGTCAGACAGTGAGTCAGAATCAAAAGGTGAAGTCGTCGCTCGTGGTCGTCGAACGGTCATTTTAGGCGCGTTAGCCGTCACAGTACTTAACCCACACTTGTACTTAGATACAGTCGTTATTCTGGGCTCTATTGGTGGGCAGTTTGAAGGCCATGACCGAATTGCTTTTGCACTAGGTACGATGATGGCTTCCTTTGTTTGGTTCTATACCTTGTCAATAGGAGCCGCAAAACTAGGTCCTACCCTATCAAAGCCAAGAGTGAAAAAAGGCATCGACATCGCGGTCGCAGTAATGATGTTCACGATTGCGTATGTTTTAGCTAGCGAACTTATTGAAAAGTACTGGTAATCAACAGGACAACAAAGACATGGAGTCACTAAAGCGTATCTATGATATCAATAGAGAGCGACTCAACGCGCTCTCTATTCCTTTTCGGGAATGGCAGCATGAAGCCATCTTAGACTTTGACACGGATATAAGAGTTGTGTCCGAGCTTGGATGGACAGGCACGCACACCAAAAGCCTCTTCTTAAAACTCAAAGGACAAGGCTACGCAATTTATCTAACAGAAAAAGACTCTCGCCTCGATGCCAAACAAATAAAAGCCGTCACAGGCAAACGCCCCTCAATTTGTGACGACGATGAAATGGTCGAAGTGTTAGGTTGTTTGCCTGGAGCGGTATGTCCGATTGGCTTACCTGAATATGTCACGCTCATTGTTGATACAGCCCTGTATCAACACGAAGAGTTGCTCTATACGCCAGGGTTGCCTGAATTCACCTTTGGCTTTGCCGGTAAACATCTAAAACGTCTATTGCTTGCCGGTAATCACATTCTTTATGAGATATAAAAAAGCGAGGCCAATTGGCCTCGCTTTCGAATATCTACCGCTTGTATTAAGCGTCGATTTTGTTCAGATGAACATCCATTTGTGGGAATGGAATTTCGATACCATTTTCATCCAATGCTTCTTTAATACCTTGCATTGCATCAAAGTATACGCCCCAGTAATCTTCAGTTTTCACCCATGGGCGAACCACAAAGTTTACTGAAGAGTCTGCCAGCGTAAGTACGCCGATTGTGATATCAGGATCTTTCAAGATACGCGGATCTTTTTCTAGCGTCTCGCGAATTACTTTCTTCGTTAGTTTAAGATCCGCTTTGTATGACACACCAATCACTAAGTCGACACGTCGCGTTGCATGACGAGAGTAGTTAGTAATTGCACCACCGATTACTGACGAGTTAGGCACAACAACCATCTTGTTGTCTGGTGTTTTTAGAACAGTTTGGAAGATTTGAATTGCTTCAACACTACCCGCTACACCGCCAATTTCTACGTAGTCGCCAGATTTGAATGGACGGAACGCAACAATGAGTACACCAGCTGCAAAGTTTGATAGTGAACCTTGTAGCGCAAGACCAACAGCAAGACCTGCCGCACCGATTACAGCCACGACTGAAGCGGTTTGAACGCCTAATCGACCAAGAGCGGCGATAAGTACGATTACAAATAGCAAGTAACGAACAAGACCGTGAATAAATTCAACGACAGCCTTATCCATGTTTTTCTTTTCTAGTACTTTAGAAACACTACCAGCGACTGCTTTAACGATAATATTACCGATAAACAGAATAAGCAGCGCAGAGATAATGTTCACACCGTACTGAACCAGTAGATCTGAGTTGTTTGTCAGCCAAGTTTCAGCCTGAGTTAGACCATCCGTTAAAGTGGTATCGATACCCACCGATTCACCTGCCATAATTCTTATCCTCAAAAATAAAGATATATAAATCCAATTGCCGTTAATTTATGAACCTTGTTTTTTAAAGGCTCTTTTCTAAAACAACATCCTTATTGCCCCACTGAACAGTGTCAGATTTTTGGCACAATATCCCAACTTTGACTTTTTTCAAAGTCAGAGTTTCGCAAAGATATGCAAAACAAGACTTTATCAGAGTTTTCTGATATTGGCTTGTTACAGGTTACGCAATGCACTCTTATTTCGCCACTCCTATGACTGATATTCCTATGTTTTTATTTAAAAACGTTAAAGGGGGAACATCCCACCAGAAATACAACCTGACGCATAAAGATATCAATAGGAAAACAGGGAAAGAAACATAGGGGCAAAATGATAGACATAAAAAAACCCGCTCAAAAAGCGGGTTTTTAAGTAACTTAATCAGTAACGATTATAGTACGTCAACTGCGTTTAGGTCAGCAAATGCTTGCTCTAGACGAGCTACCATTGAAGCTTGACCAGCACGTAGCCATACGCGTGGATCGTAGTACTTCTTGTTTGGTGCATCTTCACCAGTTGGGTTACCGATTTGACCTTGTAGGTAATCGTGGTTGTCAGCTTCGAACTTACGGATACCATCCCAAGTTGCCCACTGTGTATCAGTATCGATGTTCATTTTGATAACACCGTAACCGATAGACTCACGGATTTCTTCTAGAGAAGAACCTGAACCACCGTGGAATACGAAGTTTAGAGAGTTCGCTGGAAGACCGAATTTCTCAGAAACGTGCGCTTGAGAATCACGTAAGATAGTTGGAGTTAGAACAACGTTACCTGGCTTGTACACGCCGTGTACGTTACCGAAAGATGCTGCGATAGTGAAACGGTGGCTGATTGCGCTTAGTTTCTCGTATGCGTATGCAACGTCTTCTGGAGAAGTGTATAGCTCAGACGCATCCATATCAGAGTTGTCAACGCCGTCTTCTTCACCACCAGTACAACCTAGTTCGATTTCTAGAGTCATGTTCATTTTAGCCATGCGCTCTAGGTACTTAGCAGAAATTTCGATGTTCTCTTCTAGAGACTCTTCAGAAAGATCGATCATGTGAGAAGAGAATAGTGGCTTACCAGTTTGCGCGAAGTACTCTTCACCAGCGTCTAGTAGACCGTCGATCCAAGGAAGTAGTTTCTTAGCAGCGTGGTCAGTGTGTAGGATTACTGGTACACCGTAAGCTTCAGCTACAGCGTGAACGTATTTCGCACCAGCAACAGCACCTAGGATTTGAGCTTCTTGACCTTCAAGTTTTAGACCTTTACCAGCAAAGAAAGCAGCGCCACCGTTAGAGAATTGAACGATAACTGGAGCTTTAACTTTTGCAGCTGCTTCAAGTACTGCGTTTACAGAGTCAGTACCCACACAGTTTACTGCTGGAAGTGCAAAGCTGTTTTCTTTTGCAACTTCAAATACTTTCTGAACGTCATCGCCAGAGATAACACCTGGTTTTACGAAGTCGAAGATCTTAGACATGGATGTAATCCTATTTATCTGTCGTTTTTAAACAAAACTTGTTAAGTTGAAAATCTTGCAAACGTTTGCTCACAACTGAGGCTATTCTAGCAGAGTTCCTCACACGTTGCAGCAAACAAGAAAGCGGGAGAATCACTCCCCCGCTTTGCTTTAATTACTTAGCGCGTGCTTCTAGCATTTCTACTGCTGGAAGAACTTTACCTTCTACGAACTCAAGGAAAGCGCCGCCACCTGTAGAGATGTAAGAAACGTCAGCTTTGATACCGAACTTGTCGATAGCTGCTAGCGTGTCACCACCACCTGCAACAGAGAAGCCTTCAGATGCTGCGATAGCTTCTGAGATACCTTTAGTACCTGCTTCGAAGTTCTTGAATTCGAATACGCCTACTGGACCATTCCATAGGATAGTCTTCGCGTTCTTAAGGATTTCTGCTAGTTCAGCTGTTGAATCTGGGCCAAGGTCGAAGATCATGTCGTCGTCTTGTACTTCAGAAACGTGTTTAATTTCTGCTTCTGCGTTTTCGTCGAATGCTTTCGCACATGCAACGTCAGTTGCTACTGGAATTGCACACTCATCCATTAGCTTCTTAGCAGTGTCTACTAGATCCGCTTCGTATAGAGACTTACCAACGTTGTGGCCAGCAGCTGCGATAAATGTGTTAGCAATACCACCACCAACAACTAGTTGGTCAGCGATTTTAGATAGAGACTCAAGTACAGTTAGCTTAGTAGAAACTTTTGAACCACCTACGATAGCAACCATTGGACGAGCTGGGTTGTCCATTGCTTTACCTAGCGCTTCAAGCTCGTTTGCTAGAAGAGGGCCAGCACAAGCGATAGGTGCGTGCATACCAACACCATGAGTTGACGCTTGAGCGCGGTGAGCCGTACCGAATGCATCCATTACGAATACGTCACATAGTGCTGCGTATTTCTTAGATAGCTCTTCGTCGTTTTTCTTTTCGCCTTTGTTAAAGCGAACGTTTTCTAGAACAACAAGTTCACCAGCGTTTAGCTCTAGGCCATCTAGGTAGTCTTTTGCTAGCTTAACTTCACAATCTAGTGCGTCGTTTAGGTAGTTAACAACTGGTTGTAGAGAGAACTCTTCAGCGTATTCACCTTCAGTTGGGCGACCTAGGTGAGACGTAACCATTACTTTAGCGCCTGCTTCTAGGCAGTGCTTAATAGTTGGAAGAGATGCGATGATACGTGCATCTGAAGTTACTTTACCGTCTTTTACTGGCACGTTTAGGTCAGCACGGATAAATACACGTTTACCTGCAAGATCCAGGTCAGTCATCTTGATTACAGACATGATGTGTCCTCTCAAATATTGATAATTAAAGTTTTTGAAAACTCGGCAACCCTGCCAAGCCTGTTAATTCTTCAAACTGGTTATAGATGATATGGAGATATCATGGATTTATTTCAAGGCTTGAAATAAAAATTCTCCATCACTTCTTCGTCATTACTGCTCCACTTGAGAAGAAGCTTGCATTGCTAAGGCAGTATCCAGCATCCGGTTAGCAAAGCCCCATTCGTTGTCGCACCAAACAAGCATTTTTACGAGTTGCCCGTTACTCACTCTAGTCTGGCTTCCATCCACAATCGCACTATGGGGGTCGTGGTTAAAGTCGATGGAAACGAGTGGCGATTCAGTATAGTCAACAATGTTACGTAATGTACACTGAGATGCGTTAACAATGGTTTGATTTACGTCATTAACTTTCACATTTGTATTAATTGTGACACTTAAATCCATTGCGGTGACGTTAACGGTTGGGACACGAACAGAAATTGCTTCGAATTTGTTGGAAAATTTCGGGAAGATTCTTTCAATCCCCTTATGCAACTTGGTGTCAACCGGAATAATAGATTGGCTAGCAGCGCGGGTACGGCGTAGATCGTTATGGTACGCATCGATTACTTGCTGATCGTTCATGGAAGAGTGAATCGTGGTAATGGTACCGGACTCAATACCGAAGGCTTCGTCTAACACTTTAATGATGGGAACGATACAGTTGGTAGTACAAGAGCCATTGGAGACAACACGGTGCTCGTCTTTCAGAGTTTCGTGGTTCACACCATAGATAATCGTATTATCTATGTCGTTTGCGCCCGGGTGTGAAAACAGCACTTTCTTCGCGCCAGCTTCTATATGCGCTTGCCCATCAGCTTGTGAACCAAACACGCCAGTGCAATCCAAGACAATATCGACTTCTAAATCGCGCCAAGGAAGTAGTTCGAGTTCAGAGAGGTGAAGAATGCGAATAGAGTCATATTCGCCGCTGTCATGATGAACATGCAAGTGTTCTTGGTCGTGGGAGATTTTTTTACCGAAGCGACCATGACTAGTGTCATATTGCAGTAGGTGCGCCATCGCTTCTGGCTGCGCTAATTCGTTAACCGCCACAACCTTGATCTGCTGATGTTTTCCGCTTTCATATACGGCTCGCAGAACATTACGACCTATACGTCCAAATCCATTGATCGCAACCTTTAGCATTTATCCTTCGCCCTACCAAAAATTTCGTGTCACAGATACTACCTGATCAGGCTGAAAAACGCACCTGTTGAATCATAGTAAAGCAGGATTAAAAAAGGCCGAGACAATGCTCGGCCTTATTACAACAATAATTAAAATGCGACGTCTAAACCTAACCAGTAGCGACGGCCATCTTCGACATATCCGTATTCTTCGTAACTGATTTCCTCATCCAGCAAGTTATAGATCGCGCCTTTAATACGAGTATTGTCGGTTAACTGGTATGTCACACCTGCGTCCACAAAGGTATAAGCAGGCTCTACAATACTGTTTCTTGATGGGCCAGTAACCGGATCCATTTCTTTACCTCGGTAAGTGACTTTAGCCCAGCTTTCTAGATCTGTTGTTGTTTGCCAAGTTACATCCACATTAAACAAATGCTTTGGTAACTGCTGCAGCGGCATGCCTTTGTATTCACCTGTTTTTTGCTCTGAATCGGTAAATGTGTAGCTCGAGCTGAGGTAAATGGTTTCCGTTAATGGCGATGCTAAGGTCGCTTCAATACCTTGTGTGACCGCTTCGTCCACGTTAATGCGGTACGTTGGATCTGCACCCCATTGGTTTGGTCCATCTGTACAGATGGTATCTGGACAAACAACACGTGTGATCTTGTCTTTGAACTCATTATGGAACGCAGTCAAAGAGACATCTAAACCAGAGTCGCCTTGATACAAGACACTGATTTCTTTGTTTAGCGACGTTTCAGGGTCAAGGTCTGGGTTACCGTAGATATTACCGCCGCCACTGACTTGCGCCCAACCAGGAGTAATTTCACGTAATTGCGGAGAACGGAAACCTGTTGCCACGCCACCTTTCACAGTCCAAGACGGGTCAACTCGCCATACACCATAGACACGCGGACTAAAGTGCGCGCCATAGTTTTCGTCATGATCTAGACGACCACCAAGCGTAACGCTAAACGGATCGGCGATTCTCCATTCATCTTCAATGAAAACAGCCCACTGCGTATTCGATGTTTCGGTCTTCGATGACGCTTTATTGGAAGTAAAATCCTCAAGCTCGGCATGAGTAGCATCCACACCGCTCGTCAGCGTATGGTTTCCAATACCAGTCACCAAGCTCGACTTGAATGTAGTGTTGGTGATCGTCATCTCACGAGATTTGTTTTCGCTCTCTTCACGTTGTAAGTAAGTATCTGAGATGCCAACCGAGTCCCAGTCGCCATTGTGACTTAGCGTTACATAATTACGACGATATTCGTTGAGTGAATCCTCACAACCTCTTCGGCAACCCGTCGTTGGTACGGAAAGGCCAACGTTACCGCGACGACTTTGTGCCGATGTGCCACCCTCTAGTTGCACAGAATGGCGGTCATTAATCTGGTAGGTCAGTTTTGAAGAGATACTTTGCATATCTTTATCTTCATAACCGTATTCAATATCGTCTTCTTCTCTTGCGGTATACTGACCGTATACTTGGAGAGATAGATTTTCGGCTAGCGGCCCATTGACGAAGAAATTCGCGCTCTGCTCTCCGCCCGAGCGACTGTTTTCTTGCAGAACCGTGCCTAGCTGAACATTACCTGTCCACTCCATCGCGTCTTTTCGCGTGATCACGTTAATTACACCACCAATCGCATCAGAGCCATAAAGCGTCGACATTGGACCACGGATAACTTCAATTCGCTCAATCGCTTGAAGAGGAGGCAACCAACCTTGTTCGATACCAGGGCCGTCACTATTTGGACGAGTTTCACGTGTGCTTTGACGTTTACCATCGACCAGTATCAAAGTGTATTTGGAGCCCATACCACGGATACTGATGTCGGTAGTGTCACCACCGCCTGTCACGACAACACCAGGCACACTTTTTAGTGCATCAGTCACATCGCGGTAATAACGAGAGTCCAACTCCTCACGCGAAATCACACTAATACTTGCAGGCGCGTCCGCTTGAGATTGCTCATAACTTGATGCAGTTACAACCACTGTTTCCATTTTAGAAACTGCATCATTGGCAAACACATGAGGGACACTGACGAAGGCTAAAATACCAGTTGCAGTAATAACTGGCAGTCTAAGAGTAGACATCTATATCTCCATAATTGATAATGATTATTATTTTCTAAAGTGAATTATTCACAAATAGAATGAGATGCATAGTGAGAGTTATGGAACGGTTCTTCCCATTTATGGAACCCGTGCATAACGCAGTAAGGAGTAAATGAAATATGCACGACTTAGCATCAATTCGAGCCTTTGATGCGCTCAATCAGCATAAGAGTTTGACCGCCGCTGCCAAGGCCCTTAACCAGCCTAAATCAACGCTGAGTCGTCGCTTAGCACAATTAGAAGAAGATTTCGGTCAGGCTCTCACCGCAAGACAAGGTAACCGATTAGTTCTGACAAGGGCGGGAGAAATTTTTGCCCACTACAGTCGCCAGATTCTTGAGCTAAGTGAAGAGAGTTATGACGCACTTCAAGGTTTAACAAACCAAGTTTCAGGGCCGCTGCATATTGTTTGTCACACAGCATTAGTTAGAAGTTGGCTAGGAGGTGTGCTCAACGGCTTTCTTGCCGATAATCCTGACGTTAGGGTTCAACTTACCAGTGACTTTTCTGAAGCGCACCATGACCCAGATTTGTTCATCTGGCTCGGTGAGCGTAAAGATCTCGATTGGCGCAAAGAGGTATTAGGCTCATTTCGTTACACGCCCTTTGCCTCTCCAGCTTATCTTGAACAACACGGTTCGATCCTGCACCCCAAAGAGCTTGAAGCGCATCCGTGGATCGATTTTGGCTCGGTACAAGAAAATGGATTGATGCTCACACACCCTCAACACGGTGAGTTCTTTTTAGAGCCATTTGTGAGTCGCTTATACAGCGACAACATCGCAATGCAGATCGACAGCATCGCGAATGGTCATGGTATTGGACTGTTGCCAACTTGGACAGCAAGCGGCTACGAGAAACATCATCCGGGTCGAATCACACCTTGCTTAGAAGGTTGGCTTTCAGAGCCCATCTCCATTAACTGCTATACGCCTGCAGGAAGACCACCACTGCGCTTATCCGTACTTTTAGACTGTATTCACCAAAGCATTCCACAAGGTTGGAAAACCTGACAAAAAACAAAAAAGGCCATCGCAATGATGGCCTTTCCAACTTTAGTATCTAACAGTCGTCCTTTACGTTCGGACTATTGAGACAATCTAGCAGTTACGCTAGCAATTCTTTTGCTGTGTTCACTACGTTTTCAGTCGTAAAGCCAAACATCTCGAATAGCTGACCAGCAGGTGCAGATTCACCAAATGAAGTCATACCGATGATGCGACCGTCGAAACCAACGTACTTGTACCAGAAGTCTGCGATGCCCGCTTCGATAGCGATGCGTGCTGTTACGTCTGATGGCAATACTGCTTCACGGTAAGCAGCGTCTTGTTTGTCGAATGCATCTGTTGATGGCATTGAAACAACGCGTACTTTCTTACCTTCTGCCGTTAGTTGAGTCGCAGCTTCTACTGCTAGCTCAACTTCAGAGCCTGTTGCGATAAGGATAAGCTCTGGCTTGCCTTCGCAATCTTTCAGGATGTAAGCACCTTTCGCGATGTCCGCTACTTGCTCAGCTGTACGATCTTGTTGCGCTAAGTTTTGACGAGAGAAGATAAGTGCTGTTGGTGCATCTTTACGTTCAATCGCTAGTTTCCATGCTACGGCAGACTCAACCTGGTCACACGGACGCCATGTGCTCATGTTTGGCGTTACGCGTAGAGATGCCATTTGCTCAACCGGTTGGTGAGTTGGGCCATCTTCGCCAAGACCAATCGAATCGTGCGTGTACACTTGGATGTTCTGAATTTTCATCAGCGCAGCCATACGCATTGCGTTACGAGCGTATTCCATGAACATTAGGAATGTTGCGCCGTAAGGAACGAAACCACCGTGCAATGCGATACCGTTGATGATAGCTGTCATACCGAATTCACGTACACCGTAGTGGATGTAGTTGCCAGAGAAGTCATCCGTTTCTAGAGACTTAGAACCAGACCACATGGTCAGGTTAGAAGGCGCTAGGTCAGCAGAACCACCCATAAACTCAGGAAGCATTTGACCAAACGCTTCTAGTGCATTTTGCGATGCTTTACGTGATGCAATGTTCGCTGGGTTTGCTTGAAGATCAGCAATGATTTGGTTCGCTTTTTCTTCCCATTCCGCTGGAAGTTCGCCGTTTAGACGACGTTTAAGCTCTGCTGCTTCTGCAGGGTAAGCTGCTGCGTATGCTTCGAACTTTTCATTCCAAGCCGCTTCTTTCGCTGCACCTGCTTCTTTTGCATCCCACTCAGCGTAAACATCTGCAGGGATTTCAAATGGACCGTACTCCCAACCTAGGTATTCGCGAGCCGCTTGAATCTCATCGTGACCTAATGGCGCACCGTGACAGTCGTGCGAACCAGACTTGTTAGGAGAACCGAAACCGATAATTGTTTTAGTACAGATTAGAGTCGGACGAGGATCCGCTTTAGCCGCTTCAATCGCTGCGTTGATTGCTTCAGGATCGTGACCGTCTACCGCTGGGATTACGTGCCAGCCGTAAGCTTCGAAACGCTTAGGTGTATCGTCAGAGAACCAACCTTCAACGTGACCGTCGATAGAGATACCGTTGTCATCCCAAAACGCGATCAGTTTGCCTAGACCTAGCGTACCTGCTAGAGAGCATGCTTCGTGCGAGATGCCTTCCATTAGACAGCCGTCACCCATGAACACATACGTAAAGTGGTCAACGATGTCGTGACCTTCTTTGTTGAACAGTGCCGCTAGTGCTTTCTCTGCGATAGCCATACCAACAGCATTAGTGATGCCTTGGCCAAGAGGACCCGTTGTTGTCTCGATACCAGGCGCGTAACCGTACTCTGGGTGACCTGGGGTTTTTGAGTGCAATTGACGGAAGTTTTTCAGATCGTCAATAGATAGCTCATAACCGCTTAAGTGCAGTAGAGAGTAAATAAGCATTGATCCGTGACCGTTTGACAGCACGAAGCGGTCGCGGTCGGCCCACTCTGGGTTTGATGGGTTGTGGTTTAGGTGAGAGCGCCAAAGAACTTCAGCGATATCAGCCATACCCATTGGTGCGCCTGGGTGGCCTGAGTTAGCTTGTTGAACACCATCCATGCTTAGAGCACGAATTGCATTGGCAAGATGTTTACGAGACGACATGTCTGCTCCTGAGTACATTAAGCGAAACGAAAAGTAGGTCATAATTCTCTCAAAGCCCTCTTGGGTGTGCAAACGTTTTCCAGTCCAAAACCTCACAAATATTGCACCTTTCGCGCCAAATCGTTCGAAGTTCTTAAAATTATCAATAAATCAGGCAAACGTTTGGTTATAACAAAAACCAAAAAAGAGCTTGTAATTCGAGCAATCAAATTTAGAATAGACGTCTAGATGTAGATACACCTACAAAAATTAGTATTAATTTGCGCTGGAGAGTTTATCATTCCCCAGTTTTAAACCAGATATAGTGGAGCTAACATGGCTAAGCACCTGTTTACTTCTGAGTCAGTATCAGAAGGTCATCCAGATAAAATTGCAGACCAGATTTCTGATGCGGTTCTTGACGCGATTCTAGAGCAAGATCCAAAGGCTCGTGTTGCATGTGAGACTTACGTTAAAACCGGTATGGTAATGGTGGGTGGTGAAATCACGACTTCAGCATGGGTAGACATCGAAGAGTTAACTCGTGAAACCGTTCGTGAAATCGGCTACGTACATTCAGATATGGGCTTTGACGCAGATTCTTGTGCGGTACTAAACACAATCGGTAAACAGTCGCCAGATATCAACCAAGGTGTTGATAAAGCTGACCCTAAAGAACAAGGTGCAGGCGACCAAGGCATCATGTTTGGTTACGCTTGTAACGAAACTGAAGTACTAATGCCAGCGCCAATTACTTACTCTCACCGTCTTGTTCAAAAGCAAGCAGAAGTTCGTAAAAACGGCACACTACCTTGGTTGCGCCCTGATGCAAAATCTCAGGTAACATTCCAATACGATCAAGGTAACATCGTTGGTATCGACGCGGTTGTTCTTTCAACTCAACACTGTGATTCAATCTCAACTTCAGACCTGCGTGAAGCGGTAATGGAAGAGATCATTAAACCAGTGCTACCTTCTGAGTGGATCAACAAAGAAACAAACTTCTTCATCAACCCAACTGGTCGCTTTGTAATCGGTGGTCCTATGGGTGACTGTGGTCTAACAGGTCGTAAGATCATCGTAGATACTTACGGCGGCGCAGCTCGTCACGGTGGCGGTGCGTTCTCTGGTAAAGATCCATCAAAAGTTGACCGTAGTGCAGCATACGCAGCACGTTACGTAGCGAAAAACATCGTAGCGGCTGGCATGGCTGACCGTTGTGAGATCCAACTTTCTTACGCAATCGGTGTTGCTGATCCAACGTCTATCATGGTGGAAACGTTCGGTACTGAGAAAGTATCTCACGACATCATCATTGAAGCGGTTCGTCAATTCTTCGACCTACGTCCATACGGTCTACAAGAAATGCTTAACCTTCTTCAACCTATCTACAAGAAGACAGCCGCTTACGGTCACTTCGGTCGTGAAGAATTCCCGTGGGAAGCGACAGACAAAGCTGCACTTCTACGTGATTTCGCTGGCATCAAATAATCAAGCCAAGCAAGAATCAATCAAGCCCTCGCCTATGGCGGGGGCTTTTTATTTTCAGCAACGTTTATCCAGCCATTTCAGCTCATACCGCCCTGCCCCACAAAGCAGTCCTGTTTCTCCCTCATTTTTATACCGAATAAATTTTCAGCAATTATTTGTAAATTATCCCATCTCCGCCAATAGTTAAAATATTGTTAACTCCAATTTAAATAGAGACGTCGGATGCTGGCGATGTGGCAGCAACACTTAATAAAGACACGAGTCAGGCATCTTTATGGCCGATACCAAACTAAGCCAATGCTCAGAAGTAAGCTTGAAAAAGTCGCTTCAAGTTTGACTGAACAAAAACCGCTGTCAGTTGGTATAAGCGGATAATGTGGGAATAAATCAAGGAGGAGTTATGCCTCGAACTGTTAATCCATCGGACTTCCACAACAAGCGAAAGGAAGTGCCAGATAACGAATACGCCAGAACCATACCGTGCAATACGGTTAATCTTTCTGCACCTTTTCATTGGCTCGCATTAGGTCTGCATGATTTCGTGCGAATGCCCCTCATCAGTGCTTTCTATGGCATCTGTTTTATGGCGGCTGCGATAGGTATTGTTTTGCTCGTACAGTGGCAAGGCACACACTTGGTCGTCATGCCCAGTTTGATTGTTTACATGTTAATCGGTCCGTTCCTCGCGCTCGGCTTGTATGATGCCAGTTGGGAGAGAGAGCGCGGACACAAAGCTAGCTTGTTCCATTCCATGAAAGCGATCGGTCGTAACTCAACATCTCAATGGGCATTCGCCGTGTTACTCGCTGTGTGTATGATATTTTGGATGCGCATTGCCGCTCTACTTCATGCGCTCTACCCTTCTGTTCAAGGGGCACCTTTAAGTGAGTTCCTACCCTTCCTTGTCATCGGCTCTCTAGTTGGCTTTGTTTTGGCTTGTGTGGTGTTTAGCATTTCAGCCTTTTCTATTCCGCTCATGATGGAGCGTCGCGTAGACATGATGACCGCTGTATTTACTAGCTTTAATGCCGTGAAATCCAACATTCCAGCGATGATTGTTTGGGCGGCGATCATCTGTGGCGGTATTCTTATCGGCTTTGCGACCTACGGGATCGGAATGTTGTTTACCATGCCAATTCTAGGCTACGGTACATGGCATGCTTACCATGCCACCATCAAGAAAAAACACACTCCGTAATTAACTGATGCTATGATCTGGCCCTCGCAAATGCGGGGGCTTTTTTATTTGATTTATCGAGGTGAATTGTGGATATAGAACTAAGCTATAAAGCGAAGCAAGTGATGGCGGACTGCATCGCGATGGCAGAGCAAGCTTTCAAACGTTCTTTCCCTATTCCAACAATCACCTTCAACGTCCGCGGGAAAGCGGCAGGAAAAGCCTACCTTCAATTGAATCAAGTGCGCCTGAATCCCGTTTTATTTCGCGAAAACACCCAAGCATTCTTAGATGAAGTCATTCCTCACGAGGTGGCTCACCTGATTACTTATCAGGTTTACGGACGAGTTAGACCTCACGGCAAAGAATGGCAAGGTGTCATGGAAGCCGTATTTAAAGTGCCCGCCAAAACCACTCACAGCTTTGAAGTAAAATCCGTTCAAGGTAAAACCTTTGAGTATCGTTGTGGCTGTATGACCTACCCTCTATCGATTCGCCGTCATAATAAAGTGCTGCGCAAAGAGGCGACGTACTCTTGTCAAAAATGCCGCCAACCACTTAACTTCACGGGCGTTCAGTTATCGTAATCTATATCTCATAGTGTTACTTGCGTTCCCAAAATAAAGATCGAGTTTATCAAAACCTTCCCTTCGCCATTTATTGTTAACTTACTCATCACTAAAGCTATTTTATGCGTGTTATCATGAATAAAGTCATACTTTATAAAGACTTTAATCATGAAATACCTATTCTCTCTGTTACTTATCGCGCTTTCTAGCACTGCGGTTGCCGCGCCACCAAGCTCATTCTCTGCCGCCAAGCGTGAGGCGGTAAAAATTTATCAAGACCATCCAACGAGCTTTTACTGTGGCTGCAACATTCAATGGCAAGGCAAAAAAGGCTCCCCAGATTTAGCCTCTTGCGGTTACCAAGTCCGTAAACAGGAAAAGCGGGCCGCACGAATCGAATGGGAGCATGTGGTACCTGCGTGGCAATTTGGCCACCAGCGTCAATGCTGGCAAGATGGCGGACGTAAAAACTGCAAGAAAAAAGACAAAACCTTTCGCTTGATGGAAGCAGACCTGCACAACCTAACCCCTGCCATTGGTGAAGTAAACGGTGACCGTTCGAACTACAACTTTAGCCAATGGAACGGTATCGATGGCGTGAGTTATGGTCGCTGTGAGATGCAAGTGAACTTTAAGCAGCGTAAAGTCATGCCACCAGACCGTGCTCGAGGTTCGATTGCTCGTACCTACCTATACATGAGCAAAGAGTACGGCTTTAAATTATCAAAACAGCAAACGCAGTTGATGAGTGCTTGGAACAAAACCTACCCAGTCGATAAATGGGAATGTGAGCGTGACGAGCGCATTGCCAAAGTACAAGGCAATCATAACCCATTTGTTCAAAAAGCCTGTCGCGCACTCTAGTGCTCCTCTACCTTGAAGCGTTTCAATAACTGATATTGAAACGCTTCTTGCCCCTTGTTTTTTCGGTTTAAAGCATCCATGTTAGGGTTTAAGTTTATTCTCTTGCTGGAAATCTCATGCGTATCCCTCGAATTTATCATCCAGAAACCATTCATCAACTTGGCTCACTTGCTTTAAGTGACGACGCAGCAGGCCATATTGGCCGTGTTCTGCGCATGAAAGAAGGCCAAGACGTTCTCCTATTTGACGGCAGCGGCACAGAATTCCCAGCGGTTATCAGTGAAGTCAGCAAAAAGACGGTTTTGGTTAACATTACTGAGCGTGTAGAAAACAGTATTGAATCCCCTTTAGACCTGCACCTTGGTCAAGTTATTTCACGTGGCGATAAGATGGAGTTCACTATCCAAAAGTCAGTGGAACTTGGCGTCAATACCATCACACCTCTGATTTCCGAACGTTGTGGCGTCAAGCTTGACCAAAAGCGCTTTGAGAAAAAACTCGCGCAATGGCAAAAAATCGCCATCAGTGCCTGTGAGCAGTGTGGACGCAATGTCGTTCCAGAAATTCGTCCAATTATGAGCTTGGAAGAGTGGTGTAAAGAAGAGTACGATGGCTTAAAGCTCAATCTTCATCCTCGTGCTAACTACTCAATCAACACACTGCCAACACCTGTTGAGAAAGTGCGCCTACTGATCGGCCCTGAAGGCGGTTTATCGTCTGAAGAGATCGAGATGACTCGAGAATATCAATTTGAAGAAACGCTACTCGGCCCTCGCGTTCTGCGCACCGAAACAGCGGCTCTGACAGCAATTACAGCCTTACAAGTTCGTTTCGGCGATCTTGGTTAAACGGAGAAAAATAATGATCAAACTCGGCATTGTGATGGACCCAATTTCGTCCATTAACATCAAAAAAGACTCTAGCTTTGCCATGATGCTTGAAGCGCAACGACGCGGCTATGAAATCCACTACATGGAAATGAATGATCTGCATCTCGATCAAGGCGTTGCCATTGCAGATACTAAAGTGGTGGAACTAAAAGAAGATCCAAACGGTTGGTACGAGTTCAAATCAGAGCAAACGATCGAACTGTCTGAGCTAGACGCTGTACTAATGCGTAAAGATCCTCCGTTTGACACAGAATACATCTACGCGACTTACATCCTTGAGCGTGCAGAAGAACAAGGTGCACTGATCGTTAACAAACCTCAAAGTCTACGTGATTGTAATGAAAAACTGTTTACAGCGTGGTTCCCTGAGCTGACACCAACGACAATCGTGACGCGAAAAGCAGAGAAAATTAAAGAGTTTCGTGAAAAACATGGTGATGTCATCCTAAAACCGCTTGATGGTATGGGCGGCGCATCTATCTTCCGCGTAAAAGAAAACGACCCTAACGTCTCTGTAATCATCGAGACACTTACCAACCACGGTCAAAACTACGCAATGGCGCAAACCTTCGTGCCAGATATCAGCAACGGTGACAAACGTATCTTAGTCGTAGATGGTGAACCAATGCCTTACTGTCTAGCTCGTATTCCTGCAAAAGGTGAAACGCGCGGTAACCTTGCAGCTGGTGGCACAGGTGAGGCTCGACCACTAAGCGAGACCGATATTAAGATTGCTCAAACTGTGGCTCCTACACTGAAAGAAAAAGGCCTTATCTTTGTTGGCCTTGACGTAATTGGCGATAAGCTAACGGAAATCAACGTCACCAGCCCAACCTGTATTCGCGAAATTGAAGCGGCTTTTGACATCTCAATCACTGGCAAACTGATGGATGCGATTGAGCGTCGAGTAAAAGGCGAATAACTCAAACTGTATTACAGTTAATAGAGAGCGTAGTACATTAACTTAAGCAAACTCATGCACATACCTAGATGGTAAACTGTATGATGTTTGCTTAAGGGCATTTACGAGAGTTAAGGGTCAATATGAGTATGAATCTCACAAATCACTTTTTAGTTGCCATGCCTGGGATGAAAGATCCGTACTTTCAAAACAGCGTGATCTACGTTTGTGAGCACAACGAAGACGGCGCTATGGGGTTGATGATCAATGCTCCTGTTGATATCACCGTCGGCAACATGCTCAAGCAGGTGGAAGTTCAGCCAGTACACCCGCGCCTATTTGAAGCCAGCCTAGATAGACCAGTCTACAATGGCGGCCCAATCTCGGAAGATCGTGGTTTTATTCTGCATAAACCTAAAGATTACTACGAGTCCAGCGTCCAAATGACTGATGATCTCGCTGTAACCACTTCACGTGATATTCTTTCGGTGTTAGGAACAGAAGCAGAACCAAGTGATTACTTAGTGGCACTTGGCTACTCAGGTTGGAGTGCAGGCCAATTAGAAAATGAGCTGGTCGAAAACTCTTGGCTCACCATTGAAGCGACGCCTGAAATTATCTTTAATACACCAATCAACGAGCGTTGGAAGAAAGCGGTCGAAAAGCTGGGCATCGACCCAAGTCATCTTTCAGCAGACTCTGGACATGCTTAGTCCGAAATACAGTTACATTAGATAGAGACACCTTATGTCACGCACAATTATGGCTTTTGACTTTGGAACCAAAAGCATTGGTAGCGCTATTGGCCAAGAAATTACTGGTACGGCTTCCCCATTAAAAGCCTTTAAAGCCAATGACGGTATTCCAAATTGGGACGATATCGAAAAGCAAATCAAAGAGTGGCAGCCAGATTTGCTAGTGGTCGGTTTACCAACTGATCTTCATGGTAAAGACCTTGAGACCATAACCCCTCGTGCACGAAAATTTGCTAAGCGTCTGCAAGGCCGATACGGCTTACCTGTTGAACTGCATGATGAGCGATTATCTACAGCAGAAGCTCGTGCGGAGTTGTTCAGCATGGGCGGCTACAAAGCCCTATCGAAAGGGAATGTGGACTGCCAGTCAGCGGTGGTGATTCTAGAAAGCTGGTTTGAAGCCCTCTGGGGTGAATAAAACACAATACTCAAAACAAGAAAAGGTTGGCAAGTGCCAACCTTTTTTCGTCTAAACACGCTTAATCCATATCGATCTTAACGTTAGCAAGACTGCCCGTAGAGAATGCTTCGCCACGCTGTGTTTTCAACATCAAGCGCAAATCATTCGCCGAGTCGGCACTGTGCAGCGCATCCTCTTCGCTGATCTTACCTTGCATCACCAACTTATAAAGAGATTGATCGAACGTCAGCATACCAAACTCATTTGAGCGAGCCATGGTTGACTTCAACTCATGCAAATCTCCGCGACGGATCAAATCAGATACTCGTGGGCTATTTAGCAAGATCTCAAATACACCATGACGCCCCTGCCCATTTTTGTCTCGGATCAGCTGCTGACCAACCACACCTTTTAGGTTCATCGACAAATCAAACAAGAATTGTTCTTTTTGATCTTTCGGTACCAAGTGAAGAATGCGCTCTAAGGCTTGGTTGGCGTTGTTGGCGTGCAAAGTTGCCATACACAAATGGCCTGTTTCAGCGAATGTCATCGCGTATTCCATTGTTTCACGGCTACGGATCTCTCCAATCAAAATCATATCTGGCGCTTGGCGCAGCGAGTTTTTAAGCGCAACTTCATAGCTTTCCGTATCTAACCCAACTTCGCGTTGAGTCACGATACAGCGCTTGTGCTCATGCACGAATTCGATCGGATCTTCGACCGTCAAAATGTGTCCCGTCTTGTTGCTGTTTCGATAGCCCGTCATTGCCGCCATTGTGGTGGATTTACCTGACCCAGTAGCACCAACCACCAGCACCAAACCACGCTTGGCTATCGCTAAATCTTGCAACACTAACGGTAACTTTAATTGCTCAAAGGTGGGAATATTGGTTTCAATACGACGAATCACCGCACCCGGTAATTCCCGTTGAAAAAAAGCACTAACACGGAAGCGGCCACAATCTCTCACAATGGCAAAATTCGATTCACGACTTTTACGAAATTCCTGACGCCGATCTGGCTCCATAGCACTGTCGAGTAATGCCGCCACATCACTCTCGGTGAGTTTTTCACCTTGAGGTCGCAATTCGCCATCCACGCGAAACAAAATTGGCGCACCAACCGTGATGTACAGATCCGACGCTTTCAGCGCCAGCATACCTTCGAGAAATTTATTTAGATCCATCTTCCGTGTTCACCTACGTATTACGAGAATTGCTGCACTTCTAACCCGATCTTACTATCGACCTCTTCACGAGCGACCATACCTTGTGCCATTAACTGACGAGCATTTTGCTCCATGGTTTGCATGCCGTGAGCCGCACCAGTTTGAATGATCGAATACATCTGCGCGACTTTGTCTTCACGGATCAAGTTACGAATCGCAGGCGTTGCCATCATGATTTCATGGCATGCAATACGGCCACCACCATTACGTTTCAATAATTTTTGTGCGATAACCGAACGAAGGGATTCAGAAAGCATCGAGCGCACCATATCTTTATCACTACCAGGGAACACATCGATAATACGGTCAATGGTTTTTGCCGCCGAGCTGGTGTGTAACGTGCCGAACACTAAGTGCCCCGTTTCCGCTGCCGTTAACGCAAGGCTGATGGTTTCTTTGTCACGCATCTCACCAACCAGAATGACATCCGGGTCTTCACGTAATGCGCTGCGCAGTGCGTTTTGGAAACTATGCGTATCACGGTGTACTTCACGCTGGTTGATCAAACATTTATTGTTGTTGTGAACAAATTCAATCGGATCTTCAATTGTGAGTACGTGCTTGTTGTGATTACGATTAATGTAGTCAACAATGGCTGCTAAGGTCGTCGATTTACCAGAACCTGTTGGGCCAGTAACCAGAACTAAGCCTTTTTCAGCGTTCGCAATTTTTTTGAAGATCTCGGGAGCTTCCAGCTCTTCCAAAGTTGGAATGCTACTTGGAATGGTACGGAATACTGCCGCACAGCCACGAGATTGGTTGAAAGCGTTGACACGGAAACGACCAACGTTATGCAACTCAAAAGAGAAGTCGACTTCGAGTTTTTCTTCGAACTCACTGCGTTGGGCATCGTTCATGATTTCGAAAACCAAACGATGCACTTCTTGGTGTGTAAACGCTGGAATGCCTAGTTTTCTCACATCCCCATCAATACGAACCATTGGTGGGACACCTGCAGAAAGATGTAGATCCGAGGCATTATGTTTTACACTAAAATCCAGTAACTCAGTGATATCCATTTAAAATCCTTAAGTCTAAAGTACAGCTATGAGTAGTATTCAACAAAATATTGAACATATCACCTCTCAAATTCGATATGACGAGCAAAAATGTGGTCGAACTCCAGAGTCAGTGCAACTTCTAGCGGTAAGCAAAACTAAACCTGTCGAGGCAATTCTCGAAGCCTACCAAGCGGGACAAACCGCCTTTGGTGAAAACTACGTCCAAGAGGGCGTCAGTAAAGTTCAGCACTTTGCCGAGCATTATCCAGATAATCGAATCGAATGGCACTTCATTGGCCCGATTCAGTCGAATAAATCGCGACTTGTTGCTGAACATTTCGATTGGGTTCACACCATCGATCGAACCAAGATTGCTCAACGCCTGAATGATCAGCGTCCCAGTGAACTTAAACCGCTACAAGTTCTGATTCAGGTTAACACCAGTGGTGAAGCATCTAAGTCTGGTGTCACCGAAGCGGAAGTATTCGAGCTGGCGGAGTTGATTTCTCGCCTACCCAACCTCACTTTAAGAGGGTTGATGTCGATTCCTGCCAACGTGTCTGACTACGAATCACAACTTCATGAGTTTCAGAAGTTGGCCACATTGAAGCAAACACTCGAAGCTCAGTTCCCAGAAATCGATACATTATCAATGGGAATGAGTGGTGATATGACCGCTGCAATCGAAGCTGGTAGTACAATGGTTCGTATTGGAACCGCTATTTTCGGCGCACGAGACAACAGCTAAATTAACAAAACGCTCACTCGCGACATAAATTCGTCGTTAAATTAAAGAGTAAATCGCGCAATCATCTTACTCGCCAATAGGAGCAGTAAGTAACAGCGGCGCCATTATACACCTGAGCGCACAACAAACTCTAAATATCATGATGGAAATCAGACAAATGGAACATAAAAAAATCGCCTTCATTGGTGCTGGCAACATGGTGAGAGCCATTGTTTCTGGCTTGGTTGCTAACGGATACCCAGCGCAAAACATTACCGCGACAGCTCCTTCAGAGGCTCGCCGTCTTCCGCTAGAACAAGATTTTGGCATCCGTACCACCAGCGATAACATCCAAGCTGCGACCGAAGCGGATGTGGTGGTATTGTCTGTGAAACCGCAAATGATGGCTGATGTTTGTAAACCACTGCAAGCGATCGATTTCACTAATAAACTGGTGATTTCTATTGCCGCTGGCATCAACTGTTCACGATTGGATGGTATGCTAGCCACCAAATTGAACTTGGTTCGTGTTATGCCAAATACGCCATCACAACTTGGGTTGGGCATGAGTGGTTTATTCGCACCAGCCCATGTAACTGAGCAAGACAAAGCTTTTGCTGCAGAGTTAATGGAAGCGGTCGGTAAAGTATGTTGGGTTGAGCAAGAGTCTGGCATCAATAATGTGATTGCCGCAGCAGGCAGTGCTCCGGCATACTTCTTCCTGTTTATGGAGGCGATGCAAGCAGAAGCGATTGCTCAAGGTTTTGATAAAGACACCGCTCGACTATTGGTTCAGCAAGCTGCATTGGGCGCGGCCAGTATGGTGGTTAGCAACCCAGAAACTGAGCTATCGACCCTGCGTGAGAACGTGACATCGAAAGGTGGGACAACGGCAGAAGCACTGCGTACATTCAACGAACATCAACTTTCAGATATTGTTGCTAAAGCCATGCAAGCTGCTGTGGCTCGCGCGGAAGAAATGGAAAAACTGTTTTAATTATTTGGATGAACTCCGTTTAGTATCATCCATCACTTGTTAAGGGTACCTTATGAATTCAATGAGTTTTCTCATCTCAACCCTATTTGACCTGTACATCATGGTCGTAATTTTGCGAATTTGGTTGCAAGCTGCACGCGCAGACTTCTACAACCCATTCTCGCAATTCATAGTAAAAGCGACTCAGCCAGTCATTGCTCCACTGCGCCGCATTATCCCTTCCGTGGGGAATATTGACCTAGCAACCGTGTTGTTTGCCTACGTGTTGTGTGTGCTTAAATTTGTCGTTCTGATCCTGATAGCTTCGAACGGTTCCGTCTCTTTCAGCGCTGATTTCTTGTTCTTGGGCTTGTTATCATTAATCAAAGCCGCTGGAGGTCTGCTGTTCTGGGTACTATTGATCCGTGCAATTTTGAGCTGGGTAAGCCAAGGTCGCAGCCCTATCGAGTACGTATTCCATCAATTAACCGAGCCAATGTGCGCACCAATCCGTCGTATTATTCCGGCTATTGGTGGTCTTGATTTGAGCGTACTGGTGCTGTTTATCGGCTTGCAGTTCGCGAACTTCTTGATGGGTGATATCATTGGTCCAATTTGGTTCCAGTTATAATGTCAGCCGCAGTTTGGCAAGATGGCGAGGACATCATCCTAAAGCTCTATATTCAACCTAAAGCAAGCCGCGATAAAATTGTTGGCTTGCATGGTGAAAAGCTCAAAATCGCCATTACTGCTCCACCTGTCGATGGCAAAGCTAATGCACACCTAACTAAGTTCTTAGCTAAGCAGTTTAAAATCGCTAAGGGTTTGGTTCACATAGAAAAAGGTGAATTAGGACGGCACAAACAAATTCGGATAGAATCACCTACCCAGATACCGACAGAAATTAAAGCCATCTTATGATGGCTTTTTATTTACAATTTTGTACCACACTTACTAGTACCAATGACTGAGTTCGCATTTTTACCCCGTGACCAAGGTAAAATTGCGGCTATGGTTGTTTTATAACAAGTGCTTTGAGGAAGTAACAATGAGCAAATGGATTACCGCATTACTGATCAGCCTATTGTCGTTACCAAGCTTCGCCGATCAGTTTAAAAATATGAAAGATATCGAAGTACACTATGTCGCGTTTAACTCGACATTCTTAACACCGAAAGTCGCACGTAGCTACGATATCAAGCGTAATGGATACCTCGCTGTGGTTAATATTAGCGTGCTAGATAGAGCTTCATTGGGTAAACCTGCATTAGAAGCAAAAATTGCTGGACGCGCGAAAAACCTCATCGGCCAAACTCAGACCTTGTCCTTTCGTGAAGTCAAAGAAGGCAATGCGATATACTATTTAGCCGAACTGCCAATTACCCACGAAGAAACTTTTACTTTCGATATTGACGTAAAAGCTGGAAACAAAGGCTCAGGTAAGCTTAAATTCACCCAGAAGTTTTATGTTGAAGAGTAATTGGGTTGTGATGTTCCAAAAGCTTTTGGATCTAAGCAGGCTAAAAACCACTTATTAGTTAAAGAATATCTAGAGGAGAACGATTTGTTCTCCTCTATCACTATTAAAAGAGATTCCCATGAAAAAAATTGTGCTAGCAACTGGTAACCAAGGCAAAGTTCGTGAAATGGCAGATTTGTTGTCTGACTTCGGCTTTGAAGTATTAGCGCAAAGTGAATTCAATGTATCGGAAGTAGCTGAAACGGGCACAACGTTCATTGAAAACGCAATCATTAAAGCTCGCCATGCCGCACAAGAAACAGGGCTTCCTGCGATTGCAGACGACTCTGGCTTAGAAGTCGATTTCTTAAAAGGCGCTCCGGGCATTTACTCTGCACGTTACGCAGGCGAGAACGCATCTGACCAAGAGAATCTAGAAAAATTGCTAGCGGCAATGGAAGGCGTACCAGAAGCAGAACGTACAGCACGTTTCCACTGCGTATTAGTCCTCATGCGCCACGAGAACGACCCAACGCCTATCGTCTGCCACGGTAAATGGGAAGGCCGAATTCTAACTGACGCACACGGTGAAAATGGCTTTGGCTACGACCCAATCTTCTTTGTTCCTGAAAACAACTGTGCGTCAGCCGAACTTGAACCTGCACGTAAGAAACAACTGTCTCACCGCGGTAAAGCGCTCAAGTCGTTGTTTGCTCAACTGTCTGAGCAAGTGTCTCAGTAATCACGAGCGAATTAGACCATGTTAACGCCCCCAGCACTCAGCTTGTATGTACACATCCCTTGGTGTGTACAAAAGTGCCCGTATTGCGACTTTAACTCTCACGCGCTCAAAACCGAGATTCCAGAAGAAGAGTACATCAGTGCTCTTCTAGAAGATTTAGATACTGACATTCAGAAATACCGCCTTAACGAAGTGCCACGTCCACTGCATTCAATCTTCATTGGTGGTGGTACGCCGAGTTTGATTTCGGCAGAAGGCATCGAGCGTCTACTTAAGGGCATTGAAGCGCGTATTCCGTTCAAGCCTGAAATCGAAATCACCATGGAAGCGAACCCAGGCACTATCGAAGCAGAGCGTTTTGTTGGCTACCGCAAAGCTGGTGTAACGCGTATCTCTATCGGTGTGCAAAGCTTTGAGCAGCAGAAGCTTGAGCGTTTGGGGCGCATTCACGGCCAAGACGAAGCCGTCAATGCTGCTAAGCTGGCGCACCAAATCGGTTTGAACAGCTTTAACCTCGATCTCATGCACGGCTTACCTGATCAAAGCATCGAACAAGCCTTGGCAGATTTGGACAAAGCGATTGAGTTGGCACCGCCGCACTTGTCTTGGTATCAGCTGACCATCGAACCAAACACCATGTTTTACTACAAGCCACCAACGCTACCTGACGATGATGACTTGTGGGATATTTTCGAGCTCGGACACCAAAAACTTTCAGCAGCGGGTTATGTGCAATATGAAATCTCGGGTTACAGCAAGCCGGGCTATCAGTGTCAGCACAACCTCAACTACTGGCGCTTTGGCGATTACCTTGGTATCGGTTGTGGCTCTCATGGCAAACTCAGTTTTACCGACGGACGTATTATTCGAACGACAAAGGTAAAACACCCGCGTGGCTATTTAGCGGCTTATCAAAATATGGTCAAACCTTATCTGCATACGGAACATGTCGTCGCGGGTGAAGATCGTCCATTCGAGTTCTTTATGAACCGATTCCGCTTAATGGAAGCATGCCCGAAGCAAGATTACGTGGACACCACAGGCTTGCCGCTCAGTACGATTCAAGAAACTATTGATTGGGCGTTAGAAATGGGCTACTTGAGTGAAACCGCCACTCATTGGCAAATTACTGAAAAAGGGAAGCTCTTCCTTAATGACTTGCTCGAAGCCTTTATGGCCGAAGAAAGCGAAGAGTAACGCAACCCAAAAACAAAAAAAGCCTCTCAATTGAGAGGCTTTTTATTTAGAAACAGTACCATCCTAAATAAGGTTGACACACTTCCAACATTAGAAAATTGAACGGCCAATTCGCTCAGAGAGCAGCTCAAGCGCCTTAGTACCAGCAAGCGAGTTACCTGAAGGGTCAAGCTCTGGAGACCATACTGCAATGGTCATTTCGCCAGGTACTACCGCGATAATGCCACCACCGACACCAGACTTACCAGGCATGCCAACACGATAAGCAAATTCGCCCGCGCCATCATACAGGCCACACGTTGCTAACAGTGCATTAAGTTGTTTGGTTTGCACGGGAGAAACAACGGGCTTACCCGTTTGTACCGATGTGCCCTTATTTGCCAAATAGCTAAACGTTTTAGCCAAATCGACGCAACTCATCTTCAGCGCACAAGCGTGGAAGTAGTTTTGTAGTACTGGAATCACTTCATTTTCGAAGTTGCCAAACGAACGCATGAGATATGCAATCGCCGCATTACGATCACCATGCATCATTTCGGATGCCGCGACGACTTTGTCATACACAATATGAGTATCACCAGAAAGCTGACGTACAAATTCCAATAGGCGCTGACGAGGTGCAGATAAGCGAGTTTGCAACAGATCCGCCACAACTATCGCTCCAGCATTAATAAAAGGATTGCGAGGAATACCTTGCTCCATTTCTAGCTGGATTAGCGAGTTAAATGCCTGCCCCGAAGGCTCTTTTCCCACTCGAGACCAAATTTCTTCTTGCTTGTACAAGCACATCGCTAACGTCAAGCTCAATGCTTTTGAAATAGATTGGATAGAGAAAGGTTCATCGGCATCGCCCGCCTTAATAACCTCACCTTCGTTGGTGTATACCGCAATACCTAACTTGTTGCTGGGTACTTTTGCCAGAGCAGGAATGTAATCAGCCACTTTGCCTTGGCCGATTAAAGGGCGCACTTCCGCCAAAATATCTGTCAAAATTTCCACTGTCGGTTTCATTCTCTACCTTCTATTTACAAGAGAACTCGTTGAGCTCAGAGGTAAAAAAAGCCAACGTGTCGTTGGCTTTTCCATAGGGTTCGTTCGACTCAAGTCGATTATGGTTTTACTGCCACAATAATATTGCGGTTGATAGATTGATCAACACGGTGAAGATAACCGATGTAAGGCTCTTCTGAAAGTACCTTCCAACCTTGCTCTTCAAATAATGCCGCGACGTCTTTCCATTTCAACGTAAATTCATTGAAAGACAACACCACTGAACCTTGTTTTTTCAATACCACTTTCCATGCAGGCAGAGCCTCGTTTAAAAGCTCTAGTGGGCTGCGGTTCAGTTTGCTGTCCTTGGCATTTTTGCTGCCGTGCTGCACACCATAAGGCAAGTCAGACACCATCACATCAACTGAGTTCTTTTTCACGACTTGATCAGCGATACGAGTATCAGCCGAATACAGCTTCATAAACTGAAGGTTGCCTTGGTTGTAATCTTCTTTATTTGCTGCAGCTTCAACCACGAAACCATCCGCCACTTTCTTGCCACCCGCAGTGCGCTTTTCTTTGCTCACTTTGTGCTTAAAGCGGCCATTCTTCATGAACTTAACGATAAAGGTCTGGATCTCTTGCACCCACTTGGCATTGATCTCTACCCCCACCACGTTCAAACCATGGATCAAGCCTTCAAACAAGGTTGTACCTTTACCACACATTGGATCCATTAAGGTCAGTTGTTTACTTCCCGTATTGGACGCACTAATGCCGATATTCACCATCAAGCGAGTAAACTGCTCGTTTGTTTTCCCGGTATAACGCAGAATCTGACTCATGCTTTCCGGGAAAGTATTGAACGCTGGCGCTTGAATTGGTCGAAGTAAACCATCTTCGCGCACTTCAAATAGTGCATAGTAAATCGAAGAGGCTGCGATTCTTCGCGTCTGCTCATCGCTTAGAGCTTCCTGACAAGAAAACACCAACGCTGCAGGTAAGCCAACCTCTTTACTACCAATTTCTGTCACATCCACGCCTTGTGAAGCTAAAATTGCTTTTAGCTCTGAACAGGCAATGGTCATTGCGCTATCAAAGTAAATTCGGTTATGACCCGGATTCGCTAATATCGCGTAATGGTACATCCCATGAACTCCTCTAGTTACGCGATACGCTTATATTTGATATCCCACACACCGTGACCAAGACGGTGACCACGAGCTTCAAACTTCGTTAAAGGACGGTCGTCTGGACGAGGAACGAAATCACCATCTTTAGCAATGTTTTCGAAACCTAGCGCTTGGTTCATAACTTCAATCATGTGCTCTGCGTAGTTTTCCCAGTCTGTCGCCATGTGGAAAATACCTTCATTAGGGATCAGCTTCTCACGAACCATTTCAGCAAAACCTAATTGAACGATGCGACGCTTGTGGTGACGTTTCTTGTGCCAAGGGTCTGGGAAGAACAACTGCAGTGTCGATAGGCTGCCGTTTGGAATCATATGCTCAAACACTTCGACTGCGTCATGGCACATCACACGCAGGTTAGTAACTCCCGCCTCACGCGCATCCGCAAGACAAGCACCAACACCTGGGCTGTGTACTTCGATACCAATGAAGTTCTTCTCTGGTGCATTCTTTGCCATTTCAACCAATGAAGCACCCATACCAAAACCGATCTCTAGTACAACGGGGTTGTCGTTACCAAACACTTCTTTCCAATCGAGAAGTTCAGCTTTGAAGTCAATACCCATCGTTGGCCAGCATTCATTCATCGCGCTCTCTTGACCTTTAGTCAAACGCCCTTCACGGCGCACAAAGCTGCGGATTTTGCGGATCAGCTTTCCGTCTTCGTTGTATTCGTTAGTGGTTACTTCACTCATTGATTTTGCCTGCACATTGATTAATCAAAGCGGGGATTATCCAAAGAATTTACTGAGGTGCAAGTATTTGTTGAGCTCTTGGCCTATGGCAGCCCAAAAGCAATAGCACACCTCTTTATATCCCTACTGTTTATCCGTTGTACTTCTTGCCCATTATGTGGTGCAATTTTGCACCTAACCAATAATAGAATACAGAGCAAGTCGTGACACCTTTCGCCAATGCCATCCTAGAATGGTATGACGCATATGGAAGAAAAGATCTTCCGTGGCAACAAAATAAGACCGCATACAGTGTCTGGTTGTCTGAAATCATGCTTCAGCAAACTCAGGTCACTACGGTTATTCCGTATTACCAACGTTTCTTAGAGCGTTTTCCAACCGTGCTCGATCTTGCCAATGCTGAGCAAGATGAAGTCCTGCACCTTTGGACTGGCTTAGGGTATTACGCCCGAGCCCGTAACCTTCACAAAGCAGCACAAGAGGTCGCCTCTACATACAATGGTGAGTTTCCTCTTGATATAGAGAAAATGAACGCCTTACCGGGGATTGGCCGCTCTACCGCAGCCGCCGTTTTATCGTCTGTGTATAAACAACCACATGCGATTCTTGATGGCAACGTGAAGCGCACCCTATCCCGCTGTTTCGCAGTCGAAGGATGGCCAGGACAAAAAAAGGTTGAAAACCAGCTGTGGGAAATTGCCGAAACGCATACCCCACAAACGGACGTAGATAAGTATAACCAGGCAATGATGGACATGGGCGCGATGGTCTGCACACGCAGCAAACCCAAATGTAGCCTCTGCCCTGTTGCGGATCTGTGTGTGGCAAAACAACAAGGCAATGTGCTCGACTACCCGGGTAAAAAACCGAAAAAAGACAAGCCAATCAAGCAAACTCGTTTTGTAATGCTTCATCACAACACCGAAAATGGTCATGAAGTGTGGTTAGAACAAAGACCACAAACAGGCATTTGGGGTGGCTTATTTTGCTTCCCACAAACCGAACATGTAGATGTAGAAAGCGACATTGAATTGCTACTGGATCAACGTGGCATTCAAGCCAGCAATATCAAGCAGCAGCAAACACTGATTACCTTTCGCCATACCTTTAGCCATTACCACCTCGATATCACGCCAATTTTGATTGATTTATCAAAGCAACCGGACGTGATAATGGAAGGCAACAAAGGTCTTTGGTATAACTTATCTAAACCTGAAGAAGTCGGTTTAGCCGCGCCAGTAAAACTATTGCTGGAAGCGCTACCCCACGAACTTCGTTAATTGAATACAAGGAGTCATTATGAGCCGCACTGTATTTTGTGCTCGACTAAAAAAAGAAGGCGAAGGTCTAGACTTTCAACTTTACCCTGGTGAACTAGGTAAACGCATTTTCGACAACATCTCGAAAGAAGCGTGGGCTCAGTGGCAACACAAACAAACCATGTTGATCAACGAAAAGAAACTCAACATGATGGATCCAGAGCACCGAAAACTGATCGAAACAGAAATGGTAAACTTCCTCTTTGAAGGAAAAGACGTTCATATCGAAGGTTACACACCGCCGAGCGAATAAAGTCGCTTGAGTTAAACAATGACATCACAACCATTTGTGGTGTCATTTTTCTATTACCTTCAATAACTCTGATACTTATGAAAAAAATTGTCTTTATTGCTGCCGCACTTTTAATGGCAGGCTGTAGCCGTGAATTCGTCGAAAAGATTTATGACGTCAACTACGAGCCAACAAACCGTTTTGCCAATAACTTAGCTGAGCTACCAGGACAATTTGAAAAAGATACTGCGGCGCTAGATGCCTTAATCAATAGCTTTTCAGGCAATATTCAAAAGCGCTGGGGTAAAAAAGAAATCAAGTACGCTGGCAAAAGTAATTACGTTAAGTACATCGATAACTATCTTAGCCGCGCCGAGGTCGACTTTCGCAAAGGCGTGATCACGATAGAGACCGTATCACCGACCGAGCCCCAAAAGCACCTCAAAGAGGCGATTGTCACTACCTTACTCACGCCAGACGACCCAGCTCACGTCGACTTATTCTCCTCTAAAGGTATCACGTTAGAGGGGCAACCATTCCTGTATAAACAAGTTGTCGACCAAGACAATAAGCCAATTCAATGGTCTTGGCGGGCAAACCGATTTGCGGAATACCTCATCGCAAATAAAATAAAAACCAAAAATGTAGATTTCAAGAAAGCGTATTATGTCGAAATTCCCATGGTTGAAGACCACTTTTCAACACGCAGCTACCAATACGCCGATATCGTGCGTCGAGCTTCCAAGAAATATGATATTCCAGAAGACTTGATATACGCCATTATTAAAACCGAGAGCAGTTTCAACCCATACGCGGTAAGTTGGGCAAATGCATATGGCCTAATGCAAGTTGTACCTAAAACCGCCGGTCGAGACGTATTCAAGCTTGTGAAAAAGCGCTCAGGCCAACCAAGCCCTGAATATTTGTTTAATCCAGAAAACAACATCGATACCGGTACTGCGTATTTCTACATCTTAAAAAATCGTTATTTAAGAGAAGTCCATCACCCTACCTCTCTCGAGTACAGTATGATTTCCGCTTACAATGGCGGTACTGGAGGTGTTTTAAACACATTCCATCGCAGCGATCGCAAACGCGCAATGCAAGATCTTAATTCGTTGCAACCCAACCAAGTTTATTGGGCACTAACTAAGAAACACCCGAACGCAGAAGCACGTCGTTACCTAGAAAAAGTTACAAATTTCAAAAAGGAATTTAACTCAAAGCAAACTTTGTAGTGATAGTTGAATAAAAAGCGTTCGAACAAGCACTTTTTTGAAATTATTTAAAAAAAGTGGTTGACGCAAAGCGGGAAAATCCGTTTAATAGCGCTCCGTTGCCCGGATAGCTCAGTCGGTAGAGCAGAGGATTGAAAATCCTCGTGTCGGTGGTTCGATTCCGCCTCCGGGCACCACAATTTGATTTGTTGGTGTCTTAACGAAATGTTATAACACGGACAAAAGCACAAAGAATAAAGTGTGCCGACTTAGCTCAGTAGGTAGAGCAACTGACTTGTAATCAGTAGGTCACCAGTTCGATTCCGGTAGTCGGCACCATTCTTTTGCCTCGATAGCTCAGTCGGTAGAGCAGAGGATTGAAAATCCTCGTGTCGGTGGTTCGATTCCGCCTCGAGGCACCATATTTGGTGCGCTTGCTTAATTTAAATCATTGGCAAGACACAAAACAGAATAGTTCCTCCTTAGCTCAGTTGGTAGAGCGACGGACTGTTAATCCGCAGGTCACTGGTTCGAGTCCAGTAGGAGGAGCCAAATTCAAGAATTTCATATAAATGAGATTCTTAAAACGAAGAGTTCATCTCTTCTAAAAAGAATAAAGTGTGCCGACTTAGCTCAGTAGGTAGAGCAACTGACTTGTAATCAGTAGGTCACCAGTTCGATTCCGGTAGTCGGCACCATTCTTTTGCCTCGATAGCTCAGTCGGTAGAGCAGAGGATTGAAAATCCTCGTGTCGGTGGTTCGATTCCGCCTCGAGGCACCATATTTGGTGTCATTGCTAAACACGATACACGAATAATTCCTCCTTAGCTCAGTTGGTAGAGCGACGGACTGTTAATCCGCAGGTCACTGGTTCGAGTCCAGTAGGAGGAGCCATTTTTAAAAAGCCGCATCTTTTGATGCGGCTTTTTGGCATCTGTCCTACGCTCATTTCATTTTCTTTGTTTCTCTGTTTCTTTGTTTCTTTGTTTCTCTGTTTCTTTGTTTCTCTGTTTCTCTGTTTCTTTGTTTCTCTGTTTCTCTGTTTCTCTGTTTCTCTGTTTCTAGCATCGCAAAATATTAAGCCCAATCTCTAAAAAACACTTATTTTACGCTAAAAATTTAATCCTCATCATAATTTCAATACGCACTAGTATGCGCTCATATTCATCTTCACTAAGATGCCCGAGTTATTACATTTCTTCTTTTAGCTATGCCTTGCATAGTGATGACACTTTATTTGTGAGCTAAATATGAAACTAAAAACTCAAGCCTATTTATTATCTGCGATCATATTGCTAGCACTCCTAGCACTGACCGCAACGGGCTTATGGACACTTCGCGTCGCAAGTAACCTTGATAACAAAGCTCGGGTTACTGAGCTATTCAAAAGTGCGTACAGCATTCTTACCGAAGTAGAAAAAATGGCTATCGAAGGCAAAATGCCAGAGGACGAAGCGAAATCATTAGCCACTCGCCTACTCCGTAATAATATCTACAAAGACAACGAATACGTTTATGTCGCAGATGAGAACATGATTTTTGTTGCAGCTCCGCTTGACCCTCAATTACATGGAACAAGCTTTCACGACTTTCGTGATGGAGATGGCAACAGCGTCGGCCAACTTATCTTAGATGTTTTGGGGCGCAAAACAGGTCAAATCATCGAATATACTTGGAGTCAAAAGCAGGCCGACGGAAGCATTGAAGAAAAACACTCTATTGCCGAGAAAACACCACATTGGGGCTGGGTTGTAGGTACAGGGATCGGCTTTAATGAGGTGAATGCTCGCTTCTGGGCTACCGCTCAATGGCAGCTTGTACTGTGTTTAGTTATCGCGGGGAGTATTCTCGGTGGCCTGATAATCTCGATTCGCAAGATGCTCAATCTACTTGGTGGAGAGCCAAACGATGTGCGCAAAGCCGTTCAAGCTGTCGCACAAGGTGACATTCAGACCAGTTTTGATGCAGTGGCGCCGAGAGGAAGTATCTATCGTGCGGTGCAAGATATGAGTCAATCGCTAGCCAGCATGGTGACAAACCTTGAGAAATCCATGCACGCACTGCGCGCTGAGTTATCTGCCGTAGAATCTCGCTCAAATACGATTGCCGATCTCACCGTATCTCAGCAGCAGTCAACAGCAATGATTGCCACTGCGATGACTGAAATGGCATCTTCAGCCAACCATGTTGCCAACTCGGCAAGTGATACAGCAAACAACACAGACGAAGCCGATAAACAAAGTCAGCATACTCAGAAGCTGATTCACAGTACTGTTGAAAACATTCAAGGTTTGGCTTCTCAATTAAATACTGCAAGTAAAGCGGTCGCCGATCTAGATCAGGATGTAAATAGTATAGTGAAAGTGCTCGATGTAATTGGCGATATTGCAGAGCAAACAAACTTACTCGCACTCAATGCTGCCATTGAAGCAGCACGTGCCGGAGAGCAAGGTCGAGGCTTTGCCGTTGTTGCCGACGAGGTGCGTAACCTGGCAGGCCGAACACAAGATAGCACTAAAGAGATTCAGCATATGATCTCCAACCTGCAAGAAGGTTCCCGTAACGCTATTCACACAATAGAAGTGTGTGCAGAAACCAGTGAGGGCACAGTAACAGAGTCTAAGAATGCCTCTGAAGCTCTGCAGCAAATTGTAACGGCGTTAGAATCTATCACCGCAATGAGTCAGCAGATCGCGACTGCAGCAGCCGAACAAACTCAGGTTAGCGATGATATTGCGCTTCGCGTCAATCTTATCGAGGAAAGCGGAAGCCAGCTCAACTCTGTGGTAACGGAGAGTCAATCAAGCACTCAAAGTTTAGCTTCGCTGGCGGATGAGCTAGAAGGTTGGGTAAACAAGTTCTCTGTAAAGCACTAGGTTAAAGTCAATTGTTTAGTATAAAGCACGTTTTCAAGCGTGCTTTTTTTGTTTTTATCCATTTACTCTACTTTCAAACTCCTATTTCTCCATTAAAGAAAGCTTAGTTGATGGCGGATTTTTATCAAAAATGCATAAAAACAGCCCACTCCGAGCACATTTTCATCAAACGATATTTTATTTTAATTTTATGGTTGACCTAAGAGCCGAAAAACCGTTTAATACACCTCGTCGCCCGGATAGCTCAGTCGGTAGAGCAGAGGATTGAAAATCCTCGTGTCGGTGGTTCGATTCCGCCTCCGGGCACCACAGTTTATTAATTGTTGGTGCTTAGCACGAACAATAGTTAAAGAATATAGTGTGCCGACTTAGCTCAGTAGGTAGAGCAACTGACTTGTAATCAGTAGGTCACCAGTTCGATTCCGGTAGTCGGCACCATTTATTCTTTTAAAAAGACAATTCCTCCTTAGCTCAGTTGGTAGAGCGACGGACTGTTAATCCGCAGGTCACTGGTTCGAGTCCAGTAGGAGGAGCCATTTTTCAGTTAGTAAGTCGATTACTTATTAACGAAAATATGCCGACTTAGCTCAGTAGGTAGAGCAACTGACTTGTAATCAGTAGGTCACCAGTTCGATTCCGGTAGTCGGCACCACTTATTAAAATTTGTTCCTCCTTAGCTCAGTTGGTAGAGCGACGGACTGTTAATCCGCAGGTCACTGGTTCGAGTCCAGTAGGAGGAGCCATATTAGAAAAAGCCGTATCTCTTGATACGGCTTTTTTGCATTGGTTTAAAGTCAAACTCTTTTCTACTCATGTCACTCAGGAAAGAAAATCAGAGTTTAGATCATTACCTTGAAGGCATCGCTTAACTTAGAGTGAAATATCTGCTCACCAACAACTCTGCTTTCTATCGATAGTCCCACCATAAGCAATGTTCACCAATAAATAATAATCATAGTGGGTGGCACACATCTCCCAGATCAAAAAAGCCAGGTAAAACCCAGCTTTTTGCTTAAATCAACCAACTCAGCTTAAACCACCGAGACAAATATACTTTGTCTCCAAATATTCATCGAGCCCTTGTTTCGCACCTTCTCGGCCAACTCCTGACTCTTTCACTCCACCAAACGGGGCCACCTCAGTAGAAATAATCCCCTCATTGACACCAACCATGCCGTATTCCAGACCTTCGCTGAAAGCAACAATACGCTTGAAGTTATTCGTGTAGAAGTAACAAGCCAAACCATACTCTGTGTCATTCGCCATTCCGAGAACTTGCTCATCATTCTCAAAGGTAATAATAGGTAATACAGGCCCGAATAGCTCTTGCTGAACAATCGACATATGCTGCTTGACGCTATCCAAAAGAACGGGCTCCATAAAGCGCCCAGGGCGTCTCTGCGGAGAGTTGGCAATAGAAGCTCCTTCTTGTACGGCTTGATCGATCACTGCCTCTAGGCGATGTTTAGAAGCCATCGTAATAACAGGACCTAATGTGACACCTTTCTCTAAACCATTACCAAGCTGTAATTTGTTTAACTTCGACAATACTTTTTCAATAAAAGCTTGTTTTACATCTTCATGGACATACAGCCGATTGGTACAAACACATGTTTGCCCTGCATTACGGAACTTCGAAGCGACAAGCCCTTCCGCCGCCGCATCTAAATCTGCATCTTCAAATACAATAAAAGGTGCATTACCACCTAACTCCATCGAAACCGCTTTGACAGAGTCACTGGCTTGTTTCATCAAAATCTTCCCGACTCGCGTAGAGCCCGTAAAAGAAACTTTCTTAATCCTAGGATCAGTACTTAGTACTTGGCCAAACTCAGCTGCCTGCTCTGATACCACTACAGGAAGCAGTTCTTTTGGGATTCCTGCCTGATAAGCTAATTCAACAACAGCAATTGCAGTAAGAGGAGTAAGCTCAGAGGGCTTGATCAACATGCCACAGCCTGCCGCCAGGGCTGGTGCTGCTTTTCTTGTAATCATCGCAATAGGGAAGTTCCACGGCGTAATTGCAGCGCATACCCCTACAGGCTGGCGAATAGCAGACAGACGTCGATCTGTCGTGGGGGCAGGTATAACTTCGCCATAAGCACGTTTGGCTTCTTCTGAGAACCACTCGACAAAAGAGGCGCCATACATCACCTCCCCTTTACTCTCGGTTAATGGTTTCCCCTGCTCTAAGGTAATAATTGTGGCAATGTCTTCTGCATTATCAAAGAGTAATTGATACCACTTTTTCAAGCGACGAGAGCGCTCTTTAGCACTTAACTTTGCCCAGCGAATTTGCTCGGTTTTACACTTACCAATAATGTCATCTAATTCCTCAAGAGCACTGGGCTTTAGTCGAACTAACTCTTGCTCAGTTGCAGGGTTGATGACCACAATTCCCTCTTCGGAAGACCATTGTTTAAATACGGATTTCAAGGTTTCATTTTTTATTTGTTGCATCATCAAACTTACTCCTACGAGAACTCCTCTTAGGTTAATCTTTACTAGCAAGATCAGCAAAGAAAACAAAGTTTTCTAAAAGACATGAATGTTCGAATGACTTTATTCTCTTAACAGTCTAGACGCTCATTCTCTTCCAATGACTAAATCAGACTAGCGGTAACAAACTCCAGCAATCCATTCTCCTAGGGACTATCCAGAACACTAGAACGATGAATATTTGCGAAGTAGCAGTAGAAAACTCTTATTAGAGAGGAGCGTTAACGAAATACGCAGTGACAAGAATGCAGAATACGAGCTAGCTTATGCGAATTCTCTGGTCTAATGACCGGCATAACCCATCAGTCCCCAGCATTTACTATAGGCTCGAATCTGTAGAGAAATGGGCAAGATTACATTCAACTAGAATTGTGCAACTTGGTTACAGAGAAAGCTGGTCCTACAGATACCAAAAATCTTAGTCTTTCAAGTGAAGCTTAATATAAGTGGCAGCGGTTCCGGGCTACTAATAGGCCTTTCCGCAGGACTCATTCGATTGAAGGGAAAAATATACTCGCATTAACGAAAAAGCCCCAGTCTTTCGACTGAGGCTTAATATAAGTGGCGGAGTGGACGGGACTCGAACCCGCGACCCCCGGCGTGACAGGCCGGTATTCTAACCAACTGAACTACCACTCCGCAGTGGTATCACTCGCTTGTAATCAGCAAGTGTCCATAATTTAAAGCCTGGCGATGTCCTACTCTCACATGGGGAAGCCCCACACTACCATCGGCGCTATTTCGTTTCACTTCTGAGTTCGGCATGGAAGTCAGGTGGGTCCAAAACGCTATGGTCGCCAAGCAAATTCTTTAATTCGGAAAGCTGTTTCTTAATTCTCGTTCTTACACATTCAATGTTCTTTCATTGAGTCCATCAAAACCCCTTGGGTGTTGTATGGTTAAGCCTCACGGGCAATTAGTACAGGTTAGCTCAACGCCTCACAACGCTTACACACCCTGCCTATCAACGTCGTAGTCTACGACAACCCTTTAGGATACTTAAAGTATCAGGGAGAACTCATCTCAAGGCTCGCTTCCCGCTTAGATGCTTTCAGCGGTTATCGATCCCGAACTTAGCTACCGGGCAATGCGTCTGGCGACACAACCCGAACACCAGAGGTTCGTCCACTCCGGTCCTCTCGTACTAGGAGCAGCCCCTTTCAATTCTCCAACGCCCACGGCAGATAGGGACCGAACTGTCTCACGACGTTCTAAACCCAGCTCGCGTACCACTTTAAATGGCGAACAGCCATACCCTTGGGACCGACTTCAGCCCCAGGATGTGATGAGCCGACATCGAGGTGCCAAACACCGCCGTCGATATGAACTCTTGGGCGGTATCAGCCTGTTATCCCCGGAGTACCTTTTATCCGTTGAGCGATGGCCCTTCCATTCAGAACCACCGGATCACTATGACCTGCTTTCGCACCTGCTCGAATTGTCATTCTCGCAGTCAAGCGGGCTTATGCCATTGCACTAACCTCACGATGTCCAACCGTGATTAGCCCACCTTCGTGCTCCTCCGTTACGCTTTGGGAGGAGACCGCCCCAGTCAAACTACCCACCAGGCACTGTCCGCAACCCCGATAAGGGGTCGACGTTAGAACATCAACACTACAAGGGTGGTATTTCAAGGACGGCTCCACGCAATCTAGCGACTGCGCTTCAAAGCCTCCCACCTATCCTACACATGTAGGGTCAATGTTCAGTGCCAAGCTGTAGTAAAGGTTCACGGGGTCTTTCCGTCTAGCCGCGGGTACACTGCATCTTCACAGCGATTTCAATTTCACTGAGTCTCGGGTGGAGACAGCGTGGCCATCATTACGCCATTCGTGCAGGTCGGAACTTACCCGACAAGGAATTTCGCTACCTTAGGACCGTTATAGTTACGGCCGCCGTTTACCGGGGCTTCGATCAAGAGCTTCGACCGAAGTCTAACCCCATCAATTAACCTTCCGGCACCGGGCAGGCGTCACACCGTATACGTCATCTTACGATTTTGCACAGTGCTGTGTTTTTAATAAACAGTTGCAGCCACCTGGTATCTGCGACTCTCAATAGCTCCATCCGCGAGGGACTTCACCGTCGAGAGCGTACCTTCTCCCGAAGTTACGGTACCATTTTGCCTAGTTCCTTCACCCGAGTTCTCTCAAGCGCCTTGGTATTCTCTACCCGACCACCTGTGTCGGTTTGGGGTACGATTCCTTACAATCTGAAGCTTAGAGGCTTTTCCTGGAAGCATGGCATCAATGACTTCACATCCGTAGATGCTCGACGTCGTGTCTCAGCCTTAAAGAGAGCCGGATTTACCTAACTCTCAAGCCTACGCACTTGAACCTGGACAACCGTCGCCAGGCCCACCTAGCCTTCTCCGTCCCCCCATCGCAATTGTAAGAAGTACGGGAATATTAACCCGTTTCCCATCGACTACGCCTTTCGGCCTCGCCTTAGGGGTCGACTTACCCTGCCCCGATTAACGTTGGACAGGAACCCTTGGTCTTCCGGCGAGGAGGTTTTTCACCCCCTTTATCGTTACTCATGTCAGCATTCGCACTTCTGATACGTCCAGCATGCGTTACCACACACCTTCAACCGCTTACAGAACGCTCCCCTACCCAATATACAAAAGTATATTGCCGCAGCTTCGGTTTACTACTTAGCCCCGTTACATCTTCCGCGCAGGCCGACTCGACCAGTGAGCTATTACGCTTTCTTTAAATGATGGCTGCTTCTAAGCCAACATCCTGGCTGTCTGAGCCTTCCCACATCGTTTCCCACTTAGTAGTAATTTGGGACCTTAGCTGGCGGTCTGGGTTGTTTCCCTCTCCACGACGGACGTTAGCACCCGCCGTGTGTCTCCCGGATAGTACTTACTGGTATTCGGAGTTTGCAAAGGGTTGGTAAGTCGGGATGACCCCCTAGCCTTAACAGTGCTCTACCCCCAGTAGTATTCGTCCGAGGCGCTACCTAAATAGCTTTCGGGGAGAACCAGCTATCTCCAGGTTTGATTGGCCTTTCACCCCTAGCCACAAGTCATCCGCTAATTTTTCAACATTAGTCGGTTCGGTCCTCCAGTTGATGTTACTCAACCTTCAACCTGCCCATGGCTAGATCACCTGGTTTCGGGTCTATATCCAGAGACTGAACGCCCAGTTAAGACTCGGTTTCCCTACGGCTCCCCTAGATGGTTAACCTTGCCACTGAATATAAGTCGCTGACCCATTATACAAAAGGTACGCAGTCACAGGACAAGCCTGCTCCTACTGCTTGTACGTACACGGTTTCAGGTTCTATTTCACTCCCCTCACAGGGGTTCTTTTCGCCTTTCCCTCACGGTACTGGTTCACTATCGGTCAGTCAGTAGTATTTAGCCTTGGAGGATGGTCCCCCCATATTCAGACAGGATATCACGTGTCCCGCCCTACTCGATTTCACTGAATATGCGTCGTCAGTTACGGGGCTATCACCCTGTATCGCCAAGCTTTCCAGCTTGTTCACCTGACGCCTATAAAGCTTAAGGGCTAGTCCAATTTCGCTCGCCGCTACTTTCGGAATCTCGGTTGATTTCTTTTCCTCGGGGTACTTAGATGTTTCAGTTCCCCCGGTTCGCCTCGTTATGCTATGTATTCACATAACGATACTTACTTATGTAAGTGGGTTTCCCCATTCGGAAATCCCAGACTCAAATGGTTTTTACTACCTAATCTGGGCTTATCGCAAGTTAATACGTCCTTCATCGCCTCTGACTGCCAAGGCATCCACCGTGTACGCTTAGTCACTTAACCATACAACCCGAAGGAGTTTCGAATTGATGTTAAACAACCAAAGTTGTCTCTCATTATTTGAATGAGCGAGAGACATATCGATTTTGCCGGACTCAAATTCCAAGAACACTTGAATGTGTTTTTAGTTGTATTCAAATACATGAATACTTTGAGAACTTTACAAACAACAATAAATTGTTGTTTTGTCAGCTTTCCAAATTGTTAAAGAGCTAGATTTTCTGATGAAAACCATTTTTAAAGATTCTTTTTCAAGAACACTTAAAGATGGTGGAGCTATGCGGGATCGAACCGCAGACCTCCTGCGTGCAAGGCAGGCGCTCTCCCAGCTGAGCTATAGCCCCATCAAGGTGTGTCGATACTGTATGCCAATTTCTTGGGAAGGAAATTGGTGGGTCTGAGTGGACTCGAACCACCGACCTCTCGCTTATCAGGCGAACGCTCTAACCACCTGAGCTACAGACCCAGTATCGTCTCTTTACTTTATAAACCGTATCAATCTGTGTGAACACTCATCGCAATAATCATCGTTTAAGGAGGTGATCCAGCGCCAGGTTCCCCTAGCGCTACCTTGTTACGACTTCACCCCAGTCATGAACCACAAAGTGGTAAGCGTCCCCCCGAAGGTTAAACTACCTACTTCTTTTGCAGCCCACTCCCATGGTGTGACGGGCGGTGTGTACAAGGCCCGGGAACGTATTCACCGTGGCATTCTGATCCACGATTACTAGCGATTCCGACTTCATGGAGTCGAGTTGCAGACTCCAATCCGGACTACGACGCACTTTTTGGGATTCGCTCACTTTCGCAAGTTGGCTGCCCTCTGTATGCGCCATTGTAGCACGTGTGTAGCCCTACTCGTAAGGGCCATGATGACTTGACGTCGTCCCCACCTTCCTCCGGTTTATCACCGGCAGTCTCCCTGGAGTTCCCGACATTACTCGCTGGCAAACAAGGATAAGGGTTGCGCTCGTTGCGGGACTTAACCCAACATTTCACAACACGAGCTGACGACAGCCATGCAGCACCTGTCTCAGAGTTCCCGAAGGCACCAATCCATCTCTGGAAAGTTCTCTGGATGTCAAGAGTAGGTAAGGTTCTTCGCGTTGCATCGAATTAAACCACATGCTCCACCGCTTGTGCGGGCCCCCGTCAATTCATTTGAGTTTTAATCTTGCGACCGTACTCCCCAGGCGGTCTACTTAACGCGTTAGCTCCGAAAGCCACGGCTCAAGGCCACAACCTCCAAGTAGACATCGTTTACGGCGTGGACTACCAGGGTATCTAATCCTGTTTGCTCCCCACGCTTTCGCATCTGAGTGTCAGTATCTGTCCAGGGGGCCGCCTTCGCCACCGGTATTCCTTCAGATCTCTACGCATTTCACCGCTACACCTGAAATTCTACCCCCCTCTACAGTACTCTAGTCTGCCAGTTTCAAATGCTATTCCGAGGTTGAGCCCCGGGCTTTCACATCTGACTTAACAAACCACCTGCATGCGCTTTACGCCCAGTAATTCCGATTAACGCTCGCACCCTCCGTATTACCGCGGCTGCTGGCACGGAGTTAGCCGGTGCTTCTTCTGTCGCTAACGTCAAACAACGCCGCTATTAACGACGCCGCCTTCCTCACGACTGAAAGTACTTTACAACCCGAAGGCCTTCTTCATACACGCGGCATGGCTGCATCAGGCTTGCGCCCATTGTGCAATATTCCCCACTGCTGCCTCCCGTAGGAGTCTGGACCGTGTCTCAGTTCCAGTGTGGCTGATCATCCTCTCAGACCAGCTAGGGATCGTCGCCTTGGTGAGCCCTTACCTCACCAACTAGCTAATCCCACCTAGGCATATCCTGACGCGAGAGGCCCGAAGGTCCCCCTCTTTGGCCCGTAGGCATCATGCGGTATTAGCCATCGTTTCCAATGGTTATCCCCCACATCAGGGCAATTTCCTAGGCATTACTCACCCGTCCGCCGCTCGACGCCGTTATCGTCCCCCGAAGGTTCAGATAACTCGTTTCCGCTCGACTTGCATGTGTTAGGCCTGCCGCCAGCGTTCAATCTGAGCCATGATCAAACTCTTCAATTTAAGATTTTGTTCGGCTCAATGAATACTGAACATTACATAAGTAATGTTTGAATTGACTGTGCTGAATCTTTCGACTCAATGGTCACTTCGTATCATTGAAACCTAATTTGAAGCCGAAGCTTCTAATTGGATTATCATCAACGAGTGCCCACACAGATTGATAGGTCTATATTGTTAAAGAGCTTGCTTATCGAGAAGTTTTTCTCTCAAAGCGGAGGTGCATTCTAGCGAGATAATTGAGAGTGTCAAACACTTTTTTCAACTAATTTTCGTCGAAGCTTTTCACCTCTTCGACCCTGCTGAAGCCTTGTGGCGTCTGCCGTGTTGATGGATGCGCATTATAGGGAGAAGATTTTCTTTGGCAATACTAAAAGTACATTTTTTCTAAAAAAACATGCCAAGTGGATACTTTCCATCCAACCCAAAAATTACCCCGAAATAACACTCAAGATTTCTACAGCTTACCCACAAAAACCTGTGGATAACTACTCATCACTATCGAAGAAGTAAGAAATGCGTGAACGCGGATTAAGATACTCTTTGATTTTCTCCGGCAATTTAGACGGATGAATCGCGTTAACTATCTTTATATCCTTTGATGCAAGATCAATGATTGGCGCCTGCGTCCTTGGCACTGATGGGTCGTAAACCAATACATTTGGGAATAATAGATGCGATGCATTCACTGAGATAACCAAGCCCACCATATTATTGGAAAGCTGAACCACAGTGCCTGGAGGAAACACGCCCATAAACTTAATCAGGATATTCAGGTTTTCTTCTTTATATAGGTGTTTACAGTTCTTATATAAATGAGAGAGTGCGGTATAAGGAATTTTTTGCTCTGAGACTATAGGTGTATGACACAAGTTATCAAATGCGTTAGCTACAGCAATAATTTGAGCAAACTCGTTGATCTCATCTCCTTTCAGACCTTTGGGATAGCCAGACCCATCTCTTAGTTCATGGTGCTGTGCAATCACAACTCTTGCAACTTCGGGAAAACCTTCTATTTGACTCGCAAGGTCTACTCCATATTTGGTGTGCAACTTTAAGTAGTTAGTTTCTGGTTCCGTCAGCGGTGCTTGCTTTCTTAATATTGCGGTAGGAATTTTTATTTTCCCGATATCGTGGAATAGCGCTGAGAATGAAAGCTCTTTCAACTGCGCAGCTGAGTACCCCTTAGCACGGCCAATCATCATGGCGATAACAGCAACGTTCAACGAATGGAAATAAATATCTTCAAACTCATTTTTACCGTTCATCAGGTGTAGAGTGACATTATCATCACACATTAACTTCTCGACGATATCTTCAATAAGAAGCTTCGCTTCATCAACGGCAGCTGTTGGACGATTACGAATTTTCGTCATGACCGAGCGCATACGCGCAAGAGAGCGCTCAAACTCTTTTTCGCACTGGATAACGCGTCGACGATACGCACTTAACTTTTCTATGCGGTTTTGTTTTTCTTGCCAAAGTTTTTGAGTTTCATGATCTAGCGACGCTTCATTCGTTACTCTATCAGCTTGTATCTGGTCGACTGGAAGTGGTGCGGCATCACTTTGCTCTGGATTAAAGTAAACGAACTTTACACCGAGGTGACGGATCATCTCGACTTGTTCTTGATCTTTAATCTTAAAACTATTGAGTAGAAAAGGGTGATCGTTCCACTTTAGCGGAAGACGGATATGTAATCCGGGTTGAATACGATCGACCGTAAGTTTAATGGCTGCCACTTATTCACTACTGATTTACGTTGCCTAAGAGAGTTAGAATACTAGTAAATTTTGTGAATAAATTCATCAGTAAGTATCAAAACATCAGATGGTCATTTCTAATTACTCATTTAATGAGCAAAAGCAAGCTACTTTAAGGTTCGATCTGCTTTGCGTATTTTAAGCTGAGCCTCGAACGTTGGCTTATCTATTATTTCTTGACCTTTGACTAATCCCATTAATGTTTGTACCGCTACACGGGCCATATCACTGATAGGAAAGTGCACTGCCGACACTGTAGGATAAAGGCTTTCACAAAGGTCGACACTGTCAAAGCTAGTTAAAGAGATTTGCTCCGGTACTGAAATATTGTGCTCGTGTAAGTACTGCATTGCACCGACCGTCATTTCCTCACTGCAAGAAAAGACTGCAGTAACTTCAGGGTGTCGTTGTAAAATTGCAGCCATTGCATCATAACCACTTTGCCGACCATAATTCCCTTCTTCACACCAGCTTTCGTCAATATCGATACCTGCGTCCTTCATCGCGTCAACGTACCCAAGCTTTCTTAATAAACTATTATGACGTTGGGATGGACCGGTAATACAGGCGATTTTTCTATGACCACCAGCTAAAAGATGCTCGACGGCAATACGGCTTGCATGATGATGATTAAAAGTAACGCAACGCTCTTCTATTCCTTCAACATAGCGATCCAGAAGAACGAAAGGCGTAGGCTGTTTTGCTAATTCACGTAAATCATCATCTGACAAATAACGACTATGGAGGACATAGCCATCACAACGCAGATCATTAAAACGCTGAATGGCTTCCTTTTCACCTTCTGCAGAATGATGTCCTTGAGCGGTAATCAGAAACTTTTTATGAATATCCAGCTCAGTCTGAACCTGCTCCATCATCTCTCCAAAGAAGCCCCCCGTATAGTAAGTCACCAATAAGCCAACCATATTACTGGATGAGGTTGCGAGTGAACGAGCAATCGCACTCGGGCGATAATTCAGTTGCGCCATAGCTTGCTCTACTTTTTTCGAGTTTCTTCGCGAAACTTCCCTCCCCATTAATGATTCGAGAAACGGTAGAGCGATTTACACCGGCGAGTTCGGCGACATCTTTAATCCTTGCCATAATGCTATTGGGTCCAACTGCAATTGTTATTAAATATCCGTTTGTGTAGAACGGCTGCCAGCAATTCGTAAGGTGCTTATAGGGGGCGAAGCTGGCAGCCTTTAATCATACACCGACCATTTGATTGGTAGAAACGAGCTCAGAGTAATCCGTGACAGCTATACCATGTTGAGCTAACTGTTCTTTTAAAATGGGAGAGGTTAGAACTTGTAACTCTAGCTCTCGCTGAAGCGCATAACCACTCTTTAAAATCAGCGCTTGATCGGCCTCTGCCGGGTGGCACATCACCTCAACCAAATCATAGTTTGTCTTTAGACTCAATAAATGCGCCATCAAACCATCTAAACTTACTTTTTGATCGTAAAACTCGTCAGTAAAGACATACCTTGTTGTCATCGATTCTTGACACAAGCCAGTGCCCCGCAGTGGCACTCGGTATTCACTCGCTACCTCTTTAATAACGGGCAAAATTTGAGGGTGAGTATGCGCGTGATGATGGCTATCTAAGTGGCTTAGCTCTAACCCAAGCGATAAAAAATATTCCACCTGAGCTTTTGCTTCGTCATAAATGACCTGAGTTTCGAAGTCCTGCTTACCCCACAGTTCGTCGTATTTGATAAAATGCGCTCGACCGTTGGTCAAATTAGGGTGCCCAGTTAGAGGCACTCCCGCTGTAAACCTAAGATGAACGCCAATTCTCAAGTCTGGATTATGGCGAGCCAACTCTAAAGCATGTTTCTCAGCATCCATACCGACCATCATGGTGGTTGAATGAACAACACCTTGCTGATGAGCTTTTACGATGCCGTTATTTACACCTCTCGTTAAACCAAAATCATCAGCATTAAAAATGACTTTCATTGGCGCCCTTCCTTAGTACTACAACGTCGTTAGTTTAAATTGAGGTAAATACGGAGCGTTCACCGCTAGGATATCATCCAGAATTGACTTGGCACGACCAATGTCTGGCACCAATGGGTTGTTGGTTAATGCCATGAGCGCTTTGTCATAATTACCTTCAACAGCAGCGTCTATTGTCAACTGTTCATATGCTTTGACTTGATAGAGTAATCCTTTGATATTGTTTGACAGCTCACCAACCGCAAGAGGTTTCGCGCCCCAACTACCAATCACCGCGCTACACTCAATCACAGCATCGTCGGGGAGGCCGTTAATCGCTCCGTTATTTAAGACGTTAACAACATGAATACTATTACGATTGTTATAAATTGAATCAACCAAGTTTAGTGATGCATCTGAATAATAAGCCCCACCCCGCTCTTCTAACTCTTTCGGCTTATGATCGAGATTAGGATCTTGATAGAGCTTGAATAGCGCATTTTCTGTTTCCATTACCTGCTCAGCACGAGTGCCCTTTTCACCCGCGCTTTGTTTCTCTTCAGCGAGCATAGCATCGGTTTGATAGAAATAACGATGGTAAGGACATGGTATCGCCCCCAGCGCTTTTAAAAATGCTGGATCCCACGGTTCTTCCCAGATGTTCTTCATGCTGAAGTTAGCACCATCACCGACTTTCTCTAATACCGTTTGAGTAATATCTTCTCCATTGAGCCATGCTTTGTGCACCCAAACGAGATGGTTTAATCCGGCAAACTCCAGTTGTAGCTCTTTTGGCTCGCACTCCATCATTTCTGCGATCATCATTTCCATCGAAACCGGCACATTACATAAACCAATACTCTTTACTTTGGTGTACTTACTGACGGCTTCAGAGACCAAACCCGCAGGGTTGGTGAAATTGAGCATCCATGCATTGGGTGCCAACTCTTCAATATCTTTACATATATCAAGAATAACCGGAATGGTTCGCAGTGCTTTAGCAAACCCACCAGGGCCTGTTGTTTCTTGGCCGATGACGTCGTATTTAATTGGAATTCGCTCGTCATTAGCACGAGCAGCAAGGCCACCCACACGGAACTGCGTCATCACAAAATCCGCATCTTTTATCGCAGCACGACGATCAAAGTCTGCTTTTATCTCAATCTTTGCACCTGCTTTATCAACCATTCGCTGCGCTAGACCTTTGATAATCTCAAGCTTCTCAGCTCCTGACTCAATGTCCACAAAATGAATCTTCTTAACGGGTAAATATTCTAAGCGCTTAATAACCCCTTCAACCAGTTCAGGGGTATAGCTACTACCACCGCCAATAATGGCAAGTTTGATCGCCTCTCTAGACATTTTTCTCCCCTTATTTGTTCGAGATTTTTTTGTTCAGTGCAACGATTTCTACAGCCATTTCTTGAGCCAAAATCGTGGTCATTAAGTGATCTTGAGCATGTACCATCACTAACGTCATCGGGACTTTCCCTTCCCCCTGATCTTCCTCAATCAACTGAGTCTGAATTAAGTGGGCTTTGTTAATGCACTCTCTTGCTTGAGAGAGCTTCTCCTCAGCCGCATCAAAATCTTGTTCTCTAGATAAACGCAACGCCTCGTAGCTCAAACTTCTGGCTTCGCCAGCATTACAGATGATCTCCATCACAACCAATTCTTGTTCCATCATTTTCTCTCCGAAAATCGGGCCGCGGTAATTGCGGCCCATTAAGCACCGTTAAGCAGTAACACCTTCGCCTGAAGGTTGCGCCTCATCTTTAGTTTCTTTCGTCGTTGGTAGTTCTTGCTCCAACATTTGCTTCTCAAACATTTTGAAGAATGGGAAGTAGATAATTAGATCAAGAATCAATAAACCAATGACGAGCAATACTGGAGCAAAGGTCCAACCGCTACCCCACGAAGCACCTATCAGTGCTGGTGTTGTCCAAGGCGTTGTAGCGACACCCATACCCACAAAGCCGACATGCACAGCAAAGTACGCAATCGTAGCGTTGATGACTGGAGCGAAGACGAACGGGATAAACAAGGTCGGGTTCATCACAACTGGGCTACCGAAGATCACAGGTTCATTGATTTGGAAGAAGCCAGGCACCGCACTCATTCGACCAATACTCTTAAGGTGAACAGAACGGCTAAATGACATCAGCATAACAAGAGCAAGTGTTGCACCAGAGCCACCGATAAAGATGTAAAAATCCCAGAAAGGCTGAGTAAATACGTTTGGAATCGGTTCACCTGCAACAAAGGCTTCGATGTTGGCACCAATGTTGGTCAAGAAAATTGGAGAAAGCAGCCCCACAACAATTGCAGCACCATGGATACCCGCAAACCAAAGTAATTGGCAAAGCAATAGAGCGCCAATAATGGCAGGCAATGAGTTAGACGCACTAATTAAAGGCTTAAAGACTGCCATGACAGCATCTGGAATCAGCATGTCGTACTGGGTTTGCACGAAAAGGCTAAGTGGATATAAGGTAATAAATATCGCTAAGACTGGTAACAGTACTTCAAATGATCGTGCAATCGCAGGTGGCACCTGCTCTGGCATACGAATCGTAATATTGTGCCTTTTCATAAAACGGTAGAGCTCTACCGAGAAGAATGCACACATCACTGCGGTGAAGATCCCGGTTCCTCCCATGTGTGACATAGACAACGCGCCATCTTTAGCAGGGGCCGCGATGAGTAAAAAAGACATCAGCGACAATACTGCACTCGTGATCCCATCCATCTTGTAAGCCTTAGCTAAGCTATAAGCAACGCCGAGCGAAACAAAAATGGTCATGATCCCCATCGACATGTTGTAGGGCATCATTATGGTATCAAAATGTGTGGTGGCGAAATCGAGCCAAATTCGACCGAAAGTAAAGGTCGTGTCTTCGGCAAATGGTGGGAATGCAAAAATCAAAATGAAACTACCGACAATAATAAACGGCATTGCAACTATAAAACCGTCTCTCATTGCTCGAACATGGGGCTGATTCCCCACTTTTGCTGCTATAGGGGCTATATGCTTTTCGACTGCGCCTATAATTGCGTCATAAAGCTTCATAGAATCCATCCTTATTTTAGGCAAAAGAATCCCGCATCAAATATTTATATTTGATGTACAGTTATCTTTTTTAATTTAAAACTATGGTTTAGTTAATTAATTCTAATGCTTGCTCTAGTACTTCTTCTCCCTTCATCATTCCATAATGCTGAGGAGAAATCGCATCAATGTTTTTACCATGCTCTTGCGCCGTTTTTCTTAGCTCTTCTAGCTGAAAACGTACTTGAGGCCCGAGAAGACAAACATCGTACTCTTTAATTGCATCTTCAAATGCATTCACTGACATCGCGTCAATTTTGCATTCAATTCCTTTATTTTCAGCAGCTTGCTCCATTTTTTTAACAAGCATACTGGTTGACATCCCTGCGCTACAGCATAAAAGGATCTTTTTCATAGCCTTACTCCCGTTGTGTAAATTTCAACCTGCAAAAACTGTAGCAAAAATAACCAAGACAAAAAAGCGCAACCGGTTGCATTATTCGTGAACACAATCCCAATTTAGAAAATACGACCTGTTTTTTAGTAATTATTTAGGTCTAGGATAAAAGTCAGGAAATAAATTAAGACACCACATTAGGTTTCAAATTATCAATATATTACTACTGACAACGTCGTTATTAATTTCTAAAAAGGAATAGAGAATGAAATTTAATAAATTGGCTATTGCAACGCTTGTAAGTGCCGCACTATCACAATACTCATTTGCTCAAACCGACTCTAAAGGCACCATTTATCTAACGTTTGATGATGGACCAATCAATGCATCTATTGACGTTATTCAAGTACTTAACCAAGAAGATATCAAAGCGACGTTTTACTTTAATGCTTGGCACTTAGACGGAATTGGTGATGAGAATGAAGACCGTTCGCTAGAAGCCTTAAAGCTCGCATTAGACACTGGTCATATTGTCGCGAACCATAGTTACGATCATATGGTTCATAACTGCGTTGATGAGTTTGGACCTAATAGCGCAGCAGAATGTAATGCTACCGGCGACCACCAGCTTAACTCGTACCAAGATCCTGTTTACGATGCCTCAATGTTTACAGAAAACTTATCTGTTTTAGAAAAGTATCTGCCTAACATTACAAGCTACCCGAATTATAAGGCAACAGAGTTTGCTAGACTGCCCTACACCAACGGCTGGCGCGTGACTAAAGACTTCAAAGCAGATGGATTATGTGCAACGTCTGATGACTTTAAACCTTGGGAACCAGGCTACGTTTGTAATATCAACGACCTATCAAACAGTGTGAAAGCCTCAATTGCGGTACAAAACATTCTGGCTAATAAAGGCTATCAAACACATGGTTGGGATGTGGATTGGGCACCTGAAAACTGGGGGATAGCAATGCCAGCCAACAGTCTAACAGAGGCAGAACCTTTCCTAGGTTACGTAGATGCAGCATTGAACAACTGTGCTCCTACCACCATCAACCCTATCAATTCAAAAGCACAAGAGTTTCCATGTGGTACACCACTCCACGCAGACAAGGTCATTATTCTAACGCATGAGTTTTTGTTTGAAGACGGTAAGCGAGGAATGGGCGCAACCAAGAATTTACCTAAATTAGCGGAATTTATCCGACTAGCAAAACAAGCTGGCTATGTATTCGATACGATGGATAACTACACACCAAACTGGCAAGTTGGTCATAGCTACAACGCTGGCGACTACGTCCTACATTTAGGCACCGTTTACCAAGCAGTGACCAGCCATAACGCACAGCAGGACTGGGCACCTTCCCCAACCTCTAGCCTTTGGACCAATGCTGATCCGGCAACAAATTGGGAAGTGAATGTTTCATATAAAGAGGGAGATGTTGTGACGTACTCTGGCAAACGTTATCTCGTCAACGTGCCACACGTATCTCAAGCCGATTGGACACCTGACTCACAGAACACCTTGTTCACAGCTCTATAAGCTGTTCCCTACTATTATCATGTAGTAGCTTGCGCGAGGTAATCCCTCGCGCTTTTTTATTTTTAGAAAAGTAAAAATGGAAAGCAGTAAAGAGTGGAGTGACTGGGCCTGGCATTCCTGACGCCACGCTGGATTTGAATTCACAAACCCTAGACACAACAAAGCCCCGACTTTCGTCGAGGCTTTATCATATGAATTATGGTACCCGTGGGCAGAGTTGATTGGACAAGCACTCCTACCGCCACCGCAAAGGCAACGCTAACTTTCTTTTGATATTTACAAGCACCTAAAACGACGAAAGGCCGCTATAAGAGCGACCTTTCTATATATGGTACCGGTGGGCGGACTTGAACCGCCACGCCCTAAGGCAACGGATTTTGAATCCGTCGTGTATACCAATTTCACCACACCGGCATCTTTGGGCTATTGCCCTTTGATGGTTGGCATTATACGGAAGCTTTTGACCTGCGCAAGCAGAAATACCTTAAATAACTATCGTTTGCTGATAATTTCGCCACAAAGTGTGACAAAGCTGTACTGATAAGAAACGTACGCTCCATTTCCTACTACTGATCCAGGTGAAAATGAGTATACGCAACTCTTTTTAAATTCTATTCACTGTAATATCAGAAACATAACCATTCCCAATGCTCGACAAAGCCGTATGGAGCATCTCGGCAGCATCTTCCGCTTGCATGAAGTGACTCGTGTCCATCGTGTTGCCGCTTGTCTTCCAGAATTCCGTATCCATACCACCAGGATAAACCGCGATAATTTTCATCGGCTTTCCTTTTAACTCCAAACGAACCGACTCGATTAATCCTTTGACAGCCCACTTCACAGCACAATACGTAGACTCTTGCGCTTTTGGTTGTTGAGCGGCTGTGGACATGATCATGACCACTTTTATCGGTTGATCTTTGTAACGCTTTACTAACTCTCTTAACACATGAATCGCAGAATTCAGGTTATTATCAATCAGTTTTTGAATCTCTTCCGGCTCCTGCTCTTCCAGTTCGCCAAAATAACCACTTCCTGCACTATGAATGACCATTTCAGGCGGCTGTTTCATCCCATCAAATAGGTGTTTCACATCTTGATGCAGTGAGAGGTTGCAAGCTTGATATCCGACGTTATGAGAGAGTTGTTTAGCTAATGCGGATAGTTTTTCTGTGTTTCTTCCTATGATATACGTCTCTTTGTCTTCCGCATCATAACGCTTTGCCAGCTCTGCCCCTAAACCGCTACTTGCACCTGTAATTACAATCATGGCTACCTCTTTTCAATCACATACTTTTAATGCATCTATCAATTAAGGTAACAGAATCTTGGTAATTCACACCTCAAGAACACCATTCTTTGAAGCAAGCGGCTTTCTTACTCTCATGATGCATGAAATTCCACGTAGAATGAGGAAGATTTAACCTATGCTTAAGCAAGAATAACTTTCTGAATTTTCTATCGACTTTCGAGTAAGAACCTCATAGGAGCATACGAATGACTGGGTCAAAATGGCAATGGTTACTGAAGCAAATGACGCGTAAACTGTGGGTTCGCACGTCACTTTATGCCTTACTTGCTGTCGCCACTGCCCTAATATCCATTGTTTTAAACCAGTTCATTACTCTGCCTCCTGCAATCAACGTCAGTAAGGATTTGCTTAACAACATATTAAATATCCTCGCGACTTCCATGCTTGCGGTGACCACATTCTCGCTCAATATAATGGTCTCAGCGTACAGTGCCGCTAGTGCAGGGGTAACGCCGCGAGCGACAAAACTGTTGATGGAAGACAGCACAACACAAAATGCTTTGGCGACCTTTCTTGGCTCTTTTCTATTTAGTTTGGTAGGCATTATCGCGCTAGGCATTGGCGCCTATCATCAACAAGCACAAATTTACCTATTCATCGTAACCATCGCCGTGATCGTGATGATCATACTCACCTTGCTACGTTGGATTCAGCACCTTTCCGTACTAGGGAGAGTCAGTGAAACTACCTCCTACGTGGAACAAGCTTTGTTAGATGCGATAAGAAAACGGGGCAAAGAGCGTTGGCTAGGCGCTCACCCATGGAGCCATCCAGAACATAAACCCAGAGGAAGCAAGCCTATTTTCAGCCAAGAAATTGGCTACTTACAGCATGTTGATATGCATCATCTCGATAGTATTGCTGAAGCAAACCAATGCACTATCTATCTTGAACGACAACCAGGAAGCTTTGTGTATGTGAGTCAACCATTGGCTTGGGTTTGTGGAGCGTTGCCAGACGAAAGCGAAGTAACGGCGGCCTTCACGATTCGAACGGAGCGTTCCTATGATCAAGATCCTCGTTTTGGATTAGTCGTTATGGCGGAGATCGCCTCACGAGCTCTCTCCCCCGCCGTGAATGATAACGGTACCGCGATTGATGTTCTTGGGCGTTCTGTACGAGCCCTTTCATTGTGGGGAGAGTTACTCAGCGAACCTCCCACCAAGACTCGATACCCTAGGCTATTTGTGCCCGCATTAAGCTGCCAAGATTTATTTGATGATGTCTTTTTGCCAATCGCGCACGATGGTGCAGCGCAACTCCAAATACAGATTCGCCTACAAAAAGCCTTGCTGGCTCTTTCTAGTATGCACCCCAAGTTGTTTTTATCACCTGCAACCAAGCTATCAGAAAAAGCTTTAGAGCTCTCCTTGAGCCAGCATTATACCGAAGATGAGAAACACCAACTCTCTCATCTGTCTAATCTAGTTACAGACCAAAAAGCTAATGGTTAGGCAAGTAAAATTCAGTTGAAATAGGTTACCGAAAGGCCTTGTACATCATGGTATATATTCATAACACACAGCAGAAAAGTCACTTCGTTTATGCATAATTAAAGACTCTGTGCGTTAGGTCTCTTTTCTCTTGGTGAGGGAATCTATATTCTGACGCACAATTTTTAAGGTAAGTGATGGAATAATGACGACGTCTACAACTCTTCCACCTGCAGGTCTCTTTCGTCGACTTGCAGCGTTGATTTACGACACATTGATTATTATCGCAATCGAAATGATGGCCGCAGGTATTGTTATGGCCGTTGTATTTGCACTAAATGCAGCAGGGCTGTTGAGCTATGGCGAGTACGCAGATGCCGCTGATATGCTCGGAAAGCACCCTGTATTAAGCCCTCTATTTACACTGTATCTTGCGGTTGTGTGGATATACTTCTTTGTCTTCTTCTGGACGCGAGCAGGGCAAACACTTGGGATGCGCGCTTGGAAACTTCGAGTTCGCAATGCCAAAGACGGTGCGCCGATTACAGTCACTCAAGCCCTGATTCGCATTGCAACATCTGGCTTTGGTTTGGCAAACCTGACTGTGCCGATTGATCCCAAGAAACGTGGTTTCCACGACATTTGGGCAAAAACAGAGGTTGTTGTGTTGCCTAAGGCAAACTAACTTATCCGGGAATACAAAAAAGGAAGGCATAATGCCTTCCTTTTACATTTAGTCCGATGAAACATGGTTTATTCGGTGATACTTCAGCTACAGCTTTCTTCTCAGCAGCGCAATCGCAATGGCTAAGAACACCAGGCTCGGGGCCAATGCACCAAACACTGGGGATATACCATATACCAAGCTTAATGGGCCAAAGAACTCACTGGATATATAAAAAGTAAACCCGGCAACCACACCCGATAATACCCTTGCCCCCATGGTCACACTTCTGAGTGGACCGAAAACAAACGATAGCGCCATCAACATCATCACGGCAATTGAAAGCGGCTGTGTCAACTTACGCCAAAACGCCAATTCATAGCGAGACGCATCTTGCTCTGATGCTTTCAGATAGGTCACGTAATCATACAAACCGCTCAGTGATAACTCTTCAGGCTTTACCGTCACCACAGCTAGCTTATCTGGAGCCAATGACGTATGCCATTCCATCTGTTCGATGTCTTGCTTCGAAATCACGTTTTCATTTTTCATATCCGTGATTTGTACGTCTCGCATCAACCAATTGTTATCTTGTTGATAGTCGACTTCTTCGGCGAAAATAACTTTTTGTAGATTCTTATCATCATCAAAACGCCACATATTTAAAGCATAAAGCTTGTCGTCTTCGACTTTACCTATAAAGATAAAGTCGTTTGCGTCACGAGCCCAAACTCCAGAACGAACTGAGACAATACTACCTCCCGATATCGCAAACGCACGTAAGTCACGCGCCATCTTTTGTGCTTCTGGAGCGCCCCATTGCCCTAACGTCATAACGATAAGCATCAATGGCACCGCCGTTTTGAGCACGGATAACCCGATATCCAACTTTGAGAAACCAGCAGCTTGCATCACCACCAGCTCAGAGCTTGACGCCAACATACCCAAACCAATAAGGGCACCGAGTAATGCCGCCATTGGAAAGAACATTTCGATATCACGCGGCACACTGAGTAACACAAAGTACAACGCATGAGTGAGGTCGTACACGCCTCGCCCTACTTTACGTAACTGTTCTACGTATTTGATGATGCCCGATAAGCCAACAAACGTCGCTAAAACCAAGGCAGTGGTAGAGATGATGGTTCTACCGATGTAAAGGTCTAAGATTTTGAACACAGCTTACGCGAGCCTCTTCTTACGGAATTTGTCTTTTATTCGTCGAGCAGCAACGCTGTCCATCATATTGGCCATGATTGCGACAATCAGTAACATCGCATTAATTGGCCACATGCCGATTGCCGCCGGAATGTCACCATCTTCTAATGCAGATTTTGTTGCACTAATCGCCAGGAAATACGCTAGATAAATAAGAATCGCGGGCCCCATTTTGGCAAATCGTCCCTGACGCGGATTCACCGCCGACAAAGGAATAACCAGCATCGTTAAGAGTGGAATACACACAAATAACGAAATTCGCCATTGCAGCTCTGCTTGCGCTTCTGGGTCTGGGTGTCCGATCAAATCAACCGTTGGGTACGCTTCCCAATCTCGCCCTTTCTTTTTGACCTCACGCTGGCCGATAACGCCTTCGTATTCATCGAATTTTGTGATCATATATTCAACGCGAGTAGGCACACCTTCATAACGCGTGCCTTCTTTCATGGTGATGACCTGACGGCCGTCCGACAGTTCTTTTACTTCACCAGAGGACGAGAACATCACACTCGGCAATACTGAATCTCTCGGGCGCATCTGAGCGACAAAAACGTTGCTCAATGTATTGTCTTTAATGTCATCGATGAACACAACCGATGAACCATCTGGCGTGCCTTGGAATTGCCCTTTCTTTAGCAAGTCAACGCTGTTTTCTGCCGCCACTTGTTCATAAAGTTGCTCAACACGGTCTTGAGACCACGGCGATAACCACAATGCATTAAAAGCCGCCACAGCAGAAGTAATCAGCGCTAAGTACAAGGCCGCTTGTACCAAGAATTTGTTACCAATACCTGTCGCGTTCATCACGACAATTTCGCTCTCTGCATACAGACGACCAAATGTGATCAATATGCCGATATACAGACTTAAAGGCAGCATTAATAGACCCATTGCTGGCATATTCAAACCAACAATCGAGAAAATCAATCCAGCAGGAATATCCCCATCAGAAGCATCAGCAAGAACACTTATGAATTTCTGGCTTACAAACACCAAAAAAAGTACGAAAAAAATCGCAAATTGGCTCTTGAGTGTTTCGCGGATCAAATATCTAACAATAATCACGCTGAAATTACCTATACAAAACTTGTTTTTTTGGTCGAATCACTATAGTTTCCCGTTGAACCATTTATTTTTTTAAAAATTATAAACTAGATGTTAGTCGCTTAATCAGCTCTGCATGTAAGCCTGGAGCTAAAATTCAACAAGTAAGCGATCATTATCTAACATTTAGAGCAATTTGTCTTCAGGATGTAGGAGTACGCATGGAGTTCAGTGTAAAAAGTGGCAGTCCAGAGAAACAACGTAGCGCATGTATCGTTGTTGGTGTGTTTGAACCACGTCGCCTTTCTCCAGTAGCCGAACAACTTGATAAAATCAGTGACGGTTACATCAGTTCACTACTTCGCCGTGGTGATCTAGAGGGTAAACCTGGTCAGATGCTGCTACTGCATCAAGTACCAGGTGTTTTGTCAGAGCGCGTTTTACTTGTCGGTTGCGGCAAAGAGCGTGAACTTGGCGAGCGCCAGTACAAGGAAATCATTCAAAAGACGATCAGCACACTTAACGAGACAGGCTCAATGGAAGCGGTATGTTTCCTAACTGAACTGCATGTTAAGGGTCGTGATACATACTGGAAAGTGCGCCAGGCTGTAGAAGCGACTAAAGATGGTCTATACACATTTAATCAATTCAAGAGCGTTAAACCTGAGACTCGCCGCCCACTGCGCAAGCTTGTTTTCAATGTACCAACGCGTCGTGAATTAAACTTGGGTGAAAAAGCAATCACTCATGGTCTCGCTATCGCATCTGGTGTCAAAGCCTCAAAAGATCTTGGCAACATGCCACCAAACGTAGCTAACCCAGCTTACCTTGCTTCTCAAGCTCGTCGTCTGGCGGACGATTACGAAACCGTAACCACCAAAATCATTGGTGAGCAAGAGATGGAAAAACTGGGTATGACCTCTTACCTAGCAGTCGGTCGTGGTTCTAAAAACGAATCTATGATGTCTATCATCGAGTACAAAGGTAATCCTGACTCAGATGCAAAACCTATTGTGCTAGTAGGTAAAGGTCTAACCTTCGATTCAGGTGGTATCTCTCTAAAACCGGGCGAAGGTATGGATGAGATGAAGTACGACATGTGTGGTGCGGCATCGGTATTCGGTACAATGAAAGCGCTAGCGAAGCTAAATCTACCAATCAACGTTATTGGTGTTCTAGCGGGCTGTGAAAACATGCCTGGCAGCAACGCTTACCGTCCAGGTGACATCCTTACAACCATGTCTGGTCAAACTGTAGAAGTTCTGAACACGGATGCGGAAGGTCGTCTTGTTCTTTGTGACGCACTGACTTACGTAGAGCGTTTCGAACCAGACTGCGTGGTTGACGTTGCAACGCTAACCGGCGCTTGTGTTATCGCACTAGGTCACCACATCAGTGGCGTTATCTCTAACCACAACCCTCTTTCTCATGAGCTAGTTAACGCTTCAGAGCAAGCGAGTGACCGTGCATGGCGTCTACCAATGGCAGATGAGTACCACGAGCAGTTGAAGAGCCCGTTTGCGGATATGGCAAACATTGGTGGCCGTCCTGCTGGTACTATCACTGCGGGTTGCTTCTTATCTAAGTTCGCGAAGAAGTACAATTGGGCACACGTCGATATCGCAGGTACTGCGTGGAAATCAGGCGCAGCGAAAGGCTCAACGGGCCGTCCTGTCTCAATGCTTGTCCAATTCCTTTTGAACCGCAGCGGCCAAGAGACAGAAGAGTAATTTCTGAACAAAATCTAAAAGGGCCGCAAGGCCCTTTTTTATTATCCTAATTTTCTAAAATGAAAATGGGATTTAAGATGGTCTTAGGAAGAGACCCAAGGCAAGTGAGAGAATGATGCAAACTGCAACCTTCTACATCATTAACGAAGAGAGCCCGCAAGCAACGGTGGCTGGCTTTGAAGAGTACATTGTGTTTTTGGCGCAGCACTTTGCCCGCCAAGGCGCTAAAGTGTATTTAAACTGCCAAGACAAACCACACGCCGAGCAGCTCGCTGAAGCCTTTTGGCAAGTTGATGCAGACAAGTTCATGGCACATAACCTAGTAGGCGAGGGACCGAAATACGCCACCAATATTGAGATCGGCCATAACGGTGTAAAGCCGTCTTGGAATCGTCAATTGGTAATTAATTTGGCGGAAAATGAGACAACCTTTGCGAACAAGTTTGCTCAAGTGGTAGACTTCGTGCCCTGCGAAGAAAAAGCTAAACAACTCGCAAGAGAAAGATATAAAATTTACCGTCAAGCAGGTTACCAGCTGCAAACGATCGAAATTCAATATCCTTAACGGTCAATCCTTATAGTTAAGGCGATCTTGTTAAGATCCCTCACTTATAAAGATTGACTAAGATTCAACCATCAACGTATCCATTAAAAGAGCGCTATGGAAAAGACATACAACCCAACTTCAATCGAACAAGCTCTGTATCAGACTTGGGAAGAGAAAGGCTACTTTAAGCCACACGGTGACACTACTAAAGAATCATACAGCATCATGATCCCGCCACCGAACGTCACTGGTAGCCTACACATGGGCCACGCGTTCCAAGATACGATCATGGATACGCTTATCCGTTGTGAACGTATGAAGGGTAAAAACACCCTTTGGCAAGTAGGTACTGACCACGCTGGTATCGCAACTCAGATGGTTGTTGAGCGTAAGATCGCTGCAGAAGAAGGCAAAACAAAACACGATTACGGTCGTGAAGCTTTCATCGACAAAATCTGGGAATGGAAAGGCGAATCTGGCGGCACTATCACTAAGCAGCTTCGTCGTCTTGGCGCATCTGTAGACTGGGATCGTGAACGCTTTACGATGGACGATGGTCTATCTAACGCCGTTCAAGAAGTCTTCGTACGTCTATACGAAGACGATCTAATCTACCGCGGTAAGCGTCTAGTTAACTGGGATCCAAAGCTACACACAGCGATTTCAGATCTAGAAGTAGAGAACAAAGACACTAAAGGCCACATGTGGCACTTCCGCTACCCACTAGCAGATGGCGCTAAAACAGCGGATGGCAAAGACTACATCGTTGTTGCAACGACTCGTCCAGAGACCATGCTAGGCGATACAGGTGTTGCAGTTAACCCAGAAGATCCACGTTACAAAGATCTTATCGGTAAAGAAATCATCCTTCCTATCGTTGATCGTCGCATCCCAATCGTGGGCGATGAGCACGCAGATATGGAAAAAGGTACTGGCTGTGTGAAAATCACACCTGCGCACGACTTCAACGACTACGAAGTTGGTAAGCGCCACCAGCTACCAATGATCAACATTCTGACTTTCGACGCGAACATCCGCGACGCAGCAGAAGTATTCAACACTAACGGCGAAGCAAGCGACGCTTACAGCACTGAGCTACCAGCTAAATACCACGGTATGGAGCGTTTTGCCGCTCGTAAAGCTATCGTTGCTGAATTCGACGAGCTAGGTCTACTTGAAGAAGTGAAAGATCACGATCTACAAGTTCCTTACGGCGACCGTGGTGGCGTGGTTATCGAACCAATGCTAACTGACCAATGGTACGTACGTACTGCGCCTCTAGCGAAAACAGCAGTTGAAGCAGTAGAAAACGGCGACATCCAATTCGTTCCTAAGCAATACGAAAACATGTACTTCTCTTGGATGCGTGACGTTCAAGACTGGTGTATCTCTCGTCAGCTATGGTGGGGTCACCGCATCCCAGCGTGGTACGACAACCAAGGTAATGTTTACGTAGGTCGCACTGAAGAAGAAGTTCGCAAGAACAACAACCTAGAGTCAGTAATTGAGCTGCACCAAGACGAAGACGTACTGGATACATGGTTCTCTTCTGCGCTATGGACGTTCGGTACTCAAGGTTGGCCAGAGCAAACTGACGATCTGAAAGTATTCCACCCTTCAGACGTTCTAGTAACTGGTTTCGACATCATCTTCTTCTGGGTTGCGCGCATGATCATGATGACCATGCACTTCGTGAAAGACGAAAATGGCAAACCACAAGTACCATTTAAGACAGTTTACGTTACCGGCCTAATCCGTGACGAAAACGGCGACAAGATGTCTAAGTCGAAAGGTAACGTACTTGACCCAATCGACATGATCGATGGTATCGACCTAGAGTCTCTAGTAGAGAAGCGTTGTGGCAACATGATGCAGCCTCAGCTAGCGAAGAAGATCGAGAAGAACACGCGTAAGACGTTTGAAAACGGTATCGAAGCATACGGTACAGACGCACTGCGTTTCACTCTTGCAGCAATGGCATCAACAGGTCGCGATATCAACTGGGATATGAAGCGTCTTGAAGGTTACCGTAACTTCTGTAACAAACTATGGAACGCAAGCCGTTACGTAATGATGAACACAGAAGAGCAAGATTGTGGTTTTGGTGAAGGTGAGATCGAGTACTCACTAGCAGACAAGTGGATCGAGTCTCAGTTTGAACTCGCAGCGAAAGCGTTCAACAACCATATCGACAACTTCCGTCTAGATATGGCTGCAAACACACTTTACGAATTCATCTGGAACCAATTCTGTGACTGGTACCTAGAGCTAACTAAACCCGTTCTATGGAAAGGTACTGAAGTGCAACAGCGTGGTACTCGCCGTACACTAATCACGGTACTTGAGAAGACGCTACGTCTGGCTCACCCAGTGATTCCTTATATCACAGAAACTATCTGGCAAAGCATCAAGCCACTAGTTGACGGTGTTGAGGGCGAGACAATCATGCTACAAACGCTGCCTCAATTCGACGAAGCGAACTTCCACCAAGAAGCGCTAGACGACATCGAATGGGTGAAAGCGTTCATCACTAGCATCCGCAACCTACGTGCAGAGTACGACATCAACCCTGGCAAGCCTCTAGACGTTATGCTCAAAGCAGCGAATGAGAAAGACGCCTCTCGTCTAGAAGCAAGCAAACAAGTATTGATGTCTCTAGCGAAGCTAGAAGCAGTACGCGTGCTTGAAGCCGGCGAAGAGACCCCTGCGTGTGCAACGGCACTGGTTGGCAAGTCTGAGCTGATGATCCCAATGGCGGGTTTGATCGACAAAGATGCAGAGCTTGCTCGTCTAGATGGCGAAATCAAGAAGACGCGCGGCGAAATCAAGCGTATCGAAGGCAAACTGGGCAACGAAGGCTTTGTAGCGAAAGCACCTGAAGCGGTTGTTGCTAAAGAGCGTGAGAAGCTTGAAGGCTACAAAGAGACACTAGCTAAGCTAGAAGAGCAGAAGACAACGATCGCTGCACTTTAAGCCTCAGTAAAAGAGAAGAACTAACACTTCTCACTTTGAATCCAAAGGTTGGCCATCATGGTCAACCTTTTTTGTATATCTTTCACCAAAAACCATCATCAATAGCTTTCCCCTATCGCAACAATACTCATCATCCATTAGCATTAATGAGAATTATTATCGATAATAAACTCATCGAAACAAACACGATTGAGTAATTATCATGAAAAAGACACTAACTTTCGCAGCACTGCATTTTACTATCGCATTTAGTGTCGCTTACGTACTCACAGGCGACATTTTAATTGGTAGTTTAATTGCCATGATTGAGCCTTCAGTGAACACCGTAGCCTTCTACTTTCATGAAAAGGCATGGGCAAAAGTCCCAGCACTTAAAGCTCGTCAGTGGATGACCAAATTAAAAACCGCAAGCTTTGCGACCGTGCACTTCAGCGTCGCTTTTACCGTGGTTTACTTACTAACAGGTGATGCATTTGTCGGCGGCGTAATGGCGATGCTAGAGCCGAGTTTGAATACGGTGGCTTACTACTTCCACGAGAAAGTATGGATGCGTAAATCATCAGCAAAAACTCCAGCACCGCAGTTTTGTTTACATCACCACGCTTAAACATGGAGGCTCACTACGTCTCCTAACGAGCCAAATGACATTTATCATTGACAAAGTTGCGCACCGCAATTAATTTAATTGCGGTGCGCAACTTTATTTTTAGAGGTAAGTGATAATGAACGCTCGTCAACTCCGACACTACTCCCGTCAAGCCGTCCGATTGCTTGGTATGCTCGATAAACAATGCGGCGATGTCGCTCTTACCCCGGTACAAGCGCACGCATTAGGTGAAATCCAATTGCAGCCATTGACCATAAACCAACTGGCGCAGCAGCTTAGTGTCGACAAGTCCAATGCAAGCCGCACCATTACTGGTTTGATTAAATTAGGTTTGGTTGAGAGCATCGAAAACCCGAAAGATAAACGAAGCCAACTCGTAGTGCTCACAATTCAAGGACAGCAGGCGTTAGCGCAACTAGACCAACAGCAAAACAGCTTTTTTGAGCAGTTGCTTACACAACTTGATGACTGTGAGCAAGAACAACTCAAACTTGGTCTAGAGACTTACCTAAAAGGGCTAACAAAAGTGTGTCAGGCAGAGGAATACACCCTTCGACCTCTTACCAAAGCAGACAATCCGCAAGTGGCAGACGTAATTCGTAAAGTCTCCGCAGAATACGGCTTAACCGCAGACAGAGGTTATGGTGTGGCAGATCCAACGCTTGATGATATGTATTCGGTGTATAATCAAAACGGGGCCGCCTATTGGGTCATTGAACATCGCGGAGAGATCGTTGGTGGCGGTGGCTTTGCCCCTTTAGCTGGTGAGCCAAATGTGTGTGAGCTGCAAAAGATGTACTTCTTACCTCAAACACGAGGACACGGTTTAGCCAAACGCATCGTCGCATTGAGCTTACAACTGGCGAAACAGCTTGGGTATCAGCAGTGCTATTTAGAGACAACAGAATGTCTAAGAGAGGCGGTAGGCTTGTATGAAAAGCTAGGCTTTGAGCATCTCGATGCCCCGCTTGGGCAAACAGGGCATGATGCATGTGAAGTCGTAATGCTTAAGGTACTGTAATAAAAAATATTATCAGACGTTAAAGCACAACATGGGTAACGCAAAGCTCCTGGCTCAATGCAACAGTGAAGTTTTGGCGTTGTCCATCCAATTCAACAGACAACTGATAGAGATCATTTGGATCAGGGTCATTAAGATCAGCATACTTTGGCGCTTCAATCTGAAAGAGTGCGCTGGCGTGATCTGCACGAACGTCAATTGGGATATGGTAAGTCATGCCATTAAACTTTACCGCTGCTGACACTAGCCCTGGTGCAAATGTCTGGTAATACAAATCGACCTTAAATTCACACCCGCCACCATGGTGCCAAATCTGCTCGGTTGCCACGCGCTCTAAACGCACGTTGCGAATAAACTGCAAGTACGGTTCTTGCCACACGCCCAGTCGCTCATCACTTTTCTTATATTGATGTTCAGAAAGCGGGCACAGCTCTGGCTTATCCTCATCGAATAAAAGATCTTCTTCTTCCTCTAGGAACAATATCTCAAAGCGATTACGCCCCATTTGCATGTATGGGCGAATGTCTTTCTTATACACACTTTGCGAGCCATCACAATCAAACACAGCCACGCCGTTCAAACGTACCTCCGCATGGTAATCAACACCACCCATTACCATTTCCACTGCAGGAAATGCCATCATCGCCTCATCCACTTCAATATCGTGCATCAAGTGCCATTCTTGTTGACGAATCGCTTCTTCCGTCAATTCATCAGGCAGGACCAGACTTAAAGGGGCGGGAAAAGTGATGTCATCCTGTGGAATCGAGAGGTCCGTCAGTGGAGAGACTTGCCATAAACCGGCGAGTGAGAGTTGCATATACACCTTGCGCTAGATCAATTTTCACGCATTATAGGGAGAAATCCCCTATAAACTCAATGTGAATTATTTATCACCTCCACATTCATCTGTTGTTGGATGCCATTTTCAAGGTATAAAAAAACCAGCGTTAAACGCTGGTTTTTCTAAAAGAGGTGAGCTTTGATTACTCGTCGTCTTCATCTTCTTCAGGGTAAAGCGCATCTTCGCCTTCGTAGTACGTACCCCAACCGTCGTAGATGATGTCGTATTTTTCTGCCAAGTGAATCAGTTTTTCAACTTGCGCATCAATGGCTTCTGCGTCTAATGCTGATTCCATGGTTGCGTCACAGCAAAGCAACTTGTTGCCATCTTCATCTTCAGTTTCTTCCGCTTCAAGCACTTCAAAGCCCATCTTGAATGCTTCAACTACCGCTTTTTCTAGCGTGTCAAAATCTTCTGCAAACAGGTGGTGCTCGATTTCGTATAGCGAATCTGGATCGCTGCCATCTTCTAGCAATGCTGCAATGATATCGCGAGTCTCTTCCTTTTGAATCTCAATTAATTCTTCTACTGATAGATATTCATCTTCGTGAGACATGTTTTGGCTCCAGATTAGTTACTTGATAGAAACACTATACCCGATACTGAGTATGCTGATCCGGTGAAATATGGCATGGATTGCGATGAAAAGCCACAAACAAACATCATACCACCGCGATTCTTATCGGTTATTTGAATATAAATATTAAACCGACCACGCAAAGAAACAAAAAATTAACAAAAAATGGCATTTTTTAATATTCAGAACATCCTAACTGACACTTAATGCGGTTATTTTCTCTTTCTGTGCGTGTTTATGGCGCTTTCTTGAATACACTCACGTGTAAAACGAAGAAGCATAACGAATAAATTCACTTTAATAATGCATAATTGAGAATAAAAATGCACGTTTTATGCACTATGCATGTATTCTTTCTCAACGGGGAAATTAGAATAAAAACGCACGCTCTCCACATTTCACAAAATAGAATTTAAACCTAAACCAAGACTTCATAAGAAAACACCCAAAACTAAAATCTAAAAAACAATAAAAACTCAGAATATAGACAAAGTGTAGTGATTTGCATCTTTCTAGGAAGCTTGTCATAACTAACGGCTGGAAAATTTGTAAGGATACAAAATGAGCAAGCTGTACGTTGGATCAGAAGTTGGTCAACTTCGACGAGTTCTATTAAATCGCCCAGAGCGCGCCCTAACCCACTTAACTCCATCAAACTGTCATGAGTTACTGTTTGATGATGTTCTTGCTGTAGAAGCGGCCGGTGAAGAGCACGATGCGTTCGCACGCACGCTACGCGATCAAGATGTAGAAGTGCTTCTCCTCCACGATTTACTGGTCGAAACCCTCGCCGTTCCAGAAGCAAAACAGTGGCTGCTAAATACTCAGATTTCTGACTTTCGTTACGGGCCAACCTTTGCGCGAGACCTGCGCCAATATTTTTCAGAAATGGATGATGAACACCTTGCCAGCATCTTTTTAGGTGGCTTAGCTTACTCAGAGCTGCCGATCACCTCATCTTCTATGCTGCCAAAAATGAAGCGTCCGCTGGATTTTGTTATTGAGCCGCTACCTAACCACCTATTTACGCGTGATACCTCATGCTGGGTTTATGGTGGTGTATCGCTCAACCCAATGATGATGCCTGCACGCCAACGTGAAACAAACCACTTACGTGCGATTTATCGTTGGCACCCAATTTTTGCTGGCCAAGACTTTATCAAATACTTCGGTGATGATGATCTGCATTACGATAACGCGAATGTCGAAGGCGGTGATGTGTTGGTTATCGGTAAAGGTGCGGTGCTTATTGGTATGTCTGAGCGCACGACCGCGCAAGGTGTAGAAAACCTTGCAGCGAGCCTGTTTAAGGCAGGACAAGCGACCGAAGTGATTGCGATTGATCTGCCTAAACACCGTTCATGCATGCATTTAGACACCGTTATGACCCATATGGATGTGGACACTTTCTCTGTTTACCCAGAGATCATGCGCAAAGATCTCGACACATGGCGCTTAACACCAAAAGGCAATGGTGAAATGCATGTTGAAGCATCTCATAACTACCTACATGCGATTGAATCTGCTCTTGGCTTAGATCAGCTGAAAATCATTACCACGGGTGGTGACAGTTATGAAGCTGAGCGCGAACAATGGAATGACGCCAATAACGTTCTTACCGTAAAACCGGGCGTTGTGATTGGTTACGAACGCAATGTATACACCAACGAAAAATACGACAAAGCTGGTATCAAAGTACTGACAGTCCCAGGTAACGAGCTTGGCCGTGGCCGTGGTGGCGCCCGCTGCATGAGCTGTCCGATAGAGCGAGACGATATATAACCAATTCGTCCTTTTACATTAAATGAATAAAAACTAAGGTTGATGTGAGTGCATCAACCTTTTTTAGTTTCACGCAAAAATAATTATTCACAAATAAAGCATTTATATGTTTTAATGCATTCTATTAATTCAATCACACGTACTAAGGGACGAGCTATGGCTTTCAATTTACGTAACCGCAACTTTTTGAAGCTATTGGATTTCTCAACCAAAGAAATCCAGTTCTTGCTCGAACTGTCTGCAGAGCTAAAAAAAGCAAAATATGCAGGAACAGAGCAGAAGACACTTCAAGGTAAAAACATTGCACTCATCTTTGAGAAATCTTCGACTCGTACCCGATGTGCGTTTGAAGTCGCAGCTTTTGATCAAGGCGCTCAAGTCTCTTACATCGGCCCTTCTGGTTCTCAGATTGGCCATAAAGAATCAATGAAAGACACCGCACGCGTCTTAGGTCGCATGTATGACGGCATCGAATATCGCGGCTTTGGCCAATCCATTGTTGAAGAGCTTGGCACTTATGCTGGTGTTCCAGTGTGGAATGGTTTGACTGATGAGTTCCACCCAACCCAAATCCTTGCCGATTTCCTTACCATGCAAGAGCACGGACGCGGTAAGCAGCTGCATGAAATGACCTTCGCTTACCTAGGCGATGCACGCAACAATATGGGCAACTCGCTCATGGTGGGTGCCGCTAAAATGGGCATGGATATTCGCCTTGTCGCGCCAAAAGCGTTCTGGCCTGAAGAAGATTTGGTGGCAACTTGCCAAACTATCGCGCAGCAAACTGGTGCAAAAATCACATTAACTGAAAGCGTGGAGGAAGGCGTGAAGGGTTGTGACTTCCTTTACACCGATGTTTGGGTATCTATGGGTGAGTCTGCCGAGGCATGGGATGAACGTGTAGCGTTAATGACACCATATCAAATCAATATGGACGTGATTAAGCAAACGGGTAATCCACATGTGAAATTCATGCACTGCCTTCCTGCTTTCCACAATGATGAAACCACCGTCGGCAAAGAAGTCGCTGAAAAATACGGAATGAAAGGCCTTGAAGTAACAGAAGAGGTATTTGAATCGGAATACTCCATCGTATTCGACGAAGCTGAAAACCGTATGCACACCATCAAAGCCGTGATGGTTGCGACGCTAGGAAGCTAAACCAGCGCGCAAAAACAGCTGCCAAAAACCATGATGTAATCGCTTGCGCTCACGAAAGTTAAGCGTATAATGCTCGGCAATTTGTCTGAGGATTAAGAAATGACCAAGCTAATTGCCAACATGAAAACGCGATTTGCTCTCGCTAAGCGACTACGCTTACGTGGTGTTATTTTCGTTAATTCTATTGAATTTTAAAACCTCCCCATTTGGGGAGGTTTTTTTATGTCCAAAATTCCTTTCGGCAATTTGGATATAGTCATCAATGTTATAGGGAAGAAGATCATGGCGAACTCGCTTTACCAGAAGCACATCATCTCTATTCCAGAGCTTTCACGTGAAGAGCTGGAACTTATCGTAGAAACAGCAGGCAGCCTTAAAAAAGCACCTCGACCAGAACTGATTAAAAACAAAGTCGTTGCCAGTTGTTTCTTTGAACCATCAACACGTACACGTTTATCGTTTGAAACAGCGATTCAACGCATTGGTGGTGACGTGATTGGCTTTGATAATGATGGTAATACCTCTCTGGCGAAAAAAGGCGAAACACTCGCAGATTCAGTACAGGTCATCTCTTCTTACGTCGATGCCTTTGTAATGCGCCATCCACAAGAAGGCGCCGCTCGCTTGGCCTCTGAATTCTCAAATGGCGTGCCAGTGATCAACGCTGGTGACGGTGCAAACCAACACCCAACTCAAACGCTACTCGACCTATACACCATCGCAGAAACACAAGGGCGTCTAGACAACCTGAACGTCGCATTCGTAGGTGACCTAAAATATGGCCGCACAGTGCACTCACTGACTCAAGCCTTAGCGAAGTTTAATAACATCCGCTTCTTCTTTGTTGCACCAGAAGCATTGGCAATGCCAGATTACATCTGCGAAGAGCTAGACGAAGCTGGCATTCAATATAGCCTGCACACGGACATGGAGAGTGTGATTCCTGAACTGGATATTCTGTACATGACGCGCGTACAGAAAGAACGTTTTGACGAATCGGAGTACGCGCACATTAAATCGGCGTATATTTTGACAGCAGCATTACTCGAAGGGGCGCGCGAGAACCTAAAAGTACTCCACCCCTCCCTCGCGTGGATGAAATCACAACCGATGTTGATAAAACGCCTCATGCTTACTTCTTCCAGCAAGCTCAAAATGGCGTATACGCTCGCCAAGCACTGTTGGCGCTTGTTCTAAACGAAACACTGTAATCGAGGAGAAAACCCATGGCTAAAGAAACTCAATTGCAGGTAGAAGCAATCAAAAATGGCACGGTCATCGACCACATCCCTGCGCAAATCGGCATCAAAGTACTAAGACTGTTCGATATGCACAATTCATCACAGCGCGTTACTATTGGTCTGAACTTGCCATCATCAGCACTCGGTCATAAAGATCTACTGAAAATAGAAAATGTGTTTATTAATGAAGAGCAAGCGAGCAAGTTGGCGCTGTATGCTCCTCACGCGACCGTGAACCAAATCGAAAATTATGAAGTGGTGAAAAAGCTTGCGTTAGAGCTTCCAGAGCGCATCAATGATGTCTTCGAATGCCCAAATTCAAACTGTATTTCTCACAATGAGCCAGTAGAAAGCAGCTTTAGCGTATTCGAAAAGAAACAAGAAATCCGCCTAAAGTGTAAGTACTGCGAGAAAGTTTTCTCACGCGAGATCGTAACCGAACGATAAACACACCGTACGACTAGGCGTGATACGTTTAAAATACCCTGCAATGTCGGGGTATTTTGCTCTTTACCTACCACAGGTTTAGAGGCAAACTGAGAATCTTTATTCCCTACAACTGATGGAAAAAATCAAATGACGAAAGTACTTCACACTGAGTCTGCACCAGCAGCAATCGGTCCTTACGTTCAAGGCGTAGATCTAGGTAACATGGTTCTTACTTCAGGCCAAATCCCAGTAAACCCAGCGACAGGTGAAGTGTCTGCTGATATCGCAGAGCAAGCTCGTCAGTCTCTAGAAAACGTAAAGGCTGTAGTTGAATCTTCAGGCCTTAAAGTGTCAGATATCGTGAAGCTAACGGTTTTTGTTAAAGACCTAAACGACTTTGGCACGGTGAACGAAGTTTACGGCAAGTTCTTTGATGAGCACGGCGTAGCAAACTACCCTGCACGTTCTTGTGTAGAAGTGGCTCGCCTACCGAAAGATGTTGGTATCGAGATTGAAGCAATTGCAGTTCGCAAATAATTGCACTTGCTGACAAACATAAAAAAACGGGTAGCTCAGGCTACCCGTTTTTTATTGTCTTTTCGTGATGATATCGCAGTAAAACTTAAGCAGCATTACGCTGTTTGACTTCTTCATCTAACGATTCAAGCTTCTCTTTCATCTGTTCACGACAGATATTCGCTAGCTCGCGAATGCCCTCTTTACCATAGCCTTCAGTGCTGATTGGAGGTAGCATTTCAACAATCACATGACCATTGTTCCAACGGTTCAGCTTAATTTTATTCGTCGAGCTACATACGATAGGAATGATTGGCACGCCTGCTCCAATTGCTGCATGAAAAGCACCTGTTTTGAATGGCAGCAGACCACGCCCACGAGAACGCGTTCCCTCCGGGAACATCCACACCGAAACATCACTTTCTTTCATGCTGCTCACTACCTGATCGATAGTACCTTTTGCTTTCGAGCGATTCGCTCGGTCAATCAGAATGTTACCCGTAAGCCAGTAAAGCTGACCAAACAGTGGCATCCAAGCCAAGCTCTTTTTACCTACTGTCACAACTTTCGGAGTCACAGCAGCAGAAACAGTAAACATGTCCCAGTTGTTTTGGTGGTTAGCTATGTAAACATGTTGGCCGCGTGAATACGCATCTTCAGGGATACGCAGCTCTAACTTAATCCCAAATACACGAGACATCTTGGCAAACAAGCGGCCAAAAGTGAAAACGTGCTTAGGGTTTCGGGGGCTTAATAGGCAGTAACCACAACCACCAATAAACATAACAATCGCAAAGATAGCGACAGCAAATACACGTAACAGTGCAATCATTCTTGTTCTCCAGGAACCGGCTTTTGCCAGATACAGCTATTAATTTCTCTCTTTCCATAAAGGATAACTATGGTCATGAGAGTGATATAAAAAAGCCGAAACTCAGGTTTCGGCTCTCTTGATATCCAAGTTACCTGCGGTGCAGTTTAACTTGCCTCGCTCACTCGCTCAATATTTGCGCCAAGTGCAGCCAGTTTATTTTCGATTTTGTCGTAACCGCGGTCGATATGGTAAATACGATCAACGATGGTTTCGCCTTTAGCAATACAGCCCGCAATTACCAAACTAGCCGAAGCTCGTAGGTCGGTTGCCATCACTTGCGCACCGCTGAGTGACTCAACATCACCACAGATAACAGTGTTGCCTTCAATCTCGGCTTTCGCGCCCATACGCATCAATTCTGGTACGTGCATAAAGCGGTTTTCAAAGATAGTCTCAGTGATCACGCCGCCGCCTTTCGCCATCATGTTTAGTAGCGTAAATTGCGCTTGCATATCGGTCGGGAAGCCTGGATGCGGCGCTGTACGTACACTCACTGCTTTCAGCTCGCGATCAGTCATATCAACTGAAATCCAATCTTCACCCGTTTCGACAAGCGCGCCAGCTTCTTCTAGCTTGGCTAAAACCGCTTCAAGCAAATGAGCGTTAGTGTTACGACATACTACTTTACCACCAGATACCGCGGCAGCGACAAGGAATGTTCCTGTCTCAATACGGTCGGCAACTACGTTGTGTTTACAACCACCTAGGCGCTCAACACCTTCAATCGTGATCGTATCTGTACCTGCACCAGAAATTTTTGCACCAAGCTTATTTAGGAAATCCGCTGTGTCTACAATTTCAGGTTCACGCGCCGCGTTGTCTAACGTTGTAGTGCCTTCAGCAAGTGCTGCAGCACACATGATGGTGATCGTCGCGCCTACGCTGACTTTATCCATCACGATGTGCGCACCTTTTAGACGACCATCAACCTCAGCTTTAACGTAACCATCTTCAAGCGTAATCGTTGCGCCAAGCTGCTCTAGGCCAGAAATATGCAGATCAACAGGACGAGCACCGATAGCACAACCGCCAGGTAGAGAAACCTGACCTTGACCAAATCGCGCTACGAGCGGACCCAAAGCCCAAATAGAAGCACGCATGGTTTTCACCAAATCATACGGTGCGCAGTACTCAGTAATGCTACTAGGATCGACGTGAACAGAACCATTACGGCTTACTTTCGCGCCTAAACGCTTAAGCAGTTCCATGGTTGTATCGATATCACGAAGGTGTGGCACGTTTGCCACTTCTACAGGCTCTTCCGCCAAGATAGACGCAAATAAAATCGGCAGTGCTGCGTTTTTTGCACCGGAAATGGTCACTTCACCAACGAGTGGTTTATCTGACCCAATAACTCGAAACTTTTCCATCAATAAACCTTAAAGCGACATCAGTTTCTTATCACGAGCCCACTCTTCTGGTGTGAACGCTTTAATTGATAATGCGTGAATGTCGTTACGCTGGATGTATTCCATCAGAGGACCATAAATTAACTGCTGCTTCTTAACGCGGCTCATTCCATCGAAACAAGCATCAACAGCAACCACCTCATAGTGGCTACCTTCACCTTTTACATGCACTTCTTGAAGGTTTAGTGCTTCTTCTAATAACTGTTGTACTTTTGCGCTATCCACAATTTACCCCTGATAATTCTGTATGTGTTTGGCCACTAAAGATTCAACATTGCTCAGTTGAAACAAAGTGCGCAGTTGCGCCGGCACGAAACTGAGCATTATATGACAGTTTTGCTTTTTTGCATGCTCTAATAAGTGGATTAACATCACCATTCCTGCAGAGTCGACGCGCTCTATCTCTTTTAACGAGCATTCCAGCTCAGCTTGAGCTGGTTGCCATTGCTGAGCATACGCCCACAATGAGGGCACTGTATCTCTATCAAGTGCCCCTGTTAGCTTAAGAATGTTTTGATCTAATTGCCACTGAGCGGGAGTCTGGGCCATTATTTCTTCGCCTCAAAGCGAACCGGTTCCGCAGCTAATTTTTCTAGATCTTTCGCGACAGATAGAATGCCTTCTTGACGAATTTTGCTATTCCATTCTGACTGTTTGCTAGAGAGTAAACTGATGCCTTCCGCAATCATATCGAACGCTTCCCACTCACCAGATTTGTTGTCTTTACGCAATTTGAACTCTAGCTTGATGTTTGGACGCGGCGTATCGATGATATCAACTTTAATGCTGGTGATACGCTTAGAGTCATCAATACTAGGCTCAGGACCAAATTCAATTTTCTGGTCACTGTATTGCGTTAGCACTTGGGCATATGAAGCAATTAAATACGCGCGAAATGCATCGATAAACTCAAGTACGTCTTCACGTTTCGCTCCTTTTAGGTTTGGACCTAGGAGCTTTAACCCAGCATAGCGGTAGTTGACGTAAGGCATTAGCTCTTCTTCAACAATCACCTTGAGTAAATCTGGGTCTTGTTTGATTTTCGGCTGCTCGGCTTTTAATCTTTCGAACGTGACTTCAGCCACTTGCTTCATCATCTTATAAGGTTCAGTTTTATCCACTTCTGCTGCACTTGTACCAAACGCGCTAAACACAGCACAAACTGAAAGTAATAATCTCGCTAACATAGTTATTCCTTACTTGAATCGTCTGAACCACCTACGCTGTAAAGCACTTGACCAATTAAGTCTTCAAGCACGAGCGCTGATTTGGTGTCTTCGATGGTATCGCCATCGACCAGCATGACTTCATCGTCAAAAACAAAGCCTGGTACTAAACCAATGTATTGCTCACCAATCAAGCCAGACGTCAAAATTTGTACGCTCGACGTTTCTGGGAATTGATTGTATTTGCTATTGATCGATAGAGTTACAACAGGTAATAAGTTATCTGGGTTAAGCGAAATATTGCTTACCCGGCCAATCACAACCCCACCCACTTTTACTGGCGAGCGAACTTTTAAACTACCAATATTATCGAACTCAGCTTTGAGGGTGTAAGTATCACCAGAGCCAATGCTTTTTACGTCAGCAACTTGAAAAATCATCACAAGAATCGCGCAAATTCCCGCTAATACAAAGCTGCCAACCCATAATTCAGTTTTACGTGTTTGTTGCATGATTAATTCCCAAACATCAATGCGGTCAGTACAAAGTCTAGTCCTAGTACTGCTAAAGAAGAATGCACAACAGTGCGCGTAGTTGCTCGGCTGATCCCTTCCGAAGTTGGAATAGCATCATAACCATTAAATAGAGCAACCCAAGTAACCGTAATTGCAAACGCAAAGCACTTGATCATACTGTTACCAATATCCTGTCCTAGTTCAACTGAGGACTGCATCGCTGACCAAAAACTGCCATGGTCAACACCTTTCCAGTCAACACCAACAAGCTGGGCGCCCCAAATACCCACCGCCATGAAAATCATAGCCAGTAATGGCATTGAAATAGCGCCAGCCCAAAAACGTGGCGCGATCACTCTTTTCAAAGGATCTACCGCCATCATTTCAAGGCTAGAGAGTTGCTCCGTCGCTTTCATCAAACCTATCTCTGCAGTTAACGCAGAGCCTGCACGACCAGCAAACAGAAGTGCAGTGACAACGGGCCCTAATTCACGTAGCAATGAGAGCGCCACCATTTGCCCCAAACTGCCCTCTGCGCCGTAATCCACCAGCACAACATAGCCTTGTAGGCTCAAGACCATACCAATGAACAACCCAGATACGACGATAATCGCCAGAGACTGGACGCCTACGGAATAAAGTTGTTTAACGAGCAGAGGAAAGCTTTTGAGCGGTTGTGGCTTAGTAAACAGTGCCCCGATCAGCATGAAAGTCGCACGACCAAATGCTCCGCAGATGGAGAGCGTTCGTCTACCTAGTGAGGCGACAAAATGCATAAAGTTATCGACCATCAAATAAGTCCTTTTCGATACTTTGAGAAGGGAAGCGAAACGGTACCGGACCATCTGCATCACCTTGTAAGAACTGCTGAACGCGAGGGTCAGGATTCTGATTAAGCTCTTCTGGTGTGCCAAAAGCGATAATTTTGCCATCGGCCATCAGATAAACCCAATCGGCAATACTCATCACTTCAGGCACGTCGTGAGAAACGACTATAGAAGTTAAACCTAACGCATGATTTAGATTACTAATGAGCTCAACCAAGACACCCATGGTGATTGGGTCTTGTCCGACAAATGGTTCATCATACATGATTAAATCAGGATCCAGGGCGATCGCACGCGCCAACGCAGCGCGTCTAGCCATGCCACCCGATAGCTCGCTCGGCATCAATTGCGCCGCGCCGCGTAGACCGACGGCTTCAAGCTTAAGCAACACCATGGTACGAATCAGCTCTTCAGATAAATTCGTATGCTCTCGCAATGGGAAGGCGACGTTATCAAAGACATTCAAATCAGTGAATAAAGCTCCTGATTGAAACAACATGCTCATTTTCTTTCGAGCATGGTAGAGTTTTTTACGCGAGAGAGAGGGAATATTGTCGCCATCAAACCAGATCTCTCCTTGCTCGGGATACAACTGACCACCAATTAAACGCAGCAGTGTAGTTTTACCTATTCCCGATGGTCCCATAATGGCCGTCACTTTGCCCTCAGGAACATGCAGATCAATACCATCAAAGATCTTGCGCTCTCCCCGTGAAAAAGTGAGGTTGTTCACGGTGACTAAATCGTTGTTCGACATATCATCTCTTCTACTGTCGGAGCGTTGCAACTCACGGCATCATCAACCAGACACACAACGGAGTTGAATTTCACGTTTAATAAAGTAACGTCGGTACATTTATTAGGCTGCAATCATAAGCACATTGGCTTTGAATTTAAAGCACTGTTCAATTAAATAAAGTCGAGTATATACCTGCAATTTTTTATGGATTACGATCAAATCAGCGCAAAGTGTTTAAATCCTAGACAAGAATTGCTGATTTAAGTGAACGACATTTGCATACATTTTCGTTACTAACCTTTAATTTATTCGTCGTTTATCTTCCATTTTAGGCCGCAAAAGGTCAAAATTAGCGGTTATTCATGTTACTTATTTAATACTTAGGAATTCTCATGCTCGAAGCCGTAGCGTTGCTTATAGTCGGTCTTGTTTTGCTCGTATGGAGTGCAGATAAACTTGTTTTTGGTTCTGCAGCGATAGCCCGCAACGTCGGTATTTCACCTCTTGTCATCGGCATGACAATCCTTGCGATGGGCTCTTCTGCGCCAGAGATGATGGTTTCTGCAACCGCAGCCTGGGACGGAAAAACCGATACTGCAGTGGGTAACGTTTTAGGCTCAAACATCGCGAACATCGCGTTAATCCTAGGTATTACAGCACTCATCAAGCCTCTGTCGATTAGCTCCGCGGTCATCCGCCGGGAACTGCCATTAATGATTGCAGTAACAGTACTCGCCGGTATTCTGCTTTGGAATAGCCATCTCGGTTTTTATGAAGGTGTCTTATTGTTTGTACTCTTTGGGGCATTTTTATTTGCTATGTTGCAGATCAGCCGCAAAGAACAAAAATCAGGTGACGTTTTTCTTGATGACCAAGAGTCAGAGATCCCAGAAGGCGTCAGCAACCCTAAAGCGATCATGTGGGTGGTTATTGGCCTGATACTGCTTCCTTTGGCAGCAAGCATGCTAGTGGATAACGCGGTGATTATTGCAAAGTATTTTGGCATGAGCGATCTTGTCATCGGTCTGACTATCATTGCCATCGGTACTAGTCTACCTGAGCTCGCAGCATCGCTTGCTGGTGTTTTAAAAGGTGAAGACGACATGGCCGTCGGTAACATTATTGGCTCGAATGTGTTTAATATTCTGGCCGTAATGGGCATTCCTGGCATCATTAATCCATCGGTGCTGAGTGAGTACGCGATGGGACGTGACTTCTGGGTCATGTTAGGCGTTTCACTGTTACTTGTCGCGATGTGTTTGGGTAAATCACGCAGTATTAACCGTATTGAAGGTGCAATCTTGTTTGCATGCTTCCTAGGTTATCAAGTGTACTTATTCGCAAACATGGCCGCTTAATTACCACGATAAATAAGTAGAGAACTGATATGTCCAATCAATTTGATTTTCGCGCTGCTGCTAAACAAGTTCTTGATATCGAAGTTGCTGCTCTGCAAGAGCTGGATACCTACTTTGATGATCAATTTGAGAAAGCGTGCGAACTGATCCTTTCCAACAGCGGCAAAGTAGTCGTTATGGGTATTGGCAAGTCAGGCCACATTGGTAACAAGATTGCTGCGACTCTGGCAAGCACGGGGACTTCTGCGTTTTTCGTTCACCCTGGCGAAGCAGCACATGGCGACTTGGGCATGATCAGCCCTGGAGATATTGTGCTCGCAATTTCTAACTCTGGTGAGTCAAACGAAATTCTGTCTCTATTTCCGGTATTAAAACGCCTGAACATCAAGATAATTAGCATGACAGGCAAGCCAGAATCCAATATGGCAAAACTGTCTGACTTGCACCTGCAAATCACGGTACCTCAAGAAGCTTGCCCACTAGGGTTGGCACCGACCAGCAGTACCACGGCCACATTAGTAATGGGAGACGCATTAGCCGTAGCCCTACTCCAAGCGCGTGGTTTTTCTGCCGAAGATTTTGCTCTATCTCATCCAGGTGGCGCGTTAGGGAGAAAACTGCTGCTTAAGTTGTCTGATATTATGCACTTTGGAGAAGCGTTACCTAAAGTTTCTCCAAACGCATTGATTCGCGATGCCCTGCTTGAAATTTCAGAAAAAGGGCTAGGCATGACCGCTATCGTCGATGAACACGATGCTATGCTTGGTATATTCACCGATGGTGATTTACGTCGCACCTTAGACAAACGCATTGATATTCATACGACCGCGATTGGCGAAGTCATGACGACAAATCCAACCACAGCGCACCCTGATATGCTAGCGGTTGAAGGTTTGAACTTGATGCAGAATAAAAATATTAACGCTCTGATTTTATGTAAAGACGAAAAAATTGTGGGTGCACTGAACATGCACGATTTACTAAAAGCTGGCGTGATGTAATATCAGCACAAACATTTAAATCATTTATTACACAAATAAAGGCAATGGTCAGGGAAGTACTGAGCTAAACGATAGGCCTTCATTATATGAGTTTTACTCGCCTTATTTATTTGCTCTTGATCTTCGTTGTCGCATGGTGCGGTTATTACCTACTGACCCCAAAAGGCAACGACGCAATTCAAGTAGCACCAGATTCTGAACTGCCCATGTTCAGTGGTACTGGACTGGAAAACATCACCTATGGTGAAGATGGTGTCCGCAGTTACATCATCCGCTCCACGAACTTAGACCATTATGCTAAGAGTGGAGATACCATTTTTAATAACCCGACTTTGATGGTTTACCGTGAAGGTAGCGTCATTGAATGGAAGGTGACGGCCACAAGAGCCGTGTTAGATGAAGACCAAGTCTTAACGTTATATGACAAGGTCTTAATGCAAAATCTTCTGCCAGGTGCGAGTTTTGATACCATGGCAACAGACAAGTTAGTCATTAATCTAACCAATCGTGATTTTAAAGCTGATCAACAGGTCATGTTGGTTGGGCCACAATTTGAAACTACTGGAGGCGCAATGCAAGGCAACTTAAAGCAGCATACCGCAACTCTGACAGACGAAGTTCAAGGTCGATATGAAACCGTTACACCTTAGCCTACTGGCACTGGTATTGGCGGCGCCTCAAGCGCTGGCACTTAAGTCGGATACTCAACAACCGGTTTACATTAATTCTGACACCCAACAAGTGGATATGAAGAGTAACCAGGTTATTTTTAAAGGCGATGTATCTCTTAAGCAAGGTAGCATCAATATCGATGCTGATAGAATCGTGGTAACGCGCGATCCTAAAACCGAAGCCATCAAACAGATTCAAGCATTTGGTAAACCTGCCAAGTTTTCTCAGCTGATGGACGATGGTAAAACACTGAGTGGTCAAGCTGTGGAGCTGGATTACCGTATTTCTACAGACGAACTGACCATGAAAGGTCAAGCGCAACTGGCACAAGACAACAACACCATTAAAGGTTCTTCGATTCGTTACCAAATTGGTAAACAAAAGCTAGTCGCTGATAGCTCTAAGGAAGAGCGCGTTACGACCATTTTGCAACCCAATCAGATAGAGAACTAATATGGCAGTACTGAGTGCGAAAAACTTGGCGAAAAGCTACAAAAAGCGCAAAGTCGTAACCGATGTTAGCTTGGAAGTTGAATCTGGTCAGATTGTTGGGCTGCTAGGCCCAAACGGCGCAGGTAAAACCACCTCGTTTTATATGATTGTCGGCTTGGTGCCACGAGATGAAGGCACCATCACCATTGATGATAAAGATATCAGTATTCTGCCGATGCACAGTCGTTCGCGTCTCGGGATTGGCTACCTTCCGCAAGAAGCGTCGATTTTCCGTAAGCTGTCGGTAGAAGATAACATCATGGCTGTACTCGAAACTCGTCAAGAAATGACACGTGAAGAGCGCCAAGATAAGCTGGAAGATTTGTTGGAAGAATTCCACATCCAGCACATCAGAACCAGTGCGGGTATGGCACTATCGGGGGGTGAGCGACGCAGGGTAGAAATCGCTCGCGCTTTAGCAGCCAACCCTCAATTCATTTTGTTGGATGAACCTTTCGCAGGTGTTGACCCAATCTCGGTTAATGACATCAAGAAAATCATCGAGCATCTACGCGATCGCGGCCTCGGAGTGTTAATCACTGACCATAACGTGCGTGAAACACTGGACGTATGCGAAAAAGCCTATATCGTAAGCCAAGGGCACCTAATTGCATCGGGAACTCCGGCAGAAGTTCTCAATAATGAACAGGTGAAACAAGTTTATCTCGGCGAACAATTCCGTCTATGATTATATTAGGAACGGTAAGATTCTGAGCATTACAAGGTAAGTAACACTGAATGAAACCTTCATTACAACTCAAGCTAGGTCAACAGTTAGCCATGACGCCACAGTTGCAACAAGCGATTCGCTTACTGCAACTGTCGACACTCGATCTTCAACAGGAAATCCAAGAAGCCTTGGATTCAAACCCATTATTGGAAGTTGAAGAAGGCCAAGATGAGCCTCTAGCAAACGGTGAAGATAAATCAGCGGTCGAGGCTGCTGATAGCAACAGTGCTAACGAACCAGCAGACATTGACGTTCCAGACAGTTCAGACGTAATTGAGAAGTCAGAGATCAGCTCTGAACTTGAAATCGATACCACTTGGGATGACGTCTACAGCGCGAATACCGGTAGCACTGGCTTAGCTCTTGATGATGATATGCCTGTCTACCAAGGCGAAACCACGGAATCATTGCATGACTACCTAATGTGGCAGCTTGACCTGACACCATTCAGTGAAACCGATCGTACGATTGCATTAGCGATTATTGACGCTGTTGACGACTACGGTTACCTAACCCTATCTCCTGAAGAAATTCATGAGAGCTTCGATAACGAAGAGATTGAGTTAGACGAAGTAGAAGCCGTTCGTAAACGTATTCAGCAGTTCGATCCGCTCGGTGTGGCATCACGCAACTTACAAGAGTGCCTACTGCTACAGCTAGCGACTTTCCCAGAAGACACACCGTGGCTTGCTGAAGCCAAAATGATTCTTGCGGATCATATTGATCACCTGGGGAACCGTGATTACAAGCTCGTCATCAAAGAGACTAAGCTGAAAGAAGCCGATCTCCGTGAAGTCCTCAAACTTATCCAGCAGTTAGATCCTCGTCCCGGTAGCCGTATCACACCGGATGATACCGAGTACGTAATTCCAGATGTGTCCGTTTTTAAAGACAACGGCAAATGGACCGTTTCTATCAACCCAGATAGCGTTCCAAAATTAAAAGTAAATCAACAATATGCTCAATTAGGCAAAGGCAATAGCGCGGATAGCCAGTACATCCGCAGCAATTTGCAAGAGGCAAAATGGTTAATTAAGAGCTTAGAGAGTAGAAACGAGACGCTACTCAAAGTTGCAAGATGTATTGTTGAACATCAACAAGATTTCTTCGAGTATGGTGAGGAAGCCATGAAGCCAATGGTACTAAATGATGTAGCCTTGGCAGTGGACATGCATGAATCCACGATTTCTCGTGTAACAACACAAAAATTTATGCATACACCACGTGGCATTTTTGAATTGAAGTACTTCTTCTCTAGCCATGTTAGTACTGACAACGGCGGAGAATGTTCGTCAACAGCAATTCGCGCACTCATTAAAAAACTGGTCGCAGCAGAGAATACTGCTAAGCCATTGAGTGATAGCAAGATTGCTGCTCTTCTGGCTGACCAAGGGATTCAGGTCGCGAGACGTACGATAGCCAAATATCGAGAATCCTTGGGAATTGCCCCTTCAAGTCAGCGTAAACGCCTATTATAAGGCACTAACTGAAAAGGAAAGTCTATGCAAATCAATATTCAAGGCCATCACGTTGATCTTACCGATTCAATGCAAGACTATGTAAATTCTAAGTTTCAGAAGCTCGAAAGGTTCTTCGACCATATCAATCAAGTACATGTTGTACTAAAAGTTGAAAAAATCACTCAAATCGCGGAAGCTACGCTTCATATAAATCAAGGCGAAATCCACGCATCAGCTGATGACGAAAATATGTATGCCGCGATCGATTCGCTGGTAGATAAATTGGTTCGCCAACTCAATAAGCACAAAGAAAAACTAAACAGTCATTAATCATGCAACTGAGCGAAATACTGTCATTGGACTGCACCAAGAGTGCGGTCCACTGCACGAGTAAAAAACGCGCCCTTGAAATGATCAGCCGCATCGTGGCTGATCAAACGGGCCAAGATTCTACCGAACTGTTCGAGTGCATGCTCAACAGAGAGAAAATGGGCAGTACTGGTATCGGAAACGGTATTGCGATCCCACACGCTAGAATGCAATCGAGCGACAAGGCTATTGCTGTCTTGCTGCAATGTGATGAAGCAATTGAATTCGATGCGATTGATAATCGACCTGTCGACCTTCTTTTTGCGCTCCTTGTACCAGAAGAACAGTGCAAAGAGCACCTCAAGACTCTATCCTCTATGGCAGAACGTCTGAGCGATAAGCAAGTATTGAAACTACTGCGCAATGCTCAGAGTGATGAAGAACTTTACGACATCATGATTCACCAATAAGCAGGACGGACATCATGCGACTAATCGTGGTTAGCGGGCACTCAGGTGCCGGTAAGAGTATTGCGCTGCGCGTACTGGAAGACTTAGGTTATTACTGTGTTGATAACCTCCCAGTGAATTTGCTGGACGCATTTGTTCACTCTGTTGCTGACAGCAAGCAGAATGTTGCGGTAAGCATTGATATTCGCAATATCCCTAAAAAGCTAAAAGAACTGACTGGTACACTGGAGCAGTTGAAAACAGAGCTTGATGTGACCGTGCTTTTCTTGGACGCCAATAAGGAAACGCTACTCAAACGCTACAGCGAAACACGCCGAATCCACCCTTTATCTTTAGGTGGCACCTCTCTCTCCCTTGACCAAGCCATCGAGCGTGAGAAAGAAATTTTAACACCACTTAAAGCGCATGCCGATCTTGTACTGAACAGCAGTGGACAATCTTTGCATGAGTTGAGTGAAACCGTGCGTATGCGTGTTGAAGGCAGAGATCGCAAAGGGCTTGTTATGGTATTTGAGTCTTTTGGCTTCAAATATGGCCTGCCTTCCGATGCCGATTACGTATTCGACGTTCGCTTCTTGCCCAACCCACATTGGGAACCAGCGTTGCGCCCACTTACGGGTTTGGATGCCCCTATCGCCGCATTTTTGGAGCAGCACCAATCGGTGTTAAGTTTGAAATACCAAATTGAAAACTTTATAGAGAATTGGTTACCTCTGCTCGAGAAAAACAATCGCAGCTATTTGACCGTTGCAATAGGTTGTACCGGTGGTAAACACCGTTCGGTGTACTTAACTCAGCAAATCGGTGAGTACTTCGCCAATAAAGGACACCAAGTGCAAATTCGCCATACCTCACTAGAGAAAAACACTAAGGAGTAGCTGTGGAGTTAAGTCGTAAAGTATTGATTCAAAATCGCCTTGGCTTACATGCTCGCGCAGCCGTCAAACTGGTCGAACTGGCCCAGAGCTTTGAAGCGGTCATCACTATCGACAATGAAGAAGACAAAACCGCCACAGCAGACAGCGTAATGGGTTTATTAATGCTTGAGTCTGCTCAAGGACAGTACGTCACAATCCACGCTGCGGGTGAGCAAGCAGAAGAAGCACTGGATGCCGTTTGCCACTTAATCGAAGATAAATTTGATGAAGGCGAGTAATTTACTCGCTTTTTTATTACCTCTCACTCCCCTTCCCCTGACTGCGCCAATAAATAAATTTGCTTAGTATCATAAGTTGTTATTAAAAGGCGCCTAGAATTAAGTTATTATTCAACGCATTGTAAATATCAGGAATTGGGAGGAATGAATGGCAGAGCAAATTGAATTCGACCAAGCTCACCAAGCCCTCCAAGAAGTCACAGAAGCGCTAGAAAATGGCCGCTTCGTCCATGTTCGTCGTCAGTTACAGGACATGGAACCTGAGGATATAGCTCACCTTTTAGAAGCCTCTCCACGCAAAAGCCGTGAAGTTCTCTGGCAACTCACCGACCCTGAAGACTACGGTGAAATCCTCGACGAACTGAACGAAGACGTCAAAGATAGTCTCGTATCCAAAATGGCACCAGAAGCGCTTGCAGAAGCGACAGAAGGCATGGATACCGATGACGTGGCTTATGTACTGCGTAGCTTGCCAGACAACCTGTCACGCGAAGTCCTGTCGCAAATGGACTCCTCTGACCGTCTGCGTGTCGAAACCGCCCTGTCCTACCCAGAAGACACTGCAGGTGGGCTGATGAACACCGACGTTATCACGATTCGTGGTGACGTAGATGTGGACGTGGTTTTACGTTATCTGCGTATGAAAGGTGAACTACCCGAAGCAACGGATGCACTTTATGTCATTGATGAAGAAAGCAAACTGATTGGTGAACTACCCATTACTCTGCTGATCACGACCCAGCCTGATGTCAAAATTGTCGACATCATGGAAGATGCTGACGAAGCGATCACTGTCGATACCAGTGATTCAGATGTTGCTAGTCTGTTCGAACGTCGGAACTGGGTCTCTGCTCCTGTCGTAGACGAGAATCAGCATCTCGTTGGCCGTATCACTATCGATGACGTAGTTGACGTTATCCGTGAAGATGCCGAACACTCGATGATGAGTATGGCAGGTATGGACGATGACGAAGATACCTTCGCACCCGTTGTAAAATCAGCTCGCAAACGCAGTATCTGGCTTGGGGCTAATGTGTTGGCCGCACTCGCCGCCGCTTCTGTTTCTAACATGTTTGAAGCTACGCTAGACCAGATGGCTGCCATTGCCGTATTGATGACGATTGTTCCTTCCATGGGTGGTGTCGCTGGTAACCAAACCGTCGCACTAGTGATTCGTGGTCTTGCTCTTGGTCATATCGGTGACTCGAACAAACGAGAACTGTTGATGAAAGAAGCCTCGATCGGTTTACTCAACGGCATCATGTGGGCGCTGATTATTGGCGGCATTGTTGTCGCTTGGAAAGGTAACTGGATGCTAGGGGGAATCATTTCCGCCGCGATGCTGACTAACTTATTGGTCGCTGGGGTTGCCGGAGTAACGATTCCAATCCTCTTAAAGAAAATGAACATCGACCCAGCTTTAGCTGGTGGTATGGCGTTAACGACCGTAACGGATGTAATTGGTTTATCAGTATTCTTAGGGCTTGCCACAATACTGATTACCTAACTGCAAAAACTAAAAAGCCTGATGAACACATCAGGCTTTTTTAATTCTGAATTAGGAAAGCTTACTCACCCGCAACTTTCATCGCATCCAGTAAGATTGAACCCGTTTGAATTTGCGAGCGCGTTTCAACGTCGCTACCTACGGCAACAATCTTATTGAACATGTCCTTCAGATTACCAGCGATGGTAATTTCCGATACTGGGTATTGGATTTCACCGTTCTCAACCCAGAAGCCTGCAGCACCGCGAGAGTAATCACCTGTTACCACGTTCACGCCTTGTCCCATCACTTCTGTCACTAGAAGACCAGTACCGAGCTCTTTGAGCATTTGTTCGAAGTTTTGGCCTGTCGACTTCACGTACCAGTTATGAATCCCACCAGCGTGACCTGTCGGCGCCATCTTCATTTTACGTGCGGCATAACTGGTTAACAGATAAGTTGCTAGCACACCGTCAGTAATGATCTCACGGTCTTGAGTATATACGCCTTCGCTATCGAATGGGCTTGACGCCAAACCACGTAATACATGTGGACGTTCCGAGATATTGAACCACTCAGGAAGCACTTGCTTACCAAGGTGATCAAGTAGAAAAGAAGATTTACGGTACAGGTTACCACCGCTGATCGCCATCACAAGGTGACCAATCAAGCCAGTTGCAACATCAGCGGCAAACATGATTGGGTATTTACCTGTCTTTAGGCGCTGCGCATCTAAGCGGTTAATCGTATTCTCTGCCGCCTTACGACCCACTGTTTCTGGTGTCCATAAGTCATCGCGATGACGTGCCACAGTGTAGCTGTAATCACGCTCCATTTCGCCATTTTGACCAACGCCAATCACACAACAGCTGGTACTGTGGCGGCTAGACGCATAGCTTGCTAATAAGCCATGGCTGTTACCATACACTTTTACACCGTAGTGGCTATCATAACTCGCGCCATCACTTTGCTTGATTGCACTGTCATAACTTAACGCTTCTTTTTCTGCGGCAATCGCCACATTGGCAGCATAGTCAGGATCTGGTGCGTCTGGGTGGAAAAGATCAAGCTCAGGGATCTCTTGCACCATGTATTCTTTGGCAGCGGGCCCTGCGAATGGATCTTCAGATGTGTAATGCGCAATATCCAGCGCCGCAATAACGGTTTGCTCGATAGCAGCTTCACTTAAATCAGACGTGGAAGCACTGCCTTTACGTTGACCTCGGTAAACGGTAATGCCCAGCGCACCATCGCTGTTGAACTCGACATTTTCTACCTCGCCCATGCGAGTAGATACACTTAAACCAGTGCTTTTGGTAATTGCGACTTCGGCGGCGTCAGATTTTGCCGATGCAAGCTTTAAGGCTCTTGCGACGGCTTGCTCTAGCTCGGTACGTTGCTCAGCAACCTGCTGTTTAATATCCATTGTCTTTCACATCTTGTCTTTGATGAACAATAGGATAACAAGAATTTCGCTTTCTCCCCACGATTCTTGTTAAAATAGTCATAATATTAATCAAAACACAGGCAACTGAAATGGCACGTAAGAATCAAAAAGCGCCATGGGAACCAGAAGAAGAGATCATCTGGGTAAGCAAATCCGAGATGAAGCGAGACATGGAAGAACTGCAAAAGCTAGGTGAGGAGCTTGTCGGCCTCAAACCTGCAGTTCTAGAAAAGTTTCCATTGAGCGAAGACCTGCGAGAAGCAATTGCAGACGCACAACGCTTTAAAAACGAAGCACGTCGTCGCCAATTACAACGTATTGGTAAGTTGATGCGTTATGAAGATCCAGAGCCAATCCAAGCGGCATTGGATAAGATTCGTAACAAGCACTCTCAATTAACGGCGGTATTCCACAAGCTTGAAGCTCTGCGTGATCGCGTGGTAGAAGAAGGCGACAAAGCCATTGATGACGTAATGGAAATGTACCCAGAGGCGGATCGTCAGCGTCTACGCCAATTGGCTCGCCAAGCAGCGAAAGAGAAAAAGGCTGGGAAACCAGCAAAAGCGTACCGCGAAATCTTCCAGATCCTAAAAGGTCTGAACGAAGAAGAGTTTTAATTAGACGGTTCGATTCCAACGAGCATTCAATTAACGAAAAAAGCAGACATGATGTCTGCTTTTTTATCTTTTACTTAAATGTCAGCGTTACACCAAGCGATTAATACGCTCTCCGCGCTCGAAAGCGTTAATGTTCTCAATCAAGATTTCCACTAAACGTTGAATCGATGAGTCGCTGCCCCATGCAACATGCGGTGTAAGTAACAAATTAGGTAAACCCATATTGGCAATCAGCGGATTGCTCTCATCAGCTGGTTCTTGTGTAAAAACATCAAAACCAGCCGCAGCGATTTCTCCCTGTTTTAGGGCATCCACCAGCGCGTCCTCATTCACCAAGCCTCCACGCCCCGTATTAATTAGAATGGCGTTGGGCTTCATTTGTTGCAACTCTGCTTGACCAATCAAATTCTGAGTATGATCGTTGAGCGGGCAATGCAAAGTCAACGCATCAGAACGTTTCAACACTTCCTCAAGCGGTACATAACCAGGTCGACATTCCGGTGCACCTTTACGCTCAGCAAAGATCACCTGCATGCCTAGCGCATTAGCTAACTGTGCTGTCGCTTGCCCTAAAGCGCCGCTGCCAATAACACCTAGTGTGCTACCACCTATATCCCCGATTGGGTGCGTAAAAAAGCAGAACTGCTTATTACTCTGCCATTCGCCAGCGGCAATATCTTGATGGTAACCAAATAAATTTCGGCGTAAAGCAAACAGCATCGCAATCACGTGCTCAGGCACCGAACGCGTCGCGTAACCACGTACATTGGCAACCGCAATATCATGCTTAGCACAGTAGTCCACATCGACGTTGTTAAAACCAGTCGCGGCAACCGCGATCATCCGCAATTGTGGTAGTTGCTCTAATACATTTTGGTCAAGCAGGACTTTATTGCTAATCACGATATCTGCATCTGCTAACCTTTCTATTACCTGCTCTGGCGCGGTTAAGTCGTACTCACGCCAGTGGTGCTGAAAGCTAGGTCGTGGGATCTCAATGTGTTCTGGGATGGTCGCTCGGTCCAAAAATACGATGGTCGGCAAAGACATAACAACTCCTTGTTCACGGCTGAAAGACAGGATACATCAACCACAGTAACGAAATAGCGAACTAGAAAGAACCGTTGTTGACTGCGGTTGGCATTAAGGGTGTGGCAACGTTTTATAATCAGGCAATGTACGTTCTGGCGAAAAATAGTTAAAGATCGCCGCCTCGGCTTCAGGATAAAAGTCACAAGGTACAAAAATACTACTCAGCTGATCCGTGGCTGGGTGATAAAAACTTAGCTCCGCAGCGTGCAGCTCTAAACGTTCTGAAAACTGATACGCCTCTTCAGTTGCATAAAACTCATCACCAATAATCGCATGACCAATCGCCATCAAATGCACGCGTAACTGATGCGATCGACCAGTAATGGGCAGTAGTCGCACAACGGTCGTATGGGTGCCATCAGGGTGCACTTCACGCTTCACCACTTGGAATAAAGTTTGAGATGGCTTGCCGTCGTCGAAGCATACTTTTTGTCGCGGACGGTTTGGCCAATCACAAATTAATGGAAGGTCAATATTCCCTTCTTGCGGCTCGACATGCCCCCAAACACGTGCGTAATACACCTTGTGGGTGAGACGATATTGGAACTGCTTTTTTAATGCTCGCTCCGAAGGTTTGTTTTTCGCCAGCAGCATCAACCCTGATGTCGACATATCCAAGCGATGCACTACTTGGATTTCTGGATGCACTTCCTTGAGGCGGCTCCACATGCTGTCGTAATGCTCTGCAAGTCGACCAGGAACAGACAGTAACCCAGATGGCTTATTCACTGCCAGAATGTCGTCATCCTCAAAAACGATATCGACCCAAGGATCGGTGGGAGGGGTATATTCAAGCATTGCCATGGGAGATCTCTACAAAATAAAAACGCCGCGATTATATACCCAAATAGCACCCAAATGCAGGGTGCTGAAGAAAAGTTCAAACCAATAAAACAAAGTCAATCCTTTAGCATAAAAACTAAAAATAGCATGTTGTAAATTTAGTTTGACAACAAGACGCATAACTGAATAGAGTGCTAGATGCACACAGCATGATATTCGCAAAGAATACTTAAAATAAATACATCAAAACACAGCATTTAAAAGACATTACCGTTGCGCAGTATAGGGCGAGCGCTCAGCTTGTCATGTACTGCGGTATGTATCTCTTTAGAAAGATACATAAGATAAAAAGGACAATAAGCAATGGACTCCGCCGTTATAGATAAACCCCAATCCAAACTTTCCTTATTTTTTCGTTCGCTAGGCCCCGGCATATTAATGGCATCTGCTGCGGTCGGTGGCTCTCACCTCGTCGCATCAACCAAAGCTGGTGCGATTTATGGCTGGCAACTGGCGGCGCTGATTCTGCTCGTAAACCTGTTTAAATACCCTTTTTTCCGAGCGGGCGTACAGTACACCATGGGGACAGGGCTCACCTTGGTTGAGGGCTACGCGAAATTAGGTCGGCCTTATCTATGGCTATTTCTATTTCTGAGCGTGGTCTCAGCCGTAATCAATACCGCCGCTTTGTTGATGTTTAGTGCTAGCTTGCTGGGCTACTTCATTCCGTTTTCACTATCAATGGCATCACTCAGTATCATTGTGATTGTCACCTGCCTGATCATATTATTTGCTGGTCATTACAAAGCGCTCGATACGTTATCTAAGGTGATCATGTCGGTGTTAACCATCGCGACTTTACTTGCCGTTTCTATCGCCTTTGGTAACCCTGTTGAGCAAGTGGCCAACTTCGAGCCACCGTCACCTTGGTCGATTGCGGCAATTGGCTTTATCGTCGTAACAATGGGGTGGATGCCAGCACCGATAGAGATCTCCTGTTTAACCTCAGCATGGTTAAAACGCCAATCAAGCCAGCAAGAAGTAACGTATCGCTCTGCTCTATTTGACTTTAATGTCGGTTACATTGGCACGGCTTTTCTTGCCATTATCTTTGTATCATTAGGTTCTTTGATGCTTTATGGATCTGGCGTTGCGCTTGAAAGTTCTGGCGTTGGCTTCTCCCATCAATTGGTTGGCTTATATGCGGCGACGATTGGCGAATGGTCTCGTTACTTGATAGCGGTAATTGCGTTTTTCTGTATCTTTGGCAGCACGATTACCGTTATTGATGGCTACTCGCGCGTTATTTCTGACTCTCAACGTCTACTGCGCTCGCAACCAGACACTAACCCTAAAACCACTTCAGCGATCATGCTGGTGGTCGCCTTATTTGCATTGGGTATTGTGGTTTTCTGGGCTTCTGCGTTATTGCCTATGCTGAACTTTGCGATGATCCTCGCCTTTATGACCACGCCATTCTTTGCTCTGCTAAATTACACATTAGTGAGCACAACCGAGTTACCTGAGCCCTTGGCTGTTGGACCTAAACTGAAGTGGTTGTCGATTGCAGGCCTGATTTACTTGTTTGGCTTCTTGGCTGTATTTATCTGGTGGAAATGGTTGATGTAAATGAGTTAGCGATGAGTGATTAGTGCATTCCGCATAAAGAAACTAAACCGCAAATAAAGAAAAAGGTCTTCAACTGAAGACCTTTTTTAATGAACAATAAATGCTTACTTAGTTGTGGCTCACCACAATCAAACGTAGCGAGTCGAGCTGCACTTGAGCTTGGTTGATGTAACCAGTGAGCTCCTTAATTTGTGCATCAATGGCTTCAATTTCTTCGTCACGAATATTTGGGTTTACCGCTTTCAGCGCTTGCAAACGCTCAAGTTCTGCATTCAAGCTATGCTGCATATCTTGATGAGCTTGCTTGCGTACTTCCTCAACCTTCGCTTCGATAAGATTGTCCCCCGCTTCGATCAAGCGGTGTACGTCTTTCTGTACCGACGTGACCAACTTGCTGCCTAAGTGACGGTTTACAGGGCTGAGCTGGCGGTTAAAGCTTTCAAATTCCACTTGAGCAGACAAATCATTACCACGCGAGTCCATCATCAAACGGATTGGCGTTTTCGGTAAGAAGCGCGCGATGCCACTGCGTTTTGGTGCTTGCGCATCTACCGCATAAATCAGCTCAAGAAGAATCGTACCTACTGGTAGCGCTTTGTTTTTCAGTAGAGATACCGCAGACGTACCCACTCCTTCACTCATCAGAAGGTCGATACCACCTTGGATCATTGGGTGCTCCCAACTGATAAAGTGCATATCTTCACGAGATAAAGCCGTATCACGATCAAACGTGATCGTCGCCCCTTCGTATGGCAGGCCTGGGTAGCTTGGTACCATCATGTGCTCAGATGGGGTCACAATCAGTGCGTTTTCACCTTTGTCGTCTTGGTTCAAGCCAATCGTATCAAAAAGAGAAAGTGCGAAGGTGACCAGATTGGTATCGCCGTCGGTTGATTCAATTTTCTCAACGATTTGTTGTGCTTTTTCCCCGCCATTTGAATGCATTTCTAACAGGCGATCACGGCCTTGCTCCAATTGGGATTTCAGCTCTTTATTCATTTTTGCTGACGCTTCAATGATCTCATCTAGCGTGCTGGTGTCACCAGAAGCAAGGATTTCAATCAGATCATCAGAGTACTTATCGTAAACGGCACGGCCTGTTGGGCAAGTTTCTGCAAAAGCGTTTAAACCTTCATCAAACCAGCGAGCAAGAATGGCTTGCGAGGTACCTTTCAGGTAAGGAATATGAATGTCGATGTCGCGGTTTTGGCCGATACGGTCCAAACGACCGATACGTTGCTCAAGCAAGTCAGGGTTGAACGGCAAGTCAAACATGACTAATTGGTTGGCAAACTGGAAGTTACGACCTTCAGAGCCGATTTCACTACAGATAAGAACCTGTGCACCACCTTCTTCTTGCGCAAAGTAAGCGGCTGCTTTGTCACGCTCAAGGATCGACATACCTTCATGGAAGACGGTCGCACGAATGCCTTCACGCTCACGCAGTGCTTGCTCCAATTGCAGAGCCGTACTTGCACGAGAGGCAATCACCAGAATTTTCTCGCTGCGCTTCTCCTTTACCTTTTCAAGTAACCAATTCACGCGCGAGTCAAACTGCCACCAGCTTGCGTCATCGCCTTCAAATTCTTGGAAAATTTCTTCCGGGTAAAGGTTCTTCATCGCACGTGCTTCAGAACTCATCTTACCGCCGATCATCCCAGCAACACGCATTGACGTGGTGTATTGCGGTGGAATATCCATTGGCATCAGGTGCACGTTACGCGCAGGGAAACCTTTGATAGCCGCACGTGTGTTACGGAACAGAACTCGTCCCGTACCGTGACGATCCATCAAGTTGTCGATCAACTCTTGGCGCGCTGACGCTTTCGCTTCTTCGTCCGCTTCACTTTCGATAATGCGGAAAAGTGGTTCTACGTCTTGTTCAGACAACAACTCAGTAATCTGGTTTTTCGCTTCATCAGGCAGTTTTTCACCAGAGAAAAGTGAAGTAATCGCATCCGCTACAGGTGCGTATTGCTCTTCTTCCTCGACAAACGCTTCATAATCGTAGAAACGGTCAGGATCCAGCAAACGCAGACGAGCAAAGTGGCTCTCACGACCAAGCTGTTCTGGCGTTGCCGTCAGTAACAACACTCCAGGAGTACGTTCAGCTAAACCTTCTACCACTTGGTATTCACGGCTCGGTTTATCTTGGCTCCACTCAAGGTGATGCGCTTCATCGACAACTAATAGGTCCCATTCGCCTTCCAGTGCTTGTTCAAAACGCTTGCGGCTCTTGCGTAGGAAGTCTAAAGAACACAGCACGTATTGCTGGGTATCAAATGGGTTTTCTGCATCCGCAAAAGCTTCGATACAGCGCTCTTCGTCAAAGATAGAGAAATGCAGGTTGAAACGACGCATCATCTCAACCAGCCATTGATGTTGCAGTGTTTCAGGTACCACAATCAAAATACGTTCTGCACGGCCAGACAGCACTTGCTGGTGGATGATCATGCCCGCTTCGATGGTTTTACCCAAACCCACTTCATCCGCCAGTAATACGCGTGGCGCGTGGCGACGGCCAACTTCGTGCGCGATATAAAGCTGATGAGGGATCAAACCTGCACGCATACCACACAAGCCACGCATTGGACTCTTATGCTGCTCAAACTGGTTGGTTAGCGCACGGTAACGCAGAACAAAGTTGTCCATGCGATCGATTTGACCGGCGTACAACTTATCTTGAGGTTTATTAAAACGAATTTGGTTGCTCAGAAAAATCTCACGCAGAACAACGGCGGTTTCTTGCGTGTCTTCACGAGTGCCGAAATAGGTGTATAGACCTTCATCTTCCAGTACTTCTTCAACTTTTAGAGACCAACCTTCTTGGCAGTCGATGACATCACCAACGTTAAAGGTGACTCGGGTAACAGGTGCATCGTTACGTGCGTAAACTCGGTTTTCCTCTGACGCTGCAAACATCAATGTCACAGTACGAGCATCCATTGCTACAACGGTACCTAAACCTAAATCGCTTTCCGTATCGCTAATCCAGCGCTGCCCCAAAGCAAATGTCATGAATTGACTACCTCGTTATTAGTTCTTGATTCGTGTTTCTTGTTGGTCTACTCATGCCCGTAGGCATGGATAATAGTTTAGATCTGATTCTGGCTTCTGCTATGCCGATAGCATTCGTCATTCCAGTATGAACTGAGTATTTTTAAGCCAGCTCAACATGATAAATCGGACGTAGCCTATACGCAGAAAAAGGTCGCTAATCTTACTTGAAGCTGTGATTTAGGTCACGCCGAAACCGCATCAAGCGGAAACTTTTTTCCCAAACTATAAATGCAATCAAATTGTAAAATACTCATGCCAATTATTAAGTTGTAGAACGTAAATATTACGTATACTTCTAGTGAGGGGCGTTTAAAACCATTGCATATGATTTAAGCGCGTTAGTACACGATTAGGATCAACACGGGTTTGCAGTAAGTTGTCTTGCTACTCGGTTGCATACTAACCGACATCAGCCCGACAACCTCTATTGCAAGCAATCAGAGTTAGGCCGCTTCACACCTATTTGAGAACGACCTAACCACTCGCATGCAGAGCCGTATTACGGCAAGGAGACGCTATGGGCGATACCGATCGGAAACTGTTTGTACTTGATACCAACATTCTTCTTCATGAACCCTTTGCCATCTTCTCTTTCCAAGAACACGATGTCGTTATCCCCATGACCGTGTTGGAAGAACTCGACCGAATCAAAGACAGCAAACGCGATGTCGCAAGAGACGCTCGCGTGGCTATTCGCGCTTTGGAAGATTTGTTTAAAGAAGCAACGCCCGATGAAATTTCTGAAGGTATTCCTGTTTCTAAAGACAGCCCCGACCAAGGCACCATTTCCATTTTGGCGGATTTTGAACTGCAGGAAACCGTCAAAGCCTTCGCCGACAAAGCCGGTGACAACCGCATACTCAATGCGGTGCTTTATCTGCAAAACAAACGAGCACCACGTGAAGTGGTACTGATCACGAAAGACATTAACATGCGTTTACGCGCCAAAGGCGCTGGCGTACGCTTTGTTGAAGACTACCGAACCGATCAACTGATTGACGACATTCAATACCTCACCAAAGGTTTTCAACTGCGTGAGGGGGACTTCTGGAGTGATATTGAGGAAGTGGAAAGTTATGCGCTGGGCGGAAAAACCTATCACAAGCTCAGTCGTGAACCTTTTGAACCAACCTTTATTAACCAATATGTGATTGATGAAGACAGCGACTTTGCTGGCCGCGTGGAAACCATCAATGAAGACAAATTAACGCTACTCGACCTGAGCCGTGAACGCATGATGCACCGTAAGGCTTGGGACATCACACCAAAAAACATCTACCAAGGAATGGCGTTGGATGCCTTACTTGACCCGGATATTGACCTAGTGATTTTAACTGGTGCCGCTGGTAGTGGTAAAACGCTATTAGCCATGGCAGCAGCACTGGAGCAAACCATTGAAAAAGGCATGTTCGATAAAATTATCGTGACGCGTAACACGCCAGACATCGGTGAATCCATCGGCTTCTTACCCGGCTCAGAAGAGGAGAAAATGATGCCGTGGTTAGCGGCGGTGACCGATACCTTGGAAGCGCTACATAAACACGATCACTGCACTGAAGGCTCATTGAAGTACATCTGCGATAAAGCCAACATTCAATTTAAATCGATCAACTTTATGCGTGGCCGTTCGATCCAAAATGCGTTTGTACTGCTTGATGAGTGTCAAAACCTCACCGCATCACAAATCAAAACCATCATCACCCGCTGTGGTGAAGGAACAAAAATCGTCTGCTCCGGTAACTTGGCGCAGATTGACTCTCATTACCTCACCCCAGTGACATCAGGGTTGACGTACATGGTTGAGCGCTTCAAGAACTTTGAAGGCAGCGCAAATATTCACCTCAACGGCGTGGTTCGTAGCCGCTTGGCGGAATTTGCTGAAGAAAATCTATAATCGACACCGACTCACAAAGCAAAAGAGCGCTCTAATGAGCGCTCTTTTTATAACGATTCGAATGAGTTACTCAGTGCCACCCACCGTCAGTGAGTCCAATTTCAAGGTCGGCTGACCAACACCAACTGGCACACTTTGACCTGCTTTACCACATACGCCAACGCCCTTGTCGATACTTAGGTCGTTGCCGACCATAGAGACTTGCTGCATGGCTTCGATACCTGAGCCAATCAACGTCGCACCTTTAACAGGGCGCGTAATTTTGCCGTTTTCAATCAAGTACGCTTCCGATGCGGAGAATACAAACTTACCCGAAGTAATGTCCACCTGACCGCCACCAAAGTTTGGCGCATACAACCCTTTCTCTACCGTCGAGATGATTTCTTCTGGCGTATGTTCACCTGGAAGCATGTAGGTGTTGGTCATACGCGGCATCGGCAAATGTGCATACGATTCACGACGACCGTTACCTGTTGGGTTCACACCCATTAACCGCGCGTTTAGCTTGTCTTGCATGTAACCTTTCAGCACACCATTTTCGATAAGCGTGTTGTACTGGCCATTCACCCCTTCATCATCCACATTGAGTGAACCACGAAGGTCTTTTAATGTACCGTCATCAACAATGGTACACAGTGAAGACGTCACTTGTTGACCCATTTTGCCAGAGAAAACCGAAGATTCCTTACGATTAAAGTCACCTTCTAGGCCATGACCTACCGCCTCATGTAGCAATACGCCTGGCCAACCTGAGCCCAATACCACTGGCATCATGCCTGCTGGTGCGGCTTCTGCTTCAAGGTTTACCAGCGCCATGCGAATCGCTTCGTCTGCATAATGGAAAGCTTGTTTCACACCATTGCTTTCCGTTAAAAAGAAATCGTAACCAAAACGGCCACCGCCACCAGCGCTACCTCGTTCACGTCGTTCACCTTTTTGAGCGAGCACGCTAATAGACAAACGCACCAAAGGACGAATATCGCCTGCATAAGTACCGTCTGTTGCCGCAACAAGCATCTGCTCATGCACACCGCTGATGCTGATCGAGACTTCTTTAATCAATGGTTCTTTAGTGCGGATGTAAGCATCTAGAGATTTGAGCAATTCTGTTTTTTGCTGCTTTTCCCACCCAGCTAATGGATTCACAGCCGCGTAGTACGCTTGGTTTTCGGTGCGTTTAAACGCTTGGACTTTACCATTCTGCCCTTGTTGAGCAATACCGCGCGCCGCCATTGCACTCTGCTTCAGACCTTCAGGCTGGATTTGATCAGAGTAGGCAAAGCCGGTTTTTTCACCAGTTACCGCACGGACACCAACACCACAATCAATGTTAAAAGAGCCATCTTTGATGATGCTGTCTTCTAGAACCAGAGACTCATGCCAGCTGGACTGAAAGTAAATGTCCGCATAATCGATCTGGCGTGTCGCAATGCTGGCAAGCGTGTCAGCAATGTCTTGCTCTGTCAGACCATTTGGGGCAAGGAGTGCCTGTTCTATTTGGTTTGTGCTCATAGTTAGCTCTTTTATTTCCGTCTCAATTCATTTTGAAAGCGACTGTGTTGAGTCAGCGGCATATTCTGCCTTACTTGTTGGCTCTGTGACAAATCTATCTCTGTCACCAATAAGCCTACTTCATCCTGAAGCTGTTTATGAATACGTCCCCAAGGGTCAACGACCATTGAGTGTCCCCATGTTTTTCGTCCACATGGATGCGTTCCAGTTTGTCCGCTCGCCAAAATCCAACATTGTGTCTCAATCGCTCTAGCTCGCAATAATACTTCCCAGTGAGCTTGCCCCGTCACAGCGGTAAACGCAGCAGGCACCACAATGATATCCGCGCCTTCTTGGCGCAATACTTTATAAAGCTCAGGGAAACGAAGATCGTAACAGATGCTCAATCCAACGCTGCCGATATCGGTTTCCGCCACGACTATTTGATTACCCGCCATAAACGTATCCGACTCACGATAACTACCATAACCATCGGCTACGTCGACATCAAACATATGCAGTTTGTCATAGTGAGCAATGCATTTACCGTGCGGCGGCAATACAAGCGTTGTGGTCGTGACACCTTTTGCGGTTTGAATAGGCATGCTTCCGACAATCAGTGTTAACTGGTTCTTTCTTGCGATTTCAGAGAGCCGCTGTTGAATCATGCCACTCCCAAGTGGCTCTGCATGTTGATGGTACGCTTCGCGGTTGGCAAACAGCACCGTATTTTCAGGGGTAAGGACAAGCTTGGCACCTTGCTTACTCGCCAAAGCACACTGTTTTTCAATAAAGTCCAGATTCGCAGTGATATCTGGACCCGATGTCATTTGCATAATGCCAACACGTTCCATGTGTTTCCTCCTTATTCCATTTTAGTCGGTGAGTTATTTCGCCTGTTCACGCAGCTTTTCTGGTAGTTTGTATTCACCTTTACTTCGAGAAATTTCTTTTACCGTTGGAGAGTCTAGTGGGCCTTTCACTTCATAATTGACTTGAGTGAAGACCTCAACCACCGGAGAAATCACTGTTGAGATGGCTAAAACATACAACGCGGTTTGTGGTGCTACTGCAAACGCGGTCAGCATTGGTAGGCCTGATGTGATGTCTGGGGTGAACTTCACTTCCGCATCGACCATTCTGCTGTTCATATTGGCGATGCCGCGGATCTGCATTTCCCCTGCTAACGCATCCATCACGATATCGTTGGTGATAAATACGCCATCTTGGATTTTGCCCGTGCCTGTGATCGAGTTAAACGCCATGCCTTTGTCGAATACGTCGGTAAAGTCGAGCTGCATCTTACGGATGATAGAATCCAAACTGAACAAGCCTAACAAGCGTGCCGCACCACTGACTTCACTGATCACGCCTTTACCAAATTCCGTTGAGACATTCCCTTGCAAGGTTTGTGTCTTCATCGACCAAGGCGCGCCGTCCCATTCCATATTGGCATTGATCTCAAATGGTGCCTGCTGAATACCTGATGTGATACCAAAGCGCTCCATAAGGTCAGTGTTGTTATCACCTTTCATTTTCATGGTTAAGTTGGAATGGCTATTCTCTTTTGTCAGGTCCCACCAACCGCTCATATCAATACGGTTTTTGCCGCTGCTAAAGGTGATATTTTTCCACTCCAAACGGTTCTCGCGACGCTGTAAATCAACATTCACCTTCCCCACTTTGTAACCTTGCAACCAGAAATCATCGATGTTCAAAGTTAAGTTTGGCATCTCAGCGTGAAACTGGCGGTCAAAATCGGTAATCAAAGGTGCGTTTTGATCCTCACTGGCAAAGAGCGAGCTACGCTCTTTGGTCATCTCTTCAAACCCTGGAATATACAGGTGCAAGTGCTCCAAAGAGACCGATAAGTCATACGGTTTCAGATAGTTAGCCTTACCTTTAACCTCTTGACTGTCCACATCGAGTTGCCAGCTCAAACTCTTTTTGCTTGCGGAGAAGTCCACATCATGAAACTCAATCCCACCAAGCTGCAAGTTTGGCGTTTCAACATCAATCCGTGTCGGCAATGGAATACTCGGCGTCTTCATGCTTGCCAGAACAGATGAGGATTGCTTACCTTCCGAGCCCTGAACCAGCTCTGCCCACTGGTCTAAATTAAGCTCAGCGACACGCACTGATGCATCGTGTCCGACAATAGGGCTGATCCTGAAACCACCTTTGCCGACCATTAAATGAGTCGCCGTCAGAACAGGTACGTCGCCAGTTATATCTATCTCGGTTTGATACTTAGCATTTGGTATCTGTAGTCTTGCTGAAATACTTTCTTGGTTGCCGGATGCCTGTAGTTTTGCTTGCCCGGACTCGCCAACTTGTTTCGCTAGCGGATAGGGATATTGACTCGCTAAACGATTTAGCTGCGCCAACACATCAAGTTGATAGGTGAAGCCTACATCATTAAGTTGTAAGTCAATGTCCATTTGCCACGGCGCATGCCCAGAAACAAGCTTTAACCAACGCTCACCAACATAAGGTTTGAGAGGCTCAACGTCCCAATCCCCTAATGTGTTAATCGTCACATTGTAGCCCTGTTCCGCACTCTCACCACGAAAATCGAGGGAGATAGGCTGGGTAAGCAACTCTGCAGACAAACCCGATGTGGTGACCACATCATTATCGAAGTGGATACGCCCTGTGGCTTTCTCCAGCGTCATTGGCGGCGCTTCAATATCGACACGATTTTCTGTTAAATCGGCATAACCCCAAGCACGGGACTCTTTTTCAAAATCAAACGGAATGTTGAGCTGGAACTCAGAGTAAACCGGACCACTCACTTGCAGCGCCGTCAACGCTGCCCCGACCGAGTCCACCAATGGCGTCGCCATCATGTAGTCACGAACTTCATTGCCCGGCGCGCTCGCTTTGGCTTCAATCTCAATGTGTCCACCTTCCGCCAACTCAGGGATTCGCCCAGTAATACGCTTGGCATGAACACCATTTAGCGTGGCGGACTTTGAATCCAAATACATGGCATCATTTTCAAACAGCAAGTCCAGCTGCAGATCCGTGATGGTTGGCCACGCCGTATCAAAGCTAAATTTCGCGTCTTTTAAACCGACCCACGCCTGAAACATGCCATTATGATCTTTGTAAGGAAAATCCCCTAACTCGCCATACCACAGCAGCTTAGCCGTATTAACTTTACCACCTTGAATCGCAGTCGATAGGTAATCCGTTAAGTCTTGTCCTAGTGCCAGAGTCGGCAGGTAACGCCATGTTTCACCTGCGTTATAGAGATCTGCTTCAGCATAAAACGATAAAAATGGGCTTTGTTCTTTTGGAAAATCAAGACGGAATGCTCCTAGTACTTGAAGATCTGGTGTCGCTGCCGTCACTTTATCAGACCACAAGCGCCAGCCGCTCTCATCTTGTTGCCAGATAATATCGACTTCACCTTGTTTGATATTCAGCGGAGCTTGAAATACATCACCGTACGGAAATACATCATCAATGACGGTTACTTTCGCTTTTGCCTGATCTAAATCACCAGATACACTGCCCTGTACATGATGGAATCCTGGTAGCAGTTCCCATTGCGTCATCGCAAGTTCATCCAGTTCCGCGGAGTAGCGTAACGTGTCTAAGCCACCGTTCATGGACAAGCGAACATCTTCAACTCGGCCTTTCGGTGCCAGTTTGTTGATAAGATCACTGGTCGATTCCGACTCTGGAGCCAATTTGATGAGCGGAATAAGTGCTTCGATATCGAGTTGAGAAAGGTTGAGCGTCCAACCATTCGGTTGCCAATCAAACGCTGCGTCTAATTCCGGCCAAGGGGTGTTGTCGGTTCGGATCCGAAGTGAGTGACCATTTACTTTCCAACCTTGTTTATCTGGTCGAAGATTGAAAATACCTGACTCGATAAACAGCTCATGACGACCGTTTTCATTCCACACCAGCTCAGAAGGCAACAGTTCAACATACGCATCATTCGGTTGGCTGTGTTTCAGCGTCAGCCAAGTGTTTAAGCTGACCTTACCCGACTCAGCACCCGACTCTTCTTGCATGTAAGTGGTTAACCAAGGCGTCACTGAGACATCTTGGGCACTCACGTAAAACTCACCAGACACATCACGCAGCGAACCATGGTCTTTAAAGTTAGCGCTCACTAACAATGAATTCAGACGAACATCGGCAATGTTCACGGTGCCTTCGGCTAAGTGGTGCTTGCCTTGGTTGCTCCAACGGAGCTGCTCGATATCTAAACGGCGAGTCTCACCAGATACCGATTTATACCAAATCCGTGAGTCGGTAATGGTGAAGTCTTCAAACTGACGTAAAAGAAGTGAGTCGAGTTGGTCGATGAGCTTCACTTCGCTCTTGTCCACACTCGGCTCCTGCTCTTGACGACTAGAGGTCGGCAGAATGTCTACGGTGTGAATATCCAGAGCAAGGTTATGGATGGTGAGGTCAGCAACCACCGGTTTGAGTTGCAAAAGAGATTGAATGAGATCGAATTCAATTTGGATTTCTTCAACGGCAAAGCGTGCATCCTGAATATTCGGCAGGTTCGCTTCTAAACCGAGTAGCGCGATCGAGGGGTGATTATTGCGCCACGTCCCTGCGACGTTGGCGATAGAAAAGTCAAAACCTGTGTCCTGCTTGACCCAGGTTTTGATCTCATCTTGGAAGTGGTTAAGTTGTGGCAATGTGACGCGCAGTGTGGTTACTAATATGGCCAATAACACCAGTACAGTAACTAAACTCCACGCACAAAAACGCCCAAAACGGTTAACACCAGAATTCACAAATGTTCCAAATTACATCATTACGACGTCAAACTGTTCCTGAATGTACAGGGGCTCAGCCTGAACTCGCACTTGCTTGCCAATAAATACTTCGAGCTCAGCCAATGCATGAGACTCATCACCCAACAGCGCTTCAGCAACAAACGGCGATGCGTACACAACAAAATTATCGGCGTCGTAAGCACGGTTTACACGAGTAATCTCGCGTAATATCTCAAAGCACACAGTTTCAACCGTTTTCACGCTACCACGGCCCTCACAAGTAGGACAGCCAGAACACAAGATATGTTCAATACTTTCTCGTGTGCGCTTACGCGTCATCTCGACTAAGCCGAGCTGAGTAAAGCCGTTGATGTTGGTTTTTACTCGATCTTTAGCCAGTGCGGTTTCCAATGAGGTAAGCACTCGCTGACGGTGCTCTTCAGACGCCATATCGATAAAGTCAATGATGATAATACCGCCGAGGTTACGTAAACGCAGCTGACGAGCAATAGCTTGCGTTGCCTCAATGTTGGTATTAAAGATGGTCTCTTCAAGATTACGACGACCAACAAATGCACCAGTGTTGATATCGATGGTTGTCATGGCTTCAGTTTGATCGATGATCAAGTAGCCACCCGACTTTAGTTCAACCTTGCGCTCTAAAGAACGCTGAATTTCATTCTCGGTGTCGTACATGTCAAAGATTGGCTTGTCACCTTCGTAAAGCTCAAGCTTGTCTGTTAACTCAGGTACATACTCAGAAGTGAATTCTTTCAGGTTTTCATATTCGAGGCGGGAGTCGACCATGATTTTATCGAGTTCTGTGCCGACAAAATCACGCAGAATGCGCTGGGCTAAACCAAGTTCACCGTAAAGCGTTGAACGCGTTTTGTATTTTGAACGACGCTCCATGACTTTTAGCCACAAGCGCTTAAGAAATGCCGCGTCTTGAGAAAGCTCTTTTTCATCTGCGCCTTCCGCTGCGGTACGAATGATAAAACCACCGTGCTCATCACAGTAATGGTTCACCACTTTTTTCAGACGCTCGCGCTCTTTCTCACTCTCAATACGCTGCGAGACACCAACATGGCTGGCACCCGGCATAAAAACAAGATAACGTGAAGGTAAGGTGATATCCGTCGTTAAACGCGCGCCTTTCGTGCCGAGCGGATCTTTGACCACTTGTACAACAATGTCTTGTCCCTGTCGTACCAGCTCAGAGATATCACGGACTTGAAACTGCTGTTTTTCGTTCTCTGCCACACATTCGGTATGCGGGACAATATCTGACGCATGTAAAAACGCCGCTTTATCTAAACCGATATCGACGAAAGCCGCTTGCATACCTGGCAGTACTCGGCTGACTTTGCCTTTGTATATATTGCCCACAATGCCGCGACGCGATTCGCGCTCGATATGTATTTCTTGTAGTACTCCACCTTCAATCATGGCCACACGAGTTTCACTCGGGGTCACGTTAAGCAGCAATTCTGCACTCATGTGCACACCTCAAAACAATTATAAAAATTCTTGAATTAGCTGATCGGTTTCGAACAAAGGTAAGCCTACTACAGCGTGATAACTGCCTTCGATTCGGGTGACAAATCGCCCTCCGAGTCCCTGAATACCATAACTTCCAGCTTTATCGCATGGCTCTCCTGACTGCCAATATTGTTCGATTTCTTCGTGAGTCAGTTGTTTGAACCACACGTCAGTGGTGACGACCACTGAATGTTGTTGTTCCGATGATACGACGCTCACCGCAGTCATCACTTGATGACGACGACAGGATAAGTCAGTAAGCATACGCTTTGAATCTTCAAAACTTTTTGGTTTTTCTAGCACACGGTCATCGCATACTACGACCGTGTCAGAGCCCAATACAACAGAATCAGGCTTAGCTAATGCTAAGCCTGCCTGAGCTTTTTCCAAAGAAAGACGCAGCACGTACTCTCGTGCCTGCTCATGAGCCTGTTTAGCTTCCTCAATATCAGGCAATACGATCTCAAAGTCATAACCTAGTTGAGCAAGCAGCTCTTTTCTTCTCGGAGAACCCGAAGCGAGAACGAGAGATAAGCTTTTCTTCACCGCTTTACCTTACGTGCCATGCACGACGAACTCGTCGCATTAATAAAAACATCCATGGCCAAAGTATACAGTTTATTGCTGCCGTCCACAGAGATAATGGATTAAATACTACGTCCTGGTTCAAATATTCCCCACAGAATATCAAAACTTCCAATAACGCAGTAAAAAAGGCAATTAAAATCGACTGTTGCCACAATGCCATGTTACGAATCAATAGGAAATTCAACGCCACCAGATAGATGACAATCGACATCATCATGCCGCGAATTCCAAGCGTTGAGCCGATCAAGATATCCCATAATAAGCCCAGCACTAGCGCGGTTCCAACGTTCACTCGGTGCGGCAGTGCCAACACCCAATAACACGTGACAAGGAACAACCATGATGGACGTAAAACATCTAACACACCTGGCCACGGAATGGTTTGCAATACCAGCGCAACGAAGAAACTGACACCAATCACCATTCGGCTACTCACTACATTATTGGCCATCAGTTACCTCTTGTTCTTCTTGCTCTAACCCTTCATCCACATTGGATCGCAGCACTTTGTGTTGACGATCTTCATTCGGCCAAATCAGCAGTAGGTAACGTAAGCGATCAAACTCTACAACTGGCTCAGCCTTGATTGACGCAAATTCTTGGCGCGTATCGTGATCCACATTAGTAACCGTCGCGACTGGGTACCCTTCTGGGTAAATCCCACCTAGGCCGGATGTCACCAATAGATCGCCAACCTGAATATCAGTACTGGTTGGAATGTGCTCCAGTTGGATTTCATCCATTTCACCATTGCCCGACGCGATCACTCGAATATCGTTACGGATCACCTGGACAGGAATCGCATTTTTCGCATCCGTTAGCAACAGAACACGTGCGTTGTGCGCTGCGACAAACGTGACCTGACCAACAATGCCTTTTTCGTTGATCACTGGCTGTCCGACGTACACACCGTCTATTTGTCCTTTATCAATCACCACTTGATGACGATAAGGTGAGGTATCAACCGCCATCACTTCAGTTACGACTTTCTTTTCATCCCGGACAAATGAAGAGCCTAACAATTTGCGTAGACGTTGGTTTTCTTCTTTATATTGATCGAGCAAGATCAGTTCGCTTTTCAGGCGTAGCACTTCTCGCTTTAAGTTGCGATTGCCTTCAACTAATGCCTGACGAGTATTAAAACGTTCAAATACGCCATCGAACATGCTGCGAGGCAAATTGGCTGCGTATTGAATGGGCGCAACCATACTGTTCAATAAGTATCGGACGTTGGAAAACGTATCTAGACGACTATCAGCCAGCATTAAGCTCGCCGACACGATGACAGCAAAAAACAGACGTAATTGCAGAGACGGACCTCTGCCAAAAATCGGTTTCATCTTGTTTTTGACCTGATTGCTTCCATGATTATTGAGCCTTACTTGGCAACCTAAAAATACTTAAATAAATACTTTTAGGTATGGAGCATGTTTGAATTACAGAGAGAGCAGAAATGAAGGTGAAGCCCGACATGAGCTTCACCTAAACCTTTATTCTTCAGAGAACAGATCGCCACCGTGCATGTCGATCATTTCTAGTGCTTTACCGCCACCACGCGCAACACACGTTAGTGGATCTTCCGCGATAACCACAGGGATACCGGTTTCTTCCATTAATAGACGATCAAGATCTTTCAGTAGCGCACCGCCACCGGTTAGAACCATACCATTTTCAGAAATGTCTGAAGCAAGCTCCGGTGGACACTGTTCTAGTGCAACCATGACTGCTGATACAATGCCAGATAACGGCTCTTGAAGCGCTTCTAAGATCTCGTTTGAGTTCAAGCTAAAGCTGCGTGGTACACCCTCTGCAAGGTTACGACCGCGAACTTCAATCTCTTGAACTTCATCACCAGGGTAAGCAGAACCGATTTCGTGTTTGATTTTTTCAGCCGTTGCTTCACCAATCAAGCTGCCGTAGTTACGACGTACGTAGTTGATCACGGCTTCATCAAAGCGATCACCACCGATACGTACAGACGATGAGTAAACCACACCGTTTAGAGAGATAACCGCAACTTCAGTTGTACCACCACCGATATCAACCACCATTGAACCTGTCGGCTCAGACACGCGCAGACCAGCACCAATTGCCGCCGCCATTGGCTCGTCGATTAGGTAAACTTCACGCGCACCAGCACCGAGTGCTGATTCACGAATTGCGCGGCGCTCAACTTGGGTAGAACCGCAAGGAACACAAACAAGAACACGTGGGCTTGGCTTTAGGATGCTGTTGTCATGCACTTGTTTGATAAAGTGCTGAAGCATTTTTTCGGTTACGTAGAAATCAGCGATTACGCCGTCTTTCATTGGGCGGATAGCGGAAATGTTGCCAGGTGTACGACCAAGCATCTGTTTTGCTGCGTGACCGACTGCAGCAACGCTTTTTGCAGAACCTACACGATCTTGACGAATAGCAACTACAGAAGGTTCATCAAGGACAATACCTTGCCCTTTTACGTAAATTAGAGTGTTGGCTGTACCTAAATCGATAGATAGATCGTTAGAAAACATGCCACGAAGTTTCTTAAACATACTCTTCGCTCATCCTGCAAAAATATAGAAGACAAAAATTGCTCTAAATGTACCAATGCCTCGCTGTCACAGCAAGGTATTGGTACACAAACATGAGCAGAAAGCCTCAATTTCTTGCAGTTTCCTAACTTAAGGGCAAAAACCTAAGTTGTTACTGTCCGGTTAACCCTGGCTCACCACGGTAAATCACGCGATCGTTACCACGGTGAATACCGAAGGTGACGACGGAGGATGGGTTTTCTTCTCCCGCTTTGTCATTATCCCAGTTGTACTTGAGCCAAGGTAAACCATTTTTTGAATCATCAAGGTCTAACCAAACGCGCGTTTGCTGACGGTATGGTTCAGCTTGAGTTGCAGTAACAGAGCGAGAAGAACCAGAAGAAACGGTCCCACCATCGCCTAGAGTTACCTCTTTTGCACTATTATCTGTCGGCCAAATGTGCACCTGAGAGTCATCTTCAATTTCTCCAAACACTTTAGTTTGGCTGTCATCAGGGTTAGCAATAAAGCGGCTACCATTCCAGTATTCAACTCGAAGTGGCACATGTAATGTCGTGCCTTGGTTGCCACCTACATCATCTAGGTCAACACGACCAAAACGGATGTCTGGTTGAGTTGTTAATACTCCGTCATTCCCATCTATCGACACAGGATCGCTATTAGCACTTATACCTTTAATGGATATTGTGGTGTCTTTGGCATTCTTATATAAGTTAAGAGGGCCATCAGGGTAACTTGCACCAGAACCTTTAGAGAACACCAACCCATCCGTTGTCGAACCAGTAAACTTACCAAGGCTTCTTGATGTAACGTAAGCGGTACCATTATTCAACCAAGTCCCCGAATACGTTTTATTCGAAGAAAAACGAGCTTCGTAAGAGCTTGTATCTTTCAACCCAAAACGAGCATGTAACCCATCAGAGAAGAAGGCATAGTTTGTCAAAGCACCTTTATCTGCATTTAGAGCTTCTACGTAAAACTCTTTTGCACCAAAAGTCTGCTCCATGTAGGTAAAACTTTGCCCATCACGATAGGCCCATTGATTATTCTTCACTTCATCGGTTCGGAAATATTTAGGGTAGAAGCGGCCAATCACTTCTTTTGCTGGAGTGATCGCAAAGGACTTACTTCCCAAATACGTTTCTGGTGGTGTTATTATAAATTCAAACGCTCCGACCTCAGAAATGGTCTGCTCAAAAGAACCAGTGCCGTTAGTTAGGTTCAAGTGATCGTATGCCGTTGTGCCCAGATTACCTGATACAGCAGCATCAGCAGCGGGGTAAGTCACTTTATGACTTACAGTCAATCCAGATTGTTGATAGTTTTGTGCGAGCTTCTTATCATCACCAAATTGGTAGGCCGTTACTTTCATCGTAAATGGCTCTCCAGCGGCAACAAAACTCTTATCACATGAATCGGATGCCCCACAAAGACCACCGTCAACCGTCAACTGAAGATAAGCAGGAAAACTAACAAAGCTATTTTGACCTAATGAATCCTTCTCACCTTTTATTTTCGCCTTCAGCGCAATTTTACCTGCTTCGGGGTATCTAAGGTTAAAGTAAGCTTTACCTTGCTTGTTAAAGTAGACATCGGCAACATCAACGCCGTCTGTCCCAACGGTAACCTCATCACTGAAGGTGTCATCTCGCTGTTTGAAAGAGACGTAAGCTGGAACTAATACTGCGTTGCTTGTCGGTTCTATTCTTTCGATAGATAATTGAACGTCTCGTTTTTCACCGTCACCGTTCTGCTGATTGGGCGCACTACAAAACTCAAGGTAAGGTCTATTTTCAATTCCATATAAAGGGGTTCCATCAGTAAAAAATGGTTTGCCCGCTACCTTATCTGGAATATTTACGCCCAACGCGGCAGAGTTAAACAAGATATTACAGTTCTGTTCAGACAAAGCTCCGCCAGCGATGCGACACTTAGCGCCTTCAAATCCGAACTGTGGAACTGAGCTACTCGCAATGCCAAGTTTTGCAGAGCCAGATTGATAAGCCTGCAATTTTAACGAAATAGAGTCAGAGAATGTGACACTATCTCCTTCCTCCCACTTAACCAAAGAGGAAGATTGAGGCAACAACGATACCGTGACGGGATCAATACTTGCCCCAGGGTTACTAGACAACACTGATGCTGGATATGTTTTCGAGCAAGAGTCATTCATACACGCTCGAAGCGTTACTTCCGATGCCTGACAAATGCTGCCAGTTCCAGCATAGTCAAACTCGAAGTGGTGAATACCTTCCGTTATTTTTTGATACTTATCAGCACAAACTTGGAAGTTATCCATTTCGTGTATATTGGTAATGTCACCGGTCGAGGCGGTAATTGACACACGGAAGTTTTCTGGAGGCGTGGTTTGCCCAAAGCCTCTCATGACATCAAATTTCGAGATCAATGTTGTCCAAGAATTCGCGCTACCGATCTTACGCTGAATCGTAATGTAGACTTTACCTTGTTGTTTAGAATCAATGATAACTTTGTATCTATGGTTTTGATTGCTACGCCCATCTAAGTCACCAACATTGTGATTACCTTTGATATAGCGATAGCCTCCCATCCAATGCCCAGAGTCATTCTTAATCCCAGATCCACGAATCGCGACTGTATTTGGCTTAAACCCTGGTCGGTAATTACTATCCTCAAAACTACCTTCTCTTGAGTAGTTGCCGTATTCATCGATACCAAACCCAAGCCAACCACCAGCAAAGCCTTGTATGTTGGGTTTCACGCCATAGCCAAGTGGACCACCAAATGCCCCAGTTTGTGGCGGAACATTTGCGTCAGATAAAACCAATGCCACACCATCAGCCCCAGAGCCGGAGTGCGCATAGTGGTCAAACTCCACCTCAAGGTAGTTATCTTTCGAAGGGAATAGATAGTTGTATGCCGATGCTGTTGCTTGATTTCTTTGAGACGAGTTTAAAACGAATCGACCACCAGACGGTTTAGGTTTAATACTTTGTCCAAAACCAATAACAGACCAGTTACTAATATCATTAGCATTGAAGTCTTCCATTGGTAAGTATTCACACTGTTTGGGAATTATATTTTCGTTATTAATTTTACTACTGTCAGTCAAAGTTAATATACGAGAGTTTACTTTTCCCAGAATAACAGAACCATTGTGGAGAGATATATCTTCATCTGCATAAAAATACCCCTCTAATGTTGAACTCTTGTGAACCGGCCAATAGCTATCATTCAGTGTTATAGAGTCTCGAGAAACAAAAATTAATTGTGAATTTTCATCTGCATACTCAATACTGGCTCCATTAAACTCTGCTTCATTCTTTAAATGTATCTTCACGTTACCATGAATGACGATTTTAGAGCTGTTTTGCATAGTCAGTTTATCAATCCAGTACTCCCCACTAAAAAAATGCACTGTAGAACTACCGTACATATTCATTTTTTTATCTTGTGCAAAGGTGAAGAAAACCAAGCATTACAATTTTGGTATCCATTAAAGGACTTAATATTTTCTCGATAAATACTGGTGATACTATTACAATGAATCTTTTTATTACCTGTCGCTTCTTTAAATGGTTTTAATTTTTTAGGTGATAACTGTTGGTAACTGACATTACATTTTCTCAAACTACCATCGTTATTATCACAAGAAGTTTCCGACATATATTGAAAACCATAACAAAAATTTAAATCTAATCCTTCAGTCCCCCAAATTGTAGCTTCATTATAGACCTTAAGATAACTAGCGTTACCATATCCATTACAGAAGCTATTTCCATTACCATGCCCTTGCGCAACAAAAGGAAAATCATTGATCGTAATAGTGTCACTAGAAGCTCTAACGCTATTTGTTACAAGAAATGTTAATAACAATATGAATGGAATGAATTTATTATTTAAGCTTAACTTCATTGTTCTAATCCTTAACCCAAATCTCTTGTCTGCGTTCAACCAAACTCAATCCAGAACCACACTGGACCGCAGCTTCGATACGATAAAAAGTTTGGTTATCTAGCTTTTTATCACCCCCGTCACACACAAGTGAAACTAATCGGCAACTTCCGTAATTTACACTATCTGAGCTTGGAGCTTTGCCATTTACTTTGTTGTTGCAGTTATCTCCAACTTTTGAGCTAGGCTCATTCAGCGGGTAAATCTCAGTAAGAGCCCACTCTGTTGAAGATTGAGCGTAAAACCATGCTTGTGTCCCTAAAAACTCACGAGTCATTGAGTTTTGATTAGACCAGTTCGTTTTTGTAAGCGTCGCGCCAAGATACCCCATAACAATGATCACAAAGAGGCATACGATAAGAACATTTCCACTACTTTTATGTTTATGGGACATTTAACACCTGCACATCTTGTTGGTAAGTGCTAACTTCACCATTTTGTTCAAAAGCAAATTTGAGATAAACAATACCACCAGTCTGCAAGCCCACATTCGTATAATCAAAATGACTTTCACTTGCTTTGATATTCTCTACTACAACACTATTTCTGGTTAAACTATCAATATTAACACCCGTTTTAATAATGCAGTACTCTACTTTTTTGGCTAGTTGGTATAGATATATACGATGAGCTATTGATTGACTTAATAACGGCATATTTTGATTAGGTGTAAATCTATAAAAGTTTGCATTGCCATTTTTATCATCCGTCCTTAAAGGGAGGTCATTTTTTATTAAATAGCTACTTACCGCTCCAGAAACTAAATCATCAGAAACCAAATCGGTAAACCGTGTAGGGTTGATGACAAAACGAATATTTTCAGACGCCTTCAAAGTCCCACCAGGAACATCTCCCCCTGTAATAAACAACAAGTCATCACTGGTCGGTTCTTGAAAATAATAACCGGAGTTCAATGTTGGAATAAAAGACAAACAAGATTTTTCAGCACTGTTTTTAATATCAAAGCTATTAGGCACTGCGTGTCTAATTTCACGCGCCATTTTTTCTAGCACAAATTGAGCTTGGGTCTGAATTCTTTGTCTTGAACTCGCATCAACATACCCTTTCATCCCAACTTGAACATAACCCGCAATCCCCAGCATGATGATGCTACCAATAACAATGGTCAGCACGAGTTCTATGAGAGTGAAACCTCTTTGACTCATCAGTAATTGCCTCTGTAACCAACCAATGAAATCGCTAACGAGGGGCCCGCAAATATATCTAGCTTCACTTGCTTCAATTTAGGGACACTTCCTTCGTACTCTGTCGTTTCTACCACTACCTCTACACGAAAATTGATATAACTACTGTCTGCACTATTACCCACAACATCTGAGAGTTGGTATTTTTCGATCCCTGACGGACAACTATTCTGAGTATTTTCGGTGTACCAACAACCAATATAGTCATCAACGTCATTAAAAGCAGAGGGCGAAGTCTCTCCATCTCTTCCAAGAGGTGAGCAAGCGTCTGCCCCGCTTTCGCCGCAGCGGAGCATGCCACCATTGTCATCATAATAATGGTCAAAATTGCGGGCCAAAATTTGCGACATCATACTATGCCCTAAAGCAATGGCTCGACTTTGATAATGGGAGGTGGAAGCATCTTTAATTTGTGGTATCAATGCTGTCGAAAACATCACCATTGCGATTCCCATCAAGACGATCGCAATAATCATCTCAATAAGCGTCATTCCTCGAAGCGTTTTTTTGCATTTCATCGTCATGAACAGCCACCTTTACTTACGTAGCCTTGCTCATTAATTGTGACCGTACAGGTTTGAGAGCTATTGTTTTCGCTAATAGAGATAGTGACCGAAGAAGGGGTCGGATTTCCTAGAAGATCAAATTTAACCTCTTGAACAGGAGAAAAAGTAACACTTCTGTCTTCGACCCAATCACTACGACTACTGGACTGAGATGAGCAAGAGGCTTTTGAACCGATACAATTGGTTGCTATGGATAGAATAAAATCGTTATTTCCTACCGCACTACTGACATTTGATTGCATGCGATTCACCTGGACTTGGCGAACAACAGAAATGACTTGATCTTGAATTGCGACGGCAGAAATACCAGTGCGTATAAATCGACTGGATGCATAAAGCGATAATATAGAGAGGATGACGATTACCATGATCAGCTCAATGAGAGTAAAACCTGATATCGTTGAGCGCGACTTCATACTGAGGAACCTTCGGCTTACAACAAGCGATTAAATTATAAGCAAAAAAGCATGGTAATTTTGGACTAAAATCACACTTCTTTTACGTAGTAAACAAGATTGCTCTAGGTTAGTTTTTCGATCTATCGATCTCTTCTTCAATCCGATCGTAAGTTTCTTTATTGCTCAGCGTTTCAGAAACGTGCTCGGCGGTTTGCTTAGTTTGCTCCCACTTTGCTTCGTAAGTTTCTGGCTCGAAGCTGATAAATCTTGGTAATACTACATAACCGATCACACCTAAGATAATCAGCACAACGACAAACTCTATTGCACTAAGACCCGATGATTTACGCATATGTACTTAATCAAAATAAAGAGATAAAGGCCAGGCTAGCTGGCCTTTATGCTATATTAACAGCCTGTATTAATAACTGATGTCGAAGCTTGTTGCGTTGCCCCCGTACCAGTAGCTTCATTATAGGTTACATAGCAGTTGGCTTTAGTTATATTTTCTTCATTATTATTAGCATGGTAGCCTTTTTTGTTAGTATCTGAAATAAATGTAGCAACTACGCTTTTACCCCCAGAAACAACGGCTAAAGCCCAATCGTCGCTTAGCCCCTGAACAGCTTTATCAATACCACCTGCTTCAGCCACAGGGAAACCGAAATCAGCAGTAATACCTTCGACGTCAGCGCCAGTCTCTCTATCTTTTCCATCAATTACCGCTTTTCCATATGTAATTCCCGCTGCACCATCAATAGCACCTTTCAACCCTTGAATAGACGCTTTTCTTGCATCATTTTGTAAATCAAGGAAACGTGGTGCTGCAGTGACCGCTAGAATACCTAGGATTACAATAACCACTACTAGTTCGATAAGGGTGAAACCACCTTGTCTTTTCATTGTTTACTCTCTCTATGTAAGCATGCAGTGTGACTGCAAGGTTTCGTTTAGGTCACGCGACCATTTTGGATATTGTCAAAACGGTTTGGGGCAGCAACGTTCACTAAAACTGACCGTGAAGTGGATACTGTATCTACCGCTTGAGCAGAATGACGATTCGCCATTATTCAGTTCATGCTGCAATGAGAAAAACACATTATTGTTTACCCTCTATTACAGCGTCTTACTTATGGTAATGATTGCATTATACCGACTTTCAATACCAATTATAGTGATTAAGTGTCAAAAAATTCACTCCGCCGACATTTCGACGTCTATTTTCAGTTGATTAGCTGTTGAAATAACTACAATCGACTGACCATTTTCATAAGTATAGTGACAGACATAACGATCAGTTTTGATGGCTCCACTGATATCTATTAACTTATTGGTCATTATTTTACGTTGTGGATAATGCACTGCTAACCAATAACCACAATCTAAAACACCTTGCTGAGTAAAGGGAGATACTAGCCCGCCCTCAGTCATGGTGAGGTTAAAACCATCCATCAGCATATGTTCTGGCTCGCCTTTTACGAGCCAAGCTTGACGATAACGCTGAACACTATCTTGTATCCAAACTCTTGCCAACTTCGCTCCAGTCACCTGCGCCTGCTCGGTAACAGGACGTAATTTGGCAGCCAAGCCAACAGCAATGATGGTAGCAATTACCCCAAAAACGATTAGCGTCGCTCGACTTTGATTTTCAACCACCTATTAGCCGCCTTTGATGATGTCTAGCATTCCCCACATTGGCAGGAAGATACCCAGTGCTAGCACCATGACCATGCCTGCGACAATCACCAAAAGTAGCGGTTCTATTCTTGCAGTCAGTGTTTTTAGATCGTAATCAACTTCTCTATCGTAAAAATCCGACACTTCCAGCAGCAGCTCATCAATACGACCAGTTTCTTCCCCTACTGCAATCATCTGAATCACCAATGGGGTGAATATTTTGCTGTTGATGGCCGTCACTGAAATGGTGCTACCCGCTTCAATCGCGGACTTAATCTCAAGAATTCGATTTTCTAAAAAGCGGTTCCCCAGAGCTTCCCCGGCTAAAGCTAAAGACTGGTTAAGTGGAACGCCGGACTTAAGCATCAACGAGAAGGTTCTGGCAAAACGGGAAAGCTGCGCGCGATTAACGATATCGCCCACAATTGGAAGCCGAAGCCGAAACTTATCGAACTTTTCCCGACCATCAGCCGTCGCCACCCAGGCTCTGAAAACCGCAAACGCGCCAATCATTGCCACAATCAACAACACCCAATAATTAACAAAGAAATTAGAAGTAGCGATCAAAATACGCGTCGGCAGTGGTAACTCAACACCAAAGCGCGTAAACATCGATGCAAACTCAGGGATCACCAAGATATTCAATATAAACATGGCGATAGTGATAAAGATAATGACAAACGTCGGATAACGCATCGCCGCTTTGATACGTTTACGAGTCTCGAGTTCCTGTTCGTAGTAATTTGCCAGTTGCAATAGCGCTTGATCGAGTCGACCCGTATTCTCACCTACATTGATCATAGAAACGAACAGTGGGCTGAATACTTTGCTGTGTTGCTGCATCGCAGAAGACAAACCTCGGCCATTACTCAGTTCAGAAACGACATCTTCCAGTGCCTCTTTGAGCTGTTTGTTTTCACAATTTTGCAGCAGGCCACGCATAGAACGCAGCAACGGTACGCCCGCTTTAGTTAAGCTAAACAACTGGCGAGAGAAAAGAATGATCACTTCCAATGGAATGGCTGGCACAAATAGCTTAGACAAGCTCACTTGGCTTTTTGCCGACTCTTTCTCTAACCGCACATTGAGCGGGATGATCCCTTTGTTCATCAATGCTTCCGCCGCAGCCTCTGAGTTCACTGCTTCGATTTTGCCGTTAGTGGATGAGCCGTCTAGCGTGCGGCCTTGATAACGAAAAGTTGGCATTCACTTACCTATATGAAAATGGGATCAGTCTTACCAGAAGCGTCACCCTCACCTAGGGTCATCACTTCATCCAAACTGACGGTGCCTTGTAGCGCCAGTTCCATTGCAGAAGCAAGCAGTGGCTTATAGTTTTCTGAGCGACGCGCGGCTTGGGCAAAGCCAACCGCATCATTGGCGCGCAATTTATCCATCATTTCTTGCTCCAGTTCAAGCATTTCAAACACACCAATTCGGCCTCGATAGCCAGTCAAGTTACAGTTTTGACAGCCTGCACCTTTATAAAAAGTGGTGCCCACTTGGTTTGGAAAACGCCCAGCTAACCACTGTTGGCGTGACTCGTCTAGATGGTCTTCTGTTTTGCAATCTGGACAAACACGGCGAACAAGACGCTGCGCCACCACTGCTCTGACCGCACTGGCAACCAAGTAACCCGGTGCGCCCATATCGATCATGCGTAAGGCACTGTCAACCGCGTCGTTAGTGTGAAGAGTGCTCAATACTAAGTGACCCGTTAGTGCAGCTCGCAGACCAATTTCTACCGTCTCTTGGTCACGCATCTCACCAACAAGAATGATGTCTGGGTCTTGACGCAAGAAGGTTCGAAGCACACGCGAGAAAGTCAGATCGATCTTACTGTTTACCTGTACCTGAGTGATACGAGGCAGGCGATATTCAACCGGGTCCTCTGCTGTAATGATCTTTTTCCCAGGTTCGTTGAGCTCACTTAATGCGCCGTAAAGCGTGGTGGTTTTACCTGAACCTGTCGGCCCCGTCACCAAGATCATGCCGTGCGGACGAGCCAACTGTCGACGTAAACGAGCAAGCAAATCTGGCGGCAAACCTGACTCTTCTAATGGACGCAAACCAGCAGACTGGTTAAGCAGACGCATTACCACGGACTCCCCGTATTGCGTTGGTAGCGTCGACATACGAATATCGATTGATTGACCACGCACTTTGATATTGAATCGGCCATCTTGTGGCAAGCGCTTCTCAGAGATGTCTAAGTGCGCCATCAACTTCAATCGAAGAACCAAAGCCGATGCGATATTCACTTCATTCAGGATGGTTTCATGAAGTACACCATCAATACGCTGACGTAAGCGCAAAATCTGATCGTCTGGCTCAATATGAATATCCGATGCCCCGACTTGTACCGCATCTTCAAACATGGAATTAACCAGCTTTACAACGGTAACTTCCTCACTGTCGGTTCCATCAATACCGTAATCGAAGCTTTGCTCGTCTTTATGCTCTTCATGCAACTGTTCCGCGAAAGAAGCGATCTCTTTAGTGCGGCGATAATAGCGGTCAAAGCTTGAAATGAGTTGGCGCTCTGAAGCCACAATGAACTCAAGGTTGTATTCACCTAGCAAATTCATCAGTGACTCTTGGATGAACAAATCTGCAGGGTCACTCATAGCAACGCGCAACGTGTCCCCATTTCGAGCAACGACCATCGCACGTAAGCGACGTGCGTGTACCTCAGGTAGAATCTGTACCGCTTCCGCATCCACAGGGGCACGACCAAGATCGATCAATGGCAAACCAAGTTGTTGGGACAAGAAGTCCAACATTTGCTTCTCAGTAATAAAGCCGAGATCAATTAACGCATCGCCTAGCTTCTGCCCGGTACTACGTTGTGCGTTTAGTGCTTGCTGGATTTGTTCTTCAGAGACGATGCCTTCTTCAACCAGAAGATCGCCTAAGCGTTTTCTCAACTGAATTTTCATTGTGCATTCTCCAGCTGTTTCAAGATGCTCAAACGGTCACGAATAAACGCTTGCGATTGATTCGAAATGCCAACTTTACCCAGAGCTTGGTTGTAAGAGTTGATCGCGGCGGTAAACGTCAGCGCGCGCTCTTGTTGAATCGCTAAACCTAGCCACCAGCGCGCATTTTCCGGCTCACGTTGAGTAAGGAGTTGATAACTCTCAAGCGCAATATCATTCTGCTTGTGTTTTTGTGCCAATGCCGCACGCATCGCCAAGTAATCTCGACTTGGTATTGGAGGCAAATGCACAAGCGGACTCAGCGCCGCTTCAGGTTGATTAGCTTTCACTAACAACTTAGACAAGGCCAAACGAAGTACTTGGTTGTTCGTGTCAAGGTTGATCCCTTCTTGGATAATCTCATACGCTTTACGCGTGTCGCCTTTGCCAAAGTACAACGCCGATAATTTTTGACGCGTGTCTGCATTCATTGGCTCATAACGTAACGCCTCAGCATAAGCCGACAACGCCGTTTGCATATCGTTAGCATCCAGTGCTTTTTCCGCTCGGCTAACCGCTTTAAGAGATAACTGGCGGTGCGTCAGCTCAACCTGCTCAATACGCATTGAACTGTTTTCTGCTGTCGTGCGGGTTACGTGATTAGATTGCTCATCGCTTGGCATCGTTGCCACTTGCGCGAGTAGCACTGCATCTTCAGAGACCGCATTTACCTCCGCTCTTGGCGTGAACCTATCAGTCTCAGGCATATGAAGCTGTTGCGCAGCCGGTTGTGTCACTGGCTTCGTGTAAACCACATGGGCTGTCTCGGGCGTCATTTTACTCGTTGGCGAATGAGTACTCTCTGATGATGTGATTGACGAAGCATTCACTGACGACAATGGCATGGTTTCTGTTTGAGCAGATGAAAGCTCGCCTGAAGGGATAGGACCGCGAGAGACCGCCCAGCCGCCCACCGCAAGGCTTAACGAGAAACCAGCAACGAGCCAAAGCCAAGGTTTACTGCGTGAAACGTTGGGAATGTCCGCACGAGTAAGCTCTGACGGTGATGTTTTTTCAGCGAGTTCTGATAATGCTTTATTGATGGCACTCAAGGTTGACTCCATCCCCAAAATACGGGTGTTTTAAACTTAGGTTTACGGGCATCAAACGTATCGTGCATAGCTGCGTAAACGTGATGATTTTTTAATAGTGTGCAACGATCATTAAATGCCGCAAGCAACGACTTGTGGCTAATTTGGTTGATCAAACGTGGAATCCCCATGGATGAACGCCAAATCGCTTTTTTCTGCTCAATAGAAAAAATGTGCGCTCCATTGCCTGCCTTGTCTAAACGATTATTGATGTAAGCCACGCCTTCATCGATAGAAAGAGGACGCAGCTGACAACTAAACGTAATACGTTGACGAAACTGCCTTAGCTCGTGGCTGGCTAACCGCTCATCCAACTCAGGTTGTCCGAATAATACCAGTTGAATGAGTTTATCTTGTTCCGTTTCTAGGTTACCGAACAGACGCAATGTTTCTAAAGCTTGTGGAGAAAGAGCTTGCGCTTCATCGACGATCAAGACGGTTTTCTTTCCCGCAGAATGCACTTGAATCAGGTGTTCTTGAATGAGAGAAACAATACGTAGCGGGTCATCGTTCTCGATGCCTAACTCTCTGGCGACAGCAAACTGCAACTGCTCTCCATTCAAAACTGGATTGGGTAAGTAAATCAGCTCGACTTCAGATTCAATCTGCTCAATTAACTTACGACACACCATGGTTTTTCCGGTGCCAACTTCTCCCGTCACCTTAATCACTCCTTCTCCCATTTGCACAGCGGCTAAAATGGTTTGGATCGCCTCATAGTGAGGGACTAACCCCAAGAACATTTCTGTGTTTGGGGTTAACGAAAAAGGCTGAACTCGAAATCCAAAATGTGACAAGTACATACTCGAATCACAAACTCATTGAAAAACGGAAGCTTTCCCCGCGCTTATTGCGCATCTGGGAACCACTCTTGCAGCAGATCACGAGAGCGCTCTAGCTCTTTCTGCCAAGAGTTCACACCAACTACGGTCGGTTTTAGCAAGATGACCAATTCTGTTTTCTCAGTCACGTTATTTACGTTGCGGAACAAATGCCCCAATGCGGGCACATCGCCCAAGAATGGGACTTTAGAAACAAGCTCACGATTTTGCTGTTTCATCAAACCGCCGATAACCACAACATCGCCATCTTTAGCACGAATAACCGAGTCTGATTCACGAATAGAGCTTTTTGCCAGTGGCAATTGGATGTTTTGGAACTCACCGCCCAAGTTCAATTTCTTCACTTCTTCCGAGACTTCAATAACCGCAGGGTGAACATGCAGGAACACATTGCCTTTGTTATCAATTTGCGGAGTCACATCGAGAGAGATACCTGAGAAGAATGGTGTTAATTCCACTTCTGGAACGGCATTTGAGTTTTCACCGTTGCCTGCATTGCTCGATAGCTCGGTAACAAAGTACTCATCGGTACCCACTTTGATGACTGACTTTTGGTTGTTGGCTGCGGTAATACGAGGGCTCGAAAGAACGTTCAAGTCACCTTGCGTAGACATAAAACTCAACACAGCATTGAAGTTGCCATCAGAGATAGTCACGTTGGTTTGGCCGCCCAATAGCGTGCCAATCGCATCCAACGGTGGTAATGCCGACGCTGGACGGTTCACTACGACACTACCCGTGTTACCAATTGACGCCGATAAGTTCGACCAGTTGATGCCTTGTTGGTAGCCATCATTCAACGTCACTTCTAGAATTTTAGCTTCAAGAATGACCTGACGCTGCATGCGCTCCTGCGATACACCTAAGAACTCACGGACTTCTCGAATATCATCTGGAAACGCTCGAACCGTAATCACTCCTGCTTGTGGTGTTACGACAACGCTTTGTCCTTTGCCTGAACCAATTAGATTCGCAACGGCTTGCTGCAGCATCGGCCAGAAGTCACTTTCGGTGATGGTTTCGATGCGCGTACCGCCCGTAGAAGTCGTCGAGCTATCGCCGCTGTTACTTCCATTGTCAGAGTCTGATGAGTCAGAACTGTCTGAGCTACCGCCAGAATTAGACGTACCAGCCGAGGTCACTGAGCCCGTGACAATGCTCGTCAATGATCGACCAGAGCGTTTGAACTGGAGGTAATCAACAGGAATGGTTACCGTACGCATACCAGCAGGGTAGATTTGAATAACTTTGCCAGACTTCACCACATCATAGCCATACATGTTCTGTACAACGCTCAGGACTTCATCCAACGTAACATCTGACAAGTTGACGGTGATATTACCTTGTACCGCTGGATGAATCGCCACGCTGTACTCAGTGCCTTTGACTAGAGAGGCAAAAAAGCTTCGTGCATCGACCGCATTCGCTTGAATACGGAAACGCTTCGAGGTGCCTTGCTCTGAAGCAACATTCGAGTCTAAGTTAGGCATCAGGTCCGCTTCGACAGAAGAAGGAATTTCTTCTAACGTGCGGCTGTTCGCTTGATTGATAGATTCATTGAGCGCTTCTTTGACTTCCACTGGGTCACGGTGACCCATTGAACATCCCATTAAAGAAGCAATCGTTATTCCTACAACTAATTTGCGCATATCTGATCAGGCTCTGGTTATTATTTTTTTACGTTTAAACCAAAAAGCTCTAGGTCCCACTGACGGTTACCACGCTTTAAAGTTACAAATTCACTATTAATGCTCGCGACGCGATAACCCTTAAATAGCTCGCCTTTTTCAACAAGCTTGTTATCCATAATCGCGACACAAGCAGTACTTGGCTTACACACAATACTGTTGAGCGTAGGCAGTCGGTACTGTTTTGCTTTTGGTTTCGCTGACGTTTCAACCGCAGGCTTTTCCCAGCCAAGTGGTGCCGTTGGATCTTGGTTCGCCCAAGCGGTTCCTGCCGCAGCCATGACAAGTAATGAGATGATGAGTTTTTTAACCACCAATAAACTCCTCTCGAGATCCTAGTGTGTAGACTTCCAACACAAGCTTCGCTTTCGGGTACTCTTCGACTTTGTAACTAAAGCTGCGCCAATAATAACTGGCAGGAAGGCTCTCCAACTTATTTAGGTAATTGGCAATAGAAAAGTAGTCGCCAGTCAGCTCCATACGTACAGGGTGTACGTAGTAACCAGAGTATTGCGATGCTTCTTTATCTTCCGTAATTGGCTCAGATGGCAAAGTTTGCAAAGACAAAAGGTGAATGCCACTTTGCTGCTCTAATACATTTTCCAGCAGCTCAGCCATTTGCGAAGGTGTAATAAGGTGTTCGATGATCTCCGCTAGCTGCATCGAAAGGTGCTGACTTTCTGTTAGCAGGTTAGATATCGCGCGATCAATCTCAGCGTTTGGATCTTTCTTCAGCTGCGCTTGAATACGTAGCGTGTCGATTTCAATCTTTTGATTGGCTTGCTTTAAATTGCTTAGTTGCCTCTCATTACTGATGATCTCGTTAAGCTTTGGTTCCAGTACCAGCGTAAAAAGCAACATGATCACGACAACTAAACCACACAGCGCGATAAGCACTTTTTCACGCGCGCTCATTTCGCCAAAGCGCTCTTCTAATGAGAGCCAGAATTCGTTCATTTCTCTTTATCCTCGCGCGTTTTTAGCTCAAACGTCACAATATCCTTATCATTTCGGCCAATTTTGACGTCGTCAAATGTCCGGCCAACCAAGCTAATTTCATTTTTAAATTGGTTAACCCAACTTGGTACTGAGCTCGGCTTTTTCGCCAGTCCCTTCAGATCTAAGGTATGGTTATTGATTCGAATTTCGGACAAAGAAATTTCTTGGTTTCCTAGCTTAGCTAATGATTGCATCACGCCAGAGTAACCCGTACGCTGCGAGTCATCGTATTTCCCGACGGCTTTAATCGAGTCTCGCTTCGCCTTGACTTCACGCTCTAAGCGGGCTTTAGCTGCCAGCTTATTATTGTCGGGCTGATGCTTACGTAGCTTGACTTGATAGCGTTCAAGCTCTGACTTCATGATATCGCCTTTGCTTTTTACAATAGCAATTTCATCTTCTAAACCACTGCTCTGCCAAGTCACATAGCCGTAAGAGAGTAGAATGGCCGCAGCCGCGACACCCCAAGATAACGCGATATTTCTTAGTGTCAGGAGCTCTTTTTTCGGCTTTAAGTAATCAGGGTATAAGTTAACGCGTCGAGTATTAGAAGCCGCAGCAGCATCTGCTAAAACGTGTCCTGATAACTCATGTTCTGGTGGTAATAACGGAGAAACTTTAGTGCTTAAACGGTAGTTCAGAGACTGAACAAGCTCACTCTCATCCTCCTCATCACAACACACTTTCAATTGATGCAGCTGCACATGGCGCAACTGAGAAGAAAGATAATCAATCGAACGTTGCAGTTCTAACGAGAGGCTATCCATCTGTAACTCGCTAGACGGAACCCCCGTTAACGGTGGCGTCACACTGCGAATCGAACGATGGAACGCGATAGTATTTTCGACAAAAGCGCTAATACGGAAGTGACCACGCACACTGCGTTGTAATAATAGGAAGTTACCTAGTTCACCTGCGGTCTCTCCCCAAATGTCGTCTTCAGGAAGAATAGCTTCTAATGGCAACTGGGCGCGACTGGCCAGTAACACGATCTTATCCAACATTTTTCGTGATAAGACGTAAGCTTGCACTTTGGTTGAATTGGGTAACTCGACCGCATCGGCAATGATGTCAATGGCACGCTCAGAGATCAGTTCTTTCAACAAAAACGGTAATGCTGCAGGCCATTCTTGGCGCGGCATGACAGGTTTGTCGATTTGATACATCTGATAATAGTTATGAGAAAGGACAACCGTTAGAGAATCATACGCACTCGCAGCAACGCTCAATGCTTGCTCTACGGCTTTCTCCCAATTGGATTCAGAAATATCAAATTGGTATGGGCGGCCACTTTTTATTGAAGATGATAAATAAACGGCGTCTGGCTGAATAACCAAAAAGCAGGAACGACCACCACCAGATGATCGTTTGAGCTTGTCGAGTAGTGCTTTGAAGTCCATGATTATTATCTTTATTTTTTACGCCAGCGATTTCGTCTTCCCAATTTCACTTGGGATTCTGATTGAGAACTTGGCAATGCTTGTGGACGAGGAAGAAACTGCTGCTCTGCAGAGAAGTAACGCCCTTGCCCACCATAAACCCCGAGCTCAATTAACGTGTTGAGCTCGTTTTGATTCTCAATTCCCACTGCTATGATTTTAGTTTTACTGTTTGCCGCAGCACCTAGCATGCTGCGGACAAATAGCTGGTTCTCATGTCGCTGGTCGATTTTTGCTACTAAACTGCGATGAAGTTTAAGGTAACGAATATCCACTTCTTTTAAATAGTGAGTGCTGACGATGGTTCGTCCAGCCTGCCCAACCATTAAGTGGCACCCTAAACCGGCCAGCATTTTAGCGACTGGTCGCATAAAGTCTAAGTGTCTTACAAATTGTGCTTCAACAAACTCAAAACTGAGACACTTTCTCTGTTCACGTGACAACTGTAAGAGTTCATCACGAAACCATTTAAAGTACTCTCGGTTAGAAAAAGGCGTTACATTCAAATTGAGCGCATACTCTCTCGAGTTATCAAAATTATCCTTAAATTCTCTTAAGAACTTATTAATAACTGACTTATCCATTTGCGCTTCATAACCAACCTGTCTGATCGCAGAAATAAACCGAGACGCTTTAACAATACCATTCTCAGGATCGCGAATCCGGCATGTTAACTCTTCATATAATGATTTTTTATGCGTCGCGTCACTTATTGGGTGCACAGATTGTGCGTAGAGTATCACATTTTCTGGTGTAAGTGCTGTGTCAAATAACGTTCTCCACCTCACACTTCCGCGAGCTTCTTCATCGTGGTTCCATTTTTTGAAGCGACTCCAATTATTGTTATTTTGTAGTTGTGCACTACGCAAAGCTGTCTCTGCCTCATCGATGATTTGGCTGTGTCGCTCACCCTCTTTATAAGTAGTGATGCCTATATGGCACCAGTTGTCTGGGTCGAGTGGCTCTGGCGGAATTAATTTTTCTAACTGGCGAATGCATTGTGATGCCAAATTAGCCACATCTTTGGCACTTTGATGCGGCAGAAATAACGCAAAATCAGCATCGTAATAACGAGAAAACACAACATCAGGGTATCGCTGAACTAAGTTGGATAATAAACTCCCAACTTCAACAATAAACTCATCCGTAATTTGCTTATCTTGCTCTTCTTCAACCAGTTTCCAGTCTTGAATACGTACTAGCAACACGGCGCCGCGAGCCCACTTTCTAGTAACGCCGATTCCAGTTTGCTATCAAACAGCACTCGATTGGCGGTACCTGTTAACTTATCAAGGAAGGTTTGAGTTCGAATAAAGGTATCAAATCGGCTTCGCTCTTGACGCGCATCTTGTAACTCTTCAATTAATACATCGAGCGCTTCACTGGCAGTATAAGGCCATTCTTTTTTGTCACCTTTTGCATACTGCTCTACCCGACCAGCAAGGATCATCCTGCCTCGCTCTTCGAGCATTTCAGAGCCTTCTAATTGCTCCTTAAGCCACGCAACGCCGCGCATTAAACAGAAGATGATCAAGATAACGGCAAGCGTGATCGACCAAAGCGCCTGCATTGAGTAGCTGTAACCTAAGTAAGGCGGGATCGCTTTAAAATGAATCGTGTAATCTTGATTGTGAGTCAGTTGGTATTCTGTCTCAAACAAGACTGACGCTTCCATTTGATGAGAAGTATCTTTGAAGCGATAAACAACCGCATTGTTGGTCGACAATGTCATTTCGACAATATTGGAAGCCTGCAGCATTTTCGGCATCCAGCGCTGCATAGAATAAGCAGCGTCAGGATCTTCCATCTCCTTGTCGACCACCTCTACGATCCCTTCTAAATAATGGGTGAGATATTCCTGCCCAAGACGTTTAAAAGAGAGGGTGCCACCGACAAACAAGATAAACATGGCGCAGATGACGATCATGGTGACAAAAGCCACCAGCCGTGTGCTTAACTTAAGAGTTGGGGTATACCTCATGAATACCAAATTCCTTTTTTATTCATCATATACCTTATTGAAATATTTATACTTGATAAGAGTTCATCAAACAATCGGATTCGTCTGATAGTGAGAGGCTGGAGCATAAAGAACATCACACTCATTGATAAGTTTTATTGTTACGCCTAACCTTGCTGAGATAAGCCTTTGAGATCATTAGATAGTGACAATAAAAAAGACCGCGATATTCGCGGCCTTTTCGATTCAAACATAAGCAGAATTTAGAACGGGATATCGTCGTCAAAATCCATTGGTGGCTCATTGTACTGCTGCTGTGGTTGCTGCGGAGCCTGCTGTTGTTGCTGTTGCTGAGGCGCATTGTACTGCTGCTGAGCTGGTTGTTGAGGCTGACCCCATCCACCTTGCTGCTGCTGTTGACCGCCCATTGGTGCGCCGCCACCTTGACCACGACCGCCAAGCATTTGCATCACGCCGTTGAAGCCTTGAACAACGACTTCAGTTGAGTAGCGATCTTGACCGCTTTGGTCTTGCCATTTACGAGTTTGCAGTTGGCCTTCAATGTATACTTGAGAACCTTTACGCAAGTACTCACCTGCTACTTCCGCAAGCTTGCCGAACAACACAACACGGTGCCATTCCGTTTTTTCGCGCTGTTCGCCAGTCGCTTTATCACGCCATGAATCAGAAGTCGCAATAGTAATGTTTGCTACTGCACCGCCGTTCGGCATGTAACGAATTTCAGGGTCGTTACCTAGATTCCCCACCAAAATAACTTTGTTAATTCCACGGCTGGCCATGATGTGCTCCGTTTCACTCTGGATATATAAAATTTTAGCGCATTAGAATAGCACGCTTTAATGTTTTGATTAAAGTCTAATACCATTGTGATCTAATGAGTCACTTACTAGAACCCAAATCGCATTTCAACTTACGCATGTAGCACTTTTGATTCGCGTTGCAGACATCGTTTCGTGAAGCTTTGAATTCGAACGCATTTATTCAGTAAGACTATGGTTATAACCTCTCTTTAATGCCAACTTATGGCCTTTATTGAACGCTGGGAGATTTGAACACGTGAGAAAGTCGGCTTACGCAAGAAAGCTATTTCTGATCAGTATGGAAGATAATGCGCAAAAAAAGGTGGCGGCACTCGAAAAGTACATTGATATGAGCATCCCGGTGATTTCAACCGAAGCACTCATGGAAGCTAAGCCACAGCATCGTAACAAAATCCTACTGATCGACTTCAGTGAACATAAATCACTCGTTCAATCGATCAAAAACTTACCGCTGGTATGGAAGAACTTTGAAACCGTTGTGTTCAATGTTCCTAAAAGGCTGACCACAGATGAGCTGCTTTCATTTGGTCAATTAAAGGGGCTGTTCTATTCCGAAGATACGCTAGAGCAAATTGGAGAAGGATTAAAAGGCATTGTTAACGGTCAAAACTGGCTGCCGCGTAATGTAACCAGTCAACTTTTACACTATTACCGTAACGTCATTAATACTCATACTGCCCCAGCCACGGTAGACCTAACCATTCGCGAGCTGCAAGTACTGCGTTGCTTGCAAGCTGGCGCATCGAACAGCCAAATGGCCGAGGAATTATTTGTCAGTGAATTCACCATCAAATCGCACTTGTATCAGATATTCAAAAAGCTATCAGTGAAGAATCGCGTTCAGGCTATCGCGTGGGCAGATCAAAACTTAATGTCATGATGCGATGCTGCGACTCTAATGACTGAAATGACGAGTCGCTCATCTTTTTTCCGCACTGAGTCTCACACTTTTTCCTACTTTATTCATGATTCATTGACGACTCTCGTGTTAAAGTTATGCGCAGATTCTTGATAATAACGAGATAGGATATTCCCCCAATGATTAAAAAATGTCTGTTCCCTGCTGCAGGCTATGGCACTCGCTTCTTACCGGCAACGAAATCTATGCCAAAAGAGATGATGCCAGTCGTGAATAAACCGCTTATTGAATACGGCGTTGAAGAAGCAATTCAAGCTGGTATGAACGGCATGTGTATTGTGACGGGTCGTGGCAAACACTCTATCATGGACCACTTTGATAAGAACTACGAACTGGAACACCAGATTAGCGGTACCAATAAAGAAGAGCTATTGGTAGATATCCGTGAAATCATTGAATCTGCAAACTTCACTTACATCCGTCAACGCGAGATGAAAGGCTTAGGCCACGCGATTCTGACCGGGCGTGAACTGGTGGGTGACGAACCATTTGCCGTCGTTCTTGCTGATGACCTTTGTGTCAACGAAGAAGAAGGCGTGCTAGCTCAAATGGTGGCGCTATTTAAACAGTTCCGTTGTTCTATCGTTGCCGTACAAGAAGTCCCAGAAGATGAGACTCACAAATACGGCGTTATCTCTGGTGAAATGATCAAAGATGACATCTACCGCGTAGACGACATGGTAGAAAAACCTGAGAAAGGCACGGCACCAAGCAACCTTGCGATCATTGGTCGTTACATCCTGACTCCCGATATTTTTGAACTGATTGAAAACACAGAGCCAGGTAAAGGTGGTGAAATTCAAATCACTGACGCGCTACTTAAACAAGCAAAAGCGGGCTGTGTCTTGGCTTATAAATTCAAAGGCAAACGCTTTGACTGTGGTAGTGTTGAAGGTTACATCGAAGCAACCAACTACTGTTTTGAAAACCTTTATCTAAAAGATGAAAAAGCCTCTGAGTTAGGTAAACACGCAACACAAAAAGCGGTATAAAGCATCGTCGTAGTACGAAATTATTGTTTATAAAGCCCAGCATTATGTTGGGCTTTTATTTTTACTGTTTTTTTATCCAGTAATTTTCTTTGCACATTTCTCACACTATGTAATACTTGCCCCACTTGGTTATACATAGAGCAAAAACGATGGATAAAATAGAAGTTCGCGGTGCCCGAACCCATAACCTCAAAGACATTAATCTTACAATCCCTCGCGATAAACTGATTGTCATTACTGGACTAAGTGGCTCCGGTAAATCCTCTCTCGCTTTCGATACATTGTATGCAGAAGGCCAACGACGCTACGTAGAGTCTCTCTCTGCCTACGCTCGTCAGTTTTTGTCTCTGATGGAAAAACCCGATGTCGACCATATTGAAGGGTTATCACCCGCAATTTCTATTGAACAGAAGTCAACTTCTCATAACCCGCGTTCAACCGTCGGTACAATTACCGAAGTGTACGACTACTTACGTCTGTTGTATGCTCGTGTGGGTGAACCCCGCTGTCCAACGCACCATGCCCCTCTTGCCGCACAAACCATCAGTCAAATGGTGGACAAAGTTCTAGAGATGCCAGAAGGCAGCAAAATGATGCTGTTGGCACCCATTGTCAAAGAGCGTAAAGGTGAGCATGTTAAAACGCTTGAGAACCTGGCGGCTCAGGGCTTTATTCGTGCGCGTATTGATGGAGAAACTTGCGATCTATCTGATCCTCCAACCCTTGAGCTACATAAAAAGCACACCATTGAAGTCGTGGTCGACCGCTTTAAAGTTCGTCCCGATCTGCAACAGCGCTTAGCGGAATCTTTCGAGACCACGCTCGAGTTATCAGGTGGTATTGCGGTCGTCGCACCAATGGATGGAGACGGTGAAGAGATTATTTTCTCCGCCAACTTCGCTTGTCCACAATGTGGTTACAGCATGCAAGAGTTGGAGCCGCGACTTTTCTCATTCAACAACCCTGCTGGTGCGTGTGGCACTTGTGATGGTTTGGGTGTGCAGCAATACTTCGATCCAAGCCGAGTAATTCAAGATGATTCATTAAGCTTGGCACAAGGTGCGATTCGCGGTTGGGATCAAAAGAACTATTACTACTTCCAAATGCTCACCTCATTGGCTGATCATTATGGTTTTGATCTCCATGCACCTTTTAATTCTCTGCCAAAGAAAACGCAAGATGTCATTCTAAAGGGCTCAGGTCGTACTGAGGTTGAGTTTAAATACATCAACGATCGTGGCGATATTCGTGTTAAGCGCCATCCATTTGAAGGTATTCTGAATACCCTAGAACGTCGTTATCGTGATACAGAATCCAACTCTGTCCGTGAAGAGCTTGCGAAATACATCTCCACTAAATCTTGTTCAAGCTGTGGTGGTACTCGTCTGCGCCTTGAAGCACGTAACGTGTTTATTGCTGATACGACACTGCCTGAGATTGTTGAACTTAGCATTGCTGATGCATTGGAATTCTTCCATTCCTTGAAACTGGAAGGTCAACGTGCCCAAATCGCCGAAAAAGTGATGAAGGAAATCAACGATCGCCTGCAGTTCTTGGTTAACGTTGGTTTGAACTATCTGAACCTTTCTCGCAGCGCCGAAACGCTCTCTGGTGGTGAAGCACAACGTATTCGTTTAGCAAGCCAAATTGGGGCGGGTCTTGTTGGTGTGATGTATGTTCTGGACGAACCGTCGATTGGTCTCCACCAGCGAGATAATGAACGCTTATTAAAAACGCTTACTCATTTGCGCGACTTGGGGAATACCGTACTCGTGGTAGAACACGATGAAGATGCTATTCGCTGTGCGGATCATGTCATAGATATCGGTCCTGGCGCTGGCGTACACGGTGGTAATGTTGTCGCGGAAGGCACCATGGAAGAGATAATCGCAAATCCGAATTCTCTGACAGGTCAGTACTTAAGTGGCGTTAAAGAAATCGCAGTACCGAAAGATCGCACGCCGCGTGATCCGAAAAAAACGGTTGAGCTCTTAGGCGCAACAGGTAATAACCTTAAGAACGTTAATCTCTCTATTCCTGTTGGGTTATTCAGCTGTATTACAGGGGTATCTGGCTCAGGTAAATCAACGCTGATTAATGATACTTTCTTTAAAATTGCTCACACCCAACTCAACGGAGCAACAACGGCTCAACCTTCACCTTATAAATCGATTAAAGGCCTAGAGCACTTCGACAAGGTTATCGATATCGATCAAAGCCCAATTGGTCGTACACCTCGCTCTAACCCTGCAACCTATACGGGGATCTTTACCCCAATCCGTGAACTGTTTGCAGGCACACAAGAGTCGCGTTCTCGCGGTTACAAGCCTGGACGTTTTAGCTTTAACGTACGCGGTGGTCGTTGTGAGGCCTGTCAAGGTGATGGTGTCATTAAAGTTGAAATGCATTTCCTACCAGATGTTTATGTGCCATGTGATGTATGTAAAGGTAAGCGCTACAACCGTGAAACACTTGAAGTACGTTACAAAGGCAAAACCATTGATGAAGTGCTAGAAATGACGGTCGAAGACGCCCGAACGTTCTTTGAACCCGTACCTGCTATAGCACGTAAGCTACAGACTCTAATGGATGTTGGCTTGTCTTACATTCGCCTAGGTCAAGCGGCAACGACACTCTCCGGTGGTGAAGCTCAGCGTGTGAAACTAGCGAGAGAGCTATCCAAGCGTGATACAGGAAAAACCTTGTACATTTTGGATGAACCAACAACCGGCCTGCACTTCCATGATATCCAGCAGTTGCTCACTGTATTGCACAGACTTCGCGACCACGGAAATACTGTCGTGGTGATCGAGCATAACCTAGATGTCATTAAGACTGCGGACTGGATTATCGATCTAGGGCCTGAAGGGGGACAGGGTGGCGGCGAGATAATCGCTCAAGGCACACCTGAAGATGTGTCGCAAATCGAGGGTTCGCACACAGCTCACTTCCTTAAGCCTATGTTGAAGTAGAAAAAACAGGTAAAGTACCGAGACCAGCAAGTGCTGGTCTTTTTTCATTCAAAACAACGCAATAACTATGGCTACTATACATGTAAGTGGAACAAAGCTTTCTCCCGAAAAAGTACAGGTTCCCCTCAATCGCAAGTTTCTCATTGCCTTGGCAACACTATTTGTGTTGGCAATGCACTTTTTCATGCCCAACCCCGGCGGTTCAGGGCTTTCACTTTCTTTCAATGCGACAACTTGGATTGCTTTTAGCTTTGCATTAGGCATTGGGTGCTACCAACTCGCGAATAATCGAGCGCTACGTTACTCAAAATTAACCATCGGCTTGTTCATTAGTGCTCTTATCATGACAGTGCCCATTCTGTACCCAAATGCGAATAGCAGTTTGGCAGCCAATAAGCTCATTGGCCTGTGGTGTGGTGTCCTGTTCTTTATTGTCTTACAACAATTTCATTTCAGTAATAAACATCGCCAACGCCTATTATGGTTCATTGTCCTTGCGGTTGTTATCGAAGCCATTTTTGGTCTGACACAATATCTGTATCTCAAACCAGGCAATCCGTTTGGTTACGACACGGTGGCCAATCGTCCTTATGGTATTTTCCAACAGCCCAATGTAATGGCCAGCTTTCTTGCGACAGGGTTGGTGATTGCTAGCTATTTACTTGCACGTCAGCCCTACAAATACGACCGTAAGTTAAGCGATGTTTACCTTCTCTATGCCGTACCAGTTTTAACTTTACCACTAATTGTGGCGTTGGCTTCACGCACTGGTTGGTTAGCCTCGGTCATCGCCGTGTTGTTGGTCATTCCATACATGTACCGCTTTGCAACCAAAGGGCGCTTTATCCGCTGGGTTGTGTCACTTGTATGTGGGCTCTTACTCTCAGTCGTTGTCATGCATCTTGCCTTTCCTGATGGAGGTGGGTTAGCCGCAGAAAAAGTAAATATGGAGTCTCCTCGAGCGTATACTTTTCCGCAAACATTAGACATGGTGATTGAAAAGCCTTTTACTGGTTATGGATATGGCAAGTTTGAATCTGAGTACATGCTGTATACGGCTCGTCAACATGCCCTTAATGAGAATTACCCAGCAGGTTTGCCTGCTATGGATCATCCGCATAACGAGCTGCTTTACTGGGGAGTAGAAGGTGGCTTACTGCCAATACTCGGCATCTTCTTAGCGATGGCACTGGTACTGTATCGAATCTATCAAGCCAAACGCGGAACTCGTCTTGCGTTGCTGGCCTTGTTTATACCTATCGTATTGCACTCACAACTGGAATACCCTTTCTACCACTCTCTCGTGCATTGGTTGATCTTCGTTATCCTACTGTACTGGGTCGATCAGCGCGTCTCTCGTTATCGACAAGTCGGCTTTAGTAATGTAACCAAAAGCTTGCTGCGTGTTTTTAGTTTGGTACTTCCCGTTGCGTTTACGTTTTACATGGTAAGCGCATTACATACGAACTATGTATTGACGAAGTTTGAGACCACTAGGCCAACTAACCCTGATATTCTGAATCAAGTCAGTAACCCTGTAGTTTGGAAAGACAGGTTTGATTGGGATGTCTATAGCACGTTTTTAAACATTGGGCTGTACCAACAAGACGCAACCTTGATTCAGCCTTATATCGATTGGTCGCTAAAAATCATCAAAGATAAGCCTCGCCCTGCATTTTATAATAATTTGATTTTGGCCTACCAAGGCTTAGATGACTCAAGTAAAGCGGAGCAAATCAGAGCTGAAGCGCAGTTTTTGTTCCCGAAGATTGATTTCAGTGACGTCAATTACCGACCACCTTCTCAAGCAATCTCTGCCTCACCAGCACCCACTTCAGGTGCAGAGTAATAATTACAAAAAAGCGAAGGGATGACCTTCGCTTTTCTTTATCTCATTGCGGTATAGCTTTATTCAGTGAGTGACTCTTCTAACGCTTTTAAGCACAGTGCAACGTTTTCAGGTCGAGCGCCGTAACCCATTAAGCCAATACGCCACGCTTTACCAGCTAATGCCCCGAGGCCTGCACCAATTTCTAGGTTATAGGTTTCTAGCAAGTGAGCACGAACTTTTGCTTCATCAATTCCTTCAGGCACGTAAATCGCATTTAATTGCGGCAAACGATGGGCTTCGTCCACAACAAATTCAAAACCTAGCTTTTGTAGGCCATTTTTGAGTTTTTCATGCATCAGTTGATGACGAGCCCAAGCGTTTTCTAATCCTTCATTTTTCAGTATCAATAAAGCTTCATGAAGCGCATACAAGCTATTAACTGGCGCCGTATGATGGTAACTACGCTTACCTTCTCCACTCCAATACCCCAACACTAAACTCTGATCGAGGAACCAACTCTTTACTGGTGTTGTTCTTGCTTGAATCTTTTCAATCGCGGCAGGAGAAAACGTCACTGGTGAGAGCCCTGGTACACATGACAAACATTTTTGACTGCCAGAGTAAACCGCATCCAGTTGCCATTCATCCACTTTTAACGGCACACCACCAAGTGACGTCACCGCATCAACAATAGATAATGCATTATGCTGTTTCGCCAGCTTACCCAATGCTTGAGCATCACTGACTGCACCAGTTGAGGTTTCCGCATGCACAAAAGCAAGAATTTTTGTATCTGGGTGCTGTTCGAGTGCTTGCTCGACTTTATCAATGGAAACAGGCGTCCCCCATTCATCATCGACGATAACAACTTCACCACCAGCACGGACGACATTTTCGCGCATGCGTTCACCAAAAACACCGTTACGGCAGACGATCACTTTGTCGCCTTTCTCGATCAAGTTTACAAAGCAGGTTTCCATCCCTGCACTACCTGGCGCTGAAACCGCAATAGTGAACTCATTGTCAGTTTGAAAGGCATACTTCAATAGCTGCTTGAGCTCATCCATCATACCGATAAACAGAGGATCAAGGTGACCTACGGTAGGACGGCTTAGCGCTTGTAACACTTGAGGATAAATATCAGAAGGACCAGGTCCCATTAAAATACGGTGAGGTGGAATAAAGCTTTGGATCGACATGTCAGCTCCTTGATTATCTTTTATCCTGAGCATTCTAAAAGTTCTATTCAATAACATGGCTCAGGTGTAGGGTTCTTCACCCTAATAGATTTTTCCTCTATCAGCAATTAGCCGTAAGTATGGAGGTCAAACCAGTGTCACAAAATCGTTAATAAAAAACACCATAAAGGTTGAAATATTAATTGACATTAAGGCCTCAAAACCGTTCAATGTTTGAGCTTTATGTAGAAGAGGAGCGCTACCCAGGTAGATGATTTGTGGAACCGCAATTCCAACACCAATCATTGAGGGGGAGTAGTGCCGAGGTAAGTCAAAGTTGCAGGGTTTGACTTGTCGGTTGAATTGGGCTGAATCCCATCAACTGTCATCAGCGCAGTCTGATGAAGGGCTTCTGAGGGTAAATTTTTCAAATAGCATTCTAAATACCTCTCTTTTTGCTCTGTTCCTTTTCTCACTAAACATTGGATGTACAATTTTTTAGGAAGTCGTGGGAGAACGCAGTGAGCGCATTTAACGTAGCTAAATTCGGTGGAACCAGTGTTGCCAACTTTGAGGCAATGAGTCGTTGTGCCACCATTATCGAAAACAATCCAAATACTCGCTTGGTCGTGAGCAGCGCTTGCTCTGGCGTCACCAACCTATTGGTAGAACTCGCCAACGGTGTTCAGGATCAAACGCACCGTACTGAGCTGCTGCAAAATCTGGCCAACATTCATGACGCCATTTTAACTCAGCTCGAAGACAGCACGAAAACTGCTGCCGAGGTGTATGGCATATTAGATACCGTAACCAGCCTGGCCGAGGCTGCATCTATCCAAGCTAGTGCGAAGTTAACCGATCATTTGGTCGCATGTGGCGAACTCATGTCGACGCATATTCTAACTCAGTTAATGTGTGAGCGAGGCATTCAAGCTGTGCGCTTTGATATCCGCGATGTGCTGCGTACTGATGACAACTTTGGTCGCGCGGAGCCAAACATTGAAGCAATTTCGACGCTTGCACAAGATAAACTCGTACCACTTTGCCAACAATCCGTTGTTGTTACTCAAGGCTTCATAGGATCTGACGAAGCCGGTAATACAACAACACTAGGTCGAGGAGGCAGCGATTACAGCGCCGCCTTAATTGCTGAGAGCGTCAAAGCGGCAGGGTTAGAAATCTGGACTGATGTTCCGGGCATCTACACAACAGACCCGCGAATTGCGCCAAAAGCCTCACCAATTCCCGAGATCAGCTTTAGTGAAGCTTCAGAAATGGCTAACTTTGGCGCTAAAATCCTTCACCCTTCTACGCTAGTACCCGCATTGCGCCACGACATTCCGGTATTTGTAGGGTCATCGAAAGAGCCAGAAAAAGGGGGAACTTGGATTCGTCACCAAGTCGAAAGCTCACCGTTGTTCCGTGCGCTAGCTTTGCGTTGTAACCAAACCATGGTAACGCTACGCAGCGCCAACATGTTCCACGCATACGGCTTCTTAGCAAAGGTCTTTGAGATCCTTGCAAAGCATAAGATCTCTGTCGATTTGATCACGACATCTGAAATCAGTGTATCGTTAACACTTGATCAAACTGATACCTCTGGCGGAGCACCACAGCTGCCGCAAGCTGTACGAGAAGAGTTAGAAGAGTTATGTAAGGTAGAAGTTGAACATGACCTATGCCTCGTTGCTCTCATTGGTAACAACATGAGTGAGAGTAAAGGCTACGCGAAACAGGTTTTTGGCACGCTAGAAGACTTTAACCTACGCATGATTTGTTATGGTGCTAGCCCTCACAACTTATGCTTCTTGCTCCATGAATCGGTATCGAAACAAGCCATACAAAAACTCCACACCGAGTTGTTTGAGAAGTAAGTTCAACTCAATAAAACAAAGGGCTGCGTATCTGCAGCCCTTTGTTGTTTCAATAGTTGTTACATTTGAACGAGGTAAACATCAATTTAACCGTTAATGTTTGGCCCTAACCATTTTTCAGCCTCGATCCTATCCCACCCTTTGCGATCGGCGTAGCTCTCTAGCTGATCTTCTTGGATCTGTGCGATCGCAAAGTAACGTGAGTCAGGATGAGAGAAATACCAACCAGAGACTGACGCGCCCGGATACATTGCATAGCTGGAGGTTAGAGTCATGCCAATGTTCTCTTCCACATTAAGTAGCTCCCAAAGCGGTCCTTTTTCAGTATGCTCAGGGCATGCTGGATAACCCGGCGCAGGGCGAATACCTTGGTATTTTTCACGAATGAGATCATCGTTAGATAAATCTTCATCCGCAGCATAACCCCAAATTTCTTTACGGACACGCTCATGCAAATACTCAGCAAACGCTTCGGCTAGGCGATCTGCCACCGCTTGAATCATAATTGCGTTGTAATCATCTCCCTGTGCTTTGTATTCATCAGCAAGCTCTCGTTCACCAATACCACCAGTGACAGCAAATGCCCCTATCCAATCATGTTTACCCGACTCTTTAGGTGCGATGTAGTCAGATAAACAATAGTTGAATCCTTTTGGTTTCTCGGTCTGTTGTCGCAAGTTACGTAATACTTTCACAACGTCGGTACGAGTTTCATCAGCATAAACTTCAATGTCGTCCCCCACGCTCGCAGCTGGGAATAAGCCACACATTCCACGCGCTTTTAACAGGCCTTCTCGCTCAACTCGATCAAGTAACTCGTTGGCATCTTCGAATAAACGTTTTGCTTCTTCACCAACTTCTTCATGTTGGAAAATTGTTGGATACTTACCCACAAGTGACCAAGTCATAAAGAATGGTGTCCAATCAATGTATTGACGTAATATAGCCACATCAAAATCACCGAAGATATGAATGCCAGGCTTAACAGGCACTGGAGGGGTGTAAGCTTCCCAATCGATCGCAACTTTATTCGCTCGAGCCGCTTCTAATGTCACTGGTTTGGTTCTCGGTTTCTTTCGATGATGTTGATCACGTACTCGTTCGTAATCAGCTTCAAGTTTTTCAACAAATTCAGGGCGACGTTCATCTGACAGAAGAGAAGTACATACGCCCACTGCACGTGAGGCGTTGTTCACGTAAACAACTGGATGCTTGTAATTTTGCTCAATCTTAACTGCTGTATGGGCTTTTGACGTTGTTGCGCCACCGATGAGAAGAGGTAAGTTAAAGTCGAGACGCTCCATCTCTTTTGCAACATGCACCATTTCGTCTAATGAAGGTGTGATCAACCCTGACAAACCAATAATATCGACGTTCTCTTCTTGCGCTACTTTTAAGATCTTTTCGCAAGGAACCATGACACCAAGATCGATAATTTCGTAGTTATTGCACTGCAATACAACGCCAACGATATTTTTCCCGATATCATGTACATCACCTTTGACCGTCGCTAGCAAAATCTTACCGTTTGTTTGTCCCACCTGCTTTTCTGCATTGATGTAGGGCTCGAGATGCGCTACCGCTTGCTTCATCACTCGGGCAGATTTTACGACCTGAGGAAGGAACATTTTACCTTCACCAAACAAGTCTCCGACGACGTTCATCCCATCCATTAGTGGACCTTCAATCACCTCTAATGGCTTTGAAGCGTTGACACGAGCCTCTTCGGTATCATCAACGATGAACTCAGTTATTCCTTTCACTAACGCGTGCTCTAAACGCTTTTCAACAGGCCAAGTTCTCCACTCAAGTGCAGAGGCATCCTCCTCTTTACCTACCCCTTTGCCTGCGTATTCCGCCGCGATATCTAACAATCTCTCAGTGGCGTCATCACGACGGTTAAGAACGACATCTTCCACAGCCTCACGCAATTTTTCAGGCACGTTATCGTAGATTTCTAACTGACCCGCATTCACAATCCCCATATCCATACCATTTTTAAAACAGTGGTAGAGGAACACCGCGTGAATCGCTTCACGTACATAGTTATTGCCACGGAAAGAGAATGAGACGTTAGAAACACCACCCGAGATCATCGCATATGGTAAATCACGTTTGATATCGCCAACGGCTTCAATGAAATCCACCGCGTAGTTATTATGCTCCTCGATCCCCGTAGCAATAGCAAAAATGTTTGGGTCAAAGATGATGTCTTCTGGTGGAAAGCCCACTTCATCAACGAGAATTCGGTAAGCGTTGGTACAAATTTCTACTTTGCGCTCACGTGTATCTGCTTGCCCAATCTCATCAAACGCCATCACAATCACAGCCGCACCGTAACGGCGGATCAACTTAGCTTGTTCAACGAATTTCTCTTTGCCTTCTTTGAGAGAGATCGAGTTAACAATGCCTTTGCCTTGGATGCACTTAAGACCGGCTTCAATAACCTCCCACTTGGAAGAGTCGACCATGATTGGTACTTTTGAGATTTCAGGTTCTGACGCACAAAGGTTTAAAAATCGAACCATACAAGCTTGTGCATCCAACATGCCTTCATCCATGTTGATATCGATAATTTGAGCGCCATTTTCAACTTGTTGACGAGCCACATCGAGCGCTTCATCGTACAGCTCTTCTTTAATCAAGCGTTTAAAACGCGCAGAACCGGTTACATTAGTACGCTCACCGACATTGATAAATAAAGAGTCTTTATCAATCGCGAGCGGCTCTAAGCCAGACAAGCGACAAGCAACGGGAAGATCAGGTAATTTACGAGGGGCGATATTTTCAACCGCGAGTGCCATTTGGCGAATGTGCTCAGGAGTTGTACCACAACACCCACCAATTAAGTTTAAAAAGCCACTTTGAGCCCACTCTTTAACATGCTTAGCCATATCTTCTGGCGACAAATCGTATTCGCCGAATGCATTCGGAAGCCCAGCATTTGGGTGAGCGGAAACAAAAGATTCTGATATACGCGAGAGCTCTTCAACATAAGGACGAAGCTCATCTGGGCCCAGCGCACAGTTCAAACCAAACGAAATCGGTTTAACATGACGTAATGAGTTGTAAAACGCTTCTGTGGTTTGACCGGATAATGTCCGACCGGAAGCATCGGTAATAGTCCCCGAGATCATCACAGGTAACTCAATACCCATCTCTTCAAACACACTTTCAACAGCAAATGAACAAGCCTTAGCGTTAAGAGTATCGAAGATGGTCTCGATAAGAATAAGGTCAGAACCACCTTTAATCAGCGCTCGAGTCGATTCAGAGTAAGCCTCAACTAACTCGTCGAAAGAAACATTTCGATATCCGGGGTCATTTACATCAGGAGAAATAGAACAAGTGCGGTTCGTCGGCCCTAAAACCCCTGCGACATAACGCGGTTTATCGGGTGTTTTTGCGGTCCATTCGTCTGCAACTTCACGTGCAAGCTTGGCAGCAGCAAAGTTAATTTCTTCACTTAGGCTTTCCATCTCGTAGTCAGCCATCGCAATGGTTGTTGCGTTAAACGTGTTGGTTTCGAGAATATCTGCACCCGCTTCTAAATATGCAGCGTGAATTTCCTTGATAAGTTGAGGCTGACTTAGAACCAACAGGTCGTTGTTACCTTTTAGATCACAATGCCAATCCGCAAAGCGCGTTCTTCGATAGTCTTGCTCTTCAAGTTTGTATCCCTGAATCATGGTTCCCATACCACCATCAATCAAAAGAATACGTTGCTTCAATTGAGCTTCAATCTGTTGTCTTACGTTACTTCCCACAGTACAGCCTCATTCCTTTAGTTATCTTTCCATCCTATCACACAAACTTCAGGAGTCTAGACGTCTAAACGTGGAATTAATGATTATTTTATCTCCTTCTTAACTTACAAAATAATCGCGAAAAAATGTTTGCTATTTAAGCAGCATCAGTCGAGAATCCCATTCATAAAATGTTACAAATAGAGAGCTCTATGTCGGTCTATCATACTTTATGTTTTCTATCCGCAGCTGCGATGCTAATTGCTTTTGTAAACAGCAAGATAGGAAAGATGCAAACCACCATTGCGATTACCGCAGGTTCAATGGTGCTTTCACTTCTAATCTTAATTGCGGGCCAAAACAACTGGTTCCACCTCACCGAAATTGCGACAGAAACGGTCACAAGGATCAACTTCGAAGATTTCTTGCTCAAAGGCATTCTTGGCTTCTTACTATTTGCGGGTGGATTAGGCATCAAACTCCCGAACCTTAAAGATCAAAAATGGGAAATTACCGTTTTGGCTCTCGGAGCCACCCTGTTTTCCACTTTCTTTATCGGGTTTGCGCTCTACGGATTCTGTCAGTTAATTGGCATCCAATTTGATTTAGTCTACTGCTTACTTTTCGGTGCACTTATATCGCCAACTGACCCAATCGCTGTACTCGCTATAGTTAAAAAGCTCGACGCTCCCAAGCGTATCTCCACCCAGATTGAAGGAGAATCGCTATTCAATGACGGCTTCGGTTTGGTTATCTTTGTCACTCTATTTACGATTGCATTTGGTACTGAGGCACCAACTGTAGGTAGTGTCACCTTGCTCTTCATCCAAGAAGCTATCGGTGGTATCACTTATGGTTTCGTCCTCGGTTTGCTATTCCACTACTTAATCAGTGCCACCGATGATCACTCAATGGAGTTATTACTTACTATTGGTGTCCCAACGGCAGGTTACGCATTTGCTGAATACATCCATGTATCAGGCCCACTCGCGATGGTTGTATCCGGTATTATGATTGGCAACTGGACACGCTTTATTGGCTTTTCAAAAGAGAGTGAAGACCACCTTGACCACTTTTGGGAACTCGTCGATGAGTTCTTGAATGGCGTGTTATTCCTACTGATCGGTATGTCGATGCTGCTATTTGAATTCCACAAAGAAGACTGGATCATGATGGCTATCTCAGTCCCTCTTGTGCTGGCAGCGCGCTATTTAAGCGTATTTCTCTCGTACATTGGCTTTAAGCGTTACAGAAAATATAACCCGTGGTCAGTACGTATTTTGACATGGGGCGGCTTACGCGGGGGCCTTGCATTAGCAATGGCACTTTCCATTCCATCTGGTATTTGGGTGATTCAAGATAAGTTAATCGATGTAAAAGAGATTATTCTTGTAATGACCTACTCCGTCGTTGTTTTCTCTATCCTCATTCAAGGCTCAACAATCACCCCAATGATTGAAAAAGCAAAAGATGAAGAGAAGAAAATGGAAGAGAACAACCAAGCAATAACCACTCCAGAGCATACGGAGCCAGTGGACTCTTAAAGGCACGTAACTTAATAGATGAAAAAGCAGCTACCTAGCTGCTTTTTTCATATCTAATCTTCGGACTCCCCTTCAAGAACAAAACGCTTGTTACTCTTTGATATACAGTTAAATATCCGAATAATCGTCACGCTACGGTTTCATAGATACTAACTATTGCCGATAGATAGCATCCATGGAGGGAGTCTTTTAGTTTAAGCATTTTCATCATCACTTCTCTTCCCTTAGCAATATAGGCTCCCTGTAAACACCACAGCTAAACTTCCACAACACTTAACAATGAGCGACTTTGTATTTGTATAGAGAAAGAAGCATTGAAGATGATTGCGAGATCACTCCCCCAAACGGGCTTGAAATCCCACCAAACTAAGGCCTGAGCTAGCACTCAGGTTGTTCAAGCCCTTAGCAGAAGTTTAGAGTCCTCATACTTGATCTCAGCGACACTGAACTTATATTCAAAGTTGTTCTGTTTTCGAGATAGGAACAAAGCGACACCTCGAACGACTAAGTTCTATCACATAGCTAGATATTTCTAATATGTTATAGAGGAATCTTTGGTAAGCACGTGCTGGTACTCAAAACGAGAGCTCGAGACTGGCATCAACTAGTTCATGACAGGGCTTAGAAAGCATAGCGAAGAGGGAAGCCTGCCTCTCAATGCAAGGTTTCAATATGGAAATGGGATTAAGGTAAGTCGGGTAACCAAAACGAAAAAAGCCCCAGTCTTTCGACTGAGGCTTAATATAAGTGGCGGAGTGGACGGGACTCGAACCCGCGACCCCCGGCGTGACAGGCCGGTATTCTAACCAACTGAACTACCACTCCGCAGTGGTATCACTCGCTTGTAATCAGCAAGTGTCCATAATTTAAAGCCTGGCGATGTCCTACTCTCACATGGGGAAGCCCCACACTACCATCGGCGCTATTTCGTTTCACTTCTGAGTTCGGCATGGAAATCAGGTGGGTCCAAAACGCTATGGTCGCCAAGCAAATTCTTTACGTTTTGTTTTAGGCTTTAAACTAAAAACTAAAACAAACAGTAAATGGTGCTGATACCCAGAATCGAACTGGGGACCTCATCCTTACCAAGGATGCGCTCTACCGACTGAGCCATATCAGCACATTATTTATGTCCGTCAGGACTAAAAAAGCCCGCTTTTACAAACGGGCTCTCTTAACTTTTGTTTTCACATTTTAATAATGTAAAAACTAAATTTAAAGCCTGGCGATGTCCTACTCTCACATGAGGAAGCCCCACACTACCATCGGCGCTATTTCGTTTCACTTCTGAGTTCGGCATGGAAGTCAGGTGGGTCCAAAACGCTATGGTCGCCAAGCAAATTCTTTAATCTGGAAAGCTGTTTCTTAATTCTCGTTCTTACACATTCAATGTTCTTTCATTGAGTCCATCAAAACCCCTTGGGTGTTGTATGGTTAAGCCTCACGGGCAATTAGTACAGGTTAGCTCAACGCCTCACAACGCTTACACACCCTGCCTATCAACGTCGTAGTCTACGACAACCCTTTAGGATACTTAAAGTATCAGGGAGAACTCATCTCAAGGCTCGCTTCCCGCTTAGATGCTTTCAGCGGTTATCGATCCCGAACTTAGCTACCGGGCAATGCGTCTGGCGACACAACCCGAACACCAGAGGTTCGTCCACTCCGGTCCTCTCGTACTAGGAGCAGCCCCTTTCAATTCTCCAACGCCCACGGCAGATAGGGACCGAACTGTCTCACGACGTTCTAAACCCAGCTCGCGTACCACTTTAAATGGCGAACAGCCATACCCTTGGGACCGACTTCAGCCCCAGGATGTGATGAGCCGACATCGAGGTGCCAAACACCGCCGTCGATATGAACTCTTGGGCGGTATCAGCCTGTTATCCCCGGAGTACCTTTTATCCGTTGAGCGATGGCCCTTCCATTCAGAACCACCGGATCACTATGACCTGCTTTCGCACCTGCTCGAATTGTCATTCTCGCAGTCAAGCGGGCTTATGCCATTGCACTAACCTCACGATGTCCAACCGTGATTAGCCCACCTTCGTGCTCCTCCGTTACGCTTTGGGAGGAGACCGCCCCAGTCAAACTACCCACCAGGCACTGTCCGCAACCCCGATAAGGGGTCGACGTTAGAACATCAACACTACAAGGGTGGTATTTCAAGGACGGCTCCACGCAATCTAGCGACTGCGCTTCAAAGCCTCCCACCTATCCTACACATGTAGGGTCAATGTTCAGTGCCAAGCTGTAGTAAAGGTTCACGGGGTCTTTCCGTCTAGCCGCGGGTACACTGCATCTTCACAGCGATTTCAATTTCACTGAGTCTCGGGTGGAGACAGCGTGGCCATCATTACGCCATTCGTGCAGGTCGGAACTTACCCGACAAGGAATTTCGCTACCTTAGGACCGTTATAGTTACGGCCGCCGTTTACCGGGGCTTCGATCAAGAGCTTCGACCGAAGTCTAACCCCATCAATTAACCTTCCGGCACCGGGCAGGCGTCACACCGTATACGTCATCTTACGATTTTGCACAGTGCTGTGTTTTTAATAAACAGTTGCAGCCACCTGGTATCTGCGACTCTCAATAGCTCCATCCGCGAGGGACTTCACCGTCGAGAGCGTACCTTCTCCCGAAGTTACGGTACCATTTTGCCTAGTTCCTTCACCCGAGTTCTCTCAAGCGCCTTGGTATTCTCTACCCGACCACCTGTGTCGGTTTGGGGTACGATTCCTTACAATCTGAAGCTTAGAGGCTTTTCCTGGAAGCATGGCATCAATGACTTCACATCCGTAGATGCTCGACGTCGTGTCTCAGCCTTAAAGAGAGCCGGATTTACCTAACTCTCAAGCCTACGCACTTGAACCTGGACAACCGTCGCCAGGCCCACCTAGCCTTCTCCGTCCCCCCATCGCAATTGTAAGAAGTACGGGAATATTAACCCGTTTCCCATCGACTACGCCTTTCGGCCTCGCCTTAGGGGTCGACTTACCCTGCCCCGATTAACGTTGGACAGGAACCCTTGGTCTTCCGGCGAGGAGGTTTTTCACCCCCTTTATCGTTACTCATGTCAGCATTCGCACTTCTGATACGTCCAGCATGCGTTACCACACACCTTCAACCGCTTACAGAACGCTCCCCTACCCAATACTCAAAGAGTATTGCCGCAGCTTCGGTTTACTACTTAGCCCCGTTACATCTTCCGCGCAGGCCGACTCGACCAGTGAGCTATTACGCTTTCTTTAAATGATGGCTGCTTCTAAGCCAACATCCTGGCTGTCTGAGCCTTCCCACATCGTTTCCCACTTAGTAGTAATTTGGGACCTTAGCTGGCGGTCTGGGTTGTTTCCCTCTCCACGACGGACGTTAGCACCCGCCGTGTGTCTCCCGGATAGTACTTACTGGTATTCGGAGTTTGCAAAGGGTTGGTAAGTCGGGATGACCCCCTAGCCTTAACAGTGCTCTACCCCCAGTAGTATTCGTCCGAGGCGCTACCTAAATAGCTTTCGGGGAGAACCAGCTATCTCCAGGTTTGATTGGCCTTTCACCCCTAGCCACAAGTCATCCGCTAATTTTTCAACATTAGTCGGTTCGGTCCTCCAGTTGATGTTACTCAACCTTCAACCTGCCCATGGCTAGATCACCTGGTTTCGGGTCTATATCCAGAGACTGAACGCCCAGTTAAGACTCGGTTTCCCTACGGCTCCCCTAGATGGTTAACCTTGCCACTGAATATAAGTCGCTGACCCATTATACAAAAGGTACGCAGTCACAGGACAAGCCTGCTCCTACTGCTTGTACGTACACGGTTTCAGGTTCTATTTCACTCCCCTCACAGGGGTTCTTTTCGCCTTTCCCTCACGGTACTGGTTCACTATCGGTCAGTCAGTAGTATTTAGCCTTGGAGGATGGTCCCCCCATATTCAGACAGGATATCACGTGTCCCGCCCTACTCGATTTCACTGAATATGCGTCGTCAGTTACGGGGCTATCACCCTGTATCGCCAAGCTTTCCAGCTTGTTCACCTAACGCCTATAAAGCTTAAGGGCTAGTCCAATTTCGCTCGCCGCTACTTTCGGAATCTCGGTTGATTTCTTTTCCTCGGGGTACTTAGATGTTTCAGTTCCCCCGGTTCGCCTCGTTATGCTATGTATTCACATAACGATACTTACTTATGTAAGTGGGTTTCCCCATTCGGAAATCCCAGACTCAAATGGTTTTTACTACCTAATCTGGGCTTATCGCAAGTTAATACGTCCTTCATCGCCTCTGACTGCCAAGGCATCCACCGTGTACGCTTAGTCACTTAACCATACAACCCGAAGGAGTTTCGAATTGATGTTAAACAACCAAAGTTGTCTCTCATTATTTGAATGAGCGAGAGACATATCGATTTTGTCGGACTCAAATTCCAAGAACACTTGAATGTGTTTTTAGTTGTATTCAAATACATGAATACTTTGAGAACTTTACAAACAACAATAAATTGTTGTTTTGTCAGCTTTCCAAATTGTTAAAGAGCAATAATAGCTCGAAGCTTTCGCTTCAAAACCATCAATCTGTGTGAACACTCATCGCAATAATCATCGTTTAAGGAGGTGATCCAGCGCCAGGTTCCCCTAGCGCTACCTTGTTACGACTTCACCCCAGTCATGAACCACAAAGTGGTAAGCGTCCCCCCGAAGGTTAAACTACCTACTTCTTTTGCAGCCCACTCCCATGGTGTGACGGGCGGTGTGTACAAGGCCCGGGAACGTATTCACCGTGGCATTCTGATCCACGATTACTAGCGATTCCGACTTCATGGAGTCGAGTTGCAGACTCCAATCCGGACTACGACGCACTTTTTGGGATTCGCTCACTTTCGCAAGTTGGCCGCCCTCTGTATGCGCCATTGTAGCACGTGTGTAGCCCTACTCGTAAGGGCCATGATGACTTGACGTCGTCCCCACCTTCCTCCGGTTTATCACCGGCAGTCTCCCTGGAGTTCCCGACATTACTCGCTGGCAAACAAGGATAAGGGTTGCGCTCGTTGCGGGACTTAACCCAACATTTCACAACACGAGCTGACGACAGCCATGCAGCACCTGTCTCAGAGTTCCCGAAGGCACCAATCCATCTCTGGAAAGTTCTCTGGATGTCAAGAGTAGGTAAGGTTCTTCGCGTTGCATCGAATTAAACCACATGCTCCACCGCTTGTGCGGGCCCCCGTCAATTCATTTGAGTTTTAATCTTGCGACCGTACTCCCCAGGCGGTCTACTTAACGCGTTAGCTCCGAAAGCCACGGCTCAAGGCCACAACCTCCAAGTAGACATCGTTTACGGCGTGGACTACCAGGGTATCTAATCCTGTTTGCTCCCCACGCTTTCGCATCTGAGTGTCAGTATCTGTCCAGGGGGCCGCCTTCGCCACCGGTATTCCTTCAGATCTCTACGCATTTCACCGCTACACCTGAAATTCTACCCCCTCTACAGTACTCTAGTCTGCCAGTTTCAAATGCTATTCCGAGGTTGAGCCCCGGGCTTTCACATCTGACTTAACAAACCACCTGCATGCGCTTTACGCCCAGTAATTCCGATTAACGCTCGCACCCTCCGTATTACCGCGGCTGCTGGCACGGAGTTAGCCGGTGCTTCTTCTGTCGCTAACGTCAAATAATGCAGCTATTAACTACACTACCTTCCTCACGACTGAAAGTACTTTACAACCCGAAGGCCTTCTTCATACACGCGGCATGGCTGCATCAGGCTTGCGCCCATTGTGCAATATTCCCCACTGCTGCCTCCCGTAGGAGTCTGGACCGTGTCTCAGTTCCAGTGTGGCTGATCATCCTCTCAGACCAGCTAGGGATCGTCGCCTTGGTGAGCCCTTACCTCACCAACTAGCTAATCCCACCTAGGCATATCCTGACGCGAGAGGCCCGAAGGTCCCCCTCTTTGGCCCGTAGGCATCATGCGGTATTAGCCATCGTTTCCAATGGTTATCCCCCACATCAGGGCAATTTCCTAGGCATTACTCACCCGTCCGCCGCTCGACGCCGTTATCGTTCCCCGAAGGTTCAGATAACTCGTTTCCGCTCGACTTGCATGTGTTAGGCCTGCCGCCAGCGTTCAATCTGAGCCATGATCAAACTCTTCAATTTAAGATTTTGTTCGGCTCAATGAATACTGAACATTACATAAAGTAATGTTTGAATTGACTGTGCTGAATCCGAAGATTCAATGGTCACTTCGTTTCATTGAAACCTAATTTGATACCGAAGTATCTAATTGGATTATCATCAACGAGTGCCCACACAGATTGATAGGTCTATATTGTTAAAGAGCAACTCTTCTTTGTGATTGACATCACTTCGGAAGAGGCGGCCATTCTAGCGAGATAATTAATTGTGTCAAACACTTTCTTCAAATTATTTCGTTTTTCTTTTCAGCCTTATCAACTTCGCTTAAACCCTTGTGAGGCCTTGCCCTGTCGACGAGGAGGCATTATAGAGATCGCGCTCACATTGGCAAGCGTTATTTTTCAAAAATTGCAAAAATAATGGTTAAGCGATGAGTTTTCGATCAAAGCTTTATTTATTCAACTTTACCCCAAGAACTCGCACAACTTATCCACAGAGTTATTCTATAAAGCGTGTTTTTCAGGTGCTATAAATAAAGAAAGCTGCTTTATTGCAGCTTTCTTTATTTACTCTAAACTCGATTTAAAGGTCACTATGGTTATATGCCGGACCCATCTTGTTCTGAACCATCATCTTCATGTAAACCACACTCTCGTTTTAAACCAAAGAATCGAGTTTCTTCCTCTGACATTCCCGGCTCCCATTTACGAGTGGTATGAGTATCACCAACTGAAAGGTAACCTTCATCCCACAATGGGTGGTATTTAAGGCCGTGTTGTTCTAAGTAGTAATGAACGTCTTTATTAGTCCAGTCAATTACTGGCAAAAACTTAAACACACCGTTCTGAATTGATAGTATCGGTAAACCTGCTCGTGATTTACTTTGCTCTCGACGCAGTCCAGAAAACCACGTTCCAACATTAAGCTCTTTTAACGCTCGACGCATCGGCTCAACTTTATTGAGCTTGTTGTATTTTTCAATTCCCTCTACGCCCCGCTCCCATAATTTTCCATATCGAGCTTCTTGCCAATTCGCACTTTCTTTGGCTCGATAAACTTTTAAATTTAGGTTGAGAGCATCTGTCAGCTCATCGATAAATCGGTACGTCTCAGCAAATAGGTAACCGGTATCGGTTAGAATGATGGGGATGTCCGCTTTGGCACGAGTAACTAAATGAAGCATAACCGCGGCTTGAATACCAAAACTAGAAGAAACCGCGAACTCGCCTTCTAGATTATCTAAAGCCCACGCTACTCTCTCTTGTGCTGAAAGCTTTTCGAGCTCGACATTAATTTGAGCAAGACGGAGGATTTGCTCCGTCTTTGTTAATGTCAGTAACTCTGTGAGCTCCAGCTTGGATGCTACAGAATCAAGCATGAAAGTCCCTCTTTGATACGAGCACTTCTTGGATAATGCCAGCACGAATAGTGAAATCGCCGAAGGCTTCGCCTTCTTCACGCTCTTTCGACCATCGAGCCACCAGCAGATCAATCTCTTCTAATATTTGCTTATCCGTGATGTTCTCTTTGTACATTTTTGGTACTCGAGTACCAGCACGGTTACCACCTAAATGTAGGTTGTAACGACCTGGCGCTTTACCAACTAAACCAATTTCAGCCAACATGGCACGACCACAACCGTTTGGACACCCAGTTACACGCAAAATGATGTTGTCATTTTCTGGTAGGTTGTGCTTTTCCAAAATCCCCTCCACATCAGTAACAAACTGAGGAAGGAAACGCTCTGCCTCTGCCATCGCTAGCGGACACGTTGGAAAGGCAACACACGCCATTGAGTTTTTGCGCTGCTCACTGATATTGTCATCCATCAAGCCATGTTCACGAGCGATCTTTTCGATCTTCGCTTTTTCGCTTTTAGGTACCCCCGCAACAATTAAGTTCTGGTTGGCAGTCATACGGAAATCGCCTTTATGGATTTTGGCAATTTCAGCAACACCCTTTTTAAGTGGTTTACCTGGGAAGTCCAGCAGACGACCATTTTCGATGAAAAGTGCTAAGTGATGTTTACCATCAATTCCTTCTACCCAACCAATACGGTCACCACGTTCCGTGAATTCATATGGACGACTTTGCTCAAACTTAACACCAGCACGTTTCTCGACTTCCGCTTTAAAGACATCGCTACCTACACGATCCAATGTGTATTTGGTTTTTGCGTTCTTACGGTTTGAACGGTTACCCCAGTCGCGCTGAGTTGTGACAACCGCAGCCGCCACATCAAGTGTTTTTTCTAGTGGGATGAAACCGAAATCGTCCGCACGGCGTGGGTAGGTTGACGTATCGCCATGCGTCATCGCTAAGCCGCCGCCGACCAAGACGTTAAAACCAACCAGCTTGCCGTTATCTGCAATCGCTACGAAGTTGAGATCGTTAGCGTGTACATCTACGTCATTTTGCGGTGGGATAACCACTGTGGTTTTAAACTTACGCGGTAAATAGTTTTTACCCAGAATAGGTTCATCTTCTTCAGTGCTTTCTACTTTCTCACCGTCCAGCCAAATCTCAGCGTAAGCACGTGTTTTTGGAAGCAGGTGTTCACTGATCTTCTTCGCCCATTCATAAGCTTCTTGATGAAGTTCTGATTCGACCGGGTTAGTGGTACACAACACGTTTCGGTTTACATCACCCGCGGTTGCAATCGAATCAATGCCAATACTGTTGAGCGTTTGATGCATCAACTTAATATTCGGTTTCAATACTCCATGAAACTGGAACGTTTGGCGCGTCGTTAGACGAATACTTCCATATAAAGAGTGCTCCGTTGCGAACTTGTCGATCGCTAACCATTGCGTTGGCGTGATGATGCCTCCAGGCATGCGAGCACGAAGCATCACGTTATGCAATGGCTCTAGCTTTTGCTTTGTGCGTTCATTACGGATATCACGATCGTCTTGCTGATACATACCGTGGAAACGAATTAACTGGAAGTTGTCGGCAGTAAAGCCACCAGTAATACGGTCCTGTAAATCTTGCTCAATGGTGCCACGTAATAAGTTACTTTCTCGCTTCAGGCGCTCGTTATCAGATAGCGGCCCTAGCTCTTCGCCTAATACAATCTGCTTGTTATTTTCAGTAGAAAAAGTCATTAGTACACATCCCTCTGATAACGTTTCGCTTTACGTAGGTCATTAATAAATTGTTCTGCATCGTCACGCGGCATCTTGCCTTCTTGTTCAGCAACGATAACCAGTGCGTCGTGCACATCTTTTGCCATACGCGTTGCATCACCGCAGACATAGATATAAGCGCCTTCTTGGATCCACTGCCACACTTGAGCTGCGTTTTCTAAGATGCGATGTTGTACGTAAACTTTTTCTACTTGGTCACGACTAAAGGCAACATCCAATCGGCTTAGTACTCCTGACTTGAGGTACTTTTGCCATTCCACTTGGTACAAGAAGTCTTGAGTGAACGTGCGATCACCAAAGAACAACCAGTTTTTGCCTTCAGCATCACGGTTTTCACGTTCCTGAATAAAGCTACGGAATGGTGCGATCCCAGTGCCCGGACCAACCATGATAATTGGAGTGCTATCATCTTCCGGCAGTTTGAAGTTGTTGTTATGCTCAACGAATACTTTAACTTCATCTCCCTCTTCGAGACGCTGTGCTAAGAAGCTAGACGCACCACCATATCGTTTTTCGTCGTTTTGTTCGTACTCAACCAAAGCAACCGTTAGGTGTACTTCTTCATCGACCTCTTCTTGGCTTGATGCAATAGAGTAAAGGCGAGGAGTAAGACGACGAAGCAAACTAATCAACTCATCTGCGGTTAACTTGGTTTTCTTCTCTGCCAATACATCAACAATTTGAGTATTGGCAGAGTACTCGCGAAGTTTATCTTTATCGTCAACCAGCTTTTGTAGCTTCTTACTACCGGATAACTCGGCAAACTTTGTGATGAGCTGTGGGTTAGATGTTGTGATTTCATATTTACTCACGAGAGCACTATGGATTGACAAGCTTTCGCCATCAACATCAACGGTTTCAACCCCAGACAAACCGACCTTACCAAGAATGGCATTAGCAAGTTCTGAACTATTTTCAAACCACACACCTAGCGCATCACCAGGCTGATACGTTAACCCCGAACCTTCCAAGTCAATTTCTATATGACGAACATCCTTTCCAGAATCACGACCCGTGATTTTTTGACTGGTCAGTAACGTCGCTGTGTATGGGTTTTGTTTATTGTAAGGAGAGTGCGCAGTCGCCGCCTGACCCACAGGAAGTTGAACCACATCCGCTTCAGTGCCAGAAGAAAGCGTATCTTTTACCTTACCTAACGCATTCTTACGCCATTCAGCTGCTGGTGCTTCATAATCCACATCGCAATCAAGACGATCGATAAATGGGGTCGCGCCTAACTTTGATAGGTAAGCGTCGAAGTCTTTACCGGTTTGGCAGAAGAATTCGTAGCTCGAGTCACCCAGAGCAATAACGCCATATTGAAGGTTTGACAGCTTAGGAGCTTTCTTAGATTGCAAAAACTCGTGTAGCTCTATAGCGTTATCTGGTGCTTCGCCTTCGCCATTCGTCGATGCCACAATAATGACATGTGTTTCTTTGGCTAAGTTTTTACCTTTGTAATCACTTGCATCAAAAAGTTCGACAGCAATTCCTTCTGCTTTTGCTTCCTGTTCTAGAGCTTCAGCAACGCCTTTAGCGTTGCCAGTTTGGGAAGCAAAAATAATACTCAACTTACCTGCAGGCTTCGCTGATACGGCTGCCGTCGCTTGTGCAATTGGCGTTACCGCTGTATTTGGTTGATTTTGAGCTAATCCCCAAAAATACCCACTGACCCAAGCAAGTTGCTGTGAAGACAACTCAGAGACAGTTTGTTGGAGTGAGCTAATTTGTTGGTCATTCAGAGGGCTTGCGATTGGAGGATTTCCTCCTTGCCCATTATTATCTTCAGACACATTCTTGTGAGAATACTCATTCTTTTGAAAAGACATTATCACGACATCCCTATTCATTGCGTGACGATAGAGTACCCACTCTCCTTAATAACAAGAAAGAATAGAAGTGAATGTTTTATAACTTTTTGGAAGTAAGAACGGCTTACTTTTTGCTCATCGATCTTCAATGCGGACTTGTTGAAAGCCTACTGCCATTGCCGATTTTGACGCTGCATCCAAATCTTCATAAAGACATTCTTCACCATGACTGTCCGTCAGAAAAACAAAACCACCGCGCGCATGTCTGAACTCCACAACCCAGCCACCCTCTTGGATTGCAGGTTCAATAATCGCTTCGACAAGCTGGTTTTCACGGAATAGATGTCTTAGTTCGTTTATTGTCATCGCTATCCCTGCTTTAACTTTCACATTGCTCCTAGGTAAGCATGGTCTAAGTCAGCAAAATAGGCAGAAAATTCGATTGGATATAATGAAGTGATATAAAAAAACGCCGCTTATAAAGCGACGTTTTAAAAAATCGAGTATCTAATCTGGCTGCATTTAGAATGCGTATTCTGCACTCACAAAAAAGCCGTTAGCAAAAATAAACTCTTTCCCTAGATCCGACATGAATTTCTCGGACTCCAAATCAATCACGCGGTAACCACCACGAAAAGCCAGTTGAGCTTTTTCGAGCGGTACATGGTATTGAACACCGGCCATGAAATCAGTGCTTTTGATACCTTTGTTGTCACCAAAGTTTATCTCACCAATCACATCAAAATTTGTGTCCGGAACTTGAATCTCTGCGTAACCGTACCAAGCCCAAATCAGCTCATCAAACTCTTCTATACGCTTGTTTGAGCCAGCATCAATGTATTTAGTGTCACTTAAATTACTGAATGTAACACCCGCATCAAAATGCAATAAATCATGCTCCAGAACTTGGTAGTACATGGTGAAATCGAGCTTATCGAACCCCATATAATCAGCATCAATGCTCGAGTAACGAAAACGCGCATTAGGAACGTATTTCACATCATGCTCAATCGCCGCGTAAAATGCGCCTGTTGTGCTGCTATCTCGTCTTACTTCATTTACTTTAGTGTCAGCAGCCCAGATCTCTGCGCCGACTTTCGTCGATACAGAATATTCTGCAAAAACAGGAAAAGATACTGCCAACGATAATGCTGTTAAAGCGATGGTCGCTTTATTTGTCATGTAGTGTGTACTCCGAGATAGCTGATGTTCACGTTGAAGACGTGAGAGGAAATATACCATACTCTCACGTCTCTCTATCAACTAAATCATGTCACTCGTTATTTATAGCGGGGCTGGGCAACGTAATTCTTGAAGAACCAAACACCCAATGCAATCACGATTAACCATGGCAATAGTTTGAGTACCGCTCCGACCATTCCTAGCAAAAACATCACAACTAACGCGATACCGGTTGCTGCGAATACGGTCATCATTGTGATACCGGTAACCAATAGGGTCGCCGCAAAGACTAAAATAAAGATTAGCTCCAACATAATCACTTCTCCATTTGTTTTTAATAAACACAGCAGTTTCCATACCAACTTCCCAAGATGACTATAACACATTGATTTTATTCAAAAATAAAGCCAGAGGCATTTCTGCGCTCTGGCTTTATCATTCTTTAGTTGGCAATTTTAGCCAACCACTGGTGAATTTTACACATTCAATTCTTTTGGAATCTTCGCTAACGCGTCTTGCAGCACTTCTAAACCAGAACCCGGCTTGTGCGCATTTTCACTGATATGACGACGCCATTGACGAGCACCTGGCATGCTTTGGAATAAACCTAACATATGACGGGTAATATGACCAAGGTACGCACCTTTCGCTAATTGCGCTTCAATGTATGGGTACATTTCTTCAACAATTTCGCTGCGTTTCTTCACTGGAGCATTAGAGCCAAATAACTCTTGATCTACCGATGCCAGTAGATATGGGCTTTGGTAAGCCTCACGACCAATCATCACACCGTCAAGATGCTGAAGATGTACTTTTGCTTCTTCTAATGATTTCACGCCACCGTTAATCGCAATGGTTAAGTGAGAAAAATCTTGCTTCAATTGGTAAGCTCGTGGGTAATCCAATGGTGGGATCTCACGGTTTTCTTTCGGACTAAGACCACTTAACCAAGCTTTACGCGCGTGGATAGTGAACTGCTCACAACCCCCTTTTCTGAGACAATAGAAACAAAATCCGTTAAGAACTCGTAAGAATCTTGATCATCAATACCAATACGAGTCTTGACTGTCACAGGAATATCAACCACATCCTTCATTGCAGCGATACAATCCGCAACCAACTGTGGTTCTGCCATTAGGCAAGCACCAAAGCGACCGTTTTGTACACGGTCAGACGGGCAACCCACATTGAGGTTAACCTCATCGTAGCCACGCTCTTGAGCCAGTTTGGCACACTTTGCCAAGTCTTCTGGGTTTGAACCACCCAACTGAAGGGCCAACGGATGCTCTTCTTCGTTGTAAGCGAGGAAATCTCCTTTTCCATGAATGATCGCACCTGTCGTCACCATTTCAGTGTACAGCAGGGTTTCTTTGGTCATTAAGCGATGGAAGTAGCGACAATGACGATCGGTCCAGTCGAGCATTGGTGCTACGGAGAGCCTGCAAGAATGAGTCATGATATAAACACCCGTTTTTATGTTGCCAAGGTTGAGCGCAGCAGTACGCTCAAAAAATAAGTCGGGTATTGTATACCCAAGCACCTCTAGGTGCTAGTTTCAGCGAGAATGATTTGGTTGTCTGGCTAGCCAAATGCTTAGGAATATGCAGCAGTAATACGAATCTGTCACTCGTTGATTCATTCTGTGATGACTATTCCGACTTCACACCACCACCGACTTGCTTTAATTCATGATTTTCGTTCTGATAGTGGGTAAAATGAAGCATTTCTAAACGAACTTCGTATAGAAATGATTTATCATAGAGCACGTCCGATAGTTATGGTGAAAGGTTTGAACCCAACAATCATTGAACAAATTGAAAGTATCTGCGCAGAGCGTGGAGTACGATTGACTCCGCAACGCCGACGCGTATTTGAACTCATTTGTTCTAATCGCCGCGCCTCAAGTGCGTATGAGCTATTGGAGCAACTAAAAGAGAGTGAGCCTCAGGCTAAGCCTCCCACTGTTTATCGAGCATTAGATTTTCTCCTAGAGCAAGGCTTCATCCACCGAGTGGAATCGACAAATAGCTTTATTACTTGTTGTTCTTTCAATACTCAGCAGCACTTTTTCCAATTACTAATTTGCGATAAATGTGGTGATGTCGTTGAACTCGAAGATGAGACGCTGATATCCTTGTTAGCCGAAAACGCCGAGAAGCATGGATTCAAACTGACCAACCAAGTTATTGAAACTCATGGTGAATGCCAGGCCTGTTCCTCCGAGACGAAAGAAAAAGTATAGAAGAACGTTATGCGCGCTGAATTTGTAAACCCGTTTTTAGCTTCTTTAATGAACGTGCTAAAAACCATGGCTTCTCTTGAGCTGAAGCCACAAAAACCGCGAATCAAAAAAGATGAGATCGCACGAGGTGACGTTTCTGGTCTGATTGGCATGGTAGGTCCACAAACTCGTGGTTCAATGTCGATTACCTTTGATGAAGCGCTAGCTCTAGAAATCATGCAGAACATGCTTGGTGAGCGTCCAAATGGACTCAATGAAGAGGTCACCGATATGGTGGGTGAGATCACCAACATGGTTACTGGTGGTGCGAAACGCATTCTGGCGGAAAGTGGTTTTGATTTCGATATGGCAACACCGGTAGTGGTTTCTGGCCGAGGCCATACGATTCGCCACAAGTGTGAGGGATCAATCATCATCATGCCTTTCTCTTCCCAATGGGGAAATGCCTTTATCGAAATTTGCTTCGAATAAAAGAGAAAAAATAGGTTGGCACTGGCCCCTATTTTATTTTTGCCTCAGGCAATAAAAAAGGTCAGCATTTGCTGACCTTTTCTTTATCTATTCAAACCAAACATTAAGCTTTGAACGCTTTAAATGCGTTGATTAGACCATTTGTTGAGCTGTCATGCGAGCTGATTTGAGACTCGTCTGCAAGCTCAGGTAGGATTTGGTTAGCCAGTTGTTTACCTAGCTCCACGCCCCATTGGTCAAAGCTGAAGATATTCCAGATAACACCTTGTACGAAAATTTTGTGTTCGTACATTGCGATCAAGTTACCCAGCGTACGAGGCGTGATTTGCTTCACTAGGATAGAGTTTGTTGGACGGTTACCTTCAAACACTTTGAATGGCGCGATCGCTGCCACTTCTTCAGCATTCTTACCTACTTTCACCAACTCTTCTTTCACGGTTTCTTCATTCTTACCAAACGCTAGAGCTTCAGTTTGCGCGAAGAAGTTAGACATCAGTTTTTGGTGATGATCGCTAGCTGGGTTGTGGCTAATTGCAGGTGCAATGAAGTCACATGGGATCAGCTTAGTGCCTTGGTGAATTAGCTGGTAGAACGCGTGCTGACCGTTGGTACCTGGTTCCCCCCAAATAATAGGGCCCGTTTGGTAAGTCACGGCATTGCCTTCACGGTCAACGTATTTACCGTTTGATTCCATGTTACCTTGCTGGAAGTACGCCGCGAAACGGTGCATGTACTGATCGTAAGGTAAGATAGCTTCTGATTCCGCACCGTGGAAGTTGTTGTACCAAATACCGATAAGCGCAAGGATCACAGGGATGTTGCTTTCTAGGTCTGTTGATACGAAGTGCTTGTCCATCTCGTGAGCACCTTCAAGCAGCTCAACGAAGTTGTCGTAACCTACCGCTAATGCGATTGATAAACCGATTGCAGACCATAGTGAGTAACGGCCACCAACCCAGTCCCAGAATTCGAACATGTTCGCGGTATCGATACCGAATTCAGACACGGCTGTCGCGTTCGTTGAAAGCGCAGCAAAGTGCTTAGCCACGTGCGCTTGATCGCCCGCTGACTCTAGGAACCAATCACGAGCAGTGTGCGCGTTAGTCATGGTTTCTTGCGTTGTGAACGTCTTAGACGCGATCAAGAATAGCGTCGTTTCTGGGTTAACTTTCTTCAACGTTTCAACGATGTGAGTACCATCAACGTTAGATACGAAGTGAAGGTTTAGATGATTTTTGTATGGTGCTAGAGCTTCCGTCACCATGTAAGGGCCAAGGTCAGAACCACCGATACCGATGTTCACGATATCTGTAATTGCTTTACCTGTGTAACCTTTCCACTCACCGCCGATAACGCGTTCAGTGAATGATTTCATTTTTTCTAGAACCGCGTTCACTGCTGGCATTACGTCTTCGCCGTCTACCATTACTGGTGTATTCGCGCGATTACGTAGTGCAGTGTGAAGAACAGCGCGACCTTCTGTTTGGTTGATCGCTTCGCCACTGAACATCGCTTCAATTGCAGATTTCAGCTCAGTCTCGTTCGCAAGAGCGAACAGGTGCTTCAGAGTTTCCTCATTGATGAGGTTCTTTGAGTAATCGACTAGGATGTCTGAGCCGAAACGTGCAGAGTATTTGTCGAAACGCGCTGCGTCTTGAGCAAATAACTCTTTAAGATCCATATCTTGTGCAGATTCGAAATGCGCAGTTAGCGCTTTCCAAGCTTGTGTTTGCGTTGGATTGATATTTTTCAACATGGTCTTTATCCCGATGTTACAGTAGGTTCCATTCCTTACAGTCTAGCGAAAACTGTGGAATCCCCGATTTAGCAAATAGAATATTAATTAGATGTTTGGGCGAATTGCCACAAAACAAGTCTTTGTAATTTTTTTTCAGGTGCCAATTATGACTGAGAGTATTTACACTCACATTGAGTTAGGTCACGTTCCCTGCCCTGAAAATGAACAATTCATTTACGATGACAAGAATCATATCACTTACTAATGACAGGCTCTAATTGGAATAGGATAGACGCCAATTTATAAATTTCCAAAGGAACACGTATGTGGGCACAAAAAACACTGCAATTAAAAGCGAGAAGCCGCGGTTTTCACCTAATAACTGATGAAATTGAACAACAATTACCACAAATAAACGAGCTTTCAGTAGGTTTATTACACCTATTTATTCAACATACCTCCGCCAGTTTGACCTTAAATGAGAATGCTGATCCAACCGTGCGTATGGATATGGAAGCGCACTTCAATAAGTTTGTGCCAGAGCGTGCTCCTTATTATCAGCACACCTATGAGGGGGATGACGACATGCCAGCACACATTAAAGCATCCCTACTTGGCAGTAGTGTGACGATACCAATCCAAAATGGTCGATTAGCTTTAGGAACATGGCAGGGCATTTACTTAGGTGAGCACCGAGACTATGGCGGCGGCCGCCGCGTTATTGCTACGATTAACGGTGAGTAGATAAAACAAAGGCTAACCTTAGGTTAGCCTTTCGCTGTTTATTTTGAGTACTCCATCTCGACGCGAGGCGTTAGCTTAGTCACGAGTTCATACGCAATGGTACCAATGTGACCCGCCACTTCTTCTACTGGGAGCTCTTTCCCCCAAAGAATCGCTTCGTCGCTGACTTTATCCGTTGCATCTGGTCCCAAATCGACCGTCAGCATATCCATGGAAACTCGACCTGCGATAGGTACTTTACGACCATTTACCCAAACCGGAGTGCCATTCGGGGCACTTCTTGGGTAACCGTCGCCATACCCTACTGCGATGACACCGACTTTTGTATCTCGCTTACTGGTCCACATACCGCCGTAGCCAACACTTTCGCCCTTCTTAACTTCACGTACCGCAATAAGATGGGATTTAAGTGTCATCACGGGTTGATACCCCAGATCTTGTGCGGTCTTGTCATCAAATGGCGATACACCATACATGATGATGCCCGGACGAACCCAATCCAAATGGCTTTGAGGCCATGCCAACAACCCCGCAGAGGCCGCAAGTGAACGCTCCCCCTGACAACCAGAGGTCAACGACTTAAACAGCTCAATCTGTTGGGGAGTGATATGGCTATCCAGCTCATCTGCACAGCCAAAGTGACTCATGTAACGTAACGGCTTGGCTACGTTTGGACACTCTTTCAACCGCGTGACAAACTCATCATATTGCTCAGGGCGAACGCCAAGACGGTGCATCCCACTGTCAATCTTAAGCCACACGACAACCGGAGTTTCAAGGTCGGCTTGCTCCAAAGCGATAAGCTGCTCTTCACAATGCACCACGGTTTGGATGTTGTTCGTCACAAGAACAGGTAAGTCACCTGGAGAGTAAAAACCTTCTAGCAATAGAATCGGCTTTACCACGCCACAAGCGCGCAGTTGCAACGCTTCTTCAATGCGAGCCACACCAAACGCATCCGCATGGTTGGCATGTTTTGCAACGTGACGTAATCCGTGACCATAGCCATTGGCCTTCACTACAGCCATCACTTTACTTTGGGGCGCTTGCGCTTTCACGCGCTGTAAGTTGTGCTGCAACGCAGACAAATCAATGCACGCCTTGGCCGCTTTCATATAGCTCATGGGGTTACTCATCATCAATATCGAATGCAGGACCCGCGTAGTTGTCAAAGCGCGAGTGTTGACCTTGGAAGGTGAGACGCACAGAGCCGATAGGACCGTTACGTTGCTTACCAATGATGATTTCTGCCGTACCTTTGTATGGGCTATCTGGGTGATACACCTCGTCACGGTAGATGAACATGATCAAGTCGGCATCCTGCTCGATAGAGCCCGACTCACGCAAGTCCGAGTTTACTGGGCGTTTATCTGAACGTTGCTCTAGGGAACGGTTAAGCTGAGACAGCGCCACGACGGGCACATTCAGCTCTTTTGCCAGCGCTTTCAGAGAGCGCGATATCTCCGCAATTTCCAGCGTACGGTTATCAGAGAGTGCAGGCACGCGCATAAGTTGAAGGTAGTCGACCATGATCATCGACAGACCGCCATGTTCACGTGCGATACGGCGAGCGCGTGAACGCACTTCGGTCGGAGTTAGACCGGAGCTGTCATCAATGTACATGTTTTTCTTCTGCATCAAGATACCCATAGTAGAAGAAATACGCGCCCAGTCTTCGTCATCCAACTGACCCGTACGGATCTTGGTTTGGTCAACGCGAGACAAAGAGGCCAACATACGCATCATCAACTGCTCGGCTGGCATCTCTAGCGAGAAAATAAGCACAGGCTTCTCTTGTTGCATGGCCGCATTTTCACACAAGTTCATCGCAAAGGTCGTTTTACCCATCGATGGACGCGCCGCGACAATCACCAAATCAGAACCTTGCAAACCTGCGGTTTTCTTATTGAGGTCAGTGAAACCTGTGTCGACACCCGTTACACCATCTTGCGGCGTTTTATATAACAACTCGATACGTTCTAACGTCTTTTCGAGGATGTTATCGACATTTTGTGGCCCTTCGTTTTCACTGGTTCGTGACTCAGCGATGGCGAAAACTTTACTCTCCGCCATATCAATCAGATCTTCCGAACTTCGACCTTGAGGATCGTAACCCGCATCCGCAATCTCATTCGCGACACCGATCAAACCACGGACGATCGCACGTTCGGCAACAATATCAGCGTACGCATTAATGTTAGCGGCACTTGGCGTATTTTTCGCCAAATCTGCAAGGTAAGCAAAGCCGCCCACATCTTCTAATTGCTCGTGACGCTCCAGGTATTCCGATAAAGTAATAAGATCGAGAGGCTTGCCCGCTTCAAGAATGGTTTTTACACCTTCAAAAATCAGGCGATGCGGACGACTATAGAAATCACTGCTTACAACACGTTCGGCAACGGTGTCCCAACGTTCATTGTCCAGTAAGAGACCACCAATTACTGATTGCTCGGCTTCTAGTGAGTGAGGTGGCACTTTGATTGCGTCGACCTGACTGTCTGAAGGTTTGCGATTTCTGTTTTCCGCCATGACTTTGCTCGATAACTACTATTGACCCACGATTATAACCTTAACCTAACTGAGATGCTTCCCCGAAGCGACAATTACTTGTTAAGAAATCAACATGCGAACCGCACAAGTAATAGCCTGGTTCTTCCGCCCAGCTCTAATAAAAATTAACCTACCATTGACCCAACAAAATATCTGTATCAGTATCATGCCCCTCCTTTTTAATTACGTTCGAGGTTGATGTGTCCCGATACTGGTTACTTAGCTTTAGCTTACTATGCGCTAGTGCATCGTATGCTGACGAATCAGTACAGCCAGAGCAAAATATTGATGTGCCCGACCCATTAAAAACCGAGGTGGAGTTCGGCTATCAAGCTCACACAGGTAACACGGACTCTCGTTCCCTGAATGCTCGTTTGAGTGCTGAATATACGTCAGGTCGACACCGTTCTAATGGTGAATGGAAGTACTACAACTTGTACAAAGACGGTGAAGAAGACAAACGCTCATCCACCTACGCCCTACAGAGTGACTACAAGTTAGGTCCTAAAACGTATTTGTATGGCAGCTTTAAAGGGGTGGATTCTCGTTACAGTGCCTATTTTAAAGACTACACCTTATCAGGTGGTTTGGGTTACCAGTTTTCCTACACTGAAAACTTCATTTTAGAGGTAGAAGTTGGTCCTGGTTTTCGTTATCAAGAACCAAATTTAGATGAGATCGATGATGACGACATTGTCTTTCCCGATATCGTTCGAGAAGGCATTTTTCGAGGGAATATCAATACGACTTGGCACGCACTAGATAATTTGAGTTTCGCGGCTGATATTACGTTGGTAACAGGTAAAAGTAACACTCGGGCCGATAGTGAACTCAGCGTGACCAATGATATTACTGAAGATATTGCACTGAAACTGGCACACTCTCGTCAGTATCACGATAAAGTGCCTGAAGGCTTAAGCAAAGCGGATAGCGTATTTTCCGTTAATTTACTCTTCGCTTTTTAACCCGTTTTTTCTCCCAGTTTTAGAAATAAAAAAAGCACCTCCGAAGAGGTGCTTTTTAGTATTTCGTCTTGATACTGAATTACTCAGCAGCAACAACTTGTAGGTTCACAGTTGCGAAAACTTCAGAGTGAAGTTGAACGCTGATCTCGAACTCACCTGTTGTACGTAGAGCACCTTCAGGAAGGCGAACTTCGCTCTTAGCAACTTCAACGCCCGCAGCTGTGATAGCGTCAGCGATGTCACGAGTACCGATAGAACCGAATAGTTTGCCTTCGTCACCAGCTTTAGAAGCGATAACTACAGCTTCTAGAGCGTTAACTTTCTCTGCGCGAGCTTCTGCAGCAGCTAGTTGCTCAGCAACTTTAGCTTCTAGTTCAGCACGACGAGCTTCAAACATTTCAACGTTAGCTTTAGTTGCCATAACTGCTTTACCTTGTGGGATAAGGAAGTTACGAGCGTAGCCAGATTTAACGTTTGCAGTATCGCCAAGACCACCTAGGTTACCAATTTTATCAAGTAGAATAACTTGCATTGCTTAATCCTCTTTCTTAATAAAATGAACCGATTACTGATGCTTGTCAGTGTACGGTAGTAGAGCTAGGTAGCGTGAACGCTTGATAGCACGTGCTAGTTGACGCTGGTACTTAGCGCTTGTACCAGTGATACGGCTAGGTACGATTTTACCAGCTTCAGTGATGTAGTTTTTAAGAGTTGCTACGTCTTTGTAATCAATCTCTTGTACGCCTTCTGCAGTGAAACGGCAGAATTTACGACGACGGAAGAAACGAGCCATGGGCTATCTCCTGATCTTAAATTTGAGTAATGTTGTCGGCGTGTAACACTAATTTTCCCACGCCATTTCGGCCGGTTTGATAAGTGACAAAACCACTTACCTTAATGTTACTGCCTTGAACTAAATTCTGAGTTAGTGCTTGTGACCCAAGCCCGCTGACGACTACCGGCATACGACAATAAACTTGTCGAGGTAAGTCAGCTTCGATAATAGTAGAGCGATGCTCCAGCCAAAACCGACAGTGTTCAATGCCACCAGGGCTTTTACTACGAATGGGCGGTTTGGCAATGGTGCCGCTCAGCTCCATTCGATTGGCCATAAGAAAACTTACTCAGCAGCTTCTGACTTAGCTTCAGGCTTAGCTTCAGAACGCTCTTCACGACGTGGAGCACGCTCTTCTTTTTGCTTAAGCATGATAGATTGCTCAGTGATCGCTGCTTTAGTACGCATGATCATGTTACGTAGAACTGCATCGTTGAAACGGAAAGCAGTTTCTAGCTCATCAATTACAGCTTGGTCAGCTTCAACGTTCATAAGAACGTAGTGAGCTTTGTGAAGCTTGTTGATTGGGTAAGCCAGTTGACGACGGCCCCAGTCTTCTAGACGGTGGATTTTACCGCCAGCTTCAGTGATTGAACCAGTGTAACGCTCGATCATGCCAGCAACTTGCTCGCTTTGATCTGGGTGCACCATGAATACGATTTCGTAATGACGCATTGGTTGCTCCTTACGGATTATTCAGCTTCCACAAATGGCTCAGTCGTCCAGAGGAAGCAAGGAACTAAAGATAATTGACTGAGTTTAAGGAGCACGAATAGTACAGAAAGGGCGCAAAATAGGCAAGTGATTATTTGCTCAACGCAGGGGATATTTTATTTCATCCAACACTAGGGCGTGTTGATCTTTGCTGTACATTTCGTGATCAACAATACATCGGTAGCCACATTAACATGAATGCCAGCGATAACATGCTGGCATAATTCCTTTCTAGCTTGTCATATCTACTTGAAATAGCTCGATAATGCTTAATTCTCCCAAAGGCATTTTCGACCAAGTGACGATACTTATATAGACACCAATCCATGCTGTCTTTGTCTATATCTTGTCCGTAATTGCGTTTAGCAATTACCGTTTCTCCGCCACGTTCCTTAACAAAAGTACGGAAAGGTTCGCTGTCATATCCTTTATCACAAACGATGGTATTAACTTCATCGAGTTGCTCAACTAAGCTTTCGGCATGTACTATATCGTGGCGTTGTCCTTCTGATAAATCAAAGCAAATCGGCAGGCCGCCACTATCCACGGCTAAGTGAATTTTGGTTGAGTTGCCCCCGCGACTTTTTCCTATTTGCTCTGAGCTTTCAGTCGCTGCACCTGTACTATGCTGATGCGCTCGAACTATAGAGCCATCAAGAAAGACCCATTCAAAATCAGCCATACTAGATAAGCTTTTGAAAAGTTTATCTAAAACCCCTTTCTTTGACCAAAGATTAAATCGTCTGTAAACGCTACTCCACTCTCCGAACTCAGAGGGGAGATCTCGCCAAGGAACACCTGTTCTCATTCGATAAAGTATTCCTTCAAATGTCATTCGATGTTCAGTTTTATCGTAAATACGACCTGTACTTTTCATAACTTGGAGTAGCAGTTCCCAGCGAATATCAGTTAGCATTGTTCTTGGCATGGTATTGGTTATAGTTTTACTTTTGGCGAAGCAAATTATAACTCTTTACCATGCTGTTCAAAAAACACTCACGAAAGATCAACACGCCCTAGAAATAACAAAGGCTGCCAATAAAGTGACAGCCTTTAAAATCAGGGCATTATCGCGCGTATATAGGGACTTATTTTACTTCAGCCAGTTCCGTGCGCATTTGGTCGATCACTTGTTTGTAATCTGGCTGACCGAAAATCGCCGAGCCTGCAACAAACATATCTGCGCCCGCTTCTGCGATTTCACGAATGTTGTCAACCTTCACACCGCCATCGATTTCTAAACGGATATCGCGACCAGACTCATCGATCATCTTACGAACTGCACGCAGTTTATCTAGCGTGTGAGGAATGAATGATTGACCACCAAAGCCAGGGTTAACCGACATCAGTAGAATCATGTCGACTTTGTCCATGATGAACTCAAGGCTCGCAAGTGGCGTTGCTGGGTTTAGTACCACACCAGCCTGACAGCCGTGCTCTTTAATTAACTGCAGTGTACGGTCTACATGATCGGAAGCTTCCACATGGAATGTAATCATCGACGCACCCGCTTTTGCGAAATCAGGAATAATGCGGTCAACCGGTTTCACCATTAGGTGAACATCGATTGGCGCTGTGATGCCGTAATCGCGTAGTGCTTTACATACAGGCGCACCAAAAGTCAGGTTTGGTACATAGTGGTTATCCATAACGTCGAAATGCACCACATCCGCACCCGCTGCGAGTACTTTCTCGACATCTTCACCGAGACGAGCAAAATCTGCCGATAAAATGGATGGAGCAATAAGAAAATCTTTCATACCTGACCTCAGTAGTAATGAGCAAACAATCTGCGCGCAATTCTACCGAAGCTAGTGGGGAGATCCACTATTTAGATTTAATAGTGTGAGAACTAAGAGCTTGGTTGATCCATCTCAGGGGCATGAAAAAGCGCAAGCAGCTCATCGACTTTATTACGACCACTGCCATTGCGGCTAATGGTGCGCTTCACTTTTACTACATTGAGATCCGCACCGTGATACAACCGACGCGTCAGCGTAGTGTCGTGGTTAGAAATCAAAACCGGAATACCACGCTCAGTCGCCGTTCTTTCAGCAATGTCGGCTAATGCAGCCTGGTCATCCAACGTGAAACCATTACCTGCGTATGAGGTGAAATTTGCCGTGTTTGAAAGCGGCGCATAAGGAGGATCGCAATACACCACACTCCCCTTACGTGCTCGGCGAAAAGTTTCTGGATAACCTTCACAAACGAACGTGGCTTTCTTGGCTTTTTCGGCAAAAACTCCAATTCCGCCTCTGGGAAGTAAGGTTTTTTATATGAACCAAACGGAACGTTAAAGCCGCCTTTTTTGTTGTAACGGCATAGGCCATTAAAACCAAAGCGGTTCATGTACAAAAACGCCAAAGAGCGGTACATCACGTCATCTGTTTTATTAAACTCAGCGCGAATGTGTAAGTAGGCTTCTTTACGGTTATTCTCGGCAACAAACCAACGCTTCGCTTCAGAGATATACTCTTCAGGGCGCTCTTTTAGTAGGTTGTACAGATTGATCAGATCTGGATTGATATCTGCCAGTAGGTAATGGTCATAGTCGGTATTCAGAAACACTGAGCCCGCGCCAACAAAAGGTTCAACTAGCTTTCGAGCCGGCGGTAAATGACGTTGGATGTCTTCAACCAGTCCGTATTTTCCTCCTGCCCATTTAAGAAAGGCTCGTTGCTTTTTCATCTACTGCTCTATCTATCGACCAAAAATTAAGGCTGCGGAATGTAACATATTTTTCAGCGAAGCTCAGGTTTATTTCACTCGATCAATTTCGCGATGAACCTGACGGAGTGATTTTGCCCAAGGACTCACCGACTTAACCGAATCAGGCAAGCTTGCAACGGCATCGCGAGCCATTTGAATTGTCGGATAATCTTGGTATGTGATGATATACCACTCGGTGCCATTGCGAACGGTAGGATAAATTCGTACTTGATCATTCAGCCGATGCTCATCGAGGAAGGCTTGTACATCCTCCATTGACGTCATAGCAGCAAGCTGCAGTGTATAGGCTCTTGGTGATAGTGCTTTTAATTCTTCGCGAGCAAATGAAAACTTAACCACAGGCTGCTTCGCACCGTCTTCTCCTGACTGAGCAGAAGTTTGCGTCATACCTTGATTTGGTTTTACGACTTTAATCAAAGGAGAGTCAGTTTCATCAGCAGTTTCTGCTTTATCAGTACCTACGATACCATCAATCGCTTTTGTGTCTGCTGAATCAGCTTTACCTTCAAGCAATGCATCGACCACATTCGACTCAATCACCACTCTCTGTTGATTGTCATCACTGCCAACGCTCGCCACTTCTTCCGTTACTGCTGGCGGTAATGAATCAGAATCATCAATCGCGCCAGAGCCATCAAGACCACTGCTAGTGTCATCAGTCACAGATTGTAGTGAAGACTGCGCAGCACTGATTCCTGAACCTTCAAAAGTTGGAATAGCCGTTTGCTCTAAACTACCAGCAATTTGCTGCGCTTTATCATCAGGGCTTGGTTGATTATACATCCACCAATAGCCACCAGCAGTAAGCAACAGTAATGCTAATACCACTAACGCAATATTCAGCGGTGAACCGACAATCGAGCGGATAATGATCCTTTTTTCCACTTTCATCTCTCCTAACGCCATGATGTCACCCGGTACTGGGTCAACTTTTTTAAATGCATCTCGAACCCGCTTCTCCGCCTCATCATCAACATAGCGCGCAACAAGTGATTCAAAGAAACGACGGGCTTCCACTTCGGACAACATATCAATATCAAGCTCAACAGGCTTTATCTCTTGTCCGTAACTGAGACGTGACAGCAATCCTTCTAAGCGCCCAGACTGCGTAAATAATAAGACATTGATGGTCCAATTCGGCTTATGATGCGCCTCTAAAACCAGCATCCAAAGCTCAGAAACGAGCGTCTCACTTAATAAATGCGCATCATCAACCACAATCGCGATATCACAAGGCTCATCACCCAATAGTCTTTCGAGGCTATCAAGTAAAGGCTCTTGCTGATTAAACAATGCGTCCGAAACCAGTTGACTCAAAATAAGGATGCGGCGCTGCACATCATCTTGATTAGAATGACAAAGTAACAAACATTGATTCTTGTTACTGGCACCCACTTCAAGGTATCGCTGCGCTAACCAAGATTTTCCATAACCATCATGACCATTAATCGCAATGAAGTTGGAACCAAAATTAGTCAGCAATCCTAACCTATCAAGCAACTCGATTTGAGAATCTAATTCCAGAACGTGAGCAACACTCATCTAATAACCTTAATACACTACAAGAATGACGCCCAAAGGCGCCATTACAAGGTTAAATATCGCGACCGAAGTCTATCGCCTGTTTGAGTACGTCTTGTGTCGTATCAGCAATGACCTCGGCACTACCAATGCCTGTAGGTAGAACTAATCTTAATTGACCAGAGAGGACTTTTTTATCTCGCATCATATGTTTGAGGAAGTCATCGAAGCTCATACTTTCTGGAGTATGAACAGGCAGTTTGGCACGACGTAAAATCGCAACAATACGCTCAAATTGCTCTGCTGAGATAAGACCGCGCAGATGCGAAGTTTTGGCCGCCATAACCGTGCCAGCAGAAACCGCTTCACCATGCAGCCAATTGCCGTAGCCAAGCTCAGCTTCAATCGCATGACCAAAGGTGTGACCTAAGTTGAGCAGAGCGCGGATGCCCGATTCTTTCTCATCCTGAGCCACCACTTCCGCTTTTATTTCACAGCAACGTGCAATGGCATAAGTTAGCGCTTCTTCATCCAACGCGTACAAGCGTTCAAGGTTTTCTTCCAACCATACAAAAAAGTCTACATCGTAAATGATGCCGTACTTAATGACTTCTGCGATACCTGCTGCGAATTCACGCTCAGGCAACGTCGATAAACAGTTGGTATCGATGATCACGGCTTTCGGTTGGTAAAACGCACCTATCATGTTCTTACCCAACGGATGGTTAACCGCGGTTTTTCCACCCACCGAAGAGTCCACTTGAGATAGCAATGTGGTTGGTATTTGAATAAAGTCGACCCCACGCTGGTAACAGGCAGAAGCAAAGCCCACAAGGTCGCCAATAACGCCACCACCTAACGCGATGATCACAACATCACGAGCGTAATTCCCCTCGAGGAGGAAGTTCATCACTTGGTTAAACACATCCAAGTTTTTGTACTGTTCGCCGTCAGGCAATTCTAACAAGGATGCACTACAACCGAGCTGCTCGAGTTGCTTTAAAATTTTGTCAGCATACAAAGGCGCCACTGTGACATTACTGATCACAACAACTTTTTGTTTTGCATTTTTGTTTGAGAGAACTTGAGAGAGGTACGCCGGGTCCTCAAATAACCCGGCGCCAATAGAGATTGGGTAGCTACGCTCAGCTAGGTTGACCGTAATCCGTTCCATCGGTTTGCTCCAATTAAAAAAAAGATAAAAACTTATCTCTCTTCTAGCATTTTTACGATCTGGTTGGCTACCACTTTTGCACTCTGATCGTCAGTGCGAACAGTGTAATCCGCTACTTCTTCATACAGAGGATTACGTTCTTCAGCTAATTGCTCCAATACTTCGCGAGGGTTGTCCGTTTGAAGTAGAGGACGCTTCTTGTCACGGTTTGTGCGCGCAAGTTGCTTTTCAATCGTCGTTTCTAAGTAAACAACAACACCACGTGCCGAAAGACGATTACGGTTTTCTTTGCTCTTAACAGAGCCACCGCCAGTCGCAAGCACGATGCCTTGCTCTTGTGTTAGGTCTTCAAGTACCGCTTCTTCACGCTTGCGGAAGCCTTCTTCACCTTCTACATCAAAAACCCAAGAGATGTCTGCACCAGTGCGTTCTTCGATCACTGTATCGGAGTCAACAAACTCCATATGCAGTTGCTGTGCTAGATGTCTACCAATTGTACTTTTGCCGGCGCCCATTGGGCCAACAAGGAAAATATTACGTTTCTCAGCCATGTTTAGCAGTAATTTACAACATTGATTCAATAAGATCGCCACAAGAAAACACAGCTAAATCGCTGTTCTACAAGGCTTGTGGCACCAGTTCCTCACAGATAATTCGTGATAAGACCCGAAATTATCCAAGCATGGTGCCACTATTGCAACTTTATTTTTGATTTAATCAGTTTTTCACGAGGTAGAACTACTGAATCACCACCTTAGGGGTGACGAAAATTAACAGCTCACTTTTGCCAACATTTTCATAACTTCGACGGAAAAGCGCACCTAATAGCGGCAGATCGCCTAACAAAGGCACTTTGTCCACCGAGTTAGTAATGCTGTGCTGGAAAATACCACCAAGAACGACGGTTTCACCGTTATTTACTAACACTTGCGTCCCGATACGTTGAGTATCAATCGCAACGGCTTCACCAGTACCTGTTTTCACGACTTGTCCAGGTCTATCTTGCGTAACGCTTAAGTCCAACACAAGGCGGTTATCCGGTGTAATTTGTGGCGTCACCTTCAAACTCAATACTGCTTTTTTGAACGTTACCGTCGTGGCACCACTCGATGAGGACTCTAGATAAGGTATCTCGGTACCTTGTTCGATATAGGCAGGCTTCTTATTGGTAGTGATCAAACGTGGGCTTGAGATAATCTCAGCTTTGGACTCTTGTTGCAGCGCAGAAAGCTCGAGGTCTAACAAGGTGTCTGAGCCTAATTTTGCAACCTGAAAAGCAATGCTAGTCGCGTTTGGACTGGTTGCAGCTAAGTTTACGTTTAGGAAGTCATCGATACCTACTCCATCACCGTCACCACCGTCTTCTCCTTCACCACCACCGTTATATAAACCGATCGTGGCAAGGTTGTTTTCGATAGAACCACCAACCGTGTTATTGCCATTAATAGAGGTAAAGCCCCAGCGAATTCCCAACTCGTCCATGTTGCCTTCATTGATGGTCACAATACGCGCTTCAATTTGAACCTGCTTCACCGGGATATCCAAAGATTCAATAATTTCTCGAATCACTTCAATGTTTTCAGGTAGCTCACGAATCAATAACGAGTTAGTCCGCTCATCAATGGTCATACTACCTCGCTCAGACAACATACTGATGTTCCCTTCTCCGTTGATCATCTCTGCAATGTCTGAAGCTTTGGCGAAGTTTACCTTGATGATTTCAGACGAAAGCTCTCCCATCGTTTGTTCTAGCTGCTGCTTTTCGAGTTGCTGTTTTTCGCGCAGATCAAGCTCATCTGTTGGAGCAACCAGAATCACGTTGCCATCAACACGCTTATCTAACCCCTTAACTTGCAAAATAATATCCAGCACTTGCTGCCACGGAACACCATCAAGACGAAGTGTGAGGTTACCTTCTACGGAGTCTGAAACAACCAAGTTGAACTGGTTGTAGTCGGCAATCAGCTGTAACACGTTACGTACAGGAATATCTTGGAAGTTAATCGAAATGAGCTTGCCTTCTTTTTCTAGAATGCTTTTATCCGGAGCTTTCTCATTGGGTTTGATCTTAGCCACTTTGATTTCCAAGAATCGCCCCGTTAAACGGTAATCATGCGTATATTCTTCATTGATGTGCGCAACCAAGCGCGTAGTTGAGGTATCGCGAAACACCTCTACGCTTTCAACCACAGTCGAGAAATCTTTTACGTCTAGGAGATACAGTTGCTCGTCTTTTACCGAAGTATTAAGCAAATCGATACTTAACCCTTCCTGTACGCGTTTGACATCAACAATCGCGGCAGGTGACGCCAGTTCAACGACAATAACGGCGTCTTTATCTTTATTAGTGCGAAAATCGATACTCTTTAAGGCATTAGACGATACTTCTTCTGCTGCCACCAAAGGGGCTAAAAATACAAACAACCATAAGGAGAAGAGCCCAGTTAGTATCCTTGGTGTACGTGTTAATCCTTGTCTCATTTTCATTACTCAATATCAAAAATAAATGGGGCTATCTCAAAGCCAACTTAACTTTACGCTTCTGCCAACACCCTAAGCCGTCGGGCAACGTTTCATTAATTAACAAATAGGAATGGCTGACATGGGTCACTTTGCCATTGTTGCGTCCGAGGTATTGCCCCGGCTTCACTTTATAAACGGTGCCATTGGGTGCCTGAACGAGACCAGAAACCGTATTACCCATGCCCATAACTCCTTTCAAACGTAATTGGCTTAATGGGAATTTTTCTAATTTGCCAGTGCGCCTTCTTGAAGGCGGTTGCCAGCAATCTTTTCTTGCAACGGGCTGAGTGGCGATCGTGGCTTCTTTTGGTAACTCAAAGGGCGCACGCTGTACTTCAGGTGCGTACGTGACGGCAACATACTTATCTGCAGGCTTAAGTTTCTCGACATCTCGACGCGCCTGACTCTCCACCCCTCGAATAAAATCCGTTAATGACTCATCATTCGCCTGACATCCAAGTAGCAGAGACCCCATCAGTACCAGTAACAAATGCTTACTTGTCATTGTTCGTCTCCTCTGGCTTAAACTGATAGGTATTGGCTCGTACCCTAAAGTGCAGAGTTTCACTTTCTTGGCTGACACGCTGCCAAGTCACATCTTTAAACGTGATGATTCGAGGTAGCGTTGCTATCGCCTGAGAAAAATGTCCGATGTCATGAAAATCTCCCGTTAACTCAATGTTTAAAGGAAGACGATAGAGGAAATGCTCTGATTGCTTTTCACCCCAGTCGATACGGGTAAAGGTCAACTTATTGTCGATACCGAGTTCATTCACCGAAGCGAGCATCGTAGCCAACTCTTTTTGCGCGGGCAGTTGTTGTAGCAATAACTCGTAACGCGTGGTGAGTTCATCCAATTGAGATTGAAGCTGAGGCAATGCAGCTACTTTGTTCGCTTTGATCTTCAGTGCTACCTTGAGCGTCTGCTCCTGCTGGACCAAGTTATTCAATTGCTCTTCTTTTGGCTTAAGGTAAAACCAATAGCCAAAACCTTGAATGAGGAAAATCAGCAGCGCGATAACCACAAGCTGAGGCAACAATGGCCACTCTGCCATTTCATCTATTTCGAGATCCTGCCAATCAACCATGCTGGGCCTCCGCTTTTTTCTCCGGCACTTTGAACATGAAAGACACTTTGAACGTTTGGAACTCTTTTCCAAAACGCGCTTTTCCGTGAACGATGGAGTGCATTTCTACATCATTCAACTTGGCCGAACGCTCCATGTTGTCCAGCATCGTGGCAAGTTTTGGAGTGCTATCAGAGATCCCTGAGATCTCAATTTCCAGATCATTCATTTTGATCTTGTCGACATATACACCTTCAGGAATGACGGCTGGCATCAAGTTCATAAACTCGGTCGTTTTGTTTCTACCGTTTTGTAACCCTTCAACCACTTTTAAACGTTCGAGAATTTTGCTGTGCTCTTGCTCGGCGATTTTCATTGCTTCAATACGCTGGTCAAGCTCAGCAATGTAGTGAGTAAGGTAATCAAGCCGCTCCTGCTGCTGATCTTGTTGGTACTCAAAAAACTTTCCAATACCCCATTGAATACCAATAGCGACCAACATGCCTAACGCGACCAAGCTAATGAAACGACGTCGGTGCTCTTCTCTTTGGTTCTCTCGCCAAGGAAGTAAATTAATGCGATAAAGCACGCGCACCTCCTAGCCAATGAATGCCACGAATCGCGAGTCCTGCAGCTGTAGAGAAATGCTGCCAATCCGCGGCGCGACGTTTACGTTTGGACACCTTCATCTCAAATAGCCCTAGCGGGTTTAGCAATTCACACTCTAGTGACAGTTGCTGAGATAACTCTTCCGCGAGCATTGGTGTCGAAGCTCCTTCCCCTGATAACCAGATACCTTTGATATTTTGCGAGCCATTAATTGAGGTGTAGAGCTGCATCTGACGTTTCACCCGTTCCACGATTTGGCGATTAAACAGTTCTGTTTTCTCCTGAGCATCATCGGACATCAAATCATCTTGAACAGGGCTGTTTGCTCCTCGAGTGCCGCAAGCAAACTCTTTGTGAAACAGCTCACCTTGTTCGGTAAACATGGTAAAGGAGCTCGATGAGGTGCCAATATCGAGTAAGCAGTACTTATTTTTGTCAGGAAAGCGATCGGCGGTGAGCTTCCAGATATGACCAAGACTTTGTGAATGCACGTCCACTAAAACGGGTTTTAGTCCGGATTTTTGTAATGCATCCACGCGACTATCGACCACATCTTTTCTTGTCGCAAACACTTGATAGTTATCAGTCCCACGTAACCCATCTTCGGCACGAAGACGGACGAAGTCTAAACTCAGCTCTTCGACAGGGAATGGCGATTGATGAGAAAATGCCTGAATCACAGCAAACTCAACTTCGCTATCTTCAAGGCTTTGTTCTATTTGCAGTTTTTTACTGATCACCGAATTATCAGGCACTGAAATTGCGACCTTTTTAGCACCAAAAGGCAGTTCTTTTTTAATCAGCTTTAGGGTCTTTACAATTTCTTGATGATTTATAGTGTTATTTTCAGCGACAATACCTTCCTTTAGTAATATTTCTTTGTAACCCAACAGAGCGTAATTGTTGCCTGTGGGTTTAAGTACTACGGCTTTGAGGCTGTTATGGCCTATATCGATGCCGGTAACGATTAGCTTATCCATCTCTTACTCTCGCTCCGAAATTTCTTCGTGCAAAGGTTGTTATTAGCACCCAAATAAGAGTTAATATCTCTATGTGCTAAATTTTTGACCTAAGAGTACAAGGGTTTGCCGTTACACAGCCTCAACCAATCAGGGATTCTCCGGTGAAGTTCATAAAGCGTTTATTATTTTTAACATTGATTTGCATAATTCTTGGAGTCACCACAATATTTGGCTTCTATCAGTACGTGAAGCCTGAATTGCCAGATGTTGCAACTCTAAAAGACGTTGAATTACAAACACCTATGCAGGTGTTTAGTCAAGACGGGAAGCTGATCGCACAGTTCGGTGAAAAGCGTCGTATTCCTGTTACTTATGATGAAATTCCTCAAGACTTAATTCATGCGCTGATCGCAACCGAAGATAGCCGTTTTTACGAACACCCAGGTATCGATCCTATCGGCATCACTCGTGCAGCCGTTGTAGTTGCGATTTCAGGTTCAGCTAAGCAGGGCGCAAGCACCATTACGCAACAGCTAGCGCGTAACTTCTTCTTATCTAATGAGAAGAAGATCATGCGTAAGATTAAAGAGATTTTCATTGCTATCCACATTGAGCAGCTTCTGAGTAAGCAAGAAATCATGGAACTTTATGTCAATAAAATCTTCCTTGGTTACCGCTCATATGGTTTTGGTGCGGCCGCTCAAGTTTACTTTGGTAAGAGCCTTGATGAATTGACGTTAAGCGAGCTTGCGACACTCGCAGGGATGCCAAAAGCGCCATCAACGATGAACCCAATTTACTCTCTTGAGCGTGCGACAAAACGCCGTAACGTCGTGTTAATGCGAATGCTTGATGAAAAATACATCACGCAAGAACAGTATGACGAAGCACGCAACGAACCTATCGTGGCACGTTACCACAGTGCTGAAATTGAACTTTCAGCTCCTTATGTGGCGGAACTAGCTCGTGCATGGGCCGTGAAAGAGTACGGTGAAGAAGAAGCCTATACCTCTGGCTTGAATATCTACATGACGGTGGACTCTAAACTGCAAGATGCCGCGAATACATCCGTGGTAAATAATCTGCTGTCATACGATGAACGTCACGGCTACCGCGGTGCGGAAAAAGTGCTTTGGAAAGAAGGTGAAACCGCTTGGAACAGCGAGCAAATAGAAAAGCATCTTAAGAAGCAACCAACTTATGGTGACCTTTATCCTGCCGTCGTGACAAAAGTCGATGATAAGACTGCACAAGTTTGGGTTAAAAACCATGAAGAGCAGACCATTCCTTGGACTGGAATGCATTGGGCACGTAAATACATCACCGAAAACCGCCAAGGCTCAACACCAAAATCAGCGCATGATGTGCTAGCGACAGGTCAACAAGTTTGGGTTCGCGAAGTGAGCGAAGCCAATGAAGATGACAACACGACACAAAGCTGGAAACTGAGCCAAGTGCCAACAGCGAACACCGCGTTTGTCGCGATGAACCCGGAAAATGGTGCGATATTGTCGTTAGTGGGTGGCTTTAACTTTGTTCATAGTAAGTTTAACCGTGCCACTATGTCAGTGCGTCAGGTTGGCTCAAGTATCAAACCATTTATCTACTCAGCCGCAATTGACAAGGGACTTACCTTAGCCACTCTGATCAACGATGCGCCAATTAACAAATGGGACGCAGGTTCTGGTTCGGCTTGGCGACCTAAAAACTCACCACCAACCTATGGCGGTCCAACTCGCCTTCGCCTCGGCTTAGCTCAGTCAAAGAACGTGATGGCAGTGCGTACGCTGCGTGAAGTAGGCCTTGATGAGACTCGTCAGTACCTTACTCGTTTTGGTTTTGATATTAACCAAGTACCACGTTCAGAGACCATCGCGCTCGGTGCTGGTAGCTTAACACCAATGAAAGTGGCACAAGGCTACTCTGTATTTGCGAACGGAGGTTATTACGTCGAACCGTTCTACGTAGAACGCGTGGAAGATGCATTCGGTGAAGTGCTGTTTAAAGCGAATCCAAAGAGCGTTTGTCATAAGGATTGCCCACAAATGAGCGATGAGCCAGACAATCGCTATGCCGATGAGTTTGGCGAACAAGACGTCGCGATTGATGGTTTGGCAACAGACAACGCACTGGAAAATGATGAACCTCAATATGCTCCACAAGTTATCTCTGAGCAAAATGCATTCTTAATGCGTGAGATGATGTACAGCAACATTTGGGGTGGTGGTAACTGGCGTGAAGGTACGGGTTGGAACGGTACTGGCTGGCGTGCACAAAAACTGGGGCGTCGTGATATCGGTGGTAAAACGGGTACAACGAATGACTCCAAAGATGCTTGGTACAACGGCTATGGTCCTGGTGTTGTTGCCATTGCTTGGGTTGGTTTTGATGATCACTCACGCGCACTTGGTCGCACAACAGTTAATAGCAACCTAGGCAAAGGCCAAATTTCTGGTGCTGAATCGGGTGCGAAAACCGCAGAACCCGCTTGGATTGACTTTATGCGCGTTGCACTAGAAGAAACACCTGAGCAAGGTAAAAATATTCCAGATAACATCATTCGTGTTCGTATTGATCGCAACACTGGCATGCTAACGCACAAAGTAGACAGCACATCGATGTTCGAATACTTTGAAAAAGGCACTGAGCCTACCGAATACGCTGGAGACCGTTTGGAAGACAGTATTTATTCTTCCGGCTCTGGCGCAGAAGAGCTGTTCTAAATCACTAAAGCAAAAGGGAGAGCATTCGCTCTCCCTTTTTTATGTCGGCTTTTACGCCGCGGCGTTCAATGAAGGATAGGAAGCCAATACTTCTTTAATCTTCGCCGCCAAAGCTTCAAACCTTGCACGCAGTGGTGAGCCTGGGCGATATACAAGCACTATATTGCGCGAAGGCGTAGGGTTAACGGCTGGTACATAGCACACGCCATCTTTTTGCTTCTCATTAGGGATAGAAAGCTGAGGCAATAACGTAATCCCTGCACCAGCAGCGACCATATTCCGCAGTGTCTCCAAACTGGTTGCCTTAAAGCGTTCGTCGTCTTTCGCTCCGGCAGCAAAACAGAAACCTAACGCTTGATCACGCAGACAGTGACCGTCTCCTAGCGCTAAAACGGTTTTACCATTCAACTCCAACATATCAACATGGTCGAGAGAGGCCCACTCATGATCACATGGCACCGCAACGCTTAACGGCTCGTTATACACTTCGATTTCTTTAAAAGGTGCCGTTTCATCAACCGAAGCCAAGACCAAGCAGTCCAATTTACCTTCTTCTAATTGACGCACCAACTGATGTGTTTGAGCTTCGTGCAGGAACAGCTCCAGTTCAGGAAATGCTTCTTTTATCTGCGGCAGAATTTTGGGTAGTAGATACGGACCTACCGTCGGGATGAAACCGATATGCATAGGCCCAGTCATTGCTCCGCTCTGACCACTCGCCATATCTTTAAAAGTTTTCACTTCACTTAAGATACGCTTAGCTTGCTCCACCAACTGCAACCCTGAATCGGTAAACAAAACGCGACGGCTGCTTCGCTCTAAAAGCGTGGTACCGAGTTCATCCTCTAGCTTACGAATTTGTCCACTCAATGTTGGTTGGCTAACAAAACATGCTTCTGCCGCTTTGCGAAAGTGCTTATGTTCCGCAAGTGCAACTAAGTACTCAAAATCTCGAATATTCATAACTCACAATTCGCTTCTTTTAACAATAGCTAATACCTATCAAAACCATAACACCAAACGATTAGAGCTATCAAAGGATTTTTACAATAATGGGCTCAACAGAACGAAACAGAGCAAAGAAAAACGCTAAGCTCTATACGCATAATTTAAAATAGTTAAAGGAAATCATTATGTTTGTATCTAAAGAAGGTCAACAAGTCCCTCAAGTTACTTTTCCAGTTCGTCAAGGTGACTCTTGGATGAATGTAACGACTGATGAGCTATTTAAAGGTAAGACCGTTATCGTATTTAGCTTACCGGGTGCATTTACTCCAACCTGTTCATCAAGCCATCTACCTCGTTACAACGAATTGTTCCCTGTATTTAAAGAGCACGGAGTGGATGAGATTATTTGTGTCTCAGTCAATGATACGTTCGTGATGAATGCATGGAAACAAGACCAAGAAGCAGAAAACATCACCTTCATTCCTGACGGTAATGGTGAGTTCACCGATGGCATGGGCATGTTAGTGGATAAAAACGACATCGGCTTTGGTAAACGCTCATGGCGTTACAGCATGCTAGTAAAAGATGGCGTAGTGGAAAAAATGTTCATTGAGCCAAACGAACCAGGCGACCCATTCAAGGTGTCAGACGCAGATACGATGCTGAACTACATAGCGCCTGACTACAAAACGCAAGAGTCCATCACGGTATTCACCAAGCCAGGCTGCCCTTTCTGTATGAAAGCGAAACAAAACCTGATTGACCACGGTCTTCAATATGAAGAAGTGATTCTGGGTAAAGACGCAACGACAGTTAGTCTACGAGCTATATCTGGTCGCACGACTGTTCCACAAGTCTTTATCGGTGGCAAGCACATCGGCGGTAGCGAAGAGCTAGAAGCGTATCTAGGCTAAGCTGTCCATAGCCTACACCCTCGGTCTCCGGTGCCTTTGGCTCGGAGGCCAACCCTAACTCACTTCTTCTACTAGTCTAGATAAGTAGTCGTCTACCGATAAGGTGACTCCTTATACAGATTCAACGACCCAATTCACTCTCCAAGCTCAATGTAGCTAGCTTGGCTTAAAAACAAAAAGCGAGAGTTCACGATGAAACAAGTTAATGTCGACGTAGCGATTATTGGTGGTGGTACTGCTGGTCTTGGCGCTTATCGAGCAGCAAAAGCTCATACTAATAGCGTAGTAATGATTGAAGGCGGCCCTTACGGAACAACCTGTGCTCGCGTCGGTTGCATGCCCTCTAAGCTGTTGATTGCGGCCGCAGAAAGTGTCCACCAAATCGAAAAAGCGCCTGGATTTGGGATCCATCCGCAAGGTGAAATACGCATTAACGGACAAGAAGTTATGGATCGTGTAAAGCGCGAACGCGATCGTTTTGTTGGCTTTGTGCTTGAAAGTGTCGATGATATTCCCGCTGAAGACAAACTATCGGGCTACGCGAAGTTTGCCGATGACCACACTCTCATCATAGATGATCATACTCAGGTCACCGCAAAACGGATTGTGATCGCGACGGGCTCTCGTCCTGCTTATCCAGCAGCTTGGAATGAGTTGGGTGACCGTCTCGTAATGAATGATGATGTCTTTGATTGGGATGATTTTGCCTGAGTCCGTTGCGGTATTTGGCCCTGGAGTGATCGGTCTTGAACTCGGTCAAGCATTGCACCGCCTAGGGGTGAAAGTGAAGCTCTTTGGTCTTGGTGGTCAAGTTGGTCCACTGACAGATCCAGAAGTGATGGCTTATGCAGATAAAACTTTTAAAGAAGAGTTCTATCTTGATGCCGATGTAAAAGTAGAAAGCATGAAGCGCATACCATCATCGAATGCAGCAGGCGCAGATAAAGTTGAAATCAAATTCATTAACCACGACGGTGAATTAGAAACCTTTATTGTTGATTACGTTTTAGCAGCCACTGGACGACGTCCAAACGTAGATAAGCTAGCGATCGAGAACACCAATGTGGCATTAGATGAACGCGGTGTACCAACCGCAGATCACTACACATTGCAAACCTCCGTAGAGAGTATTTTTATTGCGGGTGATGCAAGTAACCAAGTTCCACTGCTGCACGAAGCCGCTGACCAAGGTCGCATTGCTGGTGATAATGCTGGTCGCTTCCCGGATATTCGTGCAGGTCTGCGTCGTTCGCCAATTTCAGCTGTATTCTCCGATCCGCAAATAGCTATGGTCGGTGAAACTTTCAAACAACTGGAAACTCGCTTAGGAAGCTGTGGTTGTTTTGTTACTGGCGAAGTCTCGTTTGAGAATCAAGGACGTTCACGTGTCATGCTACGAAACAAAGGGATGTTACATGTCTATGGCGAGCAAGGTACTGGACGCTTTTTAGGTGCAGAGATGATGGGGCCGAACGCAGAACACCTCGCGCATCTTTTGGCTTGGGCACACCAAAATAGAATGACGGTTTCTGAGATGCTAGATATGCCCTTCTATCATCCAGTGATCGAAGAGGGTGTCCGCACCGCTCTACGTGATTTGAATGCAAAACTACACTTAGGGCCAGAAATGGTGAAACATTGCCTTGACTGTGGGCCTGGTTGCTAACGATTTCATGCTCAATCGAGCCAGTCTTTACATACCAAGCAAAACAGAAAGCCTCGTGATAAACGGGGCTTTCTGTTGACTACTTTGAGGCGATTACATAAGTACTACACTGCCATCATTGCGTAACGACTTACCATGATGATCGCGACTACACCGATCGTAAAAAAACCACCAGCGATACTCAGTGCAAATTTCAATTCTGTCGACATGATTATTTTTCCTATTAAAGACTGACAGCGAACCATACATCAATCACGTGCCACATAAGCTCTACAAAGCTAACTTTCCATTTTTGGTGGTGTTCCTGCGCTCTAAGCTGCGACAAAAAACGCTTTCTCTCTTTGTGTTGGGTATATAATCTGAAGCAACACTGATGCCTTGGAAAACACTATGACTTGTCGCCGCTGCGAGGAACATTGGTTTTGGAAAAAGCTTGGGCGTTGCCAACGATGCTTGGATCAGTTAACGGTGCTTTCGGTACTGTGCTGGATTGTGTGGTGGTTTGCGTTCAAAGATGATCCACAAAGCATCGAGTCGATCGCTTTGATCTTTGCTGGTTTCGCTTTCAATATTTTATTGTTTTTGCACTTATGGATGCGTTTTGTCATCTTGCCGTGGCAACGTCAGCGAGGACGAAAAGAGACGGATAAAAAAGAGTAAAGTGGCAGATAGAAAAAAGCCCCAAAACCAATATCAGTTCTGGGGCTCTCTTAGATTCTTCTAAGAAAAAGCAGTGGTACTTTAATAGACCGAGCTTCCTCTCAAAGGTTCCAAATTTTTTCGATTTTTTTAGCAAATACTGATGTAAGTGAATCAGAAAATAACTATGTCATTGAATGCTAATAAAATCACTCCGAAATTTCAGCTCATGCCACATGCGATTTTTGGATCACTTGCTCCATTAAATTGATCTCTAGCGCCACTTCATCACACGCGTGCTGACGTGGACACTGATCGCAATCTTTCAAGACTTTTTCTGGCAACAGCGACTTCGATGTTGGTAAGAAGCTCTGCTTCATAAAGAACTCTGGCGTTCGAGTGAGGACAAAGACCTTCTTGATCGCCATTTGACGTGCTTTCTCAACCAAGTGATTTACGATTGCACTGCCCTGCCCTTGACCTTGCCAGCCTGCTTCGATACCAAGAGAGCGTATTTCAGCCAACCCTGAGTCATACACATATAGAGAAGCGCAACCTGTCACTTCACCATGATGCTCTGCCACCGCGAAGGAGCCAATATCTCTCACGAGCTCATTACGAGAGCGGGGTAGATTCTCACCGAGGTTCGCCCAATAAGCCACCATGCCCTCTAGTGTTTCAATGTCCGTCAAACGTGCAGGACGCACTTTCACTGCCGAGCTGTCACGCTGGCTCAGACGTTTATCCGCTTGCTCTACCGCATAAGCGACTTGGTGAGGCGAAACGCCACCCAGCGCACAACGTTTTTCCAAACAAGACTCTATCGTCAGAATGTCATACACATCATCTTCAATCACCTCAGAGAAGGCTTTTAGCTCTTGCAGAGACAATTCTTCCAGCGCACAGCCTTTGTCAATTGCCCCTACCACCGCTACGCCCACAATATGGTGCGCCTCACGGAATGGGATGCCTTTCGCCACTAAGTAATCAGCTAACTCAGTCGCGTTCGCATACCCTTGCTTCGCAGCTTCAAGCGTACGCTCACCATTTACTTTAATGCCATCAAAACACAGCGCTGCCATTTCCATGCAATCATTCCATGTATCTAACGCATCAAACAACCCTTCTTTATCTTCTTGCATGTCTTTGTTGTACGCCAATGGTAGGGCTTTCACTGTCATCATCATGCTCGATAATGCGCCATAGACACGCCCTGTCTTACCACGGATCAACTCAAGTGCATCCGGATTTTTCTTCTGTGGCATCAATGACGAACCAGACGTCACCGTATCCGCTAACTCAATAAAGTTAGACTCCCCTGAGTTGTAGAAGATCATATCTTCTGCAAGACGAGAAAGGTGCAACATAGAAATCGAGGCCACCGACATCAGTTCCATCACATGATCACGATCCGAAACCGAATCGAGTGAATTACGCGTAGCGCGGTGGAAACCAAGGTTATGAGCTAACTGTTCACGATCAATCGGATAAGCCGTGCCAGCTAAAGCCCCCGAGCCAAGTGGACAAGTGTCGAGACGCTGTAAGGCATCATTCAGACGAGAGTAGTCACGCTCGAACATTTCAACATAAGCCAAACACCAGTGAGCAAAGGTTACAGGTTGAGCGCGCTGAAGATGAGTATAGCCAGGCAATACAGTGCCTTGGTGCTGCTTAGCAACATGAACCATTTGTGCTTGCAGACGATCTAAAGCAATCAACAGTTGCTGGCCTTGCTGACGACACCAAAGTTTTAGGTCTGTCGCTACTTGGTCATTACGAGAACGCCCAGTGTGGAGTTTTTTACCTAAATCTCCCACTTTACTAATCAGCTGCTGTTCAACCCACGAGTGGATATCTTCTGCATCTGAGCGAAGAATTTGATGAGGATCTTCCATCACTTCTAACTTCAGCTCGTTTAAAGCAAGTTCCAGCTTTTGCTGTTCTTCTGCCGATAGAACATCTACAGAAAGCAGAGCTTTAGACCATGCGATTGAACCTACGATGTCTTGCTCAGCCAATCGGTAGTCAAAACGCAACGAATCGTTAAACTCTTTAAATCTAGTGTCTGCCGCTTGGGTAAATCTTCCGCCCCATAATGCCATTGCGTTTCTCCTGATGACTATTGCTTACTCTAACGTTCTCGAATGAGTAGTAACCAATTTGATGGTCATTTGCTCACTTTTTCTTATGGGTCAACGTTACGGCAATTTCGACAAAAAATAAAGTATAAATTCAATATTTTTACATATATATTCAAACGGAATGTGTTTGCATCTTTGTGCTCATAGACGTAAGCCAACAAAAAAGACCTGCTATCCAATAGCAGGTCTTTACTCAATCCGAGATGTGGAGAGATTATTTCTTCTGGCTGTTCAACGCACGGATACGGCTTGATAGCGAGTAAAGACGGATGAAACCACCCGCATGGCTTTGGTCGTAAACCTCATCTTCACCAAAAGTCGCGAACTCTTCTGAGTACAAGCTGTTGTCAGAACGTTTTTGCGTTACCGTGGCTTGGCCTTTGTAGAGCTTAACAACCACTTCACCATTCACGTCTTGCGCTAGCTCTTCTGAAGCGGCAAGGATCGACTTACATAGCGGCGTAAACCAACGGCCATCGTACACAAGGTGAGACGCTTTTAGACCCAGCTCTTCACGGAATTCGAATGATGACTTGTCTAGCACGAGCTGTTCAACGGCACGCAGCGCTTCCATCATGATGGTGCCTCCCGGTGTTTCGTAGCAGCCACGAGATTTCATTCCTACTAGACGGTTTTCAACGATATCGATACGACCAACACCGTGCTTCGCACCTTTTTCGTTTAGATAAACCAACGCGTTGTATGGTGTCATCGCTTCACCATCAACTTCGACCACCTCACCTTTTTCTACTTTCAGCGTGACGTATTCCGCTTCGTTTGGTGCTTGCTCTGGGTCTACAGTCCATACCCAGCAATCTTCGTTTGGTGCGTTCCACGTATCTTCTAGGACGCCACCTTCAGTGGAAATGTGCCATGCATTTGCATCACGTGAGTAGATCTTAGTAAGAGACGCTGAACAAGGAATGTTACGCTCAGCTAGGTAATCTAAACATTCTTCACGGCTCACTAGGTCCCATTCACGCCAAGGGGCAATCACTTGTAGATCTGGTGCTAGTGCTGCGAATGCGCCTTCGAAACGAACTTGGTCATTACCTTTACCTGTACAGCCGTGACACAATGCGTCCGCGCCCACTTTACGTGCGACTTCAACCTGTGCTTTAGCAATAATTGGACGCGCCATTGATGTTCCCAGCAGGTACTTACCTTCGTAGTACGCGCCGGTTTTTAGCGTTGGGTAAATGTAATCCGCCACCATCTCTTCTTTCAGATCAGCGATGTAACACTCAGAAGCACCTGAGGCTTTTGCTTTCTCTTCAATACCTTCTAGCTCTTCTGCGCCTTGACCAACATCGGCAACGAAAGCAACGACTTCACAATCGTAGTTCTCTTTTAGCCACGGGATAATTACTGAGGTATCTAGACCGCCTGAGTATGCGACTACCACTTTATTTACGTTCACTTTGCTCATCTTTATTCTCCAAACTTAACTGGCGCTGCGCTCGGCGGTCAGTGCCAACTACTACTTCCTAATATTGAATTCTTTTGCTGATGCTTATTGAGGCAAAAATTGCGTTCCAATACTTTCACCAGCGAATAGCTGTACTAATTTTTCTGGGTAACGCCAGGTGGCGACTTCGATAGGACGCCCAAGATCATTGGCCGCCTCCAAAGCAGCTTTAACTTTGACGATCATGCCGTCTGTGATCACATGTCCATCGATCAACGAGTTAGCTTGCTGCTCTGACAAGGTTTTGATCAAATGGCCTTTTCCATCGAGTACGCCACTCACATCTGACAACAGGACTAATTCAGCATCGAGAGCACCTGCCACCGCGACTGCGGCTTGGTCAGCATTCACATTCATCATCTGGCCATCTGTGGTTAAGCCAATTGAACTGATGATCGGCAGTGCGCCTGTGTTTAGTACCGCTTGTAATAGCGTTGAATCACCCGGTGATGCTTTACCTACCGCGCCGAGTTCTGTGTCAAGTTCTTCAACAAGACACAAACCACCATCCGCAAGGCTAAGACCCACAGCGTTAAGACCGTCCGCAATCGCTTGACCTTGAAGCAGCTTGTTTGCGGTACCTGCAAGCGCGCCTGCAATCACCGGAATTTGATCGTAAGGCGTTACGCGTAAACCGTTTTTCTTTACGGTTTCAAGCTGAAGCTTTGCCATCAACTCATCAACTAGGTAGCCACCGCCATGAACGATGGCGATTTGTCGCTGTGCCGATTTTTGGTAAGCCGCAATGGCACCAAAAAGTTGGCTTAAGGTTTGAGTGCAAGATAGAGCTGCACCGCCTAGCTTAATGACTAAAGGAGCTTGATTGGTTTGCGTCATCGCATTTCCCTCTTTCAACGACTACAGCAACGCTGTCAGTTCTGGGTAACCATAATGAATATTGAGACATTGCATCGCTTGACTTGATGCACCTTTGAGTAGGTTGTCGATGGCTGAAATCACAATGATATGTTCGCCTTGTACCTTCCAGCCGATATCGCAGAAAGGGGTATTTTCGACATCCTGAATACGTGGAATACCATCGCCTTTTAAACGCACGGCTGGCTTTCCTAGATAAGCTTGTTCAAATGCTTGAGCGACTTGTTGCTCTGTAACGCCTGATGCTAGCTTCATGGTGATCGTGGCAAGAATGCCGCGTTTAAAGTTGCCTAGGTGCGGAGTAAAAATCACATCGCAACCTAAGTGCTGAGCAATTTCTGGTTGGTGACGATGAGTAAATACACCATAAGGTTGCAAGCTCACTTCACAGAAACTGTTCACCATAGAAGCTTTACGCCCAGCTCCGGACACACCGCTGGTCGCGTTAATGACAGGCCATTGATTGGTATCCACTAATGCATTTTCGAGTAGAGGTTTGATGGCTAACTGCGAAGCAGTCGGGTAGCAACCTGCTACAGCAACTAAGGGAGCAGTTTTAATTGATTCCTGGTTCCACTCTGCTAAGCCGTATGCAGCTTTATCTAGCCAGTTATTATGTTGATGCTCGAAGCCATAAAAGGTGTTGTAAAAACCTTCACTTTGGACGCGGAATGCCCCCGATAAATCGAATACCTGACAGCCTGCCTCCAAGAAAGTTGGGGCTAGATCGTGGCTCACCTCATGAGCCGTTGCTAAAAACACCACATCCGATTCTTGAGCGATTTGCAGTGGATCCGTTAGTGGCGAGACCGGAATATCAATGATGCCTGCTAACTTACCGTGCAGCTGCGCAATATTCTTTCCTGCATCAACACTGTTGGCGGAAACGTATAAACCTGATAGCGTGAGTTGTGGGTGTTTATTAACCATTAACGCTAACTCTGCGCCGGTGTAACCGCTGGCTCCAATAATCGTGGTTTTTAGCATTGTGTGACATCCATATACTTAAAGGCTCAAATGACTATTCATATTTAATTTTTGCTTTATTTTGATTTTTTATTCATTAAATGTGATTTAATATGTGTTTTACATTTTTGTGGTCTGTCTGTCAACAGGAGATTTGAAGAATCCATGCAATTACCAACTTTTCTAGAGGTCTATGAAGGACTCATCAGCACCTCTTCTATCAGCTCCACGGATCCGAGCTGGGATCAGGGCAATGCAAAAGTCATCGAAAAACTCGCATCTTGGTTTAAAGATCTGGGTTTTAGCGTTGAAGTGATCGAAGTCGAGCCAGGCAAGCACAATATGATCGCACGTATGGGAGAGGGTGAAGGCGGCCTTTTACTTGCTGGCCATAGTGATACCGTGCCATTCGATCAAGGGCGATGGAATTTTGATCCACATAAGCTGACTGAAAAAGACAACCGCTTTTACGGTTTAGGCACGGCAGACATGAAAGGCTTTTTTGCCTTTATTTACGAAGCCGTCAAAAAAGTCGACTGGAGTAAGCAGACCAAGCCGCTATACGTATTAGCCACTTGTGACGAAGAAACCACCATGTTGGGTGCACGACATTTCACCGTAAACGCCCCTTTTAAGCCGGATTACTGCATTATTGGTGAGCCCACCAGCCTCATTCCTATTCGCGGCCACAAAGGTCATGTGGCGAATGCAATTCGGGTCACGGGTAAGTCAGGCCATTCATCCGATCCTGCCTTAGGCGTTAACGCGATTGAGATCATGCATGAAGTGATGTTTGCCATGATGCAACTGCGCGATAAATTGGTGAAAGAATACCACCATCCGGGTTTTGCCATTCCAAGCCCTACCCTAAACCTTGGACACATTCACGGCGGTGACAGCGCTAACCGTATTTGTGGTTGCTGTGAGCTGCACTATGATGTTCGCCCACTACCAGGGATCAGCCTGGATGGCCTAGAAAATATGCTGCGCGGAGCATTAAAAGAAGTCGAAGCAAAGTGGCCTGGACGCTTGGAGATAATTCCGTTACATGAACCAATTCCGGGTTACGAATGCCAACATGACCACCCATTTATCGGTGGTGTTGAAGAGATCTGCCAAACCAGTTCAGAAACCGTGAACTACTGTACTGAGGCGCCCTTCTTACAACAGCTCTGTCCAACCTTAGTTCTTGGCCCGGGTTCAATTGACCAAGCGCACCAACCGGATGAGTTTCTCTCATTTGATTTTATCGATCCCACAATTGATGTGCTTTCAAAGGCAATGGTCAAGTATTGCTGTTAATACGCGAATAAACTCAAAAGTCAGTGCAGCTCGATTGAGCTGCATCTTTTTATCTTCACAATTTAGCGCTAGCCTTAACACTTCTTTAACTTGTTATTTTGTAATTAATTTTCACTTCTTATTCTACAGCTGCCGTAAATTTGCTCTAAATCAGGAGACAGCGGAATAATTGCAAACTTAGTCTGCTTTATTTGACTATAACTGGTGCTTTTCGCTAGATTGGAGTCTTAACAAGGACAATGGATGTAGTTTTTTTACGAGGCAGGACGACAATGAACGAGAAATACGCCGCACTCAAAAGTAATGTGCGCATGTTAGGCCACTTATTGGGTAACACCATTCGCGATGCCCATGGCGAAGAAATCTTCGAGAAAGTGGAAACCATTCGTAAATTATCCAAATCGGCTCAAGCAGGTAATCAAGCAGACAGGGAAAGCTTGATAGAAGAAATCAAACACCTACCCGATGAGCAGCTAACGCCCGTTACCCGTGCGTTTAACCAATTTCTAAATCTCACCAATATTGCTGAGCAATACCACACGATTTCACGCCATTGTGAAGAGCACATTTGTGAACCAGACGCGATTAACTCGCTGTTTTCTAAACTGGTACAAAACGATGTGAGCAAACTGGACACTGCGCAAGCGGTTCGTGATCTGAATATTGAATTGGTATTGACGGCTCACCCAACGGAAATCACGCGTCGCACGATGATCAACAAGTTGGTCAAGATCAACGAGTGCTTATCAAAGTTGGAACTGAGTGATCTTTCTTCTAAAGAGCGCAAGAAAACCGAGCGTCGTTTAGAGCAACTGATCGCGCAAAGCTGGCATTCAGACGTAATTCGACAACAGCGCCCTACTCCGCTGGATGAAGCAAAATGGGGTTTTGCAGTCGTTGAAAACTCACTATGGGAAGCTGTGCCAGACTTCTTACGTGAAATGAATGATCGTCTGAAGTCTTACTTGGGTGAAGGTTTACCAATTGATGCGCGCCCTGTGCACTTCTCTTCTTGGATGGGGGGCGACCGCGACGGTAACCCGTTTGTCACTCATAGCGTGACACGTGAAGTATTGCTTCTGTCTCGTTGGAAAGCCGCAGATCTTTATCTCAATGACATCAACGAGTTGATCAGTGAACTGTCTATGACGGTTTCAAACGACCAAGTTCGTGAGCTTGCTGGCGAAGATCAGCACGAACCATATCGTGCGATCCTGAAACAACTTCGCTCACTATTGAACGAAACCAAAGATATTCTCGATGCTAAAATCCATGGTCAAAAACTGGCCGTTAAAGCTCCGTTGCAAAAAGTCGAGCAACTTTGGGAACCTCTGTATGCCTGTTACCAGTCGCTAAATGAATGTGGCATGGGTGTGATCGCAAATGGCTCTCTACTGGATACATTGCGCCGCGTAAAAGCATTTGGTATTCATCTTGTTCGCCTTGATATCCGCCAAGAGAGCACGCGTCATTCAGACGTATTGTCTGAATTAACCCGCTACTTAGGCATTGGTGATTACGAGCAATGGAGTGAGCAAGATAAGATTGCTTTCCTAACCAACGAACTCGCATCTAAACGTCCTCTTCTGCCTCGTGATTGGGAACCATCAGAACCTGTCAAAGAGGTTTTGGACACCTGTAAGATTATTGCAGCACAACCGCGTGAAGCATTCGGTGCCTACGTTATTTCTATGGCACGCACTGCATCAGATGTGTTAGCAGTCCACCTACTTCTGCAAGAAGCTGGCTGCCCATATCGTATGGATGTTTGCCCGTTATTCGAGACGCTAGACGACTTGAACAATGCAGAATCGGTCATCAAACAGCTGATGGGTATCGACCTATACCGTGGCTTTATCCAAAACCACCAAATGGTCATGATTGGTTACTCTGACTCAGCGAAAGATGCGGGTGTCATGTCTGCAGGCTGGGCTCAGTACCATGCGATGGAATCGTTAGTAAAAGTGGCGGAAGAAGAAGGTGTTGAACTGACTCTATTCCACGGTCGTGGCGGTACAGTAGGCCGCGGCGGCGCGCCAGCACACGCAGCACTTCTGTCTCAACCACCAAAAAGCTTGAAAGGTGGTTTGCGCGTAACAGAACAGGGCGAGATGATCCGCTTTAAACTGGGCCTTCCAGATGTCGCTGTAAACAGTTTTAACCTTTACGCGAGCGCGATTCTAGAAGCTAACCTATTGCCACCGCCAGAGCCAAAACAAGAATGGCGCGACTTAATGGAAGTGCTATCAGAAGTTAGCTGCGAGTCTTATCGCAACGTAGTTCGCGGCGAGCCTGATTTTGTGCCTTACTTCCGTCAAGCGACACCAGAGCTCGAGCTCGGTAAGTTGCCACTTGGCTCTCGTCCTGCAAAACGTAATCCGAAGGGCGGAGTGGAAAGCTTACGTGCAATCCCGTGGATCTTCTCGTGGAGCCAAAATCGTTTGGTACTTCCAGCATGGTTAGGTGCGGGTGAAGCGATTCAATACTCGATCGATAAAGGCCACCAAGCGTTGCTCGAAGAGATGTGTCGTGAATGGCCGTTCTTCTCGACTCGCCTTGGCATGTTAGAAATGGTGTACTCGAAGTGTAATATCGATATTTCTCGCTATTACGATGAGCGATTGGTGGATGAATCACTCCGTCCACTCGGTGAAAAGCTGCGCGCTCAGCTTCAAGAAGATATCAAAGCAGTACTGAATGTAGAGAACAACGAAAACTTGATGCAGCATGACCCTTGGGGACTCGAATCGATTCGCTTGCGCAACATCTACGTTGAGCCATTGAACATGCTACAAGCCGAGTTGCTATACCGTACACGCCAAACCGAAGAAGCATCTGCAAACCTAGAAGAAGCGCTAATGGTGACAATTGCTGGTATTGCAGCTGGCATGCGCAACACAGGCTAATCGCTTCATTTGTAATAAAAAAGCTGAGCAAGTGCTCAGCTTTTTTTGGCGCTGGATAATTGCGCAACCAAAAGGCAGTTTAATAAACTATAAAAAGCCCAAAAATTACCACACAAAAAGAACAAAAAACCACAAGTTAACACTATTGATTATTATGTTAGTTTTTTAGGGTAATTTTGTCCTACTATTCCACTTCATGCTTATTATTTATATACTACTTGCCTGCTGAGAGCTCATAAATCCAATCATACCTGCTCCAGCCATGATGGGACTCCCCATCTCTCTAGGTGATAAACGGCTTTAAGGTGACAGGACCAACATTGTTGGTGCTACTTATACATTAAAAAACTCAAGTGCCAGAAAGAGCACAGCTGAAAGTATAAGTAGCTTGTTTACAAGTTTATTGACCATTTGGATTGAAGACATGTCATTACCACACGTAATCTTAACTGTTCTTAGCACTCGCGACGCAACCGGTTACGATATCACTAAAGAATTCTCTGCTAGCATCGGTTACTTCTGGAAAGCAAGCCACCAACAAGTGTACCGTGAACTCAATAAAATGGCCGAGAAAGAGCTGGTTACTTGCGTATTAGAACCCCAAGAAGGCAAACCAGACCGTAAGGTTTACTCCATCACAGATGCTGGTCGCAGCGCTTTAGGAGAATGGTTTGATCAACCAACTGCACACCCGACTGTTCGTGATGAATTTTCAGCGAAATTGATGGCATGTGCCGTTCAACCATCAACACCTTTCCGTGATCAACTCGCCGAACTGGTTGAAGAGTCTCGCAAACTGGTTTCTCACTACAAAGAAATTGAAGCGGCTTACTACGCAACGCCGTCAACTTTAGACAAACAAGCTCGCCTAGAGCGTTTAACGCTTCGTCGTAACCTACTGTTACGTGAAACGTGGATCACGTGGGCTGAAGAAGTCCTAACAGAACTTGAAGTGATTGGTTAATTTCCTTTTACTTTGATACAACGAAAAAGGCTTGCCACTTGGCAAGCCTTTTGTCTTTTTGAAACCCGATTTATGCACCTACTGCAGCGCGAGGACGAACGCCTAGCGTATGACATAAAGCGTAAGTCATTTCTGCACGGTTTAGGGTGTAGAAGTGGAAATCCTTAACGCCTTCACGACTAAGTACGCGCACCATATCAATAGCTTGGCTTGCTCCCACAAGCTGACGAGTCACCGGATCATCATCCAAGTCTTCGAACTGTTTACTCATCCAGCCTGGTACTTTCACATTGTTCTGCGCAGCAAAGCGAGAGGCTTGCTTAAAGTTCGACACTGGCAAAATACCAGGAACAATTTCCACATCAATTCCTGCCGCCACACAGCGATCGCGGAAACGAAGGTAAGACTCAACATCAAAAAAGAACTGAGTAATTGCACGGTTTGCACCTGCATCAACCTTACGTTTTAGGTTCAATAAGTCAGACTGCGCACTTTTAGCTTCAGGGTGAACCTCAGGAAATGCGGCAACTGAGATATCAAAATCGTGACGTGATTTCAGCAACTCAACCAGATCCGAGGCATACATGTCAGGCGCACCGCCACCAGGAGGAATATCACCACGCAGAGCAACGATATTTTCAATGCCATTATTCCAGTAATCATCGGCAATATTAATCAACTCTTCGCGAGTCGCATCAATACAAGTGAGGTGAGGAGCGGCAACCAATCCTGTTGTTGCTTTGATTTCTTTAATGATGGAGTGCGTTCTGTCACGCTCGCCAGAGTTCGCGCCGTAAGTAACAGAAACAAATTTAGGTTGGAGCGTTTTAAGACGGTGCACTGAATTCCAGAGTGTCTCTTCCATCTTAGCGCTGCTTGGTGGAAAAAACTCAAATGATACATTGATGTTGTCTGACAACTCAGCAATATTCTGGTTCAAGGCGTCAATATGGCCTGCGTGCGTGTATCCCATCTTACTCTCCCTGTGGCACTCCGCCACGAAAACAAATTCCTTAAATCGACGTTTAGACGTCTATATGTCTACAGAATGTATTGAATACGATTTAATGTCAACCTTGTAATTATGAATTTTTCTCAAGTTAATGATGAGGATAGTTCAAGTTATTACTTGAACGTTATTTCACCACTTATCACAAGCCGATACTTCAGTATGGCACTGAAGGAAAAATAAAAAACCCTGGTCGGGTTCCAGGGTTTTAGGTATCTCGCAACTTTAGAATAAACCGGCTAATCGGTTGAGGTCGGATTGAATCGCGCCGGCTGTCACTTCTCTTCCTGCGCCAGGCCCTCGAATAACGAGTGGGTTATCTTTGTACCACTTACTTTCAATGGCAAAAATGTTGTCGCACGGCAGTAGGTTGGCGAGCGCATGTTCACGAGATAACGCTTCTACTCCCACCGTCGCTTTACCATTTTTTTCTAAACGAGCAACGTAGCGAAGCACTTGGTCGTTTCTCTGTGCTTTTGTCAGGCGCTCTTGCAGTATTTCACTCAACAGCCCTCCGTTATCGAAGAAGTCATCGATGCTAAGTTCTCTTAATTCTTCTGGTACCAGAGATTCAACCTTAACGCTGCCCGGCTCAATATCGAGACCAGACTCTCGAGCCAAGATAACCAGCTTACGCATCACATCTGAACCATCTAAATCAGAACGAGGATCAGGCTCTGTTAAACCTTGCTGCCAAGCGAGGTCGACTAAATCATTAAATGGTACTGAGCCGTCAAATTGTTGGAATAACCATGATAACGTCCCTGAGAAAATACCCGATAGAGCAACGATCTCATCCCCACTTTCACGTAGATCTCGCACGGTATGGTTTATTGGTAACCCCGCACCAACCGTCGCGTTGTACAGCCAATAACGACCAATTTTAGCGAATGCATCTTGAACCTGATGGTAATACTGGCTATCTGCCGAACCCGCCACTTTGTTAGCAGAAATCAAATGAATGCCCTGCTGCGCAATTTCTACATAGCGCTGAGCTAAGTCTTTACTCGCTGTCACATCAAGCACTACGGCTTCATCGTAATTTTTTAGCGCTCCTAAGTGAGTCAACCAAGATCCATCGTTTGCTAGGCTTTCATCATCAAATCGTTCAGCAACACTTGCAGCATCAATACCTTGCTCATCGAACCAGTAGGTTTGACTATCCACGACCGCGACAAGGTCGAAGCTCATGCCATGACGTTTTTCGAGCTCACCTTTTTGAGTTGCAAATAAATTTAACCAACTAGAACCAATGTTGCCCTTGCCACATAAAGCCACCGCCACGCGCTTTTGCGCTTGGAACAACTGGCTATGAATCGTTTGAACCAACACTTCGGTATCAGTACGACGCAAAACGGCGACTAAACTCAGCCCCGACTCAGTTTCAGAAATAAATTCAACCGGAGAGTGTTTTAACTTCTGATAAAAACCAAAACAATGGTTGGCGTTTTTCGTAACGCCAGCGCCTACCGCCGCTAAGAGCGAGTAGCCTTCTTTGAGCTTAATCTCCGCTTCAACCGCAAGCTCTTGTAAGTGTTTCAGTGCGCCACCGGCAATTTCTGCGGTATACGCCAAGCGCAACGTGTGTTGATCGGGCTGTGCCTCAAATGCCAATGGCTCCAATTGCGCTCGCTGCAACGCTTGTAATACATCATTCTGTGTTTTTTCGAAGTCGTGCCCATGCATGAAAGACAGCTGCACCAATAAAACATCATCCAGCGAGGTAATAATTTTAGCGCCACGGCCAGATGCTAAGACACGCTCAATACGAGTAGAGCCCGATTCCGGCAGATAGCTACATTTGAGGTTGAGATCCATAGTACTTTGCGCCACAGGCTGAAGTGTACGACTGTGTAGGACTGGGGCGGCTAAACGGGCGAGCTCGCTGGCTTCATCCAATCGAAGTAACGGTAACAGACACGCGTCTGCCACCAAACGCGGATCGGCACTATAGACACCGGCAACGTCACTCCAAATGGTGACCGTGCTCACTTCAGCCAGAGCACCAATGACAGTTGCAGAATAGTCAGAGCCATTACGACCAAGTAAAATGGTTTCGCCCGCCTCGTTCTGAGCCATAAAGCCAGTAATTACCACACGTTTATGATTGTGTTGCGCGAGAACTTCTTTTATCAAAGGATATGAACGAGCGCGATCAACTTCAGGTTGAGTCCCGGCTTCCGCACGTAAAAACGCTCGTGCATCTTGTGCGACAGCGGGGATAGAACGTTGAGATAATAACGCGGCCAATAGGCGAGCAGACCAAACTTCTCCGTGTCCTAGTACCGCGGCTTTTTGCGCGCCAGTGAGTGGTGCAGTCAGCTCAGATAAGGTACTGAACTCATCATGCAGTAACGCTAATAGTTCTTCTTGTACTTCATTTTCCAACAAATTTTCTATTAGCTCCGTTTGGAACTGCCTTAGGCTTTGAAGTGCTTCATGCGCGATTCGGCCATCTTTGTCTAACCCTTCCAGGAACTCAATCAAGCGGTTAGTGGTTTTTCCTGCCGCCGAAACGACCACAAGATCATTTTCCGTCGAATACTCCTTAAGAATATCCACAACGCGTAAATAGCATTCTGGGTTTGCTAAGCTACTGCCACCAAACTTATGCAGCTGACGTTGTACAGTCATTATTCTCGTCTCCTATTGTTGGGCAGCTTTAGCGAATGCTTGCTCTAAGTCCGTGATGAGATCTTGTGCATCTTCCAAGCCGACAGACAAACGCAATAGTTGATGTGACACCCCCGCTTCTGCCAGTGCTTCCTCTCCCATAGCGCGATGCGTCATGGATGCCGGATGACAAATCAAGCTTTCTACTCCACCTAATGACTCAGCCAATGAAAACAGTTGGAGCTCTTTAACGAACACTTTTAACTGCTCAAACGAACCGGCAAACTCAAAGCTCAGCATAGAGCCAAAGCCCGTTTGCTGCTTTTTAGCAATGTCATGACCCGGGTGCTCCGGCAGGCTTGGATGATAAATGGTTTTAACTAACGCTTGCTTCTGGAGATAAGCCAGTACCTGCTGTGAACTCTCTTCATGCACTCGCATGCGAGCACCAAGTGTACGAATGCCTCGCAACGTCATATAACTATCGAAAGGTGTGCCAGTCGCACCAATGCAATTGCCCCACCATGCAAGCTCTTCTGCATGCGCTTCTGTTTTGGTGATGATCACGCCACCAATCACGTCTGAATGACCGTTGATGTACTTCGTTGTGGAGTGGATAACAAAATCCGCACCTAGCTCTAAAGGTTTTTGGTACACGGGTGTCAAAAAGGTATTGTCCACCGCAACTAACGCGCCGACTTGTTTCGCTTTTTCACAGGTATCTGCAATATCCACTACGCGAACCAGAGGGTTTGACGGAGTTTCTAGCAAAATGAGTTTTGGTTTTTGTGCTAATGCTGCATCCAAAGCTTGCTCGTCTGATTGATCGACAAACTGAACCTTAAAATCGCCTTTGTTGGCTCGGGTATTAAAAAGACGATAGGTGCCGCCATAACAATCGTGAGGAGCAATAATGAGATCATCAGGGCCAAGAAAAGCGGACACCCATAAATTTAATGCCGACGTACCGCAGTTCGTGACAACCGCTCCTTTTCCAGACTCGAGTTCAGATAACGCACTTTCCAACAGTCCGCGGTTTGGATTTCCAGATCGCGTGTAATCATACTTAGGTACCTCACCAAAAGCAGGAAAACCGTAGTTAGTGGAAAGATAAATAGGTGGAACGACAGCGTGATATTGGCTGTCTGATTCAATACCAGTGCGTACTGCAATGGTCGCAGGTTTGCGAGAGCTCATGGGTGTATCCTTTCACGGGTAATGACTTCTAAATAGGAATGCGCTATATCTAATGAGTAAAATAAAGTGATCAACACGCTTCCTTTGCTGTTCTGTTCACTTTACTCGTCAAAAAATGAGACGTCAACACTTCTAGACGTCTATATGTCTTTGCTTATGGCGGTAAATGCAGCTAAAATCAGCACCTAAATTATTTTTAACCGATTACATAAATGAAGGTGTGCAATGGCTGACTGGAATGGCGAATACATTAGCCCATATGCAGAGCACGGCAAAAAAAGCGAACAAGTAAAAAAAATTACCGTCTCTATCCCGCTAAAAGTTTTAAAAGTGCTAACTGATGAGCGTACTCGCCGTCAGATCAATAACTTACGCCATGCAACCAATAGTGAATTACTATGCGAAGCATTTTTGCACGCGTACACAGGTCAGCCACTTCCAACAGATGAAGACCTTCGTAAAGACCGTCCAGATGATATTCCAACAGAAGTAAAAGCACTGATGACGGAAATGGGCATCGAATTTGAGTCGTTTGACGAAGAGTAAAAAGCGAGACTGGAGGCTTCAGATAGCAATTCTTATCTCGAGCCAAAAGAATGATATAAAAAATGGGACGCGATTGCGTCCCATTTTTTGTACATCACATCTAATAGATATATTACTCTGCCATGTAGTTTTCAGGCATCTCGATACGAGCAACACCTGAATCAACTGCCGCCTGAGCCACAGCTTTTGCAACACGTGGCAGTAAACGTGAGTCCATTGGTTTTGGAATGATGTAGTCTGCACCAAACTCAAGCTTATCGACGCCTGCGGCCTTCAATACAGTTTCAGGTACAGGCTCTTTTGCTAGCTCACGAATCGCCTCAACGGCTGCAAGTTTCATTTCATCATTGATTTCACTTGCGCGCACATCAAGAGCACCACGGAAGATGAATGGGAAACACAATACGTTGTTTACTTGGTTCGGGTAATCACTACGGCCAGTCCCCATGATCAAATCATCACGAACAGCGTGGGCAAGTTCCGGCTTAATTTCAGGATCTGGATTCGAACATGCAAATACGATTGGCTTATCTGCCATCAGCTTCAACGCTTCCGCTGGCAATAGGTTTGGACCAGATACACCTAGGAACAGATCCGCGCCTTCAATCACGTCTTCTAATGTGCGTTTGTCCGTGTTGTTTGCGAATAGCTGCTTGTATTCATTAAGATCATCACGACGAGTGTGGATCACACCTTTACGATCCAGCATGTAAATTTTTTCGCGCATTGCACCACATTTAATCAGCAGCTCCATACACGCAACAGCTGCAGCGCCAGCGCCAAGACAAACGATCGTTGAGTCTTCAAGCTTCTTACCTTGAAGTTCGATCGCGTTCAGCATGCCTGCCGCCGTTACAATCGCAGTACCGTGCTGATCATCGTGGAATACTGGTACATCACAACGCTCAATTAAACGCTTTTCAATCTCAAAGCAATCTGGTGCTTTAATATCTTCAAGGTTGATACCACCAAAGGTGTCTGCAATGCTTGCGACAGTATCAACAAATTCATCGATCGTGCGGTGCTTAACTTCAATATCAATAGAATCAAGACCTGCAAAACGCTTAAACAGTAACGCTTTACCTTCCATTACTGGCTTAGATGCAAGTGGACCTAGGTTACCTAGACCTAAAATAGCGGTACCGTTAGAAATAACAGCAACCATGTTGCCTTTCGCTGTGTACTTGTACACGTTATCAGGGTTTTGTGCGATTTCACGCACTGGTTCTGCAACACCTGGGCTGTAAGCAAGGGCAAGATCACCCGCCGTTTCCGCAGGTTTTGTCAATTCGACAGCAATCTTCCCTGGAGTTGGATAAGCATGGTAATCCAATGCTTTTTGGCGATGTTCTTCTTCTGGAGTGGCTGCTTGGCGATTGTCTTCAGACATGGACGTTTCTCTTTTTTATTTTTAGGTAAGGGGGGATAAATTCTATCGGATAGAAATCAAACTTCATAGGCAAGATTGCGAGCAATATCCTTAAAAAGCCGATAATAAAAGAGATTAGACCAGATAGCGGGGATAAGCACCTGATTTTCGAGTCAGGTGCTCTTTTCTTCTTACAATTGAAGTACGCAAAATCCTGGACGCTATTACTCTTCGTCTACGTATTGCGCTTGGAGGTAGTTCTCAATGCCAGACATTTCAATCAAGCCAAGTTGCGTCTCTAGCCAATCAACATGCTCTTCTTCATCTTCAAGAATATCTTGAAACAGATCGCGAGACACATAGTCTCGAATGTCTTCAGCATAGGCAATCGCATCTTTTAAATCTGGAATGGCGGCCATTTCAAGCTTTAAGTCACACTCGAGCATTTCTTTAGTGTCTTCACCTATCATCAACTTGCCTAAATCTTGTAGATTCGGTAAGCCCTCAAGAAACAAAATACGCTCAATCAGATGATCGGCATGTTTCATCTCATCGATAGATTCGTGATATTCCTTATCTGCTAGGTGCTTTAACCCCCAGTCCTTATACATTCGAGCATGAAGAAAATACTGATTAATAGCGATGAGCTCATTTCCGAGCACTTTATTGAGATGTTGGATGATGATTGGATCGCCTTTCATGACAAAAACCTCCTCTTTAGCTTCATTTAAATGTAGAAGCAAATGAGAAGGTGTCAAAACGCTAGGCAAATAATTACTTAATTACCGCATGCTCACAGTAATTAGCTAGCTTGTTTGAATACCGTGTAACTGGTTTCCGCTAAAATATCCTTGGCCTGTCTGATGCACTTACCACATTGGCTACCCAATGCTGTGCATTTTTTGATTCCTTTAATATCCGTTACGCCTTCATCTATCGCCAACTTCCTAATTTTCTTGTCGGAGACCCCATGGCAAAGACAAACGTACATACTCAAAAACCTATTAAATTAACCTGTGGCAACCAATATAAACAAGAATAGTTCTTGTTACCAGTCGCATTGATAGGCCTGTTCAGAATATTTTGTTATATAGATTTGGTGACAGTAGGCAAAGATCAGAGGGTTAGGTGTTACGACTAAAGGTGTTGAAAAATAGAGCCGGTAATATTCTGTTTTTAAATTAAAAAATTAACGTATTTCCTACGAACACTTATAACCAAATATAATTTAGATATAAAAAAGGGAAGCCTAAGCTTCCCTTTCTCGATGCGCTTTCTTCATAAAGAAGAAGAGTGCAAGATTTCGTTTAATTCGTTATGAATTAGTCGAAGATCTTAGCAACAACACCAGCACCTACTGTACGGCCACCTTCACGGATCGCGAAACGTAGACCTTCGTCCATTGCGATTGGTGCGATTAGCTCAACAGTCATCTGTACGTTGTCACCTGGCATTACCATTTCTACGCCTTCTGGTAGCTGGATGTCACCAGTTACGTCAGTTGTACGGAAGTAGAACTGTGGACGGTAGCCTTTGAAGAATGGAGTGTGACGACCACCTTCATCTTTAGACAGTACGTATACTTCTGATTCGAACTTAGTGTGTGGAGTGATTGAACCAGGCTTCGCTAGTACTTGACCACGTTCAACTTCGTCACGCTTAGTACCACGTAGAAGTGCACCAACGTTCTCACCTGCACGGCCTTCGTCTAGAAGCTTACGGAACATCTCAACACCAGTACATGTAGTAGTAGTAGTGTCTTTGATACCTACGATAGCAACTTCGTCACCTACAGTTAGGATACCACGCTCGATACGGCCAGTTACTACTGTACCACGACCTTGGATTGAGAATACGTCTTCGATAGGCATTAGGAATGGCTGATCTACCGCACGCTCTGGCTCAGGGATGTAAGTATCTAGAGCTTCAGCTAGTTCAACGATTTTCGCTTCCCACTGCTCTTCGCCGTTTAGTGCGCCTAGTGCAGAACCTTGGATAACTGGTAGGTCATCACCTGGGAAATCGTATTCAGATAGAAGTTCACGAACTTCCATTTCTACTAGTTCTAGTAGCTCTTCATCGTCAACCATGTCACATTTGTTCATGAATACGATGATGTATGGGATACCAACCTGACGGCCTAGTAGGATGTGCTCACGAGTTTGTGGCATTGGGCCATCTGTCGCAGCAACAACTAGGATACCACCGTCCATCTGTGCAGCACCAGTGATCATGTTTTTAACGTAGTCCGCGTGTCCTGGACAGTCAACGTGTGCGTAGTGACGAGTTGGAGTGTCGTACTCAACGTGAGAAGTTGCGATTGTGATACCGCGCTCACGCTCTTCTGGAGCGTTATCGATAGATGCGAAGTCTTTAGCTACACCGCCGTAAACTTTAGCAAGAGTAGTACAGATAGCTGCAGTTAGAGTTGTTTTACCGTGGTCAACGTGGCCGATAGTACCAACGTTAACGTGCGGTTTCGTACGTTCAAATTTTTCTTTAGACACGATCGTGTTCCTTCCTAGTTATGATTCGTCGTGATCATTATTGATCGACGACGCGCCAGAAATTGTTATTTTATGCGCCAACGCCCGTTAGCGCAATATTTGGACGCCCTGATCTCGCAAAAAGTCGTAAACTTTTTGTAGTTCAATCGTCAATTAGTAACCACGCTCTGCAATAATTTTATCTGCGAAGTTTTTCGGCACTTCAGCGTACTCGTGAAACTCCATAGAGTAAGACGCACGGCCTTGAGTTGCAGAACGTAGATCAGTTGCGTAACCGAACATTTCAGATAGTGGTACTTGAGCACGGATGATCTTAAGACCAGCCACACCTTCGTCCATGCCTTCAATGATACCGCGACGACGGTTTAGGTCACCAACAACGTCACCCATCCAGTCTTCCGGAGTGGTTACTTCGACATTCATCATTGGTTCTAGAATCACAGGTTGTGCTTCTAGTGCACCTTTCTTGAATGCCATCGAGCCAGCGATCTTAAACGCCATCTCGCTTGAGTCTACATCGTGGTAAGAACCATCAAATAGTGTAGCTTTAATATCTAGTACAGGGTAACCCGCTAGAACACCACTATTCATTTGTTCCTCGATACCTTTCGATACCGAACTGATGTATTCCTTAGGAATCACACCACCCACGATTTCGTCTACGAATACGAAACCTTCGCCAGGTTCAGAAGGCTCAAGTTTGACCCACACATGACCGTATTGACCACGACCACCTGATTGGCGAACAAACTTACCTTCAACTTCCGCTTTACCACGAATGGTTTCACGGTAAGCAACCTGAGGTTTACCAACGTTACAATCAACGCTGAATTCACGCTTCATACGATCAACGATAATGTCTAGGTGAAGTTCACCCATACCTGAGATCAGAGTCTGACCTGATTCGTCGTCCGTTTCCACGCGGAATGATGGATCTTCCGCAGCCAGTTTACCTAGCGCGATAGCCATTTTCTCTTGGTCTGCCTTAGAACGAGGTTCTACAGCAATCTGAATAACTGGTTCAGGGAACTCCATGCGCTCTAGAATCACTTTGTGGTTCTGATCACACAGTGTGTCACCTGTTGTTACGTCTTTCAGACCGATAGCAGCAGCGATATCACCAGCGCGAACTTCTTTCACTTCTTCACGCTTATTCGCATGCATCTGAACGATACGACCGAAACGCTCTTTCTTCTCTTTTACAGAGTTGTAAACAGCGTCGCCGGAGTTTACTACACCAGAGTAAACACGCATGAACGTTAGCGTACCCACGAATGGGTCAGTCGCGATCTTAAATGCTAGCGCAGAGAATGGTTCGTTGTCGTCAGCGTGACGCTCAACTTCATTTTCTCTTTCGTCAACACCTTTAATTGCAGGTACGTCAACTGGCGATGGCAAGAACTCGATCACAGCATCTAGTACCGCTTGAACACCTTTGTTCTTAAACGCACTACCACAAGTGGCCAGTACGATTTCGTTGTTTAGTGTACGAGTACGTAGAGCTTGTTTGAGCTCAGCTTCAGTCAATTCACCTTCTTCAAGGTACTTGTCCATCAGCTCTTCGCTAGCTTCAGCAGCGGATTCAACCATGTGGTTGCGCCACTCTTCAGCAAGTTCGATCATGTCAGCTGGAATGTCTTCGTAAGTAAACGAAGTGCCTTGATCGGCTTCATTCCAGTTGATCATCTTCATCTTGATAAGGTCGATGACACCTCTGAACTCATCTTCTGCACCAACGTTCAGTTGGATTGGAACAGGGTTCGCACCAAGACGATTTTTAATTTGGTCCACAACGCGTAGGAAGTCTGCGCCCGCACGGTCCATCTTGTTTACAAATACCAAACGTGGAACGTGGTATTTGTCTGCTTGACGCCATACAGTTTCAGACTGAGGTTCAACACCAGATGAGCCACAGAACACAACCACAGCACCATCAAGTACACGAAGAGAACGCTCTACTTCGATAGTAAAGTCAACGTGTCCAGGGGTATCAATGATGTTTACGCGATGCTCAGGGAACTGTGCTTCCATACCACGCCAGAATGTAGTAGTCGCAGCGGATGTGATAGTGATACCACGTTCCTGCTCCTGCTCCATCCAGTCCATGGTTGCTGCACCATCGTGAACTTCGCCGATTTTGTGAGAAAGGCCAGTGTAGAACAGAATACGCTCAGTTGTGGTTGTTTTTCCTGCATCTACGTGAGCACAGATACCGATATTACGGTAGCGCTCAATAGGAGTTTTACGAGCCACGATTGTATCCTCTTACTAAGGTGTACCTTAGAGTATAGAAAAGTGCTGCGAGAGAACCTCGCAGCACAGAAGGTATTACCAGCGGTAATGAGCGAACGCTTTGTTTGCGTCAGCCATGCGGTGAACGTCTTCACGTTTCTTAACCGCAGTACCTTTGTTCTCAGACGCGTCTAGCATTTCAGCTGCTAGGCGTTGAGCCATAGATTTTTCACCACGCTTGCGCGCAGCTTCAACCAACCAACGCATAGCAAGTGCGTTACGGCGAACCGGACGTACTTCTACAGGTACTTGGTAAGTTGAACCACCAACACGGCGAGATTTAACCTCTACCGCAGGGCGTACGTTTTCAAGAGCTTCTTCAAAAATAGCTAAGTGGTCTTTACCAGACTTTTCAGCCATAGCATCTAGTGCAGTGTAAACGATTTTCTCTGCAGTAGATTTTTTACCGTCAACCATTAGGATGTTAACGAATTTTGCCAGCAATTCAGATTTGAATTTTGGATCTGGAAGGATCTTACGCTGACCAATGACGCGACGACGTGGCATGGATTTATCTCCGTTGTCTTCTTCAGGTTTTATCCAAAACTTTTCAGTTTTTTCAAAAAATTAAAAATAATTTAGTGTTTGGCCTTACTTAACGGAATCCATTAAGACTTAGGACGCTTCACACCGTACTTAGAACGACCTTGTTTACGGTCGTTAACGCCAGCACAGTCAAGTGCACCGCGAACAGTGTGGTAACGTACACCCGGAAGGTCTTTTACACGACCGCCACGGATTAGTACAACACTGTGCTCTTGAAGGTTGTGACCTTCACCGCCGATGTACGATGTAACTTCGAAGCCGTTTGTCAGACGTACACGACAAACTTTACGAAGTGCTGAGTTAGGTTTTTTAGGTGTAGTAGTGTAAACACGAGTACATACACCACGTTTTTGTGGGCACGCTTCTAGTGCAGGCACGTTGCTTTTAACAACTTGCTTTGCACGAGGCTTACGTACCAACTGGTTAATAGTTGCCATTAACTAGCTCCTGATTTACTTGAAAGTAAGCTTTGTGAAAAATCTATCCCCAACTACCATTGCAGTTAGGGACGCAAAATTCTATGCAGCAGTGAGAGGTGTGTCAAGAAATATACGGATCTTTTTTGTTCAATTAGGACAATTCATCCGTAAAGCTTTAGCGACAGTAAATCACGTTCAATCCCAAGTAAGCGATTTATCCTGTTTAACTGTGAGCTCAACGAAGCCTGAGTAATTCACGATCGTCAGTGATGGACTGATACGATTCGCAATACCGCGAGCGTGAATATCGCTCTCTAGCACAAATACACTGCGGTTTTTTAGGTGGGAAAACGCTTTATGCTGCGAGTTAGCAGCGTACACGGCATCTTCTATAAGTAAGATGTCATCCTGTACATTACATAAGGGCATGGCGTCTTCTAGAGCGGAGACCGTTTTTATAATATGTAGCATAACTTCCTCAGAATGACAGTAGCTTGCCAGCGTGTTGCAACTTATCTTTGAGCTGCTCTGAGCTTAACGCTTGAGCTTCAATGACTAAATCCGCTTGAGCCAAACCTCGCTGAGCTAATGACTCTGAGCACACAAAGACTTGTTCGATATCGTATAAATCGAAAAGCTTCAGCATCGGCGCATAATCTTTGCTCAAGATCTTACTCGGTTCTTGTCCTAGTAGAAGCTGGTAAACCCCATCTCCCATGAAAATGACGCTGATATCTTCACAGTAAGCCGACGCGGCTAACAGTGCATCCACACCTTCACGACCAGCCGCACTGCCATGCGGTGCGCTACGAAATAGATAAGTTAGCTGACTCAAAACTGTACCACTCTGTCTTGGGTTAACATCGCTTCGGCTAAGCTACCTAAGCCGGCTTGCTCAAAACCTTCCGCTAGATTGCTCTGGACCAAACCATGTTGATTCGCTTCTTCTTCACTTACGATCCCACGACGCAAAGCCGCAGCAACACAAGTTTCTAGACGAACACCATGCTCTTTTGCCAAAGATTGCCATGCCTTATTGAGATCAAATTCGTCGTTGGCAGGCACACTCAAAGCAGTACCATTGGTCACGCCCTCTTGATAAAAGAAAACGCTCACTAACTGATGGCCTTGCTCAATCACCGCCTTGGCGAACTGATAAGCACTGCGCGCTGACTGGCTACCGTAAACAGGACCATTCACCACCAACGTGTAAGTCAGTTTACTCACTTTTCATCGTCCTCGGTTTTACGTTGACGAATGTATAAGTAGACGGTGTGTTTTGAAATGTTAAGACGATCTGCAACGCGGTTGATGGCATCTTTAATATCGAAGATGCCTTTGTCGTACAATTCCATCACGATTTGGCGATTCTTGGTGTTGTTCGATACGGATTTATCCGCATTGATCTCTTCGATGGTGCGTTCAACAGTTTGGTCCACCAGCTCTTCTACGTCACTAGCAAAGTTAACCGAGGAAGCCGCTTCTTTTGCTTCTTGCGTTGGCATGAAAGATTGAAGGACTTGCGAGAAGGGCGCGTCCAAGTTGACGTTGATACACAACAAACCAATCACGCGATTTTCACCATTACGAATGGCAACAGTGATCGACTTCATCAACACGCCACCTTTTGCACGGGTAAAGTACGAACGTGAGAAGTTGCGCTCCGAGCCTTCGATGTCTTTTAGCATTTTAAGCGCTAAATCAGTGATCGGTGAGCCGACTTGGCGACCCGTGTTTTCACCATTAGCGATTTTAATTGCAGAGGTATTTAAGTCTTCTAGCGAGTGAAGAACGATTTCACAAAAGGGACCTATCAGGCTGGCGATACCATCAACGACCGCCTCATAAGATCTTAAAATGATTTTGTCGTGCTCGGTAAACGGCATCACGTTAACGGATTCCATTTCGAGCAACATCTCCGCGTTTATTGTTTCTGTAGTTGTCATAAGCCTTCGAGCGAAAAATCAACAAATTGGTGTAAGTTTATCAGAAAATTTGAAAATCAACCTAGCAAACTCACCAACTAGTGACCTAGAACAAAAAAGGCCCGTTAAACGGACCTTTTTCAATAACTTATCGCGGCTTATTGTTATTGCTCTGCGTTGTCGTTCTCGACTTTTAGCAGCTCAACTTCAAATACTAGCGTTGAGTTAGCAGGAATGCTTGGTGTGTCTTGATCACCGTATGCTAGCTCTGGCGGGATAACGAATTTGAATTTAGAACCCACAGGCATTAGCTGAACACCTTCTGTCCAACCTGGGATTACACGGTTAAGTGGGAATGTTGCAGGTTCACCACGATCGTAAGAGCTATCAAATTGCGTACCATCGATTAGCGTACCTTTGTAGTGTACTTGAACCGTATCAGTGTCTTTTGGCTTCTCACCTTCAGCAGGAGTAATAACTTGGTATAGAAGACCTGTATCTGTCTTCACTACGCCTTCTTGCTTCTCGAACTCAGCACGGAAATCATCGCCAGCTTTTTTTGCTTCAGCTGCTTTCTCAGCCGCTTGTGCTTGCATCTTTTCAGCAACACGCTTATCTAGAGATTCTAGTGCTGCACGTGTTTCTTCTTCATTCAATTCAGCATTGCCTTTGAAGACGTCTTCGATACCTTTTAGTACCAAGTCTTTGTTAAGATTAATGCCGATTTCGCTTGGCTTGTCGATGCTTGTGCTTAGGTAGTTAGCAAATGAAACACCGATTGCGTATGCCGCTTTATCGTCGTCGGTTTTAAAGTGAACCGCTTTACCGGTTTCTTCTTGAACTTGTTCTGCTTGAGGTGCGGCTTCTGTTTTAGTTTCTTCTTTCTGACAACCTACCGCTAGCATAACTGTTGCAGCAAGTAGCGACACTTTTAAAACTGATTTCATTAAATTCTCCCAATAATGGCTTTGCCATTGGTTGTTGTGCACAAATCTTCTATGAGACTAGTGAAGACAATCGTTATACCAATATACTAGCTATATGTCTTAAGACACAAACCGGATTATTAGATGTGATGCAAAGAATTTCTCATTTATTCCTATATTTAATTGTCATCACCACGTTAAATGGTTGCTTTTTCGCCGAGCGTGAAGTGCACCGTTGGCCGATAGAGCCTCAGGGTGCGACGAGCTTCGCACTTAGCAGAGATGGACGATTTGCTCTGCTCTATTCTCAGCAACACCATTTGATGCTGTGGGACCTAGAGCAAAATGAACAACTAGCCAACCTGGGCGAGCTCGATGCCGATGCCAACGTGGTATCCCATATTCGTATCTCTGACAATGGTCGCTATGCAGTCACAGCAAGCCAAATGAACTTCGCAGTTTGGGACTTAGGTTGGACGCAATCCGAAGGCCTTTGGTCTATTTCTGATGCGCTCATTCGCGACGTTGATATCACCAGTAACGGTGAGCAAGTTCTGCTCGGGTTATCCAACGGTAAAGCAATTTACGTCAACTTAGTCACCGGACGTCGCTTGGAGTTCCTTGCGCATCGTGAAAAAGTCAATTCCGTCGCCATTTCTCCTAATGGCCGCTTCGCACTGACTGGTGGTAATGACTACAAAGCGTATTTGTGGGACACCGAAACCGGACAAGTGCTGCGGACCTTCGAACATGAACAACGGGTTGTTCGTGTTGCCCTGCAACGAGATGGCAAGTTAGCAATGACATCCGATGGCGGAAACCAAGCGGTAATTTGGGATTTAAAAACTGGACAAGAAGTCACACAGTTGAGCAGTTGGTCGCGCCAATTGATCTTTTCTACTGCGCGATTTTCTGACGACGGAACTCAGTTAGTGACAGGAACGCCTTCTGGCCGCGTTTCAATATGGGATACTCAAACCGGAAAACGGATTGGCGGATTTGAAGTGGAGCCCAAAAAGACACTCGCCCTCCCCGTGCGGTCGTGTATGATGCAGCCTTTGATTCAAAACAACGCGTAATTACTGCTACTTCAGCAGGTATTGCCCAAGCTTGGCAGTTAGAGAACGGATCATGACAGAAAAAATCATTCAGCAATTGGAAGCACGCATTAATGACTTAGAATGTCAGCTTGCGTTCCAAGAACAGACTATTGAAGATCTGAACGGTGCCTTATCGCAGCAGCAACTGCAAATTACCAAGATGCTCGATCAGATGAAATATGTGGTAGGTAAAGTAAAAAATATGGACTCGTCGAATTTAGCCGATCCGTCAGAAGAAACCCCACCACCGCATTATTAAAATGCAGGCTCAAACAGCATAAAGCCCAGAACATGTTCTGGGCTTTATCGTATTAATCGTATTAATTACTTAAGAAGGTTCTCAAGAGGAAGCTATTCGTCGGCGTAGATTTTAACGTTCAGCTCGCCTTGCGTATTAATGCCAGCTCGGTACATGCCAGAGCTGTTCATCGCAAAGTGCAGCTCACCTTGCGCGTCAATTGCGATTAAACCGCCTTCGCCGCCCATCTCTTTCAGTTCCCCCTGAATAATATGCTCACAAGCAGTATGAATATCTTCTTGTAAGTAACGCATCCGCGCGGCGACGTCTTCTGCGACACGTTTACGGATAAAAAACTCACCGACACCCGTAGTCGAAACCGCGACGACGCCATTTTCGGCCACCGTGCCGCAGCCTATCAAAGCCGAATCCCCAACTCGGTTGTATTTCTTATTCGTTACGCCACCCGTGCTGGTTGCAGCGGCTAAGTTACCTTGTTGGTCCAACGCTACTGCTCCGACGGTGCCATGTTTACGATCATCTGGGTAACGAGATTCCGACAAAGCAAACAGCCCTTTCTCACGCATAGACAGCAACTGCTCATAACGGCGATCAGTAAAGAAGTAATCTTGCTCGGTATACTCATGGCCTTGTTCAAAAGCAAACTTCTCTGCGCCCTCACCCACCAACAACACGTGATTGCTGTTTCGCATCACGTCACGAGCGAGCTCAATTGGATTCTTGATATGACGAACACCAGCGACCGCGCCTGCGGCTTGGTTTCGACCATCCATGACAGAGGCGTCCATTTCTACCATTTCGTTGTTGGTCAGCACCGAGCCTTTACCAGCATTAAAGTTAGGCGAGTCTTCCAACACTTTTACTGCAGAAACAACTGCATCCAAAGCGTCGCCGCCTTCCTCAAGAATTTGATGGCCGGCTTTTACCGACGCTTTCAAATCAGCCAAGATGGATTGCTGAAGTTCATTGCTCATCTGTTCACGTAAAATGGTGCCTGCGCCACCATGAATCGCAATCGAGAAAGGTTTTGTCATCGCTTTTTCCATGAGTTGTTCTTTTCTTCTATGCACTACACCTTAGATAAACAAAAAGCGCAAGTTGAAACCTCAACTTGCGCTTTTCAAAGCTTTACTAGATAAGATTATCTAGTGAAGGAGCTTGTGATTAGTGAGAACCACAGCTGCCGCCGCCACAGCAGCCTTCATCATCGTGATCATGGTCATGACCACAACCACCAGCTTGATGGATATGACCGTGTTCGATCTCTTCTGCTGTTGCTTCACGTGTAGACATAACTTCTACTTCGAAAGTTAGTGTTTGACCAGCTAGCATATGGTTACCGTCAACAACCACTTCGTTGCCATCAACTTCTGTTACTTCTACAGGGATTGGACCTTGGTCAGTGTCAGCCAGGAAGCGCATGCCCACTTCGATTTGGTCAACGCCTTGGAATACGTCCGCAGGAACGCGTTGTACTAGCGCATCGTTGTGCTCGCCGTAAGCTTCTTCAGGAGCTACCGTTACTGAGAACTTGTCGCCAGCCACTTTACCTTCAAGCTCTTTTTCAAGACCAGTGATTAGGTTGTTGTGACCGTGAAGGTAATCTAGAGGCGCTTCTGCTGTTGATTGATCAACAACGACACCGTCTTCCATCATTACTTTGTATGCAAGGCTTGCAACAACGTTCTTTTCAATTTTCATACTAACTCCAGGGAGATTAATTGACTTAACCTGAATGGGGTTAAGTACTGAGATATCTGGGTGTATTATGGGGATCAATTATCGAAGTTCAATTATTCCGGCTTAAAAATTCCGATCATTTCCTGATCTGAGTGTTTATTTTTCTCTACAGATTGCGGTTTACGCTGCTCAGTAAACTCACACTCGACACACTCAACTAACTCGATATTATTTTCAATCCACCAGCGCAGGGTATCTTGCTGGCTGCAATTTGGGCAGCTAGCGCCGGCAATAAAACGTTTCTTGATTTTCACGCTATTTCCTTAGCTTGAGTCTTAGCTCAAGTACTACTTCCAATGATTAGGTGACTGATGGTCGCTCTCCATCTCACGACCAAAAATTTCTTCTAGCTCTTTGCGTGCCTCTTTCGCTCTCTGAGCCAATTTCTTATCTTCATTGTGCTGAGGCAATAAGTCCTTAAGCATAGCATTATCTAACTTACGAAAATGTGCTTCTGCCCGCTTTGCTTGATAAGGGTGCATACCAAGTTCTACGAGCGCTTGGCGACCGAGATCCAATGCCCCTAAAAATGTTTCACGAGAGTAATTCTCGACACCGTGGCTCATTAACTGATACGCCTCGACACGGCTTCTTGCTCGGGCTAGCAACTTAAGTTTCGGGAAGTGCACGCGGCAGATATCAACGATGGCCATCACCTCATCAGGTGAATCGGTACAAATGACCAATGCTTCTGCTTTATCTGCGCCAGCAGCCCGCAAAAGATCAATTTGGGTAGCATCGCCATAAAACACTTTGTAACCATACTTGCGCAGTAGGTGGATTTGGCTGGCATCACTTTCTAATACCGTCACTTTGATTTTATTGGCATACATTAAACGTCCGACGATCTGACCGAAACGTCCAAAGCCTGCAATGATCACACGTGGCCGGCGATCCACTACTTTCGTGGTCATGCCCTCTTCTTCTTGATTCAGGGTATGAGCAAACCATTTTTTTGTCCCATCAGCAAAAGTGGTGTCGTCACCATGGATAAACTGACCACCACCAATAAAAACGCTACTTGCTCTTTGGATAAAATGCCCTCTTGGCTCGCTGCGGTAAATATGACAAAGGCAAACTCACCACCTTGGCTTAAAATCGCGGCCATACGGCTTCTCGCTTTGGCTCCGACACGGGCAGCTCTCGCCAATGCATACAAAACCAAGCCCTTAACCACCACCAAAGCCACCACCGCGCCCAGAATCTCTAAAGGGTGTAATGCCAATAACCCCAAATTTACCGCCATGCCAACCGCGATGAAGAACAACCCCAGTAACAAACCTTTAAATGGTTCGATAGCGATTTCCAATTCATGCCGATATTCACTCTCAGCCAGCAAAACGCCGGCTAAGAAAGTCCCTAGAGCCATAGAAAGCCCGAGCTTTTGCATCACGACAGAAATCCCAAGCACGACCAACAATGCGGCGACGGTAAAGAGCTCACGAACGCCGCTCATCACAACAAAGCGAAATAGTGGACGCAATAAGAAATGGCCACCAATCAACAGTGCCACCACACTGCCTAATACCGTGAAGACATCCAACCAACTACCGCCACTCTGCCCGCCAGCAAGCAAGGGCAACATTGCCAACATTGGGATCACGGCAATATCTTGAAAGAGCAATACCGCAAAACCAGATTGACCCGTTTCGGTGCCATTGAGCCCTTGCTCTTCAATCACTTTTAGAGCAATTGCCGTCGAGGACAGTGCCAATCCCATCCCAATCACCAAACTCACTTGCATGCTTACGCCGAACATACTGACGACACTGCCCAGCACGGCGGTCGTAACCACCACCTGCGCGCCGCCTAAGCCTAGAATCGGTCCTCGCATTTGCCACAGTTTTTTAGGATTTAGTTCAAGGCCGATCAAGAACAGTAACAACACGACCCCAAGTTCAGCAAAGTGCAAAATAGCATCAACATCACTGATTAAGCCAAGACCCCAAGGGCCAATCAACACACCGGCAAGTAAATAACCTAAAACCGAGCCAAGTCCGAGACGCTGAGCAATCGGCACCGCGATAACCGCAGCCGAGAGAAAGACCACGCTACTTTGAAGAAACTCACTGGTTATCGCCATACTGACCTCCTTGGTCTGTTGCTTCCCAGTTTTCAAGTGGGTTGTTCAACCACCGACGATACAGTTCGGCGTGCTCATACCGCTCAATATCCGAGACATTACGCGACCAATACAACACCAAAGGTTCAATCCAGTGCATTTGACACAAGGCGGCCGTCAGTTCAAACGGTTGTAAGATTTGCTCTAATGGATATTTGTTGTACCCCTTCGCGCTAAAGGCCTCTTCTTTCCCCCCGTTGTAATCACACTGCGCCAGTATTTTCCCTCTAGTGCCGAACCTCCGCCAAAAGCAAAACCTTTGCCCAGCACTCGGTCCAACCACTCTTTTAACAGGGCTGGGCATGAATACATATAAAGCGGGTGATGAAACACGATCACATCATGCATGAGCAACAACTCATGTTCGTAATTCACATCAATAAAGAAGTCAGGGTAAACACCGTAAAGATCGTGCACAGTGACGTGATCAAGCGACTGAGCTTTTTTAATCATCACTTGATTAGCAATCGAGTTATGTGGCTCTGGATGAGCATAAATGACCAGAACTCTTGGGAGAATAGACGGTGCAACAGCCAAATGGTCGTCCTTGTGGTTATTTTTATCCGTTATCAAATTGTTATACTTTTTTGTACAGCATAATGCAATTAAAGCGAATCAATCGACTTTTCCGGCCAATACCCCTACTATTCACCGCTAGATATATACCCAAGTGGCTTTAAAAACGATTGAAACCACTTCGCTATGTAACCAAGCAACGCGCACTGCGCAAAGTGAATGAAAACTTTATGATTACCTTCTCTGATATTCAGTTACTGCGTGGCGGTAAACCTCTTTTAGATCAAGCTTCAGCGACTATCCATCCTGGCGATAAAGTCGGCCTTGTGGGCAAAAACGGCTGCGGTAAATCAACGCTATTTGCATTGCTGAAAGATGAACTGTCGATTGATGCAGGCTCATTTAGCCAACCTCAACATTGGGAGTTGGCCTGGGTCGCACAGGAAACGCCTGCGCTAGAGCGCACTGCACTGGAATACGTCATTGATGGTGATCGCGAGTACCGAGCGCTCGAAAAGCAGTTGGCTGAAGCGGAAGCACAAGACAACGGCACCTTGGTTGCCGAGATCCACGGTAAAATTGAAACCATCGGCGGTTATAGCATTCGCGCTCGCGCGGCAGAATTGCTCGACGGTTTAGGTTTCAGCCAAGAGCAAATGAGTTGGAGTTTGACTCAATTCTCAGGTGGTTGGCGTATGCGCCTTAACTTAGCCCAGGCGCTATTGTGCCGTTCTGACTTATTGCTACTCGATGAGCCAACCAACCACTTGGACTTAGACGCAGTGATGTGGCTTGAACGTTGGCTACAAAACTACCCAGGTACACTGATCCTGATCTCGCACGACCGTGATTTCCTTGACCCAATTGTTGGCCGTATTATTCACATCGAAAACCAACAATTGAACGAATACACGGGTAACTATTCGTCGTTCGAAAACCAACGAGCGCAAAAAATGATGCTGCAGCAAGCGATGTTCGAGAAGCAACAGAAACAGATGTCGCACATGCAAAGCTACATCGACCGTTTCCGTTATAAAGCCTCGAAAGCACGCCAGGCTCAAAGCCGTATTAAAGCTTTGGAGCGCATGGAAAAAGTGTTACCCGCTCAATTCGATAACCCATTTAGCTTCCAATTCCGTGAGCCCGCGGCGCTGCCAAACCCAATCATGATGATGGATGAAGTATCGGCAGGCTACGGTGACAACCTGATCTTAGAGAAGATCCGCTTGAACTTGGTTCCTGGCAGTCGCATTGGTCTACTCGGCCGTAATGGCGCGGGTAAATCGACCTTGATCAAATTGCTCTCTGGTGAGCTTAACGCGCAAGGTGGCGATCTGACTTACTCACAAGGTGTAAAAATAGGTTACTTTGCCCAGCATCAATTAGAAACGCTGCACCCAGAAGAAACGCCTCTGCAACACATGATGCAGATCGCGCCGGATCAAACCGAACAACAGCTACGTGATTACCTAGGCAGCTTTGGCTTCCAAGGCGACAAAGCACTGGAGAAAGTCGCACCGTTTTCGGGTGGTGAAAAAGCCCGTTTAGTGCTGGCCTTAATTGTGTGGCAAAAGCCAAACCTGTTGCTACTTGATGAACCAACCAACCACTTGGATTTGGACATGCGTCAGGCATTGACGATGGCACTGCAAACGTTCGAAGGTGCAATGGTGATTGTTTCGCACGACCGTTACCTATTGCGTGCTACAACCGATGACTTGTACTTGGTGCACGATCGTCAAGTTGCGCCGTTCGATGGTGACTTAAACGACTACTACAAGTGGTTAACCGAGCAACAAAGAGCGGAACGCAAAGAAGCACAAGCTGCACAGCCAGCCAAAGATAGCGCCAACAGCGCGGCAGCGAAAAAAGAGCAGAAACGTCGCGATGCAGAATTTCGTAAGCAGACGGCGCCAATTCGCAAAACGCTGACACAATTAGAAAATAAAATGGATAAGTTAGGTGCAGCACTGGCCGAAGCTGAAGAACAATTGGCAGATAACTCACTGTATGAAGCCGAAAATAAAGCTAAACTTAACCAAGTGCTGGCTCTTCAAGCTTCTAGTAAGGCAGAGCTCGAAGAAATTGAAATGGAATGGATGTCTGCTCAGGAAGAACTGGAGCAGATGGAGCTAGAGTTTAATCAATGAGTAATCAACACGCTGAATACACACTCACCCTAGAACACCTTTGGCAGTTCAGTCTGCAGTTTTATGGTGTGCGAGAAGTGAAAGAAGCGTGTTTATCATTGCAGAACAATTATCACGGCAACGTGAACCTACTCCTGCTGCTCAGATGGCTCGATGAGCAGCAACTCATTTTCCAAGAAAAAGACTGGCCTCTGGTACAAAGCTGTCTGGGCCGAAGCGAAACCTTACTGCACTCTTTTCGCGACTTACGTCGCCATCTTAAGTCTCAAGTCAATGACGCTTTATATCGTGAAACCTTGCAGTTTGAGCTGCAACTAGAAAAGCAACAACAAGCGGATTTGGTGAACTGCATTAACTCGCTCACGCTGGTCAAAAATGATGGCGCCCCACTCACGCTGAGATACTGTCGTCAACTTGGTGGTGAGCATTTGCAACAGGCCTTTGCTATTCCGGTGCCAAACATTCACCCACCAAAACGCCCATAAATCTGTAGAATACCTATAATCTTTATAAAGGATTATATTAATAAGTTCTTCAACTGACACCGAAGAACCGCATAAGAGCAGTTAGGTATGACACAATTTTTCGCAGCCGCCGGGATCAAAAACCCGCATCTTCAAACGCTTTTACCGCGTTTTATTCGCAAAAAAGCGTTGTTTACGCCGATTTGGCAAACCCTCGATACATCCGATGGCGACTTTCTCGATCTCGCATGGAGCGAGGACCCAACCCAAGAACCTGCGCAAAAAAAGCCGATTTTTGTTTTATTTCATGGACTAGAAGGCTGCTTCTATAGCCCTTACGCCAATGGCCTAATGAATGCATTTGCTCAATCCGGATGGCTGTCGGTGATGATGCATTTCCGCGGTTGTAGCGGTAAGCCAAACAAGAAAGCTCGCGCCTATCATTCTGGTGAAGTGACTGACGCCCGCCACTTCTTAGAGCACCTTGAGCAACGCTTTCCTGATAACCCCAAAGTTGCGGTTGGCATTTCTCTTGGCGGTAACATGTTGGCGAATTATTTAGCCCAATACAAAGACCACCCCATTTTGAATGCGGCGACCATTATCTCAGCACCTTTAGACTTAGCAGCGTGTGCGAACCGTATTGAACAAGGCTTTTCGAAAGTGTATCGCCGTTACCTACTCTCTTCGCTCAAACGCAACGCATTGCAAAAACATCACTTGTTGCATGGCGAGCTCGCTTTGTCCTACAACTCAATAAAACGTGTCACACGATTGTATGAATTCGATGATTTGATCACGGCACCACTGCACGGTTTTAAAGACGCACAAGATTATTACGATCAATGTTCTGGCTTAAGTAAATTACAACAGATCACGCTACCGACACTGATCATTCACGCCAAAGACGATCCATTCATGACCGACGATGTGATCCCGAAATTTGTTCTGCCAGATAATATTGATTACCGTCTCTTTGAGCACGGTGGGCATGTTGGTTTCCTTACAGGTTCAGCGCTCAAGCCGAAATTTTGGTTGGAAGAAGCGCTGCCAGCGTATTACGAAAGTATTGCCGCAGATTACCTTTCTGCTGTATCCAAGCAGCGAAAGCAGTAAACTAGCCGCTCATCATAAAAGTTCGAGGTATTTATGATCATTCCATGGCAAGACATTGCGCCAGAAACATTGGAAAACTTAATTCGTGAATTCGTCTTACGTGAAGGCACGGATTACGGAACCGTCGAGGTTTCTTTGCAAGACAAAGTGGATCAAGTAAAAACTCAATTAGAAAAAGGCGAAGCGGTTATCGTGTTCTCTGAACTGCACGAAACCGTCGATATTCAGGTAAAAACAAAATTTTAGACCCTTCACATTTTACCGTACCCCACTCAATGACAAGGCATTGTTACGTGCTATAGTGGGTTATCGACCGTGCAGTAGCAGCCTACTGCACATTACAGGTAAGTAATTTTCGACAAGGTTTGTCATGTCAGCTAAACACCCAATTATTGCGGTTACTGGTTCATCCGGTGCCGGCACGACCACTACATCTGAAGCCTTCCGTAAGATGTTCAATATGATGAACGTTAAACCCGCATGGGTTGAAGGCGACAGCTTCCATCGCTTTACTCGCCCTGAAATGGATATAGAAATCCGTAAAGCGCGCGAGCAAGGTCGACACATTAGCTACTTTGGCCCTCAAGCTAATGACTTTCCAGGATTGGAAGAGTTTTTCCGTAAATATGGTCACGATGGCGCAGGCAGCGTACGTCGCTACCTACACACCTTTGACGAGGCCGTACCTTATAATCAAATGCCTGGTACCTTCACACCGTGGCAAGACTTACCGGAGAACAGTGACGTTCTCTTCTATGAAGGCTTGCACGGCGGTGTTGTGGATGGCGATGTTAATGTCGCGCAGCATGTGGATTTCTTGATTGGTATGGTACCAATCGTAAACTTAGAGTGGATCCAAAAGTTTGTGCGTGATACTCGTGACCGCGGTCATTCACGAGAAGCAGTAATGGACTCTATCGTGCGCTCGATGGACGATTATCTTAACTACATCACGCCACAATTTTCTCGCACTCATATTAACTTTCAGCGCGTCCCAACGGTCGATACCTCCAACCCACTTAACGCGAAAGGTATCCCAAGCCTGGATGAGAGCTTTGTCGTGATTCGCTTGCGTGGGATAAAGAAAGTCGACTTCCCATATCTCCTGGCTATGATTGATGGCTCATTCATGTCACGCCACAACACGATTGTCGTGCCAGGCGGTAAGATGAGCTTTGCAATGGAGCTCATAGTTCGGCCTATCCTACAACAGCTCATCGAAACAGGGAAAATTGGCTAAAAACCTGCCTGCGAAGATGTTTACTTTTCATACCGTGATCATGTGCACAGTTTTGCTTACAAAATCTCAATCATGGCACGATTAAAATCAAGAAATCGTTTTCGAAAAAGGATACTATTTCTTACCGAAACACAAGAGAGCTTGCAGCATATAAAAAGTGCTCTTATTCTAGTAGGCCTAATTCAGGCTTAGCTAAAATATGGATAGCGCAAGCGTACCCTGCAGAGGAAGTGAGATATTATGGTTCTAGGTAAACCTCAAACCGACCCAACATTAGAGTGGTTTCTTTCACACTGTCATATTCATAAGTACCCTTCAAAGAGCACGCTAATTCACGCGGGCGAAAAGGCAGAAACTTTGTACTACATCGTTAAAGGTTCTGTTGCGGTTCTTATTAAAGACGAAGAAGGTAAGGAGATGATCCTTTCTTACCTAAACCAAGGAGACTTTATTGGTGAACTTGGTCTATTCGAGGAAGACCAAGAGCGCACAGCTTGGGTTCGTGCTAAATCTCCTTGTGAAGTTGCTGAAATTTCTTTCAAGAAATTCCGTCAGCTTATCCAAGTAAACCCAGACATCCTAATGCGCCTTTCTGCGCAGATGGCTCGTCGTCTTCAAGTAACTAGCCAAAAAGTGGGTGACCTGGCGTTCCTAGACGTAACTGGTCGTATCGCTCAGACGCTTCTGAACCTTGCAAAACAACCAGACGCAATGACTCACCCAGACGGCATGCAAATCAAGATCACTCGTCAAGAAATCGGTCAAATCGTTGGCTGTTCTCGTGAGACAGTAGGTCGTATCTTGAAAATGTTAGAAGAGCAGAACTTAATCTCTGCGCACGGTAAAACTATCGTGGTTTACGGTACTCGTTAATCTCAAACCAGAGTGACGCGAACAAAATTATAAAAGCCACCAATGGCGACATTGGTGGCTTTTTATTTGTCTTGTAACCACATTAAGCTCAGAGCAACAAAAGACTAATGAGCAAGTTGGTTAGCCGAAAGGTTAACCCTAAAAGTTAGCCATTCGTACTTTCAAAGATTTTGTCCGCTGAAGCCGCCACAAAACCTGGGTACAGCTCACCGTTTTCCATCGGGTAGCGCTTAGCAAACTCATAAAAGCCACCAGGGATAATTTCAGTGCCTTCGCTAAAGCGAACCGCCACTTTATCCGCCATGGTCGATGATTGTTCTAGCAGCACCTCAGGAGTGCCCTTCACTTCCCCGCCGTTTTCATTAATGGTAAATCCGGCCGTACGTAAGTGATCGTTTACTTGCTTCACTTCTTCGTATTCATTGAGCTGGTTAACGCTCACCGTGAAGTGGTTTGCGCCGTAACCATGCGCAGCCAACCAAGATGCATACTCACTTTCTTTAGCCAACGTTTGGTAGTCAGCAAAGCTTAAATCCCACAAGCGTCCACCATGTAAGAATGCGCTATCGTTCAGCTTGCCTGCATCGACTTGTGCCACCAGCTTTTTCACAATCTCTTGCAGCTCAGGTGAACACTCCTCAACTTTTAGCTCACTAATAAAGACTTTCGGTTGCTTCGGATCAGGGTGCTCATAGTGTTTAGCAACCAGCTTTTTACTTTCGAAAACGTAGTCACCACATGCCTGATAGCCAATGGCTACAAATGGTTTAGCTAAGGTTTCGATACCAAGAGGCGCAATATTGAAGGTACGTAAAGCTATATGATCATTAATCAGAGGCTCATCTTCTTGAAGCAGCTGATGTACTTTCGCAGCAGAAGGGCAAAGACGTTGAATGTAATCTTGCCATAGCGATTCAAATAACACATCGGGCGTCATAACGACTCCTTGTTACGAGATGTAGAGTTAAAAGGTAAGCGGAAGTTGACTGCTCGTTCACAACGAAAAGTTGTCCAGAATAATGAACGAGCAGCCATCAACCTGTGACGGTAAATGCCAGTCAGTCAACACGCTTTTCCGAGTCTTTGCTCACTTTCCGTGTTCTGCCAACGATCACTACAACCCATACCTAAATGATTCGCCGGCAAGGTGAGCCGCAATACATGGTTGCGACTCTGTTATTAAAACTTATAGCGCCACACCTGGGCTTAATGTTGCAGGCAAGATAGTCTCTTGACCTTCCATTGATGCCATCGGGTACGCACAGTAGTCTGCTGCGTAATAAGCGCTTGGACGTAGGTTACCTGACGCACCAGGACCACCAAATGGCGCATCACCACTTGCACCAGTGAGCTGGCGGTTACGGTTCACGATCCCTGCACGAATATGGTCAACGAAGTATTCCCATTCTTGGTCGTCAGTTGAAACTAAACCAGCAGAGAGACCAAAGCGCGTGTCGTTCGCCAGTTCTACGGCTTTTTCTAGCCCTTCGTAACGCACCACTTGCAGAAGTGGACCGAAGTACTCTTCATCTGGTAGCTCAGCAATGTTCGTTACATCAATAATGCCCGGAGAAACAAACGCCGCCTCTCCTGCTTTAGCTTCAATCAAGCTTTCACCACCAAGTGATTGAAGGTTCGCTTGTGCATCGAGAATGAACTTGGCTGCGGCAACGGAGATTTGCGGCCCCATAAATGGCGCAGGCTCTGCAAATGGTTGGTCTACGCGAATATTCTTCGTCGCTTCAACCAGTTTCGTGATGAGCGCATCACCTTTCTCACCCAATGGCACGTACAAACGACGAGCACACGTACAACGTTGACCAGCACTGATAAACGCTGACTGGATGATGGTGTACACCGTGGCATCCAAATCACCGTATTTATCAGAGATCACCATCGGGTTATTACCACCCATTTCTAGTGCTAACATCTTGCCTGGTTGACCCGCAAATTGACGGTGCAATACATGCCCCGTGTTCGCGCTGCCCGTGAACAGTACGCCATCAATGCCTTTCGCATCAGCAAGCGCAATACCGGTTTCTTTCGCACCTTGGACAAGGTTGATCACGCCTTTCGGCAGACCTGCTTCTTCCCAAAGTTTCATAGCTAGCTCGCCAGTCCAAGGCGTTTGCTCGGATGGCTTGAACACAACGGTGTTACCCGCTAGTAACGCAGGCACAATGTGACCATTTGGTAGGTGACCAGGGAAGTTATATGGCCCAAATACCGCCATCACGCCCAGTGGGCGATGACGCAACACAATTTGGTTGCCCGCCGCTTCACGGCTCGCTTCACCGGTGCGGTCATGGTAAGCACGAATAGAGATTGCAATTTTACCTGCCATTGCTGCTGCTTCAGTGCGCGTTTCCCAAATTGGCTTACCAGTTTCTTTGGCAATGACTTCGGCGATTTTTTCGCTGTTCTCTTTTACTTTCTCAGCAAAAGCCAACACGATCGCCTCACGCTCTGCAAATGGGCGTTTTTTCCAGTCAATAAACGCTTCACGCGCTGCAGATACCGCTTGATTCACCTGCTCTGCCGTTGCACCGTTGCCTTGCCAGATCACTTCTTGGTTGTAAGGCGACAGAGACGTAAATGCTTCACCCTGACCTTGTACCCATTCACCTGCAATCCAATGTGTCATTGTTTCTATCCTTAAATTCTGTCGTCTGTTACTGCGGAAGAAGGCGAACAAAGTCCCCTTCCTCAACCAAAAGTGCATCCGCAACGCCTGGTGCGATCATGACGCTTTGTGTTTCAGCGTCATACGCCGCTTTGGTGACTGCTGCGCGGAAGTTTTCGAACGATGAGTTGCACATCAAGAAGTCTTGCGTACTGCTATGTTGTGCAATTTTCACTTGCGCACGGAACGAGTGACGTACCGATTCAATATTGCGTAAGTCACATTCAACGGTTGGACCCGCATCGAAAATATCCACGTAGCCACGGTTAGTGAAGCCTTCACGCTCAAGCAGCTTTAATGCTGGGCGAGTATTGTCATGCACTTGACCAATCACGGCTTGCGCTTCTGGACTCAACAGGTTGATGTAAATAGGCAGCTTCGGCATTAAGTCAGCAATAAAGCCTTTCTTGCCGATACCTGTGAGGTAATCCGCAAGCGTGAAATCGATGGAGAAGAAATGCTCTTGTAACCATTGCCAGAACGGCGAGTTGCCTTCGTCGTCTGAAACACCACGCATCTCCGCAAAGATCGTTTCAGAGAAACGCTCTGGGTGCTCAGCCATCATGAGGAAACGACACTTCGACATTAGACGACCATTCAGACCTTGGCGGAATTTCTCACGCAAGAACAAGGTACAAATTTCGCTGTTACCCGTGTAGTTATTACCAAAAGTAAGCAGTTTGACGACATTATTGACGCCAAGCTTTGGTGACGAGTGCACCACTTTACTAATGTGATACGAGTAAAATGGGACATCCCAGCCGATAGATGCTTCGATTCCGGTGGTACCCGCAACCTCACCCGTTTCAGAGTCAAAGCCGACCATCAGGTAGCCTTCATCACCTGGTTCTGCCACATCTGGCTTACCAAAGCTGTACTCTGAGTGTTTGATTCGATTGGTTAACAGTTCTTCGTTAACCGGTAGAGATGTAAATCCGTGACCAGACTCCACCGCACAAGTGTGCAGCGCGTCATAATCCGACATCGCGATAGGGCGAACTACTAGCATCAATACTCCCTCCAGATGCAAGAAGATCCTAACTATATTGTAGGAACAATTCCCCCATCAGAGATCCTTGACGGGGGTGTCTGCGTTGACGTTGAAACTGATATCGCGCTTAAACTAAAGTCGCGATCGCTTTATCCAGTTTCGCCAAGCCTTCTTCAATTTCTTGTTGTGTGATAACGAGTGATGGTGTGAAACGTACGACATTGGCACCCGCAACCAATACCATTAGACCTTGTTTGCCTGCAGCGACGAGAACATCACGTGCGCGGCCTTGCCATTCTTCATTCAGTGCAGCGCCAAGCAATAGGCCTTGACCACGAACTTCTGAGAAGATGTTGTACTTCGCGTTGATCTTCTCTAGACCTTCGCGGAACATCGCTTCGCGTTCTAGCACACCAGCCAACACTTCAGGCTTAGTAACTTCGTTCACAACTGCTTCTGCTACAGCACACGCGAGTGGGTTACCGCCGTATGTTGAACCGTGCGTACCGACTTTCATGTGCTCTGCTAATTTTGCAGTAGTAAGCATTGCACCGATTGGGAAACCGCCACCAAGTGATTTCGCGGTGCTTAGAATATCAGGTGTAATACCTAAACCTTGGTAAGCGTAGAAGTTACCTGTACGACCATTACCGGTTTGCACTTCATCGAAGATCAGTAGCGCGTTGTGTTTGTCACACAGCTCACGTACTGCTTGAGCAAACTCAGGCGTTGGTGGCACGATACCGCCTTCACCTTGTAGCGGCTCCATCATCACCGCACATGTGCGATCAGACATGTGTGCCTGTAGTGCTTCGATATCATTGTAAGGTAAGTGGGTAACGTCACCAGGCTTAGGACCAAAACCGTCAGAGTAAGCCGCTTGACCACCAACCGTTACGGTAAAGAACGTACGACCGTGGAAACCTTGTTTGAATGCGATGATTTCTGATTTCTCAGCACCATGTACGTCAGCAGCGTAACGACGTGCCAGCTTAAGTGCCGCTTCGTTCGCTTCTGCGCCAGAGTTAGCAAAGAATACGCGCTCAGCAAAGCTCACTTCTGTTAGCTTTTTCGCCAGACGAAGTGCTGGTTCGTTCGTCATCACGTTACTTAAGTGCCAAAGCTTGTTAGCTTGCTCTGTTAATGCGTTTACCATTACTGGATGACAATGGCCAAGACAGCTCACTGCAATACCACCAGCAAAGTCGATATATTCATTACCTTCCTGATCCCAAACACGTGAACCTTCACCTTTAACAGGGATCATTTCCATCGGGTTATAGCAAGGTACCATTACCTCATCGAATAAACCGCGCTCTACTTTAATTTCCGTTGTCATTGCACATTCCTTCTTGATACCGCATGCGTAGCAGATAAGCGAATTTAACCGGCGCTCTTTGCCAGCAAATAATGTTTTGCATTTAAGCTATTGCGGCATTGTATTTACATTTAATTAACCATTTCAATAGTGATTTATTCTTTTCGTTCTCGAAAGCAACTTCCATTAATCACTGCTTATGACTATTTATGCATCAAGAAAGTAAAATAGAGAAGCGATTTTTTATAAATGTTATGTAATACAGGGGATAGAAGGTTTAAAAAGACATGAATAGACAAAGAGGCCAGAATGAACCGCATAGTTTTGCAATCCACTCACCTCGGCAAAAAGATGAATGATTTGTTAAGAAAAGTGATCGCGATCAGATCGCTTTACGTGCTAAAAAGTTCGCGAGCAACTCGTGACCTTGCTCTGTTTTGATCGATTCTGGGTGAAACTGCACTGCGTCAATTGGCAGAGTTTTATGTTGGTAACCCATGATTTCGTCCATACTTCCATCCGGCAGCTCAGTCCATGCGGTCAGTTCAAACACATCGGGTAACGTACCGTTTTTCACCACGAGAGAGTGATAACGGGTTACGGTGAGTGGGTTATTCAGGTTTTTAAACACACTGCGACCATTGTGACGAATAGGTGACGTTTTCCCATGCATCACTTGTCGGGCGCGCACGACTTCCCCACCAAACACTTGCGCTATCGCTTGATGACCAAGGCAAACACCCAATATTGGAAGCTTACCAGCGAAGTATTCTATAGCTTGTAGAGAGATACCTGCCTCGTTTGGCGTACACGGTCCAGGTGAGATCACCAAGTGAGTTGGGTTCAACGCTTCAATCCCTTGAATGTCGATTTCATCGTTACGCACGACTTTTACGTCTGCACCAAGCTCGCAAAAGTATTGGTAGAGGTTGTAAGTGAAAGAATCGTAGTTATCGATGATCAACAACATAGAGTGTCAGCTGCTCCAATCCGTTTAGGCAAGACTTAAGAGATGATTGTCTGGTTTGCGACAATTAAGGGCGGTATTTTGCAACACCAAACTAGAAAGGCAAGTCTTTGTGCAATAAAAAGGCCAGCATCGGCTGGCCTTTGGTCTTTACAGCTGTATTTTAGGAGACAGCTGGCTTAGTTACGGCGACGTAGTAAGCCAAGCCCAAGCATCGCGAGTAGCGCGCCAAAACCAAACGAACCACCATCTGAATCCTTCGAACCTTCTGCACCCGTTTCGGTTTGCGTCATTGAGACATCACGAACAGAGCTAAACTTAACGACGTTGCCTGTCGAGTCTGTCACTTTCTCTTCTAACTGGTAATTACCTTGTTCTGGCGCTTGTTCAAACTCAATATTCACGCTGCGTGCGTCAATGTCAGTTTGAGTCAAGGTTTGGCTAGCCGAGTAAACTTTTGCATCACTGCTTGTCGCGGCCGCTTGTGTGGATGCTGTTAAGTTTACTGTCACAATATCGCCCGCAACCGCAGTTGGTGGTAGACGTACATCAATAGCTAAGTTTTCACCCGCTTTCGGTAAATCGATATCATCATCTGGCAAATCAATAGCAATAATCACTGGATCATGATCAGACGCTGAGAACGCATCTTTGTACTTCGGCATGTCACCCGTGTATTTGCTGCTGTATTCAAACAAGTTACTTTCTAGGGAGTTGATGTGCCAATCTTCAATCGCCACCACTTTTTGCGCTAAACTGCTGCTTGCCAATGCATGGTCCAAGTTCCCCAACTCACCTGAATAGGTGTACGAGAACGTATCAGCGCCATGCAGCAAGGTGTTTAAATTGTGCAGACCGTAGCCTTTTTCAATCTTGGTTTTCTCTACTTGAAGCTCACCGCCACCAATAGTTGTGTAAGCGGCAGTGTAGATATCACGGCCGTATTTCTCTTGTGAGTAATCAGTGAGGGTCAGTAACGGATCTTCTTTGCCGTAAGCGTTCAAATCGCCCATGACGAGCACATCGCCATCAATATCTTTCAGCGCTTCACCAACGACTTTCGCAGCAGAAACACGGAAGTTGTTGCAGTTACCTTGCAGATCCGCGGGTTCTGAGTCTTCTACACCAGCAATCCACTCTTCAATACATTCAGAACCTTTCGATTTAAAGTGGTTCACGACCACTGAAAGATCGTCGCCAGTCTCTTTCACTGTAAAGGTCTGTAATAAGCTATGGCGTTGATATTTGTCGTAAGCAGGGTTACTTTCTGTGCCCTCTTTACGAGTAATTGTGTTTTCTGCAATGTGCTGCTCTGGCGTGATGATCACTTTTGCAGCGTCTTTTGGCGTTACTGCGTTAGCACGATATAAGATCGCCACCATGATCGCATCACTGCCAAAGTATTCCTCTTGGTATTTGTCTTGCTCTTCGATTTCGACATACGTGTAATGATCTTCCACGTCATCAATCTCAGCGTTTAAAGCATCAACCAAGTTTTGGATAGCGCTACCATCACCAAAGCCGTTGTTTTCTACTTCCATCAAGCCAATGATGTCCGCATCCATCTTATTCATCGCTGAAACGATTTTCGCTTGCTGGATCAAGAACTCATCAAGGTTTGTCGCGCCACGATTTTGCCCGGTTGGGTTGTCGTGCCCGCTGTCAGCAACTGAAGTGAAGTAGTTAAGAACGTTGAAGCTCGCTACTCGTAAATCAGAATCGGCTATGGCTGGCGCCGCTTTACGCGCAACGTCAAAGTCATCACCTGACGTGACAAAGTTGCTGCTATCAACTTCATTGGTCGCAATTAGGCGGTACTCGTTGTAGCTGTAAGCCACAACACCTTGCAGGCCTTCGACACGAGAGCCTAGGCGAATATGCTGCTCTGAAGAGCCATTTTGGTCAAGATCTTGTGCAAACGTTGGGAAATATGGGATTTGACCATTTGGCGCTTTGCTATCCGATTCCAAGTAAATACGGTTGGCGGCATTCTCTTTGGCAAGGGCAACCGCAGCGTCACTCTCTGCTGCATGCAATTGAGTCGGCTTAAACAACGGTGCTTCATGAGACAACATCATGTTGTTGCGTCGAGAGTCATAATCGTAAGAAAAGTTACGAGTAACGAAAAGTTCGCTAGCCGAGCTGAGCTCAACTTGCATACCTTCATGACGCTCTAGTGCATCACGTAGTGTTTCCCCTTCCTTAATCGTTAACGGAGTAACCAAAGAGGCGTTTGATGTGCCTGTTTTTACATAACTGCTTGCATCAGAAGAAAGCTGAGTGTTGCTGTAGTACTCTTGTACTTTCCCTTTCACACAAACAACATCACCAGCTTTCAGCTCTGTATCGGCAACATCGGTGTGAATAAACAAACCTTCAGATGTCTTGTCGTTGCCATCATTCTCAAGTGCTTGCAGGTAGAAGCCTTTAGTTAAGCCTGTTGTTACAGCACTGACCACACCAGTTACGAAGTGATCTTCGGTCGTGATGTAAGGGTAGCCATCAATAAATGGAGAAGAAGCACCTTCACCTTGAATCTCTTGGATGGTGGTAAAGGCTGGTTCTTGTCCATCTACTTCACAAGCAAATGGCGCAGGTGGCTCAGTTGTATTTAATTCTCCTAAACCATCAATATTATCTTTAGGTAAGGCTGTCCACTGAGTGGATTGGTAGGTATTTGAAGGTGTAAGCGCATCACTGTTACGAACTAACGTGGTGTCTTTAGCGAAATCCACGTCCCCCATCACACCTAATATATCGTGCACTTCCCCATCTTTAAGAAGTGCCAACGGATCGTCGCCGTTAAAGTTCGCTACATTTTTATCAGTGTAATCCGCAACCGCCTTTATTGCTTCGCTCGCATCGCCATGAGCAAGCACATACACTTGCTTCGCTTGTAACGTTACGTCACTAAGATCAAGAGTGCTGCCCCACGAGCCGCCACCATTCGAAGATTTTGCTAATTCATAGCCTGTGAGTGTCACCGGAGTATCACCTGTATTGGCGATCTCGACCGCTTTATTATAAGCGCCGCCTTCCACATACTGGGAAATAATAATCTCTGCGTTCGCGTTTGCGCTAAGTGCACTGGCGATGGTTAGTGCGAGTATTGAGGGTTTGATTAACGTGTCCATTGTCATACCTGATATTTATGTAAATGCAAACTTAGCTCTGATCAGAGCCTACCATTTGCGTCTACTATCAGGTTTATTTATGAAATAAATAAGAATGAGCAATTAAAGCCGTGAAATGAATCACATGTGAATGTAAGAAAATATGCCAGAACATCCCATTCAAACATTTTTTGTAATAAATACAGAACGCTATTGATAAACAAATCAAAATTTAGATTAATTACTCAGTTTATTTTTTCACTTCATGTTAAGGAGTAGAAAATACATCGCTCGTGAAGTGGCTTATTAACCAAGCTCACTTTGTTATAAATGAAAATATAATTAATCACTAATTTAGAAAGCTTTGATTTTCATTTTTATAGCCATGTCTAAACTTAAGTCACCTATTATTCGCTCGGCTTTTTCTTACGCATGACCCTCATACTTCAAAATTTTCATCATTTGCTCAATAACTTCTCCTTATTCACTAGCCAAATTCATACACAAAAGATATAACACCTGCGCGAGACATTAAGATCTCATTAGCTGTAAACCCAGGAACGATAAATGAAAAAAATTCAACGTAGTGCGCTAGCTCTCTTCTTACTTGGCTTGATAACGGGATGTCAATTGACCGCCAGTGAGCCACTTCAACCTACCGCGAATCAAAACATCATCGAATCAGCCAAAAATGAGCTGGATGGAATTGAAGAGTTAGAGGTCAGTGACGAGGGTGTTATTACTTTTACCCAGCGTCTAAGAACACCAGGAACCTACTGGATCCCAGCGAGAATTAAAGAACTTAGCTACGATATATCATGCGTGCAGCTCAGTTACTTCATTGATAGAGGCATGGTGGTGAAGTCCGCCTTTTTAGGTGCTCGAGGACGTGTTGAATATTACGATATGGAACGTTGCATGAAAGACACGCCATTCCAGTAAAAAGCATAAAAAAAGCTCCACTAACGTGGAGCTTTTTGTAATCTATTCTTAGCAACTATGGGCGAGCGACAAAGCCTACCGCTTTGTATGCTTTCTTCAGCGTTTCAGCGGCGCGAGCCGATGCTTTTTCTGCACCTTGCTGCATTACCTCATCCATGTAAGCACGATCAGCGCGAATACGATGGTATTCTGCTTGAATTGGCTCAAGCATTGCTACAACCGCCTCGCCAACATCTTTCTTAAATGGACCATACATTTCTACGCCTTTGTACTTGGCTTCGATCTCTTCAAAGCTCATTCCTGTCGCCGCAGAGTAAAGTCCCATTAGGTTCGCGATACCCGCTTTGTTCTCGATATCATGGCGAATGCTTGGTGGGGTTTCGGTGTCTGTTTGCGCCTTGTTGATCTTCTTGATGATCGACTTTGGCTCTTCAAGCAGAGTAATCACGTTCTTACGGTTATCATCTGACTTCGACATTTTCTTCGTCGCGTCTTGAAGACTCATCACACGTGCATTGACTGTTGGAATGTACGGCTCAGGAACGGTAAAAATCGGACTTTCTGGTGAGTAGATGTTGTTGAAACGCGTTGCGATATCACGTGCTAACTCAAGGTGCTGTTTCTGATCGCTACCAACTGGTACTTGGTGTGCGCCGTAAAGCAAAATATCTGCTGCCATCAACACAGGGTAATCAAACAGACCCACGTTTACGTCATTCGCGTAACGTGCCGATTTGTCTTTAAACTGAGTCATACGGCTCAGCTCACCCATTTGCGTGTAACAGTTAAGAAGCCAACCAAGTTGAGCATGCTCTGGTACGTGTGACTGAACAAATAGCGTGCTCTTCTTCGGATCAACACCAACTGCCAGACAAATTGCCAGTGCGTCTAATGTCGCTTCATGTAGGGCTTTAGGATCCTGACGAACCGTAATCGCATGAAGGTCTACTACACAGTATTGGCAATCATAATCGTCTTGCATCTGCTGCCATTGACGTAGAGCACCCAAGTAGTTACCGATACTTAGTTCACCTGACGGTTGAACACCACTCAATACAATGGGTTTGCTCATTAGAATGATTCCTTTGACTTCTTAATCTAATTAAAATGAAAAACCGTGCGGCTTTTAGCGCACGGTTTACTCAGTGTACTCATTAACAAGTATTTTGGAAGATCTTTTGTTGCCGTTATGCAGAAACAGCGACGACTTCCAGTAATTCCGCGAGGCGGTTCGCCACTACGTCAGGGTTCGAAGCTGAAATGGGCTCGCCATGGTTATAACCGTAAGTTAAACCAAATGAAGCACAACCCGCATTTTTCGCCGCCAAGATATCGTTTTTCGAATCCCCAACCATCAACATCTCTGCTGGTTTTACCTGGTGCTTTTCCATTAGCCAGTTCAGCGCCACCGGGTTTGGTTTTTTCTCTGGAAACGCGTCACCACCTAATACGTCTACGAAGTACTTGGCGATGTCATGCTGCTCTAGAATTTCTGGTACGAATTTCGAGGGCTTGTTCGTCACAATCGCCATCGTAAAACCAGCTTGGTGTAGCTCTTCAAGCGTCTCTTTTACTGTTGGATAAAGGTGACTTAGCTTATGGCCGCTTTGCTTGTAGTATTCATCAAACAGCTCACGCGCTTTAGCACGCAGCTCATCACTCAAATCACTGCTGATGGTTATGCTTTGGCTTAATGCACGTCCAATCAATATATCAGCACCATTACCAACGTAATCACGCACCTGCTCTTCTGATACAGAAGGATAGCCTAACGCCTGAACTGTTTGATCGGCCGCTACGGCAAGATCTGGCACGCTATCAAGCAGTGTTCCATCCAGATCAAAAGCAATCAATTTAATATCTTGTTGGGTCATAAATTCCCTAGCTAAAATAACACAGGATGGTTCCCCATCCTGTGTGCTTAATCTTGATGTCACTCAGTGTCACACTCAGCGACGCTTAGTGTGCTCGCCTTATTTTTGGGCAGCCAAACGCTGACGAACCGCTTCAAACAAACAGATACCAGAAGCCACTGATACGTTCAAGCTTGATACACTGCCTGCCATAGGGATCTTAATTAAATCATCGCAGGTTTCGCGAGTAAGACGACGCATACCATCACCTTCAGCACCCATCACGATAGCAAGAGGACCAGTAAGCTTAGCTTGATAAATGTCGTGCGTAGCTTCACCAGCCGTACCCACAAACCAAATCCCTTTTTCCTGTAGCGTACGCATTGTACGTGCAAGGTTGGTTACACGAATCAAAGGTACAACCTCTGCAGCGCCACATGCTACTTTACTTACCGTTGCATTCATTGGTGCAGAACGATCTTTCGGTACGATGATCGCCGCAGCGCCTGCCGCATCTGCGTTACGCAAACACGCACCAAGGTTGTGCGGGTCCGTCACACCATCCAGCACTAACAGTAGCGGTGATTCATGCTGCGCTAAGGTGTCATCAATGTCGTTCTCGTTCAGTTGTTTTGCTGGTTTTACGCGAGCAATGATGCCTTGGTGATTTGCACCACGCGCTTTATCATCCAGAGTTTTACGCGTCATTTGTTGAATAGAGACACCACAAACCTGAAGATCATTTAGGATTGGCATCAGGCGATCATCTTGACGACCTTTTAAAACGTATGCCTCGATAAAACGCTCTGGTTCGCGCTCCAATACCGCTTTCACTGCGTGAATGCCGTAGATAAATTCGTTACTCATTGTTTAACCTGTTGTTCGGGTCGTATTGCCTGCGCCAGCCGAGTTTGAACTGAGCTGGCGCTTCAGCCTACTACGCTTCTTTTTTAGGGCGCTTGGTTTTCTTCGGCTTACTGTGTGGCTTTTTTTACGTGCTTTTTTCACTTTAGGCTTCTTTTTGCCTTCGGCGTCATCACGTTTGGGGCCATTGCGCTTACTCACTGCGCCCGTTTCTTCTGGACGCTTAGTTGGCTCTATCGCAGGAACTGCGCGAGGCGCGCCACCTTCTTTCGATGAAGAGCGAGTCGCAGCGCGTTTTTTATCTTTCGCTTTGCGTTTTGCTTCCGCTGCGCGTTTCTTCGCAGTCTTACCTTCACCGCGTAGCTTACGACTTGTTTCGACCAATTCAAAGTCAATTTGCTTATCATCGAGGTTAACAGCCAGTACTTTTACTTTTACTGCATCACCTAAGCGATAGATGTTACCGAAACTTTCACCAATAAGTCGTTGACCAATAGGGTCAAATTGATAGTAGTCGTTCGCAAGGGTAGAAATATGCACCAAACCATCGATGTGCAAATCCGTTAAACGTACAAAGAAGCCAAAGCTAGTGACATTAGCAATCACGCCGTCTAGTTCGTCACCGACGTGATCTTGCATGTATTCACACTTCAACCAATCCGCAACATCACGTGTTGCATCGTCCGCACGGCGCTCTGTCATCGAACATTGTTCACCGTAAAAGTCCATATCATCGAACGAGTAATGGTAGCCACCCGTTGGTGTCCAGCGATCTTGATTACGACCTTCTTCTTTAGCAATCAGATACTTGATTGCACGGTGAAGTAACAGGTCAGGGTAACGACGAATTGGCGACGTAAAGTGCGCATAGCGTTTCAGTGCCAATCCAAAGTGCCCCGCGTTATCTGCGTTGTATACCGCTTGCTTCATTGAGCGCAGCAGCATAGTTTGAATCAACTCTTGATCTTGACGCCCAGAGATTTGACGTGCGAGATCAGCATAGTCCGTTGGTGAAGGCTCTAGACCACCTTTTAGCTCAAGACCAAGTTCACTTAAGAAGTCACGGAAACCTTGCAGGCGTAATTCACCTGGAGATTCGTGGATACGATAGAGCGCAGGCTCTTTCGCTTTTTCTACCAGAGATGCCGAAGCAATGTTGGCTAAAATCATACATTCTTCGATGATCTTGTGCGCGTCATTACGAATCACTGGCTCAATGCTTTCGATTTTACGTTCCGCATTGAAGATAAACTTGGTTTCAACGGTTTCAAATTCGATTGCACCGCGTTGATCTCGTGCATCTTTCAGCACTTTGTACATCTTGTGCAGCTCTTCTAGATGAGAAACAAGCGGCTGGTAGCGCTCACGTAGTTCTTCATCCCCTTCTAGAATCGCGCTCACTTTGCTATATGTGAGACGAGCGTGCGAGTTCATCACGGCTTCGTAGTGCTTGTAGCCCGATAGTTTACCCGTCTCTGAGATGGTCATTTCGCACACCATACACAAGCGATCAACTTGTGGGTTAAGTGAACACAAACCATTTGATAGCACTTCCGGTAGCATTGGCACTACTTGCGATGGGAAGTACACCGAGTTACCACGGTTGATGGCTTCTTTATCCAGCGCAGAGTCAGGGCGAACGTAGTAACTGACGTCAGCAATCGCTACCCATAAACGCCAACCACCTTCTTTGTTCTTCTCACAGTAAACAGCATCATCAAAGTCTCGTGCGTCTTCGCCGTCAATGGTCACAAGTGGTAACTCTCGTAGATCCACACGACCAACTTTGGCTTCTTCTGGTACTTCTTCGCCTAAGTCTTCGATTTGTTTATCGACGGCCTCTGGCCACTCGTGAGGGATTTGGTGTGTACGAATCGCAATTTGCGTTTCCATACCTGGTGCCATGTTTTCACCAAGTACTTCAACCACTTTACCCATCATGCCACGTGAGCGTGAGCCACGATCAGTAATTTCAATCACGACCACGTTACCCATGCGTGCACCCGCTTTGTGCTCATTTGGGATCAGAATATCTTGGCTGATACGCGAGTCATCAGGGACAACATAGGAATAACCATATTCGAGGAAGAAACGACCGACGATTTGATCATTACGCTCCTCTAACACTCGAACCAAGCGCCCTTCACGGCGACCGCGCTTGCTGTTGTCTGTAGGTTGCACTAAAACAAAGTCACCGTGGATGATGTTCTTCATTTGATGGTGCGGTAACAGAATATCATCATCCTTGCCGACGCTGCCTTCTGGACGCACCCAACCGTGGCCATCACGATGACCAATCACGTAACCTTTCACCATTTCAAGTTTTTCAGGCAATGCGTAGCACTGACGGCGGGTAAACACCAGTTGACCATCTCGCTCCATCGCACGTAGCCGACGACGCAACCCTTCGTATTGCTCTTCGCCCTCAAGCTTTAGTGCCTCAAACAAGTCATTGCGATTCATTGGAACGCCCGCTTGCTCTAGAAACTCGATGATAAACTCTCGGCTTGGAATTGGATTTTCGTAATTTTTGGATTCACGATCTGCAAAAGGATCGTTTGGAATATTGTCTGACATAGGCACGCCTATCTAGCAAGGAAGGTATATGGCTAGTATATCTGAGTCTCTCGATAAGCTACAGAATTGCTTTGAAAAAAGAATGATCGAGATCGACTCTAGACGTGCAAATGAGTTAAGGACGAGCCAGTAAGATCAACAACTCAGAATTGTCGCTCAGCAAGGATTCGATCGTGCAATCATCCAGCTCCGCCAAAAAGGCACTTTTTGCTTTTGCCAATTTATCTTTGAGGCGACAGGCAGGGGTAATATGGCAAAAATCTACGCCGCAATTGACCAAATCTAACGGCTCTAAATCTCGCACGACACCACCTACTGTGATTTCAGAAGCAGGTTTCATCAGCCGAATACCACCGTTTTTTCCACGCACGGTGTGGACATAGCCTAGTTGCCCTAAACGGTTGATAACTTTGACCATATGGTTACGTGACACACCAAATAAATCCGTCACTTCAGTGATATTAGTTAACTCATCTTCCGGCAACGAAGCCAAGAAAATTAAGGTTCTCAACGCATAATCAGTAAAGCTCGTTAACTGCATATTCTCTCCCAAAGTGCGACTCAATAACTCGCTGGTGACACTAAAACGCCAAACTTGAGCTATCGATAAAAGTGTAAATCTTTTCTTGATCGAAAGATACATTTGAGATACAACTTTAAACATGCATTATAAATACAACTTAAAGTAGGAAGCCCATATGCTCAGCAATCAAACCATCGAGATCGTCAAAGCGACCGCACCACTTATCGCCGAAACGGGACCAAAACTGACCGCGCACTTTTACGAACGTATGTTTACTCATAACCCAGAGTTGAAAGATATTTTTAATATGAGTAACCAGCGTAACGGCGATCAGCGTGAAGCGCTATTCAACGCCATCTGCGCCTATGCTGCCAATATTGAAAATTTGCCAGCTCTACTTGGCGCAGTAGAAAAAATTGCGCATAAACACACGAGCTTTTTGATCACAGAAGATCAGTACCAAATCGTTGGTAAACATCTACTTGCGACGATTGATGAGTTATTTAATCCAGGTCAAGAAGTGTTGGATGCTTGGGCTGAGGCTTACGGCGTACTTGCGAATGTATTTATTCAGCGCGAAGAACAAATTTACCAACAAAATGAAGCTTTGGAAGGCGGCTGGCGCGGTCTACGCGAATTTGAATTAGTCGATAAACAAATCGAGAGCGAACACATTTGCAGCTTTGTGTTTAAACCAACCGATGGCCAAAAAGTGGCACCGTATAAACCGGGACAATATCTTGGCATCTATATCAACAGTGACCAGTTAGAAAACCAAGAAATTCGCCAATATAGCCTATCTTCTGCGGTCCAAGAGAACACCTACCGTATCTCAGTAAAACGTGAAGAAGGCGGAAAAGTATCGAACTTCCTGCACGATAGCCTGAACATTGGCGAAAAAGTGCAGCTTGCCGCCCCTGCCGGTGATTTCTTTATGGATGCCGAACCACAAACACCCGTTGTTCTAATTTCTGCAGGTGTAGGACTTACGCCAACGCTGTCCATGCTAGAAAGTCTCTCAGCACATCAAGCACCTGTAACTTGGGTTCATGCAACAGAAAATGGTCAACAGCATGCTTTCAAGCAACACGTGAACCAACTAGTCGCGGCGAAAGAAAACATGAACGCGCTCATTTGGTATAACCACCCAACGGCAGAAGACAAGCTAGGTGAAGACTTCCACTTCAAGGGTTTTGTCAATCTGTATGAAATTGAAGCCGCATTAAAGCAAGATAACGTGCAGGTGTACTTCTGTGGCCCTGTCGGGTTCATGCAGCACGTAGCGAAACAACTATTAGAACTTGGCGTACCACAAGAGCAATTCCATTACGAATGCTTCGGTCCACACAAAGTCGTTTAATCGCTCAAGATTACTCTTCGGGAAACAACAAAGCCCACATTATGTGGGCTTTGTTGTATGAAGTTGTTTGCCTTGATAGGACGTTACCAAAAGGTGTCTCGCCTTTTAGCTCGAGCAATAACGTTTTGTGGCATGCGCTGTTCAAGGCCGTTTCTCAATACAGTGATGCGCTTATGCTGCCGCTTATCTGCTGTGACAGAGTTATATAACCAACGATACGCATCTTCGTAATCAAGTGGGCTGCCGTAATCACGCAGGAGCAATTCGGCTAAATGAATACGCGCATTTAGGTTTCCCATTGAGGCGGCTTCTCGCAAGTAAGGAATTGCTCGCTCTTTATCTTGCTGCACTAAAGTGCCACGCGAATAGTATCGGCCAATCTGCTCTAGCGCGGCAGGTAATCCCTGATGTGCTGCATTTTCGATGTAGTAAAGGCCCAGTTCGACATCTTGCTCGACACACACACCCCACGCCAACATGTCGCCGTACAGAAATTCATAAGCGGGCAAGTTAATTCGAGTCGCACGAGCAACGATATCCTCCACCAGCTGGCAGTTATCAGCGCGCACACGTTGTAAGTGCTTATTTTGCTCAATAAGCTTTATCAGCTCTGCTTCGGTGTAGATAGGAACTGGCGCCCCCACATCAGCAACATTGGCTTTCGCTGTGGTAGCTACCAAGGTCAATAATAGTGAAGCAGCCACTGTTCGTAACTTCATAAACGTACTCTTTAAGGTATCTAAGAAACCAAAGATCGATGAAGGATCTCCTCTGCTTGATAACCTTATCGGCAAAAGCCAGTTAAGCTTTAGACAATTTTTGCCTCTGACTTAGACTCAGCGGCAAAAATTTGCCATATGAGAATCACTGCCGTTTTTTGTTCAGATACAAAAAAGCCGACCAGAAGGTCGGCTTTTGCAATCTTTAACGACTATCAATTAAGCTTCGAATGGATGAACCTTGATGATAGTTTCGTTACGGTCAGGACCTGTTGAAATGATATCTACAGGCACACCTGTTAGCTCTTCAATACGCTTGATGTAGTTAAGAGCCGCTTGTGGTAGATCTTCTAGCGCTTTAGCACCGAATGTGTTCTCAGACCAACCAGGCATAGTTTCGTAGATTGGCGTCGCTTTTTCGAATGCTTCAGCAGCCATCGGAGAAACTTCTAGCACAGAGCCATCTTCCATCTTGTAACCAGTACAGATTTTTAGCTCTTCTAGACCATCTAGTACGTCTAGTTTAGTTAGACAAAAACCAGATACAGAGTTGATTTGGATTGCACGACGCATAGCAACAGCATCGAACCAACCAGTACGACGTAGACGACCAGTTGTCGCACCGAACTCGTGGCCAACTTCACCTAAATGCTTACCAATTGGATCTTGCTTATCTAGACCGTCGTATAGTTCAGTCGGGAATGGACCTGCACCAACGCGAGTACAGTACGCTTTCGCGATACCCAAGATGTAACCGATGTGACGAGGACCAAAACCTGAACCTGCAGCAACACCACCAGCAGTCGTGTTAGAAGACGTTACGTATGGGTAAGTACCGTGGTCGATATCAAGTAGCGTACCTTGTGCACCTTCGAACATGATCTTATCGCCGCGCTTACGTGCTGCGTCTAGTTCGTCAGTTACGTCGATAACCATTGAAGTAAGTAGCTCTGCGTAGCCTTTTGCTTCTTCAAGCACAGCTTCGTAGCTTACTGGTTCAGCTTTGTAGAAGTTAACGAGTTGGAAGTTATGGAACTCCATGACTTCTTTTAGCTTCTCAGCGAACGATTCCATATCGAATAGGTCGCCAACGCGTAGACCGCGACGAGCAACTTTATCTTCGTATGCTGGACCGATACCACGACCTGTTGTACCGATAGCTTTTTTACCGCGAGCGATTTCGCGAGCTTGGTCCATTGCAACGTGGTAAGGAAGAATTAGCGGACATGCTTCAGAAATGAAAAGACGCTCGCGTACTGGAATACCGCGCTCTTCAAGAGGTTTCATTTCTTTAAGTAGAGCTTCAGGTGATAGTACAACACCGTTACCGATAACACATTTTACGTTATCGCGAAGGATACCTGATGGAATTAAGTGAAGAACGGTTTTTTCACCGTCAATTACGAGAGTATGACCTGCGTTGTGACCGCCTTGGTAGCGTACCACGTATTTTGCATCTTCAGTTAAAAGGTCTACGATTTTACCTTTACCTTCGTCACCCCATTGGGTGCCTAGAACGACTACGTTATTTCCCATCTTTCCAAGTCTGATTGCTAGTTAAAAATGGATTCTAGCACCGAATCACGCTTCTTGCAGTCATTTTTTGTTCACAGAGTTGCTACCAGAATGTCATCTTGCTGCTTTGCTCATTTTGAAATCAGCATATCACTGATAGTATTTAGTTTTCTTTATTCGACTGGAAAGCGGTATGTCTGAATCCATATGGTTGGCGATTGGGCTCGTCTTGATCGTGGAAGGCATTGGACCACTCATTGCTCCAAACGGTTGGCGGAATATGGTGGCTCAATTAAGTGAACAGCCCAACAATCAGCTACGACGCATCGGTGGCTGCCTAGTAGTTGCTGGAGCCGTAATCGCCATAATGATGAGCTAGCACTTAGCATCAGATACAAAAAAGGCTCCCTAAGGAGCCTTTTGTTTCATTTGACGCTGAGATTATTTCTCCATACCGCCCTTCGACTGGTTCATGTATTGGAAGAACTCACTCTTCGGATCAAGTACCAGGATATCGCTCTTAGAACTGAAGGACTTCTCATACGCACGTAGCGAACGTAGGAAGCTAAAGAATTCAGGGTCTTTGTTGTATGCTTCAGCATAAATCTTCGCAGCTTCAGCATCCGCTTCACCTCGTGTTACACGAGCAGTCTTATCAGCTTCAGCTAGAATGGTTGCCACTTCTAGCTCAGCTTGAGCACGAATAACTTCCGCTTTCTCACGACCTTGAGAACGGTGCTTACGAGCCACAGACTCACGCTCTGCACGCATACGACGGTAGATAGACTCACTGATTTCATCAGGCAGGTTGATTTTCTTCATGCGGAAATCAACAACACGAACACCCAAGTCTTTCATCGCGCTTTCACGCGTGTCTTTCAATACTTCAGACATAATTAGGTCACGTTCACCATCAATCTCAAGCGCTTCACGTGCCGCTTCAGTTGCGACAACATCTGCACTTGCATCTTCTGGTAGTACATCATCGTTACGTGGACCAGATACAATCTGTTTGATTTCACGAGCACCGATTTCAGAACGAAGCACATCCGTTACTTTACGCTCAAGTAGTGCCTCCGCCGTTAGCGAATTACCACCGCCTGTCGCTAGGTAGTAACGACCAAAGTCTTCAATACGCCACTTCACGTAGGTATCAATAATAACGTCTTTTTTCTCAGACGTTACGAAACGGTCTGCACGGCCATCCATCGTTTGGATACGTGCATCAAGTTGTTTCACACGGTCAAACAGAGGCATCTTGAAATGCAAACCAGGCTCGTAAATTCGAGTGATGTCGTTGTTGTCTTTAAGAACACGACCAAATCGAACCACGATACCGCGCTCACCTTCAGGAATCACAAACAAAGACATCAACATTAATGCCAGTGCGATTACCAATACAGGGATCATTAACTTACGCATTCTTAGTATCTCCCTTGACGTGAACCTGTTGAACGAGACTGCGTGTTCGAAGTGTCTTCTTGTGTACGCTCAGACTCCAGTTGAATTTGATCGTAGGTTGAAGATGACTTCGATTTACGTTTTGTGTCTGCCTGACCTTCTTGGCCCGCCAACTTATCTATTGGAAGGTACAGAAGATTGCCGCTTGATTCAGAATCAATCAACACTTTCGAAGTGCTTGAGTACACTTCTTCCATTGCGTCAATGTACAGACGGTCACGCGTTACACCTGGTGCCGCTTGGTATTCTGGTAGTAGTTTTTCGAACTGTGCTACCTGGCCAAGAGCCTCGTTAGTGACACGTTCATTGTAACCTTGCGCTTCTTTCTTCAAACGTTCAGCACGACCCGTTGCCTTCGGCAAGATTTCGTTCTTGTATGCTTCAGCTTCACGGATGAAACGCTCTTCATCCTCACGAGCTGCGATTGCATCATCAAACGCATCTTTCACTTGCTCTGGTGGACGCGCAGACTGGAAGTTTACGTCAACAAGTACCAGACCCATATCATAGCTATCAATGATTTGGTTCAGTGTTTCTTGCGTAGTTTGACGAATTTGCTGACGACCACTGGTTAGAATGCTATCCATCAATGAGTCACCAATTACTGCACGTAGTGCAGAATCCGTTGCTTGACGCAAGCTATCGTCTGCATTGGTTACACGGTACAAGTATTTGTACGGGTCAGTCACTCGGTACTGAACATCCATCGCGACTGTTACGACGTTTTCATCTTTAGTCAGCATTAGACCAGATGCACGTAGTGAACGAATCGCTTGTACGTTTACCGCTTCGTATTCATCAATAAAACGAGGGCGCCAGTTAAGGCCTGGGTCTACGATACGATCGTATTTACCTAAACGCAGCACAACACCACGCTCTGCTTCACCGATGGTGTAAAAACCAGCGAAGAACCAAACTGCAACAGCAATAAGAGCAATCACGCCAAAGCCAATTGCACTACCACCACCGCCGCCGATTGGAGAACCACCGCCGCCTTTTTTACCAAACTTGCCACCCAGTTTTTGACTCAGTTTATTGAACACTTCATCTAAATCTGGCGGACCTTGATCTCGGCCACCAGGACGCTGGCCACCACGATTATTATTACCCCAAGGGTCATTATCGCGGCCATTGTTGCCGTTGTTATTTCCAGGCTCATTCCACGCCATTAGAAAGCTCCATCATTTGATATGACGTTATACTGTAGCAGTCCTTTAAGTGACTATAAAGCCAGTCAAAACTGCCCCTTCTCTTTTTTCAAGTCTAGACCAATCTACTTGCTGCATTCGAATATCGATCAACAAGTTACCATCCTGGTCATATTCCTCACGTTGAATACACTTCATTTGGAAGAAGGTACTACGGAATCGTCCTTGATACTGTGGAGGAATTCGCAACTGATGCTCGACCATTTGTGACGCCAGACGTTCCGTCAGAGCCTCAAACAGGACATCAATGCCCAACCCATCCATTGCTGAAACCCAAACTGCGCGAGGTACGCCTTCCTCGTCTCGTTCTATACGTGGTTTCTGCGAATCTAGATTGTCGATTTTGTTCATGACAACCAGAGTCGGCACTTCATGTGCATCGATCTCTTCTAGTACTTCATGAACAGCTTGAATATTCTCACGAAAACGCTCATCACTAGCATCAACAACATGTAACAAAATGTCAGCTTCTTGCGTTTCCTGCAAGGTTGCCTTGAAGGCCGCAACCAAGTCGTGAGGCAAATGTCGAATAAAACCAACCGTGTCAGCCAAAATGGCAGGCCCAACATCTGCTAACTCTATCTTACGTAAAGTCGGGTCCAAAGTAGCAAATAGTTGATCAGCGGCATACACGCCAGCTTCTGTAATACGGTTGAAGAGTGTCGACTTACCCGCGTTGGTGTAACCCACGAGTGAAACCGTTGGGATTTCAGCTCGATTTCGGGCGCGGCGCCCTTGTTCACGCTGCTTCGCTACTTTGTCTAAGCGTCGCAGGATGGCTTTGATTCTGTCACGCAATAAGCGACGGTCGGTTTCCAGCTGGGTTTCACCCGGGCCACGTAAACCGATACCCCCTTTCTGCCTTTCAAGGTGCGTCCAACCACGAATCAAACGAGTAGAGATATGACGAAGTTGAGCCAGCTCTACCTGTAGCTTACCTTCGTGTGTTCGAGCTCGTTGAGCAAAGATATCGAGAATAAGACCAGTGCGGTCGAGAACTCGACATTGGCACAGTGCTTCGAGGTTACGTTCTTGGGCAGGAGAGAGGGCGTGATTAAAAATCACAATTTCGGCACCTGTCGACTGTACCGCAGTAGCAATCTCTTGGGCCTTACCCTCTCCGACATAGTATTTCGGGTGTGGGGATTGACGACTACCAGTTACCACTTGTAGCGCCTCTACCCCAGCAGAAGAAACCAGCATTTCGAACTCAGCCAGATCTTCCCATTCACCTTCTTGCGTGAAGTTGATATGAACAAGTACGGCTCGCTCACCGGATTCATAACGGTCAAACAAGCAATCAACTCCTTATTTTAAAAATACTCGATGAAGAATTAATCTTCTGATTTCTCTTGTGGACGCTCACCTTGTGGACGTTCACCGCTGTGATGGCTCACTGGACGAGCCGGCACAACTGTTGAGATCGCGTGCTTGTACACCATTTGGTTAACAGTATTCTTCAGCAGGATCACAAATTGATCGAACGATTCGATCTGACCTTGTAGTTTAATACCATTCACAAGGTAGATAGATACCGGGATACGCTCACGACGTAGCGCGTTTAGAAATGGGTCTTGTAGAGATTGCCCCTTAGCCATTTTATTTTCCTTATTTAATTTGTAGTTGTAATTATTTAGCTAGTGGTGCAATGCAAAAGATACTGCTTTTGCATCTGAGCTAAACGAATCAAAAATGCACTCTAAGTAATTAGCAGCATAGTATAAAAACCGCCAACAACAGATCCTTTGAGAGTGCGTTCACGCAAAAACGATCACATTATACACAGCTATGTCAATCAGATGCTATTGCTTCCGACATCGTTTCTAATGCCTGTTCAATGTTCTCGCTATCCAACCAAGTTAAGTCATCCCAGCTGCGTAACCAGGTGATTTGACGCTTGGCCAATTGACGAGTCGCGCATACGCCACGAAATACTGCTTCGTCACGTGTACACTCCCCATCTAAATACTCCCACATCTGTCGGTAACCGACGCATCGTATGGAAGGAAGATCGGGGTGAAGATCTTTTCGCGAATGTAGCGCTTTCATTTCTTCTTCAAAGCCCGCTTCCATCATCTTTTCGAAACGAAGTTCAATTCGACGGTGAAGTTCTGCCCTATCCTTGGGAGCTATTGCAAACTGCTTGACTCGGTATGGCAGGCTTTCACCTTTCGTTTGAGTCAATTCAGTCAAAGTTTTACCTGAAATACGAAAAACTTCCAATGCCCGAGATAAACGTTGGGGATCATTGGGATGGATTCTCGCTGCTGACACAGAATCAACCTCTTTGAGTTCATCGTGCAACACTGACCAACCTTTAGTCAATGCTTCTTGTTCAATTTGCTGACGAATTTCAGGATTTGCAGCAGGAAGTGGGGATAAACCTTCAAGTAGCGCCTTATAATACAGCATTGTCCCACCCACTAAGAGTGGAATTTTTCCTTCTGCAACAATATCATCCATCGCTTTCAATGCATCACGACGAAAGTCGGCTACAGAGTAAGATTCGCTCGGATCCAAAATATCAATCAAGCGATGAGGCGCTAAACTTAACTCTTTTCCATCCGGTTTCGCCGTACCGATATCCATCCCTTTATAGATCAAAGCAGAATCAACACTGATGATCTCAACCGGGAACTTTTGACGAAGACGAATCGCCAACTCAGTTTTGCCTGATGCTGTTGGCCCCATTAAAAATAGCGCCAAAGGTAGTTTATCTGTCATGGTTTTAATTTGGCTATCGTGGCAGAGAAATCAACAGCGGATACAAATTTTGTATCTTCTAATGGCAATTGACCATCTCTTAGCTGTTCAAGTTCCGCAATAATTTGAATTGCTTCAGAAAAAGTATAATGACTCTTCACTGTCGTGACCTGCAATGCGAGCCAATCTATCAACTCAGACAGCATCTGAGCCGTTGCTATACCTTCCTTCACACAAGATTGCGCGTAAGATAACAGATCTGGTACTAGATTTTGTAAGTTTTGTTGACGTAGCGGCGCGGGAACGCCCATCACCATTAAGGCTTGCTCATTTCTCGCTTTCAATTGAATGCCAAGTAACGCCAAATCTTGTTGATAATCTTGAGCCAGCTTCACTAACTCGGCCTCTAACTTAATAGATAGAGGAACGAGTAGAGGCTGTGCTTTAAGCGCGCCATCGCTTGGAGTGAGCTGTCCTTTTACACGATAAAATTCCGCTCTAGGTAACGAGACTAACGCCGCCCCACTGTCACTGCTCATCAGAACAAATTGCTCATCGACCATCACTAGCGCTTTGCCTAGTGCATTAATCGATGGAAGTGATGCATGCGCAGTTGCCTTTTGGGGGTCTATCGGCGTTACGGGTTGAGACTCAAACTCTGGCGTTTTCAACAACTCGTGATAAGCGCGCACTTCTTGCTTGCTTGGCGCTGGCTCAACATGGCGCTCTTTGTTGTGATTCGGCTTTGATGCTGGTTTGGATTCCACCCAATCAGTACGCTTGAACGAGTCCGCAACGCGAGCTTCTCGCACGGAAGTATCCCTAGGACTGCGATCGCGAGGTTTAACTTCATAATCACTGCGTCCAGGATAAGCCGGTGTGCTCTCTATCGCTTGATAAACACGCTCTGGAACTGGTGAAGGTGTCGGCCTTTGCACTTTTTCAAGCTCAGGCGAATGCTCAACCTCTTCGGACTCAGTCGGTTCCACACGATGAAATGCGGATTCATTAACCTGTGGTTTATCAATCACGGCGCTTTGCGCAAGTGCATCCGCCAAAGCTTGATAGATGAAATCATGCACTAAGCGAGCTTGGTGAAAGCGCACTTCATGCTTAGCGGGGTGGACATTCACATCTACCTGGTGCGGGTCTAACTCAATAAAGAGCACATAGGCAGCGAACTGATCTGGCTTTAAGCTCATTTCATAGCTTTGACGAATCGCGTGATTGATTAATTTGTCACGCATCATTCGGCCATTCACATAGCAATACTGTAAATCGCTTTGCTGCCTTGCTCCTTCTGGTGTGGTAATCCAACCATGTAGCTTTAACCCTTGATGCTCAAGCTCGATTCTGAGCATATGCCGCACAAACGCATTACCGCAGACAGCTGCAATACGTTTTTCGGTTTGAAGCTGATTTTTCGCCGCACGATATTGACGAATGATCTTGCCGTTATGGCGCACATTGATGGTGACATCAAAGCGGCTTAACGCAATGCGTTTCAATAACTCATCAATATGAGCAAATTCGGTTTTCTCCGTACGCAGAAATTTGCGACGCGCTGGAGTATTAAAAAATAAGTCCAACACCTCAACAGTCGTACCAATCGGGTGCGCTGCTGGCTTAAGCTTCACCTGCATATCACGCCCTTCGGAGTAGGCACTCCAGGCTTCTTCTTGTGCCGCAGGACGCGATGTGAGCGTCAAACGCGAGACTGAGCTAATACTGGCTAACGCTTCACCACGAAAACCTAGACTCATGATGGCTTCGAGATCATCCAAAGTATGTATCTTAGATGTAGCATGACGACTGAGCGCTAAGCCGAGTTCATCTTTCGCGATACCTTTGCCGTTATCACGAACACGAATCAGCTTTGCGCCTCCTTTCTCGATATCGATATCGATTCGAGTTGCGCCAGAATCAAGACTATTTTCAACCAGTTCTTTAATTACAGAGGCGGGTCTTTCGACCACTTCCCCTGCTGCAATTTGGTTTGCAAGTCTAGCTGGCAAAATTTTAATCGTCATAATGAGTTAAAAGCTCACCTATTTGTTTGGAATGATAAGGACTTGCCCAACCGCCAGCTGATCGGAGCGTAAGTTGTTCGCTTTACGAATGCTCGAAACGCTGACTCCGTATTTGGACGCTATTTTACCAAGGTATTCACCTCGAGAAACTTTGTGCTTACGGATCGGCTTATCTTTGACAGCAACGGTTATCTTCAACTTTTGTCCTACCCACAAGGTATCTGACTTCAAGTTGTTCTCACGGCGGATATCTGAAACCTTCACTTTATAGTGACTCGCAATCTTACCTAAGAACTCACCTGACTTAACCTTATGAATGATGGTTTCTGTCTCAACAGTAATCGGTTTACTTGGTACTTTAATCGTGCCAGCAGAAGGGATTTTGAGCTTCTGACCAATTGCTAATCCAGTCGACTTCAAGTTGTTTGCCGACATCAGCGCTTTAGAGCTAAGCCCATATTTATTCGCAATCACCGATAACGACTCGCCACGTTTTACGGTATGCACTATTGGCTTCGCTGAAGGCGAGAATACCGTACCCTCTGGTGGATTATCTTTTAAGTACTTAACGACCGCCTTAGTGATCGCCTGAGCTAACTTATCTTGGTGCGCTCGTTGAAACAGCAACCGCTCTTCTGTTGGGTTAGAAATAAAGCCCGTTTCCACTAATACAGACGGAATCTGCGGAGAGCGTAAAACAGCAAGGCTAGTATTAATCGGTTTGGTGTTATGCAGGTGCGCAACACGTCCCATCTCACCAAGGATTTCTGTTGCCAGCTTATACCCTTCTTTTTGTGAATGACTAAACTGCAAGTCCAACAAAGTTTGGTTCACGTTACGATCTTTGGTCTTAGTGAAGAACGCATTACCCGAACCACCTAATATTTCAGATTGTTTCTCATGGTTCTCAACCCAGCGAGCAATTTCAGTATTTGCACGACGGGTATTCAGCACGAAAACCGAACCTCCGCGAGGCTTCGGTGAGGTAAACGCATCAGCGTGAATGGAAATCAGTAAGTGCGCATCATTTTCACGGGCAATGGCTACACGACGGTTTAGATTCACAAAGTAATCTCCGGTACGTGTCATACGCGTTTTAATCCCAGGCGTAGCATCGAGCTGAGCAGCAATTTTTCTTGAGATACTCAATACCGCGTCTTTCTCGTACTTACGGCGTGAAGGGCCAATAGAGCCAGGATCTTCACCACCGTGACCAGGGTCGATAACGATCAAGACTTCTTGAGCTCGTTGAACTGAACTCATGTCTTTGCTGGTCGCCGCTGGCTTGCTCGGTTTAGAAGCTGAAGTCGATGCTTTCTTACCGTGCGGCAGGTCAATCACCAAACGGTGACCATATTGCCCGCCAGGCGTTGGGCTTAATTTAAACAATTCCGCTTGAACGCTCTTTTTCAGTTCAAACACCAAACGGTAGGTGCCCTTCTCTGGCGGAGAGCTTTTTCGAACTAGCTTTAAAACCGGGCTATCCGTAACAGTAACAGGCAGTTTGGCCTGCATGGTCGTGCTTTTTAAATCCACGACAAGACGATCCGGTCCGGATAAAGAGAAATAGGAATAGTCAGCTTCCGAGCCTAAATCGATGACAACACGCGTTTCATCAGGAGAAGGCCAAACTCGAAAACTCTTTACGACGTTAGCAAATGCTAAATTGGGGATGAGAAGGAGAAAAGTGGCGACAAACGTCGCCACTACTCTAAAATTTGAAAAACTCAACATAGCTCCAATCGACTGAGTAACTGCACACCATAATCATTATTAGCTGTTAGTTCGGCTACACGCTGCTCACCTTGGTAGCGAATGTTCACATCAAGATCCGGTTGTGGCAACAAACCATGCCCTTTTTCAGGCCATTCAACCAAGCAAATTGCATCATCTGTGAAGTAATCTCGAATCCCCATGAACTCAAGCTCTTCAGGATCCGCAAGACGATAAAGATCGAAATGGTACACTTGCCACTGATCCAACTGATACGGTTCGACTAGAGTATAAGTTGGGCTTTTCACGTTACCTTGATGGCCAAGAGCACGGACAAAACCACGACTAAAGGTTGTTTTACCTGCACCCAAATCACCATGCAGATAAATTGTGGTTTGTTGCGAACAAAGGTGAGCCAGAGCGGTACCTAGTGCAACCGTTTCGTGCTCATCTTTTAAATTGAATTGTTTCGTGCTCATTGATGCTTCTCTAACTAATGATCGTTGACTATATAAAAATCAAAAGAACAGGAATAGTAAACCGTGTTGGTTTTGAGAGACAAGCTTTCAAATGTCATATGTGCGAAAAAAGTATCCAAGGAACGGTATCTTAATCACCTTAGTATCGACCTAGATTTAGAATATATGCAAATGACTTCAATAAGCAGTATTCACAGCATCAAAAACGTCCCTAACTGGGTAGCACCAAAGCCAGAGATCCGTTAAGATCCGCCCCCTTTTATTCCGGTGGTTAGCATGAACTACGAACAACTCGCACAACAAATCAAAATTTGGGGAAAAGAGCTCGGCTTCCAAAAAGTTGGGATCTGCGACGTTGATCTGAGTGAGCATGAAGCCGCACTGCAAAAATGGCTCGATGCAGGCTATCATGGCTCAATGGACTGGATGGCTCGTCACGGTATGATGCGAGCTAGACCCAATGAGCTACTCCCGGGAACCGTTCGTGTGATCAGCGTTCGGATGGACTACCTACCACCAGAAGCACAATTCGCTTCAAACCTAGCGAATAAAAATCATGCCTATATTAGTCGCTATGCATTAGGGCGTGATTATCACAAGCTCGTCAGAAAACAACTGAATAAACTTGGCAAACTTATTGAACAAGAAGTTGGTCAGTATGGTTACCGACCTTTCGTCGACTCCGCACCAATATTGGAGCGACCACTTGCCCAAAAAGCAGGCTTAGGCTGGACAGGGAAACATTCCCTGATTTTAGATCAAGACTGTGGCTCGTGGTTCTTTTTAGGCGAGTTGCTTATCGACTTGCCACTTCCCGTTGACGAGCCAAGCGTTGATCAGTGCGGTAAATGCAAAGCATGCATTACCTCATGCCCAACACAAGCCATCGTTGAAGACAAAGTTGTTGATGCTAGACGCTGCATCTCTTACCTCACCATCGAGTTCGATGGCGTGATCCCTGAAGAGTTTCGCAAGCCAATGGGTAACCGCATTTATGGCTGTGATGACTGCCAATTGGTTTGCCCATGGAATCGCTACGCCGACATAACGGAGCAGAGTGATTTCCATCGTCGCGATAGTTTCAAAAACCCGGATCTCGTAGACATGTTTAACTGGGATGAAGCGACTTTTCTAAAAAATATGGAAGGCTCCGCTATTCGTCGCATTGGTCATATACAGTGGCTGCGTAATATTGCTGTCGCACTTGGTAATGCAGAATACAGTCAACGAGTCATTGATGCGTTAGAAAGTCGACAAGGTGAAAATAAATTACTTGATGAACACATCAAATGGGCTTTGGCCGAGCAACTGAATCAACTCCCCATTGAGAATAAAGCATCTACAGAGACGAAAAAGCAGCGCTTAATAAGAATAGTCGAGAAGGGGCTACCAAGAGACGCATAGTGCGTAGTCTATATGCAAGAGATTGAAAGCACTTTTACAGTTCAATTCATGACCTTGTTCTCAATTTTGTAATGTGGAAAAAAATTTGAGATTCAAGAAAAACAAGCTAGCAGAAAAAAGTTAAACACAGCTTGGAGAAATGACTAGGATCAAAAAAATACCAGTTAATGATCGTATTTTAACGTATCCGATCCGACAAAAAACTTATTTTTCTCTTATTTAACAAAGACTTAATCAATATTTCGTTATTATTTCGACTTTCCTTCAGCGAAAAGATCTTTCTTCTCCATCGCAAAAAGTCAAGCTAAAAACACTTTATCAACTAACTTATCCACAGAACGACGTATGTGGATAACTCTGTTAATTAAAGTAGATAAAACATGCAGAACCTCATCATGCTTGTACGCCAGCCGATTCATATCGTGTTTTAAACACAAACGAAATCGTCCGACATCATATGATGCGGATAAAATTTAGTTTTTGGGGATTCATGCTTCGCAGCATTATGAAAAGAGCGATGTGATTGGTTGCGAGAAGCAGGAATTGAATCAAGCGGCGCATCCGTCGACGACTTAGGATTGTGCTAATAAATAAGCATTCAATCTATCGTCTTGTATTTGGTTGCGGGGGCCGGATTTGAACCGACGACCTTCGGGTTATGAGCCCGACGAGCTACCAAGCTGCTCCACCCCGCGTCCGAGTGCTTCATCTTTGTTGATGATGAAGGCTTTGCTTTCATTTATAAAAAAGAAACTGGAGCGACACACGAGGTTCGAACTCGTGACCTCAACCTTGGCAAGGTTGCGCTCTACCAACTGAGCTAGTGTCGCTTTTGTCACCGTTAAGCACGATGAAGGCTATATATTGGAGCGACACACGAGGTTCGAACTCGTGACCTCAACCTTGGCAAGGTTGCGCTCTACCAACTGAGCTAGTGTCGCATTTCGTCACCGTTAAGCACGATGAGGGCTATATATTGGAGCGACACACGAGGTTCGAACTCGTGACCTCAACCTTGGCAAGGTTGCGCTCTACCAACTGAGCTAGTGTCGCATATTAACAGCAGTCGCTATTAATGGAATTTGGTTGCGGGGGCCGGATTTGAACCGACGACCTTCGGGTTATGAGCCCGACGAGCTACCAAGCTGCTCCACCCCGCGTCCGTATTGTGTCACTGTTAAATACCGTGAGAACTATGAAACTGGAGCGACACACGAGGTTCGAACTCGTGACCTCAACCTTGGCAAGGTTGCGCTCTACCAACTGAGCTAGTGTCGCATATCAACAGCAGTCGCTATTGATAGAATTTGGTTGCGGGGGCCGGATTTGAACCGACGACCTTCGGGTTATGAGCCCGACGAGCTACCAAGCTGCTCCACCCCGCGTCCGTATTGTGTCACCGTTAAGTACCGTGAGAACTATGAAACTGGAGCGACACACGAGGTTCGAACTCGTGACCTCAACCTTGGCAAGGTTGCGCTCTACCAACTGAGCTAGTGTCGCATATCAACAGCAGTCGCTATTGATAGAATTTGGTTGCGGGGGCCGGATTTGAACCGACGACCTTCGGGTTATGAGCCCGACGAGCTACCAAGCTGCTCCACCCCGCGTCCGTATTGTGTCACCGTTAAGTACCGTGAGAACTATAAAACTGGAGCGACACACGAGGTTCGAACTCGTGACCTCAACCTTGGCAAGGTTGCGCTCTACCAACTGAGCTAGTGTCGCATATCAACAGCAGTCGCTATTAATAGAATTTGGTTGCGGGGGCCGGATTTGAACCGACGACCTTCGGGTTATGAGCCCGACGAGCTACCAAGCTGCTCCACCCCGCGTCCGTATTGTGTCACCGTTAAGTACCGTGAGAACTATAAAACTGGAGCGACACACGAGGTTCGAACTCGTGACCTCAACCTTGGCAAGGTTGCGCTCTACCAACTGAGCTAGTGTCGCATCAACAACGTTTCCGCTGTTTAGGGCTGCGAATTATAAGAGCATTTTTTTGTGATGCAAGTCCTTCCTTCAAAAAAACTTTATTTTTTTACTGAACGATGAAAAAGCAATCAAAAGCGATATAAATTACAACAATTTGGATCGCAACCTTAACAGTTAAATCTTGAAAATAGTACCACGATAGTACTTAAGTTCTGCAATCGACTCGCGAATGTCGTCCAAGGCCAAATGTGTTCCCTGTTTTGTGAACCCATTTAATACTTCAGGTTGCCAACGACGCGCCAATTCTTTAAGAGTGCTGACGTCAACATATCGGTAATGAAAGAACTCTTCTAATTCCGGCATGTGTTTGTACAAGAAGCGACGATCCTGCCCAATGCTGTTACCACATATTGGCGACGCCCCTTTCGGCACCCATTTTTCTAAGAATTCAATGGTTTGTGCGACCGCATCTTGTTCTGAGATTTTACTGTTGCGAACGCGTTCTACCAAGCCGCTTGCCGTATGCGTATTGGTGCACCAATCGTCCATTTTCGCTAGCTCTTCTTCCGGCTGATGAATCGCTAATACTGGACCTTCAGCTAAAATATTTAGCTCGCTATCCGTGACAATAGAAGCAATTTCAATGATTTTGTGCGTTTCAGGATCAAGCCCTGTCATCTCTAAATCAACCCAAATTAGGTTTTGATCGCTAAAGGACATGGTTACGCCGCCTATTTGTTTATCGATAAAAGAGGTACTATACCTCAAAATACGGGAAACACGATACTCACTCAGAGCCAAGATCACGGCTCAACCATTTGAGTAAATTCACATAAAGTACAGAATTGTGGCAAAGAAGAAAAAGTTAACCAAAGGTCAAGTGCGACGCGTACGCAGCAACCAACAAAAGCGTTTAAAAAAGCAAGAAGAGTCCATCCAGTGGGATGAAAACATGCTAGGCGCAAGCAAACAAGGTCTAGTGATCACTCGTTTTGGCCAGCACGCGGATATTGAAGACCTTGAAACAGGCGAGATTCAACGCTGTAACCTTCGCCGTGGTATCGAATCTTTAGTATCTGGCGATCGAGTTTTATGGCGCGAAGGCTTGGAGTCTATGGCTGGCATTTCTGGCGTTGTTGAAGCGGTAGAACCTCGTTCTTCAGTGCTCACTCGTCCAGATTACTACGATGGCCTAAAGCCCGTAGCTGCCAATATTGATCAAATGGTCATTGTCTCCTCGGTACTGCCCGAGCTATCACTGAATATTATTGACCGTTACCTCGTAGCATCAGAAACACTGAATATCGCACCATTGCTGGTCTTAAACAAAGTCGATCTTCTAGAAGCCGATGATCGTGCAATGTATGAAGAATGGCTCAAAGAATATGAACGCATTGGCTATAAAGTGCTTCTGGTCAGCAAGAAGTCGGGAGAAGGCATTGCTGAACTAGAAACCCTGCTGCGTGACCGCATTAATATCTTTGTTGGTCAATCAGGCGTAGGAAAATCCAGCTTAGTCAACGCGTTAATGCCGGAACTAGAGAGCGAAGTGGAAGAAGGCGAAGTTTCCGAGAACTCAGGTTTAGGCCAACACACCACGACAGCAGCGCGCTTGTATCATATTCCGACGGGTGGCGACTTGATCGACTCTCCTGGAGTGCGTGAATTTGGGCTTTGGCATTTGGAAGCAGAAGAAGTAACGAAAGCATTCGTTGAATTCCGACCATACTTAGGCGGTTGTAAGTTCCGAGATTGTAAGCACAATGACGACCCTGGCTGCCTTCTACGTGAAGCTGTTGAGAAAGGGGAAATCAACGAAACTCGCTTTGAAAACTACCATCGCATTTTGGAAAGCATGGTTGAAAACAAAGCAAACCGTCAGTATTCACGCAATAAGAAAGCCGATCTGTAATTAAGTTAAGACTGTAACTGTGTAAAAAGTCTTCACCTAATACTGACAAGCAAATTAAATTTCAGTAACATCACGCGCCCTAAAGCGCGAATCTAACAGAAGTATCGGAAATAAAGATGGACAAGTTTAAAGTTGGACTGCAGTACTGGATCCCACAACACGGCCTCACTCGCCTAATGGGTAAACTGGCTTCAGCAAAAGCTGGCGGTCTAACAACAGCAGTTATTCGTTGGTTTATCAAACAATACAATGTGAACATGGATGAGGCGAAGCACTCAGATCCTAAGCATTTTAAAACGTTCAACGAGTTTTTCGTTCGTGAGCTAAAAGAGGGCGCACGCCCAATTTCTGAAGGCGAAAACGTCATCACTCACCCAGCCGACGCTTGTGTTAGCCAGTTTGGCCCTATTGAAGATGGTCAACTTATCCAAGCAAAAGGTCATCACTTCTCAGCACAAGAATTGCTGGGCGGTGACGCGAATTTAGCGGACGAATTTAAAGATGGTTCTTTTGCAACATTGTACCTATCTCCGCGCGATTACCACCGTGTACACATGCCATGTGACGGCACTCTGCGCCAAATGATTTACGTACCTGGTGACCTGTTCTCAGTAAACCCTCTGACAGCAGAAAACGTTCCAAATCTATTCGCACGTAACGAGCGTGTGGTGTGTATCTTTGACACTGAGTTTGGTCCAATGGCACAAGTGCTTGTTGGTGCGACAATTGTTGGCAGCATTGAGCAAGTGTGGGCAGGCACGATCACTCCGCCTCGTGGCAATACTGTCTACAAATGGGATTACCCAGCTGAGGGTGACAAGGCCGTGATCTTGAAAAAAGGCGAAGAGATGGGCCGCTTCAAACTGGGTTCTACTGTTATTAACCTGTTTGCCAAAGACGCGATTGAGTTTGACGCAAGCATGGAAAACGGTAAGCCAACCGTAATGGGCACACCTTACGCCTTGAAAAAATAAGCAAAATCCCGTTAAAAGAGCCCTTTCTCAAGGGCTCTTTTTATTGATAAAAAGCAAAATTCCGTTCAAAATTTAGCCTCTATTTCTCAAACTCATACCTGCCTCTAAGACCTTCATTCCACAATCAATTATCCTGCACTTAGGATGAATATTTAGAGGGGCAGCCAATGCCAAAGATGAGTGTAAACACGCTGGCGAAATTGCTGGTGTGCTTTTTAATTCCGCTCGGTGTTTTGATGATGCCGATTGATGCTATTCCTATTGATGATCTCACTTTAATTCAGCATCGCCTGTTGGCTATTTTTCTTCTTGCTGCCCTACTTTGGGTTCTTGAGCCGGTACCCGTTTTTGCTACGTCCATTCTTATTATCGCTCTTGAACTGATCATGATATCGGATAAAGGTTTGCATCTATTTCGCAATCCACCAGCGGGGCATGATTTGGGAGAGTTAATTGCTTACACAGATATTTTCTCTGCCTTCTCTTCACCGATCATTATTCTTTTTATGGGTGGGTTTGCCCTCGCCATCGCGGCTTCCAAATACGAACTCGACAACAATCTCGCCCGAGTGCTACTAAAACCATTCGGCACACAACCTAAGTTCATCATGCTGGGTTTGATGCTCATTACCGCCGTTTTTTCAATGTTCATGTCCAACACTGCCACGACGGTCATGATGTTGGCGCTGCTCGGTCCAATAGTCGCTTCTGCACCTAAAGGGGATCTAGGGATTAAAGCGCTGGTGCTGTGCATTCCAATTGCCGCGAATACTGGCGGCATTGCAACTCCGATAGGTACGCCACCTAACGCAATAGCGCTCCAATACCTCACCGGAGAAAACGCCATAGACTTCTTATCCTGGATGACAATGGGCCTACCATTTGTGCTGATACAACTCACTGTTGCTTGGTTTTTGTTGCAGAAGCTGTTTCCGTCCAGCGAACCAGAAATGAAACTAAAGCTGGATGGTACGTTCAAAAAGAGCTGGCGCGCGATCGTCGTCTACATCACTTTTGCACTAACCATTGTGCTTTGGATGACGACAAAAGTGCACGGCATGAACACGTATGTTGTTGCGATTATCCCGCTTGCGGTGTTCACCTTAACGGGCATTATGGGCAAAGAAGAACTCAAGCTGATTAACTGGGACGTGCTATGGCTGGTTGCCGGTGGTATCGCAATTGGTATTGCCTTAGACAAAACGGGTTTAGCCGAAGCATTGGCACACGCCATTGATTACAGCTTACTATCACCATTTGCCGTTGTCTTTGCCCTATCGGTAGTATGTTGGTTAATGGCGAACTTTATGTCTAATACCGCAACGGCAAACTTATTAATGCCTATTGCTGCCGCTATTGGTACATCCATGCCAAGCCTTATTGCGGTTGGTGGCCTACAAGGTTTACTGGTTGTCGTCGCATTCTCCGCATCACTTGGCATGATCTTACCGGTTTCCACGCCACCAAACTCTTTGGCTTATTCAACAGGCCTAATCGAGAGCAAAGACATGGCGAAAGTGGGGCTGATTCTTGGTTTGATTGGTCTATTTATCGTGTATGGCGCAGTTCTGGTGCTGTTTTAATCGATAAGCTCCGTGACAGAGCTTGTTGTCATGGAGCTGCTCTCCATCTACTGCCCTCACAGAGCGGCTTTTACATCCCATAAATTTCGTGCATATTAAGACTCCTCAAATCTACAAGGACGTCGACACATCATGGGTTACGAATGGCTCGCTTTATGCGCCGCTTTTCTGTGGGCAGTTTCTAGCCTAATTTCGGTCATACCTGCACAACACCTAGGCGCTTTTTCTTACAGCCGCTGGCGCATGGGCTGTACGGCCGTGATCTTATCAACAATGGCCTGGATAACTGGCGGCTGGTTAACGGTTTCTTGGGAACATGTAACGCCAATGATGGCGTCGGGTCTGATTGGAATTTTCATCGGTGATACCGCTCTGTTTGCGTGCTTGAATCGTATGGGACCAAGACAAGCCGGACTACTGTTTTCCTGCCATGCGGTATTCTCGGCCATTTTGGGCTACTTCTTATTTAGTGAAGTCATGACCACAATAGAACTACTGGGCGCATCATTGGTATTTAGCGGCGTGGTGATGGCGATATTCTTTGGTCGAAGAGGCCAAGTGAATAACGTCTTGGAAGAAATTAAAGGTAACATCTGGGTAGGCATTGGACTTGGCTTAACCGCTGCAATGTGCCAAGCATTGGGCGGCATCATCGCCAAGCCAGTAATGCAAACCAGCATTGACCCTGTTGCGGCTTCTGCTATTCGAATGATCAGTGCATTTTTCGCCCACAGCATGTTGTTAGTTCTAGGGGTCAAAGTCGCTCGCTCGACACAACACATTACTTGGCGAGTATTTGGTATTACTGCGCTTAACGGTTTCTTGGCGATGGCCGTCGGCATGACGCTGATCTTATACGCACTGCAAGAAGGAAATGTAGGTATGGTTGCACTGCTATCTTCAACCACGCCAATTATGTTGCTACCGCTGCTCTGGATTTACACTAAACGCCGACCAAACCGATTTGCATGGTTGGGCGCAGCCCTAGCTGTGATTGGTGCTGGCATTTTGGTTCAATAACCTTACAGACCAGCCCTTGTTGCCAGATACAAAAAAAGCCCGAGTTTAAACTCGGGCTTTTGTCATTCTGAGTTGTCAGTTAATTATTTAACTAGCACTTCACCCGTCATTTCTGCTGGGATTTCTAGACCCGCTAGAGAAAGCATGGTTGGTGCAAGGTCAGACAGTTTGCCGCCTTCTTTGAACTCAACCGCTTTGTCACCTACGTAAATAAGAGGAACCGGTAGGTTAGTGTGCGCTGTGTGAGTACCACCCGTCTCTGGGTCAACCATCATTTCTGCGTTACCGTGGTCCGCAGTGATCAGTAGCTGACCGCCAACTTCTTTGATTGCTTCAACTACTTTGCCAACACTTTCATCTAGCGCTTCGATTGCTTTCTCAGCTGCTTCGTAAACGCCAGTGTGACCAACCATATCTGCGTTCGGGTAGTTACAGATGATAGTGTCGAACTTACCAGACTTGATCGCCGCAACCAGTTTCTCTGTAAGCTCAGGGGAGCTCATTTCTGGCTGAAGGTCGTAAGTGGCTACTTTTGGAGAAGCAACAAGCTGGCGCTCTTCGCCTTCAAATTCGTTTTCAACACCGCCGTTGAAGAAGAAAGTCACGTGTGCGTATTTCTCTGTTTCAGAGATACGTAGCTGAGTTTGACCTTGCTTAGACAGCCACTCACCGTACGTGTTTTCTAGAGACGCTGGTGGGAATGCGATTGCTAGAGGGATATCTGCCGCGTATTGAGTCAACATAACGAAGTTAACTGCCGGGAATACCGCACGCTCAAAACCATCAAAGTCAGGCACGAATGCGCGAGTGATTTGACGAGCACGGTCAGCACGGTAGTTCATGAAGATAACCGCATCACCGTCTTGCATGATTGCGTCTTCTTCGCCTTCCGCTTTAATTGCTGTCGCTTTCACGAACTCATCGTTCTCTTCACGAGCGTAAGCGGCTTCTAGACCAGCAACGGCGGTTTCTGCTGTAAACTCAGCTTTCGCTTGAGTCAGAAGATCGTAAGCCACTTGAACGCGATCCCAGTTGTTGTCACGGTCCATAGCGTAGTAGCGACCTACTAGAGAAGCAACACGACCTTTACCTAGTTTCGCGAATAGATCTTGGAAACGTTGTAGCGAGTTTTCAGCACTACGTGGTGGCGTGTCACGACCGTCTAGGAAACAGTGTAGGTAGATTTTCTCAGCGCCACGAGCCGCTGCCATTTCAACCGCTGCGTAGATATGGTCTTCATGAGAGTGAACTCCACCTGGAGACATCAGACCCATGATGTGTACCGCTTTCTCTGCTTTAACAGCAGCATCAACTGCTTCAACAAGCGCTGGTGTTTCAGCGAACTCACCGTCAGCGATCGATTTGGTGATACGGGTTAGATCTTGGTATACAACGCGACCTGCGCCAATGTTAGTGTGACCAACTTCTGAGTTACCCATTTGACCATCAGGAAGGCCAACATCCATGCCAGAAGCAGAGATTAGAGTGTGTGGGTTATTCGCAATCAGAGCATCCATTACTGGTGTTTTCGCATTCGCAATTGCGTTACTTGCTGTGTCTTCACGGTAACCGTAACCGTCAAGGATAACTAGAGCCAGTGGCTTCTTAGCTGACATAGTGATGACCTCATCAAATTTAAGTAACTTTTGGCGTAGGGCCTCGCTGCCCTATCTAACCTTGAAACAAAACTAGCGTAATTTTACTACACTTTTTAACCAAAACTGTAGGTTAAGATCAAATAATGTTTGCGATTTATTGTTGCTATCTTACAAGTTAAGCGAACAACGAGTCAGTGCCGACAAACGTGTTCCACAAGCATAGTCATTCCTAATACGCTTTGTACACCCCAGTCTAGGTTCGGTTTTCTTACGCTTCTGATTCTTGTTTTTGCACCCGAAACAGCGCTTATTTAACGCATGATCGAACAAGATTGGTTAGTACCTATTGTTCGCTTTTTTCGGTAAAACAAAAGTCACTTAAGTCGATAAATCCAATAGGCAAAAACAATCAAGCTACCATAGTCCAATGCACGGATGGCAATAACATAAAGGGTTTATAGAGATCTCAATTATTCGTTAGAAAATTTTAACCCTCTCGCCTAAGAGGCTTAACCCCGCTATACTCCTGCTTTATTTTTCCGCCAACAGCGTAAGAGCTCAAGACATGCAAGAGTACATTGAATTTTTCCAACAGAACATGATTCTATCTTTGGTTTGGGTAGGTCTTCTTGTCGCCTTTATCATGAACATCGTGAAGTCAGCGACGGCCGCATACAAAGAAATCAACGTAAACCAACTGACTCATCTTATGAACCGTGAAAACGGCGTTGTAGTGGATATCCGCACAAAGGACGAGTTCAAAAAAGGTCATATCACCGACTCACTTCACATTTTACCGTCAGATATCAAAGCGGGTAACTTTGGTAGCCTTGAAAACCACAAATCAGACCCAATCATTGTGGTATGCAAGACAGGGCAAAACGCTCAAGAAAGCGCGAACCTATTAGTAAAAGCAGGCTTTGAAAAAGTAAGCCTACTGAAGAACGGCTTGATTGCATGGAACGAAGCGAACCTGCCTTTAGTTCGTGGTAAAAAGTAATACCCGGCAGCTTCGATAACGGGGCTGAGGCAAAAGATAAGGTACGCATTCCAGCGTGTTTTTGCCAAGCTTCGTGGATAATAAACTGAGCAAATTGAAAGCAGTTGAAGCATTAAGTTGTGACGCTTTGCACGTAATACACGCTTCATCTAGTCAAGGTAGATTGGCTCAGTTAGTCTCGGGACATACCAGTTTTCTGAGTTTAGACGTTTCTAGGCTCTACAAATATTTATTTAAGGATTAAAAAATGGCTGAAGCAGCACCTCAAGAAGCACAACAAAACTTCGCAATTCAACGCATCTTCCTAAAAGACGTTTCTTTCGAAGCGCCAAACTCTCCAGTAATCTTCCAAAAAGAATGGAACCCAGACGTTAAACTAGACCTAGACACTCAAAGCCGTGAGCTTGGTGAAGGCGTTTACGAAGTGGTTCTACGTCTAACTGTAACTGTGAAGAACGAAGAAGAAACAGCGTTCCTATGTGAAGTTCAACAAGGTGGTATCTTCACTGCTGAGCAAATGGAAGCAGGCCAACTTGCACATTGCCTAGGCGCATTCTGCCCGAACATCCTATTCCCATACGCTCGTGAAACTATCTCAAGCCTAGTGGTTAAAGGTACGTTCCCTCAACTGAACCTAGCGCCAGTTAACTTCGACGCGCTATTCATGAACTACCTACAACAGCAAGCTCAACAAGGCGAAGCTGAAGCGTAATTCACGTTTTGTAAGTGACGAATAGCCTGAGTGCTGACGTCACCGACTCTAATAAAATGCACAGAGCGTCTACCATCCGATGCAATGTGCATTTTTTATTTCTGACAAAAGTTCCTAGTTCCTAATCGCCAGAAGGCGTAAAATTTGACGATTAGGAACTAGATTCTACTAGTAGAAAGACAATTAGGCGGTAGCATGACACAAGCAAATACAAACAATGCTTACGGTAAAGACATCGCAATGACGGTGATTGGCGCAGGTTCATACGGTACCTCTCTGGCGATCTCACTCGCTCGTAACGGCGCGAACGTAGTCCTTTGGGGACACGAGCCTGAGCACATGGCACGTTTAGAAGCGGATCGCGCGAACCACGCTTTCTTACCTGGTGTTGATTTCCCTGAAAGCTTGATCATTGAATCGGATTTAGAAAAAGCCGTACAAGCAAGCCGAGATTTATTGGTTGTGGTTCCAAGCCATGTTTTTGGCATCGTACTGAACAGCTGTAAGCCTTTCTTACGTGAAGACTCTCGCATCTGCTGGGCAACCAAAGGTCTTGAGCCAGAAACGGGTCGTCTGCTGAAAGACGTCGCTTATGACATTATCGGTGAAAACTACTCACTGGCTGTATTGTCTGGCCCAACGTTCGCCAAAGAACTTGCGATGGGCATGCCTACTGCAATTTCAGTTGCTTCTCCAGATGCTGAATTTGTCGCTGACCTACAAGAAAAAATCCACTGCAGCAAAACCTTCCGCGTGTACGCCAATAGTGACTTTATCGGCATGCAATTGGGCGGCGCGGTGAAAAACGTTATCGCAATTGGTGCGGGTATGTCTGACGGCATCGGTTTTGGAGCCAACGCGCGTACTGCATTGATTACTCGTGGTTTGGCCGAAATGAGTCGTCTTGGTGCTGCGCTTGGTGCAAAACCAGAAACCTTCATGGGTATGGCTGGTTTGGGCGACCTTGTCCTAACGTGTACCGACAACCAATCACGTAACCGCCGCTTTGGTTTAGCGCTAGGTCAAGGTAAAGACGTCGACACGGCACAAGAAGAAATTGGCCAAGTCGTAGAAGGCTACCGCAACACGAAAGAAGTATGGATGCTCTCTCAACGCATGGGTGTTGAGATGCCAATTGTTGATCAAATTTATCAAGTATTGTATCAAGGGAAGGATGCACGCCTGGCAGCGCAAGATTTACTTGCTCGTGACAAAAAAGCCGAAGGAAAGTAGCACTCTACGCCCCTTCGCACCTCATCTGAGAAGAATAGAAGTTGTCGGGTCACGGAAGAACCACTCAGGATATTGAGAATGAAACACTGCGAAAAACAAAAAGTCTGGAACAGAATTGTCTCAGAAGCCCGCGAAATGTCAGAGCAAGAGCCAATGCTGGCCAGCTTTTACCATGCCACCATCATCAAGCATGAAAGTTTCTGTGCCGCGCTCAGCTACATTTTGGCAAACAAGTTAAACACGGCATCGATGCCAGCAATGGCAGTACGTGAAGTGGTAGAAGAAGCGTTCTCTGCCGACCCAACCATTACCGATTGTGCCGCTTGTGACATTTGTGCCACGGTTAATCGCGACCCTGCAGTTTCGATGTACTCTATGCCGCTGCTGTACTTAAAGGGCTACCACGCTCTGCAAGGCTACCGCGTGGCAAACTGGCTATGGAAGCAAGGGCGCCATGCACTGGCCACCTACCTGCAAAACCAAATTTCGGTTGCGTGTCAGGTAGACATTCACCCGGCAGCACGCATTGGTAGCGGCATAATGCTCGACCACGCGACAGGTATTGTCATCGGTGAAACTGCAGTTATCGATAATGACGTCTCAATTCTACAAGACGTTACCTTAGGCGGTACGGGTAAAGAGTGCGGCGATCGTCACCCGAAAATCCGTGAAGGTGTGATGATTGGTGCAGGTGCAAAAATTCTTGGCAATATCGAAGTGGGCGAAGGCGCGAAAATCGGCTCTTGCTCTGTGGTATTGCAAGCAGTGCCACCACACACAACTGTGGCGGGGGTTCCTGCGAAAATCGTCGGTCGTCCAAAAACGGACAAACCTTCTCTCGATATGGATCAAGGCTTTAATGGTAAATCACAAAGCTTTATCCATGGAGATGGTATTTAATCGTCAACAAACCTTTGACAACAACGTGGTAGGTAAATCTCAAGTGCGAAAACAAAATCACCCTGTTCTACGCTCGGCTATTTTATTAACTTGTGCTTTATCTGCCACATATCCCCTCGCCTCTTCTGCCGCTAGTCAACAAGAGCTCAAAGGCGTATCAAGTGAGATAAGCCGTCAACGCAAATCTCTCTCTTCCCAAGAAAAGCAACTCAATGAGCTACAAAAATCGCTCAAGGAGCAAGAACTTGGCATTTCTAAACTTGAGCGCGAAATAAGACAAACCAAATCTGAGCTGGCACAAGCAGACAAAAACATAGACAAGCTAGAAGAGAAAATTGCCTTGCAAGAAGCGCAGCGCCAAGAGCAAGAGGAAGAGCTCAAACAGTTGCTGCAAACGTATTACGTGACCGAACGAGCGAAAGCCAATGGTCACTTGTTGAATCAAGGTGTGGAAGAAGACCGCATGAGTCAATACTTCCAGCACTTAGCCAAAGCGCGTGCTGAAGTGATTGATGCAATCACCAAAACCACTCAAGAATTGGCACACAACAAAAACCAGCTTGAGCTAGAAAAAGAGCAAATCGAGACGTTACTCAAACAGCAATCTGAGAAACGTACGGCGCTGGCAAGTACACAATCCAAACGTAAGCAAACCTTGAATAAAATTCAGAGCAGTATCAAGAACGATAAACGCTACCTTGCTGAACTGCAGCGCAACGAAACACGCCTAAAAGCCGAGATCGCCAAAGCGGCTAAGCGTAATGCCGTGCCAATGGACGGACTGGGCAAACAGCGCGGTAAACTGCCATGGCCACTCAAAGGTCGTGTATTACACAACTTCGGTACTCGCCAAACCGGGCAAGTAAACTGGAAGGGCATGGTGCTTGCGGCCAATTATGGTCAACAAGTGAAAGCCGTTTACCCGGGCACTGTCGTATTTGCGGAGTATTTACGCGGTTATGGCTTAGTGGTATTGCTTGACCACGGCAAAGGTGACATGACGCTCTACGGCTACAACCAAGCGTTGACGAAAAAAGAAGGCGATCGCGTGACCGCTGGCGAAGTGATCGCTCTTGCGGGTGATACTGGCGGGCAAGATCGCGCATCACTCTACTTCGAAATTCGCCGCAACAGTGAAGCGCAAAACCCGAAATCTTGGTTGAAGCGCTGATTATTAGACTGATTACTCGCGGTAAAAACAAAGGAGCCGATTGGCTCCTTTGTTGTATTCAGATTTAGGAAAGTATTATGCGTAGTACGTTTCTACCGCATTAATAAAAGCACTTACATCATCTTTGCTTAAGGCATTGATGCCTGCCGCCGCTTCTCGGCCGCCACCAGTTGGAAACTGCCCACACACGGCAACGGCGCCTTGTTTGTTGTTCAACGGGGCGCGTAGAGAGACCGTGTAAGTGCCATCTGCATTTTCGGTGAGTACTGCATGAGCAGAATCTGGATTTTGATTTGCCAGCCAATTGCCATAAACACCACTGATTCGACGTGATGCGGCCGTGTTTGGTAGTTCGAACAGCTTCAGCTTACCGCTCTCATGCGTGGCAGGCACTGCCAGAGCGGCATCCATATCTTGTTGGTAAGCAGACTGCAGTTGGTAGTAAGGTGAGGTTTTATCTTCAATAGCGTCAAATGGCGACGCGTACTTCAGCAAAGCTTGGTACAAATCCGCTGGATGGAAATGTAAGTCATCCACTTTCGAACCGTAACCGTTGTAATTAATCAAAGTGCCCAGCTCTTTAAGCTGCGCTTTCTGATCGTGTGACAAGCCTGCCTTGTCAGCCAATTCATCTGCTTTCGCGATCATGTTATCGCCATAAGCCGCCGTAATCGCCCATGTGTGAAAACGTCCATTTAGCAATTGATCGACAATTAAAGCCGTACACATGTTGGCATCGAGATCGATGTGCGCATCCAAGTTGCCATGCTGAGGAATATCACCCGCCTTATGGTGATCGGCGTAAAACACGTGCGCGCCTTGAGCCAATGCTTGCTCTAGGCCTACCATGTTCTTTTCCATCGAAATGTCTAACACCGTTAGCTCATCACCCGCTTGCACGTCTACTTTTTCCACCAGCTTGATATCGCGCTTTACACCAGTAATTAACTGAGCCTCGATAGGATCAGCCAAGCGTAATTGTAGAAGCGCAATGATGCCATCAGCATCGCCATTAAAAATGTCGTAATTCATGGAGCGATAGTTCCTTTATCGAGAGTCATATCCCAGAGAGGGCTGAACGGTATGAGGACTATTGTGCGTGGCATATTTGACAAGTCAACTCGAGCCACGACTCGAAAATGAGAGTGACTCTCGAAATATTAAGCAGTTTGACGTTTAACTGTGTAGATTGCTGACTGCATCTTCCAGTAACAGTAGCTGCTCTAACCCCTGCTCAGTTGCTAATGGCTTAACGACATTAAGCATCTGCAACATCCCTTGCTTCACCATTTGCTCAGTGATGCTGGTTTTCGAAGCCATTGCAGATTGATACGCCAACCAGCTACACGCAATCAAATGCAATGTACACACCAGTGACTTCAACTGCTGTTGATCAACATTAAGCAGCTTCAGCGATACAAACTCTTGCATGATCGCAATGAGGTTCGCTTGCAGCTTTTCTTGCACATCGATGTACTGCTCATGTAACTGCTCATCTCGTGACAAGATCTCAGGTAGATTCGCGTAGAAAAAGCGGTATTTCCACATTAGCGTAAAGATGGAATCTAGGTAGCTCTTCAGCATAGTCAGGCTTTCTTGTGAGCCTTGAATAGGGGTAAATCTTTCTAAAAGTTCTGCTGAATAAAGCGCAAAGATCTCACGAACGATTTCTTGCTTATTACGGAAGTGGTAATACAGATTACCTGGGCTAATTTCGATGTGATCGGCAATGTGATTGGTGGTGATGTTGCGTTCACCATGTTGGTTGAACAACTCCAGTGCCGCGTAGACGATTTTGTCGCGCGTTTTCATTGTTATCGTGTTCCCTCTTCATTAACGAATCGAGTATAGCGACTTCACCAACCTAGGTCGATAGAGGCTCCAAATACGGTAACATAACAGACCAGTTAGAATACCCGTTGAGTTGGCGACAAGGTCTAACCAAGAGGTTTGTCTGCCGACATACCCTTGTAGCCATTCGATGGCAGCACTAAATAATAAGATACCAATCGCCACCGCCCAACGTTGACGCCAACGCCACACGCAAAAGCAACCTAAAAACGCAAATCCGCTGTACGCCATGGCGTGCTGCATTTTATCAAGATACGCAATGTTGCCCCAGTCTTGCAACTCGCCCGAGCTCAACGATAAGTAAGCGATCAGTATTGCGTAGCTGAGAATGACCAAACGTGCAGCAGCCAAGTTCATTGAATATCCTTATGCGATTGGGAATGGAAAAGCCGTCACTTGATCAATGTGGTCACAGCCGAGCGCTAGCATGATCAAACGATCGATGCCTAACGCAACACCCGCACAATCTGGCAACCCTGCCTCCAATGCGGAGATCAAATGATAGTCGATTGGCTGCGGTTTTAAACCCATGTCGAGACGCTTCGCGTTATCTTGCTCAAAACGCGCCAGTTGCTCTTTCGGGTTATCGAGCTCATGGAACCCATTTGCCAGCTCAATTCCCTTAAAATACACCTCAAAGCGATCCGCAACACGATGGTCTTGAGGATTGATTTTCGCAAGCGCCGCCTGTGATGCCGGGAAGTCGTACACAAAAGCAGGCACATCCTGACCAATTTTGTGTTCGACTCCCACGCTAAATAGCAATTGCAGTAACGTATCGCGATCTTCTTCAGGCTCTGCAATGTCACTCAAACCCAGCTTGCTTGCCGCCGCTTTCAGCTCCGTCATCGAGCCTTCTAGTGGGCACACACCCAACACATCAATGAAGGCTTGTTGATACGTCATGCGCTGCGCTGCGCCACACTTCAATACCAGTTGCAACAGATCATCCATTTCATCCATCAATTTATGATGGTCAAAGCCAACGCGATACCACTCCAACATCGTGAATTCGGGATTGTGGTAACGACCATTTTCTTCGTTACGAAATGCTTTGTTGATTTGATAAATACAACCGCTGCCAGCCGCCAGCAAGCGCTTCATGTGGAATTCAGGGCTGGTCATAAAGAACAGCTTGCTACCATCGGCGTAACCCGGTCCAACAAACTCGGTTTGGAAAGTATGCAAATGAATGTCGGTCACGGTTGCGTGACTCATGGCTGGCGTGTCGACTTCCATCACCTGTCGATCAGCGAAGAATTGGCGAATCGACGCGATTAACGTCGCACGTTGACGAAGTTGGTCAATGGAAGCAGTAGGTTGCCAGTTGGTTTGCATAACAAGTCTCTCAAACTTTAATTCAGCGAGGAAAGTCTCATTCTACATGCTTTTTACTCTTCAAGAAGAGAGGAATATCCCTTCTTCTTTTTACTAACGTGCTCGCCTATTTGAGGCAAGTATTACTCGTGCCGCAGCACAAAAAACACTCAGTTAAAATCCTATTATCCATGCGGTTAATGTCACGCAACACAGGTTTAACATCCCTAATGTTAATGCTTGAGGGCCAAAACCTCGATGCCGTGATAGCAGTCACATAACCTATAAATTCTATGCCCTTAAGTGCATTACCGAAGCAAAAACCCAATTACATCAATTTTTCTGCCATGTGGCTCATCTACACTAACCCTACTACTTTTGGGGAGTTCTTTTTAAAGAGCGCCTCGTAATGACAATAACAAGCGGATTTCCGCAATCACACACTGGAGGATAACTGTGCAAATTATCACCACAGATATCGCAGTCATCGGCGCAGGCGGCGCTGGTCTTCGTACTGCTATTGCAGCGGCTGAAGCAAACCCAGACTTAGAAGTCGCTCTGATTTCTAAAGTTTATCCAATGCGCTCCCACACGGTCGCTGCAGAGGGTGGCTCAGCAGCAGTTATCAAGGATGAAGATAGCTTAGACAACCACTTCAACGACACTGTTGGCGGTGGTGACTGGCTATGTGAACAGGACGTTGTTGAATACTTTGTAGAGAACGCGACTCGCGAAATGATCCAAATGGAGCAATGGGGTTGCCCATGGAGTCGTAAAGAGAACGGTGAAGTCAACGTACGCCGCTTTGGTGGTATGAAGGTTGAACGTACTTGGTTCGCTGCAGATAAAACTGGCTTCCACATGCTTCATACGCTATTCCAGACATCCATGAAGTACAGCAACATCAAACGCTTTGATGAGTACTTTGTGGTGGATCTGCTTGTTGATGAAGGCGAAGTTCAAGGTCTGATTGCTATTCACATGTCTGAAGGCGAGCTTGTTACTATCAAAGCAAAATCTGTTGTTCTAGCAACAGGTGGCGCGGGCCGTGTTTACCACTGTAACACCAACGGCGGTATCGTAACGGGCGATGGCATGGCAATGGCTTACCGTCACGGCGTTCCTCTACGTGATATGGAGTTCGTTCAATACCATCCAACCGGTCTTCCTGGCACAGGTATCCTGATGACAGAAGGTTGTCGTGGTGAAGGAGGTATCATCGTTAACAAGAACGGCTACCGTTACCTACAAGATTACGGCATGGGCCCTGAAACTCCAGTTGGCCAACCGAAGAACAAATACATGGAACTGGGTCCTCGTGACAAAGTTTCTCAAGCTTTCTGGCACGAACAACAGAAAGGCAACACCATCAAACACCCTCTTGGTGATGTGGTGCACCTAGACCTTCGCCACCTTGGTGAAGAGTACCTACAAGAGCGTCTACCGTTCATCTGTGAGCTAGCAAAAGCTTACGTGAACGTAGACCCTGCAAAAGAGCCAATTCCAATTCGTCCAACGGTACACTACACCATGGGTGGTATCGAGACAAACGGCGGCTGTGAAACTCGCATTAAAGGTCTATTCGCGGTTGGTGAATGTGCGTCTGTTGGTCTTCACGGTGCAAACCGTCTAGGTTCTAACTCATTGGCTGAGTTTGTGGTATTTGGTCGCGTAGCGGGTGAAAACGCAGTGAAACGCGCTGAAGAATTCAAAGGTTGGAACGAGTCTGCAATCGATGCTCAAGTGAAAGCAGTTGAAGAGCGCATCGCCAAACTGATGAACCAAGAAGGTGATGAGAACTGGGCAAACATCCGTACTGAAATGGGTCATACCATGGAAGCGGGTTGTGGTATCTACCGTCAAGAAGATTTGATGCAAGAAACCATTAACAAGATCACCGAACTAAAAGAACGCTACAAACGCATCAGCATTAAAGACAAAGGCAAAGTGTTTAACACTGATCTTCTGTACGCAATTGAAGTGGGTTACGGCCTAGAAGTCGCAGAAGCGATGGTTCACTCTGCGATTCTACGTAAAGAATCTCGCGGCGCGCACCAACGTCTGGACGACGGTTGTACAGAGCGTGATGACGTGAACTTCCTAAAACACTCACTTGCTTTCTACAAACCAGATTCAGCGCCAAGTATCGATTACAGCAATGTGACTATCACTAAGTCACAACCAAAAGCTCGTCTATACGGTGAAGCAGCAGAAAAAGCCGCAGCTGAAGAGAAGAACGCAGAGGAGCAAGCATAATGTCAGCAAATCGCATTCAAAAAGTAGACATTCTGCGTTATGACCCAGAAAAAGATGCAGAACCATACAAGCAAACATTCGAAGTGCCATTCGATGAAACCATGTCTGTGCTTGACGCACTGGGCTACATTAAAGATCACCTAGACAAAGATCTGTCTTACCGTTGGTCTTGCCGTATGGCGATCTGTGGTTCTTGCGGCATCATGGTGAACAACGTACCGAAGCTTGCTTGTAAGAGCTTCCTACGTGATTACCCAGACGGTGTGACTATCGAGCCTCTAGCGAACTTCCCAATCGAGAAAGACTTGATTGTTGATATGACGCCGTTCATCGAACGCCTTGAAGCAATCAAACCGTACATCATTGGTAACGACCGTAAACCAGAAGACGGTACGAACTTGCAAACGCCAGAGCAAATGGCGAAATACAAGCAGTTCGCTGGTTGTATCAACTGCGGTCTATGCTACGCGGCGTGTCCTCAGTTTGGTCTAAACCCTGAGTTCATCGGTCCTGCGGCACTAACGCTAGCGCACCGCTACAACCTAGACAGCCGTGACAACGGTAAAGATGAGCGCATGAAGCTTATCAACGGTGAAAACGGTGCTTGGGGTTGTACGTTTGTTGGTTACTGTTCTGAAGTTTGTCCGAAGAACGTTGACCCAGCAGCGGCAGTAAACCAAGGCAAAGTGGAGTCTTCTATGGACTTCGTGATTGCTATGTTGAAACCTGATGGTTCACCAAAGAAAGTGGAGGCATAAGGATGAGCAATCGTAAACCTTACGTTCGTGAAGTAAAACGCACTTGGTGGAAGAACCATCCTTTCTACCGCTTCTACATGCTACGTGAAGCGACTGTGCTGCCTTTGGTCCTATTCACTCTGTTCCTAACTTTCGGTTTAGGTTACTTGGTGAAAGGCCCTGAAGCATGGCAAGGTTGGTTGGATTTTATGGCAAACCCAATCGTAGTCGCAATCAACATCGTTGCACTACTAGGTAGCCTATTCCACGCTCAAACTTTCTTCAGCATGATGCCGCAAGTAATGCCAATTCGTTTGAAAGGCAAACTGGTGGACAAGAAAATCATCGTATTGACTCAGTGGGCCGCGGTTGCGTTCATCTCACTGATCGTTCTCATCGTGGTGTAAGGAGCTGAGCATGAAACCGAATTATAGTGTAAACACATCACCAAAACGTTCTGATGAGCCAATCTGGTGGGGTCTATTTGGTGCTGGTGGTACTTGGTTCGCGATGATCACGCCAATCACGGTATTGGTGCTAGGTATCTTGGTCCCACTAGGCGTGATTGATGCAGAAGCGATGAGCTACGAGCGTGTCTCCGAATTCGCAACCAGTATCATCGGTGCGCTATTCATCATTGGCACCCTAGCTCTACCAATGTGGCATGCGATGCACCGTGTACACCACGGCATGCACGACCTTAAATTCCACACTGGTGTGATAGGTAAAATTGCATGCTATGCATTTGCAGGCCTCATTACTGCACTAGCCGTTATCTTTATCTTCATGATTTAAGATACTGACTAAAAAGAAAAAGCTGGCTCTATGCCAGCTTTTTTATTGCTTTGGGTTACCCATGATCTTTTTGCTTTTTAAGTTTTTGACCACCCATGATCTTATTGCTGTATGACCTTCTTCGTTTGGTCCATAAGACCCAGGGCGCCAAAGCCAGTAATCACATCTAGGTTTGTTTTCAAGCCCGTTTCTTCGCTACCACCAATGTAGTTTTGTGGCATCTGAACTTGGAAGTTTTGCAAGTTGTTGTACAACGAGTTCGCTACGTCTCGATTCAACTCTGCCAAATAAACTTCACGGTTTGCCCCTAACGCCGAGTACTTCGCTTTTAGGACCTCAGATTCTGCACGACCTTTCGCTAATATCGCTTTCGCTTCAAACTCAGCAGAAAGTGCGTTCGCCTTTTGAATGGCTAAGTTAGCCTCTGCGATAGCTAGCTCTTTCTCCTTCTCGACTTCAGCAAGTCGTTTGGTTTTTTCCACTTCAACGATTTCACGCTCTGCAATCTGACGTGCAACTTCCACTTCTTTTTGCTGAGCAATAATAGCGAGTTCTTTACCACGCTGAGCGTCTTGCACTTCACGTGTTCGTTGAATCTCTTTACGTAACTGCTCGGTCTCAGCCTGTGCTTTCGACGTTTCTTGTTCCTGAATCGCGCGAATACGATCCGCCACTAAACGCTTTTTATCCGCCAATAGCTGATCCAATTGCTTTTCTGGCTGTGGGTCACCAATGGTCACCTGCGTCACTTGAATGCCGTATTGTTGTAACGGGTTGTCTTGACGAATTGGTTGCCCGGTTTTATCTACAACTGGCACCGTTTTCCAAACCAGTTGATTGGTGCGCTGTAGTTGGTTCGCATTGGCCTGATTCGCCCCAACAGGCGCAAGATCCAACTCTTCCACTTCAACCTGACGTCGCTCTGTTAGATAAATCCCCTCTCGCAACTGATCGCCAAGTTTCGATTTGAACTGGTTCAAACCACCTTGGAAAAACTCTTCACCCGTGTATTGGGTAGCAGTAATCACCGTCACGTTACGTGCGTTCTTTACAAGCAGCGCATCAATCAAGTTACTGTTGTTACGGAACTCTTTGTGCATCTTCTTCACCGCTTCAGGGTCATTACTGAGCTTAAAGCGGAATGTTACGGGGATCTGACCAATGTAGGTGTCGGCAAATCGAACCTGAATCGCATCAAGACGTTGATAAAAATCTTCGCCCTTGCTGTTACCGAATGACACAGTGATCACTTGGTCATACTTGGTGATTTTGGACAGAAATGGCATACGAAAATGAATGCCAGGTTCAGTAAATACATCCAACTCACCAGTGATATTGTTCTGATGCACGTAGCTGTAACCTGCATCGGTCATCAGCACAGAGCTATTAATCGTTAAGCCTATTGCCAACAGCGGTACGCCAAACACCGCAGCTTTCAATCCTTTGTGTAGTAACTGACGTCTTTCTTCCACCTTTAAACCCCTTCCTAAACCTCTGCTTTCCATTTTGTTCTCCTTTTTGGATTGTTACTGAGTTAAATCGATAAAAATCAGATTGCTATGCAACTCAACAACAAGAACCAATGTATCAAAATGTTACATTAAGGAATAATCGACAGATTCATGAAATAAATAAGATTTTTACGAATAATACAAAATCATCGAAAATTTGCGGAGGATATCGATTTTCTATGCAGGAACATTCAAGAGAGAATTACAGGCAATAAAAAAGGCCGCCAAAGCGACCTTTCTAACAATCAATCTAAAGTGCTTACTTGACACGGCCTACGTATTCAGCCGTACGAGTATCAACGCGAATCACTTCACCAATTGAGATGAACAGAGGAACACGAACAACAGCGCCAGTTGATAGCGTAGCTGGTTTACCACCAGTACCTTGAGTATCACCTTTCAGGCCTGGATCTGTGTCTACCACTTCTAGCTCAACGAAGTTTGGTGGAGTAACAGTAATTGGGTTACCGTTCCAAAGAGTGATCATACAAGTGTTGTTTTCTACCAACCACTTAGCGTTGTCACCTACCGCTTTTGCGTCTGCTGCGATCTGTTCAAACGTTTCACTGTTCATAAAGTGGTAGAATTCGCCGTCTGAATATAGATAATCTAGGTCGATATCCATTACGTCTGCCACTTCACAAGTGTCACCAGACTTGAATGTTTTCTCTAGCACTTTACCAGAAAGAAGTTTACGAATTTTAACGCGGTTGAACGCTTGGCCTTTACCTGGTTTAACGTATTCGTTTTCCAGAATTACACAAGGCTCGTTATCAAGCATTAACTTAAGACCGCCTTTAAATTCATTGGTGCTAACTGTAGCCATTTTTTCCTCTTACATTCTTAGAGCTAAATTCAATGCCGCACATAATAACCCGAAAAGTCGAATCTGTTGAGCAAAACTGGCTCAAACAGTTGGCGAATGGGATCTCTGATCCTGCAAAATTGCTCGAAATACTGGAAATAGATCCTTCACCGTGGCAAGACGGGTTTGCCGCGCGCAAGCTGTTTGCACAGCGTGTACCGCAAAGTTTTGTCGATAGGATGGAGAAAGGCAACCCTAAAGACCCTCTTTTACGTCAGGTTTTACCATTAAGTGATGAATTTGAAGTACATCCGGGCTATTCCAACGATCCGTTAGAAGAGCAGGATAATGAAGTCCCTGGTCTGCTACACAAGTATCGCAACCGCGCCTTAATGATCGTCAAAGGTGGCTGCGCGGTAAATTGCCGTTACTGTTTTCGTCGTCACTTCCCATATCAAGAAAATAAAAGCGGCAAGCAGGCATGGACAAAGTGCTTAGAGTACATGGCGCAGCAACCAGAGTTGAACGAAGTCATCTTCTCAGGTGGTGATCCATTAATGGCAAAAGACGATGAAATTCATTGGCTTTTAGAGCACATTGCTCACATACCTCACATCAAACGTCTGCGTATTCATAGCCGTTTACCTGTGGTGATTCCCGCTCGAGTCACTGATGAACTATGCCAACTGCTGCAAGCATCAAGGTTGCAAATCATCCTCGTGACTCACATCAACCATGCCAACGAAATCAATGACGAATTTGCTGAACAGATGTTCAAGCTCAAAAGAGCAGGCGTTACGCTTCTAAACCAAGGCGTTCTGCTGAAAGGCGTGAATGATTCGGTAGAAGCTCAAGTGGCGTTAAGTGAAGCCTTATTTGACGCGGGTATCTTGCCTTATTACCTCCACGTTCTTGATAAGGTGCAAGGCGCGGCGCACTACTTTATTTCGGACGAAGAAGCAAAAGCCATTATGCGCGGACTCATCACGCGTGTATCGGGTTACCTGGTACCAAAACTGACACGAGAAATTGGTGGCAGGCCAAGTAAAACGCCATTGGATTTGCATTTAGAATAGGTCCTGACTCTCAATTAAATTTGTCGTCACGACCGTTCCTTTTTGTTCGCTTTGCACGGTAAGTCTATGCATACTCCGCTCTTTTGGAGGTCAAGATGCATACAGCACTCGAACAAATTTTCGATCTTGGCCCATTCAGCTGGCCTGCCCTACTATGCTGTGCCATTAATGGGCTAATGATCGGTATCGAACGCCAAACTCGTGGTAAACCTGTTGGCATTCGCACGGCAATTCTTATTATTTCAGGCACTTACCTGTTTATGTCGATGGCAGTATCGTTATCGCCAAATACGCTCGATCAAGCACGCGTGCTTGGTCAGATTATTACTGGCGTAGGCTTCTTGGGCGCAGGCGTGATGATGACACTCGATGGAAAAATCCATGGCGTAACATCCGCAGCGGTTATTTGGGTACTGGCAGGATTAGGGTTGATGATCGGTTTGGGTTATTTAACGCAGTCGGTGGTCATTACCCTACTGGCTTTAACGGTGTTGCTGGGCGTGGATAAAGCAGAAAACCACATCAAAGCATTGCGCCGAGGGGTTCACCAAAGAATTCAACAACGCAAAACCTCATCCCGCTTAATTAAATAGTTAACGCGCCGATAAACTCGCTTCACCCCATCAGTAATTAAAAAGCCCTCGACGAATATCGAGGGCTTTCGGTATCTAAAGATTCCGACTTGCTCAGGGATTATTTAGCGAAGTTGATGAGTGGGAAACATTTGAAGAAACCGTTATCCGCACAGTTCAAAAGACCAATTTGTACGCCATCAATTTGATCGGTCATGTTGAAAAAACCAAACTGGAAGTTAGACTTTTTAGAGATACTCGCCAAGCCCACATCCGCCATGGTGTAGCCTTCAGAATAGTTCACCGCGCTCCAGTTCAAGCCTTTTACATTGTTCGTAATGTTGACAGCACCCAAGTTAACACCCGTCGTCTGACCTTGGTTCCAGTTAACTAAGCCTAAAGACGCACCTTTCATTTCTTGGTTTACCTTTGCTGCACCAAAAAACAGACCGAAGTTCACACCTGTCGTACGATCCGTTTCTGACATACCAAGCAGTGAAAAGTCGACACCTTTAACCTCATTCACCTGTCCATGCAACACGGCTAAACGAACACCACCAACTGACGAGTTAGAAGGTGCGTTTGTGTTGTCGATAGTAGAGAACATCACAGGTGTACTGTCAGCAAGAGCAACTGGTGATGCGATAGCGGCTGCAACCGCCAATGACGTCATAAGCTTTTTCATTTTCATCTCCATGATGGGAAGCAACAATTTACAACATAGTGTAATGTTCAGATTTTGCGCTATCCACGTTCAAAAAGTGTTAGCGGTAGGTCAGATTTAACCATCTGACTCAAAAGAAAAAATTTTATCGCTTCTATTTTCATGTTTTTCCACTGACATTTCTTGAACTCGCCTCTCACAATCGAAGCCACACCAGAATGCTATATTTCTCGGATAACGCGCATAAAAAAGTCGAGGCAAATGCCTCGACTTTTAAAGGTTTGGTCGGTTATCTTTCCGCTATAAGGATTCCCTTAGAGCAAAGAGATAAGCTGGCTTACATCATGCCACCCATACCGCCCATGCCACCCATGCCGCCCATGTCAGGCATCGCTGGTGCGTCTTTTTGCGGTAGGTCAGTAACCATTGCTTCAGTCGTGATCATCAGACCCGCAACCGATGCTGCGAACTGTAGCGCAGAACGAGTTACTTTCGTTGGGTCTAGGATACCCATTTCTAGCATGTCGCCGTATTCGCCTGTTGCCGCGTTGTAACCGTAAGAGCCTTCACCCGCTTTCACGTTGTTCGCAACCACTGAGTCTTCCTCACCTGCGTTCTTCGTGATTTGACGGATTGGCGCTTCCATTGCACGTAGTGCAACGCGGATACCAACGTTTTGCTCTTCGTTGTCACCCGTTAGGTGAGCAATCTTAGATGCCGCGCGGATAAGTGCAACACCACCACCAGCAACAACACCTTCTTCAACCGCTGCACGAGTTGCGGCTAGCGCATCTTCTACACGGTCTTTCTTCTCTTTCATTTCAACTTCAGTTGCTGCACCAACTTTGATTACTGCAACACCGCCAGCCAGTTTCGCTACGCGCTCTTGTAGTTTCTCTTTGTCGTAGTCTGAAGTTGCGTCTTCGATTTGTTGACGAATTTGAGCTACGCGGCCAGAGATCATCTCTTCTTCACCGATACCATCGATGATAGTCGTGTTTTCTTTCGTGATAGAAACACGCTTCGCTTGACCTAGATCTTCTAGTGCTACTTTTTCAAGCTCTAGACCGATTTCTTCAGAAATCACAGTACCGCCAGTTAGGATAGCGATGTCTTGTAGCATTGCTTTACGACGGTCACCGAAGCCAGGTGCTTTCACTGCTGCAACTTTCACGATGCCACGCATGTTGTTGACAACTAATGTTGCTAGCGCTTCGCCTTCTACATCTTCTGCGATGATAAGCAGTGGACGAGACGCTTTCGCTACGGCTTCTAACGTTGGAAGAAGTTCACGAATGTTTGAGATCTTCTTATCAACTAGCAGGATGAATGGGTTTTCTAGATCAACACTGCCTGACTCCTGGTTGTTGATGAAGTAAGGAGATAGGTAACCGCGGTCGAACTGCATACCTTCTACTACGTCTAGCTCATCTTGTAGCGCCTGACCTTCTTCAACAGTGATAACGCCATCACGGCCCACACGCTCCATTGCTTCAGCAATGATGTTACCTACGCTTGCGTCTGAGTTTGCAGAGATAGTACCAACCTGTGCGATCGCTTTCGTGTCGTTACATTCAACAGAAAGCTCTTTTAGTTGCTCTACTGCTGCTGCTACTGCTTTGTCGATACCACGCTTAAGGTCCATTGGGTTCATACCCGCTGCGACTGCTTTTAGACCTTCGTTTACGATAGATTGTGCTAGTACTGTTGCTGTTGTTGTACCGTCACCTGCCGCGTCGTTTGCTTTAGACGCAACTTCTTTAACCATTTGTGCGCCCATGTTCTGGAATTTATCTTCCAGTTCAATTTCACGCGCTACTGATACACCATCTTTCGTGATAGTCGGTGCACCAAAAGATTTGTCTAGAACGACATTACGTCCTTTAGGACCCAGTGTTACTTTTACTGCGTCAGCCAGAACGTTTACACCTTCTAGCATTTTAACTCGTGCGTCATTACCAAATTTAACGTCTTTAGCAGCCATCTTTGATTTCCTTTCTAAAATTCTTTGTGTGTAATTTCGTAATTGAATCTGAGCAAAAAATTACTCAATGATTGCTATTATTCAACGATCGCCATGATGTCGTTTTCAGACATGACAAGCACTTCTTTACCGTCGATTTTTTCAGTTTTTGTACCGTAACCTTCAGCGAAGATAACAGTATCACCAACTTTAACGTCCAGCGGCAGTACTGTGCCGTTTTCTAGGATGCGGCCTTTACCCACAGCTAGAACAACACCGCGAGTTGATTTTTCTGCAGCAGAACCAGTCAGAACGATGCCACCAGCAGACTTAGATTCAACTTCTTTACGTTCAACGATAACTCGGTCATGTAATGGACGAATGTTCATCGGTCGTCTCTCCTGAAAATTTCCATGTTTATTTGATAATTGTCCTTAGGGACTTTAGCCCCAGACACGTGATCCCTATATAAGGGGTCGAAGCAGCGATCCCAAGGGGGTGGCACAAAATTTTTGTGACTTAGTTAAAATAACGAACAACTAAGCAACGGTTTGCGTTCGAAATGCTCACTCGCCCAGCATCTCGCTTTCTTGTATCCTTGCAGTTTGCTCACCACATAGTTGTCATACATGCAGGAAAATAACAAGCTGGAACCCCAAGCGACCGATAAGCATGGTTTGTTGACCGCACCCATTCCTGAAACGCTGCGGAAAATGACCGTCCCCATGACCATGGGCATGATCGCGATTTTGATGTTTAACTTGGTGGACACGTTTTTTATCTCGTTGCTTGGTACTCAAGCGCTAGCGGCGATCAGCTATACCTTCCCTGTAACCTTTGCGGTTAACTGCATCACGATGGGGATAGGGATGGGTCTATCGACCAATATTGGTCGCTTACTTGGACAAGGTCACGCCCCACAAGCCGCTCGGTTTACCACTCACGGTTTGTTATTAGCGGTGTTACTCGTGGCTATCGCCTCTTCGATTGGCTTTGCCACCATTGCACCACTGTTCCGCTTTCTTGGCGCAGCCGACGACCTAATTCCACTCATCGAAGAGTACATGCAGGTGTGGTATCTCACCATTCCATTGTTGGTGATCCCGATGGCAGGCAACAGTGCGATACGAGCATCTGGGGATACAAAAACACCCGCCAAAATCATGATGTTGGCAGGCTTGATTAACGGCATGCTCGATCCACTACTGATCTTCGGACTTGGCCCATTCCCCGAGCTTGGTATCCAAGGTGCGGCAATAGCCAGTGCTTTTAGCTGGTTAGGTGCACTATGTGGCTCATTCTATGTGCTAGTTAAACGCGAAAAGTTGCTCGCTCAACCCCAATGGTCCTTACTGAAACAAGATTGGCAGCAAACGTTAAAAATCGGCACTCCTGCCGCACTGTCGAACGCGATGAATCCATTGTCGGGCGCAATTTTGATGATGCTTTTATCCAACCACGGTACGGCAGCAGTTGCGGCTTACGGTGCGGCGCAGCGTATTGAGTCTATTTTGATCCTAGTCTTGATGTCTCTGACCTCAGCACTCACACCATTCATGGCACAAAACTTAGGGGCGAAAAACCCTCAACGCGCCTTTTCCGGCTTATTTATCAGCATGCGTTTTGCGGTCGTGTTCCAAGGGTTTATCTTCTTGATGATGGTGCCATTGAGTATTCCTCTAGCGGCATTGTTCTCGCAGGAAGAAGCGGTTAAAAACCTGCTGTGGCATTACCTGCTTGTGGTGCCGTTCAGTTATGGTTTTCAAGGCATTGTGATGATGTTAATCAGTGGGTTGAATGCGATGCACAAACCATTACGAGCATTCCAATGGAGCTTTATGCGTTTGTTTGTGTTTACCCTGCCATCAGCATGGATCGGAAGCCAAATTTACAGTATTGAAGGCTTGTTTATAGGTATCGCAGTAGGGAATACGTTAGGTGGCCTACTTGGCTATATGTTTGCACTGCGCGAACGTAAATTGACGCTCATTGAACAGAGCAGCGCTTCGTAAGATTCTGTCGATTCTGTCCGATGCGTCAGTTTCCTTTTGCTGATACTCAAATACAAAAAAACCGCGGAAAGCCGCGGTTTTTCTTTATCTATTTCAAACTTGCTTAGAACAGTTCTTCAGCAACTTTGTATAGATCGTTGCGTACTGGACGCTTCATGTTTTCGATCGCGTCGATGATGTCGTGGTGAACAAGTTGCTCTTTCACGATACCTACACAGCGACCACCATGACCTTCGATCAATAGGTGAACAGCGTAGTTACCCATGCGAGATGCTAGAACGCGGTCAAATGCCGTTGGACGACCACCACGTTGGATGTGACCAAGTACTGTTGCACGAGTTTCACGACCTGTCGCCGCTTCGATGTCACGAGCCAGTTCATTGGCATCCATCATTAGCTCAGTCAACGCGATGATTGCGTGTTTCTTACCTTTTGCAATGCCGTCTTGGATGTTGCTGATCAGCTTGTCTTTGTCTAGGCCAGTTTCTGGAGTGATGATGTACTCACAACCACCCGCGATTGCAGACATCAGAGTTAGGTCACCACAGTGACGACCCATGATTTCTACAATTGAAATACGTTGGTGAGATGAAGAAGTATCACGTAGACGGTCGATCGCATCGATAACTGTGTTTAGTGCACTTAGGTAGCCCACTGTGTAGTCAGTACCAGCGATATCGTTGTCGATTGTGCCTGGTAGACCGATACATGGGTAACCCATTTCAGTCAGTTTCTTCGCACCCATGTACGAACCGTCACCACCGATCACGACTAGCGCATCGATACCATGTTTTTTCAGGTTCTCAATCGCTTTTTCACGCACTTCCACTTCTTTAAATTCAGGGAAACGTGCAGAACCTAGGAACGTACCACCTTTGTTGATCACATCTGAAACGCTAGAACGATCTAGCTTCTCGATGCGGCCTTCGTATAGGCCTAGGTAGCCGTCGTACACACCGAATACTTCCAATCCCTCGGATAGTGCTGTACGTACTACGCCGCGTATCGCCGCGTTCATACCAGGTGCGTCACCGCCACTTGTTAAAACACCGATCTTCTTAATCATGCTCACCCTCGATCTTTGGCAATCAATTATTTAATTTTCTTTTAGGCCCCTTGTTACCAAGCAACCTGCATAATCCAGAACTGTGCGTTATGTTACATTTCCTCTACAGGATTACCAATGAAAACGCACTTTTTTATGTAACTTTTCTACTTATGTAAGAGTATTACAGTTTCTCTATGAAACTTTGTTGATTCACATCAGGATCACGAATCTTAATAAGTATTGATGGAAAGATAGTCAATAAGTGCCTGTTTGTCGTCAGGCACTTATTGATTTTTCGAGCCCTACCAATCTTGCGCTTTTTGCTCTTTCTCTGGCCCAAAAACGACAGACAATGGATCTTGATGGATCAAAACATCCGCATCAGGAAACAAAGCTAAAAGGTTTTCCTCAACTTTATCGGCAATATAGTGCGCTTCGATTAAACGTAAGTTATCGTCTAGCTCCAAGTGCAACTGAATAAAGCGTGTCGGCCCTGACATACGGGTGCGCAGTTGATGAACCCCAAGAACCCCTTTCACATTCAAACATTCATTACGGATTTGCTCCAATTCGGAATCCGGTAGCTTTCGGTCTAATAACGTCTGAATCGCTTCGCTGACCATTTTGAAGGCGCTGTAAAGAATGAAGACACCAATGCCAATCGCAAACACCGCATCCGCTTGCGTCACGCCAAAGTAGCTGAGTCCCAGAGCCACCATGATCGCAGCGTTCATATACAAATCAGTCTGATAATGCAGAGAATCCGCCGCGATTGCTTGGCTCCCTGTCACGCGTACCACATGTTTTTGGAACATCACCAAGCCAAGTGTGACCACAATCGCAAACAGCGATACATAAACACCGAGCTCCGGCGCATGCAGTGCGTGTGGACGGAAAAATCGGTCAATCCCGTTCAGGATCAAAAATACCGCCGACCCCGAAATAAACATCGCCTGAGCCAAGGCCGCTAGAGACTCAGCTTTACCATGCCCAAACGTATGTTCGCGGTCTGCTGGTTGTAAGGCATAACGGACAACAACGAGATTTACCACCGACGCGGCGATATCCAACATTGAGTCGATCAGTGATGCCAATAGGCTAACTGAGCCGGTTACCCACCACGTGATGACTTTTACAATCAAGAGAAGAGTCGCCACAATAGTTGCAGTCCAAGCTGCGGTCGTCACTAAACGTGCATATTGCTGTTTCATAATCAAAGAGTTAACTCAAACCATACGTTGAGTATATTGAATGCCCATGAAATAACCAGATCAAAAAGAGGCAACCAATGGCTGCCTCTTTGTATAACATCAATTCATGACTTAATTATTGCGGTATTTTCCCATGCGCTTATGCATTCTGTCGCCACACTCTTGCATGCGTTCATTTTGCAACTTCACAAACTCTGCTTTTTGTTCTGGCGTTAATACGCTCAGCATTTGGTGCTTTCTTTCTAGCATTTGCACACGGTGCTCAGTTTGGCGCTCAACCATTTCTTTTGCTAATGCGGTCGCTTGCGCTTCATCAAAACTATCCGCTAGTAAGAGTGACTGCATTTTTGCGTGGTGTGCTTGTCGTTCAGCCATACGGGCTTCGCGATTTTCAGAATATTTGCCTTTCATCTGTGCGCGGTTTGCTTCACGGAAAGACTTAAGCTGATCTTTTTGAGCATCCGTCAAATTCAAATCACGCATAATGCCGCGGTCCATTCCCATGCCACATTCATCACGCGGGCCTTGATGATGGTTTTTACCACCGTAAGCGAGCGCGCTTGCTGCGCCAAGAGTAAGAGGCAGAACAACAGCAGCTAACACAAGTTTTTTTGCAGATTTCATAATTTGATTCCTTACACAGGTGAGTGATTCTTCTGAGCTGTTCTCACAGCGCTTGAGTATAGAATACGACCCACTAGGTAAAGCGACGTATAGGGAGCGTAAAGAATCGTAAAGAGTGATTTTTACCCTCTTCGCAGCACATCATTCCAATGTAATATTAAGCTATCGGTAACTTACTATAGGTGCCCCCATGGCAAACATTCTTTTAATTGATGACGATATCGAGCTAACCAGCTTATTAAAAGAAGTACTCAGTTTCGAAGGATTTGACGTCAGCGAAGCAAATGATGGCGAAGCAGGCTTAGCTGCGGTCAATGATAAGATTGATTTGATTTTGTTGGATGTCATGATGCCGAAGCTAAATGGCATGGAAACCCTTAAACGCTTGCGTGAAAACTGGGAAACCCCTGTCTTGATGCTGACCGCTAAAGGGGAAGAAATTGACCGCGTGATCGGTTTAGAGCTAGGCGCGGATGATTATTTACCGAAACCTTTTAGTGACCGTGAACTGTTAGCTCGTATCCGTGCGATCTTACGCCGTACCAGCAGCACACAGAAAAACACCAAAAACAGCGATTGCATTGAGTATCAAGAGCTCCGTCTTTACCCAGGTAAACAAGAAGCATACTGCGATCAACAGTTGCTCGATCTCACAGCAACCGAGTTTGCTCTGTTGACCCACTTTGTGCAAAACCCAGGACAAGTGCTAACTAAAGAAACATTGAGCCTAGATGTGCTTGGTAAACGACTCGCCGCTTTTGATCGCGCGATCGATATGCATGTTTCGAACTTACGTAAAAAATTACCAGATCAGAGCAATGGCAAGCCGCGAATCAAAACCCTGCGTGGTCGTGGCTATATGCTGCTTGAGGAGGATTAATGCGCCTATCACGCATCAAACTGCCAAACATCAATAGCTTGTATGGACGCATCTTTGCCATTTTTTGGTTCACTATGTTATTGGTGTTGATAGCCGTGCTATCACTGCCACATTTGGACCCTCGCAAAGCTCGCGACATTCCAGAAGAGCACTATAAACGTATGGTAGAAACGCGTGACGCAATCCAACAAAAATACCGTCAGCAAACTGATTTAGGTCGAATACTATTTCGTATCGAGGGTAACCGCCACGGTAAGCATGACCCTCGTCCACGCGTATTTTTTCTGACTACAGCGGTAATGTTCTTACGACAGAAAAACGCAGTAACTTCCAATTGCGTGCCATGCAAAACTTTGTCACCAGTATCGAAGATTACAACCAGCCAAAGCAGAAACTGTATGGTCGATACATGATTGCAGGTCCAATCCCAATAACTTTGGCTGGCTCCGATATTTTGATGTATGTGGGCTTCAAGTGGAATGAGCCACCACCACTACTCTTGCGTCTGTTTGATCACCCATTCCAGCTATTGCTCGCGGTCATGCTGGTTAGTACACCACTGTTGTTATGGCTTGCATGGGCACTAAGTCAGCCAGCGCGCCGTCTTGAAGCCGCCGCTCAACGTGTCGCGAAAGGCGAATTTGTCACAGACCCAAATTTAGAAAAAGGCACGGCAGAGTTTCGTCAGGCTGGCAGCAGCTTCAACCAGATGGTCGAGGCGGTCAATCAGATGATTTCAGGACAACAACGCCTGCTATCCGATATCTCTCACGAGTTGCGCTCACCTTTAACTCGCCTACGCATGGCGAGCGCATTAGCGACGCGTAAGCAGGGTGAAAGCCCAGAACTGACTCGTATCGATACCGAAGCGCAGCGCTTGGAACAGATGATCAGCGAATTGCTTGAACTGTCTCGCATGCAGGCGAACAGCCATATGACTCGCGAAACGCAGCCACTGGAAAGTTTGTGGGAAGAGATCATTAAAGATGCGCAGTTTGAAGCTGAGCAAATGGGCAAGCACCTACACTATTCTGAACTGCCAAAACGAAGTATCTCCGGCAATCCTAAACTGCTGATGAGTGCGGTGGAAAACATCGTTCGTAACGCCATTTATTACGGGAAAGATGAGGTAAAAATCGACATCAAGGCCGATGATGATACGCTGCATATCACGGTTGATGACAATGGCGAGGGCGTTCCAGAAGAAGAATTAGCTGCGATTTTTCGCCCGTTTTATCGCGTTTCGACTGCCCGCGATCGCCACTCCGGCGGCACGGGTCTCGGCCTAACCATTACCGAAAGTGCCATCCGCCAGCACAGTGGAACGATCGTCGCCAGTCGAAGTCCGTTAGGCGGATTGCGCATGAGTATCACCTTACCTATCAATCGTTAACTTCAAGCCGATGAGCTAACAGTAAGCCACACCCTATTTCTAGCGTAAGAGATTCACGGCTTCATCTTCACTTTAGAAATTGGGTGGGAACACCTTCGAATACCCTTACAAAGATCAAAGTTGATAATAATTATCGTTAGCATTAAAGTAAATTTTCCAATTAAGGAGGATTTACTATGTCACATACATTTCCCGCTCTGCCTTACCCGTACGATTCACTAGAGCCGTACATCGACGCGAAAACCATGGAAGTGCATTACAGCAAACATCACAAGACTTATTTCGATAAGTTCGTAAGTGCCGTTGAAGGGAGCGAGCTCGAAACTCAGTCGCTAGACGAGATTTTTGGCAATATATCCAAGCTCAGCCCTGCAGTGCGTAATAATGGCGGCGGCTACTACAACCACATTATCTATTGGAATTGCATGTCACCAAACGGTGGCGGTGAACCTCAAGGCGTGCTTGCTCAGGCAATTAACGATAAATTTGGTAGCTTTGCGCAATTTAAAGAAGCGTTTGCCCAAGCCGCGATTAATACCTTTGGGTCTGGCTTTGCATGGCTGATCGTAAAAGATGGTGAGATTCACATTACGTCCACCAGCAATCAAGATAACCCTCTGATGGACGTAGTGGATGTACGCGGCGAGCCAATTCTCGCTCTTGACGTGTGGGAGCACGCGTATTACATCAGCTACCAAAACCGTCGTCCAGAATACATTGACGCATGGTGGAACGTCGTCAACTGGCGAGCGGTTGAAGAAAATTACGCTCACGCTCTATTATAAAGAGCATCGATACTTACGGTATTAACGTCCGCGCTAATGCCTGCTTTCATACCCAGGTCAATCTTGCTGAATCTCGCATATCTTGCTGACTTGGGTATATACTGCCCCTCTATTTGACCAACTCTATTTCAATACCATGTTTGATATCGCTTTATACGAACCAGAAATCGCGCCGAACACCGGCAACATCATTCGACTTTGTGCCAACTGCGGTGCAAACCTTCACTTAATTGAACCTCTAGGTTTCGATCTTGAAGAGAAGAAAGTCCGCCGCGCTGGTTTGGATTACCATGATTTAGCTCGCGTAACGCGTCATAAGAACTATCAAGCATTCTTAGAATATTTAGAGAAAGAGAAACAAGGTAACTACCGATTGTTTGCCTGCACCACCAAAACCACAGGTCACCACGTTGATGCACAATACCAAGCAGGTGACGTATTGATGTTTGGTCCAGAAACTCGTGGCTTGCCTGCTGAAATCATCGATAGCTTGCCAATGGAGCAGCGTATCCGCATTCCAATGATGCCAGATGCGCGCAGCCTAAACCTTTCGAACGCCGTTGCGATCATTGCTTTTGAAGCATGGCGTCAAATGGGGTTTGAAGGCGCGTTGTAAGCACCACGAATTCCAAACACAAAAAAGGGCGCTTAGTGCGCCCTTTTGTTTTCTTTACTCTCTGACTCAATCAGTTGAGCTTGTTGCGATCATCATCGTCTTTACGCTCGTATTCCCCTTCAAAGGTATTGCCATCGTCTGACTGGGAATTAAATGGGTCACGGCGGAACGGGTCTTGCTCAAATGGCCCTTGGTTAGAGAAACCACCTTGGAAGCCACCACCATGCATGGTTTTCACCACCATTTTACTCATCAAGTATTTGGCAATCTCGGCGCGTGGCGCAGGAAGCAACACCAGCATACCAAGAGCATCGGTCATAAAGCCCGGTGTTAACAGCAGCACGCCAGCCACCGCTAGCATTACGCCTTCAAAAATTTGCTGGGCTGGAATTTCACCTTGTTCCAGACGCCCCTGCACCGACATCAAAGTTTGGATGCCTTGGCTGCGCACCAACGATGCACCGACAAATGCCGTGATTAATACTAATGCGATAGTCGGCCACAAACCTAAAAAGCCGCCCACCTGAATAAATAAGCCGATTTCAATGATCGGGACAAAAATAAACGCCAATAATAAGATAGGAAACACACGCCCTCCTTTGTTTAATTCAGTGTAATGGTAAAAGCGGACTAAGCTCAAACGAATCGTTGTAAAAAAGCGTGTTCATACTGGTCTCTTCCTACTCAGAAAAAGCGGTAGTGGAGTGTTTCATTCAATTGCATACCGATTTTTTCGTGCTTTTAAAGTGCTAATTTCGAACTCTAAAAACCCATGTTTGTCGAGGAAAATCGAGTACCCATAAAGGGTTATTAATAACCCGTTCATACTTTGCAAATTATTGACTCATGAAAAACGAAAAAGGTGATCTAGTTACTATTTTTATGCGCTAGGTGCAGTATCATGTGCCACATAAGTCAGGACGGATTTTCCAGCCAAAAATTCTGATGAATGGATTCTAGATTGCAGAAATGGCTAATAAATAACTTTATTATCAGAATTATCATCTAAGGATCCTGCTATGGCTACCCTATCTGATGCTCCAAAAACAGCAAACCCAGCCACTCGTATTGAAGAAGATCTATTAGGTCAACGTCATGTCCCTGCAGATGCGTACTACGGTATTCATACGCTACGTGCGATCGAGAACTTCAACATCTCTAATATGACCATCTCTGACGTACCAGAATTTGTACGCGGTATGGTAATGACCAAAAAAGCAGCGGCGTTGGCAAACAAAGAACTTGGTGCGATTCCAAAAGACGTTGCAAACTACATCATCGAAGCGTGTGATTTGATCCTAGAAACTGGCAAGTGCATGGATCAGTTCCCATCAGACGTATTCCAAGGTGGTGCGGGCACTTCCGTGAACATGAACACAAACGAAGTGATCGCAAACGTTGCGCTTGAGCTAATGGGTAAAGAGAAAGGTCAATACGAATTTGTTAACCCAAATGACCACGTAAACAAGAGCCAATCAACCAACTGTGCGTACCCAACAGGTTTCCGTATCGCGGTTTACAACAGCGTACACAAACTAATGGAAGCAATTGAGTACCTAAAAGGCGCATTCGAACTTAAAGCAATTGAGTTTAAAGATGTACTGAAAATGGGTCGTACTCAGCTACAAGACGCGGTACCGATGACTGTAGGTCAAGAGTTCCACGCTTGGGCAGTAACACTAAACGAAGAGATTCGTGCTCTAGATTACACCTCTAAACTACTCCTAGAAATCAACCTAGGCGCAACCGCAATCGGTACAGGTCTAAATACACCGACTGGCTACCAAGCGCTTGCAGTAAAACATCTAGCGGAAGTAACAGGTCTTGACGTTGTTGCGGCAGAAGACCTTATCGAAGCGACTTCTGACTGTGGTGCATACGTAATGACGCACAGTGCACTAAAACGTCTAGCGGTGAAACTATCGAAGATCTGTAACGACCTTCGTCTACTTTCTTCTGGCCCTCGCGCAGGTCTAAATGAATTGAACCTACCTGAAATGCAAGCAGGTTCTTCAATCATGCCAGCAAAAGTAAACCCAGTTATCCCAGAAGTAGTAAACCAAGTTTGCTTTAAAGTTCTAGGTAACGACAACACGGTTTCTTTCGCAGCAGAAGGCGGTCAACTACAGCTAAACGTAATGGAACCAGTTATCGCACAAAGCATGTTTGAGTCTATCTCTCTACTACACAATGCATGTGTGAACCTACGTGATAAATGTATCGACGGCATCACAGTCAATAAAGAGACTTGTGAAAACTACGTTTACAACTCAATCGGTATCGTCACTTATCTAAACCCATACATCGGCCACCACGAAGGTGACATCGTAGGTAAGATTTGTGCGGAAACCGGTAAGAGTGTTCGCGAAGTTGTGCTAGAGCGCGGCCTGCTAACCGCAGAAGAGCTTGATGAAATCTTGTCAGTAGAAAACTTCATGCATCCAACTTACAAAGCGAAACGCTACGAGTAATAACTAATTCGAAGGGGGCCACTCAGGCCCCTTTTTTAGGCTCTCATACGGTTAACCACATTTTTTATATGCTTTTATTGCCATTAGGCCACTGGGTTCTAATTCTCTGAGCATTTACTCCTGTTCCTGAGTGTTCAAAAAATCAGAATCAATAAAAAACTAAAGAGGTATCAATATGGTCATGGTCGAACTCTTCGTGGTTCTGCTCTTCATTTATTTGGGGGCTAGAATCGGCGGTATCGGCATTGGTTTTGCTGGTGGTGCTGGGGTCATTGCGTTGTCTTTGATCTTAGGTGTGCCAACAAGCCAAGCTTACATCCCAGTTGACGTAATTTTGATCATCATGTCGGTCATCACGGCTATCGCAGCAATGCAAGTGGCAGGTGGTTTAGACTGGATGGTGCAAGTTGCTGAAAACTTTTTGCGCAAGCACCCTGAGCGCATCACCTTTTATGCGCCTATCGTAACTTACCTAATGACGCTGATGGCTGGTACCGGCCACACGGCATTCTCTACTTTGCCAGTAATTGCAGAAGTCGCGAAAGGCCAAGGCGTGCGTCCTTCTCGTCCACTGTCTATCGCAGTAGTGGCATCGCAAATCGCTATCACCGCATCACCAATCTCAGCGGCAGTAGTGGCGTTCGCTGCGATGCTGCATCCATTCGGCGTTGACTACCTAACACTATTGGCAATCTGTATCCCAACGACGTTCATCGCGTGTATGATCGGTGCGTTCGTTGCGAACTTCATGGGCTGTGAGCTAAAAGACGATGCTGAATACCAAGAGCGTCTAGAAAAAGGCTTAATCAAGCTAAATACAGAAGCAAAACGCGAAATCCTACCAACAGCGAAGAAAGCGACGTTCATCTTCCTAGGCGCAATCGCATTCGTAGTGTGTTACGCAGCAGCAATTTCTGGCTCTGTTGGCCTTATCGAGAACCCTGCTCTAGGTCGTAACGAAGCTATCATGACGGTAATGCTAGCAGCCGCGGCAGCTATCGTAATGAGCTGTAAAATCGACGCTGGCAAAATTCCAGCCGCAGCAACATTCCGCTCTGGTATGACAGCATGTGTGTGTGTTCTTGGTGTGGCATGGCTAGGTTCTACCTTCGTTAACGCGCACGTTGACGGCATCAAAGAAGTGGCTGGTGCGCTACTAGCAGACTACCCATGGATGCTAGCACTTGTTCTATTCTTCGCTTCAATGCTGCTTTACTCGCAAGGTGCAACCACGGTTGCGCTGATGCCAGCAGCACTAGCAATCGGTGTGGCACCACTTACCGCAGTTGCATCTTTCGCAGCAGTAAGTGCGCTATTCGTACTGCCAACTTACCCAACGCTACTTGCGGCGGTTGAGATGGACGACACGGGTTCAACTCGTATCGGTAAGTACGTATTCAACCACCCATTCTTTGTACCAGGTGTGGTAACCATCGCTTCTGCGGTAGCACTTGGCTTCGCATTCGGTGGTCTACTGATCTAGTGGAAACAGAGTCTTACTCGGGGAGCTTCGGCTCCCTTTTTTATTGCCTGTCGTCTTGAATTATGCTCAATAAATCTTCATTTTCATGAAACTTATTGACTCGCCTCCGGGTCTGATTGAGTTACACTAACGGCAATTATCTAAGATGAATTGACTCTTTTATGCGCGCATTACTTTCCGTTTTACTCTTAGGGCTTATTACCTTTTCCACTCCGTCTTTGGCCTTATTTGGCAAAGACCAGTTTACCAATAGCCAGAACAACAGTTTTGGTAGCAGCAGCGACAGCTTTGTTCCGGTCGATCAGGCATTTCCGTTTAATTTCTACCAGCAAGACGACAAATTGATGCTCGATTGGCAGGTACGCGATGGTTATTACCTGTATCAAGAGCGTTTATCTGTGTCTGGTGAGAACATCTCACTGGGCGAACTGCAAATGGAAAACGGCACGCCACATAAAGATGAATTCTTTGGTGATGTGCATATCTATACCACACCATTATTTGTCAATATCCCACTGAGTAATTGGCAAGAGGGCGCACGTGTCATTGTACAATATCAAGGCTGTGCGAAAGCGGGCTTCTGCTACCCACCAGAAACACGTGAGATTCCAATCAGCGCGTTTACTTCGTCGAACTCAGATTCAACAGCGGCGACAACTGCACCAAAAGCAACGCCACCAGCGGCGCAATCATCTACGTCTGGTGACACATCATCAGCGCCAGTAACACAGCAAGATACCCTTGCAGCCAACCTTGCTGATAACTGGTGGACGCCACTTCTGTTCTTGGCGCTTGGTGTGGGTCTAGCATTTACCCCTTGTGTGCTGCCGATGTACCCAATTTTGACCAGCATCGTGCTTGGTAGCGGCAAACTGAGCCAACGTCGTGCGCTTGGTTTGTCATTTGTTTACGTACAAGGCATGGCGCTGACTTACACGCTGCTCGGCCTTGTAGTGGCGTCTGCGGGTATGCAGTTCCAAGCGGCAATGCAACATCCGTATGTGCTGATTGGTTTGAGTGTACTGTTCATCGCATTAGCTATGTCGATGTTTGGTCTGTACTCATTGCAGTTACCAAGCAGCGTGCAAACGTGGCTGAATAACTTAAGTAACAAGCAGCAAGGTGGTAGCAGTGCTGGCGTGTTTGCTATGGGGGCAATATCTGGCTTGGTTTGCTCTCCGTGTACTACCGCCCCACTCTCTGGTGCGCTGCTTTACGTCGCACAAAGTGGCGACTTACTCACTGGTGGGGTCGCCCTTTACGCGCTGGCGATGGGCATGGGGATTCCGTTGATCCTTGTGGCGGTATTTGGCAACAAGTTGCTACCAAAAGCCGGCGGTTGGATGGACCGCGTGAAAACGCTGTTCGGCTTTATTCTGCTTGCTGCGCCTATCTTCTTGTTGGAACGCATCATGCCAGAAATGTGGTCAACAATTCTGTGGTCAACACTGGGCATCGCTGCCTTTGGTTGGCTGTATCATGTGAAAAACAGCTTGGAGTTTGGTGGCTGGAAACAAAGCGCCGTTGGCATCATCGCCGTATTGGGTTTGCTCGCGTCAGCACAGCCAGTATTAAATTACTGGTTTGGTAATAACGCAACGCAAGCTCAACAAACTTCCGTAAGCTTTACACGCATTGCCAATGTTGCAGAGTTGGAAGAACAACTAGCGCTAGCCAAAGCAGCTGGCAAACCTGTGATGCTCGACTTCTACGCCGATTGGTGTGTGGCGTGTAAAGAGTTTGAGAAGTACACCTTCCATGATCCAAGCGTCGAAGCCAAGCTAAAAGACTTTGTTCTTCTGCAAGCTGATGTAACCAAGAACCAAGTGCAAGATATTGAGTTACTCAAACACATGAACGTGCTTGGCTTGCCAACCATCGAGTTCTGGGATGCGAACGGCAAACACGTTTCAAACGCGCGTTTAACTGGTTTTATGCAAGCCGAGCCTTTCTTAGAGCACATCCAACAATTCTGATCACCAGATATTCAAACGCCAGTGATGACCACTGGCGTTTTTTATTACCCAGATTTGAATGAGAAAATTGCGCTTATATGCAATTTTCCTAATAAAAGTCGATTTGGTTCAGACTTTTAGCGAATAAATATTGTCCACTTTCTCAAAGCTGGACAATAATAAATTTAACGAAATAGTCAAAAGTGTTTAACGTCATGGATTCGACCTACACCATCATCATTGCAGATGATCACCCACTCTTCCGTAATGCCTTGTTTCAATCTATCCACATGGCAATCAGTGGGGCAAATTTGCTGGAAGCGGACTCACTCGACGCACTACTGGCTTTGTTAGAGCGAGAAGAAGAGCCAGATTTGGTTCTATTGGATCTCAAAATGCCAGGAGCAAATGGTATGTCTGGCTTGATTCACTTGCGAGCAGAACACCCAGACTTACCAATTGTCGTCGTCTCGGCTAGTGAAGAGCCAGCGATCGTGACACAAGTGAAAAGCCATGGTGCGTTTGGTTTTATTCCGAAATCGAGCGATATGCGCGAATTGGTGAATGCGCTCAATCAAGTGCTCAATGGCGACCCGTATTTTCCTGAAGGGCTGATCACCAATAACGCGGCATGTAATGACTTAGCGGAGAAGATTGCCGCGCTAACGCCACAGCAATATAAGGTGTTGGGGATGTTGTCAGATGGCTTACTGAACAAACAAATCGCCTACGAATTGAATGTTTCAGAAGCCACCATCAAAGCGCATATGACGGCGATTTTCCGCAAGCTCGGTGTAAAAAACCGCACACAAGCCGTCATCATGCTAACGGAGATGAACGACTAGGTTCACTCCTCGTCAGCGAGCAGGCTTTGCTCGCTTGGCAAACGGATACCTACTTTGGTGACTTGTTGGTCAACGACATCGGCAATGATCCATTGCAAGCCTTGCCACTCGAATTGGTCCCCTAACACTGGTGTAGTCCCCAGTTGTTCTTCTACAAGGTTTCTTAAGCTTTTATCGAGTGATTCATCGCCCAAGTTCAGGCCATACATCATCGCAATATCGGCAAGGTTCACTTCAATATCTAGGAAGAAATCACCAAAGAATCGTGCCAATGACGCTTTCTCAGGCGCTTCACTAAATAGCAAGCTCAGGGCATCCAAATCCTTTTCTTGCGCCAACACACACAAGGTATCGTCTTCTTCGAGGCGCGTACTACCTGACGGATGCAATAACGCTTTATTGCGAAATACTGCGGCGATGCGCGTTCCATCCGGCATCGAAAGACTACGCAATGGTTCACCAATACACCATTTATCCGCTTTAAGCTTATAGATAAACAGTTCCCACTCACTAGTTGGGTAAATCTCCACACCTGTGCGTGAAATTGGCTCAGGTTTAGAAGGTAGCTCTACCTTCGCCAGAGACATCGCTTTAGTCAATGTGCCACCTTGTACAATCAAAGAGACCATTACCACGAAAAACGCCAAATTGAAGTACAACTGCGCATCTGGCAATCCTGCCATCATTGGAAATACCGCGAGAATGATTGGGACAGCACCGCGCAAGCCCACCCAAGAAACAAACCACTTTTCACGTGGTGTGAAACTCTTGAATGGCAGTAAACCGATCCAAACCGAGATTGGACGGGCAAATAAAATCATCCCAAAGGCCAACGCCAAACCAGGCAACGCAATCGAGAGTAAGTTGGAAGGCGTAACCAATAAACCAAGCACGAGGAACATACCGATTTGAGCTAGCCACGTCATGCCATCTAGAACATGAAGAATGGAATGGCGGCTACGTGTTGGACGATTACCTAACAGTAAACCAACCAGATAAATTGACAGAATACCGCTGCCACCTAATGCATTAGATAAAGCGAAAATCAGCAAGCCACCACTGACGGTTAAAATCGAATATAAGCCATCCGGCAGTTGATTACGATTGATGACCTTCCACAAAATCCAGCCACCAGCAAAACCGAGTAAAGCGCCAATACCAAACTGCTTAAGAAAACTGAGCGCCAAAAAGCCCACACTCAAATCTGCATCTGGGTTCGCTAAAATAGCAATCAGAGTAACAGTCAGAAACACCGCCATAGGATCATTGGTGCCGGATTCAATTTCCAGCGTTGAGCCAACACGTTCGTTAAGACTACGACCTTTGAGTAGAGAAAAAACCGCGGCAGCATCTGTGGAGCCGACAATCGCACCAACTAATATACCTTGCAGCAAGTCTAAGTCGAATAACCACGTTGCCATCAGCCCGGTCAAAATAGTGGTGATCGCAACCCCAAACGTTGCTAAAGACACCGAAGGCCATAACGCCACCCTAAAGCTGGCAACCCGTGTTCTCATACCACCATCGAGCAAAATGATGGCTAATGCGAGGTTACTGACCAAGTAAGCGATCGAAAAATTATCAAATAAAATACCGCCTAAACCGTCTTCCCCCGCCAGCATTCCAACGGCTAAAAATACCAAAAGAATTGGGATTCCCAACTTAGAGGAAACTGGGCTTAAAAGAACGCTAAGTGCGATTAACAACGCACCTATAAGAAAAAAACTATTAATGGTGTCTGCGTCCATTCTCACCCTCCCTTAATAAAAAACGATATGCTTGTGATGAGCTAAGGCGACTTCGTTAATAAGTTAATACCTTAATCTGCCTCCTCCTTAAACCGTCCCAAAGCGCGAGGTTGTACGAGAATGACTCAGTTATATTACTTTATTGTGCGCTAAAACGGTGATTTGGTACGAAAACTTTATGTAAATAAATTACTTGTGAATTTTTCACGCCAATTTTTTCGCTGATTGATAAAAAGAAGAACGCAGAATGTTTCTGTTAAGGATCGCTAAAATCAATGAAGAAAAAATTAATCACGTCTCTTATTCGTGCTTTTTATCATTTCTCTCCTTAGACCTTTGGCTAATTTAACAGCTTTTTAACATTAATAAATAACCCTAACTTTTCTCTAAGCGACCATATCACGGGAGTTTTTTATTTTTTATACCCCGACTAAAGTTGAAAAGAGTTCTTGCCAACACCTTGCTAATGTACATGTTGAAACATTTTTTTAACAACAATACCAATCGTAAGGAGACGGCAATGGCATTTGAAAGCGAAGAAAGAGCCAAAGCCTATTGGGACAAAAACGTGAAGCTCATGATTGGCCTTATGGTCATCTGGTTCGTAGTGTCTTTCGGCTGCGGCATTTTATTTGTCGACGTACTTAATCAATTTCAATTAGGTGGATACAAACTTGGTTTCTGGTTTGCTCAGCAAGGCTCCATCTACACCTTCCTAGGTATTATTTTCTATTACGCATGGAAGATGCGCCAAATCGACCGTGAATTCGGCGTAGATGAGTAAGGAGTAACTCAGATGGATTTGAAAACTATTACCTACTTGGTTGTTGGTGCAACCTTCGTCCTCTACATCGGTATTGCGATCTGGGCGCGTGCGGGGTCAACCAAAGAGTTCTATGTCGCTGGTGGCGGGGTCAACCCAATCGCTAACGGTATGGCAACCGCAGCTGACTGGATGTCGGCGGCATCGTTCATCTCAATGGCGGGTCTGATTGCCTTTATGGGTTACGGCGGCTCCGTATTCCTAATGGGTTGGACGGGCGGTTACGTACTGCTTGCACTGTTACTCGCCCCTTATCTACGTAAGTTTGGTAAGTTTACGGTGCCAGAGTTTGTTGGTGAACGCTTTTACTCGAACACAGCACGTATCGTGGCGGTTATCTGTCTTATCATCGCATCGGTCACTTATGTTATCGGCCAGATGAAAGGCGTTGGCGTTGCCTTCGGTCGCTTCCTAGAAGTTGATTACTCAACAGGCCTACTGATTGGTATGTGTATCGTATTCATGTACGCAGTACTTGGCGGCATGAAAGGCATCACATACACGCAGATTGCTCAATATTGCGTACTCATTCTTGCTTACACTATCCCTGCAATCTTTATCTCTCTGCAACTTACAGGTAACCCGCTACCTCAGATTGGCCTCGGGAGTACCATTCAAGGCACCGATGTTTATCTGCTCGATAGGCTCGACCAAGTGGTGACCGAACTCGGCTTTAGTGAGTACACTACGCAGGTTCGCGGTAGCACACTAAACATGTTCGTTTACACCATGTCATTGATGATCGGTACTGCGGGTCTACCACACGTTATCATCCGTTTCTTTACAGTACCTAAGGTGCGTGATGCGCGTACTTCTGCAGGCTGGGCACTTGTGTTCATCGCGATTCTATACACAACGGCGCCAGCAGTATCAGCAATGGCTCGTCTAAACCTAATGGATACCGTCAACCCAGCTCCGGGCCAACACCTTGCGTATGATGAGCGCCCTGATTGGTTCAAAAACTGGGAAACAACAGGTCTATTAGGCTTTGATGATAAGAATGGCGATGGCCTGATCGAGTACACCTCAAATCCTGATACCAATGAATTGCGAGTTGACCGTGACATCATGGTACTAGCAAACCCAGAAATCGCTAAGCTACCAAACTGGGTCATTGCACTCGTTGCCGCTGGTGGTCTCGCTGCAGCACTATCCACAGCAGCGGGTCTGTTGCTTGCTATTTCGTCGGCGATTTCCCATGACTTAATCAAAGGGGTTATAAATCCGAACATATCCGAGAAGAAGGAGCTGCTTGCCAGCCGAATCTCGATGGCGGTGGCAATCGCAGCCGCAGGCTATCTCGGATTGAATCCTCCAGGCTTTGCAGCTGGTACGGTGGCGCTCGCCTTTGGTCTTGCTGCGTCATCCATCTTCCCTGCGTTGATGATGGGTATCTTCAGCAAAGGCATCAATAAAGAAGGCGCAATCGCCGGTATGATTGCCGGTATCAGTATCACACTGTTCTACGTATTCCAGCACAAAGGCATCCTATTCGTTGCTGACTGGAAATATCTAGAAAGCTGGGGAACCAACTGGTTCCTAGGTATTGAGCCAAACGCGTTTGGTGCTATCGGCGCACTATTTAACTTCATCGTGGCATTCGCGGTATCGAAAGTTACAGCGGAAACACCTCAAGAAGTTAAAGATCTTGTTGAACACGTTCGTGTCCCTGTTGGTGCAGGCGATGCCGTGGATCACTAAAATATAACGCAAGCCACAAAAGCCCCGCTCGGGGCTTTTTTATTCATCTAACTTATTCTAATAATTAGATTCCCTGAGCCGTAGCAAGGAAGCACACGAATGGCATTGATTATATGTTCGGGGAACGCAGAAACAATCGTTTAGAACAGGGCAAAGATTGCAGCAAGCTAGTTGCTCTACCTTCAAAATCATTAACGAAGTTATTAGTGATTTTAGCCAGTTAAAATGAACAGATAATTGATGGAATTAGTATTTTATGTTCAAAAACAAGCACTTTATTCTCGCTCTGCTTATTGCGCCGATTCTTTCTTTGATCGCCTACTTCGGCACCGATATGGCACTCAGCGAGAAACCCCACGCGGCACAAGAAGGGGAAACTTACAAACTCGCGAGTAAGTCTAACTGTCGTTACACCAGTGGACTGTGTGACATGGAAAATGGCGACTTTAAAGTGAAGTTTCGCTCAGAACAGCTCACGAAAAATGGCTTAGAATTGTCACTCAATGCCGCCTATCCACTCGAAGGGGTCAAAGTTTCGATCGTTAATGACGAAGAGAAAAATGCTCAGCCGATTGATATGAAGCCCGCCGATCAGGCTGGAAAAAGTTGGTACATTACCTTACCAAGACCAGCATCCGCAGAAAGTTGGTTAAGAGTCGTCATTCAATCTGGAGGCACACTTTATTACGGCGAAACACAAACCGCGTTTGTGAAGTACGAAACCTTATTTACAGAGTAATGGCCACAGATAAAGACACCGATATCCAAAACGTCGATACCTCATTGTCACCTCAGGACTAAATAATTCCCTCTCTGCCGACGCTTTTACGTCGGCTTTTGTTTCCGTAAGTCTTTCTTCAACAACCTCTTACTCTAAAAAGGGTTGCCAACCCACCACTCAATTGATAATAATTATCATTACATTAAATGAGAGGTGGTTATGGACAACAAACGGGACATCTTTAACGCATTTTTTAAAGCACAAGATAGATTCCTTCTCGCCGCACCACACGGCTTTGAGCCAGACGTAATTCATGACTATATTCATTGGGGAATGGTGTTGTCTTCCTGCTATGAACACGGTGCCGATGAAGAAAATCTATTGTTGTGTGAGCTGTTTTTGCGTCAGGTTTATTTCCATCTACTAGACGCAATTCAAGACTCCACTCGCAGTCGCATCTTCCGTCGTGTCTGTCTCGATTCTATCCATACGCCATTATTCTGTCTCAAACGCTATTACTATCAGTTTGAACAAGGCGACGTGAAATTTCTCGCATTACAACAACAATTACGCCTGATTCAAATCTCACTCGATTAACCAAAAGGATCCCTACCATGAGCACCGAATTCCGCATAGAAACTGACAGTATGGGCGAAGTGAAAGTCCCAGCAGATGCACTCTACCAAGCCCAAACTCAGCGCGCCGTCGATAACTTCTCATTCAGTCAACATAAGATGCCATCTGGCTTCATCCAAGCGTTGGCACACATCAAGCAGACTGCGGCACTCACCAACGCACAATTGGGGCTGCTTGAAGGTGATATCGCTAATGCGATTGCTGACGCAGCTCAGGCGATTATCGAGGGCAATCATATTGAGCAATTTCCAATTGACGTATTTCAAACCGGATCAGGCACCAGCTCAAATATGAATACGAATGAAGTGATTGCAACACTGGCCTCCCAGCATCTAGGCGGTACCGTCAGTCCTAATGATCACGTCAACATGGGACAAAGCAGTAACGATGTGGTGCCAACGGCCATTCAAGTTAGCGCAGCATTAGCCATTGAAACACAGCTCTTCCCGGCCCTGTCACACCTCATCCAAACACTAGAGTCTAAGCAACAAGCATTGAAAGATGTTGTAAAAACCGGTCGCACCCACTTAATGGACGCGATGCCAATTACCTTTGCTCAAGAGCTTGGCGGTTGGCAGTTCCAAATCGAGCACGTAAAACAAGCGATTGAACAAGCACTTCCTGCGGTAAAAGCCTTAGCCCAAGGTGGTACAGCGGTTGGCACGGGGATCAATGCCGATCCACGCTTTGCAGACTTATTCGCTAGCAACCTAACCCAGTCAACTCGTATTCAGTTCACGGCCAGTGATAACTTCTTTTTCAATTTAAGCAGTCAAGATGCGATCGTCGCTCTGTCGGGACAGCTCAAAACAGCAGCAGTTGCGATCATGAAGATCGCAAACGATCTTCGTTGGATGAATTCAGGCCCATTGGCTGGTTTAGGTGAGATTGAATTACAAGGCTTGCAACCGGGTTCTTCCATCATGCCTGGCAAAGTAAACCCTGTGATCCCAGAAGCCGCAGCTATGGCCTCAGCGCAAGTCATTGGTAATGACACCACTATTACCGTCGCGGGCCAAGCTGGTAACTTCCAACTAAACGTCATGCTACCTGTCATTGCTCATAATATATTGGAGAGCATCGAGTTGCTCGCTAACAGCGCAACCGCTTTATCCGATAAGGCCATTGCAACATTCGAAGTTCGTCAAGATAACTTGGATGTAGCGCTCGCCAAAAACCCAATTTTGGTCACGGCCCTCAACCCGGTCATTGGCTACCTGAAAGCGGCAGAAATCGCGAAGAAAGCCTATAAGCAGGGTCGTGCGATTATTGATGTCGCAGAAGAAGAAACCGATTTAGATAGAGCCACGCTAGAACGATTGCTTAATCCCGCAAAACTCACCCAAGGTGGTGTTGCGGAATAAGCGGCAAACTCAGCCTACAAACCAAAATAAGATTACAAACACAGAGACCTCCATTCGGAGGTCTCTTTTATAGCAACGCTAAAACACTCTAAATCTATGCGACGCGGTTGAGCACCGAACGCAATTTAAGCGGCTTAACTGGCTTCGCAATAAAGCTGAACCCATTTGCCTTGATGCCATCAAGCATATCATCGGTGCGATCCGCGCTGATGATGACACCTTCAAAGCAGCTGCCTAGCCTCAAGCGACATTGCTGTAGCACTTCCAAGCCAGTACGACCATCATCAAGTCGGTAATCGGAAAAATCACGTCCGGAGTCCAACCATCCTCGAGAGCTTGTAGACTTTCGACCAAATCGGTCGCCACTCGCGTATCGCAGCCCCATCGAGACAGTAAGTTTTCCATACCGACTAAAATATCGGGCTCATTATCCACACATAGAATTCTTAGATGACCAAGTTCAGACTGGTTACTTGTCGTGACTTGAACTGGGTGCGGCTGCACATGATCGGCTTTATCAAGCGTGATAGAAAAGACACTGCCTTTACCAACCCAAGAACGCATCGAAATTTCATGCCCGAGCACTTGAGCAATTCCCTTGGAAATCGCCAAACCAAGCCCGAGACCTTGGTCGGAACGAACTTGAGTTCCGCGATTAAACTCTTCAAAGATCTCTTGCTGCTTCTCTTCTTCAATACCTACACCGTTGTCCCACACATCAATACGCACTCGCCCTTTTACCCGGCGAACACCGAGCGCCACTTTGCCATTCGGGTTATAACGAAAGGCATTGGTCAGGAAGTTTTGCACCACACGGCGCAGCAGTTTGGGATCCGATTTCACCATGAGTGAGGATGGAATCATGGTGAATGCTATACCTTGTTGCTTGGCTAATGCGCTGAACTCCGCATTCAAATTAGACAACACATCGTTTAACGCAAAACCGTGCACATTGACTTCCAGCTTGCCCGACTCCAAGCGCGAAATATCCAGCAAATCTCCTATCAGGTCTTCGGCCGCCTCTAAAGCACTCTCAATGTGAGCCGACAGCTTTTTAGCTTCGCTGTCTTTGGCGACTTCCGACAATGAAGAAGCGAACAGGCGCGCAGCGTTGAGTGGCTGCATCAAGTCATGGCTTACTGCCGCCAAGAATCGTGATTTGGACTTCGATTCCAAATCCGAGCGCTGCGTCGCTGCCACCAGCTGCTTGTTAAGTTGTTCTAATTCTCGAGTCCGCAGACGTACCCTTTCTTCCAATGTCTCGTTGGCGTCTTTCAGTGCTTGCTCTGCATCACGGAATACGGTGATGTCGGTAAAGCTCATCACAAAGCCACCTCCTGGCATTGGGTTACCTTGCACCTCAATCACGCGACCATCGGGACGGACCCGAGAAGAGGTGTGCCGAGTCCCTTGCTCAAGGTGATACACACGGCGACGAACGTGGTCATCAGGATCGCCTGGGCCACATAAACCTTGCTCTGCATTGTGCCGAATCACATCCGCAATCGGTCGCCCAACTTGGATCAAGCCTAGCGGAAACTCAAAGAGTTCTAAGTAGCGTTGGTTCCAAGCCACCAAGCGTAATTGCTTATCGACCACCGCAATACCTTGCCCGATATGTTCAATCGCCCCTTGAAGTAGGCCTCGGCTAAAATCGTACAGTTCAGAGGCTTCATCGACGATAGTCGCCACCTCTTCAAGCTGCATGTTTCTTCCCTGCAGGGCAGAAGTAAGTACTAACTTAGCAGAAGAAGCACCGAATACCCCGGCTAATACACGTTCGGTATGTCGAATCAGAGAAGATGGCGCTTGCTGATTCGGCATTAGCTCTTCTCGTTGCTGGCTCCAATACGCTTGAAAAGCCGCTTTTACTCGCGTTCGCCCAACAAACCTAGACGCTAGCATTTCTAGTTCCGCAACCGTAACACGACTCTGGTATAGGCTCATGTTTTCGCTTTCAGGCAGTGGCGTACCAACGAATGATGCCGATTGTAAGCGCTCACTTAGGCTTGGTCGTGTAGTCATAGAAACCACGACAAAACACACTGCATTGGCGACCACGCTGAGGATCATCCCCCAATCTGAAATCGCAATGTCAAAGCCAGCCAATACCTCTGGTGGGGTGATCAACCAAATCAAAAAGTTGTTACTGGCATTCCCGGCAAGCATGTCCGTTTGGCTCATTAACGTAATCAGCCAAATGGTAAAGCCTACCGCCAAGCCAACATACACACCCTTCTTATTCCCTTGACGCCAGTACATACCGCCCACCAGCGCAGGCGCGAATTGCGTGATCGCCGCAAATGAGAGAAAGCCGATCGCTGAGAGTGAGTGAATGGTATCTAACGCTTGATAAAAACCCCAAGCGCCAATTAGTAGGACTAAAATCAGACCACGGCGGATCCGCAGTAATAATTCAGAGAAGTGATGATGGTTACGCTGCGTCAATCGCATGCGACGCAATAGTAGTGGCATAACCAAGTCGTTCGATACCATGATCGCTAAGGCAATCGTCGACACGATAACCATGCCACTGGCCGCCGAAGTGCCACCTAAAAATGCAAGCAAAGCGATTTCACTCGCCCCTACCGACATCGGCACACTGATTACATAAGTATCAGGCGAAGCACCACTCAACAAACCTTGCCCTACCCACGCAATAGGTAAAACAAAAATCCCCATCAAGATCAGATAAATGGGAAACAACCAACGAGCAACATGCAAATCTTGCGCGCGTTCATTTTCCACTACCATCGTATGGAATTGTCGTGGAAGACAAACAATCGCCAGCACCGTGAGTACGGTATGAATCAATATGGTCGGGATGTTTGGTGACTGATACGTCTGTGCGGCAACATCAACTAAGCTCAAATTCTCGGTGCTCATCGCCAACCAAACAATGAATACACCGACTACTAAAAACGCCAACAGTTTGATAATCGATTCGAAGGCAATCGCCATCATCATCCCACGATGGTGTTCCGTGTTATCAATGTGCCGGGTACCAAATAGCATGGTAAAAATTGCCAGTGCGACCACGACAAACCACGACACGCTATCGTTTTGATAACCAAAATCGGTAGCCAGTTCTGGGGCAATGATTTCTAGCCCCATGGTGATACCACGCAACTGCAAAGCGATGTACGGCAAAATTCCCGCAACTGCAATGAGTGTAACAACTACGGCCAAACCTTGAGATTTGCCGTAACGAGCTCCGATAAAATCAGCAATCGACGTGATGTGTTCCCGTTTAGCAATCAAAATAAGCCGAGCTAAAACGCGCCATCCGATGGTAAACACTAAAATGGGGGCAATATAGATGGGCAAGAAAGACCAAGGGTTACTGCTGGCCTGCCCGACCGTGCCGTAGAAGGTCCACGATGTACAGTACACCGCAATGGAAAGGCTATAAATCCACGGCCGCCAGCGTGCTAACCACCTTTTCTGAATGTCGCCGTACCACGCGATGATAAATAAGGCTCCCAAATACGCCAAAGAAACGGGAACCACCAGCCATCCTTGCATCCGATATCCTTTCTTGCCTTTCTTGCCTTTCTTGCCGTTTTAAAGCAAGAGAATAAAAAAACCTCTCCATTAGGGAGAGGTTTCATTTAACACTGCTTTCACAACGGAGACAAAGCTTAGTTTTTAACCTTTGTCACAGAAGTCTAATTCTGTGTTTCCAGTGACTTGTCTGATACATCGACCACATGATGTGGCTCTTGTGGTTCGAGCTTGATGAACAATGCCAATAAACCCATCGCGGCCATGCCCCAGAACACAAGTGGTCCCCAGTGCTCATAACCCCAACCGCTCAACACGGTCATCAGTGCGATGAATGCGCCTAGCGGAATCGCGTTATACAATGCTTGCAGCGCCACTATCTTATTCTCTTCCGAGTTTTGGATATATTGAATCGCAGCAATGTGTGCCGTTGCGAATGTCACGCCATGCAATAATTGAACAATCACCAAAGCAACAATCGACGTTGTCGATGCCGTAATGCCCCAACGCATCATCACACCAACGGCAGCAACAACAAATAACGCGCGCATTGACCAACCGACGAATAAACGCTTGCTCAGCGCAAACACTGCCACTTCGGCTGCAACACCCAAGCTCCACAGATAGCCAATCACATCTTCCGAATGACCTGCGGCTTTCCAGTGAATAGCGCTAAAACCGTAGTAAGCCGCATGACTGCCCTGAATTAATGACACCAACACTAAGAATTTAAGTATCGGCTTGTCTGTCAAAAGAGCACTCAGTTTTGGACGCTCCGCGCTTTGCCCACCAAGCGTAACGGGCATCGGGTTAGTCATACGCATTGAAAATAGCAACGAAACTAATACCCCGGCCATCGCCGTGTACAAGATCATATCAGAGCCAAATTCAGCCACCAGATAACCCACGGCCGTCGAACCCGCGATAAAGGCGATCGAGCCCCATAAGCGCGTACGGCCGTAGTCGAGCATTTTCAGACGAGCGTAGTAGTTTGCCATCGCATCCGATAATGGAACAATCGGTCCACAACAGAGGTTAAATAGCACCGTCGCTAACGCCATTAACCAAAAACTGCCACCTGTAAAAAAGTGAAATCCAACAAAAAGGAGGGCAGCGAAACTCAACCAACGTAAAGCAGGCATAAGGTGTTCAACTTTGTGCACTCGTGGGGTGATCACGATATTGGCGACACAACGTGTCGCAAGACCCAACCCAACTAGCAAACCGATGTCGGTCGAAGAGACACCTTGCTCCTTAAACCAAAGTGACCAAAATGGCAGATATACGCCATACGCAAAGAAGAATCCGAGAAAGTACTGGGAAATCCAGCCATACGGAGAAGGTTTCAACATTACTAATATCCTAAAACGGGAACATCAACGTTCGAACCGGGAATTATGGATCGCTATGCGTATTATAAAAAGGGAAGAATAGGCAACTTATCGTTTCCTCGATGGAATACTAACTTTGCGACATTGGCCATCTTAAAGCGAAATCATCGTGATTTAGACCAAAGTCGTCTGGCTTCCGGTAGGAAATTTGTCAGACTTAGAGAGTGTTCCTTCCATCATTGGGTGTTCTCATGCCTGACAAATTTAACATGCAATCTCCACCGTTCGACCGCTTAACCGAAGCACAACAGACACGACTGCGCTCGTCTCTGGACGTTGCCTACTATCGAGCTCGAGATGTAATTTTATCCTGCGGACAGAAGAACCCTCACTTGCATATTCTGATCAAAGGCGCGGTAGAAGAGCGCTCCCAAGATCAGCAGGAAGTGTTCGCGCATTATGCCAACGACGATATGTTTGATGTGCGCTCGTTACTTGAAGACAACGTACGTCATCAATACATCGCACTTGAAGACACGCTCTCCTATCTGCTACCGAAAGACGTCTTTCTGGCGCTTTACAACGAGAATGGTCAGTTTGCGGCCTATTTCGATAACAATTTATCAAAGCGACAAGAACTCATCGAAGCCGCTCACCAACAACAAAACTTGGCAGAGTTTATCCTCACCAAAGTGGACCGCAGCATTTATCACCCACCGATGATCCTTGAGCCAAATACGCCGATTAACGAGGTGACGCACACCCTAAAAGCAAATGGGATCGATGCAGCACTTGTCAAACTCAATGATGACGATCCGCGATTAGAAAAATGGCCTTCGGCTCATCCATACGCCATCGTGACGCGCACCAACATGCTGCACTCCGTGATGTTAGATGGCTGCGCACTCAATACCCCTGTTGGTGATATCGCCACCTTTCCTGTCTATCACGTTGATGATGGTGATTTTTTATTCAACGCCATGATCACCATGACCCGAAATCGAATGAAACGTCTCATGGTATGTGATGGCAACCAAGCCGTCGGCATGCTGGATATGACCCAAATTCTCAGCGCGTTCTCCACCCACTCTCACGTGTTAACGCTCAGTATTGCCAGAGCAAGCAGTGTGGAAGAGCTCGCATTAGCCTCAAACCGCCAACGTCAATTGGTCGAGAGCTTATTGAGAAACGGCATCCGCACTCGCTTTATCATGGAGTTAATTTCCGCCGTGAACGAGCAAATTATCGAAAAAGCGTTCGAGTTAGTGGTTCCACCAGCCTTGCACGATCATTGCTGCTTAATCGTACTCGGCTCAGAAGGTCGAGGAGAACAAATTCTCAAGACAGACCAAGACAATGCTCTAATTATTCAAGATGGTTTGGAATGGCCTCATTGCGAACAAGTGATGCAATCCTTCACGCACACTCTACAACAGCTCGGTTATCCACTTTGCCCGGGTAAAGTCATGGTCAACAACCCGAAATGGGTCAAAACGCAGCAAGAGTGGATAAACACCTTAGACCGCTGGATAGCCAAAGCCGAACCACAACAAATCATGGACTTAGCCATTTTCAGTGACGCCCATGCTGTTGCGGGAAATCGCGAACTGCTGGCTCCAATCGCGACCCACCTTCGCGACACAATGAGAGATCGCATGTTGATACTGTCTGATTTTACTCGCCCTGCCTTGCAGTTTTCTGTGCCCCTAACTCTGTTTGGCAACGTAAAAAGTGCTAAGGACGGGTTAGATATTAAACGCGGCGGCATTTTCCCAATTGTGCACGGCATTCGCACCTTGTCTTTGGAATATGCCATTGAGGAGAAGAACACGTTTGAGCGCATTGAAGCACTTCGGAAAAAACGCATCTTAGAGCCTGAAACGGCAGATAACCTCAACGAAGCGCTGAAATTGTTCTTTAAGGTTCGCCTTAATCAACAACTCAAAAAGCAAGAAGCATTGAATAACATTGATATTAAACAACTGGATAGAACCGAGCGTGATTTACTTCGCCACAGCTTACATGTAGTGAAAAAATTTAAGCAATTTTTAGGCTTCCACTATCAAATTCGTGATTAACCATGATTTTCATAAATCATACAGAGGCGTAGGCAATGAACTGGTTACAACGCAAATACTGGCACTACAAACTGAAAGGCTCTCCTTATCAGTCGCTTTTTTGCACGCCCGATAAAACGGAATACGTTTCGCTCGACTGCGAAACCACCAGCCTTGATCCAAATCGCGCCGAGTTGGTGACCATTGCGGCCACGAAGATCATCGACAACCGCATCATCACTAGCCAGCCATTTGAAGTCCGCTTACGCGCGCCGCAATCGCTCGATTCTGGCTCAGTCAAAATTCATCGAATTCGCCACCAAGACTTAGTCGACGGGATTAGCGAAAAAGAGGCGCTGCTCGAGCTGCTCGACTTCATCGGCAACCGACCACTTGTCGGTTATCACATTCGTTACGATAAAAAGATCTTAGATCTTGCTTGTCTGAGGCAACTTGGCTTTCCACTTCCTAACCCGCTCATCGAGGTCAGTCAGATTTATCACGACAAGCTGGAAAGACATTTGCCGAATGCCTATTTCGACTTAAGTCTGGATGCGATTTGTAAACACCTCGAACTTCCTATCCAAGATAAACACGACGCTTTACAAGATGCGATTTCTGCCGCTTTGGTCTTTGTTCGCTTAACGAAAGGCGATTTGCCCAACCTAACCGCGCCGTATACATAAAAATCAGTTGACCTAGCTCCCAGAAATACTTTTGTTTCAGCGATTTCACGGCGCTTCCTTCACTCTCATCCTAAAGTCTAATTGTGGAAATACGCGCAGTGACTGACAGTTATAAGCACAACGTCGTCATTACCACGACCAAGTTATTTAGAACCAAAAAACAGCCCTACAAAAACATATTCAAAATCTTATCTAGATTGGTGTAAGGCCGAGAAATAAGGCACAAGGAGAGAAGCCATGAGCGAAGCCCACGTTTATCCGGTAAAAGAAAATATTAAAACTCATACACACGCGGATAATGATACTTACTTAGCCATGTATCAGCAGTCGGTAACCGATCCAGAGGGCTTCTGGAACGAACACGGCAAAATCGTTGATTGGATCAAACCTTTCACCAAAGTAAAAAGCACCTCTTTCGATACTGGTCATGTCGACATTCGTTGGTTTGAAGACGGCACACTGAACGTCTCGGCGAACTGTATTGACCGTCATCTCGCAGAACACGGGGATGACGTCGCAATCATCTGGGAAGGCGATGATCCAGCCGACGACAAAACACTCACTTTCAACGAACTGCACAAAGAAGTATGTAAGTTCTCCAACGCATTGAAAGAGCAAGGCGTACGTAAAGGCGACGTGGTGTGTTTATACATGCCAATGGTGCCAGAAGCCGCAGTGGCTATGCTCGCTTGTACCCGCATCGGTGCGGTTCATACCGTTGTATTTGGCGGTTTCTCACCAGAAGCTCTCTCTGGCCGTATCATCGACTCTGACGCTAAAGTCGTGATCACCGCTGATGAAGGCGTGCGTGGCGGGCGTGCCGTTCCACTGAAAAAGAACGTGGACGAAGCACTAACTAACCCAGACGTAAAAACCATCAATAAAGTGTTGGTGCTTAAACGTACAGGTGGTGATGTCGAATGGCATGAACACCGTGATGTTTGGTGGCACGAAGCAACAGCTAACGTTTCTGACGTTTGCCCACCAGAAGAGATGAAAGCCGAAGATCCGCTCTTCATCCTTTACACTTCAGGTTCAACAGGCAAACCTAAAGGCGTACTACACACAACAGGCGGTTACCTCGTTTACGCGGCTATGACCTTCAAATATGTGTTCGATTACCAACCAGGCGAAACCTTCTGGTGTACCGCGGACGTGGGTTGGATTACCGGTCACACTTACCTAATCTACGGTCCACTTGCAAATGGGGCGAAGACCATCTTATTCGAAGGTGTACCAAACTACCCAAGCACAAGCCGAATGAGTGAAGTGGTTGATAAACACCAAGTCAACATTCTATACACCGCCCCAACCGCGATTCGTGCGCTAATGGCAAAAGGTGATGAAGCGGTTGCAGGCACATCTCGTTCAAGCCTGCGCATCATGGGCTCAGTGGGCGAACCAATCAACCCAGAGGCGTGGGAGTGGTACTACAAAACGATTGGTAACGAGAACTCACCTATCGTCGATACTTGGTGGCAAACGGAAACTGGCGGCATCTTGATTGCGCCACTACCAGGGGCAACCGATCTAAAACCAGGCTCTGCGACTCGCCCATTCTTCGGCGTCCAGCCTGCTCTTGTCGATAATATGGGCAACATTCTTGAAGATACCGTTGCTGAAGGTAACTTGGTTATCCTTGATTCTTGGCCAGGCCAGATGCGCACGGTTTACGGCGACCATGAGCGCTTTGAACAGACCTACTTCTCAACCTTTAAGGGGATGTACTTCACCAGTGATGGTGCGCGTCGTGACGAAGACGGCTACTACTGGATCACTGGCCGTGTTGATGACGTACTAAACGTGTCGGGTCACCGTATGGGTACCGCTGAAATTGAATCAGCGCTAGTGGCGCACCACAAGATTGCAGAAGCGGCGATTGTTGGTATTCCACATGACATCAAAGGCCAAGCTATCTACGCTTACATTACATTGAACGATGGTGAATTCCCGTCAGCTGAGCTGCACAAAGAAGTTAAAGATTGGGTGCGTAAAGAGATTGGTCCAATCGCGACACCAGATGTACTGCACTGGACGGATTCCTTACCGAAGACTCGCTCTGGTAAGATAATGCGTCGAATCCTGCGTAAGATTGCAACGGGCGATACAAGCAACCTCGGAGACACATCAACGCTTGCCGATCCGAGCGTGGTAGACAAACTTATCGCAGAGAAAGCAGAATTGGCATAAATTCAACCAACTGTTTTAAAAGCACTTTAAAAACCGCCATCACTCATGGCGGTTTTTTGCTTGTGCGCACAAATTAGCCACACAAAGAACATGGCAATTATGTTGTTTTTGTTAACTTGGTTACAGAAACGAAGGTGGCTATTAGGAGATTAGACCAGTAAATTGCTGCTAATTGCTATGAATTAGCTATAATCTTGGTCGATTTTTTAAAATTTGCTCGGTTTTAACAAAAAAATCGTGCTGAACTATCGTATATTTGGGAATATAAACGTTCCACTCACGATAAGGGAAGATAGCAACATAATGTCTGCAAAGTCACGGATTCTTGTTCTAAACGGACCAAATCTTAACCTATTGGGTCTGCGCGAACCGACACACTATGGTCACAGCACCTTAGCACAAGTTGTGGATGCTCTTACGAAGCAAGCTCATAACGCTGGGGTGGAACTGGAACACCTACAATCAAATCGTGAGTACGAACTGATTGAAGCCATTCATGCTGCTTATGGCAAGATTGACTTCATCATCATCAATCCAGCGGCTTTCACTCATACCAGTGTGGCACTGCGAGATGCATTACTTGGCGTCGCCATCCCATTTATTGAGGTGCACTTATCAAATGTGCACGCACGTGAACCATTTCGTCATCACTCTTATCTGTCAGATAAAGCAGAAGGCGTGATTTGCGGTTTAGGCGCACAAGGTTATGAATTCGCTCTGTCTGCCGCGATTAATAAGCTACAGGCAAAGTAACCCTAACACTCTGCAACCCCACGAGGGTTGTCTTAATCACAAGATAAAAGAGAAAGAAAAGATGGATATTCGTAAAATCAAGAAGCTAATTGAGTTAGTTGAAGAGTCTGGCATTGCTGAGCTAGAGATTTCTGAAGGTGAAGAGTCAGTACGCATCAGTCGTCACGGCACTGCAGCCCCTCAAGCACCAGTTCACTACGCAGCAGCTCCAGTAGCGGCACCTGCTCCAGCAGCAGCGGCACCAGTAGCAGAAGCGCCAGCAGCAGAAGCTCCAGCAGCTGCAACGCCTGCAGGTCACCAAGTTCTTTCTCCAATGGTTGGTACTTTCTACCGTTCTCCAAGCCCAGACTCCAAAGCATTCGTAGAAGTGGGTCAGAAAGTAAATGCTGGCGATACGCTATGTATTGTTGAAGCAATGAAAATGATGAACCAAATCGAAGCGGACAAATCTGGCGTTGTTACAGCGATCCTAGCTGAAGACGGCCAACCAGTTGAATTCGACCAACCTCTTGTTGTAATCGAATAAGCGGGGCTTGCCTTATGCTAGACAAAGTAGTCATCGCGAACCGAGGTGAAATTGCACTTCGTATTCTTCGCGCTTGTAAAGAGTTAGGTATTAAGACCGTCGCTGTTCACTCGACAGCTGACCGCGATCTTAAGCACGTACTACTCGCAGACGAAACCGTATGTATCGGCCCTGCTCGTGGTATCGACAGCTACCTAAATATCCCACGAATTATTTCTGCAGCAGAAGTAACAGGAGCAGTTGCCATTCACCCTGGTTACGGCTTCTTGTCAGAAAACGCAGACTTCGCTGAGCAAGTTGAGCGCAGTGGTTTCATCTTCGTTGGTCCAAAAGCAGACACTATCCGCCTGATGGGTGACAAAGTGTCGGCGATCAACGCAATGAAGAAAGCTGGCGTTCCTTGTGTGCCTGGTTCTGACGGTCCTCTGGACAACGACGAAGAGAAAAACAAGGCGTTTGCTAAACGCATTGGTTATCCAGTCATCATCAAAGCGTCTGGTGGCGGCGGTGGCCGTGGTATGCGTGTCGTTCGCGCAGAAAAAGACCTAATCCAAGCGATTGCAATGACGCGCGCTGAAGCAAAAGCAGCGTTCAACAACGATATGGTTTACATGGAGAAATTCCTAGAAAACCCTCGTCACGTTGAAGTACAAGTTATCGCTGACGGTCAAGGCGGCGCAATCCACCTTGGTGAACGTGATTGTTCAATGCAACGTCGTCACCAAAAAGTAGTGGAAGAAGCTCCAGCACCAGGTATCACTGAAGAGATGCGTAAGTACATCGGTGAACGTTGTACTCGTGCATGTATCGAAATTGGCTACCGCGGCGCAGGTACGTTCGAATTCCTATACGAGAACGGTGAATTCTACTTCATCGAAATGAACACTCGTATTCAGGTAGAACACCCAGTAACAGAAATGGTTACCGGCATCGACCTAATCAAAGAACAGCTTCGCGTTGCGGCGGGTCAACCTCTGTCATTCACTCAAGATGACATTAAGATCCGTGGCCATGCGATTGAGTGCCGTATCAACGCAGAAGACCCAGAACGCTTCCTACCATCTCCAGGTAAGATAGAGCGTTTCCACGCGCCTGGTGGCATGGGTGTGCGTTGGGAATCACACATCTACTCTGGTTACACAGTACCGCCTCATTACGATTCAATGATTGGTAAGCTAATCACGTACGGTGAAAACCGTGATGTGGCGATTGCACGCATGAAGAATGCGCTGGGTGAGATGATCATCGAAGGCATCAAAACCAACGTGCCACTGCAATTCTCCATTATGAATGACGAAAACTTCCAGCATGGTGGTGCAAACATCCACTACCTAGAGAAGAAGCTCGGCTTACAATAAGCCTTAGCTAACGTCTTACAAAATGCCCACACCCGTGGGCATTTTTGTTTTGTATGGACTCTAAGCATTCAACAAATACGTAGGCTTATTTGGGTATATACTCAAACAAATCGTAGAGTTCTGGTAAACTCTGCGCCACTTCATTCACTTTAAGAGCAAAAACCAATGCCTTGGATTCAAATCAAACTCAACGCGACCAATGAAAACGCTGAGCAAATCGGCGATATGCTAATGGAAGAGACTGGCGCGCTGTCTGTTACATTCTTAGACGCGCAGGATACACCTGTATTCGAACCTCTACCTGGCGAAACTCGCTTATGGGGCGATACTGACATTCTGGCACTGTACGATGCAGAAGCAGACACTAACTTCATCATCGACCAAATTAAAGCGAGCAATATGCTGGCTGACAATTTTGCTTACAAAGTAGAACAGCTTGAAGATAAAGACTGGGAACGCGAATGGATGGAAAACTTCCACCCCATGAAATTTGGTGAACGCCTATGGATTTGTCCAAGCTGGCGCGACATTCCAGATCCTGACGCTGTTAATGTTATGTTGGATCCTGGCCTTGCATTCGGTACGGGTACTCACCCCACAACTGCGCTTTGTCTTGAGTGGCTAGAAAGCATGGACTTAAGCGGTAAGACCGTTATCGACTTCGGTTGTGGCTCTGGCATTCTGGCGATCGCGGCGATCAAACTGGGCGCTAAAAAAGTGATAGGGATCGACATTGATCCTCAAGCCCTGCTTGCTTCGAAAGACAACGCAGAGCGTAATGGCGTTGTAGACAAACTAGAAGTTTACTTACCGCAAAATCAACCTGAAGGTCTCGTCGCTGACGTCGTTGTGGCCAACATCCTTGCGGGACCTTTACGTGAACTTGCACCTATCATCAAAGGACTAGTTAAGCCAAATGGCGACCTCGCTATGTCCGGCGTATTAGACACTCAAGCCGAAGATGTTGCGAACTATTACCGTGACGAGCTTCACATTGACCCGATTGTTGAGCAAAGTGAATGGTGTCGCATCTCTGGTCGTAAGCAAGGCTAGACAAGGTTTTCAGAGCTAATTGTTTGAAATTCATACAATTTACAAAAACAATTTGTAAATGCTCAAATATTAGTCTTTTCACGCAGTGAAAAAATGCGTAAAATGCGCGCCCTTGCTGGTACAGAACTGTGATGACGTTTTGAAAATCGGAAACTATCAACTTAAGAACAATCTAATCGTAGCCCCTATGGCTGGTGTAACGGATAGACCGTTTCGCGAGTTGTGTCTTCGTTATGGTGCGGGAATGGCCGTCAGTGAAATGATGTCTGCTAACCCAAAACTATGGGGAACGTCAAAGTCGAAACAGCGCATGGTACACGAGGGCGAATCGGGCATTCGCTCTGTACAGATTGCGGGTTCCGATCCACAGCTTATGGCGGACGCAGCTCAATTCAGTGTTGAGAACGGTGCACAAATCATCGACATCAACATGGGCTGCCCGGCAAAAAAAGTGAATAAGAAGCTAGCGGGCTCTGCTCTGCTTCAATACCCAAACATTATCGAAGAGATTTTGAAAGCGGTCGTGAATGCAGTGGACGTTCCTGTAACGTTAAAGACTCGAACTGGCTGGGATACAGACAACAAGAACTGTGTCCAGATCGCTAAATTAGCCGAAAACTGCGGCATACAAGCTCTTGCTCTGCATGGCAGAACGAAAGCATGTATGTACAAAGGTGAGGCCGAATACGACAGCATTAAAGCGGTAAAAGAGGCGATTTCAATTCCGGTTATCGCGAACGGTGATATCGATAGCCCGGAGAAAGCCAAATTTGTACTGGAGTACACCGGTGCGGACGCTTTAATGATTGGGCGCCCTGCCCAGGGTCGTCCTTGGATTTTCCAGGAAATCCATCACTATTTGGAAAACGGCACCACAATGGAGGAGCTTCCAACTGAGGAAGTGAAAACCATTATGCTTGGTCATGTAAATGCTCTGCATGAATTTTATGGGGAGTTCTTAGGTCCACGTATCGCGCGCAAGCACGTTGGGTGGTACCTGAAAGAGCATGAACAGGCAAGTGAGTTTCGCCGTACCTTCAACGCTATCGACGCAGCTCCGCTGCAAATTGAGGCGTTAGAAGGTTATTTTGATAACGTTGCATCATAATTAAGAGAAGAGCTAGACCGAATATGTTCGAACAAAATCTGACTTCAGAAGCATTAACAGTAACTACAGTAACGTCACAAGACCAGATTACTCAGAAGCCTTTACGTGACTCTGTTAAAGCGTCTCTTAAAAACTACCTTGCTCAACTAAACGGCCAGGAAGTAACAGAACTATACGAATTAGTTCTAGCTGAAGTTGAACAGCCACTATTAGATACTATCATGCAGTACACTCGCGGTAACCAAACTCGCGCGGCAACTATGATGGGTATCAACCGCGGTACTCTTCGCAAAAAACTTAAGAAATACGGCATGAACTAAGACCGGCTTTCAAAAAGTATTTGGAACAAGCCGTTACCTTTTTAGGTAACGGCTTTTCTTTATCTACTAAAACACTACGAATAACGCTCACTTTGTTCAGCATTACCAACTGGCTTTAAGATAACCACTGCTGAGCCAAACAATAGCAAAGACACAAAAGCGACCCATTCACTACCTACAGAATAAGCGAAGCCCGCCAAGGCAGACCAAATCGCGACACCAAAGTGCATCATACTCATTCCAGAAGACATCAGCACACCTCGATGTTCATCAGATAAGTTTGCTATATGTGCTTGTAACGCCGGAGAGCCTACCCCTCCAGCAAGAGACCAGAGCACTAGAGCTGGAAGATAAGCGGTCACCGTACTCATCTCATTTGAGAACACCCATGCACTGCAAGGTATGCACACCATTAAAGCCACTCGCATAACGGCTCGAGAGCTACCAAGCCAACGGCAAGCTCTCCCCACGCACATATTTCCAACCACGCTCACGATCCCTAGAGCAGCATAAATAGCGCCCACCCAACCGAGCGCCAACTCGCTGGTATCTCGAATATGAAGGCCTATCAGGTTAAATACACCAATACCTCCCCCTAGGCCTAAACACATCGCTAAAATCGCCCTCAACGCGCCTGGAAGATGAATGACGTCAGTGATAGGCGGCAGAGTATCTAATGCCTTGGACTCATCATGCTTGTTGTTCATGAACACTACGCTCATGGCACCGACAAGAAGAGCCGCAACTCCCAAAATAATAAAAGCGGCACGCCATGATAAAAGCTGGGTCAACAATGCTCCGATCGCCGGGCTGGTTATCATACCCAGCGTTAATCCCGCCTGAACCATCACAATTTGACGCATCGCTCTATTACCCTTCGCGTCTCCCGCCAACGCGAATGCAATTGGCAACATGCCTGCACTTGCAATACCTGTGATCACTCGACTTGCAATCGCAAGTTCAAAATCATGAACTATGCCCGTCGTAATAGACGCAACCCCAAATACGAAGCAAGCAGGCAACATGATACGAATACGCCCAACGCGGTCTGATAAACGTCCCAGATAAGGAGCACAAATTGCTATAGCTAAACTATATGCCGTAATAAATAACGTAACCTGACTCGGTTGAACACTTAAATCATTTCCGATAGGTTCAAGAATAGATCCAAGCATCAACTCATCAGCACCAACAAGAAAAGCAACAAGAAATAGGATCATGGACTGCATCATAGCTCCACCTCCTGTTCTGTTTCCGATTCAGCACAAGTGAGCAACGAAATATTTAAAACTCTATCAGGCCAAGATTGTAAAAACGCCTTCTCATGAGATACCACAATCACACTACCAGAAAAGCGCTGGAGAGCCTCTTTAAGCGCATTTTTACTGCTGCTATCCAAATGTGTCGTTGGCTCGTCCAACAGCAAAACATTGCATTTCTGGGCTGATAAACAACAAAGTTTCACGCGAGTTTGCTCACCTCCACTCAATGTATCCAGATGGCGCTGCGTCTTATCTCCGGTGACCCCAAAGCGAGCTAATAGCTTGCGTGATTCTTTGCTTGATATCGTTGGATCACAAGAGCATAGCTCCTGCTCAGGCGTGTGCTGAGGGTGACGCCAAGACAAATCTTGAGAAAAATACCCAATCATTGCACCTTTTGCCAATACCACCTCACCAGAGACCGGCTCGATCTCCCCCATAAGGGTTTTAAGTAAAGTCGACTTACCTACGCCGTTAAAACCAGAAACGACCAACTTCTCCCCGCGCGCTAACGTGATATCAAGCGCAGGAAGCAGAGGCTGCTGATAACCTATCATCAACGCTTTTGCGTCAATCACATACTGTTGCCTAATGGGCTGGTGAGCAAAGTCAAACATCGATACTTTCTCTATATAATTCAGTTGAATACGTTCGATTTTATCCAGTTTTTTCTTGCGTCCCTTAGCAAGACTCGCGTTAACTCCAGCGCCATTTTTGGCAATAAATTGCTCTAACTTTCGAATTTCATTTTGCTGAGCCTTATATTGCTTTTCTAACAAAGCACCATCGTGATGCTTTTGCTGCATTGCTTTGACATAAGTGCCGCTGTATTTTCGGACCGTTTGATAATCAATATCACAAATACTGGTCGCTACTTGATTAAGGAAGTCAATATCATGAGAAACCAGTAAAACGGTGCCAGTGTAATCGTTGAGAAACGTGACCAACCATTCAATGTGCAGAGCGTCAAGATAGTTTGTCGGCTCATCGAGAATTAACACATCGGGGTTGCGGAGTAACAACCTCCCTAAAAGGACCTTGTGTCTTTGACCACCACTTAGCGAGACAAGCGGTGTATCTAAGCCAAATTGATAAATGCCAAGACCTACAGCAACTTGTTCAATTTTGGTATCAATTGCATAGAAGTCTTCATCTTCTAAATATGCCTGTAGTCGGTGCGTATTTCGGAGCATTCCGAACAGCCATTTCGGTATGACCCGAACACCTATTTCGGTTTAATCCGAACGTACATTCCGCGATTATCCGAACACTTTTAAGCGAACTCCGAAATCAGCGTTCGGAATAGCGAAAACCGCGTTCGGAATGCCCGAAATCCTTCCTTTTTCTCTTTTAAATCAATAGCTCGCTATTCTTTACTTCTTAAACAAGAACGTAAGGAAGCGACAATGGCTAAAAAGAGAACTCCAATGAACAAAATCAAAGAGATATTACGCCTTAAGTACGAGTGTGGGTTGTCCTACCGTAGTATTGCTAGTTGTCTCAATGTCAGCCTTGCAACAGTCTCAGAGCTTGTCGCTCGCTTTAAGCAAAGTCAGATAGGCTGGCCTCTCCCAGAAGGTTGCAGTGATACGGACCTTACCAAAGCCCTATATCATTCGAAGCAAGCCAGTCGAGACAAGGTTATGCCAGACTTCGCTCAGTACGCTGTCGAACTCAAACGTAAAGGCATGACAAAGATGTTATTGTGGCAGGAGTACCATGAGCAATATCAAGAGCAAGCTTACGCTTACACTCAGTTCTGCGAGCACTTCACTCGTTGGTTCAAAACCCAAAAGCGCAGTATGCGTCAGCTCCATGTTGCAGGTGATAAGCTGTTTATCGATTACTGTGGGCCTCGGCTTCAAGTGGTCAACCCTGATACAGGTGAAGTGCGCGAAGCAGAAGTGTTCGTAGCAAGCTTAGGCGCGTCCAACTACACCTATGTGGAAGCCTTCCCCAGCCAAGGGAAGTCTTACTGGTTAGAGGCGCATGCCAATGCCTTCGAGCACTTCGGTGGCGTCCCCCATCTCTTGGTTCCCGATAATCTACGCAGCGCGGTCAGCAAACCTAACCGTTATGAACCGAGGCTTAATGAAAGCTATCAAAAACTGGCAAATCATTATCAAACTGCCGTGATGCCAGCTCGCCCCTACAAACCGAAAGACAAAGCCAAAGCAGAAAATGCCGTCCTCCTAGTGGAACGTTGGATCATGATGCGACTTCGCCATCAAACCTTCCATACCTTTAAAGAGCTGAACCTCGCCATCCGTGAGCTTATGAATGACTTAAACGAACGTGAGATGAAGCAGTATGGTGCGAGCCGCAAAGCACTGTTCGACAAACTCGATAAACCCGCGTTAAAGCCCCTTCCTAAACAGCGATATCTCTATACCGAAACCAAGCGAGCCAAAGTTGGGCCTGATTATCACATCGAATATCGCCGTCACTACTACTCGGTTCCCCATCAACTGGTTGGCCACCATGTCGAGCTGGAAGCCTCCAACCGTCTGGTGCAGATCTACCACCAAGGTAACTTGATCGCTCAACATCCACGCAGCCAAAGGGAACGTGGAAACAGCACTCAACCAGAGCACATGCCGAGTAACCATCAACATCAAAAGTGGTCGCCTGGACGCTTGCTCAACTGGGGAGCCAATATCGGCCCAGCCACCCGAGAAGTCGTCAATAAGATGCTGAACGCCAAACCTCATCCAGAGCAGGCCTATCGTTCCTGTCTTGGGCTGCTCAATCTGAGTAAAACCTATGGCGAGTCGCGCCTAGAACAAGCCTGTAAAGATGCATTGATGCTGACAAAACCCAATTACACCTTCGTCAACAATCTACTCAAGAACAATCGTGAGGGGCACCTGAGTAAAGATAAAGCGAATACGCCGAACCTTGTTCACAGCAATGTTCGTGGCCCGAACTGTTATCACTAGGAGAAAGGATATGAACGCACTGAATGACCAACTCAAAACCCTGCGCTTAAGTCATGCGGCGAAAGCGTTAGAGCAGCAACAAGAGCAACTGACCACCTACGCAGAGCTGGACTTCGAGGAGAGGTTAAGCCTACTTCTGGAAAGTGAAATCTTGAATCGCAATCAAACCAAAATCCAACGCCTGAAACGACAAGCCAAGCTGAGAGTGGATGCTCAGCCGAGCCAACTTATTTACAAGGAGGGACGAAACCTCAACCGCAAGCAGATGAGCGAACTGCTAACGGGTGGCTATCTGCACAAGCACCAGAACATCTTGATCACAGGCCCAACAGGCGCAGGTAAAACGTATCTTGGTTGCGCACTGGCAACCAGCGCCTGCGACCAACAGCAAACGGTCAGATACTACCGATTAACTCGCTTGCTCGATGACCTGACCGCAGGTCGTCTGGATGGTAGTTATCAAAAACAACTTCAGTCGCTGGCTAAGAAAGGCTTACTACTCCTCGACGACTGGGGGATGGAAAAACTGACTCAAGAGCATGCTGGTCACTTGTTAGAAGTACTTGAAGATCGTTACCAAAACAGCAGCACAATCGTCATCAGCCAGTTACCAGTAAAAGAATGGTACAACATGATCGGCAACGCCACTGTCGCTGACGCTCTAATGGATCGTCTAGTTCACAATAGTCATCGAATAGAACTGGGAGGAGAATCAATGAGAAAACTGGCGCAATCCGAACACTTAGAGTAAAAATAGGGAAAGAGAAAAAGTGCTGGTTAAGGTGTTCGGAATAAACCGAAACAAGCGTTCGCAATCACCGAAATACGCAGTCGGGCGACTTGGCTTAAAAGAGATGTAGAGTGAGACTCGGTCATCGCCTGATACAAAGTCCAAAGCTTCTGCTCGGCAGCGTATAAGTTCTCAAAAGCACTCTTTAAGCATTCATAAACCGTCAGCGCATTATCCATCTTAAAATGTTGCTCTAAATACCCCACCTCAAGGTTTGGTAACCAGTCAATGCAGCCCTTATCTGCAGATAATTCACCGATAAGCAGTTTTAATAAGGTGCTTTTTCCAACGCCATTCGCTCCAGTGATACCTATTTTCTCTCCCACGTTAATTCGAAATGTCGCGTTGTTATATAAACTCTTATCAGCGATCTGATAAGACAAATTTTTAACTTGTAAAATACTCATGTTTTTAACCAAATAAAAAGGGCCGGTGATCAATACCGGCCCTTATTTCAATACTGGATAATGCTTTGTAGCTGCTTAACAGATACAAAAAGGCCGATGATGAAATATCACCGGCCATCTCTTCTCTTTTATCAGGTGTACAGACCCCTGCGTATAACTTCAGCGAAGTTACTCACGCATAAAACACCTGATGAAGATTAATTTAAGACTCCGAGCAACACTTCATCGCGTTTTTTGCACGGAGTTCAGCCTTCTTACAAAGCTTTTAAACAAGAGATATAACATGGTTTACTGTCGAAAAAACATTCGATGTGAAGCGTACACCTTTAGAATAAAAAGTACCAGGTAATTATTAAAAACTATCGTGACTTAGACGAAGATCCACTGAAAGAAGACCTTTCCTCAGTCAATGTGCTAGGTGAACGACTTACTCAGCAAGCACAGCTATGAGAGCAGCTATACCGCTCACGTTATACGAACGTAGTGGTGGCTTTGTAGGTTGGATAGGGTTAGAGGGAAGAAGTAGCGAATTTGGTAAGTAAGCACAAGGGCTCAAAACTAGCGCTCGAGACTGGGACCCGGTTCAGTAGAAACCGCACAGAGTTGCGCATCAACTCGTCATGGCAGGGCTTAGAAAGTATCGCGAGAGAAGAGCCTGCCTCTCGATGCAAGGTTTCAATATGGAAATGGGGTTAAGGTAAGTCGGGTAACCAAAACGAAAAAAGCCCCAGTCTTTCGACTGAGGCTTAATATAAGTGGCGGAGTGGACGGGACTCGAACCCGCGACCCCCGGCGTGACAGGCCGGTATTCTAACCAACTGAACTACCACTCCGCAGTGGTATCACTCGCTTGTAATCAGCAAGTGTCCAAAATTTAAAGCCTGGCGATGTCCTACTCTCACATGGGGAAGCCCCACACTACCATCGGCGCTATTTCGTTTCACTTCTGAGTTCGGCATGGAAGTCAGGTGGGTCCAAAACGCTATGGTCGCCAAGCAAATTCTTTAATCTGGAAAGCTGTTTCTTAATTCTCGTTCTTACACATTCAATGTTCTTTCATTGAGTCCATCAAAACCCCTTGGGTGTTGTATGGTTAAGCCTCACGGGCAATTAGTACAGGTTAGCTCAACGCCTCACAACGCTTACACACCCTGCCTATCAACGTCGTAGTCTACGACAACCCTTTAGGATACTTAAAGTATCAGGGAGAACTCATCTCAAGGCTCGCTTCCCGCTTAGATGCTTTCAGCGGTTATCGATCCCGAACTTAGCTACCGGGCAATGCGTCTGGCGACACAACCCGAACACCAGAGGTTCGTCCACTCCGGTCCTCTCGTACTAGGAGCAGCCCCTTTCAATTCTCCAACGCCCACGGCAGATAGGGACCGAACTGTCTCACGACGTTCTAAACCCAGCTCGCGTACCACTTTAAATGGCGAACAGCCATACCCTTGGGACCGACTTCAGCCCCAGGATGTGATGAGCCGACATCGAGGTGCCAAACACCGCCGTCGATATGAACTCTTGGGCGGTATCAGCCTGTTATCCCCGGAGTACCTTTTATCCGTTGAGCGATGGCCCTTCCATTCAGAACCACCGGATCACTATGACCTGCTTTCGCACCTGCTCGAATTGTCATTCTCGCAGTCAAGCGGGCTTATGCCATTGCACTAACCTCACGATGTCCAACCGTGATTAGCCCACCTTCGTGCTCCTCCGTTACGCTTTGGGAGGAGACCGCCCCAGTCAAACTACCCACCAGGCACTGTCCGCAACCCCGATAAGGGGTCGACGTTAGAACATCAACACTACAAGGGTGGTATTTCAAGGACGGCTCCACGCAATCTAGCGACTGCGCTTCAAAGCCTCCCACCTATCCTACACATGTAGGGTCAATGTTCAGTGCCAAGCTGTAGTAAAGGTTCACGGGGTCTTTCCGTCTAGCCGCGGGTACACTGCATCTTCACAGCGATTTCAATTTCACTGAGTCTCGGGTGGAGACAGCGTGGCCATCATTACGCCATTCGTGCAGGTCGGAACTTACCCGACAAGGAATTTCGCTACCTTAGGACCGTTATAGTTACGGCCGCCGTTTACCGGGGCTTCGATCAAGAGCTTCGACCGAAGTCTAACCCCATCAATTAACCTTCCGGCACCGGGCAGGCGTCACACCGTATACGTCATCTTACGATTTTGCACAGTGCTGTGTTTTTAATAAACAGTTGCAGCCACCTGGTATCTGCGACTCTCAATAGCTCCATCCGCGAGGGACTTCACCGTCGAGAGCGTACCTTCTCCCGAAGTTACGGTACCATTTTGCCTAGTTCCTTCACCCGAGTTCTCTCAAGCGCCTTGGTATTCTCTACCCGACCACCTGTGTCGGTTTGGGGTACGATTCCTTACAATCTGAAGCTTAGAGGCTTTTCCTGGAAGCATGGCATCAATGACTTCACATCCGTAGATGCTCGACGTCGTGTCTCAGCCTTAAAGAGAGCCGGATTTACCTAACTCTCAAGCCTACGCACTTGAACCTGGACAACCGTCGCCAGGCCCACCTAGCCTTCTCCGTCCCCCCATCGCAATTGTAAGAAGTACGGGAATATTAACCCGTTTCCCATCGACTACGCCTTTCGGCCTCGCCTTAGGGGTCGACTTACCCTGCCCCGATTAACGTTGGACAGGAACCCTTGGTCTTCCGGCGAGGAGGTTTTTCACCCCCTTTATCGTTACTCATGTCAGCATTCGCACTTCTGATACGTCCAGCATGCGTTACCACACACCTTCAACCGCTTACAGAACGCTCCCCTACCCAATACTCAAAGAGTATTGCCGCAGCTTCGGTTTACTACTTAGCCCCGTTACATCTTCCGCGCAGGCCGACTCGACCAGTGAGCTATTACGCTTTCTTTAAATGATGGCTGCTTCTAAGCCAACATCCTGGCTGTCTGAGCCTTCCCACATCGTTTCCCACTTAGTAGTAATTTGGGACCTTAGCTGGCGGTCTGGGTTGTTTCCCTCTCCACGACGGACGTTAGCACCCGCCGTGTGTCTCCCGGATAGTACTTACTGGTATTCGGAGTTTGCAAAGGGTTGGTAAGTCGGGATGACCCCCTAGCCTTAACAGTGCTCTACCCCCAGTAGTATTCGTCCGAGGCGCTACCTAAATAGCTTTCGGGGAGAACCAGCTATCTCCAGGTTTGATTGGCCTTTCACCCCTAGCCACAAGTCATCCGCTAATTTTTCAACATTAGTCGGTTCGGTCCTCCAGTTGATGTTACTCAACCTTCAACCTGCCCATGGCTAGATCACCTGGTTTCGGGTCTATATCCAGAGACTGAACGCCCAGTTAAGACTCGGTTTCCCTACGGCTCCCCTAGATGGTTAACCTTGCCACTGAATATAAGTCGCTGACCCATTATACAAAAGGTACGCAGTCACAGGACAAGCCTGCTCCTACTGCTTGTACGTACACGGTTTCAGGTTCTATTTCACTCCCCTCACAGGGGTTCTTTTCGCCTTTCCCTCACGGTACTGGTTCACTATCGGTCAGTCAGTAGTATTTAGCCTTGGAGGATGGTCCCCCCATATTCAGACAGGATATCACGTGTCCCGCCCTACTCGATTTCACTGAATATGCGTCGTCAGTTACGGGGCTATCACCCTGTATCGCCAAGCTTTCCAGCTTGTTCACCTAACGCCTATAAAGCTTAAGGGCTAGTCCAATTTCGCTCGCCGCTACTTTCGGAATCTCGGTTGATTTCTTTTCCTCGGGGTACTTAGATGTTTCAGTTCCCCCGGTTCGCCTCGTTATGCTATGTATTCACATAACGATACTTACTTATGTAAGTGGGTTTCCCCATTCGGAAATCCCAGACTCAAATGGTTTTTACTACCTAATCTGGGCTTATCGCAAGTTAATACGTCCTTCATCGCCTCTGACTGCCAAGGCATCCACCGTGTACGCTTAGTCACTTAACCATACAACCCGAAGGAGTTTCGAATTGATGTTAAACAACCAAAGTTGTCTCTCATTATTTGAATGAGCGAGAGACATATCGATTTTGCCGGACTCAAATTCCAAGAACACTTGAATGTGTTTTTAGTTGTATTCAAATACATGAATACTTTGAGAACTTTACAAACAACAATAAATTGTTGTTTTGTCAGCTTTCCAAATTGTTAAAGAGCTAGATTTTCTGATGAAAACCATTTTTAAAGATTCTTTTTCAAGAACACTTAAAGATGGTGGAGCTATGCGGGATCGAACCGCAGACCTCCTGCGTGCAAGGCAGGCGCTCTCCCAGCTGAGCTATAGCCCCATCAAGGTGTGTCGATACTGTATGCCAATTTCTTGGGAAGGAAATTGGTGGGTCTGAGTGGACTCGAACCACCGACCTCTCGCTTATCAGGCGAACGCTCTAACCACCTGAGCTACAGACCCAGTATCGTCTCTTTACTTTATAAACCGTATCAATCTGTGTGAACACTCATCGCAATAATCATCGTTTAAGGAGGTGATCCAGCGCCAGGTTCCCCTAGCGCTACCTTGTTACGACTTCACCCCAGTCATGAACCACAAAGTGGTAAGCGTCCCCCCGAAGGTTAAACTACCTACTTCTTTTGCAGCCCACTCCCATGGTGTGACGGGCGGTGTGTACAAGGCCCGGGAACGTATTCACCGTGGCATTCTGATCCACGATTACTAGCGATTCCGACTTCATGGAGTCGAGTTGCAGACTCCAATCCGGACTACGACGCACTTTTTGGGATTCGCTCACTTTCGCAAGTTGGCTGCCCTCTGTATGCGCCATTGTAGCACGTGTGTAGCCCTACTCGTAAGGGCCATGATGACTTGACGTCGTCCCCACCTTCCTCCGGTTTATCACCGGCAGTCTCCCTGGAGTTCCCGACATTACTCGCTGGCAAACAAGGATAAGGGTTGCGCTCGTTGCGGGACTTAACCCAACATTTCACAACACGAGCTGACGACAGCCATGCAGCACCTGTCTCAGAGTTCCCGAAGGCACCAATCCATCTCTGGAAAGTTCTCTGGATGTCAAGAGTAGGTAAGGTTCTTCGCGTTGCATCGAATTAAACCACATGCTCCACCGCTTGTGCGGGCCCCCGTCAATTCATTTGAGTTTTAATCTTGCGACCGTACTCCCCAGGCGGTCTACTTAACGCGTTAGCTCCGAAAGCCACGGCTCAAGGCCACAACCTCCAAGTAGACATCGTTTACGGCGTGGACTACCAGGGTATCTAATCCTGTTTGCTCCCCACGCTTTCGCATCTGAGTGTCAGTATCTGTCCAGGGGGCCGCCTTCGCCACCGGTATTCCTTCAGATCTCTACGCATTTCACCGCTACACCTGAAATTCTACCCCCCTCTACAGTACTCTAGTCTGCCAGTTTCAAATGCTATTCCGAGGTTGAGCCCCGGGCTTTCACATCTGACTTAACAAACCACCTGCATGCGCTTTACGCCCAGTAATTCCGATTAACGCTCGCACCCTCCGTATTACCGCGGCTGCTGGCACGGAGTTAGCCGGTGCTTCTTCTGTCGCTAACGTCAAACAACGCCGCTATTAACGACGCCGCCTTCCTCACGACTGAAAGTACTTTACAACCCGAAGGCCTTCTTCATACACGCGGCATGGCTGCATCAGGCTTGCGCCCATTGTGCAATATTCCCCACTGCTGCCTCCCGTAGGAGTCTGGACCGTGTCTCAGTTCCAGTGTGGCTGATCATCCTCTCAGACCAGCTAGGGATCGTCGCCTTGGTGAGCCCTTACCTCACCAACTAGCTAATCCCACCTAGGCATATCCTGACGCGAGAGGCCCGAAGGTCCCCCTCTTTGGCCCGTAGGCATCATGCGGTATTAGCCATCGTTTCCAATGGTTATCCCCCACATCAGGGCAATTTCCTAGGCATTACTCACCCGTCCGCCGCTCGACGCCGTTATCGTCCCCCGAAGGTTCAGATAACTCGTTTCCGCTCGACTTGCATGTGTTAGGCCTGCCGCCAGCGTTCAATCTGAGCCATGATCAAACTCTTCAATTTAAGATTTTGTTCGGCTCAATGAATACTGAACATTACATAAGTAATGTTTGAATTGACTGTGCTGAATCCGAAGATTCAATGGTCACTTCGTTTCATTGAAACCTAATTTGATACCGAGGTATCTAATTGGATTATCATCAACGAGTGCCCACACAGATTGATAGGTCTATATTGTTAAAGAGCTTGGCTTTCAGTGCCTTAGCACTTAAGCGAGGTGCGTATAATACGCTTTCCACTTTGAAAGTCAACATAAAACTCTAAAAAGATTAGAACTTTATGGTGACTTGCTTAAATCTTAAGCAAGTGCAAAATAAAGCCTGGCGATGTCCTACTCTCACATGGGGAAGCCCCACACTACCATCGGCGCTATTTCGTTTCACTTCTGAGTTCGGCATGGAAGTCAGGTGGGTCCAAAACGCTATGGTCGCCAAGCAAATTCTTTAATCTGGAAAGCTGTTTCTTAATTCTCGTTCTTACACATTCAATGTTCTTTCATTGAGTCCATCAAAACCCCTTGGGTGTTGTATGGTTAAGCCTCACGGGCAATTAGTACAGGTTAGCTCAACGCCTCACAACGCTTACACACCCTGCCTATCAACGTCGTAGTCTACGACAACCCTTTAGGATACTTAAAGTATCAGGGAGAACTCATCTCAAGGCTCGCTTCCCGCTTAGATGCTTTCAGCGGTTATCGATCCCGAACTTAGCTACCGGGCAATGCGTCTGGCGACACAACCCGAACACCAGAGGTTCGTCCACTCCGGTCCTCTCGTACTAGGAGCAGCCCCTTTCAATTCTCCAACGCCCACGGCAGATAGGGACCGAACTGTCTCACGACGTTCTAAACCCAGCTCGCGTACCACTTTAAATGGCGAACAGCCATACCCTTGGGACCGACTTCAGCCCCAGGATGTGATGAGCCGACATCGAGGTGCCAAACACCGCCGTCGATATGAACTCTTGGGCGGTATCAGCCTGTTATCCCCGGAGTACCTTTTATCCGTTGAGCGATGGCCCTTCCATTCAGAACCACCGGATCACTATGACCTGCTTTCGCACCTGCTCGAATTGTCATTCTCGCAGTCAAGCGGGCTTATGCCATTGCACTAACCTCACGATGTCCAACCGTGATTAGCCCACCTTCGTGCTCCTCCGTTACGCTTTGGGAGGAGACCGCCCCAGTCAAACTACCCACCAGGCACTGTCCGCAACCCCGATAAGGGGTCGACGTTAGAACATCAACACTACAAGGGTGGTATTTCAAGGACGGCTCCACGCAATCTAGCGACTGCGCTTCAAAGCCTCCCACCTATCCTACACATGTAGGGTCAATGTTCAGTGCCAAGCTGTAGTAAAGGTTCACGGGGTCTTTCCGTCTAGCCGCGGGTACACTGCATCTTCACAGCGATTTCAATTTCACTGAGTCTCGGGTGGAGACAGCGTGGCCATCATTACGCCATTCGTGCAGGTCGGAACTTACCCGACAAGGAATTTCGCTACCTTAGGACCGTTATAGTTACGGCCGCCGTTTACCGGGGCTTCGATCAAGAGCTTCGACCGAAGTCTAACCCCATCAATTAACCTTCCGGCACCGGGCAGGCGTCACACCGTATACGTCATCTTACGATTTTGCACAGTGCTGTGTTTTTAATAAACAGTTGCAGCCACCTGGTATCTGCGACTCTCAATAGCTCCATCCGCGAGGGACTTCACCGTCGAGAGCGTACCTTCTCCCGAAGTTACGGTACCATTTTGCCTAGTTCCTTCACCCGAGTTCTCTCAAGCGCCTTGGTATTCTCTACCCGACCACCTGTGTCGGTTTGGGGTACGATTCCTTACAATCTGAAGCTTAGAGGCTTTTCCTGGAAGCATGGCATCAATGACTTCACATCCGTAGATGCTCGACGTCGTGTCTCAGCCTTAAAGAGAGCCGGATTTACCTAACTCTCAAGCCTACGCACTTGAACCTGGACAACCGTCGCCAGGCCCACCTAGCCTTCTCCGTCCCCCCATCGCAATTGTAAGAAGTACGGGAATATTAACCCGTTTCCCATCGACTACGCCTTTCGGCCTCGCCTTAGGGGTCGACTTACCCTGCCCCGATTAACGTTGGACAGGAACCCTTGGTCTTCCGGCGAGGAGGTTTTTCACCCCCTTTATCGTTACTCATGTCAGCATTCGCACTTCTGATACGTCCAGCATGCGTTACCACACACCTTCAACCGCTTACAGAACGCTCCCCTACCCAATACTCAAAGAGTATTGCCGCAGCTTCGGTTTACTACTTAGCCCCGTTACATCTTCCGCGCAGGCCGACTCGACCAGTGAGCTATTACGCTTTCTTTAAATGATGGCTGCTTCTAAGCCAACATCCTGGCTGTCTGAGCCTTCCCACATCGTTTCCCACTTAGTAGTAATTTGGGACCTTAGCTGGCGGTCTGGGTTGTTTCCCTCTCCACGACGGACGTTAGCACCCGCCGTGTGTCTCCCGGATAGTACTTACTGGTATTCGGAGTTTGCAAAGGGTTGGTAAGTCGGGATGACCCCCTAGCCTTAACAGTGCTCTACCCCCAGTAGTATTCGTCCGAGGCGCTACCTAAATAGCTTTCGGGGAGAACCAGCTATCTCCAGGTTTGATTGGCCTTTCACCCCTAGCCACAAGTCATCCGCTAATTTTTCAACATTAGTCGGTTCGGTCCTCCAGTTGATGTTACTCAACCTTCAACCTGCCCATGGCTAGATCACCTGGTTTCGGGTCTATATCCAGAGACTGAACGCCCAGTTAAGACTCGGTTTCCCTACGGCTCCCCTAGATGGTTAACCTTGCCACTGAATATAAGTCGCTGACCCATTATACAAAAGGTACGCAGTCACAGGACAAGCCTGCTCCTACTGCTTGTACGTACACGGTTTCAGGTTCTATTTCACTCCCCTCACAGGGGTTCTTTTCGCCTTTCCCTCACGGTACTGGTTCACTATCGGTCAGTCAGTAGTATTTAGCCTTGGAGGATGGTCCCCCCATATTCAGACAGGATATCACGTGTCCCGCCCTACTCGATTTCACTGAATATGCGTCGTCAGTTACGGGGCTATCACCCTGTATCGCCAAGCTTTCCAGCTTGTTCACCTAACGCCTATAAAGCTTAAGGGCTAGTCCAATTTCGCTCGCCGCTACTTTCGGAATCTCGGTTGATTTCTTTTCCTCGGGGTACTTAGATGTTTCAGTTCCCCCGGTTCGCCTCGTTATGCTATGTATTCACATAACGATACTTACTTATGTAAGTGGGTTTCCCCATTCGGAAATCCCAGACTCAAATGGTTTTTACTACCTAATCTGGGCTTATCGCAAGTTAATACGTCCTTCATCGCCTCTGACTGCCAAGGCATCCACCGTGTACGCTTAGTCACTTAACCATACAACCCGAAGGAGTTTCGAATTGATGTTAAACAACCAAAGTTGTCTCTCATTATTTGAATGAGCGAGAGACATATCGATTTTGCCGGACTCAAATTCCAAGAACACTTGAATGTGTTTTTAGTTGTATTCAAATACATGAATACTTTGAGAACTTTACAAACAACAATAAATTGTTGTTTTGTCAGCTTTCCAAATTGTTAAAGAGCTAGATTTTCTGATGAAAACCATTTTTAAAGATTCTTTTTCAAGAACACTTAAAGATGGTGGAGCTATGCGGGATCGAACCGCAGACCTCCTGCGTGCAAGGCAGGCGCTCTCCCAGCTGAGCTATAGCCCCATCAAGGTGTGTCGATACTGTATGCCAATTTCTTGGGAAGGAAATTGGTGGGTCTGAGTGGACTCGAACCACCGACCTCTCGCTTATCAGGCGAACGCTCTAACCACCTGAGCTACAGACCCAGTATCGTCTCTTTACTTTATAAACCGTATCAATCTGTGTGAACACTCATCGCAATAATCATCGTTTAAGGAGGTGATCCAGCGCCAGGTTCCCCTAGCGCTACCTTGTTACGACTTCACCCCAGTCATGAACCACAAAGTGGTAAGCGTCCCCCCGAAGGTTAAACTACCTACTTCTTTTGCAGCCCACTCCCATGGTGTGACGGGCGGTGTGTACAAGGCCCGGGAACGTATTCACCGTGGCATTCTGATCCACGATTACTAGCGATTCCGACTTCATGGAGTCGAGTTGCAGACTCCAATCCGGACTACGACGCACTTTTTGGGATTCGCTCACTTTCGCAAGTTGGCTGCCCTCTGTATGCGCCATTGTAGCACGTGTGTAGCCCTACTCGTAAGGGCCATGATGACTTGACGTCGTCCCCACCTTCCTCCGGTTTATCACCGGCAGTCTCCCTGGAGTTCCCGACATTACTCGCTGGCAAACAAGGATAAGGGTTGCGCTCGTTGCGGGACTTAACCCAACATTTCACAACACGAGCTGACGACAGCCATGCAGCACCTGTCTCAGAGTTCCCGAAGGCACCAATCCATCTCTGGAAAGTTCTCTGGATGTCAAGAGTAGGTAAGGTTCTTCGCGTTGCATCGAATTAAACCACATGCTCCACCGCTTGTGCGGGCCCCCGTCAATTCATTTGAGTTTTAATCTTGCGACCGTACTCCCCAGGCGGTCTACTTAACGCGTTAGCTCCGAAAGCCACGGCTCAAGGCCACAACCTCCAAGTAGACATCGTTTACGGCGTGGACTACCAGGGTATCTAATCCTGTTTGCTCCCCACGCTTTCGCATCTGAGTGTCAGTATCTGTCCAGGGGGCCGCCTTCGCCACCGGTATTCCTTCAGATCTCTACGCATTTCACCGCTACACCTGAAATTCTACCCCCCTCTACAGTACTCTAGTCTGCCAGTTTCAAATGCTATTCCGAGGTTGAGCCCCGGGCTTTCACATCTGACTTAACAAACCACCTGCATGCGCTTTACGCCCAGTAATTCCGATTAACGCTCGCACCCTCCGTATTACCGCGGCTGCTGGCACGGAGTTAGCCGGTGCTTCTTCTGTCGCTAACGTCAAACAACGCCGCTATTAACGACGCCGCCTTCCTCACGACTGAAAGTACTTTACAACCCGAAGGCCTTCTTCATACACGCGGCATGGCTGCATCAGGCTTGCGCCCATTGTGCAATATTCCCCACTGCTGCCTCCCGTAGGAGTCTGGACCGTGTCTCAGTTCCAGTGTGGCTGATCATCCTCTCAGACCAGCTAGGGATCGTCGCCTTGGTGAGCCCTTACCTCACCAACTAGCTAATCCCACCTAGGCATATCCTGACGCGAGAGGCCCGAAGGTCCCCCTCTTTGGCCCGTAGGCATCATGCGGTATTAGCCATCGTTTCCAATGGTTATCCCCCACATCAGGGCAATTTCCTAGGCATTACTCACCCGTCCGCCGCTCGACGCCGTTATCGTCCCCCGAAGGTTCAGATAACTCGTTTCCGCTCGACTTGCATGTGTTAGGCCTGCCGCCAGCGTTCAATCTGAGCCATGATCAAACTCTTCAATTTAAGATTTTGTTCGGCTCAATGAATACTGAACATTACATAAGTAATGTTTGAATTGACTGTGCTGAATCCGAAGATTCAATGGTCACTTCGTTTCATTGAAACCTAATTTGATACCGAGGTATCTAATTGGATTATCATCAACGAGTGCCCACACAGATTGATAGGTCTATATTGTTAAAGAGCTTGGCTTTCAGTGCCTTAGCACTTAAGCGAGGTGCGTATAATACGCTTTCCACTTTGAAAGTCAACATAAAACTCTAAAAAGATTAGAACTTTATGGTGACTTGCTTAAATCTTAAGCAAGTGCAAAATAAAGCCTGGCGATGTCCTACTCTCACATGGGGAAGCCCCACACTACCATCGGCGCTATTTCGTTTCACTTCTGAGTTCGGCATGGAAGTCAGGTGGGTCCAAAACGCTATGGTCGCCAAGCAAATTCTTTAATCTGGAAAGCTGTTTCTTAATTCTCGTTCTTACACATTCAATGTTCTTTCATTGAGTCCATCAAAACCCCTTGGGTGTTGTATGGTTAAGCCTCACGGGCAATTAGTACAGGTTAGCTCAACGCCTCACAACGCTTACACACCCTGCCTATCAACGTCGTAGTCTACGACAACCCTTTAGGATACTTAAAGTATCAGGGAGAACTCATCTCAAGGCTCGCTTCCCGCTTAGATGCTTTCAGCGGTTATCGATCCCGAACTTAGCTACCGGGCAATGCGTCTGGCGACACAACCCGAACACCAGAGGTTCGTCCACTCCGGTCCTCTCGTACTAGGAGCAGCCCCTTTCAATTCTCCAACGCCCACGGCAGATAGGGACCGAACTGTCTCACGACGTTCTAAACCCAGCTCGCGTACCACTTTAAATGGCGAACAGCCATACCCTTGGGACCGACTTCAGCCCCAGGATGTGATGAGCCGACATCGAGGTGCCAAACACCGCCGTCGATATGAACTCTTGGGCGGTATCAGCCTGTTATCCCCGGAGTACCTTTTATCCGTTGAGCGATGGCCCTTCCATTCAGAACCACCGGATCACTATGACCTGCTTTCGCACCTGCTCGAATTGTCATTCTCGCAGTCAAGCGGGCTTATGCCATTGCACTAACCTCACGATGTCCAACCGTGATTAGCCCACCTTCGTGCTCCTCCGTTACGCTTTGGGAGGAGACCGCCCCAGTCAAACTACCCACCAGGCACTGTCCGCAACCCCGATAAGGGGTCGACGTTAGAACATCAACACTACAAGGGTGGTATTTCAAGGACGGCTCCACGCAATCTAGCGACTGCGCTTCAAAGCCTCCCACCTATCCTACACATGTAGGGTCAATGTTCAGTGCCAAGCTGTAGTAAAGGTTCACGGGGTCTTTCCGTCTAGCCGCGGGTACACTGCATCTTCACAGCGATTTCAATTTCACTGAGTCTCGGGTGGAGACAGCGTGGCCATCATTACGCCATTCGTGCAGGTCGGAACTTACCCGACAAGGAATTTCGCTACCTTAGGACCGTTATAGTTACGGCCGCCGTTTACCGGGGCTTCGATCAAGAGCTTCGACCGAAGTCTAACCCCATCAATTAACCTTCCGGCACCGGGCAGGCGTCACACCGTATACGTCATCTTACGATTTTGCACAGTGCTGTGTTTTTAATAAACAGTTGCAGCCACCTGGTATCTGCGACTCTCAATAGCTCCATCCGCGAGGGACTTCACCGTCGAGAGCGTACCTTCTCCCGAAGTTACGGTACCATTTTGCCTAGTTCCTTCACCCGAGTTCTCTCAAGCGCCTTGGTATTCTCTACCCGACCACCTGTGTCGGTTTGGGGTACGATTCCTTACAATCTGAAGCTTAGAGGCTTTTCCTGGAAGCATGGCATCAATGACTTCACATCCGTAGATGCTCGACGTCGTGTCTCAGCCTTAAAGAGAGCCGGATTTACCTAACTCTCAAGCCTACGCACTTGAACCTGGACAACCGTCGCCAGGCCCACCTAGCCTTCTCCGTCCCCCCATCGCAATTGTAAGAAGTACGGGAATATTAACCCGTTTCCCATCGACTACGCCTTTCGGCCTCGCCTTAGGGGTCGACTTACCCTGCCCCGATTAACGTTGGACAGGAACCCTTGGTCTTCCGGCGAGGAGGTTTTTCACCCCCTTTATCGTTACTCATGTCAGCATTCGCACTTCTGATACGTCCAGCATGCGTTACCACACACCTTCAACCGCTTACAGAACGCTCCCCTACCCAATACTCAAAGAGTATTGCCGCAGCTTCGGTTTACTACTTAGCCCCGTTACATCTTCCGCGCAGGCCGACTCGACCAGTGAGCTATTACGCTTTCTTTAAATGATGGCTGCTTCTAAGCCAACATCCTGGCTGTCTGAGCCTTCCCACATCGTTTCCCACTTAGTAGTAATTTGGGACCTTAGCTGGCGGTCTGGGTTGTTTCCCTCTCCACGACGGACGTTAGCACCCGCCGTGTGTCTCCCGGATAGTACTTACTGGTATTCGGAGTTTGCAAAGGGTTGGTAAGTCGGGATGACCCCCTAGCCTTAACAGTGCTCTACCCCCAGTAGTATTCGTCCGAGGCGCTACCTAAATAGCTTTCGGGGAGAACCAGCTATCTCCAGGTTTGATTGGCCTTTCACCCCTAGCCACAAGTCATCCGCTAATTTTTCAACATTAGTCGGTTCGGTCCTCCAGTTGATGTTACTCAACCTTCAACCTGCCCATGGCTAGATCACCTGGTTTCGGGTCTATATCCAGAGACTGAACGCCCAGTTAAGACTCGGTTTCCCTACGGCTCCCCTAGATGGTTAACCTTGCCACTGAATATAAGTCGCTGACCCATTATACAAAAGGTACGCAGTCACAGGACAAGCCTGCTCCTACTGCTTGTACGTACACGGTTTCAGGTTCTATTTCACTCCCCTCACAGGGGTTCTTTTCGCCTTTCCCTCACGGTACTGGTTCACTATCGGTCAGTCAGTAGTATTTAGCCTTGGAGGATGGTCCCCCCATATTCAGACAGGATATCACGTGTCCCGCCCTACTCGATTTCACTGAATATGCGTCGTCAGTTACGGGGCTATCACCCTGTATCGCCAAGCTTTCCAGCTTGTTCACCTAACGCCTATAAAGCTTAAGGGCTAGTCCAATTTCGCTCGCCGCTACTTTCGGAATCTCGGTTGATTTCTTTTCCTCGGGGTACTTAGATGTTTCAGTTCCCCCGGTTCGCCTCGTTATGCTATGTATTCACATAACGATACTTACTTATGTAAGTGGGTTTCCCCATTCGGAAATCCCAGACTCAAATGGTTTTTACTACCTAATCTGGGCTTATCGCAAGTTAATACGTCCTTCATCGCCTCTGACTGCCAAGGCATCCACCGTGTACGCTTAGTCACTTAACCATACAACCCGAAGGAGTTTCGAATTGATGTTAAACAACCAAAGTTGTCTCTCATTATTTGAATGAGCGAGAGACATATCGATTTTGCCGGACTCAAATTCCAAGAACACTTGAATGTGTTTTTAGTTGTATTCAAATACATGAATACTTTGAGAACTTTACAAACAACAATAAATTGTTGTTTTGTCAGCTTTCCAAATTGTTAAAGAGCAATAATAGCTCGAAGCTTTCGCTTCAAAACCATCAATCTGTGTGAACACTCATCGCAATAATCATCGTTTAAGGAGGTGATCCAGCGCCAGGTTCCCCTAGCGCTACCTTGTTACGACTTCACCCCAGTCATGAACCACAAAGTGGTAAGCGTCCCCCCGAAGGTTAAACTACCTACTTCTTTTGCAGCCCACTCCCATGGTGTGACGGGCGGTGTGTACAAGGCCCGGGAACGTATTCACCGTGGCATTCTGATCCACGATTACTAGCGATTCCGACTTCATGGAGTCGAGTTGCAGACTCCAATCCGGACTACGACGCACTTTTTGGGATTCGCTCACTTTCGCAAGTTGGCCGCCCTCTGTATGCGCCATTGTAGCACGTGTGTAGCCCTACTCGTAAGGGCCATGATGACTTGACGTCGTCCCCACCTTCCTCCGGTTTATCACCGGCAGTCTCCCTGGAGTTCCCGACATTACTCGCTGGCAAACAAGGATAAGGGTTGCGCTCGTTGCGGGACTTAACCCAACATTTCACAACACGAGCTGACGACAGCCATGCAGCACCTGTCTCAGAGTTCCCGAAGGCACCAATCCATCTCTGGAAAGTTCTCTGGATGTCAAGAGTAGGTAAGGTTCTTCGCGTTGCATCGAATTAAACCACATGCTCCACCGCTTGTGCGGGCCCCCGTCAATTCATTTGAGTTTTAATCTTGCGACCGTACTCCCCAGGCGGTCTACTTAACGCGTTAGCTCCGAAAGCCACGGCTCAAGGCCACAACCTCCAAGTAGACATCGTTTACGGCGTGGACTACCAGGGTATCTAATCCTGTTTGCTCCCCACGCTTTCGCATCTGAGTGTCAGTATCTGTCCAGGGGGCCGCCTTCGCCACCGGTATTCCTTCAGATCTCTACGCATTTCACCGCTACACCTGAAATTCTACCCCCCTCTACAGTACTCTAGTCTGCCAGTTTCAAATGCTATTCCGAGGTTGAGCCCCGGGCTTTCACATCTGACTTAACAAACCACCTGCATGCGCTTTACGCCCAGTAATTCCGATTAACGCTCGCACCCTCCGTATTACCGCGGCTGCTGGCACGGAGTTAGCCGGTGCTTCTTCTGTCGCTAACGTCAAATAATGCAGCTATTAACTACACTACCTTCCTCACGACTGAAAGTACTTTACAACCCGAAGGCCTTCTTCATACACGCGGCATGGCTGCATCAGGCTTGCGCCCATTGTGCAATATTCCCCACTGCTGCCTCCCGTAGGAGTCTGGACCGTGTCTCAGTTCCAGTGTGGCTGATCATCCTCTCAGACCAGCTAGGGATCGTTGCCTTGGTGAGCCCTTACCTCACCAACTAGCTAATCCCACCTAGGCATATCCTGACGCGAGAGGCCCGAAGGTCCCCCTCTTTGGCCCGTAGGCATCATGCGGTATTAGCCATCGTTTCCAATGGTTATCCCCCACATCAGGGCAATTTCCTAGGCATTACTCACCCGTCCGCCGCTCGACGCCGTTATCGTCCCCCGAAGGTTCAGATAACTCGTTTCCGCTCGACTTGCATGTGTTAGGCCTGCCGCCAGCGTTCAATCTGAGCCATGATCAAACTCTTCAATTTAAGATTTTGTTCGGCTCAATGAATACTGAACATTACATAAAGTAATGTTTGAATTGACTGTGCTGAATCTTTCGATTCAATGGTCACTTCGTTTCATTGAAACCTAATTTGAAACCGAAGTTTCTAATTGGATTATCATCAACGAGTGCCCACACAGATTGATAGGTTTATATTTTTAAAGAGCTTTTCTAACTTATCCAGCAACTTAGTTGCTCGTCGTTAGGGGTGCGTATCTTACTCCGCACCGTGAGAGAGTCAAGCATTTTTTCAAATTTCTTTTTCTCTCACTTCCGACTCGCTGTGTGACTTTCGTCTCACTCCGTGTCGGTGGATGCGCAGTATAGGGGGTTGAGAAATTAGCACAAGCGTTTTTTGCAAAAAAACCTTCAACCGCACAAATAACGAGCATTCTGCATAGATACTCAACGATCTTGTCTAATATTTCGGGTTGCAGAGGATCTTTTCATGAAGAAACACCTGACTTCCGCATTAAAAGATCGCCGATTTCTTTGCTATTTCGGTTGCTGATCTGATCTCTCTTGGTTCTTTTTTCTCTTTCTACCTATATAAAGACGAAAAAAAGAGCAGAACGATGACGAACTGCTCTTTTGGTCTTTGCTTTTTATTTGGGGTACTTCAGGTGAAGTCTTGGAAAAGTGTTTCTTCTATATAGAAGAAAAGATCAGAGCATCCTTGCCCTTCTTTTTACGACAGATTAGTTAGGGGTATATCTAAATGTCGTTATTGTTCGATGACGCATTGAGCTCGTAAGAGTGGAGCATGCTTGCATTCCCAATGGCGTCATCTTCGAGAGGAACTTAGTTCTTCAATACTTTTACGGTGTAGCTACCATCTTTTTGTTGGTATAGACCGTGGATGTCGGTTTCGAAACCTGGGTAATGCGCACCGATCTCACAAAGCATCTCTAGGAAGTCCAGCACAGGGCGAGACTCTTGAGTCACCATTTCACCAGGAAGTACTAGTGGCACACCTGGAGGGTAAGGAAGGATCATGTTCGCACTTACGCGGCCAACCATTTCTTCCAGTTTGATTTCTTCTACGTTACCGCGAAGCTCTTCTTGCCATGCTGCGTGCGGTGTTACTTTCATTTCTGGAAGTACATCGAACGCTTTGTACATTAGCTCTGGTAGGTTGTATTTCTTAGTTAGGTCATGGATTGCTTGTGCTAGTTCTTGAACGCGCATGCCTTCATAGAAGCTTGGGTCTTCGTTGTATAGCGAAGGTAGGAAGCTCTTGATGGTTAGGTTCAAGTCGTAGCCACGTTTAAATTCAGTTAGGCCGCGTAGCAATTGCATTGCTTTTGATTTGTCGATACCGATTGAGAATAGGAACAACAAGTTGTATGGACCTGTTTTCTCTACCACGATGCCGCGCTCGTCTAGGAATTTAGCCACCAGCGAAGCAGGAATACCTGATTCTTCTAGTTCGCCTTCTTTATTCATCCCTGGAGTCAGTAGCGTTACTTTGATTGGATCAAGATACATGTGGTTGTCATCCATGTTCTTGAAGCCGTGCCATGTGTCGCTAGGGTCTAGTTTCCAACATTCAGTGCTATCGATGTTTTCTGGTTGCCATACATCGAAGAACCAGCTGTCACTTTCTGCTTCTAGGCGTTTGATCTCTTTACGGAAGCGGATTGCGCGATCGATAGAGTCTTGCATCAACTTCTTACCAGTGTTGCCGCGCATCATTGCCGCTGCTGTTTCAGTAGAAGCAACAATGCCGTACTGAGGTGAAGTTGAAGTGTGCATCATGAATGCTTCGTTGAAAGACTCTTTATCAAAGTCACCTTTCACGTGAATCATTGAAGCTTGTGAGAACGCTGCCAACAGTTTGTGTGTTGATTGTGTCTCGTAGAACACTTTGCCTGGCATCGCTTCACCACTCATACCGCATTTACCTTCGTAAATTGGGTTGAAGTTAGTGTAAGGCACCCAAGCACTGTCGAAGTGGATGTGTTTACAATCTAGCGACTCTTTGATGAATTGCGTGTTGTACAGCAGGCCATCGTAAGTTGAGTTAGTCACTACTGCGTAACTTGGCGCTGTTGCACCTGGTGTTTTCGCCACTTTCTCTGCAATGACATCACGGCTGAATTCACTTTGTGGAATACCACCAAGAATGCCGTATGCGTTACGAGTTGGGCGGAAGTAGATTGGTGTCACGTCGCTCATCATCATTAGGTGAGTCAGAGACTTGTGACAGTTACGGTCAATCAGTACTGTGCTGCCTGCAGGCGCTGAGTACATACCAACGATTTTGTTCGATGTAGACGTACCGTTAGTTACGATGTAAGAGCTATCCGCATTGAATGTACGTGCAATGTATTCTTCTGCATCTTTATGTGGACCTGAGTGGTCTAGTAGAGAACCTAGCTCAGGCATTGAGATTGATACGTCCGCTTTGAATGTGTTTGGACCGTAAAAATCGTAGAAGATGCTACCAGCAGGACTTTTCTGGAATGCAGTACCACCCATGTGACCTGGAGTACAGAAGGTGTATTTACCTTCTTCTACGTATTTGAATAGCGCTTTAGTGAATGGAGGCATGATTGCATCTTTGTATGCCTCAGTCGCTTGGTTGATTTTGATAGCGATGTCGTCAGCCATACCTAAAGCATACTCAAAGAAGCTCACGTTTAGACGTAGGTCTGTTAGTGAAATGTCTAGAGTAGACTGTTCGTTAGCAAATGCGTGAACAGGTAGTTTTTCGTTGATTTGGCTAATACGTTCACATAGCTCTAGTGAGTATTTATCCCAGTCGAACAGCACACCGCAAATGCGTGGGTTCATCTCAATCATTTTGATCAAGTCTTTATCATCTACTGGGTAAACCACTTCGTAGCCCGCTTTCTCAAGAGCAGCGTGAAGTTGACGAACTGGCTCTTCTTTAAAGAACACACCCATGTGGTTCAAGATAGCGAATATATTCATTTGGACATCTCCAAGGCGAATGAGGGCGCTCTTTGCCATTTACAGGCAATGAGTAAGGTGAGCGCCGCGTGAATTTGAGTTTTATGGGTTGGCACCGTAGTGCCAGCGTTTTGGGGATTAGTTGCTTGCTTGAGCAGCTACGTCTTCGTCAGCATGAAGCTTCATGTACTGAGCTAGACCTGCTTTTTTGCTGTAGAACATCAAGATAACAAGAGACACGATGAAGGTTGCTGTTAGCGTACCGCCCTCTGCACCTGCTAGTGCAATGAAGCAGAACAGACAAGCCACACCAGAGAACAGCATTACGAAGCCGTTGCGTGTTGTCATACCTTCGAAGCGAATCAAGTTAATGCTTGAGTAGAAGTAAGGCAGCATAGTTAGTAGAACTGCGTCAGTTGTTAGCTGGTTGAATAGGTCTGATGCGTGCGCTGTTTTAGAGCTGAAGAACATCAGTACAACCATCAGTGCAGTCATCTTGATTGACGCAAGGATTAGACCTTTCTTAGGCACACCGTTTTTGTCAGTTTCGCCGTAGATTTTAGGGAAGTTGCCGTCGTTTGCTGCGCGTTTACCTGCTTCACCTACAAGCATCATCCAAGAACCTAGCGAAGTGAAACATGCTAGCGCTGTGAATGCTGATACGAATGGTGCTGTCCAGCTACCGAATAGCTCAGTGGTTGCTAGTGCAAATGGCGCACCTGATGCCGCAACTTCTGACGCTGGGAACATGCCGCTGATCATTTGAGTTGATAGGATGTAAATCACACCTGCGATACCAGTACCCAACATAGTTGCTAGTGGTACAGTACGTTTAGGGTTTTCTACCATACCAGTCGATACCGCTGCTGATTCCACACCTACGAATGACCATAGACAGATAAGAACCGCTGTTACTACCGCATGGCTGTCAGTGCCTGCTGATACGTTCCAGTTTTGGCTGTAAAGCGCAGTATCGAAGTGCGTCCAACCAAATGCAGCTGTACCAACAACTGGGATAAGGATAAGAACTAGACCAAGCGTACATAGACGGCTTACCCAGCTACCACCAAGTAGGTTGACGAAAGTGAAGATCCATACCGATGCAATCGTCGCAATACCTGCTGGGATTGGGTTATTAAGCACAGGGAAGAATACTGAAAGGTAAGAAACACCTGTAATGGCAATAGCCAGGTTACCAATCCAGTTCGCGTGGTAATAAAGAACGCCCGTTTGGAAACCAAAGACAGGTGAAACTTCGCCAGCGTAAGCGATAGGACCACCTTCTTGAGGGTTTTTGGTTGCCAGACGAGCGTAAACAAACGCAAGGCTCAGTGCACCGATCAAACAGATCAGCCAACTGAAAATTGAAACAGAGCCTACTGAAGCTAGGCTAGAAGGTAACAGTGCAATACCACTACCCATCATGTTACCGGCTACTACACCCGTACAGGCAATTAGGCCGATTTTTTTCGTATTCGATGACATAACATCTCCAAATCTATTCTACTCAAGTCAACGTGACTCAAACTGAACGGTTATTAGCGAGATGCTATGAAGTAGATACCTGCTCGACCTCGCTAAATTTCGAAGTGAAGACTACGCCCAAAAATCGGGAAAAAAATAAACTTGGCGTTATCAATAAAATGATTAGTTAATCAACATCAAGTTGAGATAAACATGATAAACACAAAAACATAAAACTATATTATTCATGTGGTTATAAGAAAAACATCAAGCCTTCTACCGATAGATAAACTCTCATCAACTCGTTGGTAATCGCGGCAAAAGTTATCAACCTCTATCAACTTCCCCGCCCCGAAGGGTTGATTCCCTGAACCTGTTGATTCCATAAACCTCTCCCTGATCGCGCTTTTTGACCCACATCAATATTCATCTCGCCTCCAAGAAAGCATCAGAATCATTCTCGCCACATAACTCAGCCAGACACTCCATACAATCAATAGAGATAGAGATAGAGATAGAGAAGAAAACCGGATATGTCTTCCCGTTGCAGGCTTGCGTTACTGGCTCCTTCGTAAGTCATTACCCCACCACCCACCCTTTTCACTTTTCGACAGCTACAAAAAAGCCCCTCACCGAAATGAGGGGCTAGTATTAAACTGACGTAGAGTGAGAGAGAATTAAAGCATTCGAACGACAGAAGGATGAACAGCGCGATACATGGCGTAATCAATCGCCTTCATGTTACTTGGGAAGACCAAGTTTTCGCACAGCAGGTACGTCTCAACCGACGTATCAATATAGAAAGCTTCGCTGTAAGGCTCACTGGCCAAATCCAGATCACCATCCAATTCAGCGTGCTTACCACGAATCACATAAGAAAGCACCGAATCACGTAACCTCAAAGCCTGCCCAAGATGCTGCTTGGCTGAAGCCATGTCACCAATAATGGTTTCGTGCAAGGCTAAAGCTTCATAAATTCGCGGTTGAATTGGCCCAACCATCATTTTTACGTTAGTTTCTAGTTCGTCACTCAACTGCTGCACTCGCCCTTTCTTCAACTCCTGTGAAAAATCGAGCACCTTCTGCACGTGGTAAGCAATTAATAACTCTGCCTGAACGTAAGCGTTATCTGGCTCAATTTCTAAAATGTTTTCCATCAAGTTGACGCCTTGGCGAAACTGCTTGGCATCCGAGACATTGAGATAATGGTTAGCTTGAACAAACAGCTCCAAAGCATCTGGGTTAATTGGCATTCCCGCCACCAGCATCGTGGATTTCAGCTTGGCATCCGGTACTTTCAGGACTTGCATCAAGTCTAACGACGCTTGTTGAAGCACTGTCTTTAAATGGCTGCTGGTTAACGCGTATTGACGACTAAACAACACCTTTTCAGATGAGTTATTGCGATATTCCACCTCTAAAAAGCTGCCACCGTCATTTTCACGAACCCGCACCACAACCGATTTGCCCGGCACAATGCCAGAAGTAAACGACGCCTTCTTTAGCATGACTCGGTAATCGCTCACTTGAGCAATGTCAGACATCAACTTTTGGGCAAACCCGTCTGCCAAGTCATAGCTTAACCCTTCGCTCGTGAAGTTATCTTGAAACTTGAATTCGATAAGGTGAGTATCGATGGCTTGAGTAATACGCACTTCCGATTGCTTGTAGGTAAACACGCCCATCACCACAACCAAGACACTGATCCAGATGAAGTTCATGATCCCCAGGCGCCACGGACTGATTTTATTTTTTTCTGAGGGGCCTTTTTCTCTTTAGACATCTCACAGACCGCGCGAGTCAGAGGGCCTGCAGGAAAGGTGACGGCAGGTGCGATAGGTAGAGTATCTTCTTCTGGTTCTTCAACAATAGGAGGAAGAGTTTCTGAATCACAATGACGACTTGCGAGGAATTCCTCGAGTGTCATTGGGGTCACATTCGCCACCAGCTTGTAACCACGTTTCGGCACTGTAATGACGTAGCTGGTATTTTCTTCCCGACCGTCCCGCAGTAATTTACGCAACTCAAAAATGGACTGAGTCACCACTTGATCGGTCACAACCGCCCCCGCCCAAACGTATTGGATCAATTCCTCACGATTGAACACCTCATTCGCATGCTCCGCTAGGAAATGCAGAAGATTAATTAAGCGTGGCTCAACAGTAACTTCCCTATCTTGTCGATACAGCTTATTTTCATCAACGCTTAAAACCCAGTCATTGATTTGAAAATAGACTCCAACCATGTATGAAAACTCTCGTATCTACAGACAGCGCTACGGCAGGAATCAAACAATGGTCAATTCCTACAGGTAACTAAAGGCGAGATTATAGGTGGGAAAACGGCGTGCACCTAGAAAAGCAAGCCGCCAAAAATGCAAACTTAAGTTAAGTGATGCAGAAATGAGACTACTCAAGTGCTGCAAGGATAGAACAATGAGTAGCATCATCGTCCGTATGACCACAGCAAGCATCATTAATCTTCTTCAAAGCTCGGCGAATTTTCGTTAGCTCGTTAATTTTTCCATCAATCAGCTCTAACTTAGCAGAAGTAATAGCTTTAACCTCTGCACAGCTGTGTTCTGTCGCTTCTAGTTTGATTTCTAGTAGCTCTTTAATCTCATCCAAGCTCAGGCCCAGCTCTTTACCTTTAAGGATGAAGTGTACCTGCTTTTGATTCTCTTCATTATAGAGACGATAACCTGATTCACTTCGACCTGCGGGCTTTATCAGCGCGTTTTTCTCATAAAAACGCAGCGTATCTGCCGTCACACCACAACGTTTTGCCAGTTCACCTATCTGAAACATAACTTTCCCTATTAACTATCTCGTTACTTTTAAAGCTAAAGAACCTCTTTTTCACAATTATTTTTGAGATGCCAAACGATTGCGCGAGCTTTTTTGTAATAAATTGGTTAGAATACGCGCCATCAAATGTGGAGACTGTTTTCTAACCAGAAAACATCCGACAAAGGTCTTTACCAAAACTGGCCAATATTTTACCCCAAGAGGTAAAAACAAGTTCATTTTTGGCAAACATCTTTAACTCCGTGAATTTGAGGAAAATGGAAGCATGAATAACGCTCGTCCTATTCGCCGTGCGCTTATCAGCGTATCAGACAAAACAGGTATTGTTGAGTTTGCACAAGCTCTTGCTGAGCGCGGTGTCGATATCCTATCTACTGGTGGTACAGCACGCCTACTTGCCGAACAAGGCATCGCAGTAACAGAAGTCTCTGACTACACAGGTTTCCCAGAAATGATGGACGGCCGCGTTAAAACGCTTCACCCGAAAGTTCACGGTGGTGTGCTTGGTCGTCGTGGTCAAGATGACGACGTGATGGCAAAACATGGCATCAATCCAATCGACATGGTCGTTGTTAACCTATACCCATTCGCAGAAACCGTTGCAAAAGAAGGCTGTACACTAGCTGACGCGGTTGAAAACATCGATATCGGCGGCCCAACGATGGTTCGCTCTGCAGCGAAAAATCACAAAGACGTGACTATCGTTGTGAACGCTCATGATTACGATCGCGTTATCGCTGAAATGGACGCGAACGAGAAATCTCTAACACTAGAGACTCGTTTCGACCTTGCTATCGCAGCATTCGAGCACACTGCTGCTTACGATGGCATGATCGCAAACTACTTCGGCACTATGGTTCCATCTTACGGTGAGAACAAAGAAGGTGATGAAGAGTCTAAATTCCCACGTACTTTCAACCAGCAATTCGAGAAGAAGCAAGACATGCGCTACGGTGAGAACAGCCACCAAGCAGCCGCATTCTACGTTGAAGCCAATCCACAAGAAGCATCTGTTTCTACTGCTCGCCAAATCCAAGGTAAAGCCCTCTCTTACAACAACATTGCAGACACTGATGCAGCACTTGAGTGTGTGAAAGAGTTCAACGAGCCTGCATGTGTAATCGTAAAACACGCCAACCCATGTGGCGTTGCGCTAGGTAAAGACATCCTCGAAGCGTACAACCGCGCTTACCAAACTGACCCAACGTCAGCGTTCGGCGGCATCATTGCATTCAACCAAGAGCTAGATGCAAAAACGGCTAGCGCTATCGTTGAGCGTCAATTCGTTGAAGTGATTATCGCACCTTCTGTTTCTGCTGAAGCGATTGAAATCGTTGCAGCGAAGAAGAACGTACGTCTACTAGAGTGTGGCGAGTGGTCAACGAAGACAACGGGCTTTGACGTAAAACGCGTCAACGGTGGTCTACTGGTTCAAGACCGCGACCAAGGCATGGTAAGCCTAGACGATCTTAAAGTCGTGTCTAAACGTCAGCCGACAGAAGAAGAGCTAAAAGACGCCCTATTCTGCTGGAAAGTAGCGAAATACGTGAAATCTAACGCGATCGTTTACGCGAAAGGCGACATGACTATCGGTGTAGGCGCAGGCCAAATGAGCCGCGTTTACTCAGCGAAAATTGCCGGCATCAAAGCCGCAGATGAAGGCTTAGAAGTTGCCGGTAGCGTAATGGCATCTGACGCTTTCTTCCCATTCCGCGACGGTATCGATGCCGCAGCAGAAGCCGGCATTAAGTGCGTAATTCAGCCAGGTGGCTCTATGCGTGACGACGAAGTTATCGCAGCAGCCGATGAGCACGGCATGGCGATGATCTTCACGGGTATGCGTCACTTCCGCCACTAATTTCCTCATCGTATTTGGCACTGTGGCATTGTTAACTGCTTTCGGCCACCCCGGTTACGTAGCTGGCTATGTTTCCGGGATGGGCTCAATTGTTGCCTAGCCACATCATCAAATACTTTGAGTAAACAGTATTTATAAGATTAAGGATTTTCATATGCGAGTTTTAATCATTGGTTCAGGCGGTCGTGAACATGCGCTAGGCTGGAAAGCAGCGCAAAACCCAAATGTTGAGACTATTTTCATTGCTCCAGGCAACGCAGGTACGGCACTAGAGCCAAAACTAGAGAACGTAAACATCGATGTAGAAGACATCGCTGGCCTTGTTGCTTTCGCCAAAGAGAAGGTAATTGAACTGACTATCGTTGGCCCAGAAGCACCATTGGTTATTGGTGTGGTGGATGCGTTCCGCGAAGCGGGCTTACCAATCTTTGGCCCTACCCAAGCCGCAGCGCAGCTTGAAGGCTCTAAAGCGTTTACTAAAGACTTCCTTGCTCGTCACCAAATCCCAACCGGTGCTTACGCAAACTTCACAGAAATTGAACCAGCGCTTGCTTACGTGCGTGAGCAAGGTGCGCCGATTGTGGTGAAAGCCGACGGCCTTGCGGCTGGTAAAGGCGTGATTGTGGCAATGACTCTAGAAGAAGCCGAAGACGCAATCAAAGACATGCTAGCAGGCAACGCATTTGGTGACGCAGGCAGCCGCGTGGTTATCGAAGAGTTCCTCGATGGTGAAGAAGCAAGCTTCATCGTGATGGTGGATGGTGAGAACGTTCTGCCAATGGCCACCAGCCAAGATCACAAACGCGTAGGTGACAAAGATACAGGTCCTAACACTGGTGGCATGGGCGCGTACTCGCCAGCTCCTGTGGTCACACCAGAAATTCACAACCGCATCATGGAAGAAGTCATTTACCCAACGGTACGTGGCATGGCGTCTGAAGGTAACCCATACACAGGTTTCCTATACGCGGGTCTGATGATCGACAAAGATGGTACGCCTAAAGTGATCGAGTACAACTGCCGCTTCGGTGATCCAGAGACACAACCAATCATGATGCGTATGGAATCGGATCTGGTTGATCTTTGCTTGGCTGCGATTGACCAAAAACTGGATCAAGTGGAATCAAAATGGGATCCACGTGCGTCGATTGGTATCGTACTCGCAGCCGGTGGTTACCCAGCAGCGTACAACAAAGGCGATGTGATCTCTGGTCTGCCACAAGTTGAAATTGAAGGCGAGAAAGTCTTCCACGCGGGTACAGACAATAAAGATGGCAACATCGTAACAAACGGCGGTCGTGTTCTTTGTGCAACCGCACTTGGCAATAGCGTATCAGAAGCGCAGCAACGCGCTTACGAGCTTGCAAAACAGATCAGTTGGGACGGCATGTTCCATCGCAGTGACATCGGCTACCGTGCGATTGCACGTGAGCAAGAAAAATAAAAACAACTTAAGTTGGCTAAAAAACAAAAGGCGCATTCAGCGCCTTTTTTATTACTCTGTCAGTTAGTAAGTCTCACCAAGCTTACTCAGCGAGTAATGCTGGTCGTGCTACACAATCAAAGTCATCATCATTGAGCATCAACAGTTCATCAACCGTTGCTTTATTTCGTGACTGCTTGCCGACAAAAGCCACGTAACTGTCTACAGATGAGAGACGCTCGATAATAAATTTTGGCAACGTCTGATTAAACTCGAGTGTCGAGAACGCTTTACCTTTGCAGGTTTCAAACGATTGGCCATTCCAATAACCTTGAATGAGGCTCTGACTGTTACGAGACTGCGCCTTAACCGACGCCACTACATCATTCGCTTCTGTCTTGTAACGTTCTAATTGTTCATGCTGAAGTGGTAAGACTTTACGATTAACGCGATATTGTTGGTAAACCGCTTCGCCATCTTTATTAAAACGGATGTGGATTTGAAAAGGCACCAACTCTTGCTTGGTATCAACTTGCTCACCTTTTCGAATCAACTCTCGAAGCTCACCTTCATCCCAACGGTAGTCACTTTGAAACCAGCCATTATCCCCCATCGTTACGTAATCAGCAGCCGTACTCACGCGAGTGAGTTTCTCGGTCATCCAGTACAAGCTACTTGCGTCTCCAGCAACTTTGCCGCCAGAGAAGTGAGTGAATTGTTCTAAATTAGGAGTTTCAACCGACGAACAGCCAAAAAGGGTAAAGCTAGATAAGAGAAGTGAAGCGAGTAGATGTTTTTTCATGAAGTTGCACCGAGGCAGGATACCTCGGTGCATTCTAACTTAGTTTACTGATTCTTTCAGCGCTTTACCTGCTACGAATGCAGGTACGTTAGCTGCTGCGATTTGAATCTCGTCACCAGTCTTAGGGTTACGACCAGTACGTGCAGCGCGGTGGTTTACTTTGAATGTACCAAAACCAATTAGTTGAACTTGGTCACCCTCTTTAAGTGCACCAGTTACACCATCAAGAGTCGCTTCAAGAGCAGCTTTTGCTTGTGCTTTTGATAGGTCTGCTTTCTCTGCGATAAAGTCGATTAATTGGGTCTTGTTCATTAGGTTTCCCTTCTCATAGGTTATCGAATTCGTCTCACTCTAAAACATAAATGCCCCATCTGGCAAAGGTTTGTAAGCGATCTTTCGATTTTCTGACGTACTTTTAGCCATAATATGAGTAATAACTCACAATTTGTTACCACATACCCCCTGAAAACCCTTGCTTTCCAAGGTATTTGGACCAATTTATAAGGCACTTTTGCGGTTATAATAGCTGCAAATAACCACTATCAAACTACATTCAAGGGCAACTATGCTGCTGTTATCCATTTATATCTCTATTGCAATCGGCATTTCGTTTATCTGTTCGGTGCTGGAGGCGGTACTGCTGAGTATCAGTCCGAGCTACATTGCGCAGCTCAATCAACAGGGGCATCCCGCAGCTGGGCAACTGGCTAAGCTAAAATCAGATATCGACCGGCCATTGGCATCCATTCTAACTCTAAATACCATCGCTCATACCATCGGCGCGGCCACTGCTGGTGCACAAGCTGCGGTGGTATTTGGTAGCGAAGCATTAGGTATCTTTTCGGCAGTGCTCACACTGGCGATCTTGGTGCTTTCAGAAATCGTACCGAAAACAATTGGCGCAACTTACTGGCGTCAATTGGCGCCAACCGCGGCAGTCGCATTACGTTGGATGGTATGGGCGCTAACGCCATTCGTATGGTTTTCAGAGCAAATCACCAAGCGTCTTGCTCGTAACCACGAAGCTCCGAAAATGCGTGATGAACTGTCTGCAATGGCGATTCTGGCACGTGAAAGCGGTGAATTTGCCGAGGGTGAATCAAAAATCTTAAGCAACCTGCTGGGCATCCAAGATGTACCTGTAACGCAGGTTATGACGCCACGTCCTGTGGTATTCCGTATCGATGCCACGATGACCATCAATGAGTTCCTAGAAAAACACAAGGATACGCCTTTCTCACGCCCATTGGTTTATAGCGAGCAGAAAGACAACATCATTGGTTTTGTGCACCGCCTTGAGTTGTTCAAACTCCAACAATCAGGTTGTGGACAGAAACAACTGGGAGCAATCATGCGCCCGATTCAAGTGGTGCTAAACAACACGACTTTACCGAAAGTGTTTGACCAAATGATGACTCATCGCCTACAGCTAGCCCTTGTCGTTGACGAATACGGTACTGTGCAAGGCTTGGTGACGTTGGAGGATATTTTTGAACACCTCGTGGGTGAAGAAATCATCGATGAAGCGGATAAAAGTACCGACATGCAGGAGCTGGCTTACCAACGTTGGGAAAGTTGGAAAGAGATGCACGGCGTAATCGAAAGCCGCGATGACGATGAAGAAGAGGAAGAACTGGAGAAGCATCACAAGGAGCCAGAAACTCAAGAAGCGACAAAACCAGGCTCTAAAGAATCGTAATCAGCATTGGGCATAACAGCTCAAACGCCGCAAACAAAAAGGCATCCATTTAGGATGCCTTTTTTCTATCTATTCAACGATTAAAGTGCGATACCGATATTGCTCACGCCTTCTTCACGTAACTCTTCACGTAAATCTTTAATCAAGCTGATGTCACGCTCTACCGCTTCACGCAGTGGACGGAAAATAGCCCACTGCACGTCCCATTCTTCACATACGGCTTCATTTTCTTTCTGGTTGTCGTTGGTTATTGGCTCTGCACCTTGCGCTTGCTCTAGATCAGCAACGGTTTGTACCGACTGTTGGCTCACTTTAAGCATTGAATCGAAAAGGTAGTCGCGGTCCAATAGACCATGCAGTAACGTAGACAAACCCTGACACGCGTCCATCGCTGGGTAAACGCCGTAAAAATCGAACTCATCCGCACTTGGGAACAACTCTTCTAACTTCTCTAATTGACGTTCGAAGTTAATTTTCGCGTTCTTAACTGTCAAAATTTCCCATACACTATCAAGAATCGCTCGGTAAGCACGCGGGTCAGCAAATTCTGTGTTCTCACAAAACATCGCATAGTTTGGATACATGCGTTCACATAGACACGCCATAAAGGTAATTTGTTGCCAAGGTTCTAGTTTTTCTAAACGAACCTGAAGAGGATTCTTAAGCATAGTCACTCAATCATTGAAGAAAAAAACAGCGAAAGTGTACTTGATTCATCACAGGGAAAAAGTTAATGCCGCATTCAAATCAGATTTTCCTGCTCTCAGAGCATCGTGACACCTACGAAACGTTATTGACGGAGAGAAAGCTACCAGATCTGAGCATCACTGATAAGCCAGAGGAAGCTCAAATAGTTCTTGCCGATCCGCCATTACTATCCAATAGATTAGACGAGTTTTCACAGCTTGGGTGGGTACAATCGACATTCGCCGGCGTCAATGCACTAATGCTACCTAACCTTCGTCAGGACTACACCCTGACCAATGTTCGAGGCATCTTTGGCCCACTGATTGCCGAATATGTGCTGGGGTACAGTATTGCCCATTACCGCCACTTCAACCGATACCACCAGCAACAACAAAACAAACGATGGCAGCCTCACCTCTATACATCATTACAAAGTAAAACCATGGTGATTCTCGGTACTGGTAGCATTGGGTGTTATTTGGGCAATGCCGCTAAAGCAATGGGAATAAAAACCATCGGTATGAACCGCACAGGTATTCCGACCTCAGGTGGTGAATTTAATCAGACCTTTCATATCAGTGAACTAAGTAAGGCATTTGAACAAGCCGACATTGTTGTGAATACCCTACCAAGTACACCGGAGACGCAACAGTTACTTAATCGTCAAACGCTCAGCCAACTAAATCAGGCGTTATTGTTTAACGTAGGTCGTGGCGACGTACTGGATGAGGCAGGGTTGCTCTTCGCTCTGAAAAACCGTTGGGTAGAACACGCCTTCTTAGATGTATTTGAGCAAGAACCGTTATCGGTAGAACATCCGTTTTGGAAACTACCGCAAGTCACCATCACTCCACACATTGCTGCGCTGAGTTTTCCCGAGCAAGTCATCGAGATTTTTGCTGACAACTATCTACGCTGGCGTGATGGGTTTTCATTAAATTATCAAGTGGACTTCGAAAAGGGTTACTAAGAATGTCGTTAGACGAGCTATTGCAGCAAGTGAGGGCCTGCCAGATCTGCGCGGATAATTTACCTTTGGGCGCAAACCCTGTCGTACAAGCAGCAAAAGGGGCACGCATCCTAATCATCGGTCAGGCCCCAGGCACACGTGTACACAAAACTTCGATACCTTGGAATGACCCAAGTGGTGATCGATTACGCCAATGGCTCGATATCGACAAAGACGTTTTCTACGACCCAAATAAAATTGCCATTGTCCCAATGGGATTCTGTTATCCAGGCAAAGGGAACTCTGGTGATTTACCGCCTCGTAAAGAATGTGCGCCCACTTGGCATAGAAAGATTCTTGAGCAGCTGCCCAATATAGAGCTCACTCTATTAATTGGTCAGTACTCGCAGCAGTACTATCTCACCAACAAACCAAAGACGCTCACGCAAACCGTTCAGCAATGGCAAGATTGGGAACCGGACTTTATCCCGCTCCCTCACCCATCTCCACGCAATACATTGTGGTTAAAGAAGAATCCTTGGTTTGAATCAGACGTCGTGCCGTACCTTAAAAAACGCGTTCACTCGATGCTTTAGGTTACCCATGATCTAATTGCTTTTTTATCTGTACAAGAAAATGAGCACACAAACACAAACCGCTAAGATATTGTTTATAATAAAATTAAAAAATAAGCGTACAGACTAAATAGCAATTAGATCATAGTAGGCCAAATACTACTAGAGCTGTACAGCCTTGAGTCTCAGATAGAAAACTGAATTTTAGGTAAAAAAATACCGGCACTGAATGCCGGCATTTGATTTCAAAAAATCTAACTTACTTGTGGTATGGCTTAGATAACTCGTGTACCGCATCCACAAACACGCCTGCGTTTTCTGGCGGTACATCCAAGTGGATACCGTGACCCAGGTTGAACACATGACCAGTCCCCGTATCACCAAATCCTTCTAGGATATCCGCTACTTCTTCACGGATGCGCTCTGGCGAAGCGTAAAGCATGGATGGGTCCATGTTACCTTGCAGCGCCACTTTATCACCGATACGTGCTTTCGCGTCTGCAATGTTGATTGTCCAGTCTAGACCAACTGCATCACAGCCCGTTGCTGCGATTTGCTCAAGCCACATGCCGCCATTCTTAGTGAATAATGTTACTGGTACACGACGACCATCGTTTTCACGAATCAGACCATCAACGATCTTGTGCATGTATTGTAGCGAGAACAGATTGTAGTCACGAGGCGTCAGTACGCCACCCCATGTGTCAAATACCATTACCGACTGCGCGCCTGCTTTAATTTGCGCGTTTAGGTACTCGATAACGCTGTCTGCCAGCTTATCTAGAAGTAAGTGCAGAGTTTGTGGTTCCGCGTACATCATTTTCTTGATCTTGGTGAAGGCTTTAGAACTGCCACCTTCGATCATGTACGTAGCAAGAGTCCACGGGCTACCAGAGAAGCCAATTAACGGCACTTCACCCTTAAGGTCTTTACGGATCTGACGTACTGCGTTCATTACATATTGCAGTTCACCTTCTGGATCTGGCAAACCAATTTTTTCCACGTCAGCTTTGCATGTAATTGGGTTATCAAAAACAGGTCCTTCACCCGCAGCAAAACGCAAACCAAGCCCCATGGCATCTGGAATCGTTAAGATGTCCGAGAATAAGATCGCAGCATCAAGAGGAAAACGGCGTAATGGTTGAAGTGTCACTTCGGATGCTAATTCTGCATTTCGACACAAAGACATGAAATCACCCGCTTCTGCACGAGTCGCTTTGTATTCTGGTAGGTAACGACCTGCCTGGCGCATCATCCATACTGGCGTGTAATCTACCGGCTCTTTTAAAAGCGCACGCAGATAACGATCATTTTTTAATTCAGTCATTCCGTAATTCCAACTGTTAGGCTTTCTGTGAAAGGGGGTATTCTATCACTGATTTAAGTCCAATAGCTGTGTGCTTTGCAACCTGGATCAAGTTATTAACTTTTAAATCAATGCTTAATTTGCACCCAATCGGTATCAGTGTTAAAAATTTGTTCGCTAGCGAAAACTACAATTATAAACTGAGTACTTAGTACTCAGCATCTCATAACGACATCTTACTTACCCCCTCCCTCTCGGAGGGTTTTTTTATCTATTTATCAGATAATTAGAGTCTATATCTTTCAGCGTTTGTTCGATAAGTGCTCTTGCAATCGTTCCTTTAGGCGCAACAGGCGGCATCTCATCGATACCAAACCATTGTGCATCAGACAACTCAGTGTAGTCTGGACTTAACTCTCCCGATTCATAGTCAGCTAAAAACCCCATCATCATGCTCGATGGGAAAGCCCAAGGCTGGCTGCCAAAGTAACGAATATTTTTAACGAGAATTCCTGTTTCTTCATGAATTTCTCGAGCCACACACTCTTCTAATGTCTCACCAACTTCTAAGAAGCCAGCAATAACGGTATACATACCATTTCGATGCCTTGGATGTTGAGCCAATAAGATCTGGTTCTCTTTACGCACAGCAACGATAATACACGGAAATATTCGAGGATAATGGAGAGTACGGCATTCGCCACACTGCATAGCTAACTGGTTATTATTAAGAAAGTTTCTTCCACCGCACTGTGGGCAAAAACGCAGACTTTGCGTCATGTGCCCATACTGGACCGCTTTACTTAACAACATAAATAATGGCTCAGGAAAATGCAGGCAGTCGCGCAGTGAGACTAATGGTAGATCATGCTCCAGATCAGACAAATTAAGCCACATGACGGGCGAACCTGAATACTCACCAATGGGCCTTGCACTCACTTCAGGCAGTGATAACTGCTCTGCAGACCCGAAAGGCACAGCACCATCCACCAGCCAAATTTCACTTCCTGCAACAACACACCAGTATGCATTTATCGCGCGGTTAACATCACCTTTTCTTAACATTACACCATCCCTTTGCTTGAAGTTCGTTCATTTTACTGGCAATCTAATTTCATACTAGAGTTTGTCGTTAAGTAAATTCGCACTCTAAATTCTAGTAAGGACAAGAGTTTGTAATAACTTTACTAACTTTGCTTTGCAAAGGATACGTTCGCCAACAGGCGATCAGATCATGAGGGCATGGTCATGCTAAAAAAATTCAAACAAACACAAGACCAGTGGGGTGGCTCAAGTGATGTCATTGATCACTGGTTAGAGACAAGACAATCCCTGATTGTTGAATATTGTAAGCTTGCAGCACTGCAACCTTGTTCGAAAACCAATGTTATTGAACTCCCATCTCCTTCCGAATTGCAGGATTTCTGTCAGCATCTCGTTGATTACATCTCCGAGGGCCATTTTAAAATCTATGACATGGTTATGGATCGCTGGAAAGCGACTGGCTTTGTCGTGACCAATGAAATCAATCAAACTTATGGTCAAATAGTCCTGACAACTGAACCACTATTGAACTTTAACGATAAGTACTCAGAAGTTACTGAAGATGATGAATTAGATGATTTCGATTCTGATATGTGTCTCATTGGCGAAATTCTTGAGACTCGATTTGAAGTCGAGGACTATCTGATACAGCAGATCGCAGAAAGTCTGTCTATGCCCCCAGGGGCTTAGTGTTTGCGAACATTCAGAGACTGAAGGATAGAAAAGACTGACGATCATCGTCGGTCTTTTTTGTTTCTAGCCTTAGCACTATTACCTTCTCTAAGAACCCTCTCGAAGAAAAAGGCAGGATAAAAACTAAAAAGGCACCCGAAGGTGCCTTTTTTCTTAAGCTTCTAACGATTACTCGTTAAATGGCTTACTCTTCAGAAGAGAAACCAGCGTTTAGAAGTGCCGCTAGGTTGTCCGTTGCTTGCTCAGCAGAAGGACCATCTTGCGCTTCAGAACGTTTAGCTTGACGCTCTTGGTGGTATGCGAAACCAGTACCAGCTGGGATCAGACGACCAACAATTACGTTCTCTTTCAGACCACGTAGGTCGTCACGCTTACCAGAAACTGCTGCTTCTGTTAGTACGCGAGTTGTCTCCTGGAACGATGCCGCAGAGATGAACGACTCAGTCGCTAGAGATGCTTTAGTGATACCTAGTAGTTCACGTTCGAAACGTGCAGGCTCTTTGCCTTCAGCTTCTAGGTTACGGTTAGCAATCTTAACTTGTGAGTACTCAATCTGCTCACCAGGTAGGAACTCAGAGTCACCAGAGTGAGTAATAGTACACTTACGTAGCATCTGACGAACGATAGTTTCAATGTGCTTATCGTTAATCTTAACGCCTTGTAGACGGTAAACTTCCTGTACTTCGTTAGCAATGTACTGCGTTACCGCGTGTACGCCACGTAGACGTAGGATGTCGTGTGGAGACTCTGGACCATCTGCGATCACGTCACCACGTTCAACTTTTTCACCTTCGAATACGTTCAACTGACGATGCTTAGGAATCATCTCTTCGTAAGCTTCACCGCTTTCACGTGTGATCACTAAGCGACGTTTACCTTTGGTCTCTTTACCGAAGCTCACAGTACCTGTGTGCTCAGCAAGGATTGCAGGCTCTTTCGGCTTACGTGCTTCAAATAGGTCAGCAACTCGTGGAAGACCACCGGTGATATCTTTGTTACCGCCAGACTTCTGAGGAATACGTGCTAGTGTCGCACCAACACCTACTGCTGCGCCATCTTCGATGTTTACAATCGCTTTACCAGGTAGGAAGTAGTGAGCTGGCATATCAGTACCAGGGATCATTACATCGTTACCTTGCTCGTCAACAAGTTTGATAGCTGGACGCATATCTTTACCTGCTGAAGGGCGAGCTGCTGGGTCAGTTACTTCGCTTGAAGATAGACCAGTTAGGTCATCAGTTTGACGAGATACTGTTACGCCGTCGATCATATCTACGAACTGGATGCGACCTGCTACCTCAGTAATGATAGGTAGTGTGTGCGCTTCCCAGTTTGCAACTGTTTCGCCAGCTTGAACTGTATCGCCATCGCCTTTGCTTAGTAGCGTACCGTAAGGCAGTTTGTGTTTCTCTTTCGTACGACCAAACTCATCAATAATAGTTAACTCTGTCGCACGAGAAGTGATAACGATCTTACCGTCATCTGCCAGTACAGATTTAGCGTTGTGTAGCTTGATAGAACCGTTGTTCTTAACTTGAACACTGTTCTCTGCCGCTGCTGTCGATGCCGCACCACCGATGTGGAACGTACGCATGGTAAGCTGTGTACCTGGTTCACCGATAGACTGAGCAGCGATAACACCTACTGCTTCACCTTGGTTCACTAGGTGACCACGTGCTAGGTCACGACCGTAACACTGTGCACAACAACCGAAGTCAGAATCACACGTTACTACAGAGCGCACTTTCATGCTGTCTACTGAGTTCTCTTCCATGATTTGACACCACTTCTCATCGATCAGGGTGTTACGTGGAATAAGAACGTCTTCAGTGCCAGGTTTTAGTACGTCTTCAGCAACAACGCGACCAAGAGCAAGCTCAGAAAGTGCAACTTTAACATCACCACCCTCGATGTGAGGCATCATGTCAACACCCTCGTGAGTGCCACAGTCATGTTCAGTTACAACAACGTCTTGAGCAACGTCTACTAGACGACGAGTTAGGTAACCCGAGTTCGCTGTTTTCAGTGCCGTATCCGCAAGACCCTTACGAGCACCGTGCGTTGAGATAAAGTACTGAAGTACGTTTAGACCTTCTTTAAAGTTCGCTGTGATCGGCGTTTCGATGATTGAACCATCTGGACGCGCCATCAGACCACGCATACCCGCAAGCTGACGAATCTGTGCTGCAGAACCACGAGCGCCCGAGTCCGCCATCATGTAGATGCTGTTGAATGACTCTTGCTGTTCCTCTTCACCATCACGGTTAACTACCGTTTCAGATGAAAGGTTTTCCATCATTGCTTTCGCAACACGGTCGTTGGTCGATGCCCAGATATCGATAACTTTGTTGTAGCGTTCGCCCGCAGTAACAAGACCTGATTGGTACTGTTCCTGGATTTCACGTACTTCTTCTTCCGCTTCAGCGATTTCAGTGTACTTAGCTGCTGGTACAACCATATCGTCGATACCAACAGATACACCAGAAAGTGCCGCGTATGCGAAACCTGTGTACATGATTTGGTCAGCGAAGATTACCGTGTCTTTCAGACCTAGTTTACGGTACGCCTCGTTAAGTAGGTTAGAGATTTGCTTCTTACCTAGCTTTTGGTTAACGATGCTGTACGGTAGACCAGCTGGCACGATTTGCCATAGCATTGCACGACCAACAGTGGTATCTACCATCTTAGTTTCAGTAGTGCTGTTGCCGTCTTCGTCTACAACGGTTTCTGTAATACGTACTTTAACGCGTGCATGAAGCTCAGCTTGTTTAGTGCGGTATGCTTTCTCAGCCTCTTCTGGGCCAGAAAGGTACATGCCTTCACCTTTCACGTTGATCTTTTCACGAGTCATGTAGTACAGACCCAATACAACGTCCTGAGAAGGTACGATGATCGGATCACCTGACGCTGGCGACAGAATGTTGTTTGTCGACATCATCAGAGTACGAGCTTCAAGCTGTGCCTCTAGAGTTAGAGGTACGTGAACCGCCATTTGGTCACCATCGAAGTCCGCGTTGTACGCCGCACATACAAGTGGGTGTAGCTGAATCGCTTTACCTTCGATTAGTACTGGTTCGAACGCCTGGATACCGAGACGGTGAAGTGTCGGTGCACGGTTCAATAGTACTGGGTGTTCACGGATTACTTCGTCTAGGATATCCCAAACGACCGCTTCTTCACGCTCTACCATTTTCTTAGCAGCTTTGATTGTAGTCGCAAGACCACGAGTCTCTAGCTTGCTGTAGATGAATGGTTTGAATAGCTCAAGTGCCATCTTCTTAGGAAGACCACACTGGTGCAGACGAAGGTATGGACCTACTGTGATTACAGAACGGCCAGAGTAGTCTACACGTTTACCTAGAAGGTTCTGACGGAAACGACCTTGTTTACCCTTGATCATATCAGCAAGAGATTTCAGAGGACGCTTGTTAGAACCTGTGATCGCACGACCACGACGACCGTTATCTAGTAGCGCATCAACAGACTCTTGCAGCATACGTTTTTCGTTACGTACGATGATGTCCGGAGCAGCTAGCTCTAGAAGACGCTTCAAACGGTTGTTACGGTTGATCACACGACGGTATAGATCGTTAAGATCAGAAGTCGCAAAGCGACCGCCATCTAGAGGTACTAGAGGACGTAGATCTGGCGGAAGTACTGGAAGTACTGTTAGGATCATCCACTCTGGGTTGTTACCCGATGCGATGAACGCTTCTACCAGCTTAAGACGCTTAGTTACTTTCTTACGCTTAGTTTCAGAGTTTGTTGTCTCTAACTCTTCACGCATTTGTTCTGCTTCAGCGTGCATATCCATAGAACCTAGTAGGTCCTTGATAGCTTCCGCACCCATCTTAGCAGTGAACTCGTCGCCCCACTCTTCTAGACGATCTAGATACTCTTCTTCCGTAAGCATCTGACCTTTTTCTAGATCAGTCATACCTGGTTCTGTTACTACGTACATTTCGAAGTAAAGAACACGTTCGATATCACGTAGAGGGATATCCATCAGTAGACCGATACGAGACGGTAGCGATTTTAGGAACCAGATGTGAGCTACTGGTGAAGCCAGTTCAATGTGGCCCATACGGTCACGACGAACTTTAGTTTGTGTAACTTCTACACCACACTTCTCACAGATAACACCACGGTGCTTCAGGCGCTTGTACTTACCACAAAGACATTCGTAGTCTTTAACTGGACCAAAGATACGCGCACAGAACAGACCATCGCGTTCAGGTTTGAACGTACGATAGTTGATCGTTTCAGGTTTTTTAACTTCACCAAAAGACCATGAACGGATCATGTCTGGTGAAGATAGACCGATTTTGATTGCATCAAATTCTTCGGTCTTATGCTGTGCTTTTAGAAAGTTTAATAAGTCTTTCACAATCAGCTCCTGTAAGGAGTTAAAAGGAGCTCACTCGCTAAAGTGAGCACCTTCTTCCAAATAATCGCTTTGATTCTCTCGACTTTCATCAAGAGAGAAAGGATTACTCTTCGTCTTCTAGCTCGATGTTGATACCTAGCGAGCGGATCTCTTTCAACAGTACGTTGAACGATTCTGGCATGCCAGGTTCCATGCTGTGGTTACCGTCTACGATGTTTTTGTACATCTTAGTACGGCCGTTAACGTCATCCGACTTAACCGTTAGCATTTCTTGTAGCGTGTAAGCAGCACCGTATGCTTCTAGTGCCCATACTTCCATCTCACCGAAACGCTGACCACCGAACTGAGCTTTACCACCTAGTGGCTGCTGAGTTACTAGGCTGTACGAACCAGTTGAACGAGCGTGCATCTTGTCATCAACAAGGTGGTTCAGTTTCAGCATGTACATGTAACCAACAGTTACAGGACGCTCAAACGCATCACCTGTGCGACCATCAAATAGCGTTAGCTGACCTGATGTTGGTAGATCTGCTAGCTCAAGAAGTGCTTTGATTGACTCTTCTGGAGCACCATCAAATACAGGAGTCGCGATTGGTAGACCGCCACGCAAGTTCTTGATCAGAGTACGTACTTCATCATCAGATAGAGAAGCAATGTCTACTTTCTGGCGAGTGTCGCCTAGGTCGTAAACTTTTTGTAGGAACTCACGGAATTTCGCTAGTTCTTGCTGCTCTTTAACCATCTGGTTGATCTTGTCACCGATACCTTTCGCTGCCAGACCTAAGTGCACTTCTAGGATCTGACCGATGTTCATACGCGAAGGTACACCCAGTGGGTTAAGTACGATGTCTACAGGCTGACCTTTTTCATCGTATGGCATGTCTTCAACAGGGTTGATCTTAGAGATTACACCCTTGTTACCGTGACGACCCGCCATCTTATCACCAGGCTGAATGCGACGTTTAACCGCTAGGTAAACCTTAACGATCTTCAGTACGCCAGGTGCTAAATCATCACCTTGAGTGATCTTACGACGTTTAGTTTCGAACTTCTTATCGAAGTCAGCTTTTAGCTCGTCCCACTGCTCAGCAAGTTGCTCAAGCTGAGTTTGTAGTGCGTCATCTTCTAGCGTTAGCTCTAGCCACTTCTTACGATCAGTCGTGTCTAATTTCGCTTCAGAGTAACCGCCTTCAATCAATACAGCTTTAACACGGTTTAGAAGGCCACCCTCAAGAATCTGGAATTCTTCAGTTAGGTCTTTCTTCGCTTCTTTAAGCTGCATCTGTTCGATTTCAAGCGCACGCTTGTCTTTCTCTACGCCATCGCGAGTGAAGACTTGAACGTCGATGATCGTACCTGATACAGAGTTAGGTACACGTAGTGAAGTATCTTTAACATCAGATGCTTTTTCACCGAAGATAGCACGTAGTAGCTTCTCTTCAGGCGTTAGCTGAGTTTCACCTTTAGGTGTTACTTTACCAACTAGGATGTCGCCACCCTTAACTTCAGCACCGATGTAAACGATACCTGACTCGTCTAGTTTAGACAGAGCAGATTCACCTACGTTTGGAATATCAGCTGTAATCTCTTCAGAGCCCAGCTTAGTATCACGCGCCACACAAGTAAGTTCTTGAATGTGGATTGTCGTGAAGCGGTCTTCTTGAACTACGCGCTCAGATACTAAGATCGAGTCTTCGAAGTTGTAACCGTTCCAAGGCATGAACGCGATACGCATGTTTTGACCAAGCGCTAGCTCACCTAGGTCTGTCGAAGGACCATCAGCAAGCACGTCACCGCGTGATACAGGTTCACCTGGCATCACACATGGGCGTTGGTTAATACATGTGTTCTGGTTAGAACGTGTGTATTTAGTCAGGTTGTAGATATCGATACCAGCTTCACCTGGTACTAGCTCTTCTTCGTTTACTTTAACAACGATACGAGAAGCATCTACTGACTGGATTACACCACCACGTTTCGCAACTGCAGTTACACCTGAGTCAACGGCTACGTTACGTTCAATACCAGTACCAACAAGCGGTTTGTCAGCTTTCAGTGTCGGAACTGCCTGACGTTGCATGTTCGCACCCATCAATGCACGGTTCGCATCATCGTGTTCTAGGAACGGGATAAGCGATGCAGCGATAGATACAACCTGGTTTGTCGCAACGTCCATGTACTGAGCGTGCTCACGAGGGTGTAGACCAGATTCACCTTTCTGACGAGCTGTGATCAGCTCATCTGCAAAAGTACCATCTTCGTTTAGCTTAGCGTTCGCCTGAGCGATAACAAATTGGCCTTCTTCGATTGCAGACAGGTAATCTACTTCGTCTGTTACTACGCCATCTACAACGCGACGGTATGGTGTCTCTAGGAAACCGTACTCGTTACAACGCGCAAACGCAGATAGAGAGTTGATCAGACCGATGTTTGGACCTTCAGGCGTTTCGATAGGACATAGACGACCGTAGTGCGTTACGTGTACGTCACGTACTTCGAAGCCAGCACGTTCACGAGTTAGACCGCCAGGACCCAATGCAGAAATACGACGCTTGTGCGTTACTTCTGATAGCGGGTTGTTTTGGTCCATGAACTGTGAAAGCTGTGAAGAGCCAAAGAATTCTTTAACTGCCGCAGAAATTGGCTTCGCGTTGATCAAGTCTTGAGGCATGATTGCGTCAAGATCGCCTAGGCTTAGACGCTCTTTAACTGCACGCTCAACACGTACTAGACCTACACGGAACTGGTTCTCAGCCATTTCGCCTACAGAACGGATACGACGGTTGCCTAGGTGGTCGATATCGTCCACTTCGCCCTTACCGTTACGGATCGCGATCAGCTTCTTCATCACTTCGATGATATCAGTTTCATCAAGTGTGCCTTGCTCTTGAGCATCTTCACGACCGATAGAGCTGTTGAACTTCATACGACCAACAGTCGATAGATCGTAACGCTCTTCAGAGAAGAATAGGCTTTCGAATAGAGCTTCTGCAGCTTCTTTTGTTGGCGGCTCACCAGGGCGCATCATGCGGTAGATTTCTACCAATGCAGAAATACGATCAACCGTGCTGTCGATACGTAGTGTTTCTGACATGAATGGACCGTGGTCTAGATCGTTCGTAAATAGAACTTCTAGCGCTTTGTGGCCAGCCTGAGATAGGTTCGCTAGTGCTTCCAGGCTGATTTCCTGGTTAGCGTTAACAATGATCTCGCCAGTTGCTTCATTGATGTAATCTTTTGATGCAACTTTACCTACGATGTACTCAACTGGTACTTCGATGTGATCAACACCATCTTTTTCTAGTTGGCGGATATGACGAGCTGTTACGCGACGACCTTGCTCAACGTAAACTTTACCATTCGCTTCGATGTCGAACGACGCAGTTTCACCACGTAGACGATCTGGAACCAACTCCATCAATAGAGTTTGGTCTTTCACTTCGAAGTTCACTTTCTCGAAGAAGAGATCTAGGATTTCTTCTGTCGACTTACCTAGTGCACGAAGGATGATCGATGCTGGTAGCTTACGACGGCGGTCGATACGAACGTACAAGTTATCCTTAGGATCAAACTCGAAATCAAGCCATGAACCACGGTAAGGAATAACACGTGCGTTGTATAAAACTTTACCTGAAGAGTGGGTCTTACCCTTATCGCTGTCGAAGAACACGCCTGGGCTTCGGTGCAGCTGGGATACGATAACCCTCTCGGTACCGTTAATTACGAAGGTACCATTGTCTGTCATGAGTGGAATTTCACCCATGTAGACTTCTTGTTCTTTAATGTCTTTTACAGTACCTGCTGGCGCGTCTTTATCAAAGATAACTAGGCGTAGTTTTACACGTAGTGGCTTTGAGTAAGTTACACCGCGGATTTGACATTCTTTAACGTCAAAAACTGGCTCACCAAGACGGTAGCTAACGTATTGCAGCTCAGAATTGCCGTTGTAGCTCTGAATCGGGAATACAGAACGGAAAGCGGCTTCAAGACCGTATTGACCTTCAGGATCCTGTTCGATGAATTTGTCGAACGAATCGAGCTGGATCGATAGCAGGTATGGAATGTCCAAAACTTGTGGACGAGTACCAAAGTCCTTACGGATGCGCTTTTTCTCGGTATAAGAGTAAACCATGGGGTTCCTCAGCTCGCTGATAAGTGACCCAAACTGTCCGCCCGCTCCTAGTTACTTAAGGGGGTAAGGGACAGTGACTAATATAGCTGTTTACTGTAGTGACATTTCATTTCGTAAGAATGAAATGTTTTTTGCATGGATATCAGGCGCTTAAACAGCGGGAAAATTCGCCTATACCCTACAGCGCAAAAAGGCCGGTGGTTAAAAAACCACCAGCCAATTAGCCGTTAGGCTAAGAAACTATGCAATAATTACTTAACAGCAACAGTTGCACCAGCTTCTTCTAGCTGAGCTTTAAGAGCTTCAGCTTCTGCTTTCTCAACACCTTCTTTAAGAGGTGCTGGAGCGCCGTCTACAAGAGCTTTAGCTTCTTTAAGACCTAGGCCAGTTGCGCCACGTACTGCTTTGATTACAGCAACTTTGTTACCGCCAGCAGCTTCTAGGATTACGTCGAATTCAGTTTGCTCAGCAGCAGCTTCGCCGCCAGCAGCGCCGCCAGCTACAACAGCAGCAGCAGCAGAAACACCGAATTTCTCTTCCATTGCTTCGATTAGTTCAACAACTTGCATTACAGACATTTCTGCAACTGCGTCTAGGATTTGCTCGTTAGTAATAGACATAACAATTCTCTTTTAAGTCAACAATAAGTTTATTAAGCAACCAGTAAAAAGCAAGGCTTATGCCGCTGCTTCTTGTTTTTGATCGCGGATAGCTGCGATAGTACGCGCCAGCTTGCCAGCCGAAGCTTCTTTCATGCACATCATTAGGCGTGCAATTGCTTCGTCGTAAGTTGGTAGTGTTGCTAGTACTTCAGCGTCAGTTAAAGCGCCTTCATAAGCAGCAGCTTTGATCTCGAAATCTTTGTTCTCTTTAGCGAAGTCTTTGAAAAGACGCGCTGCAGCACCTGGGTGCTCATTAGAGAATGCGATTAGTGTAGGACCAGTGAAAGTGTCAGTTAGACACTCGTACTCAGTACCTTCAACCGCACGACGAGCAAGAGTGTTACGAACAACTCTCATGTAAACGCCAGCTTCACGAGCTTGTTTACGTAGAGAAGTCATCGCGCCAACTTGAACGCCACGAGAATCAGCTACAACTGCAGAAAGTGCACCACTGGCAGCTTCGTTGACTTCAGCAACAATTGCTTTTTTGTCTTGAAGGTTTAAAGCCATCTTGGATTTACTCCTGGTTGTCGTTACACCACTCACTATCATCACGACAGTGAGAGCTATTGAGGTGCTTCCCCAGAAGAAAGTTAACTATATTACATAGAGCTTTCTGTCAGTTCGGGCACCATCTACGTAGGATAATTAAGTTTGCTTTTACACAAACACCTACGGTCTTGGACGGAGACTGGGTCTTAATTCATTTCGAACTAGGAGACAGTTCAAAGAACCAAAGTTCAGCCCCAACCACAAATATTAGGCGCAAAATTATACACTAATTTTGCGCCTAAGCAAATAAATTATGCTTGAGTGTTCAGGCTAGCCTGATCAACAGCAACACCAGCACCCATAGTAGTAGAGATGCTTACTTTCTTCAGGAAAGTACCTTTCGCTGAAGATGGCTTAGCTTTCTTCAGAGCAACTAGAAGTGCTTCTAGGTTCTCTTTGATCTGCTCAGCAGAGAAGTTTGCTTTACCGATAGTAGTGTGGATGATGCCGTTTTTGTCGTTACGGTAACGAACCTGACCAGCTTTAGCGTTTTTAACCGCTTCAGCAACGTTAGGAGTTACAGTACCAACTTTAGGGTTTGGCATAAGACCGCGAGGACCTAGGATAGTACCTAGTTGACCTACAACGCGCATTGCATCTGGAGAAGCAACAACTACGTCAAAGTTCATTTCGCCTTTCTTAACTTGCTCAGCAAGATCTTCCATACCTACGATGTCTGCGCCAGCTTCTTTAGCTGCTTCAGCGTTAGCACCTTGAGTGAACACTGCAACGCGGATTTCGCGGCCAGTACCGTGAGGTAGTACAGTTGCACCACGTACGTTCTGGTCAGATTTACGAGCATCAATGCCTAGGTTAACAGCAACGTCTACAGACTCAACGAATTTCGCAGTCGCTAGTTCTTGAAGAAGAGCTACAGCTTCGTTGATTTCGTATTCTTTAGTTACGTCAACTTTTTCGCGGATTACGCGCATGCGCTTAGTTAGTTTTGCCATCTTATTAACCCTCTACCACTAGGCCCATTGAACGAGCAGTACCAGCGATAGAACGCTTCATCGCTTCGATGTCAGCACCAGTCATATCAGCAGCTTTAGTTTCTGCGATTTCTTGGATTTGAGCGTCAGTTACAGTACCAACTTTTTCAGTGTTTGGACGACCTGAACCAGACTTAACGCCAGCAGCTTTCTTAAGAAGAACAGCAGCAGGTGGAGTCTTAGTTACGAACGTGAAAGAACGGTCGCTGTATACTGTGATAACTACTGGAGTTGGTAGACCTTTCTCAATAGATTCTGTTTTTGCGTTGAACGCTTTACAGAATTCCATGATGTTCACACCGTGTTGACCTAGTGCAGGACCTACTGGTGGACTAGGGTTAGCCATACCAGCAGCAACTTGTAGCTTGATGTAAGCTTCAACTTTCTTAGCCATGATAATTCCTAAGTTTGGGTACAAACGCTAATCGCGGATCAGCTCCCCGTTTGTGTAAGAAACTTTTTACTTCACTTGAAGTAAAAAGGCGCGAAATTATAGTCATAATCCGCGCCTTATACAACCCTAAAAAGGTGATTTTTTATACTCTTTAACGAAGAGTCTTAGTCCAGCTTTTCAACCTGACCAAATTCAAGCTCAACTGGTGTCGCACGACCAAAGATCGAGACAGACACTTTCAGGCGGCTCTTCTCGTAATCCACTTCTTCAACAGTACCGTTGAAGTCAGCAAATGGACCTTCGTTAACACGTACCACTTCACCCGCTTCGTACATTGTACGTGGACGAGGCGCTTCACTCGCTTTCTCAAGACGATTAAGAATCGCGTCAGCCTCTTTATCCGTGATAGGTGCCGGACGGTCTGAGGTACCACCAATGAAGCCCATGACACGCGGCACACTGCGTACTAGGTGCCATGATTCATCGTTCATAATCATCTGAACAAGGACGTAACCTGGGAAGAACTTACGCTCAGATTTGCGACGCTGACCCGCGCGCATTTCTACTACTTCTTCAGTAGGAACCAGTACTTCACCGAATAGCTCTTCCATGCCGTGCATTTTGATATGCTCGCGCAGAGATTGAGCTACACGACCTTCAAATCCAGAGAAGGCTTGAACCACATACCAGCGTTTTTTTGGAGCTTCACTCATGAATAAAAACCCTCTATACCCCAGTTGCTAGAGCTACTAGACGAACCATAATTCCGTCAATACCCCATAGCACTAGAGCCATTACAATACTTACAGCTAAAACGATCAGTGTTGTTTGCATGGTTTCTTGGCGAGTAGGCCAAACAACTTTACGTACTTCCATACGCGATTCTTTTGCAAAACTGATCGCTGCTTTACCTTTAGTCGTTGTTGCTGCAACGCCTAAGGCAGCTGCAATAAGAACAACAACGCCTGCAGCACGAACCACTACAGACATTTCACCATACAGGTAATTACCCACAACAGCGGCAGCTGCCAATACGAAAGCGGCTAACCACTTAAACGTATCTGCTGCGTTTGAGCTATCAGGAGTTTCAGCATTATTTGCTTTCATAAAACCAACCTGTTACAAGTCTTAATATAGACGACAACAACCCCGCTGTTGCAGGGCAAACTCCATATCGCTGAAAAAATCAGCGTACTCTTCTTAAGATTAAGCATCTTTGCTTAATCTTGCTCTGCGCCCAACCCACTTCTGAACAAGAAAACAGCAAAAATAATGTTGAGTGCAGAAAAAGGGCATCAAATGATGCCCTTTTTGCTACTGGTTCGTCAAATCTAATTCAAGATTTTCCGAAAGCATCGCTAATTCGCTATGAATTAGTCGAAGATCTTAGCAACAACACCAGCACCTACTGTACGGCCACCTTCACGGATCGCGAAACGTAGACCTTCGTCCATTGCGATTGGTGCGATTAGCTCAACAGTCATCTGTACGTTGTCACCTGGCATTACCATTTCTACGCCTTCTGGTAGCTGGATGTCACCAGTTACGTCAGTTGTACGGAAGTAGAACTGTGGACGGTAGCCTTTGAAGAATGGAGTGTGACGACCACCTTCATCTTTAGACAGTACGTATACTTCTGATTCGAACTTAGTGTGTGGAGTGATTGAACCAGGCTTCGCTAGTACTTGACCACGTTCAACTTCGTCACGCTTAGTACCACGTAGAAGTGCACCAACGTTCTCACCTGCACGGCCTTCGTCTAGAAGCTTACGGAACATCTCAACACCAGTACATGTAGTAGTAGTAGTGTCTTTGATACCTACGATAGCAACTTCGTCACCTACAGTTAGGATACCACGCTCGATACGGCCAGTTACTACTGTACCACGACCTTGGATTGAGAATACGTCTTCGATAGGCATTAGGAATGGCTGATCTACCGCACGCTCTGGCTCAGGGATGTAAGTATCTAGAGCTTCAGCTAGTTCAACGATTTTCGCTTCCCACTGCTCTTCGCCGTTTAGTGCGCCTAGTGCAGAACCTTGGATAACTGGTAGGTCATCACCTGGGAAATCGTATTCAGATAGAAGTTCACGAACTTCCATTTCTACTAGTTCTAGTAGCTCTTCATCGTCAACCATGTCACATTTGTTCATGAATACGATGATGTATGGGATACCAACCTGACGGCCTAGTAGGATGTGCTCACGAGTTTGTGGCATTGGGCCATCTGTCGCAGCAACAACTAGGATACCACCGTCCATCTGTGCAGCACCAGTGATCATGTTTTTAACGTAGTCCGCGTGTCCTGGACAGTCAACGTGTGCGTAGTGACGAGTTGGAGTGTCGTACTCAACGTGAGAAGTTGCGATTGTGATACCGCGCTCACGCTCTTCTGGAGCGTTATCGATAGATGCGAAGTCTTTAGCTACACCGCCGTAAACTTTAGCAAGAGTAGTACAGATAGCTGCAGTTAGAGTTGTTTTACCGTGGTCAACGTGGCCGATAGTACCAACGTTAACGTGCGGTTTCGTACGTTCAAATTTTTCTTTAGACATGAGTGGTCCCTCTAGGTACGGATTTAGGTGGCCCAAATTGACCACGCAACCAAAAAAGATAATTGGTAAATCTAATATCAAAAGGAAATAAACTTGAGAGCTGGTGCTGATAGGCAGACTCGAACTGCCGACCTCATCCTTACCAAGGATGCGCTCTACCACCTGAGCTATATCAGCACTCAAATTAGAGTGGAGCGGGCAGCGGGAATCGAACCCGCATCATCAGCTTGGAAGGCTGAGGTAATAGCCATTATACGATGCCCGCAACACGTAACTCTGAGAGCTATTTCCTAAAGAATATGGTGGAGGGGGACGGATTCGAACCATCGAAGGCAGTGCCGGCAGATTTACAGTCTGCTCCCTTTGGCCACTCGGGAACCCCTCCAAATTTTCAAGCCATTCAGACTACTAAAGGAAAGAATGGTGCCGACTACCGGAATCGAACTGGTGACCTACTGATTACAAGTCAGTTGCTCTACCTACTGAGCTAAGTCGGCATAAGTGGTGCGCATTTTATTGAATGATTTTCAAGGTTGCAATAGTAATTTTAAAAAAAATCATAAAATTCGATTTTTTAGATTCGTTTGCTGTAAATTCGTACAAACTTGGCTTTTTTAAAGTAAACTTCGACCTTTGTCGTTTGCTTTGAAGTTCGCTTGATGTATGTTCTTGCTTCTACTAAACCAAGGATAAAAGAGACCCATGAGTCCATTTTTGTCATTTGACCGTGCAAACTGGGCCGAGTTAAGAAACTCTGTACCGATGACACTTTCTGAAGACGACTTGACTGCGCTTCAGGGCATTAATGAAAACCTAACCATGGAGGAAGCGGTAGAAATCTACCTTCCTTTGTCTCGTCTTTTGAATCTGTACGTCCAAGCCCGTCAAAGCCGCAACTCTGTATTACAACAATTCTTGAATACGGAAGAACATGCCCCTCCTTTTGTGATTGGTATCGCCGGCAGTGTCGCTGTAGGCAAAAGTACGACAGCTCGTATTCTGACCGCATTGCTTTCTCGTTGGGAGAATCATCCCAAAGTGTCCTTGGTCACTACAGATGGCTTTCTATATCCGAAAAAGGTACTAGAAGAACGCGGTATCATGCATCGTAAAGGGTTTCCTGAGTCCTATGATATCAAACGTTTAGTTGAGTTTATGTCTGACGTTAAAGCGGGTAAGCCGGATCTTGAAGTACCTATTTACTCCCACATCACGTATGACATTACGGACGAACTAAGAAAAGTTGATAGACCGGATGTTCTTATCATTGAAGGTTTAAACGTTCTACAAAGTGGAATGGATTATCCGCATGATCCACATCGCGTCTTTGTCTCTGATTTTTTGGATTTTTCGATCTATGTCGATGCTGAAACAGAGACAATTGAACAGTGGTATGTGGAACGATTTTTAAAGTTTCGCCAAGGGGCTTTTACTAAACCCGGTTCTTATTTTAGTCACTACACGCAACTGTCAGTCGATGAAGCAAAGCAAAAAGCGAAACAAATTTGGCATGATATTAATGGGCTCAACTTGGAGCTAAATATTCTTCCCACCCGAGAAAGAGCCCATTTGATTCTACACAAAGGCGTCAACCACTTGGTTGATAAGGTGTCTTTACGAAAGTAATTGAACGTCAATCGCTTTTACGCAACGAGATTTCCCCACCAATGTAAGTCTCTAGCCCTTGCGAGGTTTCGAGTAATATCCCGCCTTGATGATCGATGCCGCGTACGACGCCGTGCACCTCTCTAGGTCCGATGAGCAGCTTGACTTGACGATTGAGAAAGTTATCTAATCGATTCCAACGTTCGACAAAGCTGGTAAGCCCTTTTAGTTCATACTCGATAAGTGCGGAATTCCAATGCTTGATAAGCGTCGTCGCTAGGACATTTCTATCGATCACGAGACTCTCGTTTACCTGATTCAATGTTGTCCATGGTTGATCAATCTCAGGTTGCTCATCAGGCATTCCAATATTGAGCCCCATCCCAATCACAAGATGAGCAGCACCACCGGCCTGCCCTGACATCTCCACTAAGATTCCTGCCAGTTTTTTATCTTGATAATACAGGTCATTTGGCCACTTGAGTTTAACGCCTTGTATGCCCATTTCTTCTAGTGCTTCCACTGCGGCAATACCAATAACAAGGCTTAAGCCCATTGCCGCGGCCATTCCCGCATCTAATCGCCAGTACATGGATAGGTATAAGTTAGAGCCAAATGGAGAGATCCATTGTCTACCGCGGCGACCACGTCCTTGTGCTTGATACTCAGCTATACAAACACGGCCCTTTTCTGACTCTGCAACTCTATCAAGCAAATACTGGTTGGTTGAGTTAATCACAGGAACAAGCTCAACAAGTGACTCCGCACTAGCAGTAAGGAGAGCTTCATCTAGCAACTGCAATGGTGATGCCAACTGGTAACCGCGCCCTTGCACTCGATAAATATCAATGCCCCACTCACTAAGACCTTTAATATGCTTAGCTATTGCCGCTCTGGATACATTCAGGGCTTCGCCCAGCGCCTCTCCAGAATGAAACTCGCCGTTACTTAATGACTTTAAGATATGAAGTTTCGTAGAGTGATCTTTTCTCATCTTAACGCCTCGATCTGAGCCAGGTTGGTTTCCCCGGTACGGTTCAGAAATCGAACTTCATGCTCAAGTTCTATTTGGTATTTATCCCACACTGCCTGCTTCACTAGGGAAGCAAGTGCGACAACATCATCGGCACTGCAGTTGTCCATGTTGGTCAAAACCAAGGCTTGCATAGGGTTGACCTGTGCACCATGCACAGACTTCCCCTTTAATCCGCACTGATCAATCAGCCAACCAGCCGCGACTTTCATTCCGCCAGGAGTTGGATAGGCCACGATATTAGTATGTTGCTTCATGAGCCGATCATAATGATCTTGAGTGATCACTGGGTTTTTAAAGAAACTTCCTGCGTTACCTACCTTAACTGGATCCGGCAGTTTCTCCGTTCGCACTTGGCAAACTCGCTCGAAGATTGTTGCTGGGCTAAGTTGTTCTTCCGGAATATCTTTTAAAGGACCATATTGATTAATCGGTTGCCATTGCTTAGCCAACTTAAGCCCTAGTGCAGTAATAAAGCACTTTTCATGCAAAGCGTGTTTAAAAATGGAGTCTCGGTAGCCAAAGTTACAGTCTCTGGCGCTCATTCTTCTATTTTCAAATGTAGTTAGATCAAGAACATCCACGTAGTCACAAATGTCTTTTAGCTCTAGTCCATAGGCTCCAATGTTTTGAATAGGAGCCGAGCCTGCACAGCCAGGGATCAGGGCTAGGTTTTCTAACCCACCAATTCCCTGACTCACACACCAGGAAACCAAATCAGGCCAGTCTTCACCACCTGCAATATGCAATAGGTATTGGTCATCCGTTTCCGTCACATTTTTACCCATGAGTCGATTAACGATCACTAACCCGTCAAAATGCTCAGTGAAAAGAACATTACTTCCTTTACCTAAAAAAAGTTTCGGTAAATGGGTGAATCTCGGGTCTTGAAATAGTTGGATAACCTCCTCGAGCGACTCGATGGTCGCTAAATAGGAACACGACTGTTCAATCCCAAAAGTATGGTAAGCCTTAAGGCTTGCATTTGTTTTAATTTGCATAGTAGGTTTGCAACGTCAGATAAGATTCTCTTAAACTGTCGACATTCTACATTAGTTATCTTTTAACCGCAGTGACAATACCTGACTCATTAATCATAGAAGTGTTAAATCCTATCAAGCTCCCTCTCATTAAGAGGTTGTACAAAGCGCATTACCCTTCGGGTCGAGCCAAAAAGGATGAACTGATCATTACAGCGAGCCATAAAGGTGAAATCGTTGCGTTACTACGCTTAAAAACCGTAGATAGATCTCGATTGCTGACGGGAATGCTGGTCATTCCAACACTTAGGGGAACTGGCATTGGAAAAGAACTACTAACTCATTGTAAAAATAATGTTTTCACTGATGGCGATTATTGCTTCGCGTTTACACATCTCGAATCCTATTATTCCAAGCATGGATTCAAAACCATTGATTGCTCTGAGCTACCACACCCGCTAAAAATGGCATTTCAACGCTATGTAGATAGCGGTAAAGATCTCATTCCAATGCAATTCATCTCTTCAATGACATCAAAACGCGCGCTTTTGTAGCCAGGTAAATCATATCTTTGATAAAATGGCAGGTTCGCAATATTGCACTAAACTAAGGTACTCATACCGATATGATAGTAAGTAGGAATCCATTCGAACAGTTGCCAAGTCTCGCTGTCAATCCGGAAGACTTTGATGTTCTGTATTCAGCAGAATCATTCAGGACTCATCTTTTGGATGCAATCAGCAAAGCAACGTCGCGAATTTACCTAGTCGCTCTATATCTGGAAGATGATGAAGCTGGACGTGAAATTCTCACTGCGCTTTATGAAGCGAAACAGCGCAATCCTGGGTTGGACATCAATATCTGTGTCGACTGGCATCGAGCGCAGCGTGGCCTGATTGGTGCGGAAACATCTGAGGGTAATTCTGCGCTTTACAAAGCGTATGCCAATAAGTACCAACACCCGATCCCTGTCTATGGTATACCTGTGCGTGGCAGAGAGGTTTTTGGGGTACTGCATTTAAAAGGCTTCATTGTCGATGATACTGTCATCTACAGTGGAGCAAGCTTAAATAATGTTTATCTGCACTATCACGAACGCTATCGCTTTGATCGTTACCATGTGATTCGACATGAGTCTCTAGCTAATTCAATGGTGCAATTCATTCAGGAAGAGATGATTGATCACCCTGCTGTCAATGATCTTGCTGGAAAAGATAAGCCAGAAACCAAAGAAATTAAGTCGGCGATTCGTCAACTGAGAGCTTCACTTGCTCAAGCTAATTATAAGTTTGAAGACCAACCACCAACAGAGGAAAGTGTAAAAATCACCCCACTAGTTGGTCTAGGCAAACGCCGCAATCTGCTCAATCAACAGATTGTAAAGTTACTAGCGGCCGCCCAAAACGAAATCTTTATCTGTACGCCTTACTTTAACTTCCCTAAAGCGCTGCATCGTGAAGTGAAGCGAGCCATGAAACGCGGTGTGAAAGTAACTATTGTTGTGGGCGACAAGACAGCAAACGACTTTTATATTGCCCCTGAGGAAGACTTTAAAACCATTGGCGGACTTCCATATCTGTATGAAGTAAACCTACGCCGCTTTGCGAAAGCAAATGAAGCGAATATCGCTGCGCGTAAACTGTCAATTCACCTCTGGAAGCATGACAATAATAGCTTCCATCTCAAAGGGATTTGGGTTGATAAACGCTATATGCTACTGACGGGGAATAACTTAAATCCTCGGGCTTGGTCACTTGATCTAGAAAATGGGCTTCTCATCCAAGACAATTATGCGAAACTCACTGATAAGTTCGAAGATGAGGTTTCGCGTATCCTTGAGCATACCCATCTTATCTGTACTTATAAACAGTTAGAAAAAGTGGAAGATTATCCGATAGGGGTGCAGCGGTTAGTAAGAAAAATAACCCGCCTAAAAGCAGATGGGGTTTTAAAACGCATCCTGTAAGCATAATTAACTTCAAAGCTCAGCATTTTCCTGCTGGGCTTTTTTATTATTCCTAGCTCCAACAGCTTAATACTCTATTAGACCTCTATATTAGTAGACTTCAGTAAATAAGCTTGCGAGACGCAACGTAACCCCAAACGCAACAACCTAGAATCTAGAAAGGCAATACATGCGTAAGTGGCTAGTGCTTAATAACTCAGTCTTCCGATCTTACTCTTTCTTACACTACGCTAGTGAATAAGCTTTCTAACACGTAATAAAGGGGAGCTTTAATGAGTCAGCACAGGGGCTCAAAACTAGCGCTCGAGACTGGGACCCTGTTCAGCAGAAACCGCAGTAACTACGCACCACCTCACTCATGACAGGGCTTAGAAAGCATAGCGAGAGGGAAACCTGCCTCTCGATGCAAGGTTTCAATATGGAAATGAGGTTAAGGTAAGTCGGGTAACCAAAACGAAAAAAGCCCCAGTCGAAAGACTGGGGCTTAATATAAGTGGCGGAGTGGACGGGACTCGAACCCGCGACCCCCGGCGTGACAGGCCGGTATTCTAACCAACTGAACTACCACTCCGCAGTGGTATCACTCGCTTGTAATCAGCAAGTGTCCAAAATTTAAAGCCTGGCGATGTCCTACTCTCACATGGGGAAGCCCCACACTACCATCGGCGCTATTTCGTTTCACTTCTGAGTTCGGCATGGAAGTCAGGTGGGTCCAAAACGCTATGGTCGCCAAGCAAATTCTTTAATCTGGAAAGCTGTTTCTTAATTCTCGTTCTTACACATTCAATGTTCTTTCATTGAGTCCATCAAAACCCCTTGGGTGTTGTATGGTTAAGCCTCACGGGCAATTAGTACAGGTTAGCTCAACGCCTCACAACGCTTACACACCCTGCCTATCAACGTCGTAGTCTACGACAACCCTTTAGGATACTTAAAGTATCAGGGAGAACTCATCTCAAGGCTCGCTTCCCGCTTAGATGCTTTCAGCGGTTATCGATCCCGAACTTAGCTACCGGGCAATGCGTCTGGCGACACAACCCGAACACCAGAGGTTCGTCCACTCCGGTCCTCTCGTACTAGGAGCAGCCCCTTTCAATTCTCCAACGCCCACGGCAGATAGGGACCGAACTGTCTCACGACGTTCTAAACCCAGCTCGCGTACCACTTTAAATGGCGAACAGCCATACCCTTGGGACCGACTTCAGCCCCAGGATGTGATGAGCCGACATCGAGGTGCCAAACACCGCCGTCGATATGAACTCTTGGGCGGTATCAGCCTGTTATCCCCGGAGTACCTTTTATCCGTTGAGCGATGGCCCTTCCATTCAGAACCACCGGATCACTATGACCTGCTTTCGCACCTGCTCGAATTGTCATTCTCGCAGTCAAGCGGGCTTATGCCATTGCACTAACCTCACGATGTCCAACCGTGATTAGCCCACCTTCGTGCTCCTCCGTTACGCTTTGGGAGGAGACCGCCCCAGTCAAACTACCCACCAGGCACTGTCCGCAACCCCGATAAGGGGTCGACGTTAGAACATCAACACTACAAGGGTGGTATTTCAAGGACGGCTCCACGCAATCTAGCGACTGCGCTTCAAAGCCTCCCACCTATCCTACACATGTAGGGTCAATGTTCAGTGCCAAGCTGTAGTAAAGGTTCACGGGGTCTTTCCGTCTAGCCGCGGGTACACTGCATCTTCACAGCGATTTCAATTTCACTGAGTCTCGGGTGGAGACAGCGTGGCCATCATTACGCCATTCGTGCAGGTCGGAACTTACCCGACAAGGAATTTCGCTACCTTAGGACCGTTATAGTTACGGCCGCCGTTTACCGGGGCTTCGATCAAGAGCTTCGACCGAAGTCTAACCCCATCAATTAACCTTCCGGCACCGGGCAGGCGTCACACCGTATACGTCATCTTACGATTTTGCACAGTGCTGTGTTTTTAATAAACAGTTGCAGCCACCTGGTATCTGCGACTCTCAATAGCTCCATCCGCGAGGGACTTCACCGTCGAGAGCGTACCTTCTCCCGAAGTTACGGTACCATTTTGCCTAGTTCCTTCACCCGAGTTCTCTCAAGCGCCTTGGTATTCTCTACCCGACCACCTGTGTCGGTTTGGGGTACGATTCCTTACAATCTGAAGCTTAGAGGCTTTTCCTGGAAGCATGGCATCAATGACTTCACATCCGTAGATGCTCGACGTCGTGTCTCAGCCTTAAAGAGAGCCGGATTTACCTAACTCTCAAGCCTACGCACTTGAACCTGGACAACCGTCGCCAGGCCCACCTAGCCTTCTCCGTCCCCCCATCGCAATTGTAAGAAGTACGGGAATATTAACCCGTTTCCCATCGACTACGCCTTTCGGCCTCGCCTTAGGGGTCGACTTACCCTGCCCCGATTAACGTTGGACAGGAACCCTTGGTCTTCCGGCGAGGAGGTTTTTCACCCCCTTTATCGTTACTCATGTCAGCATTCGCACTTCTGATACGTCCAGCATGCGTTACCACACACCTTCAACCGCTTACAGAACGCTCCCCTACCCAATACTCAAAGAGTATTGCCGCAGCTTCGGTTTACTACTTAGCCCCGTTACATCTTCCGCGCAGGCCGACTCGACCAGTGAGCTATTACGCTTTCTTTAAATGATGGCTGCTTCTAAGCCAACATCCTGGCTGTCTGAGCCTTCCCACATCGTTTCCCACTTAGTAGTAATTTGGGACCTTAGCTGGCGGTCTGGGTTGTTTCCCTCTCCACGACGGACGTTAGCACCCGCCGTGTGTCTCCCGGATAGTACTTACTGGTATTCGGAGTTTGCAAAGGGTTGGTAAGTCGGGATGACCCCCTAGCCTTAACAGTGCTCTACCCCCAGTAGTATTCGTCCGAGGCGCTACCTAAATAGCTTTCGGGGAGAACCAGCTATCTCCAGGTTTGATTGGCCTTTCACCCCTAGCCACAAGTCATCCGCTAATTTTTCAACATTAGTCGGTTCGGTCCTCCAGTTGATGTTACTCAACCTTCAACCTGCCCATGGCTAGATCACCTGGTTTCGGGTCTATATCCAGAGACTGAACGCCCAGTTAAGACTCGGTTTCCCTACGGCTCCCCTAGATGGTTAACCTTGCCACTGAATATAAGTCGCTGACCCATTATACAAAAGGTACGCAGTCACAGGACAAGCCTGCTCCTACTGCTTGTACGTACACGGTTTCAGGTTCTATTTCACTCCCCTCACAGGGGTTCTTTTCGCCTTTCCCTCACGGTACTGGTTCACTATCGGTCAGTCAGTAGTATTTAGCCTTGGAGGATGGTCCCCCCATATTCAGACAGGATATCACGTGTCCCGCCCTACTCGATTTCACTGAATATGCGTCGTCAGTTACGGGGCTATCACCCTGTATCGCCAAGCTTTCCAGCTTGTTCACCTAACGCCTATAAAGCTTAAGGGCTAGTCCAATTTCGCTCGCCGCTACTTTCGGAATCTCGGTTGATTTCTTTTCCTCGGGGTACTTAGATGTTTCAGTTCCCCCGGTTCGCCTCGTTATGCTATGTATTCACATAACGATACTTACTTATGTAAGTGGGTTTCCCCATTCGGAAATCCCAGACTCAAATGGTTTTTACTACCTAATCTGGGCTTATCGCAAGTTAATACGTCCTTCATCGCCTCTGACTGCCAAGGCATCCACCGTGTACGCTTAGTCACTTAACCATACAACCCGAAGGAGTTTCGAATTGATGTTAAACAACCAAAGTTGTCTCTCATTATTTGAATGAGCGAGAGACATATCGATTTTGCCGGACTCAAATTCCAAGAACACTTGAATGTGTTTTTAGTTGTATTCAAATACATGAATACTTTGAGAACTTTACAAACAACAATAAATTGTTGTTTTGTCAGCTTTCCAAATTGTTAAAGAGCTATGTTTCTTCACAAGGAAGTTACATTTTCTAAAGACTTTCAGAGTCAAAAATGCCAACCAGTATCAATTGCTTGTTCTGGTTTGGACGTTTTATTCCAAAAATACTTAGAGAATGGTGGGCGATACCGGGCTCGAACCAGTGACCCCCTGCTTGTAAGGCAGGTGCTCTCCCAACTGAGCTAATCGCCCACATTATTTTGATTTCCGTGGAAGGAAATGGTGGGTCGTGCAGGATTCGAACCTGCGACCAATTGATTAAAAGTCAACTGCTCTACCAACTGAGCTAACGACCCAATGGTATCCCGTAGGGGAGTCGAACCCCTGTTACCGCCGTGAAAGGGCGGTGTCCTAGGCCTCTAGACGAACGGGACACTAAGTTGAACATCTTGGGGGATGTTCTATCTCTTAAACTTCATAAACCGTATCAATCTGTGTGAACACTCATCGCAATAATCATCGTTTAAGGAGGTGATCCAGCGCCAGGTTCCCCTAGCGCTACCTTGTTACGACTTCACCCCAGTCATGAACCACAAAGTGGTAAGCGTCCCCCCGAAGGTTAAACTACCTACTTCTTTTGCAGCCCACTCCCATGGTGTGACGGGCGGTGTGTACAAGGCCCGGGAACGTATTCACCGTGGCATTCTGATCCACGATTACTAGCGATTCCGACTTCATGGAGTCGAGTTGCAGACTCCAATCCGGACTACGACGCACTTTTTGGGATTCGCTCACTTTCGCAAGTTGGCTGCCCTCTGTATGCGCCATTGTAGCACGTGTGTAGCCCTACTCGTAAGGGCCATGATGACTTGACGTCGTCCCCACCTTCCTCCGGTTTATCACCGGCAGTCTCCCTGGAGTTCCCGACATTACTCGCTGGCAAACAAGGATAAGGGTTGCGCTCGTTGCGGGACTTAACCCAACATTTCACAACACGAGCTGACGACAGCCATGCAGCACCTGTCTCAGAGTTCCCGAAGGCACCAATCCATCTCTGGAAAGTTCTCTGGATGTCAAGAGTAGGTAAGGTTCTTCGCGTTGCATCGAATTAAACCACATGCTCCACCGCTTGTGCGGGCCCCCGTCAATTCATTTGAGTTTTAATCTTGCGACCGTACTCCCCAGGCGGTCTACTTAACGCGTTAGCTCCGAAAGCCACGGCTCAAGGCCACAACCTCCAAGTAGACATCGTTTACGGCGTGGACTACCAGGGTATCTAATCCTGTTTGCTCCCCACGCTTTCGCATCTGAGTGTCAGTATCTGTCCAGGGGGCCGCCTTCGCCACCGGTATTCCTTCAGATCTCTACGCATTTCACCGCTACACCTGAAATTCTACCCCCTCTACAGTACTCTAGTCTGCCAGTTTCAAATGCTATTCCGAGGTTGAGCCCCGGGCTTTCACATCTGACTTAACAAACCACCTGCATGCGCTTTACGCCCAGTAATTCCGATTAACGCTCGCACCCTCCGTATTACCGCGGCTGCTGGCACGGAGTTAGCCGGTGCTTCTTCTGTCGCTAACGTCAAACAACGCCGCTATTAACGACGCCGCCTTCCTCACGACTGAAAGTACTTTACAACCCGAAGGCCTTCTTCATACACGCGGCATGGCTGCATCAGGCTTGCGCCCATTGTGCAATATTCCCCACTGCTGCCTCCCGTAGGAGTCTGGACCGTGTCTCAGTTCCAGTGTGGCTGATCATCCTCTCAGACCAGCTAGGGATCGTCGCCTTGGTGAGCCCTTACCTCACCAACTAGCTAATCCCACCTAGGCATATCCTGACGCGAGAGGCCCGAAGGTCCCCCTCTTTGGCCCGTAGGCATCATGCGGTATTAGCCATCGTTTCCAATGGTTATCCCCCACATCAGGGCAATTTCCTAGGCATTACTCACCCGTCCGCCGCTCGACGCCGTTATCGTCCCCCGAAGGTTCAGATAACTCGTTTCCGCTCGACTTGCATGTGTTAGGCCTGCCGCCAGCGTTCAATCTGAGCCATGATCAAACTCTTCAATTTAAGATTTTGTTCGGCTCAATGAATACTGAACATTACATAAGTAATGTTTGAATTGACTGTGCTGAATCCGAAGATTCAATGGTCACTTCGTTTCATTGAAACCTAATTTGATACCGAGGTATCTAATTGGATTATCATCAACGAGTGCCCACACAGATTGATAGGTCTATATTGTTAAAGAGCTTGGCTTTCAGTGCCTTAGCACTTAAGCGAGGTGCGTATAATACGCTTTCCACTTTGAAAGTCAACATAAAACTCTAAAAAGATTAGAACTTTATGGTGACTTGCTTAAATCTTAAGCAAGTGCAAAATAAAGCCTGGCGATGTCCTACTCTCACATGGGGAAGCCCCACACTACCATCGGCGCTATTTCGTTTCACTTCTGAGTTCGGCATGGAAGTCAGGTGGGTCCAAAACGCTATGGTCGCCAAGCAAATTCTTTAATCTGGAAAGCTGTTTCTTAATTCTCGTTCTTACACATTCAATGTTCTTTCATTGAGTCCATCAAAACCCCTTGGGTGTTGTATGGTTAAGCCTCACGGGCAATTAGTACAGGTTAGCTCAACGCCTCACAACGCTTACACACCCTGCCTATCAACGTCGTAGTCTACGACAACCCTTTAGGATACTTAAAGTATCAGGGAGAACTCATCTCAAGGCTCGCTTCCCGCTTAGATGCTTTCAGCGGTTATCGATCCCGAACTTAGCTACCGGGCAATGCGTCTGGCGACACAACCCGAACACCAGAGGTTCGTCCACTCCGGTCCTCTCGTACTAGGAGCAGCCCCTTTCAATTCTCCAACGCCCACGGCAGATAGGGACCGAACTGTCTCACGACGTTCTAAACCCAGCTCGCGTACCACTTTAAATGGCGAACAGCCATACCCTTGGGACCGACTTCAGCCCCAGGATGTGATGAGCCGACATCGAGGTGCCAAACACCGCCGTCGATATGAACTCTTGGGCGGTATCAGCCTGTTATCCCCGGAGTACCTTTTATCCGTTGAGCGATGGCCCTTCCATTCAGAACCACCGGATCACTATGACCTGCTTTCGCACCTGCTCGAATTGTCATTCTCGCAGTCAAGCGGGCTTATGCCATTGCACTAACCTCACGATGTCCAACCGTGATTAGCCCACCTTCGTGCTCCTCCGTTACGCTTTGGGAGGAGACCGCCCCAGTCAAACTACCCACCAGGCACTGTCCGCAACCCCGATAAGGGGTCGACGTTAGAACATCAACACTACAAGGGTGGTATTTCAAGGACGGCTCCACGCAATCTAGCGACTGCGCTTCAAAGCCTCCCACCTATCCTACACATGTAGGGTCAATGTTCAGTGCCAAGCTGTAGTAAAGGTTCACGGGGTCTTTCCGTCTAGCCGCGGGTACACTGCATCTTCACAGCGATTTCAATTTCACTGAGTCTCGGGTGGAGACAGCGTGGCCATCATTACGCCATTCGTGCAGGTCGGAACTTACCCGACAAGGAATTTCGCTACCTTAGGACCGTTATAGTTACGGCCGCCGTTTACCGGGGCTTCGATCAAGAGCTTCGACCGAAGTCTAACCCCATCAATTAACCTTCCGGCACCGGGCAGGCGTCACACCGTATACGTCATCTTACGATTTTGCACAGTGCTGTGTTTTTAATAAACAGTTGCAGCCACCTGGTATCTGCGACTCTCAATAGCTCCATCCGCGAGGGACTTCACCGTCGAGAGCGTACCTTCTCCCGAAGTTACGGTACCATTTTGCCTAGTTCCTTCACCCGAGTTCTCTCAAGCGCCTTGGTATTCTCTACCCGACCACCTGTGTCGGTTTGGGGTACGATTCCTTACAATCTGAAGCTTAGAGGCTTTTCCTGGAAGCATGGCATCAATGACTTCACATCCGTAGATGCTCGACGTCGTGTCTCAGCCTTAAAGAGAGCCGGATTTACCTAACTCTCAAGCCTACGCACTTGAACCTGGACAACCGTCGCCAGGCCCACCTAGCCTTCTCCGTCCCCCCATCGCAATTGTAAGAAGTACGGGAATATTAACCCGTTTCCCATCGACTACGCCTTTCGGCCTCGCCTTAGGGGTCGACTTACCCTGCCCCGATTAACGTTGGACAGGAACCCTTGGTCTTCCGGCGAGGAGGTTTTTCACCCCCTTTATCGTTACTCATGTCAGCATTCGCACTTCTGATACGTCCAGCATGCGTTACCACACACCTTCAACCGCTTACAGAACGCTCCCCTACCCAATACTCAAAGAGTATTGCCGCAGCTTCGGTTTACTACTTAGCCCCGTTACATCTTCCGCGCAGGCCGACTCGACCAGTGAGCTATTACGCTTTCTTTAAATGATGGCTGCTTCTAAGCCAACATCCTGGCTGTCTGAGCCTTCCCACATCGTTTCCCACTTAGTAGTAATTTGGGACCTTAGCTGGCGGTCTGGGTTGTTTCCCTCTCCACGACGGACGTTAGCACCCGCCGTGTGTCTCCCGGATAGTACTTACTGGTATTCGGAGTTTGCAAAGGGTTGGTAAGTCGGGATGACCCCCTAGCCTTAACAGTGCTCTACCCCCAGTAGTATTCGTCCGAGGCGCTACCTAAATAGCTTTCGGGGAGAACCAGCTATCTCCAGGTTTGATTGGCCTTTCACCCCTAGCCACAAGTCATCCGCTAATTTTTCAACATTAGTCGGTTCGGTCCTCCAGTTGATGTTACTCAACCTTCAACCTGCCCATGGCTAGATCACCTGGTTTCGGGTCTATATCCAGAGACTGAACGCCCAGTTAAGACTCGGTTTCCCTACGGCTCCCCTAGATGGTTAACCTTGCCACTGAATATAAGTCGCTGACCCATTATACAAAAGGTACGCAGTCACAGGACAAGCCTGCTCCTACTGCTTGTACGTACACGGTTTCAGGTTCTATTTCACTCCCCTCACAGGGGTTCTTTTCGCCTTTCCCTCACGGTACTGGTTCACTATCGGTCAGTCAGTAGTATTTAGCCTTGGAGGATGGTCCCCCCATATTCAGACAGGATATCACGTGTCCCGCCCTACTCGATTTCACTGAATATGCGTCGTCAGTTACGGGGCTATCACCCTGTATCGCCAAGCTTTCCAGCTTGTTCACCTAACGCCTATAAAGCTTAAGGGCTAGTCCAATTTCGCTCGCCGCTACTTTCGGAATCTCGGTTGATTTCTTTTCCTCGGGGTACTTAGATGTTTCAGTTCCCCCGGTTCGCCTCGTTATGCTATGTATTCACATAACGATACTTACTTATGTAAGTGGGTTTCCCCATTCGGAAATCCCAGACTCAAATGGTTTTTACTACCTAATCTGGGCTTATCGCAAGTTAATACGTCCTTCATCGCCTCTGACTGCCAAGGCATCCACCGTGTACGCTTAGTCACTTAACCATACAACCCGAAGGAGTTTCGAATTGATGTTAAACAACCAAAGTTGTCTCTCATTATTTGAATGAGCGAGAGACATTCGATTTTGCCGGACTCAAATTCCAAGAACACTTGAATGTGTTTTTAGTTGTATTCATAAATGAATACTTTGAGAACTTTACAAACAACAATAAATTGTTGTTTTGTCAGCTTTCCAAATTGTTAAAGAGCTAATCACTTCAAAGAAGTAACCATTTTTAAGAACACTTAATTAAATGCGCTTAAAGATGGTATCCCGTAGGGGAGTCGAACCCCTGTTACCGCCGTGAAAGGGCGGTGTCCTAGGCCTCTAGACGAACGGGACACTAAGTTGAACATCTTGGGGGATGTTCTTATCTCTTAAACTTCATAAACCGTATCAATCTGTGTGAACACTCATCGCAATAATCATCGTATAAGGAGGTGATCCAGCGCCAGGTTCCCCTAGCGCTACCTTGTTACGACTTCACCCCAGTCATGAACCACAAAGTGGTAAGCGTCCCCCCGAAGGTTAAACTACCTACTTCTTTTGCAGCCCACTCCCATGGTGTGACGGGCGGTGTGTACAAGGCCCGGGAACGTATTCACCGTGGCATTCTGATCCACGATTACTAGCGATTCCGACTTCATGGAGTCGAGTTGCAGACTCCAATCCGGACTACGACGCACTTTTTGGGATTCGCTCACTCTCGCAAGTTGGCCGCCCTCTGTATGCGCCATTGTAGCACGTGTGTAGCCCTACTCGTAAGGGCCATGATGACTTGACGTCGTCCCCACCTTCCTCCGGTTTATCACCGGCAGTCTCCCTGGAGTTCCCGACATTACTCGCTGGCAAACAAGGATAAGGGTTGCGCTCGTTGCGGGACTTAACCCAACATTTCACAACACGAGCTGACGACAGCCATGCAGCACCTGTCTCAGAGTTCCCGAAGGCACCAATCCATCTCTGGAAAGTTCTCTGGATGTCAAGAGTAGGTAAGGTTCTTCGCGTTGCATCGAATTAAACCACATGCTCCACCGCTTGTGCGGGCCCCCGTCAATTCATTTGAGTTTTAATCTTGCGACCGTACTCCCCAGGCGGTCTACTTAACGCGTTAGCTCCGAAAGCCACGGCTCAAGGCCACAACCTCCAAGTAGACATCGTTTACGGCGTGGACTACCAGGGTATCTAATCCTGTTTGCTCCCCACGCTTTCGCATCTGAGTGTCAGTATCTGTCCAGGGGGCCGCCTTCGCCACCGGTATTCCTTCAGATCTCTACGCATTTCACCGCTACACCTGAAATTCTACCCCCCTCTACAGTACTCTAGTCTGCCAGTTTCAAATGCTATTCCGAGGTTGAGCCCCGGGCTTTCACATCTGACTTAACAAACCACCTGCATGCGCTTTACGCCCAGTAATTCCGATTAACGCTCGCACCCTCCGTATTACCGCGGCTGCTGGCACGGAGTTAGCCGGTGCTTCTTCTGCAGCTAACGTCAAACGAGGCCGCTATTAACGACGCCGCCTTCCTCACTGCTGAAAATACTTTACAACCCGAAGGCCTTCTTCATACACGCGGCATGGCTGCATCAGGCTTGCGCCCATTGTGCAATATTCCCCACTGCTGCCTCCCGTAGGAGTCTGGACCGTGTCTCAGTTCCAGTGTGGCTGATCATCCTCTCAGACCAGCTAGGGATCGTCGCCTTGGTGAGCCCTTACCTCACCAACTAGCTAATCCCACCTAGGCATATCCTGACGCGAGAGGCCCGAAGGTCCCCCTCTTTGGCCCGTAGGCATCATGCGGTATTAGCCATCGTTTCCAATGGTTATCCCCCACATCAGGGCAATTTCCTAGGCATTACTCACCCGTCCGCCGCTCGACGCCGTTATCGTTCCCCGAAGGTTCAGATAACTCGTTTCCGCTCGACTTGCATGTGTTAGGCCTGCCGCCAGCGTTCAATCTGAGCCATGATCAAACTCTTCAATTTAAGATTTTGTTCGGCTCAATGAATACTGAACATTACATAACGTAATGTTTGAATTGACTGTGCTGAATCCGAAGATTCAATGGTCACTTCGTTTCATTGAAACCTAATTTGAAGCCGAAGCTTCTAATTGGATTATCATCAACGAGTGCCCACACAGATTGATAGGTTTATATTTTTAAAGAGCTTTTCTAACTTATCTAGCAACTTAGTTGCTCGTCGTTAGGGGTGCGTATCTTACTCCGCACCGTGAGAGAGTCAAGCATTTTTTCAAATTTCTTTTTCTCTTCGCTGTGTGACTTTCGTCTCACTCCGTGTCGGTGGATGCGCAGTATAGGGAGTTGAGAAATTAGTACAAGCGTTTTTTGCAAAAAAACTTTCAACAGGTCATTAGTTAGCCAAAAGCGTGATATTTGCATATTTCTTCGTCACATTTGAGACATATCACAGCAATTGGTTGGAAAAACACCAACCATATACGTAAGATTCATGTGTCTATTCTGTTAATGGACAATCGATCTCTTTATCACTATGTGTAGTAATTAAAATGACGTCTAAAAAAATCTGATTTTATGTGCTGGGCTGGCCGTCGTTGGGGGAATCGTCTTCTCTCAAGTCACCATCCCACCAGCCTTGAGTTTTCTCATTGGTGTTATCGCTACTGCTTTTTTATTTTCATTTTCTAGCCAGACACCTTCTATTCAATCAACGGACTCGGATCCATCGACTAAAACTCTGTATGTCGGCAACCTTCCTTATAAGGCCAATGAGAGTCACGTTCGCGATTTGTTTGCTGAATATGGACAGGTCTATGCAGTACGCTTAATGAAAGATAAGCGCACTGGAAAAAGAAGAGGGTTTGGTTTTGTCGTGATGGCAGCGGCAGATGCCAAGCCAGCTATCGCTAAACTTAATGAAAAGGAATATATGGAGAGAACGCTAAAAGTGAGAATTGCGAACGATCCTAAACACCCGGATGGTGGTAAACCAGAACAGGATTAAAACCTAGCTTCTTTAAACAAATGTTCAGTGCATCTTCCTGCCAAGGAGTTGCACTGGCATAAATCGACTTACTTCCCTCTTCCGTATCCTCAATTTCATCACTTAATAGTAATGCTTTTACTCGACGTGCAATGGCTGCACCCGAATCAATTAAAGTAACGTCCCCACCCAAAGCTTGATGAATTTCCTCTTTGATTAAAGGGAAGTGAGTACAACCGAGCACCGCAACGTCTACTTTATCGCGAAGCGGAAGCAGGATTTTTGTCAGTTCGTCTAGAGAAACGCTGTTGCCTCGCAACTTCTCTTCGGCCATATCCACCAAGCGAGTTGATCCCAACAGCTCAACCGGTTTGCCTTGCGCAAAGTCTCGTATTAACTCGTGAGTATATTGGCGTGTTACTGTCGCCGGAGTGGCGATCAGCCCTACCCCTTTTGATGCCAAAAGCGATGCGGGTTTAATCGCAGGGACAACACCAACAACGGGAATCGATAGATTTTCACGTAAGGAAGGAAGCACTATGGTGCTTGCCGTATTACAAGCAATGACAACAATGTCGACTTGGTGTTCTTCGACTAATGAAGAGACCAGTTGGTTAACTCGTGAAATGAGTACCGCCTGATCGAGTTCACCATAAGGGTAAGCCTGATTATCGAATAAGTATAAGTAGTCAAGATGCGGCAATAGGCGATGTATCTCTTGGAATACAGAAAGACCACCAACACCGGAGTCAAAAACTAGGACTTTTTTCTTACTTGCTACTCGCACGAGCCTTACCTAAAGAACAGAAACGTTGCGATCATACTGCTTAGATTTGTTTTGGCAATGCTTTAGCATGGTATCTTTGATGGCTGAATCTATCTCCAGATTCTACATCTCGCTTCGTCAGCTCGATATGCCCTTGAAAAGACGGCGAAGACGTGACCAGTGTGTGAAATTCACCATTTTCCCCACAGGGATCAATTTGACTTGGTAATGACTCTATTAGGACTTTGTCATACCAGAGACCACACCATTCTGGAGGGAGAACACTTCCGTCGATGGTGATCAACATCGTTTGAATACCACGCTCTATGATTTCCATCGCTAGTTTTTCGCTGCTCTCCCCTAATAGAGGAAAGACGCATTCCCAGCCAGCAGGTTCAATATAGCTGCGTCGGTACTCGGCAATGCCATTGCAAAACATATCGCCAAATGCGACAGCTTCTATATTCAGACCACTACTTTGTAATGCATTAACGATGGTCGATTGATAAATGTCGTTACTCGGAAAAACTTCAGGCAGTTCGATAGTAATGAGCGGAAGCGCAAGTAAGTCGGCTTGCATTTTTACAACCTCAAGCGGAGTTGCTTGGAAAGGGACTTCTTTCCCTACGTAAGTCGTGTACAAACCGACAACTTGATAATTTGGATTCTCGTTAAGGCGCTCAAGCGTTAATGTCGAATCTTTGCCACTGGACCAACTGATCACCACTTGCTTAGGTTTCGTCATTCGATTTTCCATCACAAAAATATTAAAAACCGCCCGAAGGCGGTTTGTGTTCATTCACGATTAGAATTCGTAGCCAACGTTTAGATAGTACGCTCGCTCCGCAGCAGGGTAACCTTTTGCCATCTCATACTCTTCATCAAATAGATTATCGATACGAGCGCTAATAGAGGTCGACTCACTCGGATAGTAAGTCACAGCCGTATCAACCAACGAGTAAGAAGAAAGCGTGATATCTTGTGAAGGCCAAGTGCTGTAATCCACATCTGGACGCTTACCGACGTACTGATAGCTAACCGACCAGTCCACTTTATCGAAGCTCACTAAAGCGTTCCACTTATACATTTCTTTAGCGCGGCGCTGCAACTGATGCCCTTTATCGTCTTCAGCATCTTTGTAATCTGCACTCAACTGGTGCTGCACAATCCCTGTATCAAACTCAGCAACAAGCTCCACACCTTGGATATGTGTTTCACCATCGACATTCAAATATTTGTATGTGGTTGGATGGTAATCGATAAGATTCGTGATTTTATAGTCATAACCCGTAACGGACCAAAAAACGCCTTGGACATCACCGCTGAATGCTAGCTCCCAAGCATCTGACTCTTCCGGCTTCAGATCTTTCTCACCGTATGTTGGGTCATACTGTTGATATAGGTTTGGAGCCTTAAACGCAGTACCAAAAGAAGCTTTAACCCCAAACTCTGGCACAAACTGGTAACCAGCCGCTAAGCTGTAAGTGAACTCACTACCGTATTCTTCGTTATCATCCAAGCGAGCACTGCCCTCAAGCATTGCTTTATCAATACTAGTGGTTGCCATACCAAACAGAGCGCCATTGGTACGATCAAACGTTTTATTCGCACTCTTGTCTTTGTAAGATTCGTTGCGCCAATCAATACCACCAGCAAACGTCGTATTGTTGTTTAACAAGTAACTGTTGGTCCACTGGACATTTTGCTGTTCAAGTTCATCTTCAGTACCTGAGTGTTTGCCTTTTGCTTGCTCATAGTTCCAAGACTTCTGTTTCTGTGCCGTTGCTTGTAGTTCTGACATCACGTTACCAGACTGATACTTACCGCCCAGAGTGGCAGAAAGGTCGTCTTTTTCTGCTTCGTAATAACCGCGACTGCCGTAGCTGCTGTCATATTGATAAACATTTTCGTAAGCACGTAGGTTACCAAATACAGACCACTGGTCATTGAAGTTATGCACGTAACCTAGCAGACCATTCTTTGTATCAAAGCCATGGCGATCGCCGTCATTAACTCCCGGTACAGGACGAACGTTATAGCCATCATCACTTTCACTACCAAGCGCGATATTCAGTTGGCCGCTCGCTGTGACTTTAATGCCAGATGCCACACTCAATTCTTGGTAATCTAAGCTACCTAAACCAGCGCTTAACTTCGTTCCTTCTTCGTCAGCACGCGCAATGGTGATGATATTGATCACGCCACCAATCGCTTCTGAACCATAAAGTGACGCACGCGCACCACGCACGTACTCAATCCGTTGAACGTAAGTAAGTGGGATTTGGTTAAAGTCCACAGCGCCCTTCGCTGCACGCGCAAAACGTACGCCATCAACCAGTACTAGAACTTGGTCGGAACTGGTACCACGAACAAATAAAGACGCTAACTGACCACGACCACCATTTTGTGAAACTTGAATCCCCGTAAGACGGCGCAACACATCTGGTAGGGTTTTCGCTTGAATGCGATCAATGTCTTGTCGAGTAACCACTTCGACATCTGCCAACGTACGGCTTTCGGCTTGCTCAAAACGGTTTGCAGTCACAACGATGGTTTCGTCAGTGGAGGTTTCTTGGGCCTGTAGATAAGAGACAGGTGAAAGCAGCGATGCCAAAGTGATCGCCAGTGCGGATTTTCTCATTGTATTGTCCTAAATCGCGTAATTCCTTCCGAGCCCTGTCATCATGACAGTCCAGTGCTGTGGCTCAGTTGTTGGCAGGTATTCGGACTCAAGAGCAAGGGTGTACCGCCTACTTGCTCGACTTCCCACATAAACTAATGCAGTGTCTGATGAGCGTTCGTTCTCTTTTACCGCTGCGCGTCAGTTCTGGATTCACACCAGATTCCCATTTCAGCCATCTAGATTGCTAGATAACACCAACTTGAGGCAAATATTATTCAGCTATTGATTATTTGTCCAGCCAATATTGCCCTTATAAGTTGTAACGTTTTGATTGATTTTGCTTTCTACTCTGTCTGTACGCACTATCTTTAAATCAATTCCAGTACAAAACTGGACATCCTATTGAGATTGAATAAAATCTGCGCTCTTAAATTGAATGCACCATAAAAGGTAAGATCATGGCTACTCTTGATGTAAATCCACAACGCTACCAAGAACAACTGGCTGAAAAAGTCGAACGTCTCACGGATATGTTCGCGCCATACAACATGCCAGAACTGGAAGTGTTTGAATCACCAGAGCAGCACTACCGCATGCGTGCTGAGTTCCGTGTTTGGCATGAAGGCGAAGATCTTTACTACATCATGTTCAACCAAGAAACTCGTGAGAAATACCGTGTTGACCAATTTCCTGCAGCAAGCCGTCTGATCAACGACCTGATGCCGCTATTGGTTGAAGCGATGAAAGACAATGACTCGCTACGTCGTAAACTGTTCCAGGTGGATTTCCTATCGACGCTAAGCGGTGAGATTCTGGTTTCACTCCTTTACCATCGCCAACTTGATGAAGAGTGGATTGAAAACGCGAAAGCCCTTAAACAGCGTTTAAATGATGAAGGCTTCAACCTAAACATCATTGGTCGTGCTCGTAAGATGAAGATTGTCCTAGACCGCGACTACGTTATCGAGAAGCTCGATGTAAATGGTCAGAGCTACATCTACCAACAAGTTGAGAACAGCTTCACTCAGCCGAACGGCAAAGTCGCAGAGAAGATGCTGGAATGGGCTGTCGACTGTACTCAAGAGAGCACTGGCGACCTACTAGAACTTTACTGTGGTAACGGTAACTTCTCGCTGGCCTTGGCACAGAATTTCGACCGCGTCCTGGCAACTGAGCTAGCTAAACCATCGGTGGTATCTGCACAGTACAACATCGCTGCCAATAAGATTGATAACGTACAAATCTTACGTCTATCAGCAGAGGAATTTACTCAAGCGATCGAAGGTAAGCGTGAATTCCGTCGTCTACAAGATGCAGGTGTGGATCTGAAGAGCTACAACTGCAACACGATTTTTGTCGATCCACCACGTGCTGGGATGGATGCCGATACTTGTAAAATGGTGCAAGGTTACGAGCGCATCATGTACATCTCTTGTAACCCTGAGACTCTAAAAGAGAACTTGGACATTCTATGCGAAACACACAACGTGACGCGTTTTGCTCTGTTTGACCAATTCCCTTATACCCACCACATGGAAGCGGGTGTAATGCTAGAGCGCATTAAATAATGGATCTAACGGATTATATATTCAATAAAAATCAATCTGGGTACGGCGTGGGGTACGGGAAGATTTTAACTCTCTGTATCCCCCTAACTATTAAACATAAGGTTTTAATGGACTTAAGGGAATGTACAGATATAACCAGTACTGAATGCATACTTACTAATAGCAAAAAATATAAAAAGAGGCAGCTACATGCTGCCTCTTATCTAAATGAAAAACCACTATCAACAAACCTGCTGAAGATCGGCAACTAGCTCACTTGATCCCATATGTTCAAACGTATCTCGTTTCGTTTTAAGGTTTTCAAGCAAGTAGGAGTTTGTTAACTCAAACTCAGATTTGATAGAAGACCAAGTCTTCACATATCCTTTGATTCGCTCTTCTTTGAATACGATGCCAGGTTCGTTATGAACTTCACACGACTTGAGCGCTCTCGGAATCCCCATATCATCATTCGAAACCTTTCTTCCTACTAGAATCAATTCGAATCGCATATTAGGTCCACTAAAACCTGGATGACGGGCTATAATCCCTGCGTAGTCTTCAAGTTGCCTTAAGTGTTTTGTGTTCAACGATACACTCGGTTTCTTAATCTCTATAATCGTACACTTGAAATAGGGCTTACCAAAACTATCAAACTGCTTTGTCTTCCTAGCCAAAAATAGATCCACTTGACGTCTCACACCTTCAATAGTAAGACCATCATCTAAGTCTTGCTGTTCGAAGTCATCTTCTGCTAGTACATCGATTTCTTTAATATGCTGCCGAAGATTATGGGCTGTTTTTTGAAAATCGTCTTCTTCTGCACCTATCATTGAGTATTGTTCACCGAAAAGCCAAGTATTAGCTTCAATAATCCCTTGTAAGTGCGGAGTTTCTAAAACATCCTTGTAATTGTTAATCATAAGCTCTTCTAACTTTCTAACAACAGTCTCCCTACGTTGCAATACTTCAATCGTACTGACAATGTTCTCCAACGTTGTCTTATTTAGTTGCTCAGCTAACTGATGGAGACGATGTTCGTCCAGCTCTACAACACTTTCTAGCACTTCCAATAGACTGTCATTCTCATTAGAAACAAGCAATTTATCTAATAATGAGATCATGACTTTAGCTTGTTTCGCACCTAGATTATTAAATATTGAAGGCTCAACTAGCCAAATTTCCTTGATGACAGTTCGAACATTAGTGTGTCGCCACTCAGCATCATGCTCACTCAGGTTTTTGTAGGTAGGGAAATAGCCTTGTTGTTCATATCTATCTAACTGACTTTCAACCTGCTGCCTTAAAAATCCAGTATAGATATCTCGAGATATATCGAAAATCTTTGTTTTGAGGGACTTAAAAATTGGAGAGCTTGGAGTAGCAAGTGGAACATCCAGCTCATCAAAACTTAAAGATCCGCCGTTTTTATCAAATCGGTCAACCCAAGGCGATTGAATATAAACGCTCAAATAAAACTGGCTTTTTCTATTAAATGAGTTGTTTTCACTATACGTAACCCTACCATCTGAATTTACAAAGTAGTTCTTTGAATTTTCAGTTCCCGGTTTGGTTTTCCACCTAAAAAAGTTAACCGTAAATGGAATTTCATCTATATCGATAGACTCGGAACGACTTTCATTAATCGGAACAGATACCTCAGTGTTGTTGAGATACAGCTTCAATTTGTCATTTAAGGCGAGTCGCCACCCGAATTCATTTTGCAATATACACAATAATGTTTCATCGTCAGGAAGGTTGGTCGTAAAATTTGTCAACTCAACACATGTTCCCCGACCATTTGCAACAACACTATGCTTTTGTTGTTCAGGCAGTAGGCTCAGCATCGAATAATGTTGTAAATCATCACTGCTGATAGAGATCTTTGTATCCTTACAGCCAAATCGAGAATACCAATCGGCATTCGCACATAAAAGATGAAACGCCAATCGGCCTCGGCCATGTGCACCTTGCGTATCATCATCACCAACTTTTTGGGAATCATTGAAACACGAAAAATGTTCTAATTTTTTATCAGGATCAATCCCTAAACCATTATCAATAATCTGTACGGATGTAGTCCCAAGGAACTCTTCACTGGTACTAATTCTGACCTCAGTTGCTTTAGCATCAAAACCATTGGCGATTAGTTCTATAACGGCTCTCTCTGGGGTTAACTTCCATCGATTAAAGTGCTTCTTGATGCCTGCATGGTTTATATTCGTTGTTTCGATCTGTTCCTTTTGCATTAAACAGTCCCTGGTCTTATTAACGAAACAGAAGGTTGCTGTTTCATATGTTTTTTGTAAAAAATAAGATTCAACTTAGATTTAAGTATGTAGAGCCTCTTGGACAAGAGGCTCTACATACGTTCAATTACACGCTCAACCAGTGCTGCCTATCAAGTACTTTTTCAGCAATAGTAATTTGCCTTGGGGTAAATTGCTGCTTTCTTACGTTCCAAGAATGAACACCTTTGATAACTTCTTCTGTATTTTTTGCTTGTTCATACCGATTCAGCCAGTGCACTGTAGCAAGAAGCTCTAAGCCCTGTGGTGATTCAAAGCCTTGTACCAATCGAGATACCTTTTCAAATCTCTCTCGCGTATCAGGATGTTGATCCAAGAATTCTTGTGCTTCTTTTACCGCTCCAGGAACCAACTGAAGTACTTTCTCCGGAGCATCACCGCCATCTGAATAACCAGAAACAAAATGCCCTTCAATTGCATTAAGAACATGGCGTAGGTTTTTTGCATAAGGCCCATAGTGCGCCTTCTGATAGGACAAACGTAAAGGCTCTCCTGCTTCCTGCATAAAATACAATAACTTATGAACCTCAAGTAACGAGACTGATGGATCAAGTAAACCTTTCAGGTAGCGCTGAATCAACTCAATCAATACAGCCCTACCTGGAGTCATCTTTGGTACTTCTTTTTGCTTTGCCATTCTATCATTCTGCGGCGCGCCCGATGGCTCATAAAGTAGAACTTGAACATCTTTCAGCGGCTGCATTGCAACTTCGATTTTTTCACGAACCACCGTCCAATCAAGCCCACCTAAGCCTGCTCCCAAAGGTGGTATTGCAATAGACTTAATACCTAGTCTTTGAATGTCGTTAACAAGGGCTGACAAGCCAGAGTCAATATCTTCAATTCGGCTTGCGCCTCGCCAATGACGCTTCGTGGGGAAATTAATGATAAAACGAGGATTTGCTAACTGCCCAGTTTCAAATATAAACATTTTCCCAGGCTGAACATCTTTGCTTTTACAAGCTGCTGCATAGACTTTGAAGTTTTCAGGCCATGCTTTTTTAAATTGCAGAGCAATACCACGCCCCATTACGCCAACACAGTTAACTGTATTTACGATTGCTTCTGCATCAGCACGCAGAATGTCACCACGAGTAATTTCGATCATATCTACGGCCCCCTCAATAATACCAATCACGATTAATTGTAACAGGTGGCCGGTGTGCTGCCATTTGCAACGTGTTGACTACCTGATGATAAACATTGTCTGCATTGACCACAATCGCCTCGACTAAATGCCAGGGAAAGCTATGCTCAATAAGAAACTCGGCCTGTTTTCCATCCTTGCAACTTTGCCATTGTGTAGCGTTAATAGCTGGCCAATTTAGTTCATGTAATAAAGCTAAGTCGTTCCTATCTTCAAAAAGTACGACCCCGCATTTGAAAGAGTAAATGCCCAACGATGTCCTTGCTGCTGTGCCCATTGTACGGTTGCATGAAGATCAGCTTGTAGGTGAATTATTGGCCCCTGTCCACCTTTGTAAGCCAGTTCATCACTGTCTGCTCGATAAATCACATACAACATGATGGAGCGTGGACAGAAATAAAATGGTACACATTGTCCAACATGTAAACCAGGATGACTATCCAACGTTAACTCGTTGAGTCGACGCTGTTTAATAGTGTTCATACCTATCGTGGTTCCCACCGCATTTTGTGCAATGATCTGGGCATCACATAACAATCCATTTGCATTAAGAATAGACGCTAACCTATCAACATGAACAATATGATAAATCTTGGGCTGTAATGGTACTGTCATTTATCATCCTTTTCTTGTAGGCAAGTTTAACTTCCTTGAATTATCACCCAATTGATTGTGTAGTGATGACTGTTCAAAGAGTTCACCAACTTGACAGTTAAATAAAATGCACAGTTTATCTATGGCTTCTAAGTCCACTTTTTGTGCAGTTTCTTTATACAGTAATGTCACGGTGTTACGGCTTAAGCCTGTTTCACGAATGACATCTGAAATTTTTAGTTTCCTCTCCCCCATCATACGGGCAAGGTTGCATTTAATCATGTCTTCCTATCCATTTCAGCAGACTTTCTTTGATACTGCATCCTATCAAAAAATAACGATCAAGATTAAAAATTTCATTTCAAATTAACTTTTTAATCTTAAAATCTAAAAACTGATCACAGCTTGAGTCCCACTCACACATCCATCTCAACTTGCGTATTTCGGAGCATTCCGAACAGCCATTTCGGTATGACCCGAACACCTATTTCGGTTTAATCCGAACGTACATTCCGCGATTATCCGAACACTTTTAAGCGAACTCCGAAATCAGCGTTCGGAATAGCGAAAACCGCGTTCGGAATGCCCGAAATCCTTCCTTTTTCTCTTTTAAATCAATAGCTCGCTATTCTTTACTTCTTAAACAAGAACGTAAGGAAGCGACAATGGCTAAAAAGAGAACTCCAATGAACAAAATCAAAGAGATATTACGCCTTAAGTACGAGTGTGGGTTGTCCTACCGTAGTATTGCTAGTTGTCTCAATGTCAGCCTTGCAACAGTCTCAGAGCTTGTCGCTCGCTTTAAGCAAAGTCAGATAGGCTGGCCTCTCCCAGAAGGTTGCAGTGATACGGACCTTACCAAAGCCCTATATCATTCGAAGCAAGCCAGTCGAGACAAGGTTATGCCAGACTTCGCTCAGTACGCTGTCGAACTCAAACGTAAAGGCATGACAAAGATGTTATTGTGGCAGGAGTACCATGAGCAATATCAAGAGCAAGCTTACGCTTACACTCAGTTCTGCGAGCACTTCACTCGTTGGTTCAAAACCCAAAAGCGCAGTATGCGTCAGCTCCATGTTGCAGGTGATAAGCTGTTTATCGATTACTGTGGGCCTCGGCTTCAAGTGGTCAACCCTGATACAGGTGAAGTGCGCGAAGCAGAAGTGTTCGTAGCAAGCTTAGGCGCGTCCAACTACACCTATGTGGAAGCCTTCCCCAGCCAAGGGAAGTCTTACTGGTTAGAGGCGCATGCCAATGCCTTCGAGCACTTCGGTGGCGTCCCCCATCTCTTGGTTCCCGATAATCTACGCAGCGCGGTCAGCAAACCTAACCGTTATGAACCGAGGCTTAATGAAAGCTATCAAAAACTGGCAAATCATTATCAAACTGCCGTGATGCCAGCTCGCCCCTACAAACCGAAAGACAAAGCCAAAGCAGAAAATGCCGTCCTCCTAGTGGAACGTTGGATCATGATGCGACTTCGCCATCAAACCTTCCATACCTTTAAAGAGCTGAACCTCGCCATCCGTGAGCTTATGAATGACTTAAACGAACGTGAGATGAAGCAGTATGGTGCGAGCCGCAAAGCACTGTTCGACAAACTCGATAAACCCGCGTTAAAGCCCCTTCCTAAACAGCGATATCTCTATACCGAAACCAAGCGAGCCAAAGTTGGGCCTGATTATCACATCGAATATCGCCGTCACTACTACTCGGTTCCCCATCAACTGGTTGGCCACCATGTCGAGCTGGAAGCCTCCAACCGTCTGGTGCAGATCTACCACCAAGGTAACTTGATCGCTCAACATCCACGCAGCCAAAGGGAACGTGGAAACAGCACTCAACCAGAGCACATGCCGAGTAACCATCAACATCAAAAGTGGTCGCCTGGACGCTTGCTCAACTGGGGAGCCAATATCGGCCCAGCCACCCGAGAAGTCGTCAATAAGATGCTGAACGCCAAACCTCATCCAGAGCAGGCCTATCGTTCCTGTCTTGGGCTGCTCAATCTGAGTAAAACCTATGGCGAGTCGCGCCTAGAACAAGCCTGTAAAGATGCATTGATGCTGACAAAACCCAATTACACCTTCGTCAACAATCTACTCAAGAACAATCGTGAGGGGCACCTGAGTAAAGATAAAGCGAATACGCCGAACCTTGTTCACAGCAATGTTCGTGGCCCGAACTGTTATCACTAGGAGAAAGGATATGAACGCACTGAATGACCAACTCAAAACCCTGCGCTTAAGTCATGCGGCGAAAGCGTTAGAGCAGCAACAAGAGCAACTGACCACCTACGCAGAGCTGGACTTCGAGGAGAGGTTAAGCCTACTTCTGGAAAGTGAAATCTTGAATCGCAATCAAACCAAAATCCAACGCCTGAAACGACAAGCCAAGCTGAGAGTGGATGCTCAGCCGAGCCAACTTATTTACAAGGAGGGACGAAACCTCAACCGCAAGCAGATGAGCGAACTGCTAACGGGTGGCTATCTGCACAAGCACCAGAACATCTTGATCACAGGCCCAACAGGCGCAGGTAAAACGTATCTTGGTTGCGCACTGGCAACCAGCGCCTGCGACCAACAGCAAACGGTCAGATACTACCGATTAACTCGCTTGCTCGATGACCTGACCGCAGGTCGTCTGGATGGTAGTTATCAAAAACAACTTCAGTCGCTGGCTAAGAAAGGCTTACTACTCCTCGACGACTGGGGGATGGAAAAACTGACTCAAGAGCATGCTGGTCACTTGTTAGAAGTACTTGAAGATCGTTACCAAAACAGCAGCACAATCGTCATCAGCCAGTTACCAGTAAAAGAATGGTACAACATGATCGGCAACGCCACTGTCGCTGACGCTCTAATGGATCGTCTAGTTCACAATAGTCATCGAATAGAACTGGGAGGAGAATCAATGAGAAAACTGGCGCAATCCGAACACTTAGAGTAAAAATAGGGAAAGAGAAAAAGTGCTGGTTAAGGTGTTCGGAATAAACCGAAACAAGCGTTCGCAATCACCGAAATACGCACTCAACTCAAAAATCTTCAGTGTTTCCTAGTCGCCGAACCAGTAAAAATCCATATATGGGTCCTGATACGCTAAATCGCGCGATAACCAAACTATTTGGACATGAACCTGGTAAAAAGAAACAACCGACGAATCTTATGGGTGATCTGCCTCATTTTACCGTACACAATCTTCGTCGTACGTGTCGAACCTTACTGGCACAGCAAGGCCCCCCGGCTATGTGGCCGAGAGATTCTTGAATCACAAATTAAAAGGTGTTGAGGGGATTTATGACCAACATGATTATTTTGAAGATCGTAAAAAGGCACTGGATAAACTGGCCTTGCGAGTTTCTAAAATTGTGGCTTGTGATAAACGTTAAACGTGAGCAAGTAGTTAACCAAAATGAGGAGTGTATGCCATTACTCATACATGGATTAGCGTGAACTCAATCTGTCAGAGTCCACACTACGATGTAATCAGATCTCACAGATTACTCTATCAAACTTCTACCCATTCCAAGCTGACAGCTTCAGATTAACCAAAACTTAGGGACAGCTTATCTAGAAAATCAGTTGCAGACCATTCATCTTGATCATACGCAGGTCGCAGCAGTGGGCATGGATACAAGAGAATATCGAAAGCGGGGAATTATATTACTAGACCTTGATGGACATCACTTACGAATATTTGCTTAATGTCATTCGCCTCAAAGGTTAGCCTGAGCCCTTATACCACTCCGTTCATACTACCCAGCTTTCTCATACTTTTGCTATTGGAGCCACACTCACAGTAATAACCTTGGATTATAATGTCGTTAGCTTAGATTTAGTCCAGTGAAAAGCTGTTTTAGACATTTCAGCACCCCAATCCCAAGCAGCCTTAGTCACTTCTGGGTGGTCGGTTTTGAACACCAATATGAACATAATAAATGCTAACGCTAGCCCAAATCCAAGCATCCAGTTGGACATAGTATCTATAAAGTCAACTCTACCCTTGGCTTTAACTAATTGAGCATTAAGCTTTTCCTGTGCATCCATTGCATGAGATTTCACTTCTTCAGCTTCAGTTCTAGACTTCACATAGTGACCTAACGCTCTGTCAAAAGTGTCCTTAAAGTGGCCTAAGTTCTCATGAAGAAGCTCATTAGACTTTGCTATCAGGATTTTTGTCATTACAACACCAACAACAATAGCAACTATCCCTAGGAAGTTGTTTGTCCGTGCAAGTGCACCGATAGCAACCATGACTCCCGGCAATGCGAATGCTTTAGTTTGCGATGACGTAACCAAATCCTGTAGTTTACCAACAAAGCTTAAGTGCTGCTCATCAATCTCTCGAAGCTGGCTATCTACAGTGAATCTATTGACATAGATTTCGTAGTTCTCACAATACCTATCATGGAACTTCTTGGTATTTGATAGAAAAACCTCAAATGGGTTATTCCCATCTTCCATTGAAGACATGATTTCAGCAAATGAGACCAACATGACACTTTGCCTATCTTTGGTCTGGGCATCCTCTAAATGCCAACTTCCATGTAAACGCTCGTATCTCGCTTCGTCACAGTCTAGTTCCAATTGTTCAATTATGTGGAGATCAACAAATGGACTAATCTGATATGGTTTAGTCTTCCCTTCTTTGTGATGGACGAAGAACACCAATACTTTATTATCTTGAATATGGTCAGCCATATCAGATAACAACTTCACCCACTTAGTAACCTGAACAACCTTTTTCAATAAGGAGTCATCTGTATCCGATTCAGATAGTTTCCTATCAAGAATACAAAACTTAGAGGGTACGCTCTTTTTACGAACGCACACTCGCATGAAGTTGTCTAAGGTCGGATAGAAGTACCCCTCGAAACCTTCCTGCCAGTGCTCACTGCCAGTTTCAAATTCAAGGCATAATTTTCCACCTTCAGCCTTTAGGTCACATGAGCTGTTAACCTCTTTGAGGGCCTTCTCTAAATGCTTAAAGTCTTTGCATTCAGCAATGTTCTCATCAAGCTCATAAGCATAAAGCTGTATGTCTTTGTCGTAATCTGTTTGCTCGCCATCCTTGATAAACGAGCTAAACAAATGGCTTGAGTCATACATCAGACTTAATCCTTGTCTGGCAATGCTTCCAATAACTCACGATGCTGTTCTTCATCTTGTACTTCTATATATATCGTTCGTGTTCCCGCATCGTACCTAATGCTCTTGTCCGCATCATCAACAGTACCCAAAGCACTTCTTTTGATGCGATAAAAGTAATCCTGTCCTTTCTGGCCCTCAATGTTAGTCGCTTTCTGCAATTGACCGCGTGTTACATCGAAGATTTCACTGATTTTATAATCATTCTCATTGATGAACATTACAAAGTCATCAGCAGTTGTCCCATCATTACCGTCTGGTAGATTCGCAATTACTTTTCTAGCGACACTATTTACGCTGATTTGCTTACCTTTCTTATCCGTAATCAATAGCTCAACTTCATCTCGAAGCTTACGAATATGAGCAGTCCTTAGACCCAACTCTTTACCAAACTGTTCAATTGCATCAAAAATACTGGATACACTTACAGTATTATCTATCATTTCATTCGTGCCAAGAGCTTCTTGGAAAAATTGTCCTTTTGAACGACCTGAGATAAATCGTAGGTAAGCTTTATCTTGGTGCTCCTCAATATGGTCAGGATAGACTGAATCAAATAGCGTCAAATCATACAACACAGCTTGTCGCAAGGTATCAACATCAATAGACTTAAATCTTGTAGGTACAAGACCCGCACCAAAATCAAACACGTCTTTCTTGTCTACCATAACAACTAGTAGACGACCTAAGTCTTCTTCTTCCCCTTCATTGCAGTAATGAATAAAGACCATATGACCAACTTGTGTGTTACCACGCCCATCTTCATTCAGTGATGATTTTAGCCGTTCCATCATGTTTTGGGTGGTGTCCTCAAAAGCATTCTCAGTATCGGCATTGAAATTAGTCAATATTGTTGGTATCGAATTTCTACCAGTATCCACACTTAAGAAGCCATAAGTCTTAGTCTTACGTCTAAACTTCGTTTCTATCTCTTGAACAAAGTTAAGTGCATGCTCATTGCCTCCATCCCAGACATCTCCAAACTCATAGCCAAAACGACCATCTTGTTTACTAACCTCTGCGGCAATAGCGTTAAGTACAACTAGCGGTGCTGCCATATTCCTTCCTGATGGTGAAGTAACAAAAACTGTACGGATATTATCATGCTGGATTTATATAAAACTAGGTGTTTATCAGGTAATTGATGACCTATCTTTCGCTATCTGCCGAGAGTATAGCTATCGTGATATTGACACAGACATACTCAAAGAGCGGGTGCTCTGTCTTCACGACCAAGTACTGTGTTTTATACACCCAGCAGTTCTAAAGACGTTGAAAAGTTATAAATCTCCACGAGGCTGTTTTGGTGGAAAACCTAACATGATCGTGTCGAGGCACCATGATCTTGGTCTGCAAACATAACTTACTCTCTAGCCATGGCTAGATTTATAAATTTTTAAAATTATTACAAACCCAAATCTCTTGCTTTACTATCAAGATCAATAGTCTATTTGCTCAATTTTGCTCATCATCCAATCTTCTACCTCACTTTCCAGCCAAGCCTTGCGCTTACCTGATACAGTGAAATTTTTTGGAAACTCTCCAACTTTCATTAGCTCATAAATAGTGCTTTTACATAGTGTTGTTTTGGTTATCACTTGCTCTAAGTTAAGAAAATTCAACATTTTAAAACCTTGTTATGTAGTTCAACTCATAACAAAGGCCGCTACGTTATTTTTTACTTTTCCTACTCGCCTACTCTAAGGCTACAGCTAATAGTTCCTGTAAAGAGCAACACACAAAGATGAATCACTTGCTGGAACTACCAGCAAGTGATTCATTGTCCTTACAACTGACGTTTCGTCGCCAGGAGAGCGTATCTATAAGCTGCATCTTTTCCTGCTGAACAGGCAGCGACTTTTCTCACCTCAACACGCTTCTCCGCGCTTCTTTCATCCACCAGCCGCCAGAGCTCTGCATTAGCTATCGATTCTTTATTTGCTTTACGCCAATCTCGTCGCTTCCAGCCATCTAACCACTCATTAAAGCCTTTGACGCAATAATCGCTGCTTGAATAGATAATATCGCCATCTCTCGCATGCTTTAACCCAAAAGCAAGCGCTGACAGCTCTAGGTAAGCTTGGTCTGTGACATAGCCAACAGGATCCCAATCTTCATTATCAATACATCCATCAGCATCGAGTGCTATGTACGCAATACCACCAACAAGACGACCTCTTTGTTTTCTCACCATGGCCGCTTCTACATAAATTTCTATACTCATTGTCATACTCTCCAGAGACTAAAAAGCCGATACACTCTCTGATTCGGCTTTATTGTTAATAACTTGCTTTACAGCGATTGCTACATAACAACGGCAAGTCAGTTATTTTTTACTTGTCTCTGGGCACGCTTACTTTCTACCCTCCAATTCCTAACAAGCCTGATTTAAAACACTTTCAGATATATTTCATCAGTACGCATACCCAAACAGATAGCTTAAGGATCTCTTATGCGTACCCAAAAGACTGACCATGACTACCCCTTTGAGACTTCAGAACTCAATGAACTGCTAGAGCTCCAGCTTCTCGATAGAAAAATTACTATAGCTCTGAGAAAAAGTAATCTTATTTATAAGCTCTCAAAATAGTATCGAGATTTCCTACCTTGAGATAACAACTGTACTGCACTAGGAAATAATGGTGAGATTATATTAAAAATAATAAACTTAACTCTATTTACATTTTACTAAACCAATGAATTTTTATTATTTTTAAATATATTTAATATGAAAACCAATCAAAATAATAAAAAATCATTTATAAATTAAATCATAGTGATTATAAAATTAGAAACGTCACTATAAGTGATTATATTAATTACCTATAGCCCTTCCTCTATATACTTTAATATCAATCACCCAATTAAAAAAACCTCATACATCTTAGTCAACAAATTGACAACATTACTTAAATTATAACTATATCTTCTATGTTTATAAATATAAAAATATTAAGTTTAACGATTTCACTTTTTATATTATAAATTTAAACATATAATAATAAGGACAATGACATGGATACTTTAAGTCATCAAATCAGCATAGAAAACAACGGTACATATGCATCTTTTGAATTTTTATTACAACCTATCTATAAGCCATCCAACTTTGAAATAGTTTTCTATGAAGTACTTTCAAGAGTCACAAGTGAATCCGGTGAAATATTTAACAACGAATCGTTCTTCACTTCTATTTCAAATGATTTTATTAAGAAAATTTCAGTTCGACAAATAAACTACTTTTCAAAAATGGAACTAGATGTTCCTTTCTTTATAAATTTAACTTTATCTTGCTTAATTGACGATGAATTCATTGAAACAATTATTAACTTTAAATGTTGGAAAATTGGAATTGAAATAACAGAGATTGATTGCCCTATTAATGACAATTTATTGAAAAATATAAAGAAACTTCAAGACAATGACGCTGTAATATCTCTGGATGATTATAAGATCAATGACTATTTAGCAAGCTCTACATTTGGAATTATACCTTGGGACTATATTAAAATAGATAAAGAGTTTCTTTTCTTAAACACTGACAACTCCATGGAGGTACAATCAGTTTTATTTACTCTTTCTCCTTTTTGCAATAATGGAATAATTTTTGAAGGTGTTGAGACAAGTTATCAGTTTGATTTTATGAAAAAATACGATGTCTATTTACAAGGATTCTTTTTGTTTCCACCAGAAAGACGTTAGGCTTAAATATGATAAATAAAAAAACTTTTGTAATAAAAGGGGTTCTAAAAGGGCGTATATACACTAATAGTGATCATATAATAAGAGTCCACTGCTATGGTATAGTTTCTCAAAAGGGAACGCTCAAAAAAATATCGCCAGGTGACACTTTACTAATAAACAAAAACACAATCATAATATTCTTCTTTTATTCTATTAGCAATCATTTTTTGATAGAGGTATTTAATGTTAAAAATAAAAATATATGTAACTTTGATAAATTATATAAAATAGTAAGCGCCATTATAGACGTAGAAGAAAGTTCTTTACCAAGTAGGAGTTTATTAATTTCGTTATTAAATGAAAATCTAATAGAGAAAAAGTATAGTGATTATTGTGAAAATCACTTATTAATTAATGTCAAGAAAATAATAATGTCTGACATAAAAAAGAAGTGGACAGTGGCGGATTTATGCCGGAAAATAAACATGTCAGAATCAAGCTTACTTCGAAAACTAAAGAGTTATAATTTAACCTACAGCCATATTTTAACAATGACAAGAATTGAGTTGGCGGCAAAACTTCTAAAGACCACTAATTATCAAGTATCACGTATATCAGATTGTGTTGGATTTAACAGTGTAGCTTATTTTTCTAAGAAATTCAAAGATACTTATGGCATAACCCCCCGTGAGTTTAGAGCTTATTTGAAAGGAAAGTAATATTAAATCTGGTAAAATAGATTAAGCAATATCGATTAAAACCCAACTCTATTCTTACCAGACTTTTTTGCTGAGTAAAGTTTTTCATCTGCCCTATCTATTACATCAATATATGTTAAATCGCTTACTTCAGGCGTAGCAACACCCGCTGAAAATGTTATTTCTAAGTTAAAATCAACATTGTAATCTCGATGTAAACCTACCTTCTTACGCAATCTATTTATAATATCAAAAACTTGCTCTACGTTCTTTCCCCTAAAACATACCAGTATCTCTTCTCCACCATATCGATAAACTTTATCAGTTCTTCTAATTGATTCCTTTATTTTTTTTGAAATTTCTTTTAATACTTCATCTCCAAATGTATGCCCGTAATTATCATTTATCATCTTAAAATTGTCTATATCTATTAATGCTATAGAATAAATTTCCTTATCATTCAAAAATTTTTCATGATACCTTTCTAAATCTTTTTCCATTGCAGATTCTATTTAATAAATCAGTTAGATCATCAATATATGCTAATGAATGTGATATATCTTTTCTAAAAAGGATTACATTTCTATCAACATCCTGCATTAAAGATATCATTTCTAAATAATCTTCCTTATTAATTTTTAACTTCCCAATCATATTCCTTATAAAACAAATTAAATCTTCTAGGCTTTCTTTTATTTCTAGTAATGTTTCATTATCAATCCTATTAATACCCTCCTCTAGTAGTTTAGAAAAATCCAAGTTAGATATTATTATTTCAAAACTACTATTACTATAATCTTTTGAATCAAAAAAGTTAATTAAATAGAATATATTTAATCTTGCTTGCTGATGTGTAATTATTGCATCATTTAGTTTTACATAAAAATCTCTAACTTCTGTTGTTTTAATGTTGCTCATTTCTTTTTATCTAAATATTTTTGTTTGTTTAAACAGCCACAAGAAGGACAAATATATATTTTCTTATAAAAAATCCTTTCAAACCATTTACGATGATATCTATATACTGGGTAACTTTTGCAAAAAACACATCTTTTATAAGCCATATAACACAAATCCAATAACAACATCAAATATAAAATCTCACCAACCGCGTGAAACATCAACCAGAAAATGTCATTTTTATAGAATGTGAAGGAATATTTATAAACAACACAAGGTAGGATATTAGGTGCTTTTATTTATACTAACTTAGAAGTAATTTAAACAATTAAAGAATGGTAGAAATATTAATTACCATCCAAAATTACTAGGTATAACTTCATTACTAGACCGTCCAGAGTGATGCTAATCGACACAACCTAAATAACATAAAGTATCGTGTAATGACAAATATACAAGAAGTCTCACATCATATGAATATTATAAAATAAATTAGGCACTTCAAAAATAACCCAGAAAGTGAAAGCACATTCTCTAGGAAACACTAAAGACTTTTTATCTCGACGACTCTCACACAACTTAGCTTCAATATAATATAAAAATTTGTTAATTTCCTCGTAGGAAAGAATAAAAAACGGCATACTGTAGCATGCCGTTTTATTCAAATACTTAACTGTTAATATTGGTTATTTTGATTTCTTGTTAGAAACCGCTTTTGGACGAGGTTCATCCATCAGGCCTTTTACTAGGGAAACCGTTGCAACAAGCAGAACAATCGTAAATGGTAGGCCTGTGGTCACGGCCATTGCTTGAGCTGCCGCTAAGCCACCACCAAGCATCAATGCAATCGCAACTAAGCCTTCAAACGTACACCAGAACACGCGTTGAGGCGTTGGCGCATCGACCTTACCGCCCGCAGCAATCGTATCAATAACCAGTGAACCAGAGTCTGAAGAGGTGATGAAGAATACCACCACCAAAATAATACCGACGAAAGATGTAATTTCAGCTAGCGGCATCACATCTAACATGGCAAATAGTTTTAACGGTAATTCCGCCTTGAACACAGCTTCATAACCATCGCTCACGTATTGGCTTATAGCGTTACCACCAAAAGCGGTCATCCATAACACACAAACAGAGGAAGGGATAAGGATAACGCAAATAATGAACTCACGAACTGAACGACCACGAGATACACGCGCAATGAACATACCAACAAATGGTGACCAAGAAATCCACCACGCCCAGTAGAATGCCGTCCAACCTTGAGAATAGTTTACGTCTTCTCGTCCAAATGGCATTGATAGGGCAGGAATATTAGTCACATATGACACTATATTTTCGAAGAAACCCGTTAAAATCGCAATCGTCGGGCCGACAACAATAACGAAAAGCAGTAAAAGCGCAGCAAGACCCATGTTGATCTCAGATAAGATTTTCACGCCTTTGTCTAGTCCCGCAACAACTGAGATTAAAGCGAGTGCGGTGATGCCAATAATCAATAGTACCTGCGTAGTATTCGTCATTGGAACATCAAACAGGAAGTTCAAACCCGTTGCGGCTTGAGACGCACCGTAACCTAGGGACGTTGCCAGACCAAAAACTGTCGCTACAACGGCAAGAATGTCGATAATGTGACCAGTCCAACCCCATACACGCTCACCAAACAGTGGGTAAAAAATGGATCGCATGGTAAGTGGCAAGCCTTTATTAAACGAGAAAATCGCCAAACCAAGAGCCAATAGCGCATAGATTGACCACGGATGAAGCGCCCAGTGGTAAATCGTCGCCGCCATGCCTAGTGCAGATGCAGCACTTGCATCGCCTTCTGCACCACCTAGAGGGGCCCAATCAGTACGAACACCGTTCTCAACGTTCACGCCACCAATAGCAGAACTAAAATGAGACATAGGTTCTGATACACCAAAGAACACCAGACCGATACCCATACCTGCTGCAAAGAGCATTGCCAGCCAGCCCGCATAGGAATAATCCGGTATCGCTTCTGTACCGCCGATTCGTACACGACCTAACGGTGTAAAAATCAACCCAACACAGACAATGACAAACATATTACCAGAAGCGAGAAAAACCAATCCAAATGGTGTAACAAACCCGCTCTTAGATCTGCGAAAAACGGCTCTACCTGTTCTCGAAATAATAGTGTTACTACAACAAACAATACGATTGCTAAGCCAGAAATTGCAAAAACACGGTTATGAATATCAAGGCCAAATGGGCCTACTTTTAACGCGACATTATCCTGACCAATTTGATAGTCAGTGTCTATCGCGTTTACCTTTCCATCGGGGCGTTGAATGCCACCGTTATTATCGGTGCTCACGGATAATCTCCTTAAAAATACGTGACCAAATTTAATTACTTTTGTCGAAGTTTGAGTGATGAAACACCCTTACTACTTACTACTTACTACTTACTACCAAGTGCGTGTTAAATATTCATACTAAACAACTCTTAGTACTATTGATATGCTTTGAATAACACCGGATAGTTTTTCTGATAAGAAATTCCGCTATTAACAGGAAACCGGTAAAGCATAATAAAATTGATAAACAGAGTTCCTACTTCGTTTGCCTTATCCCTACTGAACAGACAACACTTCTTCACCTCTATACGCTTTATGCACTTCATTAATCCACAGTCGTTCGGGCTTTCAGCAGCATTTACTCTATTACTATTACTATATATTAATAGCAAGCAAATTATTTTTATCAGCCTCTTAACACGCTGACATCACCCGCTAGAAAATCCCTAACAAGCCTGATTTAAAACCCTTTCAGATATATTTCATCAGTACGCATAACCAAACAGATAGCTTAAGGAGCTTTTATGCGTACCCAAAAAACTGAACATGACTACCCTTTTGAGACTTCAGAACTCAATGAGCTGCTAGAGCATGCAGCCGAAGCTCTAGCTACGAAATACAAACGTGAAGGCACGTTCACTAACCCAACCAATGTCAAAGAGTATTTAAAACTCAAATTAGGAGCACATGACCGCGAAGTGTTTGCCGTGATGTTTCTTGATAACCAACATCAATTGATCAGTTTTGAAGAGTTGTTCTTTGGCACGATTGACGCCGCTTCGATTTATCCACGTGAAGTATTGAAGACAGCACTAAACCACAACGCTGCCGCGGTGATTTTTGCCCACAACCATCCTTCCGGCATTGCTGAACCTAGCCAAGCCGACAAACGCATTACTCAGCGACTTATCGACGCTCTAAAGCTCGTGGATATCCGTGTCTTAGACCACATCGTGGTTGGTGAAGACTGTGTCTCATTTGCTGAGAAGGGATTGATATGAGTGAGTTTATTGTTCCCGGACTTAGTGATGAGCTCGTTACTCCAATGCATTGCTTTCTTGATGCCCTCTTATTGGGCAGCACCATTCCTAATACAGTTGAGCGTTTGGCGTTAAACATTCGCTCTCAAGAAACTGACCAACGATTTCAGCCCATTGAAATTCAACTAGAACGCACATCCAGTGATTCGCCCTGGCAGCTTCGCTTTATCGCCGCCTTTGACGTTGTCGTCACAGGCTCGCCACAAAAAGAGTTATCGCTGTATTTCAACTTCGCGGGTTGTTGGTTCTATCACCCTGAAATTAAGCAGTGCAGCTTACAACGGCCAGAAGTACAAACCTTACTCGCCAGTTGGCTTAAAGCAGTCACTCGCTCGCTCATCGCACACTCTGCAATCTCAATCGACATTACCCCCATTCGCTAATCTCCATTTCCCTCAAAGAGGTCACTATGAATCAAGCTGCTAACCTGGCTATGTGCGCATGCAAGCGAGCCAAGCCTTCACACCAACTCAAAGACTTAATCAAACATTCTATTCATGATGTTAATTACCGAGGACGGCTAACTATCCGATTTAAGGACACCAGTTACCACCCGAAAGATGGAGGGTTTCATCCTGTCTCTATCACTATCGATATTAAAGACAGCCATATTGCCATTAGTGAGATAACGGACCGCGTTTATGTGGGCGACGAAATACCGGAACTGGTTCCCGACCTTACTTTTGATTTTGCTAACAACGTCGCTTTCGCGCGCTTTAGCGGCTGGCTGGGCATGCACCTACAAGAAACCACGGAGCTGTATGAAATGTGGGAGTGTAACTTTCTAGCTTATGTAGCAATGGACGCTTACAACCAAATTCAGATTAAGTGTGGCTAACAACCAAAGCCAATCCACTTACTACCCCAGAACACTCCCCTTCCGTTACCAAGCATTCAACAACACCCGCATAGAGCTGCACCGATACCTGCTTCCCATATTGTTAAAACGGGAAGCTTCAATCCCTTACTGCACAAGGGTTTCTTGATATCGTCGGCTCTGTGCTTCCCAAAACACACTTCTACAGACAAAAAAGGAAGCAGATTATGGCTGAGGTCCAAGCAATCAAAAATGATGACACCATACGCCTGATTGGTCATTTACTGAGTATTCGTTGCCATCCACAAATGGCCGATGTATGGCATATCGGATTAAACCTAGCACTGAGGATTTCTGATTTGTTATCGATTCGCTTTGAAGACATTCATGGTGACCGACTTATTATTCGTGAAAGTAAAACTGGCAAACTGGCAAACATTCAACTCAATACCAAAGCGCAGCAGCATATTGCTAGATTAAGGGAGCAACATCCCGGCCACATCTATTTGTTTCAATCCCACCGATGCCAACAGTTGAAAAACAAACCACCCCAGCCAATAACGCGACGTGCTGTTTCCATGGCGTTTCAACAAGTAGGCCAAGAGCTAAATATTGCGTTAGGCACTCACTCGATGAGAAAGACGCGAGGCTACTTTCTTTACCAATCTACAAAGGATATAGGCCGTGTTATGAAAATGCTTCGTCACACATCTGAGGGCGTCACCCTTCGCTATATCGGCATCACTCAAGATGAAGTCGATAAAGACTTTGTTTCTCTTGAACTTTAAACCGGGTCATTTAGTGAGGGGGCGGGACCGCCAATCCCTTATAAACATTAAGCTCAGAGCCTTTTTGAGTTTCGCAATTATTACATTTGAGAGCAAATAACATGAACCCATATCACGCAATAGGAAGCTTTCTAGTTGGCAGTTTATCGAAAAGTTTAATCCAAAACTTATTCTGGAAAACCAATCAACCAATCAGAGGTAGCATTGTATATTGCGATCTCGCATTTGGTACTGCTGAGCATTCGGGTGTCTACGTGGGAAATGGACGTATCATCCACCGTAATGGCAAAGGTCTTATCGAAGCTGTATCAATTCATCAATTCCTAGCAGATACCACAGCCCTTTCCATTTACGTGAGTTGCAATGCTCACGGCCATTCCATTGGCAGCGAGTTTACCGCTCAAATTGCAGAAGCCATGCTAGGTGTGCAAACAGACTATTCTCTGTTAAATGAAAACTGTCATCAGTTCTGTAGCTACTGTCTAAGTGGTGACATCTTCTCAAACACCTTCACATTGAGTCAGCTTAAACGTGACGCTCGTACATACCTTCAAGCCAGTCAGTGGCGTGTATGGGATTTAAGGCATCGTCATAAAGGATAAGCAAATCATCTTTCTCAGCCAAACAAGTCCGCTTGCTGTATTCCATAGCAGGCATTTTTTGTCATCGGTCTTTCAGCGCATAAAAAAGGCTAGGTCTCCCTAGCCTCATTACATATCAACTCAAAATTACCTAACATTCACTGCGCTCTGCTAAGCGAGCTTCCATCCACTCATTTACCTCAGATTCCAACCATGCCACAGCTCTACCACCAAGAGGTACGCTTTTAGGGAATGAACCCTCAACCATAAAATTGTAAATGCTTGAACGCCCTAGACCTGTCATGTTAATCACTTCTTTTAATCTGATAAATCTCACTGGGAAATCTCCTATGTTATTCTTCCTCGTAGGATTCCGTGTGATGTGATTATTTAATGGATTCTCTAACCAACCCCATGATTAAGCTAAAGGCACAACAAGTACGACGATTGGTACATGATTCCTAATAGGAGTTTAAGGCTTTCGTCTCGCAGAGCTCATTTATGGTTCTCTCTTGATCCTGCTACATCCAAATGAGCGTATCCCTTCTCCAAAATTCTTTGTCTCTCTTTTGGCCAAATAACACATTCGGAAAAGTAAGGCGTCATAGTTACTCTTTGTGTCATACCTATTTTGTACAACTCTGAATTTATTATTATTAGGGAAATGAACTAAGCCTCTCATATCACAATATGAATACCCTAGAGCGTCAGACCACGCTTCTTGAACCAATACCGCTAAGCTTTTTTGGGCTCAGGGCTGGTAGAATAGTGCCCTAAAGATCGGAAGTTTTCATTACTCATTAGAATAAACATATGATAGTGATCATTATTGCTGCTATCCCTTTCTCTGCACCATATATTAAAAGCCTTATTTCCTTTCTTAACATGATGAACTCTAGTTTTTTCCTTTTTTTCTCTTCTAAAGTAAAATTAATCTTCCTCTGAAATAGCCTTCTAAATTTTGTTATATATGAAATATCTCTATCCTGCTCAAGATCTTGAGGAAACCGTAGAACAACACTAAAAGCAATAATCCTATTGTGTTCAGTTGTGACATAGTCAAGAAGTTCTTTCGACTTTATCAGATAAGGCTCGTAGTATTCTCTTTTTGGATTAAGTTTTATATCGTAAAAGAACTCTCCCTGATAAATTTTCGGCTCCCTTACTCTTATCCTTTTCTCTTTCTTCATTCTTATACCTATTAGATTATCTATCTCATAGGTTAGGTATATTGGTAATAATTTATTATTTGTTAATATGACTCAAGAATAAAAAAATATAAAACATATATAACTATATACCGACGGTTTACCAGCGACACTAAACTATATCAGGCCAGAGGCTTCGGTGCTTTATTAAGCCATAAGCTGCTCGGATACTCTGTCTAATTATTTCCACAGATAGTACAAGACAGTGTCACCTTTGAACCTCGCCAGACTCAATAAAAAGCATCGCATATCCATACATAGCATCACAAACTAATAGACCTCCTCCCTTTAAAAACAAGACTTACTACAAAAAAATCGTCAACAAACCATTGTAAAAACAACCTTAAATCACGATAATAACCAATTAAAAACACATAGAAAACTCAATAATAACTCTGTGTAATCTTAACATTTACATAACAAGGAATGAGTAATGGATAGCAAGTTATCAGTTGAACCACCCAAGGCCAAAAGTGACAGGGAAGCAAATTTATATGTTTCTTTATTAATTAAAAAGAAGAAATTGTACAGACGTAACACTAAAAATTTCATTAACTTACATATAGAACAAAAGAACAATCTTATAAAAAAAGCATTCAATGAATTAACAGAAAACGATGCTAAACAATTGGCAAATGAATTAATAAAAGAATATAAAGAAAACGACTTATTAGAAATAATAACACGTATCTTTGACAAAAAAGACAGCCGAAAAATAAATTGGCTATGGGGATTTCTTATCTATAACTCTAGGTATATAGAGAAAGAATTTCTCGACAATACTAAAAGTGACACCAGTGTATTCGATGTATTAGCTGCAGATAAAGAAAGTAAATATAATCAGGTAATCAATTACATCGACAAATTAAACATCAACCCTCATAATTCAATTAATTTTTACAACGACTTAATAAAAGAGTGGAACTTTATCAGTAAAGACAATTCACTCAAGAAGTTCTTAGAAAGAGATCAAGATAGATTAAATGAAAAATCTATGGAATTAGTAAGATTTATAAATAAAAATCATAGGTTATATCCTGAAATCAAAGTATTCCAAGATATTGAAAACACTGCTCCTTATGAAACCTGCTTAGCAGTGTACGACCTTATTAATGATGAGATAATTAAGGAAAACCTATTATTAAAATTTAGTAAGGCATGGAGTCAGTATAAATACAGAACCAAAAATAGTGGTAAAAAGCAATACACTTTTATTCTTCCACCTGACACCAAAAAGAAACTAGATAGAATAGTTGATCTTTCTGATAAAAACATAGGCGACACTCTAACTGATATCATTGAGAAAGCCTACCGAGAGCTTAGTTAGATATATCCGTTTTACAACTAAAGAGATGCAGTTCCTCGAATCATTAGAAAGAGGCTGCATCTTCCTTACAAGTTGGACTAAAAATCAAGCCGATTTCGTCGGTGATAAAGGAACAATATTCTCAACTGTCAAAGTCTGAAGCTTGTCGCCCCACGCCTGTAAAACGGCTAGTTGCTCATCAAGATAATCATGGTGATTATAAACTCGAAGCATACCCGGTAACTGGTGACCGACTGTCTTTTCAATCGCCACGATATCTAACCCCATTTCACTACAACGGCTGATAAAGGTACGACGCAAATCGTGGGGTGAAAAACGCTCTAGATCGGCTGGTAAGTTACGTTTGATCAATGCCCGTACTGCCGCAGGCTCTTGAGCTTTATCTACAGTGAGCTGAGGCCAAACCAACTTCCATTTACTTGGGACACTTTCACGTTGCTCTTGCAACAACTCAACAAGATAATCACTGAGCGGTACTTTGCGACTGTCCGGACTTTTAGTATGTCGCTCTGCTGAACTGGCTGGTAGAGTCCAAACCTTGTTTTCTAGATCTAACTCACCCCAACACATTTCTAGGACAGCACTGATACGTTGACCGCATCCCAACAAGAAACGTATTAAACGCACGTTAGAAGGAGCTGTACGCCACTCCCCTAAGCTAATTAGCAATATCTTCAACTCAGAAAAGCTAAGGTTTCGTTTTGTTACTTTAGATCCCCCTCCAACATCCTTTGCTTTAAGTTGTGGGGCCGGATGAAAACCAAGCATATTGAGAGCTAAGGCATGGTTAATCACTTGATTGATGATTTTATGGCAAGCACCGATAGCACCAGCCATACGGTTACCGTCTTTATCAACCTTCGCATCAAAAACCTTATTGAGATCATATATGCTTAAATCCGCCAATTTAACATTGCCGATAATTGGCTTTATATCTCGATTGTAAATGGTTCTCGACTGATCTCCTCGTAATTGCTTAGAAAGACGCTTCTCATCAAAACTTTCAAATGCATCGTTAAAGGTCTTTGCCTCATCTTGTGCACGTTTTTCTTTATCAAGTTCAACTTTTGGATTCTTATTGTTCTCCAACCAACTCCGATAACGACCAGCTTCCACTCTTGCCTGCTCTAATGTCATACCCCGCTCAGGTTTTGACTGCACATATCGCCCCATAGAGATTTTTTCGTGTTTCTTTCCAATCTGAAACCGAAATGTCCATGTCATTGTACCCGTAGGACGAACGCGTATATTAAGCCCTTCAATTTTTTTATCTGGGATTAAGTACTCTTTATCTTGTGGCTTCAGAGCTTGTAGCGTGGCATTGCTGTTTATTCGTTTTGTCATTATAAGCAACTCTCTAAAATTCTGGGTACGGCTCAGGGTACGGCAATGATGAGGTTTTTATTGTACCCATAAAGACTTTAATGGACAACGAATCTAAACAAACCAACATAAGACATTGATTTATATAACAACAACAAACATTGGCGGACGTTAATGGAATTATGTCACCATACACCCACCATATGGAAGCGGGCGTGCTATTGGAACGCAAAGCGTAACCCACCGCGTCAAATACAAAAAAAGCGAGCTCAATGGCTCGCTTTTTTAATTTGATTCGTTTTGCTTATTCCGCAGAAGTCTTCTTGCTGACAAAACCTAGCTTCTTACCAATCCATGCGAGTAAGATCATTGAAACCATGATCGCAAAGAAGTTTGAGCCTGCTTCTGGGTATTGCGCTTTAATAAACGCAGAGTGACCAAACGCACCTACGAAGAAACACGCCAAGCCAACTAATGGGATATCTTCTGATACCGGGTTATTTAGGTACTCTTGGTAAAGAGCTTGTACAGCCAGTACGAGTGCAATCAATGGGAAGATTGAAAACGATACTTCACTCATGGTCAACCATGACAATAAAGCATCACCACACATACCTGCAACCAGTGCCAAAATCAGCGTTTTCTTTTCAGATTTATTTCCATTCGACATTATTCTATCCCGCCTTTTAATCGGTTACGTTCACGTTCTTTGCGATACCAATAGGCCCCTTTGGCTATCATTCGCAATTGCATGATCAATCGCTCGGCGAGTTCATCGCGCTCACGTCGATCTAAATCTAAAGCTTCAGCCCCCGAACTGAAAACCAAAGTCACAGACGCTTCTGCTTGAGTATACGCCTCTTCTCTGGTCACGCCGGTGCTCATTAAATACTCGGTTAATTCTGCCGCAAAATGCTGGATTTCTCGAGCAACAGCGGTACGAAATTCAGCAGAAGTGCCGGAGCGCTCACGCAACAACAAACGAAAAACGTTCGGACTACTTTCAATGAATTCCATAAAGGTTTCGACCGAGGTACGAATTACGCTACCTTCTTTCACAATACGTTGACGCGCCTGACGCATCAGTTGACGTAGTAGCAAACCGCCTTCATCGACCATAGTTAAGCCTAGCTCATCCATATCTTTGAAGTGGCGGTAAAAAGAAGTCGGTGCAATCCCTGCCTCTCGGGCGACTTCTCGCAAGCTAAGGCTGGAAAAGCTGCGATCCGCACTTAATTGACTAAATGCCGCATCGATCAATGATCGACGTGTCTTCTCTTTTTGCTGTGCGCGGATTCCCATCGATTTCATTCTTAACTTGCTCTTTTTCTGTAGGGTACAAGAGCCTCAATATAACGCAATTTGCTCCTACGGAGAAAGATATGTTGCTTCGCTCGCTCTGAGCGCGGAGAACGTTACTATTGGCATGCATCTAATTGCAATGTTCTCGATGCAATTTATAGACATACAACATACCAAATCATCCTTTTGTTCGATTCTGCGTGATCACCTCCACTCTCTAACAGGCATTACGTGTACCAATAGAGTAAATGAGTTAAAATCGCGCTAAAGCAATGTTAAGCAAATATAACAAGGAAGGCATCATGGCGCATGTTAATCACTATGACGTGATCGTAATCGGTAGTGGCCCTGGCGGAGAAGGGGCTGCAATGGGATTAACCAAAGCGGGACTGAATGTTGCCATTGTCGAGAAAGAAAGCAGTGTCGGCGGCGGTTGTACTCACTGGGGTACTATTCCATCTAAAGCACTGCGTCATGCCGTTAGCCGCATCATCGAATTTAATAGCAACCCGCTATTTTGTCGAAACAACACCAGCGTTCATGCAACATTTTCTGACATTTTAGGTCATGCTAAATCGGTCATTGATAAGCAAACTCGACTTCGTCAGGGCTTTTATGACCGTAACTCATGCACACTTTTGTTCGGAACCGCGCGATTTATCGATAACTACTCAATTGCAGTAATGCAAAGCGACGGCACAGAAGAAATCTATTCTGCGGATAAGTTTGTCATCGCGACTGGTTCTCGTCCGTATCAGCCTAACGACGTTGATTTCTTGCATGAGCGCATCTACGACAGTGATTCCATTTTGAGCCTGAAACACGACCCTCGCCATATCATCATTTACGGTGCAGGCGTTATCGGTTGTGAATACGCTTCTATCTTCCGCGGACTTGGAGTGAAAACCGACCTTATCAATACCCGAGACCGCTTGTTGGAGTTTTTGGATAACGAAGTGTCAGATGCGCTGTCTTACCACTTCTGGAACAGCGGTGTGGTAATTCGTAATGATGAGACCTATGAAAAAATCGAAGGCACAGAAGATGGCGTGATTATTCACCTACAATCTGGCAAGAAGATGAAGGCGGACTGTTTGTTGTATGCGAATGGTCGAACAGGTAACACCGATAAGTTGAATTTGGGTGCAGTGGGTCTGGAAGCGGATTCTCGCGGACAACTAAAAGTAAACCGTAACTACCAAACCGATATTGAGCACATTTACGCTGTAGGCGATGTCATCGGTTACCCTAGCCTTGCAAGCGCCGCTTATGACCAAGGGCGATTTGTCGCACAAGCCATTACGAAAGGTCAGGCAGAAAACTATCTGATTGATGATATTCCAACAGGTATCTACACCATCCCAGAGATTAGCTCTGTGGGTAAAACCGAGCAAGAGCTAACAGCTGCGAAAGTACCGTATGAAGTAGGACGCTCTTCGTTCAAGCATCTAGCTCGTGCACAGATCGCAGGGAAAGACATCGGCAGCTTGAAGATATTGTTCCATCGTGAAACCAAAGAAATTTTAGGGATTCACTGCTTTGGCGAACGTGCCGCGGAAATTATCCACATCGGTCAAGCCATTATGGAGCAAAAAGGCTCAGCGAATACCATCGAGTATTTCGTCAATACCACCTTCAACTATCCGACGATGGCCGAAGCGTATCGTGTCGCTGCGTTGAATGGTTTGAACCGCTTGTTCTAATCTATGCTTCTTGATAGCAAACAGAAAAACAGCAGGCTTGGACCTGCTGTTTTTATATCAACATTATGCGAGGAAGGTATCCTTGTGCCATTGGTAGAGAAAGATAACCCCTAAACCAATACCCCGCATCAACATAAAGCTCGTCATTGCAAACCACAGCGCGTGATTTTCCCACTCGGCGAACAAGTAAAAGACAACGAAGAAACTGCTGGTCGCGACAAACATACTATTGCGCATGTCTTTGCCTTTGGTTGCACCGACAAAAATGCCATCCAATAGAAAGCACCACATCGACGCAAGTGGCATCACCACCAGCCAAGGTAGATACACCGCTGCTTGCTGTTGTACCGTCTCAATTGAAGTGATCATGGCGATCAACTGCGATCCCGCCAAACCAAAGAACGCGGTCAGTCCTAAGCAAATAACCAAACTCCAAAAGAAAGTGCCGACAAGCGATGCACTCAATTGTTGCCTATCTTTGGCACCAATCGCCTTCCCGACCATGGCCTCCATTGCATAAGCAAAGCCATCCATGCCATACGAGATAATCATCAGGAAGCTCATCAGAACCGCATTTGCAGCGACAACCTCATCACCAAAGCTCGCGCCTTGGAACGTCATAAAGCTAAAAGCCGCTTGCAGACACAAAGAACGTAAGAAAATATCGCGATTCAATTTCACGAATCGCCCTAAACCGTGTTGAGTGCTGGCTAGCAACTTTTGAGGTGATGGTAATTGCCTCTCTCGCCAGGTTTTCCAGACACACATGAGACCAAAACCCATGCCTGAGTAGTCAGCAATCACCGATGCAAGCGCAGCGCCTTCTACTTTCCACCCCAAACCAATCACAAACAACAAATCGAGGGCAATATTCGTCACGTTGGTGATGATCACCATCCACATTGGTGCTTTGGAATTTTGCGTCCCGAGCAGCCACCCCAACAACACAAAGTTCATTAGCGCAGCGGGGGCACTCCACACACGGATAGAGAAGTATTGCATGCCGTAGTGTTTTACCTCTGCGCTGGCGTCACTCAAGCCAAAGATCAAATCAGCTATCGGGGTATGGGCAATAAGGAAGACTAACGCAAACAGCAGCGCCATGAGTGAGCCTTGCATAAACACCAAGGCAAGTTGCTTTCGGTCTTCACCGCCATAGGACTGCGCCGCCAACCCAGTAGTCGACATACGCAAAAGACCAAGCAGCCAAAACGTCACGCTGATCATGGTGCTGCCCAACGCAACACCACCCAAATACCAAGCGTGGTCTAGATGACCAATCACCGCAGCATCGACCAAACCGAGCAATGGAACAGTAATATTCGACAGCACCATAGGTATCGCTAAAGCTAAGACTTGGCGATGAACTTTTGGGTTAGATAAAGGAGAGAAGATTGAATTTGTCACAGGCACCTCATCAGTAAGATCGACGAGTGTACCTGAGCGCTTAACGACTAGCCAATTACCACTTGATGTGAACGAGGACTGGCGTGAGGCGATGCTTCAACATTGGAATCTTATTAAGCCAACGCTGCCAAGCTTTCCAACGAGAACAGAATCTATCGAATGGCGAGAAAGCTTTCACCCATTGTGCCCATGGTAACCATTGCAATATCTGTGCTGCAGGCGCTTCAAAGCCATGAGCATAACGATCAGAGCCAAGCTTTTGTCCCCATTTGGTTTCCGTTAAATCTCCTGCCAACACCATACACAGTTCAGCAGAGACAAAATGTCGACCCAAGGTTTGAATAAATTTCGCGACTTGGCGCTCTGTGCAATCGAGCAGTGCCATTTCACATAAAATGAGTACTGGTGCTTGCTCTGGAATGGCTAACGTCTCTAGCCACGACATTTCATCCACACTGCCACAGCGATGTTCATAACGTTCATTTTTGTGGAACAAGCGCTGACGCCATACCAAATTTTCCGTCACGTCTAGCTCTATCCAATGGCAGCGCCCATTATCCAAACGATAAAAGCGGGTATCTAGCCCAGCTCCGACATTGATTATCCAAGCATCGGGATACTGCTGTAAGAAATGACTAACCTGCTGGTCACAAAGCTGAGTCAGCGTCACGTGCAGCAATTGCTTCTGCGCAATATCACCACTCAAACAATCCGGCGCCATCTTACAGCTCAAACACGCTTTAGCAGCTATCGGATCGTACACCAAGCCATTGTCGACCATGCTTTCACGGCTACGCAATAACAGTGGTTTTAATAAATGGTTAGGAACTTGATGTTTAGACTGAGACATGGGCATTTCCTGCGCCAGAGAGAAAACATAGACATTGAAATAAATGATAATGAATATCAATTACATTATCAAGCTTATAAATTGCTCAAAACAAACAAGGTCAGGATGATAAGCAAGCTTTTAGAGGAAGTAGAACAAAGAGAAGAGAAAAGACAAAACAGCCCAGAAGAACTGGGCTGCTTAAACACACTTACATCCAATCGGTATTGCGAATAATACCAACGGCTAAGCCTTCAATCGTAAGGTGCTGAGACGTTAAGTCCACTTGGATTGGGGCAAACTCTTCATTCTCAGCATGCAGTAATATGGTTGAACCTTTGCGCTCCAAACGCTTCACAGTCACATCATCATCAACACGCGCAACGACAACTTGACCATCTCTCACGTCTTGGGTCTTATGCACCGCGAGCAAATCACCATCCATAATCCCGATGTCTTTCATACTTTCGCCATTTACACGAAGTAAGAAATCCGCTTGCGGTTTGAACATCGCAGGATCGACTTGGTAATGCGCTTCTACGTGTTCCTGAGCCAATATGGGCTCACCCGCAGCAACTTGACCAATCAAAGGCAAGCCCTGTTCGTCATTAGCGGCAGAGTCATCAAGTAGGATACGAATCCCACGCGATGCACCTGGAATAATTTCAATTGCTTGCTTACGAGCAAGCGCTTTTAGGTGTTCCTCTGCGGCATTCGCAGAGCGGAAGCCAAGCTCACGCGCAATCTCTGCACGAGTTGGTGGCATTCCGGTGTCATCGATTTTACTTTTGATCAAATCGAAGACTTGTTGTTGGCGTGGCGTTAACGGCTTCATGTCTCACCTGTCTTTTTATACAGTTAACTGTGAGTATATCCAGTAAATGCTCAAATGAAAACCCAATTGGTTGTTTTTTAATTTATTTGTGGAGTGCACTTTGTTTGCTGCCCAAGTTCATTATTCATGCGTTTAAAACACCGCCTTTTCAGTTAATCAAAGTAAAGCAACAACTTAGGAGTTCGACTAATTTACAGCCAATAAAATTAAAAGGTTTGACCAGTTTCTGGTATCCTTGCTGCGCTTAAATTTTATCGCCTAGGCTTATTTCTTTTGCCGTACTCATTTCTTTTTCTATAGAAGACATGCAAAGCGGACACTGAAATAAGGTTAGGCCTGTTTGAATACCTATTGAGGCTGTGAACTTTATGTCTTCTGGACAATCATTTTCACGTTCATTACTAAAACTACCTTTATCGGTACTGGTAAAGGGCACCACAATCCCGTCGAACCCGATTGAAGATCTGAATATCGACCTCGCTAAGCCGATTGTATATGCCCTACCGTTCCGCTCGAACGTGGATTTGCTGACACTGCAAAAACAAGCCATGAGCCTTGGTCTACCCGACCCGCTCAGTCCGCTGGAAATCAATGGCAAAACGCTGAACCGTTTCGTCTTTATCGCTGCGCGTCCAACTGTGATGAACAACGATAATGATGTCCCAACCGACTCTGTCTCTCTGTTCACAGACTTGCTGGAACTGCATAAACTGGACAGTGAATTGGACGTTCAAATGATCCCTGCAACCGTGCTTTGGGGTCGTAAACCAGGTAAAGAAGAAAACCAAAAGCCTTACCTTCAGCCAATGAATGGCCCGCAAAAGGCGAAAGCGGTAATGGCGGCAGGACGCGACTGCTTGGTTCGCTTTAGTCCCGTGGTATCTCTGCGTTATATGGCAGACTCTCACGGTACCGACAGCGCAATTGCGCACAAATTGGCTCGCGTGGCGCGTATCCACTTCTCTCGCCAAAAACTTGCTGCTTCAGGCCCAAACCTGCCACAACGCCAAGTGTTGTTTGCTCGTTTACTAAAATCTCCAGCTATTGAACTGGCGATCGCTGACGAAGCCAAGAGCAAAAACATCTCGATTGATAAGGCACGTAAAGAAGCACATGACATCATGGATGAAATCGCCGCCGACTTCTCCTATGGTCTAGTGAAAAACGGCGACCGCATACTGAGTTGGCTATGGACAAAGCTGTACCAAGGGTTGCACATCAATAACGCCTCGACTGTGCGTCGTTTAGCGCAAGACGGCCACGAAATTGTGTACGTTCCGTGTCACCGTAGTCACATGGACTACCTACTGTTGTCTTACGTTCTATACCATGAAGGTATGGTGCCTCCGCACATTGCGGCAGGCATTAACCTGAACTTCTTCCCGGCAGGTCCTCTTTTCCGTCGCGGTGGGGCGTTCTTTATTCGTCGTAGCTTTAAAGGTAACAAACTGTACTCAACCATTTTCCGCGAGTATCTAGCTGAGCTGTTTGCCAAAGGCTATTCAGTCGAGTACTTCAGTGAGGGTGGTCGTTCACGTACAGGTCGCTTACTGCAAGCGAAAACGGGTATGCTGGCTATGACCATCCAAGCAATGCTACGTGGTCTAAACCGCCCAGTAACACTAGTGCCGGTCTACATCGGTTACGAGCACGTAATGGAAGTGGGCACTTACGCGAAAGAGCTACGTGGCAAACGCAAAGAGAAAGAAAACGCAGGGCTTGTACTACGTACTCTGCGTAAACTGCGTAACTTTGGTTTGGGCTATGTGAACTTCGGTGAACCAATTCAGCTCAACCAATACTTGAACGAGCATGCTCCTGAGTGGACGAAAGACATCGACAGCATGGGTGGTAACAAACCACAGTGGATGAATCCTGTGGTGAACGACCTTGCTAATAAGATGATGACGCACATCAATGATGCGGCGGCGGCAAACGCGTTGACCTTGTGTGCAACCGCACTGCTTGCTTCTCGTCAACGTGCACTTTCTCGTGACTCGCTGATCAACCAGATTGAGTGTTACTTAAAGCTACTCAAAAACAACCCGTACTCAAGCACCTCCACTATCCCTACCGAAAGTGCCGAGGAGTTGGTCGATCATGCGATTTCACTTGATAAGTTCGTGATTGAAACCGATAGCATGGGGGACATCATTTCGCTGGATCGTAGCCAATCGATCCTGATGACCTACTACCGCAACAACATCATCCACTTGTTTGCTCTGCCATCATTAATTGCTCAGATGATCATTCGTCAGCGCAACCTTTCGGTAGAAAAGATTCAAGCGAATGTCGCGCAAATCTACCCATTCTTGAAGAAAGAGTTGTTCTTAAGCTATCAAGAAGACGAGTTGGATGAATTGGTCGTTAAAACACTGCATGAGTTTGCCGATCAGAAAATGATTAGCCTCGATGGTGATAAGCTGGAGATCAATCAGTCGAACAACCAGCCTTTGGTTCTGCTAGGTCGTACAATCACGGAAACACTGCAGCGCTACTCTATCGCGATGAACTTGCTTGTTGCTTACCCAGAGCTCGGTAAATCGGACCTAGAACAGAAGAGCCAAGATATTGCTCAACGTTTAGGACGCTTACACGGTATTAATGCGCCAGAATTCTTCGATAAAGGTGTGTTTACCGCTATGTTCAATACACTCAAACAGCAAAAATACCTCGATAACGATGGTAACTGTGACACGAAGAAAACGCAGCAATTTGCACGATTACTATTCACTCTGCTTTATCCAGAAGTGAAACTGACGATCGAAGAGAGTATTCATCAACTTCAGTCGTAACCGTTTTACCTTCTTCCAAAATAAGAAAAAAGGCATCCAATCGGATGCCTTTTTTCTTATTTCTTCGCTTACCAAAATGCGACCAATAACCCTATCGCTATCACCATGCCAACATAGTTGTTGTTGAGGAAAGCCTTAAAGCACAACTCCCGCTCGCGGTGACGAATTAAGTGCTGCTGATAAACAAACAACGACGCTGCAATCAAAAGGGTCCAGTAGTAACTTTGCCCCAATTGGTAGAACTGCCCTAACCAAACCAACATCGCGAGCGTAATCAGTTGCAATACCCCAATGATGAGTTTGTCATGACGACCAAACAAAATTGCCGTCGATTTAATGCCAATCTTTAAATCATCATCGCGATCGACCATCGCATACTGAGTATCATAAGCAATGGTCCATAAAGCGTTAATCAGAAACACAAACCAAACTATCAGTGGTAGCTCCCCGGTTTGTGCAGCCCACGCCATTGGAATTGCCCAGCTAAACGCCAAGCCTAAAAAGAGCTGTGGAATATGAGTGTAACGCTTCATAAATGGATAAATGAACGCTAACACGATGCCAGCGAAGGATAGCTGAATCGTCAACGGGTTCATGGTCAGCACTAACAAGAATGAGCTGATACCCAAAACCAAAAATAATCCAATCGCTTCTTTTGCTGTCACTTTCCCTGATGGCAGTGGGCGTTGCTTGGTACGTTTTACATGGCCGTCGACTTTGCGGTCAGCAAAATCATTAATCACGCACCCCGCGCTACGCATTAGGAATACACCCAATACAAACACGATAAACACATCCCAACTCGGCATCCCTTGGGCTGAGATAATTAGCGCCCAAATCGTTGGCCACATCAGTAACAGTGAACCAATCGGGCGATCCATGCGCATCAGTTGCCAATATGCTTTGGCTTTTTCTGCGGACATTTACACTGTCTCCTTAGCGTAAACTGGTGAATTAGATAAGAATAACTCGGCGACCAGCATCGGTTTGTGATTCATCCACAACCTTGAGCGTCGCGCTAACAAACGTCCTTCTGGTACGGCTACCCATCCCATTTGCAAAGAGTCTCGCTCAACGTTGTCTGCGCTGAACACTGTTAGCCCTAATGGGATATCCCCTTGTTGAGCCAAATCATACTGCTGATCAACTAAGGTTGAGCGAGGAATTAATGTCCGTCCGATAACCCAGTTATCATTGTCACCACACAAAATTACCTCTCGCAGTAAGCAATCTTGTTCGGACAATAACTGGCTTTCGTCCTGTTTTAACGTCGCCGCAGTGACGATCTGATTTTGTAGCAATTCTACCGTTAATGCTTGGCAGTGTTGCTTTAAACGACGTGACAAAGACCCTTGCTCTTCAAGCCAGTGCTTGGCAAATTCATTTGGAAATTCGAATTCTTCGGGGTTTTGCCACTCTACTTCCAATAAAGAAGCAAGATAGAGTGATGTTGGCTGATTCATACTAGTATTCAATTGGAGGCTTTATGCGTACAATAAAGCAACAACTTACCGTCCATAGTAATGTATGTAACCGTAAGTTCCGTTATTTGTTATAGACGGCCCATTGTATCAAGACTGAAGCGATTCGAATATCGCGATCCAGAGAAAGAAAAGTTAGAAATATGTACAAACGTTATATAGCCCAAATTATTTTTGCGTTAACCATACTGTTCGCCGCACCAAGTTGGGCTGAAACGGAAGAAGCTGGACCTAAGTTGGCATACTTTACCCTTGAGCCTGATCTGACTACTAACTTTTACACCAAAGGCAAAAAGTTAGGTTATGTGCAAGTGCGCATCGACATCATGGTAATGAGCCAACAAGATTTATCGATTGTTGAGCATCACCAACCTTTGATTCGCGATGCAGTGATTGAATTACTGGGTAAGCAAACAGAAGATACTATTAAGTCCCTTTCTGGCCGAGAAGATCTGCGCAAAACCTTAGTGACGACCCTCAACGAAACACTTTTGCCCGAAACAGGTAAAACCATCATTGCCGATTTGTTGTTTACAAAATACCTTTACCAATAAACCCAAATCGTTTTGAACATAAAAAAGACCGCTCTTGAGCGGTCTTTTCATTTCAGCTTTAGGCTTGCTGTTGGTATTTCATCTTGCCTGAATCAAACAGCGCAATCGCCATCCCCGACAGTAAACCCACTAAGTGAGCGGTGTTTGCAATCGCCATGAACGGCTGCACAAAACCAAGAACTAACCATACCAACATAAAAACGATGATTGGCTTGGGTAGCGTAAGGCCTAAATGTGGCAAGCGGTAACCCAATATCCACAAATAGCCAAGCAGTGCATAGACCACGCCAGACAAGCCACCGAAGTTTGCCCCTTCAACATAGAATTGGCCAGCCCCAGAAAGCGCTGCTGATACTACAAAGAGTTGCAATAGCTTACCGGAACCGAGACGACGTTCGATGTCGCCACCCAACTGCCACCACCATAGTAAGTTGAACACGATGTGAGTCACTGAAAAGTGCAGTAACGCATGGCTTAGCCATCGCCACACTTGCCATTGTTGCCCCTCAAAGGCCGGGAAGTGCAACAACTTAAACACGCCATTGCCAAAGCCAAACATTTGTAACAAGTAGATGATGGTACACACCGTCATGATCAGCAAAGTCATTGGGCCTGCTTTTGCTTTGACCATGCTCATGATACTCGGGCTAGAATAATGAAATGTGCTCTTGCGAGTATCGGCAACGTCCCACGAGGCGGCGCTGTATTTTGAATCAGACGGGTTAGCAAGGAACTGCTTAAGTTCGGCTTCCGCTTCTATTTCATGCTGGCTATCAGTCAGCCACAGCGCAAATTGCCCATCCCCTTCTGGCATCATTTCGATGTCAATTTGGCGAGAGGCCATATAATCAATAAAGGCTTGCGCCATACGTGGATTATTTAACGTTACCAATCTCTTCATTAACTTCTCACTATCGGTAGTTCTGCTCGGTGCCAGGCTTCAAAGCCACCATCCACACTGTACACCTGTTCAAAGCCTTGGTTAACTAAATATTGTGCGGCACCTTGGCTACTAATGCCGTGGTAACACATCACCAGAATAGGTTGTTCGAACTCCACTTCATCCATAAACGCAACGATCGTATCGTTAGTTAAATGATACGCGGACTCCGCATGCGCAACGGCAAACGATTGAGGGTCACGGATATCTACAAGCTTTGCATCACCCTGCTCGAGCAGCGCTTGCGCACCTTGTACATCGATATGCTTAAACTGATCCATTTACTTTCTCATTCTCTTATGAATATACCCAAGCAACCTCGAACCTAACGTGCTAATCAGCACCCGTGGTACAGCATAAAATCTATATTTGAAGCCGCTTGGGTATACTGCCGCTATTGTAACCTATCCAACGGCAAACTTAGACACATGGATAATCAGGGCTTTCAAAAGTGTACACATTCCAACCATTTGTGGATAAAGCTGTGAATTGCGTTGATAAAGTGTATTTGGATCTTTTGATCCACAATATGTAGTGATGATCCTGATCTAACTGTGTGTATATCTATAACTATCCCCAGATGGAAAAGTGCTTGAATCCCTTATTTTGTCCGGGTTTCGAACAGTTGATAAATAATTACTTCACAGAGTTATACACAGGTAGCACATAAAATCCGGATCGCAAACGCTATCGATTTTCGATCGACAATAAAAAAGCCGAGATCACATGATCTCGGCTTTCTATGAAAATCTTACTTTCAATTAGCAGTAGAACTTAAAATTCACCCACAGCCAATTTTAGTTTCTTCATTGCGTTTTTTCTAGCTGACGAATACGCTCGGCAGAAACACCAAACTCATCAGCTAAGTCTTGCAATGTTGCTTTCTCATCATCTAACCAACGAGAACGCACGATGCGCTGACTACGCTCATCCAAACTCGCTAATGCATGACCCAAGCGATTGTTGGTGTGCATTTCCCAGTTTGCAGCTTCGATGTTGTCAGCCACATCAGACGATTTGTCTTCTAGGTACAGCATCGGCGCTGTGTAAGCGTTTGAGCTGTCGTCTTCATCAGTTGGCATATCAAAGGTTGAATCCACCGCCGCTAAGCGTGATTCCATCTCGCGAACTTCAGAAGGCTCAACACCTAACTCACGCGCAACGGTTTCGACTTCACCGTTGTTAAACCAACCCAAGCGCTTTTTCGACTTACGCAAGTTGAAGAACAACTTACGTTGCGCTTTAGTGGTCGCAATTTTCACGATACGCCAGTTACGTAGCACGTATTCGTGGATCTCTGCTTTGATCCAGTGGACAGCAAAAGACACCAAGCGAACCCCTACCTCTGGGTTAAAACGCTTAACGGCTTTCATTAGACCGATGTTACCCTCTTGCACAAGGTCCGCCATTGGCAAACCGTAGCCAGAGTAACCACGAGCAACGTGAACAACGAATCGTAGGTGCGAAAGAATTAGACCTTTTGCAGCCTCAATCTCACCTTTGTAGTGTAATCGTTCTGCCAGCTCACGCTCTTCGTCTGCAGTCAGCATTGGGTAGCTGTTTACTGAGCGAATATAGCTATCAAGGCTATCTTGCGTGACTAGAGCCATCGGATACGCTTCTTTTGTCATTCAATTCCTCATCAATCTCTGATCTGGAGCATTACATTGCAAATTTAGCTTCGATATCTTGAACTCAAAATGAACAAGTTTCAAGAAGGGGAAGCAATTATCCATAAACATTCGGTCTAAACAAGGGATCCAGATTAGCTAGTGCAAATAAAATCCAAGTAGTAAGACCTTCATCACTTAAACTGGTTCAATTTCTTTTAAATGTCGTTGCGCAGAAAAGCGCGCCGCAATGCATCCCAAAAGACTACCAATGATGATTAATAGCAAAGATTCATCCCAGCTTAGACCAATCAGGCGAAACTGACTGTCGTACAACGCAGCAAGATCTTCCACCGCACTATTCATAACAATGGTCACTAAAGCCGTTACCAACCACGCGATGGTGGCACCTAATACGCCAAACCACATACCCGTGTACAAATAAGGGCGCAGAATAAAACTGTCCGTCGCACCGATCAGTTTCATGGTTTGAATCTCTTCTTTATTCGCCAGCACATTAAATCGCAACGTGTTGCCAACGATTAAAAATACCGCACCGAGCATCAACACTGTCAGAGTAATGACAATAATACTCGCGAGAGTTTTGATCGCATCAAGACGCGCCAGCCAGTCTTCGTCAAGTCTCACATCGGTCACATCTTGTTGCTCTCGAACGTCTTTGGCTAATGACTGAATATCACTTTTTAGCTCCGAGTCTGGCGTAATCACCAACACACCGGGTAGCGCATAGCCACTTAAAAGGCTGATAGCCTGATCGAATCCTGCATATTGGCTCAAATCAGACAAACCTTGCTGTGGAGAAATATATTCTACTTCTTTTACCAAAGGCCAAGTTTCAATTTGATCTTTGAGAACCATCACACGTGCATCCGGCATGCCTTCTACTAAGTAAGCACTAACTTGCGAGGGAGATGCCACATCTTCCGCGGCACCCGCGACGTTTTTCCCCAGTAGATACAAACAAGCTGGCATAGCGAGAGCCATTGAAATCACGGCTAGGGTCAGGATATTACCTAAAGGTCGTTGCCATAAGGCGCTAAAAGAGGATTTTGCTTGTTTTGCGTGGACAGAGAAAAAACCATCGGTATTTGCACGCTTGGCACTGCGGCCTTTCCCCTTCTTTTGGGAGTGCTTGTTACCTGCCATAGTCTTCTACCTCACTTAGGAAGCCCTGGTTTAATTCAAAATGACGATACTGTGGGCGAGTATTTACTAACCCCACATCGTGCGTGGCGAGTAAGATGGTCACTCCCGCACGATTAAATTCTTCGAATAGACGCAACACACGGTTGGATAATTCTGGGTCAAGGTTACCTGTCGGCTCATCAGCCACCAGCAACGTTGGTCGATTGACTACGGCACGAGCAATACCGACGCGTTGTTGCTCACCACCAGAAAGTTGACTAGGTAGGCAACGAGCTTTATCGAGTAAGCCCGTTTTATCTAACGCCGCAGAAACACGGCGTTTGATTTCGTTTTCAGAAATCGATTCGATACGCATTGGCAGAGCGACATTGTCGTACACACTGCGATCCATCAATAGGCGATGATCTTGAAAAACAATACCAATATTGCGGCGCAAAAAAGGGATGTCTTTGCTTGGAATACGCGTGATATCGTGACCATTAAAATGGATTTTTCCATCGGTTGGGCGCTCTATCGCGCAGATCAATTTCAGCAAGGTACTTTTACCAGCCCCGGAATGCCCGCCTAAAAACGCCATTTCACCGCGCCTCAGGTGAAAATCGACTTTTTGCAGTGCTTGTCGACCACCTCGGTAAGCTTTGCTCACTTGCTGAAATTTGATCACCGTTGATTTCCTCTAACTCTTTTTATTCTTCACGACTAAACAGTGCGTCAATAAACTCTTGAGTTTCAAATGGACGCAAGTCTTCGATACCTTCACCCACACCAATGTAACGAATTGGAATACCAAACTGATCGGCAATAGCGAAAATTACGCCGCCTTTCGCTGTACCATCCAGCTTAGTCAAGGTAATCCCGGTTAGAGGGGCAACATCACTGAAAAGTTTCGCTTGGCTGATGGCATTTTGCCCTGTACCTGCGTCTAGCGTCAGCATGATCTCGTGTGGTGCAGAGTCATCAATTTTCTTCATCACACGTACAATCTTACGCAGCTCTTCCATTAGGTTCGCTTTGTTCTGTAAACGACCCGCGGTATCGGCAATCACAACATCCACACCACGTGCTTTTGCCGCTTCAATCGCATCATAGATAACAGAAGCACTGTCTGCGCCAGTATGCTGGGCAATCACAGGAACGTTGTTACGCTCACCCCATACTTGTAGCTGCTCAACCGCTGCGGCACGGAAAGTATCGCCCGCTGCAAGCATCACTTTTTTGCCTTGAGTTTGGAACTGCTTGGCAAGCTTACCGATGGTCGTGGTTTTACCCACGCCATTTACACCAACCATTAAGATGACGTAAGGCGTTTTGTTGCTGTCGATTTCTAGTGGCTGTTCGACTTTAGAAAGAATCTCAGCCATTTCTTCTTTCAACAAACCATAAAGGGCTTCGCCGTCTTTCAGATCGCCACGTGTGGCTTTTTCTGTCAGGTTGTTGATAATTTTTGTTGTGGTATTCATGCCCACATCAGCAATAAGCAGTTGCTCTTCTAGCTCTTCAAATAAGTCTTCATCGATTTTCTTACCGCTGAACAGACCGAAGAAGCCAGCGCCGATGTTTGCTTTTGTGCGGCTTAGGCTGCGTTTGAGGCGAGCAAAAAAGCTCTCTGTTGGCTTTTCTTGTTCTTGAACGCGAGGTGCAGCAGGCACTTGAGGCTCTTCTGCTTCTGCTTCTGCTTCTGCTTCTGCTTCTGCTGGGGCAGCCTCCGCTTTTTTCGATTCTTCTTCAAGTTCTAGCGTTGCTTCCGCTTGCTCAGCAGCCGCGTCGGTTTGCTGCTCTTCAGAAGGCGCATCCACTGCTTCTTCTTTTACTGTTTCTTCAGTTTTTGGTTTTGGGCTTTGTTCTTCGTCACCAAAACCTAGCCACGAAAGTAATCCGCGCTTCTTTTTTTCCGTCATCTGGGGCTATCCTAGATTGTTCTTTTATCTATTAATGACTCTTTTTTGACAAGATTATTATCTGTCTAAAAAAGGCTAATGACAAAGTTGTGAAAACTTTCCGATTAGGTAATTCTAATCTTATTAGTGTTACACTCTGTCATCTTGAATATTCTGGGCTGTATCCAAGCTCCAAGCTCACGGCTTGGGCGATTAGATATAGTATCACTTTATTAGCGGTCAAAAAATCTATGGTAAGACGTCGCCAGCAAAACTCATCACAAAAAAGCCAACAACAGGCTTTGTTCGCATTATTAGTGGCTTATGGAGAGGCAGAAAACTTCCTGTACACGATGCTGAAGGCTTACGCCCAACGACCGATCGCGTCAAAGAAACGCTATTTAACTGGCTGGCTCAAGATGTGCCGCAAGCAAAATGTCTCGACTTATTTGCCGGCTCCGGCGGCTTAGGCTTTGAGTCGGCTTCGCGCCAAGCAGAGCAAGTGACCATGGTCGAGCTGAACCCACAAGCTTTCCAACAGTTACAGAAGAATGTTGCCTCTCTTAACGCGAACAACATCCAAGTGGTAAATACCGACGCACTGAGCTTTTTAGAACAGCCGGGTACTGCTCACCATGTGGTGTTTATTGACCCACCGTTTCGCAAAGGTCTATTGGATGAGACCGTGGCTCTGCTAGAACAAAATGGCTGGCTCGCGGAAGATGCGATGATTTATATTGAAACAGAAAAAGAACTCAATATTGCCGACTTACCAGAAAACTGGCAGTTACATCGAGAAAAAACAGCAGGCCAAGTGAGCTATCGTCTGTATGAACGTACCTCCGCATAACGCCTCGATTTAAAAGGACACTTAAATGAAAGCATTAATTATGCTGGCCAAAGCGGCTATCGCCTTTGTTTGGTTAGTATTGATCCTCAATATCTTTATGCCGTTTCCCGGCAATGCCGCGATTGCGCTGTACATCATGACCGCTTTTTTGTTCATCATGCACGGTTTGCAAATGGCCATCTTCATTGGCGCATTTGGCGACAAAATTAAAATGAGCAGTTGGGAAAAATATTCTATCCTGATCTTTGGTATTTTTGCCCTGCTCGATATTCGTCGTAAACACATGATGTAATCGCCCAAATACTAAAAAGCCGCTCACAAGAGCGGCTTTTTTATTACGTTTATTCCATCACCCAAGATAGCTCTTAACACCATCCAAAAACATTTGAGTAGAGATCATCACCAGCAACAAGCCCATTAAACGCTCTACCGCTTTTAAGCCACGCTCGCCCAACAAACGATTAAAGAAGCCATAAAACATTAGAATAAAAAATGTTGCGCCCCACGCAATCACAACTGATGCGGACATTTCCAACATTTTTTCTGGATGCTGTGAAGATAGCAAAAGCAATGCTGCAATCACTGAAGGGCCCGCGATCATAGGAATGGCCATCGGAACAATAAAGGGCTCCTCGCCTGCCGCCAGTCCAGTGATGCTGCCAGCACTCGGAAAGATCATCTTAATCGCGATAATGAAGAGAATAATGCCACCTGAAATGCTGAGCGTTTCTGGCTGGACATGCAAAAAACTTAAGATGCTTTGTCCTGCAAACAGAAACAACATCAAGATTAGTAAGGCAAACAGTAGTTCACGAATCAATACCTTACGGCGACGCTTAGGATCGATGTGCTTGAGAATAGACAACACAATCGGCAAATTACCGAGAGGGTCCATGATTAGAAACAGCATGGTCGCTGCAGAAAGAATGTCCATATTCTGGCCTCACCTAAAAAATGGCGGCCAGTGTATAGCAAACTGACAACGTGAGTACATGGCTGAGGGCGAAAACAGCATATTCACCCTCGCATCATAGCCGCCGCTTAGTGATTGCAGACACGCGCCATATTGACCACAAACTTACCTTCAAGCTCACGGATTTTGTCGCGCTTGAGCAAAAATGCTAGCAATGCATCTAAGTCTAGATCATTCAGTTTACAGGTGTGAAAGCGAACGGTGTTGCCAAAGTGCTGTGCCAGCGCTTCGCGATCCATTGGCGTTTCTCGAAGTAGGTTTAGCAGCTCGTGGGCATGGATTTCACTCATTATTGACTCCAGTCATCAAGAACAATACGTCCAGTTTACTGAAATCTTCGGGAGCTGCTTTGACTTAAATTAGTAAATGATAGAGGCAACAATGAGGGCGTGGGCAAAGAAGTAGCTACCACTTACCCACAAATAGGCGTGTTTCATCGGTTTTCGGTAACCGTGTATCGCATACGCCAACGCCGAATAGATCAAAACTAGGGTTCCGCTGAAACCGATAGCATTGGCATAGCTCGGGGCCTGCAACCAAACTTCACCCGCCGCCCAAGCAAGCTGAACCAACATCATCCCCATGATCACAACAGGAAACACCAGAGAGTCAAGTTGAGGTAGCAACAAAAAGAACGCCACGATACTCGCTGCGAGCAGTAGGGCCAACAGCCACCAGACAATCTCACCATTAAGCTGCACCCAAAATGACTTGCTGTAGCACACCTGAGCAAGCAAATACGCAGCAAAGTAAATTAGCTTGCGAGTTTTAAACGAGTGCAGCGTATCTGCCACCATAGACACAATAAGCCCACCCGCAATCCAGTAGGTATATGTTGCGGATGCGCCTTGAGTTAACACCAACACAAGAAGAAGTAGCAGAGTAAAGATTTTAAACACGAGGGATTGTGTCGGGTTAGCTTGTTTTGCTCCCAACACGGAATACACACCTGATAGCCCTATCGCCAGCCAACTCCACATGCCGTATACACCTTTTACTTAAACTCGCCGCTAGTCTAGGTAGACCAGTTTTGATGTAAAGACACAATCTGCGAAAGTTGGATCTCGCTAGCGATTCGAAACATTTTGTAACCCTCAGTCTGCACAACAATTAAGTCGATAAGCCTTAGTGACGGCCATAAATATGGGACAGAGCCCTATCCCATGAGCCAAGTTCATCAAATCACACGGCACAATAACCCGCGCTTAGTCAGGCCATTTAACTAAAAAGCAGCCCAATGGCCTTGGTAACCCATCACGTCAAAAACTGATGACCAAACCATCAGACTGTATACATCACAGGCAACAAGAATAAATAACAGACACAAAACAGAAAATCGTCTTGGTAGCGAGCTAAGATAGTAGAAACCACCGATGAACAGATTAGAACAACATGAAAAATCAAACTTAACTCAATAACAAAAGCATCAAATAACGAACATAAACTAATGATAAATAAAGCAAAATTATCAACAACCATCGAAAACACCGACTTCATAAACCATCAAATCACTAAACACTTTTTAAGCCCATATTTTCTCATTAGATAAGAAAATTCCCCTTCCACACCTCAACTCAATGATGCACCTCAATAGCACATCTTTTTATTTTCTCAATTTTTGAGAAACACAGACAAAATCGGCAATCAACATACCAACCGAAACAAAAAACAATTTCCAAGCCAACAACAAACCAAGATTGACACTTTAAAATCATATACTTAAATAAAATATGAACAACAATCACACAATACGAGCATTTTAAATACAACACAAAAAACACAGTTTCATTAGTCAAAAACACGTAAAAAAAGACAAGTTAAGTGTATTTTTTGAAAAGATTATCGAGCATATGTTGATCAAACCCCAAAAACAGTGCTATATTAAATTCATCGAGTTCATCAAAGATTAAGGGGTAGTGTTATGATTTCATCTTCTCAAAAACAAGGGCTGGTAATGATTGCAGTGGTTGTGGGTTTAATGACACTGCCAATGATGTACTAACCTACTGATTAAAAATAAAAAAGGACGCAAATGCGTCCTTTTTTATTTATCTGTGCTTTTCTACTGTATGTGTTTGGACAAGATATCCCAATGCATGTAGTAGAAACCAAGAGCGGCGAGCGTAATCAACGTCATTAGCAAAATTGCTGCACGCCAAATAAAACGAGAGCTTCTTGGCGTTAGCTCTTTTTCACAAGCGTCACATGCCGCCATAAAGCCTTTCCGATCATCCAGCTTATAATCGTCTTCGTGAACCACTTTATTACGCACAGTAGCGATAAAACGAAGCTTCGCTATCACGTCATGTGGTAAACGTTCTTCACAACTATTAATAAGTTGGTGTAACCCTTTCCCTTCTGCATGGTACTGAGTACGCAAAAGTTTTTCGATCGTTCGGGTACGCATGACTACTTTTTCAATATCTGACATCGTAACCCTCCTTACCAGACCCTTCCCGTGTTCGTTATTTTTATTCTTCTATAAATTTAGAGCTTTTTCGAGCCGTTAAGTGCAATTTTACTTTCAATTTGTGCCCTTGAGCGCATATAGCCAGACAAGTGAAAGCTGCTTAGTTCAGCTTTAGTGACGTAGCTTGCAGATGAAGCAACGATTTCATCGCGCCCCCATTGAGGTAAACCGTGAAGTGCGCCGAATAAAATTCATGTCCCTTTCATTAGATTATGAATAAGTTATCTCAACTCATCGTTTCATCAATGAGTTCTGTAGAATAGAGCTCAATGAAACATCGGAGGTTAACATGCCAATCTCACTTATTGTCGCCCTGTTCGCCCTTATTGCTTTGGGCGCATGGGTATTTTTTCGTTTCTATAGCAAGCACTATGTGGGCGAAGACGCTCCAGAACAAAGTGCACAGGTAACTATTTTAGATAAGCAAGCTATCGACGTCCCAGATGCACCACCAGGCCAAGACGACCAAGAATATTGGATTTATGTCCAACGCGGTTCTATTGGCCCTAAACGAGAGTTCCAAATTGGAGTGCACTACTACCATGCACTCAACCCTGGAGATAAAGGAACGCTAACCTATCGTGGTAACAAATTCCTTCACTTCGCCATCAAACGTTAAGGCAGTAACCAACGAGTCTTGGCAGAGCGAGAAAAGAGATAGCTCATCGCCAAGGCTCCAGCTCCACTGATAATGATCCAGACTGGAATCACCCATGCGGGATGTCCGGTGTACCAACCAAACGCTTTCATCGGCCATAAGAAAATTGGGTGAAGTAAGTAAATCCCCAAGCTGTGCTGACTGATCACACTCACCACTTTTTGTACTTTTGGTGACAAGCCTTCCCCAAAGTAACGACCGATCATGAAAATCATCGAAGCCGCTAGAATGACATTCAGTGTTTTGTAAGAAAGCCAGCGTCCAACCGTGTACTTCTCTGCCTCTAAACTGTTCGTCACGACCATAGTAAATGTCACAGTCAACGCGACGAGGCCAAACCCTGTAAATAAGGTCACCATAGAGCGGTTCAAAGGCACTTTTTGAAATAGAACATAACCCAGAGGAAGGTAACCCATGTAGAGCCACATTTGGTTACTCCACGGACCATCAATCTTGAACAAAAATAGCGTGCTGGTGAAAAGCCAAAATGCGAGATAGGTATACAACACATTGTCATCAACGTTGCGTACCATCCATTGGAACAACGGAATCACAAAATACAGCGGTATAAAGTAATAGAAAAAACCGAGGTGGTAATACGTTGCGTGGAATGGGCTATTGCTTAACACCTCTTTTACGGTTTCAAAGTCAAACCCTTGAGCCGTCCAGCCAGAGAGGTATGCATAAAACATCGACCAAATAAGAAATGGGACTAGGACTTTGCCTAAACGCCTTTTGATATAATACTTACCGTCAAATGGTCGAGTGTCACTGAGCATCAGCGCTCCGGTTATCAGAATGAAAACTGGCACCGCCCAGCGGGTAACGCTATTAACGCCTACCGCCGTCAACCATTGGTCAAACGGAATCACTCCTAACTCATTTCGATAAGGGGCCAAGACGTGAATGGCGATCACTGCCACCGCAGCAAAGCAGCGCAATAAATCAAAAAACAGAACCCTTTCTCTCATACCTTTCCCTACTTTGAGTCGCTTATCGTTTATAGCATAGGGTAAATCTCAGCCAGTGAAATGGTTAACAATCTGTTTTTGCTTATTTTTAACGCAACAATGACCTACAACGGGGATTTCATCGCCACTCTAATCCGTTGGCGGGAACAAAAACCAAACATCAGCATGAACTCACGAGACCGAACCCACACCACTTGATTACGCCGCGTGATGTACAAGAAACAAAAAATGGCTCCAAGTTGGAGCCATTTTGTACGATCTACAGATAAAAACACCGGGCAAAATTTACGCTGTGGCAACGTTAGCTTTTGGCAACTTAATCGAAATCAACGTCGTCAGCGCCAAGAAAGCAAAGGAGACCCATAAGCACGCCGCAAGACCAGCCTCTTGGTAGATCCAACCCGATAATACCGTGCCAATCAAACGTCCCATCGCATTGGCCATGTAATAGAAGCCAACATCCAGAGACACACCATCGCCTTTGGCATAGCTCACAATCAGATACGAGTGAAGTGAAGAGTTAATGGCAAACACAGCACCAAAAATCATTAACCCCACAACAATTACCAACTCAGGCTGCCAGCCGATTTGCACACCATAAGCAATACCGCCCGTAATTAACGCAAGAGTTCCTGCCCATACTAATGCTGCACTACCATCAGGCACGCGACCTTGCGCTTTGCCAGTAATACGCGGCGCAAAGCCTTGCACAAACCCATAAGCAATGACCCATGCGGCTAAAAAGCCACCAACCCACAAGTGATCCCAGCCAAACACACTGCCGAGATAAATAGGCAGAGCGACCACAAACCACACATCACGCGCCCCAAACAAGAACATACGTGCCGCAGATAAAATATTTATAGATTCGGACTTGGAGAAAATTTGGCGAAACTTAGGTTTGCTCTTTGCTTTACCCATGTCAGCTTCTAGCCAGATCATGCTGCAAACAAACACCAATGCCAGCACACTCGCCATAATAAACATCGAGTTTTGGAAACCCACCCAAGACAACAACAAGCCACCGACAAAGAAACCCGCTCCTTTGAGCGCGTTCTTCGAGCCCGTCAAAATAGCCACCCATTTGTAAAGTGCGCCTTGCTGCTCGTCTGGTACTAATGTTTTAATCGCACTCTTGGCACTCATCTTGTTGAGATCTTTGGCAATCCCCGACAAAGCTTGCGCCGCCATCACCCAAGGAATCGTCAGCCATGCGTTGGGTACTGCCAGCATCAACAACGCAAACACTTGCATCGCTAAACCAATGTTCATGGTTTTGTTCAGGCCTAACCTTGCGCCCAACCACCCACCAATCATATTGGTCACCACACCAAAAAATTCATAGAAAAGGAACAGTGAGGCAATAGCTAACGTGGAATAACCCAAGTCGTGAAAATAGAGCACCACCAGCATACGCAGCGCTCCGTCGGTCACGGTAAAGTTCCAATAGTTAAACGTCACTAACATGTACTGACGAATACTTTTGCTCAATTGAGAAATCATATTGACCTCTTATGTACAGCGATAGAAGCATTTAGATCATCATGTGCCAAATGCTTATTAACCTGTACACCAACCATAAGGCGATACAACCTTAGTTCGAATTCACAAACACACCGAAATTTAAAAATGGACAAAGATAACCAATAAAAACAAAAGCTTAAATTAAAATCTTTAGTTTTACTGCTGACCTATTTTCCATTATATAAACTGGAAAATAGCTTTTGGATCATGATGTTCCAAAAGCTATTTAAGCTGATCAAGCGTCTTTCGCCACGCGTTCGATGTACTCAAGCTGCACCGGTTTTGTAAACGCACCAGGGCGAAGAGCTTGCACTTCTCGCACGATATCTTCTAACTGCCATTTCTTCTCTAGCAACAAGTGAGCCGCAAACAAACCTGTGCGACCCGAGCCACCCATGCAGTGCATCGCGACTTTGCCACCTTGAGCAAGAATCGCATGCAGTTCCGGACTGGCTTGGTGCCACTTCGCCGCAAATTCTTCACTTGGTGCGCAGTCATCTTCAATCTCGATCTGGAACCATTTCATGCCCAGCTGCTGAGTGGTGTCACCCAAAGCCGCAACGTCTTTCGCTGCTAACTCGCTATCGTCCAATGCAGTAACGACCGCTTGAACCCCCTGCTCCTTCAACTGTTCCAACGACGCTTTCAACTCGACGCCTTTGGTACCCGGGCACGGTGTTAGGACTAATGCACCAGAATCCAAATCTAATTGCCATGTAGGATGAGACATTATGAACTCCTGTTATGCCAGACCAACGTTACGAACCAATTCTGCGGTGCGCGTTGCGTAACCCATTTCATTGTCGTACCACGCGTAAATCTTTACCATTCGTGAGCCAACCACCATGGTGGATTGTGCATCAACGATGGTTGAGCGTTGGTCGCCTTTGTAATCGATCGACACTAACGGACGTTCCTCAAAGCCAAGAATGCCTTTTAACTCCCCTTCCGACGCCTCTTTCAGCAAAGCGTTCACTTCTTCTGCTGTGGTATCGCGTTTTACATCGAAGATGATGTCGGTCAATGACGCATTCGCCAATGGTACACGTACCGCGTGGCCGTTAATCTTGCCTTTTAAGTCTGGGAAAATTTCCACAATTGCTGTCGCACTACCGGTAGTGGTCGGGATAAGACTCATGCCGCACGCACGAGCACGACGCAGGTCTTTATGTGGCGCATCCAAAATGGTTTGCGTATTGGTCAAATCGTGAATTGTCGTGAAAGAGGATTGCTCAATGCCCAACTTCTCATGAATGACTTTCACCACAGGCGCTATACAGTTTGTTGTACATGAAGCGGCTGTCACGATACGATGTTTTTCAGGGTCGAAAATATGATCGTTCACGCCAACAACAATGTTCGCAATGCCTTCTTCTTTCACTGGCGCACTCACCACCACGCGCTTCACACCTTGATCGAGGTATTGGTCTAGATACGAGGTTTTGCGGTGTACACCTGTCGCTTCAATCACAACATCGCAGCCAGACCAGTTCACGGCATCGATGTCACGTTGCTGAGTCGTGGCGATGCGCTTGCCATTGATGACGAGTTCATTGCCTTCAACCTGCACTTCATGGTGCCAACGACCTTGCACTGAATCGAACTCTAATAAGTGGCCAAGCGTCGCTGCATCACCTGCGACATCGTTGATTTGCACAAACTCTAACTCTGGCCAGTCGAATGCCGCTCGCAGTGCTAAACGACCAATTCGGCCAAAGCCATTAATGCCTACTTTAATTGTCATAGTTTTACCCTTTAATCTTCTACCTTGAATCTCTGTTTGCTATTAACAGCAAGCCTCACGACTTTTATCGTGCAAGCGTGTGATGTCGTCTTGGTACTCTTGCTTTAAACAGTTTGATGCCACTAAGTCTTCAATCAGCTTACGCATCCAACCTGGTAATTGCTGCGATAACTCGTAGTACACCCATTGCCCTCGGCGTTTATCCACCAAGATGCCACTAGAGCGTAACTGAGCAAGATGACGAGAAACTTTCGGCTGGCTCTCTTGTAGAGCAAACGCCAAATCGCCAACGCAAGTTTCACCTTCACGGGCCACGAGCATTAAACAACGTACGCGTGTTTCATCGGATAACAGCTTAAAAAACTGATGTGGAAGCATAATGAACATACCTATATATGGATATGCGTATATGTTTATTTAATTAAGATATATCGTCAAGAGGAAACGGCCCATCGTCATAAAAGTTTCACATCGAAACAGCTAATAAAGATTGAGAGAAGAACGGTTAGAGAGAATAAAGATACGGCAGAAATTTACGCGGTTGCGACGTTTTGACTCCAGCGAACCGCTTCGCCTAACGAGAGCTTGACCTCTTCCAAAGACAATCCCAACTGCGTCGTGATTTTTTCAACGCCTGACCAGTCGGCACGCTCGTAACACTCTTCGAGAGAAATCAGCGCACCATAAACCCCCTTGCGATGTAATAAGGCTTGTTGTACAGATTCGCTAAGTGGCAATTGCTTGACTAAAGATTCCACCGACAAATCAAGCATCGCATCTAAAATAGATAATAAGCCGACCATAAACCCTTGTTCGTTGAGGTAGGAAAATGGCTGATAACGCGACATTAATTGGCAGAACTGCGCTCGTTGTAATGAAAGGTGATACAGCTCTCGAGGCTTGTTACTAGAGATATACGACGCCACGACCAAGGAGACAAACTGCTTAAGATTATCCTGACCAAGGTAGATCAAGGCCTGACGAAACGAGCTGATTTCGACAGCGAGGTTTGGCGCTTGCGTATTTACAAAGCGCAATAATTTGTACGACAACGCGACATCTTGCGTAATGATGGTTTCAATACGAGTAAAGTCTGGCTCTGGTGAGCAGACTTCACGAAAAAGCTGTAGCGCTAACACTTGCTCAGGGCTCACGTATTTTGTTTTCGAAACTAATGGCTTACTAAAAAAGTAGCCTTGGAAAAACTTAAAGCCAGCCGCTTTGGCTTGCTCAAACTCTTCTGCGGTTTCAACACGTTCCGCCAAAAAGTGATACTTGACGCGTTTAGCAAGGTGAGCTTTGACCAACGCACACGCTTTTTCCAGCCCCATTGCCATGATATCGAGTTTAACGATGTGCACGTAAGGTAAGAAGCGACGCCACTCCGGCGTTAAGGTGAAATCATCCAGCGCGATCAAATAACCTTCTCGATACAACTCGCGAATCGCATCGAGAAGATCATCGGTCGGCTGGCAAGTTTCAGGACTTCGACGACGATTTTGTTTTTTGGCAAGCTGCGCGGTAAGCGGCGCACCAAGCTTTGATGAGGAAAATTGATAAAGCATCGCGAAGAAGCAATCACTGGGTTAGTGCCCAGTGATAGGAAATTCTCGACAATTAATCGGTATGTTGCTCGGTTTGACTCAATATGCGAAGGGTATGCGTTACTCTCCCCATCTCGAAACAACAATTCATAACCCAGCGTCTGTCTTTTGCGGTTAAAGATCGGCTGGCGAGCAACATACGTTGTATTCATGCTAAAGAAGGACCTATAAATGGCTTATGACTTTGCAGCTGCTAATAATGCACCACAACCCATAAACATTGAACCGAAGACTTTGTTTATTTTCCCCATGATTTTATCGGAGCGAATAAAACGTCCCATTTGCGCCGCCAAGGTGGTGTAACCCAACATCACGCACGCGTCGATCACAACAGTCGTAACACCAAGCACCAACAGTTGCGTCAGTTGGTCTTGTGCCGGGTCAATAAACTGTGGAAACAACGCCACCAGAAAAACAATCGATTTAGGGTTCGTCAGGTTAATCAAAATAGCTTTGTACAAGAGTGCCATGCCAGACATGTCTTTGTGGCTCTCAGCCGCCACCAAGCTGGAAGTGTCTCGCCATTTCTGGATACCCAACCAAACCAAATAAGCCGCGCCAACCCATTTAATGACAGAAAATGCCGTTGCCGATTGTGCGACTAGCGCACCAATTCCTGCCCCAACTAACGCAATGTGAATAGCCAAACCAATTTGGAGACCGATCACAGCCCCCAAAGATTTGCGAGTACCGTAACTCAAACCATTGCTGATTGAGTTCACCGTGCCAGACCCCGGAGCCAAACTAAAAACGATTGCAGTTACTACATAAGCTAACCAGACGTGGGTATCCATTGCATTTCCTCACTAATTCTTCGATGATACATCGCGTAAACAACGTATCTTCAGGTAATCGACTAATGGCTACTAACCATTCACCTTTGACTTATACTCAAGAGTCATTATTTGAGCAAGCAATTGGTGGTCCGATCGCGGCACTTTGGCAAACTCGCCAAGAAGGCTTTGTTAAAGGAACTGAGAAAAAGAACATCTACTGGTGCAAACTGACCAATCCAGAACATAAAAAAGCCGTGCTCATCGTTAATGGGCGCATTGAATCTTCCTGGAAATACCAAGAACTGTTTTACGATCTCTATCGCCAAGGCTTCGACGTCTATTCCTTTGACCACCGCGGACAAGGTTTATCAGATCGTCTATTGTCTGACTCAGATATGGGTCACGTCTATGACTTTACTGATTATATTGACGATATGGACATGGTCGTAAACAAACACGACCTTAGCGACTATCAGCAATGTTTCATCATTGCCCACTCCATGGGCGGCGCAATCGCTACACGTTATCTGCAAACTCACCCAGAGCATCCCTTTACTGGTTTGATTCTCAGTGCGCCTATGTTTGGTATTAATCTGCCATGGTACTTATCGCCAATAGCGATTCCTGTGACACAAATTATGTCAGCGGTATCCACTTTGCCACGTTATGCGCCAGGACATCAGGCCTACTTTCCTAAACCCTTTGAAGATAACCCGCTCAGCCAAAGCTATGGTCGCTACCAATGGTTCCGAAATCTCTATACGGAAAAACCGGAACTGCAAGTCGGTGGACCGAGCACACGATGGGTATGGCAAGGGCTAATGGCAGCAAAACAATGCTTTTTATTGACTCGCCAAGTCAAAGTACCTGTGCTCCTGATTCAAGCTGGGAACGATCGTATTGTCAGCAATCTGGCGCAAAAACGTTTTATCGATAAATTGCGTAAAACCAACCCATATGCGGAGCTACTTTCTATCGAAGGCGCACAGCATGAGATCTTATTCGAGACCGACCAGTATCGTAATCAAGCACTCGATGCGATCTTCCGCTTTATGAATGACCCGAAATCATCGCCAAACGAAAAAACATAATAAGAACTCTAGGCGACCATTTCACGGCCATGATTAAAGAGGAAATGTCTGCACATTGATTTACCCTCTTTTTCATCCTCATTTTGACGTACACTGCTTGGGTCTGGCTGCGTTGAACCATGCAGGTGCAACCGACCAAAGTTCCCCCGCATTCGGAACAGCATGATCTAGTCAGTCTGCTGTACTCCGTTTGCAATCACCTGTTCCACACTATCCAAACCGTTTACGAGGACTTCATGAGCACATCGCTACCTTGCAAAGAGATCACTAAAATCGTTGCCTCTGATCTGGATGGCACGTTACTCGCACCAAACCATCAGCTCAGTGCTTACTCAAAAGAGACGCTAAAAGCGCTGCATGAAAAGGGTTACACCTTTGTCTTTGCAACAGGCCGTCACCACGTAGACGTTGCGAGCATCCGTCGTCAGGTCGGTATTCCGGCTTACATGATCACCTCGAACGGTGCCCGTGTGCATGACCAGGAAGATCAGCTGATGTACAGCGAGAATGTCCCTGCAGAACTGGTTCAAGGCGTGATCGACACGATCAAGCACGATCAAGAAATACTTATCCACATGTATCAAAATGACAGTTGGTTGATGAACAAAGACGACGAAACATTGCGTGATTTCCATGACGAATTCACATACGTCTTATTCGATGAAGACCAAGCGCCAACTGACGGTATTGCGAAAATCTTCTTCACTCACCCAGCACAAGACCACGAACGCTTGGTGGTGTTTGAAAACAAACTACGTGAACAATTTGGCGATAAGCTGAATATTGCGTTTTCAACACCATGGTGCTTGGAAGTAATGAGTGCAGGTGTGTCTAAAGGCCATGCTCTTGAAGCGGTAGCGAAAAAACTCGGCCTCACGTTAGAAAATTGCGTGGCATTTGGTGATGGCATGAATGACGTAGAAATGCTGTCGATGGCAGGTAAAGGATTGGTCATGGGTACATCACACGAGAAAGTGATGAAAGCATTGCCAAATAACGAAGTGATTGGCAGCAATGCAGAAGATGCGGTTGCACACTACCTACAAGATCACTTGCTGTAAGCAGCAATACTCCAAACAATAACAAAGGGCTGCACATTCGCAGCCCTTTTCTTTTATCGCTGACTTGGCAACTTCTCTTTGCCAAGGATCTCTTCCCACTCTTCTTCTGTCACTGGCATGATCGACAAGCGATTTCCACGTTTCACCAATGGCATGTTCTCAAGTTCTGGCATCGCTTTCATCACCGATAACGGAATCACTCGCGCCGTTTTACGCACGAATTCGACATCCACCATAATCCAACGCGGGTTGTCTGGGTCTGACTTTGGATCGTAATAATCACTTTCAGGATCGAACTGGAAATGATCGGGATAGGCTTCTCTCACGACTTTAGCAATACCGGCAACACCAACATTCTTGCAAGAAGAGTGATAAATCAGGACGAAATCGCCCACCTTCACTTGGTCACGCATCATATTGCGCGCCTGATAATTACGAACTCCCTCCCAACATGAAACCTTTTGGGTTCGAAGCGTGTCAATAGAAAAGGTATCTGGTTCAGTTTTAAATAACCAATATGCCATAATGCCATCCGATGCCGATTGAGTAACAATAATGAGGAAGATATAACATGAAGGCTTTGAAAAACCCAGTGGCGCTTGCCACTCTGCTGGTTCTGCAAGCATGTAGTTCGCAGCCGCCACAATCTGGCGCTGCCGACCCAAATTCTCCACCAGCCACCTTAGATAAGCCTGACACCATTCAACCTCAAACCTTTATGCTACGTGGAAAAGTGATCGTCGGTCACGAGAGTCAATACATCATGCCTTGTGGCAGCGACAAGCAATATTGGTTACAACTGTCACCACAGCAAATGCAACGAGCAATTCAGTTAAATAACGAGCCTTACCAGACCATGTATGGCGAGGTTATCGGCCATCTCAACCCACCGGGCATCGATGGGTTCTCTGCCGATTTCGATGCTAACTTTGTCATGGAACAAGTGAACTTCCTCACAACGGAAAATCCAAACCGTTGTCAGCAACCAAACAAACCAACTCGCGTGTTTGGTAATGAGCCTTCTTGGTCGGCAAGCTTTGAGGCTAATGGACTGACATTCCAGCAAATCGGCAAACAAACCAAAAAATTAGCGATTAAGAGCAGTCAACTTCAACCTCGCCAGCGCACATATCAACTACAAGATGGTGAACTTCGCCTAACAGAAAACCTCTGCTCAGATACGATGAGTGATTCTTTGTATGGCTGGAAAGCGACGCTAAAACATGATGGCGACACTTATCAAGGTTGTGGTACGGCTGCAAACGTGGACGCTACGCTTAGCTGGGCCAATACCTATGTCGCGACTTCAACCCAATCACAAGGTTTTGAGGTGCAAATGACCTTAAACCCAGACCACAGCGCCACAACAAAATACAGTTACGCCAATGGGCAGGCACCGTTAATCGAGCGTGGGTACTGGCAACAATTAAGTCCGTCTCAGGTTCAAGTCGTCATGACGCATCATCAACAACAAAGACTGATGTCAGAGCGACTGTTTACGCGAGAAGGCAATCAGCTCAAAGCGACCAAAGAAAAAGTCGGTAACTTGGTATACCCAATCGCCGATGGTGGTTTGGTGCTTTACCCTGCCACCGTTCGTGATGAGGGCATGATGCAACCAGCCGAGAAACGCGCCAACAAGCCCATCAGCAGTGCAGACGTACCTTCTAGTGCGGAGTTTGACTCCAAAGTAGATGCCGCCGTGCGCAACTACTTCTTCATTCACCAAACTAACCCCAACAACAACCAATACCGTTGGCTAACTTACGACCTCAACGGCGATGGTAACGAAGAGCTATTAGTACAGCTGGATTGGTGTGGTTCCGGTGGCTGTACATTGCTGATATTTGAACATCACGAAAAAGAGTGGCGCTTCAATAGCCGCATCACACTGGTACAAAGCCCGATTATGCTCGGCCAACAAACCTCCCATGGTTGGCGAGATCTGATTTTTAATGTCAGCGGTGGCGGAGCTAAAGCGGCTCAACACGTGATGCAATACACTGGGGTTAGCTATCCACTCAACCCAAGCATGGCACCAACGGCAACGCCAAACCAAATCAGTGGCGTGCGTCTGTTCTCGGATGGGGTTAGCCCTGTGCGCGAAGGAGTTCGTCTGTAATGTCGCAACCGTGTCCAAATTGTGGTTTTCAATTCAACTGTATGTGCTCACTGGTGCCGAAACTTACCAGCGAGCACAACATCTTGCTGTTGATGCATCCGAATGAACTGACGCGTGATACTAATACCGGCCAGCTACTAGAGCAATGCCAACTCAATATTGAGCGAGTAATCTGGGACCGAAAACAACCACCAGCAGACTTGCTCGCTCGATTAGCTGATCCGTCGCTGTATCCAGTGCTTCTATTCCCAAGTGAAGAAAGCGTCACACTCGAACATGTGGCGCTCCAAAGCCAGCAACAAACCAAAACTCCGCTGTTTATTATTTTGGATGCCACCTGGCAAGAGGCACGCAAGATGATCAACAAGAGCCGTTGGTTAGAAAGTATCCCTACTATGGGACTTTCCGCACTCGCCGATTCTCAATATCAACTGCGACGTAATCAGCAACAAGGCAACTTGTGCACCTTTGAGGTTGCTGCACATTTACTCGGACAACTAGGCGAGCAAAATAACCAGCAAAAAATGCTCACATTCTTTGCTCACTACCTTGTACTGTTCCAAGCCGAGAAAAGTGGCCATGCTCTCAAGCAATCACTGAGCTAACTCAACTAAAACCGAATTGCTCAAAATAAAAAAACGCAGCCAAGGCTGCGTTTTTTTATTGGAATGGTTTCACGTGAAACAGCATTAAAATAATCGGGTCGGCTCACCCAGATAATAGCCTTGCAGATAGTCGACGCCCATATCCTGCGCGATTTTGCACACCTCTCGATTGTGGACAAACTCCGCCACCGTCTCCGCGTTAAACACCTGACATAAACGCACCAACTGAGAAGCTATTTTGCGCTGCTTTAAGTCTTTATCGATATCACGGATCAAGCTGCCATCGAGCTTTATGACTTCCGGCTCCAGCTTTAGGATTTCATCAATATTGGAATAACCTGAGCCAAAATCATCAACAATGATACGCGCTCCTAAGCTTCTGAAATGACTGCATACTTCGATCATTCGACCGTAGTCTTTGATTTGCTCAGATTCCAACACTTCCAAACCAATTCGCCTAGGGTCATTGAGCTGACAAATTTCATGCTCTAAAAGCATTAAAGTTTTATCACTAAGCAAATCTTGCGGCGACAAGTTAATAGAAAAGTCACCTTGCTTATCTCGCATGTAATGTAACGTAGAATGGATCATGTGCCGACTCAATCGAGTATAAAGATGCGTATCGGAAATAATAGGCAGGAAGCGCCCTGGCGCAATCACCGTTCCATCCTCCTCCAAAATGCGAACCAAACATTCTTGGCTTGCCAATTTATGGCTATCCGCATGCACTATCGGCTGGCTATAGGTGATGATGTTCTGTTTGAGAATGGCTTTACTGACGCAACTCAACCATCCAAGTTGCTCCTTACGCACATCCTCACTGACTTCGATGTCTTTCGCATTGCAGATATGGGTATTACTGCGCACACCGGAACGCCTCGCTTCAATGCCTTTAAGCAATAGCTCATCTGCAGAAGCTGATGGAAAATCTCGACGACTCACTAAGCCACCGCACAGCGAGATAGAAAGATAATCTATTTCGCGCAGACCAATTGGCTCAAAATTAGTTTGCTCTACCGCGTCGGCAAAACGAGTAAAGTGCTGTTTGATGGTTTCGCTGCTTTGGTCAGCTTTAAATATGAACGCCCACTCACCAACCCCAATACTATAAAGCTGCAAAGCCGTTGGCATGCCAAAACGCTTTCGCAGTCGATTCGTAAAATGCATTGAGAGGTCTTTAAGTAGCTGATCCCCTACTCTATAACCGTATTTTTCATTGATATGGCTGAAGTTAAGTAGCTTTAGAGTCAGCAAGTGCTCATCCAAATCGATGCTACTCAGCCGCTCTTGCAGCGCGACTCGGTTTTGTAATCCAGTGCGACTATCTCGCCGATAGCTTTCTTGTAACTTGCGCGTTTGGCGATCGAGTTGATACCCCATATGCGCGTTCATATGGTTGAGGTCGCCAATCGCATTTCGAATCAAGCTAAACAATGGTGAAATAGAGGAGCTAACGGGCGACTTAGGCAAGTTCAATGTTTGCACTTCGTCTCCCTCTCGCATCGCTAAATACGTCAGACTGTGATGAAGAATTTCTGGCTGTCCAATACCGCCATGCAGTTCCCCCATACAATAACTACCAAACGTCGTCGCGATATCTTTGAAGGCTTGGACTTCGTCGCTGCTGTCAATAAAGTCTAACCGTGACGCGCAGTTAAAAATCATCACGACTTCAGGTTGGTGCATGGCTAACTCAACCACACCATGTCGCACCTGTTCGAGCGTTAATGAGGGGTGGTTATAGCAAAATTGTACTTCGTCACCAAGACACCAAGGCCTGTCGAAACTCATACTGCCATCAGCGTGCAGCTCCGTTACCGTGCAAACTTCCTTGCGCCCCAAACTTTCTCGATACAAAGGAAAGCTGAGCAACTGACTCAGCGTCACATCATGGCCATCCGCCAAATAACGCTTGTATACGTCCAACGCTTTCTGTTCACCTAAGCAATACAAGCGCGTTCCTTTTGCATGGGTGACTTTATGTGGCATGCCAATCGGGTTCCATTCCGAATACGCATCCGTCCATAGCTTCAAGGTATCGCTGTGCAAAGCTACGGCGACCACGGCATTATCGTAAACTCGGTTTTGATATAGCACCCAACAGCCATCATCAATACTCTGCGCCAAACCTCCAGAGATCACGACTTCTTCACTAGCGAAGGTTTGAAACAAGGGATAGTCACGTCGTTCAATTTGCACAGCAAAGCTGAGGATCACTTGCGAATTGTGCTGCAACAGAAGCGAGCGTTTGAGCTCTCCACCATCAATATCGGGGGAGTAAGAGTAGGTTTGTACAGCAGAAGTAAGCGTGGTTTGTTCGAACTCAGCCACACTGATCAGGCAACCAGAGGTAAATATCTCCCCTTCCAGAATGACATTACGCGTACTATGCCCCACGACATGAGCATTCGGCAGCAACAATAAAACAGCGTCCGCAAGTGTGGTCGTAAAGTCGCGTGATTGAGTCGACAATATTTGCACCAAATATTGTTTACTTGAAGAGAACTGAGAAGTGACTAAAAAGTCATTTAACTGACTGACATCATAAACCAGTTTTGAAAAAGCTCGCATGCGCCTACCACTGCCGTAACACTATCTTCACCACGACGTGTGGCGTTACTCTTTTTACTTAATAGTGAATAATTTACGTGGCTTTACGCTGCTTTTCTAGACACAAAATGAGATTAGAATGGATTAATGCGAAAGCAATTAAAAAAGTGTGAGTAACGGCTGCAAACTATTGATTTCAATATCAGGTAAAGTACGTGTTTTTGAATGGTTAATGACATTTTTATTCATATCATTGAACCAACAAGCCGCAAAACCAGCCGACTTTGCACCATGCACATCCGTGGTTAGGTGATCACCGACATGCAGAATATTCTCTGCTGGAATATCCAAGAACCGTTTCGCCTTAGTAAACATATCGGTGGCGGGTTTCGCTAACCCATCTGGCCCCGCTTTGAGTACACATTGAAAATACGGCGTTAAGCCAATTTTATCTACATCGACGTTGCCGTTTGTGATCGCCACGAGCGGAACTCGCTCTCCCAATTGTGTCAAAACATCTAAGCTTGATTGGGGCACTTCAAACTGACTGCGCCAATCCAAAGCGAGCTGCACACCCTCTTCAGCTGCGGCTTGAGCTTGCGCTTCATCATAGCCAACTGAAAGAAAACCATGCTTTAGCTGCACTAAACGCCAAAGCGTCACATCGCTTCTGAGATCCGGTCTCTGCTGGAGCACATGTTTTTTTACCTGCATCCAATCAGCCTTATCCATGTGCGCCACGGCAGGATGCGTTTGCTGCAACCAAGCTAGCAACTCACGCTCCATGCGGATAATCACCGGGTAATTGTCATACAGCGTGTCATCAAGATCGAAGGTCATGGCCTTAATAGGCTCGATACGGCGATAAAATTTCATACTTCGGCTCACTCCCCGTTCTTTTTACGTGCGCGTGGGTGGGCTTGGTCGTAGGCTTGCGCTAAATGTTGGAAATCCAAGTGCGTGTAGATTTGGGTCGTCGAAATGTTCTCGTGTCCTAAAAGCTCTTGCACCGCACGTAAGTTATTGCTGGATTCGAGCATATGTGTCGCAAACGAGTGACGCAATTTATGCGGACTAATATGGCTCGCCACAGACTGTTTCTGTCCCCATTCTGCCATACGTTTTTGCACGCTACGGTGCGAAATACGCGTTCCGAGTTTAGACACAAACAAGGCGGGTTCACCTGGCGCAGCAAGATCGCCCCTGACTTTCAGCCACTTGGCAACCCATTCAGTTGCCATGCCAGAGAATGGTACTTTACGTTCTTTATCGCCTTTACCGATAACACGAAGCTCGCCACTGCGCAGTTGTACATCACGTACATCCACACTCACCAACTCAGCCAAACGCAAGCCTGCACCGTACATCAGCTCCATCATGGCGCGATCACGCACAGCCAACGGGTCGTCTTCGTTGACCTCAAGCAGTTGGCTCACTTCATCAACATCGAGGTTTTTCGGCAACGGGCGCTTTTTACGTGGCGCTGAAACCCCTTTGGCAGGGTTAGCTGACATCTCGCCACGCAGAATAAGGAAATCGAAAAAGCTACGCAGCGATGAGAGGCGCGTCGCCAAACTGCTGGCTTTCATGCCTTCCCGCATGCCCTTACCTGCTAATTGGCGTACCCAGCCTGCATCCACTTGAGACCAATCTTTAAGTCCCATTTCAGCCAAGTGCTGCGCCATGGTTTCTAGCTGCTGTTTGTAATTGCGTTGAGTATGTAGGCTGAGCCCCTTTTCGCTTCGTAAGAATTCATAGAAGCGCTCAAGAGGCTTTTGCAGACTATTTGGCAGAGGAGTGTTGGGAGTTGTCGTCATCGTAACTTTGCCATACCAATGTTTGAGCGAGATGTGCCACTACTAATGATAGGTGACGCAAAAACAAGGTATCCATATCTGGCTGAAAATGGCCGCCATCTTCACTAGAAAAAGCAAGCACGCCCAGTGTTTGCTGTTTCACGAGCGGCAGTACCACATAGGACCCCATTTCCGGCACATCCATATTGCCAAACAAAGCTTCACGATCCACTTTGCGAAGACGTCCTAGGTACGCGTCTTTGCCATTTAAGTGAGTGGTCGCAAAACGTTGATAACTTTCCTTACTCAATTGAATCGATGCGTCGCATTGACTAAACAATCGAACAAACGCACGTAAGCCCAGTGCTTTAGCTTTCTCTTCAATAGAATGAATGACTTGTTTAAAGTCACCACACTTTAGAATCTGCCCCTGCAAATCCATAAATTCATAAAAGGTGCGATCGTTGTTCGCCGCAAGCGACATCAGTGTGGTGATCTCTTCCTCTAACTCTTCAATGCGCTGACGTTGGCGATTCATTTGTATGTGCACCAAAGACACCGCACCCAAGTCTGAGTGTGGGAAAGATAGACGATCCACAAGCTCCGGACGCTGCACAAAAAAATCGGGATGATCTTTGAGGTACTCGGCCACCACTTCAGCCGTTAAGGCATCTGCTTCTACTTGAGACAAACCGTTTCCTTTTTCTTCTACTAGCAAGACAATTGACCATCAAATACATGCGTTGTAGGTCCGGTCATAAACAACGGCTTACCCGGACCTTGCCACGCAATTCGCAGTTCACCACCTGGTAGAGAAACCTTAACGTTTTCATCCAGCAGACCCTGAAGAATCCCTACCGCTACCGCCGCGCATGCGCCACTACCACAAGCTTGTGTTTCACCTGCGCCTCGCTCGTAAACTCGAAGACGAATATGGTCACGACTCACCACCTGCATAAAGCCAGCGTTGACGCGCTCTGGGAAACGCTCGTGCGACTCAAGCAGCGGGCCTAATGTATCGACATCAGCAGTATCCACGTCATCGACCACCGTCACCACATGCGGGTTACCCATGCTTACCGCGCCACAGAACAACGTTTTTTCACCAGCGCGCATGATGTAGGTTTTCTCTTTTTGCTTGGCTTTGAAAGGAATTTTGTTCGGCTCAAACTCTGGAACGCCCATGTTGACCGTCACTTCTCCATCATCTTCGATGTTGAGAATCATCTTTCCTTTTTTGGTGCTTACGCTGATGCTGTATTTATTGGTCAACCCTTTTAAGCGAACAAAACGCGCGAAGCAGCGCGCGCCATTCCCGCACTGCTCGACTTCACTACCATCGGCATTGAAAATCCGATAATGGAAATCAGTTTCCGGGTCGTAAGGGGCTTCTACCACGAGCAATTGGTCAAAACCAACGCCGGTATGACGATCCGCCAAACGGCGGATCAGGTCTTGCGAGAAAAACACGTTCTGGGTAATACAGTCGACGACCATGAAGTCGTTGCCCAAACCGTGCATTTTGGAAAAGTGGAAATGCATTTGTTGTGTGTTACTCCGGTAGAATCTGTTCCAGCTGCCACAAACTGGTCAGCTCCTCACGCTGGCGAACTAAGTGGCTTTGTTTACCATCCACCATTACTTCTGCCGCTCGGGTACGAGTATTGTAGTTCGAAGACATCACAAAACCATAGGCACCTGCTGAACGAACCGCGAGTAGATCACCTTCTTGCAAAACGAGTGCGCGATCTTTACCCAAGAAGTCGCCGGTTTCACAAATAGGGCCAACCAAATCGTAAGTCTGTGCTTCACCCGTGCGCGGCGAAACTGGCACGATATCTTGCCATGCTTGGTATAGTGCAGGACGCATCAAGTCGTTCATTGCCGCATCGATGATGGCAAAGTTCTTGTGCTCAGTATGTTTTAAAAACTCAACACGCGTTAGCAAGATACCTGCATTCGCAGCAATTGCTCGGCCCGGCTCAAAAATCAGCTCCAAGTCTTGGTGATTTTCAAGACGACCAAGTAACGCTTTGGCGTAATCTGAAGGCTGAGGTGGTAACTCATCACGATAGACCACACCCAAACCGCCGCCGACATCAAGGTGACGAATGTTAATGCCTTGCGCTTTTAAATCATCAATCAGGGCTAATAAACGGTCTGTCGCGTCGATAAATGGGTCGATATTGGTGAGCTGAGAACCAATGTGGCAGTCGATGCCTTGCACATTCAAGTTCGGCAGGCTTTGCGCGAATTTATAAACATCTGGCGCACGATCAAATGCAATGCCGAATTTATTGTCGCGAAGACCAGTCGAAATGTAAGGGTGTGTTTTCGCGTCGACATCTGGATTGATACGCAGAGAAATTGGCGCAATCACACCAAGCTCACCCGCAACCTTATTCAAACGTTCTAGCTCAGGCTCAGATTCAACGTTGAAACATTTGATACCTAGCTCAAGAGCACGCTTCATTTCTGCAGGTGTTTTCCCAACACCAGAGAAGACGACTTTCTTCGGATCACCGCCTGCGGCAATCACACGCTCAAGTTCACCACCTGATACGATATCAAAGCCCGAACCCAAACGCGCCAGTGCGTTCAATACGCCTAGGTTTGAGTTCGCTTTCACCGCGTAGCAAACTAGATGAGGATGTTGACCCACAGCACTATCAAACGCCTTCCAGTGGCGCTCTAGCGTGGCTCGAGAATATACGTAAAGAGGAGTGCCATATTGCTCTGCAAGAGCTTGAAGTGGGACGTCTTCGGCCCAAAGCTGGCCATCATCCTGATAGTTGAAGTAATCCAAAATTCGCTTCCCTTATTTTATTCGACTGCTGAACCCTAATTTCACCCTAAGGCGCGGTTATTTATTGTGATTGCTCATTCTGCTGAGTGTCATCTGGAATGTATAGTGAGCCAGACTGGCCACATCCCGCTAACGTCGCGGCAACCATCACAAACAACACAGTAACTAATTTTTTCATTTCGCATATCGTGATTATTGAATCAATGCCCCCTATAATCGCACCACACTCAGGAAAAGCAATAGGATAGACGGATGAACGATACTGAATTTCATCAACTGGTGGATGCGCAGATGCAAATCATCGAAGAATCCATCGATGATTCAGGCGCAGACATTGATTACGAAGTCACTGGCAACGTAATGACATTGGAATTTGAAGACCGCAGCCAAATCATCATTAACCGCCAAGAGCCGATGCATGAGATCTGGCTAGCGTCCAAATCTGGTGGTTTCCACTTCAAGCTTATTGAAGATAAATGGACCTGCTCAAAAACGGGCATGGAGCTATTTGAAATGGTGAAGCAAGAGTGTGAAAAGCACGCGGGCGAAGCCATTGATTGGGCATAATGCTGGTCAATCGTCACCAAAAAAAGAGCACCGAAGTGCTCTTTTTGTTTATTGATACGGGTTTAATTACGCGTTTACCGCTTTCGTCGGACGATGCGGCGAGCAACCATCATTACGATAAGGGATGATATAAGTATTGCCCTCTTCAGGATGGATAATCTGGTAGTACTGCGGCAGGTTAAAATTGATAAATTTCGACGCAACACGACTGTCGTCTTTTACTGATGTGTAAAAGCTGTTCACGGACGAAATCATCTCGTCTTTAGAGCCACTAAACTGGTGATACACTTCAACTTGGTTTGACTCATCCAACACATAAATATTGAAGCCATCTTCATTATCTTCAAAGAAGAACTGCACCAGACCTTCACTAGCAAAACCATCCACCGCTTCTGGCATTTGATACTCTTGCTCACGATCGAGCATTAATAGCGGCGAGCCTTTAAGTTTGTTAGTAGAAATGCTGCGATAGAAATCAATGGAGTTTTCTAACTTCTGCACCGACACACCACGACGTTCAAAGAACAGCCCGTAAGTTTGGTTACCAAGGCGCATCGCTTTAAAGCGGCGACGTTTTTCTTGCTCTACTGGCTTCAAGCGTAAGTCGATACATTCCGCTAAAAGCTGGTAGACCATATTACGCATAACACCACGCATGTTCTTCGCATAACAGAACACATCCACCGATTCTGGTGGCAACGCGTCTTGGTGCATTTTGCCCAGAATAGTTTTCAGTGCGTCCAGCATCGCCGTTTCCCCTTTGAAATGCAGCGTACGCACTTCATGCCAGGAGTTACGGTAAACCAAGTCGACACTGCCGACTAAGTTTTTATGTTCCGGACCAAAACTGAAGATATCGGTATTTTTCACATCCACTTTCAGTGAACGGCCCGAAAGCTCTGACGTAGGATCATTTTCAAAGTTGATGAACATCGCTAGCTGGCTGATCTCACATGGGCTCGCTAATGCCTGCATCGTCGGACGGCGCTTACGCAGCGCAAAGGTATTTCGTAAGTCGCTCACCATTTGGTAGAACTTATCGATATCCAGTTGCGCTTCACGCACCACCGCGTGCAAACGAGTCGACTCGGTGATTAAACCATTAAAGAATGCCCAAGAGACTAACTTGCTCAAGTATTCATGATGTTCTAAGTATGGCTGCCCCAAAATGCGGTGCGCGATCAGAGGTTGTTTATAGAGATACCAACCAGACTTGTTCACACCACCATCTTTTACTTCGATGAAGCTTAAATCCGGTTCATGCAAATCAGGGGAAATCTGCGGGTTGAGCAACGTCACTTTGCCCGGCAATACTTCAAAAGCGGCGTAAAGCTTACGAGCCAAAATACTGATGTCTTGCGGGCTGATAGCGGAGGTAATGTCGTTGCGACGCGCAAATTGAATCAAATTACGGTAGCTCTGCATCAACGCATCCAGCAACGCATGATGCACCACTTTTACCTGTTCAACTTTCCAGTTGCGGCGATCATCGAGCTCAGCAACAACGCTGGCATCCCAATCCCATTTTGCAATCATGTCGCTCAGCGCTTCACGGCGCCAAGCCACTGAACCAACATCCGGTTCACGCGACAACTTTTCATGGGTTTTGAGATAGAAGCAACGGCGCACCAAATCCAAACGAGTGTCGTCTTGGATTCGCTCTAAATAGCGAGTCACTTTTTCCAGCATTAAGTAGTACGCATCCATACCGTAGAGATCTGGCTCATGGGCAAAGAAACGACGTTTGGTGTCGATGCTTAGCAGCTGCGTATGAGGGTATTCCCACGAATAAGCTTCAAGCAGAATGGCTTTTAATACCGATTTGTAGGGAGAATCGATACTTTTGTATAGCTGCCACAAGTTCGAGCCGAAGTACTCTTCAGCAGGAATGCGGTTCAATTTACCAAAGTCGATCCATTCACTACAGTCAATGTAACCTTCACTGCACAATTGAGAAACGTACTCGTCGTAACACTCTTCCATTTCTGGCGGCACTATTTGCCATAATAAACGCTGTCCAGCAATACGCACCGCGCTACGATAGAATTCATCAAGCAAAAGTAAGTGCTGAGATGAGCCACAGTTATCACCCGTCATCTCTTCAGAATGGTTGCTTCTAAAGCGTTCTTCATCCATTAAGAAGAAGTTCGCCTCCACCCCTTGGCTTTGTGCCCAGTCGGTGATCAGCAAGCATTTATTGGTCAGCAATTCTCGCTCGTCACAATCCATATCTGGCGAAATACACACCCAAATATCTAAATCACTAGAAGTACTTTGACCAATTGATGAGGTACTGCCCATGGTGTATAAGCCCAAGATAGCCGGCTTCTCTGCTGTCTTAAGTGGCTGACCAATCGCAAGTTGAATGTCATCAATAAATTGCTGCTGAATGCTATTTAGCGCCAGCCCATGTACACCAAACGGGACATCTGCATCGTAATAGCCAGGAATCACAGGATGGTTGTAGTTCAACAAGGCAGGAATCAAGTGGAAGACTTGCTGGCTTTGCGAATCCATAAGCGCCAGCGCGCGATCAACTCGCTGCTGATTCAAATTATCTAGTCGCTGAATGATTTTTTGGGTGTAAGCCTGCAAGGGGAATTCCTTGGTTGAACAATCACGAAAATCTGCTGACGTTTTAAACCAAAATGGCCTAAAAACGTGATCAATTTAACACTTTTATTGGTGCGGGTAAAGTTTCACGCCCACGCACCACTCAGGATGCAAAACCATACTTTAGTCACAAAATTAATCGCGCGGTAGTGTCGCTCTTATTACCTATTACTAATAATAGTCCTTAGTCTAATTGAGAATCCAGTCACACTATTTTCATAACGTCATGTAATTCCATTCATAGCTCTCAGAGATAACGAACTAACAGTAAGCATTTCTTGATGAGAATGGTAGGATAAACCCAAATCCAAACAGCATTGAGAAGATCATGACACAATCCACACCTATTCGCATTGCAACTCGAAAAAGCCCTCTTGCTTTATGGCAAGCTTACTTTGTCAAAGACGCCCTTCAAGCCGCTCACCCTGGTTTGGAAGTCGAGTTAGTAACCATGGTGACCAAAGGTGACGTGATTTTAGATACACCGCTAGCAAAAGTTGGCGGCAAAGGCTTATTCGTAAAAGAGCTTGAAGTCGCAATGCTAGAAGGCCGTGCAGACCTTGCCGTTCACTCAATGAAGGACGTGCCCGTCGATTTCCCGGAAGGTCTTGGCCTCGTGACCATTTGTGAACGTGAAGACCCTCGTGATGCTTTCGTTTCCAATACCTATAGCAACATTGATGAACTCCCTCAAGGTGCAGTGGTTGGTACTTGCAGTTTGCGCCGTCAATGCCAACTGAAAGAATATCGTCCAGATATCATCATTAAAGAGCTTCGCGGTAATGTGGGCACTCGTCTTGGTAAACTAGATGCGGGTGAATACGATGCGATCATTCTTGCTGCAGCAGGCCTTAAACGATTGAAGCTTGAAGAGCGCATTCGTAGCTTTATCGAGCCAGAGCAATCATTACCTGCGGTTGGCCAAGGTGCTGTCGGTATTGAGTGCCGCCTTGACGATGAAAGGCTGCTTAAGCTACTTGAGCCACTTAACCACCAAGACACTGTAGACCGCGTTTTGTGTGAGCGCGCAATGAACCTGACGCTAGAAGGCGGCTGTCAGGTACCTATCGGCAGCTACGCCCTGCTAGATGGCGATAACATTTGGCTACGCGCATTAGTTGGCGAACCAGATGGCAGCGAAATTGTTCGTGGTGAAATCCATGGCCATCGTAAAGACGGCGAAACGTTAGGAGTGCAGTTAGCCAATGAACTACTGGATAACGGCGCTCGTGAAATCCTAACTAAGCTGTACGCAGATCACGAATAATCATGGCAGTGTTGGTCACTCGGCCGGGAGAGCAAGGCAGCGCGCTTTGCTCTCTGCTCGAAAGGCACGGCATTTCCGCATATCACCATCCTCTGATCGACATTGTCGCCGATCTCACGGACACGCACCTCTCTAAACACCTGCATCAAGCTCAAATTGTTATCGCTGTTAGTCGACATGCCGTGCAATGTGCACAGCAAATCATAGCCAGCAACGAGACATCATGGCCGAAACAAGCCATTTACCTTGCCGTTGGTCAAAAAACAGCACACTATTTAAGCAAATGTACCCAACAGAAAGTACACTATCCCCAAGTCAGTGATAGTGAACATTTATTGCGACTGCCAGAGCTCAATAATGTGGCCCAACAACAGGTTCTTATCCTTCGTGGGAACGGTGGAAGAGAGCTGATCAAAGATGCATTGGTGAGACGTGGCGCAAAAGTTCACTATAGTGAGACTTACAAGAGAGAATTCATCCCATTCGATCCAGTAAGCTGTGTCTCACTATGGAAAACCCTACAAATTGACCAGATCATCGTCACCAGTGGTGAGCAACTGGATTATTTGTGCAGCCAATTGACGTCAGAGCAATTGACTTGGCTTAATCAACAAGAGTTGTATATCCCCAGTCAGCGTATCGCTGACATCGCACTTCAAAGGGGGTTCACTCGGGTGAGATGCACGGGAAGCGCATCCAACCAAGAATTACTGGCGGCTCTCCAGCCCTAGCTACACAGGATATAGGCATGACAAGTAAAAATAACGACCAAAAAAATAACGATAAAAACCTTTCCGAAGAAACCTCATCGGCACCGATAGCCGAAAAAAGCACATCGCAGCAGGATGCGGCCCCTAAAAAAGAACAGCCAAAAGTGGCCGAGCCCCCAAAAACAGCCGAGCCAGCCAAAGTCGAATTTGAAGAAAAACAAGGCAAGCGCGGAGTTAAACTAGGCACAGTCGCTATCATCTTATCGATTATTTTTGGCGGTGGCCTCGCATACAAGCTACATCAGCAGCAAGCCGATTACCAAGCGCAGATCGCCCAACTAAAAAGTCAGCTAGAAAGCACTCAAGCTTCCATGAAGCAAGAGCTCAGCCGGGTACAAGAAGAAACCATCGAGAAAGCAACGACCGTGACACACAAAGCGGAAGTGTTACTGGGACAGCAACAGAAGAGCATTGAAAGCTTACAGCTTGCCGTTGCCGATGTGAAAGGTCGCCGACCAAACGACTGGCTACTTGCTGAAGCCGATTACCTCGTCAAATTAGCAGGTCGTAAACTGTTCTTAGAGCATGACGTAGAAAGCGCAACTCAACTAATGGAAAGTGCTGATCAACGCATTGCAGCACTGAATGACCCTAGCCTCGTCAAACTACGTAAAGCAATGGCGAACGATATCACCAAACTTCGTACTATCCAGCTGATTGACCGTGATGGATTGGTACTACGCTTAACTGCTCTGCAACAGCAAGTAGACAAGCTACCTCTCGCCAATGCACTACTCCCAGAAGCAGAAGTCGTAGAGAACACTGAAGTGTCGGAAGATATTGCAAACTGGCAAGATAACTTAATGACCTCTCTGAAAGACTTTTCAGAAAACTTCATTACCTTCCGCACGCGCGATGGTAACGTCATTCCACTGCTTTCTCCTGAGCAACACTTTTACCTAAAAGAAAACATCAAAGCCAAATTGGAGACCGCAATAAAAGCGGTGTACCAAGAGCAAGGTGAAATTTACACCACGTCTCTAAAAACGGCCGACAAATGGGCATTAGCTTTCTTCAACCAAGACGATAATTCCGTTAAAGAGTTCAACAAAACTGTTAACCAGTTAAGCCAGCAAAACATTCAAGTGGAATACCCAACGAAACTGCAAAGTCAGTCTCAACTATCAGATGTCATCCGTGAGCGCCTACGTCGCGAAGTCACAACGATGACAGGTATGGAGGATAAGTAATGTTTCGTCTTATTTTCCTATTTGTTGTACTAGGTGCAGGACTATTTGTTGGCACTCAATTTTCTGGTCAGCAAGGCTATGTACTCATTTCCATCGCTGAGAAAACGATCGAGATGAGCGTAACGACATTGGTCGTATTCGTTATCGCAGCACTCGCAGGTCTTTTTCTACTTGAGTACCTAATTAAAAAGCTAGTTTACGCAAGTTCTACAACATGGAACTACTTCAGTGTGCGCAAAATGCGCCATTCCCGTCGATACACCAATGAAGGCATTATTAAACTCCTTGAAGGAGACTGGAAAGGTGCCGAGAAAAAAGTGACTCGTTGGGCGAATCATCACGATATGCCGCTACTTTGTTACTTAGTCGCGTCTGAAGCTGCACAAGGTCAAGGTGATAAAGCAAAACGTGATCACTACCTAGAGCTAGCAAGCCAGCAAGAGAATGCTCATCTTGCAGTAGAGCTAACTCGTGCTAAACAGTTTATTCGCGATAACGAGTTCGAGGCTGCTTTCGATACTTTGCAATCGTTAAAAGGTCAGTATGCGAGTAATTCGATTGTATTGAACTTGCTGAAAACAACGTACATGCAGCTAAAATTGTGGCAACCTCTTATTGACCTCTTGCCACAACTCACCAAAGCAAGACTCATCACGGAAGAAGAACACGCAGAGCTGATTCAAAAGGCGCAATGCGGCTTACTCCATGAAGTGGCACAGCAGCAAGGTAGCGAAGGGCTTATCTCTCATTGGAATAGCCTTGCACGCAAAGTAAAACAAGACACACACCTAGTCGCCTGTTTTGCTCGTGAGTTGATAGCCCGGAAAGCAGATGCTGAAGCCTTTACTGTGCTAAAAGAAGCATTGAAAAAACAACCGGCTCCTGAGCTTTATCAACTACTGCCAGATCTAAACCTGCCAGATATCCACCCTGTCGTGGTTTTCTTAGAGGGAGTAGTGAAGAAAGAGCCAGATAACGCCGCAGCGCATAGCGCATTAGCGCACTTCTATTTCCGTCAAGAGAAGTGGCAAGAAGCCCAAGACCACTTTGAGATCGCCTTAAAGCTTCGCTCTGACGTCTCTGATTATGCATTCCTAGCAGATACACTAGAGAAGCAGAATCTAACTAAAGCCGCTCACGAAGTCTCTCGTAAAGCTCTCACGCTCGTCCAGAACGACTAAGTAGCAGTCATCTAACCAAGCCGGCAGTTTACTGTCGGCTTTTTTATTGCCTGTCACTCATCAACACTCCACAAACCTGCAATATCCACTAGAGCTAATGCCCTGCAATCGCCTGAACTTCATTGGGAAGCCCTAGCAAAGCTTCCTTAATTCGTTCCAAGCAGCACTCCATTAAGCCCAATAAAATCCTCTAAAAAATAGCTTGCACACTTTCTTCAAGGCGAACAACCAAATATAAGTTTCTAGGAAGGAGCTCTACTAACAAAATACAGGTAACTTGAAATAGTGCAGGAAGCAAAAATAGGTACATAAGCTCCGATACTCTCCATTCTCTTCAATGAAGGACTGTCTCCTATACAATACTTAGACCGTGTTTATTGTACCAACTAGAGCAAGATAGCGAATAGCTATTAGGTAACACGAAGAGCGCTAACGCACGTAATATAGAGTAAAGGCAAGTCTCTTGTTAACAGAAACACTTCACCCTTAGAGGTAGGAATGCCAATACTCAGACTTGATGGCTCTCGTTAGAAGATAAAGTTATGAACTTCTGTCGCTGCACAACCTGTGGATAGCGAGAACGCGCTTAAAGCAAGGCTTCTCAAGTGACATAGTGCAGGGATACCTAGTCCGGGGATACGATCAGCTAAGGGATTGATTCCAGTCCCTAACGAATCTCCAAGCGTCAGAAACGAAGAAAGCCTCGCTATTTCTAGCGAGGCTTCTGAATAGTGGCGGAGAGATAGGGATTTGAACCCTAGATACGCTATTAACGTATGCCGGTTTTCAAGACCGGTGCTTTCAACCACTCAGCCATCTCTCCACAAATTGTCATCAACAGATTAGTACACCGATGATGTTGTTACTTGTCTATGCAAATAACGATATTTAAAGCCTGGCGATGTCCTACTCTCACATGGGGAAGCCCCACACTACCATCGGCGCTATTTCGTTTCACTTCTGAGTTCGGCATGGAAGTCAGGTGGGTCCAAAACGCTATGGTCGCCAAGCAAATTCTTTAATTCGGAAAGCTGTTTCTTAATTCTCGTTCTTACACATTCAATGTTCTTTCATTGAGTCCATCAAAACCCCTTGGGTGTTGTATGGTTAAGCCTCACGGGCAATTAGTACAGGTTAGCTCAACGCCTCACAACGCTTACACACCCTGCCTATCAACGTCGTAGTCTACGACAACCCTTTAGGATACTTAAAGTATCAGGGAGAACTCATCTCAAGGCTCGCTTCCCGCTTAGATGCTTTCAGCGGTTATCGATCCCGAACTTAGCTACCGGGCAATGCGTCTGGCGACACAACCCGAACACCAGAGGTTCGTCCACTCCGGTCCTCTCGTACTAGGAGCAGCCCCTTTCAATTCTCCAACGCCCACGGCAGATAGGGACCGAACTGTCTCACGACGTTCTAAACCCAGCTCGCGTACCACTTTAAATGGCGAACAGCCATACCCTTGGGACCGACTTCAGCCCCAGGATGTGATGAGCCGACATCGAGGTGCCAAACACCGCCGTCGATATGAACTCTTGGGCGGTATCAGCCTGTTATCCCCGGAGTACCTTTTATCCGTTGAGCGATGGCCCTTCCATTCAGAACCACCGGATCACTATGACCTGCTTTCGCACCTGCTCGAATTGTCATTCTCGCAGTCAAGCGGGCTTATGCCATTGCACTAACCTCACGATGTCCAACCGTGATTAGCCCACCTTCGTGCTCCTCCGTTACGCTTTGGGAGGAGACCGCCCCAGTCAAACTACCCACCAGGCACTGTCCGCAACCCCGATAAGGGGTCGACGTTAGAACATCAACACTACAAGGGTGGTATTTCAAGGACGGCTCCACGCAATCTAGCGACTGCGCTTCAAAGCCTCCCACCTATCCTACACATGTAGGGTCAATGTTCAGTGCCAAGCTGTAGTAAAGGTTCACGGGGTCTTTCCGTCTAGCCGCGGGTACACTGCATCTTCACAGCGATTTCAATTTCACTGAGTCTCGGGTGGAGACAGCGTGGCCATCATTACGCCATTCGTGCAGGTCGGAACTTACCCGACAAGGAATTTCGCTACCTTAGGACCGTTATAGTTACGGCCGCCGTTTACCGGGGCTTCGATCAAGAGCTTCGACCGAAGTCTAACCCCATCAATTAACCTTCCGGCACCGGGCAGGCGTCACACCGTATACGTCATCTTACGATTTTGCACAGTGCTGTGTTTTTAATAAACAGTTGCAGCCACCTGGTATCTGCGACTCTCAATAGCTCCATCCGCGAGGGACTTCACCGTCGAGAGCGTACCTTCTCCCGAAGTTACGGTACCATTTTGCCTAGTTCCTTCACCCGAGTTCTCTCAAGCGCCTTGGTATTCTCTACCCGACCACCTGTGTCGGTTTGGGGTACGATTCCTTACAATCTGAAGCTTAGAGGCTTTTCCTGGAAGCATGGCATCAATGACTTCACATCCGTAGATGCTCGACGTCGTGTCTCAGCCTTAAAGAGAGCCGGATTTACCTAACTCTCAAGCCTACGCACTTGAACCTGGACAACCGTCGCCAGGCCCACCTAGCCTTCTCCGTCCCCCCATCGCAATTGTAAGAAGTACGGGAATATTAACCCGTTTCCCATCGACTACGCCTTTCGGCCTCGCCTTAGGGGTCGACTTACCCTGCCCCGATTAACGTTGGACAGGAACCCTTGGTCTTCCGGCGAGGAGGTTTTTCACCCCCTTTATCGTTACTCATGTCAGCATTCGCACTTCTGATACGTCCAGCATGCGTTACCACACACCTTCAACCGCTTACAGAACGCTCCCCTACCCAATACTCAAAGAGTATTGCCGCAGCTTCGGTTTACTACTTAGCCCCGTTACATCTTCCGCGCAGGCCGACTCGACCAGTGAGCTATTACGCTTTCTTTAAATGATGGCTGCTTCTAAGCCAACATCCTGGCTGTCTGAGCCTTCCCACATCGTTTCCCACTTAGTAGTAATTTGGGACCTTAGCTGGCGGTCTGGGTTGTTTCCCTCTCCACGACGGACGTTAGCACCCGCCGTGTGTCTCCCGGATAGTACTTACTGGTATTCGGAGTTTGCAAAGGGTTGGTAAGTCGGGATGACCCCCTAGCCTTAACAGTGCTCTACCCCCAGTAGTATTCGTCCGAGGCGCTACCTAAATAGCTTTCGGGGAGAACCAGCTATCTCCAGGTTTGATTGGCCTTTCACCCCTAGCCACAAGTCATCCGCTAATTTTTCAACATTAGTCGGTTCGGTCCTCCAGTTGATGTTACTCAACCTTCAACCTGCCCATGGCTAGATCACCTGGTTTCGGGTCTATATCCAGAGACTGAACGCCCAGTTAAGACTCGGTTTCCCTACGGCTCCCCTAGATGGTTAACCTTGCCACTGAATATAAGTCGCTGACCCATTATACAAAAGGTACGCAGTCACAGGACAAGCCTGCTCCTACTGCTTGTACGTACACGGTTTCAGGTTCTATTTCACTCCCCTCACAGGGGTTCTTTTCGCCTTTCCCTCACGGTACTGGTTCACTATCGGTCAGTCAGTAGTATTTAGCCTTGGAGGATGGTCCCCCCATATTCAGACAGGATATCACGTGTCCCGCCCTACTCGATTTCACTGAATATGCGTCGTCAGTTACGGGGCTATCACCCTGTATCGCCAAGCTTTCCAGCTTGTTCACCTAACGCCTATAAAGCTTAAGGGCTAGTCCAATTTCGCTCGCCGCTACTTTCGGAATCTCGGTTGATTTCTTTTCCTCGGGGTACTTAGATGTTTCAGTTCCCCCGGTTCGCCTCGTTATGCTATGTATTCACATAACGATACTTACTTATGTAAGTGGGTTTCCCCATTCGGAAATCCCAGACTCAAATGGTTTTTACTACCTAATCTGGGCTTATCGCAAGTTAATACGTCCTTCATCGCCTCTGACTGCCAAGGCATCCACCGTGTACGCTTAGTCACTTAACCATACAACCCGAAGGAGTTTCGAATTGATGTTAAACAACCAAAGTTGTCTCTCATTATTTGAATGAGCGAGAGACATATCGATTTTGCCGGACTCAAATTCCAAGAACACTTGAATGTGTTTTTAGTTGTATTCAAATACATGAATACTTTGAGAACTTTACAAACAACAATAAATTGTTGTTTTGTCAGCTTTCCAAATTGTTAAAGAGCTAGATTTTCTGATGAAAACCATTTTTAAAGATTCTTTTTCAAGAACACTTAAAGATGGTGGAGCTATGCGGGATCGAACCGCAGACCTCCTGCGTGCAAGGCAGGCGCTCTCCCAGCTGAGCTATAGCCCCATCAAGGTGTGTCGATACTGTATGCCAATTTCTTGGGAAGGAAATTGGTGGGTCTGAGTGGACTCGAACCACCGACCTCTCGCTTATCAGGCGAACGCTCTAACCACCTGAGCTACAGACCCAGTATCGTCTCTTTACTTTATAAACCGTATCAATCTGTGTGAACACTCATCGCAATAATCATCGTTTAAGGAGGTGATCCAGCGCCAGGTTCCCCTAGCGCTACCTTGTTACGACTTCACCCCAGTCATGAACCACAAAGTGGTAAGCGTCCCCCCGAAGGTTAAACTACCTACTTCTTTTGCAGCCCACTCCCATGGTGTGACGGGCGGTGTGTACAAGGCCCGGGAACGTATTCACCGTGGCATTCTGATCCACGATTACTAGCGATTCCGACTTCATGGAGTCGAGTTGCAGACTCCAATCCGGACTACGACGCACTTTTTGGGATTCGCTCACTTTCGCAAGTTGGCCGCCCTCTGTATGCGCCATTGTAGCACGTGTGTAGCCCTACTCGTAAGGGCCATGATGACTTGACGTCGTCCCCACCTTCCTCCGGTTTATCACCGGCAGTCTCCCTGGAGTTCCCGACATTACTCGCTGGCAAACAAGGATAAGGGTTGCGCTCGTTGCGGGACTTAACCCAACATTTCACAACACGAGCTGACGACAGCCATGCAGCACCTGTCTCAGAGTTCCCGAAGGCACCAATCCATCTCTGGAAAGTTCTCTGGATGTCAAGAGTAGGTAAGGTTCTTCGCGTTGCATCGAATTAAACCACATGCTCCACCGCTTGTGCGGGCCCCCGTCAATTCATTTGAGTTTTAATCTTGCGACCGTACTCCCCAGGCGGTCTACTTAACGCGTTAGCTCCGAAAGCCACGGCTCAAGGCCACAACCTCCAAGTAGACATCGTTTACGGCGTGGACTACCAGGGTATCTAATCCTGTTTGCTCCCCACGCTTTCGCATCTGAGTGTCAGTATCTGTCCAGGGGGCCGCCTTCGCCACCGGTATTCCTTCAGATCTCTACGCATTTCACCGCTACACCTGAAATTCTACCCCCCTCTACAGTACTCTAGTCTGCCAGTTTCAAATGCTATTCCGAGGTTGAGCCCCGGGCTTTCACATCTGACTTAACAAACCACCTGCATGCGCTTTACGCCCAGTAATTCCGATTAACGCTCGCACCCTCCGTATTACCGCGGCTGCTGGCACGGAGTTAGCCGGTGCTTCTTCTGTCGCTAACGTCAAACAACGCCGCTATTAACGACGCCGCCTTCCTCACGACTGAAAGTACTTTACAACCCGAAGGCCTTCTTCATACACGCGGCATGGCTGCATCAGGCTTGCGCCCATTGTGCAATATTCCCCACTGCTGCCTCCCGTAGGAGTCTGGACCGTGTCTCAGTTCCAGTGTGGCTGATCATCCTCTCAGACCAGCTAGGGATCGTCGCCTTGGTGAGCCCTTACCTCACCAACTAGCTAATCCCACCTAGGCATATCCTGACGCGAGAGGCCCGAAGGTCCCCCTCTTTGGCCCGTAGGCATCATGCGGTATTAGCCATCGTTTCCAATGGTTATCCCCCACATCAGGGCAATTTCCTAGGCATTACTCACCCGTCCGCCGCTCGACGCCGTTATCGTTCCCCGAAGGTTCAGATAACTCGTTTCCGCTCGACTTGCATGTGTTAGGCCTGCCGCCAGCGTTCAATCTGAGCCATGATCAAACTCTTCAATTTAAGATTTTGTTCGGCTCAATGAATACTGAACATTACATAAAGTAATGTTTGAATTGACTGTGCTGAATCCGAAGATTCAATGGTCACTTCGTTTCATTGAAACCTAAATTGTTTCCGAAGAAACTATTTGGATTATCATCAACGAGTGCCCACACAGATTGATAGGTCTATATTGTTAAAGAGCTTGCTTTGCGAGAAGCTTTTCTCTCAAAGCGGAGGTGCATTCTAGCGATTTAATTGACAGTGTCAAACACTTTTTCAATTTTATTTTCGTAGAAGCTTTTTACCTCTCCGACTCTGCTGAAGCCTTATCGCGTCTGCCGTGTCGGTGGATGCGCATTATAGGGAACTCAGATCCGTTCGCAACCCTTTTTTGGAAAAAAATGGAAAAAACTGACTGTTCGATGACTATTTCATCAAAAAAGCAAAAAAGAGGGTAAAAAACCCTCTTTTTCAGCCTCAAAAGTCGTATTTAAATGAATGCGTACGCGTCTGCGAACATACGTTCGCTCTTCGCTTTCTTGTTCTGAGTGAACTGTTCACGTGCTGCTCCAGCCATTTCGAAACGACCTGCAATATAGATATCGTAGTTTTCTAAGCTTTCGAAATCTTCACTCACCGCTTGTAGCACGTTACCAACCTTACCTTGCCAATCAGCAGGTGCTTCTTCTACTACTGGAACAAAGTGAACGTTAGTAAACTTATCGGCGATCTCGACCAGTTCTTCTTTTGCATAAAGTTGGCAGTTATCACGCGCCCCCCAATATAGATAGATAGGGTTGGTTTTATTCTGCGCTACGCAGTGATCCAGAATCGAGCGCACGTAACTAAAACCTGTACCACCAGCAATTAATAATAGTGGACGTTCACTTTCTTCTTGAACCCAAGCATCACCATGCGGGGCATCAATTTCAATCTGACCATCAGTTTCAAGCGCCGCTTGCATTGCTTCGACAACTTCTTGAGCGTAAGCGTTGTGTTCCGCCGCACCGATGTGCAGTTCAAGTTCACCTTCATGACGGCAAGGGCTGCTCGCGATAGAGAAAGGACGTTTGTCTTTTTCACCCATCACTACCATCAGGTACTGACCCGCTTTAAAAGGCACTGGTGATTCTGGGTGAAGAAGGATTTGGTAAGTATTACAAGCTAACGGCTGAATAGACTTTACTTTACATTGGATGGTCATGGTGTTCCTCTCGCTTACTCATCAAAAGTAAGCACTAAATTACTTTCTGTATAGGCTTGGCAAGGGAATATCCAACCTTGCTGTTGCTCTTTTTCGGTTAGCATCGGTTCGAGGTGGTAATTCACCTCGCCCGTTAGCTTTTTACACATGCACATGGCGCAAGCGCCAACTTGGCAACGGTGAGGGAAGCGAATATTGTTGTTGAGCGCAGCTTCCAACACCGTCTCCCCTTCTTTTACTGGAAACGTAACGTCCATTGGTAGAAGGTGGACTTGATGACTCATAGAATACCTAACTGGTCCCAAATCTCATCGACTTTAGCCACAAGTTTAGGATCTTTTTTGATAGGCGTACCCCACTCGCGCGTGACTTCAGATTCGAACTTGTTGGTCGCATCCAATCCTAATTTGGATGAACTCTCAGTATTACCACGCACTTGAGTTGTGTCTCTATCTGGGTCCATTCGAGTTGTCACAGCCCAAATGATGTCATTCCAATCTCGTGCATTGACGTCATCGTCGCACAAGATAATGAATTTGTTATCCGCGTACTGAGCAAAGAAACCCCATAAATATTCCATCAATTCTTGAGATTGACCGGCTTGGTCTTTCTTCATGGTCACAACAGCAAATTGGTTGTTTGCTGTGGCTGGTAGATAGACATCAACAATCTCAGGACGTTGCTGTTTTAATGCATCCAGATCCGCTTCGTTAATCGCTTTATTGTCACGCTCAGTAACCTTGGTTCGTGTCGCGAGTTCAGCATCCCATTTAATGGTCGCATCTAAACCCATCTTGGAGCCAAGACCGACCACAGGTGAAGCAAAGTCGAGCGAGTCGATTGGCGTGTTATCTATCATCAAGGTATCACGTACTGGGTCCATATGCTCTGACATGGCTTTCACGACATCATTCCAATCTCGTGCATTTACCGATTCATCGCACACAATAACAAACTTGGTGTACATGAATTGACGTAAGAAAGACCACACGCCCATCATTACGCGCTTGGCATGTCCTGGGTACTGCTTCTTCATGGTGACGACTGCCATTCGGTACGAACAACCTTCTGGCGGTAGATAGAAGTCTTCAATTTCTGGGAACTGCTTTTGCAGAATCGGCACAAAGACTTCGTTTAATGCCACACCCAATACAGCTGGTTCATCTGGCGGACGGCCTGTGTAGGTACTGTGGTAGATTGGGTCTTTACGCATGGTAATGTGCGTAATGGTAAACACGTGGTGCTTTTCTTTTTCGTTGTAGTAGCCAGTGTGATCGCCATAAGGACCTTCATCAGCAAACTCGTTCGGGTCGATATAGCCTTCCATCACGATTTCAGCGCTCGCTGGCACTTCCAAATCATTACTAACTGACTTCACGACTTCAGTTTTGCTGCCACGTAGTAAACCTGCAAATGCGTATTCCGATAACGTATCTGGCACTGGCGTTACTGCGCCAAGAATGGTTGCGGGGTCTGCACCAAACGCAACCGAAACTGGGAAAGGTTTACCTGGATTGGTTTCCATCCAATCACGTAGGTCAAGCGCACCACCACGATGAGCTAACCAACGCATTATGATTTTGTTCTTGGCGATTTTCTGTTGGCGGTAAATACCTAGGTTCTGACGTTTCTTGTTTGGACCTTTGGTCACGGTTAAGCCCCACGTAAGCAGTGGTGCAACGTCTTCCGCCCAGCAACTCATTACCGGGATTTTGTCCAAGTCGACTTCATCACCTTGCCACACAATCTCTTGGCACGATGCTTTTCTTAAGCGCTTGGCTGGCATGTTCAATACTTGCTTGAACACTGGCAATTTTTCCAATGCGTCTTTGAAGCCTTTTGGTGGCTCAGGTTCTTTCAAATAAGCCAGCAGCTTACCGACTTCTCTTAATTCTTTAACATCTTCACGTCCCATACCAATCGCGACACGCTCTGGTGTACCAAATAGGTTGGTCAAAACAGGTACGTCGTAGCCAATTGGGTTCTCAAACAACAGCGCAGGTCCACCAGCACGCAAGGTGCGGTCACTGATTTCTGTCATTTCGTAAGCGGGGTCGACGGGGTGAGCAATGCGTTTAAGTCGACCTTTCTGTTCTAGGTGGTCGATAAATTCGCGTAAATCCTTAAAACTCATAGGCCTTCATGACTGGCTGATTAAACTGTCCGCAGTATAACAAATAGGAGGACGCTAAGATCCTCCTATTTTGTGTGGGTATGTGAGCCAGATTACTTTAATACTTGCTCTATCTGCCGGGTCTTCACTTGATGGTTGTTAGAGACTAACTCTTCCAACCAGGTTTGATGCCCTTGCTGCGCCAGCTCTCGAGCGACCATGGTAGCTTCTTCCGATAGTGCCATTTTGCTCACTAGAAACTGTTTCACTTGCGGAGATAAAGGGTTGGATTTTGTGAGTAGACTAATGGCTTCTGGTTTGAGTGACGGATTGACGGTGGAGTTCATCAATTGCTGAATTGAAAAAACGTCCCCAACCGTAGCTAAACGCTCGAGTTCGGACTGGCTGTTGTAATCCGCTCTCATCCGCCAGAGTAAGTTGTACACTTCCTCATCTTGACTTACTTGCGCTAATCTCACGATCACGGCTGTCGATGGTAGCCAACTGGTCACATTCGCTTTGGTTAACTGAGTGGTTAATGCGGCAAGCGCATGCGGTGATAAGCTGTCCAACTCTCGAATCAAAAGTGCTTCACGCGCTTGAGCTTGTTGAGATTGCCCTGTAAGCCATTGCTTTAAGTCGAGCTCTTTCCGCTCAGCTTGTAGTACAAAGTCCAAGGTACTTTGGTCTTGCTTCCAACGCTTAATCAAGCGGCTCGCAATGGCAGGAAAGTTAAAGGCAGGCACACTAAACTCATACCCGTCCCCTCGCTCTAGAACCTGATAAGTAGGAGTCATACGGATCTGAGACTCAACAAACAGAGCCATTCTAGGCGTGAGAATCACATCTTGCTTCTCAAGCTTTTCCAATAACCGAAAACGCACGACCTCTTGTTGAGGTAAAGCTAGTCGATCAAGGGCAAATTTAAGCGAGTCGACCTCATCCCTGACAACGTAATCAAGCAGTTCAGAGACTTTAGCCTGTATTTGAGTATCCTGAAGCCACTGTTCTACTACAGACTCCTGCATTTCCTTGGCAGATAACGTCGCGGGTAGTGTGATAAGTGACAAGCTCAGGAGTAATGACGACAACATTCCTTGTTGCATGTTAACCTCCCGATAACATTTCTCCTCATTCTGATGCTTCCATCGGGAGAAAGCAACAAAAAAGCCACCGTTAACGGTGGCTTTTTTAGAATAAGGACTCAGCTATTACTGACGACGCATCGCATCGAAGAACTCATCGTTGGTCTTCGTCATCGCTAGCTTATCAATGAGGAACTCCATTGCGTCGATTTCGCCCATTGGGTGAACGATCTTACGCAGAATCCACATTTTCTGTAGTTCATCAGTCTTCGTCAGCAGCTCTTCACGACGTGTACCTGAACGGTTGAAGTCAATCGCAGGGAATACACGCTTCTCAGCAATCTTACGGTTCAAGTGCAGTTCCATGTTACCTGTACCCTTGAACTCTTCGTAGATAACTTCATCCATCTTAGAACCAGTATCAACTAGTGCTGTTGCGATGATAGTTAGGCTACCACCCTCTTCAACGTTACGTGCCGCACCGAAGAAACGCTTAGGACGGTGTAGTGCGTTTGCATCCACACCACCTGTCAGTACTTTACCTGATGAAGGTACTACGGTGTTGTAAGCACGAGCGAGACGAGTGATAGAGTCAAGCAAGATAACCACGTCTTTCTTGTGTTCAACAAGACGTTTTGCTTTCTCGATTACCATTTCCGCTACTTGTACGTGACGAGATGCTGGCTCATCGAAAGTCGACGCGACTACTTCACCTTTAACTAGACGCTGCATCTCTGTTACTTCTTCTGGACGTTCGTCGATAAGAAGTACCATCAACTCACACTCTGGGTGGTTGTATGCGATGCTTTGAGCAATATTTTGCAGAAGCATTGTCTTACCCGCTTTTGGCGGAGCAACAATCAGACCACGTTGGCCTTTACCGATAGGCGATGCCAAATCTAAAACACGTGCTGTGATGTCTTCTGTAGAACCGTTACCACGCTCCATTACCATGCGTTCATTTGCATGTAGAGGGGTAAGGTTTTCAAATAGGATCTTGTTACGAGCGTTGTCTGGTTTGTCGTCGTTAACGGTATTGACTTTTAGAAGGGCAAAGTAACGTTCACCGTCTTTTGGTGGACGAATTTTACCAGCGATAGAGTCACCAGTACGTAGGTTAAAGCGACGAATCTGACTTGGTGATACGTAGATATCGTCCGGACCCGCAAGGTATGAACTATCTGCACTGCGTAGGAAACCAAAGCCGTCTTGCAGAATTTCCAGAACCCCATCGCCAAAGATGTCTTCGCCGCCTTTAGCGTGCGCTTTTAAAATCGCGAAGATGATGTCTTGTTTTCTTAAGCGAGCTAGGTTCTCTAATCCTAAGCTTTCGCCCAGTTTTACAAGGTCAGACACAGGTCTGTTCTTCAGTTCGGTAAGGTTCATGGTGGTGGATTCTTGTTTAGTCAAAATAAGATCTGTTTTCTAGTTAAGATGGATTTGGTCTCAGGATCGACCAAGAAGAGAAATTTGTTCAATTAACGCGCGATAAGTTAGCACTAATTAGTATTCTAGTCCAGAGTTAGAAAAACAAAACCGTGCGTTGTTACTTTGCACGGTTTTATCTGTAATCACTTGGTGATTATAAGTTTGCGTCCAAAAACTCTTTTAGTTGAGTTTTAGACAGAGCACCAACTTTCGTTGCCGCTACGTTGCCGTCTTTGAATAGCAGTAGCGTTGGAATGCCGCGAATACCAAACTTAGGTGGTGTACCTGCGTTATGGTCGATGTTTAGTTTACCGATAGTGAGTTTGCCTTCGTACTCGTCTGCGATTTCATCCAGAATAGGAGCGATCATTTTACAAGGACCACACCATTCTGCCCAGAAATCCACTAGAACCGGGCCTGCAGCGTTGATTACATCGTTTTCAAAACCGTCATCAGTTAGCTGCAAAATCTTATCACTCATCTTCCACTCCAATGTGTTTTTCGAAACTGGTTGGATGATAACCAGTAATTAGATGCCCTATTGGAATGTATTTACTTTCGTATTGCAAGCTTTAGCTGATATTCTATAGCCATGAAAAAGACGCATATCACAGAGCAAAAGTTCGCCGATTTGGGCTTAAAGCCCCAAGTTATTGAAGGATTGGACAAAAAAGGGTTCGAATTTTGTACCCCTATCCAAGCCTTGGCGTTGCCGGTCCTGCTCACCGGCCAAGACATCGCAGGCCAGGCCCAAACGGGTACTGGTAAAACGCTCGCGTTTCTTACTGCTACATTCAACCACCTTCTGACGACACCGGAGCATGAAGGTCGTAAACCTACGCAGCCACGCGCAATCATTATGGCGCCAACACGTGAGCTTGCTATTCAGATTTACAATGATGCAGAAGCATTAACTGAGAGCACTGGTCTAAAAACCGCTTTGGCTTACGGTGGTGAAAGCTACGATAAGCAATTGAATAAGCTGCAAGATGGTGTCGATATTCTGATTGGTACGACAGGTCGTATCATCGATTTCTACAAACAGCGCGTATTCAACCTTAACAACATTCAAGCCGTTGTTCTGGATGAAGCCGACCGCATGTTCGATCTTGGCTTTATTAAAGACATTCGCTTCTTGTTCCGTCGTATGCCTGAACCAAAAGAGCGTTTGAACATGCTGTTCTCAGCGACGCTTTCTTACCGTGTTCAAGAACTGGCATTTGAGCACATGAACACCCCTGAGCATGTTGTGGTAGAGCCAGAACAGAAAACTGGTCACCGCATTCAGGAAGAACTTTTCTACCCTTCTAACGAAGATAAAATGGCCCTCCTTCAAACTTTGATTGAAGAAGAATGGCCAGATCGCGCCATCATTTTTGCGAACACGAAACACAAGTGTGAATCGGTTTGGGGTCACTTGGCCGCCGATGGACACCGTGTCGGTCTTCTTACTGGTGATGTACCGCAGAAGAAACGTGAAAAGATTCTTGAGCAATTCACCAAAGGCGATGTCGACATTCTTGTTGCAACTGACGTTGCTGCGCGTGGTCTGCATATTCCTCAAGTGACGCACGTTTTCAACTACGACCTTCCTGACGACTGTGAAGATTACGTTCACCGTATTGGCCGTACCGGTCGTGCTGGTGCAAGCGGCCACTCGATCAGTTTTGCTTGTGAAGAGTACGCAATTAACCTGCCTGCAATCGAAGAATACATTGAGCACACTATCCCAGTTTCAGAATACGATTCGTCAGCGCTGATCCAAGATCTGCCAGCGCCAATTCGTATGCGTGCGCCACGCAACCAACAGCGTCGTACGAATACTGGCGGAACTCGTTCAGGTTCAGGTAACCGCAAGCCGCAAGGACGTCGTCCACGCCAACCACGTCAGTCGGCACCAAAACAATCGTAAAAGGAAACTGAGTTCGTTTATGAGTCAAGCAGGATCATCGCCGCTATACGCCGCCATCGACCTCGGGTCGAACAGTTTTCACATGCTCGTTGTGCGTCATATCGATGGCAGCGTTCAAACAATGGCTAAAATTAAGCGCAAGGTTCGTCTAGCCGCGGGCCTAGATGAACATAATTCTCTTAGTATGGAAGCTATGCAGCGAGGATGGGACTGCTTAAGTCTATTTGCGGAACGCTTGCAGGACATTCCTAAACAAAACATTCGTATTGTAGGCACAGCCACTTTACGTACCGCCACGAATGTAGATGTGTTTCTGGAGAAAGCGAACCAGATTCTTGGTCAACCAATCGACGTTATCTCCGGTGAAGAAGAAGCGGCCACTATCTATAAAGGTGTCGCACACACTTCTGGAGGCAGCGGTCGCCGTCTTGTTGTCGATATCGGTGGCGCAAGTACCGAGCTCATCATCGGTGAAGGTTTCGAAGCCAAAGCACTGACCAGTTTAAAAATGGGTTGTGTGACTTGGCTGGAAAACTTCTTTAAAGATCGCCAGTTGAATGCGCGTAACTTTGACGCAGCAATTGAAGGCGCGAAGCAGACAATCCAGCCAATTCTAGAGCGCTATACTGAAATCGGTTGGGATGTGTGCGTTGGCGCATCCGGCACCGTTCAGGCATTGCAAGAGATAATGCTAGCGCAAGGTATGGACGAAGTAATCACTCACTCCAAATTGAAACGCCTGCAGAAGCAAGCCATGTTAGCCGATCATTTAGAAGAGCTCGACATTGAAGGCTTAACGCTTGAACGTGCGTTAGTGTTCCCTAGCGGCCTATCTATTTTGATTGCCGTTTTTGAATTACTGGAAATCGACGCGATGACACTCGCTGGCGGCGCACTACGTGAAGGCTTAGTCTACGAGATGGTTGAAGAGCTACGTCAAGAAGACATCCGTGCTCGCACAATTGCCAGCGTACAAAATCGTTATCAGCTCGATCACCAATACGGTGAACAAGTTGCGACACTGGCAAGCAAACTGTTGGAGCAAGCCGGCGGCGATGAGTGGATTACTGAACCTCAAGGCAAGATATTGCTTGAAACCGCCGCAAAGCTGCATGAAATCGGCTTAACGATCGATTTCAAAAAAGGCGGTGAGCACAGTGCTTACCTACTCCAGAATTTGGATTTACCTGGCTACACTCGCGCGCAGAAGTTCTTTATTGGTGAGATTGCCCGTCGTTATCGAGAACAACTCACCTCACTGCCTGAGCAACACGCGTTATCAGGCTCAAGTGCCAAGCGCGTACTGCGGTTGTTGCGCTTAGCGGTGTTGTTGACTCACCGTCGCAACCAAAACTTAGAGCCAAACGTCGTATTAACGGCTGAAGGTGACAACCTAACATTAAACATTGATGCGCAGTGGCTAGCGGCCAACCCGTTGACCGCCGCTGAGCTAGAAATCGAATCCAACCGTCAAACTGATATCGGTTGGCCATTAACGATTACCTCTGATTAATGGTTGTTATCCCATGACAAAGGCTCCTTTTGGAGCCTTTTTAATACCCGTTATTATCCTATGTACAACTCATAGAGTTTTGAGACACCGATGATCTAAATACTCATTTCGCTGTACATTTGCTTTAGAAACAACAAAGCCGCTATTAAAAGCGGCCTTGTTGCTATTAACTGATGAAAACTATGCCGTCGTAGTGACTTTAAAGTTAGGGTTCACTGCCGTTAGCTTCTTAATTAAGTAATTCAGTAGTACGCCGTACATAGGCACAAACAGACCAAGACTAATCACCAACTTAAAGCCGTAGTCCACCAGCGCGATTTCCGTCCAATGTTCCGCCATAAATGGATCTGGACTTTGGTAGAACGCAATCGCGAAGAAGGCGATGGTATCCAGTGCATTACCAAAAAGCGTTGAACACGTTGGGGCCACCCACCACTGTTTCATTTGGCGTAGGCGGTTGAACACGTGCACATCCATAATCTGACCAAGTAGATACGCCATGAAGCTAGCAATCGCGATACGAGCAACGAATAAGTTAAATTCCCCTAGGTGACCAAAACCTTGGAACTGCCCCTCGAAGAACACCACCGATAAGAAGTAAGAGACAGCCAAAGCAGGCAACATTACTAAGAAAATGATCTTACGCGCCAACTGAGCACCGAAAATACGTACGGTTAAATCCGTCGCAAGGAAAATAAATGGGAAGGTGAATGCACCCCAGGTGGTATGTAAGCCAAAGATAGTAAACGGTAGCTGAACTAGGTAATTGCTGGATGCAATAATGACTAGGTGGAATAAAACCAGATAGATAAGGGCGTTGCGCTGCTGCGCAGGGGTAAAGTTACTCATGCGATACCTTTTTAGTTTGGTTTGGGGGCGAGGGAACCCAAATCGAGCGTTTTCTACAGAGAAAAGCACTCTTACCAACAATGTAAAAAATGACGATTAAACTAGCTTAACTCATTCAGAGTAAAGCGGTGGGCGATTATACATTAACCAATTTTACTCACAAGCGGTGTTTTATACGCAAACGTTTCTTCGCGAACATCACGTCAAAACCAAGGGCTTTGATGCAAAAATAAGAAAGGGTGTTTCATGTGAAACACCCTTTAAAGAATAGATAACTTGAATTTAGAAGCCGCGTTGGAACAATCCGGCTAAATAGTCGAGCTCTTCCCTACTCTCTTCTATTGTTAGCGCTTCAAACCAAATCGCTTCGCTGTAGTGCTCCGCTTTCATAAATAAGCGGCAGCCTTCAAAATCGATCAACCAAGAGTGAATATCCGCATCCCACTGTTTTTCTACCACAGACGCAGATAATAATTTAACCAAACGCTCACCCAATGCCGGAAAAGTATCGAGGTCGAAGCTTGGAGCGGTAATAATAAGACGCCCTTCTTCAACAATGTAATCAGCGAGACCAAATTCCTTGTGCATATAGATTCCTTATCCGTGGTGAGTAATGTGTTCTTGGATCAAATCCAAGAATGGATCGGCGTATTTTTCTAGTTTACGTTGACCAACGCCACTAACCGCTAACATTTCGCCGTATGACGTTGGCAGCATTTCTGCCATATCAATCAAGGTCGCATCACTGAATACCACATATGGTGGTAAACCATCTTCATCGGCGATCGACTTACGTAGCTTACGTAGTTTGGCAAACAACTTCTTATCGTAGTTTTTGCTGGTCAGTTTATCCGACTTCGCGGCACGTGCAGCGGTATCTAAACGTGGAACTGCAAGTTCTAAAGACACATCACCACGTAGTAATGGACGTGCTTCTTCGGTTAATTGCAACGTCGAGTTACGAGTGATGTTTTGAAATAGCAGCCCTTTATGAATTAACTGGCGGAAGATACTCACCCAGTAATCATGGCTGTGATCACGACCAATGCCGTAAGTCGAAATTTTATCGTGGCCGTGTTCGCGCACACGAATGTTTTGCATTCCACGCAGCACCTCAACCACATACGTCATACCAAAACTTTGGTTGACGCGGTAAACACACGACAACGCTTTGCGCGCTTCTTCGGTCGCATCAAAGTGTTTTGGTGGGTCCAGGCAGATATCGCAGTTACCACACGGCTTTTCGCGATACTCTCCAAAATAGTTGAGCAGTACCTGACGACGACAGGTTTGCGCTTCCGCAAAAGCACTCATCGCATTGAGTTTGTGGCTTTCTACCTGCTTCTGCGGTCCATCATCTTTTTCATCCAACATACGACGCAACCAACTGATGTCTGCTGGGTCATACAACATCATCGCTTCGGCAGGCAGGCCATCTCGCCCTGCTCGACCGGTTTCCTGATAATAGGACTCGATGTTACGTGGAATATCAAAATGCACAACAAAGCGCACGTTTGGCTTATTGATACCCATGCCGAATGCAACCGTCGCAACGACGATTTGAATGTCATCACGTTGAAAAGCTTCCTGAACGTAAGCTCGCTCTTCAGTATCCATCCCTGCATGATAACCAGCTGCGCGGATATGGTTGTTGCATAGCTTCTCGGTCACCATTTCAACTTTCTTACGACTGCCGCAGTAAATAATGCCGCAGCTTCCCTTTTGGGTGGCTAGATAGCGAATGATTTGAGAAACCGGTTTGTGCTTTTCCACCAAGGTATAACGAATGTTGGGACGATCAAAGCTTCCTAGATACACCTGAGGCTCATGTAAGCGTAAGCGTTCTAGAATATCACGACGCGTCGCATCATCGGCGGTGGCAGTGAGTGCCATAAAAGGTACATGTGAAAAGTGTTGCTTTAACTGACCTAGCGCCGCGTATTCTGGGCGAAAATCATGTCCCCACTGAGAGATACAATGTGCTTCATCCACGGCGATCATAGATAAGGGTAAGTTTTCTAAACGCTCAATAAAGTCACGCATTAACACGCGCTCTGGCGAAACATACACTAGCTTAAGCTGACCAGAGTGCATGCGATTATACACACTCAGCAGCTCTTCTCGATTCATGGTCGAGTTCACACACTCCGCAGCTACGCCATTGGCTTTCAGTTGATCAACTTGGTCTTTCATCAATGAAATCAGCGGTGAAATCACCAAGGTAATCCCTGAGCGCACTAACGCCGGAATTTGGTAACAGAGAGATTTACCACCACCCGTCGGCATGATGACTAAGCTGTCTTTGCCTTCAATAGCGGCTTCAATAACTTCTTGCTGACCATCACGAAACGTCTGGTAACCGAATACTTCCTCCAACACACGTTGAGGCGTTACAGGCGTATCTGATTGTTCGGCTAGCAAGGTTGAGGTCATGAATAATCTCAGATTGAGTGATCGTAGAAATGCTTTTGCATGCCCAGGCACACAAAGTGAGGGCACATTGTAATGGGGTTTCGTGGTGAATAAAACCGCAAATTGCTAGGTGTTTCGCATCACGACTCGTATACTGATTTTCTGCTCTATAAACACACAATTAGGTGACACCTCATGACACCAGAAGACGAACAACAACGCGCTCGGCAAGGTATCTTGCTGGCGATTGGTGCCTATACCATGTGGGGCATTGCGCCGATGTATTTTAAATCCATCGCACAAGTATCCCCTTTGGAGATTCTGAGCCACCGGGTGATTTGGTCTTTCTTTTTGCTTGCCGCACTCCTTCACTTTGGCCGTCACTGGCGCTCGGTTTACTACATCGCGAAAGACAAAACGAAGATCGCTTACCTGATCGCAAGTTCTGTATTAATTGGCGGAAACTGGCTGATTTTCATCTGGGCGGTCAATTCCAATCATATGCTTGACGCGAGCTTAGGCTATTACATTAACCCATTAATCAATGTCTTGCTCGGCATGGTCTTTTTGGGAGAGCGACTTCGTAAGTTGCAATGGTTTGCTGTCGTATTAGCGGGCTGTGGTGTACTGGTCCAATTGATTGTATTCGGCTCCGTGCCCGTTGTTGCGATGGCGTTAGCAATGAGTTTCGGCTTCTATGGCCTCTTAAGGAAGAAAGTCAGTGTCGATGCAAAAACAGGATTGTTTATCGAAACATTACTCCTTCTGCCTGTCGCCGCCGTGTATCTGCTGTTTATTGCAGAAACCCCAACGTCGAATATGCTCACTAACCCGTTAGCATTAAATAGCTTGTTGATTGCAGCAGGGGTGATTACCACACTGCCCCTACTTTGTTTTACGGGTGCGGCAACAAGGCTCAAATTATCAACATTGGGCTTTTTCCAGTACATTGGCCCAAGCTTGATGTTCTTACTTGCAGTACTGATGTATGGCGAACCCTTTAGCATGGATAAAGCGATTACCTTTGCCTTTATTTGGGGAGCGCTAGTCGTATTTAGCTTTGATGGACTGCGCAACAACCGTCGCTCACGCCGAATCGTTCAGCCACAGTGATCGTTTTTTACAAGACAAGTTAGAAATTGCCAGATAAGCTTGGTCATAATGTGACCAAGCTTTTTTGTATGTAATGGAACAGATTCAATACTACGCAACCGACCATGATCAGCTGAGCCTGATCGAGGCGAAATACCAGAAGTTTGCCTTCCAAAGGCACTATCATCTGGACTTTCACCTCGGTCTGATCACGCATGGCACGCAAAAGTTCCAATATCAAGGCTGTAGCCATCAAGTGGGTCATGGGCAAATCGTAATTATGCCGCCAGATGAACTGCACGACGGGCACTCTAAGCTCGAAAGTGGCTATGAAGTGAATGTATTTGCGATCGAGCCGCACCTACTCAGCGATCTTGCCGATCTTAGTCAAAATGGTCAAATAATCCGCTTTAATGAATTGATCATCTCCGATCCACAGATATTTTCACAACTTAGTAACTTGCATGCTCTTCTTCGCCGCGAGAACCTCAGCCAACTCACCAAAGATTGCCTTCCTTTTGAAGGATTTAATCAACTTTTTGATCGCTACGGATCACTCGCGAGGCAAAAAGTGGTTCCGCTTGGAAAACAGTCTTTGCATACCTTAAAAGATTACTTAATGGCGAATCTCGACCAAACAGTTCGTTTAGATGCACTATCAGAGCTCTGTCAACTGAGCCCCACGCAATTTCAACGCCATTTCAAAGCGCAAACAGGTATGACTCCCTACGCTTGGTTTGCTCGCTTGCGATTAGAGCAAGGAATGAAACTACTCCAAGCAGGATGGTGTGGTACGGACGTCGCCTATCAAGTGGGTTTTTATGATCAGGCCCACTTTAGTAAAGCGTTTAAACAAACCTATGGCGTCTCGCCTTCACAAGTGGCACGCTAATATCTCATACGCTGTGGTATTCAGTACTGCTAGTTTTTTACAAGCACTAGCGAATAAGAATCACGACAATAGCTCATATCCACTATGTTTTGAGATGTGTTATGAATGAATCGACTATCCTTTTAACGCTTGCCAGTATCCACTTCATTGCCTTAATGAGCCCAGGTCCGGATTTTGCGCTTGTGGTACAAAATGCCACCCGTCATGGCCGTCAAACTGGCTTATACATTGCGCTTGGCTTATCAGTCGGTATTTTGCTGCATTCTTTATTCAGCATAACGGGGGTGAGCTATTTAGTTCACCAGCATCCTCTGCTCTACTCCGTCTTACAATTGCTTGGGGGCAGCTATCTGTTGTATTTGGGTATCGGTGCACTGCGCGGCGTGATCGCGACGATCAAAAAACCACTTTCTGATCAGCCAAGCAAAAACAGTAACCTTGTGATCGGTAATAAACGTCAGGCGTTTACCAAGGGGTTCGCAACCAATATTCTCAACCCCAAAGCCTTAGTATTTTTTGTGAGTTTAATGTCGAGCCTTGTCCCAGTGGGCATGTCGGTGACAGGAAAAGGAATTGCTCTGGTGATTTTGTTTGGTTTGTCGCTACTCTGGTTTTCTAGCCTTGCATGGATGCTGTCAACGCAGCGCTTGCAAACAAGATTACAGCAAGCCGGCATTTATATAGATGGTTTATGTGGTGTGGTATTTACCCTAGTTGGCAGCAGTATTTTAGTGCAAACCTTCCGCTCCTTTCTCGATAACTCTCTGATTTAAAAGCGTCGCACACTCGACATTTCTTTAATAGGAAACTCGACGACTATCTCCGTGGCTGCCAAGCTGAATAACCTTAGTTGGCAACATGGAGAGTCATCATGCAATGGACATTTAACCGACTCGTACTCTCGGGTCTTTTTCTTACTTCCCCTTTCACCTTCACTGGACAAGCCTTCGCTAACCAAGCTGCAGATTCGGTCGCACCAGAGCACAGCACTGGCATTGAGCAAAAGCAGCTGGTCAAAGCTAAAGATTATATGGTTACCGCTGCTAACCCACTGGCGACCCAAGCGGGTGCAGACGTACTTGAGCAAGGCGGGAATGCGATAGATGCCATGGTCGCGGTGCAATTGATGCTTGGCTTAGTTGAACCCCAGTCATCAGGTATTGGTGGCGGTGCGTTCTTAGTGTATTGGGATACCGAAAAGCAAAAACTGACCACTTACGACGGGCGTGAAACCGCCCCCTCGCCGTAACGCCAAAGCTATTTTTAGATGAGAACGGTCAGCCATTGCAATTCTACGATGCCGTGGTTGGTGGACGCTCTGTCGCAACACCAGGCACCGTGAAACTATTGTGGGATACTCACCAGAAATACGGCAAGCTGGAATGGAAAAAGATCATTCACCCTGTTATCTCGCTTGCGGAGCAAGGATTCAAAGTCAGTCCTCGCCTAGCAAGCTTGATAGAAAAAGACGCCGAGCGTTTATCACGCTTTCCAGTCACAAAAGCCTATTTCTTTAACTCGGATGGCTCGCCAAAAACCGAAGGTACGCTATTAAAAAACCCTGAATACGCACAAACGCTGAGTGCTATTGCTAAGCAAGGCGCCCAAGCCTTCTACCATGGGGACATAGCCAGAGACATTATCGAGACGGTACAAAACGCGCCGGGTAACCCCGGTGTATTAGCCCAACCCGACTTTGATACCTACCAAATCAGACAACGTGAGCCGGTTTGTGCAGCATACCAAAGCTATGACATTTGCGGCATGGGACCACCAAGCTCTGGCGCGCTCACCATTGGTCAGATTTTGGCGATCACTGAACAGTACGATCTCAAAGGCTGGGGGGCTAACAGCATTAAATCTTGGCAAGTACTCGCCGATGCATCGCGTCTAGCGTTTGCTGACCGTGGTAAATACATGGCAGACCAAGATTACGTGCCGATGCCAACTCAAGGCTTGCTTGATAAAAGCTACCTCCAGCAGCGAGCAGAGCTGATCCAAGTCGGCAAAGCACTAAGCAAAGTTGAAGCGGGCAATCCTCCGTGGTCGCACGCAATGAACTTAAGCATGGACGAGTCCATTGAACTCCCTTCCACCAGCCATTTCAATATCGTCGATAAGCAAGGCAATGTGGTTTCCATGACGACCACCATTGAGAATGCGTTTGGCTCGCGCTTAATGGTGCGTGGCTTCTTGCTCAATAATGAACTGACCGATTTTTCTTTCCGTACTCATAACGACGGAATCCCAATCGCCAACCGCATAGAACCAGGCAAGCGTCCACGATCTTCAATGGCCCCGACCATTATGATGAAAGATAACAAACCTTACATGGCAATAGGCTCTCCGGGTGGCAGTCGAATCATCGGTTACGTGGCGCAAACCATCATTGCCCACACGCAATGGGATATGAATATCCAACAAGCAATCAATCAACCACGATTACTCGACCGTTTTGGCACCTTAGATATTGAGCGAGGTACCGCTGCAGAAGGCTTACAGCCAGAGCTGGAGAAGATGGGCTTTAAAACCAATGTTCGTGATTTGAATTCTGGACTGCATGCGATACGCATCACAAAAGATGGACTAGAAGGTGCCGCAGATCCTCGTCGAGAAGGAGCAGCAATCGGCAAATAGGCCTGTTTTGCTCGACTCCTTGTGCGAGATCTCTCACAAGGAGTGGAGCAAACCTCTCTTTTTTAATGGTAAAACAGCCCACAAACAAACATAAGCCATTGAATAATATAAATATGTTTATTTTTCAAACGCTTTTGATTGAGAAAAATGTGGGCTTCGACCATTGTTGAGAATCGTGAAGAGCGTAATATGAATCTTGTCGGAAGGATGCTGACACGGAACAGGAAACACCACGGATTTGGTGAACTTCAGGAAGAAGAAACGGGTATTCAGGATGAATAGTCGGGCATGGATTGCAAAACTGGACATTGAACGGAATCAATAGCAACTAGGACGGTTGCTACTAAGGACGGGAAATGGACACCTCTGGACGAGGAAAGGACTAAACATCAGGATGATGTCATGGACACCGCTCAGGGAACAAGTGATGAGAGCTAACGAGGATGGTTAGCAGACCAGGATAAGGTCAAGGACACCGCTAGGAAGGCGACGAAAGGATTAAGCTGAAGGAATGCAGCACGCTATCAAGGATTTGATGCATGGAGCACTTTTAGTAGCTGGATTGCTGCGAGTAAGACTATAACCCCGACGGGCGTAAGCCCTCGGGGTTTTTCTTTGTCTAAAGATAAGCGATTTAGACCAAGAGCCTTTTCGAATAGCGTCATTTAGCTCCCTATCTTTCAGCATTTTGTTGATTCCAAACAGCCAAAACAGAAAGAGCCACCGAAGCAGCTCTTATGTTCATTTTTTCACAAAGCCCTACAGCTTCTCCAGTCTCGCGTAAGCGGTGACTAACCATTTAATGCCTTCACCGTTGAAAGCAATCTGCACTCGGCTTTGTGGGCCACTGCCCTCAAAGTTGATGATCGTTCCTTCACCAAATTTCGGATGCATCACACGAGAACCTAGTGAAAAACCAGTCTCATTGAAGTTTTCTTTTACTGCGGTTTGGCTAAAACGTCCACTACTTGAAGGGCGACTCACTTGCGCCTTCATGCGCACTTCATCCAAACACGTTTCTGGTAATTCACGAATAAAGCGCGATGGTTTGTGGTATTTGTCCTGACCATATAGGCGACGCATTTCCGCGTAAGTAATGTAGAGCTTTTGCATCGCGCGCGTCATGCCCACATAACACAGACGGCGCTCTTCTTCCAAACGCCCTGCCTCTTCAGCGGACATCTGGCTTGGGAACATACCTTCTTCCACACCGACCATGAATACCAATGGGAATTCCAAACCTTTCGCACTGTGCAGCGTCATCAGTTGGACTGCATCTTCAAATTCGTCCGCCTGACCTTCACCCGCTTCTAGAGCCGCATGTGTTAAAAATGCTGTCAGCAGAGACATTTCTTCCGCTTCTTCTGGTTTTTCGAATTGGCGAGTGGCGGTAACCAGCTCCTCCAAGTTTTCTATGCGAGCTTTAGACTTTTCGCCCTTCTCTTGCTCATACATCGCAAACAAACCCGAGTACTTGATCACGTGGTCCGTTTGCTCGTGCAATGGCATTTCTAGTGTATCGTCTTCCAGCGCGGTGATTAATTCGACAAAACGACTTAACGCACCAGCTGCTCGACCCGGTAATACTCGCTCATCGAGCATTGCCAGACTGGCTTCCCACATAGTGCACCCTCTATCACGAGCTGCACGACGGATAGTCTCTAGCGTCTTATCGCCCAGACCACGTGTTGGGGTATTCACGACACGTTCAAACGCGGCATCATCGTTGCGATTCGCCATCAAACGCAAGTAGCTCAACGCATCTCTGATTTCTTGACGCTCGAAGAATCGCATGCCTCCGTAAATACGGTACGGTAAGCCTGCCTGAATTAATGCTTCTTCCAAAACACGAGATTGCGCGTTGTTACGATACAGCATCGCAGCATCATTCAATGCGCCGCCATTCTCTTGCCACTCTTTGATTTTATTGACCGCAAAGCGCGCTTCATCAAGCTCGTTATAAGCGCTGTAAACCGAGATCGGCTCGCCCACATTGCCATCCGTCCACAGCTCTTTACCCATGCGTTCAGTGTTGTTCGCAATCAAGGTATTGGACGCTTCAAGAATCGTCTTGGTCGAACGATAGTTTTGTTCGAGACGAATGGTGTTCACGCTCGGAAACTCCAGCGTGAACTTCTCAATGTTCTCGACTTTTGCACCGCGCCAACCATAAATTGACTGGTCGTCGTCACCAACAATCATCACGTGACAATCTGGGCCAGCCATCATGCGTAGCCAAGCGTATTGAATGTTGTTGGTGTCTTGGAATTCGTCAACCAAGATATGCTTAAAGCGTGCTTGGTAGTGTTCACGCACAAACTTGTTGTCACGCAGTAGCTCATGCGCGCGCAGCAAAATTTCCGCAAAGTCCACTAAGCCAGCACGATCACACGCTTCTTGGTAAGCGGTATACAGCTGCAAATAAGTTTTGGTCACTGGATCGTGATAAGCGTCGATATGCGATGGGCGTAATCCTTCGTCCTTCTTACCATTAATCCACCATGAAACTTGGCGTGCAGGCCACTGCTTTTCATCCAAGTTTTGTGCTTTGATCAAACGCTTTAACAAGCGCTGCTGATCATCGCTGTCTATGATTTGGAAATCTTCCGGTAGCTTGGCATCAAGATAGTGTGCACGCAAAATGCGGTGACAAATACCGTGGAAAGTCCCATTCCACATGCCAGATGCACTGCCCATCATCAACTCTTCAATACGACCACGCATTTCTGCTGCCGCTTTATTAGTGAAGGTGACCGACATGATCGAGAAAGGAGAAGCTTGCTCGACTGACATAAGCCAAGCGATACGGTGAACAAGAACGCGAGTCTTACCACTCCCTGCACCAGCAAGGACAAGTAAGTTTTCTAGAGGAGCTGCAACGGCTTCACGCTGTTTATCGTTTAGACCGTCGAGTAATAGAGATGGATCCATCATGATGAGCTACTGGTTATTTATACATAAAAACCGATTATAACCTAAACAGCTGGGTGCTGTTTAGACAAAACTTGATAAAAAATTCGCTGTTTTTTTAATCTTTCATTCAAAGAGTTAACGAAGGTAATCACTCCAAAACCATTCGCGAGAGTTATTTTTATGAAAGTTTTTCTGCCTCATCTCTATCTTTTAATTTAAGCAAGTGGATAAAGGTTGTACGCCAAACGGCGAATCGACTTGCCGAATGAAAGTAAAAGGAAATCACTCAGAGGAAATTATGATGAAAAAATCGAATCTTGCTGTTACTGCTGCTGTTACTGGCCTTCTTGCTCTTGGTGGCACCATGCTCACCGCAGCCCCTGCTGTCGCAGCAGAAAAAGAAAAGTGTTATGGCGTGGCGAAAGCCGGTAAAAATGACTGCGCAACGAAAAACAGCTCTTGCGCGGGCACCTCTAAAGAAGACAACCAAAAAGATGCTTTTGTTGTCGTTCCTAAAGGATTGTGTGACAAATTGGCTGGCGGTAGCACCAGCGGCTCATAACTCAACATCACAAGTTTCTGTGGGGCGCGTTGCACTTTAACCAACGCCCCCAGTTACTCGCCAATCAGAAAAGGAGTTTCACGTGAAACATCACTCTTTCCATCCTCTTGCTGGCGTCGGATTACGCTCCCCTCATCTCGATTATTTTAGCCAACACAAACCTGAGCTGTCGTGGTTAGAAATCCACAGCGAGAACTACTTTCAGCCCAACTCAGTAGAGCACCATCAACTGCAAGCATTACGCGAGCACTACCACATCAGCTGCCACGGTATTGGTTTGTCACTGGGCTCGGTGGAGCGTGTGAATACGAAACATTTAGCACAACTAAAAGCATTGATAAATACAATTGACCCGCTCTTCGTCTCTGACCATTTAAGCTGGAGTGAAAATGGTGGTCACTACTTCAATGATCTACTTCCCTTGCCTTACACGGAAGAAGCGCTGCAAGTATTCACTCGTAACGTGCTTGAAGTGCAAGAATACCTACAACGTGAAATCTTAATTGAGAACCCATCTAGTTATGTGAAGTTTCACCATTCAACCATCAGCGAATGGGATTTTCTTACCGAAGTGCAAAAGCGCACCGACTGTCGTTTATTACTCGACTTAAATAACGTATATGTTTCCGCCTTCAATCACGGTTTTGATTGCGACACATACCTAGATGCGATTCCAGCCGACAAAGTCGACGAGATTCATTTGGCAGGTTTTACTATTAAGCCGTTGGATAAAGGTGAGATTTGGATTGATACTCATAGCCGTCCCGTCAGTGATGAAGTATGGCAGCTGTTCGTTAGTTGGACACAAAAACACGGCCCTCGCCATACGCTGATTGAATGGGATTTGGATATTCCTGCACCAGAAATCCTCCTTGGCGAAGCAGAAAAAGCATCCTCACTATTGCAGCAAAACCATTTGATTGACCAAAAGAGCAAAAGGAAAGCGTCATGAATCTTGCGACCTTGCAGAGTCAATTTGCTAAAGCCCTACATTATCAAGCGCTCGGTGAAGAATGCGACATTGTGAGTGACAAATTTACCGCAGATGAACGCATACAGATTTACCGCAATAACTTTATCATCAGCTTGAGTGAGGTATTGGCAGCGACCTACCCAATGGTTGAAGCCTTAGTTGGAAAAGAGTGCTTCGATCAAATTGCTCGCCAACACGTACTTTCTCACCCCTTAGCTGAAGGTAATGTCGTACATTATGGTGCTGGCTTTCAAGATACGATTATGCAGTTTAGTCAGGTCATGACCCAAGCCCCGTACACTCCTGAAGTCGCAAGGTTTGAATGGCATATGGACTTAGCTCGACAAATACAGAATGAGAAAGTCGAAAAACCAAATCGAATCCCTTTATCTGCACTTGCCCAAGTGACGGAAGAACAACAACCTCAATTGGTGTTTCATTTTCGCACTGGCAGTCGCAGCTTTGACTCAAACTACACCGTATTTGATCTCTTTCATGCGATTCAACACCAAGAGTTTGAACAGCTCAATATCAATCAATTACAGCGAGGAGTCATCTCTATTCAAGCCAATGGAGAAGCTCAATGTCACGCACTCGATACCGATGTTTTTCAACTGCTGCAATGTGTAGAGCAGAAGCAGAGTTTGAGCGAAATATCCGAAGCTTTGCTCGTTCACCTTAATAGCATCATGGCACTCGATCTCGTTGACGGCTTTACATTGAAATCAATCTAAGGAGCACTCTATGACGAATACGGTTAAAAACTTAGTCAATCGGTACGACGACTTGATCAATACCTTACAAGCTGGCTTTGTCCCTTTACTACTTCTCTTTTGTCGCTTGTGGGTTGCATGGGTGTTCTTCAATTCAGGGTTAATCAAAGTTTCTTCTTGGGATAGCACGCTGTATCTATTCGAATTGGAATACCAAGTGCCACTTTTGCCTTGGGAGTTAGCGGCCTACATGGGAACGGCTGCCGAGTTAATTCTGCCAGTATTTTTAGCGTTGGGATTAATTACCCGCCCGATGGCTGCGATTCTGTTTGTGTTCAATATCATCGCGGTCATCTCTTACCCGGTATTGTGGGAAAAAGGGTTCTATGACCATCAATTGTGGGGATTCATGATTTTAGTGGTCATCGTATGGGGACCAGGAGTTATCTCTATTGACCATGTTATAAAGAACAAGCTGACGCGATAAAAAAATCCCCGCAGTGGCGGGGACTTTTTATTGTTTATTTAAGTAAGCAAGAAGCTCATCAGCTGAGATGCCCTGTTGAGCAAGATCTTTTGCCAACAGCTCAACTTGTTCACCTTTGCGCGACTCAATCACTTGCTGGAATTGGTACACGATATCACGCAAAATTGGCAGAGGTACTTGTTTAGCCGCACTACGAATACGCTCGGAGCTTTGATTACCCAGCTCATTAAGCAACTTGCCAAACATCACCTTTTCTGGTGAATCTTCCATTTGCTCTAGAATACGAGCCATTTCATACGTGGTTAACGACATTACTTTTTGAGTTCCGTTATGGTGTCAGGAAAAGTCTGAACGACAAATATACACGCCTTACTTACATTGGAAAATACTAAATTACACTGTTTTACGCTTTCGCAAAGCTTGAATGCCAGTTCTTACCTGCTTTTGTAAACAGAACCACCAACGCAGGCAATAGAACCCACATATGAATTGCGATCAGTGTTTGAGGCTCCAAAGATAAACGCTGCAACGTACCAACCAACAAACCAGAGCCACTCATTTGGAACAACCCAAGCAGTGCCGCAGCCGTACCCGCTTTGTCACCAAACGGTTCCAATGCTTTCCCTGCTGCTGCACCCAGAATGAATGCAAAACCCACTGACGACATGAAAATAGGTAGCATAAAAGAAAGCGCGGTATTCTGACCATTCATCACTAGCATGATCACACCTGCGAGGCCCAGAGTTGAGATCCCGGTGACCAAGGTGTTGTGCGTGCCAACGCGCTCCATAAACTTAGGCGCCAACATACATGCCGCAATGTTTATCACCGCATTCACACCAAACCAGAAAGTGAATTCATTCATCGACAGCCCCATCCCCGTCATCAATACCGACGGTGCTGAGGTAACGTAAGCAAGAATAACCGCCATAGCCATCAAGCATAATGACGCATGGAAAACAAAAGATGGTGTGCTAAGCACTGCCCAATAACGGCTGAGCTTAAACACGGCTTGCTTTTCCGTTGATGGGTTAGTCTCTTTCATCATGAAAAACATCAATGAACCGGACACAACGGCAAAGCCCGCCATAAAGCTGAAGTTAGCTCGCCAATCAAATTGCTGAGTTAACCAACTACCTAGAATTGGAGCTAATGCCGGAATAAAACAAATCGCGCCGTTAAGATAGCTTATCATTTTGCCGCTTTTTTCCGGGCCAAAGATATCGCGAACTGTTGCAAAGGCTGCTACCGATGTCGCACACGCACCTAAGCCTTGTAGCAGTCGGGAAACCAACATCCATTCAATATTTTGAGCACTCCACGCCAATAAAGCGCTCATCGCATAGATAGTGATACCGCCCAATGCAACAGTTCGACGTCCGAGTTTATCTGCCAAAGGGCCAGCAAACAGTTGCCCTACACCCATCGCAAATAAGAACCAAGTGATCGTGTCTTGTGCTAGCGCATTATCGACCTGAAAAGTGGAAGCAATAAGAGGTAAAGCAGGTAGATAAATATCAATCGCAAGAGGACTGAAAAGAACCAAAAGGGTCAATAACGCCATCTGTTTTTTACTATTAGAAAACTGGCTAGGCACACAACACTCCGAATTGGATAAAGAACTTTGGATAGAGCTTAATCATCTGATGATATGAATGGAAATGATGTATAATCATGAGCATTATTCCTTAGAGGAAATTCACCGTGAACGTCGAAAAACTGGCTCGTATCGATTTAAATCTATTGGTCTGTTTTAAAGTTTTGATAGAAGAGTTAAATGTCACCCGAGCCGCCCACCGACTGTGCTTGAGTCAGTCTGCCGTGAGCAAATCACTGGCTAAACTGCGCATCCAATTTGATGACCCGCTTTTCACCCGAAACTCGCATGGATTAACACCAACACCGCGCGCTTTGTTTCTTAAGCCGAAACTGGATCTGTTGATAAACCAGTTAGAAGTACTGACTCAACCAGAAGAGTTCTCTCCACAAAGTAGCGAATACCGTTTTCAAATAGCAGCGGTTGAAAGTGTTTACCCTCTGATTCTACCCCATTTCTTACCGGCGATTTTTCAGCAGGCCCCTGGGGTAACGATCAGCACTCACCCTTGGTCCGATAATACTTTTAAAATGCTGCAACGTGGCGAGCTAGACTTAGGCTTAACTGGAAAAGATATCGATATTAATGATGCCAAGCTGACTCTGCTGCCACCCGATGACATATGCGAACTGGAAATTTATCGAGATCACCAGATGTGTATTATTCGCAAAAATCACCCAGCATTAAAACAGCCTTGGAACCTCGAAGCGTATCTCGCCCTGCGTCACGTACAAGTGCGTTGTGACGGCAACGACCGTTGGCTGTTAGATTATCGCCTTGCCGATATTGGAGCCGACCGCGATATTGCCGTCACCGTTCCCGACTTTAATAGTGCCGCAAGTTTATGTTCCTACACTGACTTTATTTTTACCGCCCCAAGCCATTTTGTGCAGCTCGCTGCTAAACAGCTTGATTTGGTCGTACTACCACTCCCGCTAGAATTTCCACCTATGGCTTACACTTTATTCTGGCACCGAGACAGAGAAAACGACCCTGCATTGGGTTGGCTACGTGCGATGATCACACAAAAAACCGATCACCTTAGATAAAAATACCGCTCTCAATTTGCGCTTAGCGGGTAAAATGAGTAGCTTAACTGTCGTAGTCCTTTTTGGCTCATCTATGGCCTAGTTGTACTCCGACTCAACCTAAGTCATTGCAAACTTGCGTTGATCATAAACTGCATGAAGCAGAAGGAAACAGCTCCCACACCTGAGCATGAAGGAGCGGTAATTTGAAGGAATAAAACAGATGCACAACGAAACCCTCAGCCGCGTGAATGCGATTCGCGAATGGCTTATACAACATAATATTGATGCCCTACTGGTTCCGCACGAGGACGAGTACTTGGGCGAATACGTCCCAGCGCACAACGAGCGTTTACATTGGCTAACAGGCTTTACTGGTTCTGCTGGTGCTGCGGTAATCACCAAAGACAAAGCCGCTATCTTTGTTGATGGCCGCTATACCGTTCAAGTCACCAAACAAGTCCCTGGTGACCTATTTGAATATCGTCACCTTATTGAAGAGCCAGCTTTAGATTGGGTTCTAGACAACCTGCCAACAAAAGCATCTGTCGCAATTGACCCTCGTATGCACAGCTCAGCTTGGCTAGACATGGCACAAGCTAAACTGGCTGGAAAGCTTGAGCTAAATATTCTGACCAACAACCCAATTGATGAGTTGTGGCATGACCGCCCAGCGCCTGTTGTCTCTGATGTTCGCCTGATGCCAACAGAAGCCGTCGGTCAACCAAGTGAGAGTAAGCGTCAAGAGATCGCCCAACTGGTAAAAAAAGCGGGTGCAGATAGCGCTGTGATCACAGCATTAGATTCTATTTGTTGGCTGCTGAATGTACGTGGTTTGGATGTATCACGCCTACCAGTTCTGCTTTCTCACGCGATTCTGCATGCCGACTCAACCGTTGAATACTTCCTCGATCCTGCTCGTCTACCTGCTGATTTTGACGCTCACGTAGGCACCGGTGTGACCGTTCACCACCCAGAAGCACTTCAATCTCGCCTTGAAGCCATGACAGGTAAAAAGGTATTAGTTGACCCGGCAATCAGTAACGCTTGGTTTAAGCTAGTACTACAAAACTCTGGTGCGTCCGTGATTGCAGCAGCAGACCCATGTCTGATGCCAAAAGCGGCGAAGAACTCGGTTGAAATTGCGGGTATGAAGGCGTGTCATATCCGTGATGGCGTGGCAATGAGCAAGTTCCTATGTTGGTTAGATGCGGAAGTTGCTGCTGGTAACCTGCATGACGAAGCGACATTAGCAGACAAACTGGAAGCATTTCGTAGCGAAGACCCTACGCTAATGGATCTCAGCTTCGATACCATTTCAGCCGCGGGCGGCAACGCGGCCATGTGTCACTACAATCACGAGAACCAACCTGAACCTGGTAAGTTAGAACTGAACACGCTTTACCTTGTGGACTCAGGCGGTCAGTACCTCGATGGCACTACCGACATCACGCGTACTATCGCGATTGGTCAACCTTCTGCAGAAATGAAGAAGCAATTTACGTTGGCGCTGAAAGGTCATATTGGCGTTGCTCGAGCTCGTTTCCCGAAAGGCACACGTGGTTATCAAATCGATACTCTAGCTCGTCAGCACCTATGGGCGGAAGGTTACGATTACGATCACGGTACTGGTCACGGTGTTGGTCACTTCCTAAGTGTTCATGAAGGTCCAGCGAGCATTTCGAAAAAGCAAATCGACGTGCCTCTAACAGAAGGTATGGTGCTATCCAACGAGCCAGGTTACTACCGTGCAGATGCGTTTGGTATCCGTATTGAAAACCTAGAGCTTGTTGTTGAAACACCAACTAACGGTGACTTCCCTGTTCTGTCATTTGAGTCACTAACACGCTGCCCAATCGACAAACGCAACATCAATGTTGATATGTTAACTCGTCCAGAACTTGCTTGGCTGAATGATTACCACCAGAAAGTATGGGATGAGATCAGCCCGCTAGTCGAAGGTGATGTTAAAGAGTGGCTTCGTCAAGCAACGCTACCTGTAGCACACAGCTAGAAGCTAGAAGCTAGAAAAATAGAGGGTTGATGTTTTGCATCAACCCTCTTTCTTTTCCTATGTTTCACGTGAAACATAACGATGACCAGTTGCTTTATTTGTTGCTTAACCAGAATACGCCGAGTGCCAGTCTCGCCATACTGGGTCAAAGCCTTTGGCTCGAATCATATCTTCCACAGAACCAGCACTTCGCTCATCACTGATCTCAAACTGCTCGAGTTCAACATCATCCATCGCATAACCACCCGGCTGAGTATTCGATGCAGCAGACATACTGGTGATGCCTAACGGCAATGCGTTGTCTCTAAACTTCGGTGACTCACGCGTCGATAACGACAACTCCACTTCTGGATTCAACAAACGATAAGCGCAAATCAACTGAACAAGTTGCTTATCCGTCATGACTGATTTTGGTTGGAGCGCGCCCTCACAAGGACGCAAACGCGGGAAAGAAATTGAGTAACGAGTCTGCCAATACGTGCGCTCAAGATAGTCCAAGTGCGCTGCCACATAAAAACAATCTGTACGCCACTCTTCCAATCCTATCAAAGCGCCAATACCGATCTTATCGATGCCCGCTTTTGCAAGACGATCGGGTGTATCCAATCGGTATTCGAAATCCATCTTATTGCCACGTAAATGGTGCTCAGCATAAGTCGAAGGATGATACGTTTCTTGATAAACCATAACCGCATCCAAACCCAATGTCTTGAGCTCTGCGTATTCGTCTTGATCTAGCGGCTGCACTTCCATCGCCAAATAATTAAAGCGTTGCTTAATCATAGGCACCATTTCGCGGAAGTATTTCATGCCCACTTTGGTTTCGTGTTCGCCAGTCACCAGCAATACGCTATCGAACTTCATGCGTTTAATGGCTTCAACTTCTGCAGCCACTTCGTCCCTATTCAAGGTACGACGCTTGATTCTGTTCTCCATCGAGAAGCCACAATAAGTACAAGCATTGGCGCACAAGTTAGAAAGGTACAGTGGAATGTAAAGCGACATGGTATTGCCAAACCGCTTGCGAGTTGCCGAGTATGACAACTGCGCCATTTGCTCTAAGTATGCTTCAGCCGCGGGTGAAATTAGCGCTTTAAAGTCTTCCAAATCACGCTTGGGTTTATTCAATGCTCGCTCGACATCTTGTGCTGTTTTCGCATAGATCGACATCGAAATGTCATCCCAATTAAGCTGCTTAAATTGCTCAACGAAGCTCATGTTTTCCTCGCTTAATAGCTAAATCAATCTAGGACTAAAGCTCATCTAGGAATGACGTCAGTGGACTCGACGCAACCGCATGAGAAACCTTACCCGCAAGTCCGGCTTCATAAGCCATACGCCCCGACTCTACCGCCAACTTAAATGCTTTCGCCATCGCAACGGGATCGCTCGAAGCTGCAATCGCAGTATTGACGAGCACGGCATCCGCGCCCATTTCCATCGCACGCGCGGCATGTGAAGGAGCACCAATACCCGCATCAACAACGACAGGAACATTAGCTTGGTCGATAATGATCTCTAGGAAGTCGTGAGAAACTATCCCTTTGTTGGAACCAATCGGCGCACCCAATGGCATGACTGCGGCACAGCCTACCTCTTCCAATCGTTTACACAGAACCGGGTCAGCATGACAATAAGGAAGGACAATGAAGCCTTCACGAACCAGTTGCTCAGCGGCTGCAAGTGTCTCAATTGGATCGGGCATCAAGTACTTCGGGTCTGGATGAATTTCCAGTTTTAACCAGTTAGTACCTAATGCTTCTCGCGCCAGTTGTGCCGCAAACACAGCATCTTTAGCATTCTTTGCACCTGAAGTGTTCGGCAATAAGTTCACCCCAGCTTGTACTAACGGCAGCAAAATATCGTCTTGTTGGTCGTTCACATCCACACGCTTCAACGCCATGGTCGCAAGTTGACAACCCGACACTTGAATCGCTTCTGCCATTAGTCGGCTGTTGGCAAACTTCCCTGTTCCTGTGAACAGTCTAGATTCGAATTGTTTATCACCAATTTTAAGCATCGACTTTAACCCCCTGCGATCGCTTGAAACAAAGAGATGCTATCTCCCTGTGAAAGAACTGTGCTAGCCCACTCACTGCGCGGCACAACATTGTTATTAATTGCAAAAACACAGCCCATTTCAGGCAACGCAAATTGACTAATGATTTGCTGTAGATTCGACTTACTGGCGACTTGATGTGACTGGTCATTGATGACAATAGTGATCATATCTAAGTCAGCAGCGGTCATTTGTGTTGCTTGTTGTTCTGATAACGTCATTGCTTCCAACTCTCTTAATTCTGTCCATTACTCGTAAGCTAAACCTGAGCACACACTTGGCACTGTTTGTCTTTGCTTATCGCCATGGTTTGCCATTGCATTTTCAATCCATCAAACAGATGTAACTTAGCAGTCTCAACATGAAACTTTCCCGTCGCCAGTTTTTGAATTGCCGCTATCGCTTGGTAGTTGCCAAGTGTGCCCACCACCGGACCGACGACACCGCTCTCACTGCACTTTTGCGTTTGCGGTAATTCGTCGAACGGATACAAACAGCGGTAACAGGCTTTACTCTGCGCTTCTTGTTCACTTGGTGTTTGGTAATCAAAGACAGCGAATTGTCCTTGCCAACCAATTGCCGCTGCTGAAATGAGTGGCGTATTTTGCTCGAAACAAACTTGGTTAATGAGCTGGCGCGTTGGCATGTTATCGGTGCAGTCGAGCACCACATCCGCTAGCATCACCTCAAGCTGCAGCTGTGCTTTGTCTAATCGCTTATTGAGAGCACGAACTTGGACCATAGAATTAAGTTCAGTGAGTTGCTTTACAGTCGCTTCTGTTTTCGCAACTTGGAGGTCTTGTTCACGATAAATGATCTGACGCTGTAGGTTACTGCTATCAACTTCATCGTCATCGACCACAACCAATTTACCAACACCCGCTGATGCCAAGTACAAACTCGCTGCGCTCCCTAACCCACCACAACCGATGATCAGCACATGCGATTTGCTCAAACGCTCTTGCCCACCTTCAGCAATTTCAGGCAGAGCGACTTGGCGTTGATAGCGAAGGAACTGCTTATCCGTGAGCATGCTCGCCTCTCTTGGTATGCGCCAATTCACTATTCTGATCAGTAAACGTTAGCTGTCTTTCCTTCATCAGTTGTGCAAAAAACTCGATAACGGACTGAGGTGATTCTGCCAAGGTAATAGCTCGCACAACTGCCAAACTAGAAACACCTGTTTGCCAAACTTGGTCTGCATTAGATTGGTCAATGCCACCAATCGCGACCGTCGGAAAGCCAAGTACATAGTCACTACCTGCTTTGTCTTTTGCAGGACGGAAAACCGACTCTGTGTTTCCATAAGGAATGCTATCAATCAGTTTTTGATACAGTGCCAAGCGCACCAAACCTTGTGGTTTCGATGGCATCTGTTTTGTGGTGGTTGGGAAAATATGCCCTAGCGCGATGTAGCTAGGATGAATTTGTACGATACGCAGTAACTCATAATAACCATGAGTAGAAAGACCAAGACGAATACCCGCTTTAGCTAGCTGAGCCAAATTCGACTCTTCTATGTCTTCTTGTCCTAGGTGAACGCCATAAGCGTCATGCTTGATTGCCAACTGCCAATAGTCATTGATGAACACTTGTGCTTGATATTGACGACCTAGCTCAATTGCTCGAATGATCTGTTGTTCCAAATCGGCTTGTTGTGGGTTCTTGATTCGTAGTTGAATAGTGTTGATGCCTAAAGGCAGTAGACGCTCAATCCAAGCAACGTCATCAACGACTGGGTAGAGCCCTAGACTTTGCTTAGTTAGAGTTGGAAAGCTAACGCTCTCACCTTGTGCAGACCAACCAACTTGAATACCTAGTCGGTTATCCTCCAGTACAGGTGTGGGGAAATCATCAAATTGGTCAGCCCACTGAGTAGTTCGCTCTCCGTCGAAGTTGTCATTCAACAGTGTTTCACGTGAAACATTCGCTTGTTGAGTTAGCATTCCTCGAGCAAGTGTTAACGCGTCTTCGATAGGAAAATCGAGTACTGTCAGCGTCACTATCCAAGCAAGGTGATGTTCGGGATAGAACATTGCGTTGAATTTGGACTTAACGGAAAGCGCTCTCACTTCGTCGTTAAAGGGGTGACGCCAGATATCAAGCTGATGCACTTTCTCCTTTTTATCGGAAACCTGAGTATCAGCAATACCAATGTAAATCGCTTTCGACGGTTGCTTTGCGCACGCTTCTACCGATAAAGAAGAGTGGTAATAGAGCGTAAATGAACACTCGCGATAAGAGTCATCACCATCAATAAGATCAGTCGTTATATGTGTAGTCTGTTGGTCGCGAACAAGCTGAATAGATTGAGTTGGGCTCACACCCAACTCAATGTCTTCGATGCTAAAACCCTGTTCTCTCGCCAACAACAAACATTGTTGAACTAAACCTGTTAGCTCAATCAATGATGACGGAATAAGGATTTTGCTCATTAGTCACTTACCTCGGCATGTGCTGCTGGGTGGTATAGCTCGGAGCCTGACTCTCTAAATTCTTGCGATTTCTGACGCATCCCCTCAAGAGGATCATCCAGCATTTTGATTGAGATAGCTTGGTCCGCAGCAACTTGCTCAGTGTCTTTCGCATACTCTCGTACCTCTTGCGAGATCTTCATCGAGCAGAACTTTGGACCGCACATCGAGCAGAAGTGAGCAACTTTTCCAGACTCTTGAGGCAAGGTTTCATCATGGAAAGCACGCGCGGTATCTGGGTCGAGTGACAAGTTAAATTGGTCTTCCCAGCGGAACTCGAAGCGAGCTTTAGAAAGCGCGTTATCACGAACTTGTGCACCAGGGTGTCCCTTCGCTAAATCAGCGGCGTGCGCAGCAAGCTTGTAAGTGATCATGCCTACCTTCACGTCTTCTTTGTTTGGTAAGCCAAGATGCTCTTTAGGTGTTACGTAACAAAGCATCGCACAGCCATACCAGCCAATCATGGCAGCGCCAATACCTGACGTAATATGGTCGTAACCAGGAGCGACGTCTGTCGTCAGTGGACCAAGGGTGTAGAACGGAGCTTCATGGCAGTGCTCTAGCTGCTCTTCCATGTTCTCTTTGATCATGTGCATTGGAACATGGCCAGGACCTTCGATAATCACCTGTACGTCGTATTCCCACGCAACCTTAGTCAACTCACCAAGAGTACGAAGCTCCGCAAATTGCGCTTCGTCATTAGCATCGGCAACCGAACCAGGGCGCAGACCATCACCGAGAGAAAGTGCCACATCATACTTGGAACAGATTTCACAGATCTCTCGGAAGTGGGTGTATAAGAAGCTTTCTTGGTGATGCGCTAAACACCATTTCGCGATGATAGAACCACCACGAGAGACGATGCCAGTAACACGCTTTGCAGTCATTGGCACATAGCGAAGTAGTAAACCGGCATGGATAGTGAAGTAATCAACGCCCTGTTCTGCTTGCTCAATCAGAGTATCGCGCATCACTTCCCAGTTAAGGTTTTCGGCAACTCCATTCACTTTCTCAAGCGCTTGATACATAGGTACAGTACCGATCGGAACCGGGCTGTTACGCAGAATCCACTCGCGAGTTTCGTGGATGTTACGTCCAGTAGAGAGATCCATAACGGTATCCCCACCCCAGCGTGTCGCCCAAACGAGCTTCTCAACTTCTTCCTCAATCGAAGACGTCACCGATGAGTTACCGATATTGGCGTTCACTTTGACCAAAAAGTTACGTCCAATGATCATTGGTTCGGATTCTGGGTGGTTGATATTGGAAGGGATAATCGCGCGACCTTCGGCGACTTCTTTACGCACAAACTCGGCGGTAATGCCTTTTGGAAGATTCGCTCCAAAGCTTTGACCAGGATGCTGTTGATTCAGTACATCATCACGGTACTTGGCACGACCCATGTTTTCACGCAGCGCGATGAATTCCATTTCTGGGGTAATAATGCCTTTGCGAGCATAGTGCAGCTGAGTGACGCACTGCCCATCCTTAGCGCGTCGAATACGTGGCAGGTTACCGTAACGCAGGTCGTCTAACGTCTCATCCTCTAAACGTTCTTTAGTGTATACCGAGCTTACTTCATCAAGTAACTCTGTGTCACCGCGCTCTTCAATCCAGCTTTCTCTTAGCTTTGGTAGGCCACTATAAAGGTCAATATCGTAGTTCGGATCAGTATAAACACCTGACGTATCGTAGACTCGGACGGCTTCATTTGGCTCGAAAATAGGCGCTTCTTTTGTGCCACCAATCAGACTATCTGCTAGCGCTATTTCACGCATAGGTACACGAACATCTGGACGTGAACCTTCTACATATACTTTTGTGGAATTTGGGTACGGCTGTACCGAGAGTGTTTCAATGAACTGTTTTGCTTCCAGTCTCGCTTGTTTGCGACTCGACATAGCATTTTTCCTTGCTTTGTTATACTAGATAAAAAGTAATTGGATAAAAATGCTTGGCGGATAGATGCGACAAGAGGAGTCAAATTAAGGCTAAATAAAGCTTAAGTAATTTGCCTATAACAACATTCGACTATTTGATAGGTCAACCAGAAAGAACTCCGGTATAAATATCTTCTCTTGTTCCCTTCGCAGATTCTAATCTGATCAGGTTCAACGGATCCCGAATTAACGGTCTCAGCCTTATGGCACTCCGACAAGTGATATCAGTATATAAAAACGGCCTGGTTAAACCAAGCCGACCTGTTTAATTTTTAACTACTTTGCTAGCTGCGCATCAATAATTGGAAACCGATCCACGCAGCAGAGATGCTCAGCACCACATTTAATAAAATATTTAACCCCATCTTAAAAAATGCACCTTGCTGCATAAGTAAAACATTATCCATAGAAAAGGTGGAAAACGTCGTCAGTGCCCCTAAAAAGCCCAAACCAATCACTTGTCGCCAAGGTTCTGTTGCCAGCAGTTCATTGTCGAACGCAGCAATCAACAAGCCCATTATAAATGAACCGACTACATTAACGGTTAACGTACCGTATGGAAAACCACGCCCCAATAAAATGACACACAGTTCAGATATCAAGTAACGAGAACACGCACCGAAAGCACCACCTAGTGCAATAAAACCAAGAATGGAAAACTGCCCCATAATTCCCCCAACACTATTGATGACGATATTGTAACCAAAACTAAAGCAATATTGATGGTGAAATTTTAGAATTCGACAACGTATTGCATTTAAAACACGCTGAGATTAAAAAAGTTACAGGAGTCACTTTACTTCAATATACCCCATCAAACCGGTTTTCATATGCTCAATAACATGGCAGTGATACATCCAACGTCCAGGGTTGTTAGCAACAAAGGCAGCTTTGGCACTGCCATTTTTTCCAAGTAAAACCGTATCGGTATGGAACGGTTCGTCGAGTTTCTTTCCATCTAACTCAAGAACAGTAAATGTATGCCCATGAAGATGAATAGGATGATGATATTGAGTAACGTTCTTCAAATTGAAGATATAGGTTTTTCCAAGCTCCAATGTTGAAAGTGGCGCAGGGATATTATCTATGCTCATTCCCTCCCAAGCCCGTTTGTTCATCAGCCAGAATTTAGGTATCGCTTTGCCCGGTTTATCGACAGGAGTGATCGCCCCCTCCCATTCAAGCACATAATCGATTTGCTCCGCATTTTCCAAATCAAGATCAGGCACAGGGTTGAGAGGCAATAAAGGCAGTTTCTTGTTGCTTGGCAGGTCAGAATCAACAACTTCAAACTCACACAAAGAGAATGGGAAGCGCCCTTTCATTTGACGCACATAAACACGCTCTCCAGCCTTCGGAGCAATCAATCCGATATCCAATCTCATTCCCGGGCCAATTTTGTGTTGAGTGAGCCTATAAGGCGTTTTAACTGGATTGCCATCGATGGCAATAACCCAAGCCTCTGTGCCTTCAATCGCGATCGGATAGGTAATGGTGTTATCGACATTAGCAATTCTTAATCGCGTAGTCGCGTTCTGCTTCAGCGTATAAACAGGCTCATGAATACCATTGACGCTACTCCACTCTCCTGGCGTTCCCATACGTGCACTCAAGCGCGGCACCATTAGATTCTTCCACTGTCCTTGCTTGTCTAAATGCCAATGCTTGAGGACGACTTCATGCTCTTCATCAAACTGAACAGGCTCAGCCTCTTCAACAATTATTAGCCCAACCAACCCCATACCAAGCTGCTTAACACTGTTCATGTGTGGGTGATACCAAAACGTACCTGCATCTGGCGGGGTAAACTCATACGTAAAAGTCTCTCCGGGCATGATAGGAGCCTGGCTTAAAAACGGAACTCCATCCATTTCAATAGGAATCCTCAAGCCATGCCAATGAATCGTCGTCGGCTCTGATAGCTTATTGATGAAGTTGATTGTTACCTTTTCCCCTTGTCGGCAACGAATTATCGGTGCAGGTATACGCCCATTAAAAGCTAATACCTCAGTATTGAAACCGGGCACTAGTTCAGCCGTAGAAGGCTCTGCAGTGATATCGTATATATGTTGCCCCTTATTAGTACTCCGAGATAGAGAACATGCAGGAAGAACGGTAAGCGCGGAGATTGCTAAGGATGATTGAAGGAAGCGTCGACGAGATATATCCATACATAGTTACCCATTAATCCAGATCGGTTGAGTGTAACTAAATATAAATAATGATTCTCAATTATTACTAACATTTCGGAGCACTTGGTTATAACGACTAGTCTAATAGGTTGGTGAGTTCGAGTAGCTAATAAATACTTACAAAGAGCAGCAGGCAGCAAAAAGTCATATAGGTGGGATGAGAGGACACATGCATAGTGGCAAGCAGATACAAAAAAGGCTCTGACCTAAGTCAGAGCCTTGATATATGGCAGGGGTGGAGAGATTCGAACTCCCAACACGCGGATTTGGAATCCGCTGCTCTGCCAATTGGAGCTACACCCCTGTAGAATTCTTATATTCTAGATTTGACAAAACCTCGCATGGGCGAGGTTGTCGATATTAAGTGGCGGAGTGGACGGGACTCGAACCCGCGACCCCCGGCGTGACAGGCCGGTATTCTAACCAACTGAACTACCACTCCGCAGTGGTATCACTCGCTTGTAATCGGCAAGTGTCCAAAATTTAAAGCCTGGCGATGTCCTACTCTCACATGGGGAAGCCCCACACTACCATCGGCGCTATTTCGTTTCACTTCTGAGTTCGGCATGGAAGTCAGGTGGGTCCAAAACGCTATGGTCGCCAAGCAAATTCTTTAATTCGGAAAGCTGTTTCTTAATTCTCGTTCTTACACATTCAATGTTCTTTCATTGAGTCCATCAAAACCCCTTGGGTGTTGTATGGTTAAGCCTCACGGGCAATTAGTACAGGTTAGCTCAACGCCTCACAACGCTTACACACCCTGCCTATCAACGTCGTAGTCTACGACAACCCTTTAGGATACTTAAAGTATCAGGGAGAACTCATCTCAAGGCTCGCTTCCCGCTTAGATGCTTTCAGCGGTTATCGATCCCGAACTTAGCTACCGGGCAATGCGTCTGGCGACACAACCCGAACACCAGAGGTTCGTCCACTCCGGTCCTCTCGTACTAGGAGCAGCCCCTTTCAATTCTCCAACGCCCACGGCAGATAGGGACCGAACTGTCTCACGACGTTCTAAACCCAGCTCGCGTACCACTTTAAATGGCGAACAGCCATACCCTTGGGACCGACTTCAGCCCCAGGATGTGATGAGCCGACATCGAGGTGCCAAACACCGCCGTCGATATGAACTCTTGGGCGGTATCAGCCTGTTATCCCCGGAGTACCTTTTATCCGTTGAGCGATGGCCCTTCCATTCAGAACCACCGGATCACTATGACCTGCTTTCGCACCTGCTCGAATTGTCATTCTCGCAGTCAAGCGGGCTTATGCCATTGCACTAACCTCACGATGTCCAACCGTGATTAGCCCACCTTCGTGCTCCTCCGTTACGCTTTGGGAGGAGACCGCCCCAGTCAAACTACCCACCAGGCACTGTCCGCAACCCCGATAAGGGGTCGACGTTAGAACATCAACACTACAAGGGTGGTATTTCAAGGACGGCTCCACGCAATCTAGCGACTGCGCTTCAAAGCCTCCCACCTATCCTACACATGTAGGGTCAATGTTCAGTGCCAAGCTGTAGTAAAGGTTCACGGGGTCTTTCCGTCTAGCCGCGGGTACACTGCATCTTCACAGCGATTTCAATTTCACTGAGTCTCGGGTGGAGACAGCGTGGCCATCATTACGCCATTCGTGCAGGTCGGAACTTACCCGACAAGGAATTTCGCTACCTTAGGACCGTTATAGTTACGGCCGCCGTTTACCGGGGCTTCGATCAAGAGCTTCGACCGAAGTCTAACCCCATCAATTAACCTTCCGGCACCGGGCAGGCGTCACACCGTATACGTCATCTTACGATTTTGCACAGTGCTGTGTTTTTAATAAACAGTTGCAGCCACCTGGTATCTGCGACTCTCAATAGCTCCATCCGCGAGGGACTTCACCGTCGAGAGCGTACCTTCTCCCGAAGTTACGGTACCATTTTGCCTAGTTCCTTCACCCGAGTTCTCTCAAGCGCCTTGGTATTCTCTACCCGACCACCTGTGTCGGTTTGGGGTACGATTCCTTACAATCTGAAGCTTAGAGGCTTTTCCTGGAAGCATGGCATCAATGACTTCACATCCGTAGATGCTCGACGTCGTGTCTCAGCCTTAAAGAGAGCCGGATTTACCTAACTCTCAAGCCTACGCACTTGAACCTGGACAACCGTCGCCAGGCCCACCTAGCCTTCTCCGTCCCCCCATCGCAATTGTAAGAAGTACGGGAATATTAACCCGTTTCCCATCGACTACGCCTTTCGGCCTCGCCTTAGGGGTCGACTTACCCTGCCCCGATTAACGTTGGACAGGAACCCTTGGTCTTCCGGCGAGGAGGTTTTTCACCCCCTTTATCGTTACTCATGTCAGCATTCGCACTTCTGATACGTCCAGCATGCGTTACCACACACCTTCAACCGCTTACAGAACGCTCCCCTACCCAATATACAAAAGTATATTGCCGCAGCTTCGGTTTACTACTTAGCCCCGTTACATCTTCCGCGCAGGCCGACTCGACCAGTGAGCTATTACGCTTTCTTTAAATGATGGCTGCTTCTAAGCCAACATCCTGGCTGTCTGAGCCTTCCCACATCGTTTCCCACTTAGTAGTAATTTGGGACCTTAGCTGGCGGTCTGGGTTGTTTCCCTCTCCACGACGGACGTTAGCACCCGCCGTGTGTCTCCCGGATAGTACTTACTGGTATTCGGAGTTTGCAAAGGGTTGGTAAGTCGGGATGACCCCTAGCCTTAACAGTGCTCTACCCCCAGTAGTATTCGTCCGAGGCGCTACCTAAATAGCTTTCGGGGAGAACCAGCTATCTCCAGGTTTGATTGGCCTTTCACCCCTAGCCACAAGTCATCCGCTAATTTTTCAACATTAGTCGGTTCGGTCCTCCAGTTGATGTTACTCAACCTTCAACCTGCCCATGGCTAGATCACCTGGTTTCGGGTCTATATCCAGAGACTGAACGCCCAGTTAAGACTCGGTTTCCCTACGGCTCCCCTAGATGGTTAACCTTGCCACTGAATATAAGTCGCTGACCCATTATACAAAAGGTACGCAGTCACAGGACAAAGCCTGCTCCTACTGCTTGTACGTACACGGTTTCAGGTTCTATTTCACTCCCCTCACAGGGGTTCTTTTCGCCTTTCCCTCACGGTACTGGTTCACTATCGGTCAGTCAGTAGTATTTAGCCTTGGAGGATGGTCCCCCCATATTCAGACAGGATATCACGTGTCCCGCCCTACTCGATTTCACTGAATATGCGTCGTCAGTTACGGGGCTATCACCCTGTATCGCCAAGCTTTCCAGCTTGTTCACCTGACGCCTATAAAGCTTAAGGGCTAGTCCAATTTCGCTCGCCGCTACTTTCGGAATCTCGGTTGATTTCTTTTCCTCGGGGTACTTAGATGTTTCAGTTCCCCCGGTTCGCCTCGTTATGCTATGTATTCACATAACGATACTTACTTATGTAAGTGGGTTTCCCCATTCGGAAATCCCAGACTCAAGTGGTTTTTACTACCTAATCTGGGCTTATCGCAAGTTAATACGTCCTTCATCGCCTCTGACTGCCAAGGCATCCACCGTGTACGCTTAGTCACTTAACCATACAACCCGAAGGAGTTTCGAATTGAAGTTAAACAACCAAAGTTGTCTCTCATTATTTGAATGAGCGAGAGACATATCGATTTTGCCGGACTCAAATTCCAAGAACACTTGAATGTGTTTTTAGTTGTATTCATAAATGAATACTTTGAGAACTTTACAAACAACAATAAATTGTTGTTTTGTCAGCTTTCCAAATTGTTAAAGAGCTATGTTTCTTCACAAGGAAGTTACATTTTCTAAAGACTTTCAGAGTCAAAAATGCCAACCAGTATCAATTGCTTGTTCTGGTTTGGACGTTTTATTCCAAAAATACTTAGAGAATGGTGGGCGATACCGGGCTCGAACCAGTGACCCCCTGCTTGTAAGGCAGGTGCTCTCCCAACTGAGCTAATCGCCCACATTATTTTGATTTCCGTGGAAGGAAATGGTGGGTCGTGCAGGATTCGAACCTGCGACCAATTGATTAAAAGTCAACTGCTCTACCAACTGAGCTAACGACCCAATGGTATCCCGTAGGGGAGTCGAACCCCTGTTACCGCCGTGAAAGGGCGGTGTCCTAGGCCTCTAGACGAACGGGACACTAAGTTGAACATCTTGGGGGATGTTCTATCTCTTAAACTTCATAAACCGTATCAATCTGTGTGAACACTCATCGCAATAATCATCGTTTAAGGAGGTGATCCAGCGCCAGGTTCCCCTAGCGCTACCTTGTTACGACTTCACCCCAGTCATGAACCACAAAGTGGTAAGCGTCCCCCCGAAGGTTAAACTACCTACTTCTTTTGCAGCCCACTCCCATGGTGTGACGGGCGGTGTGTACAAGGCCCGGGAACGTATTCACCGTGGCATTCTGATCCACGATTACTAGCGATTCCGACTTCATGGAGTCGAGTTGCAGACTCCAATCCGGACTACGACGCACTTTTTGGGATTCGCTCACTTTCGCAAGTTGGCCGCCCTCTGTATGCGCCATTGTAGCACGTGTGTAGCCCTACTCGTAAGGGCCATGATGACTTGACGTCGTCCCCACCTTCCTCCGGTTTATCACCGGCAGTCTCCCTGGAGTTCCCGACATTACTCGCTGGCAAACAAGGATAAGGGTTGCGCTCGTTGCGGGACTTAACCCAACATTTCACAACACGAGCTGACGACAGCCATGCAGCACCTGTCTCAGAGTTCCCGAAGGCACCAATCCATCTCTGGAAAGTTCTCTGGATGTCAAGAGTAGGTAAGGTTCTTCGCGTTGCATCGAATTAAACCACATGCTCCACCGCTTGTGCGGGCCCCCGTCAATTCATTTGAGTTTTAATCTTGCGACCGTACTCCCCAGGCGGTCTACTTAACGCGTTAGCTCCGAAAGCCACGGCTCAAGGCCACAACCTCCAAGTAGACATCGTTTACGGCGTGGACTACCAGGGTATCTAATCCTGTTTGCTCCCCACGCTTTCGCATCTGAGTGTCAGTATCTGTCCAGGGGGCCGCCTTCGCCACCGGTATTCCTTCAGATCTCTACGCATTTCACCGCTACACCTGAAATTCTACCCCCTCTACAGTACTCTAGTCTGCCAGTTTCAAATGCTATTCCGAGGTTGAGCCCCGGGCTTTCACATCTGACTTAACAAACCACCTGCATGCGCTTTACGCCCAGTAATTCCGATTAACGCTCGCACCCTCCGTATTACCGCGGCTGCTGGCACGGAGTTAGCCGGTGCTTCTTCTGTCGCTAACGTCAAACAACGCCGCTATTAACGACGCCGCCTTCCTCACGACTGAAAGTACTTTACAACCCGAAGGCCTTCTTCATACACGCGGCATGGCTGCATCAGGCTTGCGCCCATTGTGCAATATTCCCCACTGCTGCCTCCCGTAGGAGTCTGGACCGTGTCTCAGTTCCAGTGTGGCTGATCATCCTCTCAGACCAGCTAGGGATCGTCGCCTTGGTGAGCCCTTACCTCACCAACTAGCTAATCCCACCTAGGCATATCCTGACGCGAGAGGCCCGAAGGTCCCCCTCTTTGGCCCGTAGGCATCATGCGGTATTAGCCATCGTTTCCAATGGTTATCCCCCACATCAGGGCAATTTCCTAGGCATTACTCACCCGTCCGCCGCTCGACGCCGTTATCGTTCCCCGAAGGTTCAGATAACTCGTTTCCGCTCGACTTGCATGTGTTAGGCCTGCCGCCAGCGTTCAATCTGAGCCATGATCAAACTCTTCAATTTAAGATTTTGTTCGGCTCAATGAATACTGAACATTACATAAAGTAATGTTTGAATTGACTGTGCTGAATCCGAAGATTCAATGGTCACTTCGTTTCATTGAAACCTAAATTGTTTCCGAAGAAACTATTTGGATTATCATCAACGAGTGCCCACACAGATTGATAGGTCTATATTGTTAAAGAGCTTGCTTTGCGAGAAGCTTTTCTCTCAAAGCGGAGGTGCATTCTAGCGATTTAATTGACAGTGTCAAACACTTTTTCAATTTTATTTTCGTAGAAGCTTTTTACCTCTCCGACTCTGCTGAAGCCTTATCGCGTCTGCCGTGTCGGTGGATGCGCATTATAGGGAACTCAGATCCGTTCGCAACCCTTTTTTGGAAAAAAATGGAAAAAACTGACTGTTCGATGACTATTTCATCAAAAAAGCAAAAAAGAGGGTAAAAAACCCTCTTTTTCAGCCTCAAAAGTCGTATTTAAATGAATGCGTACGCGTCTGCGAACATACGTTCGCTCTTCGCTTTCTTGTTCTGAGTGAACTGTTCACGTGCTGCTCCAGCCATTTCGAAACGACCTGCAATATAGATATCGTAGTTTTCTAAGCTTTCGAAATCTTCACTCACCGCTTGTAGCACGTTACCAACCTTACCTTGCCAATCAGCAGGTGCTTCTTCTACTACTGGAACAAAGTGAACGTTAGTAAACTTATCGGCGATCTCGACCAGTTCTTCTTTTGCATAAAGTTGGCAGTTATCACGCGCCCCCCAATATAGATAGATAGGGTTGGTTTTATTCTGCGCTACGCAGTGATCCAGAATCGAGCGCACGTAACTAAAACCTGTACCACCAGCAATTAATAATAGTGGACGTTCACTTTCTTCTTGAACCCAAGCATCACCATGCGGGGCATCAATTTCAATCTGACCATCAGTTTCAAGCGCCGCTTGCATTGCTTCGACAACTTCTTGAGCGTAAGCGTTGTGTTCCGCCGCACCGATGTGCAGTTCAAGTTCACCTTCATGACGGCAAGGGCTGCTCGCGATAGAGAAAGGACGTTTGTCTTTTTCACCCATCACTACCATCAGGTACTGACCCGCTTTAAAAGGCACTGGTGATTCTGGGTGAAGAAGGATTTGGTAAGTATTACAAGCTAACGGCTGAATAGACTTTACTTTACATTGGATGGTCATGGTGTTCCTCTCGCTTACTCATCAAAAGTAAGCACTAAATTACTTTCTGTATAGGCTTGGCAAGGGAATATCCAACCTTGCTGTTGCTCTTTTTCGGTTAGCATCGGTTCGAGGTGGTAATTCACCTCGCCCGTTAGCTTTTTACACATGCACATGGCGCAAGCGCCAACTTGGCAACGGTGAGGGAAGCGAATATTGTTGTTGAGCGCAGCTTCCAACACCGTCTCCCCTTCTTTTACTGGAAACGTAACGTCCATTGGTAGAAGGTGGACTTGATGACTCATAGAATACCTAACTGGTCCCAAATCTCATCGACTTTAGCCACAAGTTTAGGATCTTTTTTGATAGGCGTACCCCACTCGCGCGTGACTTCAGATTCGAACTTGTTGGTCGCATCCAATCCTAATTTGGATGAACTCTCAGTATTACCACGCACTTGAGTTGTGTCTCTATCTGGGTCCATTCGAGTTGTCACAGCCCAAATGATGTCATTCCAATCTCGTGCATTGACGTCATCGTCGCACAAGATAATGAATTTGTTATCCGCGTACTGAGCAAAGAAACCCCATAAATATTCCATCAATTCTTGAGATTGACCGGCTTGGTCTTTCTTCATGGTCACAACAGCAAATTGGTTGTTTGCTGTGGCTGGTAGATAGACATCAACAATCTCAGGACGTTGCTGTTTTAATGCATCCAGATCCGCTTCGTTAATCGCTTTATTGTCACGCTCAGTAACCTTGGTTCGTGTCGCGAGTTCAGCATCCCATTTAATGGTCGCATCTAAACCCATCTTGGAGCCAAGACCGACCACAGGTGAAGCAAAGTCGAGCGAGTCGATTGGCGTGTTATCTATCATCAAGGTATCACGTACTGGGTCCATATGCTCTGACATGGCTTTCACGACATCATTCCAATCTCGTGCATTTACCGATTCATCGCACACAATAACAAACTTGGTGTACATGAATTGACGTAAGAAAGACCACACGCCCATCATTACGCGCTTGGCATGTCCTGGGTACTGCTTCTTCATGGTGACGACTGCCATTCGGTACGAACAACCTTCTGGCGGTAGATAGAAGTCTTCAATTTCTGGGAACTGCTTTTGCAGAATCGGCACAAAGACTTCGTTTAATGCCACACCCAATACAGCTGGTTCATCTGGCGGACGGCCTGTGTAGGTACTGTGGTAGATTGGGTCTTTACGCATGGTAATGTGCGTAATGGTAAACACGTGGTGCTTTTCTTTTTCGTTGTAGTAGCCAGTGTGATCGCCATAAGGACCTTCATCAGCAAACTCGTTCGGGTCGATATAGCCTTCCATCACGATTTCAGCGCTCGCTGGCACTTCCAAATCATTACTAACTGACTTCACGACTTCAGTTTTGCTGCCACGTAGTAAACCTGCAAATGCGTATTCCGATAACGTATCTGGCACTGGCGTTACTGCGCCAAGAATGGTTGCGGGGTCTGCACCAAACGCAACCGAAACTGGGAAAGGTTTACCTGGATTGGTTTCCATCCAATCACGTAGGTCAAGCGCACCACCACGATGAGCTAACCAACGCATTATGATTTTGTTCTTGGCGATTTTCTGTTGGCGGTAAATACCTAGGTTCTGACGTTTCTTGTTTGGACCTTTGGTCACGGTTAAGCCCCACGTAAGCAGTGGTGCAACGTCTTCCGCCCAGCAACTCATTACCGGGATTTTGTCCAAGTCGACTTCATCACCTTGCCACACAATCTCTTGGCACGATGCTTTTCTTAAGCGCTTGGCTGGCATGTTCAATACTTGCTTGAACACTGGCAATTTTTCCAATGCGTCTTTGAAGCCTTTTGGTGGCTCAGGTTCTTTCAAATAAGCCAGCAGCTTACCGACTTCTCTTAATTCTTTAACATCTTCACGTCCCATACCAATCGCGACACGCTCTGGTGTACCAAATAGGTTGGTCAAAACAGGTACGTCGTAGCCAATTGGGTTCTCAAACAACAGCGCAGGTCCACCAGCACGCAAGGTGCGGTCACTGATTTCTGTCATTTCGTAAGCGGGGTCGACGGGGTGAGCAATGCGTTTAAGTCGACCTTTCTGTTCTAGGTGGTCGATAAATTCGCGTAAATCCTTAAAACTCATAGGCCTTCATGACTGGCTGATTAAACTGTCCGCAGTATAACAAATAGGAGGACGCTAAGATCCTCCTATTTTGTGTGGGTATGTGAGCCAGATTACTTTAATACTTGCTCTATCTGCCGGGTCTTCACTTGATGGTTGTTAGAGACTAACTCTTCCAACCAGGTTTGATGCCCTTGCTGCGCCAGCTCTCGAGCGACCATGGTAGCTTCTTCCGATAGTGCCATTTTGCTCACTAGAAACTGTTTCACTTGCGGAGATAAAGGGTTGGATTTTGTGAGTAGACTAATGGCTTCTGGTTTGAGTGACGGATTGACGGTGGAGTTCATCAATTGCTGAATTGAAAAAACGTCCCCAACCGTAGCTAAACGCTCGAGTTCGGACTGGCTGTTGTAATCCGCTCTCATCCGCCAGAGTAAGTTGTACACTTCCTCATCTTGACTTACTTGCGCTAATCTCACGATCACGGCTGTCGATGGTAGCCAACTGGTCACATTCGCTTTGGTTAACTGAGTGGTTAATGCGGCAAGCGCATGCGGTGATAAGCTGTCCAACTCTCGAATCAAAAGTGCTTCACGCGCTTGAGCTTGTTGAGATTGCCCTGTAAGCCATTGCTTTAAGTCGAGCTCTTTCCGCTCAGCTTGTAGTACAAAGTCCAAGGTACTTTGGTCTTGCTTCCAACGCTTAATCAAGCGGCTCGCAATGGCAGGAAAGTTAAAGGCAGGCACACTAAACTCATACCCGTCCCCTCGCTCTAGAACCTGATAAGTAGGAGTCATACGGATCTGAGACTCAACAAACAGAGCCATTCTAGGCGTGAGAATCACATCTTGCTTCTCAAGCTTTTCCAATAACCGAAAACGCACGACCTCTTGTTGAGGTAAAGCTAGTCGATCAAGGGCAAATTTAAGCGAGTCGACCTCATCCCTGACAACGTAATCAAGCAGTTCAGAGACTTTAGCCTGTATTTGAGTATCCTGAAGCCACTGTTCTACTACAGACTCCTGCATTTCCTTGGCAGATAACGTCGCGGGTAGTGTGATAAGTGACAAGCTCAGGAGTAATGACGACAACATTCCTTGTTGCATGTTAACCTCCCGATAACATTTCTCCTCATTCTGATGCTTCCATCGGGAGAAAGCAACAAAAAAGCCACCGTTAACGGTGGCTTTTTTAGAATAAGGACTCAGCTATTACTGACGACGCATCGCATCGAAGAACTCATCGTTGGTCTTCGTCATCGCTAGCTTATCAATGAGGAACTCCATTGCGTCGATTTCGCCCATTGGGTGAACGATCTTACGCAGAATCCACATTTTCTGTAGTTCATCAGTCTTCGTCAGCAGCTCTTCACGACGTGTACCTGAACGGTTGAAGTCAATCGCAGGGAATACACGCTTCTCAGCAATCTTACGGTTCAAGTGCAGTTCCATGTTACCTGTACCCTTGAACTCTTCGTAGATAACTTCATCCATCTTAGAACCAGTATCAACTAGTGCTGTTGCGATGATAGTTAGGCTACCACCCTCTTCAACGTTACGTGCCGCACCGAAGAAACGCTTAGGACGGTGTAGTGCGTTTGCATCCACACCACCTGTCAGTACTTTACCTGATGAAGGTACTACGGTGTTGTAAGCACGAGCGAGACGAGTGATAGAGTCAAGCAAGATAACCACGTCTTTCTTGTGTTCAACAAGACGTTTTGCTTTCTCGATTACCATTTCCGCTACTTGTACGTGACGAGATGCTGGCTCATCGAAAGTCGACGCGACTACTTCACCTTTAACTAGACGCTGCATCTCTGTTACTTCTTCTGGACGTTCGTCGATAAGAAGTACCATCAACTCACACTCTGGGTGGTTGTATGCGATGCTTTGAGCAATATTTTGCAGAAGCATTGTCTTACCCGCTTTTGGCGGAGCAACAATCAGACCACGTTGGCCTTTACCGATAGGCGATGCCAAATCTAAAACACGTGCTGTGATGTCTTCTGTAGAACCGTTACCACGCTCCATTACCATGCGTTCATTTGCATGTAGAGGGGTAAGGTTTTCAAATAGGATCTTGTTACGAGCGTTGTCTGGTTTGTCGTCGTTAACGGTATTGACTTTTAGAAGGGCAAAGTAACGTTCACCGTCTTTTGGTGGACGAATTTTACCAGCGATAGAGTCACCAGTACGTAGGTTAAAGCGACGAATCTGACTTGGTGATACGTAGATATCGTCCGGACCCGCAAGGTATGAACTATCTGCACTGCGTAGGAAACCAAAGCCGTCTTGCAGAATTTCCAGAACCCCATCGCCAAAGATGTCTTCGCCGCCTTTAGCGTGCGCTTTTAAAATCGCGAAGATGATGTCTTGTTTTCTTAAGCGAGCTAGGTTCTCTAATCCTAAGCTTTCGCCCAGTTTTACAAGGTCAGACACAGGTCTGTTCTTCAGTTCGGTAAGGTTCATGGTGGTGGATTCTTGTTTAGTCAAAATAAGATCTGTTTTCTAGTTAAGATGGATTTGGTCTCAGGATCGACCAAGAAGAGAAATTTGTTCAATTAACGCGCGATAAGTTAGCACTAATTAGTATTCTAGTCCAGAGTTAGAAAAACAAAACCGTGCGTTGTTACTTTGCACGGTTTTATCTGTAATCACTTGGTGATTATAAGTTTGCGTCCAAAAACTCTTTTAGTTGAGTTTTAGACAGAGCACCAACTTTCGTTGCCGCTACGTTGCCGTCTTTGAATAGCAGTAGCGTTGGAATGCCGCGAATACCAAACTTAGGTGGTGTACCTGCGTTATGGTCGATGTTTAGTTTACCGATAGTGAGTTTGCCTTCGTACTCGTCTGCGATTTCATCCAGAATAGGAGCGATCATTTTACAAGGACCACACCATTCTGCCCAGAAATCCACTAGAACCGGGCCTGCAGCGTTGATTACATCGTTTTCAAAACCGTCATCAGTTAGCTGCAAAATCTTATCACTCATCTTCCACTCCAATGTGTTTTTCGAAACTGGTTGGATGATAACCAGTAATTAGATGCCCTATTGGAATGTATTTACTTTCGTATTGCAAGCTTTAGCTGATATTCTATAGCCATGAAAAAGACGCATATCACAGAGCAAAAGTTCGCCGATTTGGGCTTAAAGCCCCAAGTTATTGAAGGATTGGACAAAAAAGGGTTCGAATTTTGTACCCCTATCCAAGCCTTGGCGTTGCCGGTCCTGCTCACCGGCCAAGACATCGCAGGCCAGGCCCAAACGGGTACTGGTAAAACGCTCGCGTTTCTTACTGCTACATTCAACCACCTTCTGACGACACCGGAGCATGAAGGTCGTAAACCTACGCAGCCACGCGCAATCATTATGGCGCCAACACGTGAGCTTGCTATTCAGATTTACAATGATGCAGAAGCATTAACTGAGAGCACTGGTCTAAAAACCGCTTTGGCTTACGGTGGTGAAAGCTACGATAAGCAATTGAATAAGCTGCAAGATGGTGTCGATATTCTGATTGGTACGACAGGTCGTATCATCGATTTCTACAAACAGCGCGTATTCAACCTTAACAACATTCAAGCCGTTGTTCTGGATGAAGCCGACCGCATGTTCGATCTTGGCTTTATTAAAGACATTCGCTTCTTGTTCCGTCGTATGCCTGAACCAAAAGAGCGTTTGAACATGCTGTTCTCAGCGACGCTTTCTTACCGTGTTCAAGAACTGGCATTTGAGCACATGAACACCCCTGAGCATGTTGTGGTAGAGCCAGAACAGAAAACTGGTCACCGCATTCAGGAAGAACTTTTCTACCCTTCTAACGAAGATAAAATGGCCCTCCTTCAAACTTTGATTGAAGAAGAATGGCCAGATCGCGCCATCATTTTTGCGAACACGAAACACAAGTGTGAATCGGTTTGGGGTCACTTGGCCGCCGATGGACACCGTGTCGGTCTTCTTACTGGTGATGTACCGCAGAAGAAACGTGAAAAGATTCTTGAGCAATTCACCAAAGGCGATGTCGACATTCTTGTTGCAACTGACGTTGCTGCGCGTGGTCTGCATATTCCTCAAGTGACGCACGTTTTCAACTACGACCTTCCTGACGACTGTGAAGATTACGTTCACCGTATTGGCCGTACCGGTCGTGCTGGTGCAAGCGGCCACTCGATCAGTTTTGCTTGTGAAGAGTACGCAATTAACCTGCCTGCAATCGAAGAATACATTGAGCACACTATCCCAGTTTCAGAATACGATTCGTCAGCGCTGATCCAAGATCTGCCAGCGCCAATTCGTATGCGTGCGCCACGCAACCAACAGCGTCGTACGAATACTGGCGGAACTCGTTCAGGTTCAGGTAACCGCAAGCCGCAAGGACGTCGTCCACGCCAACCACGTCAGTCGGCACCAAAACAATCGTAAAAGGAAACTGAGTTCGTTTATGAGTCAAGCAGGATCATCGCCGCTATACGCCGCCATCGACCTCGGGTCGAACAGTTTTCACATGCTCGTTGTGCGTCATATCGATGGCAGCGTTCAAACAATGGCTAAAATTAAGCGCAAGGTTCGTCTAGCCGCGGGCCTAGATGAACATAATTCTCTTAGTATGGAAGCTATGCAGCGAGGATGGGACTGCTTAAGTCTATTTGCGGAACGCTTGCAGGACATTCCTAAACAAAACATTCGTATTGTAGGCACAGCCACTTTACGTACCGCCACGAATGTAGATGTGTTTCTGGAGAAAGCGAACCAGATTCTTGGTCAACCAATCGACGTTATCTCCGGTGAAGAAGAAGCGGCCACTATCTATAAAGGTGTCGCACACACTTCTGGAGGCAGCGGTCGCCGTCTTGTTGTCGATATCGGTGGCGCAAGTACCGAGCTCATCATCGGTGAAGGTTTCGAAGCCAAAGCACTGACCAGTTTAAAAATGGGTTGTGTGACTTGGCTGGAAAACTTCTTTAAAGATCGCCAGTTGAATGCGCGTAACTTTGACGCAGCAATTGAAGGCGCGAAGCAGACAATCCAGCCAATTCTAGAGCGCTATACTGAAATCGGTTGGGATGTGTGCGTTGGCGCATCCGGCACCGTTCAGGCATTGCAAGAGATAATGCTAGCGCAAGGTATGGACGAAGTAATCACTCACTCCAAATTGAAACGCCTGCAGAAGCAAGCCATGTTAGCCGATCATTTAGAAGAGCTCGACATTGAAGGCTTAACGCTTGAACGTGCGTTAGTGTTCCCTAGCGGCCTATCTATTTTGATTGCCGTTTTTGAATTACTGGAAATCGACGCGATGACACTCGCTGGCGGCGCACTACGTGAAGGCTTAGTCTACGAGATGGTTGAAGAGCTACGTCAAGAAGACATCCGTGCTCGCACAATTGCCAGCGTACAAAATCGTTATCAGCTCGATCACCAATACGGTGAACAAGTTGCGACACTGGCAAGCAAACTGTTGGAGCAAGCCGGCGGCGATGAGTGGATTACTGAACCTCAAGGCAAGATATTGCTTGAAACCGCCGCAAAGCTGCATGAAATCGGCTTAACGATCGATTTCAAAAAAGGCGGTGAGCACAGTGCTTACCTACTCCAGAATTTGGATTTACCTGGCTACACTCGCGCGCAGAAGTTCTTTATTGGTGAGATTGCCCGTCGTTATCGAGAACAACTCACCTCACTGCCTGAGCAACACGCGTTATCAGGCTCAAGTGCCAAGCGCGTACTGCGGTTGTTGCGCTTAGCGGTGTTGTTGACTCACCGTCGCAACCAAAACTTAGAGCCAAACGTCGTATTAACGGCTGAAGGTGACAACCTAACATTAAACATTGATGCGCAGTGGCTAGCGGCCAACCCGTTGACCGCCGCTGAGCTAGAAATCGAATCCAACCGTCAAACTGATATCGGTTGGCCATTAACGATTACCTCTGATTAATGGTTGTTATCCCATGACAAAGGCTCCTTTTGGAGCCTTTTTAATACCCGTTATTATCCTATGTACAACTCATAGAGTTTTGAGACACCGATGATCTAAATACTCATTTCGCTGTACATTTGCTTTAGAAACAACAAAGCCGCTATTAAAAGC